>NZ_CP108023.1:4800000-6827500 GCF_036158715.1 Streptomyces sp. NBC_00316 | reverse complement strand
CGCTTTCCAGGTTTCCGCTTTCGCGTTTCCCTTTCCGGCGAGTCCAACGTTACCAGACTCTTTTTCGCTTCCGTTTCCGGTTCGAATTTGATTCCGGCGGCCTTTGGAGTGGCCTTGCCTTTCGGCGTGTCCGCTACGTTAGTCGATTTCCTTGGCGGCTCATAATCGAGCCGATGGGGTCGAATTTCGGCATGCCGAAATTGCACCCGCCAGGGTGAGTCGAAGGTAGTGGTTGGCCGTTTCCGGGTGCTCAAGCCCGGTCCGATGGACCGTGCCGACAGCAGTACCCGTTCAAGCGGCTCGGGCTACATTAGGCGGCCCTTACGGGCGAGTCAAGTTGTGCGGCGGCGTGGCGCATGGGGTCGGTACGGGCTCACGGTGGGGTCGCCGTCGATCCAGATGCGCCAGGGATGCGCGGCGCCATCGCCGCCCACACCGGTGCGGGGACCGTTGCGTACCTGGTCGGAGGGGGGCGGGGTGCCGTGCAGTACGGAAAGCGATGCACCCGGGCGGGCGATGGCGTCGGCGCCGTTCAGCGCTTTGTCGATGTCCAGTGCGGCGGCCAGGCGGGCCGGACCTTTGGCCAGTTCTCTGTCATTGCGGGCCGAGAATCGACGTTTGCGACTGAGGTCCGCGCCCACCCGGATCTCACCCGCCCGGAGCAGAACACCGCTCGCCACAAGGGTGGGAACCTCACGCAGCAGGTCGAACTGAGCCAGGCACTGTGCGACCGGAACGGCTGGACCGTAGTAGAGGTCATCACAGAGAAGGACTCTTCGGCGTCGAAGTTCCGCGTCGTTGAGGGCCGCAAGGTGTCGGCTCGCGGTGAAGGCTGGAGGCGCGTGGTCGAGCTGGTTCGGACGGGTACGGCTGATGTCGTCGTAGCCAGGCACTACGACCGCCTCTACCGGACGACACGAGACCTGGTCGAGCTGGTGGACCTGGCCGAGGAGACCGGCGTTCATCTGGCCGCCGCACAGGCTCAGGGCGTCCTGGACTTGGCGACCCCTTCGGGTCGTCTGGCTGCTCGCATCGGCGCTGCGGTGGCCGAGAACGAGACCGAGATGCGAGTAGAGCGTCAAGTGCTCGGTCATCAGCGCCGCAGGGAGTCGGGCAGGCCCTTCTGGAGCACTCGCCCCTTCGGCTTCGAGCGCGACGGCACGCATGGCGACGAGGAGGCGGAAGCCCTGCAGCAGGCGTACCGGGATGTCCTGGCCGGTGTCTCCCTGTGGTCCATCGCGAAGGACTGGAACGCTCGCGAGCTGCTCTCGCCGCACGGCAACGAGTGGCGCAGCTCGAACCTCCGGGGCGTCCTCTTGAAGCCGAGGAACGCGGGCATCCAGACGTACTCCCAGTGGGTCGAGAAGCCGGATGGGAGACGCGTACGCGTGACCGAGGGGACCGGCACAGCCAACTGGGAGCCGCTCGTCTCCGAGGGCATGTTCCGGGCCCTGGCGCGCTACCTGAGCGACCCTGAGCGCAACACGGGCGGCGGAGGGAAGCGCAAGGCTCTGTTGTCCGGCGTGGTCCGCTGCTCGAAGTGTCAGGCCGTCGTAACACAAGGGCCCTATAGGGAGCCCTCCCGTGTGGTGCTGCTCTGTTCTTACCGGTCGCTGTGAATAGCGGTCGTCTTGCGGATGAGATCGGTGAAGTCGCGGGGGAAGACCATGACAGCCCGCCCGAGCGGGACGATGACCCGTCCCTCATCAAGAGTCGTAAGCGGCCGTCCGTTGATGTATACCGTTGGCTGCTCGTCGTTGTGCACGGTGACCGGGATCCTGGCGGTGCGGAAGAACGCACCAAGGGGTCATCCCCCACCCCTCAGGCCCGGGTCGGGGCACGTCGACAGTCACCCGACCGGCCGGGAACGCGTCACGCGCCACGCTCGCGAGCGGTCACACATCTTCGGGCCCAACTCCGCGCCGACCCATCGGCGAGCCGCGAGCGAGGCGCACAGCGGCTCAGGCTCCGGCGGACGGCTTGGCTCTCGGGCTCAGTCGGTACGCCGAGACCGTTGGATCCCCCGCGAGGTAGAAGCGGTGCTGCCAGTCGTGGGCTTTGCTCACGCCTACCCGAGGACCAACCCGGATGAGTGCGGCGGGTACCGGCTCGCCCTCGGACAGCGCGACCGAGGCGCCTGTCAGTAGGTCTGTGCCGTTGTGCTCTGCCGTGATGCCGAGCGCTTGGCAGAAGTTCCCCGGACCTCGCGCGAGACGTGGACTCTCGACCTTGCCCCCTCGCCGCTCGCGGGCCAGGTCTTCCCCTGCGATGACCCTGCCTGCCCGGATGAGGACAGCTGTAGCGATGCCGTCTGCCCCGGTGACGACGTTGGCGCACCAGTGGAGTCCGTGAGACCGGTAGACGTACAGGTGTCCCGCACGTCCGAACATGACGGCATTTCGGGGTGTCCTGCCTCGGTAGGCGTGGGAGGCAGGGTCGGCCGAACCGGAGTACGCCTCGGTCTCCGTGATGGTGATGCTCACGGTTCCCTCGGGGGTCTCGTGGGTGAGGATGGCACCGAGCAGCTTGGGGGCGACTTCTTCAGCGGGGTGAGCAAGATCCATGACGTTCATGCTGACCGCCTTGACATGCCGTAGGTGAAGTAGACGTACGCATGGCCGGGTGGTCCGTACATCACGCTGTTGCGGTGGGTGCGGCCGCGGAAGGCGTGCGAGCCGGGGTCGATCTCGCCCGCGTACGCCTCCACCTCGGTGAGCCGGAGCTCGATGGGGCCGGCGGCGGTGTTCCGTACCAGTGTGCGGCCCAGGAGGTCGGGGGCCACGTCCAGGACGGGGCGGTCGAAGAAGTCGCGATTCAGCGGCGTACGGTCCAAGCCCTCGATCATGGCGCTCGAGGGTACCGGGAACCGACTACGGTCGTGGCGCGTATGTAGGGGTCAGGACCAAGGAGGAGTGAATATGGGCTTCAAGCGGCTGCTCGCGAGCATGGGTGCCGGTGGTGCTTCGGTGGAGACGGAACTGACCGAGGTCAACGTCGTACCGGGCGGGGTCGTCCAGGGCGAGGTGCGGATCCAGGGCGGCTCCGTGGCGCAGCAGATCGAGGGACTGTCGGTCGGCCTGCAGGCGCGCGTCGAGGTCGAGGGCAACGACCAGGAGATGAAGCAGGACATCGAGTTCACCAAGCTGCGTCTCGGTGGCGCGTTCGAGGTGCAGGCCGGTGCGGTGCACGTCGTGCCGTTCGGACTCGAGATTCCGTGGGAGACGCCGATCACGATGTTCGCCGGCCAGCATCTGCACGGCATGAACATCGGTGTGACGACCGAGCTGGAGATCGCGCGGGCCCTGGACTCGGGCGACCTCGACCCGATCAATGTGCACCCGCTGCCGGCGCAGCAGGCGATCCTGGACGCGTTCGGCCGGCTGGGATTCGGCTTCCGCAGCGCGGACATGGAGCGCGGTCACATTCGCGGTACGCGTCAGCGGCTGCCGTTCTACCAGGAGATCGAGTTCTTCCCGCCGCAGCAGTACCGGGGGCTGAACCAGGTCGAGTTGTCGTTCGTCGCGGACGACCGCGAGATGGACGTCGTGCTGGAGATGGACAAGAAGCCGGGGCTCTTCAGTGAGGGCAGCGACTCGTACCGGTCGTTCAAGGTGGATCTGAACGACTTCCAGGGGACCGACTGGGCGGCGTACCTCAACCAGTGGCTCGCCCAGGTCGGCGGTCAGCGCAACTGGCTCTAAGGTCGGTGGCGAGATACCGGAACCGATCAGGAGAGGTGTTGACGTGACCGAGTCGAAGAGGCCGCCGCTGCCGCACGACTTCCATCCCGAGGTACCGTCGTTCGCGGTGGTGAGCGAGGATCTCGCTCCCGGGGCCGTGCTGGCGGATGCCCAGGTGTTCGCGGCCGGGAACACCTCCCCGCAGCTGCGGTGGGAAGGCTTCCCGGCGGAGACCAAGAGTTTCGCCGTGACCTGCTTCGATCCCGACGCCCCGACGGGCAGCGGGTTCTGGCACTGGGTCGTCTTCGACATCCCGGCGTCCGTCACGGAGCTGCCGGCCGGTGCGGGCAGCGGGAAGTTCGACGGGCTGCCCGAGGGTGCCGTTCAGGCCCGTAACGACTACGGGCCGAAGGAGTTCGGCGGGGCCGCGCCGCCGGCCGGTGAGAACCACCGCTATGTCTTCACCGTGTACGCGGTGGACACCGAGAAGCTGGGGGCCGACAGCGATGCGTCGCCCGCGGTCGTCGGATTCAATTTGCGGTTCCACACCCTGGGACGTGCTCAGCTGATCGGTGAGTACCGGGGTCCCGCGTAGTACTCCGTGAGCCGAGAGTTCCTCTGCTGTTTGCCCTGCCCTGGTCTTGGAGAGATCAGGGCAGGGCATTTTTTATTGCGTTGTCCATCACGGCCTGCCCAGCCAGAGTTGATCCGGGCCTGCCAGGGGGCGGGTGGCACACGGGAGGTGGGCGAAATGCGGGACACGCTGGTTCTCAACGCGAGCTTCGAGCCGCTGTCGACGGTGACGCTGAACCGTGCAGTGGTGCTGATCCTGCAGGACAAGGCTGTCGTCGAGCAGTCCCACCCCGATCTCCGTATGCGTGGTGCCGCGGTGGACATTCCGGTGCCCCGGGTGATCAGACTCTGCCGGTACGTACGGGTGCCGTTCCGAAGACAGGCGCCGTGGTCGAGAAGGGGTGTGCTGATACGGGACCAGCACCGGTGCGCGTACTGCGGGCGGCGGGCGACGACCGTCGACCACGTGGTGCCGCGCGCCCAGGGTGGTCAGGACACCTGGCTCAACACGGTGGCGTCCTGCGCCGAGGACAATCACCGCAAGGCGGCCCAGACGCCGGAGCAGGCGGGGATGCCGTTGCTGCGGCAGCCGTTCGTACCGTCGCCCGCGCAGGCCATGCTGCTGGCGCTGGGGGCCGGTGACCGGGCTGCGCTGCCGGAGTGGCTGGACCGGTCTGCGGCGTAGGCACTCTGCGCATTTCGCAGCGACGTGAGCCCGTCTTCGTACGCACGAAGACGGGCTTCGTGCATGACAGGCGCTCCGTGCGCCGGTCATGCACGAGTCGTGTCCGCCGTCAGTCGACCGGGGGTTCCTCGCGGCGCTCCTTGCCGGTGTTGAAGCCCGGGACACCGGTGCCGAGGTTACCGAAGGCACCGCTGAGGCCCTTGAGGGCGTCACCGATCTCGCTGGGCACGATCCAGAGCTTGTTGGCGTCGCCCTCGGCGATCTTCGGGAGCATCTGGAGGTACTGGTACGAGAGGAGCTTCTGGTCCGGGTCGCCGGCGTGGATGGACTCGAAGACCGTACGGATGGCCTGCGCCTCGCCCTCCGCGCGCAGGGCCGCGGCCTTGGCCTCGCCTTCGGCGCGCAGGATCGCGGACTGCTTCTCGCCCTCCGCGGTGAGGATCGCGGACTGCCGCGTTCCTTCGGCCTGGAGGATCGCGGCGCGCTTGTCACGGTCGGCGCGCATCTGCTTCTCCATCGAGTCCTGGATGGAGGTGGGCGGTTCGATCGCCTTGAGCTCGACGCGGTTGACGCGGATGCCCCACTTGCCGGTGGCTTCGTCGAGAACTCCGCGGAGGGCGGCGTTGATCTCCTCGCGGGAGGTCAGGGTCCGCTCCAGGTCCATGCCGCCGATGATGTTGCGGAGGGTGGTGACGGTGAGCTGCTCGATCGCCTGGATGTAGCTGGCGACTTCGTACGTCGCGGCCCGCGCGTCCGTCACCTGGTAGTAGATGACGGTGTCGATGTTGACGACCAGGTTGTCCTGGGTGATCACCGGCTGCGGCGGGAACGGGACGACCTGTTCACGGAGGTCGATCCGGTTGCGGATGGTGTCGATGAACGGAACGACGATGTTCAGGCCTGCGTTGAGCGTACGGGTGTAGCGGCCGAAGCGCTCCACGATGGCGGCACTGGCCTGCGGGATGACCTGGATCGTCTTGATCAGGGCGATGAAGACGAGCACCACCAGAATGATCAGGACGATGATGATCGGTTGCATCGTGTTCCTCGTGCCCTTCGGTTGCCGGCGGATCGCGATGATCGAGGTCGGATCCCCTGAAGTCCGGATCTGTGGGAGGTCCGGACTTCACGATGATCGACATCGAGTCTGGCAGACCGCGGTCCGCCGTGTGTGCGGTTCGGTCACATGACGACGGCCGTAGCCCCGTCGATCTCCACGACGTCCACCTGCTGGCCGGGTTCGAAGCTCTGGTCCCCGTCGTACGCACGGGCCGACCAGATCTCCCCCGCCAGCTTGATCCGGCCACCACCGCCGTCGACCCGTTCCAGGACGACGGCCTGACGGCCTTTCAGCGCATCTATACCCGTGGCGAGTTGCGGCCGGTCGGCGCGGTGCCTGGCGGCGATCGGGCGGACCACCGCGATGAGCGCGACGGAGACCACGACGAAGACCAGGACCTGGGCCACGATGCCGCCGCCGAGCGCTGCGACGACTGCCGCGGCAACCGCTCCGACGGCGAACATCCCGAACTCGGGCATCGCGGTCAGGACGAGGGGAATACCCAGTCCGACAGCACCGATCAGCCACCACACCCACGCGTCGATGTCCACGTGGTCATGGTAGGACCGCGGCCCCTTCGCCGACAGGGCAGCGATCAGGACATTCAGGACAGCGGAAGGCCGTGCGCGGTGTAGCGGTCGCTCGCGTGCTCGACGATGAGCGGCAGACCGAAGCAGAGGGAGAGGTTCCGGGAGGTGAGCTCGGTCTCCATGGGGCCCGCGGCGAGGACCTTGCCCTGGCGGATCATGAGGACGTGCGTGAAGCCCGGGGCGATCTCCTCGACATGGTGGGTGACCATGATCATGGAGGGAGCGAGGGGGTCCCTGGCGAGCCGGCCGAGGCGGCGGACCAGGTCCTCGCGGCCACCGAGGTCGAGACCGGCGGCGGGCTCGTCGAGGAGGAGCAGCTCGGGGTCGGTCATCATGGCGCGGGCGATCAGTGTGCGCTTGCGCTCGCCCTCGGAGAGGGTGCCGAACCTGCGGTCGAGGTACTCGGTCATGCCGAGCCGGTCGAGGAAGGCGCGGGCGCGGTCCTCGTCGACGGCGTCGTAGTTCTCGTGCCAGGTGGCGGTCATGCCGTACGCGGCGGTGAGCACCGTCTGCAGAACGGTCTGGCGCTTGGGCAGCTTCTCGGCCATGGCGACGCCCGCGATGCCGATCCGGGGGCGCAGGTCGAAGACGTCGGTGCCGACGCCGCCGAGCTGCTCGCCGAGGATCCTGGCGCTGCCCCGGGTCGGGAAGAGGTAGCTGGACGCAATGTTGAGGAGGGTGGTCTTGCCGGCGCCGTTCGGGCCGAGGATGACCCAGCGCTCCCCCTCCTTGACCGACCAGGAGACGTCGTCCACCAGAGCGCGTCCGTCGCGGACCACGGATACGTCCACCAGCTCCAGTACATCGCTCATGAGCGCGTTGTCTCCCCATGCAGTCTCGAGATCGTCGCGTGCCTGTGGGCACAGCTCCCAGGGAAAACCTACGCCACCCGCGGAGTGGTCCAGCTCTTAGGTCCGGTTCCCTAGGCTGTTCCCATGCTTTCGGAACCACGCTCAGGGCTGCTGGCCGCATGGGGAAACGCGCTTCTGGCCGGACTTGTGTCGCCGGACGACGCAGCGCACGCGATTGTCGGGGAGGACGCGGTGCACCGCGTCGAGGGACTGCCGGGTGAGACGGGGTCGGTCGGGCTCACGCTTGCACTGGGGCGGCTGCGGAGACTGGGGGCGACGGGCTTCAGGGTCGCGCTGCCGGCGCCGGGGCATCCGCTGGGGCTCAGCGGTCCGCCGGAGTTCAACGCGCGGGCGCTGGAGGCCGAGGAGGCGGTGGTCGCGTCCGGTGTGCCGTACGGACTGGTGCCCGAGGTGCGGGAGGTGGGACCGGCCGGGGACCTGCACGTCGAGGTGGTCTGGCGCTGTCTGCCGGTACGGGAGGCGCCGCCGGCCGATGTGCCGTCGCTGAGCGAGGCGGAGCGGGAGCTCGCGGAGGCGTTGCGGGATGCGACGGCAGTGCTGTCGCGGCTGGACGTGGCCGGCTCGGGACCGGTGGCGGAGGCGGCGGTGGACGCCTACCGGGCACGGGCGGAGCGGGGGCGCGAAGTGCTCGCACCGGGGTATCCGCCGCGGGCGGTGCGGGTGTTGGAACTGGCCCAGCGGGTGGGGCTGCTGATCTCGGTGGCGTACGAGACCGGGCACGGCGGGGCGGTGAGCGCGTCGGAGATCGCGGCCCGGGCGGAAGCGTTGCGGCCGGTCGAGCGGGTCGCCCGGCGGGCTCAGGTGGCGGCGTACAACGCGTATGTGGAGGACCGGGAACGGGGGTAGCCGGACGGCGGACGGAGTGTCCGGGCCGTTCCGGTGGCCCGTCTGCCCTCCGACGCCGGACGGGCTTCCTGCCCGTCCGGCGTCGGAGGACCTGGAGCGGTCAGCCGTTCAGGCCGAAGTTGCCGAAAGCCGGGTTGAGCAGTCCGATCACATTGACCGTGTTGCCGACCACGTTCACCGGGACGTGGACCGGGACCTGGATGACGTTGCCGCTGGCCACGCCCGCGGAGTGGGTCGCCACACCGTGGGCGCCCGCGCCCGAGCCGTGGCCCGTGGCAGAGGCCGCGCCCGCGCCTGCGGCGATGATGCCACCGGCGATCATGGTGACGGCAGCGGCCTTCTTCAGGTTCTTCACTTCAGGATCCTCCTCGCGTTGCCGCGGCCGGCCGCCGCAGCATGCATGGAGAACGCCCCCGGGCCCGGCAGGATGCGCCGTTCGGGTGACATACACCCGACAGTATGAATCTCGGTCCGGAGGGAACCGTCTCCCGACTCGGCGCTGATCAGCCCGCCGCCCCGTGCCGGACGGCCCAGAGGGCCGCCTGGGTGCGGTCCGCCAGATCCAGCTTCATCAGAATGTTCGAGACATGCGTCTTGACGGTCTTCTCGGAGAGGACCAGCGCCCGGGCGATCTCACGGTTGGAGCGGCCGTCGGCGATCAGGCCCAGCACTTCCCGCTCGCGATCGGTGAGGGTGCTCCCCCGGCCCGTACCGCCGCCCGCGTCCTCCTGGGCGAGCAGGGCTCCGGCGACCTCCGGCTGGAGCAGGACATGGCCCGCGTACACCGAGCGGATGGCGCCGGCCAGTGCGTCCGGGTCGACGTCCTTGTACACGTAACCGGAGGCGCCCGCGCGCAGGGCGGGCACCACCGTGCGCTGCTCGGTGAAGCTGGTGACGATCAGCACCTTGGCGGGGTTGTCCAGCTCCCGGAGCCTGCGGAGTGCCTCGATGCCGTCCGTGCCCGGCATCTTGATGTCCATCAGGACCACGTCGGGGCGCATCTCCTCCGCCCTGGCCACGCCCTCCGCGCCGTCGGCCGCCTCGCCGACCACCTCTATGTCGTCCTGGATCTCCAGGAACGTACGCAGACCGCGGCGGACCACCTGGTGGTCGTCGACCAGCAGCACCCTGATGATCCTGTCAGCCACCGGGTACCTCCATCTCGATCGTGGTGCCCCTGCCGGGCGCCGATTCAACGGTGAGCCTTCCGCCGACGCCGCTCGCCCGGTCCCTCATCGACACCAGGCCCAGATGGCGTCCTGCCTGCCGCGTGGCCCCGGGCTCGAATCCGCTGCCGTCGTCGGTGATCCGCAGCACCGCGCCCGAGCCGTGGCGGCCCAGTGTGACGTCGACCCGGCCGGCGCCCGAGTGACGCAGCGCGTTGTGCAGGGCCTCCTGGGAGACCCGGAGCAGTGCCTCCTCCTGGGCGGCGGGCAGGGCCCGTACACCGAGGCTCTCGAAGGTGACGCGGGCGGTGTGGGCGCGGTCCAGGACCTGGATCTGGGTGCGGAGCGTCGCGACGAGTCCGTCCTCGTCGAGCGCGGCCGGGCGCAGTTCGACGACGGCCGCCCGCAGCTCGTCCACCGCCTCGGCGGCCAGCGCGGCGACCTGCTGGAGCTCGCCCTTGGCGCGCGCCGGATCGCGGTCGACCAGGGCGGCGGCGGCCTGGGCCGTCAGCCGCAGCGAGAACAGCTTCTGGCTGACCGCGTCGTGCAGCTCGTGGGCGAGACGGGACCGCTCCTCGGCAATGGTGAGCTCGCGGCTGCGCTCGTACAGCCGGGCATTGGTGAGGGCGATCGCCGCGTGCTGGGCGAGTATCGACAGCAGGTCCTCGTCCTGTGCGGTGAAGCCGCAGCTGCCCTGTGGTTTGGGGCACCGCTTGTTGGCGAGGAAGAGCGCACCGATGATCTCGTCGCCGTCCCTGATGGGCAGTCCGAGGAAGTCGGACATGTCGGGGTGGGCGGCCGGCCAGCCCTCGAAGCGGGGGTCCTTGCGGACGTCGGCGAGGCGCTCGGGCTTCGCCTCGTGGAGCATCGCGGCGAGGATGCCGTGCTGACGGGGCAGCGGTCCGATGGCCTTCCACTGCTCGTCGCTGACGCCGTCGACGACGAACTGGGCGAAGCCGCCGTGGTCGTCGGGGACACCCAGGGCCGCGTACTCGGCTTCCAGCAGTTCGCGGGCGGAGACGACGATCGTCTTCAGGACGTCACGCATTTCGAGGTGCCGGCTCATCGCGAGCAGGGCGGCACTCACCGCTGCGAGGCCCGAGGGTGGGCTGTGGCTCATGGCCTCACGGTACCGGCGGCGTGGCCTGGCCGTATCGGCCTGTGGACGGCCGGTGCTTAGGGCGTTGGGACTAGGCCGAAGTGCCTTGTGGGGGTGCGGCTCGCGGACGAGGCGCGGGAGGCCGGGGCGTTCCTACGTTGGGTGTGCCGGGGTCCACCGGCGAGGACCGACGTCATCGGACGTGAGCAACAAGGGGACGGTTGGCATGCCTGTCGCATTGATCACGGGTGCTTCGAAGGGGCTGGGGCGTGCGCTGGCCGCGGCGCTCGCGCAGCAGGGCTGGGATCTGGTGCTGGACGCCAGGACCACGGCGGCGCTGGAGGAGACCGCGAAGGAGCTCGCGGGGTTCGGGGCGCGGGTGGTCGCGGTTCCCGGCGATGTCACGGATGCCGGGCACCGCGCGGAGCTGGTGACCGCTGCCGGGGAGCTCGGCGGGCTCGATCTGCTGGTGAGCAATGCGAGTGCGCTGGGTGTCGAGCCGCTCGTGCGGCTCGATGCGCTGCCGCCGGACGGGCTGCGGCAGGCGCTGGAGACCAATGTGGTGGCGGCGCTCGGTCTGGTGCAGGGGGCGCTGCCGCTGCTGCGGGCCGCGGCGGCGGGCACGGTCGTGGTGGTGAGTTCGGACGCGGCGGCGGAGCCGTACGAGAGCTGGGGCGGTTACGGGGCGTCGAAGGCGGCGCTCGACCAGCTGGCCGCCGTTCTGGGGGTGGAGGAGCCGGGGCTGCGGGTGTGGGCGGTCGACCCGGGAGACATGCAGACCGGCCTCTATGCGGCGGCGGTACCGGAGGACGACGCTCCGCGGCCGCTTCCGGAGAGTGCGGTGCCCGTGTTCCTGCGGCTTCTGGAGCGTCGGCCGCCGAGCGGCCGGTACACGGCATCGGGTCCGGCCGGGTCGGAGCTGCACGGGGAGGGAGCGTGACCGCGCTGGAGGCGTTGCGGGTGCCTGCGGAACTCCTGGCACGGGTGCCTGCGGAGCAGCGGGGCGCGGGGCGTGATGACGTACGGCTGCTGGTGTCCCGGGGACAGGAGGTCTCGCACCATGCGTTCCGGGAGCTGCCGGGGCAGCTGCGGGCCGGGGACGTGCTCGTCGTCAATACGTCACCGACGCTGGCCGCCGCGGTGAACGGGCGGGTGGGCGGTGAGCGCGTGGTCGTGCACTTCTCGACGCGGGGTGAGGACGGGCGGTGGGCCGTGGAGCTGCGGCGGCCGGACGGTACGGGTGCGACGGTGCCGCGCCGTGGTGGGCCGGCCGGGGCGGTCGTCCGTCTGCCGGACGGCTCGCGGCTCGTGCTGGAGGAGCCGCTGGGCGGCCCCCGTGGGTACGGGCCGGGGGTGCTGGGCGCGACAGGGGGGGCCAGGCTGTGGTGGGCGCGGGTGCCGGTGGGGGTGGCGGGGTTGCTGCGGCGGTACGGGCGGCCGATCCGTTACGGGTACACGGAGCGGGACCAGCCGCTGTCCGCCTATCAGACGGTCTTCGCGGTGGACTCCCCCGACGGAAGCGGTTCGGCGGAGATGCCGAGCGCCGCCCGGCCGTTCACCGCGCGGATGGTGGCCGCGCTGGTGAGCCGCGGTGTGCAGTTCGCGCCGGTGACGCTGCATACGGGGGTGGCGTCGGCGGAGGCGCACGAGCCGCCCTACCCGGAGCGTTTCGCGGTGCCGCGCACCACGGCCTGGCTGGTCAATGCGGCGCGGGCGGCGGGTGGGCTCGTCGTCGCGGTGGGTACGACGTCGGTGCGGGCGCTGGAGTCGTCGGTGGGGGCGGACGGGGTGGTGCGGGAGGCCGCGGGCTGGACGGATCTGGTCGTGACGCCGCAGCGCGGCGTGCGGGTGGTGGACGGGCTGCTGACCGGGCTGCACGAGCCCGAGGCCTCGCATCTGCTGATGCTGGAGGCGATCGCCGGGCGGGCGGCGCTGCAGAGCGGATACGCCCAGGCGCTGCGCCATCGGTACCTCTGGCACGAGTTCGGGGACGTACATCTGCTGCTCCCAGAACCGGAACGTGACACTCCGAATTGCTGAAGCAACGGTCGGCGAGATTGTTACACGCCCGATGTGAGGCCGCGCATAGGACCCACGTCACTTACGAGGCGCGCTAGTGGATGACCCGACAGTGCGGCGACGTAGTGCACCACCGGGGAGGGGTGCGAGCCGCGGTGGGCGAGTAGGACCGTGATCCACTATCCGAGGTCGTAGGTCACATGATTGCCACAAGATTTTGCGGTCGCTAAGAATTGCTCTCGTCCCCGACGGAGATGCGAACCCGTCGCACCCGTCGCCGTCCTCCGTGAGGACCCCGCAATTCGAAGAGGTACGACTGTATGTCCGCGTTCAGCATCACCAGCCGTCTTCACCGTCTGAACAAGACGCAGAAGCTCTCCGCCGCGGGTGTCTCCGCCGTCGCCGCCGCCGCTCTCTCGCTCTCCCTCGTTCCGGCCCACGCCGAGACCCAGGCCAAGCCGCAGACCGAGCCGCAGGCGCCGTCCACCGCTCCGGTGGTCTTCGCCGCCAGCGCTCCGCAGGCCAGGACCATCCAGGCCAGCATCATCGAGCAGCACTCCACCGCCGAGAAGCTGGTGAAGGCCGCCGACGCCGTCAAGGCGAAGAAGGCCGCCGCCAAGGCGAAGGCCGAAGCGAAGGCCAAGGCCACCGTGGCCAAGGCGAAGGCCGAGCACGCCGCGAAGGCGAAGGCCAAGGCCGCCGCCAAGGCGAAGGCCGACGTCGCGAAGCGGTCCACCCAGGCCGCCAGCCGCTCCGCCGCCCGTACCCCGGTCTACGCCAACAACCTGAACGGCTGGATCACCGAGGCGCTGGACATCATGAAGGCCAAGGGCATCCCCGGTTCGTACAACGGTCTGTACCGCAACATCATGCGCGAGTCGACCGGCAACCCGAACGCGGTGAACGGCTGGGACGTCAACGCCCAGAACGGCACCCCGTCCTGCGGCCTGCTGCAGGTCATCCAGCCGACGTTCAACGCCTACCACGTCCCCGGCACCTCGTCGAACATCTACGACCCGGTCGCCAACATCACCGCCGCGGCCAACTACGCCGCCGACCGGTACGGCTCGATCGACAACGTCAACAGCGCCTACTGATCGGCCCATGTCAGCATGGACAACGCCGAAGGGCGGCACCCCATTCCGGGTGCCGCCCTTCGGCGTTCCGTGCGTGCTGCGCCCCTGCCCTACTTGCGCATGACCTCCGGCTCGTGGCGCCGCAGCAGCCGCGCGACCGCGAAGCCGCAGATGAGGCCGAGGAACAGCAGCACCGCGATGTTCATCCCCCACTGGCCGGCCGTGTGCTCCCACAGCGGGTCCAGGTCGGTCGGGTTCTTCTGGTCCCACGGCGGCATCAGGTGCGCGAGGTCGAGCGTCGCGGCCGCCGCGGCGATGGCCCAGCGGGACGGCATCAGCCAGGCGAACTGCTCCAGGCCGGGCGATCCGTACACCTGGAAGAGGATGCCGGTGAAGACGACCTGGACGATCGCGAACATGACCAGCAGCGGCATGGTCTTCTCGGCGGTCTTCACCAGTGAGGAGATCACCAGGCCGAACATCATCGAGGTGAAGCCGAGGGCGGTGATCGTGACGCAGAGCTCGACGGCCGGCGGCATGATCAGGCCCTCTTCGGGCAGATCGCGGGAGGCGAAGCCGATGCCGCAGATGATGACACCCTGGATGGCCGTGATCAGACCGAGGACGATCACCTTGGACATCAGATAGGCGGAGCGGGAGAGACCGGTGGCCCGTTCCCGTTCGTAGATGACGCGTTCCTTGATCAGCTCTCGTACGGAGTTGGCCGCACCGGAGAAGCACATGCCGACCGCGAGGATCAGCATGATCGTTCCGGCGTCTCCGTTGAACTTCGACGGCGGCTTCGGCGGGGCCAGGCCGAAGTCGGCCGGGATGACCACGCTGACGATGCCGAGCACCGCGGGCAGGATCACCATCAGACCCATGAAGCCCTTGTCGGACGCGATCACCGACACATATCGACGGATGAGCGTCCACAGCTGCGCCATCCAGCCCTGCGGCTTCGGCGGACGCATCTGCTGCGGCGGCGGCATGTGTACGGACTGTGCGGCGACGGCGTCGATGTCCGCGGCGTACATCTGGTAGTGCTGCGAACCGCGCCAGCGGCCCGCCCAGTCGTAGTCGCGGTAGTTCTCGAACGCGGAGAAGACGTCGGCCCAGGTGGTGTAGCCGAAGAAGTTGAGCGCTTCCTCCGGCGGACCGAAGTAGGCGACGGAGCCGCCGGGCGCCATCACGAGCAGCTTGTCGCAGATCGCCAGCTCGGCCACCGAGTGCGTGACGACGAGGACCGTACGGCCGTCGTCGGCGAGGCCGCGCAGCAGCTGCATGACATCGCGGTCCATGCCCGGGTCGAGGCCGGAGGTCGGCTCGTCCAGGAAGATCAGCGACGGCTTGGTGAGCAGCTCGAGTGCGACGGAGACACGCTTGCGCTGGCCACCGGAGAGCGAGGTGACCTTCTTGTCCTTGTGGATGTCGAGCTTGAGCTCAGCGAGGACCTCATGGATCCGGGCCTGCCGTTCGGCCTCGGTGGTGTCCGCGGGGAAGCGGAGCTTGGCCGCGTACTTGAGGGCCTTGGTGACCGTGAGTTCCTTGTGCAGGATGTCGTCCTGCGGGACCAGACCGATGCGCTGGCGCAGCTCGGCGAACTGCTTGTACAGGTTCCGGTTGTCGTAGAGGACATCGCCCTGGTTGGCGGGCCGGTAGCCGGTGAGCGCCTTGAGCAGGGTCGACTTGCCGGAGCCCGACGGGCCGATGACCGCGATGAGCGACTTCTCCGGGACGCCGAACGAGACGTCCTTGAGGATCTGCTTCCCGCCGTCGACCGTCACCGTGAGGTGGCGGGCGGAGAAGGAGACCTCACCGGTGTCGACGAACTCCTCGAGCCGGTCGCCGACCAGGCGGAACGTCGAGTGGCCGACACCGACGATGTCGTTCGGGCCGATCAGCGCGGAGCCCGACTTGTGGAGCGGCTGACCGTTGACGTACGTGCCGTTGTGGGAACCGAGGTCGCGGATCTCGAAGCGGCCGTCGGGGGTCGCGTGGAACTCGGCGTGGTGGCGCGAGACCTGGAGGTCGGAGACGACGAGCTCGTTCTCCAGCGCACGGCCGATGCGCATCACACGGCCGAGGTCCAGCTGGTGGAAGGTGGTCGGGCTGCGGTCGCCGTAGACCGGCGGAGCCCCCGCGGCGCCGCCGGGCCCACCTGCACCGGGTGTCTTCGCCGCGCCCTGCTGGTGCGGCACATGAGGCTGCGGCGGCGGCCCGCCCTGCGGGGCCTGCTGCCAGGCCTGCTGCTGTTGCTGCGGCGCCGGGTCCGGGTGGCCCGGCCAGCCGGCGCCGCCCTGCTGCGGCTGCTGTGCGCCCGCACCCTGGCCGCTGTACACATCGGCGCCCGCGGCTGCGCCGCTGAAGCTCAGCCGCGGTCCGTCAGTGGCGTTCCCCAGGTGCACGGACGAGCCCGGCCCGATCTCCATCTGATGGATGCGCCGGCCCTGCACATACGTGCCGTTGGTCGAGCCGTGGTCCTCGATGAACCAACTGCGGCCCCCCCAGCTGATCGTGGCATGCCGCCACGACACCCTGGCGTCGTCGATCGACAGGTCGCCCTGCGGATCGCGCCCGAGGGTGTACGGCCTGGACGGATCGAGCGTCCAGGTCCTTCCATTCAATTCCAGTACGAGTTCCGGCACTCCGCGCCCCACTAGTTGTCCCCCGAGTTACCCCCATCACAGGGAGTCTAGGGATGCTGAACATCGTGGGGAACTATTCCAGGAGCAGTCCTCGATACGAAAGTCGGGCAGGGACAGGACCGTGACGAGACCTCCCGGTACGCGCCGTTGACTCGGGAGATACGGGCTCGGAGAGTGGTAAGCGCCCATGAGTGCGTACGGATCATGAGCGAACAGGTCAACTCGGGGCATCTCGGCGCGGATTGAGGGGGGCCTCATGGCCAGGGACGTGCGCGGGGGCGGCGACGGCGGTACGGGGCGCATCCCTTGGGGAGATGCAGTGCTGGCAGCCATCGCCTCGGTGAGCTGGGCGATGGCCGCGATGGCGGGGACGGCGGCCCTCGGACTGCATCTGCTCGGCGCCGACTCGGCGGGGGCGCTGGGTCCGATGACCGCGGCCGTGGTGGTGCTGGGGGCGGGCGGATCGGTCTCTCCGTCGGGTGATGTGTCGGCGTTCGGCCTGGACGCGGCCGAGGCGCACACCGCTCTGTCGGTCACGCCCCTGGGGGTGGGGCTCGCCGGCGCGCTGTTCCTCTCTTTCTTCTTCCTGCGGTCGCTGCGCGGGGCGGGGCCGGTTCTCTCCGGTGCCGAACTCGCGGTCCGCGCAGGGGCGGTGGTGGCGATGTTCGTCGCCGTGCTCGGCGGGCTCGCCTGGGCGGGGCACGACGTCGTGACGATCGACGGCGGGTCGCTGGGGCTGGACCGGGTGCCGGGGGCGGGCGGCGACGGGCCCGGTGGGGCGGGAGACGTCGGCGGCCTGCTGCCGGACGGGCTCGGCGACCTGGGTGACCTCGGCGGGCTGCTGCCGGACCGGCTGGCGGATCTCGCGCGGGCGCAGGCCCATGTCGGTTTCACGGTCGACCCGTTGAAGTCGCTGGCGGGCGGTGCCTGCTGGGTACTCGGCGTACTGGTGATCGCGGTGCTGGCCTCACGTCGCACGCCGCTGCCGTCCGCTGCGGCGCGGCTCCACCGCACCGTACGCCCGGCGGTGTCCGCGCTGGTGTCGGTCCTGCTGGTCGCGGTGGTCGCCGGCTGCGCGGCCGCGGCGTACGCGGCGGCCGGCGACGACCACCCGAAGCGGATCGCGGGTGCCGCGCTGCTCGGGGCGCCGAACGGGGCATGGCTCGGGGTACCGATCGGCCTCTTCGTGCCGTGGCAGGGGCAGGCGACCGGCGAGCTGGCGAAGCTGCTCCCCGACCCGCTGGACGAGCTGCTGCGGATCTCCGCCGACGAGCCGGTGACGGTCGGGTCGCTGGCCGAACTGGACGCCCGGGTCTGGCTGTTGGCGGTCGCCGCCGTGGTGATGATGCTGTACGCGGGGGTGCTCGCCGCAACACGTACCGACCGGGGGGAGGCGACCGTCGCCGGGTTCACGGGGCGGTGTGCGCTGCGGCTCGCGGGCGTATCGGCGGCGGCGCTCCCTCTGCTGGTGTGGCTGACGCAGGTGTCGGCGGGCGCCTCCCTGTCGGTGCTGGGCTTCGATGCGTTCGGGGCCGGGATCGAGCTGCACGGGGAGATGGGGACGGCCGCGGCGCTGGGTGCGGTGTGGGGCGCGGGTGCGGGTGGGGTGGGTGCGCTGGTGGCGTGCGCGGCGGGGGCGACTCCCGCGGTCCCCGCGGCCGCGGCGCTCGCGCCGGGGGCGCCGGGCTGGAACGGTGGCGGGGGCGACGGTGCCGGCGGGAGCGGCGCCGGTGGGGTGCCCGGCCCGTATACGCCGTCGCGGCCCTACCGGCCGCCGCACGAGGAGACCAACCCGTATCTGCGTCCGCATCCGTCCGATGCGATGCACGGGGCGCCGACGGTGGCGGGGCCGATCGGCCCGCTCGCCCCGCCGAAGGTGCCGCCCCCGGGGCCCGGACCGGCGCCGGAAAACGGCGGCCGGGAGCGGCCGGCGCCCTCGGACCGGCCCCCCGCGCGAGAATGAACGTTCGTCCTCCCTGGCACCGGTGACTGCGGTAACACCGGGTGAACATTTCGTCTCCCGCGCACCGGACCTGCACGGAAACGCGCCGGTCGGGAATCCGTGGCCGGTGTCCGGTCCGCGGGACGGGCTTCGGGGGCAAGAGGCGTACCGATACGGTGGAGGCACCATGAGCGCATCTCAGCCCCCTCAGTCTCCCCCGTCTCCTGAGCACCCTGAGCCTCCTCAGGGCACCGACACCCCCACCCTTCTCGTCAAGATCTTCGGGAAGGACCGTCCCGGAATCACCGCCGGGCTCTTCGACACACTCGCCGCCTACTCGGTCGACGTCGTCGACATCGAGCAGGTCGTCACCCGTGGCCGCATCGTCCTGTGCGCGCTGGTCACCACCCCGACCGCGGGCGGTACCACCGAGGGCGATCTGCGGGCGACCGTGCACAGCTGGGCCGAATCGCTGAAGCTGCAGGCCGAGATCATCTCCGGCACCGGGGACAACCGGCCCCGCGGATACGGGCGCTCCCATGTGACCGTCCTCGGGCACCCGCTGACCGCCGAGTCGACCGCCGCCATAGCGGCCACGATCACGTCGACGGGCGGCAACATCGACCGGATCTTCCGGCTGGCGAAGTACCCGGTCACGGCCGTCGAGTTCGCCGTGTCCGGCACCGGGACCGAGGAGCTGCGGACCGCTCTGGCGACCGCGGCCGCAGGGATCGGGGTCGACGTGGCCGTCGTATCGGCCGGACTGAGCCGCCGTGCGCAGCGGCTGGTCGTCATGGATGTCGACTCGACGCTCATCCAGGACGAGGTGATCGAGCTGTTCGCGGCCCACGCCGGCTGCGAGGACAAGGTCGCCGAGGTGACCGAGCAGGCGATGCGCGGCGAGCTCGACTTCGAACAGTCGCTGCACGCGCGGGTGGCGCTGCTGGCGGGGCTCGATGCGTCGGTGGTGGACAAGGTGCGCGCCGAGGTGCGGCTGACGCCCGGTGCCCGCACCCTGATCCGCACGCTGAAGCGGCTCGGCTACCAAGTGGGCGTCGTCTCCGGCGGGTTCACCCAGGTCACCGACGATCTCAAGGAACGGCTCGGGCTCGACTTCGCCTCCGCCAACACCCTGGAGGTGGTCGACGGCAAGCTCACCGGCCGGGTCGTCGGCGACATCGTGGACCGGGCGGGCAAGGCCAGGCTGCTGCGCAGCTTCGCCGAGCAGGCCGGGGTGCCGCTGGCGCAGACCGTAGCGATCGGTGACGGTGCGAACGACCTGGACATGCTGAACACGGCCGGCCTCGGGGTCGCCTTCAATGCGAAACCGGTCGTCCGCAAGGCCGCGCACACCGCGGTGAACGTGCCGTTCCTGGACACCGTGCTGTATCTGCTCGGGATCACCCGCGAGGAGGTCGAGGCCGCCGACGGTCACCAGGTCTGACCGGCCGGCCTCGTGCCGTGCGCACGGCACAGGCCCCGGCACTCGTGACCGAAGCGTCCCGGTGCCGGGGCCTTTCCGTGTACGGCGGCGCGATCAGTCGTTCGGCGTCCAGTACTCGACGAGCTTGCCCACCCCGTGCTCCACGCCCTTCCAGGAGCCGGAGAACTCGATCACGGCGAACGCCGCGGTCGGGAAGCCGCCGCGGCCCATCCGGGCCAGGGCGTCGCCCTCCGCCGATCCGGCGAGGGCGTCCGCGACGGCGTGCATGCCGGGGTTGTGGCCGATGAGCAGGATATTGCGTACGTCGTCGGGGGTCTCGTTGAGCAGGGCGATCAGCTCGCCGAGGGAGGCCTCGTACAGCCGCTCCTCGTACACGGTCCTGGGCCGGTGAGGCATTTCGTGCACCGCCAGCTTCCAGGTCTCGCGCGTCCTGGCGGCAGTCGAGCAGAGGGCCAGATCGATGGTGACACCGGAATCGACGAGTTTGCGGCCGGCTACCGGCGCATCCTTGCGACCGCGCTCCGCGAGCGGCCTCTCATGGTCGGAGTCCTGCGACCATTCCGCCTTTGCATGCCTGAGAAGGACGATCCTGCGAGGTGTATCGACGCTCATACACCTCAGCTTCGCACGAAATGTGCCGCCCGGCGCAGGGTGTTGGAGGGCTTCCCCACCGAGGGTGAACGACGTCAGAGGGTCAGCAGGCCGACGATGCGCGCGAGCAACTGACCGACCGCCGGATCGGTCGTCGCGGCGTGCGCCTCGCCGGATCCCGAGATCAGCAGCAGCAGCGCGGCGAACGCGACCGCGGGCAGCGCGACGGCCCACCACGGCAGCCTGACCTCGACACCAGCCGGGGCCGGGCGGGGCGATCGGGTGTGCGTACGGGCCGCCATGTCCGCCTCCGTGGGGCATCGGTGCTGATACCAAGAACCTACGGACACGGGGGCGCCGGTCCCATCCGGTGAGCCACCCACTTCACCCTGACCCTGGCCCCCTAGGGGAAGGTGGTGCTGGCCCCACCATCGGCCCCGGAGGCGGCGCTGCGCACGGTGTCAGGGGGAGGCGATCGAGGCGATCACTCCGATGATCACCGAGATCAAGAGCATCGCCCCGAGCACGAGGAGAAGCTTCTTCTGTCCGTTCTGCGGATTCGGGTCAAGGACTGGCATGGAGCCAGTCTCGCATCTCAGCATTCGTCCTCGATCGTCCGGTCCCGCCCGGCGAGGATGCCGGCCACCATCTGCGGCACCATCAGCCCCGCCATCAGCGCGATCGGCAGCCCCCAGCCGCCGCTGTGCTGGTACAGCACGCCGACGAGCAGCGGGCCGGGGATCGAGATCAGGTAGCCGGTGGACTGGGCGAACGCGGAGAGCCGGACCACCCCGGCGCCGCTGCGGGTCCGCATGCCGATCATGGTGAGGGCGAGCGGGAAGGCGCAGTTGGCGATGCCGAGGAGCAGCGCCCAGACCCAGGCGCCGCCGACCGGTGCGAGGTAGAGCCCCGCGTAGCCGACGAGGCCGCAGGCACTGAGGAGGACGACGATCGGGCCCTGGCTCTTCATCCGGCCGGCGACCCGGGGGATGACGAAGGCGAGCGGCACACCCATGGCCATGGTCACAGCGAGCAGGACGCCCGCCGTGCCGGCCGAGACCCCGGCGTCGCGGAAGATCTGCGGCAGCCATCCCATGGTGATGTAAGCGGCGGTGGCCTGCAGGCCGAAGAAGCAGGCAAGACCCCAGGCGGTGCGGCTGCGGGTGATCCGCAGGGCCGGGGCGTCCCCGTGCTGCGGGGCGGCGGCCTGTCCGGGGGCGTTCTTCCGGTCCCGTACCACCGGGATCCAGGGCAGGACCGCGGCGGCGGCGAGCGCGGCCCAGATGCCGAGGCCGGCCTTCCAGCTGCCGCCGAGAGCATCGGTCATGGGCACGGTGATCGCTGCGGCGAGTGCGGTGCCGAGGGCGAGCGCCATCGAGTAGAGGCCGGTCATGGAGCCGACCCGGTCCGGGAACCAGCGCTTGACGATCACCGGCATCAGGACGTTGCTGACGGCTATCCCCATGAGGGCGAGCGCGCTGGCGGCGAGGAATCCTGCCGTGGAGCCGACGAGCGGCCGGATCACCAGGCCGGCCGCGATGGCGGCCATGCCGGCACAGACGACCGCGCCGGGGCCGAAGCGCCGCGCGAGGCGCGGCGCCATGATGCCGAAGACCGCGAAACAGAGCGGCGGTACGGAGGTGAGGACACCTGCGACGCTGCCGCTCATGTGCAGCCCGTCCCGTACGTCTTCGAGGAGGGCGCCGAGGCTGGTGATGGCGGGGCGGAGGTTGAGTGCGGTGAGGACGAGACCGACGGTGACCAGACGGAGCGTCCAGGCGTTGGGGCCCGTGATGGTCTGCGGGGCTGCAGTGGCACCCATGTCGGAGGACGCGTACGCCATGCCGGAGGAGGCGTACGCCGTGGCGGTGGGGCTGGTCCGGGTCCGGTGCTGGGTCTCGTCTTCGGGCATGTGGTCCATCATAGAATCATGGGATGATTGGTTGTCCACTCGCAGGAGAGCCTTCGGAAACCGCCGGTCGGCACGCGTGCCGGAGAATCCGGAAGTCCCGAGGATCCGAGCAAGGAGCATCATGGCGCTGACGTCTCCGCGTCGTTCGGCACTCGCCGACCAGGTGATCGCCCAGCTGAGGAATCAGATCACCTCGGGCGAATGGCCCGTCGGTTCACGGATTCCGACCGAACCCGAGCTGGTGGAGCAGCTGGGGGTGGCCCGCAACACCGTCCGCGAGGCCGTGCGCGCGCTCGCGCACAACGGGCTGCTGGACATCCGCCAGGGGTCGGGTACGTATGTCGTCGCCACCAGCGAGCTGGCCGGGGTGATGCACCGCCGGTTCGCGGCCGCCGATCCCCGGCATGTCGCCGAGCTGCGCTCGACTCTGGAGTCGTCGGCCGCCCGGCTGGCGGCCACGCGGCGCACCGAGCGCGATCTGAAGCAGCTGGACGCGCTCATGGTGCGTCGCGAGGAGACCTGGGCCGCGGGGGACGTGGAGGCGTTCGTGGCCGCGGACGCGACGCTGCATCTGGCCGTGGTCGCCGCGTCGCACAACGACGTGCTGACCGGTCTCTACGCCGACCTCGGAGATCTGCTGCGCGACTATCTCCGGGGCGATGTCGGGCACGAGCTGCGGCCCGAGAACCACATGGACCATGCACGGCTGGTCGAGGCCATCCGGGCCGGTGATCCGGAGACCGCGGCCGCCGAGGCCGCGAGTCATGCGCTGAGCTGTCTGGTCGACCGCGCCTGATCCGGACGAGCGGTCCTACACCCGTTCGTGGCTGACCCAGACGGAGGCGACTTCCTTCCAGCAGCGGTCGTCGAGCCGCACCGTCTGCCCGGGAGCGACCTCGACGGGTATGCCGTCCGCGTCTATGTCCCACCAGCGGTCGCATTCGGTATGCAGCTGTACGCGGTCGATGGAGGGGTACGGGTTGTGGCAGTAGGCGATCACCCGGGATCCCTGGACGGAGGTGCGGCAGTCGGCCCCGTAAGGGTCCGGGACGGGCGCGGCGGGCGCGGACGCCCCGAACCGCCCCATGCCGGACAGGCCCAGGGGGGCCACAAGTGCGGCGACGGCGACCGAGGCCGCCAGCAGGGCCCAGGTTCGGCGACGTGTGGGGCGCACAGCGATCTCCTCCCCGCAGCCCGACCAAAAGTCCGGTTCCACCACATTCTGCGGTGGAACGACCTTCTTTTCGACTTGAGCGGGGGAACCCGGAGCGGGACGCACGGCGGCCGCGCACCATCTCCTCGGAGGTGGTACGCGGCCGTGCCGTGCGGGGTCCTGCGGGGTCAGGCGCCCATCATGTGCACGCCACCGTCGACGTGGATGATCTCGCCCGTGGTCTTCGGGAAGAAGTCCGAGAGCAGGGCGACGACACCACGGCCGGCGGGCTCCGGGTCGGCCATGTTCCAGGCGAGCGGGGAACGGGTGTTCCAGACGTCCGCGAGCTCCGTGAAACCGGGGATGGACTTGGCGGCCATCGAGCCGATCGGTCCGGCCGAGATCAGGTTGCAGCGGATGTGGTCCTTGCCCAGGTCGCGGGCGAGGTAGCGGGAGGTGGCCTCCAGCGCTGCCTTGGCCGGGCCCATCCAGTCGTACTGCGGCCAGGCGAACTGTGCGTCGAAGGTGAGGCCGACGATCGAGCCGCCCTCGCTCATCAGCGGCTTGCAGGCCATGGCGAGCGACTTCAGCGAGAACGCCGAGACGTGCATCGCGGTGGCGACGGACTCGAACGGCGTGTTGAGGAAGTTGCCGCCGAGCGCGTCCTGCGGCGCGAAGCCGATGGAGTGGACGACGCCGTCCAGCGAACCGAGCTCGTCACGGACCAGGCCCGCGAGCCGGTCCAGGTGCTCGGTGTTGGTCACGTCCAGCTCGATGACCTTGGCGGGCTTGGGCAGCTTCTTGGCGATGCGCTCCGTCAGCGTGGGCCGGGGGAAGGCGGTCAGGATGACTTCGGCGCCCTGCTCCTGTGCCACCTTGGCGGTGTGGAAGGCGATGGACGACTCCATCAGCACACCGGTGATGAGGATGCGCTTGCCGTCGAGAATTCCGCTCATGCTGATCAGTGACCCATGCCCAATCCGCCGTCAACGGGGATGACGGCTCCAGTGATGTACGACGCGTCGTCGGAGGCGAGGAAGCGCACCGCGGCGGCGATCTCCTCGGGCTGCGCGTAGCGCGCGAGCGGCACCTGGGCGACGATGCCCTTGCGCTGCTCCTCGGTGAGCGCCTGGGTCATGTCGGTGTCGACAAAACCGGGCGCGACGACGTTGAAAGTGATGTTCCGCGAGCCGAGCTCGCGCGCCAGTGACCGGGCGAATCCGACCAGACCGGCCTTGGAGGCGGCGTAGTTGGCCTGTCCTGCCGAGCCGAGGAGGCCGACGACGGAGGAGATGAGGACGACGCGGCCCTTCTTGGCGCGCAGCATGCCGCGGTTGGCGCGCTTGACGACCCGGAAGGTGCCGGTGAGGTTGGTGTCGAGTACGGACGTGAAGTCCTCCTCGGACATCCGCATCAGCAACTGGTCCTTGGTGATACCGGCGTTGGCGACCAGCACCTCGACGGGACCGTGCTTCTCCTCGATCTCCTTGTAGGCCTGCTCCACCTGCTCGCTGTCGGTGATGTCGCACCGGACGGCCAGGACGCCCGCCTCGGTGAGGGCCTGGGGCGGCTCGCCCGAGCGGTACGTGATCGCGACCTTGTCGCCGTTGTCGGCGAAAGCGCGGGCGATGGCGAGGCCGATGCCCCGGTTTCCTCCGGTGACGAGAACCGAGCGGCTCAACGGATCACCCTTTCGATAGCGGTCTGGTACCTCGAAAACCTATCGGTAGCAGGTGCTCCACGGAGAATCGGCCCCTGACAGTGGCTTCCGCGAGGCACTGTGGGGTTCCTACAGTGCGACCCCCCGCGCCGCCGGGCCCGCCACGGAAAATCACGGGAAAACCAAGGGCCTCTGACGGGCTCGCGGCGCATGATTCACTGCGGAGACACATCGCACAGGTCGAGAAGGGGAAAGCCGACGTGCCCCATGAGGTAGATCAGTCATTCCTGGCCCTGCCGCTACGGGCCCTCGCCGACGCGGCGCTGGCCCGGGCCCGCGCGCTGGGCGCCGTCCACGCGGACTTCCGCTTCGAGCGGGTACGCAGTGCGTCCTGGCGGCTGCGGGACGCCCGGCCCGCCGGGACGTCGGACACCACCGATCTCGGGTACGCGGTCCGGGTGGTGCACGGCGGGGCGTGGGGGTTCGCGTCGGGGGTCGATCTGACCATGGACGCCGCGGCGAAGGTCGCGTCCCAGGCGGTCGCCATGGCGAAGCTGTCGGCGAAGGTGATCGCGGCGGCGGGCTCGGACGAGCGTGTGGAGCTGGCGGACGAGCCGGTGCACGGCGAGCGGACCTGGGTGTCGGCGTACGACGTCGACCCGTTCTCCGTACCGGACGAGGAGAAGGCGGGGCTGCTGGCCGAGTGGAGCAGCCGGCTGCTGGGCGCCGAGGGTGTCGCGCATGTGGACGCCTCGCTCATGACCGTCCACGAGAACAAGTTCTACGCGGACACCGCCGGCACCGTCACCACGCAGCAGCGGGTGCGGCTGCATCCGCAGTTCACCGCGGTCGCCGTGGACGGGACGACCGGTGAGTTCGACTCGATGCGGACCATCGCGCCGCCGGTCGGGCGGGGCTGGGAGTACCTCACGGGCACCGGCTGGGACTGGGACTCCGAGCTGGAGCGGATCCCGGGGCTGCTCGCCGAGAAGATGCGGGCGCCGAGCGTCGAGGCGGGGAGGTACGACCTGGTCGTGGACCCGTCGAATCTCTGGCTGACGATCCACGAGTCGATCGGGCATGCCACCGAGCTGGACCGGGCGCTGGGTTACGAGGCGGCGTACGCCGGAACCTCGTTCGCCACCTTCGACCAGCTGGGCAAGCTGGCGTACGGCTCCCCCGTGATGAACGTGACGGGCGACCGCACCGCCGAGCACGGGCTCGCGACCGTCGGGTACGACGACGAGGGTGTCGAGGGCCAGTCCTGGGACCTGATCAAGGACGGGACGCTGGTCGGCTACCAGCTGGACCGGCGGATCGCGAAGCTGACGGGTCTCGGGCGGTCCAACGGGTGCGCGTACGCGGACTCGCCGGGCCATGTCCCCGTCCAGCGGATGGCGAACGTGTCGCTGCAGCCGGATCCGGGCGGGCTGTCCACCGAGGATCTGATCGGCGGGGTGGAGCGCGGCATCTATGTGGTCGGCGACCGGTCCTGGTCGATCGACATGCAGCGCTACAACTTCCAGTTCACCGGACAGCGGTTCTTCCGCATCGAGAACGGCAGGCTGGCCGGTCAGCTGCGCGACGTCGCGTACCAGGCGACGACGACGGACTTCTGGGGCTCGATGGAGAAGGTCGGCGGCCCGCAGACATACGTCCTGGGCGGCGCCTTCAACTGCGGCAAGGCCCAGCCGGGTCAGGTCGCGGCCGTCTCGCACGGCTGTCCCTCCGCCCTCTTCCGAGGCGTGAACATCCTCAACACGACGCAGGAGGCGGGCCGATGAGCGCTCACCACGGAACCGGCTGGGGGTCCGGGGGTCGCCCCCCGGGGCAGCACAGTCTCAACACGACGCAGGAGGCGGGCCGATGAGCCGCGTCAGCAAGCCGTACGAGATCGTCGAGCGCGCGCTCGAACTGTCCACCGCCGACGGCTGTGTGGTCATCGCCGACGAAGAGTCCTCCGCCAACCTGCGCTGGGCGGGCAACGCGCTGACCACGAACGGGGTGACCCGGGGGCGGACCCTGACCGTCATCGCCACGGTCGACGGCGCCGAGGGCGCCGCGTCCGGTGTGGTGTCCCGTTCGGCCGTCACCGCCGACGAGCTGGAACCGCTGGTGCGGGCCGCCGAGGCCGCCGCGCGCGGGGCCGGGCCCGCCGAGGACGCGCAGCCGCTGGTCACCGGGGTATCCCCGTCGCCCGACTTCACGGACGCGCCGGCCGAGACGGGTTCGGATGTGTTCGCGGAGTTCGCCCCGGCGCTCGGTGACGCCTTCGCCCGCGCCCGGGCCGGCGGCCGCGAGCTGTACGGCTTCGCACACCACCAGCTGACCTCGACGTATCTGGGTACGTCGACGGGCCTGCGGCTGCGCCACGACCAGCCGAACGGAACGCTGGAGCTGAACGCCAAGTCCCCCGACCGGTCGCGTTCCGCCTGGGCGGGCCGCTCCACCCGGGACTTCAAGGATGTCGACCCGGCCGAGCTGGACGCGGAGCTGGCGCAGCGGCTGGGCTGGGCGGAGCGCCGTATCGAGCTGCCCGCCGGGCGGTACGAGACGCTGCTGCCGCCCACCGCCGTGGCCGATCTGCTGATCTACCAGCTGTGGTCGTCGACAGCCCGGGACGCCGCCGAGGGACGGACGGTCTTCTCCAAGCCGGGGGGTGGCACCCGGCTCGGCGAGACGCTGTCCGGGCTGCCGCTGACCCTGCGCAGCGACCCGAACGCGCCCGGGCTCGAGTCCGCGCCGTTCGTGATCGCCCACTCGTCCGGGGACGGCGCCTCCGTCTTCGACAACGGGCTGCCGCTGTCGAAGACCGACTGGATCCGGGCCGGCCGGCTGAACCGGCTGACCACCACCCGGCACACGGCCGGGCTGACCGGGATGCCGGTCGCCCCCGCGATCGACAACCTGGTGCTCGACGGCGGCGGTGAGCGGTCGCTGGACGAGATGGTGGCGGCGACGACCGGCCGGGCCCTGCTGCTGACCTGCCTCTGGTACATCCGGGAGGTCGATCCGGCGACGCTGCTGCTGACCGGACTGACCCGGGACGGGGTGTATCTGGTGGAGGACGGCGAGGTGGTCGGCGAGGTGAACAACTTCCGGTTCAACGAGTCGCCGGTCGATCTTCTGTCGCGGGCCACCGAGGCGGGCCGCACCGAGAAGACGCTGCCGCGCGAGTGGGGCGACTGGTTCACCCGGGCCGCGATGCCGGCGCTGCGGATCCCGGACTTCAATATGAGTTCGGTCAGCCTCGGGGTGTGATCCCAAGACCGACCGGCACATGGGGGGGGGTGGGAGAAGGAGCGGGGCTGGGTGCGTGCAGCTGCGAGGCGGACGAGGGAGTCAACGCGGAGCGTCGGTGACTGACGACAACGCGGCAGACGTGCGTACCCAGCCCCGCGACGCCGCCCCCCATGTGCCGGCCGGTCTAAACTGACCGTGCACATCCATGCACGTATGCGAAGGAGACCCAGGACAGTGACGGAGATCGTCGACGAGCTGAAGTGGCGCGGGCTGTTCGCCCAGTCCACTGACGAGGACGCATTGCGCAAGGCTCTCGCGGACGGTCCCGTCACGTTCTATTGCGGCTTCGACCCGACCGCGGCGAGCCTGCACGTGGGCCATCTGGTGCAGGTGCTCACCGTGCGCCGGCTGCAGCAGGCCGGGCACCGGCCGCTCGCCCTGGTGGGCGGGGCCACCGGTCAGATCGGTGACCCGCGGCCGACGGCCGAGCGGACGCTGAACGACCCGGAGACCGTCGCGAACTGGGTGACGCGGCTGCGCTCCCAGATCGAGCCGTTCCTCTCCTTCGAGGGCGCGAACGCCGCTGTCATGGTGAACAACCTGGACTGGACCGCGGGGATGTCCGCGATCGAGTTCCTGCGGGACATCGGCAAGCACTTCCGGGTCAACAAGATGCTCACCAAGGACTCGGTCGCCCGCCGGCTGGAGTCCCAGGAGGGCATCAGCTACACGGAGTTCAGCTACCAGCTGCTGCAGGGTATGGACTTCCTGGAGCTGTACCGGCGGTACGGCTGCACCCTCCAGCAGGGCGGCAGCGACCAGTGGGGCAACCTCACCGCGGGCATCGACCTGATCCACCGTCTGGAGCCGGCGGCCGAGGTGCACGCGCTGGCCACGCCGCTCATGGTGAAGGCGGACGGCACCAAGTTCGGCAAGTCCGAGAGCGGGGCCGTCTGGCTCGACCCGGAGATGACCACGCCGTACGCGTTCTACCAGTTCTGGCTGAACGTGGACGACCGGGACATCTCGACGTACATGCGCATCCTCAGCTTCAGGAGCCGCGCCGAGCTGGAGGAGCTGGAGAAGCTCACCGAGGAGCGTCCGCAGGCCCGGACGGCGCAGCGTGCGCTGGCGGAGGAGCTGACGACGCTGGTGCACGGCGCCGAGCAGTGCGCGTCGGTGATCGCGGCGTCGAAGGCGCTGTTCGGCCAGGGTGAGCTGGGTGACCTGGACGAGGCGACGCTGAGCGCGGCGCTCTCCGAGGTGCCGCACGCCGAGGTCACCGAGCTGGGCCCGCTGGTGGACCTCCTGGTGGAGGTCGGTCTGGCACCGAGCAAGTCGGGGGCCCGCCGTACGGTCAAGGAGGGCGGCGCCTACGTGAACAACGTCAAGGTCGTGGACGGCGAGGCCGCACCGGCCCGCGAGGAGCTGCTGCACGGGCGCTGGCTGGTGCTGCGCCGGGGCAAGAAGAACCTCGCGGCGATCGAGGTCACGGCCGGCTGACAGCGGGGCACGACACGACGGCGGCCGGGCACGCATCGCGCGTGCCCGGCCGCCGTCGTGTCGTGCGCCTCGCCGCCGATCCTGCGCTCAGGCCCTCTGTTTCTTCGTACCGCGCAGCGATGTCCAGGCCATGTCGCCGAGGCCGACGACGACCACGGCACCGATCAGCTGGAGCAGATGGCGCGTCCAGTCGATGCCCCGGGTGTCATTGACGCCGATCCACGTCGCGACAGCATTGCCGAGGACACTGCCGATGATGCCGAAAATGGTCGTCAGCCACAGTGGGATCTGCTGTTTTCCGGGCAGGATCGCCTTCGCGATCAGGCCCAGGACCAGACCCACGATGATTGCCCACAGCCAACTCATGTCGCCTCCTCGTGCGGCGCCGTGTCGCGCATGTGCGCAAGTCTCGACGCATCGGCGGTACGTCGCATGTCGGACAGGTCCATACGTGCCGCACCTGGGCCGGTGTGCGCGCATTCGGCATGCCCCGGTCTCGATCCCGTCGGATGCCGGGCGTACCGTGGGAACGGCTCGGTGAGCAGCCAGGGGAAGGGTGGCGGGATCGTGATGCGGAAGCGGAGTGGTGCGGAGGTCTTCCGGATCACGGGGGCCCGGCAGGGTCTCGCCGAGGACGTGCGCGGCCGGCAGCGGCGCTATGTGATCTCGATGTCCGTGCGGACGGTTTCGGTGGTCCTGGCGGCGGTGCTGTGGAACGTCGAGCGGCCTGTGGCCGTCGTGGCGCTCGCGCTGGGCGCCCTGCTTCCGTACGTGGCCGTCGTCATCGCCAACGCGGGCCGGGAGAGCCCCCCTTCACTGCCGTCGACGTTCGTTCCGGCGCCCGTCAGGCCGGCGCTCGAGGCCGCGCCGGTGGCCGGTCCGGCGGACTCCGACCGGGCCCGCAGCACCCCGGATCCGCAGGAGCACAGCTGAGCGCGCGGCACGCCGAATGCTCAAGAAAAGCTCAGATCAATCATGAAGTTCAGGTGCACCGCACCCCGGTCCCCGTGACATACTTCGTACGCGCTCCGCATCCCCCGTCGGAGCGACGGACCGACGCCGGGCAGCTCCCCCCGTGGCTGCTCGGCGTCGCTTTTTCTCCGGCGGGGATGCGTCACCGGGACGGCCGTACGGCTGACCTAGGGTTGGGTCCGTGAACTTCCCGAACTTCCCGAACTTCCCGGGCTCCCCCGGAAATGCCGCCGAGAGCGCTGCTTCCGCCGCACCGATCTGTTCCGCCAAGGGCTGCCGTGCGGCCGCCGTATGGGTGCTGGCCTGGAACAACCCGAAGCTGCACACCCCGGAGCGCCGCAAGACCTGGCTCGCCTGCGACGAGCACCGGGAACACCTCTCCTCGTTCCTCGGGGTGCGCGGTTTCCTGAAGGACGTCGTGACGCTGGCGGAGTGGGAGTCCTCGGCCGCCGGGGACTGACGGCCGTCCGCTCAGCCGCCGATCGCCGACATCGGGCGGTCGGGCTGCAGGAAGGACGGGTCGTCCAGACCGGATCCGGCCTTCTTCCCCCACATGGCGAGCCGCCAGAGCCGGGCGATCTCCTCGTCCGGGGCCTCGGAGCGCAGCGCGCCGCGCAGATCGGTCTCCTCACGCGCGAACAGGCAGGTCCGCACCTGGCCGTCGGCAGTGAGCCGGGTGCGGTCGCAGGCCCGGCAGAACGGACGGGTGACGGAGGCGATGACACCGACCCGGTGGGGTCCGCCATCGACGAGCCATCGCTCGGCGGGGGCGGAGCCGCGCTCGCCCTCTCCCTCGGCGGTGAGCGCGAAGCGGGTGCGCAGGGAGGCGAGTATGTCCCCTGCCGTGATCATGCCGTCACGCTTCCAGCCGTGCTGGGCGTCGAGCGGCATCTGCTCGATGAAGCGCAGCTCGTAGCCGTTCTCCACGGCCCAGGCGAGCAGGTCGGGGGCCTCGTCGTCGTTGAGCCCCGGCATCAGCACGGTGTTGACCTTGACCGGGGTGAGACCGGCGTCGCGGGCGGCCTCGAGGCCTGCCAGCACGTCGTGGTGGCGGTCGCGGCGGGTGAGGGTCTTGAAGACGTCGGGGCGCAGGGTGTCCAGCGAGACGTTGACCCGGTCGAGGCCGACGGCCTGGAGAGCGGCCGCCGTGCGCTTCAGCCCGATGCCGTTGGTGGTGAGCGACATCTTCGGGCGGGGGGTCAGGGCCGCGCACTGCTCGACGATGGAGACGAGGCCGGGGCGGAGCAGCGGTTCACCGCCGGTGAAGCGGACTTCCGTGACCCCGAGCCGGGTGACGGCGATACGGACGAGCCGGACGATCTCGTCGTCGCTGAGCAGGTCCGGTTTGGCCAGCCACTGCAGGCCTTCTTCGGGCATGCAGTAGGTGCACCGCAGGTTGCAGCGGTCGGTCAGCGAAACGCGCAGGTCGGTGGCGACCCGATCGTAGGTGTCGATGAGCACAGTGGGCCCCCTCCCCCGGTGACATGACCGGTTGCGGATCTGACTCGTTCGAGACTACGCGAGACGTGTGACACGCAGGTGGCCCGTTTGGCACGAGGAGCGGCGCGGCCGCGTCGTAGGACTCTACGACGCGGCCGCGGGAACCGCATGGTGCGTGACGTGGACTCTCCGGCGTTTCTTCCCCGTCAGTGGGCTCCGACGCCGGTGAGGGACTTGACCTCCAGCTCGGCGTACTTGCCCTTGTCCGGCTCCTCCTTCGAGAGCAGGGAGCCGAGCCAGCCGAGCAGGAAGCCCAGCGGGATGGAGATCAGGCCCGGGTTCTCCAGCGGGAACCAGGCGAAGTCGACGTCCGGGAACATCGACGAGGGCTTGGAGGAGACGACCGGGGAGAACAGCACCAGCAGGACGGACGAGGCCAGGCCCCCGTAGATCGACCAGAGGGCGCCCTGGGTGGTGAACCGCTTCCAGAACAGGCTGTACAGAATCGTCGGCAGGTTGGCCGACGCGGCGACAGCGAAGGCGAGGGCGACCAGTCCGGCCACGTTCAGGTCGCGGGCGAGGGCACCGAGTGCGATGGAGACGATGCCGATGGCGACGGTCGCCCACTTGGCCGCGCGCACCTCCTCCTTCTCCGTGGCCTTGCCCTTGCGGATGACGTTGGCGTAGATGTCGTGCGCGAACGACGACGAGGACGCCAGGGTCAGGCCGGCGACGACGGCGAGGATGGTGGCGAAGGCGACCGCGGAGATGACGGCGAGCAGGATGGCGCCGCCGGTGGAGCCGGAGCCGCCGCCGATCTCCAGGGCGGCCAGCGGGGCCGCCGTGTTCCCCGCCTTGTTCGAGGCGATGATGTCGGCCGGCTTGAGGATCGCGGCGGCGCCGAAGCCGAGCACGATCGTCATCAGGTAGAAGGCGCCGATGATGCCGATCGCCCAGTTCACCGACTTACGGGCGGCCTTGGCGGTCGGCACGGTGTAGAAGCGGATCAGGATGTGGGGGAGTCCGGCGGTGCCGAGGACCAGCGCGATGCCGAGCGAGATGAAGTCCAGCTTCGAGGTGCCGGTGGCACCGTACTTGAGGCCGGGCTCGAGGAACGCCTTGCCCTTGCCGCTGTTCTCCGCCGCGGTGCCGAGCAGGTCGGAGATGTTGAAGTGGAACTTCAGCAGGATCAGGAAGGTGATGAGCACGGTGCCCGCGATGAGCAGCACGGCCTTGACCATCTGCACCCAGGTGGTGCCCTTCATGCCGCCGATGGTGACGTACACGATCATCAGCAGGCCGACCAGTCCCACGATGGCGATCTTGCCGCCGTCGCTGGTGATGCCGAGCAGCAGCGAGACGAGGACACCGGCGCCCGCCATCTGCGCGAGCAGGTAGAAGATCGACACGACGATGGTGGAGGCGCCCGCGGCGGTACGGACGGGACGCTGGCGCATGCGGTAAGCGAGGACGTCGCCCATCGTGTAGCGGCCGGAGTTGCGCAGGGGTTCGGCGACCAGCAGCAGGGCGACGAGCCAGGCGACCAGGAAGCCGATGGAGTACAGGAAGCCGTCGTAGCCGAAGAGCGCGATGGCGCCCGCGATGCCGAGGAACGACGCGGCGGACATGTAGTCGCCGGAGACCGCGAGACCGTTCTGGAAGCCGGTGAACTGGCGGCCGCCCGCGTAGAAGTCGGCGGCATCCTTGGTCTGCCGGCCCGCCCACACGGTGATGAAGAGGGTCGCGACGACGAAGCACGCGAAGAGCGTGATGATCAGCGGCCGGTGCTCGCTCGCGCCTTCGGCGGCGAGCTGGACCGTGGGGTATGCGGCGTGGGCGGCGCTCATGCGTCGGCCTCCATACGGGACTTGATCGCGGCGGCCTTCGGGTCGAGCTTGCCGGCGGCGTGGCGCGAGTAGAACCAGGCGATGAGGAACGTGGTGAGGAACTGGGCGAGTCCGAAGACGAGCGCCACGTTGACGTTGCCGACCACCTTGGTCCCCATGAAGCCGGCCGCGTAGTTCGACAGCAGCACGTAGAGCAGGTACCAGAGGACGAAGGCGACGGTCAGGGGGAAGGCGAACGAGCGGTGCGCATGCCGCAGTTCGGCGAACTCCGCGCTCTCCTGGACCGCGACGAACTCCTCCGTCGTGGGCCGGGCAGGGACGGTGTCGGGGATGGCCTCGGGGGGCGGTGCATCGGCATCGGTAGCCACGGAATCTCCTCGCGACGCGGGTACGGTGCTGGGGACGTTGGATTTCACGGAAAACCTCGGTATCGGGGGGCCGGTGATGCGCCTCCCCTGACAACGGCACGGGGGGCACGGCGCATCGGTTCACCGCGGACCGCTACTTTCTGGCCCCGCCCGCCGATCTCAACTTCGAACGCAGTTCCGTCAATTCGTTGATGAGCCGGGATGATCGGCGATAGCTTCGCTCTTCATGTACGCGGCCGAACACACCCTGTGTCCGGCCGACTGACACGGATGATGTGGAGACCCCATGGCTCATCTGGGATCCAGACGGACGCGCGCACTGACACTGCCCGTCGGATTGGCCCTCACGGCCTCGCTCGGCTTCCTGCCGACAAGCACCGCATCCGCCGCACCGTCGGACGGACTGCCCACGGCGGCGGTCTCGACGGACGGCCCGACGCTCTCGTACGTCGTCAACACCCGCGGCGGCCACGGCACGGTCAAGCAGGTGAAGAAGGAGATAGCCCGGGCCGGTGGCACGGTGGTGATCGCCTACGAGCAGATCGGCGTCATCGTCGTCCACTCGCAGAACCCGGCCTTCGCCGCGTCGATCCGCCGGGTCAAGGGTGTGGAGTCGGCGGGCGCGACCCGGACCAACCCCATCGTTCCGCAGGCCACCAAGGACATCGGGGTCGAGCAGCCGCTCTCCGCCGAGCAGGCACGGACCGCGTCCGCGAACGCGACGGCCGGTCAGGACCCGTTGGAGCCCCTCCAGTGGGACCTGCCTGCCATCAAGGCGGACAAGGCGCACCAGGTGTCGCTGGGCAGCAGCAAGGTCACGGTCGCGGTCATCGACACGGGTGTCGACGACACGCACCCGGACCTGGCACCGAACTTCGACCGTCAGGCGTCGGCGAACTGCGTGACCGGCGCGCCGGACACGACGGACGGCTCCTGGCGCCCGAAGGCCGGCGAGAGCGACCACGGCACGCATGTCGCGGGCACCATCGCCGCCGCGAAGAACGGCATCGGCGTCACCGGCGTCGCGCCGGGCGTGAAGGTGGCGGGCATCAAGGTGGCGACCCCGAGCGGGTTCTTCTACACCGAGGCCGTCGTCTGCGGCTTCGTCTGGGCCGCCGAGCACGGCGTCGATGTCACGAACAACAGCTATTACACCGACCCCTGGCTGTACAACTGCAAGAACGACCCCGACCAGGGCGCCCTGGTCGAGGCGGTCACCCGCGCCACCCAGTACGCGGAGCGCAAGGGCACCGTCAACGTGGCCGCGGCCGGCAACAGCGGCGAGGACCTGGCCGCCGACGAGCTGGAGGACTCGACCAGCCCGAACGACACCACGCCGGTCCACCGGACGGTCGACCCGCGCAATTGCTTCGACATCCCGACGATGCTGCCGGGCGTGGTGACGGTCTCCGCGACCGGCGCCAAGGGCCTCAAGGCCTCCTACTCCAACTACGGCCACGGGGTCATCGATGTGGCTGCCCCCGGCGGCGACTCGACCGTCTACCAGACGCCCGCACCGCCGGCCACAAGCGGTCTGATCCTGTCGACGCTGCCGGGTGGCGGCTACGGCTACAAGGCCGGTACGTCCATGGCCTCCCCGCATGTCGCCGGTGTGGTGGCCCTGATCAAGTCGTCGCACCCGCACGCCTCGGCGGCCGTCGTGAAGGCGCTGCTGACGGTCGAGGCGGACGCCACCGCGTGCGGCGCGCCGTACGACATCAACGGTGACGGCACGATCGATGCCGTCTGCGAGGGTTCCAAGAACCGCAACGGCTTCTACGGCGCCGGTGTCGTGGACGCGCTGGACGCGGTCCGCTGGCAAAGGTCCTGCGGTGATCGTTCGCGGGTGATCGTTCGGAGGCAGGGGCCGGGGACCGAGTTTCCCGGTCCCTGCGCCGTACCGCCGTGGCACGCAGTGCCATAGTGCGGTCATGACAGATGTGACAGCTGTGACCGAAGCGCCGGACTCCGGTGCGGGGCAGGCCTGGGCCGCCCTCGGCGGCGATCCCGCACTCCTGGACCGTGTCGGTGGCGGCGGACCGGCCGGACTGCTGCCCGCGCGGCTGCCGGTCATGGAGCTGGCCCGTTCCACCGTCGCCGTCTGTGCCCTGGCCGCCGCCGAACTGGCGGCGTGCCGCACCGGGGGCGCGGTGCAGCGGGTCCGGGTCGACGACGGTGCGGTGGCCACCGCGTTCCTCAGCGAGCGTCATCTGCGCGTCGGCGGGCGCGCGCCGACCACGTTCGCCCCGCTGTCCCGGTTCTGGCGGACGGCCGACGGCTGGGTCCGTACGCATGCCAACTACCCGCACCACCGGGCCCGGTTGCTCGCCGCGCTCGACCTCGCCGCTGACGCCGGGGCGGACACGGCGGCCGCCGTACTCGCCGAACGGCGCGCGGTGGAGGTCGAGGAGACGGTGTACGCCGCAGGCGGCCTGGCCGTCGCCCTGCGCACCCCCCGGCAGTGGGCGGCGCACGAGCAGGGCGCCGCGATCGCGGCGCGCCCGCTGCTGACGCTCGACCGGACCGAGGGCCCGGCCGCCGTGGTGCCGCGCCGTCCCGCCCCCCTGCCCGCCTCGCCGCTGCTGCCCGCCGCCGGGCTCCGGGTCCTCGATCTGACCCGGGTCCTCGCGGGTCCGGTCGCCACCCGCACGCTGGCGCTGCTGGGTGCGGACGTCCTGCGGATCGATGCGCCGCAACTGCCCGAGAGCCAGGACGCCCACAACGACACGGGGTTCGGCAAGCGGTCGGTCTCCCTGGATCTGGGCGACCGGGCGGACCGGGCGACGTTCGACGAACTGCTTGCCGCCGCCGATGTGCTGGTCACCGGGTACCGGCCGGGCTCGCTGGAGGCATACGGGCTGACCCCGGAGGAGCTCGCCGTACGCCGTCCCGGTCTGGTGCTGGCCCAGGTCTCCGCGTGGGGGCGGTACGGGCCGTGGCAGGAACGGCGCGGCTTCGACAGTCTGGTGCAGGTCGCCACCGGGATCGCGGCCGCGGAGGGGGACGCCGCAGCGCCGGGCGCGCTGCCTGCGCAGGCCCTCGACCACGGCACCGGCTATCTGCTGGCCGCGGGCGTGCTGCGGGCGCTGACCGGGCAGCACCACGACGGCGGTTCGCGGCTGCTGCGGCTGGCGCTCGGGCAGACGGCGCACTGGCTGTGCGACGGGCTCGCGCAGCAGGCTCCTGCCGATGCCGGCGCGTCGCAGCCGTACGACGCCGAGACGTACCTCGCCACCACGGACAGCGCGCTCGGCCGGCTGCGGTACGCCCTGCCGCCGGTCGCCTTCGCGGGCGGCCCGGCGAACTGGTCACGTCCGCCGGGCCGGTTGGGCGCGGATGAGCCGAAGTGGCGTGCCGCTACGGCTTGATGAGGACCTTGAGCGCCGTGCGCTCGTCCATCGCCTTGTAGCCGGCGGGGACCTCGTCGAGGCCGATGGTGAGGTCGAAGACGGGCGACGGGTCGATCGTGCCGGCCAGGACGTCGGGGAGCAGTTCCGGAATGTACGTGCGCACGGGGGCGACGCCGCCGCGCAGGGCGATGTTCCGGTCGAACATGACGCCGAGGTCCAGGCCGGTGCCGCTGCCGTGCGGCACTCCGACGTAGCCGATCGAGCCGCCGTCGCGGGCGACCCCGATCGCCGTGCGCATCGACTGCTCGGTGCCGACGGCCTCGATGACGGCGTGGGCACCGGCGCCGCCGGTCAGCTCCCGCACGGCGGCGACGGCTTCTTCGCCGCGCTCGGCGACGACGTCCGTGGCGCCGAAGGTGCGGGCGATGTCCGTGCGCACCTGGTGGCGGCCGAGCGCGATGATCCGCTCGGCGCCGAGCCGCTTGGCGGCCATGACGCCGCACAGGCCGACCGCCCCGTCACCGACCACCGCGACCGTGGTGCCGGGCTTCACGCCCGCGCCGACGGCCGCGTGGTGCCCGGTGCCGAGTACGTCGGACAGGGCCAGAAGCGCCGTGAGCAGGTGATCGTCGGACGCGGCGGCGGCCGGGAGCTTGACCAGCGTGCCGTCGGCGAACGGGACCCGCACGGCCTCGCCCTGCCCGCCGTCGGAGCCGACCGAACCCCAGAAGCCGCCCTGCCTGCAGGACGTCGTCAGGCCCTCGGCGCAGTACTCGCAGGTGCCGTCGGACCAGACGAAGGGGGCGACGACGAGGTCACCGGCCGCGAAGCCCCGGACCTCCGGTCCTGCCTCCTCGACGATCCCGATGAACTCGTGGCCGATGCGCTGGCCGGGCTCCCGTGCGGCCTCGCCACGGTACGCCCACAGGTCGCTGCCGCAGATACAGGCCCGCAGGACGCGCAGCACCACATCGGTGGGCTGCTGGATCGCAGGGTCCGGCACCTCCTGGACACGGATGTCGTGGGGGGCGTGGATGACGGTGGCGCGCATGCGTGGAAGTCCTCGCTCGTCTCAGATTCTGATACTCCGCTCACGGTACGCCCCGGAGGGGACGACGGCCCACTTCGCGCCCGGTACGAGCACCCCGACGGTCAGCAGGAACTGCGCCGCGAGGTAGGTGAGCATGACCCAGAAGTCGGGCGCGGGCAGCTGCGGCCAGTCGGCGATGCCGGTGGCGATCAGCGCGTCGGACAGCAGGAAGAGCGCCCCGCCGAGCGCGGCGTACCGGCCGCAGGTGCTGGACCGGTAGGCCATGGCCGTGAGCAGCAGGCTGTACCCGGTCATCGGGATCCGGAGGTCCGCGGGCAGCCCGCCCCAGAGCAGCGCGAGGAAGCCGGCCAGGAAGACGGCGTACGCCGCTGCGAGCAACAGGGAGGTGCGGGCACGCCCGAAGAGCCACAGATAGCAGACATGGCCTGCGGCGAACGACCCCATGCCGACGAGGAAGGCGGTATCGGAGCCGGCCAGCAGAAGGGTGTCGCCGCCCCAGCCGAAGAGGAGCGCCGCGACGAGCAGCCTGGGGCCGCGGCGGGCGACGGCGTACCCGGCGAGCAACGGCATCAGCAGCGGCTTGGCGACGAGATGGGCGACCCCGGCGTCGGCGAGGACACCGAAGAGGTCGACGGCGGAGGCGGCGAGGAACGCGATGAGCAGGGGGCGTACGAAACGCGCCCGCGGATCCGTGCCGGTGCCGGCGCTCATCCGGTGCTTTCCTGGGCGGGGACGGCGGTGGATGCAGTGGCCGCCGGGGCGGCCGCCGGCGCCGGCTCCCAGCCGGGGCCGCGGAAGATCCGCCCGGCGCGCTCGCCCCAGCTGCCCGCGGCACGTACGTCGCGGGCGATGGCGGCGTACTCATGGGTCGCGACGCGCAGCGGGTTGTAGGTCGCGATGTTCTTCGTGAGCCCGTAGACGGGGCGCTCGGTCTCGGCGGTGAAGGAGCCGAAGAACCGGTCCCAGAGGATGAGGATGCCGCCGAAGTTCCGGTCGAGGTAGCCGCCCTGGGACGCGTGGTGCACCCGGTGGTGGGAGGGCGTGTTCAGTACGTACTCGAAGGGCCGGGGCAGCTTGTCGATCCGCTCGGTGTGCACCCAGAACTGGTAGACGAGGTTGGCCGACGAGCAGAACGCCAGCGCCGCCGGATGGACACCGCAGGCGACGAGCGGAACGTAGAACGGCCAGACGGTCAGCGAGGTCCACGGCTGGCGCAGGGCGGTGGTGAGGTTGAACCTCCGGCTGGAGTGGTGGACCACATGGCAGGCCCAGAGGATCCTGATGACGTGGTGGCCGCGATGGGACCAGTAGTAGAGGAAGTCCTGCGCAAGCAGCATCAGCAGGACGGTCCACCACAGGACGGGGACGCGGAGCGGCGTCAGCTCGTAGACCGCGGAGTAGATCGCCACGATGGGCACTTTCCACAGCAGATCGAACGCGAGACTGCCGAGACCCATGGAGACGCTGGTCACGGCGTCCTTGGTCTCGTACCCGGCGGCGTCCTCATCCGGGTGAATGCGGTGGCTGACCATTTCGACAACAGTGAGCAGGACGAAGGCCGGTATGGACCACAGCACGACATCGGGCAGGTTCGGCTCCATGCGAGCACCGTAGAGCCGGTGGTCGGCCGGGGACTAGACGTTGTTACCAACAAGTATGCGAGACGCGATGTCAGCAGCTTTTGGTGACTTCTGCCAACACCCGCACGGGATCAGACGCCTGCCGCCCCCAGCAGCGCCCCTGCCGCATAGGTGACCCCCATGGCCACCGCTCCCCCGCCCATGTTCCGCAGCACGGCGCGCCCCACCGCCGCGTCGCCCAGCCGCGCGCTCCACCACCCCGTGAGCGCCAGTGCCGCCAGGACCGCCAGGACCGTGACGGTCAGCCGCAGCGGCGCCGGCGGCAGCACGATCGCCAGCAGCGGCAGCAGCGCACCCACCGTGAACGCCAGGAAGCTCGCGCCCGCCGCATGCCACGGGTTCGTCAGGTCGTCCGGGTCGATGCCCAGCTCCACGACCGCGTGGGCGCGCAGCGCATCGCGTTCGGTGAGCTGCAGGGCGGCCTCGCGGGCGACGTCCCGGCTCAGGCCCTTGCCCTCCAACAGACCGGTCAGTTCGACGAGTTCCGCTTCCGGGGCTTCCTGCAGTTCCTGCTTCTCCGTCGCCAGCGCGGCCTGTTCCGAGTCGCGCTGGGTGGACACCGATACGTATTCGCCCGCGGCCATCGACATGGAGCCGGCCAGCAGCCCGGCGAGGCCCGCCGTCAGCAGGGCGCCGCGGTCGCCGGTGGCGCCGGCGACGCCGACGACGAGGCCCGCGGTGGAGACGACACCGTCGTTCGCACCGAGGACCGCGGCGCGCAGCCAGTTCAGCCGTGCGCCGATGCCACTGCCGTGGGGCTCCTCATGGGCCTGGGGATACATCACCCGGGGATGGTCTCACCGGGTTCCGTCACCGGACGCGGACCGACCCGCCCGGTCCGGAACTCCGGGCCGGACGGACGGCTCCCGGATACGGGAGTGTCAGTCCCGGCCCGTATTCTCTGTGACCATGCTCGACGACCGCCAGACCGCAGCACCGTGGCCGACCGCCTACCCGCAGGGGTACGCGGTCGTCGACGTGGAGACCACCGGACTCGCACGGGACGACCGGATAATCTCCGCCGCCGTCTACCGGCTGGACGCGCAGGGCAATGTCGAGGACCACTGGTACACCCTCGTCAACCCGGAGCGGGACCCCGGACCCGTCTGGATCCACGGCCTGACGAGCGATGTCCTGGAGGGCGCCCCGCTCTTCCCGGAGGTCGCCGCCGAGCTGTCCGAGCGGCTCGCGGGCCGCGTCCTCGTCGCGCACAACGCCGCCTTCGACTGGTCGATGCTGGCCCGGGAGTACGCGCGCGCGTCCGCCGTCGCCCCGGTCGAGCACCGGCTCTGCACCATCGCCCTCGCCAAGGAGCTGCGGCTGCCGCTGCCCAACCACAAGCTGGCGTCGCTGGCCGCGCACTTCGGAGTCGTGCAGCAGCATGCGCACCACGCGCTGGACGACGCCCGGGTGCTGGCCGAGGCGTTCCGGCCGAGCCTGCATGCGGCGGCGCGCGACGGGGTGCGGCTGCCGCTGCTGGAGTGCCGTCCGCTCACCGAGTGGTCGGACTCCCCGGTCACCCCGCGGGTCGGCCACCAGCCCTCGTACGGCGGCCAGAGCAGCTGGCGCCCTTCGCGCAAGCGGCCGGCCTGCCCGTATCCGAATCCCGGACGGTACGACAAGGACAGGCCTCTCATGCAGGGCATGCGGGTGGCGTTCTCCGGGGACACCTCCATCGACCGTGAACTGCTGGAGGACCGGGCGATCGAGGCCGGACTGCACGTGGCGTCGAGCGTCTCGCGGCTGACCAGCCTGCTGGTCACCAACGACCCGGACGCGGCGACGTCGAAGACGGTGAAGGCGAAGGCGTTCGGTACACCGATCGTGGACGAGAGCGCTTTCACCCACCTGCTGCGGGACGTGGCGCAGGTGTCGGCGACGACCGGGGCACCCGTGGCCGCTCCCCTGCCGACGCCGTCATCGGAGTGAACCGGGGGCGACTCGCCCGTCCGCCGCTCGCCGCCCGGCATCCCGGCATCCCACCCTGTGGCGCATGGCACGTTGTGAGGTTTGCGGAAACGACTACGGCATGTCGTTCGAGGTGCACGCGCAGGGCGCGGTGCACGTCTTCGACTGTTTCTCCTGCGCCATCCACCGCATGGCGCCCATCTGCGAGCACTGCCGGGTCCAGGTCATCGGGCAGGGCGTCGAGGTCGACGGGCACTGGTTCTGCGGAGGTCACTGCGCCCGGGCCGAGGGGAAGGTGGGCATCATCGACAAAGTCTGACCGCAGGCCGCCGCGCGCCTTACTCCACCCCCTCCGCCATGCACCCCATGACGCAGTTGTACCGTCATGGGGTGTACCGCTTCCTGTTGACCCGGCAGTGGCTGATCCTCGCCCTGATCACCCTCGTCCTCATTCCCACGATGGTCGAGCTGGGCTTCTGGCAGCTCCACCGGCATGAGCACCGGGTGGCGCAGAACTCCCTGATCTCGCACAACCTCGAGGCGAAGCCGGTACCGGTCACCTCGCTCACCTCTCCGGGCCACACGGTCCCGCGCTCCGACTACTGGCGTGCGGTGACGGCCACGGGGACGTACGACTCGGCGCACGAGGTCGTCGTGCGCCGCCGGACCTCCACCGACGGCAGCATCGGCTTCCACGTACTGATCCCGCTCGACCTCAAGGGCGGCGGTACGGTCGTGATCAACCGCGGCTGGATCCCGACCGCCGCCGACCAGCGGGCCTTCCCGGACATCCCGGCCGTCCCCAAGGGCGAAGTGACCGTCACCGGACGGCTCAAGGCCGACGAGACGACGGGCACCAGCGGCATCAAGGACCTGTCGGACCTGCCGGACCGTCAGGTGATGCTGATCAACAGCGCCCAGCAGGCCAAGGCGCTCTCCCGGCCGGTTCTCGGCGGCTACATCGAGCAGACCGCACCCGAGCCGTCCGGCGACGTTCCGGAGCTGATCGAGGCCCCCGACGACAGCTCCATCGGTCCGCACATGGCCTACGCGGTCCAGTGGTGGCTGTTCGCCGCGGGTGTCCCGGTCGGATACGTGGTGCTCGCCCGGCGCGAGAAGCGTGACCGGGTGGAGGCGGCGGCCAAGGCCGAGGCCGCCGGGGAGCCGGAGGCGACGCCGGAGAAGCCCCAGCCCGCGACGGCCTGACGCGCGGTGCCCGCGCCGGTCCGGCCGGCGACTGCGTCCGCCCGTGGGACACCGGCTGCTTAGCGGGGCCCCGGTTCGGGAACACGGCAGAACGTGACCCCACGTATCGAGGACTACGCCCTCATCGGCGATCTGCAGACAGCCGCCCTGGTCGGCAGGAACGGTTCTGTGGACTGGCTCTGTCTGCCCCGCTTCGACTCGGGTGCCTGCTTCGCCGCTCTGCTCGGCGACGACGACAACGGACACTGGCGCATCGCGCCGAAGGGTGCGGACATCTGCACCCGGCGAGGCTATGTGGGTGACTCCCTCGTCCTGGAGACGTACTGGGAGACCCGCACCGGCACGGTCAAGGTCATCGACTTCATGCCGCAGCGCGACCAGGAACCCGACGTCATGCGGATCGTCGAGGGGATCAGCGGCACCGTCGACATGGCATCGGTGCTCCGGCTGCGCTTCGACTTCGGCTCCATCGTGCCGTGGGTGCGCCGCTCGCAGGGCCACCGGGTGGCGGTCGCCGGACCCGACTCGGTCTGGCTGCGCAGCGAGCCGCCGGTCAAGACATGGGGTCAGGAGTTCTCCACCTGCTCGTCGTTCACCGTCTCCGCGGGCGAGCAGGTGGCGTTCGTACTGACCTGGCACCCCTCGCACTCACCGCGCCCCGACCTCGTCGATCCGCACGAGGCGCTGAAGAACACCCTTTCCGACTGGGCCGAGTGGTCGGCCCGCTGCAAGTACCGGGGCCCGTACCGCGAGGCCGTGATCCGCTCGCTGATCACGCTCAAGGCGCTCACCTTCGCCCCGACCGGCGGCATCGTGGCGGCCACCACCACCTCGTTGCCGGAGGAGATCGGCGGCGTGCGGAACTGGGACTACCGCTACTGCTGGCTGCGGGACTCCACCCTGGCGCTCAACGCGTTGCTCTCGGCCGGCTATGTGGAAGAGGCAGCCGCCTGGCGGGACTGGCTGCTGCGCGCCGTCGCCGGGGACCCGGCCGACCTGCAGATCATGTACGGCCTGTCGGGCGAACGGCGGCTGCCCGAAGTGGAGCTGCCGTGGCTGCGCGGATTCGAGAACTCCAGCCCGGTCCGGATCGGCAACGCGGCGGTCCGGCAGCGGCAGCTCGATGTGTACGGCGAGGTCATCGACTCGCTCCGGCTCGCGCGCGAGGCGGGCATGGCCGACCAGCCGCACGCCTGGAGCCTGCAGCTCAGCCTGCTCGGGTTCCTGGAGTCCACCTGGCGCGAGCCGGACGAGGGACTGTGGGAGATCCGCGGCCAGCGCCGTCATTTCGTGCACTCGAAGGTGATGGCGTGGGTGGCCGCCGACCGGGCTGTGTCCACCCTGGAGGCGAACCCGTCGCTGGCCGGGGACGCCGGCCGGTGGCGGGTGATGCGCGACGCCGTGCACCGGGAGGTGTGCGAGAAGGGCTACGACCCGGTGCGGAACACGTTCACGCAGTCGTACGGCTCCCGGGACCTGGACGCCGCGACGCTGCTGATCGCGCGGACCGGATTCCTGCCGCCGGACGATCCGCGCCTGATCGGCACGGTCGACGCCGTCCGGGCCGAGCTGGGCAGTGGCGGGCTGGTCCGCCGCTACAGCACGGAGGGCGTCTCGATCGACGGGCTGCCTGGCGACGAAGGGGCGTTCCTGGCGTGCTCGTTCTGGCTGGCGGACGCGCTGCTCCTGACCGGTCGCGCAGAGGAGGCCAGGGAGCTCTTCGAACGGCTCCTCGCACTCCGCAACGATGTGGGGCTGCTCGCGGAGGAGTACGACACGGTGGCGCAGCGGCAGCTCGGCAACTTCCCTCAGGCATTCAGCCACATCGGACTGGTGGGCACCGCCGTAGCCCTGACCGGGGAAGACATGCTGGAGACCGAGGCGGCAGGATAGGGGCCATGGATCTTGGACTGAAGGAACGTGTGTACATCGTCACCGGCGCGACCCGGGGGCTGGGGAACGCCACGGCTCGGGAGCTGGTGGCGGACGGCGCGAAGGTGATCATCACCGGCCGTGACGAGAAGAGGGTCGAGGCGGCCGCCGCCGAACTCGGTCCGGACGTGGTCGGCCTCGCCGCCGACAATGCGGAACCCGTAGCGGCGCAGCGGCTGGTGGACGCCGCCCATGAGCGGTTCGGGCGGCTCGACGGCATCCTGATCAGCGTCGGCGGACCCGCCCCCGGCCTTGTCGCCGACAACACGGACGAGCAGTGGCAGTCGGCGTTCGACTCGGTGTTCCTGGGTGCGGTACGGCTGGCCCGTACGGCGGCCGCGGCGCTCGGTGAGGGCGGGGTCATCGGCTTCGTGCTCTCCGGCTCGGTCCATGAGCCGATTGCCGGGCTGACCATTTCGAACGGTCTGCGGCCGGGCCTGGCCGGATTCGCCAAGTCCCTGGCCGACGAGCTCGGCCCGCGGGGCATCCGCGTGGTGGGGGTGCTGCCCGCCCGGATCGACACGGACCGGGTGCGGGAGCTGGACGCGCTGTCCGGCGATGCGGAGGCGTCGCGGGCTGCGGCCGAGGCGCGCATTCCGCTGCGCCGGTACGGGACGCCGGAGGAGTTCGGCCGCACGGCGGCCTTCCTGCTGTCGCCCGCGGCGTCGTATCTGACGGGGATCATGGTTCCGGTGGACGGGGGTGTGCGGCACGGGTTCTGAGGGGGCGCCGGCGGGCGTCCACCGGACGGCCGCCTTCCCCGGTGCCGCGGCCGTCAGCTCACGCGTTCCGCGCGATGCCTGACGGCCCGCAGCCGCACCTCGGCCGGCAGTTCCGCCAGACCCGCCGAGTCCCGGGCGTGGGCCAGCGCCTCGTCCGTGAGACGGCCGAGCGTCTCGTCCGGAGCCGCGTGCGGTTCCATCTGCAGACTGATCCGGGCCTGCGGCGAGCTGCGCCGGCCGACCAGCATCACCTGCGCGCCGGCCACCCCGTCCATCGTCCCCGCCTCACCGGCGAGAACGCCCTCCAGGGCCCGGCCGCGCAGCAGCGCCCCCGCACCGTCACCGCTGTCGACGAGCACCTCGGCGAGGCGGGCACGGCGCAGCTGGGCGAGCAGCCACCACAGGGCGAGGACGACCAGCACGGCGAGAACCAGGATCACGGTCGGCCACCACCAGCCGTCGGCGCGCCAGCGGTGCCGGTCCGCCTCGGAGAGCGGCACATCGGTCCTGCCGTACCAGGGCCACCAGGACGGTACGGAGAGGCCCAGCCCGGCTGCGAGCACCGCGCCGCCGGCGCAGATCAGCACCAGCCCGGCCAGGCCGAGCAGGACCCGGTTGACGGTCGTGAGCACGGCGGTCACCCCTTCTTCGCCGGACGGCGGACGTGCACGGACAGGCCCGGCGGTCGCGCCAGGCCCAGTTCGTCGATGCCCGTCGCCAGCACGGTGTCCAAGTCGGCCCGTACATCGTCGAGTTCACGGAAGTGCGACACGGCGCGCACCGCGACCTTGCTGCGCCCCATCCGGACCCGCACCGACTGCACACCGGACACCTCGACGGCCCGGTCGCGCAGGACCAGAGCGGCGGCGGTCCGGTCGAGGGCGGCCCGTACCCCGGGGCGGTCGCGGCGCATCGGCAGCAGGTCGCGCAGGCCGGGCGTGACGGCGAGGACGAGCAGCCACAGGCCGATCACCACGGCGAGGCCCGCACCGGTCAGCACCCAAGCGTTGCTCAGGGGCCGCTGCGCCAGGTGGTCGGCGAGCGAACGGCGCCACTGCATCGCCGGACGGCCGGCCCGTACCGCCGCCACGTCGTACAGCAGCAGTCCCGTGCAGCCGAGGACCACCAGCGCGACCAGGCCGGCGGGGATGCGGCGGGCGGACCAGAAGCGGCCGGCGCTGCCGCCGCTGTGCTCCTTCGCCGGCGGCGGATCGAACGACGCGGCGGAGGCCGACTGGTCCAGGGCCACCGTCCCGCCGTGCTCCGCGGGGCCGGCGGTGGGCAGGTGCGGCGTACTTTTCCCCGGGTCCTGGGGCTCGGTCATCGGATCCTCCCCTGTGCCGCGACGCTCGCTCCAGCGGGGTACAGACGCTCGACCTGTACGACCACCTCGGGCACGTCCATGCCCGCCAACGCTTTTACCCGCTCGGTGACCTGTCGACGCACGGCACCGCACTGGTGGCCGATGTCGGTGGGGTATCCGAGTTCGAGACTGACCCGTACCCGGGCGGTGTCACGGTGCACGGTGACGGTGGCGCGCGGTGCGGCGCACTCCTTCGGCGGTTCGTCGATTGTCTCCTTCGCCGCCTGCGCGGCGATCTTCGCGACCACCCGGTCGGCGATCCGGGTCGCCCCGCGCTCCGCGGCGGGGACCCGGCCCAGCACCCCCGACAATGCCGTCACCGCCGTCGGTCGCCGCGATCGCGACCTCGGAAGAAGTCGCCGGGTTCCAGGTCGCCGTCCAGGAAGCGGCCGGCGACGAAGCCGACCGCCCCCAACGCGGCGACCAGCAGAAAGGCCCCGAACCCACCGAAGTACCCGGCGAATCCGAGCGCCATGCCGGCCAACAGGCCGACCACAGCCATGCTCATCGTGCGCTCCTCAACTGCTGCGGGTGGGAGGCCTACTGCAGACGCGGCTCGGACTGGTCCTCGTCCTCCTCGTCGGGCAGCTTCACATCGCTGACCGCGATATTGACCTCGACGACCTCGAGTCCGGTCATCCGTTCGACCGCCGCAATGACGTTCTCGCGCACGTCGCGGGCGACCTCGGAGATCGACACGCCGTAGTCGACGACGATCTCCAGGTCGAGGGCGGTCTGCAGCTCGCCGACCTCCGCCTTGACGCCGCGGGTCACGGACTTGCCACCGCCGGGGACCCGGTCGCGTACCGCGCCGAAGGTCCGGGAGAGACCGCTGCCCATGGCGTGGACACCGACCACGTCCCGCGCCGCCATGCCGGCGATCTTCTCGACCACGCCGTCGGCGATGGTGGTGCGGCCACGGGTGGCGGGGTCGCCACCTCCGCGTTTGGTCAGCGGGTTCCTTCTTCCGTCGTCCCCCGCCGCGTGGTCGGGGGTCTCGGGCCGGGTCCGCTGTGGGGTTTCGGTCATCGCCACTCTTCCCTTCGGGGCAGGGTCGGACTTCGCTGCCCACACTAAGTGCGCTTGCCCGGTCCCGCGCCGCGGATGCGGCAGGCTGGAGCAATGACGACGGCTGACAGCCCGCACAGGGCCGACGAATGGACAGCTGCGGTACGGCAGAGGCTCGGCCTGGGCCGACTGCTCCCTCTGGGCGGTCCGGCGGACGGGGCGTGGATCTCGGAGCGGGCGGCGGTGGCGGTGCTGCGCCGCGCGACGGGGGCGCCGGGCCCCGGCCCGGTGCTCGGTGACGTACGGATCGCGGTGGCGGATCCGGACGCCGCCCCGCGCCCCGCGCTGCCGGCCCCGCCGAGTGCGCTGCCGCCCGGACCCCTGCGGATCGAGGCGACCATGTCCGCGACGGCCGAGCAGCCGCTGCCCGCCGCCGCGGCCGCGTTGCGCTCGGCGCTGCTGACGGCGGCCGCGGAGCGGCTGGGCCTGGTGGTCGGCGAGGTGGATCTGCGGGTGACGGAGCTGCTGGACGCGGCCCCGGAGCGGCCGGTGCCGGAAGCGGCCGCAGTGCGCGCAGTGGAACCGGAGGGCACGGCGGGGACCGCGGCCGCCGGGGTCCCCGGCGTTGCGGCGCTGACCAGGGTGCTGGGCAGCGCGGTGCACACGGGTCCGGACCATGTGCGGGTCGAGCTGGCGACGACGGCGGACCACCGGGCGCTCGACGTGGTACGGGCGGTGCGTACGGCGGTGGCGGACGCCGTGGACGGGCATCCGCCGGTCACGGTGCTGGTCACCGCGGTGGTGGAGGACGGGTGAAGGAAGTGGCCGGGCGGCCCGTCCCCTCCGGTGGCAGGCGTCCGGGCCGGTGCCACGTCCGCCGTCGGCGGCGGGCGCGCGGCCGATGCCGCGCCCCTCGGACGCGGTGCACCGGCCGGGTGCCGTGGCCTCAGTCGGTGACGCCCGCCAGGTCGCGCAGGCGACGGCCCTGTGCGGCGCGTTCGGCGGCGCGCTGGTCCTCGTACGTACGCGAGACCGCGCCGCTCAGCAGCGCCTTGGTCTCGATGACGGCGTCGCGCGGGGCCGCCAGCAGCCCGGCGCAGAGGTCACTGGCCGCCGCGTCGAGCTGCTCGGCGGGGACGACGAGGTTGGCGAGGCCGGTGCGCTCGGCCTCCTCCGCGTACACGAAGCGGCCGGTGGCGCAGATTTCGAGCGCGCGGGCGTACCCCACCAGGTTCACCAGGGGGTGGGTGCCCGTGAGGTCGGGGACCAGCCCCAGGCTGGTCTCGCGCATGGCGAACTGCACGTCCTCGGCGACGATCCGCAGATCGCAGGCGAGGGCGAGCTGGAAGCCGGCACCGATGGCGTGCCCCTGGACGGCCGCGATCGACACGATGTCGTTGCGGCGCCACCAGGTGAACGCCTCCTGGTACTCGGCGATGGTCGCGTCGAGCTCGGACTCCGGGCCACGCGCCAGGTCGAGGAAGGACGGCTCGCCGTCGAACCCCTCGGGGGTGAACGCCTGCCGGTCGAGGCCGGCGGAGAAGGACTTGCCCTCGCCGCGCAGCACGACGACCCGCACGCTGCCGGGCAGTGCCCGTCCGGCCGCTGTCAACGCCCGCCACAGAGCGGGGGACTGAGCGTTGCGCTTGGCCGGATTGGTGAGAGTCACCGTGGCAACCGCGTCGTCGACGGTGAGTCGTACGCCGTCCTGGTCGAGCACAGAGTCGAGCGAGGTCATGGGGCGCCTCCGGGATCGGGTGCAGTCAGCAAGCTAAGTGACTGAACAGTAACCACCCGGTCGACCGCACGGTCGACCGGGTGACCACCGCCGAAACCGGTGAGCCCCCGGGCACGTCCGTCCTGCGACGTGTCCCGATCCGCCGACGGCCGTCAGGCCGCGGCGGCCTTCTTGCCGCGCGTCGCTCCGCCGCGTCCTCGCAGAGTGACTCCGGACTCGCTCAGCATCCGGTGGACGAATCCATAGGAGCGGCCGGTCTCTTCGGCCAACGCCCGGATGCTCGCACCGGAGTCGTACTTCTTCTTCAGGTCTGCCGCGAGCTTGTCGCGCGCGGCGCCGGTCACCCGGCTGCCCTTCTTCAGAGTCTCGGCCACCCGTGCCTCCTCATGGGAAGTGCGCTCTGGACTCTCATGATCACCCCTCGAAGCCTTCCTGGCCACCCATTCGGCAAGGTCCGTACGACCGGTTTTGCGCCCCGGGAATGCGCCCTCACAAGCGGAATCACGCATTCCGCAGTGCTATGGGGGCGAGTTGCTGTGGACCCGGGACGAACGAGCAGGTCAGGGCGGTGCGGGGAACGCGGCCCCACATGGGTGCACCCGGCAGCTATCTGCCGGGCGCCGCGCCGCGGTACGAGAGGTCCTCACACAGATGATGGATCACGACTGGGCCGAATGATCCAGTCCGAGTGGATCAGGGACCGCGAAGACCCCGACCGGAGCGGCCGGGGCCCCGGGATCAGGCCAGTGCGACCAGGTCCTGGTAGTCCGCGCCCCACAGGTCCTCGACGCCGTCCGGCAGCAGGATGATCCGCTCGGGCTGGAGCGCCTCGACCGCGCCCTCGTCGTGCGTGACGAGCACCACCGCGCCCTTGTACGTGCGCAGCGCACCGAGGATCTCCTCGCGGCTCGCCGGGTCGAGGTTGTTCGTCGGCTCGTCGAGGAGCAGCACATTGGCGGAGGAGACCACCAGGGTCGCCAGGGCGAGACGGGTCTTCTCACCACCGGAGAGGACCCCGGCCGGCTTGTCGACGTCATCACCGGAGAAGAGGAACGAGCCCAGCGTCTTGCGGACCTCGACGAGGTCGAGATCCGGGGCGGCGGAGCGCATGTTCTCCAGGACGGAGCGGTCCGGGTCGAGGGTCTCGTGCTCCTGGGCGTAGTAGCCGAGCTTGAGTCCGTGACCCTCGATGACCTCACCGGTGTCGGGCTTCTCGGCGCCGCCGAGGAGCCGCAGCAGAGTGGTCTTGCCGGCACCGTTGAGGCCGAGGATGACGACGCGGGAGCCCTTGTCGATGGCGAGATCGACATCGGTGAAGATCTCGAGCGAGCCGTACGACTTGGAGAGCCCCTCCGCCATCAGGGGCGTCTTGCCGCAGGGCGAGGGCTCGGGGAAGCGCAGTTTGGCGACCTTGTCGGAGACCCGCACGGCCTCCAGGCCGGAGAGCAGCCGCTCGGCGCGCTTGGCCATGTTCTGCGCGGCCACCGTCTTGGTGGCCTTGGCGCGCATCTTGTCGGCCTGCGAGTTGAGGGCCGCGGCCTTCTTCTCGGCGTTCTGGCGCTCGCGCTTGCGGCGCTTCTCGTCGGCCTCGCGCTGCTGCTGGTAGAGCTTCCAGCCCATGTTGTAGATGTCGATCTGCGCGCGGTTGGCGTCGAGGTAGAAGACCTTGTTGACGACCGTCTCGACGAGGTCGACATCGTGGGAGATCACGATGAAGCCGCCGCGGTAGCTCTTCAGGTAGTCGCGCAGCCAGACGATCGAGTCGGCGTCGAGGTGGTTCGTCGGCTCGTCGAGCAGCAGGGTGTCGGCGTCCGAGAACAGGATGCGGGCCAGCTCGACCCGGCGGCGCTGACCGCCGGAGAGCGTGTGGAGCGGCTGTCCGAGCACCCGGTCGGGAAGGCTGAGTGCGGCGGCGATGGTGGCGGCCTCCGCCTCGGCGGCGTATCCGCCCTTGGTGAGGAACTCCGTCTCCAGGCGCTCGTACTTCTTCATCGCCTTTTCGCGGGTGGCGCCCTTGCCGTTCGCCATCCGCTCCTCGTTCTCCCGCATCCTGCGCAGGATCTCGTCGAGACCGCGGGCGGAGAGGATGCGGTCGCGGGCGAGGACGTCGAGGTCACCGGTGCGCGGGTCCTGCGGGAGGTAGCCGACCTCGCCGGAGCGGGTGATGGTGCCGCCGGCGGGTACGCCTTCGCCTGCGAGGCACTTGGTGAGGGTGGTCTTGCCCGCTCCGTTGCGGCCGACGAGGCCGATGCGGTCGCCCTTGGCGATACGGAAGGAGGCGGACTCGATGAGGATGCGGGCGCCGGCGCGCAGCTCGATGCCGGAAGCGGTGATCACGGGTAAAACTCCAGGGCGGTATGGACGGCGGGCGGGACGACGGGCGGAGTTATCTCGACGCCGTCTAGTGCACAAGGAGAATTGCCATAGGGCTCATTCTACTGGCGGTGTGCAACTGCTTTTCCGCGTGCTGCTGCCGCCGCCGCTCCAGGAGCCCCGGGCGCTCGCCCTGCGCGGCCGGTCCACTGCACCCCGTCACCGAAAAGGGGCATGTCTGTATGAACTATCCGATACTCGGCGCAGGGCGGTGAGGCAGCCGCAGCCGGATCAGAGGGTGGTTCCCCCATGCAGTTCGACGACGACGCCGATCTGGACACGTCCGAGGTCCAGGACGTGCGCGGCAGCCGCATCCCCGGCGGCAGGGCCACGGTGGGCGGCGGCATCGTCGGCATCATCGCGCTGATCCTGGGGCTGTTCTTCGGCGTCGGCCCGGACCAGCTGGGTCTCTCGTCGGGCGACTCGGGCACGACGGCGACCGAGTCCTCGGCGGCGCAGGTCGAACAGAGTTGCCGGACCGGCCAGGACGCGAACACCAGGGACGACTGCCGGACCGTCGCCGTGGTCAACAGCGTGCAGGACTTCTGGCGCCAGGAATTCGCCCGGCGGGAGGCGAAGTACGGGAATGCGCGGACCGTTCTGTTCACCGACCGGGTCGGCACCGCCTGCGGCGCGGCGACCTCGGCGGTCGGGCCGTTCTACTGCCCGGGCGACCGGCAGGTCTATCTGGACCTGGGGTTCTTCGACGAACTGCGGACGAAGTTCGGAGCGAGCGGCGGCCCGTTCGCCGAGGCGTACGTCGTCGCGCACGAGTACGGCCACCATGTGCAGGACCAGATGGGGACGCTGAGCCGGGCGCAGGACAGCCGTACGGGCTCGAACAGCAACGCGGTGAAGGTGGAGCTGCAGGCCGACTGCTACGCGGGGGTCTGGGCGCACCACGCGACGACCACGCCCGACGAAGCGACCGGGCGGCCGCTGATCACGTCGCTGACGCAGGCGGACATCCGGGACGGGCTCGACGCGGCCGCGGCGGTGGGCGACGACCGGATCCAGGAGAGGTTCCAGGGCCAGGTCACCCCGGAGTCCTGGACGCACGGCTCGGCCGCGCAGCGCCAGCAGTGGTTCACCACCGGCTTCCGCAGCGGCGACATGGCCGACTGCAACACCTTCCGCTGAGCGGCTCCGGCCCGTTGTCGGTGGCCGGTGCAAGACTGAGACGCACATCACAGAGCAGGCTCAGACGGAGTGCGAAATGGGGTGAGCGCCATGGCGGGCGCACCGGCCGGGGTTCCGACGATCTGTCCGACGATTCTGTACGACGACGCGAAGGCCGCGATCAGGATCCTGACGGAGGGACTCGGGTTCACCGAGGAAGCCGTCCACGAGGGGGAGAACGGCGTGGTGCTGCACGCGGAGCTGTCCTGCGGCAACGGCAGGGTGATGCTGGGCTCCAGGGGCCGTGAGGGGATTTTCGCCAAGGCGATGGCGGGCGCGGGGCCGAGCGGTGTGTACGTCGTGGTCGACGAGGTCGACGCCCACCATGCCCGGGCGGTGGAGCACGGGGTGGAGATCCTGTTGCCGCCCACGGACCAGGACTACGGCTCGCGCGAGTACATGGCGCGGGACGCGGAGGGCAATGTGTGGAGCTTCGGGACGTACGCCCCGGGGTCCGCGGGCTGAGTGCCTGTCCTCGACGCCGGGTCCGGTGCGGGGCCGAGGACGGGCACGGGCGTGTCCGCGCGCACGCCCTCGGGCTGCGGGTCGGTCAGGCGCCGCCGGTGTGGACCTGGAAGGCCGCGCGGCGGACGGCCTTGGCGAGGGCCGGATCGGGGTGGGCGGCAGCCAGCGCGACGAGTACCTGGACGGTGCGCGGGTGCCCGACGGCCCGTACCTCGTCGAGCAGGGCCGGGACGGTGCCCTGGACTGCCGAGTCGAGATGGCGGACCAGCAGCGCGGTCTCCCCGTGATCGGCGACGGCCGCCGCCGTGTCGACCCAGAGCCAGGTGGATTCCTCGCGGCTGAGGACCTCCTGGGCGTCCTCGGGGTCGGCTCCGTCGTACTCGGCCAGCCAGAGCAGCGCGTACGGGCGCAGCGAAGGGTCGGTGACGACGGAGCGCACCTCGGGCTCGGCGGGGGCCCCGACGACCCGGAGCGCCTCGAAGGCGAGTCCGCGCAGCAGCGCGTCCTCGCCGCGGGCGACGGCGAGCAGTTCGGCGACGGCGCTGCCGACGGGACGGGCGGCGAGCCAGGCGCGGTATTCGGCGCGGGCCGGCCCAGGGGTGAGCCGGGCGCAGCCGAGCAGCATGTCGGCCGCGGACTGTTCGATGTTCCCGGCCGGGCTCTGGGCGGCGACGCAGATCTGTTCCAGCTTGACCCAGACCGCCCAGTTGCCGAGCGGGGTGAGGGTGGCGTGGCCGGCGCCGAGCGTCAGCGCGCCGACGGCGGCCAGTCCTTCCAGGGCCCAGTCGAGGAGCAGCGCGATCAGCGCGGCGGGGTGCGCGGTGGGGGCGGGTTCGGCCGGCTGGTGCGGCACCTGCGGCCCGTACGGCACCTCACAGCGTTCCTCATGGAGTTCGGCGACACGCTGGCCGAGGAGATCGAGGAGGGCGGGCACGGTGACCGGGCCTGCCGAGAGCTGGAGGAGGGAGAGCACCTGGGGCACGGCCTCGACGGCTTCGGCGACCGCGGTGGCCTCTATGTCCTCCGGTGCCGGGTGGACGAGCGACCAGGCGTCGAAGAGTGCCACCCAGCCGCGGAGCACGGCGGAGTCGTCGCCGTCCCAGGCGCGCAGCCGCCAGCCCGGGCGTGCGGTCTCGCCGTGCAGTTCCACGAGGCCGGCCAGGCGGGCCCGGTCCCAGCCGGAGCGCACCTGGGCCGGGGAGAGTTCGAGTGCGGCCGCGGCCCGCTGAAGAGCGTGGGCGGCGAGCGGGGCCGTACCGGGGCTTGCACCGTCGGCGGCCCAGCGGGCGATCCGTACGGCGTCGGCCAGCACGGTCCTGGCCTGGCGGGCCAGTTCCGCACGGGGCGGGGTGCCCTCCGGCGGCCGGGGGGCCGGCCTGGTGCGCCGGGTGGTCACGGCCGTGCGGGCCGTGGCGAGGGATCGCGGGCGGACAAGTCGCAGCCTGGAGTCGCGCGGGGTACGGGACGTCACGGGAGCAGTCTTGCCTCTGACGGCCCGAAAGCCCAAACGGAACCCGAATTGGCGGGGGAACGGGCGGCGGGGCGGGCCCGGACCAACCGGATGATCCCTCGCATCAGGTCACATCAGGGGCGTGAGGAAGCGCCGCATGGCCTCTTCGTAGCGGTCCGGACCGGCATTCCACATCGCCGCATGCGGAGCCAGCGGTACGGACTGCAGGGAGACCAGGTCGGGGCGGCGCGCGGCGAGATCGCGGGACGGCTGCCAGGGGGCCAGGGTGTCGTCGGGGCCGTGGAAGATCAGCGTGGGGACGTGCAGGACCTGCGGCACGGAGGGGTCCAGGAGCCGGGCGCCGTGCAGTCCGGTCTGGCCCTGGGCGGCGCGGACGGCGAGCGGGATCAGCACGGACGGAACGCCCCGGGCGGTGGCCAGCGCACGCAGGGTGGTGGCCCAGTCGAGCACCGGGGAGTCCAGGACGAGGCCGCAGATCCGGTCGCGGAGTGCGGAGTTCACGGCCGCGTGCAGGGCCATCGAGGCGCCGGTCGACCAGCCGTGCAGGACGACGTTCTCGGCGCCGTACCGCACGGCGAATCGGATGGCCGCGTCCAGGTCGCGCCATTCGGACTCGCCGAGGTGGGCGAGGCCGTCCGGGGAGCGCGGCGCTCCGGGGTCGCCGCGGTAGGCCAGGTCGAGCACCGGGAGCCGCAGCCCGTGCAGGAACTCCATGACGTTCATGGGGTGTTCGCGAGTGGTGCCGAGGCCGTGCACGGTGATGACCCAGGTGCTCCTGGGTCCGGGCAGGAACCAGGCCGGCAGGATCCCGAGTTCGCCGGGGATCTCGACGTCCTGGTGGTCGAGGCCGAGGGCGGTGCGGGGGTCGCCGCTGTACACCGCAGGGGTGATGCGCACCTGGACGCCGGGTTCCAGGCTGCCGCTGCTGACGCGTTCCAGCCGGCGTACGACGGCGTCGGCGGCGTGCGGTGCCTGCTCGATCACCGGGCCGACGACGGCGTGGACGCCGTCTCCCACCAGCCCGTACGTACCGGGCCGGAGCGCGGCGAAGGAGCGGGTCAGCGTGATCTGTCCGGCCGCCGTGGCATGCACGGTGAGTTTGCGGTCCGCGGGAAGGGGGCGCTCCGACGGCACCCCGAGGGCGGCGTCGCTGGCGTACCGGCCGGCCGCGACCGCTGCCGCGCCGACGCCGAGGACGGTGGTGACGGCTGCTGCCGTCGCTGTAGCCGGGCGCACGGCTTCAGTGTCGGTGGGTGTGCCGCGCCCTGCCAGTGGACGGGGGCCGTCCGGTGCCGCCGCGCGCCCCGGCCCCTCCTCTGTGCCGGCGGGAGCCGGGGTACGCGAGGTCAGCCGGGCTGTCCGTACCCCTTCAGGGCGTCCTGGACCTCGTTCAGCTGGGCCCGCGTGAGCAGGGAAGGGGAGCGGCCCGGAACTGAGCTCGCGGTGAGCCAGAGCCGGCACATCCACTCGAGCTGGGCGGTGCGGTCGTAGGCCTCGTCGAGGGTGGAGCCGTAGGTGACGGTCCCGTGGTTGCGCAGGAGGCAGCCCGTGCGGTCGTGCAGGGCGTCCAGCATGCGGTCGGCCAGCTCCTGCGTTCCGTACCGCGCATAGGCCGCGGTACGGACGGGTCCGCCCAGCATGGCAGCGGCATAGTGCACCAGCGGTACCTCGGGGACGAGGGTGGAGACGGCCGTGGCGTGGACCGCGTGGGTGTGCACGACGGCAGCCGCGTCGCTGTTGCGGTAGACCGCCAGGTGGAGCGGGAGTTCGCTGGTCGGGGCCAGCTCGCCGAGGACCTGCCTGCCCTGCAGGTCGACGCCGACGGTGTCGCCGGGGCGGAGCCGGTCGTAGGGCACGCCGCTCGGTGTGACCAGGACGAGGTCGCCGACGCGCGCCGACACGTTGCCCGAGGTTCCGACGACCAGTCCGTCCGCAGCGGTCCTGCGGGCCGTGGCCACGACGTCGCACCAGGCCCGTTCGACGGCGTCCTGTGCGTCGTGGACTTCCTGCGCGTCATGGGTGCGATCGCTCATGAGCAAGATCCTGGCAGTGCCGTGGACGCGGCGGGAGGCCGCAGGGTGACCGACATCTCTTTTGGCCGGATTTTCGCTGGATCATCCCTCGGGTTCGCCGGTTCACCGGGCCGGCCAGGGCGACGAAATCCGGCCACCGCAGGCCCTGCGCCCCGTCCCGGCCGTCGCGCAGCGGACGAAGCGAACGACCTCGATCCGTTTGGAGACACCCCAGTGCCCCGTCCAGTTCATCTTCCGTTCACCCAGGTTGCCTACGGTCCACGAGCCAATGACGTCGAACGATTGCCTGGGTAAATGGAACACATCACGCTGCTCCTCGCGATTGTGATCGTGACAGCTCTAGTGTTCGATTTCACGAACGGTTTCCATGACACCGCCAACGCGATGGCCACCACCATCTCGACCGGTGCTCTCAAACCCAAGACAGCGGTGGCCATGTCCGCCGCTCTCAACCTCGTCGGCGCGTTCCTGTCCGTGGAGGTCGCCAAAACGATCTCCGGCGGGATCATCAACGAGAACGGGCTGCGAACAGAAGTCATCTTCGCGGCCCTGGTCGGCGCCATTCTCTGGAATCTGCTGACCTGGCTGGTCGGCCTGCCGTCCAGTTCCTCCCACGCTCTCTTCGGCGGTCTGATCGGCGCCGCGGTGATGTCCGCCGGCTGGTCGTCGGTCGACGGCGGCACGGTCGTCACCAAGGTGCTGCTCCCCGCGGTCGCCGCCCCGGTCGTCGCCGGTCTCGCGGCGCTGCTCGCGACCAGGCTGACGTACCGGATCGGCGGAAAGGTCCGTAACGACGCCCAGGAGAAGGCCACCGCCAAGGGCTACCGCGCCGGGCAGATCGCCTCGGCCGGACTGGTCTCGCTCGCCCACGGCACCAACGACGCACAGAAGACCATGGGCATCATCACCCTGGCCCTGGTCACCGGCGGCGTGCTCTCCCCCGGCTCCAACCCGCCGGTCTGGGTCATCGTCTCCGCCGGTATGGCCATCGCGCTCGGCACCTACCTGGGCGGCTGGCGCATCATCCGCACCATGGGCAGTGGCCTCACCGAGCTCAAGCCGCCGCAGGGCTTCGCCGCCCAGACCAGCGCGGCCACGGTCATCCTGGCCTCCTCGCACCTCGGTTTCTCCCTCTCCACCACCCAGTCCTGCTCCGGCGCCGTGATGGGCGCGGGCCTGGGCCGCCGGGGCGGTGTGGTCCGCTGGTCCACCGCCACCCGGATGTTCGTCGCCTGGGGTCTGACCCTGCCGGCCGCCGGTCTGGTCGGTGCGGGCGCGGAGTTCCTCACCAAGCAGGGCACCTGGGGTGTCGTTGCCGTCGCCGTCCTTCTGGTCGGTGGTTCCGCCGCCATCTGGCTGCTGTCCCGCCGCAAGCCGGTCGGTCACGGCGATGTCGCCCCGGCCGGCCCGGCAGCCGAACCGGCGGGGGTCGTCACCACCGCCATCGCGGCCGTCACCCCGCCGCCCACCGGGGCCGCGGCCGCCACGGCGGACGCGGGCGCAACCGTGACGGCCGACGCAGCCACGGACCTCATGACCACCATCCCGGCCCCGGCCGGAACCGTCGCCGATCCGGCGCGGCCGGCCACGGTGTAAGGACAGATCAGCATGAACATCGACTGGGCAGCTCTCGGCTCCGTCTTCGGCGTCTCGCTCGTCGTCACCGTGGCGCTGGTGGGCCTCTTCACCCTGGGCATCGTCGGGCTCTCCAAGCAGCCGGAACCGGCGGCGCAGGGTGGCTCCTCCGGGGGTTCCGTGGTGCTCGCCCGCACGGGCGCGTACGTCTGCTTCGCACTGTGCGCGGCAGCGGTGGCGTACGGGATCTATCTGATCGTCGCCTGAGCCCCTTCCCGCAGCCCTTCACCGGGCCGCACTCCTCCGGCGGGCCGGACACACCTCGTGTGTGTCCGGCCCGTTGTGTGTCTGCCCACACTGCGCCACCGCAGGTCAACGCCAGGTTGACGGGCGTTCGCGGAGCGTGGTGGACTGCCGGAGCCATTTACGGCGACAGCAGAGGAAGCCGGTGCGAATCCGGCGCGGTCCCGCCACTGTCACCGGGGAGCGGTCCCCCACACCGGACGTCACGGCGCGCGCACGCGGGCTGGAAGACCGGGGGACCTGCGGATCCGGGAGCCAGGAGACTCTCGCCGCCGGTCACGTCGAACCAGGGCGCGGACCCTGAGTGAGGACATATCGCCATGCCCGGCTGCCGTGCGTCGTCGTCCGTTTCTGTGCCGCTCCCACCGGGAGCCGGCTGTACGAAGGTCCTCCGAGGCGCAACGGCGGGGTGAGCTGTGCGAGCCGACCGCATCTTCGCGTACGGCGCCACGGCCGGCCTGATCGGCGACCTGCTGCTCGGTGATCCCCGCCGGGGCCATCCGGTCGCCGCGTTCGGGCGGGCCGCCGCGGGCGTCGAGCGCCGGCTGTGGCGCGACCACCGCGGATGGGGCGCACTGCACACCCTGGTCTGCGCCGGAGGCGCCGCGGGCGGGGCCGCGCTGGCCGCCCGTGCCGTACGCCGTCGTCCCGTCGTCTCCGTCGTACTGACCGCGGCCGCCACCTGGTCCGTCGTCGGCGGTACGTCGCTGGGGCGCGAGGCGCGTGCCATCGGCGGCGCGCTGGCCGCCGGTGACATCGAACGGGCCCGTGAGCGGCTCCCCCATCTGTGCGGACGCGATCCGCAGTGCCTCGACGGGCCGCAGATCGCCCGCGCCGTGGTCGAGTCCGTCGCCGAGAACACCTCGGACGCGGTGGTCGGCGCGCTGGTGTGGGGTGCCCTGGGCGGTGTGCCCGGGCTCGTCGCCTTCCGGGCCGTCAACACCCTGGACGCCATGGTCGGGCACAGATCGCCGCGCCATCTGCGCTACGGCTGGGCCTCGGCCCGGCTCGACGACGTCGTGGGCTGGCCCGGCGCCCGGCTCACGGCTGCGCTCGCCGTGGTTGCCGGGGGGCTGCCACGGCAGGCGGTACGGGCCTGGCGGGCCGACGCAGGCAAGCACCCGAGCCCCAACGCCGGGCCGGTGGAGGCGGCGTTCGCGGGCGCGCTCGGCGTACGGCTGGGCGGAACCCTCGCGTACGGCGGCCGGGTCGAGCACCGGCCGGTGCTGAACGGCACGGCCGGCCGTGCGGTGGCGACCGAGGACATCGAACGTGCGGTGCGGCTGTCGCGCCGGGTGGGGGTGCTGGCCCTCGGCGTGTGCGCGGCGGGCCGGCTGATCGCGGGACGGCGGTCGCCCGCGGGGCGGCTCCCGGCCGCGGGACGGAGAGGGAAATGAGCGGTGGACTGCTGGTCGCCGGAACCACGTCGGACGCGGGCAAGAGCGTCGTCACGGCAGGCATCTGCCGCTGGCTGGTGCGCCAGGGTGTGAAGGTCGCACCCTTCAAGGCGCAGAACATGTCGCTGAACTCGTTCGTCACCCGCGAGGGCGCGGAGATCGGACGCGCGCAGGCGATGCAGGCGCAGGCCGCCCGGGTGGAGCCGACTGCGCTGATGAACCCGGTGCTGCTCAAGCCCGGCAGCGACCGCTCCAGCCAGGTCGTCCTGATGGGCAGGCCGGTGGGCGAGATGAGCGCGCGCGGCTACCACGGGGGGCGGCAGGAGACGCTTCTCTCCACGGTCGTGGACTGCCTGGAGCAGCTTCGGGGCACGTATGACGCCGTGATCTGCGAGGGGGCGGGCAGCCCGGCCGAGATCAATCTGCGGCGCACCGACATCGTGAACATGGGGATCGCGCGGGCCGCGCGATTCCCAGTGGTCGTGGTCGGCGACATCGACCGTGGCGGCGTCTTCGCCTCGTTCTTCGGTACCACGGCGCTGCTGAGCGCCGAGGACCAGGCGCTGATCGCGGGCTATCTGGTCAACAAGTTCCGCGGCGACGTCTCGCTGCTGGAGCCGGGGCTCGACATGCTGTACGGGCTGACCGGGCGGCCGACGTACGGGGTGCTGCCGTTCGCCCACGGGCTGGGCATCGACGAGGAGGACGGGCTGCGGGTCTCGCTGCGCGGAGCCGTACGCGAGTCGGTCGTCGCGCCGCCGCACGGCGAGGACGTGCTGCGGGTCGCCGTGTGCGCGGTGCCGCTGATGTCGAACTTCACCGATGTGGACGCGCTGGCCGCCGAACCGGGGGTGGTGGTGCGGTTCGTGGACCGGGCGGAGGAGCTCGCCGACGCGGATCTGGTGATCGTGCCCGGCACCCGCGGCACGGTGAAGGCGCTGGCCTGGCTGCGCGAACGCGGGCTGGCCGACGCGCTGCTGCGGCGGGCGGCGCAGGGGCTGCCGGTACTCGGCATCTGCGGCGGTTTCCAGGTGCTCGGGGAGCGGATCGAGGACGAGGTGGAGTCGCGGGCCGGGCAGGTCGAGGGGCTCGGGCTGCTTCCGGTACGGATCCGCTTCGACCGGGAGAAGACCCTGGCCCGGCCGGTCGGTTCGGCCCTCGGGGAGCGGGTGGAGGGGTACGAGATCCATCACGGGGTCGCCGATGTGCGGGGCGGCGAGCCGTTCCTGGACGGGTGCCGGGTGGGCGCCGTATGGGGGACGCACTGGCACGGGTCGCTGGAGAGCGATGCGTTCCGGCGGCGCTTCCTGGCGGAGGTCGCGACGGCGGCGGGGCGGCGGTTCGTGCCGGCGCCGGACACGAGTTTCGGGGCACTGCGGGAGGAACAGCTTGACCGGCTGGGGGACTTGATCGAGGAGCATGCGGACACGGACGCGCTGCTGAGGCTGATCGAGGCGGGGGTACCCGGGGGGTTGCCGTTCGTGGGCCCCGGGGCGCCGGTGGTGCCGGTGGCCCGTGGGGCCGCGGTGACCGGGGAGTGCTCGTGAGGGGGGCGTGTGCGGCGGGCCTTGTTGCCCTGCCCGCCCCGCCCCGTGACCGGGGCACCGGTTCTTGGATGGATGACGTCGTCGAGGAGACTTTGTGAGTACCGCGTACCCCTTCACCGCCATCGTCGGGCAGGACGATCTGCGGCTCGGGCTGCTGCTGAACGCCGTGTCGCCCGCTGTCGGTGGCGTGCTCGTCCGTGGCGAGAAAGGGACCGCCAAGTCCACCGCCGTGCGGGCCCTTGCCGCGCTGATGCCGGAGGTTCCCGTTGTCGCCGGGTGCCGGTTCTCGTGTGATCCCGGGGCGCCCGATCCGGCGTGTCCCGATGGGCCCCATGAGGCCGGGGGCGGCGTGTCGCGGGCGGCGCGGACCGTTGAGCTGCCGGTGGGGGCCTCCGAGGACCGGCTCGTCGGTGCGCTCGATATCGAGCGGGCGCTCGCCGACGGGGTGAAGGCCTTCGAGCCGGGGCTCCTCGCCGATGCGCATCGCGGGATCCTCTACGTCGATGAGGTCAACCTGCTCCACGACCACCTGGTGGACCTGCTGCTCGACGCGGCCGCCATGGGTGCCTCGTACGTGGAGCGCGAAGGCGTCTCCGTACGGCATGCCGCGCGCTTCCTTCTCGTCGGGACGATGAACCCCGAAGAGGGCGAGTTGCGGCCGCAGTTGCTCGACCGGTTCGGTCTGACCGTCGAGGTCGCGGCGTCGCGCGAGACGGACCAGCGGGTCGAGGTGGTGCGGCGGCGGCTCGCGTACGACGACGATCCCGCCGGGTTCGCCGGCCGTTGGGCCGAGGAGGAGGGAGCGCTGCGGGAGCGGATCGTCGCCGCGCGGGCGCTGCTTCCCCAGGTGGCGCTCGGGGACCGTGCGTTGCGACAGATCGCCGCCACCTGTGCGGCCTTCGAGGTCGACGGGATGCGGGCCGACATCGTGATGGCCCGCACGGCGACCGCACTGGCTGCGTGGGCCGGACGTACCGACGTACTCGCCGAGGACGTCCGGCAGGCCGCCCTCCTCGCACTCCCCCATCGGCGTCGCCGCAACCCGTTCGACGCGCCCGGTCTCGACGAGGACAGGCTCGACGACACGCTGCAGCAGAACAGCGGTGAGGGGGAAGGGGACGACCCGGATCCGGACGGGCCCGGCGGGGGTGGGCAGCCCCCGCAGGGGGACGCCCCCGACACGCCGCCGCAGTCCGGTGCGGGGGACGGCGACACGCCCGGACTCCCCTCGCAGGGCCGCCCGGCCGGGGGCGGTGAGCAGCAGCCGGTACGTGCTGCCGAGCCGTACCGTACGAAGATGCTCAGCGTGCCGGGGATCGGCGAGGGCGCGGCGGGGCGACGGTCCCGGGCACGTACCGAACACGGTCGCACCACCGGCGCACGGCGCCCCGAGGGGGCCCTGACCAAGCTGCATCTGGCCGCGACCGTGCAGGCCGCCGCCCCGCACCAGCATGCGCGCGGACGCACCGGGCGCGGCCTCGTGGTGCGGCGCGACGATCTGCGGCAGGCCACCAGGGAGGGGCGCGAGGGCAACCTGGTGCTCTTCGTCGTGGACGGCTCCGGGTCGATGGCCGCCCGGCAGCGGATGGCCGCGGTGAAGGGCGCGGTGCTGTCGCTGCTGCTGGACGCCTACCAGCGGCGGGACAAGGTCGGTCTGATCACCTTCCGCGGCAGGACCGCCGAGGTCGCGCTGCCGCCGACGTCGTCCGTGGACGCGGCCGCAGCACGGCTGGAGACCCTGCCGACCGGTGGGCGTACCCCGCTGGCGGCCGGGCTGCTGAGGGCCCATGACGTCCTGCGGGTGGAGCGGCTGCGCGACCCGTCGCGGCGGCCGCTGCTGGTCGTGGTGACGGACGGGCGGGCGACCGGCGGCCCGGAGCCGGTGGCGCTGGCGGCGCGGGCCGCGCGCCTGCACGAGGCGCAGGGCACCGCATCCGTGGTGGTGGACTGCGAGTCGGGGCATGTGCGACTCGGGCTGGCCACCGCACTCGCCCGCGATCTCGGCGGCACCGCCGTCACTCTCGACGAGTTGCGCGCCGACTCGATCGCCGGACTGATCAGGGACGTCCGGGGAACCAACACACCCAGCAGAAGGGCCGCTTGATGCCGCAGGGACAGCCGACCAACGTGCCGGACGACGGACTCACCACCCGTCAGCGCCGCAACCGCCCGCTGCTCTTCGTCCACACCGGCATCGGCAAGGGCAAGTCGACGGCCGCCTTCGGACTCGCGCTGCGGGCCTGGAACCAGGGCTGGCCGATCGGGGTGTTCCAGTTCGTCAAGTCGGCGAAGTGGAAGGTCGGCGAGGAGAACGCGCTGAAGGTGCTCGGCGCGAGCGGTGAGGGCGGCACGGTCGCCTGGCACAAGATGGGCGAGGGCTGGTCGTGGGTGCAGCGGGACAATCAGCTCGACAACGAGGAGAAGGCCCGGGAGGGCTGGGAGCAGGTCAAACGCGACCTGGCCGCCGAGACGTACAAGCTGTATGTCCTCGACGAGTTCGCGTATCCGATGCACTGGGGCTGGATCGACACCGACGAGGTCGTCGACGTGATGCGCAACCGCCCCGGCACCCAGCATGTGGTGATCACCGGTCGCCATGCCCCGGAGAAGCTCGTCGAGGCCGCTGATCTGGTGACCGACATGACGAAGGTGAAGCACCCGATGGACGCCGGCCAGAAGGGCCAGAGGGGCATCGAGTGGTGATGATTCCGCGACTGGTCATTGCCGCGCCGGCCTCCGGAAGCGGCAAGACCACCGTGGCGACGGGGCTCATGGCGGCGTTCGCGCAGCGCGGTCTCGCCGTGTCGCCGCACAAGGTCGGCCCCGACTACATCGACCCCGGCTACCACTCGCTGGCCACCGGGCGGGCGGGGCGCAACCTCGACGCGTACATGTGCGGGCCGGAGTTGATCGCTCCGCTGTTCGCGCACGGGGCCCGGGGATGCGACCTGGCGATCGTCGAAGGCGTGATGGGGCTGTACGACGGGGCGTCCGGGCAGGGCGAACTGGCGTCGACCGCACATGTGGCGAAGCTGCTGCGGGCGCCCGTGGTGCTCGTCGTGGACGCGTCGTCGCAGTCCCGGTCCGTGGCCGCCCTGGTGCACGGTTTCGCCTCGTGGGACCCGGAAGTACGGATCAGCGGGGTGATCCTCAACAAGGTCGGCTCGGACCGGCACGAGATGCTGCTCCGGGATGCGCTCGACGAGTCCGGCGTGCCGGTGATGGGGGTACTGCGGAGGGCCGAGCAGGTGGCCACGCCCTCGCGGCACCTGGGGCTGGTACCGGTGGCCGAACGGCGCGGCGATGCGATGGCAGCCGTCGCGGCGATGGGGGCGCAGGTGGCGGGAGGGTGCGACCTGGAAGCGCTGATGAGGCTGGCTCGGTCGGCGCCGGGGACGCCTGTGGCGGCGGAGGCGTGGGATCCGGAGGCGGCGGTGGGCCCGGTGCGGGTGGGGGGCGCCCGCGGCGGACCTGCTCCCCTGCCCGCACCCTCCCCGGACCGCGGCTCCGCACCGGACCCCGGTGCTCGATCGCCGGACGGGCCGGACCTCCACCCGGGCGGGCCGGAGAGCACGCCGGGCGGGGCTGCGTCGCCACAGGGCGTCGCTCCCGTCGTCGCCGTTGCCGGCGGGCCCGCGTTCACCTTTTCCTACGCCGAGCACAGCGAGCTCCTCGCCGCCGCCGGGGCCGATGTCGTGACGTTCGATCCCCTGCGGGACGAGGCGCTGCCCGAGGGCACCCGTGGGCTCGTCATCGGTGGCGGGTTCCCGGAGGTGTACGCCCCGGAGCTGTCCGCCAACGAACCGCTCCGCAAGGCCGTTGCCGATCTGGCGGCCACCGGGGCGCCCGTCGCCGCGGAGTGTGCGGGGCTGCTCTATCTGTCGCGTTCGCTCGACGGACTGCCCATGTGCGGGGTGCTCGACGCCGAGGGCCGGATGTCGGAGCGGCTGACGCTCGGCTACCGGGAGGCCGTCGCGATCACCGACAGTCCGCTGGCCGCGGCCGGCACCCGGCTGCGCGGGCACGAGTTCCACCGGACGGTGCTGGAGCCGGGTGCCGGTGCCGCTCCCGCGTGGGGCATGCATCTGCCGGAGCGGCGTGTGGAGGGCTTTGTGCAGCAGGGCATCCATGCCAGCTATCTGCATACGCACTGGGCTTCGGCACCGGGCATCGCCCGGCGGTTCGTGGAGTGGGCCGCGGGGTGACACCGCCGGTCCGCACGCGCCGGGCGACCCGGCCGCCCGCGGCGCAGTTGGTCGTCGGGGTCGGGTCGGGCAGCGGCGTGACGGTCGACGAGGTGCTGGAGCTCGTCTCCTCCGTGCTGCGCGAGGCCGGGTTCCCGGCGCGCTGCGTCGTGGAGCTGGCGACCGTCGACGCCAAGGCGGGCGAGCCGGGCATCGTCGGGGCGGCGGCGCGGCTGGGCGTACCCGTGCGTGCGTACCGCGCGGACGAGCTGGCCGCGGTCGTCGTACCGAATCCGTCGGGCGCCTCGCTGTCCGCGACCGGTACCCCGTCGGTCGCGGAGGCGGCGGCTCTCGTCGGCGCGGAGGAACTGCTCGTGCCGAAGCGGAAGTCGAGCCCCCGCGGGCGGGTGGGAAAGGTGACGTGTGCGCTGGCCCGGCGGGTGTCGCACGCGCATCCGGATCCGACCGTTGCGTGGAACCCGGTGCCGGGCACATAGTCGTCCTGCTGTCGCTCCACCCCCACGGTCATGAACTCACCCCCCACACCCCCTTGGAAGTCATGCACACTCCCACTGAGAGTCCCGATGTGAACAGCGCGGGCGGGCACGATCTGCGTCATCACGGTGACGCGGAGGTGCGCGGCCGCAATCTGACCGATCTCGCCGTCAATGTGCGCACGGATACGCCCCCGGGCTGGTTGAAGGAACGCATAGCCGCCTCTCTCTGCACCCTCGCCGCCTATCCGGACGGGGACCGGGCGCGGGCCGCGGTCGCGGAGCGCCATGGGCTGCCGGTGGAGCGGGTGCTGCTGACGGCGGGTGCGGCCGAGGCTTTCGTGCTGATCGCGCGGGCGCTGCCGGCCCGGCGGCCGGTCGTGGTGCATCCGCAGTTCACCGAGCCCGAGGCGGCTCTGCGCGCGGCCGGGCACGAGGTGGGGCGGGTGCTGCTGCGCCCCGAGGACGGTTTCCGGCTGGATCCTGCCACCGTGCCCGAGGAGGCCGATCTGGTGGTGGTCGGCAATCCGACCAACCCGACGTCGGTCCTGCATCCGGCGGCCGCACTGGAGAAACTGGCACGCCCCGGAAGGACGTTGGTGGTCGACGAGGCGTTCATGGACGCGGTGCCGGGCGAGCGCGAGGCGCTGTGCGGTCGTACGGACATCCCCGGCCTCGTCGTACTGCGCAGCCTCACCAAGACGTGGGGGCTGGCAGGTCTGCGGATCGGTTATGTCCTGGCCGCCCCGGAGACCATCGGCACGCTGCAGGCGGCGCAGCCGCTGTGGCCGGTGTCGTCCCCGGCGCTGGCGGCGGCCGAGGCGTGCATGGCACCGCGGGCGCTGGTCGAGGCGGCCGCGGCGGCGGACCGGATCGCGGTGGACCGGGCCCATTTGATCGCCGGGCTCACGGAGTTCACCGAGGTGCGGGTCGCGGAACCGGCCGAGGGGCCGTTCGTGCTGGTCCGGCTGGAGCGGGGGGCACAGGTACGGGAGCGTCTGCGGACGCTGGGGTTCGCAGCGCGGCGCGGGGACACGTTCCCGGGGCTCGGCCCCGGGTGGCTGCGGCTGGCCGTGCGCGACCGTGCGACGACCAACCGTTTCCTGCAGGCGCTCGATCAGGCACTGCTGCTCGTCGGCCGGTGAACGGAACGGGCACGGCAGCCGGCTGATCCCCCCGCAGGAGCGCGGAGCGGCGTGCCCCTGCGTGCACGCCGCTCCCCGCCCCCCCCTTTGGCCCCGCTTGCCCCTACGGCCTCCGGCCGCCCCCTCGGGCCCGGTCGGGTCAGTCCTGCGCGCCGCGCCTGCGGGCCACAACCGTGGCGCCCGCGCCGAGGGCCAGCAGCAGGGCCGCACCACCCGCGATGTACGGGGTCGTGGAACTGCTTCCGGTCTCCGCGAGGCTCGTGTCGACTGCCGCCGGGGCGTGGCCGGTCCCGGTCTGGGGCTTCACGTCCGTGCCGCCGTCGCCGCTGCCCCCGGTGGTGGTGGTTCCCCCGTCGCCACCGCCGCTGGTTCCGCCGTCACCCGAGCCGCCCGTGGTCCCGCCGTCGCCGCTGCCGCCCGTGGTCCCGCCGTCGTCCGAGCCGCCGTCACTGCCGCCCCCCGGCTTCGTCGGCCTGCCGCCCTTCGGGGTCTCGCAGGCCGCCTCGGCGAGCGTGACCTCGCCCTTGACGTCGGCGACGTTCAGATCGAGCGGGTTGACGGACACCGTCAGCCGGAGCGCGACGGCCGCGGCGGTACGCGAGGTGGTCTGCGTCTTCGACAGGTCGAGCGTCACCTCGCCCACATGCGGCACACGGACCCGCGTGGGGCCTCCCGCAGTGAGCGTGACCCGCTTGCCGAGGACCGAGATCCGGCCCAGCACGTTCGATTCGGCCACGGGCCTGCGGCCCACCTCGCAGACCGCCTTGGAAGTGACCTTCTCGACCTGTACGAGCGAGAGGAACGGCAGTCCGGGCACATGGACACGGGCCTTGGCCAGATTACTGCGGGCCTCCGCCCGGTGCTTGTCGACGGTGGCGTCCGCCGTGGCGACATCGGCACGCAGCACGCTGAACGGCCGCCCGCGGTTCACGCCGTCGAGCCGCACGCTGAGCGCGGTCTCCTCGGCGCTCGCCGGTGCGTGCACCTCGTTGAGCGAGGCCCGGAGCGGCACATCGACCGTCTTGTTCATGAGTGAGACATCGAGTGCGGCACGGAGTACGGCCGCGCTCGCCTTCCCGCCGCCGGTGGTCGTGGTGGCCCCGGTGGCGTGCGCCGGGACGGCGACCAGCAGGGCGACGGGCGCGGCGGCGACCGCCAGGGCGGCGAGGCGGAAGGTGTTGCTGTTCAAGATGGTGGAACCCCCACAAGAGACATGGAGCCACCGGCGCCGCCCAATGGGGGACATCGCGGGCACCGGTGGCCTCGACTCCGTGAATCTTTACGCACAGAGAGTGAACTGGCGCACAGCTGAGGCGAGTTCACTCCAAAGGGGGGTTTCCGCGCCTGTATTCGAATATCTCGGTACGCCTGTTCCTGTGTTGTTCTCCTGTGTCACCCGATCCGTTGAGCGCGTGCGGGATTTCGGCCGACCGCGCCGGAGTGTGCGCAAACGTGCTGCAACGAGCAGGAGCGGTGTTCCGTCACGGGGCTGTCAACCCGGCCATGTGCCGGGACGGAGCGGCGTCAGCCGATCACGCGACCGTTCAGCACCACCTGGCGCGGTGCCGCCAGCACCCGTACGTCCACCCGCGGGTCCTCGTCGTACACCACCAGGTCCGCCGGGGCGCCCTCCTCGAGCCCCGGCCGCCCCAGCCAGGCACGCGCACCCCAGGCCGTCGCGGACAGCGCCTCGCGCGCCGGGATCCCCGCCTCGACCAGTTCGGCGACCTCGTCCGCCACCAGCCCATGGGCCAGCGAGCCCCCCGCGTCGGTCCCCACGAAGATCGGCACCCCGGCGTCGTACGCCGCGCGCACGGTGTCGTAGCGGCGCTCGTAGAGCTGCCGCATATGCGCCGACCAGCGAGGAAACTTGGCCTCGCCGCCCGCCGCGAGGTCCGGGAACGTGGCGATGTTGACCAGCGTCGGGACGATCGCGACACCGCGCTCGGCGAAGAGCGGAATGGTGTCCTCGGTCAGACCCGTCGCATGCTCGATGCAGTCGATCCCGGCCTCGACGAGATCGACGAGGGCGGCCTCGGCGAAGCAGTGCGCGGTGACCCGGGCGCCGAGCCGGTGCGCCTCGGCGATGGCGGCCTCGACCTCGCCGCGCGGCCAGCAGGCGGTCAGGTCGCCGGCGTCGCGGTCGATCCAGTCACCCACCAGTTTCACCCAGCCGTCGCCGCGCCGCGCCTCCTGTGCGACGTACGCCACCAGGTCTCCGGGCTCGATCTCATGGGCGTAGTTCCGGATGTACCTGCGGGTCCTGGCGATGTGGCGGCCGGCCCGGACGATCTTGGGAAGGTCCTCCCGGTCGTCGATCCACCGGGTGTCGGAGGGCGATCCGGCATCCCGGATGAGCAGCGTGCCGGCCTCCCGGTCCGTCAGCGCCTGCTTCTCGCTGGTGGCGGCGTCGACCGGGCCGTGGTGGTCGAGCCCCACATGGCAGTGGGCGTCGACGAGGCCCGGCAGCACCCAGCCGGTAACGGTCTCCGCCGCGTCCGCGCCGGGCGGCCGCTCGTACGAGATCCGCCCGCCGACCGCCCACAGCTCGTCCCTGACGTCGTCGGGACCGACGAGCACCCGCCCCTTCACGTGCAGCACCGGCTGCGCCTTGTGATCGCTCATGGCAGCACTGTACGAGGGGCGGTCTCCGGGGCTCTGGGTACTCTCGACGGAAGCACCGTCCGTACGCCGAACCGCAGGCCGACCCGATCCGAAGAGAGCACCACCGTGACGCACCCCCTCCTCGACCTCGCCCCGCTCACCGCCGCGCACTTCGCTGCCATCGAGCGCCGGGTGGCCGGTCTGCTCGCCACCGAGCAGGACGTCGTCATCATGCAGGGCGAGGCGCTGCTTCCCCTCGAAGGCTGCATCCGGGGCGGCGCCCGGCCCGGCTCGACCGCGCTGAACGTGGTCACGGGGCCGTACGGGCAGACCTTCGGCAACTGGCTGCGGGACTGCGGTGCCAATGTCATCGATCTCGCGGTGCCGTTCCACACGGCGGTCACCGCCGACCAGGTCGCGCAGGCGCTCGCCGCGCACCCGGAGATCGACTTCGTCTCGGTGGTCCACGCGGAGGCGGCGACCGGCAACACCAACCCGGTCGCCGAGATCGGCGAGGTCGTCCGGGCGCACGGAGCCCTCTTCATGCTGGACGCGGTCGCCTCGGTGGGCGCCGAGCCGCTGCTGCCGGACGTGTGGGGCGTCGACCTGTGCGTGATCGGTGCGCAGAAGGCGATGGGCGGCCCGGCCGGGGTGTCGGCGGTGTCGGTGAGCGAGCGCGCCTGGGAGCGGATCGCCGCCAACCCCGAGGCCCCGCGCCACTCATACCTCTCGCTGCTGGACTGGAAGGAGCGCTGGATCGACGGCGGCCGCCAGGCGCTCCTGCACGCCCCCGCACAGCTGGAGATGCTGGCGCTGGAGGCGTGCCTGGAGCGGATCGAGACGGAGGGCCTCCAGCCGCTTATGGCGCGGCACGCCGCGGCCGCCGCGGCGACGCGGGCAGGCGCCGTGGCGCTCGGCGGCGGTCTGGCGCCGTATGTGCACGAGGCGAAGGACGCGGCGCCCGTCGCCACAACGCTGCGCGCCCCGGCCGGAGTCGACGCCTCCGGGCTGGTCGCCAAGGCGCTCGCCGCCGACCCCTCGCTGCCGCTGATCGCGGGCGGCGGGGCGCTGTCCAAGGAGATGATCCGGGTCAATCACTACGGTGTGGACGCGACCCGGGGCGCGGTGCAGTCCTCGATCGCCGCACTGGGGGCGGCGCTGGCCGACGAGGGCCGGGAGGTCGACTTCGAGGCCGCCCGCAAGGCCGTGTCGGAGGCCTGGCCGAGCGTGTAGATCCGTCCGGTCCGGCGACGGACCGGACGTATCGGTCTCTTCGGTGCGGGGAGCTGCCTCAGGGCGGCTCCCCGCATTTTTCTGTCCACCCGGGCACGGTGGCCGGAACCCCACGGCCCACACCGCCCCGTGCCACGCTCCCTGGCGGGTGCCCGGCCCGGGCACCTACTATGTGAGACCTGATCACATCCGCTGGCGATCTCGGGGGAGACCATGTGCCGGACGGTCTCGGCATCACTCCCACCCTCCCGGCTCCATCCTGCCGGGACTGCCGCATACGGCCTGCCCGCCCCCTCGTCGCCCCTCGCCCGCACCGTTCCCGTGCGGTCCGCTGCGGCGCGTCAAAGACACTCCCCCGGGCCGCAGTTGACGAGCCGTCCGGCGCGACCGTGGCTCACGGGACAACACACCCATGATCTCTGGAGTACGCAGCAATGCACCGTGGAGTTGAGCTGACCGCCTTTCTCGTCAACGAATCCCGGGCCCGGCAGCCCGATCTCGCGGAGGACCCGCTGGCAGCCGCGTGGATCCCGGACAGCGACCGGCCGGCGGTGCGCGCCCTGTGGAACGAGTTCGCCGACGTCGTGTATCCGCACGACGACCTGGTCGTGTCGCTGCGCGGACGGTACATCATGGACACTCTTGCAGCCGCGCTGCGCAAGGATCCCGACACGGTGCTCGTGGTGTGCGGCGCCGGCTTCTCCTCGTACCCGTGGCTGCTCCCCTTCAAGGTGGCGCTGGAGGTGGACCTGCCGGACATGATCGAGGCCAAGCAGCGGCGCGTGGCGAAGCTGGTGGCGTCCGGAGTCCTGCCGGAGCGCGACGTCCGGCATCTGCCGGTGGACCTCGGCAGCCGAGCCGGACGGGACGAACTCTCGTCGCTGGTACGCGAACTGGCCGACGGCCGGCCGGTGGCGTACGTGGCCGAAGGGCTGGTCTTCTATCTGTCGCCGGAGGCCGCGCGCGCAGTGGTCGGCCTCGGCGCGGCCTTCGACTCGTGTGCGGTCACCGCCGTCAGCTACTGGCCGGCGGCGGCCGCGGGCAGCCAGGTGCTCGCCGATCAGCGGGACTGGTTCCGGAGTCGTTCGGTCCCCGAGGAAGCCGCCTATCTCACCCATGACGAGCTGACCTCGCTGCTCGGCACAGAGATCGAGGACCGTGGGCCCGAGGACCTGCAACGCCGGTATCTCGACCAGGTGATCGTGCCCGAGTCCGACCTGATTCCCGAGTACGTCGCCGTGTCGTGGAACGTTCCCGAAGAGGCCGGGGCAGCCGGATGACCGACGTGCTCCATCTCCAGAGCCGGGCGTACCCACTGCACCACAGTCTGCCCGTCCTCGCTCTGGAGTCCGTCACCGTGCCGGATCACGGCGAACTGCGGCCGTTCACCGGAGAGCTCGGAACGCTCGCGTACAACCCGGACTTCACGATCGAGTTGGACCTGACCGGGCTGATCACCACGAAGATCACCCTGCCCGGAACCGAGATCGTAGGCTGTCATGCGCGGATCCTGAGCGCGGGCAGCATCCTGGTGGCCTACGCCCTGCGCCATGACGTGGACCTCCGGGAGCTGTCCCTCCACGACCTCGATGCGTTCGACGCGCGGATCAACCGGCAGCTGCGCGAGGCGGACTCCTCTCTCCTCACGGCGGTGCTCACCGCCGCGGTACGCAGCGGGCTGATCAAGGACCTCGTCCTGCGGCCGGATCTCGCCCTCAGTGGCGAGCAGGCACCGGTGGACCGCCGGTCGGCGCGGTACAACTGCCATTTCGTCACCCAGGCGCCGCCCTGGCAGCCCGATCCACGCGTTCCTGCGCTCAGCTCGGGACCGGCCTGCCGTGTGCTCCTGCCGTACACCTACGCCTGGGACGCCGATCCCGGGACCGGGCTGCTGGATCTGCTGACCATGACGGAACCCACGGATATCGCGGTGGCACAGCAGTCGCTGCTCGTCGGTGCCCTGGTGGGCGGCCGCCGTATCCTCGCGGACCTGGCCGCCGGCCAGGCCAGGAGCGTCGACGTCCATGCGTTCCGCCGCTTCCTCGACGGCGTCTGGTCGGACTACCACCATCTCGACAGCTACCGCATAGAGTCCACGCAGAACCACCGGTCCACCTACCTGGCCGCCCGCGAGTCCATCGGACTGGACGGCACCCACGAACGAGCCGACAAACTGCTCGGTTATGTCGGCAGTTCGCTGCTGGCCGCGTCGTCTCAGCGTGCCGAGGCCCTGGACACCCGCCTCAACCGCGTCGCCGCCTCGCTGGCCATGGTCACCGCGGCGGCCTTCGGTCTCGATGCCGTGGGGTTCCTCCTGCCCAATGTCTCCTTAGGGATCCGGATCTCGGCCGTCGCCGGTCTGATCACGCTGACCGCGGCCGGGATACTCGCCGTCGTCTTCCCGCGCCGCCCCCGGAGGACACCCGCGGTTGCGGAAGCCGGGCCCGCGGACCCGCCCCTGGGCCGCCCGCCCGCCGGAGGACCACGTCCCGGCCCGCGACACCGCACCGTGCTTCCTGCACCTCGGCCGTCCCCTCTCACTCTCCCGCTCTCCGGCGACCACCCGGACGGTGCTCCTCCGCATCCGTCCGGGGCCGGCAGCGGCCCGCCGGGGCTCTGAGCGGAGGCTGCGCCGCCGCGGTCCCCGCCTCCGGAAACCGGCTGGACCGGCCGCCCGTCAACAGCGAGAGTGACCGCATGACTTCACTCGTACGCCACATCACCATCGACTGTGCCGACGCCTACAAGCTCGGCAGTTTCTGGGCCGAGGTGCTCGGTGCCCGGTTGCACGACGACGATGCGCCCGGTGATCCCGAGGCGCTCGTCGCGACCCCCGGTGCCGCGCTGCTGTTCATTTCGGTACCCGAGCCGAAGAGCGTCAAGAACCGCGTCCATCTGGACATCCAGCCGCAGGACCGCACCCGGGACGAGGAGGTCGAGCGGCTGCTCGCCCTCGGTGCCACGCTCGTCGGCGACCATCGCAAGCCCAACGGCCGGGGCTGGGCGACGCTCGCCGACCCCGAGGGCAATGAGTTCTGCGTGGAGTGCAGCGCTGCCGAACGGGCGGCGCTGACCGCGACGCGGCTGCCCGTCACCGCCGATGATGTGACCACGGCCGTCCACCTCGCGCTCGCCGCGCTCCGCCGGGTTCCTGAGGACCATTGGCGGGCGCCCGCCGGGACGCTGGAGTGGGACTCCTGGGAGACGGTGGAGCACCTGAACGATGATCTCTTCGCGTACGCGGCCCAGTTGGGCCCGAAGAAGCCGTCGCTGGACCGCGAGGTGCCGTACCGCTGGGGAGCCGACCGCAAGGGCGGCCCGGCGAATTCGATCTTCGCGAACCCCGACGCAGGGCCGATCGGCCTGCTCCAGACCCTGGAAGCGAGCGGCGCCCTGCTGACGGCGATGGTACGGACGACCGCGGCGGACGTCCGCTCCTACCACTCGTACGGGGTGTCCGACCCGGAGGGCTTCGCGGCCATGGGAATCGTGGAGACCCTGGTCCATACGCACGATGTCGTCCAAGGCCTGGACATCCCCTGGGCGCCACCCGCGGACCTGTGCGACCGCGCGCTGGCCCGGCTGTTCCCTGACGCCCCGGACGACGCCGACCGGTGGACCGTCCTGCTCTGGTCCACCGGCCGGGCCGAGCTGCCCGGGCGCGAGCGCGTCACCTCGTGGAAGTGGCGCAGCGCGCCGCTCGATACCGTCTAGTGCTGTGACCGGAAGGGTTTGCCGGGAAGCTCGCGGCGTCCGGTGCGGTGCATCGCAAGGCGGAGCATCGCACCGCGTACTGGATGTACTCGGGTGATGCGACAACGCGGCGAGGTGCCGTGCCGGGCGGCGCGAGCCGGTGAACCTTTCCGGTCACAGCACCAGGCTGCGCGGACTCCCCGGTTCCCACCGGTGGGAGCACCAGCTCGCTGCCGGAAGCAGCGTCGCGTTGTGGTCGAACAGCGCCTGGTCCTCCCACGTGTGCCGGAGGGCGGAACTGCCGGGTCCCGTCCGCTGCCGCCGACGGCGGTCCGGGCGGGCTTCCCGTACACGGCGCCGGGACCGCGGCGGTTCGGGACGCGGGTGGGCACCTCAGCCGTCGAGGCGTACGACCCTGACCGCGCCCGCCGGAACGGCGAGGTGGCCCACGGCGTGCTCGCCGGTGAGAAGTTCGGTGCCGGGGCCGTCGAGCGGCAGCTTCGCGTCGTCCCGGGTGTGGTTGATCGCGAAGAGGTACGTGCCGCTGTCGCCGGTGCGCCGTACGACCTCGACGTCGTGCGGGAGGCCGGTGCGCGGCGCGATCCGGGCGTCGTCACAGGCCCGTTCGAGGACGGCGTCGAGATGGGATCCGGACAGCCGGGTGGAGATGTACCAGGCGGTGCCCCTGCCCAGGCGGTGCCGGGTGACGGCGGGGCGGCCGGCGGGCATGCCGTCGGCGTAGGACCAGACGGTCTCGGCACCGCGCGGGATCACCACGTCCGACCACAGGTCGCCGGTCAGCTCCGGGCCCTCGGGGGCGCCCTCGGGCGTGATCAGGCGGACCGTCCCGCCCTCTCCGAGCGGTGAGAACTCCTCGATCGTCAGCCCGAGTACGTCCCGCAGGGCGCCCGGGTACGGCCCGGGGTGCACGGAGTCATGGGTGTCGACGATGCCGGAGAAGTACGAGACGACGAGCGTGCCGCCGCTCTCGACGTAGCGCCGGAGGTTCCGGCCGGTCTCCTCGGTGGCGAGGTAGAGGGCCGGGACGACGACCAGCGGGTACCCGGAAAGATCGGTGTCCGGGTGGGCGAAGTCGACGGTGAGATGCCGGTCGTACAGCGAGGCGTAGAAGGTGTCGGCGCGCTCGCGGGCGTCGTGGTCCTCGCTCGGGCGCCACTCCAGCTTCTGCGCCCACCAGGACTGCCAGTCCCAGAGCATGGCCGCGTCCGCGACGGTCCGGGTGCCGCGGACACCGCTCAGCAGGCCGAGGCCGGCACCGAGCGCGGCGACCTCGCGCCACACCCGGGAGTCCGTACCGGCGTGCGGCACCATCGCCGAGTGGAACTTCTCCGCGCCGCTGCGTGACTGCCTCCACTGAAAGAACATGGCCCCGTCGGAGCCGCGCGCGACATGCGCGAGGCTGTTGCGGGCCATCTCACCCGGGCGCTTGGCGGGGTTGCGGGGCTGCCAGCTGACGCCGCTGGTGGAGTGCTCCAGGAGCAGCCAGGGTGCGCCGCCCGCGACGGAGCGGGTGAGGTCGGCGGCCATCGCGAGGTTGACATGGGTGCGGCGGCCGTCGGTGATCAGATAGTGGTCGTTGGTGACGAGGTCGGTCTCGCGGCCCCAGGCCCAGTAGTCGACGGAGTCGCACTGGCTGAGGGCGGTCATGAAGTTGGTGGTGACCGGGATACCGGGAGCGAAGCGGTGCAGGATGTCCCGTTCGCTGCAGAAGTTCTCGCGCATGGTGGCGTCGGCGAAGCGGGCGTAGTCCAGACGCTGGGCCGGGTTGGCGACGGTCGGGGTGGCGCGGGGCGGGTCGATCTCGTCGAGGCTGCGGTAGCGCTGCCCCCAGAAGGCGGTGCCCCAGGCCTCGTTGACGGCGTCGACGCTGCCGTGGCGGGTGGCCAGCCAGCGGCGGAAGTGGGCGGCGCAGTTGTCGCAGTAGCAGGCGCTGACCGGAACGCCGTACTCGTTGTGGACGTGCCACATCGCGAGCGCCGGGTGGTGTGCGTACCGGCGGGCGAGCTGTTCGGTGATGTTCGCCGCCGCCGACCGGTAGGCGGGGTTGCTGTGGCAGATCGCGCCGCGTGACCCGAAGGCGTACCGGACCCCCTCCCGGCTGACCGGGAGGGCCTCGGGGTGGGCGCGGTAGAACCAGGCGGGCGGGGCGACGGTGGGCGTGCCGAGGTCGACCCGGATACCGGCCCCGTGCAGCAGGTCGAGGACCCGGTCGAGCCAGCCGAAGTCGTAACCGCCGGGCTCGGGTTCGAGGAGCGCCCAGGAGAAGATCCCGACGCTGACCATGGTCACGCCGGCCTCCTGCATCAGGGCCACGTCCTCGCGCCAGACCTCTTCCGGCCACTGCTCGGGGTTGTAGTCGCCGCCGAAGGCGAGCCTGCGCAGACCGTGCGGGGCGGGCTCGGGCGCGGTGTGCGGCATGGGGGTCTCCTGGGCTCTTCGGTACAACTTCTGGGAACGTGCACACACATTGGCGGTGGCGCAGAGCCCACATAACCGCACAGCATCAACCATTGACAAGTGTCGGATTCGTTTCTCTACTGTGAACGCTCACAGCGCAGTCCGGCGCTGCACCCTCGCTTCTCGTCAGGGGAGAAACCCATGAAGTACCGCATCGTCGCGGTGTCCACGGCCGCTGCACTCGCCGCCACCGGCCTGCTCTCGGGCTGCGGCTCGTCGGACGGCGACGGCGGGGACGGCCCGGCCGCAACCGGTCCCGTTTCGCTCACCTACTGGGCCTGGGCACCCGGCCTGGACAAGGTCGCGGACATCTGGAACGCGGGCGAGGGCAAGAAAGCCGGCATCACCGTCACGGTGAAGAAGCAGGCATCGGGCGACGACCTGGTCACAAAGATCATCACGGCGGCCAAGGCCCACAAGGCTCCCGACCTGGTACAGGCGGAGTACCAGGCCATCCCCACCCTGGTCTCCAACGATGTGCTCGCCGACATATCCAAGGAGGCGGGCGACGCCAAGGGCAAGTTCGCCGACGGCATATGGCAGCAGACGACTCTCGGATCGGACGCCCTGTACGCCGTACCGCAGGACTCCGGCCCGCTGATGTTCTACTACCGCCAGGACCTGTTCAAGCAGTACGGCCTGTCCGTGCCCACCACCTGGGACGAGTTCGCCGAGACGGCCCGCGCACTGAAGAAGAAGGCGCCTGACAAGGACCTCACCACGTTCTCCTCGAACGACTCCGGTCTCTTCGCGGGCCTCGCCCAGCAGGCCGGGGCGCAGTGGTGGACCACCGGCGGCGACAAGTGGAAGGTCGCCATCGACGACGCCGCCACGCAGAAGGTCGCAAACTTCTGGGGCGGTCTGGTCAAGGAGGGCGCCGTCGACAACCAGCCGATGTACACCCCGGCCTGGAACAAGGCGCTCAACACCGGCAAGCAGATCGCCTGGGTCAGTGCGGTCTGGGCGCCCGGGACCCTCACCACGGCGGCGCCCGACACCAAGGGCAAGTGGGCCATGGCCCCGCTCCCCCAGTGGACGGCCGGCCAGAACGTCACCGGCAGCTGGGGCGGCTCCTCCACCGCCGTCACCAACGACTCCAAGAACAAGGCCGCCGCCGCGACCTTCGCGAAGTGGCTGAACACGGACTCGGAGGCGCTGGCCGCACTCGTCAAGGAGAGCGGCATCTACCCCGCCGCCACGGCCGCCCAGACCGGCGGCGCGCTCGCCCAGGCCCCGGACTACTTCTCCAACCAGCCCGACTTCTACACGAAGGCCGCCGAGATCGCGCAGGGCACCGCCCCCGCCGCCTGGGGCCCGAACGTGAACGTCGCGTACACCGCCTTCAAGGACAACTTCGCCAAGGCCGCCAAGAGCAAGTCGGACTTCGGGCCCGCCCTGACCGCGATGCAGGACGCCACCGTCGCCGACCTCAAGAAGCAGGGCTTCGGGGTCTCCGAGTGACACGCGCACGCCGCAGGGGTGCGTACGGGGTCGAGAGCGCCCCGTACGCCTTCCTGGCCCCCGCCACCGTGCTCTTCCTGCTCTTCTTCGCCCTTCCCATCGGGTACGCGCTCTACCTCAGCTTCCGCCGGACCGAGGTCAAGGGGCTCGGCCTGGGCAAGGGCGCCCGCGAGGAGATCTGGGCAGGCTTCGCCAATTACGCATCCGCACTCTCCGACTCGGAGCTGCTGCACGGTGCCCTGCGCATCCTCGGCTACGGCATGATCGTCGTCCCTGTGATGCTCGGCCTCGCCCTGCTGTTCGCGCTGCTCCTCGACACCGACCGGCTCGGGCTGCAGGCCTTCTCCCGGCTCGCGATCTTCCTGCCGTACGCGATACCGGGCGTCGTCGCCGCACTGATGTGGGGCTTCCTCTATCTCCCGGACGTCAGCCCCTTCTCCTACCTCCTCGACATGGCCGGTCTGCCGCAGCCCGATCTGCTCGACGGCGGCCCGTTGTATCTCGCCCTGGCCAACATCGCGGTCTGGGGCGGCACCGGCTTCAACATGATCGTGATCTACACCTCGCTGCGGGCGATCCCGGCCGAGGTCTTCGAGGCGGCCCGGCTGGACGGCTGCTCGCAGCTGCAGGTCGCGCTCCGGATCAAGATCCCGATGGTGGCGCCGTCCCTGGTCCTGACGTTCTTCTTCTCGATCATCGCGACGCTCCAGGTGTTCAGTGAGCCGACGACGCTGAAGCCGCTCACCAACTCGCTGTCCACCACCTGGAGTCCGCTGATGAAGGTCTACCAGGACGCCTTTGTCAACAACGACATCTATGCAGCGGCCGCTCAGGCGGTCATCATCGCCGTCGCCACCCTCGCCCTGTCCTTCGGCTTCCTCAGGGCAGCCAACTCCCGTACCAGGCAGGGAGATTCCCGATGAGCACGCTGCGTCTCCCGTCCACCCCCGCCGGTCCGCGCCGGTTCGCGCTCGTGCCGACCGCCGCGCTGCTGCTCGGCGCGCTCTACTGCCTGCTGCCGGTCGCCTGGGTACTGGTCGCCTCGACCAAGTCCGGACGCGAGCTGTTCTCCACCTTCACCTTCCTGCCGGGCACCGGTTTCACCCGCAACGTCGCCGACCTGTCGGCGTACCGCGACGGTGTGTACTGGAAGTGGATGGCCAACTCGGCGTTCTATGCCGGTGCCGGCGCGCTGCTGTCCACGGCCGTCTCCGCACTGTCGGGGTACGCCCTGGCCATGTACCGGTTCCGCGGGCAGGAGAGCATCTTCAACATCCTGCTGGCCGGGGTGCTGATGCCGCCGGTGATCCTCGCCGTGCCGCAGTATCTGCTGCTGGCGAAGGCCGACCTGACGGACTCTTACCTCTCGGTCCTGCTGCCGGTGATCCTCTCCCCGTACGGCGTGTATCTCGCGCGGATCTACGCGACGGCCGCCGTACCGGGCGATGTGATCGAGGCCGGGCGGATGGACGGCGGCAGTGAGTGGCGGATCTTCCGTACCCTCGCGCTGCCGATGATGGTGCCGGGCCTGGTGACCGTCTTCCTGTTCCAGTTCGTCGCGATCTGGAACAACTTTCTGCTGCCGTACATCATGCTCGGCGACGACGAGAAGTTCCCGGTCACCCTGGGCCTGTACACCCTGCTCCAGCAAGGCTCCAACACCCCGGCCCTCTATACCCTGGTGATCACGGGGGCGCTGCTGGCGATCGTCCCGCTGATCGCGCTGTTCCTGGTCATCCAGCGCTTCTGGAGCCTCGACCTGCTCTCCGGCGCCGTAAAGTCCTGACCGGGGCCCCACCAGGGCTTCCATTGATGAAAGATCATGCACCATGAGCCGCACAGAACAGCCCGGACAGCCCGGACCGTCCGGCACGGGACGCCGCAGGCCGCCGACCATTCACGACGTGGCACGGGAGGCCGGGGTCTCCCGCGGCACCGTCTCCCGGGTGCTCAACGGCGGCCACAATGTCAGCGCGGCGGCGCTCGACGCCGTCAACTCCGCAATCCGCAGGACCGGTTACACGGTGAACCGGCACGCCAGATCGCTGATCACCGGGCGCTCGGACTCGGTGGCGTTCCTGCTCACCGAGCCGCAGGAGCGGTTCTTCGAGGACCCCAACTTCAATGTGCTGCTGCGGGGCTGCACCACCGCACTCGCCGCGCACGACATCCCGCTGCTGCTGATGATCGCGGGGACGGAGGCCGAACGCCGCCGGAACATGCGGTACATCGCCGGTCATGTGGACGGGGTCCTACTGGTCTCCAGCCACTCCGGCGACCCGGTCGCCGCCCAGCTGCACGAGGCCGGGGTCCCGCTCGTCGCCTGCGGCAAACCGCTCGGGCAGGGCTCGAAGGTCAGCTATGTGGCGGCCGACGACCGGGACGGTGCCCGCGACATGGTGCGTTACCTGTACGAGTCGGGGCGTCGCCGGATCGGAACGGTCAGCGGCCCGCTCGACACCCCGGGCGGCGTCGAGCGGCTGGCGGGCTACCGCGAGATGCTCGCCGAGTGCGGGCTGCCCGCCGACGACGCGCTGATCGTCCCGGGCGACTACAGCCGGGCGAGCGGCGAGGCGGCCGCCACGCTGCTGCTGGAGCGGGCCCCCGGCCTCGACGCGGTGTTCGTCGCCTCCGACCTGATGGCGCAGGGCGTGCTGGCCGCGCTGGAGAAGGCCGGGCGGCGGGTGCCGGAGGACGTCGCGGTCGGCGGCTTCGACGACTCGCCCGCAGCGCTGGCGTCCCGGCCGGAGCTGACCACGATCCGGCAGCCGTGGGACCGGATCAGTGCCGAGATGGTACGGGTGCTGCTGGCCCAGATCGGTGGAGAGGACCCGGCTGCGGTGATCCTCCCCACCGAACTGGTGCGCCGCGATTCGGCGTGACCGCCGCGGCTACGCGGCGTCCAGTGCCGGGTAGTCGACGTACCCCTTCGCGTCCCCGCCGAAGAAGGTGGACGGGTCGGGGGTGTTGAACGGGCCGCCGGCCTTCAGCCGGGCGGGCAGGTCGGGGTTGGCGATGAACAGGGCACCGTACGAGATGATGTCGGCGATCCCGTCGTCGATCACCGAGTGGTCGGCCGGTCCGGTCGGTCCGTCCGTCAGCACATTGATGACGAAGGTGCCGGAGAACTGCTTGCGCAGCGCGAGGGTGAGATCGCGGATCTCCACCGCCTCCATGATGTGCAGGTAGGCCAGGCCGAGCGGCTCGATCTCCTGTACCAGCGCGGTGTAGACGGCCTCCGGCGCGGGCTCGTCGATGTCGTTGTACGGGTTTCCGGGCGAGATGCGCAGCCCGGTGCGCTCCGCGCCGATCTCGGCGGCGACCGCCTTGACCACCTCCACGGCGAACCGGATGCGTGCCTCCTCGGAGCCGCCCCACCGGTCGGTGCGCCGGTTGGTGTTGGGTGCGAGGAACTGGTGGATGAGGTAGCCGTTGGCGCCGTGCAGCTCGACGCCGTCGAAGCCCGCGTCGACGGCGTTGCGGGCGGCGGTGGCGAAGTCGGCCACGGTCTGCCGGATCTCGGCCTCGGTCAGCTCATGCGGCTCGACGAAGTCCTTCGGCCCCTCGTGGGTGAAGACCTGACCGGCGGCCTTGACCGGGGAGGCGCTGACCGGGGTCAGTCCGTCCGGCAGCAGGACCGGGTGGCCGATCCGGCCCGCGTGCATGATCTGGGCGAAAATCCGGCCGCCCGCCGCGTGCACCGCGTCGGTGACCTTGCGCCAGGACGCGACCTGCTCCGCGCTGTGCAGCCCCGGGGTGAAGGGGTAGCCCTGGCCCACCGCGGACGGCTGGACGCCCTCGGTGATGATGAGCCCGGCCGAGGCGCGCTGGGCGTAGTACTCGACGGTGAGGTCGGTGGCGGTTCCGCCCTCACCGGCCCGGGAGCGGGTCATCGGGGCCATCGCGATCCGGTTGGCGAGCTGGGTGCCGGACAGGTCGATGGGGTCGAATGCGGTGGTCATGGGAGCCCCCAAGAAATTATGTGGTCGGCCAATTATTAACGGCGTGCGCCACTGTAACCCATTACTTGGCCGACCAAGGTAAAGTTCACAGAAAGCGCCGGAGCCGGTCCCGGACCGGCCGGAGCACCGCCCCGAGGGAGTTCCCATGAAGGCCGAATCCGTCGACCCCGTCTGTACCGAGCTGCCCAGCGCCGCCCGCGGCGGCCCGGTCAGCCATGCCGTCTCACGGGTCGCCCGGCTGCACCGGATCGCCGCCGGCAAGGCACTCAGGTGCGCCGGGCTCTACCCCGGCCAGGAGTTCCTGATGATGTACCTGTGGGACAAGGGTGCGGCGCGCCAGTCGGAGCTGATCAAGGCGGCCGACCTCGATCCGTCGACCGTCACCAAGATGCTCCAGCGGCTCGAGCAGGCCGGTCATGTCCGCCGCCGCCCCGACCCCGACGACCGGCGGGCCGTCCTCGTCGAGGCCAGCGCCGACAGCTGTGCGCTGCACTCGGGCGTGGAGCGCGCCTGGACGGATCTGGAGGAACGCACGCTCGCCGGTCTGGACGCGGCGGAGCGCACCGAGCTGGCCCGGCTGCTGGCGAAGGTCGAGGAGAACCTCTGCCACCAGGCCGAGGCCTGCCCGGAAGGCCGCTGACCGGAGCGGGCCGGCAGGTCAGCCCGCCAGCACCTCCAGCGCGCGGTCCACGTCGGCCTGCGTGTTGTAGAGGTGGAAGGCCGCCCGCAGGTTCCCGGCCCGGTGCGAGACCGCGATGCCGGCCCGTGCCAGCGCCGGCTCCCGGCTGCCGAGTCCCGGCACGGCGACGACCGCGGTCCCGCCGGGCACCGGCTCATGGCCGATCGCGGCCAGTCCGGTACGGAACCGGGCGGCCAGTGCGGTGTCGTGGGCGTGCACGGCATCGATGCCGATCTCGGCCAGCAGCGCGAGGGAGTGCTCGGCCCCGTGGTACGCGAGAAAAGCGGGCGCCTCGTCGAAGCGGCGAGCGGTCGCCGCGAGCCGGTCGATCGGACCGTAGGTGCTGTTCCAGCGGTCCTCGGCGGCCACCCAGCCCGCGAAGAGGGGCGGCAGGGTCTCCTGCGCCTCCTCCGTGACGGTCAGGAACGACGTGCCGCGCGGGCAGAGCAGGAACTTGAAGCCGCCGGTGACGGTGTAGTCGTACGCCCCGGCGTCCAGCGGCAGCCAGCCCGCGGACTGGGTGGCGTCGAGAAGGACCCGGGCTCCGTGCGCGGCGGCCGCCGCCCGGACCGCGTCGAGGTCGGCGAGGCGGCCGTCGGCGGACTGCACGGAGGAGAGGGCGACCAGCGCGGTCGCGGGCCGCACCGCCTCGGCCATGCCGTCCAGCGGGACGTACCGCATCCGCAGATCACGACGGGCCGCGAACGGACCGACGACCGAGCTGAACTCCCCTTCGGGAACGAGCACTTCGGAGCCCGCCCGCAGGGAGGCCGCGATCAGACCCACGTGGACGGCGACCGAGCTGCCGGTGGCGACCCGGTCGGGGCCGACGCCGACGAGCGCGGCGAACCGGGACCGCGCGGCATCCACGACGTCGAAGCTGCCCGCACCCGGGCCGGCGCCCGAGGCGTTGTCGTCGACGAGCGCCTTCACCGCCTCGACGGTGCGGCGGGGCAGCAGCCCGCAGCTGGAGGTGTTGAGGTACGTGGTCTTGGGCGCGAACTCGGCGCCTGCCAGCTGGGTGAGCAAGGAAGTCTCCATGCATCCACCCTGAATCCCCCTCAACTCTTCGTCAATTGTGCAGAGTTGAGGGGAACCCCCAAGCAGCGCTTATGTGTGCAGCTCGGCGGAGGGTGCGGGTCAGCCCTGGGCGCCGGACTGCGGGACCTCGCAGGCCCCGTCGGCGTCGCAGGCCGCCCCGTCCGAGCCGATGGCGGTCAGCGGGCGGTCCTTCCACGCCTGCTCCAGCGCCTGTGCGAAGACCTCGGCAGGCTGGCCGCCGGAGATCCCGTACCGCCGGTCGAGCACGAAGAACGGCACGGCGTTGGCACCCAGCGCGGACGCCTCCTGCTCGTCGGCCCGCACCTCGGCCGCGTACGCCTGGGGATCGGCGAGCACGGCGCGCGCCTCGTCCCCGTCGAGACCGGCCTCGACGGCGAGCTCGACCATGACGTCGTCGTCGAAGACGGACCGCTCCTCGGCGAAGTTCGCCCGGTAGGCGAGCGTCAGCAGCTCGTCCTGGCGGCCGCGGGCCTTGGCGAGGTGGAGCAGCCGGTGGATGTCGAAGGTGCTGCCGTGGTCGCGCCCCTCGGTCCGGTAGCCGAGCCCTTCGGCCTGCGCGTTGGCCGCGACGTTGGCCTCCATGGACCGGGCTTCCTCACGTGTGCGCCCGTACTTCTGCGCCAGCATGTCGATCACCTGCGCGGCGTCGCCCTTGGCGCGCCCCGGGTCGAGCTCGAAGGAACGGTGCACGACCTCGACCTCGTCGCGATGGGCGAACCCCGCCAGGCCCTTCTCGAAGCGGGCCTTGCCGATGTAGCACCAGGGGCAGGCGATGTCGCTCCAGATCTCGACGCGCATGACTCTTCTTCTCTCCAGGCTGTTGCAGACGGATCGTGCGGCTGTCCCGGCACGGTTGCGCGCGGGCAGCGCGGAGGCACCCTCCGCTCCCCTGGTCAACGCACGCCCGGACCCTGTCATTCCCCGACCGGGCCGGAGGTTCGCCGGCCGCTAATCCTCCAGCTCGACGATCGGGCGGTCGCTGACGAGGGCCACGATGATCATCGGGGCGTCGCCGTCGCACTGATTGACGGAGGCCGCCACCCACACGTCCGCGGCGCCGGGACCGGCGGCCACCGGCCCCCACGCCGACAGATCGCCGAGGCAGTCGTTGTCGCACAGCGCCTGGAAGAGCGGCGGCATGGGCTCGTCCGCGATGTTCCGGAAGATCGGCACCCGCATGCCCACCTTCCGGTGCGCACCCCACCGGCGGTCCAACTCCGCCACGAGGTCGTCCAGATGCCCGCGGGCGGCTTCCTCCGCGTCATTCCACTCGGGCGCGTACACGCCGACGAGGCTGCCGCTCTCCCAGAGCGGCAGGAACCGGAAGCCCTCGCCGGAGGTCCCGGTCCACTCCCCCGTGACCGGGTCGCCCTCGCTCTCCGTCGGTCCGGCCGCCGGTACGGGCCCGGCGAGCAGCGCCTCGACGTCGCGGACCGCGCGGCCGAGCTCGAACGTCTCGCCGCTCCGGGCCGTCACAGTGCGGGCCGGTCCATCGGGCGCGGCAGCGGCTCCAGCACACCGGCGTCCCGCAGCTGTACGCAGGCCCGGACCACGGCCCCGGCGTCGCCGCGCGGCGCGATGTCGAGGAGGACGCCTCCGCCGGCGAGCTCCTTGCGGGCGGAGGTGAGGCCGTCCGGCAGCAGGGCCGCGCGTCCCGGGGAGAGATAGCCGACCCAGCCGACGCCGGGCGCTCCGACACCGAACCCGTTGTCCCCCAGTGCATCGAGCACGTCGTCGTCGGTCACATCCCCGAAGTCCGGCCCCCACACCTCGGCGACCGCCGTGAGGAGCTCGGCGTCGGGGACATCCGCGCCCTCCGGCGACTTGATACCGATCACCATCGAGTTGAACAGGAACTCCGAGGCGCCGCCCGCCAGGCCCCTGGCCTCGATCTCCCAGCCCTGCCCGTCCTTGGTGACGAGATACAGTCCGGCGCCGTCCGAGGCGTACCTGGCCTCCTGCTGCTGCACCTTCAGAGCGGCGAACAGGGACGCCTCGTCCGTGCCGAGGTCGGTGGCGGGTCCGGACTCGCGGACCTGGCTCCACGTCCCGCCCGCCCCGGGGGCCGGCAGAAGCCCGGCGAGCCGGTCCAGCATCAGTTTCCAGCGTCCGGCCACCGCCTCGACCGACTCTTCCCGGGGACCCCAGAAGCCCCGCACCACACGCCGCATGTCCTGTCTCCGTCTTCTGTCGTCCACCGGTCCGGCCAGAGTCACCGCCCGAGCCAGGCTAGTGCCTGTCGCGCGGGGCATCAGTCGAACGCCCCGGGCTTCCTGGTGCTGTTGCTCGGGAGCTGCTTGGTGGGGACGACCGTGATCGGCAGACCCTCCTCCCGGAACGCCTTGGCGGCGGCCTCGGCCACGTCCGGATCGGAGAAGTGCCATTCGATGGCCTTGCCGCCGGCCGCCTCGACCTGAGCCCGGGCCTCCGTGACGAACTCGTTCTTGCCGGACGCGGTGAGGCTGCCCTTCTCGGTCTGCGAGAGGTACCCCTTGTAGCCGTTCTTCGCCTCCAGGAACGTCTGCCTGCTGGAGTCCCAGCCGTCGTACTCCACCGCCGGCTTGCCCTCCTTGGGGTGCGGCACGACGTACTCCCGGCCGCGCACGGTGCCGGTGACCTGCTCCTGGTAGCGGAGCCACGACTCGTTCTTCCAGTTGGGCGGGGGATTGCGGTCGCGGCTGGCCCAGTAGCCGGCGCCGTTGTCGGCGGATCCGTAGTCCGGCTTCTTGAGGTCCGCGGCCCAGTCCGGCGGGTTGTAGTTGCGCGGGTCGGAGGTGTCGTTGCGCCGGGGCTCGGGCCACTGCTTCTTGGCCAGCTCCGCCTTGGCCGCGCGGTCGGGCTCCTCGGCCCGCTTCTGCTCCAGGTGAGCCGCCCGCTCCTGTTCCCGGGCCTCCTTCGCCTTGGCCTCGGCGTCCTTGTCGCAGCCGTCGTCGGCGAGGATCACATGGCTCGGGGGTCCTGCGGCGAGCACCCCGGTTCCGGACCCGGATATCCCGCCGGTGCCGCCGTAGCGCACCCGGGGGCCGAGGGCGATGCTGCAACCGGTCTTGCGTGCCGCGTCCTCGGCTTCGTCCGCCGCCTCGTCGGCCTCCTTGGCGGCCTTGCGGACACCGTCGATGTCTCCGACTTCGGCGGCCTTGCGGGCCCGGCGCGCGGCGTTGCCCGCGTTCTCGGCGGCTTCGGCCACCTTCGCGGCGACCTTGCCGAGCTTGCCGAGCTTGCTGGCCTTGCCGACGACCTTCGCGACGTCGTAGCCGGGGATGAAGAGCGATCCGACGTTCCAGACGACGTCGGTGACGGCCCGCGTCTTCTCCCCGTTGTTCCAGCGGTCCCGTACCTCGTCGCCGACGAACATGTCGTCGCCGACCTTCACCACGGTGTTGAACGACGCCTTGCCCCAGTCGCCGAGCGCACCGAAGTAGTCGCCCTTGTCCCACTTGCTCCCGGCGTCCTTGGAGTCCTGCATCCACGTGCTGCCCAGCTGCTTGCCGTAATCGGCCAGGCCGGACCAGGTCTCGGGCTTGAACAGGTCGATGATGCCGGTGACATCACCCCAGACACCGTCGACGGCCAGGCCCTTGACGACCTGGGTGGTGCGGTCCCATGCGCAGCCGAAGAAGCCCCAGCCGCCGCAGTCCTCCTTCTCGTCCCCGCCGTTCCCGGAGTCGCCGGAGTCGTCGGAGTCCGCGTCCGAGACGGGGGTGTCGTACGTGGCCTCGGGCTCGGTGCTGGTCTCGGGATAGGTGTCGGTGCCCGGTCCGTCGGGTCCGCCCGTGCCGCCACCGTCCGCGGTACCGCCGGTTGCGATACCCCCACCGGAAGCGGTACCGCCCGTTCCGTTCGTACCGCCGGGTCCGTTCGCGCCGCCTGTTCCGCTCGTGCCGCCGCCGTCGGAGCCACCACTGCTGTTGGTCCCACCGGAAGCCGCGCCGCCTCCGTCGGCGCCGCCCGAGTCCGAACCACCGGTGCCCGAGCCACCGCCCGCAGCGCCGCCCGAGCCGGCGCCGCCCGCGACCGCGCTGCCACCCGCGGCGGAACCGCCGGCGGCCGAACCGCCCTTGTCGTCACCGGCCCCGACGGTGTCGCTGCCGGTACCCGCCGCCGGGCACGAGCTGCCGGTGAGGGAGCAGATCGCGGCCTGCAGGCGATCGGTGATCTGTCCGCCGGCACCGCTCAGCACGAGCGCCCCGATGAGCGCCACGACGATCAGGACAAGACCCAGGTACTCCAGGGCCGTCTGCCCCCGGTCACGACGCCAGGTGATCATGTGCGCGAGGGAGAAGTCGGGCTTGTCCGCCCGCTCCTGCGTCGCGAGCCGGAACCACGCCCGGCTCTCCCTCCGGGTGAGGAACACCAGGATCAGCGTGGGCACGAACAGCTGGGTGAAGCCGTGCACCGATCCGTCCGCGATGTTGCCCAGTCCGCCGAGGATCAGCCACACCTGTACGGCGATCAGGCCGCCCCATACGCCTCGGCCACCGGTCCAGACGCGTCGCGAGAGCAGCCAGCCGACGACTCCGGGCACGGCCGCGTACAGCGCGAGGCCGATGACGACGCCGCCCATCGCGTCCACGGCGAGGGCGGAGCCGAACAGGCCGAGACCGCCCAGCAGCGTTGCGCCGAACAGGACATGGAGCAGGACCCGTGCCGAGCGGAGCGCCCGTGGCAGCTCCCGCCGCCCCTCGCCCGGTGCCGGGGCGTCGCCTCCGTACACGGGTATGCCACCGATCGCCGACATGCCTTGTTCCCCCAACCAGACCTGCCCACCAACGGGTTGATGACCACTCAGGCTAGGGGCGGGACCGGGCGGACGTCTTGGGCCCCAGGGCCCAACTCCGGTCCCAAGGGGCCTCGGCAGGGCTCCGGTGCGGCAGCAGTATCTCGGCCGTCAGCTGAGCGCGAGACGCAGCACGAGGTGGGTGCCGGTGCGCGGGTGGCCGGGAACCGGGGTCCAGCCCCGGTCGGCGTAGAAGGCCTGGGCGCGGGTGTTGTGCACGAAGACCTCCAGCCGGGCGCTGTCCACTCCGGCCTGCCGCCAGGCGTCGACGCAGGCGGCGTGGAGTTCGGTGCCGACTCCAGAACGCCAGCGGGACGGGGAGACATGGAGCTGGGTCAGGTGCATGGCGCCGTCGCGTACGGCGTAGGCCGCGATGCCGGCGAGGGTTCCGTCCCGTTCGGCGCAGAGCACGGTGGCGTCCGGGTGGTCGATCGCACGGGACCAGCCGGCGCGGCTGCGGCCGACTTCGGCGGACCCCGCGTACTCCTGCGCCGGGAGGTGGCCCCGGTAGTAGGTGGCGCGGGCCTCGGTGTGCAGCTCGACCACGGCGTCGAGATCGGCGGGCGTCGCAGTTCTGATCATGCGGGGAGGGACGCGACGGGCCTGCCCGCGGTTGCGCCGGCCGGCCCGGTGGGCGGTGCGGGGTCGTGCGCTGCTGCGACGCACGCGGCCCGTCCGGCACTCCGGTCGGTGCCGGAGTGCCGGACGGGCCGCATGCCCGGTCCCGCCGCCTTGCTGTGCCCGGCCGCTCGGCGGCCGGGCACGCGTGTGCGAGGCGGCTCAGCTGCCGTCGCGCAGGTCGTCGAGCCCGGCCGGCCGGAACGCGATCCGGTCGAACGACGCCTCGCAGCCCTCTCCGGTCGGCGACTGGACGAGGAAGCCGATCGACGCCTTCGCCCCGTCCGCGTCGCCGAGGGAGAAGACGCGGACGAAGGTCCACTTCTCGCCGTCGGCCGAGGCGTGGAAGGCATACGCGCTGCCGGTGCGGCTGAGCCGCAGCCAGAAGCTGTCGCCGTCCACGACGAAGGAGTTGACGTCGTCGGAGCGGCCGCGGGTGACCACGGTGCAGATGGTGGGGTCGGCCGGGGAGAGCTCCAGGCAGAGCTTCGCCCACTCCCGTTCCCCGACGTGCAGATAGAGCACCCCGGCGTCGAAGGCCGCGGCGAAGCCGACCTTCACCCGGGCGATCAGCTGGAAGTCGCCGTCCGGGGCGGCGCCGAGCAGGCGCGGTGCGTCGCTCGCCGGGTCGAGGGAGTGGCCACCGGGCGGTACGAACCGGTCCTGCCGGGCGCCCGCCCGTCCGGTCAGCACGCCGTCCTCGTACGTCCACTGCCCCTCGGGGCCGAACGGCCGCAGCTCGAAGGGGAGTTCCGGAACGGCCGCCGTCATGCCCGACGCCCGTCGACGCGGCGCGGCAGACCCAGCGGGTTGTCCTCACGCAGCTCCGGCGGAAGCAGGGCCTCCGGCGTCGTCTGGTAGCTGACCGGGCGCAGCCAGCGCTCGATCGCGGTGGCGCCGACCGAGGTGGAGGTGGAGGTGGTGGCCGGGTAGGGGCCGCCATGGTGCTGGGCGGGCGCGACCGCGACGCCGGTCGGCCAGCCGTTGACGAGGAGCCGGCCGGCCAGCGGGGTGAGGGCCTCGAGGAGTCCGGGGGCGTCGGCGTCGGCGCCCTCGGTGGCGATCTGGAGGGTGGCGGTGAGGTTACCGGGGAGCCGGGAGAGCACGGCGGTGATCTCGTCCTCGGAGGCGTACCGGGCGACGACGGTGACCGGGCCGAAGCACTCCTCCAGGAGCGCGTCGTGCGGGCCCTCGGCGGCCAGCAGGTGCGCCGGTACGGTCAGGAAGCCCGCGGACACGGTGTGGTCGCCGCCGGAACCGGGGGTGACGGGCGCGTCCACCTCCGGGAGTTCGGCCCGGGCCCGTACCCCTGCGACGAAGGCGTCCCGCATCCGGTGGTCGAGCATGACCGCGGCCTCGCTGTCGCTGACCGCCGCGGTCAGCGACTTCAGCAACCGGTCACCGGTCTCGCCCGTCGGGGCCAGGACGAAGCCGGGCTTCGTGCAGAACTGGCCCGCGCCCATGGTCATGGAGCCCGCCAGCCCGGCACCGATCTGCTCGCCGCGCTCGGCGGCGGCCGCCTCGGTGACCACGACGGGGTTGAGGGAGCCGAGCTCGCCGTGGAAGGGGATCGGGGCGGGCCGGGCGGCCGCCGCGTCGAACAGCGCCCTCCCGCCACGGATCGAGCCGGTGAATCCGGCGGCGGCCACGAGCGGGTGCTTGACCAGCTCGATGCCCGCCTCGAAGCCGTGCACGAGGATCAGTACGTCCTCGGGCAGGCCGACCTGGGCGGCGGCCCGGCGCAGCACGGAGGCGCACAGCTCGGAGGTGGCGGGGTGGTCGGGGTGCGCCTTGACGACGACCGGGCAGCCGGCCGCCAGCGCGCTGGCGGTGTCGCCGCCGGGCACCGAGAACGCGAGCGGAAAGTTGCTGGCCGCGTAGACGGCGACGACGCCGAGCGGGATCTTGTAGCGGCGCAGGTCGGGCCACGGCGGGGTCCGGGTGTCGTCCGCGTGGTCGATGTGGATGTCGAGGAAGGCGCCCTCGTCGACGACCTCGGCGAAGGCCCGCAGCTGGGCCGCGGTGCGGGCGAGTTCACCGGTGAGCCGGGCCGGGCCGAGTGCGGTCTCCGCGTCGGCGGCCTCGATCACATGCTCCCCGGCCTCGGTGAGCAGATCGGCCGCGGTACGCAGGAAAGCGGCCCGTACGGTCCGGTCGGCGAGCGAGTTCCGTACAGCATGTGCTGCCCGGACGGCGCGGTCGACCTCCTCCGCTGTAGCCTCCACCGCAACCTGCTCACGCGGGTTCCCGGTGCGGGGGTCGACGCTCCAGACTGGTGCTGCTGCCACCGTGTTTCCTTCCGCTTCACTGCCACAGATCAAGAAGTTGTTCGGTATTCTGAACAGAGTTCCTGATCGTGAATATGTAGGGACTCTATTTCCGGGCGTTCCGTGTTGGCAAGAAGTCGCAGGGATGCGCAAGTGGGCTGGAAGGGGCGTAGGGCGATGTCGGTTGCCGAGTCAGGTGGGGCACAGGTCAAGTCCGCGGTGCGGACGGTGGAGCTGCTCGAGTACTTCGCCGGACGGCCCGGCATGCATTCGCTGGCGGCCGTGCAGGAAGCCGTCGGCTACCCCAAGTCGAGCCTCTACATGCTGCTGCGCACCCTGGTCGAGCTGGGCTGGGTGGAGACCGACGCGACGGGGACGCGGTACGGCATCGGCGTACGCGCCCTACTGGTCGGCACGTCGTACATCGACGGCGACGAGGTCGTCGCGGCCGCCCGCCCGACGCTCGACCGGCTCTCCGACGACACCACGGAGACCATCCACCTGGCCCGCCTCGACGGTACGAACGTGGTCTACCTCGCCACCCGCCAGTCCCAGCACTATCTGCGCCCCTTCACCCGCGTGGGCCGCCGGCTGCCCGCCCACTCCACCTCGCTCGGCAAGGCGCTGCTGGCCACCCACAGCGACGAGCAGGTCCGCAAGATGCTGCCGGAGACGCTGCCCGCGCTGACCGAGCACACCCTCACCGACCGCGAGAAGCTCATCGAGGAGCTGCACGTCATCCGCGAGCAGGGGTACGCCGTGGACCGCGAGGAGAACACCCTGGGGCTGCGCTGCTTCGGCATCGCGATCCCGTACCGGACGCCGGCCCGCGACGCGATCAGCTGCTCGGTGCCGGTCGCCCGGCTCACCCCCGCGCACGAGCAGATGGTCAAGGACGCGCTGTTCGACGCGCGGGACCGGCTGACGCTCGCCACCCGGAGGCTCTGACCCATGGGCACGCCCGAGGTGACGCTGCGCGAGGTGCACGACAGCGATCTGCCGCTCTTCTACGCGTACATGTGCGACCCGGAGGCGGTCCGCACGGCCGCGTTCACGAGCGAGAACCCGGCGGACCGGGCCGCGTTCGACGCCCACTGGGCGCGGCTGCTGGCCGACGGCTCGATCGTGATGCGTACGGTGCTCGCCGACGGTGCCGTGGTCGGCAACGCCGGGGTGTACGGGCCCGCGGGCGACCGCCAGGTCACGTACTGGATCGACCGGGCCCACTGGGGCCGCGGGCTCGCGACCGCCGCGCTGCGGGCGCTGCTCGACGTCGTACCGGAACGCCCGCTGCACGCGCGGGCGGCGGCCGACAACACCGGTTCGCGCCGGGTGCTGGAGAAGTGCGGCTTCACCGTCACGGGCGAGGACCGGGGCTTCGCGCACGCCCGCGGTGAACTGACCGACGAGCTGGTCTTCACGCTGACGGCCCCGGCCGGCTGAGAACCGGGGCCGGCCCGGGCCGTCTGAGAAAACGGTGAGAACCGGCACGGACAGGAACGCACCGGGCCTCTCCGCGCGTCCCTCCAGCGGGATGAACAGAACAATCAGGCGCGCTTCGGTCTTCTGTCTGCTCCTGGTCCTCGCCCTGCTGGGGCGGGCGACCTGGGTGCAGGCGTACCAGGCCCGAGCCCTCGCGGACGAGACACACAACCGGCGGAACACGATCGCGCAGTACGCGCAGCCGCTCGGCAACATCATCGTGGCCGGGTCACCGGTCACCGGATCGAAGAGGACCCAGGGCGGCGATCTCGCCTACAGACGTACGTACACCGAGGGCGAGCTCTACGCCGCCGTCACCGGGTACAGCTCGCAGGCGTACGGCGCGACCCAGCTGGAGGGGATCTACAGCCATGTGCTCGACGGCACCGACGACCGGCTGAAGAACCCCCTCGACGTGGTGACCGGCAAGCAGACGGCGCCCGGCAACGTGCTGACGACGATCGACCCGGACGTGCAGAAGGCGGCGTACGAGGCGCTCGGTGACGACAAGGGCGCGGCGGTCGCGATCGAGCCGCGGACCGGGCAGATCCTGGGCATGGTCTCCACCCCCTCGTACGACCCCACGGGGATCAGCGGGACGTCGGACGGCGAGACGTGGCAGAAGCTGCTCGCCGACCCGGACAAGCCCCTGGTCAACCGCGCGCTGCGGCAGCCGCTGGCGCCCGGTTCGACGTTCAAACTGGTAGTGGCGTCAGCGGCGCTGGAGAACGGCCTCTACAGCTCGGTGGACGAGCGCACGGAGAGCCCCGACCCTTACACGCTGCCCGGCACGTCCACGGTCCTGAAGAACGAGAGCGCCTCCGCACCCTGCGAGAACGCCACCCTGCGCACCGCGCTCCAGTACTCCTGCAACAACGTCTTCGCGAAGGTCGCCGCCGATCTCGGCCAGGACAAGGTGCGGGCGATGGCGGAGAAGTTCGGCTTCAACACGCAGAAGCTGGATGTGCCGGTGCGCGCCTCGACGAGCGTCTACCCGTCCGGCATGGACGCGTCATCGACGGCGCTGACGGGCATCGGCCAGTTCGAGGTCACGGCGACCCCGCTGCAGATGGCGATGGTCTCCGCGGCCCTCGCCAACGGCGGTGAGCTGGCGGCGCCGCACATGGTGTCCGAGGTGACGGACGCGGAGGGCAAGACCCTGCAGGACTTCGCGGACGGCGACACCCGGCGGGTGGTCTCGGCCTCGACCGCCGAGCAGCTGCGCAGCGCGATGGTCACCGTCGTCGAGCAGGGCACCGGCACCAATGCCCGGATCGACGGGGCCGAGGTCGGCGGCAAGACGGGCACCGCGCAGAACGGCGTGGGCAACAGCAACACCCCGTACGCCTGGTTCACCTCGTACGCGAAGGACAGGTCCACCGGCAAGGAGGTCGCGGTCGCCGTCGTCGTCGAGGACTCGGGCTCGGCGCGCTCCGAGGTCAGCGGCAACGGGCTGGCCGCGCCGGTCGCGCAGAAGATGATGAAGGCGGCGCTCCAGGCGTAAGAGGTCGTGCGGTCCGGCACGGTGGCCGGGGCTCCGTGCCGGACCGGACGACGCGGCTGTGACGACCAGCCGCGCGGGGCGGTTACTTCACACCGAGCAGCTGCTCGATCGGGTCGATCGCGAAGTACACGGCGAACAGCGCCGAGGTGCCCCAGAGCAGCCAGTGCACCTCGCGCGCCCTGCCGAGGACGGTCTTGATGACGACGTACGCGAGGAAGCCCGCCCCGATGCCGTTGGTGATCGAGTATGTGAACGGCATGACGGCGATCGTGAGGAACGCCGGGATGGCGATCTCGTACTTCTCCCAGTCGATGTGCCGGACCTGGGCCATCAGCAGGAAGCCGACGGCGATCAGGGCGGGAGCGGCGGCCTGGGCGGGGACGACCGTGGCGAGCGGGGTGAGGAACAGGGCGACGGCGAACAGCGCGCCGGTGACCAGGGAGGCGAAGCCGGTGCGGGCGCCCTCGCCGACGCCGGCCGCGGACTCGATGTAGGACGTGTTGGACGAGGCGGAGGCCGCGCCGCCCGCCACGGCCGCCGCGCCGTCGATGAGCAGGACCCGGCCGAGGTTCGGGACCTTGCCGTCCTCGTCGAGGAGCCCGGCCTCGTTCGAGATGCCGACGACGGTGCCCATGGTGTCGAAGAAGTCGCTGAGGATCAGGGTGAAGACCAGCAGGACGATGGTGAGGACGCCGGTCTGCTGGAACGCCCCGAAGAGGCTGAAGGAGCCGACGAGCCCGAAGTCCGGTGTGGCCACGATGTCGTCGGGGACGGACGGGACGGTCAGCCCCCAGGCGGCCGGGACGATGTCGGCGATCTCGTTGATGACGATCGCGACGGCCGTCATCACGACGATGCTGATGAGGATGGCGCCCTTCACCTTCCGGGCCAGCAGCGCGACGGTCAGCAGCACCCCGAGGCAGAAGACCAGGACCGGCCATCCCGAGAGCTGCCCGGTGGCACCGAGCTGGACGGGCACGGAACCGGTGTCCCCGGGGATGCGGGTGGCGAAGCCCGCGTCGATGAAGCCGATGAACGCGATGAAGAGCCCGATGCCGACGCTGATCGCCTGCTTGAGGGCGGGCGGGATGGCCTGCATGACGGCCTCGCGCAGCCCGGTGACGACCAGGACGCAGATCAGCAGCCCCTCGATGACGATCAGGCCCATCGCGTCGGGCCAGCTCATCAGCGGTGCGATCTGGAACGCGACGACGGCGTTGAGGCCGAGACCGGCGGCGACGGCGAGCGGCAGATTGCCGCCGAGCCCCATGATCGCGGTCATCACGGCGGCCACCAGGGCGGTGGCGGTGACGAGTTGGGGGCCGGAGAGGTGGGCGCCGAACTTGTCCTCGGCCGAGCCGAGGATGATCGGGTTGAGGACCAGGATGTAGGCCATCGTGAAGAACGTGGCGAAGCCGCCGCGTATCTCGCGCCCGAAACTGGAGCCGCGGGCAGTGATCGAGAAGTGGCGGTCCACGGCATTTTGCGCGGGAACGGCCGCAGTGGGGGCTGGTGGTGCGTCGGCGCTGTCGGTCTTGTCCACGGTGCTGTCCGGCATGGCACTCCCTCAGTAGGTGAAGATCCCCAGGCGGGTAGCTGGATTGTTCCTTCGCGCACGGGGTCTTCAGGTTTTCGCCGTGTTACGCCTTACTGGGATCGCACACCCGTGTCGAAGCGCTTCCGGGGTGCGCTGATAGGCTCCCCGCCCGCACCCCGCGGACGGTACCGGGGAACGTACACAGCGGGACGGCGCGCGTACAGGGAATCGAGTGCACAGAGAGGTACCCGTGGGCCCAGTCGACGACGATGCCGCTGCCGCCGAGTTCCATGAGTTCTTCGAGGCCCATTACGCCGAACTCGCGCGGTTCGCCCATCTCTTGACCGGTGAGGCGGAGGGCGCGGACGATCTGGCGGCCGATGCGCTGCTGGCGCTCTGGCACCGCTGGGACCGGGTCCGCCGCGCAGACCATCCTGTCGCGTACGCGCGGGGCGTCGTCACCAACCTCGCCCGGACCAGGATTCGCAGTGCCGTGCGCGAGCGCCGCAGGATCGCCCTGTTCTGGGCGCCGCGCGGGGGCGGCGACGGGTACGCGGTGGAGGATCCGGATGTGTCGGCGGTGGTCGACGTCCAATGGGCGCTCCGTAAGCTTCCGTTCCGCAAGCGGGCGTGCGTGGTGCTGCGGCACGCCTTCGACCTGTCGGAGCGGGACACCTCGCTGGTTCTCGGGATTTCGGTGGGCACGGTGAAGAGCCAGACCTCGCGTGCCGTGACGGAGCTGCAGCGCCTGCTCGGCCCCGATACGCCCGCCCCGCAGGTGCAGGTGGCGGTGGCGGTGCAGCACGGGGGAGGAAGGCAGTGAGGGACCACGAGGTGCGTGAGGGGCTGCGCAAGGCGGCCGAGGCCCACCACCCCGACCGGGAGCGGATGCTGGCGCACGTCGAACGCGGGATGGCGGACGGCCGCCGCACCCCCGCTCCACGCGCGCCGCGGGGCGCGCTGCCCTGGCTGCGGATCACCGGGGCGGCTGCGGCGGTCTGCAGCGTGCTGGCCGCCGGGGCGTTCGTCGCCACCTCGGCGGGCGGCGGCGAGACTCGGGGCGGCCGGACGGCGGCTCCCCCGGTCCCGTCCGCCTCGGCCCCGTCCGCGATTCCGACGGCTCCGGGGCACGTGCCGGAACTGCTTGCCGAGGACGGGCCGTTGCGGGGGGACGGTGTCATCGACCCGCACAGCAACCCGTACTGGGCGCAGAGCAATGTGACGCTCAGGACGACGCAGCCGCTCTCCTCGCTCACGGTCGAGCTGCGCGTCGCCCTGACCGGCGGCGTCCGCACCACCGGTTCGTGGCGCTCCCTGCCGGTGGAGGACTTCACCGCATCGGCGCAGGAGGAGGGCGGATTCCTCGTCTACCGGTGGACGCTGAAGCCCGGGCGGACGGTGCCGGCCGGCACGCACATGTTCGCCGGGCAGTACAACCACGCGGAGGGCGAACGGGACGCGGGCGGCGACTACTTCACCGCGCACGCGGCCCGGACCACCGGACGGGCCGTCTCCGTGGGCGACGGCTTCACGGTGGACCGCTGACAGCACCACGGGGAGCCCCTCGACCGGTGCGGTGCGGGAACGAGGGGATCCGCTTGCTGCGAGGGCGGGTTGACGGGTCGTCGGCCGCCCGCCGGTCAGCAGCCCTTTCCGGCTCCCGCGCCGTGGTCGACGATGCCCGGCACGGCGCGCGGGTTGTCGATCCTGGTGCGCAGGGTCGGGGTCCAGCCGGCGCCCGAGGTGAGCTGCTCCGCGGGAACTCCCGCGTTGTGAACGGCGATCAGGTCGGTCCTGCGGCCGTTGACGTAGTTGTCCCCGGCGGTGATCGGGGACTCCTTCCACTTCTTCAGGATGGTCGCCGGGTCGACCTGCGACGCGAGGGTGAAGGCGTTGTGCTCGGCGACGATCCGGGATTCCATGCCCACGCCGTAGCTGTAGCCGTACGGGGCGTCCGGGGTGGCGACGAAGTGGTTGTTGTACGAGTCGACGGCGCCGAACCGGACGCGCGGCGCGCGTTCCTTGAGGTCCTGGAAAAGGTTGTGGTGCAGGGTGACACGGAGCTTTCCGCGGTCGATCGCCGCGGTGGCGGCGCTGTCGCTGTTGCCGATCAGCATGGTCTTGTCGTGGTTCTTCAGCACGTTCCAGGAGACGGTGACCAGGTCGGCGCCGCGGACGATGTCGAAGAGGCCGTCGTGCTGCTGGAACACGTCGCCGTAGTAGAGCGGCTGGTCGGCGTCGGGACGGTCGCCGTCGCTGAAGGTGTTGTGGTCGACCCAGACATGGTCGGACCCGGTGACGACGAGGTTGTCGTACTCGGAGTTCCAGGCACCGGTCTCACCGTCGGTGGGGTCCCACTGCGGGAAGCAGTCGTAGGTGTCCTCGAAGGTGATGTTGCGGACGATGACGTTCGAGACGTCCATCACCTGGAGGCTGGCGCCGATGACGGTGGCGTCGTCGCCGACACCGACGAGGGTCGTGTTGGAAGGGACCTCCACCTCGACCGATTCCTTCTGCAGGGCGGCGGACGCGGCGCGGGCGTCCTCCAGCGGTCCGGACGGCAGCGTCTTGCCCCAGGTCTGCGGGTCGTACGCGGCGAGGTACTTGTCCAGGGTGTAGCCGTCGGTCCGGTAGTCCTCGCAGTCGATCGGGTTGCCGGCTGCGTCCGCGTTGCCGTGGATGGTTCCGTCGATCCTGACGATCTTCGGGGCGTCGCCCGCATCCCGGAAGGCCGCGATCAGTTCGGCCCGGTTGGTCACGGTGTAGACGTGGTCGGGGGTCGCCGCGGAACCGCCGGTGGTGGAGCCGTCGGCGGCGGCCCAGCCGTCGCCCGCGGGCAGTACGGCGCGCTCGATGCCCCGGTGCCCGGGCACCTGGTGTCCCTTCTGGGAAGCGGCCTGTGCGGGAACGGTCACGGCAAGTGCGAGCGAGGCGCAGCCCATCACCAGGGCGATGGCGCGTGCATGAGTCATGCGTGCAGACATGGCGGTTCCTTCGACGGTGAGTGGTGAAGTGACGAAGCGGTGGGGTGACGTACGGAGCGCTGCGTGCGCCGGGCCCGGATCCGGGTGATCCGGTCCGCCGGGACCGGTGCGCCGGGGCGGTGCGCCTCGCCCGGTACGGGGACGCCCTCGCCCGGCAGCGTGCGAGCGGTCGGGATGTTCCGGTCGTGCGGGAAGAGAGGACCGGCGGCGGGGCGCGACCCGTACCGCCGCCGGTCCCCGGTCACCGGGGGCGCCGGCCGTGGGAGAACGGTCGGTCGGATCAGCTCTTCTTCTGGTCCTTCCACTCCGCCTGGGCCTTGTTCAGCTCGTCGGCCATCTTGTCCAGGAAGGCCTTGGCGGTGGTCTTGCCGAGAAGCACTTTCTGGAACTCGGGCTCGTTGTCGGCCTTGCTGACGGTGTTCCAGTCCGGCAGGTAGTACGGGAGCTGGACGATGGTGGTGGAACCGTCGTTGAGGGTCTGGGCCGCGAGCTTGGTCGGCTCGGTCTTGGAGATCCAGGCGTCCGTGGCGGCCTCCGTGTTGGCCGGGATCAGGCCCGCCGACTCGTTGAACTTCGAGTTCGCCTCGTGGGAGGCGGCGAACTCGATGAACTTCCAGGCGGCCTCCTTGTTCTTGGAGGACTTGAACAGGCCGAGGCCGTCGACCGGGTTGGAGACCTGCACCCGCTTGCCGCCGGGGCCGATGGGCTGCGGAATGCCGCGGAACTTGTCGGCGCCGAGGGCCTTCACGTGGTCCTGGTAGGAGCCCAGGTTGTGGTTCACCATGCCGATGGTGCCGGAGTCCCACTGGGCGACCATCTTGATGAAGTCGTTGTTGAGGTCGGCGGACGGGGTGACCTTCTTGAAGAGGCCCGTGTACTTCTCCAGCGCGGCGACGTTCTTCGGGTCGTTGAGCGTGGTCTTGTCACCGCTCGCGTCCCAGAAGGACGTGATGCCGGACTGTCCGTACATCGCGTCCATCGCCTGCGCGATGGAGCCGGCGCCGCCGCGGATGGTGTAGCCGAACTCGTTCTTCTTGGCGGCGGTGAGCTTGTCGGCCGCCTGGTAGAACGTGTCCCAGGTGGTCGGTTCGGCCAGATTCGCCTTCTTGAACAGGTCGGTGCGGTAGTACAGGACGCCGTTGTTGGCGGAGATCGGCACGTTGTACATGTGCTCGTCGGAGCCGCCGGCATTCTTCACCGACGCGACCATGCCCTTGTTCAGCTTGCCTTCGAGGGAGGACCCGGCGATCCGTCCCTCCAGCGGCTCCAGCGCGTCCTGCGCGGCAATCCCGGCGAGCATCGCCGCGCCGACACCGCCGACGTCCGGCAGGCCGCCGCCCTGGATGGCGTTGTCGTACTTGGACTGGGCCTCGGGGGCGGCCACCCCGACGTACTGGACCTCGATCTTCGGGTACTTCTTCTCGAAGTCGGCGATGATCTGCTTCCAGATGTCGGTACGGACACCTCCGTTGTTGTCCCAGAAGACGATCTTGCCCTTGCCACTCCCTTCGGCGCCCGCCGCCCCGCTGCCGTCGTCACCGCAGGCGGTGGCGGTGAGGGCGAGCACCGTCGCGAGGGACATCGCTGCCGCGGCACGTCCCCGCTGTGTCTTCGAGATGTTCATGGTCGGCTCTTCTCTCTGGGATCTGTCGGTTCTGGTGCGGTTCCATCGGTGATGCGAAAACCGGTGAAGGCGGCCGTCCCGGCCGGTCCCGTCCCGGCCGGTGCGGTGGCGAAAAGGCCGAGCAGTGCGCCGACCCAACGCCAGGGAGTCGCGGCGAACGGCTGCCCCGAGGCACAGAACCCGGTCCCGTCGCCGGTGTCGGCGAAGAAGCGGCAGCGGGCGCCCGCAGTGACCTCGATCCGGAGCCGGGCCCGCCCGTCGGGAGCCGGGCGGCTGTGCTCGGCATCCCGTTCGTGCTCGGCGACCGTCTCGGCGTACCGGTGCACGAGGCGGATGCCGCCGTCCTCGGCGCGTTCGAGGCCGATCCAGCCGAAGGCGTCGCCGAGCACGGCCAGCCCGGTCTTGGCCCCGGTCTCGTCGCTGCCGAGGGCGACCTCGACCTCGACGGTGAACGTCTCGGCCGGCAGCCGCTGGACCAGGACGTTGGGCAGGGCCCGCAGGTCGTGCGCGTACGCGGTCCGTACGCAGCTGAGCCGCAGCCCGTCCCCGGCGTGCTCGACGGTCCAGCCGGGTCGCTGGTTCGCCATCCACTGCCACTGTCTGCCGTACCGCCCGCCGGGGAAGTCGTCGCTGGTCGCCGGGGCTTCGACGGGCTGCTCCGGGGCGACCGGCTTGGGGTGCACGCCGACGGGTTCGCCGTGGTCGCCGAGGACCGGCCAGCCGTCCGCACCCCAGCGCATCGGCTGGAGATGGACCACCCGCCCGTACGCCCCGCGGTCCTGGAAGTGCAGGAACCAGTCCTCGTTCGCCGCGGTCCGGACCCAGCCGCCCTGGTGCGGTCCGTTGACGCCGGTGCGGCCCTGGGCGAGGACGACGCGCTCCTCGTACGGTCCGAAGAACTCGCGCGACCGGAACGCCCCCTGCCAGCCGGTGGTGACCCCACCGGCCGGGGCGAAGATCCAGAACTCGCCGTCGTGCCGGTAGAGCTTGGGGCCTTCGAGGGTGAACCAGCCGGGGATCAGATCGGCGTCGATCAGGGTCTGCCCCTCGTCGAGGAGTTCGCGTCCGTCCGGGCTCATCCGGTGGCCGGTGATCCGGTTCTTGATGCCGGAGCGCGACTTCGCCCAGGCGTGGACGAGGTAGGCCTCGCCGGTCTCCTCGTCCCAGAGCGGGCAGGGGTCGATCAGTCCCTTCCCCGCCTTGACGAGATGCGGGGTGCTCCACGGGCCGCGTACCGACTCGGCGTTGATCTGCTGGACACCGTGGTCGGGATCGCCCCAGAAGATCCAGAACCGGCCGGCGTGGTACCGGAAGGACGGTGCCCACACCCCGCAGTCGTGGCGGGGCACGGCGAAGTCTGCGGCGGGTTCGAGGCGGTCGAGGGCGTGGCCGACGAGTGTCCAGTTGACCAGGTCGCGGGAGTGCAGCAGCGGCAGTCCGGGGACCCGGCCGAAGCTGGACGCGGTGAGGTAGTAGTCGTCGCCGACCCGGACGACGTCGGGGTCGGACCAGTCCGCGTTCAGGACCGGGTTGCGGTAGGTGCCGTCACCGAGGTCGGCGGTCCAGGGACGGCTCATGCGGTCACCGCCCGGCGGACGTATGCGGCCGCCGTGGCCCGGTCGAGCCGGCCGTCGGCGATGACGGTGACCACACGGCGTACGACGGTCGCACCGGCCGGCACCGGCAGCCGCTCGGCGGCGGCGAGCGAGGAGCCGACGCCCGGGTACGAGGCGCTCCGGACGAACCACGGGTCGCGCCGGGTCTCCTCGGTCGCGCCGGCGAAGACGAGGGTCCAGCCGTCGCCCGTCATGGCCACCCAGTCGGCGACCCGCCCGTGGACCGCTTCCTCACCGTCGCCGAAGCCGCTGAACACGGCGGGCGCGGCCGGTTCCTTCGGGGCTCGCCAGAAGAAGCCTCCGTATCCCGCGCCGGGACGGCCGTTGGTGGCGGGGCTGCCGATGGAGAGGTCGTCGGTGCCGCGGTTGGTGAGCGAGAACGAGAAGTCCAGCGCCCAGGCGGTGTCGGAGAGTTCGGCGACGGCGACGGTGCGGTGCTCGCGCAGCAGCTCGGTGTCGTCCGCCACCCAGCTCAGCTCCTCGACGAAGCCGTCCGGGTCGCAGAGCTTCCAGCCGAGGTGGCGCTGGACGCCGTGGTTGTCGAGTGCGGTGGGGCCCTGGCCGCGTACGAAGGTTCGGCCGCCCCAGAAGTTGTGCCCGGCGACGTCCGGGACGGCGACCGAGGTACCCAGGTGGTGGAGATGGTCGGCCGGGCGTTCCTCGGTGACCGGGACACCCGCGAAGGTGGTGACGGGGTGGAAGTAGGGGCGCCCCTCGTCCGCGGGCATATAGGTATAGCGACCGACGGGGCGTCCGGCGCAGCTCAGCAGTGCGGATGTCGGGGTCACGATGACCTCACCTCGGTGGGGAGCGCCCAGGAGGCGCCGAGTTCGGAGAAGAGCGTGAGGGTGTCTGCGCCCGCCGCGACCAGGGCGTCGATGCCGCGAACCACCCGGCGGGTCCCGGTGGAGGCTGTCGCGGGTTCGGTGTGCCAGGCATCGGAGGGCAGGGCGACGGGCTCCGGGGCGGTCCGTACGGCTTCGACGACCCGCATGAACGCGCCGGTGCGCTGCGGCGGTACGAGGAGTGCGGAACGCCCCGCGAGGTGTTCGACGAGGTTCTCCAGGAGGTCGGTCCGCCCGTGCACGGCCTCCTCGGGACCGTGCCCGGCGCGCTGGACCAGGACCCGGTCCTGCTTGTACCAGAACGTGATCCGGCCGCGGTCGCCGTGGACGACGACATAGGGCTCGCCCGGCTTTTCGGCGCAGAGAGTGACGGCGACGGTGACGGGCAACCCGCGCGTGGTGGTGATGCGTACGCAGGAGGTGTCGTCGGCCTCGATGTCATGGGCGCGGAACAGCTCGGTCTCGATGGACGCCACATCCTCGGCTGTCCCGCTGTCGGCGAGTTCGAGGGCAGTGGCGACGGCGTGGGCGAGGGGGTTGGTGAGGACGCCGTCGACGACGTCCACCGTGCCGATCCTGCGCCGCCCGGCCCAGGGCGCCCGGTGGTAGTAGGCGTCGTCCCGGACCCAGGCGCCCGCGGCGCCGACGCCCTGCACGGCGCCGATGGCCCCGGAGCCGATGAGCTCCCGGATCGCCGGCACGGCGTGCGAGCCGAAGGACTGGAAGCCGACCTGACAGGAGACGCCGGCCGCCCGCACGCCGGTGACCATCCGCTCGAAGTCGGCGTATGTCGCGGCGGGCGGCTTCTCCAGCAGGAGGTGGACGGAGCGGGCCGCAGCGGTCAGGGCCAGTGCGGTGTGCGTCTGGATCGGGGTGCAGATGATGGCGACGCGGGCTCCGGTGGAGTCGAGGAGGTCACCGAAATCACTGGACTGTGACGGCAGTTCACCGGCGAAGGGGGCGAGTTCGGTCTCGGTCAGCGGAGTCAGCTCGCAGATGCCGACGAGACGGACGAGGCCCTGGTCCTGAAGGCGGCGGATGTTGGCGAGATGCCAGCGTCCGTGGCCGCGTGCGCCGGCGAGGACGACCGGGAGGGGCGTCTGGACCGTGTTCATCCGGCCCTCCGTATGCGTCCCTCGGCTGTGAGCGGGTGTGCGGTCATCGTGGAGTCCTCCTCGACCGGGCGACGTGCGGGGGGGTGGGGACAGCGCCTCACTGAGCGGCTGTCAGCCCTTCACGGCACCGGCGCTGAAGCCGGTGATCAGCCATTTCTGGATGAAGGCGAAGACGATCACCACGGGAATCGCGGCGATCACCCCGCCCGCGGCAAGCGCGCCCAGATCGACGCTGTCCGCGCCGATGAGGGTGTTCAGGCCGACCGGGATCGTCTGCTTGTCCTGCTCGCTGAGGAACATCAGGGCGAACAGGAAGTGGTTCCAGCTGTGCACGAAGGCGAAGGAGCCGACGGCGATCAGTCCGGGACGCAGCAGCGGCAGCACCACCGCGCAGAAGGCCCGGAAGCGCGAACAGCCGTCCACCCAGGCGGCCTCTTCCAGACTGACCGGCACGTTCTTGATGAAGCCGCTGATCAGGATGATGGAGAGCGGCAGCTGGAAGACCGTCTCGGCGATGACGACGCTCCCGAGAGAGTTGATCATCTGCAGGTTCTTGAAGATCTCGAAGAGCGGTACGAGCATCAGCGCGCCGGGGATGAACTGCGAGCAGAGCAGCGCGAGCATGAAGCCGTTCTTGATCCGGAAGTCGAACCGGGCGAGGGCGTAGCCGCCGCACAGCGCGACGAGCGTCGTGGCGACCAGGGTGCAGACGCCGACGATCATGCTGTTCTGGAAGAAGACGGCGAAGCTCCGCTCGTTCCAGACCTTGGAGAAGTGCTCCGCCGTCATCGGCCACGGCACGAGCGAGGTGGATCCGGTGGGCCGAACGGCGAAGAGGAACATCCAGTAGAACGGAACGAGGGTGAAGAGCAGATAGATGCCGAGCGGTACGTAGATCTGCCAGCGCGGTACGTCGTCGAAGGCGCGCTCACGCCCGCGGCGGCGGTGTTCGGTGGGCGGCGGGGTGGGGCTTACGGTCCCCGCGACGGTGCCGGTGTGCTTCTCGGCGAGTGCGGCAGTCACTTGTGGTCGCCTCCGAACTTGCTCAGGCGCAGATAGACGATCGAGCAGAAGAGGAGGATCACGAAGGCGACGGTGGTGAGCGCGGAGGCGTAGCCGAAGTCGTGGCCCTCGATGCCCGTGTTCGCGACATAGAGCGGCAGGGTGGTGGTCTCGCCGGCCGGTCCACCGCCGGTGAGGGTGTAGAGCAGGTCGACGTTGTTGAACTCCCAGACGCCGCGCAGCAGCGTGGAGAGGATGATCGCGTCCCGCAGGTGCGGCAGGGTGATGTGGAAGAACTGCCGCAGCCGTCCGGCGCCGTCGACCGCTGCCGCCTCGTACAGCTCCTTGGAGACGGACTGCAGGTCGGCGAGGATGAGGATGGCGAAGAAGGGGACCCCGCGCCAGAGTTCGGCGACGGTCGCGGCCCAGAAGACGGTGCCGGTGTCGGAGAGCACGGAGGTGCCGTAGTCGCCGATCCCGGCGTCCGCCAGGTAACGGCTGAAGCCCGTCGACGAGTTGTACAGCAGGATCCAGATGGTGCTGGTCAGTACCCCGGAGACGGCCCACGGCGAGAAGACCATGGCGCGGGAGACGCCCCGGCCGATGAAGGTCTGGTTGACGATCAGGGCGAGCGCGAGGCCGAGCGTGAGCTGGAGCGCGACCTGAGTGACGACCCATTGGGCGCTGAAGCCGAGCGTCGCCCAGAACTGGTCGTCCTCGGTGAAGATGCGGGTGAAGTTGTCGAAGCCGGCGAAGCCGTTCCGCCACGGCTTGGTGACGTTGTAGTTCTGCAGGCTGTAGTAGAAGACGCTGACCATCGGGTAGGCGATGAAGCCCAGCATCAGCAGCCCCGCGGGGGCGACCAGCAGATAGGGCAGTCGGCGGGGGTTCGCGGAGCGGCGCCGGGGCACCTTGGGCGGTGTGGCCACAGCGGCGGCTTGGGCCATGACACGTCTCCGTTTCTTGGGGAGTGCGGGTTTCGGTGGCGCGAGTGCTGGTGGTGCGTGCATTGCGTAAGCGCTTGCCGCATGTCGTTCGGTATGCCGAACAGACGGTGCGCCGGAATTCTCGGTGGGGCGGTCAGCCCGCGTACGGTTCGGGCACTTCGCCCTGCCGTGCCAGGAAGGCGAAGTCGCAGCCCTGGTCGGCCTGGGTGATCTGGTCCTGGTAGAGCGCGCCGTAACCGCGCTGGTACCGGGCGGGCGGCGGCGTCCAGGCAGCCCGTCGCCGGGCCAACTCGTCGTCCGGGACATCGAGATGGAGCAGCCGCGCCTCGACGTCCAGGGTGATCAGGTCACCGGTGCGGACGAGGGCGAGCGGTCCGCCGACGTACGACTCGGGCGCGATGTGCAGGACGCACGCCCCGTAACTGGTGCCGCTCATCCGGGCGTCGGAGAGCCGCACCATGTCCCGTACGCCCTGCTTCAGCAGATAGTCGGGGATCGGCAGCATGCCGTACTCGGGCATCCCGGGACCGCCCTTGGGGCCGGCGTTGCGCAGCACCAGCACATGGTCGGGCGTGAGGGCCAGGGCCGGGTCGTTGATGGTGCGCTGCATCTCCTGGTAGTTCTCGAAGACGACCGCGGGTCCGGTGTGCCGCAGCAGTTCCGGCTCGGCGGCGATGTGCTTGATCACCGCGCCGTCCGGGCAGAGGTTGCCGCGCAGGACTGCCACGCCGCCCTCCTCGGCCAGGGGCTTGTCGCGTCCCCGGATGACGTCGCGGTTGTGCACGAGTGCCCCGTCGAGCTGCTCGCGCAGGGTGTCGTACGAGACGGTGGGCCGGTCCAGGTGCAGTACGTCGGTGAGCCCGGCCAGGAACCCGGGCAGCCCGCCGGCGAAGTGGAAGTCCTCCATCAGATACTTCCCGCCGGGGCGGAGGTTGGCGAGCACGGGGACGGTGCGGGCGATCCGGTCGAAGTCGTCGAGGCCGAGCTTCACCCCGGAACGGCCCGCCATGGCGATCAGATGGATGACCGCGTTGGTGGAGCCGCCGAGCGCGAGAACGGTGGCGACCGCGTCCTCGTAGGCCTCCGCCGTGAGGATCGACGACAGCTTCCGCTGCTGCCACACCAGCTCGACGATCCGGAGTCCGGACTGCGCCGCCATCCGGTCGTGCCCGGAGTCCACGGCCGGGATCGACGAGGCCCCCGGCACCGTGACACCGAGTGCTTCGGCGGCGGCCGTCAGGGTGGACGCCGTTCCCATCGTCATGCAGTGGCCGGGCGAGCGCGCGAGCCCGCTCTCCAGCTCGCCCATCTCGCAGTCACCGATGAGCCCGGCCCGCTTGTCGTCCCAGTACTTCCACATGTCCGTGCCGGAGCCGAGGACCTCGTTGCGCCAGTGCCCCGGCAGCATCGGCCCGGCCGGTACGAAGACGGTCGGCAGGTCGACCGATGCGGCGCCCATCAGCAGCGCGGGCGTCGACTTGTCGCAGCCGCCCAGCAGCACGGCGCCGTCGACCGGGTAGGAGCGCAGCAGCTCCTCCGTCTCCATCGCCAGCATGTTGCGGTAGAGCATCGGGGTCGGCTTCTGGAACGTCTCCGAGAGGGTGGAGACCGGGAATTCGAGCGGGAAGCCGCCCGCCTGCCAGACGCCCCGCTTGACCGCCTGCGCGCGGTCCCGCAGATGGACATGGCAAGGGTTGATGTCCGACCAGGTGTTGAGGATCGCGATGACCGGCTTGCCGAGGTGCTCCTCGGGGAGGTAGCCGAGCTGCCGCGTGCGGGCCCGGTGGCTGAACGAGCGGAGCCCGTCCGTCCCGTACCACTGGTGGCTGCGCAGCTCCTCGGAGCCGATTCTTCCGTCCTCGCGTGTCATATCGACCACCCGGCGACCTCGGCGGCGACCTCGGCGCGCTGCGCCTCGGGCAGCACCCGGCTGGGCGGGCGGACCTCGCGGCGGCAGAGACCGAGCGAGGCGAGGGCCTCCTTGACGACCGTCACGTTGTTGGCGGACTGCTGGTCGGCGCGCAGCTCCTCGAAACGGCGGATCTGCTCCCAGACCTTCATCGCCGAGGAGTGGTCGCCGGCCCGCAGCGCCTCCAGCATGGCGAACGAGACGCCGGGGGCGACATTGACGAGTCCGGAGGTGAAGCCGGTCGCCCCGGCGGAGAAGTAGGCGGGGGCGTACAGCTCGGCGAGGCCGGCGATCCAGACGAACCGGTCGAGGCCCGCGTCCCGGGCGAACGCGGCGAACCGCGCGGCGTCCGGCACGGCGTACTTCACGCCGATGACGTTGGGGCAGATTCCGGCGAGCTCGGCGAGGCGCTCTCCGCCGAGCTGCGGGTTGCGGATGTACGGGACGACACCGAGCCCGGGGACGGCCTCGGCGATGGCCCGGTGGTAGTCGACCCAGCCGTCCTGCGAGACATACGGGTGCACGGGCTGGTGGACCATCACCATCTCGGCGCCTGCGTCACGGGCGTGCTCGGCGGCGGCCACGGCGGTCGGTACGTCGTGCCCGACGCCGACCAGGACCGTGGCACGTCCGCCCACCTCGTCGATGGTCAGCTCGGTGACGGTGCGCCGCTCCTCGGGGGTGAGCGCGTAGAACTCCCCGGTGTTGCCGTTCGGGGTGAGGATCCGTACACCGCCGTCGAGGAGCCGCCGCAGCAGTCCGCGGTGAGCCGCCGTGTCGATGGTCCCGTCCTCGGCGAACGGGGTCACCGGGATCGCCACGACATCTGCGAGGGCCGCCTTCAGCGGTGTGAGGTCCATGCGGACAGGCCTTTCGTCGGTGTGCTGGTGTTTCATGTCCCGCCTTCCTCGGTCTGTGCTCCCTCGGGGAAGGCGCGGCGGACGAACGACGCGATGTGGTCGTGCAGGGCGCCGGCCGCGGCGTCCGCGTCGTCGGCGAGCGCGAGCCGCAGGATCTCCCGGTGCTCGGCCGCCTCCCGCTCCCACGACGGGATGGTCGCCCAGGCGACGGTCGACACGAGTGCGGCCTGGTCGCGGACCTCGTCGAGCATCCGAGCCAGCAGCGGGTTGCCGCAGGGCAGGTACAGCGCCCGGTGGAAGTCCCGGTTGGCGAGCGACCGGTCGGCCTTGTCACCGGCCGAGTCGGCCCGCTCCAGGGCTTCCTGGGCCGCGTCGAGCGAGGCCTTGCGGGTGATGGAGCGACGCAGCGCCTCCGGCTCGAGGAGCAGTCGCACGTCGTACACCTCGCGGGCCATCGCCGCGTCGACCAGTCGCACGGTGACGCCCTTGTACTGGCTCATGACGACGAGGCCGGTACCGGCGAGGGTTTTGAGCGCCTCGCGCACCGGGGTCTTGGAGACCCCGAACTGTGCGGCGAGTTCGGTCTCGACGAGCGCCTGACCCGGTCTCAGCTGCGCCGTGAGGATCGCGTGCTTGATCGCCTCCAGCACGTACTGGGTGCGGGACGGAATCGGGGTGGGCGCAAAGGTCATGGGTGAAGGGCTCTCGCATCTCGCGTATCGCGTCTCATATATGACGTACGAAGTACGACGCGTTGAAGCTAGAGGCGGCACAAATGTTTCGTCAACGCTTCTGGCAAAAGAAGTTCCGGAGAATCACGCCCGTCGGCGGGCGACCGCCCCGGGACGTCGCCCGGCACGGCAGGCCGGCGAAGATGCCGGGCATACGAACGGATAGGCTGATCGCCCCCCGGGACCCCCGCCGGGGCGGGACAGCCACCGAGGAGACCGTTGCCTGATGGCCCGCCAGATACCTTCGTGGGCAGCAGTGACGGGCCTCACCGCAGCTGCGCTCGCCGCCGTCACCGTGCTCGCGCTCCAGGCCGGCGGAGCCGCCCCGCAGGCCGCCGCCACCGGCAGGCCGGCGGCCGGACCCAGCCCGTCGGCCTCCGCGGCCAAGGCACCCGCCGCACCGCGGCCTCCCGCGGTCCCCGCGGACTCGGGCAACGGGAAGCGGGTGGTCTACTCACTGGGCCAGGACCGCGCCTGGCTGGTCGACGAGGCGGGCAAGGTGCTCGGCACGTTCCCGGTGTGGCCCGGCACGGAGGATCCCGCTCCGGGTGGCCACGCGGTCACCGGCCGCCTCCCCGAAACCACCGGAAGCGACGGCGTTCCCGTCGAGCACGTCGTCTACTTCGCGTTGTCCGGAACCACCACGATCGCCTTCTCGGCGGCGGTGGACAACTCCTCCCCGAAACCGGCCCCCGGACAGCGGCTCGGCGCCATACGCCTGCGGACCGCGGACGGCAAGCAGCTCTGGGACTTCGCCACCACGGGAACCCGGATCCACGTCGTGCGCTGAGCCCGGAGCGGTCGCCCCGGGCCGGCCGGACTGGGCATCTGCCCGATGCCCGGGTGCCTCCTTACTCGCCAGCATGAGTCGCATCCGCGGACATGCGGGCGGACGAGGTTCGGGGAGCGCAATGACAGGGTCGGCGGCGGGCAAGGTGCTGAGGGACCGCGACGCAGGGCTGTATCTGGTGGCAGTCGTCGCCACGGGGTTCGGGACGTCGGCGATGTGGCTCACGTCCGGGATCTGGGTCAAGTCCCTGACCGGGTCGGACAGTCTGGCGGCGCTCGCCGTGTTCGCCATGTGGCTACCCTCGCTGGCCGGTCCCGCGCTCGGCGCCCTCGCCGACCGTATGCGCCGCAAGCCTCTGCTGATCGGGGCGAACCTCGCGATGGCGGGGCTGCTCACCACACTGCTCGCGATCGATTCGGCGGGCCGGATCTGGATCCTCTTCGCCGTTCTGGTCCTCTACGGGGCGAGCGGGGTCGTGATGGACGCGGCCGAGTCGGCACTCGTCGCGCACACCGTCGACACCCGGCTGCTCGGCGACCTCAACGGGCTCCGGATGACGGCGGCCGAGGGCACGAAACTTCTCGCCCCGCTGGCCGGCGCAGGGCTGTACGCCCGGTTCGGGGGCGGCGCGGTCGCACTGCTCGACGCGGCGTCGTTCGCGCTGGCCGCCGGGGTCTGCGCACTCCTGCGGGTGAACGAACCGGCCCGGCCGCCCCGCACCGGCCGGCGGGACGGACCGGCCGCGGGGATCAGGCAGGTGTGGGCATCGCCGGTGCTGCGGCCGCTCGTGCTCACGGGCTCGGTGACGATGCTGTGCGCCGGGCTCAACGGCGCGGCGCTCTACGCCGTCGTGGACGACCGGCTCGGGCACTCCCCCACGTACGCGGGCGTGCTGTACACGGCACAGGGTGCCGGGTCGCTCACGATCGGGCTGCTGGCCGGTCCGTTGCTGCGGCGGCTGCCGGAGCGGGTGTTCACGGCGGCCGGGACCGGACTGTTCGCGGTGGCGGTCGGGGTGCGGGCGCTGCCGTACGACACGGTGGCACTGGCCGCGAGCGCCGCCGTCGGGGCCGGGCTGCCATGTGTGCTGATCGCCGCGATGGCGGCAGTGCAGCGGGAGACACCGGACGCCGTGCTGGGCCGCACGGCCGCGGCCGCCAACTCGCTGATGATGGTGCCGAACGCGGTGGCCCTGGCGCTCGGCGCGGGACTGATCGCGGTACTGGACATCCGGGTTCTGCTGCCGCTGACCGGCGCGGTGGGGCTGCTGACCGCGGCCTGGCTGGTCACGGACCGGCGGGGGCGGGCGCCTGCCGCCCCCACCGGTCCGGTTCCGTCATCGACCGAGACGTGACAGCGCTCCGGCGACCGTGCTCAGGTCCGGACCGGAAGCCAGCCCGGCGTGGTACAGGCGCAGTTGGTCCGCGCCCAGCGAGGCCGCGTGCGCGGCGTCGCGCTCCAGCGTGGCGGGGCTGCCGCCCATGCCGGTGACCACGGTGAAGTTGGCGGCGAGCACCCGGTCGGACCGGCCGGCGAACGGCCCGAGTACCGCCTCGCGCGCCGCGTCACCACCGGTGCAGGGCAGCACCACACCGTCGGCCACGGACAGGATGTGCTGCGGGTCGACGCCCACGTTCGCACCGGTGCGGTACGGGGCGGGGTCGGCGTGCAGCAGCACCTGGAAGCCCTCCGCGGCCGCCGTCCGCACAGCGGCGACGGCGGACTCCTGGAGCGTGCGGGCCGTCTTCCCGCGGAACTCCAGGGTGGCGGCGGCGAGATCGGCGCCGAGAAGCTTCTCGACACCCGGCCAGCCGGCCTCCGAGGAGCCGGCCCCGGCCCAGACCGGCGCCAGGGCAGCGCGCACGGCGAGGACCAGATCGTCGGCGTCCACGCCGTGCGCGCCGTATCCGGCCCGGCAGTCGGGGCAGAAACAGAGCGACATCAGGTACTGCGCCGCGTCCCCGAGACCGACGCCCGCGATCTTGTCGTGGGCGTGCAGATGCGCGAAGCCGTACCAGCCGCAGGACTCCAGCTCGGTGCCGCGCGTGCCGCCGCGCACCGCCGCCTCGCGCGCCAGCTCCACCAGGTAGGCACGGACCGCGGGCTGAGCGATGCAGGGCGCCCAGGGGTACCGGTCGCCGTACGCGTTGACCACCGAGGTGTCCGGATGCTCCGCACCCAGCCGGGAGTTGTGCGCGAGGACCACCCAGCTGTGCACCTCGAGACCGGCGTCGGCGAGCGCCTGCGCGGCCTCGGCGTACGGATCGTCCGACGCCACCCAGGACTGCTCGTACGGGCGCAGCTCATGCCCCGCCCACCGCGCGGCGTCCGGCGGGTACAGCACCGCGGCGTGCTCGGCGGTGACGATGCGGCGGCCGGGATGACGCGGGGTCAGCGCCCGGGTCGAATGGTAGGCGGCGGCGAGCGTCACCTGCTGGACGCCGAGGTCCGCGACGCGGGCGGCCGCGTCCGGATCCCCGACGATGTCCCAGGGGTAGAGGAAGGCGGAGGTCTTCACCCGCGCTCCTGCGCCGCGGGCTCGCCGGAGGTGCTCTTCGTCTGCCCGTACTTCTCCAGCAGGGCGCGGCCGCGCTCGATGATCGCGGTCAGTTCCTCGATGTGCGCGGCGGTCGGCTCGCTGAGCGGGGTGCGGACCTCGCCGACCGGCCGGCCCTCCAGCCGGACGGCCGCCTTGACCAGCGAGACGGCGTAGCCGCGGCCCTTGGCCCGCAGTTCGACGAGCGGCCGGTAGAAGTGGTCGAGCAGCGCGTTGGCGAACTCGTCGTCGCCCGACTCCAGCGCCCGGTGGAAGGCGAGGGCGATGTCGGGAGCGAAGGCGAAAACAGCGGAGGAGTACAGCGTGACGCCGATGCCGCGGTAGGCCAGGCCGGTGAGCTCGGCGGTGGGCAGTCCGTTGAAGTACAGGAAGTCCTCGCCGGGCCGTTCGGTACGGACGGCGCTGACGATGCGCTGCATCAGATCGAGGTCGCCGTAGCCGTCCTTGAGACCGATGATGCCGGGCGTCCCGGCCAGGGCGACGACGGTCTCCGGGGTGAAGACGGCGTTGTCGCGCTGGTAGACGATCGTCTCGAGGGAGGTCGCGGCGGCCAGCGCCGTGTAGTGGGCGAGCAGCCCTTCCTGGTCCGCGAAGACCAGGTACGGGGGCATGGCGAGGAGCCCGTCCGCACCCGCCTCCTCGGCGAGCTTCGCGTACTGGACCGCAAGAGCCGTGCCGTATCCGGCGCCCGCGACGACGGGAACCTCCCCGGCGGTCTCCTCGACCGCGGCAGCGACGACGAGCCGGAACTCCTCCGGCGTCAGCGCGTGGAACTCGCCCGTGCCGCAGCAGGCGAAGACGGCCGCCGCACCGGCGTCGATGCCGCTGCGCACGTGCGCGCGGAAGGCGCCGAGGTCGACGGCGCCGTCCGGGCCGTACGCGGTGACGGGGAAGAAGAGCGGCCCGGCGACATGGGTGAGCCGGGCGGCAAGGGGGGCTGAGGTCACGGGCGCTCCCTGAGCAGGTTCAGGCGTGCACAATTCTGATTGGTGTCCATATTTATGAACGGATCCAAGTTAAGGCAGCCGCGCGGCACAGGTCAAGGCGGGAATCGCCCGGCGCAGCGACGGAGTTGGCTCGGAGTCCGGGCGGATCCGGGAGCCCATCGACGCGCACCGCCCCGCCGCACGCACGACGGACGCACCACTTGACGCGCCACGCGCTCGCTTCCTAAGTTGTCCATGGATGTGAATGTCGTCCATGAACTTGATGTGTCGCGCATGTACCGAGGAGATCAGCGAATGCCCGCTCCCCGCACCGTCCTGCTCACCGGCGCCGCCGGCGGCCTCGGCACCCTGATGCGCGGCCTGCTGCCCGCGTACGGCTACGAACTCCGCCTCTTCGACCTCACCCCCATCGAGGGCGAGCCGGACGCGATCACGGCCGACCTGGGCGACAAGGAGGCACTGCGCGAGGCGGTGCGCGGCGTCGACGCGATCATCCACCTCGCGGGCATCTCGCTGGAAGCCTCCTTCGACAAAATTCTGCGGGCCAACATCGAAGGCACCTACAACCTCTACGAGGCCGCGCGCGAGGAGGGTGTCCGGCGCATCGTGTTCGCCTCCTCCAACCACGCCATCGGCTACACCCCGCGCCCGCTCGCGGGCGACCCGATGATCCCGATCGGCACACCGCGCCGCCCCGACACGTACTACGGCCTCTCCAAGGCGTTCGGCGAGGACCTCGCCCAGCTCTACTGGGACAAGCACGGCGTCGAAACCGTGTCCGTGCGCATCGGCTCCTGCTTCATGGAGCCGACGTCGGTGCGGATGCTGTCCGTCTGGATGAGCCCCGGCGACGGCGCCCGGCTCTTCCACGCGGCACTCACCGCCGAGGAGGTCGGCCACACCGTGGTCTACGGCTCCTCCGACAACACCCGCCTGTGGTGGGACCTGACGACGGCCCGATCGCTCGGATACGAACCGCAGGACGACTCCGAGCAGTACGCGGAGAAGCTCATCGCCGAACAAGGCGAACTCGACCCGGACAACCCGGACCACGCCAACGTCGGTGGCCACTTCGTCACCAACCCGCCGATCTGGCCCTACTAGGGTCCTGCGTTCGGATCAGGCCGGATCAGGGAGCGGCCCGCCGCGGAGCGGCTGATGTCACCGTGGTGCGTGCAGCTGCACGGCGGAGTAAAGAGCCGACGCGGAGCGCATGGGGTCTCCCCTGCTCGAGCGAAGCCGAGAGCCGGTGGAGGACCGACGACAACGCGGCAGATGCACGTGCCAGGCCCCGCGAGCCCAGCATGATCCGAACGACAGGCCCTGGTCCGGAAATTCGCGCGACGGCATCCGGTGCCGGCGGGCACCATACGGCCATGCCGAAGCCTTCCGGATTCCAGTACGAGCAGCACGGCGACGCGAGCGTCACGATCACCCACCACGGCCGCCCTGCGGGCACCCTGCGCGGCGGCCGGGCGGAGAAGTTCCTGGCCGAAGCGGTGTCCGGCGACGCCCAGCTCGTCATGGCGCGCTGGACGGGCGCGTACAAGCACGGCAACGAACGCACCGCCCGCGACCACCCCCGCAACCGGGCACGCGGCGGGCGCTGATCCGTACGGAGCAAGCCTGCAAAGGTAAGGGAACGGCAAAGCCGGGTCGTTCGTTACCCGGGACATGACCGCAATGACCCCCGGCTCGAACATCCCTCTCTCCGCCGCCCGCGTGGCGGTGGACGTCGCCGCCCCGGTGCGGCTCGACGTCTCGGGCCTGCTGCTCACCGCCGACGGCAAGGTGCGCTCCGACGACGACTTCATCTTCTACAACCAGCCCGCGGGCCCCGGAGTGACCTACCGCTCCGGCGGCGGCGCGGCTCCGGACGCGATCGTGGTGGACACCACGGCGGTGCCGCCCGGCATCGAGAAGATCGTCGTCACGGCGAGCCCGGACGCCGCGGGGCAGACCTTCCAGGGCATCGAACCCACCGCCACGGTGCGCAACGCGGACGACAACAGCGTGCTCGCCACCTTCACCCCGCCCCGGCTGGGCGCCGAGACGGCGCTCGTGGTCATCGAGGTCTATCTCCGCAATGGCGCCTGGAAGGCCCGTGCGGTCGGCCAGGGCTACGCCAACGGGCTGGCGGGCATCGCCACGGACTTCGGTGTCTCGGTCGAGGAGGAGCCCGCCGCGCCGCCCGCCCCGGTCGCACCCCCGATGCCCGCCGCCGCACCCATGGACCCGCGGATCGCCGCTCCCCCGGCCCCGGCCGCCCCGCCGGCCCCGCCCGCCGCCGCCCCGGCGCCCGCCGGCTCCGGAAAGATCAACCTCGACAAGGGCCGCGTCAGTCTCCAGAAGAACCAGACGGTGTCCCTGGTCAAGGGCGGCCGCCCGCTGCTCTCCCAGGTCAAGATGGGTCTCGGCTGGGAGCCCGCGTTCCGCGGCAAGGACATCGACCTCGATGCCTCGGTGATCGCCTACGGACCCAACCGCAATCATCTGGACAGCTGCTACTTCGGCAAGCTCTCCATCCTCAACGGCGCGATCAAGCACTCCGGCGACAACCTCACGGGCGAGGGCGCGGGGGACGACGAGGTGATCGTCGTGGACCTGGGCCGGATCCCCCCGGAGGCGACGGGGCTGGTCTTCACGGTGAACTCGTTCACCGGCCAGAAGTTCACCGAGGTCGCCAAGGCCTACTGCCGGCTGATCGACGCGGCCACCGGTGAGGAGCTGGTCCGCTTCGACCTGACCGGCGCCGAGCCGCAGACCGGCGTGATGATGGCGAAGCTGATCAAGCAGTTTTCCGGCGAGTGGGAGATGACGGCGATGGGCGACTTCGTGAAGTCGCGCACGGTCCGCGGCATGGTCAAGCCCGCCGCCCAGGCGCTGTAGCACCGGCGCCGCACCGCTCCGGGAACGGCTTCCGGGGCACCTGCTCGATGCGCAGGTGCCCCGGAAGGGGAGAGCGGGACGGGCGTACGCAGGCGCTCGCCGGCCCTCTCAGAGCTTGGTCAGCTTGGAGTACGGGCTCAGGATCCTCCCCTGTCGCCCCGAGAAGTCGATGAGCACTGCGTCGTTGTCGCCCTCGACAGCGAGGACTCGACCGAGTCCGAACTGGTCGTGCGACACCCTGTCGCCCACATCGAAGCATTCGACCGGTGGGGCCGCCTGGGCCGGGCGGTTGAAGGGACTGGAAGGCAGGTGACGCCGGGATCCGGCTGACTGTTTCATTACGTTGAGTATGCGCCTCCGGGACGCCCGACGCCATGCCCGACCACTCCTGGGAGCCCACTGATGCCGGATTCGTAATCAGCGGATCCAGGGCCAGTCGGCGTCCCGACCCGCCTCCAGCAGGGGCACCATGCGGAATGCGGCGTCCGAAAGACCCCCGAAGGTGTGGCGGTTCTCGCTTCCGGACGGGGCGTGCCCGACCCGGTATCCGGCCAGATTCCAGGTGTACACGGGCACCCGTGCGGGGACCGCCTCGGTGGCATCGCCGTAGTACGTGAAGGACGCCTGCTCGTCCGTGACGATCAGCACCCGGTCGTGGCCGCGGTAGTGCCGGCGGACCGCCTCCGCGGTATTGGTGCCACCGAGATCACCGAACCGGTCCAGGATCTTCAGCACGGACTCGCCCCCGCGAAAGGTCACCGGTGCGCTGTTCGTACCGAATTCCACCAGATCGGCATCGGCGGCCCGCAGCGCGAGTGCCGCACCGAAGATCGCGGCGGCGTCGGCCCGGTTCAGCTGCGACCGGTCCGAGAGCGGCGACCACATCGAGCCCGAGCGGTCGACCAGGATCAGCGTCCGCCCCCGCAGCACCGGAACGTTCGCGAGGGAGTGGCCGAGCGCCTGCTCCAGCGGGTACGCCCAGCGCAGCGACGGGGCGTGCCGGTACGCGGCGAGGTAGCGGAACGGGAACTGCCGCGATGCGGCGACCACGGCCGGGTCGGAGATCTTCGCCGCCACCTGCGCGGCGACCTCGTCCGAGACGCCCGCCTCGTCGAAGTTCCGCAGATTGCGGACGAGTGCCATCGCCCCCATCGAGGGTATGACCGCTTCCCATGCCGCGGCGTCCATCGGACCCTGCAGCCAGCCCGCGAGGGCCTCCCAGGTCATGCCCGCCGCGGCCAGCCGGTCCGACCCGTCGGGCGTGATGATCACGGACCGCCGCTCGTCGGCCGGCAGCTCCATCAGCGCCCGGTGGGCGGTGAGGGTGCGGTTCGAGGCAGGCGGCACCGCCGCGGCCGGGTGATGCCGGCGGTCGAGCGCGTAGCGGAACAGCTCGCCCTGCCAGGTCTTCTCCGGGTCGGGCGCGGCGTGCACCAGGTTCAGGATGTCGCCGAAGCGGTAGCCCTTGGACACGGTGTCGTACTTCAGCAGCGACTTGCCGTTGTAGAGGCGGCGCACGGCGTCGGCGATCCCGCGCTTGACGGGCTTGGGCACGCTGCGGCCGTACTGCGACGTCCAGTACCCCAGCAGCTCACCCGGCTCGTCGGCGCGCAGCAGGACGGAGTCGACGACCTGCCGGTTGGACGGCCCGTCCTCGGCCCCCGCGTCGAGGCGGGCCTTCACGTACTCGGCGGCGCCGACGATCGCCGCGGTCCGCATCCCGCCGTCGCGGCGCAGCCATCCCAGCAGTCCGGCGGTCCAGTCGGGGTCACCCACCGCAAGGATGCGTACCAGCGTGGCGAATCGGCTGTCGCGCTGTTCGGCATTCTCGTAGAACGTCTGCTGCGAGACGAAATTGGCGACCGCAAGCAGGAAAAGTTCCGAACGGTTGTCCCGGAGATATCCGCGGCCACCCGCATGGGTGGGTGCGGTGCGCCCGGTCGACTTCACGGGCGATGCCGTCTTCGGCTTGGTGGTACGGGTGTTGAAGCGTGCCATGGCGAATTCCCCCGAATTCGTTGGGGGAAGACACAGCGCACCTGTGCCCGAGGCCAGGAGTCGGCGACGGGCTTGCCTGATGCTCTGTCCATTGAGCTACCGGCCGTGGCCGGGCGGGACTCGAACCCGCAACCGTCAGGTCCGGGAAGTATCCGTCACCTGCGCACCGGGCACCCGATGCTGTGCCTCCCGAGATCAAGGTCGGCGACGGCAGAACTTGTTCGAAGAAGTAGCCGTAGCCTGCGCACCGGGAGGTGCGTGCAATTTCTTTGAGCTGTACGTGCCCAGAGATCACAGTCGGCGGAACCGACGAAGGTGCTCTGCCCACTGAGCTACACCGGCTCGAAAGCCGATGGCGGGACTCGAACCCGCGACATCCCCATTAAGAGTGGAAGTAGGTCCTGCCTGCGCACCTGGGCACAGACAGGACCTTAGAAGAGCGGCCTCCGGACGCGCGACGGGTTTTTCCGCGCGTCCGGACGGTGCGTCAGTGCCGGTTCGGCTGGCGCTTCCACGGGCCGGTGATGGCGAGCATGATGCCGGGCGTCTGGATGTTGGCGAACAGCGTCTTCCCGTCGGGCGAGAAGGTGACTCCGGTGAACTCGCTGTACTCCGGCTCCTCGGCCGTGCCCGCGTTCAGCTCGTTGCGCGCGATCGGGTACGTGCGGCCGCTCTCCGTGGCCCCGAAGAGGTGCTGAACGCCCTCGCCGTCCTCGGCGATGACCAGACCGCCGTACGGCGAGACGGTGATGTTGTCCGGGCCGTCGAAGGCACCGTCCTTCGACGGGTCGGCGTTGACGCCGAGAAGCACCTTCAGCGTCAGCGTGCGGCGCTTCGGGTCGTAGAACCAGACCTGGCCGTCGTGCTGGACGGGGCTCTCCCCGCGGGCGAACGAGGAGACGATGTAGACGCCGCCGTCGCCCCACCACATGCCTTCGAGCTTGCGGGCGCGGGTGACGTCCTGGTCGCCGAACTGCTTGCGCACGGAGACGGACTTGGCGTCACGGTCGACGACGTCGACCCAGTCCACTCCGTACACCGTGCCGATCTTCGTGGCGCGGGACAGGTCGTCGACGAACTTGCCACTGCTGTCGAAGCACTTGGTGGCCTGCAGGACACCGGCGTCGTCGGCGAGCGTGCGGAGCTTGCCGCGGCCGTGCTTGAAGCCGTGCGGCGGAACCCAGCGGTAGAGCAGTCCGTTGGGGCCGGCCGCGTCCTCGGTCAGGTAGGCGTGGCCGAGCTTGGGGTCGATGACGACGGCCTCGTGGGCGTACCGCCCGAACGCCTTGATCGGGCGCGGGTCGCGGTTGGCGCGCTTGTCGTACGGGTCGACCTCGAAGACGTAGCCGTGGTCCTTGAGCAGACCGTTCTTGCCGGCCTTGTCCTCGGTCTCCTCGCAGGTGAGCCAGGTGCCCCACGGGGTGGCACCCCCGGCGCAGTTGGTGGACGTGCCGGCGATGCCGACCCACTCGGCGGTGTGGCCGTCGCGGCGGGTCTCGACGACGGTGCAGCCACCGGCGGCGATCGGGTCGTAGACGAGGCCCTCGGCGAGCGGGACGGGGTGCTCCCAGCCGGCCCGCGTGCCGCTCAGCTCGTGGTTGTTCACGAGCAGAGTGACGCCGCGCGGGCCTTCGAAGGCGGCCGTGCCGTCGTGGTTGGAGGGGGTGGACTCGCCGGACTCCAGGGTGGTGACACCGCTGTGCGTGATGATGCGGTACGAGAATCCGGCGGGCAGCGCGAGTATGCCCTTCGGGTCGGAGACGAGCGGCCCGTAGCCGGGCCCGTCGCTGTGACCGTGCTCGTGGTCATGACCGTGGTGGTCGTCGTGGCCGTGGCCGGAGTCCTGCGCGGCGAGGGCACCAGGGGCGGTGGCCAGCGCGGCGACGGTACCGGTCAGGGCGATGCCGGCGCCGGTGAGGGCGGACTGCTTGGTGAATTCCCTGCGCGTGAAGGGCATCACGAAACTCCTGGAGCTGCTCAGACGGGTGTTTGCGGCCTCACGCTCCCGCCCCTGCACCAACACCAGTTGAACTCCGGGCGACTTCAAGCGGCATCCTTGCTGTGAACCTTCACAGAGTTGCCACCGCCGCTCCCGCCCGTCGGCCGGGCCGGACGGCCCGGCCGCCCCGCTCAGCCGTCCGAGCGCGACCGCGCCTTGAACGCCGCCTTCCGCGCTTCCTTCGCTTTCCTCTTGTCGCTGTGCAGCCGCCCCATCGCTTCCAGGACGTCCGCCGTCGCCGGGTGGGCGACGCGCCATGCCTCGTCGAAGAACCCGCTGTGCTGGCCGGCGAGTCCCTCGACCAGTCCCTGGAGTTCGTCGAGGTCGCCGTCCGCCTCCAGTTGGGCGGCGATCGTGTCGATGGCGAGCCAGAAGATCATCGACTCCGGCGGCGGGGGCACGTCCGCCGCGCCGCGCTCCGCGAGCCAGACCCGGGCGAGGCCGCCCAGCTGTGCGTCGTCGAGCACCGTGCGGACCGCGGGTTCCGCCTCCGCGCCGACCAGGGCGAGCGCCTGCTGGCAGTGCAGCCTGCGCAGCGGGGCCTGCTGGTCCGCGCCGCGTGCCGCGTCCAGCAGTTCGGCCGCGGCCCCGTCGCCCCCGCGCCGGGCGAGCCACTGCTCGACCTCGCTGCGGGCCGCCGCCTCGGGGTAGTACGCGATGCCGCCGAGAAGCGCGTCCGCGCCCTTGTCCGCGAGGTCACCGACGGCCGGCGCGTCGACACCGGCCTCCAGCATCCGGGCCCGGATGCCGTACAGGCCCAGGGGGGTCAGCCTCACCATGCCGTACCGGCTGACGTCCTCGTCGTCGGCGGGCGGCCTGTCCCCCTCGCCCTCCGCGCCCTGCTCCGCCTCCTCGACGAGCAGCGCCTCGTCCACCGGACGGTAGGAGACGAGCCCGATCGGTTCGAGAAGCCGGAACTGGTCGTCGAGACGCATCATCGCTTCCGACACCTGCTCCAGGATGTCGTCGGTGGGCTCGCCCATGTCGTCGGGCACGATCACCGATGCGGCGAGCGCGGGCAGCGGTACGGGTGACTCGCCGCCGTCGCCGTCGCCGACCGTGAGCAGATAGAGGTTGCCGAGCACGCCGTCGAGGAAATCGGCTTCCGCCTCCGGGTCCCAGTCGAGGGCGTCGAGGTCGATCGCGCCGTCCTCGCCGATGAGATCGGCGAAGTCGTCGAAGACGGGTGCGGTGGCGTCGGCGTGCACGGCTTCCAGGCCGTCGAGCCAGATCGCAAGGACGTCCTGCGGGGAGCCGCCGGTCAGCAGCCGCAGGTTCTCGCCCGCGGTGACGGTCCCTTCGGCGTCGTCCCCGGCCTCGTCCGCGTCCGGGTCGTGGACATCGAGGAGCCCGGTGTCGACCGCGAGCCGCCATGCCTCGCTGGCCTCGGCCGCACCGTCCTCGTCCTCGGCCAGCCCGAGGTGCTCGGCCGCCGCGGGCAGCTGCGCATCGACGAGCTCGCCGCCGGCGCCGACCCGGGTCCCGGGTCCGGCCCAGCGGGCGAGCCGGACGGCACGGGCGAGCAGCGGCGCGGCGAGCGCGTCCCGTGCCAGCTCCGCCTCGGTGTGCAGCCGTACCGGCGGCAGGGTGGGGCGCTCTGCGGACATCAGGATTCTCCTCGGGCGTACAGGGGTCAGTCCGGCCGCTCAAGCGTAGACGCATTTCGCCCGATGCCACTTGGTTCACGCAACGGACGGCATCCTGCTGCGCGGCGGACCCCGGCAACTCCCGTGCACGAGGTGGGGATTGATGCACATCCACCTCTCTTCCCCCTCACGGCCGTCCCCCTCACCCGGTGTCCTGGAGCGGTGGAGCTCGTAGGTGTGCGGTCCGGGCCGCCGGATGTCGGCGCGGCTGCGTCGACGAGGGCCGCACCGTTGTCCGGCTACGGAGCGCCGAGGCACCCGTGCCAGACTCCGGGCATGATCCTTCGTACCGCCACCCGCGCCGACCTGCCCGCCGTTCTCGCGCTCCTCGCCGACGAGGAGCGGGTCGTCGACCCGGCCTCGGTCGTGGTCGACGAGGCGTACGAGAGGGCCTTCGCCGCCATCGAGAGCGACCGGCGCAACGAGCTGCTGGTGCTGGTGGAGGGCGAAACGGTGCTGGGCTGTCTGCAGGCGACGTACATACCGGGACTCGGCAAGCACGGCGCGGAGCGGGTCCTGATCGAGGCGGTACGGATCCGGGCCGACCGGCGGGGCGGCGGACTGGGGCGGGAGCTGATGAAGCGGGCCGTCGACCGGGCCCGGCTGCGGGGGTGCGGGCTGGTGCAGCTGACCAGCAACAAGCGGCGCACGGACGCGCACCGGTTCTACGCGTCGCTCGGCTTCGCCCGCAGTCACGACGGCTTCAAGCTCGCACTCTGATCCCCGCCGGGCGCTACCGGGGCGGATCGGGGCGCCAGGCGGTCATGTTCAGCTCGTCGAGCAGCCGCACGTCGCTCCCCTCCAGCGGGAACGTGCGCGCCTCCAGCCCCGGGGCCGGTGCGATCTCCAGTGCGTCGCCCTCGATGAGGTCGCCGCCGGTCGGGGTGGACACCCAGGCGAGCAGCGCGGTGAGCGTCTTCCCCGGCTTCAGCATGACCTCCATCGGTCCCCGGTCGGTCCCCATGTACGAGGAGGCCGGGTTCACCGGGACCGGCAGCGGTTCGCCCTGGTCGTCCAGGGCGCGGACGGACGGGTAGCCGTTCACCCGGAACGGTTTCCTGCCGCAGTTGGTGAGTGTGAGCGACACGGCCCGGTGGCCCAGCGCCGCCTGGACCTCACCCATGTCCACGACGACGCCGGAGGACGGACAGTCGCCGGCGGCGACCGCGCCCGGAGTGGGCGTGGCACGGGGGGTGCGCCCCGTGGGGGGCCGGCCGGAGGGCGTGGGCAGGCCGGACAGATCCAGCTCGTCCGCGTGCACGCCCGGTGGGTACGACCTGCTCGGTGTCGGCTCCGGCTCCCCCTCGCCCGCCGGTACGAGAAATCCGGCGCATCCCGACAGCATCAGGGTCAGCGCCCCCGCCAGGCAGGCGCCCGCCGCCGCCCGCCGCGCTCCGGTACCCGCTTCAGTACCCGCCGGTCCCCGCATGATCGTGCACCCGCCCCGTGTCGGCCCGCCGCATGGTTGTTCGATCATGCCAGAGGGCTTGCCTCCCCCACCGATTGTTGAGCATTTGTTGGCCTTCGCCGCAAGAAAATCTAAGTGGACCTTCACGGTCAACAGGCGGACACTTCGGACATGACAGCCCATGAAGCCCTCGCAGCCCCCGCAGCCCCCTTCGGCCGCGCCCTCTGCGCCATGATCACGCCGTTCACCGCCGACGGCGAGCTGGACCTGGACGCCGCCGGGAAGCACGCCGCCGGTCTCGTCGCCGACGGCTGCGACGGTCTGGTGCTCAGCGGCACCACCGGCGAGTCCCCGACCACCACCGACGCCGAGAAGACCGCACTGCTGCGCGCCGTCCGGGATGCGGTCGGCGACGGGGTGCCGCTGGTCGCCGGGGTCGGCAGTGCGGACACCCGGCACACCGTGGAGCTGGCCCGGCAGGCCGAACGGGCCGGCGCGGACGGACTGTTGGTCGTGACGCCGTACTACAGCAGGCCTCCGCAGGCCGCAGTCGAGGCACACTTCCGGCGCGTCGCCGACGCAGCCGGTGTTCCGCTGATGCTGTACGACATCCCCGGCCGCACCGGCACCCGCATCGAGCCGGCCACCCTGCTGCGGCTCGCCGAACACCCGCACATCGTGGCGGTGAAGGACTGCGCGTACGACCTGCTCGGCTCGACGAAGGTGATCGGCGCGACCTCGCTCGCGTACTACTCGGGCTGCGAGGAGCTGAACCTGCCGCTGTACGCGGTGGGCGCGGCAGGCTATGTGAGCACGGTCGCGAATGTGGCGCCCGGGCAACTGCGGGCGGTCCTGGACGCGTTCGACGCCGGGGACACGGCCGGGGCCGCCCGGCTCAATCAGCTGATCCTGCCGCTGGCCGAGTTGATGATGGCGTCGGGCCTGCCCGGCACCGTGACGGCCAAGGCACTGCTCGGTGCCGGACCGGTGCGCGAACCGCTGCAGCCCGCCGGACGCGGGGCGACCGACGGGCTGCGGCGGGCGTACGAGGAGCTCCTCGCCGCTACACGTTAGTTGTGGCTGTGCAGGATCTCGTTGAGGCCGTCCCACACCGCGTTGTTCGGGCGGGCTTCGACGGCGCCGGTGACCGAGTTGCGGCGGAAGAGGATGTTCGAGGCACCGGAGAGTTCCCGCGCCTTGACGATCTGGCCGTCCGGCAGCGTGACCCGCGTGCCGGCGGTGACGTACAGACCGGCCTCGACGACGCACTCGTCGCCGAGCGCGATCCCGACGCCCGCCTCGGCACCGATCAGGCAGCGCTCACCGATGACGATGCGCTCCTTGCCGCCGCCGGAGAGGGTGCCCATCGTGGAGGCGCCGCCACCGATGTCGGAGCCGTCGCCGACGACGACGCCCGCGGAGATGCGGCCCTCGACCATCGACGTGCCGAGCGTGCCGGCGTTGAAGTTGACGAAGCCCTCGTGCATGACGGTCGTACCGGCGGCGAGGTGCGCGCCGAGCCTGACCCGGTCGGCGTCGGCGATCCGGACACCCTTCGGCGCGACGTAGTCCGTCATCCGGGGGAACTTGTCGACGGAGGTGACCTGGAGGTGCAGGCCGTCGGCGCGGGCGTTCAGCCGCACCCTCTCGAGATCGTCGACGGCGACCGGACCGAGCGACGTCCAGGCGACGTTGGCGAGGAGGCCGAAGAGGCCGTCCAGGTTCTGGCCGTGCGGCTGGACGAGGCGGTGGGAGAGGAGGTGCAGACGCAGGTACGCGTCGTGCGCGTCGAGGGGCTTGTCGTCGAGCGAGGCGATGACCGTACGGACGGCGACGACCTCGACCCCGCGACGGGCGTCCACACCGATGGCCTTGGCCGCGCCCTCGCCGAGGAGGTTCACGGCGCCGTCGGGGGTGAGCCGTTCGGTTCCGGCCGGGCCGGGCTCGGCGCTGAGCTCGGGGGCGGGGAACCAGGTGTCGAGAAGGGAACCGTCGCCGGCGATGGTGGCGAGGCCGGCGGCGACGGCGCCGGTGGTGCGGGAAGTCGTGTCGGTCATGACACAGAACCTAACCGGCCGGGCACCGCCGGAGCCAACCGGTCCCGCCGGATGGTCGCGGCGCGGCCCCGGTCGCCCGGTCAGCCGGACTGTGCCTGCCGTTCGGGCGCCGGAGCCGGCGCGGGGACCACCATGCGCGCCGGCCCCCGCAGCCGCCGCGCCGCCAGCACGGCCGCCCCCGCACCGCCCGCCAGGACCGCGCACACCGGCCAGAGCAGCCCGGGCGCCGCGGCATAGAGCGCGCCGCCCAGCGGTGGCGCCAGCACCTGCCCGCTGATGGAGGCACCCCCGTACAGGCTCTGGAAGCGGCCCTGCGCGTGGGCGGGCGCCTGGTCGGCGACGTAGGCCGTGGCGGTGGTCTTGTAGAGGATCTCGCCCGCGGTCACCGACGCCATCATGGTGACGGCGAACATGACCCCGGCCCCCGGGACCAGCACAGCGAATCCCAGTCCCACCAGCAGCAGGCCGGAGCCGACGATGCTCAGCGGCGCCCGTCGGCGCAGCGCATGCGTCACGGGGAGTTCGAGACAGAGGATGACGCCGCCGTTGATGGCCAGCAGCCAGCCGTAGAACTGGGTGCTGCGGCCATGATCGGCGAGGAAGACAGGCAGGGTCGTGTACTGCTGCCGGTAGACGAGATCGACGCAGAGGATCGCGGCGAGCAGGACCAGGACGGCGGGCCTGGCCCGCAGCTCCCGCCGAAGGCCGGGCGCGTCGGGGTCACGCGGCGGCCTGGCGTGTGCGGCGCCGCGCGCCGGGAGCACCTTCGACGCGTATGCGGCGAAGAGCAGCGTCCCCAGGCCGTCGACGACGAACAGCCAGTCGTACGAGAAACGGGCGGCGACCAGCGCGCCGAGCGGCGGGCCGATGGTGAAGCCCGCATTGCTCCCGGCACGCATCAGGGCGAAGCTCTGGCGCCGGCTGCCCTCGGGCACGGTGACGGCGACGAGTGCGGCGTTGGCGGCGCGTACGACGCCCGCTGCGTACTGCGCGATCGGCAGCACCCCGTACATCGCCGCGATCGGCAGTACCGGCAGGGTGACGAGCGCCGAACCACTGACCAGCGCGCCGGCCAGAAGCATCCGGCGGTGGCCGTAGTGGTCACCGAACCAGCCACCGGTGAAGTTCCCTGCGACGAGACCGATGCCGCCGATACCGGCGATGACTCCGGCCTGCGGGACGGTCAGTCCGCGCACTGCGGTCAGATACACGAAGAGGTAGACGAAGGTGAAGCTGACCACTTGGTTGAGAAAGGCACCCAACGCCATCAGCCGCACCGTCCGCGGCACATCCCGCAGCATCCTCATCCGCAGCACCCTCCCCCAGTGAGTTTCTTTTGGGAACTGACTATGGCAGCATGACTTCCGCAGGTCAATCGAGGGATCGGGGCATGACCTGCCTCGGAAGAGAACGGAAAGGGCGAAGCAATGGCGCAGCGCACCCGCCTGGCCGACGCCGACTGCGCGATCGCCCAGGCCCTCGATGTCGTGGGCGACTGGTGGACCCTGCTGATCGTGCGGGACACCGCGCGCGGGGTGCACCGCTTCGACGCGCTCCAGCAGGAGCTGGGCGTGTCCCGCAAGGTACTCACCGAGCGGCTGCGGCTGCTGGTCGACGCGGACGTGCTGTCCCGGGAGCCGTACCAGGACCGCCCGGTCCGGTACGAGTACCGGCTCACCCCGCGCGGCCGTGCGCTGGTGCCCGCGCTGATCGCGCTCCAGGACTGGGGCGACACCTGGGTATTGGGAGACGGAGAGATGATGGCGACGACCGCGGAGGCGTCAAGGGAGGCGGAGCGGGTGCGGTCTCTGGTGGGCACGCGCCTGCCCGAGCTGCAACTACTCGACTACGACGGCGTGTTGCGTGATCCGGTCGCCGACACCCCGTACACCGTCCTGTACTGCTTCCCGAGCGCGTACGCCCGCCGGGACGCCTATCCGCCGGGCTGGGCGGAGATCCCGGGCGCGCGTGGCTGCACCCTCGAATCCTGTACGTACCGCGACCAGCTGGCCGAGTTCACGGCAGTGGGGGCGAGCGTGCGCGGCGTGTCCACCCAACGGCCCGATGAGCAGCGGGCGTTCGCCGACGCGGAGGGGCTGCGCTTCCCGCTGCTGTCCGACGCGGAGCTGGAGCTGACTGCGGCGCTGCGACTGCCGACGTTCCGGGCGGCGGGGGTCAGCCGGCTGAAGCGGCTGACTCTGGTGGTGGACCGGGACCGGACCGTGCGCGAGGCGCTGTATCCGATCACGGACATCGAGGCGAGCGTGCAGGCGGCCTTGGCGGCGGTCAGCCGATGATCCGCGCCAGCATCTCCCGTGTGTACGCCGCGTCGTAGCTCCCCCCTGTCAGCAGCACCTGCAGACAGATCCCGTCCATCAGCGCGATCAGTGCCCGCGCGGTGGCCGGGTCGGTGCGCCCGGCCAGCAGCTCGGCGGTGACGTCCGTCCACTCGGCGGCGACGGGCTGCAGCACGGGTCGGCGCAGCGCCGCGAGATAGAGCTCGTACTCCAGCTCCAGGCGCCCGCGCCCGCCGGAGAACCACTCCCCCAGCAGACGGGCCAGCGCCTCGGCGAGGTCCGCGTCCGGGGCGAGGAGGGCCTCGCTCTCCCGTACGGCCCGGGAGAAGTTCTCGTTCGAGCGGCGCAGCGCGGCGACCAGCAGCTCGTCGAGGGAGGCGAAGTGATACGTCGTCGAGCCGAGCGGCACATCGGCCTCGGCGGCGACGGAGCGGTGGCTGAGCCCCGCGATGCCGCCGGCACCGACGACCCGGATCGCCGCATCGATGATGCGGTCCCGTCGCTCGGGGTCGTAACGGCGGGCCATCAGTGCGCTCCGCCCGCGTTGAGCACGACCACACCGGCGATGATCAGCGCGATGCCCACCACCTTCGCCACGCCTCCGGATTCGCCCATGAAGAGCACCCCTATGGCGGCGACCGCCGCCGTGCCGATCCCGGCCCAGATGGCGTAGGCGGTGCCCATGGACAGCGTCTTCAGGGTCTGCGCGAGGAGCGAGAAGGCGAGCAGATAGCCGAGGACGGTGATGAGCGAGGGCCAGAGCCGGGTGAAGCCCTCGCTGTACTTCATCGCCGTCGTCCCGGCCACCTCTGCTGCTATGGCCGCGGCCAGCAGTCCGTATCCCATGTGTACGAGTGTACGCATGGTTGCGTACATCCGTACACATACTGCGGCGGGCGCAGGGGATCCGCTGTCCCATCCGGGGCGCTACGGTGTCCCGACCGGTTCATGGACCCAACACACGACGGAGCAGCAGTGGCGCAGGATGCAGGGTGGGGCGGCGGTGTGCCCGGGGGCGGCGCACCGTACGGAGGAGCGCCGTACGGGGGGCCTCCCGGACCGCCGGGATGGGGTGGCTGGATGCCGCCGCCCAGACCCGGAGTGATACCGCTGCGCCCCCTCGGTCTCGGGGACATGATCGGCGGGGCGTTCTCCACGATGGGCCGCTACTGGAAGCAGCTGTTCGGCATCGGCGCGGCCGTGTACGGCGGGGCGCTGGCCGTGGTCGGGGCCGCGGTCGCGGTCGCGTACTCCGCGGTCGGTGACCATCTGCACCGGGTCATCGAGCTCTCGTCGGAGGAGAACGCGCGCACGGAGGACGTCGTACCACTGGTGATCGCCCTCGGTGCGATCTGGCTGGTGGTCGTGCTGGCGCTGGTGCTCAGTACGGCGATGATGTACGCGACGGTTCCGGCGGTGCTGCAGGACGCGGTCCTGGGCCGGCCGACCACATTCGGCATCATCTGGCGCCGGGCCTGGGCGCGGGTCCCGGCCGTGATCGGCACGGTGTTCCTGACCTACCTGATCGCGGTGGTCCCAGTGGTGCTCGTGATGGTCGGCTTCATCGCCACGATGATCACCGCCATCACCCTGGACAGCGGATCCGGCGCCGGGGCGCTGGTCGCGCTGGGCTTCGTGGGCGCTCTGCTCACCGCCCCGCTGGCGACCTGGCTCTGGGTGAAGTTCGCGCTGGCCCCGGCGGCCGTGGTCTTCGAGCGGCAGCGCCCGGTCGCGGCGCTGCGCCGCTCCGCGCAACTGGTGCGCGGGGACTGGTGGCGGATCTTCGGGATCTCGCTGCTGGCCTTCGTCATGGCGGCCGTGGCGAGCTACTTCATCCAGCTGCCGTTCTCGATCTTCGGCATGTTCTCCAGCATGGTCGGTACGTCGAACCTGGGCTCCGACCCGAGTCCCGCGGCGGTCGTCGCCGCGATGAGCGGCTACCTGGTGACCATGCTGCTCGGCCAGCTGGTCGGGCAGCTCGTCTCGGCGACGTTCCCGCAGCTGGTGATCGGGCTGCTGTACGTGGACCGCCGGATGCGCAACGAGAACCTGGGCCCGGTCCTCGCCGAAGCCGCTGCCGTGCCCCCGCAGTTCGGCCCCTGAGCACGCTACGCACCTCTGCGGTCCGGCGCGTGAGCACGGGCCGGACCGCAGCTCAGTCGATGAGCGAGTTCTTCGGGCTCAGCACGCAGAACTCGTTCCCCTCCGGGTCCGCCAGCACCGCCCAGCCCGTATCGGCCTGCTGACCGACATCCACCCGGGTGGCGCCGAGCCCGACGATCCGCCCGACCTCGGCCGTCTGGTCGTCGGGGGCGAGATCGATGTGCAGCCGGTTCTTGAGGGTTTTCCTCTCGGGCACAGGGACGAAGGTGATGCCGGGCACGGCGTCCTTGTCGGCACCGATGACGATTTCGTCGTCGGTCTCGAAGAGCACCTTCCAGTCGAGCACCCGGCACCAGAACCGGGCCTGCGACGGCAGATCGTGGGCGTCGACGACGAGGGAGTAAAAGGAAACGGCCATGCCCGCCAGTCTGCCCGGCGGACACGGCCGTTCGCAGGTCCCGGCGCGAAACCGCGCGCGTCCGTCAGCTGCTGACGGTGAACCAGACCGAGCGGGACTTCTTCCACTCGGCGTGGTCGAGGTCCTTCGCCTCCGTGCCGTCCCCGTACAGATCGGCGGAGCCGGCGTCCGTGATCAGCTGGGCCCGCGCGCCCGGAACCGTCAGGTCCGGCACGTCGACGACGGCCTCCCAGCCGCCCGGGTCGGCGGTCGGCAGATCGAGCCGCTTGACGGGCGCGTGCCCGGCGACACCGTCCCAGGAGTAGAGGGCGTACGGGTCGGAGTTGTCGTCGGCCGCCCACGAACCGGCCACGATCAGATACCGGTCGGCGGCGTTCTTCCGGATGTCGCGGATGCTGAGCCCGCCGAGGTCCAGCTCGATCGGCGTGCCGATGACCGCCTTCGCCCCGCTGCCGGCCACCTTGTCGAAGTTCGTGACGGGCACGATCAGTGCCTTGCCGCCGCTCTTCGGCGGTACGAGCGGCGCCCGGAAGCCGAGGTACGCGGTGGTGGTCGAGCCGGGTGCGAACTCCAGGCCCTCGATGTTGAACCCGTCGATCTGCTTGGGCACTTCGCCGTCGGCCGTCCCCGCGGCGAAGCCGTACCGGTTGCCGTTCGCCTTGTCCCAGGCGTGCCTCTCGTCGGCGTGATGTCGACGAGTAGGTTCCGGTTCCCGTGCCAACGCAGGACACACGTCATGCGTACAGCAGACGAACAACGCGGGACGGCCCCCGGCAGGAGCCGGGGGCCGTCACACGGGTGCAGTCGGCTCAGACGTTGAAGCCGAGTGCGCGCAGCTGCTCGCGCCCGTCGTCCGTGATCTTGTCCGGACCCCACGGCGGCATCCAGACCCAGTTGATCCGCAGCTCACTGACGAGGCCGTCGGTCGCGGACTTCGCCTGGTCCTCGATGACGTCGGTCAGCGGGCAGGCCGCGGACGTCAGCGTCATGTCGAGGGTGGCGATGTTGGCGTCGTCGATGTGGATGCCGTAGATCAGGCCCAGGTTGACGACGTCGATGCCCAGCTCGGGGTCGACCACGTCGTACAGAGCCTCGCGGACCTCCTCCTCGGAGGCCGGCTTGCTCAGGGTCTCGTTCTCGCTCATGCGGTCTTCCCTTCGGACAGCGCCTGCGCCGTCGCATCCTTCCACGCCATCCAGCTCAGCAGAGCGCACTTGACCCGGGCCGGGTACTTCGAGACACCGGCGAACGCGACCGCGTCCTCCAGCACCTCCTCCATCGCGTCGTCCGGCTCCAGCTGGCCCTTCGACTGCATCAGCTCCAGGAAGGTCTCCTGGATCTTCTGCGCGTCGCCCAGCTCCTTGCCGACCAGCAGCTCGTTCAGCACGGAGGCGGAGGCCTGGCTGATGGAGCAGCCCTGACCCTCGTACGACACATCGGCGATGGTCTCGCCGTCGTACTTCACCCGGAGCGTGATCTCGTCGCCGCACGTCGGGTTGACGTGGTGCACCTCGGCGTCGCCGTCCCGCAGGCCGCGCCCGTGGGGGTGCTTGTAGTGGTCCAGGATCACTTCCTGGTACATCGAATCAAGCTTCACCAGTCAACCCTCAGCCGAAGAAGTTCCGTACGTGCTCCAGACCGTCCACCAGGGCGTCGACCTCGGCAGGCGTGGAGTACAGATAGAACGACGCTCGCGTCGTCGCAGGAATTCCGTACCGCAGGCAGACCGGCCGTGCGCAGTGGTGTCCGACCCTGACCGCGATGCCCTGCTCGTCGAGGACCTGGCCCACGTCGTGCGGGTGGATGTCGCCGAGCGTGAACGAGATCGTGGCGCCGCGGTCCTCCGCGCTGGACGGACCGATGATCCTGAGGTCCGGGACCTCCAGGAGACGCTTCACCGCGTACTCGGTGATCGCGTGCTCGTGCTGGAAGATCTTGTCCATGCCGATCGCCGAGAGGTAGTCCACGGCCGCGCCGAGGCCGACGGCCTGCGCGATCGGGGGCGTACCCGCCTCGAACTTGTGCGGCGCCGGGGCGTAGGTCGACGAGTGCATCGACACGGTCTCGATCATCTCGCCGCCGCCGAGGAACGGCGGCAGGTCCTCGAGCAGCTCGTGGCGGCCCCAGAGGACACCGATGCCGGTCGGGCCGACCATCTTGTGACCGGTGAAGGCCACGAAGTCGGCCTGCAGCGCCTGCACGTCGAGCACCATGTGCGGGGCGGCCTGCGAGGCGTCGATGCAGACCAGCGCGCCGACCTGCTGGGCGCGGCGGATGATCTTCTCGACCGGGTTGATCGTGCCCATGATGTTGGAGACCAGTGTGAAGGAGACGATCTTCGTCTTCTCCGTGATGATCTCGTCGATGTTGGACAGGTCGAGGCGGCCGTCGTCGGTGATGCCGAACCACTTCAGCTTCGCGCCGGTGCGCTGCGAGAGCAGCTGCCACGGCACGATGTTGGAGTGGTGTTCCATCTCCGTGGTGACGATCTCGGTCTCGTGGTCCACCCGGTAGGGCTCGTCGGCCCAGCCGAGCATGTTCGCCACCAGGTTGAGCGACTCCGAGGCGTTCTTGGTGAAGATCACCTCGTTGCGGCTCGGCGCGTTGATGAACGCGGCGACCTTGTCACGGGCGCCTTCGTACAGCGCCGTGGCCTCCTCCGCGATCGTGTACACACCGCGGTGGACGTTGGCGTTGTGCCGCTCGTAGTACTCACTGAGAGCGTCGAGCACCTGGCGCGGCTTCTGCGAAGTCGCCGCGCTGTCCAGGTAAACGATCTTCTTCCCGTCGTGGACCGTACGATCCAGCAGGGGGAAGTCCTTGCGGATCGCCTCGGTGTCGAGGAGGCCCGGCAGCTGTGTCACGCGGAAGCGCCACCCTTCACATATGCCTCGTAGCCCTCGTTCTCCAGCTTGTCGGCGAGCTCGGCGCCGCCGGACTCGGCAATACGGCCGTTGGCGAAGACGTGCACGAAGTCGGGCTTGATGTAACGGAGGATCCGCGTGTAGTGCGTGATCAGCAGCGTGCCGACCTCGCCCGTCTCGCGGACCCGGTTGACGCCCTCGGAGACGACGCGCAGGGCGTCGACGTCCAGGCCGGAGTCGGTCTCGTCGAGGATCGCGACCTTCGGCTTGAGGAGCTCCAGCTGAAGGATCTCGTGGCGCTTCTTCTCACCGCCGGAGAAGCCCTCGTTGACGTTGCGCTCGGCGAACGCCGGGTCCATCTGGAGGTCGGCCATCGTCTCCTTGACCTCCTTCACCCAGGTACGCAGCTTGGGCGCCTCGCCGCGGACGGCGGTGGCGGAGGTACGCAGGAAGTTGGAGACCGAGACACCGGGGATCTCGACCGGGTACTGCATGGCCAGGAAGAGGCCGGCGCGGGCGCGCTCGTCGACGGTCATCGCCAGGACGTCCTCGCCGTCCAGGGTCACCGTGCCGCTGGTGATCGTGTACTTGGGGTGACCCGCGAGGGAGTACGCGAGGGTCGACTTGCCGGACCCGTTGGGGCCCATGATGGCGTGGGTCTCGCCCTGCTTCACGATCAGGTCGACGCCCTTGAGGATCTCCTTCGTGGCGTTGTCGGCCTCGACGGAGACGTGCAGGTCGCGGATTTCAAGCGTTGCCATGGGTGACTCAGGACTCCTGGGTGACGGAGACGAGCACATCGTCCCCTTCGATCTTGACGGGGTATACGGGGACGGGGCGCGTCGCGGGAAGGCCGGACGGCTTACCGGTGCGCAGGTCGAAGCTGGAGCCGTGCAGCCAGCACTCGATCATGCAGTCCTCGACCTCTCCCTCGGACAGTGAGACGTTCGCGTGCGAGCAGATGTCGTTGATCGCGAACACCTCGCCCTCGGTGCGGACCAGGGAGACCGGCGTACCGTCGAGCTCCACCCGCTTCGGGGTGTCCTCCTCCAGCTCGCTCAGCGCACAGACTTTGACGAAGGCCATCAGACGGAAGCCTTCAGCTCGGCCTCGATCTTGTCGAGCAGACGGGCCTCGACGTCCGGCAGACCGATCTGCTGGACGAGCTCGGCGAAGAAGCCGCGCACGACGAGCCGGCGGGCATCCTCGGCCGGGATGCCGCGGGACATCAGGTAGAAGAGCTGCTCGTCGTCGAAGCGGCCGGTGGCGGAGGCGTGACCGGCGCCGACGATCTCGCCGGTCTCGATCTCCAGGTTCGGCACGGAGTCGACCCGCGCACCGTCCGTGAGAACCAGGTTGCGGTTCATCTCGTACGTGTCGGTGCCCTCGGCCTTGGCCTGGATGAGCACGTCACCGATCCATACGGCGTGCGCGTCCTGGCCCTGCAGCGCGCCCTTGTAAACGGCATTGGACTTGCAGTGCGGGGTGTTGTGGTCGACCAGGAGGCGGTGCTCCTGGTGCTGGCCCTTGTCGGTGAAGTACAGACCGAAGAGCTCGGCCTCGCCCCCGGTGCCCGCGTAGGCGACCCGCGGGTGGAGCCGGACCAGGTCGCCGCCGAAGGTGACGACGATCGACTTGAAGGTGGCGTCCCGGCCGATCAGCGCGTTGTGCTGAGCGGCGTGGACGGCCGTGTCGTCCCAGTCCTGGACGGAGACGACGGTGAGCTTCGCACCGTCACCGAGGACGTACTCGACGTTGCCCGCGACGACCGCGTCACCGGTGTGGTCGATGACCACGACAGCCTCGGCGAAGGCTCCCAGCTCGACGACCTGGTGGGCGTAGGCCACACCGCCCTCGCCGTGCACGGCGATCCGGATCGGCTCGGAGAGCACGGCCTCCTTGGCGACCGTGATGACCGAGGCCTGCTCGAAGGACGAGTACGCCTGGGCGGCGACGCGGTCCACCGGGGTGCCGGCCCGGCCGAGCCGGGCGTCGTCACGGCCGACGGTCTCGACGGTGACGCCCTCGGGAGCCTCCACCGCGACCTTGACGGCGCCACCGGTCGCGACGGCGGTGCCGTCGTGCAGCCCGCGCAGCCGCTCCAGCGGCGTGAACCGCCACTCCTCCTCGCGGCCGTGCGGGACCGGGAAGTCCGCCACATCGAAGGACGGGGGCGCGCTCATGCGCGTGGCGACGGTCGACTCGGCGGCCACCGCGATGGACCCGGTGGTGGTGGACCCCGCCGGAATGTTCTGAGCCTCAGCCATGGCTGTCGTAGTGCTCGCTTTCTCTGTCAAAAAGTCGGGGGATTCGGTCGTCAGGCTGTGCTAGCCGACCGAACCCTCCATCTGCAGCTCGATCAGCCGGTTGAGCTCAAGCGCGTACTCCATGGGCAGCTCGCGCGCGATCGGCTCGACAAAGCCGCGCACGATCATGGCCATGGCCTCGAACTCGGTCAGACCGCGGCTCATCAGGTAGAAGAGCTGGTCCTCGGAGACCTTGGAGACGGTGGCCTCATGGCCCATGGACACGTCGTCCTCGCGGACGTCCACGTACGGGTACGTGTCGGAGCGGGAAATCGTGTCGACCAGGAGCGCGTCGCACAGCACGTTGGACTTGGAGCCCGCGGCGCCCTCGCCGATCTCGACCAGACCGCGGTAGGAGGTACGGCCGCCGCCTCGCGCCACCGACTTGGAGACGATGTTGGAGGAGGTGTTCGGCGCCATGTGGACCATCTTGGATCCGGCGTCCTGGTGCTGGCCCTCGCCCGCGAAGGCGATGGAGAGCGTCTCGCCCTTGGCGTGCTCGCCCATCAGGTAGACGGCCGGGTACTTCATGGTGACCTTGGAGCCGATGTTGCCGTCGACCCACTCCATGGTCGCGCCCTCGTACGCCACGGCGCGCTTGGTGACCAGGTTGTAGACGTTGTTCGACCAGTTCTGGATCGTCGTGTAGCGGCAGCGGCCGCCCTTCTTCACGATGATCTCGACGACTGCGGAGTGCAGCGAGTCCGAGGAGTAGATCGGCGCGGTGCAGCCCTCGACGTAGTGGACGTAGGCGTCCTCGTCGACGATGATCAGCGTCCGCTCGAACTGGCCCATGTTCTCCGTGTTGATACGGAAGTAGGCCTGCAGCGGGATGTCGACGTGGACACCCTTCGGCACGTAGATGAACGAGCCACCGGACCACACGGCCGAGTTCAGCGAGGCGAACTTGTTGTCGCCGACCGGGATGACGGTGCCGAAGTACTCCTTGAAGAGCTCCGGGTGCTCCTTCAGCGCGGTGTCCGTGTCGAGGAAGATGACGCCCTGCTCCTCCAGGTCCTCACGGATCTGGTGGTAGACGACCTCGGACTCGTACTGCGCAGCGACACCGGCGACCAGGCGCTGCTTCTCCGCCTCCGGGATGCCGAGCTTGTCGTACGTGTTCTTGATGTCCTCGGGCAGGTCCTCCCAGGACTCCGCCTGCTTCTCGGTGGACCGCACGAAGTACTTGATGTTGTCGAAGTCGATGCCCGAGAGGTCCGAGCCCCAGTTCGGCATGGGCTTCTTGTCGAACAGGCGCAGGCCCTTGAGGCGGAGCTTCAGCATCCACTCGGGCTCGTTCTTCTTTGCCGAGATGTCGCGCACGACATCCTCGGAGAGGCCGCGCTTGGCCGCCGCGCCTGCCGCGTCGGAGTCGGCCCAGCCGAATTCGTACGTACCCAGACCCTCGAGCTCAGGGTGGACAGTCTCCGTGGGGAGCGTCATGCGGGGTTCCTCCCGGCCGTGCTTGCAGATGCTGATGTGGTGGTCTGTGCGGTTGCAGGTCCGCCGCGCGGTACGAACGTCGTGCACACCCCGTCGCCGTGGGCGATGGTGGCCAGACGCTGCACATGGGTCCCGAGCAGGCTGGAGAAGATCTCCGTCTCCGCCTCGCACAGCTGCGGGAACTGCTCGGCGACATGTGCGACCGGGCAGTGGTGCTGGCACAGCTGCTCGCCCTGCTGAGGGCCCGGCGCGCTTCGCGCCGTAGCAGCGTACCCGTCGGCGGACAAGGCCTTGGCCAGCGCCTCTGTGCGCTGCTCGGGGCCCGCCGCGTCGATGGCCTCGCGGTAGGCGGCCGACTGGGCGGCGGCCCTGGCGCGGACGAAGGCGACGACCGCTTCGTCGCCCGCGGTCTCGGCGATCCAGCGCAGGGCGTCGGCGGCAAGCTTGTCGTACGACTGGTCGAAGGCGTCCCGGCCGCAGTCGGTCAGGGCGAACACCTTGGCCGGACGGCCGCGGGTCCGCGCCCCGTACACCCGCTGTTCGCGGGCCTCGACGACGCCGTCGGAGACGAGCGCGTCGAGATGGCGGCGGACCGCGGCCTGGGTCAGCCCCAGGCGCTTCGCCAGATCGGCGACGGTGGACGGGCCGTGGTCCAGGATGGAGCGCGCGACCCGGTTGCGCGTCGAGCGCTCTCCGGTCGCGAGTTCCTCCTGCGGAGCCTCGCCCTGGTATTTCACAACGCCATTGTTGCGTAATTCCTCCGGCCCTGACAACCACGGCCCGAAACGATCAATCGTGGAATTCGTCACTTAGGGTTACCTAATTCAGCCCCGGGGGACTCGGCTGCCGGGCCGCTGCCTAGACTTACCGGCCATGAAGAACGAGCCGGTCGTGCAGATCCGTGGCCTGGTGAAGCGGTACGGCGCCAAGACCGCGGTGGACGGCCTCGACCTGGGCGTACGCACCGGTGCGGTCACCGCCGTCCTCGGCCCCAACGGCGCCGGCAAGACCACCACCATCGAAACCTGCGAGGGCTACCGCCGGCCGGACGCGGGCACCGTGCGCGTCCTCGGCCTGGACCCGGTCGCCGACGCGGCCGCGCTCCGGCCCCGGATCGGCGTGATGCTGCAGTCGGGTGGTGTCCACTCCGGGGCGCGTGCCGACGAGATGCTCCGCCACATGGCGAAGCTCCATGCCCACCCGCTGGATGTCGACGCCCTGATCGAACGCCTGGGCCTGGGCAGCTGCGGCCGTACGACCTACCGGCGGCTCTCCGGCGGCCAGCAGCAGCGGCTCGCCCTGGCGATGGCCGTCGTCGGCCGCCCCGAGCTCGTGTTCCTGGACGAGCCGACCGCGGGCCTCGATCCGCAGGCCCGCCGCTCCACCTGGGATCTCGTACGGGAGCTGCGCGGCGACGGTGTGTCGGTGGTCCTCACCACCCACTTCATGGACGAGGCCGAGGAACTCGCCGACGACGTCGCCATCGTCGACGCGGGCCGGGTCATCGCCCAGGGGAGCCCCGAGACGCTCTGCCGCGGCGGCGCCGAGAACACCCTGCGCTTCACCGGCCGCCCCCGCCTCGACCTCGGCTCGCTGCTCAAGGCGCTGCCCGACGGTACCCAGGCGGCCGAGGTCGCCTCGGGCGCCTACCGCATCACCGGCGAGGTGGACCCCCAACTGCTGGCCACCGTCACCTCCTGGTGCGCGCAGCACGGCGTGATGCCGGACGGCATCGCCGTCGAGCGCCACACCCTGGAGGACGTCTTCCTGGAACTGACCGGCAAGGAGCTGCGCGCATGAGCGCCGGTACGTACGCCCCGCGGCCCGGTGCCGCCCCGCTGCCCCGCATGATCGGTGCGCAGGCCGCACTGGAGACGCGGATGCTGCTGCGCAACGGCGAGCAGCTGCTCCTGACGGTGATCATTCCGACGCTGCTGCTGGTGCTGTTCAGCGCCGTCGACATCGTGGACACCGGTGCCGGCAGGTCCGTCGACTTCCTGGCGCCCGGCATTCTCGCGCTCGCCGTGATGTCCACCGCCTTCACCGGCCAGGCCATCGGCACCGGCTTCGAGCGGCGGTACGGGGTGCTCAAGCGACTCGGTGCCTCACCCCTGCCCCGCTGGGGCCTGATGACCGCCAAGACCCTCTCCGTGCTCGTTACCGAGGTCCTTCAGGTCGTGCTGCTGACGGCGATCGCGTTCGCGCTGGGCTGGTCGCCGCACGGCAGCCCGTTCGCCGTGCTGCTGCTCCTCGTGCTCGGCACCGCGGCCTTCTCCGGACTCGGGCTGCTGATGGCCGGGACGCTCAAGGCGGAGGCGACGCTCGCCGCCGCCAACCTGGTCTTCCTGCTGCTGCTGGTCGGCGGCGGGGTCATCGTGCCGCTGGACAAGTTCCCGGACGCGGTGCAGTCGGTGCTCGGGCTGCTGCCGATCGCGGCCCTGTCGGACGGGCTGCGGGACGTGCTCCAGCACGGCGCATCGATGCCGTGGCGGGACCTCGGGATCCTCGCGGTCTGGGCGGTGCTCGGGCTGGGCGCGGCGGCGAAGTTCTTCCGCTGGGAGTGACCGCGCCCGGCCGCGCACGACCGCCCGTCCGGCGCTCCGGTCCGGCGGTTCGGGGTAACTCGTCCCCCTCGTGAAAGCTTGCACAAGCCGCCGCTTACGATGGTGCGCGTGCCTCAGCTGACCCGAGCCGACGTCGCTCAAGCCGTACGGAACCCGCTCTCCTTCATCGCCGGACGCTGGACCCCGTCCCCCCGGACGGTCCGGCGTGCGGCGATGTCGGCCGTCGTGATGGCCGTGCTCATCGTGGTGACCGGCGGCGCCGTGCGGCTCACCGGCTCCGGCCTGGGCTGCCCGACCTGGCCCAAGTGCACCGACGAGAGCCTGACGGCGACCAGCGCGATGGGTTTCCACGGAGCCATCGAGTTCGGCAACCGGATGCTCACGTACGTCCTGTGCGCGGCGGTCGGCTGGGCGATCATCGCCGCCCGTTCCGCGAAGCCGTGGCGGCGCAGCGTCACCCGGCTGGGCTGGGCGCAGTTCTGGGTGGTCATGGGCAATGCGGTACTCGGCGGCATCGTGGTGCTGGTCGGCCTCAACCCGTACACCGTCGCGGCGCACTTCCTGCTCTCCACCGCGCTGCTCACGGTCGCCGTGCTGACCTGGCAGCGGGCCCGTGAGGGCGACACCGAGCCCCGACCGCTGGTGGGCAAGGCGGTCGTGCAGCTGACCTGGCTGCTGACGGCCGCGGCCGGACTGCTGATCGCCGCCGGCACCGTCGTCACGGGCGCCGGACGGCACGCGGGAGACTCCAGCGACGTCCACCGCATCCCGCTCGACTGGAAGATGATCGCGCAGCTGCACGCCGATCTCGCCTGGGTCGTGGTGGCACTGACGGTGGCACTCTGGTTCGTGCTGAAGGCCGTCGACGCGCCGGCCGGGCCGCAGCGCCGCACCCGTGATCTCTTCCTGGTGCTGATGGCGCAGGGCGTGATCGGTTACGTCCAGTACTTCACCGACACCCCGGAGATCCTGGTCGGGCTGCACATGCTCGGCTCGTGCCTGGTGTGGATCGCGGTCCTGCGGGTCCTGCTGTCGCTTCGCGAGCGCCCCTCGGCCGTCGCCTCCGTCCCCGGCCCCGCCGCCGAGCAGCCGGAGCCCGCGGCCGCCGGCTGAGCGCAAGAGCGGCGGTTCGGCTCACTTCCCCTCCGCTTTCGGCCATTTCCCGTCGCGTATTCAAGGAACGCGTCCCTCCGGCCCCACCATGTAGGCCGTCACAGATCGTTCGTTCGATCTCTGGGGTGGACATGGGTTCGTGTACGGGACAGGACCGCGTCCGGTGCTTCCACCGCGGCCTCTCGCTCGCGGAGAGCGGAAAGTACGAGATGCCCCTCCCCCGGGCCAAGCTGCCCCGGGTCAACACGGCACTGCCCTCGCTGGTCGTCGTCATCGGGCTGTTCCTCCTCTTCGCGGACTTCTCGTGGGGCCGGCTCGGGGTGCTGATCGTCCTGGTCCCGCTTGCGACGGCGCTCGCCCGCGCCTCGGTCCGCACGGCGGTGCGCTCCCGCGACCGGGCCGCCGCCCTCGGGGACCGGGTCCATGGCACCGGGGCCGCGCAGGGGCCGGACCTCAGGCACTGCCGGGGCTGCCAGTACGTGCTGATGCGCGAGGGCACCGGGGAGAGCGCCGAGCACTTCTCGACACCCACCCATATGTCGGGCTTCCGTGACTGGGCCGAGAAGAACGGAGCGCGTTTCGCTCCGGCGCCCGGCTCCCGGGGGAAGGCGCCCGACCAGGGCAAGGGTTGAGCCGGTCCGTCACCCCAGCCCGTACACCCTGCGCGCATTGCCGGACGCGATCATCGCGGCGACCCGGGTGGCATCGGTGCGTGACCACGCGCCGTCCGCCACCCACCCGCCCAGCACCCGGCCGAGCGCCTCACGGAACTGACGCGCGCCCACCACGTGGAGCTCCGGCAGCCCCTGGGCGCCGCTGGAGAAGAGCACCTTGCCGAACGGGGCCAGTTCCAGGATCTCCGCCAGAACGGCCGCGGCGCGCGCCCCCGTACGGGCAGGGGCGGCGCCCGCGTCGGCGTACACATGCGGGTGGGCGTGCGCGAGCTGCGCGGCGTGCCGGTGGTACGGATAGCTGTTCAGCAGCATCAGATCGCTGCCCAGTCCGGCCGTGGCGGCGGCGAAGCCGGCGAGCCGCCGCGGGTCGGTGGAGCGCAGCTGCAGTTGCAGCGGACGCCCGCAGGCCACCGCGGCCCACAGCAGATGCCGCAGCAGCACCGGGTCGTCGGGGGCGGCGCCCGGTGTACGCGGGCCGCCCGCGCCGGTGCGGGCGGCCCTGCGTGCCGCGTCGCGTCCGGCGAGCCACCGGCCGGCCGCGCCCCGCACCTGCCCCGGTCCCGGTGGCCCCGGGTCGGGTTCCGGTCCGTGGTGCGCGGCCGTGTCGGACGTGAAGGCGGCGGCCGAGGCGGCGGCGGTGTGCACGGCCTCGGCGAGGTTGGCGACGAAGCTCTCGACGGTGCCCGAGGTGTCGGCGATCTGCTCGGCCAGGGACTCCAGCCGGACGATCTCGCGCGCGTCCGCCCCGGCCGCGGCGGCGATCTCGGCGGGGCCCGTGAGGTCACCGGGGAGCCCGGTGCCGACGAGATAGGTGGAGACCCCGGTGGCGCGCAGCAGCCGCCGGCCGGTCTCCACGACGCCCAGTTCCCGGCGGCGCGCCAGATAGCCGGCCGGCGGGCAGTGGGGGTCGAGGCCGAGCAGTGGCGCGCACCAGCGGCGCACGGCGAAGCCGGTCTGGGTGTCGAACAAGGTGGTGCCGGGGGCCGGCGGCCCGCCGGCCGTCGCCAGCCGGGCCTCGAAGGTGCCGAGGCCGAGCTCGGTGCGGAGCACCCCGTGGCAGTGCTGGTCGACCAGATCCGTCACGTGCAGTGTGTCGGCCATCCCGGGCTCCCTGCGACGACGTGTGTGTACACGTCCTAACGGGTGACCCCGGTGTCAGGTGTTGCTCCTGTGTCACCGGGATACGGCCCGCGCGCCCGTTCAGCCCTTGTTGCGCACCGTTCAGGCCTGGTTGGACGGGCCGCCCAGCTGGATCCCGGCCATCCGCGTCCACTCGTACGGGCCGGTGCGGACCTTGGCGGCGAACTCGCCGTCGAAGGACTCGTGCATCGTGATCCCGGCCTTCGCCGCGGCGCTCTCGGCGACCGCGTACGACGGGGCGACCAGGTCGCCCCAGCCGCCGTCCTCGCCGACCAGGACGATACGGGTGCCCATCTGCCCGATGTAGGCGAGCTGCCCCTCTGCGCCGCCGTGCGCCTTGGCGAAGGCGCCGATCTGCTTGGCGAGCCTGGCTGCCCTGCGCTCCGCGCGGGCGGCCTGCTTGCTGTCGTCAACCTGCTGGGTTTCTGCCGTCTCTGCCATGCATCGGATGCTACCGAGCGGTAGATCAACTGGCGACGGGCGGACGGCGTGGCATGGGCCACGTCGTCCGCCCGTCGGCAGGAGCAGAAGGGGGTGCTAGCGCAGGAAGGGGTCCACCGCGACCGCGACGAACAGCAGCGAGACATAGGTGATCGACCAGTGGAACAGCCGCATCTCCTTGAGCTTGGCACCGGAGACCCCGGCCCTGGCCCGGTTCTGCAGGCCGTGCGCCTCCCAGAGCCAGAACCCGCCGGTCAGCAGCGCCACCGCGGTGTAGAACCAGCCGGTGTAGCCGAGCGGGGTCAGCAGCAGCGAGACGATCACCATCACCCAGCTGTAGAGGACGATCTGGCGGGCCACCACCCGGTTGGAGGCGACGACCGGAAGCATCGGAACGCCGACCCGGGCGTAGTCGTCCTTCACCTTCATCGACAGCGGCCAGTAATGCGGCGGCGTCCAGAAGAAGATGACGGCGAAGAGGATGACGGCCGCCCACGACATCGAGTTCGTGACGGAGGACCAGCCGATGAGGACCGGCATGCAGCCCGCGATGCCGCCCCAGACGATGTTCTGCGCGGTACGGCGCTTGAGCAGCATCGTGTAGACGACGACGTAGAAGAGCAGCGCACCGAGCGACAGCGCCGCCGACAGCCAGTTGACCAGCAGCCCGAACCAGACGGTCGAGATCACCGCGAGGGAGATACCGAAGACCAGGCACTCGCGCGGACTCACCATGCCGGTGACGAGCGGACGCTGCGACGTACGGTCCATCAGCGCGTCGATGTCGCGGTCGATGTACATGTTGAGCGCATTGGCACCGCCGGCGGAGAGATATCCGCCGATGGTGGTGATGACTACGAGCCACAGGTCCGGCACACCCTGAGCGGCCAGGAACATCACCGGAACAGTGGTGATCAGCAACAGCTCGATGATCCGCGGCTTGGTCAGCGCCACGAATGCCTTGATACGGGCCCCGAACGGGCGATGGCCCCCTGGGCTCGGAGTCAAGGCGACCCCTGCGGGTCGGGACTCGACGGCCGTCACGCACACCCCTGACAGAGAAATCCCAGCAAGCTCCGGGCGTGGAGGCCCAGGAGAGACTTGCGCGAACCAGACCACTGTAGACGTTGGGGACAGGCCCTCCTTCGCGGGGGTGGGGTCGTGTTGGAGTGGCGCGGAACCACCGCTCGGAAGTGGCGCACAAGTGACGGGCGGCGCTCATCGGAGAGGCCCAAAAGTATGCCCTCGCGCTCATCGGAGAAGCCCAAAAGTGAGCCGCTCCGCTCATACGGGAGGCGAACTCGTCGGGAGGCCTGCACCCTGGAAAGCACCAGGAAATTGCGGGTTCTGTCGGGGGTAGGCTCGGCAATGCCCGGTGCGTCACAGTCACCGGTTTTACAACAGTGGAGAGGAGCCCTGACTCAGGGTGAGCACCAAGCCGACCACCACAGACCTCCAGTGGACCGAATTGGACCAGCGGGCCGTGGACACTGTCCGCGTCCTTGCCGCCGACGCCGTACAGAAGGTCGGAAACGGCCACCCGGGCACGGCGATGAGCCTGGCTCCCGCCGCGTACACCCTTTTCCAGAAGGTGATGCGGCACGACCCCGCCGACGCGGAGTGGACCGGTCGCGACCGGTTCGTGCTCTCGGCAGGTCACACCAGCCTGACCCTCTACATCCAGCTCTACCTCGCCGGGTACGGCCTGGAGCTCGATGACCTCAAGGCATTCCGTACCTGGGGCTCGAAGACCCCCGGACACCCGGAGTACGGCCACACCACCGGTGTCGAGACGACGACGGGCCCGCTGGGCCAGGGTGTCGCCAACGCCGTGGGCATGGCGATGGCCGCCCGCTACGAGCGCGGCCTGTTCGACCCGGAGGCGGCCCCCGGCACCTCTCCCTTCGACCACATGGTCTGGGTGATCGCAGGTGACGGCTGCCTGCAGGAGGGCATCTCCGCGGAGGCGTCCTCGCTGGCCGGACACCAGAAGCTCGGCAACCTGGTGCTGCTCTGGGACGACAACCACATCTCCATCGAGGGCGACACGGAGACCGCGGTCTCCGAGGACACCCTGAAGCGGTACGAGGCGTACGGCTGGCACGTGCAGCGTGTCGAGCAGCTGCCCAACGGCGACCTGGATCCGGCGGGTCTGTACGAGGCGCTGCAGGCGGCCAAGGCCGAGACCGAGCGCCCGTCGTTCATCGCGGCCCGCTCGATCATCGCCTGGCCGGCCCCGCACGCCCAGAACACCGAGGCCTCGCACGGCTCGGCGCTCGGCGCCGACGAGGTCGCCGCGACCAAGAAGGTCCTCGGCTTCGACCCGGAGAAGTCCTTCGAGGTCTCCGACGAGGTCATCTCGCACACCCGTGAGGCGCTGGACCGCGGCCGCGAGACCAAGGCCGAGTGGGAGAAGTCCTTCGCCGCGTGGCGCACCGCCAACCCGGAGCGCGCCGCCGAGTTCGACCGGATCTCCGCGGGCGAGCTCCCCAAGGGCTGGGAGGACAGGCTTCCGGTCTTCGAGCCGGGCAAGGGTGTCGCCACCCGCGCCGCCTCCGGCAAGGTGCTCCAGGCGCTCGGCGAGATCATCCCCGAGCTGTGGGGCGGCTCCGCCGACCTCGCGGGCTCGAACAACACCACGATCGACAAGACGTCGTCGTTCCTCCCGGCGGGCAACCCGCTGCCGGGCGCGGATCCGTACGGCCGGACGATCCACTTCGGTATCCGCGAGCACACCATGGCCGCGGCCATGAACGGCATCGCACTGCACGGTCACACCCGCATCTACGGCGGCACCTTCCTGGTGTTCTCCGACTACATGCGCAACGCCGTGCGCCTGTCCGCGCTGATGCACCTGCCGGTGACGTATGTGTGGACGCACGACTCGATCGGTCTCGGCGAGGACGGTCCGACCCACCAGCCGGTGGAGCACCTGGCTTCGCTGCGCGCCATCCCGGGCCTGAACATCGTCCGCCCGGCCGACGCCAACGAGACCTCCATCGCCTGGCGCGAGATCCTGCGCCGCTACACCAAGGTGTTCGGCAAGGGTGCCCCGCACGGTCTGGCGCTCACCCGTCAGGGCGTGCCGACGTACGAGGCGAACGAGGACGCGGCCAAGGGCGGCTACGTGCTCTTCGAGGCCGACGGCGGCGAGCCGCAGGTTCTCCTGATCGGCACCGGCTCCGAGGTGCACCTCGCCGTCGAGGCGCGCGAGGAGCTGCAGGCGGCCGGCATCCCGACCCGCGTGGTGTCGATGCCGTCGGTCGAGTGGTTCGAGGAGCAGGACCAGGCGTACAAGGACAGCGTTCTGCCGCCGTCCGTGAAGGCCCGCGTCGCCGTCGAGGCGGGCATCGGCCTGACCTGGCACCGGTACGTCGGTGACGCCGGCCGCATCGTCTCGCTGGAGCACTTCGGCGCCTCGGCCGACGCCAAGGTCCTCTTCCGCGAGTTCGGCTTCACCGGCGAGCACGTCGCCGCCGCCGCACGGGAATCTCTCGCCGACGTCACGCGCTGACGCCGTTATACGACTAGTAGGAGATGCAACTCTCATGACAGACGCACTCAAGCGCCTCTCCGACGAGGGCGTGGCGATCTGGCTCGATGACCTGTCGCGCAAGCGGATCACCTCCGGCAACCTCGCCGAGCTGATCGACCAGCAGCACGTCGTGGGCGTCACCACCAACCCGTCGATCTTCCAGAAGGCGATCTCGCACGGCGACGGTTACGAGCAGCAGCTCACCGACCTCGCGACCCGCAAGGTCACGGTCGACGAGGCCATCCGCATGATCACGACTGCGGACGTACGCGACGCCGCCGACATCCTGCGTCCTGTCTTCGACGCCACGGACGGCCAGGACGGCCGGGTCTCCATCGAGGTCGACCCGCGCCTGGCCCACCACACCGACGCCACGATCGCCGAGGCCAAGCAGCTGGCCTGGCTGGTGGACCGGCCGAACACGCTCATCAAGATCCCGGCGACGAAGGCCGGTCTGCCGGCGATCACCGAGGTCATCGGCAAGGGCATCAGCGTCAACGTGACGCTGATCTTCTCGCTGGAGCGCTACCGCGAAGTCATGGACGCCTACCTGGCGGGCCTGGAGAAGGCGAAGGCCGCGGGCCTCGACCTCTCCAGGATCCACTCGGTGGCTTCGTTCTTCGTGTCCCGCGTGGACTCCGAGATCGACAAGCGGCTCGACGCGCTGGGCACCGACGAGGCCAAGGCGCTGAAGGGCAAGGCGGCGCTCGCCAACGCCCGGCTGGCCTACCAGGCGTACGAGGAGGTCTTCTCCTCCGACCGCTGGGCCGCGCTGGACAAGGCGCAGGCCAACAAGCAGCGCCCGCTGTGGGCCTCCACCGGCGTGAAGGACCCCGCGTACAAGGACACGCTGTACGTCGACGACCTGGTCGCCCCCGGCACGGTGAACACCATGCCCGAGGCCACCCTCGAGGCCACGGCCGACCACGGGCAGATCACCGGCAACACCATCGCCGGCACCTACGAGCAGGCGCAGGCCGAGCTCGACGCCGTCGCGAAGCTCGGGATCTCCTACGACGACGTCGTGCAGCTCCTCGAGGACGAGGGCGTCGAGAAGTTCGAGGCGTCCTGGATCGACCTGCTCAACTCCACCGAGGCGGAGCTCAAGCGCCTCGCCCCTTCGGAGGGCTGACCACATTGTCTGGTGTTCCCGGAGCCAATCCGCTCCGTGACGCCCAGGACCGCCGGCTCCCGCGTATCGCGGGGCCGTCGGGCCTGGTCATCTTTGGCGTCACGGGCGATTTGTCCCGTAAAAAGCTGATGCCCGCCGTCTACGACCTGGCCAATCGCGGCCTGTTGCCGCCGGGCTTCTCCCTCATCGGTTTCGCGCGCCGCGAGTGGCACGACGAGGACTTCGCGCAAGAGGTCCACGACGCCGTCAAGCAGCACGCCCGTACGCCGTTCCGCGAAGAGGTCTGGCAGCAGCTCATCCAGGGAATGCGCTTCGTCCAGGGCAACTTCGACGACGACGACGCGTTCGAGACCCTCAAGGCCACCATCCAGGAGCTCGACAAGGAGCAGGGCACGGGCGGCAACTTCGCCTTCTACCTGTCCGTCCCGCCGAAGTTCTTCCCCAAGGTCGTCCAGCAGCTCAAGAAGCACGGGCTCGCCGACCAGAAGGAGGGCTCCTGGCGGCGCGCCGTCATCGAGAAGCCGTTCGGCCACGACCTCGCCAGCGCGCAGGAGCTCAACCAGCTCGTGCACGACGTGTTCCCGCCCAACGAGGTCTTCCGGATCGACCACTACCTGGGCAAGGAGACGGTCCAGAACATCCTGGCGCTGCGGTTCGCCAACACGATGTTCGAGCCGATCTGGAACCGGTCGTACGTCGACCACATCCAGATCACGATGGCCGAGGACATCGGTATCGGCGGCCGGGCCGGCTACTACGACGGCATCGGCGCCGCCCGTGACGTCATCCAGAACCACCTGCTCCAGCTGCTGGCGCTGACCGCGATGGAGGAGCCCGGCTCCTTCCACCCGAAGGCCCTGGTCGCCGAGAAGCTCAAGGTCCTCACCGCGGTGGAGCTGCCCGAGGATCTCGGCAAGCACACCGTGCGCGGCCAGTACGCGCACGCCTGGCAGGGCGGCGAGGAGGTCCTCGGCTACCTCGAGGAGGACGGTATCGACCCCAAGTCGAAGACCGACACCTACGCCGCGATCAAGCTGACGATCAACAACCGCCGCTGGGCGGGCGTGCCGTTCTATCTCCGGACCGGAAAGCGGCTCGGCCGCCGGGTCACCGAGATCGCGGTCGTCTTCAAGCGGGCGCCGTATCTGCCCTTCGAGTCCGGCGCGACGGAGGAGCTGGGCGGCAACGCCCTGGTCATCCGGGTCCAGCCGGACGAGGGCGTGACAGTGCGCTTCGGTTCCAAGGTGCCCGGCACCTCGATGGAGGTCCGGGACGTCACGATGGACTTCGCCTACGGCGAGTCCTTCACCGAGTCCAGCCCGGAGGCGTACGAGCGGCTCATCCTCGATGTGCTGCTCGGCGACGCCAACCTCTTCCCCCGTCACCAGGAGGTCGAGCTCTCCTGGAACATCCTCGACCCGATCGAGGAGTACTGGGACAAGCACGGCAAGCCCGCGCAGTACGCGTCGGGAACCTGGGGTCCGGCCGAGGCGGACGAGATGCTCGCACGAGACGGACGGAGCTGGCGTCGGCCATGAAGATCGATCTCACGGAGACCACTTCCAGCAAGATCAACCAGGCGCTGGTGTCGGCCCGGCGTGCCGCCGGTTCCCCGGCCGTCGGCATGGTGCTGACCCTGGTGGTCGTCACCGACGAGGAGAACGCGTACGACGCCCTGAAGGCGGCCGGCGACTCCTCGCGCGAGCACCCCTCGCGCATCATCGCGGTGATCAAGCGGGCCAGCCGCTCGCCGCGCAGCCGGCGCGACGCGCGGCTGGACGCCGAGGTGCGGGTCGGTTCCGACTCGGGCTCCGGCGAGACCATCGTGCTGCGACTGCACGGTGAACTTGCGAACCACGCCCAGTCGGTGGTCCTGCCACTGCTGCTGCCGGACGCCCCGGTCGTGGTGTGGTGGCCCGAGGGCGCGCCCGAGGACCCGGCCAAGGATCCGCTGGGCGCACTCGCCCAGCGCCGGATCACGGACGCGTACTCGGCGGAACACCCGAGCGCCGAACTCGCGGTGCGCGCCCAGTCGTACACCCCGGGCGACACGGATCTGTCCTGGACCCGCATCACGCCGTGGCGTTCCATGCTCGCGGCCGCACTCGACCAGAAGCCCGTCGAGGTCGTCTCGGCGACGGTCGAGGGCGAGTCGGAGAACCCGAGCTGCGAGCTGCTCGCCATGTGGCTCGCGGACCGGCTGAACGTGCCGGTGGAGCGTACGCAGTCCCAGGGGCCCGGTCTGACGGCCGTACGGATGCAGACCAAGGGCGGCACCATCGTCCTGGACCGCCCCGACGGTTCGCTGGCCACGCTCTCCATGGAGGGACAGCCGAACCGCGCGGTGGCGCTCAAGCGGCGGGAGACCGCCGAGCTGCTCGCCGAGGAGCTGCGCCGGCTGGACCCGGACAACACGTACGCGTCCGCGGTGAAGTTCGGCGTGGACCGGCTCACCGGCGCGGCAGAGTCCGGGCCCGCCGAGGCGGCGAAGCCCGCCACCGCCGGCACGGCGTCTGCCGCACCGGCGGCCGCCAAGAAGACCGCGGCGAAGAAGACGGCAGCGAAGTGAGTGCCCCTCAGCTTGTCGTGCACCGCGACAAGGAGCTGATGGCACAGGCCGCCGCGGCCCGGCTGATCACGAAGATCGTGGACGCCCAGGCCGCACGGGACCACGCGTCGGTGGTGCTCACCGGCGGGCGCAACGGCAACGGCCTGCTGGCCGCCCTCGCCGAGGCGCCCGCCCGGGACGCGATCGACTGGTCGCGGCTCGAACTGTGGTGGGGCGACGAGCGTTTCCTGCCGGACGGCGATCCGGAGCGCAATGTCACGCAGGCCCGCAAGGCCCTGCTGGACTCGGTGCCGCTGGACCCGTCCCGGGTCCATGCGATGCCCGCTTCGGACGGTCCGCACGGCAGCGACGCCGACGCCGCCGCGGCCGCGTACGCCGGCGAACTGGCCGCCGCGGCCCGCCCGGAGGACCACGGTCCGGTACCGACGTTCGATGTGCTGATGCTGGGCGTGGGCCCGGACACGCATGTCGCGTCGCTCTTCCCGGAGCTCCCCGCGGTCCGGGAGACCGAGCGCACCGTCGTCGGTGTGCACGGCGCTCCCAAGCCGCCGCCCACCCGGATCTCCCTGACGCTGCCGGCGATCCGGGCGGCCCGCGAGGTGTGGCTGCTCGCGGCGGGCGAGGACAAGGCGGAGGCCGCCGAGATCGCGCTGTCGGGCGCCGGGGAGATCCAGGCCCCGGCGGCGGGCGCGTACGGTCGCAGCCGGACGCTGTGGCTGCTGGACGCGGCGGCGGCCTCGCGGCTGCCGCGTGCGCTGTATCCGCCGGCCTCTCCCTGAGCGGTCGTCAGCGCTGCTGCACTCGGGCCCGGTTCGCTCCCAGGAGCGGCCGGGCCCCTGTCGTGTCCTGCCAGGTCACGGCGCGAACCGTGGCGAGGGCGCCCCACGGCCGGCGGACCACGCAGGACGCCGAGGAGGGACGGCCGCATCCGGCGGACCCCGGACTCCCCCGTGCGTGCGGGCACCACGGGCGACCACTGCTGCACCATGGGCGCGATGTACGGCCGACGGGTTCAGGCGGTCGGCGGGGTGCGCTCCAGGAAGGGCTCGAGCAGTCCTGGTACGGCCTCGGAGGCGAAGTCGAGGCCCTCGGCCGCATCGGCGTCGTACGCCGTGTACGCGCCTGCTCCGGCCGCCGTCGTGGCAGTGACGCTCAGCAGCCCGGCCCGCCGCTGGAAGTACGACTGCCTGACCGTCCAGCCGATCACGCCGGCCCGTTCCAGGGCGGCGGTGGAGCGCCGTACGGTGCCGGAACGGGTCACCAGGTAGTCGCCGCTGAGGGCGTGTCCCAGGCCGCGGTACGCGTCCCGGGCGAGGAGCACCGCGGCGGGCATCCCGACGGCGGCGCAGCCCAGCGCGATCCACAGCAGCACGGGCGTCAGCAGGACGCCGAGGACGCCGAGGACGCCGAGGACCAGTACGGGCGTCAGGGCCGCCCAGAGTGCCCGGCGCAGCCGCCGGCCGCGGGCCGCGACGGGGTGCGCGGTGAGCGCGGCGCCGGTCGGGGACACGGTCTCGCGCAGGACGTCGGCGGCCACGGTGTCGGCGACGGTCCGCGGCGCGGCGGGCAGCAGTGTGTGGTGGTCACGGCGCTGCTCCTCGTCGTCCGTGGCGAGGCCGGTGGTGATCGCGTCCACCCGGGCGGCACCGAACAGCCGGATGCCGAGCGGCTCGACGAGGTCGACACCGCGCAGCCGTCGCTCCTCGATGGAGACGGACCGCGAGGTGAGCAGTCCGCGCCGGATCCGCAGCGTGCCGCCGGGTTCGCGCTCCAGCCGGTAGTTCCACCACATCTCGACCCAGAGGCCGAACGCGCCGACGACCCCGGCGACCGCTGCGGCGCCGGCCAGGACCACGATCATCACGGTCAGCGAGGTGTCCCGGAACCGGTCGCCTATCCAGTCGAGCACCTGGCCCTGTGCCCCGAACCAGTCGCTGACCTGCATCACCGCCCCGGCTGCCGCACCGCCGAGCGCGGGTGCGACGAACGAGAGCGGTGCGTAGCGGATCCAGCGCGGGTCGAGCACGACGAGCTCGCCCTGGCGGTGGGCGCCGGGTGTGCCGGTGGCCGTACGGGACAGCAGTTCGCGGCGGAGGCGCTCGCCCTCGCTCCTGCGGACCGGGTCGAGCTCCAGGGTGGATTCGCCGCCGGTGTGCTCGCCGGTGCCGATCCGGACGGTGACGAGACCGAGGAGCCGCAGCATCGGATGAGCGGTGAGGTCGACACTGCGGATGCGTTCGCGGGCCAGTGAGCGCCTTTTGACCAGCAGCAGCCCGGTGTGCAGGTCGATGCGTTCGGCACCGATGCGGTAGCGGGTGCGGCGCCAGCGCACGTAGTCGCCGCCCGCGCCGCAGCCGATCAGCAGGAGCGCGCCGGTCAGCACCCAGCCGACGGCGGCCGCGAAGCCGAGCCGTCCGGCGAGGCCGAGCGTGGTGGGCACGGCCGCGCCGGCTGCCACGCCTGCCGAGACGAACGCGGTGACGAGGACCGTTCGCCGGTCGAGCCGCCGCCAGTCCCCGCCGGTGGCCGCAACGGAGGCTGTGGCGTCGCGGTCCGTCCTGCCGACCGGGGCGGAGGCGAGCCGCTCGGGGCCCGTGCCGTCCGCCACCTCGCTCATGTGGCGTCCCCTGGGGTGTCCCTGGTGATCCGGGTCAGCCGCTCGGCCAGCTCGGCCGCCAGCTCGTGGTCGAGGCCCCCGATCGTCACCGCTCCCCTGGACGACGCAGTGGTGACGGTGACCGAGGCGAGCCTCCAGAGCTGTTCGAGCGGGCCGCGCACCGTGTCGACGGTCTGGATACGGGACATCGGCGCGATCCGCCACTCCTGCCGGAACACCCCGGTCCTGACGTACACCGCTTCGTCGGTGACCTCCCAGCGGTGGGTGCGGAACCGCCAGAGGGGCAGGAGGAGGGCACACGCCGCACCGAGGACCGCGAGGACCGCGGCCGGCAGCCAGAGCCAGAACCGGGCGGACTCGATGAGCGCACCCAGCACGGCCAGGACGGCCACCGGCGCCGCGGTCACCAGCAGCCACTGGGTACGCCACCAGCCGACGGCCCTCGGGTCAGGCGTGTTGTTCGGCGGCCGGAGCCGTACCGTCCCCTCCCCCCTGGTCATCGGCTCAGCGGCCCCTGCGCGTGCGGTACGCGGCGACGAGCGCGGCGGTCGAGCTGTCCAGCTGCTCCCCGCCGCGTTCGTCGCCGGTCAGCACCGGTTCGATCTTCTTGGCGAGGACCTTGCCGAGCTCGACGCCCCACTGGTCGAACGAGTCGATGTTCCAGACGGCGCCCTGGACGAAGACCTTGTGCTCGTAGAGCGCGATCAGCTGTCCGAGAACGGACGGCGTCAGCCGGTCGGCCAGGATCGTGGTCGTCGGGTGGTTGCCCCGGAATGTCTTGTGCGGGACCAGCTCCTCGGCGACGCCCTCCGCGCGGACCTCGTCCGGCGTCTTACCGAAGGCCAGCGCCTGGGTCTGAGCGAAGAAATTGGCCATCAGCAGATCGTGCTGGGCAACAAGCCCGGGCAGCAGATCGGCGACCGGCTCGGCGAAGCCGATGAAGTCGGCCGGGATGACCTTGGTGCCCTGGTGGATCAGCTGGTAGTAGGCGTGCTGCCCGTTGGTGCCGGGGGTGCCCCAGACCACCGGTCCGGTCTGCCACTCGACCGGATGACCGTCCCGGTCCACGGACTTGCCGTTGGACTCCATGTCCAGCTGCTGCAAGTAGGCGGTGAACTTGGACAGATAGTGGCTGTACGGCAGTACGGCGTGCGACTGGGCGTCGAAGAACGCGCCGTACCAGACACCCAACAGGCCGAGCAGCAGCGGCGCGTTGGCCTCCGGCGGGGCGGTGCGGAAGTGCTCGTCGACGAGGTGGAAGCCGTCGAGCATCTCGCGGAACCGGTCCGGGCCGATGGCGATCATCAGCGAGAGGCCGATGGCGGAGTCGTACGAGTAGCGGCCGCCGACCCAGTCCCAGAACTCGAACATGTTGGCGGTGTCGATGCCGAAGTCCGCGACCTTCTCGGCGTTCGTCGACAGGGCCACGAAGTGCTTCGCGACGGCGTCCTGATCGGCGCGCAGACCGGTCAGCAGCCAGTTGCGGGCCGAGGTGGCGTTGGTGATGGTCTCGATCGTGGTGAACGTCTTCGACGCGATGACGAAGAGCGTCTCGGCCGGGTCGAGGTCGCGGACGGCCTCGTGCAGGTCGGCGCCGTCGACGTTGGAGACGAAGCGGACGATGAGGGAGCGGTCCGTGAAGGAGCGCAGCACCTCGTACGCCATGGCGGGTCCGAGGTCGGAACCGCCGATGCCGATGTTGACGACGTTCTTGATCCGCTTGCCGGTGTGACCGGTCCACTCCCCCGACCTGATGCGGTCGGCGAAGGCGGCCATCTTGTCGAGGACGGCGTGCACGGCGGGCACCACGTTCTCGCCGTCGACCTCGATCACCGCGTCGCGCGGGGCGCGCAGCGCGGTGTGCAGGACGGCACGGTCCTCGGTGGTATTGATCTTCTCGCCGCGGAACATGGCGTCACGCAGCTCGGCGACCCCGGTCGCACCGGCGAGCTCGCGCAGCAGCCGGAGCGTCTCGTCGGTGACCAGATGCTTGGAGTAGTCGAGATACAGATCGCCGACGCGGAGGGTGTATCCGATCCCCCGGTCCGGATCGTCCGCGAACAGCTGCCGCAGATGCGTCTGACCGAGCTGCTCACGGTGCTTGCCGAGAGCGATCCATTCGGGCGTCTGATTGAGCTTGGTTCGGCTTGGTGCGTTCATCCCGGATATCAGCCCACTTCTTCTCGTGCCTGCACATACCCCGCTGCCCCTCCAACTTAATTGATCAGAGGGGTTGACGAGGCGACAGAGAGCTGCGGCGCCGACAATTGCACTCCGGCCGGGCACCCATGGGGTGTCCGGCCGGTGAACAACTTCTAGATCTCGCCCCGGAGTTTCGCCAGGGCCTCGGCCAGGATGGCCTCGCCGTCCGCATCGCTGCGCCGCTCGCGTACGTACGCAAGGTGCGTCTTGTACGGTTCGGTGCGCGGCGGGTCCGGCGGGTTGTCCCGGTCCTGCCCGGCCGGGAAACCACAGCGCGGGCAGTCCCAGGTCTCCGGCGTCTGCGCGTCACTGGCGAAGCTCGGCTGCGTCTCGTGCCCGTTCGAGCACCAGAAGGAGATGCGGAGGCGCGGCGCGGACTCGCCCCGCTCGGCCTCCCCCATCGGCCCCGCTCCGACCCGGCTTCCCCGGATCGCGTTGCCACTTGCCACGGTCGTAACTCCCTGCGTGATGGTGCTCGAAGATGCCCCAGTCTACGTAAGGCCCAACGCGCGTCCAGTGAAAGGAGTTACACCCTCACCGAAATCGCGGACGCCGGGTCAGCTGTCCAGCTTCATCAGCAGACCAAGCACGATAATGCACGCGAACCATCCCAGACCGACCACCACAGTGATCCGGTCGAGGTTTCGTTCGGCGACCGAGGAGCCACCGACGGACGACTGCATACCGCCACCGAACATGTCGGAGAGGCCGCCGCCCTTTCCCTTGTGCATCAGCACCAGCAGCATCAGCAGCAGACTGAAGACGATCAGGGCGATCGAGAACCCCACAACCACGGCTGGTCCCTACTTTCCGGAATTCCCTTGGACTGCTCTATCGGACAACGGGGGCCGGGAGGACGACACCTCCCCGGCCCCCGCAAGGGTACGACGGATCCGCGCTACCGCATACTCACTGGTCGCGGAAGCGGACGATCTTGACGAACTCGTCCGCGTCGAGGGCGGCGCCGCCGATCAGCGCACCGTCGATGTCGGGCTTCGCCATGATCTCCGCGACGTTCCCCGACTTCACGGAGCCGCCGTACTGGATACGGACCGCGTCGGCCAGCTCCTGGGAGTACAGCTCGGCGAGCCGGCCGCGGATGGCCCCGCAGACCTCCTGGGCGTCGTCGGCGCCGCAGACCTTGCCGGTCCCGATGGCCCAGACCGGCTCGTACGCGATCACGATGGACTCGGCCTGCTCGGCCGGGATGTCCTTGAGCGCTCCGTCGACCTGCGCGAGGGTGTACGCGACGTGGCGGCCCTCCTCACGGACCGACTCCTCCTCGCCGACGCACAGGATCGGGGTCAGGCCGTGCTTGTAGGCGGCCTTCACCTTGGCGTTGACGATCTCGTCGGTCTCGTGGTGGTACTGGCGCCGCTCGGAGTGGCCGATCGCGACATAGGTGCACTTCAGCTTGGCGAGCATGGGGCCGGAGATCTCACCGGTGTACGCGCCGGAGTCCTGCGCCGAGACGTCCTGGGCGCCGTACTTGATCTTCAGTTTGTCGCCGTCGACCAGCGTCTGCACCGAGCGCAGGTCGGTGAAGGGCGGCAGGACGGCGACCTCGACCGCGTCGTAGTCCTTGTCGGCCAGGGCGAAGGCGAGCTTCTGGACGTGTGCGATGGCCTCGAGGTGGTTGAGGTTCATCTTCCAGTTGCCCGCCATCAGCGGGGTACGGGTGCTCATGAAAGGTCAGTCCTCCAGTGCGGCGAGTCCGGGAAGCGTCTTGCCCTCGAGGTATTCGAGGCTGGCGCCGCCACCGGTCGAGATGTGGCCGAATGCATTCTCGTCGAAGCCCAGGATGCGGACGGCGGCGGCGGAGTCGCCACCGCCCACGACGCTGAAGCCCTGGGAGTCGACGAGGGCCTGGGCGACGGCCCGGGTGCCCTCGGCGTAGTCGGGGTGCTCGAAGACGCCCATCGGACCGTTCCAGAAGACGGTGACGGCGTCGGCGAGCTTCGAGGCGTACAGCTTGTTGGTCTCGGGTCCGTTGTCCAGGCCCATGAAACCGGCGGGAATGGCGTCCGCGGCCACGGTGCGGTGCTCGGTCGGGGCCTTGGTCCCGAGGTCCGGGAACTGCGCGGAGACCACGACGTCGACGGGGAGCACGAACTCCACGCCCTTCTCCTCGGCCCGCTTCAGATACTCCAGCACCGCCGGGATCTGGTCCTCCTGCAGGAGGGAGCTGCCGACCTCGTGGCCCTGGGCCTTGAGGAAGGTGTACGCCATGCCGCCGCCGATGAGGATGCGGTCGGCCCGCTCCAGCAGGTGGTCGATGACGCCGAGCTTGTCGGAGACCTTGGAGCCGCCGAGCACGACGGCGTACGGGCGCTCGACGTCCTCGGTGAGCTTCTTCAGGACGCCGACCTCGGTGGCGATCAGGTCGCCCGCGGCGTGCGGCAGCCGGGCCGGGAGGTCGAAGACCGAGGCGTGCTTGCGGTGGACGGCTCCGAAGCCGTCGCCCACGTACACGTCGGCGAGCTCGGCGAGCTGGTCGGCGAACGCGCCGCGCTCGGCGTCGTCCTTCGAGGTCTCGCCGGGGTTGAAGCGGAGGTTCTCGATGACGGCGACCTTGCCGTCGGTGAGCGCGGCGACGGTGGCGCGGGCGGACTCACCGACCGTGTCGGTCGCGAAGGCCACGTCGGCGCCGATCAGCTCACCGAGCCGGGCGGCGGCAGGGGCCAGGGAGAACGCCGGGTCCGGGGCGCCCTTGGGGCGGCCCAGGTGCGAGGCGACGACGACCCGCGCCCCGGCCGCAGCGAGCTTCTCCACGGTCGGCTGGACGGCGCGGATGCGGCCGTCGTCGGTGATGGTGGTGCCGCTCAGCGGCACGTTGAGGTCGGCGCGTACGAATACGCGCTTGCCGGCGACGCCTTCGGCGAGAAGTTCGTCGATCGTCTTCATCTTGCTGGACTCCTTGGAGGGCGAGAGAGCATGCAACGGGGCTCGAACCGCGCGGCGTTGCGCTGTTCGAGCCCCGTGCTCACATCGAGGTGCCTGCCGATTCGAAGGTCAGAGCTGGCTGCCGACGAAGACGGTCAGGTCGACGAGGCGGTTGGAGTAGCCCCACTCGTTGTCGTACCAGCCGATGACCTTGACCTGCGTGCCCTCTGCCATGGTCAGCAGGGAGTCGAAGGTGCAGGACGCCGGGCTCGACACGATGTCCGAGGACACGATCGGGTCCTCGGTGTAGAAGAGGCGGCCCTTGAGGGGGCCCTCCTCGGCGGCCTTCTGGAAGGCCGCGTTGACCTCGTCCTTGGTGACCTCGCGCTCGAGGGTGATGACCAGGTCGGTGACCGAACCGGTCGGGACCGGGACGCGCATCGCGAGGCCGTCGAGCTTGCCCTTGAGCTGCGGGAGCACCAGAGCGGTGGCCTTGGCGGCACCGGTCGTGGTCGGGATGATGTTCTCCGCCGCGGCGCGGGCGCGACGCAGGTCGGAGTGCGGGAAGTCCAGGATGCGCTGGTCGTTCGTGTACGCGTGGACCGTCGTCATGAGGCCCTTGACGACGCCGAAGTTCTCGTCGAGGACCTTGGCCATCGGCGCCACACAGTTGGTGGTGCAGGAGGCGTTGGAGATGACGTGGTGCTTGGCCGCGTCGTACTTCTCCTCGTTGACACCCATCACGATGGTGATGTCCTCGTCCTTGGCCGGAGCCGAGATGAGGACCTTCTTCGCGCCACCGGCGATGTGCTTCTCGGCGTCGGCCTTCTTGGTGAAGATGCCGGTCGACTCGATGACGATGTCGACACCCAGCTCACCCCAGGGGATGTCGGCCGGGTTGCGCTCGGAGAGCACCTTGATGGTGTGGTCGTCGACGGTGATGCTGTCGGCGGTGTGGCTGACCTCGGCCTTCAGACGGCCCAGGATGGTGTCGTACTTCAGCAGGTGAGCCGTGGTCGCAGTGTCACCCAGGTCGTTGACAGCCACGATCTCGATGTCCGCACCCTGCTCCAGCAGCGCGCGGAAGTAGTTACGACCGATGCGGCCAAAGCCGTTGATGCCTACGCGGATCGTCACGAACCGATCTCCTCGTTAGGTACGCCGGGTTTCGACGCCGGCGAGTTGTATGGGATGTCCCCGACCGCCTCCGACCCTACCCCTCGGACGGCGCTGGAGTGACATCGAGAGAGCCCCGGAGAGCCGCGGAGGCCCGTACTCCTCGGTAGGAATACGGGCCTCCGATTGCTCGGCCGCGTACGCAGTCATGATTACGGAGTGTCAACACCCGCTGGGGTGCCGCGCGTTCCGTCCCTGGCCGGCTTTCGTCGCTGTGCGCGGGTCATCCCACCAGGCCGTCCGCGAGCTCCTCGCTGAGGGTCGATTCGGTCCCCGGAATACCCAGGTCCTGGGCCCGCTTGTCGGCCATGGCCAGCAGCCGCCGGATCCGGCCGGCGACCGCGTCCTTGGTCAGCGGCGGATCTGCGAGCGCGCCCAGCTCCTCCAGGGAGGCCTGCTTGTGCTCCATGCGCAGCCGTCCGGCCGCCGCGAGGTGCTCGGGCACCTCCTCGCCCAGGATCTCCAGGGCGCGGCCCACCCGGGCACCTGCGGCCACCGCCGCGCGCGCGGAGCGGCGCAGGTTGGCGTCGTCGAAGTTGGCCAGCCGGTTGGCGGTGGCGCGCACCTCGCGGCGCATCCGCCGCTCCTCCCAGGCCAGCACCGACTCATGGGCACCGAGCCGGGTGAGCAGGGCGCCGATCGCGTCGCCGTCGCGGACGACGACGCGGTCCACTCCGCGCACCTCGCGGGCCTTCGCGGCGATGGAGAGCCTGCGGGCCGCACCGACCAGCGCCAGCGCCGCCTCCGGGCCCGGGCAGGTCACCTCCAGCGAGGAGGAACGGCCCGGCTCGGTGAGCGAACCGTGGGCCAGGAAGGCTCCGCGCCAGGCGGCCTCGGCATCGCACGTGGCCCCCGAGACCACCTGCGGCGGCAGCCCGCGGATGGGCCGGCCACGGCCGTCCACCAGTCCGGTCTGGCGAGCCAGCTGGTCGCCGCCCGCCACCACCCGCACGACATAGCGGGAACCGCGCCGCAGCCCGCCGGGGGCCATCACGATCAGCTCCGAGCTGTGCCCGAAGATCTCGAGGATGTCCCGCTTGAGCCGGCGCGCCGCCATTGCGGTGTCCAGCTCCGCCTCGATCACAATCCGGCCGCTCACCAGGTGCAGCCCGCCCGCGAACCGAAGAATCGCCGAGACCTCAGCCTTCCTGCAGCAGGTGCGGGTCACGGGAAGCCGAGAGATTTCGTCCTTCACCGCCGGCGTCATCGCCATGGGCCGATCCTTCCATGCATCCGAAAAATACGGTCGTACGCGGCGGCCAACAGCTCCGGATCATGGATCGGAACGCCGTCGGGTGAGGCCACCGGCGCCAGCTCGACCGCGGCGCCGAGCCGCTTGGCGGCATCGGCGAGTGACTCGCGATCGGGCACGGCGGCTTCGTCGGCCAGCACCACGTCCAGGGCGAGTTTAGGGGCGTGTCGTCCCAAAACCTCCAAATGACGCTGCGGAGAGAAGCCATCAGTTTCGCCGGGTTGCGGGGCGAGATTGAGCGAGAGGACCTTGCGGGCCCTGGTCGTGACGAGCGCGTCGAGCAGTTCCGGTACGAGCAGATGCGGGATCACCGAGGAGAACCAGGATCCCGGGCCGAGCACCACCCAGTCTGCATCCAGGACCGCCGCGACGGCCTCCGGAACGGCCGGCGGGTCGTTCGGGACGAGGTGCACGGACTGCACCTCCCCGGGGGTGAGCGCCACCGTCGCCTGGCCCCGCACCGTGTCCACGTCGTCCGGGCGGGCCGGGTCGTGCCCCCGTACGAGCGCCTGGAGCTCAAGCGGCACGGCGGACATGGGCAGGACCCGGCCGTGCGCACCGAGCAGCCTGCCGACCAGGTCGAGGGCCTGGACATGGTCGCCGAGCTGCTCCCACAGGGCGACGATCAGCAGATTGCCGACCGCGTGCTCGTGCAGATCACCCTTGGACTGGAAGCGGTGCTGGATGACCTGCGCCCAGGTCTGGCCCCACTCGTCGTCGCCGCAGAGCGCGGCGAGCGCCTTGCGCAGGTCGCCGGGCGGCAGAACGCCGAGCTCCTCGCGGAGCCGGCCGCTGGAGCCGCCGTCGTCGGCGACGGTGACCACGGCGGTGAGATCACCGGTGATCCGGCGCAGCGCCGCGAGCGACGCGGACAGCCCCATGCCGCCGCCGAGGGCGACGACCTTGGGCTGGGCGCCGCGCTTGCGGGCGGACAGTGCGCTGGTGGCTCGGCGCAGCCGTCGCAGGCGGAGATTACGGCTGGTCACTCGCGCCCCATGTCCCGGTGGACGATGACCGTCTCGATCCCCTCGGTGGCGAGCCGGGCTGCAAGCTTCTCGGACATCGCGACGGAACGGTGCTTGCCACCGGTGCAGCCGACGGCGATCGTCACGTAGCGCTTGCCCTCGCGGCGGTAGCCCGCGGCGACCAGCTGCAGCAGCTCGGTGTACTGGTTGAGGAACTCCTTGGCGCCCGGCTGGTTGAAGACGTACGCCGAGACCTCCTCGTTGAGTCCGGTGAACGGGCGCAGCTCGGGGACCCAGTGCGGGTTGGGCAGGAAGCGGCAGTCCGCCACCAGATCGGCGTCGACCGGCAGGCCGTACTTGAAGCCGAACGACATCACCGTGGCGCGCAGCTCCGGCTCCTCGTCACCGGCGAACTGGGCGTCCATCTTGGCGCGTAGCTCGTGCACGTTCAGGCTGGAGGTGTCGATCACCAGGTCGGCGTCGCCGCGCAGCTCGCGCAGCAGGTCCCGCTCGGCGGCGATGCCGTCGACGATGCGTCCGTCGCCCTGGAGGGGGTGCGGGCGGCGGACCGATTCGAATCGGCGCACCAGTGCGTCGTCGGAGGACTCCAGGAAGACGATCCGCCGGGTGACGTGCTTCGCCTCCAGGTCGGCGAGGGACTCCCGGAGGTTGTCGAAGAAGCGGCGGCCGCGCACGTCGACGACGACGGCGATCCGGGCGACATTGCCCTGGGACCGGGCGCCGAGCTCCACCATGGTGGGGATCAGGGCAGGTGGCAGGTTGTCGACCACGAACCAGCCGAGGTCCTCCAGGCACTTGGCGGCGGTGGACCGCCCGGCGCCCGACATGCCGGAGATGATCACCAGCTCGGGGATGGCCGCACCGGCATCGCCCGTCTCGGTCGTGGTGCCCGTACTCACGTGTCCTGCTCCGTCTGCTCGGTCCGTGCCGTCGTGCGCGCGGCCTGTGCGGTCGTGCGCGCGCTCCTGACCCGGCTGTTCGTGTTCCTGCGGTCGTTCCTGCTCGTGTTCGTTCTCAGTCATGGTGCGCTGCCCCCGTCGTCCTCTTCAATGATCTCTCCTGTCGCCGTGTTCACGGCGGGCGCGGCCGGGGTGGTCGAGGCGAGGGCGACAGCCACTGATTCCGCCGTCCTGCGGCCTATCCCCGGAACCTCGCAGATCTCGTCGATTGTCGCCTGCTTCAGCTTCTTCACGGAGCCGAAATGCTTGATCAGCGCCTGCTTCCGGGTCTCGCCGAGGCCGACGACGGCGTCCAGGGGGCTGGAGCGGATGCGCTTGGCCCGCTTGGCGCGCTGGTAGGTGATGGCGAAACGGTGTGCTTCGTCACGGACGCGCTGCAGGAGGTAGAGACCCTCGCTGGAGCGGGGCAGGACCACGGGGTCGTCGTCATCGGGCAGCCAGACCTCTTCGAGGCGCTTGGCGAGGCCGCAGACGGCGATGTCGTCGATCCCCAGCTCGTCCAGGGCCCTCTTGGCCGCGGCGACCTGCGGCTGCCCGCCGTCGACCACGACGAGCTGCGGCGGGTAGGCGAACCGCTTGGGACGGCCGTCGTCCTCGCGGGGCTCGTTGTCGAAGGGGTCGGCGTCCCGGGCGGGGACCCCCGGGACCGCTCCGGCACCCGGGTCCGCGACGGTGTCCGCGGGGGCCGGCGCCTCCTCCCACTCCCCCGTGCGCTCCTTCTCCTGGAGGTAGCGCCGGAAGCGGCGGCCGATCACCTCGTGCATCGAGCGGACGTCGTCCTGTCCCTCGAAGCCCTTGATCTGGAAGCGGCGGTACTCGCTCTTGCGGGCCAGCCCGTCCTCGAAGACGACCATGGACGCGACCACGTCGTCGCCCTGGAGATGGGAGATGTCGAAGCATTCGATGCGCAGCGGAGCCGTATCGAGGCCGAGCGCCTCGGAGATCTCCTCCAGGGCGCGGGAGCGGGTGGTCAGGTCGGAGGCGCGCTTGGTCTTGTGCAGCCCCAGGGCCTGCTGGGCGTTGCGCTGGACCGTCACCATCAGGTCCTTCTTGTCGCCGCGCTGCGGTATGCGCAGGCTGACCTGGGAGCCGCGGCGGCCGGCGAGCCACTGGGAGACCGATTCGGGGTCCTCGGGCAGGGCGGGGACGAGGACCTCCTTCGGGACGGAGTCTCCCGTCTCCTCCCCGTACAGCTGCTGCAGGGCGTGCTCGACGAGGCCCGCGGTGTCGACCGCCTCGACCTTGTCGGTGACCCACCCGCGCTGCCCGCGTACCCGGCCGCCGCGGACATGGAAGATCTGCACGGCGGCTTCGAGCTCGTCCTCGGCGACCGCGATCAGGTCGGCGTCGGTGGCGTCCGCGAGGACGACGGCGCTCTTCTCCATGGCCCGCTTGAGTGCCTCCACGTCGTCGCGGAGCCGGGCCGCCCGCTCGTACTCCATCTCCTCGGCGGCCGCCATCATGTCCTTCTCGAGGCGCCGGATGTACGTGCCCGTACGGCCGGCCATGAAGTCGCAGAAATCGTCCGCCAGTTCGCGGTGTTCCTCGGGGGTGATCCGGCCGACGCAGGGGGCCGAGCACTTCCCGATGTAGCCGAGGAGGCAGGGCCGCCCGGTCCGCGCGGCATTCTTGAAGACGCCGGCGGAGCACGTACGCACCGGAAAGACCCGGAGCATCAGGTCGACGGTCTCGCGGATCGCCCAGGCGTGCCCGTACGGACCGAAGTAGCGCACGCCCTTCTTCTTGGCGCCGCGCATGACCTGGACCCGCGGGAACTGTTCGTTCAGCGTGACCGCGAGATACGGATAGCTCTTGTCGTCGCGGTACTTGACGTTGAACCGGGGGTCGTACTCCTTGATCCAGGAGTACTCCAGCTGCAGCGCCTCGACCTCGGTGGCGACGACGGTCCACTCGACGGAGGCGGCCGTGGTGACCATCGTGCGGGTACGCGGGTGGAGACCGGCCAGGTCCTGGAAGTAGTTGGCCAGGCGCTGGCGCAGGCTCTTCGCCTTCCCGACGTAGATCACCCGGCGGTGCTCGTCGCGGAATCTGTAGACCCCCGGGGAGTCGGGGATCTGTCCCGGCTTGGGGCGGTAGCTGGAGGGGTCTGCCATGCCACCCACCCTACTTGCGGGCGGTGACAGTCAGGTGCCCCCGGGAGACTGAACCGTGCTCCGGGGTACGGACCGGTTGCGCAGAGTGGTGGCACAGCACTAGCGGGGCGGGGGCCACCGCACCGGCCGCACTCCCGGCCGGATGCCGCGGCTGTGCAGGCGTTCCTGCCCCGGCCGGGGCAGAGGACATCGCGGCAGCCTCTGCGGGGCTCCGCCGAAGGCGGCTTCAACCGTTGTCGGGAACGGGTCAACACGCTTCAATGCGGGGGAACATCGCGGCGCGAACGGTGTGGCGGACACGTGACCGGTCCGCCCGCGGCCGCCTGCCGTCCCGCTCCCACCGGCGCGGTCTCCCCGCCCCGTGCCGTGAATCGTTCACTGGAGGCTCGCCATGCAGCGCACCGAGGCCGAACTGGCGCAGGTGCTGCACACCGGCCCGTTCCATCTGGCGCTGCGCACCGCCTTCTCGGTGCGCGGGCTGCCGCTCCAGCGGGTGCAGCACCATCTCGCGCACCGTGGGGTCAAGGTCGGTGTGACCAGCCTGAGTTACTGGCAGCAAGGGGCCCGGCGCCCACAGCGCGCCGAGTCCCTGCGGGCGGTGAGGGCCCTGGAGGAGGTACTGGAGCTGCCGCGGAATTCACTGCTCCGTCTGCTCCGTGGCGGGGACTCCCCCACGGCCTCCGAGCGCCCGGCGGCCCGTTCGTACCGCTCCGCGACGGAGGCGTCCGGCGCGGTGGAGCGGCTGCTCGACGCGCTGGAGTCACCGGCCGACGGCGGGCTGCACACGGTGGGACACCAGGAGCGGGTACGGATCGGGGCGGGCCGGGAGCTGCGGCGCCGGGACTCGCAGCATGTCGTGCGCGCGCACCGCGACGGGATCGACCGCTATCTCGCCGTCTACCGCGGCGATCCGGGCTGCGACCCCGCACGGGTCGAGGTGGTGGCCCGGGAGAACTGCCGGACGGGCCGGGTCCGCCGGGACCGGAGGTCGGGGGTGCTCGTCGCCGAACTGCTCTTCGATACCCGGTTGCAGGTGGGCCAGACGTACCTGTTCGGATACGGATTCGACGACGGTACGGGCGGCCCGTGCGGCGAGTACGTGCGCGGCTTCGGCTTCGGCGGCGGACAGTACGTACTGCAGGTGCGCTTCGACGAGGCCGCGCTGCCGGTACGGTGCCGGCGGTTCGCCCAGGCAACGGCAGGGGCTCCGCGGGCCGGCCGTACCGACCTCGCGCTCACCGGACGGCACCGGACCGTCCACCTGGTGGAGCAGGGGGTGCGGCCCGGCCTGGTGGGCATCGACTGGGACTGGGAGTGACGAACGGTTCCGGTGCGGACGGGGATGGGTGACGTCGGGCGCCGCACCGGCCGCGTCAGGCGTCGGGACCTGCTATCAGCCTTCCGCCCTCGACCTTGACCGGAACGGCGGGCAGCGGCACGGTCGCCGGACCGCGCACCGCCTCGCCGGTGGTCGTGTCGAAACGACTGCCGTGGCAGGGGCAGCTCCCCTCGTTCTTCTCGACCTTGTCCAGGAGACAGCCCGCGTGGGTGCACTGGGCACTGAACGCCTTGTACCGGCCCTCGGCCGGGCAGCTGACGACGACCCGCTGCTCGCGGTAGAGCTTGGACCCGCCGACCGGCACCTCGTCCGCGGCGCCGAGCTCGACGGGGGCGGTGGGGGTGGGCGTCTGGGCGTGCCCGAGCTTCGACTCGGTCGAACAGGCGGCCGCTCCCAGCCCGGCGATACCGGCGAGAGCAGCCCCCTTCAGCACGGTTCGGCGGGCGGCGGGCTGGCCGGGCATGCGGACTCCACGGGGGTGAGGGGCGGCGTGAGGGGCGTCGGAGAGGCGCCGGATCACCGGGATGCCGGAGGCACCGGGGACACCGGAGGCACCCGGGGCACCACAGGCATCGGTGACAGAACCGACGATACCGGCGGAGTCGGGCGACCCTGCGGCCGGGCCGGTCCTGGGCCATCACCCCTGGTCACAGGCCTTGTGCGAACACGACGACGGCCCCCTTCCGGGAGCCGCCGTCGTGCCTGCCGTGCGAGAGGTCAGACCTTGCGCGCGCGGGTCGCCTTCTTGGCCGCGGGCTTCTTCGCCGCAGCCTTCGTCGCGGTCTTGGCCGTCGCCGTCCTCCTTGCCGGGGTCGACTTCGCGGCCACCGCCTTCGCCGACGCCTTCCGCACCGGCTTGCGCGCCGCCGGCACCGCCGCCTCGCTCACCCGGTCCGCGTCCAGGACACTCTGCAGGAACTTGCCGGTGTGGCTCCCCGGGACCGTGGCGACCTGCTCCGGGGTGCCCTCGGCGATGACCAGTCCACCACCGCTGCCACCCTCGGGGCCCATGTCGATGACCCAGTCCGCGGTCTTGATGACATCGAGGTTGTGCTCGATGACGATCACCGAGTTGCCCTTGTCGACCAGCCCGGACAGCACCTTGATGAGCTTGCTGATGTCCTCGAAGTGCAGTCCGGTGGTCGGCTCGTCCAGGACGTAGACCGTGCGGCCGGTGGAGCGCTTCTGCAGCTCGCTCGCGAGCTTCACGCGCTGCGCCTCACCGCCGGAGAGCGTCGGCGCGGACTGGCCGAGCCTGACGTATCCGAGGCCCACCTCGTGGAGCGTACGCAGATGGCGGGCGATCGTCGGGACGGCCTCGAAGAACTCCAGGCCCTCCTCGATCGGCATGTCCAGCACCTCGGCAATGGACTTGCCCTTGTAGTGGACCTCCAGGGTCTCCCGGTTGTACCGCGCCCCGTGGCAGACCTCGCACGGGACGTACACATCCGGCAGGAAGTTCATCTCGATCTTGATCGTGCCGTCGCCGGAGCAGTTCTCGCAACGGCCGCCCTTGACGTTGAACGAGAAGCGGCCCGGCAGATAGCCACGCACCTTCGCCTCCATCGTCTCCGCGAAGAGCTTGCGGACGTGGTCGAAGACGCCGGTGTACGTCGCCGGGTTGGACCGGGGCGTACGGCCGATCGGCGACTGGTCGACGTGCACCACCTTGTCGACCAGATCGTCACCGTCGACCCGGGTGTGCCGGCCCGGGACCGACTTGGCGCCGTTCAGCTCGCGTGCCAGGTGGGTGTAGAGGATGTCGTTGACCAGCGTCGACTTTCCGGAGCCGGAGACACCGGTGACCGCCGTGAGCACACCGAGCGGGAAGGAGACGTCGATGTCCTGGAGGTTGTTCTCCCGGGCTCCGCGCACCGTGAGCCGGCGGGCCGGGTCGGCCGGGCGCCGGATGTCCGGCATCGGGATGACCTTCTTGCCGACCAAATACTGACCGGTGATCGAATCGCCGTTGGCCAGCAGCTCCTTGAGTGATCCGGAGTGGACCACCTTGCCGCCGTGCTCGCCGGCGCCGGGGCCGATGTCGACGACCCAGTCCGCGACCTTGATGGTGTCCTCGTCGTGCTCGACGACGATGAGCGTGTTGCCCATGTCGCGCAGCCGGACCAGGGTCTCGATCAGCCGGTGGTTGTCGCGCTGGTGGAGTCCGATGGACGGCTCGTCCAGCACGTACAGCACACCGACCAGGCCGGAGCCGATCTGGGTGGCGAGCCGGATGCGCTGTGCCTCGCCGCCGGACAGGGTGCCTGCCGCGCGGTTCAGCGAGAGGTAGTCGAGGCCGACGTCGACCAGGAACCTCAGCCGCTCGTTGACCTCCTTCAGCACTCGCTCGGCGATCTTCTTGTCGCGGGCGTTCAGCGTCAGCCGGCCGAGGAATTCGGCGCACTCGCTGATCGACATCGCGGAGATCTGGGCGATGGACTTCTCCATCACCGTCACCGCGAGGACGATCGGCTTCAGCCTCGTGCCCTCACAGGTCGGGCAGGGCACCTCGCGCATGTAGCCCTCGAAGCGCTCCCGGCTGGAGTCGCTCTCGGCCTCGGAGTGCCGCCGCTTGACGAACTGCACCGCGCCCTCGAAGGCGGGGGTGGTGTAGGCGCGCTCGCGCCCGTACCGGTTGCGGTAGCGGACCTCGGTCTGGATCTTGTGGCCGTGGAGCAGGGCCTTCTTGGCGCGCTGCGGCAGACCCGCCCACGGGATGTCCGTACGGAATCCCAGCGCGTCGGCGAGGGCGCCGATCAGCCGCCCGAAGTACTCCTTGGTGTGGCCGTGCGACCAGGGGTGGATCGCCCCCTCGTCGAGGGACTTCTCCTCGTCGGGGACGACCAGCTCCGGGTCGACCTCCATCCGCGTACCGATGCCCGTGCAGTCGGGGCAGGCGCCGAACGGCGAGTTGAAGGAGAAGGAGCGCGGCTCCAGCTCCTCGAAGGAGAGGTCGTCGTACGGGCAGTAGAGGTGCTCGGAATACATCCGCTCACGCTCGGGGTCGTCCTCGGGGAGGTCGACGAAGTCGAGCACGACCATGCCGCCGGACAGGCCGAGCGCGGTCTCGACCGAGTCGGTCAGGCGGCGCTTGGCGCTTTCCTTCACCGTAAGACGGTCGATGACCACCTCGATGGTGTGCTTCTCCTGCTTCTTCAGCGTGGGCGGCTCGGAGAGCTGGATGGTCGTGCCGTCGACCCGGGCCCTGCTGTAGCCCTTGGTCTGCAGATCGGCGAAGAGGTCGACGAACTCGCCCTTGCGCTCGCGCACCAGCGGTGACAGCACCTGGAAACGGCTGCCCTCGGGCAGGCCGAGCACCTTGTCGACGATGGCCTGCGGCGACTGGCGGGAGATCGGCCGGCCGCACTCGGGGCAGTGCGGCTTGCCGATCCGGGCGAAGAGCAGCCGGAGGTAGTCGTAGACCTCGGTGATCGTGCCGACCGTCGAGCGCGGGTTGCGCGAGGTCGACTTCTGATCGATGGAGACGGCGGGCGAGAGGCCCTCGATGAAGTCGACGTCCGGCTTGTCCATCTGGCCGAGGAACTGCCGGGCGTACGAGGAGAGCGACTCGACGTACCGCCGCTGGCCCTCGGCGAAGATCGTGTCGAACGCGAGGGACGACTTGCCCGACCCGGAGAGCCCGGTGAAGACGATGAGGGAGTCGCGGGGAAGGTCGAGCGAGACGTTCTTGAGGTTGTGCTCGCGAGCGCCACGGACGATGAGACGGTCGACCACGCCGGTCCGCACCTTTCTGGAGAGAAGTGGGGGAACTGAGCCCCCGTCCCAGGGTATGGGGGGCGCCACAGCGATGTACGAAGCTTTCGATTCCGAGCGTATAGCACGCGCATTCGATTTACGGACGCCCGATGACTCCTTCACCCGATTGAGTGGCGAGGCTAGGCTCGGCCCCATGACTGATCATGCGCACGACCTGGAAGCCGTACGTGAAGCAACCGATCGGCTCCTCAGCGCAACGGGCAAACTTGACGACACCACGGTCGCCGAGCCGTCCCGGCTGCCCGGCTGGAGCCGGGGCCACGTCCTTGCGCACCTCTCTCGTAACGCCGACGCGCTCGTAAATGTTCTCCAGGGCCGTCCGATGTACGCAGACAGCGAAACCCGCGAGCGCGACATCGAGCGCGACGCACCCCGGCCGCTCGCCGAACAGCTGGCGGATGTGCGCGAGAGCGCGGACCTCTTCCTGGCCGCGGCCGCCGAGCCGGCCGACTGGTCACGCACGATCACGATGCGCAACGGTGTGACCGACTCGGCGTCCCGCGTCCCCTTCCGCCGCCGGATCGAGGTCGAGCTGCACCACGTGGACCTGGGGATCGGGTACGAGCTGGAGGATCTGCCGGACGAGTTCGTGGCCCGCGAGATCGATTTCCTCGCGGAGCGGTTCGACGGCCATCCTGCGGTCGTGTCCACGAGCGTGGCCGCCGACGACGGCCGGCTCTGGACCACGGGCGGCGGCGCGGAAGGCGGCCCCGTCGTGGTCCGCGGCACGGCGCCGGCGCTGCTGGGCTGGCTCTCCGGGCGCCGCGACGGGTCCGCGCTGACCGTGGACGGTGGCCACCTCCCCGCACTGCCCCCGCTATAGGCTGAGGCGTATGACGTACAGCGGAGCGGTCAAGGTCGGCGGACGTGCGGATGTACACGAGTTGACGGATCTGATGATCTCCAAGGTCGCCGTCGGCCCGATGAACAACAACGCCTATCTGCTGCGCTGCCGGGCCACCGGCGAGCAGCTCCTGATCGACGCGGCCAACGAGGCCGGGACCCTGTTGCAGCTGATCGGTGACGACTCCATCGCGTCCGTCGTCACCACCCATCGGCACGGCGACCACTGGCAGGCGCTGGGCGAGGTGGTGGCGGCCACCGGCGCGCGTACCTACGCCGGACGGTACGACGCCGAGGGCATCCCGGTCCCGACCGACGTCCTCGTCGACGACAACGGCACGATCCGGGTGGGTCAGGTCACGCTGACCGCCCGCCACCTGGTCGGCCACACCCCGGGCTCGATCGCGCTGATCTACGACGACCCGCACGGCGCCCCGCATCTGTTCACCGGGGACTGCCTCTTCCCCGGCGGGGTCGGCAATACGCACAAGGACCCCGAGGCGTTCGCGAGCCTGCTCCACGACGTGGAGACCAAGCTCTTCGACCAGCTGCCCGACGAGACCTGGGTCTACCCGGGCCACGGTCACGACACGACGCTCGGGGACGAGCGGCCGCAGCTGCCGGAGTGGCGCGCACGCGGCTGGTGAGGAAAGGGCGGGCGGCTCTGCCGCCCGCCCTTGGTACCCCCGCCCGGATCAGGCGTCGATGCTGGAACTCTTCTCCGCCGCCCGGTCGGCCTCGGCGGCCTCGGCCGCCTCCTGCTTCTTGTTGGCGATGAGGCTGGTGATCGTGGTGATCACCAGCACCGCGCAGATGAAGCCGAGCGAGAAGGGGATCGAGATCTCGGGGACATGCACCCCGGACTCGTGCAGGGCGTGCAGCACCAGCTTGACGCCGATGAAGCCGAGGATGACCGAGAGCCCGTAGCTGAGGTGCACCAGCTTCTTCAGCAGACCGCCGATCAGGAAGTACAGCTGCCGCAGCCCCATCAGGGCGAAGGCGTTGGCGGTGAAGACGATGTACGGGTCCTGGGTCAGGCCGAAGATCGCCGGGATCGAATCCAGCGCGAACAGCACATCGGTGGTGCCGATGGCGAGCATGACGACCATCAGCGGCGTCATGACGCGCTTGCCGTTGTTCCTGATGAAGAGCTTGGTGCCGTGGTACCTGTCGGCGACACCGAAGCGGCGCTCGATCGACTTGAGGAGACGGTTCTCCTCGAACTCGTCCTCCTCCTCGTCGGCCCGCGCCTCCTGGATGAGCTTCCAGGCGGTGTAGATCAGGAACGCGCCGAAGATGTAGAAGATCCACGAGAAGTTGGCGATGACCGCGGCGCCCGCGGCGATGAAGATCGCTCGCAGGACCAGGGCGATCAGCACACCGACGAGCAGCACGCGCTGCTGGAGGTGGGACGGCACCGAGAACTTCGCCATGATCAGGACGAACACGAAGAGGTTGTCCACACTGAGCGACTTCTCGGTGATGTAGCCGGCGAAGAACTCGCCCGACGCCTGACTCTCGCCGGAGACCAGCAGGCCGAGCCCGAAGAGCGCGGCCAGCACGATCCAGACGACCGTCCAGATTCCGGCTTCCTTCGTCGTCACGTCATGGGGTTTGCGCCCGATGAAGAAGTCGATGGCAACAAGGGCTGACAGACCGAGAATGGTCAGCACCCAGATGGTTCCTGAAACGTCCACTGCGCCTCCGGCAGTTCGCTACGGCTACTGATCAGCGTCGTCGCTGCCGGAGGTCTCTTCCACCCGGGCGCACGGGATGCGCACCACGGGCCGACGCCCCGGGACCGGTCACAGTCCGTACTGACGGGCACGCCGCGTAGGGAGTACTCCCCTCCGTCCCAGGAACAGTACAGGGAACACCAAGAAAAGGTAAAGCGCAGGGTAAAGATCCCTCAAAAGGCCAGGTCGGCTGCGCTCCGAGGAGGTGCCCTAGGGGCGACGGCCGGTGCGCCGGGCGGCGGCGACCTGGGCGAGGACCTGCTCGAGCACCCGGCTGCCGGGCGGCGTCCTCAGCGGCTCGTACGTCCAGGCATGGCCGACCCAGGGGTCGGCCAGGTGGTCATCGGCGACCGGGGTGATCCGCAGCAGGGACCGCCACAGCGGATCGAGCACGGGCCCGTAGGCGCTCGCGTCCTCCCGGTCCGCGACCATCAGCAGATGGACGCCGACCGAAGGTCCCTCGTCGGCCAGATAGCGCAACTGGGTGACGGCCCGGTCGTCGAAGCCGTGCGGGAAGTCGTTGACGATCAGCAACTGCTCGGCGGTGTCCAGGTCCGGTGGAAGCGAATCCGTGGCGCCTGCCCGGATCGCCATCTGGACCAGATCGACCCGTCGGGTGAGACGGGCGAGGACCGAGGCCACGCCCCCGGCGCCTGCGGCGGGCGGGCCGGCGAGCACACCGGTGTCCACCAGCGGCGCGAGGGCCGCGACAGCCGAACCCGCGGGGTCGATGACATGGACGGAGAACTCGTGCGCCGGATGGACGGCGAGCAGCCGGGCCGCATGCGCCACCGCGTTCTCCATGGCGAGGCGACGGAGCCGGTCCGTATCGGTCGAAGCAGCGGCTTCGGAGGCCGTACGCCCGCTGTCGACCCAGATGCCGCGTTCCAGCGGCAGCCGTACGAGCAGCGGGATACGCAGACCGGTGCTCTCGGGCAGATGAAGGTCGCCGATCCGCAGCGCCATGGGGAGCTCCATGGGGACGCGATAGGCATGCCAGACGGGGTTGTCCCAGCCCGCGAACGCGGCGGGGAGCGCGGGTTCGACGACGGCGGACTCGGCGGCGAGCTGGGCGAGATCGCGGTCGAGCGCCTCACGGGCCCGGGCGGTCAGCTCGTCGCGCTTGGCACGGGCCGCCTCGCGGGCACGGTCGCCCGCCCCGCCGATCCTGTTGCGCGGGTCGGACAGGGCACGGTCGAGCTCCTGGTCCATGCGGGACTCGGCGAAGTCGACGGCGCTGCGGTACGCGGCGGTGGTGCGGGCCAGGTCCTCGAACATGCCCCAGACCTGGTTGTAGAGGCGCTCCTCCATGGACCAGCCGGTCGCGTCCCCAGCGACGGGCCGGGCGGGCCGGCCCGGCTCGGCGGGCGCTGCGGTGGGCGGGGGCGGCGGGGGTGCGGCGGCCTGGCGGCGGGGGTGCGCGTAGTTGATGGGACCTGTGGCGGAGGACGAGCCGGGGGCGGTGGTGGGCCCCGTGACCGCGGCGGGGCGGGACGGCTCGGGGTCGGCCTGCGGGGTGGCGGCCGGGGCCGGGTCGCCGGCCGGTGCACTCTGGCGGACCCGGTCGCCCTCCGGCCTACGGGGCGGGGGCGGTGCCACCGAGCGGGCCAGGCCCCGGGCGACCGCCTCGTGGATCGACCGGGCCAGCTCGGCCGCGGCGGTCACCCCCTGGTCGGCGAGCATCGCGGCAAGGCCGCCCGCATAGCCCTGGCCGACCGCACGGACCTTCCAGGCACCCTGGCGGCGGTAGAGCTCCAGGGCGGCCACCGCGGATTCGGCGTCCAGGCCGGTGAGGGTGAAGGTGGCGATCTCGGTGCCGTCGAGACCGGTGACGGCGACGAAGGGCGCGGCGACCGCTCCGAATCTGACCGGGCCGCCGGCCTCCATGGGCAGGGCCAGCAGTACCGTGACGCGGTGCACCGCAGCGGGCACGGCATCGAGGTCCACGGCCAGCCGGTGGTCGGCGGCGGCCTGCTTGGACACTTCGAGTCCGGGCAGTTGGGGCGAGCCGGGGTGGGCGATCCACTCGACGCCGTGCACCGTGCCGCGCTCGTCGCCGAGCGTGGCACCGGCCACGACGGGCGTACCGGCCGACACCCGGATCTCCAGACGGGTCTGGGGCAAGGTGTGGTTCTGCCCCCGGACCAGCTCGGCCGTCATTGCCCTGTCCCCTCGACGAATTGACGCAGCGCCATGTGGTGCAGCTCCCGGCGGCCGATGCCACCGGGAGCTGCGCGTACCGATACGGACCCGATCGGTCCGGCCGTGCCTACAGATGCGGCAGGATCGTCGGCATCAGGTCCTGGAACGTACGGCCGTTGGCGGGATTGCCGAGGGCGGTCATCTGCCACCCGGCGCCCACGCGGTGCACCTTGGCCATGATCTGGGCGGTGTACTGGCCGCCGCCGTCGAGCGTGTAGCGGGCGAGCTCCTGGCCGTTGGTCTCGTCGACGATGCGGCAGAAGGCGTTCTGCACCTCCTGGAACGTCTGGCCGGTGAAAGAGTTCACCGTGAAGACGATCTGGTCGATGTGGACCGGCACCCGCTGCAGATCGACGAGGATCGCCTCGTCGTCGCCGCCCGATCCGGCGCCGCCGACCAGGTTGTCCCCGGTGTGCTTGACCGACCCGTCGTCACTGACGAGATGGCGGAAGAAGACCACGTCGACCGGCTGCTTGTCGGCGAACAGCACCGCCGACGCGTCCAGGTCGATCTCCCGGGTGCGTGAGCCGAACAGACCGCGGCGCGGCGCCGCCTGCCAGCCGAGCCCCATCCGTACCGCGGTCAGGGTCCCCCCGTCGCTCTTCTGCAGGCTGATGGCCTGACCCTTGGTCATGTTGACCGTCACGCGCTGTCCCCTCTCCTGCTTGCCCCGCAACCGTCCTGCGCGGTTTCCCCGCACCCTACGCAGTCACGCGTAAGGCGCAGCAGGTTTGGACCGTTTTTGTGTCGGTCTTGCAACACACCGGAGCGGCGGGTCAGGCGAGGCCCGCCTCACGCATCTGCCGCAGCTCCTTCTTCAGTTCTCCGACCTCGTCGCGCAGCCGGGCGGCCACCTCGAACTGCAGGTCCGCGGCGGCGGCCCGCATCCGGTCGGTCATCTCCTCGATGATCCCGGCGAGCTCGGTCGCCGGCCGGTCCGTGACGATGGCGCCGGCCTTCGCGGATCCGGCCGCCCTGCCCGCCTTTCCCGCCTTGCCAGCCTTGCCGGCGAGCGCGGGGACCGGGGCCTTGGCGCCCTTCCCCTGGCGGTATCCGGTGCCGAGCAGCTCCTCGGTGTCGACCTCCTCGCGGGCGATCGTCGCGACGATGTCGTTGATCTTCTTGCGCAGCGGCTGCGGATCGATCCCGCGCTCGGTGTTGTACGCGATCTGCTTCTCCCGGCGGCGGTTGGTCTCGTCGATGGCCTTCTCCATCGCCGGGGTGATCTTGTCCGCGTACATGTGGACCTGGCCGGAGACGTTGCGGGCCGCACGGCCGATGGTCTGGATGAGGGACGTCCCGGACCGCAGGAAGCCCTCCTTGTCGGCATCGAGGATGGCCACCAGGGAGACCTCGGGCAGGTCGAGGCCCTCACGCAGGAGGTTGATCCCGACCAGGACGTCGTACTCACCGGCGCGCAGTTCGCGCAGCAGCTCGATGCGGCGCAGGGTGTCGACGTCACTGTGCAGATAGCGGACCTGGATGCCCAGCTCCAGGAAGTAGTCCGTGAGGTCCTCGGACATCTTCTTCGTGAGGGTGGTGACCAGGACCCGCTCGTCCTTCTCGGTGCGCTTGCGGATCTCGTGCACCAGGTCGTCGATCTGGCCCTCGGTGGGTTTGACGACGACCTCCGGGTCGACGAGGCCGGTGGGGCGGATGATCTGCTCCACGAACCCGTCGCCGCGGGACAGCTCGTACTTGCCCGGGGTGGCGGAGAGATAGACCGTCTGGCCGATCCGCTCCACGAACTCCTCCCACCTCAGGGGGCGGTTGTCGAGGGCGGACGGCAGCCGGAAGCCGTGGTCGACGAGGCTGCGCTTGCGGGAGGCGTCCCCCTCGTACATCGCGCCGATCTGCGGCACGGTGACATGCGACTCGTCGATGACGAGCAGGAAGTCCTCGGGGAAGTAGTCGAGGAGGGTGTTGGGGGCGGTGCCGGGCTCACGGCCGTCCATGTGCATCGAGTAGTTCTCGATACCGGAGCAGGTGCCGATCTGGCGCATCATCTCGATGTCGTACGTGGTGCGCATCCGAAGCCGCTGGGCCTCCAGCAGCTTGCCCTGCTTCTCCAGCTCGGCGAGGCGCTGCTCCAGCTCCTGCTCGATGCCGTTGACCGCCTTCTCCATGCGCTCGGGTCCCGCCACGTAGTGGCTGGCGGGGAAGACGTAGAGCTCGTTGTCCTCGCTGATGACCTCACCGGTGAGCGGATGGAGGGTGGACAGCGCCTCGATCTCGTCGCCGAACATCTCGATGCGGACGGCGAGCTCCTCGTAGACCGGGAAGATCTCGATGGTGTCCCCGCGGACCCGGAAGGTGCCCCGGGTGAACGCGATGTCGTTGCGCGTGTACTGGATCTCGACGAAGCGGCGCAGCAGCTGGTCGCGGTCGATCTCTTCGCCCACCTTGAGCGGGACCATGCGGTCCACGTACTCCTGTGGCGTACCGAGGCCATAGATGCAGGAGACCGAAGCGACCACGACCACGTCACGGCGGGTGAGCAGGGAATTCGTCGCGGAGTGGCGCAGCCGCTCGACCTCGTCGTTGATCGACGAATCCTTCTCGATGTACGTGTCCGACTGCGGAATGTACGCCTCTGGCTGGTAATAGTCGTAGTACGAGACGAAGTACTCGACGGCGTTGTTGGGGAGCAGTTCGCGGAACTCGTTCGCCAGCTGGGCCGCGAGGGTCTTGTTCGGCGCCATCACCAGCGTGGGGCGCTGCAGTTTCTCGATCATCCAGGCGGTGGTCGCCGATTTGCCGGTGCCGGTCGCGCCGAGCAGCACGACGTCCTTCTCACCTGCCCGGATGCGCCGCTCCAGCTCGGCGATGGCCGTCGGCTGGTCGCCGCTGGGCTGATAGGGACTGACGACCTCGAAAGGCGCCACCGAACGTTCGATCTTCGAAACGGGCCGCATGGAACCACCGTACGACCCCCCACTGACAACCGGGGTCCGGTCACCGGTCCCGCGACGGCGGGGCCTCGTGGTGCTGCGAATGGAAGGACGCCGGGTCGGCGTAGGTTCCGAACCGCGGGACCTGACGCTGGACGGGGATGCCGGGGGGCCGTCCGGCCCCGTGGGCACCGCGGCCCGACGGGTCGTCCCAGTCCTGGTCGCCCATCACCATCAGGGGGTCGAACATCACGACCACCGCGGCGAGCAGGAGGAAGCAGCCCGGGCCGATCAGCAGCGGGACCAGGGGCGCCGTCGGCCCGCTGCCGGAAGCGGTGCCGGGGACGACGGGGTGCAGATGGACGCTGAGCGCGGCCATGCCCGTGTAGTGCATCCCGCTCACCGCGATGCCCATCACCACGCTGGCACCGAGGCTGGGCAGGAAACCGCGGACGGAGACGGCCGCCCAGAGCGCGACCGTCGAGGCGACCACGGCGATGACGACGGAGAGCGAGACGGTGAGTGTGTCGTACTCGAACTGCCCCTGGAGCCGCATGCCTGCCATGCCGAGGTAGTGCATGGTGGCGACGCCGAGGCCGGTGATGGTGCCGCCGGTGACGAGTGCCATGAGCGTCGCGCCGCGGTAGCCGACGATGAAGATGCCGATGCCGACCATGATGATCGCGACGGCCAGGCTGGCGAAGCTGACCGGGGTGTCGTAGCGGATCGGCACGTCTTCGACGCTGAACCCCGTCATCGCGATGAAGTGCATCGTCCAGATGCCGGAGCCTATGGACGTCGCCCCGAGAGCGAGCCATCCCGCCTTGAACGAGCGCTCGGTCCGCAGCGACCGCGTCGTGCAGCGGAGGCCCAGGGCCGCGCCGAGGCACGCCATGAGGAAGGCCGCGGCGGGCGTCACCATCCCATAGCCGAAACCGTCGATTGTGCCCTGCATGCTCGTACGCCCTTCGAGGAAGCCCGGGTTCGGGGTGACCCTAAGGCGCGATGCCCGGCAGACAAACAGAAGAGCTGCATTTTATCGGCAGGCCAACCGGCCGCAGAGCCGGTCCCGGCTCTTCCCTTCATGTGGTGGCCATCCTTCGCCGGCCCGTCGTTCGGGGACGGCTGTCACCCTCGGCCCGAACGTCACACTGATGCAAGGAGTACACGTGTACGCACGCACCGCCACCGTCTCCCTCGCCGCCGTCGCCCTGCTGGGTGCCGGCGCGCTGCTGCTGATCCCCCAGACGCAGGCCACGGACTCCGGCACGGACACAGGTGCGGGTGCGCGCATGGACACGAGCGCAGGGAACATCCTCCGGACCGCCGTGAGCAAACGGGCCGTGCAGCCACCCGTCGCCCCGACCGTCTTCGCCCACCGGGGCGCGTCCGCGTACGCGCCGGAAAACACCCTGGCCGCCGTCGACCGGGCCGGCCGCCTCGGCTTCACGTGGGTGGAGAACGACGTCCAGCGCACCAGGGACGGGGTACTGGTCGTCATCCACGACACCGACCTGAAGCGGACCACCGACGTCGAGAAGGTCTTCCCGAAGCGTGCACCGTGGGCGGTCAAGGACTTCACGGCCGCGGAGATCGCCCGGCTGGACGCGGGCAGCTGGTTCGGTGTCCGGTACACCGGGACCCGGGTCCCCACGCTCAAGCAGTACCTGGACCGGATCGAGCACAACCACCAGAACCTGCTGCTGGAGATCAAGAGTCCGCAGATGTACCCGGGCATCGAGCGGGAGACGCTGCAGGTGCTGAGCCGGAAGGGGTGGCTGGACCCGGCTCACGTCAGGAACAGGCTGGTGATCCAGAGCTTCGGCGCGGGCAGCATCAAGAAGGTGCACCAGCAGCGTCCGGACGTCACCACCGGCTTCCTCGGCACCCCCAAGGGCGCAGATCTGAAGGCGTACGCGGCGTTCACCGACCAGATCAACCCGTCGTACGCATCCATCAGCGCCCGCTACGTGGCGGCCGTGCACGCGCTGAAGGGGCCGCACGGCAGGAGGCTCCGGGTCAACACATGGACGGTCGACGACGCGGCGGCCGCGGTGAAGGCGAACCGCCTCCACGTCGACGGGATCATCACCAACGCCCCTGACGTGGTGCGCGGCGCCACCGGCTGACGGCCGCCCGGATCATCTCCTCCCCCGTTGTCAGTGGCCGGTCGTACGGTGGTTCCCATGAACAGCGACCGGGGTGCCGACAGGAGCGTCGGCGGGACCGTCGAGTGGGCCGTCGTCGGGAGCGACATCGGGCCGCTGCTCCTTGCCGCGACCGGTGCCGGGCTGGTGAGCGTCGTGTTCCACGCCGGCCCGCCGGTGCGGGACAAGGCGCTCGGACAGCTGCGGGCCCGGCTCGGTGCGGAGCCGGTGGAGTCACCGGGCTCCGCCCGCCTCACCGAGCCGATACGTCAGCTCGCGGCGTACTTCGCGGGTTCGCTGCGGGAGTTCTCCCTCGCGCTGGACTGGTCGCTGACGTCCGGCTTCAACCGTCAGGTGCTTCGCGAGCTCGCGGCGGGCGTGCCGTACGGGACGGTCGTCGGATACGGCGATCTCGCCGGGCGGGTGGGGCAGCCGGGGGCGGCCCAGGCCGTCGGGGCGGCCATGGGGTCCAACCCGCTGCCGGTCGTGGTGCCGTGCCACCGTGTGGTGGAGAGCGACGGTGGGCTCGGCGGGTTCGGCGGCGGTCTGGAGACCAAGCGCCGGCTGCTGGCACTGGAAGGCGTACTGCCGCAGCCGCTGTTCTGAGGCCGCACTCCGCTCGGGGACCGCACGCCGCCGCCTGCCTGGCGGGAGCCGTTTTCACACCTGCGTGCGAGCTGGCACACTCCGTAAGTGACCAACACCCTCGACGCACCTGACACCCCCACCGGGCCGGGCCGTCCCGTCACCGCGGCGCAGCTGCCCGCCCTGCGGCGCCGGACATCGGCCGTGCTCGTCGCCGGCCAGATTCTCGGCGGCCTCGGCGTACCCACCGGCATCGCGCTGGCCCCCGTCCTCGCGACGCAGGTGAGCGGCTCCGAGTCGCTGTCCGGTCTCGCGCCGACCGCGTCCGTGACCGGCACGGCGCTGCTGTCGCTGCCACTGGCCGCGCTCATGACCTCGCGGGGCCGGCGCCCCGGCCTCGTGCTGGCGTATCTGATCGGTGCGCTGGGCGCGGGGCTGGTGGTCCTGTCGACCCTCGTGGGCAGCTTCCCGTTGCTGCTGCTCGGTATGGCCGGGTTCGGTGCCGGTTCGTCGGCCAATCTGCAGGCCCGGTTCGCCGCCGCCGATCTGGCCGAGCCGGACCGTCGCGGCCGGGCGATCTCGACTGTCATCTGGGCCACCACGATCGGTTCGGTCCTCGGGCCCAACATCGCGGCTCCGGCGGGCCGTCTCTTCCGGGGCACATCCATATCCGAGACGGCCGGACCGTTCCTCCTGGCGGCCGCCGTCTTCCTGATCGCCGCGGTGGTGATCGGGGGGCTGCTGCGGCCCGACCCGCTGCTCACCGCCCGTGCGCTCGCCCCGCAGGACGACCGGTCCACGGGCGGCCGTTCGCTGCGTGCGGGCCTGGCGGCGGTACGTGCCTCGCCGATGGCCCGGCTGGCGCTGGTGACGGTGGCCCTGTCGCACACCGCGATGGTCTCGATCATGGTGATGACCCCGGTCGCCCTGGGTCACCACGGCGCGGACCTCCAGTTGATCGGCCTGGTCATCAGCGGTCACATCGCGGGCATGTACGCGTTCTCGCCGGTGATGGGCTGGCTCTCCGACCGCTTCGGACGGCTTGCTGTGATCGGTCTGGCGGTCGGGCTGCTGTCCTGCGCCGCGCTGCTGGCCGGCACCGCGGGCGCCAGCCACGGACGGACGGCCGCGGGCCTGTTCGTGCTCGGGCTCGGCTGGTCGGCGGGGATGGTCGCCGGTTCCGCGCTCCTCACCGACTCCGTACCGCAGCCCGCCCGCGCCGCCGTACAGGGACTGTCGGATCTGACCATGAACACGGCGGCCGGCATCGGCGGTGCGGTCGCCGGACTGATCGTCTCCCAGGCGGGCTACGGCACGCTGAACGCGACCGCCGCGTGCCTGTTGCTGCCGATGGCGGCACTGGCGCTGCGCCGTGCACTGACCCGGCCCGCCGCCGCGGCATGACCGGGCCGAGCCTGCAGGAAGGGAGGGCGGGACGGGCAGGGCAGCCCCGGACCGACGTCCTGCCCCCCAGGAGCGATTCGAGGGGCGGTCGTCCGGGCCGCGGCGCACGTTTGAGGTCGGCCCCGCTGCGACAGGGATGTGGACATGTCACCGAATGCCCCGCACAGCGCCCACCCGTACGCACCGGCCCTCTCCGACGAGGTGCGGGAGGCCCTGGCCGCGCACCGCCCCGTCGTGGCCCTGGAATCGACGATCATCGCGCACGGCCTGCCGCGCCCCCGGAATCTGCAGGTCGCGAAGGAACTGGAGGAGCTTGTGCGCTCCGCGGGCGCCGTCCCCGCCACCATCGCCGTACTGGACGGACGCGCCCATATCGGCCTGGACAAGGCCCGGTTGGAACGGATCGCCGAGGATCCGGCCGTGCGGAAGCTGGGACACCGGGACCTCGCCCCGGCGCTGGCGGCGGGAGCGAGCGGGGCGACGACCGTGTCCGCAACGGCGTTCCTCGCGGCGCGCGCGGGCCTGCGCGTCTTCGCGACCGGCGGCCTCGGTGGCGTACACCGGGACTGGACCGCGACCCAGGACGAGTCCGCGGATCTCCGGCTGCTCGCCCGCACCGGCATCACCGTGGTGTGCGCGGGCGTGAAGTCGATCCTGGACGTCCCGGCCACGCTGCAGCGCCTGGAGACGCTCGGGGTCGGCGTGCTCGGCTACGGCACGGAGCACTTCCCCGGGTTCTATCTGAGCAGTTCGGGTGAGCCCGTCGACTGGACGGTGCGTACGCCGGCGCAGGTCGCACAGGTGATGCAGGCCGGGGACGCTCTGGGCGGCCCCGCCGCGGCGCTGATCGTCGCCAACCCCGTACCGCTCAAGGATCAGCTGGATCCCGCCCTGCACGACCGGGTGCTGGCCCAGGCGCTGGACGCGTGCCGGGAGCGCGGCATCGTGGGGCAGGCCGTCACACCGTTCCTGCTGGACCAGCTGATGCAGCACACCGGCGGCGCTTCGCTGGAGGCCAACCTGGCGGCCGTGCGCGGAAACGTGGCGCTCGCCGCACGGATCGCCCTCGCCTGGGCCACCGCGGAACGCGGAACGGCCGGGCCGAAGGGGGCGGCCGGACCATGACCGAGGGCGGACTTCTCGTCGTCGGGGACGTGGTCACGGATGTGGTGGCCCGGCACGGGGCGGCTCTCGTCCACGGGACGGACACGGCGGCCCGGATCAGCACGCTGCCGGGCGGGGCGGGTGCCAATGTCGCCTGCTGGGCGGCTCGTTCGGGCTGCCGCGACGTGCGGCTGCTGGCCCGGGTGGGTGCCGACTCCGCGGCCTGGCACGAGGATGCGCTGCGACGGGCGGAGGTACGTCCGCTGCTGGCCGTGGACGGCGAGGCGCCGACCGCCACCGTCGTCGCTCTCGTCGACGCCGCCGCCGAGCGCACCTTCCTCACCGACAGCGGTGCCGTGCTGCGGCTCGCCCCCGACGACTGGTCGCCGTCGATGCTCGACGGCATCGCGCACCTCCACGTCTCCGGCTACCTCCTGTTCGCCGCGACCAGTCGCGCCACGGCCCTGCTCGCCCTGCGGGAGGCCCGGCGGCGGTCGATCCCGGCGAGCGTGGACCCCGCCTCCGCGGGCTTCCTCGCCGAGCTCGGCGCCGGTCCGTTCCTGGCGGCCGTGGAGGGGACGCAGTTGCTCCTGCCGAACGCGGACGAGGCCCGGCTCCTCACCGGCCTTCCCGAACCGGCCGACGCCGCAGCCAAGTTGAGCCTGGTGGTTCCGCAGGTCGTCGTCACCCTGGGCGAGGAGGGAGCACTGCTGGCCATCGGAGGGACGGTCACCGGGCGCGTGCCGGCCGTCCCGGTGCGTGGAGCGGTGGACTCGACGGGGGCGGGCGACGCCTTCACCGGCGGTTTCCTCGCGGCGCGGCTGGCGGGCGCGGACGACACGACGGCCGCTGCGGCGGGCTGCCGGTCGGGGGCCGAGGCGGTCACGACGGTGGGCGGCCGCCCGGTCCCCGAGGGGGAAGCCTTCTCCCGACGGGACGGCGCCTAGGGCAGACCGGTCCAGGCCGGGTGGAGCGGATCGTCGGCCCGGACGACCACGTCCGCGCGCCCGGCGGGCGCCACCTCGTCCTCGTACCGCCCGAAGGCGGGCAGGGTCCACCGCTCGCTCTCCTCGGTACGCCGCCGCAGCGCACCGGGCGAGAGCCGCAGATGGACGCTCGCGTCGAACGGGAACCAGTGCCCGAGCAGCAGCGGACCGTGCACCACCAGCACACCGCCCTCCGGGAGCTGCCGGTACGGGCTGCGGGTGGCCCGGTCCGTCGCCGGGTCCCAGAGATCGGGCAGCACGCGCCCGGTGCCGCCCGCCTCCAGCGGTCCGAAGACCTCACGCCAGAGTCCACCCGTGTCGAACCAGCTGTCGAAGTACGAGTCGGGGTCCTCCTTGCCGTACTCGTAGCGCAGGCTGGCCGGGCGCAGGAACCCCTCGGTGGACACGACGAGCACCGCGCGGCCACGGATCCGCAGCGCCTCTGCGACGCGCTCCGCCAGTTCCCCGGTGCGCGCGGCCGGAGCGCCGTCCACGGCGACCTTGAGCCAGGGCCCGCCGTCGGCCGGCTTCAGCCCTCCGGCGTGCGCGGCAAACGCTTCGGCCAGCCTTTCCCAGGTGATCGGTTCAAGTCGCACCCGTCCATCATCGCCTCTCCCGCCCGTGCGTCAGCGCGTCCGGCAAGGGTCCGCAGGCCCGGTTCGCGGGCGGCGGCTGCTTCGACGACGCGGCCGATGTCCTCGGGCCATGACCCCGTGACGGTGTCGGGTGCCCCGATACGCCGGAAGCCCCGCTCCGGCAGCCCCTGGGCGGTCTGCGGCTGCCCGCGGAGTACGGCCTCGGTCGCGGCGACCGCGTGGGCCGGCGCACTCGCGGGCCGCGACCAGTCGTCACCGCGCGCCACGGGATTGTCCTGGTCGTAGCCCGGGCAAGGTGGGCGCCAGACAAGGGGCAGACCACGGAAGGCGACGAAGAGGAGCCGCCGTTTGCGGGAGTTCTGCAGATCGAGGTCGACGCGGAGGGAGTCGACGGGCCGTGCGGCGCCGAGGATCTCCGGAGCGGCGGCGACGCAGGCGGTGAAGCGGTCGTCGGGCACGGTCCACGCGAGGTCGATGTCGCTGTACGGTCCGCTGTTCCCCGGGCGAGGAATCCTCGAAGTCCGCGCGGGATCCGGAGCGATGGGTGCCGAGCACACGCAGCAGCTCCTGAGCGAACACGGCACGGCGCGCCGGGTCGATGGGGTCGTCCGCACGCTCCGCGTCCTGCGGATCATCCCCGTTCATGGCCGTACGGCTCCTGTCTCGTCCCCCCTGTTCGGATCACCGGTTTCGGGGCGTGCGGGGAGACGCTCGTCGACCGACGGCCGGCGACGGCGGCGGCGGGCGGGCGTCTCGCGCCATGTCACTTCTGCGCGCCGCAGTCCACCGCATCGGCGTCGTCGGAGAGTGCACTGCCCTCGGGCAGCAGATAGGCCACCCAGAGCACGACCGGCTCGGTGCCCAGGTTGTGCCCGATGTGGGGGCGGTCGGCGCCTGACAGCTCGATGAACGACGTGCCCGCGGACATCACCTCCACCGAGCAGTCGTCCAGCGTGCGCGTCAGAGTCCCCGACTTGACGACCGCGATCACCTGACCGCTGTGGGTGTGCCAGCCCGTGGAGCCGCCGGGCTCCACGGTGATCGTCCGGAAGGTCACATCCGTACGGCCGTTCGGCGTCCTGACGTTCAGCTTCCCGGTCGACGTGCCCTTCGCGACCACGGTGCCGCTCACCCCGCTGCCGGGCGCGGCCAGGGCCGCCGACGGGACGAATTCGAGCGCGGCCACACACCCGCCGCCGGCCAAGGCCGTGCCGAGTCGAAGCTGCTGCCCGTACTGCTCCTGCCGTTCCTGCCGCTCTCGCCGTTCCTGTTGTCTGCCTATTCTCACGCGAACTCCTCCGCCTCGGCATCCAGGAGATCTCAAATGCCCCAAAGCTACCCAGGAGTTGATACGCGGAATCATCCGGGCACGACGGCCGTACGGCAGTCACTGACGGTCATTCGCCCCGAAGTTCTCCGGCCAGCGGGCCCTCGCCCACGACCGCGATCCGTCCGTCCTTCACCGCCTCGGCGAGCGTGCACTCACCCCGCCCGAGCGCGAGACAGAGCTCGGCATCGAGCGCGATCCGGGCGTCGGCGTGAGCGGCGGGCCCGTCCCCGTACACCTCCGCGCCGGCATCCGGTCCACCCACTCTGATGTGGAACTCCCCCTCGTCGAGGTGGACTTCGAGGACCCCTTCATGGGTCAGGCCGGCCAGCGCCCGCCGCAGCGGGAGCGCGAACCAGTGCGCCCGCACCGCATCCGTCGGCCGCCGTTCACCGATCGCGGGCGCCCCCCACTCGGCGAGAGCAGTCAGGACCGGCAGCAACCCATGGCCGCGTCCGGCCAGTTCGTACACCGAGGCAGCGGCGGGCGGCGGCAGGCGGCGGCGGGTGACCAGGCCGCCCTGCTCCATATCCCTGAGCCGGGACGCGAGGACGTCCGTGCTGACGCCGGGAAGGTCCGCGTGCAGATCGGTGTAGCGGCGTGGCCCCGCCAGCAGTTCACGGACGATCAGCAGCGTCCACCGGTCACCGACGGAGTCGAGGGCCCGGGCGGTGGCACAGAACTGGTCGTAACTCCGGCGGCGCGCGGTGCGTGCGGATGGCTGCTGCTGACGTGGCATGCGACGCAGTCTAGACATGTTGTTGGACTTTCCAAGCTCAGGCTTGGTAAAACCAAGTATCGCAATCGGATCGGGGAGGCCACCGCATGGAGTTCCGGCAGTCCAGCAAGCTCAACGAGGTCTGTTACGAGATCCGGGGCCCGGTCATCGAGCACGCCAACGCCCTGGAGGAGGCGGGCCACAGCGTGCTCCGCCTCAACACCGGCAACCCCGCGCTCTTCGGTTTCGAGGCGCCGGAGGAGATCGTCCAGGACATGATCCGGATGCTCCCCCAGGCCCACGGCTACAGCGATTCGCGCGGCATCCTCTCCGCCCGCCGCGCGGTGGCGCAGCGCTACCAGGCGATGGGGCTGACCGACGTCGGGGTGGACGACATCTTCCTCGGCAACGGTGTGTCCGAGCTGATCTCGATGTCCGTGCAGGCGCTGCTGGAGGACGGCGACGAGGTGCTGATCCCGTCGCCCGACTACCCGCTGTGGACCGCCGTCGTCACCCTCGCGGGCGGCAAGGCCGTGCACTACACCTGCGACGAGGCGTCGGACTGGAATCCGGACCTCGGCGACCTGGCGTCGAAGATCACCGACCGCACCAAGGCCGTCGTGATCATCAACCCGAACAACCCGACCGGTGCCGTCTATCCCCGCGAGATCCTCGAAGGCATCCTCGACCTGGCGCGCAGGCACGGTCTGCTGGTCCTCGCCGACGAGATCTACGACCAGATCCTGTACGACGACGCCGAGCACCACAGTGTCGCGGTCCTCGCCCCCGACCTGGTCTGCCTCACCTTCAGCGGCCTGTCGAAGACGTACCGGGTGGCGGGGTTCCGATCGGGCTGGATGGTGGTGTCGGGCCCGCAGCAGCACGCGAGCAACTATCTGGAGGGCCTGACGATGCTCGCCTCCATGCGGCTGTGCCCGAACGCGCCCGCCCAGTACGCCATTCAGGCCGCGCTCGGCGGCCGGCAGTCCATCCGGGAGCTGGTGGCGCCGGGCGGCAGGCTGTACGAGCAGCGCAACCGGGCCTGGGAGAAGCTGAACGAGATCCCCGGGGTGTCGTGCGTGAAGCCGAAAGGTGCGCTGTACGCGTTCCCGCGCATCGACCCGAAGGTGCACCACATCGTCGACGACGAGAAGCTCGTCCTCGACCTGCTCCTGCGTGAGAAGATCCAGGTGGTGCAGGGCACCGGCTTCAACTGGCCGCGTCCCGACCACTTCCGGATCCTGACCCTGCCGTACGCCGACGATCTCGACGCGGCGATCAGCCGCATCGGCCGCTTCCTGAACGGATACCGTCAGTGACCTGTCCCGCCTGCGGCGTTCTCGTCCATACGCAGTTCGCCTCGCCCGAACTCGTCGGTCCGATCGTGGAGGGCGGACTCGATCCGGCCGCCGATCCGCGATGGGCGGACTCGGGCGCGGAATCGCCCGCCGAGTACGCGCGCTGGGCAGGTCATCTGTGCGGTATGACCTGTCTGCGCATGGCGCTGGGCACCGGTGCCCCGTCGTTGTTCGCCCTGCGTGACGGGGCGCTCAAGTACGGCGCGTACACCGAGGATGCCGAGGGGACGATCCGGGGCCTGATCTACGCCCCGTTCGCGGAGTACGCACGTGAGGTGCACGGCCTCGACGCGGTCGTCCACCGGCACCTGTCGACGGACGAGATCGTGGCTCTGCTGGACGAGGGGCGGGCGGTGATGGCGTCGGTGCACTACGCGATCCGGCATCCGCACCAGCCCGCTCCGGGGCGGGGCGGTCACCTGGTGCTGCTGACGTCCCGTACGCCGGACGGCAGCGGGGTGCACTTCCACAACCCGTCGGGCACGACGGCCATGACCCGGGCCGCGGAACTGCCCCTGACGGACTTCGGGCGCTTCTTCGCCGGGCGCGGGGTGTCGCTCGCCGACGGCGTGCGACAGGGGCCCGAAACGGGAGCGGACCCGGGGGCGTAGCCGGCCCCCGGGCCCTGAGTGTTGCCGCCCGTTCGGCACGCCGGCACTTTTAAGAGCCCGGGTCAGTCGTAATGTCGCCGCGTCCTTCCTTTAGACGACCGCAGACCGAAGCTCCGCGGGTTGGAGTCGAACCAACATCTCGACGCGCATGGGCCCGAGCCCATTCGATCCGGCGATCGGCGGCGAATGCTGAGTCTGGAGCAAGAGTCTGAGATTGATCGCGGTCTGCCTCTGCCGTTTGGGCCACCCCGGCCCGTTCGCGTACGGGGAAAGTGCGCAAATGCCGGGGGGAGGACTCGAACCTCCACTGGAACCGCGTCGTCACGACAAGCTTCAGTTTCAGCTTGCGCTCCTCGCGCACCCCGGCCGCAACCATGCGGCCGGGGAATCCATGGTCGGCTACCCGAAGAGGTAACCGAATACCGCATCACCCACCCGCTGGTCGGTGACCTCCACGCCATTGGCTTCCTCGCGGGCGAACTTCACGGCCTGCTGGAGCTTCTCCACCCGGTCCAGGAGTTCATTGATGCGCCGCGCGGGAAGCGCCCCGGAGAACTTCACGGTCGTCCAGTAACCGATCGGAACGTCCTCGTAGTACACCTCGACCTGCGCCGGGTGCTTCTCGGTGGCCTCCGCCTTCACATGGTCACGGGGCACCTTCTTCGTACGGAGCGTCCGGACCGGCTCGGTCTTCCAGGAGTCCGTCGACGGGTCCTGCGTCCACGCCTCGGCGGCGTCGAGCACCGGCAGCTTGCGCACGAACGTGTTGATGTCGGTCAGCTGCTTCTCCAGGAACAGCAGGTACGACACCGGAACATCGGCCACGAGCACCCGGCCGTCGACCTTCACATCCGCGTGGGCCGCACAGTTCGCCCAGTCCTTCGTGGCGGTTACGTCGAACAGCCGGGTCAGCGTCATCGCGGTGTTCCGCAGCACGTCCTCGGCCTTGATCTGCACCAGCGTCGATTCGGGCGGAAGCTGCTCGCCCTCCTCGTCCTTCGGCTGGTAGGTCCGGGAGATTCCGGCCAGCAGCCCGGCCTTCTGGAGGCCGTGATGCGCCGCCGTCAGGTCCTGGTGAGCCTTGGACTTGACGCCTTTCTCCACTGCGATGATCTGATTGAGTTTCGCCACGTGGAGGAAGCTAGCACCGGCAACCCACCTGCAACGAAGGGTTTTTGGCGACGGCCTTCAGCATGGGATCCCGCCTGCCGCACTCCTGCCGTCACCGGTACGGGTGGTTTCCAGAGGACAGCCATGTCCTGCGCTTCTCCGGCGGAGGCCGCTTGCCACAGTGGGCCGCGCGCAAGCCCCGCGCCCTCGCCCTCGCCCTCGCCCTCGCCCTCGCCCTCGCCCTCGCCCTCCGAACGAAAGCCCCTCTTGTGCCGCTCTCTCCTTCTTCGACCGGGCCTCACAGCAACGACCGTCGGTACGGTCCCAGGCAGCACACCGTACTCACCGCGGCGGCCGCCGCTCTCGCCGTGCTGGCCGTGGGCATGCCCGTCGCCTACGCCACGCTCGGCAGCGACGCACCGGCCGGTGCTCGGCCCGCTGCGTCGACCGTCGCCGTACGCGGCAAGGCCTACATCGAGACCCGGCTCTTCTTCGGTACCGAACGCCCGGACGGCGGACCCGATGTGACCGACCGCCAGTTCCTGGCATTCGTCGACGAGGAGGTCACCCCGCGCTTTCCGCGTGGCCTGACCGTCCAGGACGGCCGCGGTCAGTGGCGGGACTCCCACGGAGTGATCGAGCGGGAGCGCAGTTATGAACTGATCCTGCTGTACCCGGCGACCGAGGCACGCCTGCGCGACCCGCAGATCGAGCGGATCCGCAACGCGTACGAGAACGCGTACGCCCAGGACTCGGTGGCCCGGCTGGAAGAGCGCACGACCGCCGACTTCTGAGTACCGCCGCCCCCTGCGAAGCGTGAGGGCAGCCGCAGGGGGGACCTACGCCCGCGTGCACGTGACGCCTGATCGAGTACTGTGCCGCGGCCCGGAATCGGCTGGGCGGCCGCAGCCGGTGGTCAGCGGCCGAGCAGTGCCATGAGTGTGCCCACCGGGTCGGAGTCCGGTTCGGCGCGGGGCCACCAGTCGTCCTTGCCCCTGTCCGATTCGTAGCCGTACCAGCGGCCGTCCCGGCCGAAGCGGAGCTGGACCGTGCCGTCGGGATGGGTGAGGTGGTTGCGCCAGGGCTGGAAACGGGGGAAATCGGCGGCGGCCAGGGCGGGACGGGCCCGGTCGAAGGGGCCGGCCGGCGGGTCCCAGGGGGTTTCCAGGACCGCCAGGCCCTCGGCACCACCCTGGCGCCAGGCGGCGACGGCGCGGGCCAGGTCGGTGGTGTTGTGGCCGGTGGCGAAGGCCAGTTCGCGATAGAGCGCACGGGTGGTGGCGGTGAGTCCCGCGGTGGGGCGGGCCGCGGCGAGCCGGACGGCGTCCTGCCAGGGGGTGAGTCCGCAGACGGGGTCCTGGCCGGTGGTGAGGAGGATGTGCGCGCGGCCCGCCGCATCCGTGGCGAGGTGGTCGAGGGAGAGCGGGTCGCGGGCCCCGGGCAGTTGCGGGTACGAGGGTGGCTGGCCGGGCTGCGACGGCACGGGGAGCGGGGCGGGCAGCGGTGGGAGGAAGCGGTCGGCCAGGGCCTCTCGCGCCGGTACGGAGGGGGTGGTGGGGACCGTGGGGCGTTCGCGGACGGAGTGCGCGGCGTTGCGCCGGCCCAGCTCCTCGACGAGTTCGCGCTCGCCGCGGCCGCGCAGCAGCAGGAGGACGAACGGGTCGGTGTCCAGCAGGCGGGCCATCTGGTAGCAGAGAGCGGCGACGTGCTTGCACGGCCAGCCGTGGTCGGGGCAGGAGCAGCTCGGGTCGAGGTCGTTCGCGGCGGGCAGCAGCCCGGTGCCCGCCTCGGCCGCCGTGTCGACGAGGGTGTGCGGCATCTCCTTGGCGAGCAGCGCGGCAAGATGGCCGGGCCGGGCCGCGACGGCGTCGAGGAAGGCCTCCCAGCCGGTGTCGGTGAGGACGCGCAGCCGCAGTTCGGAGCGGTACGGACGGGGGCGGCTGCCCTGGACGTAGGCGACGACGCGGCCGGGGGTGACGGTGATCGCTGCGACATGGCCGCTGTCGGCGTACTTACGGCCGCGGGCGAGCCGGCCCTCGTCCATCGACAGGGACTCCAGCGCCGCCACCCAGGACCGCCCCCACCAGCTGTCCGCGAACGGCTCGTCGCCGTGGGACGCGCGGGGCGGCACCGCCTCGAAGGTACGCCGCAGATCGTCGGGGCCGGGGCGGGCCCTGACGTACGAGGGGGGCGCGGGCCGGGTGCGGGGGCTCATGACGGCCTCCGCAGCGAGACAAGATCGGCGAGGTCCCGGTCGCTGAGCTCGGTCAGCGCGGTCTCCCCGGAGCCGAGCACCGCGTCGGCCAAGGCCTGTTTGGCCACCAGCATCTCCCCGATCCGGTCCTCGACGGTGCCTTCGGCGATCAGCCGGTGCACCTGGACGGGCTGCGTCTGGCCGATGCGGTACGCACGGTCCGTGGCCTGCTCCTCGACGGCCGGGTTCCACCAGCGGTCGTAGTGGATCACATGGGCGGCACGGGTGAGGTTCAGCCCGGTGCCCGCCGCCTTGAGGGAGAGCAGGAAGACGGGAACCTCGCCGGACTGGAAGCGGTCCACCATGCGTTCCCGCTCGGCCACCGGAGAACCGCCGTGCAGGAGTTGGGAGGGGACGGCGCGCGAGGTGAGGTGCGCGGAGAGGATCCGGGCCATCGACACGTACTGGGTGAAGACCAGCACGGAACCGTCCTCGGCGACGATCGTGTCGAGCAGCTCGTCGAGCAGGGCGAGCTTGCCGGAGCGGCCGACGAGGCGGGTCGGCTCCTCCTTCAGATACTGCGCGGGGTGGTTGCAGATCTGCTTGAGCGAGCCCAGCAGCTTCATGATCAGACCGCGGCGGGCGATGCCTTCGGAGGCTTCGATGAGCGCCATGGTCTCGCGCACCGCCGCCTCGTAGAGCGTGGCCTGCTCGCGGGTGAGGAAGACGGGGTGGTCGGTCTCCGTCTTGGGCGGCAGCTCCGGGGCGATGCCCGGGTCGGATTTCTTGCGGCGCAGGAGGAACGGCCTGACCAGCCGGGAGAGGCGCTCGACCGCCTCGTCGTTGCCGAGTCCTGCCGCGGTGCCGGTGTTCTCGACGATCCGGGCGTGCCGGGCCCGGAACGCCTTCAGGGGGCCGAGCAGTCCGGGGGTGGTCCAGTCGAGCAGGGCCCAGAGCTCGGAGAGGTTGTTCTCCACGGGGGTACCGGTGAGCGCGATCCTGGCGGGGGCCGGGATGGTGCGCAGCGCCTTCGCCGTGGAGGAGTGCGGGTTCTTCACATGCTGTGCCTCGTCGGCGACGACAAGTCCCCAGCTGTGGGCGGCGAGTCGGGCCGCGCTGGAGCGCATCGTGCCGTACGTGGTGAGAACGAAGCCGCCGTCGGGGTCGTCGAGTGTGCGGTCGGTGCCGTGGAAACGGCGCACGGGGACACCGGGGGCGAAGCGGTTGATCTCCCGGTGCCAGTTGCCGAGGAGGGAGGCGGGGCAGACCACCAGGGTGGGTGCGGGGTGCGCGCGGTGCAGATGGAGGGCGATGACGGTGATGGTCTTGCCGAGCCCCATGTCGTCGGCGAGGCACCCGCCGAGGCCCAGTGAGGTCATCCGGTCCAGCCAGGCCAGGCCGCGCAGTTGGTAGTCGCGGAGCGTGGCGTCGAGTCCCGGCGGCGGCGCGAGAGCCGTGTCGTCGGCGAGGATGCGGGTGCGGAGCTCGGCGAGGGCACCGGCCGGCACCGCCTCGACCTGCTCGCCGTCCACCTCCGCGCTGCCGGTCAGCGCCACGGCCAGGGCGTCCACCGGGTCGAGCAGCCCGAGCTCGCGCTTGCGTGCCTTGCGCACGAGCGCGGGGTCGACGACGACCCACTGGTCCCGCAGGCGCACCACGGGCCGGTGGGCCTCCGCGAGGATGTCCATCTCCCGCTCGGTGAGCTGCTCGTCGCCCAGGGACAGCTGCCAGTCGAAGGCGAAGAGCCGCCCGGCGTCGAAGAACGAGGTGCCGTCGGTGGCCGAGCCGGGTGCGGGCCGGACCACGGCGGAGGCGGTCAGCGAGCGGACGAGTTCGCGCGGCCAGTGGACGCTCACCCCGGCCGCCGCGAGCCTTGCCCCGGCGTCGCTCAGCAGCTCGTACAGTTCGTCCTCGGTCAGGGCGAGCACATCGGGGACGGGCAGGTCCAGCAGCCGCTCCAGCGGTGCCCAGACACGGGCGGCACGGCGCAGCGCGAGCACGGCGTCGATCCTGGCCCGGGGCCCGAAGGGCTCGCCTCCGCCGCCGTTCCACAGAGCGGCGGCGTCGATGACGTACGTCGGGTCGGCCAGGCTGTGCACCTGCGTGATCGCCGCGGCGGCGTGCCTGGCGCCGCCCCCGTGGACATCCGCGGCATTGCCGGCGGTCCGGGTCCCGTCGGTGCCGGTATCGGTGTCGTCGGGATCGGGGGTGCCGTAGGTGTCGGCCGTGTCGAAGAGGTCGTACGCCGACAGGTCGAGGCGGAGCGACACCCGTACCCCCGCGTCCAGACCGGCGGCGACCTCGACGGACCAGTCACGGGCCCGGGGCAGGTGCTGGGCCTCGCGGGAAGCGAAGGGGGCGCCCATCGCGTGCGCCGCGGCGGGCGTCCGGGGCAGGGTGTCGGCGACCGCGTCGAGGAAGGCGCCGAGCAGCGACTCGGGGTCGGGGAGCTGGAGCGGTGTGCGCTCCGGGAGCGGGACGGCGTACGCCTCGGGCGGCATGGCGGCGGCGACCGCCCGCAGATGGGCGACGTCCTCGGCGTCGCGCGGCCCGGCCCGCCAGGCGTCGTGGTCGTCGGCCGTGAGGCCGGGAACCAGCCTGCCGCGGGCCACCAGGCCGAGCGCATGGAGTGCGGCCGCACCCCAGCAGCGGGCGGCCGGGTGGGCGGACTGCTGGTGGCGGGCGCGGGCCAGCAGGGGCAGGGCATCGGCGACGGGCAGCCGGACCGCGGGCACCGTGCGACGCCGGACCTCGCCCTGCTGCCCGTGGCGTCGGACCACCGTGATCTCGCCGGCCTCGGCGGAGGTCTGCTCGCGGATGTCGCCGATCGCCGGGAGCGGGCTGCCGTCGGGGGCCCAGAAGGCGACCTGCCCGTCTCTCGGCAGCGGCGCGGGCAGGAAGACGGCGGCGCAACGCAGGAGGCGGGCGGTGGCCGCGTCCTGCGTCTGGTGCTGTGCGTACTCTCCGTGCACTGCCGAGGTCATCGCTCCCCTCCCGTCCCGCCCGCGATCGTCCGGTCCTCTCGGTCTCTCTGTGTCTGCGAGTCTAGGCGGGGGGTCCGACAACCGGTCTCGCACCGGCATGCGCGCAGGTCAGTGCCTGGCCAGCGGCTTGGGCCGCATGACACGCGCGGGCCCGGAGGGGGGCGGCGCAGGCGACGGCTGTTGCTCCTGAGGCTGTTGTTGCGGGGGCGAGGACTTCTGCGGGGGCTGTTGCGAGGGCCCGGACCGGACCTCCTGCTGCGCCGGTGCCGGCTGCTGCGCGCGCTCCAGGAAGCGGAGAAGCTCGACCGGGAACGGCAGCACCAGCGTGGAGTTCTTCTCCGCCGCGACCGCGACCACGGTCTGCAGCAGTCGCAGCTGGAGCGCGGCCGGCTGGGCGGACATCTCCGCCGCCGCCTCGGCCAGTTTCTTCGACGCCTGGAGTTCCGCGTCGGCGTTGATGACCCGAGCGCGCCGCTCCCGGTCGGCCTCGGCCTGACGGGCCATGGAGCGTTTCATCGTCTCGGGCAGCGACACGTCCTTGATCTCCACCCGGTCGATCTGGACGCCCCACCCCACGGCCGGGCTGTCGATCATGAGCTCCAGACCCTGGTTGAGCTTCTCCCGGTTGGACAGCAGATCGTCCAGGTCGCTCTTGCCGATGATCGACCGCAAGGAGGTCTGCGCCATCTGCGACACCGCGAACCGGTAGTCTTCCACCTGCACGATCGCGCTCGCCGGATCGACCACCTTGAAGTAGATGACCGCGTCCACGCGCACCGTCACGTTGTCCCGCGTGATGCCGTCCTGCGCGGGCACCGGCATCGTCACGATCTGCATGTTGACCTTGCGCAGCCGGTCGATCCCGGGAACCACCATGGTGAATCCGGGCCCGCGCACTTCGTTGCGGAGCCTGCCGAGCCTCAGCACGATGCCCCGCTCGTACTGCTTGACGATCTTCGCGGCCATCGCCACGTACACCGCGCCCGCGGACGCCGCCGCCACGGCGACGACCACCAGTTCTTGGACCATGACGGCCCCCTGCCAGCCGGATACATCCGATTCATAACGCTATTACCACGTTATGCCCCATACGAACACCGGGCGAACATGGGCCCGAACCGCGGTCACCCGGCAGGCCGCGCACCGGATGCCGGGCCGCCCGGAAGCGGGCAAGGTGACCAGCGATACACATGAGCCGGACGAGACAGACGAGGACCCGCCCATGCCCGTGATCGATCACCGACGCCGCCGTCTCGGCATCGCAGCCGGGACCGCGCTCCTGACCCTCAGCGTCGCGGGCTGCTCCGGCCTCGGCCGCACCGCGGTCGGGCCGGTCACCTACGTCACCCAGCGGGATGCCGTGATCAACGTGAACAGCCCCTCCGTGAGGGGCTGCCACCAGCTCGACCCGGCGGGCGCCAAAGAAGTGATCAACGGAACCCTGATCGACATCATCCTGTACCGCACGCGCAACTGCACGGGTCCGGGGTCGACCTATGTCGCCACGACCTTGAGCGACATGAACCCGCCGAGCGCCCTGCCCTGGCGCAGCTTCAGCACCGTCCACTGACCGGCGCGGTGCACGGCCGTCCCCTCCTACGCACGCCGGCGCACGAGCCCGATCAGCTGCGCCGTTCTGTCCCGCCGGTCCCGGGCGATCAGGACGACCAGCACGATGAGCAGCGCCGGCATGATCGCGTTCACCGGGTCGAGCAGGGTGAGCTGGACGATGGACGCCCCGGCCAGCAGCCCGACGAAGGCCATCGCCGCCACCCCGGACAGCAGGGGCACCAGCAGCGCGACGGCGCCTGCCATCTCCAGGGCTCCGATGAGGTACATCGCGCCATGGCTCCAGCCCATCCGGTCGAAGGTCTCGATCGCCGACTCATGGGCGATCAGCTTGGCGAACGCACTGAAGGCGAAGAACAGGGCGAGCGCGACCCGTGCGACGGTGAGCGCGACCGCCCCTCGGCTGCGTACCGCGGCCGTCGGGGTGGCGGTGTCCGTCGTGTGCGTCGGCGTCGTGGTCTCGGACATCGGGTTCTCCTCGGGAAGCGTCGTGGTGCGTACGCAAGGAAAGACCCCGTGGCGGTCCGGAACTCATCGCATCCCGGACCACCGATCTCCTCGGTTCCCGTCGCCCGGCGACTACCTGGGCACGGCCCGCACCCACACCCCGTCGTCCGTCAGATAGCGGTCGACGGTCAGGCCCGCCGCCTCCAGATACCCCTCGAACCGTTCCTTCGTCAGCTCCCGCGACCGAAACGTCTGGGTCCACCGCGCATCGTCGAAGATGTACTCCGCGTGCACCGAGTCCACCCCGTCGCCGACGGGGTCCGCCGAGACGATCCGCACCGTGTATCCGGCCGGATCGACCCGTTCCCTCGGCAGATCGGTGCGGTAGTCGGCGCCCTCGCGCTGAAGGAGCACGACGCCGCCGTCCTTGACGTATCTCCGGCAGGTCCGCAGCATTCCGTCGCGCACCCGGTGTTCGCCCGCGTGCACCAGGAACGATGCCAGCAGCACCACGTCGAATGTCTCGTGGCCGAGCTCCAGGGACTCGATGGGACTCCGCACGGTGCGCGCGCCCCGTACGTGTTCCAGCATCTGCGCCGACTCGTCCACGGCCGTGACCTCGAAGCCGCGCGTGAGCAGTGGACGGGTCATCCGGCCCACCCCGCAACCGAGTTCCAGAATGCTCGCCCCGGCGGGCACCGCCGCCGCGATCACGTCCGGCTCGGTGCCGACCGACAGCCGTCTGTACAGCTCGACCGCGCAGCCGTCCGGCGTGATCGAGCCGGGTCCCGTCCCTGAATACCCCTCACGTACCAGTGGTCCGCTCATGCAAGGGCGAACGAACGGCCGATGGCCACCGTTCCCCTCAGCACGCCGGATAGCGCTCCTGCGGCCAGTCCACCGCCTGCTCGAACTCCAGGCACAGATCGTCGGCCAGCTCGGCGATCACCGACCGGCCTTCCGTCAGCGCCAGCCAGGACGGCGGGAGCCTGACGTCGCCGTGACGGGCACCGAGCAGGTTGCCGCAGACCGCCCCGGTGGAGTCGCTGTCGCCCGAGTGGTTGACCGAGAGCAGCAGTGCCTGGGCCACCTCGTCGCCGCCCGGCAGCACCAGGGCGCAGTACACGGCGATGGCGAGAGCCTCCTCGGCCACCCAGCCCTCGCCCAGCAGCTCCACCTTCTCGGCGGTCGGCGCGCCCTGCGCGGACAGGTCGACGGCCGCGCGCAGCGCCGCCGTCGTCTCCTCGTGGCCCGGGTGGCGTGCGAGCAGCTCCATCGCCCGCAGCACGGCGCCCGCCATCGAATCGCCTTCCAGCAGGTGGGCGATGATCGCGGCGAACGCCCCGGCCGCGTACGCGCCCGTCGGGTGCCCGTGGGTGATCTGCGCGCACCGGGCAGCCAGTCCGAAGCCGGCCGTCGCACCGGCGCCGATCAGGCCGAAGGGCGCGGACCGCATCACCGTGCCGCACCCCTTGGATCCGGTGTTGACCGGCCCCGGCCGGCCGAGCGTGCCGGCCGGGTCGGGGATGTGGCCGGCCGCGAGCCCGGTCAGGCAGGCGTTGCCGGGGGCGCGGCGGGCGTACAGGAAGCGCTGCTGCCGCAGCCAGCCGGTGCGTATGAGGTCGTCTCCGCCCCGGGCAGGTGGAGCGGGATGGTTCTGTGTGTCGAGCCAGCGCAGGTAGGCGTTGCGCACGACCGCGGTCTCGGCGCCGCCGATCCCCTTCGACATCGCCCGGGAATGCGCCCTGATCAGCCCTTCGGCGGTGAACAGGGTCATCTGCGTGTCGTCGGTGACGCGGCCGACGGCACCGTCCCCGTCCGCGACGAGCCCGCGGACGCCGTCTTCCCCGTGTGCCCTGCGGATACCGGACAGCGACAGGAACTCCACCGGGTTCCCCAGCGCGTCCCCGATCGCACCGCCCAGCAGCGACCCCCGGACCCGGGCCCTGCGCGCGACGTCGTTCCCCCATGCTGTGCCGTTCACCGACGGTCTCCCCACACTCTGTCTCGGCGTGCCTCGGAATCGCTGCCGCGGGTCCATCCTGGAAGGAGAGGCGATCGCCATGCGTACCGGAAATGAACCGATGACTGCACGCAGTCCCCTGCGACTGCGGCTCTGCCTGAGTCTATGGGGCATGGCCTGGGCCGTCTTCGGCCTGACGGCCTTCACCCTGGTCGACCGGCCGGGCTGGGCCGCGGCCTGCGGTCTGCTGCTTGTGCTGACGGTGGTGGATCTTGCCGTGATCGTCCACCACATGCACCAGGGCCCGCACTGGCAGCCGGGCCGCAACATCCCCCCGTACGAACCCGACCACGGCCAACGCAGCCGGTACGGCCACTGACCCAACGGTCCGGCGGGCCGGGAGGGTCAGGCGCTTGTGTCGAAGCGGGCAGCCCGCAGGTACTCCGGGTTCGGGTCGAGCGCCGCGGCCAGCCGGAAGTGGCGCACGGCCTGCTCCGAGCGTCCGGACCGCTGGAAAGTGCGGGCCAGGGCGAAGTGCGCGAACGCGTTGTCCGGTTCGCGCTCCAGGACGAGTTCGAATTCGAGCTCGGCAGGGCGAAGTTGGGCGGCGGCGAAGAATGCGCGGGCCCTCAGCAGCCGGGCAGCCGTGTTCTCCGGGTGGGCCGCGATCACCGAGTCCAGCAGCTTGACCGCGCCCCGCGGGTCGCGCGCCGCCAGCAGGCGTTCGGCCGCGCGGAAGTCGATGACGTGGGTTTCCGGGGTCCTCTCGGGCACGCTCGCATCCTTCCCTTCGACAACGGCATTTCAACGTCCGGCCGGGTGCCGGTATTCCGGTCCTGCTGCGGGTCACCGGGTCACCGGCGACCACCCGCCGCGTCGGACGGGGCTGCGTCGTGTCATCCGGTGCGACTGCCCGGTGCGTCAGCCCTGGGCGGCCGCCCGCTGTGTCAGCTCCGCCCAGACCTTGCGGACCTGCGGCTCCAGCTCGTCCAGCGGGCCGTCGTTGTCCACGATCAGATCGGCGACGGCCCGCCGCTGCTCGCGGGTGGCCTGGGCGGCCATGCGTGCGCGGGCCTCGGACTCCGTCATTCCACGCAGCCGCACAAGGCGGTCGAGCTGCGTCTCGGGGGCCGCGTCGACGACGACGACCAGGTCGTAGAGGGGGGCGAGACCGTTCTCGGTGAGGAGGGGGACGTCGTGGACGACGACGGAGTCGGGGCCCGCCGCCCGCTCCAGTTCGGCGGAGCGGGCTCCGACCAGCGGGTGGACGATCGCGTTCAGGGTGGCCAGCCGGTCGGCGTCCGAGAAGACGATCGAGCCGAGCCGGGGCCGGTCGAGGGTGCCGTCGGCGGCGAGGATGCCGGCACCGAACGCGTCGACGACGGCCGCCAGTCCCGGGGTCCCGGGCTCGACGACCTCGCGCGCGATCCTGTCGGCGTCGATCAGCACGGCCCCGTACGAGACCAGCAGCCGTGACACTTCGCTCTTGCCGGCGCCGATGCCGCCGGTCAGGCCCACTTTCAGCATGGCCGCAGCCTAATGCGCGGCCCCCGGACCGTCATGGCCCGGTCACGGGCTGCGCCGGCCGGTCAGATGTCGCCCTCCCGCTCGGCAAGGAACCGTTCGAATTCGAGGCCGATCTCGTCGGCGGACGGCAGGTCGACCGGTTCGGCGACCAGATTGCCGCGCGTCTCGGAGCCTGCGATCGCGTCGTACTGGTGCTCAAGACCCTCGACGAGCGAGACGAGCTCGTCGTCGCCCTGGTCGATCTGGCGGTCGATCTCGGTCTGCGTGCGGTGCGCCTCCGTGCGCAGCGAGTGCGCGATGCTCGGCAGGACCAGCCCGGTGGCGGCCGTGATCGCCTCGAGCGCGGTGAGCGCGGCATCCGGGTAGGCGGAGCGGGCGATGTAGTGCGGCACATGGGCGGCGACACCGAGGACGTCGTGTCCGGCCTGCATCAGCCGGTACTCGACGAGTGCCTCGGCGGAGCCGGGGACCTGCGCCTCGTCGAACGGGCTGCGGTGGCCCGGCATCAGATCCGTGCGATTGCCGTGCGGGGTGATGCCGACCGGGCGGGTGTGCGGGACGCCCATCGGAATGCCGTGGAAGCTGACGGCGAGGCGGACGCCGAGCCGCTCGACGATCTGCTCGACGGCGGCGGCGAACCTCTCCCACTCGACGTCCGGCTCGGGCCCGGACAGCAGCAGGAAGGGCGCCCCGGTGGCGTCCTGGACCACCCGGACATCCAGCGTCGGGGTCTCGTAGCCTGCATAGCGGTCGCGCTTGAACGTCAGCAGCGGGCGCCGTGCGCGGTAGTCGACGAGGCGGTCGTGGTCGAAACGGGCCACGACCTGGTGCGGCAACGACTCCAGCAGACCGTCCACGATCTGCTCCCCCGTCTCACCCGCGTCGATGTACCCCTCGAAGTGGTAGAGCATGACCAGGCCCGCCGACTCCTGGGCGAGCGCCATGTCGACGACGGCCAGCCCCTTCGGCTCCCATTCGTACAAACTCTGCGGATCAGGCACGGTTACCGCTCCTCCTCGTATTCCTTGAGAAGAACGCCCGCCGGGGCACAGGCATTCCCTGCCTGTGCCCCTTCACAGGGGTGGTTACGCCAGAACCCGCGTGTGCAGTGCGGTGACCGCCTTCCGTGCGGAGGTGAAGGCGCCGTGCTGCCAGGCATCCGCGTAGCTCAGGTAGTCACCGGCGAAGTAGACGCGTCCGGCGGCCTGGTTGAGCGGTGCGAAGGCAGGCGCGTCGGGCCCTCCCGACAGGGAGTGCCAGGAGGCCTCCAGGTACGGGGTCTGCCGCCAGTGGTGGGAGAACGACGTGGCGAGTTCCGTACGGTACTTGTCGCCGTGGATCTTCACGCCCTGGGCGATAGCCCGTGCCTCCCTCTCGGGCGGGGTGAGAGCGGCGTACGCATCGGCGTTGGAGCCGGTGTTGTAGTAGCCGATGATGGTGCCGCGCCGGCCCTGGTGGCCGTAGGACGGGTACCAGATGTGGGAGAGGTCCATGTCGGTCTCGGTGATGCCGCCGTAGATCTGGTGGTCGGTCTCCCACCAGCGGCTCCTGTACTCCAGCCCGATTTTGCCGGCCGAGGACGGCTTGCAGGCCTCCAGGGCGCTCTGGACCGCCGGACCGAGGTTGTGGGCGGTCTTGGCGAGGATGTTGGGCGGCAGGGCGGCGATGCAGTAGTCCGCGTCGACGGTGCGGGTACGTCCGCCCTGGGTGTACGTGACGGTCACACCATGGGCCGTGTCGGTGATCTTGCTGACGGCGGCGCCGGTACGGATCCTGCGCTCACCTATCGCCCGGGTGAGCGCCGCGGGTATCCGGTCCATGCCGCCGACCGGCTGGAACATCAGCATGGCCTGGTCGTACTCGAACTCGAAGGAGAAGTAGCGTCCGACGCCGCTGGCGAAGACCTCGGAGGCGGACGGCACGGAGCCGAGTTCCTCGCCGGGGGTTCCGGCGGCCGCGGGGTCGATGCGGTAGCCGCGGCGGGGGCTGCCGGTGTAGTCGAGCGTGTCGCCGATGTCGCCGAACTCCTTGAGGAATTCGAGGAGTCGCTCCTGGTCCTCGGCGGTGATCCGACGGTCGAGGGCGCCCTTGTCCGTGGCCTTGGAGAGGAGTTCGGCCACATAGCCGTACACATCAGCCTTGGCGGTGCGATAGCGCACCGGGGCCTTCATACCGGCCTTCTCGTTGAAGATGTAGGCGTTAGCGTTCACGTTGGTGAACATCTCGATGGGGACACCGAGTTCGCGACAGTAGTCGAGGGTGACCATCCACTGCGGAATCCGGGCGGGTCCGGCGTTCATGTACTGACCCTCGGTGAACCGGGCCGTCTGCCGGTTTCCGTGGATGTCGGTGGTGGAATCGCCGCCGCGCACGGTGAAGTTGCGGCCACCGGTACGGCTCCTGGCCTCCAGGACCGTGCAGTCGTAACCGGCTTTGCCCAGTTCGTAGGCGGCGGCGAGGCCGGCGATTCCGCCCCCGACGATGACGACCTTGGCCGCACCCTTCCCCTTCAGCGCGAAGTCGCTCCGACTGGGGGCGTGAAAGGCGGGTTCGCGCTGTGCGGCCTGGGCGGTGGGGGCGAGGCCGAGGGCCCCCATGGTCGCGAACATCGCGCCCGCCCCACCGGTGATCCCTACCTGGCGCAGAAAGCTGCGACGGCTCGCGCCCGGCGCGGCGGGCGGGTTGTGCGAAGTGTGGGTCATGTCCCGGCTCCTCTTCGGATCTTGAGGTTGCCCGGATCCTGGCAAGCAGATGTTACGGCTCGTCAGCTACTCGTGTATCCCACATGTTTCTCTCCGTTCACCGCGCTCCGGCCATCGGCGACCAATGGTCCAGACCTTGACAGGGACACACCCCGTCCCTACCGTCACCGGGCAGCATATTCAGAGACACGCCCCACATTCACGTAGCAGAACGGCTCGCACTCCTTCGACGGGAAGGCACCCCCATGCGCACCCGCACACTGCTCCCCGCCCTGCTGGCCACGGTGCTGGCCACCAGCGGTCCGGACCTCACCTCCGCCACCACGGCCGGCGCCGCCACGGTCGTCGACGTGAGCACCGCCGCCGAGCTCAAGGCGGCCTTGGCCGCCGTGGTCCCCGGTGACACCGTCCGGCTCGCCGACGGCACGTACACCGGCAACTTCAAGGCGACCGTGCCCGGCACCCCCTCCGCCCGGATCACCCTCATCGGCTCGTCGGGGGCGGTCCTCACGGCGAATGGAGGCTACGGGCTGTACCTCAATGGGGCGTCGTACTGGACCGTCCAGGGCGTGACCGTCACCGGCGGCCAGAAGGGCATCGTGGCCGACGCAGCGAACGGCGTCGTCATCGACTCGGTGACCGTGCACGACCTGGACATGGAGGGCGTGCACTTCCGCAGGTCGAGCGCGGACGGCGTCATCAGGAACTCGCGGATCCACGACACGGGGCACGACGGCCGCGGCATGGGCGAGGGCGTCTACGTCGGCACGGCCGGTGACCTCACCGACCGGAGCGACCGGGTGCAGATCATCAACAACACGATCGGGCCGGGCGTCGGCGGCGAGAACGTCGACATCAAGGAAGGCACCACCGGAGCGAGCATCATCGGCAACACCTTCGACGGCAGCGGGCTGACCGGCGCCAACTTCGACGACTCCTGGGTCGATGTGAAGGGCAACGACGTCCTGGTCGACGGCAATACGGGCTCCCGGACGACCAACAACGGCTACGAGACCCACACCCAGCAGAGCGGCTGGGGCTGCGGCACCGTCTTCCGCAACAACACCTCGGACCTGTCCGGCGCCACCGGCGACAAGCAGATCGCCTTCAACATCACCAACTTCGGCGCGAGCTGCCCGGCCACCGTCCACAGCAGCAACACGGTCACCGGCGGCAAGGGCCTGACCAACATCGCCGTCACGCCCTGACCCCGGCTACGGAAACGAGTGAGGCCCGCTCCCCGAAGGGAGCGGGCCTCACTGTCAGCTACTGCAGCCGATGACCGGCCGGAGGGTCAGAGCGTCAGCTCTGGCCGCCCGCCAGCTTCTCGCGCAGGGCAGCCAGGGCCTCGTCCGACGCCAGCGCGCCGGACGTGTCCGCGGACTCCGAGGAGTACGAACCGCCGCCGGCACCGGAGGCAGCCGGGGTGCCACCGGCCGGGGCGGCAGCGCCCTCGGCAGCAGCGGCCTCGTCGGCCTCGCGGGACTTGATGACCTGGGCGCGGTGCTGCTCGAAGCGCTCCTGCGCCTCGGCGTACTGCGTCTCCCACACCTCGCGCTGGGTCTCGTAGCCCTCGAGCCAGTCGTTGGTCTCGGGGTCGAAGCCCTCGGGGTAGATGTAGTTGCCCTGGTCGTCGTAGGACGCGGCCATGCCGTACAGGGTCGGGTCGAACTCGACCGAGGCGGCGTCGGCACCGAAGGCCTCGTTGGCCTGCTTCAGCGAGAGGCTGATGCGACGGCGCTCGAGATCGATGTCGATGACCTTGACGAAGATCTCGTCGTTGACCTGGACGACCTGCTCCGGGATCTCCACGTGGCGCTCGGCCAGCTCGGAGATGTGGACCAGACCCTCGATGCCCTCGTCGACGCGCACGAACGCACCGAACGGAACGAGCTTCGTGACCTTACCGGGAACGACCTGCCCGATCTGGTGCGTACGGGCGAACTGCTGCCACGGGTCTTCCTGCGTCGCCTTGAGCGACAGCGAGACGCGCTCGCGGTCCATGTCGACGTCGAGAACCTCGACGGTGACTTCCTGGCCGACCTCGACAACCTCGGAGGGGTGGTCGATGTGCTTCCAGGAGAGCTCGGAGACGTGCACGAGACCGTCGACGCCACCGAGGTCCACGAACGCACCGAAGTTGACGATCGAGGAGACGACGCCGGAGCGGACCTGGCCCTTCTGCAGGGTCGTGAGGAAGGTCTGACGGACCTCGCTCTGGGTCTGCTCGAGCCAGGCACGGCGGGACAGGACCACGTTGTTGCGGTTCTTGTCCAGCTCGATGATCTTCGCCTCGAGCTCCTTGCCCACGTAGGGCTGAAGGTCGCGGACACGACGCATCTCGACGAGCGACGCCGGGAGGAAGCCGCGGAGGCCGATGTCGAGGATGAGACCACCCTTGACGACCTCGATGACGGTACCGGTGACGATGCCGTCTTCTTCCTTGATCTTCTCGATGGTGCCCCAGGCACGCTCGTACTGAGCGCGCTTCTTCGAGAGGATCAGGCGGCCTTCCTTGTCCTCCTTCTGGAGAACCAGGGCCTCGATCTCGTCGCCGACCTTGACGACCTCGTTCGGGTCGACGTCGTGCTTGATCGAGAGCTCGCGGCTCGGGATGACGCCTTCGGTCTTGTAACCGATGTCGAGGAGAACCTCGTCCCGGTCAACCTTGACGATGACACCGTCAACGATGTCGCCGTCGTTGAAGTACTTGATCGTCTCGTCGATCGCCGCGAGGAACGCGTCCGCGTCGCCGATGTCGTTGACCGCAACCTGCGGAGTGGTGGCGGTGGTCTCGGTGCTGCTCGTCATGTGGGAAAGGGCTCCGGTACGGACAGTGAGTCGTAGGTACTGCTACGCCGAGAGCCCGTATCGCCTCTGCAGAAGCCGGACAGCCGAGGAAGCGCCCGACCCGGCGAGCGGGAGGCGCCTCGTGAACCGAGGGGACATGCAACAGACGCAAGCGCGGCCTGCTAGGTCTGAGGCGCGCAGGCTCGCAGCGCAACTTGTAGCATACGGGGGCAGCCGGGCATGGTCAATGCGCGAAGGCGCACACCCGGGGCAGATGGCCCCAAACCCGACACAATTCATGTTCCCCGAGGCCACATCGGCCCCGGCCGTGTTGCGTGAGCACGGTTCCGTACCCACTGGTGCCCCCCAGGTACGTACCGCGCGCAACGGGGTGAAGGCAAACTACAACGACGGACACGATGAGCCAAGAGATCTACGCCACCGAACCGGAAGCGACTCGCCGCAGCGCCGGGGAAGCGGAGAGCAGCCGGGCCAGTCGCGGCTGGTGGGACCGGAACGCCGACGAGTACCAGAGCGACCACGGCGCCTTCCTCGGCGACGACCGCTTCATCTGGGGTCCGGAGGGTCTCGACGAGGCCGACGCGGGACTGCTCGGCCCGGCCGGGTCGCTGAGCGGCCTGGACATCCTGGAGATCGGCGCCGGCGCGGCGCAGTGCTCGCGCTGGCTGGCCGCCCGCGGCGCCCGCCCCGTCGCCCTCGACCTCTCGCACCGCCAGCTCCAGCACGCGCTGCGGATCGGCGACGAGGTTCCGCTGGTGGAGGCCGACGCCGGGAGGCTGCCGTTCCGGGACGGCTCCTTCGACCTCGCCTGCTCCGCCTACGGTGCGGTCCCGTTCGTCGCCGACCCCGTCCAGGTCTTCCGCGAGGTGCACCGGGTGCTGCGGCCGGGCGGCCGCTGGGTCTTCTCCGTGACGCACCCGATCCGCTGGGCGTTCCCGGACGAGCCGGGGCCCGAGGGCCTGTCGGTCGCCGCCTCGTACTTCGACCGCACTCCGTACGTCGAACAGGACGAGCAGGGCAACGCCGTGTACGTCGAGCACCACCGGACGGTGGGCGACCGGGTTCGGGACGTGGTGGCCGGCGGGTTCCGGCTGATCGATCTGGTCGAACCGGAGTGGCCCGACTGGAACCACCAGGAGTGGGGCGGCTGGTCCCCGCTGCGCGGAAACCTGATCCCGGGCACCGCAATCTTCGTCTGCGTACGGGACTGAGCCCCGGCCGGCGCGGCTGAGCCCCGGCCGTACGCGACCGGGGCTCCCTCCGTACGGGACCGGGCACCCGTCGTACGAGACTGGGGGCGTGATCCGTACCGACGCCCTCGACCGGCTGCCCGTCCGAACCGCCGTCCCCGCGCTCCGGCGGGCGCTCGACGACCGGGGTGTCGCGGTGCTCTGCGCACCGCCCGGCACCGGCAAGACGACGCTCGTCCCGCTGGTCCTCGCGGGCCTGGTCGGCGGTGGCCCCGCACGGCGCGTGGTGGTCGCCGAGCCGCGCCGGATCGCTGCCCGCGCGGCGGCCCGGCGGATGGCCTGGCTGCTGGGTGAGCAGGCCGGGCAGCGCGTCGGGTTCACGGTGCGCGGGGAGCGTGTCGTGGGGCGCGACACGGTGGTGGAGGTCGTGACCACCGGCGTGCTCCTGCAACGGCTCCAGCGCGACCAGGAGCTCGCCGGGGTCGATGCGGTGATCATCGACGAGTGCCATGAACGTCATCTGGACGCGGACACCGTCGCCGCGTTCCTCCTCGACGTGCGCGAGGCGATCCGGCCCGATCTGCGGCTGGTCGCCGCGTCGGCGACCACGGACGCGGAGGGCTGGGCCCGGCTGCTCGGCGATGCGCCGGTGGTCGAGGCGCAGGGCGTGTCGCACCCGGTCGACGTGGTGTGGGCGCCGCCGGTGCGGCCGGTGCGGCCACCGCACGGGATGCGCGTCGATCCGGCGCTGCTGACGCATGTTGCCGCGGTGGTGCGCCGGGCGCTGGCCGAGCGGGACGGCGACGTGCTGTGCTTCCTGCCGGGTGTCGGTGAGATCGGCCGGGTCGCGGGGCAGCTGGCGGGGGTGCCCGCCGAGGTGCTGCAGGTGCACGGGCGGGCTCCGGCGGCGGTGCAGGACGCCGTGCTGGCGGGCTCGTCGGAGGGGCGCCGGGTGGTCCTGGCCACCTCCGTCGCGGAGTCGTCGCTGACGGTCCCGGGGGTGCGGATCGTCGTCGACTCCGGTCTGGCCAGGGAGCCCCGCACCGATCACGCCCGCGGGCTGAGCGCGCTGACGACCGTACGGGCCTCGCAGGCGGCGGGAAGGCAGCGGGCGGGCCGGGCGGGGCGTGAGGCGCCGGGGGCGGTGTACCGGTGCTGGGAGCAGGCGGAGGACGCGCGGCTGGCCCGGTTCCCCTCGCCGGAGATCAAGGTGGCCGATCTGGCGGCGTTCGCGCTGCAGGCGGCGTGCTGGGGCGATCCGGATGCTTCGGGGCTGGCGCTGCTGGATCCGCCGCCGGCCGGGGCGATGGGTGCGGCCCGCGAGGTGCTGGCGGCGGTCGGCGCGGTGGACGCGGACGGCCGGGTGACCGACCGGGGCGTACGGATGTCGCGACTCGGCCTGCATCCGCGGCTCGCCCGCGCGCTGCTGGACGGTGCGCCGGAGGTCGGCGGGCGCCGGGCGGCGGAGGTGGTGGCGCTGCTGAGCGAGGAGCCGCCGCGGGAGTACGGGGACGACCTGGCGGCCGCACTGCGCACCGCCCGTCGGGGCGGGGACGGCTATGCGGCGCGCTGGCGGCAGGAGGTGCGGCGCCTGTCGTCGTCCCTGGAGGGCAGCCGCGAGGGGTCCGGTACGGACGATGCCGCCGCCGGCCTGGTGGCCGCGCTGGCGTTCCCCGAGCGGGTGGCACGGGCCCGTGGCGAAGGAACGTTCCTGATGGCTTCGGGGACGGGCGCGGGGCTGCGGGACGGTTCGCGGCTGCGCAGTGCACCCTGGCTGGCGGTCGCCGTCGCGGACCGCCCGGCGCACGCGGCGTCCGCCCGGGTGCGGCTCGCCGCCGTCATCGACGAGGACACCGCGCGGCTGGCCGCCGGACACCTGCGGTTCCTGGGTGAGGAGGTCCGCTGGGCGGACGGCGATGTGGTGGCGCGCGCGGTGGAGCGGCTGGGCGCGGTCGAGCTGTCGGTGCGGGCACTGAAGCAGCCCGAGCCCGATCTGGTGCGGGCGGCGCTGGTGGACGGGCTCGGGGTCGAGGGACTCGGGCTGCTGCGCTGGTCCCGGGAGACCGGACAGCTGCGGGAGCGGCTGGCCTTTCTGCACCGGAAGCTGGGCGCCCCCTGGCCGGATGTGTCGGACGGGGCGCTGCTGGCCCGTACCGAGGAGTGGCTGGAGCCGGAACTGTCCCGGGCCCGGCGCCGCTCCGACCTGGCGCGCATCGACGCCGGGCAGGCACTGCGGCGGCTCCTGCCGTGGGCGACCGGTGAGGCGGCCCGCCTCGACGAGCTGGCGCCGGAACGGATCGAGGTGCCGAGCGGGTCGCGGATCCGGGTGGAGTACGGCGGCGAGCAGCCCGTGCTGGCGGTGAAGCTCCAGGAGCTGTTCGGCCTCACCGAGACGCCGGAGGTGGCCGGGGTGCCCGTCCTCGTCCATCTGCTCTCCCCCGCGGGCCGCCCGGCGGCGGTCACCGCGGATCTGGCGTCGTTCTGGCGGGACGGATACCGGGCGGTGCGGGCGGAGCTGCGCGGCCGCTACCCGAAGCACCCGTGGCCGGAGGACCCGACGACGGTCGCGGCGACGCGCCACACCTCGGCACGGCTCAAACGGGAGTAGGTGCCGGATCCGGGGCAGGTGCGGCCGCGGGCTCCGGAGCATGGCCCCCGGGCCGCCGGGACCGCGCCTCCAGCCAGAGCGCGAGGGCGAGCAGAAGGGCCGCGAGCAGCAGGAAGCCCCACGGCAGGTACGAGGTGAGCAGCAGGATCAGCACCCGCTGGGACTTCACCAGGGCGACGGTGTACTCGATGTAGTCCTCGCGCATCTTCACGTGCCCGGCGAACGCGGTGACCGTGTCCTGGGACATACCCATCGCCTTCGCGTTGCGCAGCTCCTCCTTGTGGATCTCCTCGCCGTTGACGGGTGCACCGGTCACCGGGTCGACCCAGAACATCCGCTTGGTGGTGTACCAGCGGGTCATGCCCGTACGGGCGACCTGCTCGGCGGTGACGCCCTTGATCGGCATCTTCTTCGGCATGGGGACCTTGGTCCACGGGATGGTCTGCTCGAAGTAGTAGACGTCCATGCCGCGGAAGGTGCGGGTGCCCTTGTAGTGGATGGGCGAGGTGGTGCGGCTCTGGGCGTCGAAGTACTCGTAGTCGCGCTTCTCGGTGAGGAACGGCCATTTGAACTCGATGCCCTCGCGCGTGACGGGATCGCCGTCGACCATTTCGCCGGTGGCGTGGACCGGCGCCTGGCTGTGCGCGTCGAAGATGTACCGCTCGGGGATCTCCGAGACCATCTTGCCGTTCGGGTCGACGACGTAGCTGAGGCCGTCCCAGACGACGACATCGCGGCCGGCGGTGCGCCCGATCTTCTCGGACTCCTCCACGTTGCCCTTGAGGGTCTGCACGATGGTCACCTTGGGGACCTGCTTGACCTTCATGCCGTCGTTGTAGTCGAGGAGGGTGGCGGGCTTCGCCTCCAGCACCATCTCCTGGTACTGGCTCGGCGGGATCTTCGCCAGCCTCGGGAAGGCGTACCAGCGCAGCAGGGGCGACAGGGCGGCGAAGAACACGGCGAAGGCCAGGAGTACGAGGCCGGCGCGGCGGCGCATGGCGCCCTCCCTCTACTTCTTGGGGCCGGGGACGGTGGTCAGCAGGGGTTTGGGCGAGGTCTCGCCGGGAGGTGCGCCGATCGCGCTGACGGTGAGCACGAGGGCGAGGGCCGCGGCCAGCCCGATGGCGGCGGCGATGACGGCACGCATGCTCGGCCTCCCGGAAAGCACAGATCTGATGGAGCGTCAGGATTGGGGCACCGTAGCAACGCGGGCGCGAGATGAGAACACGTGGAACAGCCCCTGTGCCGGGTGGTGGCACAGGGGCTGTTCGGTGAGGCCGTGCGGACCCGCGGGTCCGTGTGTCCCCGGGGGCTGCGGTCAGGCGGCGGGGGCCTCGACCGTGAGCTCGATGACGACCGTCGCGCCGCCCTCGGTGGTCAGGCGGAGCTTGTACGTGCCTGCGGTGTCGTCGGCGTAGATCTTCGGGAGCACCAGCGAACCGTCGGCATCGGTCGTCAGACCCGTCAGGGTGCGGACGGTGTTGCCCTCCGCGTCCTTGAAGTACGGGCCCTTGTCGTTCTCGGCCGGCTCGTCCGCGTCGGTGATCATCGTGGCGGTCACGGCGACACCGGACGCCACGGCGCCCTTGTAGGTGGCCTTGACCGCGACCGCATCGGCGAACTCCGCGCCGGGGGCGGCGGTCAGCGCCTTGTCGTCGGTCCTGGCGATCGCGTCGGCCTGCCGGGCGGTGACGGTCGCCGTGTACGTGGCGCCGGGCAGCGAGCGGCCGGTGGCGGCCGCCCGGACCGTGAACTCACCCGTCGTCCCGCCCGCTTGCAGCACCGGGGCCGTCACCGTGCCGTCGGCGCCGGTGACCAGGGTGACCGCGGTCTTCCCGCCCGCGAAGGCGGCGTCCGTGTCACCGACGACGGTGAACGTCACGGACACCTTGGCGAGCGGGCCGCCGAGCCTGTTCTTCGCCCGCACCGTGATCCGCTCGGCGAACGCGTCGCCCGCGGTGGCGGTCAGCGCACCGGTCCCCGCGTTCTCCACACCGGCGAGGGTCTCGGAGGGCGAGGGCGCAGGCGTGATGGTCGGGGGCTTGGGCGTCGGGCCGGTGGAACCGCCGCCCGGCTTCGACGGCTCGGTGCTCGGCTTCGAACTCGCGGGCGGCGTCGGCGTCGGGGACGGCGAACCGCCGGTGTCCGGGATCGGATCCGAACCGCCGTCGAGGGGCGGCGGGACGACACCGGTGCCGTCGGGGATCTCGTGCGTGCCGCGCCTGTAGTAGTCGAACCAGGAGCGGACCGTGCGGAGGTACTCGCTCGAGTGGTTGTAACTGAGGACCGCCCGGTCCAGATCGGCCGCGACCGCCAGGTCGCGGGAGCCGGCGCAGAGATAGCGACCGGCGGCCAGCGCCGCGTCATAGATGTTGTTGGGGTCCTTGCGGCCGTCGTCGTTGCCGTCCTGGCCCCAGGTCTCCCAGGTCGACGGGATGAACTGCATCGGGCCGACCGCACGGTCGTGCGTCGCGTCCCCGTCGTACGCCCCGTTGTCGGTGTCCTTGATCATCGCGAAGCCCCGGCCGTCGAGGACCGGGCCGAGGATCGGGGAGAACGTGGTGCCGTTCGCGTCGACGCGGCCGCCGCGGGCCTGACCCGACTCGACCTTGCCGATCGCGGCAAGGAGCTGCCACGGCAGACGGCAGGCCGCGTCGCTGCTCGCTATGGACTGCTGGGCCTTCTTGTACGCGGCCAGGACCGAGGCCGGTATGCCGGACTCCGCGGTGCCGGTGAGCGGCAGATTGGTCGACGTACCGGGCTTGTTGGGGGTGACCAGCGGGGGCAGGTCCGTGTAGTACGGCGAGTTGCCCGTGGCAGCGGAGTCGTCGGACGGTGCCGATCCGGACGTGCGGCCCTCGCCTCCGCCGTCCGACGCCAGCACGGCGCCGGGGCCCTGAGAGGCGGAAAGCGCAGCCACGGCAAGCGCGGCCACCGCAGTGGTGGTCGCCCCTCGGCGCAGTCGGCGGCCGAATTGCGCTGCCATACGTATGGTCCCTCCCCATCGACGGCTGCCTGCGCTCCCCAGCGCAAGGACTCAGGCGACCCTACGGCAACTTGCGCCGCCCGAACACAGGGGTCCGGCCGATTGTTGCCGGTATTTCATGTTCCGGACTGCAAGTTGTCCGACAGGCGTCGGACGTGCGCCGGATCTGTACGGGTGTGCTCGCGCATACTGCGACCATGCCGTTCACCCTCAGCCATGCCGCAGCCGTCCTGCCGGCCGTCCGCCGCAGCGGCACCGCGCGCGGGCCGTTCTTCGCTTCGGCGCTCGTCGCCGGTTCGTTCGCCCCCGACATGACGTACTACGCGGATACGGCGATCCCGGGCGCGATGGAGTTCGGGACGGTCACCCATGCGGTATGGGGCGTGTTCACGGTGGATGTCCTGATCACCGCGGCCGTGGTGGCCCTGTGGCTGCTGCTGCGCGAACCACTGGTGGCACTGCTGCCGCAGCCCTGGCAGGGGCGTGTGCACACCTTCGTACGCGGCGAGCGGCGCGGCCCGTGGGGGGTGCGCGACGGTGCGTGGTTCGTGCTGTCGGCGGTCGTCGGGGCGGGCACCCATGTCGTGTGGGACGCGTTCACCCATCACGACCGGTGGGGCACCCGGCTGGTGCCGGTGCTGGGCGAGAGCGCCGGCGGTTTTCCGGTGTTCCAGTGGGTGCAGTACGGCAGTTCGGCGGTGGCGCTGACCGTGCTCGCCTGGTTCACCGTGTCCGGGCTGCGGCGGACCGGGGCGCGTCCGGCCCCGGTGTCCGTACCGGTCCTCGACCGCAGGGCGCGGTGGTGCGCGGGCGCCCTGCTGGGCGCCTGCGTCCTGCTCGGCACCGTCCACCGGTGCGCCCGCTGGTACGCGTACTTCGGGCACATCGACACACCGCTGGACATCATCCCGACCGCCTGCTTCGGTGCCGGGGCCGGGCTCGCGGCCGGACTGGTGCTGTACGGGACGTGGATACGGCTCCGCGTACGCAAGCAGAACCGGCCGCCCGCCGCCGGGACCGGGGAGCCCGGGCGCCGGACGGACCTGGTGTCGAGCCCGCCCGGCCGCTGAGGACCGTACGACTGCCGCAACCGTCCCGCTCGCGTCAGTGCGCGGCGGACTCCCAGTCCGCGCCGACACCGACCGACACATCGAGCGGGGCGCGCAGCTGCACCGCCGTCGACATCTCGTGGCGGACGATCTCCTCCACCTGCTTGCGCTCGCCGTTGGCGATCTCCAGCACGATTTCGTCGTGGACCTGGAGCAGCATCCGCGACGCCAACTGCGCCTCGGTGAGCGCCCGGTCGACGTGGAGCATGGCGACCTTGACGATGTCCGCCGCCGTGCCCTGGATCGGTGCGTTCAGCGCCATCCGCTCAGCGGTCTCGCGGCGCTGCCGGTTGTCGCTGTTCAGGTCCGGGAGGTAGCGGCGGCGGCCGAAGACCGTCTCCGTGTAGCCGGTGGCCCGGGCCTCCTCCACCACCCGGTGCAGATAGTCACGGACTCCGCCGAACCGCTCGAAGTACGTGTCCATCAGTCCGCGCGCCTCGCCCGCCTCGATGTTCAGCTGCTGCGAGAGACCGAACGCGGAGAGCCCGTACGCGAGCCCGTAGCTCATGGCCTTGATCTTGCGGCGCATCTCCGGGTCGACCGCGGACTTGTCGACGCCGAAGACCTGCGAGGCGACCGTGGTGTGCAGGTCCTCGCCGGACGTGAACGCCTCGATCAGGCCCGCGTCCTCCGACAGGTGGGCCATCACCCGCAGTTCGATCTGGCTGTAGTCCGCCGTCATCAGCGTCTCGAACCCCCCGCCGACGACGAAGCCGCGCCGGATCGCCCGGCCCTCGTCCGTGCGGACCGGAATGTTCTGCAGATTGGGGTCGGTCGACGAGAGCCGGCCGGTCGCCGCCACCGTCTGGTTGAACGTTGTGTGGATGCGCCCGTCGGCCGCGATCGTCTTGACCAGGCCCTCGACCGTCACCCGCAGCTTCGCCTGCTCGCGGTGGCGCAGCATGATCAGCGGCAGCTCGTGCTCCGTCTGCACGGCCAGCCACGCCAGCGCGTCCGCGTCCGTCGTGTAACCCGTCTTCGTCTTCTTCGTCCTGGGCAGACCCAGCTCGCCGAAGAGGACCTCCTGGAGCTGCTTGGGCGAGCCCAGGTTGAACTCGCGGCCCACCGCCCCGTGCGCCTCCTTCACCGCCTGCTGCACGGCGCCGGCGAACTGCTGCTCCATGGACTCGAGATGCTCCCGGTCGGCCGCGATGCCGTGCCGCTCCAGGCGGGCCAGCAGCGCGGACGTCGGCAGCTCCATGTCGTGGAGCAGCCCGGCCGCACCGACCTCCTCCAGCCGGGCGGTGAACGCCTCCCCGAGGTCGAGGATCGCGCGGGCCTGCGCCATCAGCGCCTCGGCCTCGGCTTGGTCGTCCGCCCCGAACGCCAGCTGCCCGTCCGACGCAGCCGCCGGGGCCAGCTCGCGGCCCAGGTACTCCACCGACAGCGCGTCCAGCGCGAAGGAACGGCGGCCGGGCTTGACGAGGTACGCGGCCAGCGCCGTGTCCATCGCGACGCCGCCGACCTGCCAGCCGTGCTCGGGGAAGACCCGCATCGCGCTCTTCGCGTTGTGCATGACCTTCGGCCGCCCGGCGTCCGCGATCCACGCGGCGAACGCCTGCTCGTCCGACGCGTCGAGCCGCGCCGGGTCGAACCACGCCGCCGCCCCGCCGCCGGCGGCCAGTGCGACCTCCATGACACTGCCGGTGCCCAGCGCCCAGGTGTCGACCGTGGCGACACCGAGCGGCTGCCCGCCGTGCTCGGCCAGCCACGGCGCGAGCTCGCCCGCACCCAGCACCGCACCGTCCAGCTCGATGCCCGCGGCCGGCGCCGGGGCCTCGGCCTCCTCGGCCCCCGGGTCCACGGCGAGCAGCCGTTCACGCAGGCTCGGGTTACGGATCTCCAGAACATCGAGCACACCCGTGACCGCCGAGCGGTCGTACGGCGCACGCTCCAGGTCCTGCGGGGTCTTCGGCAGCTCCACGTCGCGGACCATCTCGGTCAGCCGGCGGTTCAGCTTCACCGACTCCAGATGGTCCCGGAAATTCTGCCCGGCCTTCCCCTTGACCTCCTCGGCACGCGCGACGAGGTCGTCGAACGAACCGAACTGGTTGATCCACTTCGCCGCCGTCTTCTCCCCGACGCCCGGAATCCCCGGCAGGTTGTCCGACGGGTCCCCGCGCAGCGCCGCGAAGTCCGGGTACTGCTGCGGGGTCAGCCCGTACTTCTCCTCGACCTTCTCCGGGGTGAAGCGCGTCAGCTCCGAGACGCCCTTCGTCGGGTACAGCACCGTGACGTTGTCCGTGATCAGCTGGAACGAATCCCGGTCACCGGTGACGATCAGCACCTCGAAGCCGGCCGCCTCGGCCTGCGTCGCCAGCGTGGCGATCACATCGTCCGCCTCGAAACCGTCGACCGCGAAACGATCGGCGTGCATGGCGTCCAGCAGCTCGCCGATGAGCTCGACCTGTCCCTTGAACTCGTCCGGCGTCTTCGAACGGGTCGCCTTGTACTCCGGGAACTCCTGCGACCGCCAGGTCTTGCGCGAGACGTCGAAGGCCACCGCGAAATGCGTGGGCGCCTCGTCGCGCAGCGTGTTCGCCAGCATCGACGCGAAGCCGTACACCGCATTCGTCGGCTGCCCCGCCCCCGTCGTGAAATTCTCCGCAGGCAGCGCAAAGAACGCCCGGTACGCCAGGGAGTGCCCGTCCATCAGGAGCAGGCGCGGTCGGTTGTCTGCCGTCTTCTTCGATGCCGTCTCAGCCACGCCCCCGATCCTGCCACGGCCCACTGACAATCCGGACCGCACACGGTCGCCGAGCACACGCCCCGCCGCGCGTGACACGATTTGGAACAGGAACCAAGGACACGCACACACGCAGCGACACCGCGCAGGTTCGCAGCTGGCTCGAAGAGGAGCACAATGGCCACCAAGCCGCCCACCGGTGACCCGGTCCAGGACGCACCGCACGTCGCGCCGGCCCAGCACGCCGCCGCCGGGATTCCCGCCGTTGCCCACAGCCTGCGCATAGCCCAGCAGCAGATGGGCGTGCGCCGCGCCGCCCGGACCCTCCTGAAGGTCAACCAGAAGGACGGCTTCGACTGCCCCGGCTGCGCCTGGCCCGAGGGCGACAAACGGCACACCGCCGAATTCTGCGAGAACGGCGCCAAGGCCGTCGCCGAAGAAGCCACCCTGCGCCGCGTCACCCCCGACTTCTTCGCCGCGCACCCCGTCGCCGACCTGGCCACCCGCAGCGGGTACTGGCTCGGCCAGCAGGGCCGCATCACCCAGCCGATGTACCTGCCCGAGGGCGCCGACCGGTACGAAGCGGTGACCTGGGAACGCGCCTTCGAGATCATCGCCGGGGAACTGCGCGCCCTCGGCTCCCCCGACGAGGCGCTCTTCTACACCTCCGGCCGCACCAGCAACGAGGCCGCGTTCCTGCTCCAGCTCTTCGCCCGCGAATTCGGCACCAACAACCTGCCGGACTGCTCCAACATGTGCCATGAGTCCTCCGGCTCCGCACTCATGGAGACCATCGGCGTCGGCAAGGGCAGCGTCTCCCTCGAGGACCTCCACCACGCCGACCTGATCATCGTCGCCGGACAGAACCCCGGCACCAACCACCCCCGGATGCTCTCCGCCCTGGAGAAGGCCAAAGCCGCAGGCGCCAGGATCATCTCGGTCAACCCGCTGCCCGAAGCCGGGCTGGAACGGTTCAAGAACCCCCAGACCCCCCACGGCATGATCAAGGGCACCGCCCTCAACGACCTGTTCCTGCAGATCCGCATCGGCGGCGACCAGGCCCTCTTCCGGCTCCTCAACAAGATGATCCTGGAGACCGAAGGCGCCGTCGACGGCGCATTTGTCACCGAACACACCCACGGGTTCGAGGAGTTCGCGGCCGCCGCCCGCGCCGCCGACTGGGACGAGACCCTCACCGCCACCGGCCTCGACCGCGCCGCCATCGAGCAGGCCCTCACCATGATCCTCGCCTCGAAGCGCACCATCGTGTGCTGGGCCATGGGCCTCACCCAGCACAAACACTCCGTCGCGACCATCCGCGAAGTCGTCAACTTCCTTCTGCTGCGCGGCAACATCGGCCGTCCCGGCGCCGGAGTCTGCCCCGTCCGCGGCCACTCCAACGTCCAGGGCGACCGCACCATGGGCATCTTCGAACGGCCCGCACCCGAATTCCTCGACGCCCTCGACAGGGAATTCCACATCACCTCACCGCGCCACCACGGCTACGACGTCGTCCGCTCCATCCAGGCCCTGCGCGACGGCGACGCCAAGGTCTTCTTCGCGATGGGCGGCAACTTCGTCGCCGCCACCCCCGACACGGCCGTCACCGAAGCAGCCATGCGCCGCGCCCGCCTCACCGTCCACGTGTCGACCAAGCTCAACCGGTCGCACGCCGTCACCGGCCGCCGCGCACTGATCCTGCCCACCCTCGGCCGCACCGACAAGGACATCCAGGCCGGCGGCAAGCAGTTCGTCACCGTCGAGGACTCCATGAGCAAGGTCCACGCCTCCCGCGGCAACCTCACCCCCGCAAGCCCCCACCTGCTCTCCGAACCCGCCATCGTCGCCCGCCTCGCCCGCGCCGTCCTCGGCCCCGGATCCACCACCGAATGGGAAGAGTTCGAGAAGGACTACGCCACGATCCGCGACCGCATCTCCCGCGTCGTGCCCGGCTTCGAGAACTTCAACGCCCGCGTCGCCCACCCGGACGGCTTCACCCTCCCGCACGCCCCCCGCGACTCCCGCCGCTTCCCCACCGCCACCGGCAGGGCCAACTTCACCGCGGCGCCCGTCGAATACCCCGAACTCCCCGAAGGCCGGCTGCTGCTGCAGACCCTGCGCTCCCACGACCAGTACAACACCACGATCTACGGCCTCGACGACCGCTACCGCGGCATCAAGGGCGGCCGCCGCATCGTCATGGTCAACCCCGACGACGCCCGCACCCTCGGCCTCGCCGACGGCGCCTACAGCGACCTCGTCAGCGAATGGAAGGACGGCACCGAACGCCGCGCCCCCGGCTTCCGCATCGTCCACTACCCCACCGCCCGGGGCTGCGCCGCCGCCTACTACCCCGAGACCAATGTGCTGATCCCCCTCGACTCCACCGCCGATACCAGCAACACCCCCGCCAGCAAGTCCGTCGTCATCCGCTTCGAGAGCACCCGGAGCCGGAACATCCCGGAACAGGACATCCAGGAAGAACCGGCACCCACGACCCGCTAAGCGTTCGCTCAGTCGTCTGATAAGAACAGTGCACACAGCAGTAGAGCCATGAACCACCGCAGACGATCGGAGCCGGACCCCATGGGCGAGCACACCGCACCCAAGTTCCCCCAGGAGATCATCGACGAGTACGCCGCCCTCGGCGTCGACCTGCCCGCCCTCTTCTCCGCGGGCCACCTCGGCGAACGCATGGGCGTCCAGATCGTCGAAGCCTCCGCGGACCGCGTCGTCGGCACCATGCCCGTCGAAGGCAACACCCAGCCCTACGGCCTGCTGCACGGCGGCGCATCCGCCGTCCTCGCCGAGACCCTCGGCTCCGTCGGCAGCATGCTCCACGGCGGCGCCACCAAGCTCGCCGTGGGCGTCGACCTGAACTGCACCCATCACCGAGGGGTACGGAACGGACTCGTCACCGGCGTCGCCACCCCCGTACACCGCGGCCGCTCCACCGCCACGTACGAGATCGTCATCACCGACGAACAGGACAAGCGGGTCTGCACCGCCCGCCTCACCTGCCTGCTCCGCGACGCCCCCAAGCCGGCCGCCGCCTGACCCACCACGCAACCCGACGGCACCCGCACCACCGCACCACCACCTCACTGCCCGGCCGGCGCACACCCCGCGCACCGGCCGGGCAGTGGCGCGTCCAGGCCCTCCCTGCGCATGGGCCCACCAGCCGCGCACGACCCGTTGCGTGACTGCCCGTGACGACCTAAATTGCCTGCATGCGCCACGCGTCGCACCGTCCGGCCGTGCTCACCCTCGCCGCGCTCCTCACCGCCGCGGCCCTCTCCGGCTGCTCCGACCCCCCTCGCGATCCGGCCGCACAGCCCAGCACCCCCGCCGACATCTGCACCCGCCTGGTCACCTATTGGGCTCTCGAAACCCTCAAGGGCAGTTCACAGTCCGGCATCGACTGGGAGCAAAAAGGTCTCTCCAACGAGCAGTACGCCCTTCACGAGAACGTGGTCACAGCCGCCCGAATCGAGCAAAAACGCCATGGCACAGCCGCCGCACAGAAACTGATCGAACGCCAGACGCGCGAGCGGTGCACCGCCCAGCACGGCGCCACCGGAAGCTCCGAGAACTGGCGTCCGCCAACCCGAGCCACACCGGACCTCCGCCGCAGGAGCCCACAACCTCCGCATCCCAGCTCTTGACGCGAACCGGACCACTCACCCCCGCACCACCCGAAGCCGAACCCCTTTCCCCGCACATAACACTCCGTAACAAGGGCGCAATAGGGAATCAAGGTGGCGCAACCCAACCCATGCATGCCGAAGACCCCGTCCCGACCCGCCCGGCGCACCACCCTGTGACAGCACCATGATCGCTCCAAGCCCCTTAACCGAACTGCGCGTTCTCAGCATGTGGTCATCGGCGCCCCTACGAAAAGCCGCACATCACCCCCTCGGACTCACCCATGGCATAACAAGACAGTCACATCCTTCCGTTCCCTGGTCCCGTACCCCTCCACCTCCGCTTAGAGTCACGGCCAGTCACCGCGCCGCCGGGCGCGACTGAGATCGCGACGCTTCCACGCACCAGCACGGCCCGGCGAGTGCAACGGCACCTCAGCAGAGGGGGCCGCGCCTGGGAAAGGATTCACCGTGCGACACCGTTCCTTGCTCATTCTCACCGCTGTGATGACCACCGGTGCTCTTACCTTGACCGCTTGCGGTTCGCGCGACGACAACAAGAGCAGCGGCGACAAGAACACCACCGTGATCATCGGCGTGGACGCCCCGCTCACGGGCTCGCTCTCCGCCCTCGGCCAGGGCATCAAGAACTCCGTGGACCTCGCCGCCAAGACGGCGAACAAGAACAAAGAAGTCCCCGGCGTCACCTTCAAGATCCAGGAAATGGACGACCAGGCCGTACCGGCCACCGGCCACCAGAACGCCGTGACGCTCGTCGCCAACAAGGACGTCCTCGGCGTCGTCGGCCCGCTGAACTCCGGTGTGTCGCAGTCGATGCAGAGCGACTTCGCCAAGGCCCACCTCACCCAGGTCTCGCCGGCCAACACCAACCCGGCGCTCAGCCAGGGCGACAACTGGGGCAGCGGCGACCTCAAGCGCCCCTTCGACACCTACTTCCGTACGGCCACCACGGACGTCATCCAGGGCCGCTTCGCCGCGCAGTACTACTACAACGACGCGAAGAAGCGGAAGGTCTACGTCGTCGACGACAAGCAGACCTACGGCGCCGGCCTCGCAGCCATCTTCTCCAAGGAGTTCGAGCGCCTGGGCGGCAAGGTCGTCGGCACCGACCACGTCACGGTGAAGGAGACCGACTTCTCCAGCACCGCCGACAAGGTCAAGAACTCCGGCGCCGACTCCGTCTACTTCGGCGGCCAGTACCCCGAGGGCGGCCTCCTCTCCGACCAGATCAAGAAGGCCGGAGCGAAGATCCCCGCCATGGGTGGCGACGGCATCTACGACCCCGCCTTCATCTCGGCGTCCGGCGTCGCCAACGACGGTGACCTCGCCACCTCGGTCGGCTACCCGGTCGAGCAGCTCGACACCGCCAAGAAGTTCATCGCCGACTACTCCGCAGGCGGCTACAAGGACCCCTACGCGGCCTACGGCGGCTACTCCTACGACGCCGCCTGGTCCATCATCCAGGCCGTCAAGGCCGTCGTCGCCGAAAACGACGGCAAGCTGCCCGACGACGCCCGCGCCAAGATCACCGAGGCCATGGCCAAGGTCTCCTTCGACGGCGTGACCGGCAAGGTCGCCTTCGACGAGTACGGCGACACCACCAACAAGCAGCTCACCGTGTACGAGGTCAAGGGCGGCAAGTGGGAGTCCGTGAAGAGCGAGACCTTCAAGGACTGACCACCGCAACACCCCGCACGACCCGCACGACTTGAACCAGACCGCGCGAGGGCGCAAACAGCGCCCTCGCGCGGTGTCATATCCGACACGCTCATCGGAGGCCTGCGGTGCACGAACTGCCGCAAACGCTGGCCAACGGCCTGACCCTCGGTGCCCTCTATGGCCTCATCGCCATCGGCTACACCATGGTGTACGGGATCGTCCAGCTCATCAACTTCGCCCACGGCGAGATCTTCATGATCGGGGGCTTCGGCGCCCTCACCATCTACCTCTGGCTCCCCAGCGGAACAGCCCTGTGGATGGCCATCCCGCTCATGCTCATCGGCGGCGTCATAGCCTCGGTGGCCATCGCCACCGCCGCCGAAAGATTCGCCTACCGGCCACTGCGCACCGCGCCCCGCCTGGCCCCGCTGATCACCGCAATCGGTCTCTCCATCGCACTGCAGCAGATCGTCTGGGGCTTCTACCCCGACGCCAAGAAGGCCCGCAGCTTCCCCGAATTCACCGGCGACGCCTTCAAGATCACCGACAACCTGCAGATCCAGCGCGCAGACCTCTTCCTCCTCGTCGCCGCACCTCTGTGCATGCTCGCCCTCGGCGTCTTCGTCGCCAAGAGCCGCTCCGGCCGCGCCATGCAGGCCACCGCACAGGACCCCGACACCGCCCAGCTCATGGGCATCAACACCAACCGCATCATCGTGATGGCCTTCGCCATCGGCGCCGCCTTCGCCGCGGTCGCAGCGGTCTCCTCCGGCCTCAAGTACGGCCAGATCAACTACGAGATGGGCTTCATCGCCGGCCTCAAGGCCTTCACCGCAGCCGTCCTCGGCGGCATCGGCAACATCTACGGCGCCATGCTCGGCGGCGTCGTACTCGGCCTCGCCGAAGCCCTCTCCATCCAGTACATCCAGGACATCCCCGGGATGGACAAGCTCGGCGGCGGAGCCTGGGCCAACGTCTGGGCGTTCGTCCTGCTCATCGTCGTCCTCCTGGTCAGGCCACAAGGCCTGCTCGGCGAACGTGTCGCGGACAGGGCGTGATACCCATGACAAACACTCACGAGACCACCCCCGTCATCCCGCTCCCCGAGGCCGGCGCACGACTCGCCACCACCATCGGAGCCATCGCCACCCTCGCGAGCACCTTCCTCGCCTGGACCTGGACCGACGAATTCCCCGGCGACCTCACCGTCACCGGCTACCCCGGCGGCCTCCAGGTCATCACCCTCGTCGGCGCCGCCCTCACCCTGCTGTTCGCCCTCGCAGGCCACGGCGCACGCGGCCTCTGCTGGCTCAACCCCGCAGGCAGCAACAACGCCCTGCTACTCATCGCACTCGGCACCTTCGGCACCACCTGGTACACCGTCATCGCCATCGCCCAGGAACTCGGCGGCATCGCCAACCTGGAACCCGGCGGATTCGTCGCCGCGGCAGCCTCCCTCATCACCCTGCTCGCCGCACTCGGACTGCCGCTCCACCGCGACACCGACCCCACCGCCGGCGGCCTCAAGAAGGCGCTCGCCGCAGTCTTCGGCATCGGCAGCACCAAACTCGCCCGGCCCAAAGCACTCCCCTCCTGGGCCCAAATCCTCGTCATCGCCGCCGCATTCGCCATCGGCCTGTTCGTCGCCTCCTACGGACTCCAGGCCGAAAGCGAACAATTCGTCGGCTTCCTGATCCTCGCCGCCTTCGGCGTCGCCACGCTCTCCCGCTCCGGACTGAGCGCCCGCCTCAAGGCACTCACCACCGAACACCGCAAGGTCACCGTCATCGCCGCCTTCGCGGCAGCCGCGGTCTTCCCGTTCACCCAGAACACCGACCAGTTCACCCTCCTCGCCGTCAGCATCCTGATCTTCGCGACCGTCGCCCTCGGCCTCAACGTCGTCGTCGGCCTCGCCGGACTGCTCGACCTCGGATACGTCGCCTTCCTCGGCGTAGGCGCCTACACCGCCGCCCTCGTCTCCGGATCGACCGCCTCAACCTTCGGCGTCCACCTCCCGTTCTGGGCCGCCGCCCTCACCGGCGCCGCCGCATCGCTGATCTTCGGCGTCCTCATCGGCGCCCCCACCCTGCGACTGCGCGGCGACTACCTCGCCATCGTCACCCTCGGCTTCGGAGAAATCTTCCGAATCACCATGGGCAACCTCGACGGCACCTCCGGCCCCAGCGTCACCAACGGCCCCAACGGCGTCCCCAACATCCCCGACCTCAAATTCTTCGGATACGACTTCGGGGCAGAACACACCATCGGCGGCTTCACCCTCGGCTCCTACGCCAACTACTTCTGGCTGATGCTGCTCTGCACGGCACTCGTCGTCACGATCTTCGCCCGCGCAGGCAACTCCCGCATCGGCCGCGCCTGGGTCGCCATCCGCGAAGACGAAACAGCCGCCACCGCCATGGGCATCAACGGCTTCCGCGTCAAACTCATCGCCTTCGCACTCGGCGCCACCCTCGCCGGCCTCGCCGGCACCGTACAAGCCCACGTACAGCACACCGTCGTCCCCGAGATGTACGTCTTCGCCGGACCCGTACCGCCCAGCTCCGCGTTCCTCCTCGCCGCCGTCATCCTCGGCGGCATGGGAACCATCACCGGACCCCTGCTCGGCGCCACACTGCTGTACGTCATCCCGACCAAACTGCAGTTCCTCAACGACTACCAGCTGCTCTTCTTCGGCCTCGCGCTCATCCTCCTGATGCGCTTCCGCCCCGAAGGAGTCGTCGCCAACAAGCGACAGCAACTCGAATACCACGAGAACGACCCCATCGACGTACCAGAACCACGGCAGTCCGAAGAAACCGGCGCCGGCATCGCCAAGGCGGGGGCGTGACAGCCGAAATGACCACCGACACCATCACCGAAGGCACCCCCAAGACCGGCACCCCCGTCCTTGAGGCCACCGGAGTCACCATGCGATTCGGCGGACTCACCGCCGTACGCAACGTCGACTTCACCGTCAACGCAGGCGAAATCGTCGGCCTCATCGGCCCCAACGGCGCCGGCAAGACCACCTTCTTCAACTGCCTCACCGGGCTCTACGTCCCCACCGAAGGCACCGTCAGCTACAAGGGCTCCGTACTCCCGCCCAAACCACACCTCGTCACCAAAGCCGGCGTGGCACGCACCTTCCAGAACATCCGGCTCTTCGCCAACATGACCGTCCTGGAAAACGTCCTCGTCGGCCGCCACACCCGCACCAAGGAAGGCCTCTGGTCGGCCCTCCTGCGCGGCCCCGGCTTCAAAAAAGCCGAAGCCGCATCCCACGCCCGCGCCATGGAACTCCTCGAGTTCATCGGCCTCCAGGACAAAGCAGACCACCTCGCGCGCAACCTCCCCTACGGAGACCAGCGCAAGCTGGAAATCGCCCGCGCCCTCGCCAGCGACCCCGGACTCCTCCTCCTCGACGAGCCCACCGCCGGCATGAACCCCCAAGAAACCCGCGTCACCGAAGAACTCATCTTCGCCATCCGCGACCAAGGCATCGCCGTCCTCGTCATCGAGCACGACATGCGCTTCATCTTCAACCTGTGCGACCGCGTCGCCTGTCTCGTCCAAGGCGAAAAGCTCGTCGAAGGAACCTCGGAAGTCGTCCAGAGCGACGACCGCGTCATCGCCGCCTACCTCGGCACCCCCTTCGAAGGCGCCCCCGGCGCCGAAGAAGTCGCCGAAGTCGAGGCCGCCGAAGCCTCCGGAGCACAGAGCAACACCAGCACGGAAGGAAACGCCCAGTGACCGCACTGCTCGAGGTCGAAGACCTCAAGGTCGCCTACGGCAAGATCGAAGCCGTCAAAGGCATCTCCTTCACCGTCGAAGCCGGCCAGGTCGTCACCCTCATCGGCACCAACGGCGCGGGCAAAACCACCACCCTGCGCACCCTCTCCGGCCTCCTCAAGCCCACCGGCGGCCAAATCCTCTTCGAGGGCAAACCACTCACCAACATCCCCGCCCACAAAATCGTCGCCCTGGGCCTCGCCCACTCCCCCGAGGGACGCCACATCTTCCCCCGGCTGACGATCGCCGAAAACCTCCAACTCGGAGCATTCCTGCGCTCCGACAAGGCAGGCATCCAAAAGGACATCCAGCGCTCCTACGACCTCTTCCCCATCCTCGGGGAACGCAGGAAGCAGGCCGCAGGCACCCTCTCCGGCGGCGAGCAGCAGATGCTCGCCATGGGACGCGCACTCATGTCCCAGCCCAAACTGCTCATGCTCGACGAGCCCTCCATGGGCCTCTCGCCGATCATGATGCAGAAGATCATGGAGACCATCGTCGAACTCAAGGCGGCGGGCACCACGATCCTGCTCGTCGAGCAGAACGCCCAAGCAGCCCTCTCCCTCGCGGACCAGGGCCACGTCATGGAGGTCGGCAACATCGTCCTCTCCGGCACCGGCGCAGACCTCCTCCACGACGAATCCGTCCGCAAGGCCTACCTCGGCGAGGACTGACCCACCGCACCACACGGATGAGGCCCGCACCCCGATCCATCCGGGGCGCGGGCCTCATCCGTACAAACCCAGCGACTACGCGCCGTCCCTCGCCGCCCGCTTCTTCTCCTCGGCATCCTCGATCAACGCCTCGGCAAGCTGCTGCATCGACAACCGACGATCCATCGACGTCTTCTGAATCCACCGGAACGCCGCCGGCTCCGACAACCCGTAATCCGTCTGCAGAATGCTCTTCGCCCGATCCACCAGCTTCCGCGTCTCCAGCCGCTGCGCAAGATCCGCAACCTCGGACTCCAGCGCCTTCAGCTCCGCGAACCGCGACACCGCCATCTCGATCGCCGGCACCACATCGCTCTTGCTGAACGGCTTCACGAGATACGCCATCGCACCGGCGTCCCGGGCCCGCTCCACGAGATCACGCTGCGAGAACGCCGTCAGCATGAGAACGGGCGCGATGGACTCCTCGGAGATCTTCTCCGCAGCGGAGATGCCGTCGAGGATCGGCATCTTCACATCGAGGATGACGAGGTCCGGCCGGTGCTCCCGGGCCAGCTCGACCGCCCTCTCGCCGTCACCGGCCTCGCCGACGACCGCGTAGCCCTCTTCTTCGAGCATCTCTTTGAGGTCGAGGCGGATGAGCGCCTCGTCCTCGGCGATGACGACGCGGGTCGTCAGCGGCGGGACGTGCGACTTGTCGTCGTCGGCGACGGGCTGGGGCGACTCGGGCGTGGTCACGGGGCTCCTCGTATAAGGGCAGTGCTGCTGCGAAAGCAGCCTACCTACCTGCTGCGCGCTTCTGTCACCAGGTACACTTCTGACCGGCTACTAAGCCGGGTTGGCGCAACTGGCTGACGCGGAGGTCTCAAACACCTCTGTCCGAAAGGACATGTGGGTTCGAATCCCATACCCGGCACTACTCCACAATGCGGATGTTCACGTTCTCGTGAACATCCGCTCTTTGCTACTCATGGCCACCACTCGTCACACAAGGTGGTCATGTGAACTTCCACGGCATAGAGGTGCGCCAGAAGGCGCTCAACCTCCTCCGGTCCGGCGCAAAGAGCGCGGACGTCGCACGTCAGCTGAATGTGCCTCGCGGCACCGTCTCGTACTGGCTCCACGTTGATCGCTCCAAGCGGGGCGAGTGTCCGGGGTCACACAACCCGAAGTGTCATCGGTGCGACGGCGTCGATCTCGACACAATCGCCTATTCGTACCTCCTGGGCCTGTACCTGGGTGACGGCCATGTAAGCCAGCATTCGCAGCATCGAGTGCCCAACCTCATGATCACTCTCGACGACTCCTGGCCCGGCATTCAGGACGAGGCCGAGGCCGCGATGCGCAAGGTGTTCCCGGCCAATGCCACCTGCCGGGTCCGTAAGACGGGTTGCCACAACATCAAGGTCTACTCGAAGCACCTTCTCTGCCTCTTCCCACAGCACGGGCGCGGTAAGAAGCACGAACGCGAGATCGCGCTGGAGCCCTGGCAGCAGAGGATCGTCGATGCGAACCCCTGGGCATTCATCCGGGGGCTCATCCACTCCGATGGCTGCCGGATCACGAACTGGACAACCCGCATCGTGGGTGGCGAGCGAAAGCGCTACGAGTACCCGAGGTACTGGTTCACCAACGTCTCGGACGACATCCGGAGGCTCTACACCGACACCCTCGACAAGCTGGGCGTCGAGTGGAAGCACTGCACGCGCGCAGGCAAGAAATACAACATCTCCGTCGCCCGACGGGCGTCCGTCGCCCTCATGGACGCTCACGTCGGGCCGAAGCACTGACGACCGATTTCGTGAAAGTCCCACGAGATGCTCGGACCATGAGGTCGGCGACGGTGGCGAAGGCACGAAGCAAGCCGGATCGGGCGTGGTGCCGGGCGGGTATCTGTATCGCGCGGACGGTGGACTGATCACGGTGTGGGTCATGAGGTGCCCGCGCGGCACCAGGTTCAGGACGGCGCGCGCGGCCACGCTGACGTGGGGCCCCCGTCGGTGCCGATGGGGATCCGCTGGAGGGGGTCAGGGGGCGACCACGGCGCTCGCGTGCCGTGCGCAAGGCGTGGCCGCGGGGACCGTCGTCTCAGGGCTTGAGCCGTTTCGGTCCGGTCGACCGGCTTGCTTTGCGCGCGGCCAGGAGGCCCGGGTCGGAACGCATGTGGGGTGGTACGACGATTTTCGGAGCGTTGAACAGGATGACGCTGATTTCGCACAGGAGGCAGAGAAGAACGATCACCGTCGTGATGGCGAACAGAACGGTGGTCGGGCCGGTCATCTCAACGTCCAGGAGGCCCATGAGGAGAAGGGTCGTGACGCCCCAGAGCGAGACGGCGGTGAGGCCGAGGGAACGTATCTCTCCTCGTTTGACCTCCTTGCCGAACGGCATGAAGGAGAGGGTCTGTATGAAGAAGTCGACCAGGTCGGCGTGGCGCCAGAGCTGGGTTGCCTTCCAGGTCATGTATGTGGACCCGGCCACGAAGAAGAGTCCGATGAAGTACGGCATTGCGTGATCTCTCCATGTGTTGCTCGGGCCCACCCGGCGCCCTGTTTCGGTCCGGCGGTCAGCTGAACGAGCCCTTCACGCTTTTCCAGCCGTTCGATATGACGTTGTTGAGGGTGCCTGTCGCCAGGATGCCGGTGACGCTCCGGCGCCGGTGGCTCTACCGATGACGGTTCCTACGCCGGGTGCGATGGCGGTGCAGATCGCCGCCCCGAGAGTGGCGCCTTCTTTTGTCGCGGCCATGACCGCGACGGTATCGACTGCGGTTTCTGTGGCTGTCAGGGGGATGTCACCGTCAGTGGACTGGTGGTTGGAACAGGCGGTCAAGTCGATGCCGCCCACCAGCAGCCCCTTGCCTGCGAACATCATGGCCCTGCTGGCTCTCGCTCGCGCGAGTCCAGGGTTGTTCCTCATGGCCTGCAGGATCTGGGCCGTTTGGCGGGTGGACCGCATCGCGGCCTGGGTCAGATGGTCTGCCTCGCTGCATCCTTCCTGGGTAGGCGCCTGAGGTCATGATCCCGTTGCCCGCGTTGCGGACGTAGTTCTGCACCTTGGCCTCGACCCCGCAGTTGTCCGAGAAGGGCACGTGCGGAAGCGGGTCAGGGCCCATGAGGAGCGGAGGCTGGGAAGGCGGGCCGTGGACGGGGCCGACGCATGTTCGTGGACCCTTTCGCGGCAGGCGTGGACGTCCGGCGGAGGGTCACGACCGAGCGCCTGCCCGCCCCGTGTCGGACTCGCGGTCCTCATCGAGGCACGAGACGGACTTGTGTCGTCGGAGTGTCACCCCGGGATGCCGGCGAGGCCGGACGGGTGGTCAACACGATGACTGACAGGCGTTGTTGAGGTCTTGGTGGTTGCCGGGCAGGGCGGCGGCCCACGAAGGCGATCGACAAGGCGTTAAAAGGGGCCTTGCGGCGCATGGTCCGCCTTTCGGCGACCCTTGCCGGCCGGGTCCCGGGCTCGTGATCGCCATACGGACGCACGTGAGGGCACTGCTTCGTCCGGCAGCGCCCGCGAGCCCGCACGGCCGTGCGGATGGGGGCGTTGACGGTTCGATGGCGCTCGCCGTGCAGATCACCTTGGATCTTGGCATCGAAGGCCGGGGGCGGGCCGAACTCGGGGCAGGCGTCCTCCCGGAGTGTCGGCCGAGGCACCGACGACCGATATGCGCCGACCTGGCACATGGGGCGGGTGAAGGAGCCATGGGAATGGACGACGGCGCCGCAGATGTGCGTGCCGGACGCCGTGACGCCCCCTGTGCCGGTCGGTGCTACTTGGGGCTGTCGTCCTCGCCGATGTGGTGCACGCGGACCAGGTTCGTCGAGCCCGGGACTCCGGGCGGGGAGCCGGCCGTGATGACCACGATGTCGCCCTTCTCGCAGCGGCCGATCCGCAGGAGCTCCTCATCGACCTGGGCGACCATCGCGTCTGTGGAGTCGACGTGCGGGCCGAGGAAGGTCTCGACGCCCCAGGTGAGGTTCAGCTGGGAGCGGGTGGCCGGGTCCGGGGTGAAGGCAAGGAGCGGGATGGGTGAGCGGTAGCGGGAGAGCCGCTTGACCGTGTCGCCGCTCTGGGTGAAGGCGACGAGGAATTTCGCGCCGAGGAAGTCGCCCATCTCGGCTGCTGCGCGGGCGACCGCGCCGCCCTGGGTGCGGGGCTTGTTGCGGTCGGTGAGCGGGGGCAGGCCCTTGGCGAGGATGTCTTCCTCGGCGGCTTCGACGATGCGGGACATCGTGCGGACCGTTTCGATGGGGTATTTGCCGACGCTGGTTTCGCCGGAGAGCATGACCGCGTCGGTGCCGTCGATGACGGCGTTGGCGACGTCGGATGCTTCGGCGCGGGTAGGCCGGGAATTGTCGATCATCGAGTCGAGCATCTGGGTGGCGACGATGACCGGTTTGGCGTTGCGCTTGGCGAGTTTGATGGCGCGCTTCTGGACGATGGGGACTTGTTCGAGGGGCATTTCGACGCCGAGGTCGCCGCGGGCGACCATGATGCCGTCGAATGCGGCGACGATGTCGTCGATGTTTTCGACGGCCTGGGGTTTTTCGACTTTGGCGATGACGGGGAGGCGGCGGCCTTCTTCGTCCATGATGCGGTGGACGTCGTCGATGTCGCGTCCGCTGCGTACGAAGGAGAGGGCGATGATGTCGGCGCCGGTGCGCAGGGCCCAGCGGAGGTCTTCGATGTCCTTGTCGGAGAGGGCGGGGACGGAGACGGCGACGCCGGGGAGGTTGAGGCCTTTGTTGTCGGAGACCATGCCTCCTTCGATGACGGTGGTGTGGACGCGGGGGCCGTCGATGTCGGTGACTTGGAGGGTGACGCGGCCGTCGTCGACGAGGATGCGTTCGCCGGGGGTGACGTCGGTGTTGAGGCCGTCGTAGGTGGTGCCGCAGGTGTTGCGGTCGCCTTCGATGGGTTCGGTGGTGATGGTGAAGGTGTCGCCGCGTTCAAGGAGTACGGGGCCTTCGCGGAAGCGGCCGAGGCGGATCTTCGGGCCTTGAAGGTCGGCGAGGATGCCGACGCTGTGGCCGGTTTCGTCGGAGGCTTTGCGTACGTGGCGGTAGCGCTGTTCGTGTTCGGCGTAGGTGCCGTGGCTGAGGTTGAAGCGGGCGATGTCCATTCCGGCTTCGACGAGTGCCTTGATCTGGTCGTATGTGTCGGTGGCTGGGCCCAGGGTGCAGACAATTTTTGCTCGGCGCATGGTTTGAGCCTAGACCTTACCTACGGGTAGCGATTTGGGTCTGCGTGTCGACTCAACAACCTTTGGGTGAAGGGTTATTGACAAGTGTTGAATTGTGCATGGGGGCGCTCTGATGAGCATTCTGTTCAGAGTTTTGGGGGTGCCATGGTGAAGCGGGCGTTCACCTGGGCGTGGACGGTCTGTCGTTGGGGTTCGAGGTCGAGGGCGGGGGGTGTTTCGGGTTCTGCTCCGCCGTATGCGGCGCGGGCGCGGAGGCTGCCGGGTGCGGTGGGCATGGGTGGGATGGGGGCGGTGTTCTCGGCGCCGAGGTCGGCGAGCTCGAGGAGGGCGGTGAGGTGGGTGCCGAGGGCTTCGGCGTATTCGCGGGCGCGCTGGACGGCTTCTCGTACGGCTTGACGGCGGGCTTCGCCGTGGGCGGGTGAGTCGGGGCGCAGGGCCCACCAGGGGCCGTTGATGCGGGTCATGTCGAGGTCGGCGATGCGGGTGGTGAGTTCGCCGAGTGCGGTGAAGTCGTTGAGGACGGCGGTGATGTGGACGCGGCCGTGGTAGGCGCGGATTTTTTCGTCGCGTCCGCGTGCGGTGAGTTCGGGGGTGATGGAGAGGGCGCCGGTTTCGAGTTTTTCGACGGCCTGTCCGTAGGTGCGTGCGAGTTCGAGGACGTCGGTGTTGCGTCGGGTGAGGTCTTCCAGGGTTGTGCGGCGGTCTTTGCCGCGGGTGGTGACGGTGATGGTGATGTGGGCGGTTTCGGGGTCGACGTCGAGGTGGGCTTCGCCGCGTACGGCGACGCGGGGGTGGTCAGGGGTGCCGTAGGGGGCTGGTGTGTGGGTCACGGGTCCACTGTCGCATCGGGGGTGTGACCGGCGTGGTCATCAGATAGAAACCTGCGGGGGGTGTTGCCGGGGGTGGCCGGTGGGTCATTATCTACGCGCGTTGTGTAGTACGAGATCTGATCTGTGGGAGTAGAGATGCCGCTGAACCGAAGGACGTTCCTGGGCACATCGGCTGCGGCCGGGGCCGGCGTGGCGATGGCTGGGGGTGCGGCTGTGCCTGCAGAGGCCCACGGCCGCGGGAACGGTCGTCCGCCGAAGCGGTACTCGTTCACGGTGATGGGGACGACCGATCTGCATGGGAATGTCTTCAACTGGGACTACTTCACGGACAAGGAGTTCGACGACAAGGCGCACAACGATGTGGGTCTGGCGAAGATCTCGACGCTTGTGGAGCAGGTCCGTGCGGAGAAGGGCCGGCACAACACCCTGATGATCGATGCGGGTGACACGATCCAGGGCACGCAGTTGTCGTACTACTACGCGAAGATCGATCCGATCACGGCGAAGCGTGGTCCGGTGCATCCGATGGCGCAGGCGATGAACGCGATCGGGTATGACGCGGCGGCGCTGGGCAACCATGAGTTCAACTACGGCATTCCGGTGCTGCGGAAGTTCGAGGAGCAGTGTGATTTTCCGCTGCTGGGTGCGAATGCGCTGGATGCGAAGACGCTGCAGCCGGCGTTCGCTCCGTACGTGATCAAGCGGATACGTACGCCGCACGGTCCGGATGTGAAGGTGGCGATTCTGGGTCTGACGAACCCGGGGATCGCGATCTGGGACAAGGTGAATGTCAGCGGGAAGATGGTGTTCCCGGGGCTGGAGGAGCAGGCGGCGAAGTTCGTGCCGCGGCTTCGGTCCATGGGTGCGGATGTCGTGATCGTGTCGGCGCACTCGGGGACGAGTGGGACGTCGTCGTACGGTGATCAGGTTCCGTATGTGGAGAATGCGGCGGCTCTGGTGGCGGAGCAGGTGCCGGGTATCGATGCGATTCTTGTCGGTCATGCCCATCTGGAGATCCCCGAGTACTTCGTGGAGAACAAGGAGACGGGCAAGCAGGTGGTGCTCTCCGAGCCGTTGAAGTGGGGGCAGCGGCTGACGCTGTTCGACTTCGATCTGGTGTGGGAGAAGGGCCGCTGGGTGGTGGAGCGTGCGGGTTCGCAGGTGTTGAACTCGAACACGGTGGCGGAGGACCCGAAGATCACGGGGTTGCTGGCGGACGAGCACAAGAAGGTTGTGGCGTACGTCAATCAGGTGATCGGTACGTCGACGGCCGCGATGACGACGGCGGAGGCGGCGTGGAAGGACGAGCCGATCATTGATCTGATCAATGTGGTTCAGGCGGAGACGGTGAAGGCCGCTCTGGCCGGTGGCGCGTATGCGTCGCTTCCGGTGCTGTCGCAGGCGTCGTGTTTCTCGCGTACGGCGCAGATCCCTGCCGGCGATGTGACGATCAAGGATGCGGCGGGGCTGTATCCGTTCGAGAACACGCTCGAGGCACGCCTGTTGACGGGTGCGCAGATCAAGGATTATCTGGAGTTCTCGGCGCGGTATTACGTGCAGACGGCGGCCGGCGCCCCGGTGGACACGGCGAAGCTGACGAATGCGGACAACACGCCAGACTACAACTATGACGCGGTGTCGGGTCTGACGTACGACATCGATATTGCGAAGCCGAACGGTTCGCGGATCGTGAATCTGTCGTTCGAGGGCAAGGCGATCGATCCGGCGGCTCAGTTCGTGCTGGCGGTGAACAACTATCGGGCGAGCGGTGGCGGTAACTTCCCGCATGTGCCGGCTGCGAAGCAGCTCTGGGCGAATTCGGAGGAGATCCGCAACACGATCATTGCGTGGGTGCAGGCGAAGGGTTCGGTGGATGGTTCGCAGTTCGCTTCGGTGGACTGGCGTCTGACGCGGGACGGCGTGCCGGTGTTCTAACGGTTCGTTCTTCGGGCGGCCGTCTCCCTTACGTGGGAGGCGGCCGCTTCTGTGTGTACGGGGGTGGTCAGTTGCCTTGCACGAGCGGGATGAGTCCGGGGTGCTGGTGGGGGATCTTGGGGGTGTTCTGGGGGGTGAGGCCGAAGGTGGTGAAGGCGGTGCGATGTGGGAGGGGGTAGGCGTCGGTGCGGGTGAGGTTGTTGAGGATGGTGGCGCTGCGCCAGGCGGCGAGTCCGAGGTCGGGGGCGCCGACGCCGTGGGTGTGCCGTTCGGCGTTCTGGACGTAGATGTTGCCGGTGACGGTGGGGTCGAGTTCGAGGCGGAACTGGTCGTCGATGCGGGGGCGGCCGCTGGTGTCACGGCGGATGTGGGGGTGGAGGCCGGTGAGGATGCGGTCGAGGGAGCGTTCGCGGTAGCCGGTGGCGAGGATGACCGCGTCGGTGGTGAGGCGGGTGCGGGTGCCTTGTTGGGTGTGTTCGAGGTGGAGTTCGACGCGGGCGTTGGCGAGTCGGCCTGCGGTGCGTACGTGGACGCCGGGGGTGAGGGTGGTGTCGGGCCAGCCGCCGTGGAGGGTGCGGCGGTAGAGCTCGTCGTGGATGGCGGCGATGGTGTCGGCGTCGATGCCTTTGTGGAGTTGCCATTGGTGGGGGACGAGTTCGTCGCGTACGTGTTCGGGGAGTGCGTGGAAGTAGCGGCTGTAGTCGGGGGTGAAGTGTTCGAGGCCGAGTTTGGAGTACTCCATGGGGGCGAAGGCGTGGGTGCGGGCGAGCCAGTGGAGTTTTTCGTGTCCGGCGGGGCGTGCGCGGAGGAGGTCGAGGAAGATCTCGGCGCCTGACTGGCCGGAGCCGATGACGGTGATGTGTTCGGCCTGGAGGAGTTGCTCGCGGTGGTGGAGGTAGTCGGCGGAGTGGATGACGGGGACGGAGTCGGCGTCGGCGAGGGGTTTGAGGGGGGCGGGGATGAAGGGTTCGGTGCCGATGCCGAGGGCGATGTGGCGGGTGTAGGTGCGGCCGAGGGCTTCGGCTTCGCCGTGGGTGTCGAGCTGGGTGAAGTCGACTTCGAAGAGGTTGCGTTCGGGGTTCCAGCGGATGGCGTCGACCTGGTGGCTGAAGTGGAGTCCGGGGAGTTGGTCGGTGACCCAGCGGCAGTAGGCGTCGTATTCGGCGCGTTGGATGTGGAAGCGCTCGGCGAAGTAGAAGGGGAAGAGGCGGTCGCGGCTGCGTAGGTAGTTGAGGAAGGTCCAGGGGCTTGCGGGGTCGGCGAGGGTGACGAGGTCTGCGAGGAAGGGGACTTGGAGGCTGGCGCCGTCGATGAGGAGGCCGGGGTGCCAGTGGAAGGCGGGGCGTTGTTCGTAGAAGGTCGCGGTGAGGGGGTGGGGGTTGGCGGGGATGCCGTGGGCGAGGGCGGCGAGGGAGAGGTTGAAGGGGCCGATGCCGATGCCGACGAGGTCGTGTGGCTGGTCGGGTGCGGGGGTGGGTCGGTCGGTCATCGGGGTGTGTTGCCTTTCTTGAGCTGGTGGGCGAGGTGGGTGACGTGGTCGAGGAGGGTTTGGAGGTCGTGGGGGGTGGTGTGTGGGTTCAGGAGGGTGGCTTTGAGCCAGAGGCGGTTGTGGGCGTGGGCGCGGCCGAGGACGGCTCGGCCGTGGGTGAGGAGGGTGCGGCGGATGGTGGCGACGGTGTGGTCGTCGGTGTCGGTGGGGCGGAAGAGGACGGTGGTGATGGTGGGGCGGGCGTAGAGGTCGAGGGTGGGGGTGTGGGTGATCAGGTCGGCGAGTTGGTGGGCGGTGGTGATGGTGCGGTCGATGAGGTCGGCGAGTCCGGTGCGGCCGAGGGCTTGGAGGGTGACGGCGATTTTGAGGGCGTCGGGCCGGCGGGTGGTGCGCAGTGAGCGGCCGAGGAGGTCGGGGAGGCCGGCTTCGGTGTCGTCGTGGGCGTTGAGGTAGGGGGCCTGGTGGGTGAGGGGGTGGAGGTGGTGGTGGTCGGGGACGGCGAGGATGCCGGCGGGTGCCGGCTGCCAGCCGAGTTTGTGCAGGTCGAGGGTGACGCTGTGGGCGCGGTCGAGGCCGTGGAGTTCGGTGCGGTGGGTGGGGCTGAAGAGGAGGGGGCCGCCGTAAGCGGCGTCGATATGGAGCTCGGCGCCGTGGGTGGTGCAGAGGTCGGCGATGTCGTTCAGGGGGTCGATCTGGCCGGTGTCGGTGGTGCCTGCGGTGGCGGTGACGAGGAGGGGGCGGTGGTGGTGTCGGGTGAGGGTTTCTTCGAGTGCGGTGAGGTCCATGACGCCGGTGGGGGCGGGGATGGTGAGGGGTTCGGGAAGTCCGAGGAGCCAGGTGGCGCGGTTGATGCTGTGGTGAGCGTTGGTGGCGCAGATGGTTTGTACGGGGCCGTGGCGTTCGCGGGCGAGGAGGAGGGCGAGTTGGTTGGCTTCGGTGCCGCCGGTGGTGATGAGGGCGTCGGGGGTGGGGTGGTGGGGGTAGATCTCGGCGGCGAGTGCGGCGGTGGTGTCGGCTTCGAGGGTTGAGGCGGCGGGTGCCTGGTCCCAGGAGTCCATGGAGGGGTTGAGGGCGGAGGCGGCGAGGTCGGCTGCGGTGGCCAGGGCGAGGGGTGGGGTGTGGAGGTGGGCTGCGCAGTGGGGGTGTGCGGGGTCTGCGGAGCCTTGGGCGAGCGCGGTGACGAGGGTGCGCAGGGCGTGGTGGGGACCGGTGCCGTGGTCGGGGATGACGGGGTGGGTGGCGGCGCGTATGCGGCGGGTGGTGGCGGAGGGTCCGCCGGCGGGGAGGGGGCCGTTTCGTTGGTGGGCTCCGTCGTGGAGTGCGGTGAGGACGGTGTCGAGGAGGGGGCGCAGCGCGTCGGGTCCGGTGGTGGATCCGGCGAGGGGTGGGGTCGGCATGGGTGGTGGGCCCTTCGGGTGCGCGCGGGTGGACATGCCAGCTTGTCCGGGTTTCTGGTGGCGCAGCCGGTGAGCGTGGTGATCTGAACTCGAAAGGGGGACGGGGGGTGGGCAGTGGGGGGTTGGTGGTGGTGCCGGTGGTATGGGTGTGCCCGGCGTCTCCCCTGTGGTGGTGGGGTGGCGCCGGGCACGGGTGGTGCGGTGTGTGGGGCGTGGGTGGGGTGGGTCAGTGGGCGTTGCGTACGGCGAGAGCGCGGCGCAGGTCGTCGATCTGGTCGGTGAGTTTGCGGTGGAGTGCGGGGGTGAGGGTGGGGTCGTCGAGGGCCTGTTCGCCGAGGTGGAGGTTGTCGGTGTCGATGGCGTACCGGGGGAAGGCGCTGTTGCCTGCGGCTTCGGCGATGGCGGGGCCGCGGCGGGCGGCGAGTGCGGTCGCTTCGGGGTAGTAGCGGGGGACGTATGTGTGGAGGAGGTCGGCCTGTTCGGGTTGCCAGAAGCCTTGGGCGGTGGCGGTGAAGAGGTAGTTGGAGAGGGTGTCGTCGTTGAACAGGGCGTGCCAGGCGGCGGCTTTGGCTTCCGGGGTGGGGAGGGCGGCGCGGCAGCGGGCGGCGCCTTCCTGTCCGGTGGCGCTGGGGTCGCGGGCGAGTTCGGCGGCGATGGCGGGTTCGTCGGCGGCGCCGAGGACGCAGAGGCGGGTGAGGATGCGCCAGCGGAGTTCGGGGTCGAGTTCGGGGCCGCCGGGGACGCTGCCGTCGGTGAGCCAGTCGAGGAGGGCGTCGGGGTGGGTGGCGGCGTCGATGAGGTGGCGTACGGCGGTGAGGCGCAGGCCGGGGTTGGTGCCGTCCTCGGTGCGGCGGATGAGGTCGCGGCAGAGGTCGGTGAGGGTGGCGAGGGCGGTGGGGCGCTGGTCGGGGGTGGTGTAGCGGCGGGTGATCTGGGTGTCGGCGAAGGCGAGGACGCCTTGGACGAGGGCGAGGTCGGTTTCGTGCGGGAGGTGGGTGCGGGCTGCCTGGAGGTAGGTGGTGGGGGGGAGTTCGCCGTCGCGGACCATGTCGCGGGCGGTGTTCCAGATGACGGCTCGGGTGAGGGCGTCGGGGATGCCGGAGAGGGTGTGGAGGGCGGTGTTCCAGGATTCGGGGTCGAGGCGGACCTTGGCGTAGGTGAGGTCGTTGTCGTTGGGGACGATGAGGACGGGGCGGCGTCCGGGGTGGATCTTGGCGGTGTTGCCGTGGGGGACGTCGAGTTCGAAGCGGTCGCGCAGGGTGAGGCGGTCGGGTCCCGGCTGGGTGTCGAGTGCGAGGTCGTAGGCGCCGACGGCGATGCGGTGGGGGCGGCTGCCGCTGCGGTCGATGGTGACGGACCAGGCGCCGTCGGATTCGCTGACCTGGGGGGTGAGGGTGTCGACTCCGGTGGTGCGGAGCCATTGTTCGGCCCAGGCGTGGACGTCGCGGTCGGTGGCGGAGGCGAGGTTGTCGATGAAGTCGGCGAGGGTGGCGTTGGCGAACCTGTGGCGGGCGAAGTGGGTGTTGATGCCGGTGAGGAAGTCCTTTTCGCCGAGCCAGGTGACGAGTTGCCGCAGCGCTGATGCGCCCTTGGCGTAGGAGATGCCGTCGAAGTTGAGCATCGCGGATGCGGTGTCGGGGACGGCGGCGGGGTCGGGGGCGACGGGGTGGGTGGAGGGGCGTTGGTCGGCGTCGTATCCCCAGCCCTTGCGGGCCACGCCGAAGTCGATCCAGGTGTCGGTGAAGCGGGTGGCTTCGGTGAGGGTCTGGTAGCCCATGTATTCGGCGAAGGACTCGTTGAGCCAGATGTCGTCCCACCAGGCGAGGGTGACGAGGTCGCCGAACCACATGTGGGCCATTTCGTGGGCGATGACCATGGCGCGGGTCTGGCGTTCGGTGTCGGTGACGGCGGAGCGGTAGATGAATTCGTCGCGGAAGGTGACGAGGCCGGGGTTCTCCATGGCGCCGGCGTTGAATTCGGGGACGAACGCCTGGTCGTAGGAGTCGAAGGGGTAGGGCTCGTCGAACTTCTCGTGGTAGCGGTCGAAGCAGGCGCGGGTGATGTCGAGGATTTCGTCGGCGTCTGCGTCGAGGTGGGGGGCGAGGGAGCGGCGGCAGTGGAGGCCGAAGGGCAGGCCGGCGTGCTCGGTGGTGAGGGAGTGCCAGGGGCCTGCGGCGACGGCGACGAGGTAGGTGGAGAGCAGGGGGGTGTCGGCGATGGTCCAGCGGCCGTCGGTGTGATGGGTGGCGATGCCGTTGCCGAGGACGGTCCAGCCTTCGGGGGCGGTGACGGTGAGGGCGAAGACGGATTTGAGGTCGGGTTGGTCGAATGCGGCGAAGACGCGTTGGACGTCTTCCATGAAGAGCTGCGTGTAGACGTAGGTTTCGTCGTCGGCGGGGTCGGTGAAGCGGTGCATGCCTTCGCCGGTGCGCGAGTAGTGCATGGCGGCGTCGATGCGCAGTTCGTGGGGGCCTGCGGTGAGTGCGGTGAGCGGGAACCGGTTCTCGGTGAGGTCGGCCGGGTCGAGGGGGTGTCCGTCGAGGCTGATGGAGCGCAGGGTGGCGGGCTTGAGCTCGACGAAGGTGTTCCCGGCGGCGCGTGCGGTGAACTGGATGACGGTGCGGGAGTCGAAGGTGTCCTCGCCGGTGGTCAGGTCGAGGTCGATGGTGTACCGCTGTACGTCGAGGAACTGGGCTCGGGTCTGCGCTTCGTTGCGCGTCAGTACGGACATGGATCCATGCTGCCGTATGGGGTGAGGGGTGCGCAGGTGGAGTTCTCGCAGGGCTGAGCGCATGCGGGTGGGTGGCCGCGGGCCGTGTGGCCTTTGAGGGCTAAGATTCTTGCCCATTGTGTTCCTGCACGGAGGGTGCCCGGGATGGCGAAGAAGACGGCTTCCGCGACGCGGCAGGATGCGGTGGCGTCGATCGTCGAGGACTGGCGGCGGGAGCGGCCGGATCTGGACACGGCGCCGTTGGAGGTGTTCGGCCGGCTGCATCGGGCGTTCCTGCGGTACAGCGCGGCGATCTCCCGTCCGGTGGAGCGCAAGGGTCTGTCGATGGCGGGGTTCGATGTGCTGACCGCGTTGCGCAGGGCGGGTGCGCCGTTTCGTCGTACGGCGGGTGAGCTGGCCGATTCGGGGCTGATCAGTTCGGCGGGGGTGACGCTGCGGATCGACCGGTTGGAGAAGGACGGGCTGATTCTTCGCGAGCGGGACCCGGAGGACCGTCGGGTGGTGCATTCGCGGCTGACGCAGGAGGGGCTGTCGACGATCGACGAGCTGTTCTCGGAGCACCTGGAGAACGAGCGGCGGATGCTGGCGGGGCTCACTCCTGCGGAGTGCCGGGAGTTGGCGCGGTTGTTGGGGAAGTTGGAGCGGTCCGTGCTGGCGGCGGAGGAGGAGTGACCGACGGCGTGCGGTGGCCGTCCTTGTTCTCGGTCGCCGGACGGGCTTGACGGCGCTGCCGGTCCGTGTGCGGTCGTCGATCGCCGGGCGGGCTGATGCGCCGCACGGGCCGGACCGTGCGTGAACCCCGGCCGCCGGGCGGGCTTGTTCTCGAGCCTGCCCGGCGGCCGGGGACGTCGTGGTGTGCGAGGCGGGCTCAGCCGGTGGCGCCGGCCCGGGCCTGGGTCTCTGCTTCCGTGCGGTACATGCGGCGGACTCGCACGACGCCCAGGTCGTGCTGGTACAGGTTCTCCGCCTGGTCGGCGTCGCTGCGGAGTTCTTCGAGCATGATCCGGTCCTGTTCGAGGACGTCCCAGTGGCGGTCCTCCAGCACGGTCTTGTAGAGGAAGCGCCAGGTGTCGCGCTGCCAGTCCGTGACGCGGCGGTAGCGCCAGAAGAAGACGGCGCAGCGCTCCTCGTCGATCGGGGTGGCCATGCCGACGATGCCGAACGGGCCGCCGGGGCCGGCGGTGGGCGGGTACGGGATGGTCAGGTCGACCCAGTCGATGCCGGTGCGGCAGAGTTCGACCCAGTCGAAGTTCACGCCGCTCTGGTCGGTCTTCTCGAAGAAGAAGCCGCGTTCGGTCTCGCGGATCCGGAAGCGGGCGGTGGTCTGCCCTTCGGACATGCTGTGCGAGTCGCGGTGCAGGAACGACCCGTGCATGGGGTCGAGGAGGTTCTCGACGGCGTAACGCCAGTTGACGTTCCACTCCGCGTAGCAGAGGAAGGCCGAGACATCGGGGTCGGTGAGCTGTTCCGGCAGGACGAGGGGGGCCGGTTCGGGGTGTTCGTCGTCCCCGAAGTAGGCGAGGATCGCGCCGCCGGTCTCGATGACGTGGGGTGCGGCGACGAGCTGTTTGCCTTCGAGGTTGCAGCCGGGCAGGCCGGGTACGGCGGCGACGGTGCCGGTGCCGTCGACCTGGACGCCGTGGTACCAGCAGGCGATCCGGTCGCCGAGGTGTTTGCCGAGGGAGAGCCGGGCGCCGCGGTGGGGGCAGCGGTCCTCGAGCATGTGGAGGGTGCCGTCGGCGCGGCGGAACAGGAGCCATTCCTCGCCGAGGAGGGTGAGGCGCTTCATGCCGCCGGCGGGGACGGAGTCGGAGGGGCAGACGGCGTACCACTGATTGCGTATGCCGGTGGTGAAGAGGCGGTCGGCGGTGCGGTTGCCGGGGCGCGCGACTTCGGAGGGCCGGGTGGTCTCGCCGGTGTGTGTTGCGGTGTCGGTGGTCATGGTCGTTTCACGCTCCCAGTCGTCGCATCTCGGTGCGGAAGGTGTCCTCGGTCCACGGGTTGCCGTCGGGGGCGGGCAGGTCGCGGGCGTTGAGTCCGGCGACGAGGCCGGGCAGGTCGTGGGCGCCGGTGCCGAAGACGTCCTCGATCACCGCGGCGAGTTTCTTCTCGTACGGGGTGGGGTCGGCGGTGCGTGCCTGGTGGGGGTTGAGGTACTGCGGGGTGGTCATGTCGGCTCCCTTCGGGGGTGGTTCAGAGGTCGAGGACGAGGCGCGGGGTGCAGGCGCGGGAGACGCAGAGCATCATCGAGGCGCCGGCGGCCTTCTCGGTGTCGGAGAGCAGGAAGTCCCGGTGGTCGGGGGTGCCTTCGAGGACCTTGGTCTCGCAGGTGCCGCAGATGCCGTCGCGGCAGGAGGAGGGCACGGAGATTCCTGCGCCTTCGAGTGCGTCCAGGACCGAGGTGTCGGGGCCGACCTGGACGGTGGTTCCGGTGCGGGAGCAGACGACGTCGAAGCCGGTGTCCTCTCCGTCGCGGGGGGCTGCCGTCGGGGCGGCGAAGCGTTCCGTGCGGGCGGTGGGGCAGCGTTCCTCGACGGCGGCGAGGAGGGGTTCCGGTCCGCAGCAGTAGACCTGGGTGTCTGCGGGGAGGTCGCCGAGGAGGGTGTCGAGGTCGATGTGGCCCTGCTCGTCCTGGGGGACGAACTCGACCGATCCGCCGGGGAGTTCGGCGAGTGCGGCGAGTTCGGCTCCGAAGGCCATGGAGGTGCGGGTGCGGCCGCCGTGGACGAGGCGCCATGGGATGGCGCGGCGGGCCGCTTCGCGGGCCATGGCGAGGATCGGGGTGATGCCGATGCCGCCTGCGATGAAGAGGAAGCTGCCGGCGTTGCCTTCGGCGTCGAGTTCGAAGTGGTTGCGGGGGCCTTGGACGCGGAGGGTCTGGCCGGGCCGCAGCTGGGTGTGGATGTGGGCGGAGCCGCCGCGGGATGCGGGTTCCTTGAGGATGCCGATGCGCCAGCGGGTGGGGTCGGCGGGGTCGGAGCACAGGGAGTACTGGCGGATGTGGCCGCCGGTGTGTACGTCGATGTGTGCGCCGGGGGCCCAGGCGGGGAGGGGGGTGCCGTCCGGGTGGGTGAGTTCGATGCCGAGGACGCCGTCGGCTTCCCAGGTCATGCGGTGGACGAGCAGGTCGAGCTGGGGTTCTTGTCCGTTGGTGGTCATCGCGGGTCGCCTCCTTGTCCGGTGGCGGTCGAGGGGAGCTTGACGGGCGGGGTGAACGGCGTGTTCATCGGGCCGAGTGCGGCGAGGTCGATCTCGACGAGGGTGGGACCGTCGGAGGCGGTGGCTTCCTTGATGACGGGGCCCGCGTCCGCTTCGGTGGCGATCCGGGCGTACGGCAGTCCGACGGCGGCGGCGAGCGCGGCGAAGTCGGGGGTGGTGAGGTCGACTCCGGAGCGGCGGGGGAAGTGGGTGTCCTGCATGTTGCGCAGGACGCCGTAGCCTCCGTCGTTGAAGACGAGGAGGGTGAGCCGGGGCCGCTCCTGGGCGAGGGTGAGGAGTTCGCCGAGGTGGACGGCGAGGCCGCCGTCGCCTGCGATGACGACGGTGGGGGTGTCGGGACGGCCGAGTGCGGCGCCGATGCCCATGGCGAGGCCTTGGCCGATGCCTCCGCCGCGGGGGAAGACGTTGGTCGCCGGGTCGGTGATCTCCAGCAGCCGGTTTCCCCAGGTGGAGGAGGGGATGGTGACGTCACGGGCGATGACGGATGCGGGCGGGCAGGCGTCGCGGATCGCGTCGTTGACTGCGGCCTGCGGGCCGATCGCGTGGCGTTGTGCGCTGCGGGCGTCGTTACGGGCCTTGCGTACGCGGGCCGGCCAGTCCGTCTCCGTACCGCTGCCGCTGATGCGTTCAAGGAGGGCCGTGAGGACGGCGGCCGCGTCGCCGTGCAGGGCGCAGGTGGCCGGGTAGACGCGGCCGGGGGCGGCCGGGTCGAGGTCCAGCTGGATGTGTACGGCGGGCAGTTCGAGGCTGTAGTCGGCGGTCTCGTTGGAGCGGAAGTGGGTGCCGATGGAGAGCAGCACGTCTGCTTCGGCGAGGAGGGCGCGTCCGGCGGGGGCGGTGGCGTAGTTGCCGAGGACACGTTCGTCGGACTCGGGGACGGAGCCGCGGCCGGAGTTGGAGGTGACGAGTCCGGCGTTCAGCGCGTCGAGGAGTGCGGCCAGTTCCGGTCGGGCGCTGTTGGCTCCGCCGCCGGCCCAGACGAGGGGGCGCTGTGCGGAGGCGAGGAGGGCTGCGGCCTCGTCGAGGAGTGCCGGGTCGGGCAGGGCCGGGGGTGCGCCGGCGGGTACGGGGGTGCCGGTCAGCTGCTGGGGGGCGAACTGCAGGTCGATGGGCCATTCGACGCTGACGGGTCCGTGCGGGGCGGTGAGGGCGCGGGCGGCGGCGTCGCGGAGGATGTCGCCCGCGCCGGCGGCGTCGGTCACGGTGACGGCGTGGGTGGAGACCGCGCGGAGCATGCCGAGCTGGTCCTTGGTCTCGTGGATGAAGCCGCGTCCGGAGCCGAGGTACTCGCTGTCGATCTGCCCGGTGATGTGCAGGACGGGGGTACCGGAGCTGAGGGACTCGATGAGGGAGCCTGCCGCGTTGCCCGCTCCGGTGCCGGTGCTGGTGAGGGCGCAGCCGAGGCGTCCGGTGGCGCGGGCGTAGCCGTCGGCCGCGTTGACCGCGGCGGCTTCGTGGCGCACGGGGACGAAGCGCAGGTCGCGGTCCACGGCTTCGACGAGCGGCAGGTTGTGCACGCTGACGATGCCGAACACCGTGTCGACGCCGAGTCCGCGCAGCGTCTCGACGAGCAGGTCGCCGCCGTTGGGTTGGGTCATGTCGTTGCGCTCCTGAGGTACGTGAACGGGGGTGGGGGGTGGGTGTTATGCGACGGATCGGTTGACGCCGCCGCAGACGTCGACGGTGGTGCCGGTGATGTACGACGCCCGGGGTGAGAGGAGGGTGGTGACGGCGTACGCGACTTCGTCGGCGTTGCCGAGGCGGCCGAGTGCGATGCCCCGGTCGGCGGCGAGTTCGGCCTGCCAGGCGGTGTAGTCGAGGGGGCTGCCGGATGCTGCGTAGCGGCGTTCCCACTGTCCGGTGTCGACGAGGCCGAGGCAGACGGAGTTGACGCGGATTCCGTCGGGGGCGAGTTCCTTCGACAGGGAGGTCGAGAGGTTGAGGATGCCGGCGCGGGCGGCGCTGGTGGTCATGAGCCGGGTCTCGGGCTGTTTGGCGAGTACGGCGTTGATGTTGACGACGGAGGCGTTGCCGGACGCGCGCAGGTGGGGCAGGGCGGCGTGGAGGGGGTTGAGGACGCCGAAGAATTTGAGTTCGAGTTCGTCGCGCCAGTCGTCGGCGGTGGTCTCGGCGAAGGGCTTCATCCGGGAGGCGCCTGCGTTGTTGACGAGTCCGTCGAGGCCGCCGAGGCGGTCGGAGGCTTCCTCGGTGAAGGCTCTGACCGCTGCTTCGTCGCGTACGTCGCAGGGCGCGTAGTGGAGCCTGTCGGGTCCGGCGAGTCCGTGGAGCGCGGTGGCGAGGGCGTCGGCGCGGCGGCCGCAGGTGGCGACGCGGGCGCCTTCGGCGAGCAGCATGCGGACCGTGGCGAGGCCGACGCCGGAGCTGCCGCCGGTGACGAGGATGCTGCGGTCGGCGAGGCCGAGGTCCATCTCGTACTCCTTGGTGTGAGGGGGGTGCCCGGGGGCGGTGCCGCACCGGTCCCGGTCGCGGGTGATCGGGGTCCGGTGCGGCGGGGTGCCCGCGGGGTCAGTGCATGGTGAAGCCGCCGTTGACGGCGAAGGTCTGGCCGGTGATGTAGCCGGACTCGTCGCCGACGAGGAAGGCGATCAGGCCGACCAGGTCCGCCGGTTGCTGGGGCCGGGAGATCGCCCGGTTCAGCCGGTACAGCTCGTGACGTTCGGCGGGGATGTCGACGGAGGACTCCCCCTCGGTCAGTCCGGGGGCGACCGCGTTGACGGTGATGCCGAGGTCTCCGGTCTCGCGGGCCATGGCCCTGGTCAGGGAGATGACGGCGCCCTTGGAGGCGATGTAGTGGGCGAGGCGGGGTGACCCGTACAGTGCCGCGTCCGAGGCGAGGTTGACGATCCGGCCGCCGCCGCCCGTCTTCATGAGCGGGAGGAGGGCGCGGGCGACGAGCCAGGGACCGCGGGCGTTGACCGTCATGATGCGGTCCCACGTCTCCACGTCGATCTCGTGGAACGCCTTGCCGCCGACCGCGTTGGCCAGACCGGCGTTGTTGACCAGGCCGTGGAGCCTGGTGCCGTCGCCGGCGAGGGTGGTGGCGAGTGCGGTGACGGAGTCCGGGTCGGCGACGTCGAGCGGGTGGAAGTCGGCGGTGATGCCGTCGGCGCGCAGGTCGTCGGCGGCCTGTCTGCCGGTCCGTTCGTCGAGTTCGGCGATGACGACGCGGTAGCCGTCACGGCCGATCCGGCGGGCCGCGGCCAGTCCAAGGCCGCGGCCGGCGCCGGTGACGACGACCGTGCGGGAGCCGTCCGCCGTACGGGGGGTGTCGTCGGTGGCCATCAGTCGCGGGTGATGCCGTGCATCGGGGAGTGCTCGGGGTACGTCGGGACCTGCGGCTTCTGGGTGCCGATGATGACGCAGAACAGGGCGTCGGTGTCGCCCTCGTTCTTCAGCGAGCGGGCCACTCCGGCGGGCACGACGATCATGTCGCGGTAGCCGAGGGTGCGGTACTCGGCCTCGTCGGCGCCGCGGTGGATGCCGACCCTGACCTGGCCCTCCAGGACGAAGAAGGCTTCTTCGACGTCGTGGTGGGTGTGCTCGGGGCCCTCGGCGCCGGGCGGCAGCAGCATGTTGGAGAAGGTGAAGCCGCCGGACGGGATGATGCGGTTGTCGTTCTCGTGGTTGCCGGTGGCGCCGGAGCCGACGTAGCGGATCTGTGCGCGCTTGTACTGGTCGCCGGCCTTCGCCTGGAAGGAGAGGGTGTTCCAGTCGGGCTCGCGGGAGTCCTTCGTGGCGATGAGGGAGTCGGTGTACTTCGCGAGGTCGCCGTCGGTCTCGTAGGGGGTGTTGTCGATGGGCACGGTTTGCTCCTCGGTTCGGTGCGGTGGTGGCTGTGTCGTCACGCGGGGATGCGGGCGACGACGTGGAGGTGGGCGCGGACCCAGGCGTTGAAGGCCTCGGGCCGTTCCTGGTTGGAGAGGTGTCCGGCGCCGGAAAGGGTCACGTACACGGACTTGGTGAGGCCGCCCGCGATGGCTTGGGACTCCTTCGGTCCGGTGACGGTGTCCTGCTCGCCGCAGAGGACGAGGGCCGGTGCGGTGATGGCGGGCAGGTCGTCGGTGAGGTCGGTCCCGGCCATCGACTCGGCGGCGTACCCGTATCCGGGGGTTCGGATCGAGGCGGCCATGGTCGCCACGACGCGTTCGACGAGTTCGGCGGGGGCGTCGGCGGAGACCAGGCGCGGGCCGCGGACCGCGGCGAAGGCGTCGGGTCCTTCGGCGGCGAGCCGCTGCGGACGGGCGCGCATGGCGGCCGCCTTGTCCGGGTCGGTGCCGGAGCCGCGGCTGGAGTCGGCGACGATCAGGGACGCGACGAGGCCGGGGTGGCGGGCGGCGAGGCGCAGGGCGATGACGCCGCCCCAGGAGACGCCGAGGACGTGGGCGCGGCCGCCGCGGTCGCGGATCAGTGCGGCCGCGGCGTCGGCGTAGCCGTCGAGGCCGGGGGCCCGGTCGGGGTCGGCGGAGGCCGCGTATCCGGGGGCGTCCCAGGCGACGACCCGTACCTGGTCGGAGAGTCCGGCGAGCTGCGGGGCGAAGGCGGCGGACGAGGAGCCGATGCCGTGCAGGCAGAGCAGCAGTGGTGCGTCGGGGTTCCCGGCCTCCTGGGTGTGGACGCCGCCGGCGGTGAGGGTGGCGGTCACAGGATCAGTCCTGCCCGGCCGACGACGGCGCCCAGGCTGCGCAGCACGGCGTGCGGCACGACCTGGCTGGTGGCCGGGTTGGTGGCGTCGGGCCGGTGGGCGACCTCGAAGCGGTACGTGCCGTGCGGGCCGACTGCTTCGATGATGTGCCGGGTGAGGGTGGCGGCCGGGTCGGCGACGACGACGACCTCGACGAGGTCCGGGTCGCCGGTCGCCAGGGCGACGGATGCGGCGACGTTGGTGGACTTGGGGAACTTCACCGGGACGTCGCGGGCGGTGCCGCGCATCACCTCGACGGGTCCGGTGGCGGTCCGCAGCCGTTCGGTGAGTTCGGCGTCCATCCACGGCTGGTGGAGGGTGGCGGGCAGCTTCGTGGTGGTCAGGCGTACGGAGGTGAGGGCGCCCAGTCCCCGTACGGCCTGGAGGAGGTCGAGTCCGCCGACGGCGCCGCCGGTGAAGTAGACGCGTCCCGGGCCTGCCGCGCGCAGCCGGTCGACGAGTTCGGGGTCGACGAGGGCTCCGGTGGAGGCGATCAGCAGGTCGGTCCCGCTGTCGAGAACACGCTCGGCCCACTCCCGCACCACGGCCTGGCCGGCGGCTTCGACGATGAGGTCGCAGACGGCGAGGGCGTCCTCGAAGGACAGCTGGGGTGCGGGGGCATCGACGAGGGGCCGGTTGTCGATGATGCAGGTCAGCTCGGCGCCGGGGATGTGGCCTTCGGTGAGGGCGGTGCCGACGACGCGGCCGATGGCGCCCCAGCCGACGAGTCCGATGCGGCGCACGGGACGCGTGGGGGGCGTGGTGCGGTCGACGGAGGTGGGTCGGTCGGTGGTGGTGGTCATGCGGACACCTCGTCGGTTGCTGGGGCCAGGGGCCCGGCGTCGGGTTCGCCTGCCATGTGGCAGCGGATCTTCTGGGACGGCGGACCTGCGGTCCCCCACAGGTCGGAGAGGTCGGGGGTGCGCCGCCAGACCTTGGCGATCCAGGTGTCCTCGACGATCTGCGCGACCTCGGAGGTGTACTCGCAGACGAGTCCGGCGGGGTCGGTGAAGTACGAGAAGGTGTTGTTGCCGGGGCCGTGCCGGCCGGGGCCCCACTGCGGGTTGATGCCGTGGTGGCGGAGCCGGCCGAGGCCGCGCATGAAGTGGTCCACCGAGGTCATCTCGTACGCGACGTGGTTCAGCGACGTCCATGCGGCCTGGTTGAAGGCGATGCAGTGGTGGTCCGCGTTGCAGCGCAGGAACGCCATCTGGTGCTCGGACCAGTCGGAGACGCGCAGTCCGAGGACCGAGGTGTAGAAGGCGACGGCGGCGTCGATGTCGGTGGTGTTGAGGACGGTGTGGGTGACGCCGACGGGGACGGCGGCGTCCCGGCCGCGCGGGGTGACGGCGTGCGTCTGGGCGCTGAGCTCGATCAGCCGGCCCTCGGGGTCGGTGAAGCGGAGGCCGTAGCCGCCGCCGACCTGGTCCTGCGGGCCGGGTCCGGCGACGGGGACGATGCCCCTGGCGAGGAGGCGGCGGGCGGCCTCGTCGATCTCCGCGGGGGTGGCGACGGCGAAGGTGATGCGGCCGAGGCCGTTGCGTTCGCCGCGGGTGAGGGCGAGGACGTGGTGCTCTTCGCCGGTGCCGCGCAGCCAGGCGGCGTCGCGGTCCCGCTCGACGGGTTCCAGGCCCCAGACCTCGGTGTAGAAGTCGGTGGACTCGGTGAAGGCGGGGGTGTGCAGCTCGACGGAGCGCAGGGCGCGCAGCCGGGCGACGGGTTCGTGCGGCGGGCGGCGGGTGTGCAGGTTCTCGTGGGGCATGGGGTTCTCCGGCTTCTTCTCGCTCGGCTTCAGTGGGCGGCCCAGGGCAGCGGGGTGGTGCCGGTGCCCCAGTAGAGGGATTTCTGCCGCTGGTAGCCGCGGATCAGGTCGCGGCCCTTCTCGGTGCCGATGCCGCTGTCCTTGAGCCCGCCGAACGGGGTGGAGATGCTGAACTGCTTGTACGTGTTGATCCACACCGTGCCGGCGTCGATCCGGCGGGCGACCCGCCAGGCCTTGGCGTGGTCGCCGGTCCACAGTCCGCAGGCGAGGCCGTACACGCTGTCGTTGGCCTGGGCGACGAGGTCGTCCTCGTCGTCGAAGGGCAGGGCGACGAGGACGGGTCCGAAGATCTCCTCCTGGCAGACCCGGGCGGTGTTGGGGAGGCCGTCGAGGACGGTGGGGAGGTAGTAGGCGCCGTCGCGGTAGAGGTCGCCTTCGGGGGCCGCTCCCCCGCACCGGACGGTGGCGCCTTCCGCGCGGGCCAGGTCGACGTAGGCGGCGACGCTGTCGCGGTGCTTGTGGTGGACGAGGGGGGCGACCTGGGTGTCCGGGTCGGTGCCGGGTCCGACGCGCAGCTTCCGGGTGCGGGCGACGAGTTCGCCGACGAACTCCTCGTACCGGGAGCGGGCGACGAAGAGCCGGGATCCCGCGATGCAGCTCTGTCCGCTGGAGGAGAAGACGCCGTACATGACGCCGGCCAGGGCCTGTTCGAGGTCGGCGTCGTCGAAGACGATCGTCGGTGACTTGCCGCCGAGCTCCAGCGACACGGGGATGAGCTTGTCGGCGGCGGCATGGGCGAGCGTGCGGCCGGTGCTCGTACCGCCGGTGAAGGTGATCTTCCCGACGGCCGGGTGGCGGACGATGGCGTCACCGATGACGCTGCCGCGGCCGGGCAGCACGGAGAGCAGGGCGGTGGGCAGTGCGGCCTCGGACAGTGCCTGGTGGACGAGCCGGCCGAGAGCGAGGGCGACGAGCGGGGTCCACTCGGCGGGCTTGAGCACGACGGCGTTGCCCGCGGCGAGTGCGGGGGCGAGCTTCTGGGCGTCGCTGGCGATGGGCGAGTTCCACGGGGTGATCGCGCCGACGACGCCGATCGGTTCGTGGACGCTCATCGTGACGTACGGGCCGCGGGACGGGGTGATCGCGTCCTCGGCGGTCTCCAGTGCGGCGGCGGTGTAGCGGAACGTTCCGGCGGCGCTCAGCACGAGGGCGCGGGTCTCGGTGCGGCACTTGCCGGTGTCGGCGGTCTGCAGGGCGGAGAGCCGGTCGGCGTCGCGCTCGACGAGGTCGGCGATGCGGTGCAGCAGCCGGGCCCGCAGGTGGGCGGGGAGCTCGCGCCAGGCCGGGTCCTGGGCCGCGTGGACGGCGGCGGTCACGGCGTCCTCGACGTCGTCGAGGGATGCGGCGTGCACGGTGGCGATGACCTGGCCGGTGGCGGGGTCGACGGTCTTGATGGGGGCGCCACGGCCCTGCCGCCACTGCCCGGCGACCAACACCTCGTCGGCAAGCATCAGTTGGCCTCCTGCAGTCGAATCGGTTACCTCAGAGCTAAAAATCTAAGCGCTTAAGTAATTTGTTGCAAGACCCCTCCGTAAAAACTCTTTTGCCCTGGAGGTCTTGACGGCCGCCACCCCCGGGCCGGTAAAACTTAAGCCCTAAGAAGCTAGGTGCTTGCAGAGAGCAGCCGGGCGGCAGTGGTCGGTCTCACAGGCTCACGCGCCCCGTGCCGCCGCCCCGCCCCCGTACGCTCGGCTCACTCCCGTACACCTCTGCCCTCCCGCACACCTGGCTCCCCAACCGCTCCGCCCCCACGCGGAGCAGGAGGAACCCTGGATGACCCGGCACACCGCCGCCCGTGACGCCCCGGCCGCCCCTGACGCCCCCACCACCCGTGACGCCATCGCCGCCCGTTTCGAACGGCTGCCGGCCTCCCGCTGGCATGTCGTCGTCCGCCTCGTCGTCGGGGTGGTCACCTTCTTCGAGGCGTTCGACCAGCTGCTGATCGCGTACGCACTGCCCGAGCTGCGGCAGGAGTGGCACCTGACCACCGGCGAAGCCACGTCGGTGCTCACCGTCGGCTCGGTCGGCATGCTCATCGGCGCGCTGCTGTCCGGCCGGCTGGCCGACAGATACGGCCGGGTCAAGGTCATCGCGTACTGCGTGGCCGCCTCGGGGCTCGCCGGTCTCGCCCTCGTCGCCTGCACGTCGCTCACCCCCTTCCTGGCCCTGCGCTTCGTCCAGGGGCTCGCGATCGGCGGCGAAGTGCCGGTGGCCGCGGCGTTCATCAGCGAGATCACCCGGAGCTTCAAGCGGGGCCGCTTCGTCCTGCTGTACGAACTCGTCTTCCCCGCGGGACTGACCGTCGGCGCCCTGGCCGCGGCATGGCTGGTACCCGCGGCGGGCTGGCGCGTGATGTTCGCCGTCGCGGCCGTGCCCGGGCTGCTCGCGTTCCTCGTCCAGCGCACGGTTCCCGAATCGCCGCGCTGGCTGGCGGACCGGGGACGCACCGCGGAGGCCGAGGCGGTCATGGCCGAGATCGAGACCAAGGTGTCGGCGGCGACGGGCGAACCCCTGCCGGCGCCGGTGCACCGCTCCCCCGCACCCGGCGCGGCGACGGCCGCCACCGACGCGGAGCGCACCGCCACCGGTCTGCGCTCCCTGTTCACCGGCCGCTACCGCCGCCGTACCCTGGTGGTGGGTGCGATCTGGTTCACCGGCTACTTCGTCAACTACGGCGTGACGTCCTGGCTGCCCAGCATCTACAAGGACGCCTACGGCCTCACGCTCTCCGACGCCCTGCTCTGCTCCACGGTCACCTCGGTCGCCGGGCTGCTCGGCTGCCTGCTGGTCGCCCTGACGGTGGACGTCCTGGGCCGTCGCAGGATCCTCGCGGTCTTCCTGGGCGGCGCGGCCGCCCTTCTGCTGACCCTCGCGGCACTCGGCGCCGATACGCCCGTCCAGGTCCTGATCTGGACCTCGCTGTCGGCCGTCGGCTTCTTCGGCGCCAACATCTGCCTGTACCTGTACACGCCGGAGCTGTACCCGACCCGGATGCGCGCCCTGGGCTGCAGTGTGGGCGGCGCGGTCAACCGCCTCGGCGTGATCCTCGGCCCGATCCTGGTGGGTGTCGTCTACGGCGCCGGCAACGACATCGCCGGGGTCTTCGTGATGCTGGGTGCGGTGGCGCTGATGGGCGCGGTGGTGGCGGGCGCGTTCGCCGAGGAGACGGCGAACCGGCCGCTGGAGGAGATCTCTCCCTGACCGCCCCGCACCGGGGCGGGGGTGACGGGCCGGGCGACGCCGCACCGGCGTCCGTGCGGCCCGGCCCTCAACGCTCTGCCGCGGAGGACGCGTCGGCGCGCAGGTACCGGAGAAGGACGACGCCGTTGCCGAAGCTCCGGGTGCCGGCGAGTCGCAGATCGCTCTTCGCGTCCGCCGGCAGGAACAGGGGCTTGCCCCGGCCGATGAGGACCGGATGGACGTAGACGCGGTACTCGTCGATCAGGTCGTGCTTCCGGAAGGCCACGGCGAGCTCGGCGCCACCGAGGGACAGGTCGCCGCCCGGCTGCGCCTTGAGCGCCATGATCTCCCCGGGGACGACGTCCCGCACGACGGTGGTGTTCCAGTCGGCCCGCTCCAGGGTCCTGGAGAACACCAACTTGGGCATGTCCCGCCAGATACCGGCGAACTCCGCCACCGGCCCGGCGTGGGAGGGGTCCGCGTCGGCCGTCGGCCAGAATCCGGCCATCAGCTCATGGGTGACGCGACCGCTCAGAAAGCCGCCCATCGCCCTGAGCTCGTCATTGAAGTGCTGGTGCAGTTCGTCGTCGACACGGTGCCAGTCGATGGTCCGGCCGGGTCCCTCGATGAATCCGTCGAGGGACACCGACATCATCAGGATGATCTTCCTCATCACGGTCCTCGCCAACGCCGTCGGGGGCTCGGTATCGGGCCGGCGCCGGACGGCCGGTCACCGTTCGGACGATACGCCGTGCGCGCCGGGGCCCGTGTCAGGACGAGTTGGCGATCGTCTCGTGGTGCCTGATCACTTCGGCGATGATGAAGTTGAGCAGCTTCTCGGCGAACGCCGGATCCAGTTTCGCGTTCTCCGCGAGGCGGCGCAGGCGGGCGATCTGTTCGGCTTCGCGGGTGGGGTCGGCCGGGGGCAGTTTGTGGTTCGCCTTCAGATGGCCGACCTGCTGGGTGCACTTGAAGCGCTCGGCGAGCATGTGGACAACAGCGGCGTCGATGTTGTCGATGCTTTCGCGGAGCCGGTTCAGTTCCGCGCGGACGGACTCGTCGGTGTCGCTCGTGGTCATGGTCGACGAGCTTAGACGGCCGGACGCAGGGCTCCGCTACGGGCTGATCGTCGGTGGGTGGTCCGGGTCGGGGACCGTATCGCTCCACCCGCCCGGTACGGCGCGGCCCTGCTGTTCACGGAAGCGGACCGGGGCGGTGCCGACGCGGCGGGCGAACAGGCGGGAGAAATAGGCGGGGTCGTCGTAGCCGACGCGGCGGGCGACCGCGGCGACAGGCAGGTCGGTCGCGGCCAGGAGCTCCTTGGCGCGGCCGAGCCGGATGCCGAGGAGGTAGTCCTTGGGGCTGCAGCCGGCACCGCGCCGTACCGCGGTGCGCAGTTCGGCGGGGGTCATCTTGTGCCGGGCGGCGTGCTCGGCGACCGAGAGCGGCTGGAACGCGTCGCGGGCGAGGGCCTGCAGGACCGGGTCGCCGTCGGGGCTGACGTCGGCGCGGGCCCGGCGCAGGGCGACGAGGAGTTCATGGACGGCGGCGCCGGTCTCGACCTCGAGGAGCGGGTTGCCGCGCCTGGCGGCCCGGACGATCCGGCTCACCGCGGCGCGCGGGCCCGCCGTGTCGGCGAGGGGGACGAGGGGGCGGTCCGGCTCGATGAAGCCGAGTTCGGTGTACGTGGCGGTGGCGGGGCCGGTGAAGTCGACGAAGCTCTCGTCCCAGCCGGTGCCCGGGTCGGCGCCGTAGTGGTGCGGGGTACCGGGAGTCAGCCAGATCAGGCTGGGGGCGGTGACGGGTGTCCGGCGGCCGTCGGGCCCGCCGAACCAGCCGCTGCCGGAGTTGACGATCACGGCCACATGGTGGTCCAGGGTCCGTGGGCCGACCGTCGGCAGAGCGCCGTGCTGCAGACCGACTCCCAGGCAGACGAGACCCAGCCGGTGGTGGAGCGGACTGGGCGTGAAGAAGCGCATCCAGGTGTGGTACGTCGACATCGGGTTCCTTCCTCCGCTCGGCCCGGGCCCCGCCGGGTTCGGTGGTGCTCCGGTTCACGTCGGTGATCTGCACGTTGTGTCCAAACAGCAGTGATCTTTGTCCATGGACCGGCCGCACGCCAGGGGGCGAGGTTGGACGCAGATTTCCTCCCGGGTCCACGGGCGGGACCGGCGCAACAGGAGAGTACGAGCACGATGGCTGACTTCACCGTGGGCGACGACCACTTCCGGCTCGACGGGAAGCCCGTACGCCTGCTGTCGGGGGCGCTGCACTACTTCCGGGTGCACGAGGAGCAGTGGGACCACCGGCTCGCGATGCTCCGCGCGATGGGCCTCAACTGCGTCGAGACGTACGTCCCGTGGAACCTCCATGAGCCGCGGCCCGGGGTGTACCGGGACGTGGCGGCGCTCGGCAGGTTCCTGGACGCGGCGCACCGGGCCGGGCTGTGGGCGATCGTCCGCCCGGGCCCGTACATCTGCGCCGAGTGGGAGAACGGCGGGCTGCCCGCGTGGGTGACGGGCCGGTTCGGGCGGCGGGTGCGGACCCGTGACGCCGGTTATACGGCGGCGGTCGAGCGGTGGTTCGCCCAGCTCCTGCCGCAGGTGGTGGAGCGGCAGATCGACCGCGGCGGCCCGGTGCTCATGGTCCAGGTGGAGAACGAGTACGGGAGCTACGGCAGCGACCGGGTCCATCTGCGGCGGCTTGCGGACCTGCTGGGCGAGCACGGGGTGAGCGTGCCTCTGTTCACCTCCGACGGGCCGGAGGACCACATGCTGACGGGCGGCTCCGTGCCCGGTCTGCTCGCCACGGCGAACTTCGGCTCGGGGGCGCGCGAGGCGTTCGAGGTGCTGCGGCGGCATCAGCCGAAGGGGCCGCTGATGTGCATGGAGTTCTGGTGCGGCTGGTTCGAGCACTGGGGTGCCCCGCCGGTCGTACGGGAACCGGCACAGGCCGCCGGCGCACTGCGGGAGATCCTGGAGTGCGGGGCGTCCGTGAACATCTACATGGCACACGGGGGAACCAACTTCGCGGGCTGGGCGGGGGCCAACCGGTCCGGCCCGCTGCAGGACCGGGATCTCCGGCCGACGGTGACGTCGTACGACTACGACGCGCCGATCGACGAGTACGGGCGGCCGTCGGAGAAGTTCTGGCTGTTCCGGGACGTGCTCGGCGCGTTCGCGGACGGTCCGCTTCCCGCTCTGCCGCCGGAGCCGGCCGGGCTCGCGACGCCGGTGCGGGCGGAGCTGACCGGATGGGCACCGCTGTCCGGCGTGCTGGAGTCGCTGGGCGACCCGGAGCCGCCGGAGTCCGGTGTCCCGCCGACGTTCGAGGAGTTGGGCGTCGACCGGGGCCTGGTCCGCTACCAGGTGGACGTTCCGGGACCGCGGCAGCCGTACGCGCTGGAGGTGGTGGGGCTCCGGGACCGGGCGGTGGTGTACGTGAACGGCGTCCGGGAAGGCGTTCTGAGCGAGGAGAGCGCGACGCTCGACGAGCCGGTGGCCGGACCCGCGTCCGTCGAGCTGTGGGTGGAGTCGCTGGGCCGGGTCAACTACGGGCCCCGGCTGGGCGAACCGAAGGGCATCACGGGCGGGATCCTGCACGAGCGGCAGTACCTGCACGGGGTACGGGCCAGGGCGTTGCGGCTGGCCGCGTTCGAGGAACCGGGAGCGGTGGCCGGGGTGCCGTTCGGGGAGGTCGTGGAGGGGCGCACCGGGCTGTACCGGGGATCGTTCGAGCTGACGGAACCGGGCCGGGCGAATCATGCGGGGGTCGAACTGCCGGGCTGGACCCGCGGGTTCGTCTGGGTGAACGGCTTCTGCCTGGGCCGCTACTGGTCAGCGGGTCCGCAGCGGACGCTGTACGTGCCGGGCCCGGTGCTCCGCGAGGGCGCCAACGAGGTGTGGGTGCTTGAGCTGGAGGGCGCGGGGGCCCCGTATGCGGAGCTGGGCCCGGGGGCGCCGGTCCGGACGGGCACCCCCCGCGATGTTCAGACGCCGAACGGCGCGTATCCGCTTACAGTGGAGGCCGGTTGAGCGTCACCGAGAGGGGTGCGGACGTGGCGAACGGCAGCCCGGTGGTGCACGGCTTTCCCCATCTCGACACCGTCCGGTCCGCGATCACCGCGCTGTACCGCAGGCTGTCGTACGACGGTGTCCACCGCTATGCGCCGAGCCTGGTGCCCGCCGACGCCGCCTTCTCCGACCAGGACGATCTCCATCTCGGTGCGCAGCGGGTGGCACGGGCGATGGTCCGGCATCTGCATCTGCCGGACGCCCGGATGCTCGTCGCGTTCCGGGCGATGGAGCATGCGGGAAGCGTCGAACTCGCGGCAGGTCCCGAGTACTTCATCGAGCTCAACGACCGCTTCCGCACGCACCGCAGGGACATCGGCGCCGCGCTCTCGCACGAGGTCATGCACGTACTGCTGCACCGGCTCGGCCTCGAGTTTCCCGGTACGCGCGACAACGAGATCCTCACCGACACCGCGACGGCGTATCTGGGGGCGGGCTGGCTGCTGCTCGACGCCTTCAGGGAGGACGCCACCGCCAGCCAGAAGCTCGGCTATCTCACCCCGGAGGAGTTCGGATACGTGCTGGCCAAGCGGGCGTTCGCCTTCGACGAGGACCCCTCGCCGTGGTTCACCAGCCCGCAGGCGTACACGGCGTTCACGGCGGGGCGGGAACGGGCGCTGCAGGACAGCCGGCAGCCGCCGCTCACGGCGGCCGGCTGGGCGGGCCGCCACCGTTACGCGAAGGACCGGCGGCACGCCCAGGACCATCCGGGCGCGCCCGCGGCCCCCGGTGTTCCGTACACCTTCGAGGGCGGCACGGACGGGCTGCGGGTCTCCTTCCCCTGCCCGACCTGTCACCAGCGCATCCGGGTCCCGGTGCGGGGCCGGGTACGGGCGCGGTGCGGGCTGTGCCGCACGGTGCTGGACTGCAACACGTGAGCGTGGGCGGTGGGGCCGGTGCGGCTGCGGCGGCCGGTGTCCCCCTGTCCGCCCGTTCCCGCCCGGCCGACGTGCGGCTCCGTCGAGCGGCGGGGGCGATGTCCCCGAACCCCCGCTCCTCGATCGCCGCAGGGGCCGGGTCCTCCCCTCACCGCGCCCCGTACACCGGCCGCCCCTCCCCCGCCCGAGCCAACAGCTTCCGTGCCGCCTCCCCCGCCTCGGCCGGCGGCCACCGCGCTCCCCGGTCCACGGAGGGGCCCGGGCGCCAGCCCTCCATCACCGTGATCCGGCCCGCCTCCGCCTCGAAGACCCGGCCGGTCACCCCGTCGCTCGCGGCCGAACCCAGCCACACCACCAGCGGCGACACGTTCCCGGGAGCCATCGCGTCGAACGCCCCCTCCCCCGGCGCCGCCATCGTCTCCGCGAACGTCTGCTCGGTCATCCGGGTCCGGGCCGCCGGGGCGATCGCGTTGACCTGCACCCCGTACCGGCCGAGCTCCGCCGCGGCGACCAGCGTCAGGCCGACGATTCCGGCCTTCGCGGCGGAGTAGTTGCCCTGGCCGACGCTGCCGAGCAGCCCTGCCCCGGAACTGGTGTTGATCACCCGGGCGACGGGGGCGCGGCCCGCCTTGGCCTCGGCCCGCCAGTGCGCCGCCGCATGCTTCAGCGTGAGGAAGTGACCCTTGAGGTGGACCCGCACGACCGCGTCCCAGTCGTCCTCGTCCAGGCCGACGAGCACCCGGTCGCGCAGGAAGCCCGCGTTGTTGACCAGCGTGTCCACCCGCCCGTAGGTGTCCAGCGCGGCCCCGATCAGCGAGGCCGCGCCCGCCCCGGTCGCGATGTCCCCGCCGTGGGCCACCGCCTCACCGCCCGCCGCCCCGATCTCGTCGACCACCTGCCGGGCCGGTCCGGGGGACGCCCCGCCCGCCCCGTCGAGTCCTACGCCGAGGTCGTTGACCACGACCTTCGCCCCCTCGGCGGCGAACGCGAGGGCGTGGGCCCGGCCGAGCCCCCGCCCGGCCCCCGTCACGATCACCACACGGCCCTCGCAGATCCCCGGGCCGGGTCCGTCGCTGCTTGCGCTCATCTCACATCTCCTTGTTGGCCATGCGGGGGCAGGCTGCTACCTTCCACACCTAACAAACGTTTGGTGGAAAGGTAGCTGATCCTCTCATGGGTGTCTCCACCACAAGCCCGGCCGAGGGCGTCCGCGTCGTCACCGTCGACCATCCGCCCGTCAACGCGCTGCCCGTGCAGGGCTGGTACGACCTCGCCGACGCGTTACGCACGGCGGGCCGCGACCCCGAGGTCCGCTGCGTCGTCCTGGCCGCCGCCGGGCGGGGGTTCAACGCGGGCGTCGACATCAAGGAGATGCAGCGCGACACCGGGCACACCGCGCTGATCGGCGCCAACCGCGGCTGCGCCGAGGCGTTCGCCGCGGTGTACGAGTGCGAGGTGCCGGTCGTCGCCGCGGTGCACGGCTTCTGTCTCGGCGGCGGCATCGGCCTGGCCGGCAACGCCGATGCGATCGTGGCGAGCGACGACGCCACGTTCGGCCTGCCCGAGCTGGACCGGGGCGCGCTCGGCGCCGCGACGCATCTCGCCCGGCTCGTCCCGCAGCATCTGATGCGCGCGCTGTACTACACCTCGCGCACCGCCACGGCCGCCGAGCTGCACGCCCACGGCTCGGTCTGGAAAGTCGTCCCACGCGCCGGACTGCGGGACGCGGCACTGGAGCTGGCGGGCGAGATCGCCCGCAAGGACGGGTATCTGATCCGGCTCGCCAAGGCCGCCATCAACGGCATCGACCCGGTGGACGTCCGCCGCAGCTACCGCTTCGAGCAGGGCTTCACCTTCGAGGCCAACCTCGGCGGAGCCGCCGGCCGCGTCCGTGACACCTTCGGCAAGGAGGCATGACGGTGACCGACAAGACCATGACGGCCGAAGAGGTGGTCTCCCGGCTCAGCAGCGGCATGACGATCGGCATCGGCGGCTGGGGCTCGCGCCGCAAGCCGATGGCGCTGGTGCGTGCGCTGCTCCGGTCCCCGGTCACCGATCTCACCGTGGTCTCGTACGGCGGCCCCGACGTCGGCCTGCTCGCCGCCGCCGGCCGGATCCGCAAGCTGGTCGCGGCCTTCGCCACCCTCGACTCGATCCCGCTCGAACCGCACTTCAGGGCAGCCCGCCAGCGCGGCGGCTTCGAGCTGACGGAGGTCGACGAGGCGATGTTCATGTGGGGACTGCACGCCGCCGCGAACCGGCTGCCGTTCCTGCCCGTCCGGGCCGGCCTCGGATCGGACGTCATGCGGGTCAACCCCGGTCTGCGCACGGTGCGTTCACCGTACGAGGACGGCGAGGAGTTCGTCGCGATGCCGGCCCTGCGGATGGACGCGGCGCTGGTCCACGTGAACCGCGCCGACCGGTCGGGCAACGGCCAGTACCTCGGACCCGACCCGTACTTCGACGACCTGTTCTGCGAGGCCGCCGACACCGCCTACGTCTCCTGCGAACGGCTCGTCGAGACCGCGGAACTGACCGCGCGGGCCGCCCCGCAGACCCTGCTCGTCAAACGGCACGCGGTCACCGGCGTCGTCGAGACCCCGAACGGCGCGCACTTCACCTCCTGCGCCCCCGACTACGCGCGCGACGAGGCGTTCCAGAAGGCGTACGCCACCGCAGCCGCCGACCCGGCCGCCTGGGCGGCGTTCACCGACCGGTTCCTGCCCGCGGACGGCAGCGAGAAGAGCTACCGGTCGGCCGTCCGGACCTGGCACGAGGAGCAGAAGTGACGACCCCTGAGACCACGCCCCCCGGGCCCCGGACCACCACCCGCGCCGAATACTGCGTGATCGCCTGCGCCGATGCCTGGCGCGACAACGGCGAGGTGCTCGCCAGCCCGATGGGCCTGATCCCGTCCGTCGGCGCCCGCCTCGCCAAACGCACCTTCTCGCCCGATCTGCTGCTGACCGACGGCGAGGCGATGATCGTCGGTCTCGACGGCACGCCCGAGGGCTGGCTGCCGTACCGCCAGCACCTCGCCATGGTCACCGGCGGCAGGCGCCACGTGATGATGGGCGCCAGTCAGATCGACCGGTTCGGCAACCAGAACATCTCCTGCATCGGCGACTGGGCACAGCCCGCCCGCCAGCTGCTCGGCGTGCGCGGCGCACCCGTCAACACCCTGAACAACCCGGTCAGTTACTGGATCCCGAGGCATTCGCCGCGAGTGTTCGTCGAACGCGTCGACATGATCAGCGGGGTCGGTCACGACAGTGCGGCGGCCGCCGGCCCGTCGGCGACCCGATACCACCGCATCCCGCGCGTCGTCACCGACCTCGGCGTCCTCGACTTCGCGACCCCGGACCGCTCGATGCGCCTCGCCTCGCTGCACCCGGGCGTCACCGCCGGTCAGGTCCGCGAGGCGACCGGCTTCACGCTGACGATCGCGGACGACGTCCCGTACACCCGCGAGCCCACCGCCGTCGAACTCCGGCTGATCCGCGAGGTCATCGACCCGGAGGGCACCCGTCACCGCGAGGTCGGGACCTGATGGATCCGATGCGCACGCCCCTCACCGAGCTGGCCGGGATCCGGTACCCGATCGTGCAGACCGGGATGGGCTGGGTCGCCGGGCCCCGGCTGGTCTCCGCCACCGCCGAGGCCGGTGCGCTGGGCATCCTGGCTTCCGCGACGATGACCGTGGAGCAGCTGCGCGCGGCGGTACGGGAGGTCAAGTCCCGTACACGGGCGCCGTTCGGGGTCAATCTGCGCGCCGACGCCGGTGATGCGCGCGAACGCGTACGGATCGTCGTCGACGAGGGCGTGAAGGTCGCGTCGTTCGCGCTGGCCCCGTCGAAGGAGCTGATCGCGGAGCTGAAGGACGCGGGGGTGGTCGTCGTTCCGTCGGTCGGCGCCCGGCGCCATGCGGAGAAGGTCGCGGCGTGGGGTGCGGACGCGGTGATCGTGCAGGGCGGCGAGGGCGGCGGTCACACCGGTGAGGTGGCGACGTCGGTGCTGCTGCCGCAGGTGGTGGACGCGGTGGACATCCCGGTGATCGCGGCGGGCGGCTTCCACGACGGCCGCGGCCTGGTGGCGGCGCTGGCGTACGGGGCGGCGGGCATCGCGATGGGCACGCGGTTCCTGCTGACGTCGGACTCGACGGTCCCGGACGCGGTGAAGGCCCGGTACCTGGCGGCGGGCGTCAGGGACGTCACGGTCACCACGGCGGTGGACGGACTGCCGCACCGGATGCTGCGCACGGAGATGGTCGCCGCGCTGGAGCACGCCGGCCGCACCAGGGCCCTGGTCCAGGCGGTGCGCCGGGCGGCGGGCCTCAAGCGGATCTCGGGGCTCAGTTGGTCCCGGATGGTGCGGGACGGCCTCGCGATGAGGCACGGCAAGGACCTGTCCTGGAGCCAGGTGCTGCTGGCTGCCAACACCCCGATGCTGCTGAAGGCGTCCATGGTCGACGGCCGGACGGATCTGGGGGTGATGGCGTCGGGTCAGGTGGCCGGCGTCATCGAGGACCTGCCGAGCTGCGCGGAGCTGGTGAACCGGGTGATGGCGGAGGCACAGCGGGCGCTGGAGGCACTGACCTCGATGGCCGGACAGGCGGGTGGGCCCGGCCTGTCCGGCACATGACCATCCGGGTCCGGGGCGGAGCCCCGGTGCGGTGGCCCGGTCGGCCGGGTCACCGCACCAGGTACGCGGCTACGCCGCCCTGCGGCCCCGCGCGGCGGCGCTGCCGTTGCTGCGCCCGGAGCCGGCCGCGCGCCCCGCACCTGCGCCCGAACCGTTGCCACGGCCCGCACCACCGGTCCGCGCCGCACCGCCCGATCGCGCCGCGCCGCCCGACCGCACCTCGCCGCCGCCCTGCGCGGAGGCCGCGCCGGCACCGGAGCCGCTGCGGCGCCCCCGGCCACGGCTGCCCGCGCGGAACGTACCGCCGGCGCCGCCGCCCGCACCGCCCTGCCGCGTGCGCGGCTTCGGCTGCGTCGGCTGGGGGACCTCGACGACGACCGCGATGCCGGACGGCTCACGGGCCCCGGTGATCCGGGTGAGTTCCTCGTCGCTCGACGTGATCCGGGTGGTCCGCGGAGCAATGCCCGCGTCGGCCATCAGCCGGGTCATGTCCCGCTTCTCCTCCGGCAGCACCAGCGTGACGACGCTGCCTGACTCCCCGGCGCGCGCCGTGCGCCCACCGCGGTGGAGGTAGTCCTTGTGGTCCGTCGGCGGGTCGACGTTCACGACCAGGTCGAGGTCGTCGACGTGGATGCCGCGGGCCGCGACGTTGGTCGCCACGAGCGCGGTGACCTGGCCGTTCTTGAACTGGTCGAGCGTCCGGTTGCGCTGCGGCTGGGACCGCCCGCCGTGCAGGGCGGCAGCCCGTACACCGCTGGCGAGCAGCCGCTTGGCGAAGCGGTCGGCGGCACGCTTGGTGTCGACGAACATGATCACCCGGCCCTCGCGGGCGGCGATCCTGGTGGCGACGGCCTTCTTGTCGGTCTCGTCTGCCACATGCAGCACATGGTGCTCCATGGTGGTCACGGCGCCCGCGGACGGGTCGACCGAGTGCACGACCGGGTCGGTCAGGAACATCTTGACCAGCCGGTCGATGTTCTTGTCGAGGGTCGCGGAGAACAGCATCCGCTGGCCGTCCGGCTCGACCTGCTTGAGCAGCGCGACGACCTGCGGCATGAAGCCCATGTCGGCCATCTGGTCGGCCTCGTCGAGGACCGTGATGGAGACCTGGTCGAGCCGGCAGTCGCCGCGCTCGATGAGGTCCTTGAGCCGGCCCGGCGTGGCGACGAGCACCTCGGCTCCGCGGCGCAGCGTGGCGGACTGCTTGGTGATCGACATGCCGCCGACGACGGTGGCGAGCCGCAGGTTCACGGACGTCGCGTACGGCGTCAGCGCGTCGGTGACCTGCTGGGCGAGCTCGCGGGTCGGGACGAGGACGAGCGCCAGCGGGGCGCGCGGCTCGGAGCGCCGCCCGGCGGTGCGGGCGAGGAGCGCGAGGCCGAAGGCCAGGGTCTTGCCGGAGCCGGTGCGGCCGCGGCCGAGGATGTCCCGGCCGGCCAGCGAGTTCGGCAGGGTGGCGCCCTGGATCGGGAACGGGTCGGTGACGCCCTGCGCGGCAAGGGTTTTCAGCAGGGCGGCGGGCATGTCCAGCTCGGCGAACGCCTCGACGGCGGGCAGTGCGGGGGTCATGGTTTCGGGCAGGGCGAATTCACCCTGCGGCGGCGTGGCCCTGCGACGGGGCGACGCCTTGCCGGATCCCTTGCCGGAACCCTTGGCGGTTGCCTGTGCCTGGGCCGTGCCACGCCCCCTCGACGGACGAGTGCGGGCGGGTCGGTCCTGGCGTTCGGAGCGGGTCATACGGAATTGCCCTCCTGGGGATTCCTGGGAACTACGTGGGGACTGCTCGGGACTTGCGGTGCACTCCCCGGGACAGCACAAGCCGGGACCCGCACCTTCACGGTGCGGGCCCCGGCTGCGAGGTACGCGTCGCGGCAATTAGGCCGGGACGATGTTCTCCGCCTGCGGGCCCTTCTGGCCCTGCGTGACGTCGAAGGAGACCTTCTGGCCCTCCTGGAGCTCACGGAAGCCCGAGGTGGCGATGTTGGAGTAGTGGGCGAAGACGTCGGCGCCGCCGCCGTCCTGCTCGATGAAGCCGAAGCCCTTTTCCGAGTTGAACCACTTCACGGTTCCAGTAGCCATGTCATTCTCCTAAAGAGGTGCAGTGCCGGAAATCCGCACTTTACGAATTCCAAGTCGCCGCATTGAGCCCCATCCGGAGAAAGCCGGAAAACAATAATGCGCCTGAGGAAGCATTCCCGTCAGGCGCACATAAAGTTCATGGGTACCAAAACTGCAACTCGGCAACCGTAGCACGTTCTGCAGATCCGCGGTGTGATCCGCCGCACCCCCGCGTGGCGGGGTCGCCCGAGAGCCTTGGCGCGCCCGGCTCAGAGCCGTTCGATGATCGTCACGTTCGCCTGTCCGCCGCCCTCGCACATGGTCTGCAGGCCGTAGCGGCCGCCCGTGCGTTCCAGTTCGTGCAGCAGCGTCGTCATCAGCTTGGTGCCCGTTGCCCCGAGAGGGTGGCCGAGCGCGATCGCGCCACCGTTGACGTTGACCTTGTCCGGGTCGGCGCCCGTCTCCTTCAGCCACGCCAGCACCACCGGTGCGAACGCCTCGTTGATCTCGACCAGGTCGATGTCGTCGATCGTCATGCCGGCCTTCTTCAGCGCGTACACGGTGGCCGGGATCGGCGCCGACAGCATCCGGATCGGGTCCTCGCCCCGTACCGAGAGGTGGTGGATGCGGGCGCGCGGGGCGAGGCCGTGCTCGGCGACGGCGTGGTCGGAGGCGATGAGCATCGCGGCGGCCCCGTCGGAGACCTGGGAGGAGCAGGCTGCGGTGATCGTGCCGCCGTCCAGGACCGGCGGGAGCGCGGCCATCTTCTCCAGGGTGGTGTCGCGGCGCGGCCCCTCGTCGACGGTGACGTCCCCGTAGGCGACGGTCTCGCGGGCGAAGCGGCCCTCGTCGATGGCGCGGACCGCCCGCCGGTGGGAGCGGAGCGCGAACTCCTCCATGTCGCGGCGGCTGATGCCCCACTTCTCGGCGATCAGCTGGGCGCCGTGGAACTGGTTGACCGGCTGGTTCCCGTACCGGGCGCGCCAGCCCTCACTGCCCGCGTAAGGGCCTTCGGTGAGACCGAGGGGTTCGGCGGCCTGACGGGAGGCGAAGGCGATCGGGATCTGCGTCATGTTCTGGGTGCCGCCCGCGACGACGAGGTCCTGGGTGCCGGAGAGGACGCCCTGGGCGGCGAAGTGGACGGCCTGCTGCGAGGAGCCGCACTGGCGGTCGACGGTGACGCCGGGGACCTCTTCGGGCAGTCCGGCCGCCAGCCAGCAGGTGCGGGCGATGTCACCGGCCTGCGGTCCGACGGTGTCGAGGCAGCCGAAGACGACGTCCTCGACGGCCGCCGGGTCGATGCCGGTGCGCTCGACGAGGGCCCGCAGGACATGGGCGCCGAGGTCGGCGGGGTGGGCGGCGCCGAGGCCTCCTTTGCGCCGGCCGACCGGGGTGCGTACCGCTTCGACGATGTAGGCCTCGGCCATGTCTGCTCCTCGTGGGTGAGCGCGGGTGGGGTCAGGTGCCGAGGGCGATGCCGTCCAGGACCATCGAGAGGTACTGGCGGGCGATCTCCTCGGGGCTGTGCTGTCCGCCCGGCCGGTACCAGGAGGCCGCGACCCAGACGGTGTCGCGGACGAACCGGTACGTGAGCCGGACGTCGAGGTCGGCGCGGAAGACCCGGTCGGCCACGCCGCGTTCCAGCGTGCCGAGCCATGCCTTCTCGAACTTCTGCTGGGAGTCGACGAGATAGGCGAAGCGCGGCTGGGTGGCGAGGTGCCTGGACTCCTTCTGGTAGATGGCGACGGCTGCGCGGTGCCGGTCGATCTCCCGGAAGGACTCGGTGACGAGGGCCTCGATGGTCTCGCGGGGGCCGAGTCCGGCGGCGAGCACCGCGTCGTAGCCCTCCCAGAGTTCGGTCAGGAAGGTGGAGAGGATCTCGTCGATGATCGATTCCTTGGAATCGAAGTGGTAATAGAGGCTGCCCGCGAGCATCCCGGCCTCGTCCGCGATCCTGCGGACGGTGGTGGCGTTGTATCCCTGTGCGGCGAAGACCTCGGCGGCGGTGTCGAGGAGTTCGCGGCGCCGCTCGGGCGAGGGGGTCACCTGGGGCTTCTTCTTGGTAGGCACCCGCCCATTCTCCGCCCGCGGGACGGCCGCGCGGACGCCCCTGCATACGCCCCGCACGGTCCCCGGTCACGCATGCTGACTGCTGACGGGGACGACCTCGCCCGTCATGTACGAGGAGTAGCCGCTGGCCAGGAAGACGATGACGTTGGCGATCTCCCAGGGTTCCGCGTACCTGCCGAAGGCCTCCTTGCGGGTCAGTTCGTCGAGGAGTCCGGCGGAGGTGACCTTCACCAGGTGGGGGTGCATGGCGAGGCTGGGGGCGACGGCGTTGACCCGTACGCCGTACGCGGCGGCCTCGACGGCGGCGCACCGGGTGAGCGCCATGACGCCCGCCTTCGCGGCCGCGTAGTGGGCCTGACCGGTCTGGGCGCGCCAGCCGACGACGGAGGCGTTGTTGACGACGACGCCTCCGCGGCCCGCGGACTTCAGGGAGCGCAGGGCGGCGCGGGTACAGCGGAAGGTGCCGTTCAGGGTGACATCGAGGACCGTGGACCACTGTGCGTCGGTCATCTCGGTGAGTTCGGCGGTGCCGCCGAGTCCGGCGTTGTTGACGACGATGTCGAGGCCGCCGTGGGCCTGTCCGGCGTGCGAGAAGAGGGCCTGGACCTGCGTCTCGTCGGTGACGTCGCAGGGCAGTGAGGTGACGTTCGCGGCGCCGAACTCGCCGGCGAGCGTCTGCTCGGTCTCCTTCAGCCGGCGTGCGTGCGCGTCGCCGATGGCGATGCGGGCGCCTTCCTCCAGGAACCTGCGGGCGGTGGCGCCGCCGATCCCGGCGCCGGCGGCCGCAGTGATGACGGCGGTGCGGCCGGCCAGCAGCCCGTGTCCCGGTATGTACTGCGGTGCGTTCACGCCCGTACCTCCTCGGGTGCCCGGTGCCTCGACGGGCCTCGCACCCGCACGTTAACCTACCAAACACTTGTTAGGGAAGGTCGACGACGACACGGAGGGCGGGCGCCCGATGGATCTGAGCTTCACTCCCGATGAGGAGGCGTTCCGGGCCGAGGCCAGGCGGTGGCTCCGCGCCCACGTGCCCGCCGAACCGCTGCCGTCCCTGGAGACGTCGGAGGGCTTCGCCGCGCACCGCGCGTGGGAGGCGCGGCTGTACGCGGACCGCTGGTCCGTCGTCTCCTGGCCGGCGGAGTACGGCGGCCGGGGCGTCGACATCTTTGCGTGGCTGGTCTTCGAGGAGGAGTACTACGCGGCGGGCGGCCCCGGCCGGGTTTCGCAGAACGGCATCAACCTCCTCGCTCCGACCCTCTTCGACCACGCGACGGACGAGCAGCGGGCCCGGATCCTGCCGCCGATGGCGAGCGGCGAGGTGATCTGGGCGCAGGCCTGGTCCGAACCGGAGGCGGGCTCGGACCTGGCGTCGCTGCGGTCGCGCGCGGTGCGCACGGACGGCGGCTGGCTGCTGTCGGGGCAGAAGACCTGGTCGTCACGGGCCGCGTTCGCGGACCGGGCGTTCGGCATCTTCCGTACGGACCCGGAGGCCGCGAAGCCGCACCACGGGCTGACGTATCTGATGTTCGACCTGTCGGCGCCCGGGGTCACCGTCCGGCCGATCGGCCGGCTCGACGGCAAGCCGGCGTTCGCCGAACTCTTCCTGGACGAGGTGTTCGTGCCCGACGAGGACATCATCGGGGAGCCGGGGCAGGGCTGGCGCATCGCCATGTCGGCCACGGGCAACGAGCGCGGGCTGACGCTGCGCTCCCCCGGCCGCTTCCTGGCCGCCGCGGACCGGCTGGCCGAGCTGTGGCGCACGCACGGGGACCCGTCGGACACGGCGGTGCGGGACCGGGTCGCGGACGCGGTGATCGGGGCGCGCGCGTACCAGCTGTTCACCTACGCCCACGCTTCGCGCTTCGCCGCGGGGACGGGCATCGGCGCCGAGTCCAGTCTGAACAAGGTGTTCTGGTCGGAGTACGACATCGCGCTGCACGAGACGGCGCTCGACCTGCTCGGCCCGGACGGCGAACTGGCGGAAGGCGAATGGGCGCAGGGCCATGTCTTCTCCCTCGCGGGCCCGATCTACGCCGGTACGAACGAGATCCAGCGGGACATCATCGCCGAGCGGCTGCTCGGCCTGCCGAAGGGACGGCGCTGATGCGCTTCCTCCTGGACGACGAGCAGCGGGAGTTCACCCGCACCCTGGACGCGATGCTGTCGGCCGCGGACACGCCCGCGGCCGTACGGGCGTGGGGCGCCGGGGACCACGGTCCGGGGCGGGCCCTGTGGGCGCGTCTCGCCGAGGCGGGGGTGTTCGCGCTCGCGATACCGGAGGCGTACGGGGGTGTGGGCCCGCTCCCGGTGGAACTCGCTGCGTCCTTCGTGGAGTTGGGACGCCATGCGATACCGGGGCCGGTGGTGGAGACGGTGGCGGCGGCGGTGCTGCTCGACGGGGTGGGAGGGCCGGCGGCGAAGGAGTGGCTGCCCCGGATGGCCTCGGGGGCGGTGACGGTGACGCTCCGGCCGGCCGACGGGGCGTATGCGCTGGACGCGGACGCCGCGGACGCGGTGTTCGCCGTGTCGCGTGACGAACTGCGGCTCGCGTCCGGGCACGGTCCGCTGCGCGCGTCGTCCGATCCGGCGCGGCGGCTGTTCCGGGTCGGGCCGGGCGGGCAGCTGCTCGCCTCCGGGCCGCGGGTGGCAGAGGCGGCGGGCGCGGCGGCGGACTGGGCGGCGTTCGTGACGGCGGCGCAGGCGCTCGGTACGGGCGAGGCGCTGCTGCGGGCCACGGTCGGGTACGTGAAGCAGCGCACCCAGTTCGGGGTGGCGATCGGATCGTTCCAGGCGGTCAAGCACCGGCTGGCGGACACGCTGATCGGCCTGGAGTTCGCCCGTCCGCTGCTGTACGGGGCGGCGGTCGCGCTCGCCGAGGGGGCACCGCGCGCCGGGGCGGATGTGGCGGCGGCGAAGGTCGCGGCGGGTGAGGCGGCGTATGCGGCGTCGCGGGCGGCGCTGCAGTTGCACGGGGCGGTGGGGTACACGGACGAGCTGGACCTGTCGGTGTGGCTGAGGAAGGCGGGGCCGTTGCGGACCGCGTGGGGGGCACCGGGGGTCCTCCGGGCGCGGGTCGTGGGGACGGATGCGGCCCCCGGGGACAACGGGACGGCCGCCGGCGGCGACCGGTGAGCGCGGCGCCGACCGGGAGCCGTCGGCGCGGCCGGGATCAGGCCTGCCGGGAAGGACAGTCGTCGGGGCCGATCGCGTCGCCCACCCGGCGGCCGATCTCGCGCAGCTGCTTCTGCTGCGCCTTCGTGAGCGGGTCGAACACCAGCCGCCGCACCTCCTCGACATGGCCCGGGGCGGTCGCCACGACCTTGTCCCAGCCGGCGTCCGTGAGGATCGCCAGGGTGTAGCGGCCGTCGGCGGGGTCCGGGGTGCGGCGCACCCAGTCCTGCTTCTCCAGGCGCTTGACCACGTGCGACAGCCGGGAGAGCGAGCCGTCCGCGAGTACGGCGAGCTCACTCATCCGCAGGGTGCGCGCCGATGCCATGGAGAGGCCGGCCAGGACCTGGTACTCGAAGTGGCTGATGCCCGCATCCCGCTGCAGCTGCCGGTCCAGCGCGGCCGGAAGACGGATCAGCATGCTGCCCAGCGCAAGCCAGGACTCGTGCTCCCCGTCGTTCAGCCAGCGTGGTTCCTGTGTGCCCATATCGCTCACCATAACTTGACGTCTCAAGTCCGCAGGAGCAGCCGTCGGCAAGGGGGCGCCGACCGGAGAGGCCCGTCAATCACTTGACGCTTCAACTGCCACAGGGCTACCTTCCACTTGAATCTTCAACTCATCGAGCAGAGAAGTACTGATGAACATCACCCTGTGGATCATCGCGAGCGTGCTCGCTGTCGCGTTCTTCGCCTCCGGCCTGATGAAGGCCGCCCAGCCTCGCGAGAAGCTCATGGCCTCCAACATGGGATGGGCCGAGGACTTCTCCGCCGGTGCCGTGAAGGCCATCGGAGCCGTCGAGGTCCTGGGCGCGCTCGGGCTGGTGCTGCCCGCCGCCCTGGACGTGGCTCCGGCACTGGTCCCCTGGGCGGCGGTGGGGCTCGCGGTGACCATGCTGGGCGCGGTCGTCGTCCACGTACGCCGCAACGAGTACCGGATGGCCCTGCCCGGCCTGGTGCTGCTCGCCCTGGCCGTCGTCGTGGCCTGGGGCCGCTTCGGCCCCTGCGCCTTCTGAGAGGAGCTCAGCCGGGGCCCCGGTGCGGTGGGGCCCCGGCTGAGGGCCCGGTCCCGTCACCCCGTCGCGTACGGGGGGCTGTCGTCGTTTCCGCGGCGGAGCGTGCGCAGGGGCCTCCCCGGGCGCCAGGCCTGGACGATCAGCTCCTCGCCGTCCAGTGCGGTGCGGACCACCTCCGTCAGTTCCGTGCGGAACAGATGGAACGGCTCCGGCGGCTTCGCCTCCTCGATGAAGCGGGCCAGCACATCCGGGTCGCTCACCTCGACCGCGCGCCCGGAGACCCGGACGTCGGCGTCGGCCATCGTTTCGTCCGGCCCCGGGTTGGCCTGCACCGCGAACCGCGGATCGCGCCGCAGGTCCAGCGCCTTGCGCGAATTCGGCATCATGCCGAGCCACAGCTCACCGAAGCGGAAGTCCACTTCCAGGCCGGTCACCCGCGGCGAGCCGTCCTTGCGAAGGGTGGCCAGGACGTGGTGCCTGTACAGCCCGAAACGGGCCTGAACGGTCGCGGCGAAGTCCGGCTCCGCCGACTGGAACGCTGCCCAGGAGGTCGATGTCATGGGTCCATGGAACCCTTGAATCCCGACACCTTCTGTCTGGATTTACGGGCCGCCACTCGTTCGGATGCCGTCCCGCCATGATCGTGGTGTGCTGTATCGGGCACATGGCCGTCATCGTGGCGGCGGGGGGAGGGACTGATCCCGCGGACCCGAGGTGATAGACGATGGCAATTTTCGTGCACGCCACTCTGTCGGGCGTCACGGCCGACCAGTACGACGCTCTCGACAAGGAACTTCAGGCACTGCCCGGCGACCCCTTCGCCGGCTGCCTGTCGCATGTGTGCATCGCGACCGATTCGGGCGTGGAGCTCTTCGACCTGTGGGAGTCCGCCGAGGCCGTGGAGAACTTCGGCGCCGTGATGCTGCCGGTCGCCGAGATGCTGGGCGTGCCGATGTCGTCCGGACCGCCGGAGAAGTGGGAGGTACACACCTACCTGGTTCCCGGCGTGTGACGCAGCCCGCCCGGTCCCGGGAGAGACCCGGGCCACCCGGCCGACAGGGTGACCAGCAGCGCCCAGCCCCCGGTCCGGAGCACCGCGGGGGACGCACTGTCCGCCGCCACCGCGTCGTAGCAGCCGAGTTCGATGTCCCGGCCGTCGAGCACCGCGCCGTCCTCCAGTGCGACGGCCAGGGCCGTACCGCCCTCCGGCGCCAGCAGCCGGACGGTGCCGCGTACGACCGCGACCTCCGCGGCCGTACGCCCCCGGCGGTACATCACATTGAGGTTCACGACGGGGCCGCCGAGCAGCCGGCCGTCCGTCTCCAGGTCCCCGGGGAAGTCGTGCGGCCAGTACAGCTCGTCCACGATGTGGTGCTCGCCGCCCACCATCAGATCCATCCCGGCACCCTCGACCACCGTCAGCGTGCGGTCGACGCCCGGGAACGAGGAGAACGGCCCGTCCGCGGACACATCGGCGAGACTGACCCGCCAGTCGAAACCGTCCAGCGGAGCGCCCTCGGGGGACGCGGCGATCTCCCGGGTCACTCCCCCGCCGTTCTTCCAGGGCACGGCCGCGCGGTCGGCCGCCCTCAGCACGCGCAGTGTCACGTGACGATCCTCTCTGCCCGGGCCGCGGCCAGCCAGAGCGGGAACTCGGCGACGAGCCGGTCGTACAGCTCGTCGTCCGGGACCTGCCGCGGGTCGGGTCCGGCGTGGAAGAAGCCTGCGTTGTCGACGGGTCGCTGTGCCGGAACGGCCAGTTCGTCGAGCTTGTGCAGGAAGTCGAACTGCGAACTGCGCTTGTTGCCGAAGCCGATGAACTGCCAGAACATCGGCAATTTCGCCGCCTTGCACAGATAGCGCTCGGCCGCCCTCTTGTTGATCGGGCCCCCGTCGGTCTGGAAGACGACGAGCGCGGGCGCGGTCGAGCCGCTGTCGATGTAGTGGTCGATGACCGCGTCCATGGCCAGGTGATAGCTCGTCTTCCCCATGTGCCCGAGGTCCGCCACGATCTCGTCGACCCGCCCGCGGTGGTTGTCCAGGGCTATCTCGGAGACCGCGTCGATGTCCGTGGAGAAGAGGACGACGGGCACCCGGCCGTCGTCGTCGAAGTGGGCCGACAGACCGAGCACCCGGTCGGCGAGCGCCTGGACGCTGCCGTCCTTGTAGTACTCCTTCATGGAGCCCGAGTAGTCGAGGACGAGATAGACGGCCGCACGCTCCCCGCTCAGCCCGTACTTCTGCAGCGAGACCCCGGCGCTCCTGTAGAGGCCGACCAGCGCGGGCGCCGTCTCCTCGACCTTGCGCAGGCTGATGGCTGCCATACGGGACTCCGTTCCTGATACGGGAGTCATGAGGTTACGTCACGGGGCCGGCCCGCCCCGGTCCGCTCGCGCACCCGGCCGCGGCGCCCTTCGCGGTGTTCGCTATCTTGAGCGCCGCCGCCCCACCGGCCCCATGTGACCGCCGACCAGTGAAGGAGCCGGCCATGGAGGCCGCCGTCACCACGTGCTACCGCCATCCGTCGTACGAGACGCATGTGCGCTGCACCCGCTGCGACCGCTACATCTGTCCCGACTGCATGCGTGAGGCCGCGGTCGGCCACCACTGCGTGGAGTGCGTGAAGGAGGGACAGCGCTCGATCCGCCGGGCGCGCACGGTCTTCGGCGGCGCGGTGCCGAGGACGGCGGTGCCCGTCGTGACGTACGTACTGATGGGCCTGAACATCCTGGCCTATCTGGGAGAGCTGGTCCGTCCGGAGATCGTCGACCGGTTCGGGATGCTCGGCGCGGGTCTGACCAGTCCCGACGGCAGCCAGTACGTCTACGCGCGCGGGGACTTCCCCGGGTTCGACACGGCCGGAGTGATCGACGGCGAGTGGTACCGGCTGCTGACCGGATCCTTCCTTCATCTGCCGCCGGACGCATCGACCTTGGGCTCCGTGCCGTTCGGGGTGCTGCACATCCTCTTCAACATGTACGGGCTGTGGAACCTGGGCCGGGTCGTCGAGGAGCAGCTGGGCCGCGGCCGGTATCTCGCCCTGTATCTGCTGTCCGCGCTGGGTGGTTCGGTGATGGTGTACCTGGTCGCACCGGACGCCCTCACGGTGGGTGCCTCGGGGGCGATCTTCGGGCTGGCGGCGGCGTTCTACGTCATCAACCGGCGGCTGGGCCGGGACATGCAGGCGGTCAACCGGTTCCTGGCCGGCTTCCTGGTCTGGATGCTGATCTCCGCGGGGTTCACCTCGTGGCAGGGGCACCTGGGCGGGCTCCTGACGGGCGGCGTCGTCACGGCCGTGCTCGCGTACGCGCCGGCGAAGCGCCGTACCGCCGTGCAGATCGCCGGGTGCGCGGCGCTCTTCCTGCTGCTGGTCGCGCTGGTGGTCCTCAAGACGTCGCAGCTGACCGGCGGTGCGGTGGCCTGACCCGTCCCGTTCGCCGGTACGGGGCGTCCCCGGACGCGCCACGGCGCCTGCCGAATCGTCCGGTCGGGGACGGGCAGGCGCCGCGTTCAGTTCCGTACGCCTTTGTACGGGACGTCTGTTGGTGGTGCCGGTGGTGCTTTCGGTACCGCTGGTGATCAGACCATCAGGGAACGGTCCGTCGGGCGGATCGGGGCCGGCAGGGCGCTGGCTCCGGTCAGGAAGCGGTCCACACCGCGCGCCGCGGAGCGGCCTTCGGCGATGGCCCACACGATGAGGGACTGGCCGCGGCCCGCGTCGCCGGCGACGAAGACTCCGCCTACGTTGGTGGCGTAGTCCGCGTCGCGCGCGACATTGCCGCGCCCGTCGAGCTCCAGGCCGAACTGCTGGACGAGACCGTTGGACTGGTCGGTGCCGGTGAAGCCCATGGCCAGCGTGACCAGCTGCGCCGGGATCCGCCGCTCGGTGCCGGGCTTCTGCTCCAGCTTTCCGTCCTTGAACTCCACCTCGACGAGGTGCAGCGCCTGGACGTTGCCGTCCTCGTCGCCCTCGAAGTGGGTGGTGGAGACGGAGTAGACCCGCTCGCCGCCCTCCTCGTGCGCCGAGGTGACCTTGTAGAGCATGGGGAACGTCGGCCAGGGCTGGTTGGCGTTCCGGTCCTCGCCCGGCTTCGGCATGATCTCCAGCTGGGTGACGGAGGCCGCGCCCTGACGGTGCGCGGTGCCGACGCAGTCGGCACCGGTGTCGCCACCGCCGATGACGACGACGTGCTTGCCCTCGGCGGAGATCGGGGAGACCGTCAGGTCGCCCTCCTGCACCTTGTTGGCGAGCGGCAGGTACTCCATCGCGAAGTGCACGCCGTTCAGCTCACGGCCCGGGACGGGCAGATCGCGGGAGACGGTGGCACCCGCGGCGATGACGACCGCGTCGTACCGGCGGCGGAGCGTGGCGGCGTCGATGTCCTTGCCGATCTCCACCTCCGTGCGGAACTTGGTGCCCTCCGCGCGCATCTGCTCGATGCGGCGGTTGATGTGCGACTTCTCCATCTTGAACTCGGGGATGCCGTACCGGAGAAGGCCTCCGATGCGGTCCGCGCGCTCGAAGACGGCGACGGTGTGACCGGCCCGGGTCAGCTGCTGGGCTGCGGCGAGACCCGCCGGGCCCGAGCCGATGACCGCGACGGTCTTGCCGGAGAGGCGCTCGGGCGGCTGCGGGGTGACGTCGCCGCTGTCCCACGCCTTGTCGATGATCGAGACTTCGACGTTCTTGATGGTGACGGCCGGCTGGTTGATGCCGAGAACACACGCCGACTCGCACGGAGCGGGGCACAGCCGGCCCGTGAACTCCGGGAAGTTGTTCGTGGCGTGCAGACGCTCGGACGCGGCCGTCCAGTCCTCGCGGTAGGCGTAGTCGTTCCACTCGGGGATGAGGTTCCCCAGCGGGCAGCCGTTGTGGCAGAACGGGATGCCGCAGTCCATGCAGCGGCCGGCCTGCTTGCTGATGATCGGGAGCAGCGAGCCCCGAACGTAGACCTCGTTCCAGTCCTTGACGCGCTCGCCGGCGGGGCGGGTCTTGGCGACCTCGCGCCCGGTGGTCAGGAAGCCCTTGGGGTCAGCCATGGGTCGCCGCCTCCATCATCTTCTCGGTGGTCTCCTGCTCGGAGAGACCGGCGAGCTCAGCGGCGTCCTTGGCGGCGAGCACTGCCTTGTAGGTGGACGGGATGATCTTGCTGAAGCGGTCCACCGCGGTGTCCCACTCGGCCAGCAGCTTCTCGGCGACGGTGGAGCCCGTCTCCTCGTGGTGGCGGCGCACGACATCGTGCAGCCACTGCCTGTCGGTGTCGGAGAGGGCCTCGATCGCGTCGAGGTTCCCGACGTTGACGTTGTCGCGGTCCAGGTCGACGACGTACGCGACACCGCCCGACATGCCCGCGGCGAAGTTGCGTCCGGTCTCGCCGAGGACGACGGCGTGGCCACCGGTCATGTACTCGCAGCCGTGGTCGCCCACGCCTTCCGAGACGACGGTCGCACCGGAGTTGCGGACGCAGAACCGCTCACCGGTACGGCCGCGCAGGAACAGCTCGCCACCGGTCGCACCGTACGCGATGGTGTTGCCCGCGATGGTGGAGTACTCGGCAAGGTGGTCGGCGCCACGGTCCGGGCGGACGATGACCCGGCCGCCGGAGAGGCCCTTGCCGACGTAGTCGTTGGCGTCGCCCTCCAGGCGCAGCGTCACTCCGCTCGGCACGAACGCGCCGAACGACTGGCCGGCGGAGCCGGTGAAGGTGAGGTCGATGGTGTCCTGCGGCAGACCCGCGCCGCCGAACTTCTTCGTCACCTCGTGGCCGAGCATGGTGCCGACGGTCCGGTTGATGTTCCGGATCGTGAGCTGGGCCCGGACCGGCTGGGCGGCCTCGGCGCTCTCCGCGTTCAGGGCGTCGGCAGCGAGCCTGATCAGCTCGTTGTCCAGGGCCTTGGCGAGACCGTGGTCCTGCTCGACGAGCTGGTGGCGGACCGCACCCTCGGGCAGCTCGGGGACGTAGAACAGCGGCTCCAGGTCGAGGCCCTGCGCCTTCCAGTGCGTGACCGCACGGTCGGTGTCCAGCAGTTCGGCGTGGCCCACGGCCTCTTCGATCGTGCGGAAGCCGAGCTCGGCGAGGAGTTCGCGGACCTCCTGGGCGATGAACTCGAAGAAGTTGACGACGTACTCGGCCTTGCCGGAGAACCGGTCGCGCAGGACCGGGTTCTGGGTGGCGATACCGACCGGGCAGGTGTCGAGGTGGCAGACACGCATCATGACGCAGCCGGAGACGACGAGCGGCGCGGTCGCGAAACCGAACTCCTCGGCGCCGAGCAGCGCGGCGATGACGACGTCGCGGCCGGTCTTCAGCTGGCCGTCGGTCTGCACCACGATGCGGTCGCGCAGGCCGTTGAGCAGCAGGGTCTGCTGGGTCTCGGCGAGGCCGAGCTCCCAGGGACCGCCCGCGTGCTTCAGCGAGGTGAGTGGGGAGGCGCCCGTTCCGCCGTCGTGGCCGGAGATCAGGACGACGTCCGCGTGCGCCTTGGAGACACCTGCGGCGACCGTGCCGACACCGACCTCGGAGACCAGCTTCACATGGATGCGGGCCGCGGGGTTGGCGTTCTTGAGGTCGTGGATCAGCTGAGCCAGGTCCTCGATGGAGTAGATGTCGTGGTGCGGCGGCGGGGAGATCAGACCGACACCCGGGGTGGAGTGCCGGGTCTTCGCGACCCAGGGGTAGACCTTGTGGCCGGGCAGCTGGCCGCCCTCGCCGGGCTTGGCGCCCTGCGCCATCTTGATCTGGATGTCGTCCGCGTTGACCAGGTACTCGCTGGTCACACCGAAGCGGCCGGAGGCGACCTGCTTGATGGACGAGCGGCGCGCCGGGTCGTAGAGCCGGTCGGCGTCCTCGCCGCCCTCACCGGTGTTGGACTTGCCGCCCAGCTGGTTCATGGCGATGGCGAGGGTTTCGTGCGCCTCGCGGGAGATCGAGCCGTACGACATGGCGCCGGTGGAGAAGCGCTTGACGATGTCGGAGACGGACTCGACCTCGTCGACCGGGATCGCCTCGCGGTCCGACTTGAAACCGAACAGGCCGCGGAGCGTCATCAGGCGCTCGGACTGCTCGTTCACCCGGTCCGTGTACTGCTTGAAGATGTCGTACCGGCGGTTGCGGGTGGCGTGCTGGAGGCGGAAGACCGTCTCCGGGTCGAACAGGTGCGGCTCGCCCTCACGACGCCACTGGTACTCGCCGCCGATCTCCAGGGCGCGGTGCGAGGCGGAGATGCCGGAGGCGGGGTAGCCCTTGGTGTGCCGGGCGGCGACCTCCTTGGCGACGACGTCGAGTCCGGCGCCGCCGATCTTGGTGGCGGTGCCGTGGAAGTACTTCGCGACGAAGGCCTCGTCCAGGCCGACGGCCTCGAAGACCTGGGCGCCGCGGTAGGAGGCGACCGTCGAGATGCCCATCTTGGACATGACCTTCAGGACGCCCTTGCCGAGCGCGTAGATCAGGTTCCGGATGGCCTGCTCGGGCTCGATGCCCTCGATGAACGTGCCTGCCCGGACCAGGTCCTCGACGGACTCCATCGCCAGGTACGGGTTGACCGCTGCGGCTCCGTAACCGATCAGCAGCGCGACGTGGTGGACCTCGCGGACGTCCCCGGCCTCGACCAGCAGACCCACCTGGGTGCGCTGCTTGGTACGGATGAGGTGGTGGTGGACGGCCGAGGTGAGCAGCAGCGACGGGATCGGCGCGTGCTCGGCGTCGGAGTGCCGGTCGGACAGGACGATCAGGCGGGCGCCGTCCTCGATGGCGGCGTCGGTCTCGGTGCAGATCTGCTCGATCCGGGCGGCGAGGGCCTCGCCGGCGCCGCTGACCCGGTAGAGACCGGAGAGCGTGGCGGCCTTCATGCCCGGCATGTCGCCGTCGGCATTGATGTGTATCAGCTTGGCCAGCTCGTCGTTGTCGATCACCGGGAACGGCAGCGTGACGCTGCGGCACGACGCGGCGGTCGGCTCCAGCAGGTTGCCCGCGGGGCCGAGCGAGGAGCGCAGCGAGGTGACGAGCTCCTCGCGGATGGCATCCAGCGGCGGGTTGGTGACCTGCGCGAACAGCTGGGTGAAGTAGTCGAAGAGCAGCCGGGGGCGCTCGGACAGCGCGGCGATCGGCGAGTCCGTGCCCATGGAGCCGAGCGGCTCGCCGCCGGTGCGGGCCATCGGCGCGAGGATGACGCGCAGCTCTTCCTCGGTGTAGCCGAAGGTCTGCTGGCGGCGGGTGACGGAGGCGTGCGTGTGCACGATGTGCTCGCGCTCGGGGAGATCCTCCAGCTCGATCTCACCGGTCTCCAGCCACTCCTGATACGGATGCTCGGCGGCGAGGCCCGCCTTGATCTCGTCGTCCTCGATGATGCGGCCCTCGGCCGTGTCGACGAGGAACATCTTGCCGGGCTGGAGGCGGCCCTTGCGGACGACCTTCGCGGGGGCGATGTCCAGGACACCGACCTCGGAGGAGAGGACGACGAGGCCGTCGTCGGTGACCCAGTAGCGGCCGGGGCGCAGACCGTTGCGGTCGAGGACCGCGCCGACCTGGGTGCCGTCGGTGAAGGTGACGCAGGCCGGACCGTCCCAGGGCTCCATCATCGTGGAGTGGTACTGGTAGAAGGCACGCCGTGCCGGGTCCATCGAGACGTGGTTCTCCCACGCCTCGGGAACCATCATCAGCACCGAGTGCGGCAGCGAACGGCCGCCGAGGTGGAGCAGCTCCAGGACCTCGTCGAAGGAGGCGGAGTCGGAGGCGTCCGGCGTGCAGACGGGGAAGATCCGGTCCAGCTGCTCCGTGCCGAAGAGGTCCGACGCGAGCTGGGACTCACGGGCCTTCATCCAGTTGCGGTTGCCCTTGACCGTGTTGATCTCGCCGTTGTGCGCGACGAAGCGGTACGGGTGGGCGAGCGGCCAGCTCGGGAACGTGTTCGTGGAGAAGCGCGAGTGGACCAGCGCGACCGCGGTGGCGAAGCGGCCGTCGGAGAGGTCCGGGAAGAACGGCTCCAGCTGCCCGGTGGTGAGCATGCCCTTGTAGACGATCGTGCGGGCGGAGAGCGAGGGGAAGTACACCCCGGCCTCACGCTCGGCGCGCTTGCGCAGCACGAAAGCCTTGCGGTCGAGCACGATGCCGGTGCTCGCACCGTCGGCGACGAACAGCTGACGGAACTCGGGCATCGTGGCGCGGGCGCCGCTGCCGAGGAGGTCGGGGCTGACCGGGACCTCGCGCCAGCCGAGGACCTTCAGGCCCTCCTCGGCGGCGATCTTCTCGAGCTGCCGGACGGCCTCGGTGGAGTCGTCGGCGGGCAGGAAGGCGATTCCGACGGCGTAGGCACCGGCCCCGGGGAGGTCGAAGGAGACCTGCTCGCGGAGGAAGGCATCCGGCACCTGGAGCAGGATTCCGGCGCCGTCGCCCGAGTCCGGCTCGGATCCGGTGGCGCCGCGGTGCTCGAGGTTGCGCAGTACGGTCAGCGCCTGCTCGACCAGCTCATGGCTGGCCACACCGGTAAGAGTGGCCACGAACCCGACACCGCAGGCGTCGTGCTCGTTACGGGGGTCGTACATCCCCTGCTGGGCGGGGCGACCGTCCATGGGCGACCAGGCGTCGGAACGCATTGGCTCTCCCGTCGTCGTCGTGGCATATGCAGTGCCGAGGGACGACGTTGGCCCTCTGCGAAATTTCATGCAGGTTACATAATGGGCCGCTTCTCAAGAAGCGGATAGCCCGTTCCAACATGCGGACACCACGTGTGCGGCGGGCGGGTCGCAGTCGGAGGATCGGCGCCCGGGGGACTGCAGAGAGCAGGCGTCGTTGCCTGCGGTGTCTACGGCTCATGCCCGGTGGCAAAGAAAACGAAACCGCCGGGTAACGGCTACTTATGTGCAGCCCTGCATAGGGACTCACCTTACGGCCGACGGAGGGTTCCGCCCAGTGGCGGAGCCCAAGACGTACGTCACACGGATGGCGGGCGGTTTGCGGCGAAAGCACCGCCCGTGCCTGGTCAGCCGCCGACGGCCACACCGAACAACGTGCCCAGACCATAGGTGATCGCCGCAGCCGCCCCGCCGAGCAGCAGCTGCCGCAGCCCGCTGAACCACCAGCTGCGGGCCGTCACCCTGGCCACCACCGCACCGCAGGCGAAGAGACCGATCAGGGCGAGCAGCACCGCGGGCCACATCGCGCTCGCACCGAGCAGATACGGCAGCACGGGCAGCAGCGCGCCCAGCGCGAACGCGCCGAACGACGAGAGGGCGGCGACGAGCGGCGACGGCAGGTCGCCGGGGGCGATGCCGAGCTCCTCGCGGGCGTGTATCTCCAGGGCCTGCTCGGGGTCGCGGGACAGCTGCCGGGCGACCTCGCGGGCGAGAGCGGGGTCGACGCCGCGGGACTCGTAGAGCGCGGCGAGCTCCTCCATCTCACTCACCGGATGCTTGCGCAACTCACGGCGCTCGACGTCCAGTTCGGCCTCGACGAGCTCGCGCTGCGCGGCCACGGAGGTGTACTCGCCGGCCGCCATGGAGAACGCGCCGGCGGCCAGCCCCGCCAGACCGGTGATGACAAGGGTCTGCTGGGAGACCGAACCACCCGCGACGCCGGTCATCAGCGCCAGGTTCGAGACCAGTCCGTCCATCGCGCCGAAGACCGCGGGACGCAGCCAGCCGCCGTTCACGTCACGGTGGGTGTGGTTGTCGCGGTGCGCCTCGTGCAGGACGGCGTCGGTCTCGATGATGGCCACAGTTCTCCCCATTCTCCGGCAGCGGGTTCTACGCGCTCCACCCCCGCTCAACACCATCGAAAGTACGCACGAAAAGATTCCCCCGCCAGCAAGCCAGGCCGTACTTACCTGCCCTCTGACCAGGTAAGTACGGCCTGGCTTACGGAGGCGATCCCGTCATCCGAGTGGCCCTTTTGTTGCGATTATCGGCCTCTGTCGGGGCTCCGCGTGGCACAGATCCGGACAGGTACGAGAACTGGCTCGGTACGGTCGAAGGGTCGACGCGATGGAGTTGATTGCAGGCAATCCGGCAGAACCGCGCACGGGCGGTACGGCGGAGGCGGTACGGGACGACGCGGACCGGCCCGACGCGCAGCAGACCGCCGGCCCCGACCGAGCCGCGCGGGCCAGGGGCGCGCTCCTGGGACTCGCCGTGGGCGACGCGCTGGGTGCACCCGCGGAGAACCTGCGGCCGTCCGAGATCCGCCACCGCTGGGGCCGGATCGAGGGCTTCGTCAGCGACGATCCGGCCGGCACCGACGACACGGAGTACGCGATCTTCTCCGGCCTGCTGCTCGCCCGGCACGGTTCGGCGCTGACCGTCACCCAGGTCGAGCGGGCCTGGCATCTGTGGATCGCCGACCTGGACGAGGGGCCGTTCCGCGGCGCCGGGTTCAGCGAGCGCGGCACCCTGGAGAACCTGCGCCGGGGCCTGGCCGCCCCGATCTCCGCCCAGCACCGGCACGCCTGGAGCGACGGGCTCGCGATGCGGGCGGCCCCGTTCGGTGTCTTCGCGGCGGGCCGTCCCGCGGAGGCCGCGCGCCTGGTCGCGATCGACGGGCAGGTCAGCCACGACGGCGAGGGCATCTACGGCGGCCAGGCAGTGGCGGCCGGGGTGGCCGCGGCCATGGTGGGCGCGGGGGTCACGTCCGTGATCGCGGCCGCGCTGTCCGTCGTACCGATGGACTCCTGGACGGCACGCTCGCTGCGGCGGGCGGTGACGGCCGCGCAGCACGCGCACCCCGACCGCCTCACCAGGGAACGTGCGGTGCGCTCCGCGGTGGTGGTCGGCGGCTATCCGTGGACGGACCTGGCGCCGGAGGCTGTGGGCCTGGCGTTCGGCGCGTTCGCGGCGGCCCGCGGCGACTTCCGTACGGCGGTGCTGACCGCGGTCAACATGGGCCGCGACGCGGACACGACGGCCGCGGTGGCGGGAGCGCTGGCCGGGGCCCTGGGCGGGGAGTCCGCGATCCCCCGGACCTGGGGGGAGGCGATCGGCCCGGTCCGGGGCAGCTGCCTGCCGTCGATGCGGGGCTACCACGTCCTGGACATCGCGGAGTTGCTCACACCGGACGAGACGGACGAGGCCCGGACCACGGGACGCGACGGAACCGGCGGCACGAAGGGGCCTGCCGGAGCCGGCGGCACCCGTGCCCCGGGGCGTACGGCCGGGGCCGCCGCCGCCCGTTCCGACGGGCCGGCGTCGCCTCCGCCCCCACCGCCGCCTCCGTCCGCCGGGGCCGGCCGCGCGGGAGCGGCGTCATGACCACCGCACACGGTGCCCATCCCCACCCGGACGACCGTCCCGCCCCATCCCGCACCCGGTCCCTGCCCGGGCGCCGGGCCCGGATCGAGGGGCTGCTGCTCGGGTTGGCCTCCGGGGACGCCGCCGGCTGGCCCGCGGCGCGCCACCGCGCGGCCCGGATGCCCGAATGGACCCGGCGGCTCACCCGGGAGCTCGACACCTTCGCCGAGCAGAACGCCACGACCACCTTGCCCGTGCCCATCGCCCTCAATCAGCCGCCCGAGCCGCTGCGCCTCGGACCCTCCGACGACGCCGAGTGGGCCGCGTTCGCCGCGGGCACCGTGCTCGCGTCGGCGGCCGGTCCGCTGCACGGCCTCTCCCCCGACCGCCGGATGCGGGCCGCCATCGATGTCGCCTGGAACGCGCTGGCGGCGGAGGTCGCCGCGGCCGCCGCGCGGGCGCCCGAGGTCGAGTCGGCCGTCCTCCCGCTGCGTGCCCGGATCTCGGTCCGGGCCGGTCTCGGCAATCTCGCCGCCGGGCTGCGGCCACCCGCCACGGGCCACGACAACCCGCACTACTTCGACGACGCGGCCTGCGTCAGGGCCGCCGTCCTGGCGATCGTGCACCCCGGCCGGCCCGGGTCCGCCGCCGAACTCGCCGAGTTCGACGCCCGGTACACCCAGGACGGCGACGGCGTGCACGGCGCCCGTGCGATGGCCGCCGCGATCGCCGAGGCGCTGGGCGGAGCCGACGTCGACACCGCGGTGAACGCCGCGCTCGCACAGCTCCCCGACGGCACCGAGATCGCCCGCAACGCCGCCCACGCCGTGCGGATCGCCCGTGACTTCGTCGGCGAGGCGGCCGGCGCCTTCGCGCTCGTACCGGTGCTGGAGCATCAGATCGTCGACCACGTCTACAGCTACGGGATCGCCGCCGCCGAGACCGTGCCGGTCGCCCTCGCCCTGACCACCGCCGCCCGCGGCGAGATCGCCCAGGCCATTCCCGCCGCGGCCTGCCTGTCGCGGGTCGCGGACTCGGCGCCCGCCCTGGCCGGTGCGCTGACCGGTGCACTCGGCGGCGTCGCCACCGTCCCGGACGGCTGGCGCGAGGCCTGCCGCACCCTCGCGGGGTGCGCACTGCCCCGTCTCGCGGGCACCGATCTCATCGAACTCGCCGGGCTGCTGACAGACACGGAACCGACCCCTCCGGGTGGACAATTCCGACATGACTCGCATGACGCCCATGTCCCCCACGATGTACACGCCGAACAGAACACCCACGGCGCTCGGCCTCGATGACCGGATCACCGGCGCCCTGGTCGGCGCAGCCGTCGGCGACGCCCTCGGCGGTCCGGTCGAGGGCCGGCCCCCCGAGCAGATCGTCGAGCGCCACGGCGGCCGGATCACCGGCATCGTCGGCCCGTGGGACGGCGACGAGTGGCGCACCGCGCGCCCCATCGCCCCGTACCACAAGGGCGACGGCCACGTCACCGACGACACCTTGATGACCCATGCGCTGGTACGGGTGTACGGCACCGTACGGGACCATCTCGACGCGTACGGCGTCGCCGACCATCTCGTACCCGAGCTGATCTCGTCCCCGCGCTGGATCCCTGAGCTGGAGGCCGAGGCGCTGCCGCTGCAGCGGATCTTCCTCGCCGAGAAGTGGATCGTCGCACGGCTGCACTACGGCCACGTCGATCCGCGCGAGGCCGGCAACGGGAACATCGTGAACTGCGGGGCGGCGATGTACATGGCACCGGTGGGCCTGGTCAACGCCGCCCACCCGCAGGCCGCGTACGCCGAGGCACTGGATGTCGCGGGCGCCCATCAGTCGTCGTACGGCAGGGAGGCCGCCGGAGTCTTCGCGGCGGCCGTCGCCGCCGCCTGCGCCCCGGACGCGACGCCCGCCACCGTCGTCGACACCTGTCTGTCGCTCGCCAAGGACGGGACCCGGGCCGCCATCGAGGCGGTGTGCGAAGCAGCGGCCCGGCACCGGGACTTCGAGACGGCACTGGCGCCGTTGCGGAGCGCCGTCGCCCCCTTCGACACCGTCGGACCCGACTACCGCACACCGTCGCTGGGTGCCCGCCGCCCGTCCCGGCTGCACTCCATCGAGGAGCTGCCGATCGCTCTCGGCATGCTGCTGGTCGCGGACGGGGACTACCGGCACGCGGTGCTCGGCTCGGTCAACTACGGCCGGGACTGCGACTCGATCGCCACGATGAGCGGTGCGCTCGCGGGCGCGCTGCACGGCGAGACGGCGATCCCCGCCGCCTGGGTGAAATCGGTCGCCGAGGCCAGCCGTCTCGATCTGCACGCACCGGCGCGGACCCTGGCGGACGTCGCCCGTGAGGTGTTCGTCCGGGACACCTCCCGGCGGCGTGCGCATGAGGCGGCGTTCGCCACGCTGGCGGGCACGACATGACCGTACGGGTCACCTGGGTGCAGCCCGAGGACCTGATCGGGCACGAACTGCGCCAGGCGGCCGAGGACGGCCGGGACGCGCGGGAGATCGAGCACCGGTGGTACGCGGCGGGCGGCGCCCCCGCCCCGGAGCGTGCGGGCGCGTCCAAGCCCCCCGCACCCCGTGCCCTGCGCGCGCTCGCCGGCCGGCTGCTCGACGAACTCGCGCTGTCCGCTTCGCCGTTGGCCGTCGACGAGCCCACGGATCTGGCCGCGATCCGGGCGGCCTGCCCGCACTGGCCCACGTCCCGCAGGGACCCTCCCCCGGTCGGTGCGGCCCGGCTGGAGGCGGCCTGGCTGGGCCGGGCCGCCGGCTGCCTGCTCGGCAAACCCGTCGAGAAGCTGCCCCTCGCCGGGATCCGCGCGCTGGCCCGCGCCACCGGGAACTGGCCGCTCACCACCTGGTTCACCGCCAGGGGCCTGCCCGCCGGACTGGCCGCGGCCTACCCCTGGAACCGCCGCTCCGCATCCACCTCGCTCGCGGAGAACATCGACGGGATGCCGGAGGACGACGACCTCAACCACCCGCTCCTGACCCTGCTGCTGACCCAGCGGTACGGACGGTCCTTCAGCACGGCCGATCTCGCCCGGCTCTGGCTCGACGAACTCCCCGCGGGCCGGACGTTCACCGCCGAGCGGGTGGCGTACCGCAATCTGCTCGACGGCATCGAACCACCGGACACCGCCCGGTACCGCAACCCGTTCCGGGAGTGGATCGGCGCCCAGATCCGCGCCGATGTGCACGGCTGGACACACCCCGGCGACCCGGCGGCCGCCGCCGAGCAGGCGCACCGGGACGCGCTCCTCACGCACACCGGCAACGGGGTGTACGGGGCGATGTTCACTGCCGCCGCACTCGCCGAGGCGGCCGGCGGCGAGGCCGATGTGCACGGCGCCCTGGCGGCCGGGCTGCGCGTCGTGCCGCCGCGCTCGCGATTCGCGCACGCGGTCCGCACCGGGATCGGGGCGGCTCGCGAGGAGCGGGACTTCGACACGGTCGCCGACCGGCTGCACGCCGCGTTCGGCGCGTACCACTGGGTCCACGTGCTGCCCAACGCCGCGCTGCTCGCCGCCGCCCTCACCCATGCCGACGGCGACTTCTCCGGCTCCATCTGCCGTGCGGTGTCCGGCGGTTGGGACACCGACTCGAACGGCGCGACGGCGGGATCGCTGGCCGGTCTGCTGGCCGGCCGGCCCGACGCGCTGCCCGAACGGTGGACCGCTCCCCTCAAGAACCGCCTCGCCACGTCGGTCCCCGGTTTCGACTCCATCGGCTTCGACGCACTCGCTGAACTGACCTACCAGGAGGCACTTCGCCCATGACCGCCATCGCGGTGCTCGGCAGCACCAATATGGACCTTGTCGCGTACGTCGCACGGGCCCCGGAGCGCGGGGAGACCGTCACCGGAAGGGAGTTCCGCACCATCCCGGGCGGCAAGGGCGCCAACCAGGCCATCGCCGCCGCCCGCGCGGGCGGAGAAGTGCTGATGATCGGCGCGGTCGGCGACGACGCGTACGGCACGCGGCTCCGGGCCGAACTGGAGCACGCGGGCGTCGAGACCGATCTGCTGCACACCGCCGAGGGCCCCAGCGGCACCGCGCACATCGTCGTCGACGACAGGGGCGGCAACGCCATCGTGGTGATCCCCGGCGCCAACGGCACCATCCACACGCTCGGCCCCGGTGAGATGGCCGCCATCGCCGAAGCCGATCTGCTGCTCCTCCAGCTGGAACTGCCCCTGTCGGCCGTGGTCGAAGGGGCGCGGATGGCCCATGCGCAGGACGTACGGACGATCCTCACCCCCTCCCCCGTCCAGACCCTTCCGGACGAACTCCTCGAATTCGTCGACCTGCTGATCCCCAATGAGCACGAGGCGTGCGCCCTCTCCGGGAACTCCGAACCCCACGCGGCCGCCGAGATCCTGCTCCGGAAGGTCCCCGAGGTCGTCATCACCCTCGGTGGGAAGGGCTGCCTGTACGCGGCCCGGGGCGGTCAACCGGTCCACGTCCCCGCCCCCGAGGTGACCGCCGTCGACACCACCGGCGCCGGGGACACCTTCGTCGGGACGCTCGCCGTGGCGCTCGGCGAGGGACGGCCCATGGCGGAGGCACTGGCGTGGGCATCGTCCGCCGCAGCGCTCTGCGTACAGAAACCCGGCGCCTCGATGTCCATGCCGTACCGCGCCGAGATCGACGCCGCATGACCGCGCCCACGGAAGCACCCCTCACCGGTCTGCGGGTCCTCGACCTCGCCACGCTCTTCGCGGGCCCCCTCGCGGCCACCATGCTCGGCGACTTCGGCGCCGAGGTGATCAAGGTCGAGCATCCGCGCAAACCCGATCCGTCACGGGGTCACGGGCCTGCGAAGGACGGCATCGGCCTCTGGTGGAAGCTGCTCGGCCGCAACAAGCGCAATCTCACCCTCGACCTCGCCAGCCCGGGCGGCCGCGACGTCCTGCTCCGGCTGGCCGTCTCCACCGATGTGATCATCGAGAACTTCCGGCCGGGGACGCTGGAACGCTGGGGCATCGGCTGGGAGGAGCTGCACGCCGTCAACCCGCGGCTGGTACTGACCCGGGTCACCGGCTTCGGCCAGTTCGGCCCGTACGCTCATCGCCCCGGCTTCGGCACGCTCGCCGAGGCGATGAGCGGCTTCGCCGCGATCACCGGGGAGCCGGACGGGCCGCCCACCCTGCCGCCGTTCGGGCTCGCCGACTCGATCGCTGCGCTCGCCACCGCGTACGCCGTGATGGCGGCGCTGGCGGGCCGGGACCGTACCGGGGAGGGCCAGGTCGTCGACATGGCAATCATCGAGCCGATCCTGACCGTCCTCGGCCCGCAGCCGCTCTGGTACGACCAGCTCGGATACGTCCAGGAACGCACCGGCAACCGCTCGCGCAACAACGCCCCGCGCAACACGTACCGCACGTCCGACGATCAGTGGGTCGCCGTCTCCACCTCCGCCCAGTCCATCGCCGAACGCGTGATGCATCTGGTCGGGCGGCCGGAACTGATCGACGAGCCGTGGTTCGCCTCCGGCACCACCCGCGCCGAGCACTCCGACGAACTCGACGAGGCGGTCGGCAACTGGATCGCCCGGCACACCCGCGACGACGCGATCTCCGCGTTCGAGAAGGCGGAGGCGGCCATCGCGCCCATCCACGACATCCGCGACGTGATGCAGGACCCGCAGTACCGGGCCCTGGACTCCATCACCGAGATCGTCGACCCCGATCTCGGCCCGCTGCGGATGCAGAACGTCCTCTTCCGGCTGTCCCGGACCCCCGGCGCCATCCGCTGGACCGGTCGCCCGCACGGTGCGGACACCGACGAGATCCTGACCGGGCTCGGCCTGTCGGCCACGGACATCGCCGCACTGCGAGCAGAGAGCGCCCTGTGACATCGCCCGAAGAAACCCATCTGACCTGGCTGTACGTCCCCGGGGACCGGCCCGACGTGGTGCGCAAGGCGCGAGACTCGGGCGCGGACGTGGTGATCGTCGACCTGGAGGACGCGGTCGCACCGGACCGCAAGGAGTATGCACGGTCCGCCACCGCCGAACTCCTCGCCGAACCGGCCGCCGACACGGCCGCGCCGGTGCATGTCCGGGTCGCCACCGAGGCCGACGTGCTGACCCTGGCCGGACTGCCGGGCCTCGCCGAACTGCGCCTGCCGAAGATCACGCACGCCGCGACCGTCCACCACATCGCGGCGCTGGCCCCCGGTGTCGCGCTCTGTCCGCTGCTGGAGTCGGCACTCGGTATCGAACACGCGTACACCATCGCGGCCTCCCACCCGCAGGTCCGCTCCATCGCCCTGGGCGAGACCGATCTCCGGGCCGATCTGGGGGTACGGGACGACCGGGGCCTCGACTGGTCGCGCAGCCGGGTGGTGGTCGCTGCCCGCGCAGCCGGCCTCGCCCCACCGACCCAGTCGGTGTTTCCGGACGTCCGGGACCTGGACGGGCTGCGGCACTCCTGTGCACACGGCCGCGCGCTGGGCTTCGTCGGCCGGGCCGCGATCCACCCGCGGCAGCTACCGGTCATCGAACGGGCGTTCCGGCCCACACGGGAGGAGATCGACTCGGCCCAGGAGATCGTGGAGGCGGCACTCGCGGAGGCGGGGGCTCTGGCGCTGCCGGACGGACGGTTCGTGGACGCGGCGGTGGTGGCAGCGGCCCGCCGGACGCTGGCGCTGGCGGAACGGGTGGGGTGACCCGCACGCGTGAAAGACGGGTAGACACTCCAGCCCCTCCGGCGATCGAGGAGCGCGGGTGGGGTCCGGGGGTGGAGCCCCGGTTCGGAGGAACGGAGGGAAACCTCGGGAAGGGACGGAGAGAAACGCGAGGGGCCCCGGACCATGTGGTCCGGGGCCCCTCGTACATCTGGCCGGTGTCAGCCGTTCTTGGCTGCCTCCGCGGCGCCGTTCTTCTCCGTCGCCCGAGCCTCACCGTCACGCTCGGTGTCCTCATCGGCATCCGGGTCCGGTGCCGAACCCGCGTCCGCGTCCGTTTCGGAAGCCGCATCCGCGTCCGGAGTCGAAGCCACGCCCGTGTCCTGCTCGCCCTCGGCCGCTTCCACGCCCTCGGCCGCCTCGACGGCCCCCGGCTCGACGACCTCCTCGCGCCCCGGCCGCACCTTCGCCGAGATCACGATGTACGTCACCGCCAGCACGAACACGATCAGCGCGGTCCACACGTTCAGGCGCAGGCCCAGAATGTGGTGGGCCTCGTCGACCCGCATGTACTCGATCCACGCCCGCCCCGTGCAGTACGCCGCGACGTACAGCGCGAACGCCCGCCCGTGCCCGAGCTTGAAGCGGCGGTCCGCCCAGATCACCAGCAGCGCGACGCCCACGCACCACAGCGACTCGTACAGGAACGTGGGGTGGTACGTACCGGCGACCCGGTTGGGGCCTTCGCTGATCTTCAGGGCCCACGGCAGATCCGTCGCCTTGCCGTAGAGCTCCTGGTTGAACCAGTTGCCCCAGCGGCCGATCGCCTGAGCGAAGGCGATGCCGGGGGCGAGCGCGTCGGCCCAGGCCGGCAGCGGGATCCCACGGCGGCGGCAGCCGATCCAGGCGCCGACGGCACCGAGCGCGATCGCGCCCCAGATGCCGAGGCCGCCCTGCCAGATCTTGAAGGCGTCGACCCAGTCCTCACCCTTGCTGAAGTACAGCTGGTAGTCGGTGATGACGTGGTAGAGCCGACCGCCGACGAGGCCGAAGGGCACCGCCCAGACGGCGATGTCGGCCACCGTGCCGGCTGTGCCGCCCCGGGCGATCCAGCGCTTGTTGCCGAACCAGACGGCGACAAACACACCGATGATGATGCAGAACGCGTAGCCGCGGAGCGGGATCGGGCCGAGCTCGATCACGCCGGTCGACGGGCTGGGAATGTAGGCAAGGTCCATGACAGGGTCGACGCTACCCTGCCGGGCGGGACCTGCGGCAACCCGCCCGACAACTTCTGGGTAACGAGCTGTCGTCACATCCCCCCGACGGCGGAAGCAGGCCGAGGTCAGGAGGCCGACGGCGTCGGCGTGACCTTCCCCGGCTTCTTCCCCTTGTTGGCCTCGGCGACCCACTTTTTCAGGTTCGCCACCGTGATCGGCTCGTTCCCCTTCTTCGGGAAGATCGATTCACCGTTGAGCAGCGCGGTGGGCGTGCCCCGGAAGCCGCCGTTCTGGAACGCGGTGTTGGACTTCTTGACCCAGGTGTCGTGCGTGCCGTCCTCGACGCAGCTGCGGAAGGCGGGGGTGTCGAGGCCGCCGACCTTGCCCGCCAGCTCGATCAGCTTGCTGCTCTTGCCGAAGGCGTCGTCGGTCTCCTCCGGCTGGTTGCGGTAGAGGACGTCGTGGTAGGCGGAGAACTTGCCGACGTTCTGCGCGCAGGCCGCCGCATTGGCCGCGTCCAGCGAGCCGCTGCCGCCGAGGTTGCCGTCGATGATCGTGGCCAGGTGGTATTCGACCTTCAGCTGACCGCTGCGTTCCAGCTCGTGGATCGTGTCCCGGAACGCGTTCTCGAACTGGGCGCAGACGGGGCAGCGGAAGTCCTCCCAGACGGTGAGCGTGGACGGGGCATCGTCCGCGCCCACCGGGATGGCCAGGTTGTCCTTGCCGGTCGCCCCGGACGGCGTGACGACGGGACCGGACCCGCTCGCCTTGTCGCCCTTGCCGCCGGAATTCGCGGCGATCACGCCGACGACGGCGGCGAGCGCCAGCACACCCACCAGCGCGGCGGAGACGATCAGCGTGCGCCGGCGGCGCTCACGCGCCTTCTCCTGCTCACGCTGCTGGATGAGCCGGTCGCGCGCGGCCCTTTTTCCCTCTTGGTTGTTCTCGCTCACACCCGCAGCAACGAACCGGGGAGGCACCTGCGTGCCTCCCCGGTCCCAGGTCCACCCGTTCGGGTGAGGCCCGATGTCAGCGCTTTCGAACACCTTCGGCGAGTTCGCCCGCCAGCGAGCGGACGGCGGCCAGGCCGGACGTCTCGTCGGAGGCGTCCAGCATCCGCTTGACGAAGGCGGAGCCGACGATCACTCCGTCGGCGAAGGCCGCGACCTCGGCGGCCTGCCGGGCATTGGAGACGCCGAGGCCGACGCAGACCGGGAGCGTGGTGGTGGCGCGGGTGCGCCGCACCAGTTCCTGGGCCTGCTCGCCGACCGATTCGCGGGTGCCGGTGACACCCATCAGCGAGGCCGCGTAGACGAAGCCGGAGCCGGCCGCGGTGATGGTGGCGAGGCGTTCGTCCTTGCTGCTCGGCGCGACGACGAAGACGGTCGCGAGGCCGTGCTTGTCGGCGTGCTCGCGCCACACCGAGGACTCCTGGACCGGCAGGTCGGGCAGGATGCACCCGGCGCCGCCCGCCTCGGCGAGTTCGGCGGTGAAGCGCTCGATGCCGTACCGGTCGATGGGGTTCCAGTACGTCATGACGAGGATCGGGGCGCCGGTCGCCTCGTAGGCCTCGCGGACCGTACGCATGACGTCGGCGACCTTCACACCACCGCGCAGGGCGATGTCGTCGGCGGTCTGGATGACCGGTCCGTCGAGCACCGGGTCGCTGTGCGGCAGGCCCACCTCGACGACGTCGGCGCCACCGGCGACGACCGCCTTGACGGCCTCGATGCCGCCGTCGACCGTCGGGAACCCGGCCGGCAGGTAGGCGATGAGCGCGGCACGGTCCTCGGCCCGGGCCGCGGCGAGGGTGGAGCTCAGCAGCTCGATGTTGCCGCTCACTGGACGTCTCCCTCGATCTCGGCGTCGCCGTTGTCCGCGTCCGCCTCGACGGTCGCGTCCGTGTCGTACAGCCCGAAGTAACGGGCCGCCGTGTCCATGTCCTTGTCGCCGCGCCCGGACAGGTTGACCAGGAGCAGCGCGTCCTGGCCGAGTTCCCTGCCGACCTCCAGGGCGCCGGCCAGCGCATGGGCGCTCTCGATGGCCGGGATGATCCCCTCGGTGCGGGACAGCAGCCGCAGCGCCTGCATGGCGTCGTCGTCGGTGACCGCGCGGTACTCGCCGCGGCCGATGTCCTTGAGGTACGAGTGCTCCGGGCCGATGCCCGGGTAGTCCAGTCCCGCCGAGATGGAGTACGGCTCGGTGATCTGGCCCTCGTCGTCCTGGAGGACGTAGCTGCGCGAACCGTGCAGGATGCCGGGCTCGCCCGCGGTCAGGGTCGCCGCGTGCTCACCGGTCTCCACCCCGTGTCCGGCGGGCTCGCAGCCGATCAGCCGGACGCCCGCGTCGGGGATGAAGGTGTGGAAGAGCCCGATGGCGTTGGAACCGCCGCCGACACAGGCGATCGCGGCGTCCGGCAGCCGTCCGGTCCGCTCCAGGATCTGCCGGCGGGCCTCGACGCCGATGACGCGGTGGAAGTCGCGGACCATCGCCGGGAAGGGGTGCGGGCCCGCGACCGTGCCGAAGAGGTAGTGCGTGCGGTCGACGTTGGCGACCCAGTCGCGGAACGCCTCGTTGATGGCGTCCTTGAGCGTGCGGGAGCCGGACTTCACGGCGATGACCTCGGCGCCGAGCATCCGCATCCGCGCCACGTTCAGCGCCTGCCGCTCGGTGTCGATCTCACCCATGTAGATGGTGCATTCGAGGCCGAAGAGGGCGCAGGCGGTCGCGGTGGCGACACCGTGCTGGCCGGCACCGGTCTCGGCGATGACACGGGTCTTGCCCATGCGCTTGGTGAGCAGCGCCTGGCCCAGCACGTTGTTGATCTTGTGTGAGCCGGTGTGGTTGAGGTCCTCGCGCTTGAGGAAGATCCGGGCACCGCCCGCGTGCTCGGCGAAGCGCGGCACCTCGGTCAGTGCGCTGGGCCGGCCGGTGTAGTTGACCATGAGCTCGTTGAGCTCGGCGGCGAAGGCCGGGTCGGCCTTGGCCTTGTCGTACTCGACGGCGACCTCGTCCACGGCGGCGACGAGCGCCTCCGGGATGAACTTGCCGCCGAACGCACCGAAGTAGCCCTCGGCGCTGGGGATCAGACCCTCGGGGTCCGGAATGAAGAAGTCAGATGACATCCGACGTGCTCCTCGTCATGGCAACGGGTGGGTTCACCGTATGCGCCGCGAGCGGAGCGCCGCCGCGACCGGGAGTGGTCGGGCGGTGCAGGTCGTACGTACGAAAGGAGAGGTACGGGTACGTCGGCCGGGGCTCGCTACGGCGCGGTCCCCGTGCGCCATCGCATGCCGTTGACCTGGCCGGGCTCGTCGCCGATCACGTACCGCACCCGCCGGCCGTGCACGCGGCGCGCGGGGGCGCGGCAGCCGCGGGGGCGGCAGCCGCGCGCCAGCGGCGCGTGCGGATCCCGGGCAGCCGTCACCCCGGCGAGGCGCGGGCCCCGACGGGTGCGGGGCGCGGGACGGTCGGCGGACACGGTGCGGGTCAGCTCCGTCCGTGCCGCAGGGCCGGGTGGGCGCCCGCGGCGACCAGGTCGGCGACGGCGGCGCGCGGGTCGCGGCCGGTGACCAGGGACTCGCCGACGAGCACGGCGTCGGCGCCGGCGTTGGCGTAGGCGATGAGGTCGTGCGGGCCGCGGACGCCGGACTCGGCGACCTTGACGATGCCCGCCGGGATCTCCGGGGCGACGCGCTCGAATGTCGAACGGTCGACCTTGAGGTCCTTCAGGTTGCGCGCGTTGACACCGATGATCTTCGCTCCGGCGGCCACGGCACGCTCCGCCTCCTCCTCGTCGTGCGCCTCGACCAGCGGCGTCAGGCCGATGGACTCGGCGCGCTCGATCAGGGAGACGAGGGCCTCCTGGTCGAGGGCGGCGACGATCAGCAGGGCGAGGTCGGCGCCGTAGGCGCGGGCCTCCCAGAGCTGGTACGAGGTGACGATGAAGTCCTTGCGCAGGATCGGGATGTCGACCTTGGCGCGCACGGCTTCCAGGTCCGCGAGCGAACCGCCGAAACGGCGCTCCTCGGTGAGGACGGAGATGACGGACGCGCCACCGGCCTCGTAGTCCGCGGCGAGCGCGGCAGGGTCGGCGATCGCGGCCAGGGCCCCCTTGGAGGGGCTGGAGCGCTTGACCTCGCAGATGACGGTCACGCCCTCGCCGCGCAGGGCGGCGACTCCGTCCTTGGCCGCCGGAGCGCGCGCCGCGCGCTCCTTGAGCTCGTCGAGGCTGACGCGCGCCTGCCGCTCTGCGAGGTCGGCGCGTACGCCATCGATGATCTCGTCGAGCACACTCACGCGAGCGGCCCCCTTCCGGGACGGTGATGAGGGAACAGGATCAGCCATCTCGATGGTATCCGCAGGAAGGCCCCGGGTTCACATCCGGCCGACGGATGTCCCACTACCTGGGCAATCACGGCGCCAGCATCGATCCGAACGGCAGATTCCGGACGACGGTGAAGATCAGCAGCACAGCCCCGAGCCCCCACATCCAGACCGGCGCCAGAGCGATCCGTACGGGCCTTCCCCTGCTCGCGCGGACCATCCAGACCAGCCAGAGGACGGCGAAGACCGCGTAGCCGACGACCGCGAGGGCATTGGAGCCGAGGGCGGCCGCGATATCGCCGTGCGCGACGGCGTGGGCGCTGCGCAGCCCCCCGCAGCCGGGGCAGTACAGGCCGGTGAAGCGGAGCATCGGGCAGACCGGATAGTGGCCCGGCTGGTTGGGATCGACGGCGCCCACGTAGCCGAAAGCCGCGACGACGGCGGCCATGACCCCGACAGGGGTGGCGAGCCGCCGGACGGCCGACCTGGGCACCGGCGCGGGCGGGAAGCAGGGCGGGGGCCCGGGCGGAAGGACCGGCGCGGGCCGGTGGCCGGGCGGGCCTGATGCGGCGGCGGGAGAGGGCGAGGCGTCCACGCGGTGATTGTCCCCGGTCACGCGGAAAGGCGCAGCCCGAACCGGGCTGCGCCTTTCACGACGGGTCCGACCGGGGTCAGGAGGAGACCTGGGCCCGTCCGGCACGCGCCCTGGCCGCGGCCAGCTCGGCCGACTCCTTCGGCATGCCGAGGCCCGCGGCCTTCATCGCCAGACCGACGATCCCGCCGATGAGGATGACCGCCATGCCGGCCCAGAAGCCGAGCGGGTTGGCCGCGACCATGAACAGGCCTGCGATGCAGAAGCCGATGAAGGCGATGATGACACCGGTCCAGGCGGCCGGGGTGTGTCCGTGGCTGCTGCCCGCCATGAGTTGCTCCTCGTTGGTGTTGCGCTGGTGATATCGCTGTACGCAAAGCTGGTGCCGCTGCGGTGCGCTGTGCAGAAAAGGCTGCTGCTGTGCAGAGGGCTCACGGTCATTGTCCCGTACGTGCGGGTGCGACATGAGCTTGGGGGTCATGCCTCGCGCGTCGGGTCCTCGCCGCGGTCCAGGGCCTTCCACAGGTCCTCGGGCCGGTCCGGGTCCGGGGCGGTGCGGGCGGTCCTGCGCGGGCGTGGGGTGCCGTCACGTTCGTACCGTCCCGACATCGTCGGCCAGAGCTTCCCGTACCGCAGGGCGAGCAGCCCGGCGAGGAGGATCAGCAGGCCGCCGGCGGCGGTGACGTACGGCCACGCGGTGTGGCTCAGTGCGTCGATGGTGGCGGAGGCGTCGCCGGTCGTCTGCGCCGCCTTCTCGTCGAGGGCGGCACTGTCGGCGGCGCCGAGATAGGCGCTGACTCCGGCGCCCAGTCCGCTGAGGGCGAGCAGCCCGGCGACGAGCAGCCGGCCGGCGCTGCGGACGGCGAAGACGGCGACGAGGGCGGCCAGGCCGACGATGGCGAGGGCGGCGGGGAGACCGGTGACGTCCTGGCCGTCGACGGTCAGCGGCAGTGCGACGCCACCGACGGCGGCCTTGCCCTCGGCCCAGGTCTGGCCGGAGGCGAGGAGAACCACGGTGGCGCCGAGCGCCCCGAGAAGCAGGCCGACGGCCAGGCTGCGGCGGCTTCCCGCGGCGTCGGGCGCGACGGCGGCTTGGGTACGGGGCTGGGGTACGGGAACAGCACTCACGTACCCCACTATCCCTTACCGGGTCAGTTCGTGTGGAGGCGGTTGGCGGTATGGACGGCGCGGAGGACCGCGGCGGCCTTGTTGCGGCACTCGGTGTCCTCCGCCACCGGGTCGGAGTCGGCCACGATGCCCGCTCCGGCCTGGACGTACGCGGTGCCGTCGCGCAGCAGCGCCGTACGGATGGCGATGGCGGTGTCGGAGTCGCCGGCGAAGTCCAGATAGCCGACGCAGCCTCCGTACAGTCCGCGGCGGGTGGGTTCGAGCTCCTCGATGATCTGCATGGCACGGGGCTTGGGGGCGCCGGAGAGGGTACCGGCCGGGAAGCAGGCGGTGAGGACGTCGAAGGCGGTACGGCCCTCGGCGACGCGGCCGGTCACGGTCGAGACGATGTGCATCACGTGCGAGTACCGCTCGATCGACATGAAGTCGACGACCTCGACGCTGCCGGGCACGCAGACCCGGCCCAGGTCGTTGCGGCCGAGGTCGACGAGCATCAGGTGCTCGGCGCGTTCCTTCGGGTCCGCGAGGAGTTCGTCGGCGAGGGCCTGGTCCTCCTGCGGGGTGGCGCCGCGGGGCCGGGTACCGGCGATCGGGTGAACCATGGCGCGCCCGTCCTCGACCTTGACGAGGGCCTCCGGGCTGGAGCCCGCGACGTCGAAGTCCTCGAACCGGAAGAGGTACATGTACGGCGACGGGTTGGTGGCGCGCAGCACCCGGTAGACATCCAACGCGCTTGCCGTGCACGGGGTTTCGAAGCGCTGGGAAGGGACGACCTGGAAGGCTTCGCCGGCCCGGATGCGCTCCTTCACGTCCTCGACGGCGTCCTGGAAGGCCGGCCCGCCCCACAGTGCGGTGTACGGCGGGAGTTCGGACGCGGGGAGGGTGGCGGGGGCGCTCTCGACCGGACGCGAGAGGTCCGCCTCCATGGCGTCGAGGCGGGCGACGGCGTCGGCGTACGCCTCGTCCACCCCGGTCTCCAGGTCGTTGTGGTTGATCGCGTTGGCGATCAGCAGGACGCTGCCGTCCCAGTGGTCGAGGACGGCGAGGTCCGAGGTGAGCAGCATGGTCAGCTCGGGGAGCTTCAGGTCGTCCCCGCCGTGCTCGCCGATCCTCTCCAGCCGCCGCACGATGTCGTACCCGAGGTAGCCGACCATGCCGCCGGTGAACGGCGGCATGCCGGAGTGCAGGTCCCGCGGGGTGTGCAGGGCGTCGATGGTGGCGCGCAGGGCGTCGAGCGGGTCACCGTCGACGGGCACGCCGACGGGCGGGGTGCCCAGCCAGTGGGCCCGGCCGTCGCGGGCGGTGAGGGTGGCGGCGCTGCGTACCCCGATGAAGGAGTAGCGCGACCAGGTGCGGCCGTTCTCCGCGGATTCGAGGAGAAACGTGCCGGTGCGCTCGCCCGCAAGCTTGCGGTACAGCGCGACCGGAGTGTCGCCGTCCGCGAGAAGCCGGCGGCTGACGGGGATGACACGCCGGTCGGCGGCCAGCTTGCGGAAGGTCTCGAGATCCATGACGGCTGACCCTACTGGGCGAGCGGGAGGACGTCGGCGTCGAAGCAGGTGCGGTCGCCGGTGTGACAGGCCGCTCCCGTCTGGTCGACCTTGACGAGGACGGTGTCCGCGTCGCAGTCGAGGGCGACGGACTTGACCAGCTGGATGTGACCGGAGGTGTCGCCCTTGACCCAGTACTCCTGGCGGCTGCGGGACCAGTAGGTGCAGCGGCCGGTGGTGAGGGTGCGGTGCAGGGCCTCGTCGTCCATCCAGCCGAGCATCAGCACCTCACCGGTGTCGTACTGCTGGGCAATGGCCGGAACGAGTCCGTCGGCGCCGCGCTTGAGGCGGGCGGCGATGGCGGGGTCCAGGCTGCTGGTGGGCGGGGTGCTGGGCGTGGGCGTGCTGGTCATGTGCCCCATTGTGCCGTGGCCGCGCGAGCCTTTCGGCGGGCCGTCCACTGGGCGGACTGCGTGCACCGGTCGTACGCTGGCGGTCATGTCGACCCATGCAAAGCGTGAACGACTTCTGCTCGCCGACCTGTTGGAGGCGGCGGGCCCCGAAGCCCCGACCCTGTGCGAAGGATGGACGACTCGCGACCTCGCCGCGCATGTGGTGGTACGCGAGCGCCGCCCGGACGCGGCGGCCGGGGTGCTGCTGAGCCCGCTGAGGAGCCGGCTCGACCGGGTGCAGGCCGAGTTCGCCGAGAAACCGTACGAGGAGCTGATCCAGCTCATCCGTACGGGCCCGCCCCGGATGTCACCGTTCGGGCTGAAGCAGGTGGACGAGGCGGCCAACACGGTGGAGTTCTACATCCACGCCGAGGACGTGCGCCGGGCGCAGTCCGACTGGTCGCAGCGCGAGCTCGACCCGGTCTTCGCCGACGCCCTGTGGTCGCGCATGGAGAAGGCTGCGCGGCTGATGGGGCGCAAGGCCCCGGTGGGGCTGGTGCTGCGCCGCCCGGACGGACAGACCGCCGTGGCCCACAAGGGGACTCCGGTGGTGACGGTGACCGGGGAGCCGGGCGAGCTGCTGCTGTTCGCGTCGGGGCGCCAGGACGCGGCGCGGGTGGAGCTGGAGGGCGACAAGGAGGCGGTGACCCGGGTGAGCAAGGCCCAGCTGGGCATGTAGGGCGTACGGGGCCGGGCCGGCGCGGAAGTTCCGCCCCGGCGCAGCCTGCTGACGACCGGGCCGGCTGCCGCCCAGCGCCTCGCCGGCCCCGCCGACGCCTGCGGGTGCCTCTCCCCCGTCCGGCGGTCGAGGACGTCCGTCAGCGCGTCCGGCGTTCGGGACCGGGGCAGCGCCCCGGTCCCGGGAAGCGGCGGTGGGGGAACGGGAAACACCTCCTCCTGCCGCACCCTCAGCGAACCGGGTGCCCGGCCTCCCGCAGCGCGCCCTTGACTTCGGAGATCCGCAGATCACCGAAGTGGAAGACGGACGCGGCAAGCACCGCGTCCGCCCCCGCCGCAATCGCCGGCGCGAAGTCCGCGAGCCGGCCCGCGCCGCCGGAGGCGATGACGGGGACCGTCACATGCGCGCGGACCGCCGCGATCATCTCGGTGTCGTAGCCGTCCTTCGTGCCGTCCGCATCCATCGAGTTGAGCAGGATCTCGCCCGCACCCAGCTCGGCGGCCCGGTGCGCCCATTCGACGGCGTCGATGCCGGTGCCCCTGCGGCCGCCGTGCGTGGTGACCTCGAAGGTGCCCTCGGGGGTGCGCCGGGCGTCCACGGAGAGCACCAGCACCTGACGCCCGAACCGCTCGGCGATCTCCCGGATGAGCTCGGGACGGGCGATGGCCGCGGTGTTGACGCCGACCTTGTCGGCACCGGCCCGCAGCAGCTTGTCGACGTCGTCGGCCGTACGGACGCCGCCGCCGACGGTGAGCGGGATGAAGACCTGCTCGGCGGTGCGGCGCACCACGTCGTAGGTGGTCTCCCGGTCACCGCTGGACGCGGTGATGTCCAGGAAGGTCAGCTCGTCGGCGCCCTCCGCGTCGTACAGCTTCGCCATCTCGACGGGGTCGCCCGCATCGCGCAGGTTCTGGAAGTTGACACCCTTGACGACCCGGCCGTTGTCGACGTCCAGGCACGGGATGACTCGTACCGCGAGACTCATTGCGCACCTGCCCTGTAGGCCTCGATCTCGACCTCGACGACCAGGCTGGGGTCGACGAAACCGGACACGATGATCATGGAAGCGGCGGGGCGGACATCGTCGAACAGCTCCTTGTGAGCACGGCCGACCTCGTCCACGTCCCGGGCGTGTGTGAGGTACATCCGGGTACGGACGACGTCCTCGCGGCCGAGTCCCACCTGCTTCAGCGCGTCGAAGGCGACGTTGAAGGAGGTGACGGCCTGCTCGTACGGCCCGCCCGCGGAGATCTGCCCGCCCACCACCGACGTGCAGCCGGCCACCAGGACGAGCCCGTTGGACAGCTCCACCGCGCGGGCGTAGCCGAACTTCTCCTCCCAGGGCGCGCCCGTGAAGACACGGCGTACGGGGTCGGTCATGCGGAGACCGCCCGGAGCGCTTCTTCGAGGGTGAACGCCTTCGCGTACAGCGCCTTGCCGACGATCGCGCCCTCGACGCCGTCCGGCACGAGCGAGGAGATCGCGCGCAGGTCGTCCAGCGAGGAGACGCCGCCGGAGGCGACGACGGGCTTGTCGGTGGCCGCGCAGACGTTCTTCAGGAGCTCCAGGTTGGGGCCCTGCAGCGTGCCGTCCTTGGCGATGTCGGTGACGACGTAGCGGGCGCAGCCCTCGGAGTCGAGACGGGCGAGCGTCTCGTAGAGGTCGCCGCCGTCGCGGGTCCAGCCGCGCCCGCGCAGCGTCGTACCGCGGACGTCGAGGCCGACGGCGATCTTGTCGCCGTGCTCGGCGATGACCTTGGCGACCCACTCCGGGGTCTCCAGAGCGGCGGTGCCGAGGTTGACCCGGGTGCAGCCGGTGGCGAGGGCCGCGGCGAGCGAGGCGTCGTCACGGATGCCGCCGGACAGTTCGACCTTGATGTCCATGGAGCGGGCGACCTCGGCGATCTGCGCCCGGTTGTCACCGGTGCCGAACGCCGCGTCCAGGTCGACGAGGTGCAGCCATTCCGCGCCCGCCCGCTGCCAGGTGAGGGCGGCCTGCAGGGGGTCGCCGTACGAGGTCTCGGAGCCGGACTCGCCGTGCACGAGGCGGACGGCCTGGCCGTCGCGGACGTCGACGGCGGGAAGGAGCTCAAGCGTGGTGGGCATCAGAGTGTTCCGATCCAGTTGGTCAGCAGCTGGGCGCCGGCATCGCCGGACTTCTCGGGGTGGAACTGGGTGGCCCACAGGGCGCCGTTCTCCACGGCGGCGACGAACGGCTCGCCGTGGGTGGCCCAGGTGACCCGGGGGGCACGGATCTTGGGGTTGGTGACTTCGAGGCCCCAGTCGTGCACGGCGTAGGAGTGCACGAAGTAGAAGCGGGCCTCGGCGTCGAGTCCGGCGAAGAGTTCGGAGTCCTCCGGGGCTCGCACGGTGTTCCAGCCCATGTGCGGGACGATCGGGGCCTTCAGCGGGGCGACGGTGCCGGGCCATTCGTCGAGGCCCTCCGTCTCCACGCCGTGCTCGATGCCGCGCTCGAAGAGGATCTGCATGCCGACGCAGATGCCCATCACGGGCCGGCCGCCGGAGAGCCTGCGGCCGATGATCCATTCGCCGCGGGCCTTCTTCAGCCCGTCCATGCAGGCGGAGAACGCGCCGACGCCGGGCACCAGCAGCCCGTCGGCGTTCATCGCCCTGTCGTAGTCGCGGGTGATCTCGACGTCCGCGCCGACGTGGGCGAGGGCGCGCTCGGCGGAACGGACGTTGCCGAAGCCGTAGTCGAAGACGACGACCTTCTTCTGGTCACTCACAGGTCGCTCCCTCAGTCCCAGAGTCCCTGGATCCGCAAGGCGCCTGCGACCAGGCACATCACGGACGCGATCCCGAGCAGCACGATGAGGCCCTTGGGCATCTTCTGCTTCGAGAAGGAGTAGACGCCGCCGGCCAGGAAGAGGCCGAGGACGATCAGTACGGTGTTGAGGCCGGTCACAGCGCGCCCTTCGTGGAAGGGAGGATTCCGGCAGCGCGCGGGTCGTGCTCACAGGCGTAGCGCAGGGCTCGGGCCAGCGCCTTGAACTGGCACTCCACGATGTGATGGGCGTTGCGGCCGTACGGGACGTGGACGTGCAGGGCGATCTGCGCCTGAGCGACGAACGACTCCAGGATGTGCCGGGTCATCGTCGTGTCGTACGAGCCGATCATCGGCGCGATGTTCTCCGGCTCGGTGTGCACCAGGTAGGGGCGGCCGGAGAGGTCGACGGTGACCTGGGCGAGCGACTCGTCCAGCGGGACGGTGCAGTTGCCGAAGCGGTAGATGCCGACCTTGTCGCCGAGCGCCTGCTTGAAGGCGGCGCCGAGGGCGAGGGCGGTGTCCTCGATGGTGTGGTGCGTGTCGATGTGCAGGTCGCCGTCGGTCTTCACGGTGAGGTCGAAGAGGCCGTGGCGGCCGAGCTGGTCGAGCATGTGGTCGTAGAAGCCGACCCCGGTCGACACATCGACCTTGCCGGTGCCGTCGAGGTTGACCTCGACGAGCACGGACGTCTCCTTGGTGGTGCGTTCCACGCGGCCTACGCGGGGGCTCATCCGTCGTGCTCCTTCTTGAGTTCGCGCACCGCATCGAGGAACGCGTCGTTCTCTGCCGGGGTCCCTGCGGAGACCCGCAGCCATCCCGGTACGCCGTTGTCCCGGACCAGGACGCCCCGGTCGAGGATCTGCTGCCAGGCGGTGTGGCTGTCGGCGAAGCGGCCGAACTGGACGAAGTTGGCGTCCGAGTCGGTCACCTCGAAGCCGAGTGCGCGCAGCTCCGTGACGATCCGGTCGCGCTCGCTCTTGAGCTGGGCGACGTACCCGAGGAGCGTATCGGTGTGTTCGAGGGCGGCGAGCGCGGTGGCCTGGGTGATGGACGACAGGTGGTACGGCAGCCGCACCAGCTGGACGGCGTCCACGACCGCCGGGTCCGCGGCGAGGTAGCCGAGCCGCAGGCCGGCGGCGCCGAACGCCTTCGACATGGTGCGTGAGAGCACCAGGTTCGGCCTGCCCTCGATCAGCGGGAGCAGCGAGGGGTGGTGGCTGAATTCGCCGTACGCCTCGTCGACCACGACCATCGACGGCCTGGCGGCCTGGGCGGCGTCGTACAGCGCGCGGACGGTGTCGGCGTCGACGGCGGTGCCCGTGGGGTTGTTGGGCGAGGTGATGAAGACGACGTCCGGCCGCTGTCCGGCGATGGCCTCGCACGCCCCCGCGACATCGATGGTGAAGTCGTCCTTGCGCGGACCGGAGATCCATCCGGTGCCGGTGCCGCGGGCGATGAGGGCGTGCATCGAGTACGAGGGCTCGAAACCGATCGCGGTGCGTCCGGGACCGCCGAAGGTCTGCAGCAGCTGCTGCAGCACCTCGTTGGAGCCGTTGGCCGCCCAGACGTTGGCGAGAGCGACCTCGTGCCCGGCGGTGCGGGTGAGGTAGCGGGCCAGCTCGGTACGGAGCTCGACGGCGTCCCGGTCGGGGTAGCGGTTGAGTTCGCGGGCGGCCTCGCGGACACGCTCGGCGATCCGGTCGACGAGCGCATCCGGGAGCGGGTACGGGTTCTCGTTGGTGTTCAGCCGAACGGCCACGTCGAGCTGGGGCGCTCCGTACGGGGACTGCCCGCGGAGCTCGTCCCGGATCGGCAGGTCGTCGATACGGGTGGTGCTGCTGTTCGTCACTGCTGCGGGACCTTCCAGCCACTGTGCTCGTCCGGTTCGCCTCCGACGAAACGAGCCTTGATTGCGGCGCCGTGGGCGGGGAGGTCCTCCGCCTCGGCAAGGGTGACCACGTGGTGCGCGACCTCGGCGAGCGCATCGCGGGTGTAGTCGACGATGTGGATGCCGCGCAGGAAGGACTGCACGGACAGACCCGAGGAGTGGCAGGCGCAGCCGCCGGTCGGCAGGACGTGGTTGGAGCCCGCGCAGTAGTCGCCGAGCGAGACCGGGGCCCACGGGCCGACGAAGATCGCTCCGGCGTTGCGGACCCGGCCGGCGACCGCGGCGGCGTCGGCCGTCTGGATCTCCAGGTGCTCGGCGGCGTACGCGTCGACGACCTTGAGGCCGTCCTCCAGGTCGTTGACCAGGACGATCGCGGACTGACGGCCGGCCAGCGCGGGCTCGATCCGGTCGGTGACGTGCTTGGTCGCGGCGACCTGCGGCTTCAGTTCGGCCTCGGTGGCGGCGGCCAGCTCCTCGGAGTCGGTGACCAGGACCGCGGCGGCCATCGGGTCGTGCTCGGCCTGGCTGATCAGGTCGGCGGCGACGTGCACCGGGTCGGCGGTGGAGTCGGCGAGGATCGCGATCTCGGTGGGTCCGGCCTCGGCGTCGATGCCGATGCGGCCCTTGAGGAGACGCTTGGCGGCGGCGACATAGATGTTGCCGGGGCCGGTGACGAGGTTCACCGGAAGACATTCGGCCGTTCCGTACGCAAACATCGCGATGGCCTGGGCGCCACCGGCCGCGTACACCTCGTCGACACCGAGCAGGGCGCAGGCGGCGAGGATGGTGGGGTGCGGCAGGCCGCCGAACTCCTTCTGCGGCGGGGAGGCGACGGCGATGCCCTCGACGCCCGCCTCCTGGGCCGGTACGACGTTCATGACCACGGACGACGGGTAGACCGAGCGTCCGCCCGGCACATACAGGCCGACGCGCTCGACGGGCACCCACTTCTCGGTGACCGTGCCGCCGGGAACGACCTGGGTGGTGTGCGTGGCGCGGCGCTGCTCGTGGTGGACGAGACGGGCGCGGCGGATCGACTCCTCGAGGGCGGCCCGCACGGCGGGATCCAGCCGCTCCAGCGCATCGGCGATCGCCGATGCCGGGACCCGGATCGAGTCGAGCCGTACACCGTCGAACTTCGCCCCCCAATCGATCACTGCCGCTGAGCCACGATGGCGTACGTCCTCGCAGATGGGGCGCACCGTCTCCAGTGCGGCCTCCACGTCGAACTCGGCTCGGGGCAGCAGGTCGCGCAGGTCGCCGCCCTCGGGGAGGGCACCGCCGCGCAGATCGATTCGAGAGATCACACCGCAATTCTCTCAGACCGCTTCCGGCAGCAGTTCGCCCGTATCACTGGGTGATACATGTCCGGCCGTCACCGACGACCACTCCCGGCCACAGCTGACCACCGGCGTTCACGGCGTCACACAGAGGGAACACAGTGGCATAACAACTGCAAGCGGGAGGGACCACGGTGACCGAACCGCACAGCGATGACATCCCGGACGGTCTCAGCGCGGCCGAGCTGGGGATGTGGCAGGCCTTCCGGAACGGCAGCACCTACGATCTGCGCACCCGTGACACGGTCCGGGACGATCCGTTCGCACCGACGATCTGGGGCGCGGAGCGCAGTGTGGACGCGCGGGTGGTCGCCCGGCTGCTGCTGAGCGGACCGCCGGCCAGGCCCGGGCGTGTCGCCGCGCTGAAGCTCCGGGGGGTACGGATCACCGGGACGCTGGATCTTGCGGGTGGTCGCGTCGCACCGTACGTGGAACTGACCGGGTGCCGCCTGGAGAACGAGGTGCTGCTGCCCGAGTGCCACTTCACGACGTTGCGGATGGCCGGCTGCGCGGCGCCCCGGCTGGAGGCTGCGCGGCTGCGCACCGAGGGCGATCTGCATCTGCCGCGCTGCCGGATCGAGCGCGGGATCCGGCTCACGGACGCCCACATCGGCACGGATCTGCTGCTCAACCAGATCGAGCTCGGGCCCGACCGGCAGGGCCGCGCCCTCGCCGGGGACGGGCTCACGGTCGCCCAGGACCTGCAGGCCGAGATGGTGGAGACACGCGGCGAACTGAGTCTGCGCGGGGCGAAGGTCGGCGGTTCGATGAGCCTGCGCGGCAGCCGTCTGAAGGCCGGGCCGGGGCGGCGGGCGCTGAACGCCCCGCAGCTGACCGTGGAGCGCACGCTGTACATGACGGAGGCGTGGGTGAGCGTCGACACCGGCAACCAGGGCACCACTCCCCCGTACGGCATCGTCATGGCGCCGACCCCGGCGCACGGCACCCGTTCACAGGTCTTCGAGTGCCGCGGCGGGGTGCGGCTCGACGACGGCCGGTTCGGTGACGCGGTCGACCTGCACAAGGCACGATTCGTACTGGCACCCCACGAGGAGCTGTCGCTGCGCCGGATCGTCACCCCGGAGCTGCGGTTCAACGCGGAGCGCCCGGAGGAGGGCAGGGTCGTGCTGAACGGGGCGAAGGTCATCACGCTGATCGACGTGTCGACCAGCTGGCCCGGGCCGGGCGGCCTCGCGATGGGCGGCTTCGTGTACGAGAACCTCGTCCCGTACGGGCACTTCCCCCTCTCCCGGCGCCTGGAGTGGGTGGTGGCGGCGACCCCGGAGTACGTGCCGGAACCGTACGAACGGCTGGCGGCCGTGCTGCGCAACTGCGGGGAGGACGCGGACGCCCGGGAGGTGCTGCTCGCCAAGCAGCGGCGGCGCCGCGAGACGCTGCCGCCCGCCGCGAAGCTGTGGGGATTCCTGCAGGACTGGACGGTGGCCTACGGCTACCGCCCGGGCCGGGCGGCGGTGTGGATGGCGGTGCTGTGGGCTGCGGGGGCGGTGGCCTTCTCGCAGTACGACCCGGCGCCGATCAAGCGGGACGAGCACCCCGAGTGGAACGCGGCGCTGTACGCACTGGACCTGCTGGTGCCCGTGATCAACCTCGGGCAGGACGGGTACTGGCGGATGGAGGGCGACTGGCAGTGGGCGGCGGCCGCCCTGGTGCTGCTGGGATGGATACTGGCCACCACCGTGGCCGCGGGCGCGTCCCGGCTGCTGCGCCGGGGGTGACCGACGGCGCCCGGGCCCGCGCAGCACACCGGTCCACCCCACCGGCCGGCCGTGCAGCGGCAGGCCGAAGCGAAATGATCAAGCCAGATTCCGGCGATTCCTTTACGCTTTGTTGACCGCCTTCGGGGCAACCCATGCACTCGGCACCAAAGCTTCACAGTGCCCCTCTGGCGCTGCTCCGACCAGCGCTTTTGAATGGTCTGCACCATGGCATTCCTTCGCGCTCTGCTCGGAACCGCGCGCATGATCCGGCACTCTCCGCAGCTGTCCACGGGACTGCCGGCGGACGATGCGGTGCTGCTCGACGCCCCCGACGAACGGCTCTCTCCCGCCCTCGTCGCCGCCGCCCTCGGTGAGTACGAGCCGGCCGCCAAGCTCCTCGCCACCACCCGGGACTCCGCCGAATGGGAGAACCGGGACCGCTACCTCAGCCGTCTCGTCACCTTCGCCCACAACCGCGACGGCTGGCTGAACGACTGGCTCGCCGCCGCCCCGCACGACCCGGACGCCCTGCTGGTCAAGGCCGAGCTGGCGGTCCGCCGGGCCTGGGAGTCGCCCGCCCGGACGGAACGGCTGCGCGACGTGGGGCCGCTGATCACCGCGGCCGTCGACAGCGATCCGCGCGACCCGGTGCCGTGGCGGCTCGCCCTGGACCACGCGCGCGGCACGCACGCCTCGCACACCACCTTCGAGGCCCTGTGGGAGCAGGCGATCCAGCGCTCCTCGCACCACTACGGATGCCATGTCGCGGCGCTTCAGTACCTCTCAGCCGCCTGGTACGGCTCGCACCGCGAGTGCTTCGACTTCGCCGAGCAGGCCGCCGAGGACTCGCTGCCCAGTTCCCTGGTGCAGGCCCTGCCGGTGCGGGCCGCGTTCGCGCTGCTGATCGCCGGTCCGGATGTGAAGACGACCTCCGTGCTCGAGGAGCGGATCGACGCGGCCGCGGATCTGGCGATCTCGCTCTCCGCCGCGTTCGAGCCGGGCGACCCCTGGCCGGCCGAGGTCCGCAACCTGCTGGCGTACGTGCTGGTCGTGCGCGGCCGGTGGAAGGAGGCCCTGGAACAGTTCCGGCTGATCGGGCCGTATGCGACGTCGTTCCCGTGGTCGCTGGTGTCCGACGACCCGCTGGGCCAGTTCCTGGATGCCCGGGACGGTGCGCGGCTCGAGGTGGCCTCCGCGACACCTTTGTGGAACCGGGCCGACCACGGCCGGTCGCAGGGCCATTACGCTTGACCGTTGTGACCACCGCTCGTCTGCCCCTCTTCCCGCTGAATGCGGTGCTGTTCCCCGGCCTCGTGCTGCCGCTCAACGTCTTCGAGGAGCGCTATCGCGCCATGATGCGCGAGCTGCTGAAGACCGATGAGGACGAACCGCGCCGCTTCGCCGTGGTAGCCATCCGCGACGGCCGCGAGACCGCCCCGACGGCCGTCGGAATGCCCGACGCCACCGCGACGCCCGACGCGGCCGACCGCGGCCCCGCCGACGGTTTCGGGCCCGACCCCGTCCAGACCTTCCACCGGGTCGGCTGTGTCGCGGACGCGGCGAAGATCCGGGAGCGGGCGGACGGCAGCTACGAGGTCCTGGCGACCGGCACCACCCGGGTCAGGCTGCTCTCGGTCGACGCGAGCGGCCCGTATCTGACGGCCGAATTCGAAGAGCTCGACGAGGACCCCGGCGACGAGGCCGGCGCGCTCGCCGAGGGCGTGCTGCGGGCGTTCCGCAGCTACCAGAAGCGGCTGGCCGGAGCGAGCGAACGCTCGCTGACGACGGGCGCGGACCTGCCCGACGACCCGTCGGTCGTCTCCTATCTGGTGGCCGCCGCCGCGGTCCTCGACATCCCCACCAAGCAGCGGCTTCTGCAGGCCCCGGACACGGCGACGCGGCTGCGCGAGGAGCTGACGCTGCTGCGCTCCGAGACGGCGGTCATCCGCCATCTGCCGTCGCTGCCCGCGGTGGACCTGACCAGGGCCCCCACCCATCCCAACTGACCTCCACCACCCGAGGACCCTGCCCCGTGGCGAAGAAGTCGAAGAAGCAGCAGCAGTCCGGCGCCGGCGGTACCCCGGCGACGGTCGCCCTGACCGCGGCGGGCACGCCGTTCACGACGCACGCGTACGAGCACGACCCGGCCTCCCCCTCCTACGGTGAGGAGGCGGCGGAGGCGCTGGGCGTCTCGCCGGACCGCGTGTTCAAGACCCTGGTGGCCGACGTGGACGGCAACCTGACCGTGGCGGTCGTCCCGGTGGCAGGCTCCCTGGACCTGAAGGCCCTGGCCTCGGCGGTCGGCGGCAAACGGGCAGCGATGGCGGATCCGGCCGCGGCGGAACGCACGACGGGCTACGTACGGGGCGGCATCTCCCCGCTGGGTCAGCGAAAGCGCCTGCCGACGGTGCTGGACGCGTCGGCGCAGGCCCACGAGACCATCTGTGTCTCGGCCGGCCGCCGAGGCCTGGAGGTGGAACTGTCCCCGAAGGATCTGGCCGTGCTGACCGGGGCACTCTTCGCAGCGATCGGCCGCCCGTAGCCCGCCCGCGAGCCCGCCCTCCGGGCCCGCGGGGCGGTCGAGGGCACCGCCCGCTCCGTCCGGCGATCGAGGACCGGGGTGCGGGGCACAGTGCCCCGCTCTCGGGAAGTGGCGGGCGGGGAGACGGCCTCGCGCAGCGGTCCGCCCCGCTCACTCCACGTCCCTACGGCTGCGGCGGAGACCCCGGCGCCGCCCCAGGCGCCCCCGGTACCCCGGGTGCCCCAGGTGCACCGGGTGCCCCAGGTGCCCCCGCGCCCCAGCCTCCCCACTCCGGCTCGGGATCCCTCGGCCCGAACAGCGCCGTGAGCGCCAGGTGAACGACCATCGCCGCCACCGACCACGCCAGCAGCGCCCCCTTCGCGTGCAGCTCGAGCGGTGCGTCGAACACCACCCCCTTGCCGACCTCGCGCGCGTGGGCGACCACATCCCGCTCCGGTCCGAACCAGACGCCGACCCCCCAGGCCACCAGCGACCCCAGCAGCCCGCCGAGGGCGAGGCCTGCCACGAGCGGGATCCCGCCCCGCCGGTGGATCCAGAAGACCAGCGCCGCAGTGACCGCACCGAAGGCGAGCGCCAGCAGCACGAACGTGCCGTCGGCCCCGATCGCCTCCTCGCCCTCGCTGTCCTTGAGGAAGACCGCCTGGTTGTCGGAGACCAGCGGGACCCGCGGCGCCAGCCACAGCCACAGCACTCCGAGCGCGACGCCCGCCACGGTCAGCAACACCGTGATCACGGCAGCCCGCCGCAGATCCGCCTGGGGATCGTCCTCGCCCGGGGACTCCTGGGGCCCCATGGGAACCCCGGGGTAGGAGCCACCGCCCTTGGGCGGCATCCCGCCCGGCGGAATCTGCCAGGGATCGTTGGACGAGGGCTGGTGAGGCGGCGTCAGAGGTGCGGTCACCGTGCCATCGTGCCAGGCGTCCCCGCGCCGCGCCTCACCGGACCGCTGCCCTGCGGTATGCCCAGGTCGCCACGGCCAGCGAGAGGACGCCGACGACGGCGCAGACCGCGAGATCGAGGGCGATGACCGCCCAGTCGGGGTGGCTGCCGAACGACCGGGACAGGGCCTCGACCCCGTACGTCGAGGGCAGCAGATCCCGGGCCCATCCGATCGGCCCGGGCATCCGGTCGGCCGGCAGCACCCCGAGCAGCAGCGCCGCCGACATGCCCAGCTGTCCGAGCAGCGTGGCCAGCTCCTGCCGGGGTGCGAGCAGTCCGAGTGCGGCACCGAGTCCGGAGAGTGCGGCCCCGGCGAGCGGAATGACGGCGACGAGCACCCACAGGTGGGTCATCGGCAGCTGGAAGAGCACGCTCCCGGTGACCGCGGTGACGATCGTGCCGGGCACGGTGAAGGAGGCGTACGCCCCCGCCGCACCGAGCACCACCGCGGCGGGGGGCACCGGCAGGGTGGCGTAGTGGTCGAGCCCGCCGCCGGCCCGCAGCTGCCCGAAGTACTGGGCGAGCAGATTGAGCGCGACGAAGGCGACGACGAGCACGCTGGATCCGGCGACGACGGCGCGCGCCTCCGCCCCGCCCTCGACGACTCCGCGCATCAGGACCATGATCCCGACGGACTGGAAGGTCGCCACGAAGAGCAGCGGGATCCGGGCGACCCTGGCCCGGGACAGCTGGGCGCGGTAGACGGCGGCGAGCGCGGGGAACAGCCGGGCCCGCGGCGCGAGCGGCGCGACGACTGCGGCCGTGTCCCCGGCCGGGGGAAGGCTTCCGGTCGCCGGCTCGGCGCCGGACACCTCCGCACGAACCATGCTCGTCACCTGACGGCGCTCCTGTTCCGTTCCTGCCGGGCCCCGGATCCGTACCGGATCGCTTCGAGCACGTGGCACACACCGATCACGCCGATCGCCCCGGTCACGCCTTCACCAGCCCCTGCGCCGCATGGCCGCCGAGCGCCAGATAGACATCCTCCAGGCTCGGCGTCGCCAGCGTGAAGTCGTCCAGTGCGGCGAACGCCGCCCCGCCGGTCACCGCAGCGACCGCCGCACGCGCCTCGTCCGGCCCGAGCCGCAGCACCCAGCGGCGCCCGGACTCCTGGGCCAGGGGGCGCAGAGCCGCCACTTCGGGTACGTCCAGGGGTGCGCGTTCGCGCCACACGAGCTCGACCCGGACGTCGCCCGCCACGCGCTGCTTGAGCCCGGCCGGGGTGTCGCAGGCGATGACCTTGCCGCGCTCGATGACGGCGACCCGGTCGAGGACGGTCTCCGCCTCGATCACGTTGTGGGTGACCAGCAGCACGGTCGCGCCGTGCTCGGCGCGCCGCCGGTCGACCGCGGCCCAGACGGCGCGGCGTGCGACGGGGTCCATCCCGGTCGTCGGCTCGTCCAGGACCAGCACCGGCCGCTCCCCGACCAGCGCGGCCGCGAAGCAGGCCAGCCGCCGCTGCCCGCCGGAGAGCTTCTTCAGCGGGCGGGCGGCAATGTCGGTGAGGCCGAGTTCGTCGAGTACGGCGTCGCGCGCGGCGCGGGCCTCGCGTACCGCGAGTCCGCGCAGCCGCCCGGTGGTCTCGGCAGCGAGCGACACCGTCAGCTCGTCGAGGGCGGTGGACTCCTGCCCGAGGTAACCGATCAGCCGGGAGGCCCGCTCGGGGTGGCGTACGAGGTCGTGGCCGAGCATCTCGACACTGCCGGAGTCCGGCCGCATCAGTCCGGTGAGCTGCCGCACGAGGGTGGACTTGCCGGCTCCGTTGGGCCCGAGCAGCCCGAAGATCTCGCCGCGCCGGACGTCGAGGCTGATCCCGTCGGTGGCGCGCACCTCGGGGGTCGCCGGTGCACCGCGGCGGCCGCGGGCGGCGGGATAGGTCTTGACCAGATCACGCACCGCGCACACGGTCCCGGTCGCCGTCTGCGCCTGTGCTGTGCCCGTACTCACGAGGTACGAGGGTACGGGGTCGGATGCCCCGGATTGCGCCCGGGGCCGCCGGACTACTCCGCAGCGGGGGCGTGTTCGGCCGCCGCCCGTACGTCGATCTCGCGCCAGAAGCCCGCCCGGATCGCGTACCGGTCGTGTTCGTCGATCTGGTCGTCCTTGTGGGCGAGCAGGCCGAACCGTGCCGCGTACCGCAGCAGCTCGCCGTCGATACGGTGCGGAATGCGCGGGTACATGGTCGACAGTTTCTGCAGATGGACGGTCTCCGGCAGCCGCTCCATCCAGCGCCGGGCGAAGACCTGGCCGACCTCGAAGGGGTCGCCGCCGACGGTGGTGATGTCCTCCTCGCGGTCCGCCCAGCGCTGCTCGGCGGAGGTGAGCTGGGCGAGCGTGGGCAGCGACGCGGTCTCCGCGGGCTCACCGAGCGCGCCGCTGCGCTCCATCCAGCCCTTGTCGGACGACCAGCGCAGCGTGGCGCTCGCCGGGGGCTGGGTGGTCTGGCCGACCGGAACGCCGGGGCCGCGGAGGCTGCCCGCCAGGTCCTTGGGGGTGGGGACGCCTCTGCCCGCATGCGCGGCCGGGGCGTGCACGGCCTCGTCGCCGGCCGGTTCCGCCGTTCCGTTGCGGGCGGCGGCCGCCTGCGCCTCCGAGGCCCGTTCGGCGGAGGCGGCGAGGGCAGCCTCGGGCAGCGGCGCGGAGAGGATCGCGGCGATCTCGGGGCGGGGGGCGGGCGGCGGCGCACAACTGCCGCCGTTGTCCTTGGCCCGCACGGCCTGGGTGATCCAGGCCCGGTCGAGCACCCGGCGCTCGTCGGCCTCGGCGACCAGGTCCTCGGACTGGTTGTAGTCGCCGTCGGCGGCCTGGACGGCCCACAGATGGACGGCGACACCGTGTTCCTTGGCGGACATCAGACCGGGCAGCAGATCGCCGTCGCCGGTCACCAGGACCACATCGGAGCAGGCGCGATTTCTGGCCAGTTCGGTCAGTTCGGCATGCATGGCGGCGTCGACGCCCTTCTGCGCCCACCGCCCGTCACTGCGAGTGAGCGCCCCGAGTCTGACGGTCACCCGCGGCATGACGCGCAGCCTGCGGTGCTCGGGCTGCGGTACCCGGTCGGGGGCGCCGTCGAACCAGTAGATCCGCAGCAGCGGCTGCGCCGTATCCGCTTCGGCGCGCTCGCGCAGGCCCTGGATCAGCGCCGCATGGTCGACGGTGATACGGGAACGGGCGGGCTCTCCGGCCAGCAGACTCGCGGCTGCGCCCAGCAGATAGCCGGCGTCCACCAGGACGACACAACGGTCCACGCGTTCCACCCTCTTCCTGACCTCGGGAATGGGTTCTGCTCAGGGTTTCCTTCGAGTCTGCCCGACAGCAGGAGGGTTGACGGCCGGAACTCGATCATCGGCGTGGCGAATCGGTAAATCGGCGCATGATACCCGCTTACTACACACGGTAATGATCCAACATGCGGGCTATATCCTGATATGTGAGTCTGACAGCGGTCCTGGCCCCGAGATTCCGCACAGGAGGAACACCATGGCCAAGAACAAGAACCGCAAGCAGAGCAGCCAGCCGAGCCGCGCGGCCGCATCGGAGCGTGGTGCGGAGGAGGCGAAGTCGACGGCTTACGAGTCGCAGATACAGCCTCAGTCGCAGGCCCAGGGCAGCCCTGCTGATGTTGCTCGTAAGCACCAGCGGCGCTTCGGCCACAACTGACCGGTCCGGCCCCGGGCCGGTAACCGAGAGGGGCGCACCCGCTTTCGCGGGGCGCCCCTCTCGTATGTGCGCGGGTGTACGGCTCAGCCGGCCAGGCAGGACGGGCCGAGCAGCACCTTCAGGTCGCCGAAGAGCGCCGGATCGGGCTGGACCCGGTGCCGGTCGAGCCGCAGGACGGTGGTCTTCCGGGGGCCCTGGAGCTTGATCCGTACCTCGGTGTTGCCACGGTGGTTGCTGAGCACCTCGCCGAGGCGGGCGACCATCGGCGGCGTGATCTTGACCGTGGGGATGGTGAGCACCACGGGTGCGTTGGTCCCGGCCGACGAGAGGTCGGGGACCTGCATCTCCATGGCGACCAGCCGCGGAATGTCCTCGCGCTTGTCGAGCCGCCCCTTGACGAAGACGACGGTGTCCTCGACGAGCTGCGTGGAGACCAGCTGGTACGTGGCGGGGAAGAACATGCACTCGATGGAACCGGCCAGGTCCTCCACGGTGGCGATGGCCCAGGCGTTGCCCTGCTTGGTCATCTTGCGCTGGAGGCCGGAGATGATGCCGCCGATGGTGACGATCGCACCGTCGGCGTGCTCACCGCCGGTGAGCTGCGAGATCGCCGCGTCGGACTTGTCCGACAGGACGTGCTCGATGCCGAAGAGCGGGTGGTCGGAGACGTACAGCCCGAGCATCTCGCGCTCCTGGGCCAGCAGGTACGACTTCTCCCACTCGATGTCGGAGAACTCGACGTCGAGCCCGAAGCCCGGCTCGTCGCTGTCCTCCTCGCCGCCGCCGAAGAGGTCGAACTGCCCCTCGGCCTCCTTGCGCTTGACCTGAACCACGTTGTCGATCATCGGCTCGTGGTGGGCGACGAGGCCCTTGCGGGTGTGGCCCATCTCGTCGAAGGCGCCGGCCTTGATCAGTGATTCGACGGTCCGCTTGTTGCAGACGACCGCTTCGACCTTGTCGAGGAAGTCGGGGAAGGTGCTGTACTTCCCCTTCGCCTTGCGGCATCGGATGATCGAGTCGACGACGTTCTGCCCGACGTTACGGATGGCCGTCAGCCCGAAGAGGATGACGTCGTCACCCTGGGCGGCGAAGTTCGACTCGGACTCGTTGACGTTCGGCGGGAGCACCTTGATGCCCATGCGGCGGCACTCGTTGAGGTAGACCGCGGACTTGTCCTTGTCGTCCTTGACCGAGGTCAGCAGCGCCGCCATGTACTCGGCGGGGTAGTTCGCCTTGAGGTACGCCGTCCAGTAGGTGACCAGGCCGTACGCGGAGGAGTGCGCCTTGTTGAACGCGTACCCGGCGAACGGGACCAGCACGTCCCACAGGGCCTGGATCGCCGCGTCGGAGAAGCCGTTCTTCTTGGCGCCCGCCTGGAAGAGCACGAAGTTCTTCGCCAGCTCGTCGGCCTTCTTCTTGCCCATCACCCGGCGCAGGATGTCGGCCTCGCCGAGCGAGTACCCGGCGATGATCTGGGCGGCCTTCTGCACCTGCTCCTGGTAGACGATCAGGCCGTAGGTCAGGCCCAGCGTCTCCTTGAGCGGCTCCTCCAGCTCCGGGTGGATCGGGGTGATCTCCTGGCGGCCGTTCTTGCGCTCGGCGTAGTTCGTGTGCGAGTTCATGCCCATCGGGCCCGGCCGGTACAGGGCCGAGACGGCGGAGATGTCCTCGAAGTTGTCGGGCTGCATCTGGCGCAGCAGGGAGCGCATCGGGCCGCCGTCGAACTGGAAGACGCCCAGCGTGTCACCGCGGCACAGCAGCTCGTACGTCTTGGGGTCGTCCAGCGGGACGGAGAGCAGCTCCAGCTTGATGCCCTTGTTGGCCTCCACCATCTTGACGGCGTCGTCCATGATGGTGAGGTTGCGCAGGCCGAGGAAGTCCATCTTCAGCAGGCCGAGCGACTCGCACTGCGGGTAGTCCCACTGCGTGATGGTGACGCCGTCGGTGTGCCGGACCCAGACCGGGGCGTGGTCGACGATGGGCTCGCTGGACATGATGACGCCTGCGGCGTGCACGCCCATCTGCCGGACCAGCCCCTCGACACCCTTGGCGGTGTCGATGACCTTCTTGACGTCCGGCTCGCTCTCGTACATCCCCCGGATCTCGCCCGCCTCGCTGTAGCGCGGGTGCTTGGGGTCGGTGATCCCGGAGAGGTCGATGCCCTTGCCGAGGACGTCGGCGGGCATGGCCTTGGTGAGCCGGTCGCCCATCGCGTACGGATAGCCGAGGACACGGGCCGAGTCCTTGATCGCGTTCTTGGCCTTGATCTTGCCGTACGTACCGATCATGGCGACCTTGTCGGCGCCGTACTTCTCCGTCACGTACCGGATCACCTCGACGCGCCTGCGCTCGTCGAAGTCGATGTCGACATCGGGCATGGAGACACGCTCGGGGTTGAGGAACCGCTCGAAGATCAGCCCGTGCTCGATCGGGTCGAGGTCGGTGATCCCCATCGCGTACGCGACGATCGAACCGGCCGCGGAGCCACGCCCGGGGCCCACCGCGATGCCGTTGTTCTTGGCCCACATGATGAAGTCGGCGACGACGAGGAAGTACCCCGGGAACCCCATCTGGATGATGACGTCCATCTCGTACTCGGCCTGCTTCTGCCGGTCCTCGGGGACGCCGCCCGGGTAGCGGCGGTTCATGCCGACCCGGACCTCCTCCTGGAACCAGGTGATCTCGGTGAAGCCGTCCGGGATGTCGAACTTCGGCATCAGGTCGCGCTTCTCGAACATCCCGGTGGTGTCGATCTGCTCGGCGACCAGCAGGGTGTTCGCGCACCCCTGCTGCCAGGCGTCGGAGGAGTCGACGGCGTACATCTCGTCCGTCGTCTTCAGGTAGTAGCCCGTGCCGTCGAACCGGAAGCGGTCCGGGTCGGAGAGGTTCTTGCCGGTCTGGATGCACAGCAGCGCATCGTGCGCGGCGGCCTCGCTGGCGTACGTGTAGTGCGAGTCGTTCGTCACGAGCGGCGGGATGTTCAGCTTCTTGCCGATTTCGAGGAGCCCGTCACGGACCCGGCGCTCGATCTCGATGCCGTGGTCCATCAGCTCCAGGAAGTACCTGCCCTCGCCGAAGATGTCCTTGTAGTCGGAGGCCGCCTGGACCGCCTCGTCGAACTGGCCGAGCCGCAGCCGCGTCTGCACCTCGCCGGACGGGCAGCCGGTGGACGCGATCAGGCCCTCGGACCACTGGGAGATGGTCTCCTTGTCCATGCGCGGCCACTTCTGCAGCCAGCCCTCGGCATACGCGTCCGAGGAGAGCCGGAAGAGGTTGTGCAGACCCGTCCTGTTCGACGCCCAGATCGTCTTGTGGGTGTAACCACCCGAACCCGAGACGTCGTCGCGCTTCTGGTGCGGCTGACCCCACTGGATCTTCCGCTTGTGCTTGCGCGACTCGGGGGCGACGTACGCCTCGATGCCGATGATGGGCGTCACCCCGGCCTTGGTCGCCGAGTGGAAGAAGTCGTACGCACCGTGCAGGTTGCCGTGGTCCGTCATCGCGATGTGCGACATGCCCATCTCGTTGCAGGCGGCGAACATGTCCTTGAGCCGCGCGGCACCGTCCAGCAGCGAGTACTGGGTGTGGACGTGAAGGTGCGTGAAAGGCGGCTTGGTCACGGCGTCGGGCCTCCGGGGAAACAAGCAATGACGGACTGGGGGGACAGCGTGGAAGTCTACGTCTCCGGACTGACGGTCGAGGGGCACTCCCGGGTACCGTCGCGCGTTGGAGGGACGGAGACACCCGTCCCATTTGTCATGAACGCCAGGTACCAGGAGGCACCCACAGATGTCGGAAGCGCAGACCGGCGCAGCGCAGCGCGGGGAGCAGATTCTCGAGGTTTTCGACACCGCCTTCGGCGAGCTGCTGGCCGCCGATCCGGCGGCCTTCCGGGTGAAGTTCCGGAAGATGGCGGGCTCGGCGTTCGCCTTCTACCGGGGCACGGCGTGCCTGTTCTACAACGACCTGGAGCGGGAGCGGCACGGCGGCCCGTACCTGGACGACCGGACCGGCCGGGTGTGGATCCACGGCGATCTGCACGCGGAGAACTTCGGCACGTACATGGACGCCAACGGCCGGCTGATCTTCAATGTGAACGACTTCGACGAGGCGTACGTCGGCCCGTTCACCTGGGACCTCAAGCGGTTCGCCGCCTCCGTCGCCCTGATCGGGTACGCGAAGGCGCTGAGCGACGACCAGATCAGCGAGCTCGTCCGGGTCTACGCCGCGGCCTACCGCGAGCGGATCCACGCCCTCGCGACGGGCGCGAAGAACGACGAGGTGCCCCCCTTCACGCTGGACACCGCCGAGGGGCCGCTGCTGGGCGCGCTGCGCGACGCCCGGTCGCTGACCCGGTTCTCGCTGCTCGACTCGATGACGGAGATCCGGGACTTCGAGCGCCGGTTCGCGGCGGGCGGCGGCGCGATCGATCTGGACGCGGCGACGCGCTACAAGGTCCTGGCCGCGTTCGACGGCTACCTGGAGACGCTGCCCGAGTCGAGCCTGACCCGCCCCGACTCGTACCGGGTGAAGGACGTCGTCGGCCGGCGTGGCATCGGCATCGGCTCGGCCGGGCTGCCCTCGTACAACATCCTGCTGGAGGGCAACAGCGACGCCCTGGAGAACGACGTCGTGATCTACATCAAGCAGGCGCAGACCCCGGCGGTCTCCCGGCACATCACCGACGCGGCCGTGCGCGACTACTTCCAGCACGAGGGGCACCGCACGGTCATCTCGCAGCGTGCCCTGCAGGCGCACGCCGACCCGTGGCTCGGCTGGACCGAGCTGGACGGCTCGGGGCAGCTGGTCGCCGAGGTCTCGCCGTACGCGGTCGATCTGGACTGGTCCGACATCGACGAACCGGAGGAGATCGCCGCGGTCGTCGCCGATCTCGGCCGGGCGACGGCGACGATGCACTCCGCGGCGGACGACGAGAGCGGGCACTCCCTGGTGCCGTTCTCCACCGAGCGGGCGATCGACGCGGCGATCGCGGCGGACGAGGAGGGCTTCGCCGGGCTGCTGGTGGACTTCGCGCACACCTACGGGGCCCGGGCGCGCGCCGACCACCAGATCTTCGTGGACCTCTTCCGCAACGGCCGCATCCCGGGGTTGTGACCCCGCCCACACCCGAGCGCCCTCTTTAGCGATCGCTTACAGGTTCACATGGCACACTCTCGGGCGATGGACATATCAGGGACGCAGCTCAGAGTCGTTCGCGCGGCGCTTTTCACAGCGCTCGTCGTGACGCTCTCGGCTGCGTCCCATGTGCTGCTCTCCCGGGTCCCGCTGCCTCTGACGGTGGTCGGCGCACTGGCCGGTCTCGTCTTCGCCGTGGCGTACGCGCTGGCCGGCCGGGAGCGCGGCTTCGGTGCGATCGCCGGACTGCTGGTGCCGTTGGAGCTGGCCGCCGACACCGTCTTCACCACCGGCCAGCACCTCTGTTACGGCGCCGCGGGCGGCCCGATCGCAGGCCCGCTGCGTTCGGTGGGGGTCGACGTCCTGTGCGGCGGCGAGGTCGGTGCCGGGACCGCGCGGCTCGGCCACGTAGGCGCGGTGGGCACCCCACTGGCCTCGGTGACCGGCGACGGGCACGGCGCTGCCGCCCTGCTGGCCTCCCCGGGCCCCGCGGTGCCGTGGCTGCTGCTGGCCGCCCATGTGACGGTCGGCCTGCTGGCCGCGGCGTGGCTGCGGCACGGCGAGTCCGCGCTCGCGGGTCTGCTGCGGGCGGCCGCCGCCACGGCGTTCCGGCCGCTGCTGATCGCGGCCGCCGTCGTGGGCACGGCTCGCACCTGCGTGCGCCGCGCCGCCCGGCCCGCCCCGTTCGGCCCGCACCTGGTCGCGCACGCCCGTCTCCTCGTGCACTCCGTGGGACGGAGGGGACCGCCGCGCTCGGCCTGCGCCACCGCCTGAGCACGCACGTCCCTGACGATGTACACCACATACCCCACGGAGAATCAGCCATGAGCAACCGCAACAGCCAGGCCAACAAGGCAGCCGCCCGCGAGCGGCTGCGCGCCGAGCGCGAGCGCCAGGCCAAGAAGGACAAGGTCCGCAAGCAGGTCGTCGTCGCCGTCTCGGTGGTCGGCGTGCTCGCGGTGGCCGGTGTCGCCAGCTACGGCGTGATGCAGCTGAACAAGCCCGGCCACTGGGAGGCGGCGGCCGACGCGAAGAACGTCACCGCGCCGAAGAACACGTCCGGCACCAACGGCACGACCGTCGTCGTCGGCAAGTCGACCGCGAAGAAGACCCTCGAACTGTACGAGGACTCGCGCTGCCCGATCTGCGCCCAGTTCGAGCAGACCGTCGGCGAGACCGTCCACAAGGACGTCGACGCCGGCAAGTACAAGGTCAAGTACATCGGTGCGACGTTCATCGACAACAGCGACAGCGGCGAGGGCTCCAAGAACGCGCTGAGCGCCCTGGGTGCGGCGCTGAACGTCAGCCCCCAGGCGTTCCTCGACTACAAGTACGCGCTCTACTCCGCGAAGTACCACCCGGAGGAGACCGACGACAAGTTCGCCAAGGACTCGTACCTCATCGAGGTCGCGAACACGGTGGACGCGCTGAAGGACAACAAGGCGTTCCAGAAGGACGTCAACGACGGTACGTACGACAACTGGGCCATGAAGATGTCCGAGACGTTCGACAAGAGCGGCGTCCAGGGCACCCCGACGCTGAAGATGGACGGCAAGACGGTCACCGGCGAGGGCTCCAAGAACGCTCCGATGACCGTCGCCGACTTCAACACCGCGATCACCAAGGCGCTGAAGGGCTGATTCCGGGCGACGGTTTCCCGACAGGCAGGCGAACTTCCTTTGTTCGCCTGCCCGTTCGCCTTACTGGTCAGTAGGGTGCTGCCCCGTGACCAGTCGACACGTTTCTCCGTCCCTTTCCGCTCCCAGCCGCCGCACCCTGGTGAAGGCCGCTGCCGCCACCGCCGTCGTGGCCCCCGTGCTCGGCGCCGCCACCAGCGCCCGCGCCGCCGACGGGCCCGCCTTTCTGCACGGCGTCGCCTCCGGCGATCCGCTGCCCGACGGCATCCTCCTGTGGACCCGCGTCACCCCCACCCCCGACGCGGTGCCCGGCTCCGGCCGCGGCGCCGACACGGCGGTGCGGTGGGAGGTCGCCGAGGACAAGGAGTTCACCCGGATCGTCGCCCAGGGCTCCACCGTGGCGAGGGCCGCATCCGACCACACCGTCAAGGCCGACGTCCGGGGACTGGCCCCGGCGACCGCGTACTGGTTCCGCTTCTCGGCGGGCGACGGCGCGGCGGTACGGAGCCCGGCCGGCCGTACCCGCACGGCTCCGGCGGCCGGCGCGGCCACCCCGGGGGTGCGCTTCGGCGTGGTGTCGTGCGCCAACTGGGAGTCCGGCTACTTCTCCCCGTACCGTCACCTCGCCGCCCGCGCCGACCTCGACGCGGTCCTCCACCTCGGTGACTACATATACGAGTACGCGTCGGGCAGTTACCCGGACGCGAAGTACGTCGTACGACCGCACGAGCCCAGGAACGAGATCCTCACCCTCGCCGACTACCGGACCCGGCACGGCCACTACAAGACGGACGCCGATCTGCAGACCCTGCACGCCACGCACCCGGTGATCGCGATCTGGGACGACCACGAGTTCGCCAACGACGCCTGGTCGGGCGGGGCCGAGAACCACACGCCGGGCACCGAGGGCTCCTGGGCCGACCGGGCGGCCGGCGCCAAGCAGGCGTACTTCGAGTGGATGCCGGTCCGCGCCTCCACCGAGGGCACCGTCTACCGGCGGCTGCGCTTCGGCAACCTGGCCGATCTCCACCTCCTGGATCTGCGCACCTTCCGCTCCCAGCAGTCGACGATCGGCAACGGCTCGGTCGACGACCCGGACCGCACGATCACCGGCCGGGCGCAGCTGGACTGGCTGAAGTCGGGCCTGGCCGGTTCGGACGCCACCTGGAAGCTGGTCGGCACATCGGTGATGATCTCGCCGGTCGCGTTCGGTTCCCTGCCTGCTCATCTGCTGGAGCCGCTGGCCGGCTTGCTGGGCCTGCCCACGGAGGGGCTCGCCGTCAATGTCGACCAGTGGGACGGGTACACGGACGACCGCAAGGAACTGATCGCGCATCTGCGGGACCGGTCGATCACCAACACGGTCTTCCTGACCGGCGACATCCACATGGCGTGGGCCAACGACGTGCCGGTGAAGGCCGCGACGTATCCGCTCTCGGCGTCGGCCGCCACGGAGTTCGTGGTGACGTCGGTGACGTCGGACAACCTCGACGACATCCTGCATGTCGCGCCGCAGACGGTCTCCGTGCTCGCCGCGGCGGCGGTCAAGGCCGCCAACCGCCATGTGAAGTGGGTGGACATGGACTCTCACGGCTACGGCGTCCTCGATGTGACCGCCGAGCGCTCGCAGATGGACTACTACGTGGTCTCCGACAAGACGAAGCAGGACGCCACCGCCGCCTGGACGCGTTCGTACCGAACGCTCAGCGGCACCCAGAAGGTCGAGCGGGTGGACCGCCCGGTGCGCTGAGCATCGACTTTCGGCCACGACGGCACATGTTGACGGCGCATTACATCGCTACGGCGGGTGGCGTGTTCCCCGGCCTCAATGGGGACACACTGCCCGCCGGGGTGACGCGCGACGTTACGTCCGCGTCTCAAACTCCGGAGCCCGCAGAAATATTTCTTCCCGTTTCCCCGGTTTGCCCCACGATTGATTGGGCTCGATCGATTCTCGACCAGGAATGACATGCACACGTAATCTCCCGGCTTGGCGGGTGAGGAAATGCCTCCCCCACACATCCGCGAGGAGTACCTGTGCACACTCTTGCCCGCATATCGCCGCGTATACGTAACCGGGCGATCGGCACCGTCATCCTGGCCGGAACCCTGGCCCTGGCACCGCTCTCCGCGCCCTCCGGCTCGGCCGCCACCAAGGTGTCCGCCGCCTCCGCCGAAAAGTGCGCGAGCACCGACGCCACGGCGCGCCAGGCCCGCCCCTCGGGCCCCGACCACGGCGCTGAGCCCAACGAGCTCACCACGACCCAGGCCAAGGCCATGGACACACAGCTCAAGGAGAGACTCGCGGACCGCCGGCTCAGCGGCACCACACTGGCCGCCGCCGGAGCCACCGTCCCGGTCTACTTCCACGTCATCCACTCCGGCGCTGCCGGCAACCTCACCGCCGGCGACATCAGCAGCCAGATGAACGTGCTGAACGCGGCCTACAGCGGCCAGGGCACCGGAAACACCGACACCGGCTTCCAGTTCTCCCTGGCAGGCACCGACTACACGGACAACGCGTCCTGGTACAACCTCTCCTCGGGCTCGTCCGCCGAGAAGGCGATGAAGCAGGCGCTGCGCAAGGGCGGCAAGAACGCGCTCAACATCTACACCGCCAACCTCGGCGGCGGGCTGCTCGGCTGGGCGACCTTCCCCAGCTCGTACAACTCCAGCCCGAGCATGGACGGCGTGGTGATCCTCGACGCCTCACTGCCGGGCGGCTCGGCCACCAACTACGACGAGGGCGACACCGCCACCCACGAGGTCGGCCACTGGATGGGGCTGTACCACACCTTCCAGGGCGGCTGTAACGGCAACGGTGACTACGTCGCCGACACGCCCTCCGAGAAGAGCGCCGCGTTCGAGTGCCCGACCGGACGTGACACCTGCCCCAACAAGACCGGGGCCGACCCGATCCACAACTTCATGGACTACACCTACGACTCCTGCATGTACCAGTTCACCGCGGGCCAGGTGCAGCGGATGAGCGACAGCTGGACCGCGTACCGCGCCTGATCCCCGGCCTCGTACGACAGGGCTCCGCATGCCCTCCCGGATGCGGAGCCCTCCACGCGTCTACAGGGTCGCGAGGAAGCCGAGCGAGACCTTCCAGGTCAGGTCGGCCGACGCCGCGTCGAAGTCCGGCAGTTCCGGGTCCGTGAAGAGGTGGCCGGCGCCGGGGTAGCGGTAGACCTCGACGTCTGCGCCGGTCCGCTGCATCTGCAGGTACCAGGAGTTCAGCCAGTCGTGCGTCTCGAACGGATCCGGGTCGGCGACGTGCAGCTGTACGGGCAGCTCCTCGACCGATGCGTTCTCCGCGATGTCCGACGTGCCGTGGAACAGCAGCAGTCCGCGCGCCTTCTCGTCACCGAGCGCCAGGGTCTGGGCGGTGGACGCGCCGAAGGAGAAGCCCGCGTAGACCAGCCCGCGCTCGGAGTAGGGTGCGGCGGCCAGCACGGCGCGCCTGAGCAGTTCGTCCTTGCCCACCTCGTCCTTGAAGGCCATGCCTTCCTCGACGGTGTCGAACGTGCGCCCGCCGAAGAGGTCGGGCACGTGCACCTCGTGGCCGGCGGCGCGCAGCCGGGCGGCGGCCGCGTGCACCGCGGGGCGCAGGCCGTACGTCGAGTGGAAAAGCATGATGTCCATGGGAGCCATGGTGCCAGTTGTGCGCGACAGCACGCTGAACGGCGGGCGGTCCCGCCGTCGGCGCAGGCTCCGTACCCGGCCGGCGCGGGCGTGCCGGGGGCGCCGCCCCGCTCGGTGCGGCCGGCGCGACGCAGGCGGTCAGAGAGTGCGGCGCATCGCCCGGTGGGCGATTCCCGCGTCCGGGAATTCGGGGCCGTACGCCACGTACCCGAGCCGCTCGTAGAAACCGAGCGCATGGGTCTGTGCATGCAGGTCCACGACGGCGAGCCCCAGCTCGCGGGCCGCGTCCTCGATGGCCCGCACCAGCGCCACGCCGACCCCGAGGCCGCGCGCCCGCTTGGTCACCGCGAGCCGGCCGAGCGAGCCGACGGTGAGGTCACCACCGGTCTTGGCGGCCACCCCCGCGCCGTGCAGCAGCCGTCCCGTGCCGAGCGTCGAGCCGTCCGCCGCGAGCGCGATGACATGCACCGCGTCCGCGTCGTAGGCGTCGTACTCGATCTCCTCGGGCACGTTCTGCTCGCCGACGAAGACCTCCTTGCGGACCTGGAAACAGGCCGCGCGGTCGCTCTCGTCGACGGCTGTGCGGGTGGTGTACGGGGCCGGGGTACCGGTGGTCATTCGCTCTCCGCCGCGATCGTGTCCAGCGCGTGCTGCAGGTCGTCCGGGTAGCTGCTGGCGAACTCCACCCAGCTGCCGTCCGCCGGGTGCTCGAAGCCGAGCCGGACGGCGTGCAGCCACTGCCTCGTCAGCCCGAGACGCTTGGCCATCGTCGGGTCGGCGCCGTAGGTCAGGTCGCCGACGCAGGGGTGACGATGGGCGGACATGTGCACGCGGATCTGGTGGGTGCGGCCGGTCTCCAGCTTGATGTCGAGGAGGCTGGCGGCCCGGTAGGCCTCGATGAGGTCGTAGTGCGTCACGGAGGGCTTGCCCTCGGCGGTGACGGCCCACTTGTAGTCGAGGTTGGGGTGACGCCCGATGGGGGCATCGATCGTGCCGCTCATCGGGTCCGGGTGGCCCTGGACCAGCGCGTGGTACTTCTTCTCGACGACCCGGTCGCGGAACTGGCCCTTCAGCAGTGTGTAGGCCCGCTCGGACTTGGCGACGACCATCAGACCGGAGGTGCCGACGTCGAGACGGTGCACGATGCCCTGGCGCTCGGCGGCGCCCGACGTCGAGATCCGGTACCCGGCCGCGGCGAGACCGCCGATGACGGTGGTACCGGTCCAGCCGGGGCTCGGGTGGGCGGCCACCCCGACCGGCTTCACGATCACGACGATGTCGTCGTCGTCGTGCACGATCTCCATGCCCTCGACGGGCTCGGCGACGATCTGCACGGGAGCGGGTGCCTGCGGCATCTCCACTTCCAGCCAGGCGCCGCCCTGCACCCGCTCGGACTTCCCGACCACCGCACCGTCCACCTGCACCTTTCCGGCGACGGCCAGCTCGGCGGCCTTGGTGCGGGAGAACCCGAACATCCGGGAGATGACGGCGTCGACACGCTCGCCCTCCAGACCGTCGGGCACGGGCAGGGTTCGGACCTCGGGATACGTACTCACCAGTCGAGTATGCCTTGCCCCCGCTAGTCCTTGTGCACGGTGCCGTCGGGGTCCAGGCCTCTGAAGGAAAGGATCACGATCAGGATGCCGCCGCAGACGATGGCGGAGTCCGCGAGGTTGAAGACGGCGAAGTGGGCGGGGGCGATGAAGTCCACGACCGCGCCCTTGAAGATGCCGGGCGAGCGGAAGATCCGGTCGGTGAGGTTGCCGAGCGCCCCGCCGAGCAGCAGACCGAGCGCGATGGCCCAGGGCAGGCTGTAGAGCTTGCGGGCCAGCCGGGCGATGACGACGATCACAGTCGCCGCGATGACCGTGAAGATCACCGTGAACGCCTCACCGATACCGAAGGCGGCGCCCGCGTTCCGGATCGCGTCGAACCGGAGCCAGTCGCCGAGGATCTCGATGGGCTCGTGGTGCTCCAGCTTCGCGACCACGATCATCTTGCTGATCAGGTCGAGCAGATAGGCGAAGACGGCCACGGCGAAGAGCACCACGATCTTCCGTTTGCCCTTGCCCCGGACCTCGCCGGGGACCGTGTCCTCGCTCTTTCCCTCGGCCCCCTCGGCTTCAGGGATGTCCGGCGTACTGATGATGCGCTCCGCCTCTGCCACGTGAGTCCCTCAACCTAGGTTCCTGACCGATGACGAGGGTACGACACACCTGTGTGGATCAGCCGCGGCGCTCCTGCTTCTGTTTGTCCTCGACACAGAGCGTGGCGCGGGGGAATGCCTGCATCCGCGCCTTGCCGATCGGCTTGCCGCAGATCTCGCACAGTCCGTACGTCCCCGCGTCGAGCCGGGCCAGCGCCCGCTCGGTCTGTTCCAGCATCTCCGTGGCATTGGCGGCGAGCGCCATCTCGTGCTCGCGGGTGATGTTCTTCGTGCCGGTGTCCGCCTCGTCGTCACCGGCCCCGTTGCCGGAGTCCCTCATCAGGCCGGCGAGCGCGACCCCCGAGGCCTCCAGCTCGCTGCGCAGCCGCATGATCTCGCTGGTCAGCTCGGCCCGGGCCTCCGCGACCTCCTCCGGCGTCCAGGGGTCCTCGCCGGGCCGTACGGCCAGTTCCCCGGGCGCTGTCGCGGCAGCCCGTGCGGGCGGCACCGGCGCCATGTCCTGGGCGGCCGTGCGGGTCCGGGCTGCGCTCTTCTTGGCTACCACCGTGTGGGCTCCTGTCTGCTCGGCGGCCTCGGCCGCCCCCGTGGCCGCCGCAGCGGCCTTCTTCGAAGCCTTCTTGACCGCGCTCTTCTTCGCCGTGGCCTTCTTGGCCGGGGCTTTCCCGGCCGCGGGCTTCTTCGCCACAGCCTTCTTCGCAGTGGCCTTCTTCGCCGCCGTCCGCTTCGCCGCGGCCTTCTCCTGGCCGGGCTCCGCGGCGGTCTCCGGGCCCGCCTCTCCGGTCGTCTCCTCGGCCGCCGCGCCCGTGGATCTCGCTGACGCCGTTTTCTTTACGGCGGTCTTCTTCGCCACCATGGCCGCGGCCCCTTCACATATTGTGATCTTGCACGCGAATCGTGCTGGGACGATAAATCGACCCCAGCCCCGCGGCAACGGGGCACGCCGCCGAACCGCCCCTCCCCATGCCGGATCACCACACGTCTGAATCCGTTGTGCCCAGCTCCCCGCCCCGTAATCCGCCTCCCGGCGCCCGTCGGGACTCCGCGCGCCCCGTCTGCCCATTCGGGTCATGCCCGCGGCCGCTCGACAAACCGGTCGGCCGCCGCCCGTACGGGCCCGTACACTGGCCCCAGCGAGAGGCGTGGATGGGACGAGTAGCGTCGTACGCAGCCAGGAGCGACCCGGGGACGGTGAGAGCCCGGGGGCGAGCGCGTCGTGAATATCACCCGGAGCCGTCGGAAGAACGCCGCAAGGCAAGTAGAACCGGCATCGCGACCCCAATGAGGGGGCCACGGGCGCACACCCGCGGCCAAGGAGGGTGGTACCGCGGGAGCCGGCTCGGTTCTCGTCCCTCCGACGGAAGTGGAAAACGTCCGCCGGAGGATTCCTGCCCATGACATCGCCGCAGTACCGCCAGGTACCCGCCCAGGTCGACCTGCCCGCGCTGGAGCACGCCGTGCTCGACTTCTGGCGCGAGAGCAAGGTCTTCGCCAAGAGCCTCGAACAGTCCGAGGGCCGCCCCGAGTGGGTCTTCTACGAGGGCCCGCCGACCGCCAACGGCATGCCCGGTGCCCACCACATCGAGGCCCGTGTCTTCAAGGACGTCTTCCCCCGCTTCCGCACCATGCAGGGCTACCACGTCGGCCGCAAGGCCGGCTGGGACTGCCACGGGCTGCCGGTCGAGCTCGCGGTCGAGAAGGAGCTGGGCTTCAACGGCAAGAAGGACATCGAGGCGTACGGCATCGCCGAGTTCAACGCCAAGTGCCGCGAGTCCGTGACGCGTCACACCGACGCGTTCACCGAGCTCACCACCCGGATGGGCTACTGGGTCGACCTGGACGACGCGTACCGCACGATGGACCCGTCGTACGTGGACTCCGTCTGGTGGTCCCTGAAGGAGATCTTCAACAAGGACCTGCTGGTCCAGGACCACCGCGTCGCCCCGTGGTGCCCGCGCTGCGGCACCGGCCTCTCGGACCACGAGCTGGCGCAGGGATACGAGACGGTCGTCGACCCCTCGGTCTTCGTACGCTTCCCGCTCACCTCCGGCCCGCTGGCCGGCGAGGCCGCGCTGCTGGTCTGGACGACCACCCCCTGGACCCTGGTCTCCAACACCGCCGTCGCCGCGCACCCCGACGTCACGTACGTCGTCGCAACCGACGGCCAGGAGAAGCTCGTCGTCGCCCGGCCCCTCCTGGAGAAGGCACTCGGCGAGGGCTGGGAGCTCACCGGCCAGTCCTTCACCGGCCGCGAGATGGAGCGCTGGGAGTACGAGCGCCCCTTCGCCCTGGTCGACTTCCCGGCCCCCGCGCACTACGTCGTCAACGCCGAGTACGTGACGACCGAGGACGGTACGGGTCTGGTCCACCAGTCCCCCGCGTTCGGTGAGGACGACCTCAAGGTCTGCCGCGCGTACGGCCTGCCGGTCGTGAACCCGGTCCGCCCCGACGGCACCTTCGAGGAGAAGCTGCCGCTGGTCGGCGGCGTCTTCTTCAAGAAGGCCGACGAGGCGCTCACCGAGGACCTGGCCGCCCGCGGCAGGCTCTTCCGCCACGTCCCGTACGAGCACAGCTACCCGCACTGCTGGCGCTGCCACACGGCGCTGCTCTACTACGCGCAGCCGTCCTGGTACATCCGTACGACCGCCATCAAGAACCGGCTCCTCGAAGAGAACGAGAAGACCAACTGGTTCCCGGACTCGGTCAAGAACGGCCGCTTCGGTGACTGGCTGAACAACAACGTCGACTGGGCGCTGTCCCGGAACCGCTACTGGGGCACCCCGCTGCCGATCTGGCGCTGCGAGGACAACCACCTCACCTGCGTGGGCTCGCGCGCCGAGCTCACCGAGCTCACCGGCGCCGACCAGTCGGACCTGGACCCGCATCGTCCGTTCATCGACGCGATCACGTTCACCTGCACGCACGAGAACTGCCAGCTGGAGGCGTACCGCGTCCCGGAGGTCATCGACGCCTGGTACGACTCGGGCTCGATGCCGTTCGCGCAGTGGGGCTACCCGTACAAGAACAAGGAGCTGTTCGAGAGCCGGTACCCGGCGCAGTTCATCTCCGAGGCGATCGACCAGACCCGCGGCTGGTTCTACACGCTGATGGCCGTCGGCACGCTGGTCTTCGACAAGTCGTCGTACGAGAACGTGGTCTGCCTGGGCCACATCCTCGCCGAGGACGGCCGGAAGATGTCCAAGCACCTGGGCAACATCCTCCAGCCGATCCCGCTGATGGATCAGCACGGCGCCGACGCGGTCCGCTGGTTCATGGCGGCCGGCGGCTCCCCGTGGGCGGCGCGGCGCGTGGGCCACGGCACGATCCAGGAGGTCGTGCGCAAGACCCTCCTCACGTACTGGAACACGGTCGCCTTCCAGGCCCTGTACGCCCGTACGTCGAACTGGGCGCCGTCCGAGGCCGACCCGGCCCCCGCGGACCGCACGGTCCTGGACCGCTGGCTGCTCAGCGAGCTGAACGCCCTGGTGGACCAGGTCACGCAGTCGCTGGAGAGTTACGACACCCAGCGCGCCGGCAAGCTGCTCTCCGCGTTCGTGGACGACCTGTCCAACTGGTACGTACGCCGATCCCGCCGCCGCTTCTGGCAGGGCGACAAGGCGGCGCTGCGCACCCTGCACGAGGTCGTCGAGACGGTCACCCGGCTGATGGCCCCGCTGACCCCGTTCCTCACCGAGCGGGTCTGGCAGGACCTGGTCGTCCCGGTCGCCGTGGACGCCCCCGAGTCGGTCCACCTCTCCACCTGGCCGAAGGCGGACCTCACGGCCATCGACCCGGCGCTCTCCAGCCAGATGGCGCTGGTCCGCCGCCTGGTCGAGCTCGGTCGCGCCACGCGCGCGGAGTCGGGCGTCAAGACCCGCCAGCCGCTGTCCCGGGCCCTGGTCGCGGCGTCGGGCTTCGACACGCTCTCCCCCGACCTGCACGCCCAGATCACGGAGGAGCTGAACGTCTCCTCGCTGGCCTCCCTCTCGGAGGTCGGCGGCTCGCTGGTCGACACGACGGCGAAGGCGAACTTCCGGGCGCTGGGCAAGCGGTTCGGCAAGGGCGTCCAGGCGGTCGCGAAGGCGGTCGCGAACGCCGACGCGGCAGCACTGTCCCTGGCCCTGCGTGAGGGCACGGCGTCGGTGGAGGTGGACGGTGAGACGGTCACCCTCTCCCCCGACGAGGTGATCATCACCGAGACGCCGCGCGAGGGCTGGTCGGTGGCGTCCGACTCGGGCGCGACGGTCGCGCTGGACCTGGAGATCACCCCGGAGCTGCGCCGCGCGGGGCTGGCCCGTGACGCGATCCGGCTGATCCAGGAGGCCCGCAAGAACAGCGGCCTGGACGTAGCCGACCGCATCGCCGTCCGCTGGACGTCCACGGCGCCGGCGACGGCGGAGGCGCTGACCGAGCACGCACCGCTGATCGCGGACGAGGTCCTGGCTGTGGACTATGCACAGGGCGAGGCAGACGGCTCGTACGGCGAGCCGTTCACGGACGACGGCCTGTCGCTGACGTTCCGCCTCCGCAAGACAAAGCAGTAACACCTGCCCCGAGGGCCCGGCCGGAGTGCTCCGGCCGGGCCCTCGGCGTGTTCGCCCGCCCCCGCCCCAAGCGCCGCCGAAGCCGCCTGCGCGGGCCCTCCACCGCCGAGGAGCAGGGATCCGCGGGCACGGCCCCCAAGACCGCCGTCCAAGCCCCTCCACCGACTGAGGAGCGGGCATCCGCGGGCAGCGCACCCACGACCGCCGTCCGCCCCTCCGGCGACTGAGAAGCCGGCTTTCGGGGACAGCGCCCCCGGTCGCGGGAAGGGGCGGGGCGCGGAACAAGCCCCGCCGCAGGCGCCCCGCACCACCGCACACGGGCGCCACCCCCGTCCCGCCCACGGCAAAAGGGCCGGGCCCCGGGGAAATCCCCGGGGCCCGGCCCTCAGCCTGCCGACGGCTACGCGCACATCGCGCGCGCCCCGATCAGTTGTCGTCCTCGTCGATCAGAAAGCCACGCATCGGCGACGGCGCCTGCTGCATCGGCTGCGGCGCCTGCGGCCGCACCGGTGCCATCGGCTGCGTCATGGCCGGCGACATCTGCTGCTGGCCACCGTACGACGGTCCACCGCCCATGCCCGGGTTGCCGCCCATCTGCGGGCCACCGTGACCACCGTGGTTACCGCCCATGGTGTGCCCCATGGCACCCGCACCGGCCGGAGCCAGCGAGGGCGACGGCGGCAGCGAAGCGGCAGCCGGGGTCCGCGGCGGGGCCAGCGAGTCGTCCGCCTGGGTCTCCAGCTGGCGCAGCTGGCTCTCCAGGTAGGACTTCAGCCTGGTCCGGTACTCGCGCTCGAAGCCACGCAGGTCCTCGACCTTGCGCTCCAGCGTCGCGCGGGCCGACTCCAGCGAGCCCATCGCCACGCGGTGCTTCTCCTGCGCGTCCCGCTCCAGCGCGTCCGCCTTGGCACGCGCGTCGCGCTCCAGACCCTCGGCGCGGCTGCGTGCCTCGCCGACGATCTTGTTGGCCTCGGAACGGGCCTCCGCGATCGCCTGGTCGGCGGTCTGCTGCGCGAGCGAGAGGACACGGGCGGCGCTGTCGCCACCGGGTCCCTGACCGGGCTGCTGCATCTGCGGCGGCTGCATCTGCTGCATCTGCTGCATCTGCGGCGCGTGGCCCATGGGACCGCCCATGGGGCCACCCATAGGACCGCCCTGCATGGGGCCGGGGCCGTGCTGACCGGGACCGTGCTGACCCGGGCCGTGCTGACCCTGAGGGCCGTGACCGCTGGGACCGGCGGGCAGCTGCGGAGCACCACCGGGCAGCTGGGGCGGACCCATCTGCGGGGGCTGCTGCTGGACCGGCGGACCCGATATGGCGGCGGGCACAGGTGCCCCGGGCCGGTCCTGCTGCTCCGGCTTCCGCATGCCCTGCTGCTGGTTCTGCGCAGCGGCACGCGTGGCAGCTGCCAGCTTGGCGCGCAGGTCCTCGTTCTCACGGAGCAGGCGGGTCAGCTCGGACTCGACCTCGTCCAGGAAGGCATCGACCTCGTCCTCGTCATAGCCTTCTCGGAGACGGACGGTCGTGAACTGCTTGTTCCGCACGTCCTCGGGGGTCAGCGGCATCTCTTCTTCACCTCTACGTAGTCGTCGGCAGTCGGCAAGACCGTATCGCTCACAGCCTGGTCACGATCGAGATCAGGATGTAAACGATGATCATCAGAACGAAGAAGGACAGGTCGAGTGCCACGCCCCCGAGACGCAGCGGCGGAATGAACCGCCGCAGAAGCTTGAGCGGTGGATCGGTGACAGTGTAGGTGGCCTCGAGAAGCACCACCATCGGCTTGCCTGGCTGCCATGAACGTGCGAACTGGAAGACGTAGTCCATGACCAGCCGGAAGATCAGCACGATGAGGAAACACATCAGCGCGATATAGACAACCTGCAGTGCGACGCCCATTTCGCGCTTCCCTCTCCCCTGGCTCTCGTAGCTCCGGCCTTGCGGCCGGGGTTGTTCCCGGTGTCGTGTTCTCAGCTCTGGTTGAAGAATCCGCCCTCAGCGATGCGGGCCTTGTCCTCCGCCGTGACATCGACGTTAGCAGGCGACAACAGGAACACCTTCTGCGTCACCCGTTCAATGCTGCCATGGAGACCGAAGACGAGTCCTGCGGCAAAGTCGACAAGTCGCTTCGCGTCCGTATCGTCCATCTCCGTGAGATTCATGATCACCGGAGTGCCCTCACGGAAGTGTTCCCCGATGGTACGGGCCTCGTTGTAGGTCCGGGGGTGCAGCGTGGTGATGCGGTAGGGCTCCCGCTCGGACACGACCTTGGGCATGATCACCGGTGCGTTCTTCTCCATGTTCGGGCGTTCAGGTGTGATGGATGCCACGGGTGCGATTCGGGCGGGTCGCACGCTCTCCGCCGAAATCTGGACGGGCTCCCGCTGCGCAGGCGGCTGCACCGCTCGCACCGGTTCGTCCCGTTCGCGGTCCCGCTCCACCTGATGCGCGGGCTGGTGCCGCCGCCGGTCGCGCTCCGGCTCCGGCTCGGGTTCGAATTCGTCGTCGGGGTCGAACCCCGGACCGTCGTACCCATCGTCCTCCACGAGGCCGAGGTAGACCGCCATCTTGCGCATCGCGCCGGCCATGCTCCGAGTCCTCCGCTCTGTGGTGGATCGGCATCTGTCACCAAGTGCCCGCGATCCACTGAGGCCCTGCCCGCCATCAGCGGGAATGACCATATTTTCTGCTGTGGTCCGACCTGCTTGGCGACGTTACCCGAGCCCGGGTCGGACTCCGAGTACCGCAGTACCGACGCGCACATGTGTCGCTCCGGCCGCAACGGCTTCCTCGAGGTCCGCGCTCATCCCCGCAGAGACCATGTTCGCAGCCGGATGGTTCCCGCGCAGGCGGGATGAGAATTCCATCAGCCGGTCGAATGCCGCGCGTTGCCGTCCCGCGTACGGTCCGGCGAGCGGCGCCACGGTCATCAGACCGTCGAGCCGGAGCCCCGCCGCGGTGTCCACCGCGGCGGCCAACTCCTCGATCCCGTCCGGCGCGACGCCGCCCCGGTCACCGCGCGCGCCGCTCTCGGCGTCGAGTGCGACCTGGATGAGACACCCCAGTTCACGCCCGCCGCGCACAGCCGCGGCCGACAGGGCCGTGACCAGCTTCGTCCGGTCCACCGACTGCACGACATCGGCATAACTCGCCACAGAACGAACCTTATTCGTCTGCAGTTGTCCGACAAAGTGCCATGTGAGCGAAAGATCCGCACAAGCAGCCGCCTTGGGCGCCGCGTCCTGGTCGCGATTCTCTGCGACGTGGCGCACACCGAGTTCGTGCAGGATCCGCACATCGCTCGCAGGGTAGGTCTTCGTGACCACAATGAGGGTCACTTCTTCCCTTTTGCGACCGGCGGCAGCACAAGCGGAAGCGATACGTTCCTCCACCTGTGCCAGATTTTCGGCGAGTTGAGTTCTACGGTCCGTCATGCCCTATCAGGCCAACCAGACATATCCGGCGAGCCGCCCGGTCGTGCGGTCACGGCGGTACGAGAAATGATCGCCCGACTCCAGGGTGCAGGCGGGCGACTTGTGCCGGTCGCGCACCCCGAGGGCTTCGAGCTGGGCGTGAACTCCGGCGGTGACATCCACGGCCGGAGTCCCCCAGCTGGTCTCGGACCACGATTCGGGAACCGCCTCGGCGACCTCGGACCGCATCGCCGCCGGGACTTCGTAACACCGTCCGCAGACGGCGGGTCCGGTGTGCGCGGTGATCCGGGAGGGTTCCGCGCCGAGCTTCACCATGGCCTCGACCACGGCGGGGACGACTCCGGCGACCAGACCGGGGCGGCCGGCGTGGGCCGCCGCCGCGATCCGGGCGACCGGGTCGGCAAGCAGTACGGGGGTGCAGTCGGCGGTGAGCACGGCGAGCGCGAGTCCGCGTCGTGCGGTGACCACCGCGTCCACCGCGGGAATCTCGGAAGCGTCTCCCCAGGGACCGTCGACCACGGCCACGTCCCGCCCGTGCACCTGATTCATCCAGACGACGCGCGCCGGGTCGAGACCGAGGGTCCGGGCTGCGCGCTCGCGGTTGGCGAGCACGGCGCCGGAGTCGTCCCCGACCGCGCCGCCGAGGTTGAGCTCCTCGTACGGAGCGGCGCTCACCCCACCCCACCTGTCGGTGAAGGCGAAGCGAGCGCCGCCTGCCGAGGACACTGCAGTCACTGCGTGGTGCTGACCTATCACTTCAAGAAGTCCGGAACGTCCAGCTCTTCGGCCTGGGAGTCCTGGTAGGGACGGGCCGGCGGGACATGCGGCGGGGAGACCGGCGACATCGGGGTCTCGTTCGCCGCCGGTACGGACTCGGCCGGGGCCGGGATCTCCTCGCGCACCGGCACGGAACCGAGCCCGCCGGACTGACGCACCGGCTCGGCGGCCCGGACCGGCGGCACCGTCTCCTCGCGCTTGCCGGCGCCCGCACCGAGGACGTTCTCCCGACGGGCCGGCGGCTGCCCGCCGTCGAAGCCCGCGGCGATCACGGTGACCCGCACCTCGTCGCCCAGCGCGTCGTCGATGACCGCGCCGAAGATGATGTTCGCCTCGGGGTGGGCCGCCTCGCTCACCAGCTGGGCGGCCTCGTTGATCTCGAAGAGACCGAGGTCGCTGCCGCCGGAGATGGAGAGCAGGACACCACGGGCGCCGTCGATGGACGCCTCCAGGAGCGGCGAGGAGATCGCCATCTCCGCAGCGGCCACCGCGCGGTCGTCGCCGCGGGCCGAGCCGATGCCCATGAGTGCCGATCCGGCCTCGGACATGACCGACTTGACGTCGGCGAAGTCGAGGTTGATCAGACCCGGGGTGGTGATGAGGTCGGTGATGCCCTGGACACCCGAGAGCAGCACCTGGTCGGCCGACTTGAACGCGTCGAGCACGCTGACCTGGCGGTCCGAGATGGACAGGAGCCGGTCGTTGGGGATGACGATGAGGGTGTCGACCTCTTCGCGGAGCTCGGCGATGCCGTCCTCCGCCTGGTTCGCGCGACGCCGGCCCTCGAAGGTGAACGGGCGGGTGACCACACCGATCGTGAGGGCACCGAGCGAGCGAGCGATGTTGGCGACGACGGGTGCGCCGCCGGTGCCGGTGCCGCCGCCTTCTCCGGCGGTGACGAAGACCATGTCGGCCCCCTTGAGGACCTCCTCGATCTCCTCACGGTGGTCCTCTGCCGCCTTACGACCGACGGCCGGGTTGGCCCCGGCGCCGAGGCCGCGGGTGAGTTCGCGGCCGACGTCGAGCTTGACGTCGGCGTCGCTCATCAACAGGGCTTGCGCATCAGTGTTGATCGCGATGAACTCGACGCCCTTGAGACCGACCTCGATCATTCGGTTGATGGCATTGACACCACCGCCGCCGACACCGATGACCTTGATGACTGCGAGGTAGTTCTGCGGTGCTGCCACGTCGAAGGCCTCTCGCCTCGAGTTACGTGTCGTCGCTTCGCGGGTCTCCCGCTGCGACGACTGATGCCGATGGGGACGGTCCGAACGCCGACCCAAACCCTAACGTTGAAGTTTAGGGTTACCAGTGTGTCTGCTTCTTGGACTCTTCCGAACAGGACACTAAGTCGACACGTGGCGCACGTTCAACGAACACGCCGAACCTCCCGTTTTTCTTTTCACCCTATGTGATCACCCGTAGCGCTGACCAACCAGGGTGCTGGCCAGGTCAAATGTCCGTCAACTGCCGGACACCGCGGGAGCAGTGGGTGCACTCACGTCGAAGTGTCCCGCTTTGGGAGCCGCTTTCATGAGAGCGGTGAGGACTCTTGCCTTCACCGGCCCCTCTTCGCTGCTGCCCCAGACCACCGTGCGGCCCCCGGTCAGTTCCAAGGTGATCGAATCGTACGAGGTGATCCGCACGACCCGGGTGTCCTTGGCGACCGCGGCGGGGAGTTCACCCGCAACCCGGACTGCTTCCCGCACGAGCCGGCCGCTGCTGAAGCGGCGCAGGCTCGCTGCCCGTTCGGGCGTCAGTTCCAGGAGCGGTACGCGCTTGGGCGCACTGTCCACCGTGGCGAAATGGACGCCTTTTGCGTCCACTTCAATGAGCTTTGCGCCCTTTTTCACCAACAGGACCGGCTTGCGCTCGATCACTTTAAGTCCGATGTCGTGCGGCCATGACCGCACGACATCCACCGAGTCGATACGAGGCAACTTCTGGCGCAACCTGTCCGCGATGGCATCCGTGTCCACGGAGATCAGCGGGGCCCCGATCGGCACCGCCGCGGCGGCCTCCACCTCGGCCGGGGTCAGCACGTCGACACCGGTGGTCCTGACGTGTTCGGCCCGGAACCACGACGAGCTGTAGAGCGCCCAGACGGAGCCCGAGGCGAGCAGCACGACGGCCAGGACGATCACGATCAGCCGTCGGCGGCTGCGCACACTGGGCCCGGTGGGGCGCGGCGGGCGGGCCGCCTTGTCCTCCTGACGCCCTGTACCGCGCCGGGCGGTCGTCGGTCCGGCCACGCTCGCTCCTTCACCGGGTCCGGGGGCGCCGCCCCCGGACTCGCCCGCCTCACGCGTTGCGGCGTGCGGCAATCGCCTCGTACACCATGCCGACGAGCAGGTCGTCGGCGTCCCGGCGGCCGAACTCGGCGGCGGCGCGGGACATTTCGTACAGCCGGTGCGGATCCGCGAGCACCGGAAGGACGTTGCCCTGCACCCACTCGGGGGTCAGTGCCGCGTCGTCCACCAGCAGGCCGCCGCCGGCGTTGACCACCGGCTGGGCGTTGAGCCGCTGTTCGCCGTTGCCGATCGGCAACGGGACGTAGGCGGCGGGAAGCCCGACGGCGGAGAGTTCGGCGACGGTCATCGCGCCCGCGCGGCAGAGCATCATGTCGGCTGCGGCGTACGCGAGATCCATCCGGTCCACGTACGGTACCGGGATGTAGGGCGGCATCCCGGGCATGTTGTCGATACGCGGCAATTCGTTCTTCGGGCCGACCACGTGCAGGATCTGGATCCCGGAGCGCTGCAGCAGCGGAGCGACCCGCTGGATCACCTCGTTGAGGTGGCGTGCGCCCTGCGAGCCGCCGGAGACCAGCAGCGTCGGCAGGTTGGGGTCGAGGCCGAACGCGGCGCGCGCCTCCGGGCGGACCCGGGCCCGGTCCAGGGTGGCGATGGTGCGGCGCAGCGGGATGCCGATGTAGCGGGCACCGCGCAGTTTGCTATCCGGGGTGGAGACGGCGACCCCGTGCGCGTACCGCGAACCGATCTTGTTGGCCAGACCCGGCCGGGCGTTGGCCTCATGGACGACGATCGGCACCCCGACCCGCTTGGCGGCGAGATAGCCGGGCAGGGCGACATAGCCGCCGAAGCCGACCACGCAGTCCGCCTTGGTGCGCTCCAGGATCTGCTCGGCGGCCTTGATGGTGCCGCGCAGCCTTCCCGGGACGGTGATCAGTTCGGGGGTGGGCTTGCGCGGCAGCGGCACGGCCGGGATCAGCGCCAGTTCGTACCCCCGCTCGGGTACGAGCCTGGTCTCGAGTCCGCGCTCCGTGCCCAGGGCAGTGATTCCCACGCTCGGGTCCTGCCTGCGCAGGGCGTCCGCGAGGGCGAGCGCCGGCTCGATGTGGCCGGCGGTCCCCCCACCGGCGAGTACGACATGCACCGAAATTCACCGCTCTCCGGACGGACGCTTCTTGACGCGCCGTCTCATCGTCTTCCATCTCACCCCGGGCCTCCGCATGGCCAGGGCCGCCTTCGCGGCGGGCTCCTCCCGCGCGAACGCGATCAGCAGCCCTACAGCGAACATGGTCGGCAACAGGGCCGATCCTCCGTAGGAGAACAGCGGGAGCGGGACCCCGGCGATCGGCAGCAGGCCGAGCACCGCACCGATATTGATCACGGCCTGAACCGTGATCCAGGTGGTCACACCTCCCGCGGCGTACCTCACGAAGGGGTCCTCCGTGCGTCCGGCCACGCGGATACCCGCATAGCCTAGAGCCGCGAAGAGGGCGAGCACCGACAGTGTCCCCGCCAACCCCAGTTCCTCCCCGGTGATGGCGAAGATGAAGTCGGTGTGAGGTTCAGGCAGTTGGCCCCATTTTTCCACACTTGCACCGAGTCCCGATCCGAACAATCCGCCGGACGCCAGAGCATAGATGCCGTGTACGGCCTGCCAGCACGAGCCGTCGGGGCCGGGTTCGCTGACCCCCATGCAGCTGAGCCGGGACATCCGGTTCGGACTGGTCTTGATCAGCAGGAAGACCAGGACGCCCGCGACGGCGAGCACCCCGGCGAAGAGCCGGGTGGGTGCCCCGGCCAGCCAGAGCAGGCCGAAGAGGATCGCGGTGAGAATGATCGCAGTTCCCATGTCTCCTCCGAGCATGATCAGCCCGAGGAGCATGAAGGCGACCGGGACGAGGGGAACCAGCATGTGCTTCCACTGCACCAGCAGCCGTCTGTCCTGCTTGCGGGCGAGCAGATCGGCCCCCCACAGGATCAGGGCCAGTTTGCCGAACTCACTGGGCTGGAGCTGGAAGGGGCCGCCCAGGTAGAGCCAGTTCTGGTTGCCGTTGACCGACATCCCTATCCCCGGCACCTGGACCAGCACCATCAGGAAGACCGTGCCCATGAGCAGCGGGTAGGCGAGCGCCCGGTGGAGTTTGACGGGCATCCGGGAGGCGGTCACCAGCAGTACGGAGCCGATGACGGCCGCGAGGAACTGCTTGCGGAAGAAGTAGGTGCCGGGCTTCGAGAGCTCCAGGGCCTTGATCATCGAGGCGGAGTAGACCATCACCAGGCCGAGCACGGTGATCAGCAGTCCGGCGCCGAGGATCAGGTAGTACGCGGTCAGTGGGCGGTCCCAGGCCCGGCGTGCCTGCTCGTAGATCCGTCGCACACCGCCGCCGCGGGGGGTGCGCGGGCCGGAGCCGTCGCGGCCCCGGGAGCGCGGTACCGCCGCGGGCTGCCGGGCGCCCGCCGCCAGTCTGCCGCGCAGGGCGAAACCGGCGGGCCGAGGGGGCCCGGCCGGCAGCGGTGGGGCGAGCACCCCGCTCATCGCCGCGGGCACCCGTGAACGGTCTGGGCTACGCGCGGCGGAGCTCTCGTCGGCCGGCATTGTCGCTGTCCCCTCCACTGCTCGTGCCCGGGGCTGCTGCCGAGGGCCAGGGCGTGCGGCGGAGCCGCCCGCCGTACCCGGTCGTCCGGGACAGTACGGCGCGGCGGCCGAGCTCGTCAGGCGCTCTCGTCGGCGAGTGCGCGAACCGCGTCCGCAAAGGCCTCGCCCCGCTTGTTGTAATTGACGAACATGTCCATGGAGGCGCAGGCCGGGGCCATCAGTACGGTGTCTCCCGGCCGGGCGAGCCGTGCCGCCTCGCGGACCGCCTCGGACATCGCCCCAGTGTCGGTCCGGTCGAGGTCGACGACCGGGACCTCGGGGGCGTGTCGCGCGAGGGCTTCGCGGATGAACGCCCGGTCGCGGCCCAGGAGTACGACGCCGCGCAGCCGCTTCGCGGCCCCGGTCACCAGTTCGTCGAATGTGGCGCCCTTGGCGAGGCCGCCGGCGATCCAGACGATCGGGTCGTACGCCGCGAGGGAGGCCTCCGCGGCATGGGTGTTGGTGGCCTTGGAGTCATCGATGTAGGCGACTCCGGCGACGTCCGCGACATGTTCGATGCGGTGCGCGTCGGGGCGGAAGGCCCGCAGCCCGTCCCGTACCGCCCGCGGCTCGACGCCGAACGCGCGGGCCAGTGCCGCGGCCGCCAGGGCGTTGGCGATGTTGTGCGGGGCGGGCGGGTTGACGTCCCCGACCTCGGCGAGCTCCTGGGCCTGCTTCTGCCGGTTGGTCACGAACGCCCGGTCGACGAGGATGCCGTCGACGACGCCCAGCTGGGACGGGCCGGGCGTTCCGAGGGTGAAGCCGATGGCGCGGCAGCCCTCCTCGACGTCCGCCTCCCGGACCAGGTCCTCGGTGGCCTTGTCGGCCGCGTTGTAGACGCAGGCGATCCGGTTGCCTTCGTAGATCCGGCCCTTGTCCGCGATGTACGCCTCCATGGAGCCGTGCCAGTCGAGATGGTCGGGGGCCAGGTTGAGGACGACCGCGGAGTGGGCGCGCAGCGAGGGCGCCCAGTGCAGCTGGTAGCTGGAGAGCTCGACGGCGAGTACGTCGTACGTCTCGTCACCGAGCACCGCGTCCAGCAGGGAGACCCCGATGTTCCCGACGGCCGCCGTGCGCAGCCCGGCCGCCTCCAGGATCGAGGCGAGCATCCGTACGGTCGTGGTCTTGCCGTTGGTGCCGGTGACGGCGAGCCAGGGTGCCGGCTCCCGGCCGTTCAAGCCGCGCAGCCGCCAGGCGAGTTCAACATCGCCCCAGACCGGGACGCCCGCCTCGGCGGCTGCTGCGAAGAGCGGCTTGTCGGGTTTCCAGCCCGGGGTGGTGACGATGAGCTCGGTGGACTCGGGCAGGGTCGCCCCGTCGCCGAGGCGCACGGTGATGCCCTGCGCCTCCAGCTCCGCGGCCTGCGTACGGGAACGCTCGTCGTCCCCGTCGTTGACCACCGTGACGACGGCACCGAGGCCGTGCAGGACACGGGCGGCGGGGATACCGCTGACACCGAGCCCGGCGACGGTCACGTGCTTGCCCTGCCAGTCCTGATTGCTCACTTGGCGGCTGCCCACCCTGCGTAGAAGAGACCGAGTCCGACGATCACGCACATGCCCTGGATGATCCAGAACCGGACCACGACAAGGACTTCGGACCACCCCTTGAGTTCGAAGTGGTGCTGGAGCGGCGCCATCCGGAAGACCCGCTTGCCGGTCATCTTGAAGGAGCCGACCTGGATGACCACGGACATGGTGATCATCACGAAGAGGCCGCCGAGGATGGCCATCAGGAACTCGGTGCGGGAGCAGATCGCGAGACCCGCGAGCGCACCGCCGAGTGCCAGCGAACCGGTGTCGCCCATGAAGATCTTGGCGGGCGAGGTGTTCCACCACAGGAAGCCGAAGCAGGCGCCCATCAGCGCGGAGGCGACGACCGCGAGGTCGAGCGGGTCGCGGACCTCGAAGCAGGCGTTGGGGTTGGTCAGGGAGACCGCGTTGGCGCAGGACTCCTGGAACTGCCACAGCCCGATGAAGGTGTATGCACCGAAGACCATCACGGACGCGCCGGTGGCCAGGCCGTCCAGACCGTCCGTCAGATTCACGCCGTTGGACATGGCGAGGATCATGAACAGTGCCCAGACGACGAACAGCACCGGCCCGATCGACCAGCCGAAGTCCGTGACGAACGACAGCTTGGTGGAGGCCGGGGTGTTGCCGCGGCCGTCGGCGAACTGCAGCGACAGCACCGCGAACGCGATGCCGACGATCAGCTGGCCGGCCATCTTCGCCTTGGCCCGCAGGCCCAGCGAACGCTGCTTGACGATCTTGATGTAGTCGTCGAGGAACCCGACGAGACCCATGCCGGTCATCAGGAACAGGACCAGCACGCCGGAGAAGCGCATCTGCTCGCCGGTGATCACCTTCGCCAGGACGTACGCCATGAGCGTCGCCAGGATGAAGGCGATACCGCCCATGGTGGGCGTCCCCTTCTTGCTGCCGTGGGTGCGCGGGCCGTCGTCCCGGATGAACTGCCCGTATCCCTTGCGGGCCAGGAGCTTGATCAGCAGCGGGGTACCGACCAAGGTCAGGAAGAGCCCGATGGCCCCCGCGAAGAGGATCTGCCTCATCGGCCGGTGACCTCGCCCTCGGTCGAGTTCTCCAGCAGTGCCTGGGCGACCTTTTCCAGGCCGGCCGACCGGGACGCCTTCACCAGCACGACGTCTCCCGCGCGCAGTTCACTGCGCAACAGGTCGACGGCCGCCTGTGCGTCGGACACGTGCACCGACTCCTCACCCCACGAACCCTCGTTGTATGCGCCCAGTTGCAGCCAGGAGGCTTCTCTGCCCCCGACCGCGACGAGCTTGCTGACGTTGAGCCGGACGGCAAGCCGTCCGACCGCGTCGTGCTCGGCGAGCGAGGCGTCGCCGAGCTCGGCCATGGGACCGAGCACCGCCCACGTACGACGCCCCTTCCCCATGGCCACCAGCGCGCGCAGCGCTGCTCGCATGGATTCGGGGTTCGCGTTGTAGGCGTCATTGACGAACGTCACGCCGTCCGGTCGCTCGGTGACCTCCATGCGCCAGCGGGAGAGGGTGCCCGCCTCGGAGAGCGCCTCGGCGATCTCGTCTGCGGACAGGCCCAACTCATGGGCGACGGCGGCCGCGGCGAGCGCGTTCGACACGTGATGCTCACCGTACAGGCGCATGGTCACATCGCTGCACCCGGTGGGTGTGTGGAGCGTGAAGGCAGGGCGTCCGTCGTCGGTGAGACGGACGTTCTCTCCCCGTACGTCCGCTTCCGCGGCTTCACCGAAGAGCAGCACCCGGGCCTTGGTGCGGGAGGTCATGGCGCGCACGAGCGGGTCGTCGGCGTTGAGGACGGCGAGTCCGTCCTCGGGGAGAGACTCGACCATCTCGCCCTTGGCGATGGCGATCTGCTCCCGGCCGCCGAACTCACCGATGTGCGCGGTGCCGACGTTGAGGACGAGGCCGATCCGCGGCGGGACCAGGCCGGTGAGGTAGCGGATGTCGCCGATGTAGCGGGCACCCATTTCGAGGACGAGGTGCTCGGTCTTCTCGGTGGCGCGCAGGGCGGTGAGGGGCAGGCCGATCTCGTTGTTGAGATTGCCCGCCGGGAAGACGGTGGGCCCCTTGTGCTCCAGGAGCTGGGCGATCAGGTCCTTGGTGGAGGTCTTGCCCGCGGAGCCGGTGAGGGCGACGACGGTGGTGCCGAGGCGTTCGACGACGGACCGGGCGAGGGCGCCGAGCGCGGCCATGACGTCGTCGACGACGATGGCCGGGACCCCGACGGGGCGGGCGGCGAGCACGGCTGCCGCGCCCGCCTCGACGGCGCGCTGCGCATAGTCGTGGCCGTCGACCCGCTCGCCGGCGAAGGCGACGAACAGGCTGCCTTGCTCCACCGCTCGGGAGTCGATGACGACTGGCCCGCTGACGGTCGCTGCCGTATCCGGTATGTCGTACGACTGCCCGCCGACGATTTCGGCGATCTCGGCGAGGGTAAGGGTGATCACTTGGTCATCCCTGACTGTTGTTCTCGTGGGTGTGGGCGAGCTCCGGGACGGCCACCGGGGCGTCGTCGGCGCTCGTGTGCCCCATGGACCGTGCGATGGCCGCGCGCAGCACCGTGCGGTCGTCGAAGGGGCGTACCACTCCGTGGATGTCCTGGCCCTGTTCGTGGCCCTTGCCGGCGATCAGCACGGTGTCGCCGGGCCGGGCGCGGGCGACCGCGGTGGCGATGGCGGCGGCCCGGTCGGCGTCGACCAGGACGTCGCCGCGCTCGTGCGACGGCACCTCGGCGGCGCCCGAGAGCATCGCGGTCAGGATGGCCAGGGGGTCCTCGGAGCGGGGGTTGTCCGAGGTCAGTACGGCGGTGTCGGCGAGCCGGGCAGCGGCTGCGCCCATCGGGCCGCGTTTCGTGGTGTCGCGGTCGCCTCCGCAGCCGAGCACGACGTGCAGCTTGCCCTCGGTGACCTTGCGCAGGGAGCGCAGGACGGACTCGACGGCGTCGGTCTTGTGCGCGTAGTCGACGACCGCGAGGTAAGGCTGTCCGGCGTCGACGCGTTCCAGCCGGCCCGGGACGCCGGGGACGGCGGCGACACCGTCGGCTGCCGTCTGCGGGTCGACGCCCGCGACGGCGAGGGTGACGATCGCGGCGAGGGCGTTGGCGACGTTGAACGGGCCCGGCAGCGGAGCGCCCGCGGTGATCCGCTCGTCCTTGGGGCCGACCACGGTGAAGGTGGATCCCAGGGGGCCGATTTCGACGTTCTCGGCACGCCAGTCGGCATCCGGGTGGCCCTCTGCGGAGAAGGTGACGACCGGCACGGTCGCCTCCGTGACCAGCCTGCGGCCGTACGCGTCATCGAGGTTGACGACGCCCTGCCGGCTGCGCTGCGGGGTGAACAGCTGGGCCTTGGCCTGGAAGTAGTCCTCCATGCCGGAGTGGAACTCCATGTGCTCCGGGCTGAGGTTGTTGAAGACGGCGACGTCGAAGACGCAGCCGTCGACCCGGCCGAGGACCAGCGCGTGGCTGGAGACCTCCATGGTGACCGCGTCGACGCCGCGCTCGCGCATGACGGCGAACAGGGCCTGGAGATCGGTGGCCTCGGGGGTGGTGCGCTCGGACTTGATGCGCTCGTCGCCGATCCGCATCTCGACCGTGCCGATCAGCCCGGTGGTGCGTCCGGCGCCCCGGAAGCCGCCCTCGACGAGGTACGCGGTGGTGGTCTTCCCGGACGTTCCGGTGATGCCGACCTGGAGGAGGCCGGCGCCCGGCCGCCCGTAGATCTCGGCGGCGAGTTCGCCCATCCGGCCGCGCGGGTGCTCGGTGACCAGCACCGGCAGTCCGGTGGCGGCGGCGCGCTCGGCGCCCGCCGGGTCGGTGAGGACCGCTGCCGCGCCGAGGCCGGCCGCCTGGGCGGCGAAGTCGGCGCCGTGGAACCTGGCGCCGGGCAGCGCCGCGTACACGTCGCCGGGTCGAACCGCCCGCGAGTCGTGGGTGATGCCGGTGACCTCACCGGATCCCGGCGGCTCGACTCCCAGCCGGGCTGCCAGCTCGCCGAGCGGGGTCGGCCGGAGCCGGTCCGGGCGGGGCGCTCCCGGGTAGTTCACAGGCGCGTCCTTCTGGGTGGTTTGGGACTGTTCAGCGTGGGGCACGGCGGTGAGCGTACCGGGCGCACCCGGCCCCTCGCGAAGTGAGGGGGCCGGGCCCGGGTGGTTCCCGTTCCGGTTTCCGGGATCAGGGGCGATGGTTGTCACTGGCTGGTTACCCCGAGTTCACTCGCCGGGCTGGAAGGACACCGGCAGCCGGGCGGGCTTGCTGCCGGACGGTGCGATCTGGAGCGTCTTCAGTGCGAACTCCATGACCTGCTTGTAGATGGGACCGCAGATCTGTCCGCCGAAGTAGCTGCCCTTCGTCGGGTTCTGGATCGCACAGTAGACGGTGATCTGCGGGTCGTCGGAGGGTGCGAAGCCCGCGAAGGACGCGGTGTAGCCGTGGTATCCGCCGCGGACCGGATCGACCCGGTTGGCCGTCCCGGTCTTGCCCGCGACCCGGTAGCCGGGGATCCGGGCCTTGGTGCCGGTGCCCTCCTCGTCACCGACCACCGACTCCAGCATGCGTGCGAGCGACTTCGCGGTCTTCTCGCTGACCACCCGGTTCTGTCCGGGAGCGGGCGCGGGGTTGAACCGGCCGTCGGCGCCCTTGGTACCGCGCACCAGCGTGGGCTGGATCCGGACACCGCCGTTGGCGATCGTCGAGTAGACCGAGGCGGCCTGCATGGCGTTGAGCGAGAGGCCCTGGCCGAACGGGATCGTGTACTGCTGGGAGGTCGACCAGTCCTGCGGCTCGGCGAGGATGCCGGGGGTCTCCCCCGGGTAGTCCAGCCCGGTCGGGCTTCCGATGCCGAACTTGCGCAGGTACGAGTAGAGGACCTTGTTGGCGGCGGCCTGGGTCTTGCGGAGCTGCCCGGTGGCCAGGATGGTGCCGATGTTGCTGGACTTGGCGAGTACGCCGTTGAGCGTCAGGTACCAGGTGGCGTGGTCGATGTCGTCCCTGAAGAGCCGGTCGCCGCGGTGCAGCCGGTTGGGGACGGTGACATGGGTGCCGGGGGTGGCGGCCTTCTCCTCCAGCACGGCGGCCATGGACATGACCTTGCTGGTGGAACCGGGCTCGTACACGTCCTGCAGCGCCGCGTTGCCCAGCGATGCCGCGTCGGCCTGCGAGAGGTCGTTGGGGTCGAAGCCGGGGGCGTTGGCCATGGCGAGCACCTCGCCGGTCCGCGTGTTCTGCACGATGACGTAGCCGCGGTCCGCCTTGGACTTCTTCACCTGCTCCGAGATGGCCTGCTGGGCGGCCCACTGGATGTCCCGGTCGATGGTCAGCTCGATGTCGGAACCCGCGACGGCCGGGACCTCCCTGGTGCCCGCGGTGGGCACCCGGCGGCCGCCGGACTGGGCGTACTTGATCTCGCCGTCCTTGCCCGCGAGCTCCTGGTCCAGCTGCGACTCGAGGCCGCCCGCACCCTTGCCCTCGGCGTTGACGTAACCCAGTATCCCGGCGGCCAGCCCGCCGTTGGGGTAGACCCGCTTGGTGGTCGCCTCCTGGAAGACACCGGCCAGCACATTGGCGCCGGTACCGCCGCCGGCCTTGTCCTTCTGCGCCTTCTCGGCGAACACGGACTTGAGGTCCTTGATCTGCTTCCAGACCTGCGGGGTCTGCCGGCGGGCCAGGACGGCGTACCGGCTGTTCGGCTTCGAGAGCTTCTCCGTCAGCTCCCCGGCGTCGGCTCCGAGGATGGGGGCGAGGAGGGCGGCGGCCTGCTGCGGTGCGTCCGGGGCCTTGCTCTCCTCCGGCGTGAACATCTTGGGGTCGGCGGTGATGTTGTACGCGTCGACGCTGGTGGCCAGAGCGATGCCGCTGCGGTCGGTGATCTCGCCGCGCTCGGCGGAGATCGTGTACTCGAGGTAGCGGTTCTTCTCGGCCTTGGCGGCATACGCGCTGGCGTCGACGGCCTGGACCTGGAGAAGCCGGACGACGAACGCCAGCATGACGAGCGTCAGCGCCAGACTGACCAGGCGGAGCCGGGGACGCGGGCTGCCCAGCCGCAGCGGGCGCGACGACGGTCTGCGCGGGGCAGCCGACGACGGGTGGCGGGAGGCGGGCCGGGGTCGGGCCTGGCCGGGGGCGGCGCTGCGGGGGCGCGCGGGGCCGGGTACCCGGCGGCGCGGTGGTTCCTTGGAGGGCACTGCATCACCTGCCGGGGCTCGTCGAGGACTGGTGTGCCGGGGTGCTCGGCTGCGCCGCCGAGGTGCTGGGCTTCGTGGCGGGCGGTGCGGAGGCGGAACCGGAGGGCGCCGGCGACACGGAGTGCGACGGCGAGGCGGTGGCCGGCGGCGGGGCCGCGGGCTTCCGGGGCTGCGCCGGGGCGAAGACCTGGGAGGGAACGCCGCGGACCGTACCGTCGGGGCCGAGGAAGGCGGGGCTGCCGCCGGGCACCATGCCGAGCTCACGGGCGCGCCGCTCCAGGGCATCCGGCTCGGAGCGGCCGTCGACGTCCCGTTGGAGGGCCTGCTCCTCGTCGGTGAGGTCGGTGGTCCGTTTCTTCAGCTCACTCAGCCTGAACGATCCTTCGTTGAGCGCGGAGTTCAGCAGCAGAAGGGTGATCAGGCCGCCGCCGAGGAGCAGCACGATCAGCAGGACGAAGGGGGTACGCGCCGCGTTGCTGGGCCCGGAGGGCATCAGCCGCACGAGCCGCGCGGCCCGTCCTCTCAGCTGTCCGGCCGGTCCGCTCACCGCGCCACCTCGACCTCTCCCGGTGCTGTGCCGGCCGGGCCGGCCGTGCTCATCGTTCCTCCTCGCGGATCCGCTGGGCGCCGCGCAGCCGGGCGGGGGCGGCGCGCCGGTTCTCGGCGACCTCCTCCTCGGTGGGCAGTTCCGCGCCGCGGGTCAGGAGCTTCAGCCGGGGCTGGTAGCGCTCGGGGACCACGGGCAGTCCGGGCGGCGCCGTGTTGGCGGCACCTGCCGCGAAGACCTGCTTGACCAGCCGGTCCTCCAGCGAGTGGTACGAGAGGACGGCGATCCGGCCCCCCACGGCGAGGGCCTCCACGGCGGCCGGGATCGCCCGCTCCAGGACGGTGAGCTCGCCGTTGACCTCGATGCGCAAGGCCTGGAAGGTGCGCTTGGCGGGATTGCCGCCGGTGCGCTTGGCGGCCTGCGGCAGCGCGTCACGGATCAGCTCGACGAGCCGGGCGCTGTTGCTGAACGGCTCCTTCTCGCGCTCGCGCACGATCGCGGAGACGATCCGCTTGGCCTGCTTCTCCTCGCCGTACGCGCGCAGGATCCGGACGAGCTCGCCCGGCGGGTAGGTGTTGAGCACCTCGGCCGCGCCGATGCCGGTCGTCTGGTCCATCCGCATGTCGAGCGGGGCGTCCTGGGCGTACGCGAATCCGCGGTCGGCCTCGTCCAGCTGCATGGAGGAGACCCCGAGATCGAACAGGACACCCTGGACCTTGGGGACACCGAGCCGGGCGAGCACCTCGGGCAGCTCGTCGTAGACGGCGTGCACCAGCGTGGCCCGGTCGCCGTACGGGGCGAGCCGCTCACCGGACAGGCGCAGGGCCTCCTTGTCCCGGTCCAGTGCGATCAGCCGCGCGGACGGGAAGGCGGCGAGCAGGGCCTCGCTGTGGCCGCCGAGACCGAGGGTGCAGTCGACCACCACGGGCTGCTGCGGGCTCGGTGCCTCCAGAGCCGGGGCCAACAGGTCCAGGCATCGCTGGAGCATCACCGGGACGTGTCGGGTCTGGCTCATGCGCCCTCTCAGGCTCAGGTCCCGTGTGGCTGCACGTGCGGCCTGGTCCCCGCCCGCTCGGAAGGGGAGGTCAGCCGGCGCCGGGGAAGTGGCGTCGGCCGACCGGCGAGCGGGAGAGGGCCGGGCCGTACGTACGCCGCGCACACAGGGGAAATCTTCGGAAATGTGCAAGCTGTCGGTAACTTCCCGTCACTTTAGTCCACCCTGCCATTCGATCGATTCCCGATCAATGAACCGGACAGCGCGTCGCCCGACCCGCCGTTCACCCGGCCGGGCGATCCGGTGTGAGGCTTGTGGGTTACCTCACAACAAGCCTCGTTGACGTTCTTTGTCCCGACCCACAGCACGCCAAGGCGCTTTGTGACAGCTAACGTCATATCCATGTCGACTACCGCGCAGTCCCCCACCGAGCACTCCGCACCCGCTGCCGGACAGGCCCGCACCGGCGGTACGGTCACCGACCGGCTGGTCGAGGCGAACATCCGTTACGCGGCCGAATTCGACGATCCGGGCATGGACGCGCGGCCGGTGCTGAAGGTCGCCGTGGTCGCCTGCATGGACGCCCGGCTCGACCTCCACGACGCGCTCGGCCTGGCGCTCGGCGACTGCCACACCATCCGCAACGCGGGCGGAGTGGTCACCGACGACGTGATCCGGTCCCTGACCATCAGCCAGCGGGCGCTCGGCACCCGCAGCGTCATACTCATCCACCACACCAACTGCGGCCTCGAGTCGATCACCGAGGAGTTCCGGCAGGAGCTGGAGGTGGAGGTCGGTCAGCGGCCGGTCTGGGCCGTGGAGGCGTACAAGGACGCGGATCAGGACGTGCGGCAGTCGATGCAGCGCGTCCGCACCTCGCCGTTCCTCCTGCACACCGATGACGTCCGCGGCTTCGTCTTCGACGTGACCAGCGGCTTGCTGCGTGAGATCCTCCCCACCAGCTGACGTCCGAGGCATCGCGACGGGCACCAAAAATTCCCGCAACCCCGACATTTCGCTCCCAGTTGTCCACAGGCGAGTGACACGAAGCGGTAACGGCAACAAGAATGCGGGTGTGACATCCCGCCGGACGCGTCCGAAGGGTGTCCGTGTTTCGGGGTGGCCGGTCCAACGACAGCGCATCGGCCCATGAATGGGGTACCCCCCTGCTCCTCGGGAGCAGGGGGCAGGGCCGAGGAGGGCCGGGGTGACGACCTATGACGATCGAGCGAGCCTCACAGATCTGACGACCACAGCGGAGCGGGTGCGCGGGTCGGTGGAGGCTGTGATCGAGGGCAAGCCTGAGGTCGTACGGCTTTCGCTGACCGTGCTGCTCGCGGAGGGCCATCTCCTCATCGAGGATGTCCCCGGAGTGGGCAAGACCATGCTGGCCAAGGCGCTCGCGCGGTCGATCGACTGCTCGGTGCGGCGCATCCAGTTCACACCGGATCTGCTGCCTTCGGACATCACGGGTGTGTCCATCTTCGACCAGCAGCGGCGAGAATTCGAGTTCAAGCCGGGTGCGATCTTCGCCCAGATCGTGATCGGCGACGAGATCAACCGCGCCTCGCCGAAGACGCAGTCCGCGCTGCTGGAGTCGATGGAGGAGCGCCAGGTCACCATCGACGGGCACAGTTACGAGCTGCCCGACCCCTTCATGGTGGTGGCCACCCAGAACCCGGTGGAGATGGAGGGCACGTATCCGCTGCCCGAGGCCCAGCGCGACCGCTTCATGGCCCGGGTGTCGATCGGCTATCCCAGCGCGGAGGCCGAGCTGCGGATGCTCGATGTCCACGGCGGGGTCTCACCGCTCGACGATCTGCAGCCGGTGGCGCACGCCCACGACATCGTGAAGCTGATCGAAGCGGTACGGACGGTCCATGTGGCCGATTCGGTACGGCGGTACGCGGTGGAGCTGGTCGGGGCCACCCGTGTCCACCCCGATCTGCGGCTCGGCGCCTCGCCGCGTGCCACGCTGCATCTGCTGCGCGCCTCGAAGGCCTCGGCTGCGCTGAGCGGGCGGGACTACTGCCTTCCGGACGATGTGCAGGCGCTGGCGGTCGCGGTCCTCGCGCACCGGCTGCTGCCCACCGCCCAGGCCCAGTTGAACCGGCGTACGGCTGAGCAGGTCGTGCTGGAGATCCTGCAGCAGACACCGGTGCCGACCGCCGGTGGCGGTACGGCCGTCCCGGCTCCGTCGCCGCACCAGCCCGGCGCCGCGGTGTACGGCCGGCAGCAGCCGCCCGGCATGCGGCGGGTGTGATGGCCGCCGGGGGGCCCGCCGCGATGAACGACGGCGACGACAAGGGCGGTCTCCGGGCCGCGCTGGGCGGGCTGACCACGCGCGGGCGGTCCTTCCTCGCGGCCGGGATCGCGGCCGCGATCTGCGCGTACGTGCTGGGCCAGGGGGATCTGCTGCGGGTCGGGATGCTGCTCGCCGTTCTGCCGCTGGTCTGTGTGGCGGTGCTCTTCCGCACCCGCTACCGGGTCGCGGGCACCCGGCGGCTCACCCCGTCCCGGGTCCCGGCGGGCACCGAGGCGCGGGTCCATCTGCGGATGGAGAACGTGTCGCGGCTGCCCACCGGGCTGCTGATGCTGCAGGACCGGGTGCCGTACGTTCTGGGGCCGCGGCCCCGGTTCGTGCTGGACCGGGTGGAGGCGGGCGGTGCCCGCGAGGTGTCGTACCGGGTCCGGTCGGATCTGCGCGGGCGGTATCCGCTCGGACCGCTGCAGCTGCGGCTGAGCGATCCGTTCGGTATGTGCGAGCTGACCCGCTCGTTCAGCGCGTACGACACCCTGGTCGTCATCCCTCGGACCGAGCCGCTGCCGCCGATGCGGCTGGCCGGCGAGGCCTCCGGGTACGGCGAGGGGCGGCAGCGCTCACTGGCACTGGCCGGTGAGGACGACGTGATTCCGCGCGGCTACCGGCACGGCGACGATCTGCGCCGGGTCCACTGGCGCTCCACCGCGCGCTACGGCGAGCTGATGGTGCGCCGCGAGGAACAGCCGCAACGGGCCAGGTGCACGGTGCTGCTCGACACCCGGCGGATCGCCTATCTGGGGATCGGTCCCGACTCCGCCTTCGAATGGGCGGTGTCGGGGGCCGCGTCCGCTCTGGTGCACATGCTGGAGCGGGGCTTCGCGGTGCGACTGCTGACCGACGACGGAAGTTCGGTGCCGGGGCAGGGCGAGGGCGGCTTCGCCGGATCGACCCAGGAGTCCGCCGACTCCGCGGGGCTGATGATGGACACGCTCGCGGTCGTCGACCACTCCGACGGGGATGGCCTGTCGCGCGCGTACGACGTGCTGCGCGGCGGCAACGAAGGGCTGCTGGTCGCCTTCTTCGGCGATCTGGACGAGGAGCAGGCCGCAGTGGCGGCCAGGATGCGCCAGCGCAGCGGCGGTGCCGTCGCGTTCGTGCTGGACAGCGAGGCCTGGGCGCACGGCGATCCGCAGGACGCCACGCGCGGGGCGTCGCAGGAGCGGTTGCGGCTGCTGCGCGAATCGGGCTGGACGGTGGTCCCGGTGGAGCCCGGAGCGAAGCTCGCCGAGCTGTGGCAGCTGGCGGGACAGCAGAGCTCCGTGATGCAGTCCGCCCTGTCGAACGGCGCCACGGGCGGGACGACGGGTTTCACCGGGGGATGGTCATGAGGTTTCGGCGGGGGACGGTCATGAGGGGACGGTCATGAGCGGTCGCGGTCGGCTGGCGCTCTGCGCCTTTGCGGCGACGCTGTTGGCGGCGGGGTCGATGCTGCCGTTGGTCGACCGGTCCTACTGGATCCTGCAGGCCACGTTCCTGCTGGCGGTCCAGAGCGGGGTGGGCGCGCTCGCCCGCCGGGCGCCGTTGCCGCGGCTGCTCACCATCGCGATGCAGTTCCTCGTCGCTCTGGTGCTGGTGACCGTGGTGTTCGCCCGGGGCCAGGCCATGGTCGGCTTCCTGCCCGGTCCCGAGGCCGTCCAGCGGCTCGCGGACCTGCTGACGGCAGGCGTGGACGATGTCGGCAGGTACGCCATTCCGGCACCCGCGACGGAGGGCATCCGGCTGATGCTGGTCGGCGGCGTATTGCTGATCGGGCTTGCCGTGGACACCCTCGCGGTGACGTTCCGCAGCGCGGCCCCGGCCGGTCTGCCGCTCCTCGCGCTCTACTCGGTGGCTGCCGGACTGTCCGGCGGCGGCGGTGCGGGCTGGCTGTGGTTCCTGCTCGCGGCCTGCGGCTATCTGCTCCTTCTGCTGGCCGAGGGACGGGACCGGCTCTCCCAGTGGGGCCGGGTCTTCGGCGGCGTGGGCCGGACACCGGCCGGCCGGGATGCGTCGGGCGGCCAGGTGCACGCCCCGGTCCGCACCGGACGGCGGATCGGTGCGCTGGCGCTGGGGATCTCCCTGGCCGTACCGGCTGCGCTGCCTGCGCTCGACGGCGGCCTGCTGGCCGGTTCGGGGACCGGGGCGGGCAAGGGCGGAGGCGGCGGCACGATCTCCGCGGTCAACCCGCTGGTCTCGCTGCAGAACGATCTGAACCAGCCGGAGAACCGGCAGGTGATGTCGTACCGCACCAATTCCACCAGTCCCCAGGACTTCTATCTGCGGATCCTGGCCCTGGACCAGTTCACCGGAAGCGAGTGGCGGCCCTCGCGGCGCAGTCTGCAGGACGTACCGAAGCGGCTTCCCGATCCGGCGGGACTGGCTTCGGATGTCGCCGTCACGGAGATCAGGACGAACATCTCCGCGTCCCGCTCGTACCAGCAGACCTATCTGCCGCTCCCCTACCCGGCTGCCGAGGTCAGGATCGACGGGCGCTGGCGGTACGAGCCCGAGGGGCGCACCCTCGTCGGTGACCGTGGCCAGACGACCCGTGGGGCGACGTACCAGGTCTCCAGCCTGGTGGTGCAGCCGACCGCGGATCAGCTGGCCGCGGCGGTCCCGGCACCGGCCGCGCTACGGAACGAGTACACCCGGATCCCGGGCTCGCTCCCGAAGGTGGTCAAGGAGACGGCGGACCGGGTGACGAAGGGCTCCACCAACGACTACGAGCGCGCGGTGAAGCTGCAGAACTTCTTCGCCTCGGAGGGCGACTTCACCTACGACACCTCGGTGACCTCCGGCACCGGCTCGGCGGCGATCGCCCGGTTCCTGAAGGAAAAACGGGGCTTCTGCGTCCACTTCTCGTTCACGATGGCCGCGATGGCACGGACGCTGGGCATCCCGGCCCGGGTCGCCGTGGGCTTCACGCCCGGCACCGTGCAGTCGGACGGTTCGGTGTCGGTGGGGCTGCGCGACGCGCACGCCTGGCCCGAGCTGTACTTCCAGGGCATCGGATGGACCCGCTTCGAGCCGACGCCGTCGCGGGGCAGCGTGCCCACGTACACGCAGCCGAACGCGCCCACCGGCGACACGACCGCCCCGAGCGGGCCGGAGGCGAGTGCCGCGGCCGCCCCGTCGGCAGCGCCCTCCGCGTCGGTGAGCTGCTCGTCGCAGCAGCGCAGGCAGGGCGATTGCGGCCCCACTGCGGCGCCGGGCTTCGCGGAGCCGCAGGACCCTGGGACGCCCACGGGCACCATCGTCTGGGGTGCCCTGGCGATCCTGCTGGTGCTCACGCTGCCGTTGCTGCCGATGTTCTGGCGGGTTCGGGTGCGTACGCAGAGGCTGAACTCGTCCTCGGGGCGTACGCAGGCGGATGCGACGGCCAGGACGCTGGCGGCCTGGCTGGAGATCACCGATACGGCGTGGGACCACGGCATCGGCCCCGACGATTCGCAGACGCCGCGCAAGGCGGCGGCGCGGGTGGTGCGGCTGGGGCAGCTGGACCCCGACGAGGCCGCCGCCGTGCACCGGGTGGCGGGGGCGGTGGAGCAGGTGCTGTACGCCCCGCAGCCCCGGGCGGCCACGGGGCTCACGGAAGACGTGGAGACGGTACGCAGCGGGTTGCGGGCCTCCACCGACCGCTCCACCCGGATCCGGGCGGTCGTGGCACCGCGCTCGGCGGCACGTGCGGTGTGGGCGGCCTCCGAGCGCTGGTCCGCGCTGACCGGCCGGTGGGCGGCACGGTGGGGCGGGTTGCTGCGGTGGCCGTCCCGGCAGCAGGGCTGAGGGGCGCGGCCGGCGGCCGCGCCCCGTTGCACACGCTCCGTCCTGGATCGGCTCCGCCCCCGACCGTTCGACGGCGGAGAGCGAAAGCCGTGGGCGGTTCGGATCGGAGACCGTGCGGCACCGCAGCACACGGCAGGCAGCCGGCGCGGGTGGTACGCAGACATGGGTGAGGGACGACCGCAGTCATGCGGCCGTCCCTCACCCACACACGTTCAGAAGGGGTTACTGACCCTGTTCGTCACGGCGGCGCTGCCACCGCTGCTCGATCCGGTTCATCACGGTTCGGCGTTGCTTGGGGTGTCGGCGTCCGCCCCCGCCTCCGGCAGCCTGCTGCTCGCCGGGCTTGGGCGCCTTGCGCCAACCGGTGACCGCAAGGACCGCACAGCCCAGCATGACGAGGAACCCCACCACGCTGATCCAGATCTGCTTGGCGACCATTCCGGCCATGAGGAGCGCGATACCCACCAGGAATCCTGCGACCGCCTGGTAGACCCGTCGCCGGGTGTACGTACGCAGCCCGCTTCCCTCGAGCGCTGTCGCGAACTTGGGATCTTCGGCGTACAGCGCTCGCTCCATCTGCTCGAGCATTCTCTGCTCGTGCTCCGAGAGCGGCACGGAGTCCTCCTCGTCGTCGGCCACGGGGGGCGGCCGGTTTGCGGCCCTTCCAGGATAGGCAGGGATTCGCCCCCGTGAAACCCGCCCTCATTGCCAATCAGCCAGTCCGGGCCGCCACGACGGCACAGCTGCTGAGGCGTTGATTCCCCAACCTCCGATCCGTCATGCCGGATGGTGTCCCCCGATCATACGGTGACTGGAGCCCGATCGGGGCTCCTGGGGCGTACTCCGTATGCAGCTGCGTTGCTGATCAGCCGCACTACGGCCGGGCGCGGCCCGGTGCCGGCCCGTGCCGGGGCCCGGCTGTGCCCGGACCCCGGCCGCGGGCTCAGGTGCGCTTCGTGCCCAGAACGTGCAACTGGGTCGCGACCGAATGGAAGGCCGGCAGTTCCGCAACCGCGCTCTCCAGCTTGAGCAGCGCCTCCATCGCTCCGGGCTCGGTGTCCACCAGAACGCCCGGAACGAGGTCGGCGAAGACCCGTACGCCGTGGACCGCGCCGACCTCCACGTCCGCCGCGGAGACCAGTTCGGTGAGCTGCTCCGCGGTGTAGCGCCGGGGCATCGGGTCGCCGTCGCCCCAGCGGCCCGCGGGGTCGCTGAGCGCCTGCCGGGCCTCGGTGAAGTGGCCGGCGAGCGCCCTGGCGAGGACGGCACCGCCGAGGCCCGCGGCGAGCAGGCTCAGCGCACCGGCCGGGCGGAGTGCCTCGACAGCGTTCCGCACGCCCTCGGCGGGGTCGTCGACGTACTCCAGGACGCCATGGCACAGCACCGCGTCGTAACCGCCGCGCTCGGCCACCTCGAACAGGCCGAGGATGTCGCCCTGGACGCCGCGGACCCGGTCGGCGACTCCGGCCTCGGCGGCGCGGCGCTCCAGCGCGAAGAGCGCGTTGGGGCTGGGGTCGACGACGGTGACCCGGTGGCCGAGCCGGGCGACCGGCACCGCGAAGTTTCCGGTGCCGCCGCCGGTGTCCAGGACGTCCAGGGCGTCCCTGCCGGTCGCCTTGACCTGGCGGTCGAGGGCGTCCTTCAGGACCTCCCAGACCACGGCGGTACGGAGGGAGGCACGGGGGCGCAGCTGGTCCGACACGGCAGTTGACTCCTCGGCACGGTGCCGCCACTGCGGGCGGAGCGTGAACGGTGCAGGTGATGCGGGTGCTGTCCACCCTATTGCCTCGGACCGCTGCCGCCGTCATCCCGCGTCGGGCCGCTCCTTCCGGGCCTGGGGGAGCGTCGGCTGGAGCGCCAGGAGCCGCTCGACCAGGCGCAGGAACATGGCGGCGTCGCGCAGCAGATCATCGGCGTCGCGGCTGCCGGCCGCCCCCGGTATGCCCGCTTCCGCCCGGGCCCTGCGGCGGGCCCCCGAGGCGAACAGGGCGCTCCATTCGGTGAGTTCCGGGGCGATCTCCGGGAGGACCTCCCAGGCGCTGCGGATCCGCTCCCTGCGTCGCCTGGTCGTTTCGGGCCGGCCGCGGGCGGCGAGCACGGCGGCGGCGGTGCGCAGCGCGGCGAGATGGGCGGTGGCATAGCGCTCGTTCGGCACGGCGAGAACGGCGGCCTCTTCGAGGCCGGCGCGGGCCTGGGCCAGCAGATCGAGGGCGGCGGGCGGCGCGGTGGTGCGGCGCAGCACCGGGTGGACGTCGTTCGCCGGACCGCTCGATGCCGGGGCGGGGCCGGTCGGTGAGGGGGCAGGGCCGCCTGCGCGGCGCCGAGAGGCGGCTGCTGCGGACGAGTTGGCCATGACGAACCTCCTGTCGTCGTGTGACGGCTCCGTGGCCGTATGCATCCATCGTGGGGCCCGCCACTGACAATCCCTCTCGATCAGGCCCTGACCTGGCCTTTTGTGTCGTTCGCGAGTTCGAGCTATCTTTTGTACTGACCAGTCAGTCTAAAAGGGAGGGTCTGTGGACAGCCCGCACGGGGCAGCTGTCACCGCCGAGGACTTCGGGCTCAAGGGACCGCGCGGCTGGGCCTTCCGGGGCGTACGGCTCGACGCCCCACCCGGCGCCCTGGTCGCGATCGAGGGCCCGTCCGGTTCCGGCCGCACCTGCCTGCTGCTCGCCCTGACCGGTCGGATGCGCCCCTCCGAGGGCCGCGCCGAGGTGGGTGGTCTGCACCTGCCGCGCCACATGGCCGCCGTACGCAGGATCAGCGCCCTCGGCCCGGTGCCGGGGGTCAGTGAGCTCGACCCGGCCTTCACCGTCGCCGAGCACCTGCACGAACGCGCGCTTCTGCAGCGCCGCTTCGACGGCTCGCTGCGCACGCTGCTCCGCCCCCGCGCCGAGCGCGCCGCCGCCTCCCGCGCCCGCATCGACGCCGCACTGGACGCCGCCGGGCTCATCCCGGCCGACCTGCCCAAGGCCGAGCGGACCTCCGTACGCGATCTGGAGCGGCTGGAGGCGCTGCGGCTGTCCGTGGCCCTCGCCCTGGTCGGCCGGCCACGGCTGCTCGCGATGGACGACGCCGACCTCAAGCTCTCCGACACCGAGCGCGCCGAGGCCTGGGAGCTGCTGCGCTCCGTGGCCGCCGGCGGGACGACCGTGCTCGCCGTCTGCAGCCAGGCACCCGAGGACGCGATCACCGTGCGCACGGACGGCAAGGGGGGCGCGGAGGGCACACGCGCGGGGAACGCCACGGGCACCGCAGACACGACACACGCCGCCACCGCGGAGGCGGCCGAGGCGCCCGCGGCCCGGAGGACGACCGGAACCACGACCGAGAAGACGACGACCGAGAAGGGGACGGCCGATGCGATCGCCGAAACTGGCCGCGCTTGAGCTGAAGCGTTTCGGCAGGGGAAGGCTGCCCCGTGCCGCACTCGTCGCCCTGCTGCTTCTGCCCCTGCTCTACGGCGCCCTGTACCTGTGCTCCTTCTGGGACCCGTACAGCCGCCTCGACCGGATCCCCGTCGCGCTGGTCAACGAGGACAAGGGCGCCACCGCCGTCGGGAAGCACATCGAGGCCGGTGACGAGATCACCCGCAAGCTGCTCGACTCCAAGGTCTTCGACTGGCACGAGGTGAGCTCCGCCCAGGCCGGCCGGGGCGTCGAGGACGGAACGTTCTACCTCTCGCTGACCATGCCGTCGGACTTCAGCAAGCGGATCGCCTCCAGTTCGGGTGACTCCCCGGAGACCGGCGCACTCCAGGTACGTACGAACGACGCCAACAACTACATCGTCGGGCAGATCTCCCGGACGGTGTTCTCCGAGGTCCGCACCGCCGCATCCACCAACGCCTCGCGCGGCTTCCTCGACCGGATCTTCATCTCCTTCTCCGATCTCCACGACGCGACGGCGAAGGCCGCGAAGGGCGCCGACGACCTCACGGGCGGGATCGGCAAGGCGAAGAAGGGCTCGAAGGACCTCGCGGACGGGCTCAAGGACGCCAAGGCCAGCAGTGGCCGGCTGGAGAGCGGGATCGTCAGGCTGAACAAGGGCGCGGGCGACCTGGAAACCGGGTCCCGGCAGGTCGCCGACGGCACACAGCTGCTCGCCGACAAGGTCAACGGCGTGGCGGCCGACGTCCGCCCGTTCCTGAAGGACAACGGCAAGTCGATCGGCGACACCGCCCGGCTGGTCGCCGATTCCTCGCAGACCGTACGGGACAACCTCGACCTGCTGGTGAAGACGGCGCCCACCGCGGCGACCGCCGCGCACCGGGCCTCCGACGACCTGGCCGACGTCTACCGCACCCGGTGCGACGATCAGCTGCTCCCCGACCCCACCGTCTGCCCCCCGCTGAAGCGCGCCACGACCGCCGCCGCCGATGTCGCCCAGGTCGCCGACGATGTGAACGTGCTGGTCACGAACCAGAACGGGGATCTGAAGAAACTGCGCGCACAGCTCACCACCCTGCAGAAGCAGGCCGACGCCCTCGCCGAGCGCTCCCCGCACCTCGACGAGGACCTGAAGTCCGCCGTCGCGAAGATCAATGCGCTCAATACGGGTGCCCACCGGGTCGCCAGGGGTGCGGACGAGCTGCACACCGGTCTGACGTCCGCCCGAACCGGGTCCGTCGACCTGAACGCCGGTGTCGGCGAGCTGAAGAAGGGCGCGACGAGTCTGGACGGCGGACTGATCCGGCTCGGCGACGGCTCGGCGACGCTCGCCCAGGGGCTGAACGACGGAGTCGGCCGGATCCCCGACTACGACGAGCAGGACCGCGACCGGCGCACCGATGTGATGGCCGACCCGGTGAAGCTCGCGTCCCAGTCACTGCACAAGGCGCCCAACTACGGCACCGGGTTCGCCCCGTACTTCATCCCGCTCTCCCTCTGGGTCGGCGCGATGGTGGCGTACATGCTGATCCAGCCGCTCAACCGACGGGCGCTCGCCGCCGGCGCCTCCGCCTGGCGGATCGCCTTCGCGGGCTGGCTGCCGGTGGCCGCCATCGGTCTGGTGCAGGTCGCCGCCCTCATGTCCGTACTGCACTGGGGACTCGGGCTGCAGATGACCCACGCCGCCGGGACCATCGGTTTCCTCGCCCTTGTGACCTGCTGCTTCGGTGCGATCGTGCAGTGGCTGAACGCCCGGTTCGGAGCGGCGGGACGCATCCTCGTCCTTGCCGTGCTGATGCTCCAGCTGACCTCGGCCGGGGGCACGTACCCCGTGCAGACCAGCCCCGGGTTCTTCGGCGCGATCCACCCCTATTTGCCGATGAGTTACGTCGTCGACGGGCTGCGCAGGCTGATCACGGGCGGCGGGCTCGGCCCGGTCTGGCAGGGCTGTGCGGTGCTCCTGGCGTTCACGGCGGGGGCGCTGGCCCTGACCGCGGTGGCCGCGCGCCGCAAGCAGGTGTGGACGCTGGACCGGCTGCATCCGGAGCTGAGTCTGTGAGCGCGCCGGGACCTGTGAGAATCGACCGCATGGAAAGCAGTGGCACCACGCGTCGTCAGGCCACCCGGCAGAAGCTCTACGAAGCGGCCGTCACCCTCATCGCCGAGAAGGGCTTCTCGGCGACCACGGTCGACGAGATCGCCGAACGCGCCGGGGTCGCCAAGGGCACGGTCTACTACAACTTCAAGAGCAAGACCGAACTCTTCGAAGAGCTGCTGCGGCACGGCGTCGGCCTGCTGACCGCGTCGCTGCGGTCCGCGGCCGACGAGACCGGGGCGCGCGGCGGCACCCGGGTCGAGGCCCTGGACGCGATGATCAGGGCCGGTCTGGTCTTCATCGACCGCTATCCGGCCTTCACCCAGCTGTACGTCGCCGAGCTGTGGCGCACCAACCGCGCCTGGCAGGCAACGCTCCTGGTGGTGCGTCAGGAGGCCGTCGCCGTGGTCGAGGACGTGCTCCGCGAGGGCGTCGGGAACGGCGAGCTCAGCGAGGAGATCGACATCCCGCTGACAGCGGCCGCTCTGGTCGGCATGGTGCTGGTGGCGGCCCTGGACTGGCAGGCGTTCCAGCCCGAGCGGTCCCTGGACGACGTGCACTCGGCGCTGTCCCTGTTGCTGCACGGCCGGGTCAGCGGGCACTGACGCCCCTCCCCCGGCGGGAGGTACGCACGCACGAAAGCGCCGGTCCTGCGAGGCTCGATCCCCCCGAGCCTCGCCCGACCGGCGCTTCCTGTGCTGCCGGAGAGCCTTCCCCCGTGACCCCCGTCGTTCCCCCGTGGTCCCGTGCTCTCCGTGGTGCACCCCCGTTGCGGAGGAGTGCGGCGTCCGTTCCGCCGCCCCGTGTCGGCGGTACCGGCGCTGCGCCCCTCCGTGGTCTCCACTCTTCCGTCTGCGCAGGTGGCAGCCCATCCGCGCACCTACTCATCTCGTGCACTAGGTACGGATACTCAGGGCTGCGCGTCCGGCCCCACCCGCAGCACCGCGGCACTGGTTACGATCGCGTCCGTGTCCGTACTCCCCCTGGTGTTCACGAGTGGCTGGGCGAGCGGGATCAACGCCTACGCGGTGGTCCTCCTGCTCGGCATCTTCGGCGCGACCGGTGTCAGCGACGAGGTGCCCGCATCGCTGCAGCGCACCGATGTGCTCGTGGCCGCCGCCGTGCTCTTCCTGTGCGAAGCGGTCGCGGACAAGATCCCGTACGTGGACTCGCTCTGGGACTCGGTGCACACGGTCATCAGGCCGGTCGCCGGGGCTGTCGTGGCGGCACTTCTGGCCGGCGAGAGCGGTTCGCTGCCGGAGCTCGCGGCCGGGGCCGTCGGCGGTTCCACCGCGCTGATGAGCCATCTGGTGAAGGCGGGTACCAGGATGGCGGTGAACACGTCCCCCGAGCCGTTCAGCAACGTCGCGGTCAGCACGGCCGAGGATCTGGGCGTCGCCGGAATCATCACGTTCGCGATATTCCATCCGCTGGCGGCCGCAGTCGTCGCCGCGGTGCTCCTGTTGCTCGGCATCGTGATACTGGTCTTCCTCGCCTCCCGGATCCGCCGGTTCCTGCGCCGCAGGGCCCAGCGGCGCGAGGAGAGACGTCTGGCCGGGACCCGTACGCACTGGCCTCCCGGCTGAGCCGTCGGTGGCGGCCGTTAAGGTCACTGACATGGCACGTATTGCGGTGATCGGCGCCGGGATGGGCGCAATGGCGGCGGCCGCCCGGCTGGCCGTGGCAGGCCACCGGGTGACGGTGTACGAGAGGTCCGGGACGTACGGCGGCTCGGTCCGCCGGTATTCCCGGGACGGCTTCACGTTCGACACGGGTCCCTCGCTGCTGCATCTGCCCGCGGTCTACCGCGATCTGTTCGTGAAGACCGGCAGGGAACCGCTGGAGCAGTGCGTCACGATGACGCAGGTCGATCCGGCGAGCCGCCATCTCTTCGCCGACGGCACGGCGGTCTCGCTGCCGAACGCCTCCCGGGCCGGGGTGGTCGCCGCCCTGGACCGTGCGCTGGGGGCCGGTGCGGGCGGCAGCTGGGGCGAGTTCCTCGACCGGGCCCGGGATGCCTGGGACCGGTCCCGCCGGCCGCTGCTGGAGGAGCCGTTGCGCGCCGACTGGCAGGTGCTGGGCCGCGATCCGTATCCGGCGCTGCGGCAGCGCCGGCTGCTGCGGGCCGCCCGGCAGGCGGGCACGGTGGCCGAGGTCGGCGCCTGGGAGTTGGCCGACCCCCGGCTCGCCGCCCTCCTCGACGGCTACGCGCTGTCGTACGGCCTCGATCCGCTGCGCGCCCCGGCGAGCGCGGCCCTGCTGCCGTACATGGAGGAGACGTTCGGCAGCTGGTATGCGGCCGGGGGGATGCGGGCGCTGGCGCAGGCGGTGTACGAGCGCTGCCTGGCCCGGAGAGTGGAGTTCGAGTTCGGCGCCGAAGTGGCCCGGATCGTGGAGAAGGACGGCCGGGCGGCGGGCCTCGAGCTCGCGGCAGGCACGGTGGCCGAGGCCGACCATGTGGTGCTCGGGGCGTGGCCGCACCCGGGGCTGGTGCCGGGTCAGGAGCTCTGGCGGGACGGCGAGGTGACGGCTCAGCCCCGGCCGGGCGGCGGGGCGCCGGTGCCGGGCCGGTTCCAGGTCCTGCTGTCGCTGCGCGGCGCCCGGCCCGCGGACACCGTGCACCGGACCGTGGTGCACGGTGCGGACGGCGCGGCGGAGCGGGAGGCGGTGTTCGGCGGACGGCTCGCCGAACGTCCCACGGTGACGGTGATCCGCCCGGACGATCCGTCGACCCGCCCCGACGACGGGCACGAGGCCGTGACCGTGACCGCGACGGTCGCCCCGCACACCACCGTGGACTGGACGGACGCGGCGCTGCGCGAGCGGTATGCCGGCACGGTGATCGAGGCGGCCGGCGCGGCCGTCCCGGGTATCCGTGAGCGGCTTCTCCACGCCGAGGTCCGGACGCCCGCGGAGACCGCCGCCGACACCGGAGCCGACGGCGGTTCGGTGCCCGCGCCCGCGCTGGCCGGGGCCGCAGGCGCGTATCTCCATCCCGGGAACCGCACACGGCTGCCGGGGCTCTACCTCGCGGGTGGCTGGTCGCACCCGGGCGGCGGGCTTGCGCACGCCGGAATGTCGGGGGCACTCGTCGCCGGACTCATCGTGGAGGGCGACGGCTTCCGCGGCTCCCAGTGAACGCGACCGCGCGCGAGCGCGGCAGCCGGCGGGTGCGGCTGCCGGGCCGCTCGGCCACCGGCAACGGCAGGCGCCGGTGAACCCTGACGCCGATGAGTGCAGCTGTCAGTAGCGGTACTGCTGATCGTTGTAGCCGCTGTCGTAGCCGTTCGGGTGCGGGGCCGGCTGTACGGGCTGCTCCGGCGGGTACTGCTCGCCCTCGCGCTGCTGCGGCACCCAGACGCCGCCCGGCGGGGTCTCTGCGGAGTACTGCTGGGCGTAGGCGTCCGCCGCGTACTGCTGCTGGCCGCCGTAGCTGTCGTAGCTCGCATACGTGCCCTGTGTGCCGTACTGCGGGGAGCCGCCCGTGGTGCCGGTCCCGATGTACGGGTCGGAGTACGCGGCGTACTGCTGCTGGCCCGTGCCGTAGTCGTACTGCCCGGTGTAGCCGTCCTGCGCGGCGTACGCTTCCTGGCCGGCGTACGTGCCCTGGCCCGCGTACGCGTCCTGGCTTGCGTACGTGCCCTGGCTGTCGTAGCTGCTCTGGCCGGGCACGCCGCTGTACGTGGAGTAGTCGGCGTACGGGTCGTAGGCGCCGTACTGGGGCTGCCCCGGGGCGTGCTGGGTCTGCTGCTGCGGCTGGGGATCGGTGTAGATGCCGTACTGCCCGGTGTCGTCCGGCAGCGGCTCCGGTTCGTAGACGGCGGCCGCGGGCGCGGCGCTGTTCGCCTCGTCCTCGCCCGCCCGGTCGTACTCCACCTCGAGGTCCGACACCTCGAGCGTGGGCTCCCGACGGGTGTCCCGGGCGGCACCGCCCCGTCGGCGACGGCTCTCGCCCGGGCTGCCCCCTATCGCCCAGCCGGTCGAGAAGCCGCGCCGGAAGGAGAGGGTGACGTACGTCTGGCCGATGGCGAACGCGACCGTTCCGACGGCGATGACCGGCACGGACGGCATCAGCACACCGACGACCACACCCGCGAAGCCGGTGAAGGCGAGCAGGCGCCACCGCAGTCGCGCCTTGTACTGCAGGAGCACCTCGCCGAGCAGCCACAGCGCCACGATGCCGAACGCGATGTAGAGGACCGTCCAGCCCATGCCCGCCCCCTTTTCTGCGGCCACCGCCCGGGATGATGGCGGGTACGGCCGGTCACGACTGCTTGTGCAGTCCGAGATTCTCGTAGATCTCGAGCGTTGCCGTCGAGTTGTTCAGCGTGATGAAGTGCAGTCCGGGCACACCCTCGGAGCGCAGCCTCGCGCAGAACTCCGTCGCGAACTCGATGCCAATGGAGCGTACAGCGGCTGCGTCGTCCTTGACGGCGAGGATGCGTTCTTTCAGGGCCGACGGCAAAGTCGCGTTGCTGAGCTGCGGAAACCGTTCCAACTGCTTGACGCTGGTGAGCGGCATGACCTCGGGGATGACAGGCGTGTCGCAACCCGCCGCAACCATCCGGTCACGCATACGCAAATAGTCCTCAGGATCGAAGAACATCTGCGTGATCGCATAGTCGGCACCGGCGCGGCACTTGTCCACGAAATGCCGGATGTCGGCGTCCCAGTCGGTCGAGCGCGGATGCATCTCGGGAAATGCCGCGACGCCGACACAGAAATCGCCGGATTCCTTGATGAGCCGGACGAGATCGGCGGCGTACCGCACGCCCTGCGGGTGCTTGACCCACTCGCCCATCGGGTCGCCCGGCGGGTCGCCGCGCACGGCGAGGATGTTCCTGATTCCGGCGTCGGCGTACTGCCCGATCATGTTGCGCAGCTCGGCGACGGAGTGATTGACGGCCGTGAGGTGCGCGACCGGGGTGAGGGTGGAATCGGCGGCGATCTGCTCGGTGGCCCGCACCGTTCCCGCCCGCGTCGAGCCACCGGCCCCGTACGTCACGGAGACGAAGCTCGGACGCACCGCCTCGACACGGCGCAGCGCATTCCAGAGATTGCGCTCGCCCTTCTCGGTCTTGGGAGCCCAGAACTCGAACGAATACGAAGTTTTGCCGGTCGCGAGCAGCTCACGCACCGTGCGTGCGTGATCCGTCCTGGTAGAGGGAGTGCCAAGAGCCATACTGCAGGTTAACCAGGGCTCGCCGCTCCCCCAACCAGAGCAGCGGCAATTGCCCGAATTGACTGGTCGGGTGTCCATCCCTCGGACAGTCTTCCGATGTTCGTCGGATGAACTGCAATTTTCCCGACGTGTCCGTCAGACGTCGGCGCGCGCCCTGATCCGCTTCGCGAGCTCGGCGGTGGCCGCCGCCGGATCGTCGGCCTCGGTGATCGCACGTACGACGACGACCCGGCGCGCTCCCGCGTCCAGCACCTCGTCGAGGTTGCCCGCGTCGATCCCTCCGATGGCGAACCACGGGCGCGGCTGCGCGAGCGAGGCCGCGTACCGCACGAGGCCGAGGCCGGGGGCGTGCCGGCCGGGCTTGGTCGGGGTGGGCCAGCAGGGCCCGGTGCAGAAGTAGTCCACGCCGGGCTCGGCGACGGCCGCGTCGACCTCGGACTCGGCGTGCGTGGAGCGGCCGATCACCACGTCCTCGCCGAGGATGGCGCGGGCGGCCGGCACCGGCAGGTCACCCTGGCCGAGGTGGAGCACATCGGAACCGATGGCATGGGCGACATCGGCCCGGTCGTTCACCGCGAGGAGCTTGCCGTGGCGCCGGCAGGCGTCGGCGAGGACCGCCAGGTGCTCGAGTTCCTCGGCCGCTTCCATGCCCTTGTCGCGCAGTTGGACGACGTCCACCCCGGAGGAGAGCACGGCGTCGAGGAACGCGGGGAGGTCGCCCTGGCGCCTGCGGGCGTCCGTGCACAGATAGAGCCGGGCGTCGGACAGCAGCGCGCGAGGCGTGGACATGGTGAGGTTCCCCCTTGGGTGCGGCGATACGGGATACGGCGGTGCGGCTCGACGCCCCCGGAGCCCCGCCACGGGTGCAGCGCCACGTCGTCATGCGGCGGTACGGGCCGGGCCGCTCGGAACGGCCCGGGCCCGTACCCCGCGTGCGGTTGTCCCGGTCAGACGGCGAGCGCCTGGGCGCGGCGCTTCACCTCCGTGCCGCGATTCTCGCTCAGCGCCTGCGCGGGGGTACCGGGGAGGGTGGGGTCGGGGGTGAAGAGCCACTCAAGCATCTCTTCGTCGGTGTAGCCGTCGTCCCTCAGGAGCGTCAGGGTGCCGGAGAGGCCCTTGACCACCTTGTTGCCGTCGATGAAGGCAGCAGGCACCTGGAGTGCCCGGTTCTCACCACGGCGTACGGCGATGAGCTGGCCCTCCTTGACCAGCTGCCGTACGCGCGTCACCTCGACATCGAGCATTTCCGCGATGTCGGGGAGGTGGAGCCAGGCGGGGACGAGAGCATCGATCTTTGCGTCAATCTCGGTCACGGGGACAAGCGTGCCATCCCGGACCGACAGTCGGTACCCGGACCCGACCGGACGGGGGTCACCCCAGCGCCCTCAAGGCCCCCGGAGCCCCTGGGGAAGCGCCGTCACGCGGCGTCCGCCCTGGCCGACTTCAGGGGTACGGCGGGGTCGGCCGCCCGCACCTGATCCAGCCGCGCCCCCGCCTCGATGAGTCTGCGCCCCTGGGCCAGGTCGCGCGGCCGCCCGACGGCGAGGACGGCGACCAGCGCGCCGTCCCGCAGCCAGCACACGGTCCAGGCCGCGTCCGCCGGGTCGCCGCGCCACAGCAGGGTGTCCGCGTCCCCGTGATGCCCCGCGTACTGCACGAACCGGTCGAACTGCTCGGACCAGAAGTACGGCACGGGGTCGTACGTCAGGGGCTGCGCCCCGTCCGTGCCGGCGCCGATGATGTTGGCGGCGGCGGTCCGCGGCCCCTGGAGGGCGTTGTCCCAGTGGTGGACGAGAAGCCGTGTGCCGTACCGCGCGGAGGGGAAGGACGCGCAGTCGCCGACCGCGTACACATCCGGCAGCGAGGTGCGCAGCGCGTCGTCGGCGGTCACCGACCCGTCCGGGCCGAGCGCGATGCCGGAGCCGGCCAGCCAGCCGGTGGCGGGCCGGGCACCGATCCCGACGACCACCGCTCCGGCGGCGAGCGTGCGCCCGTCGGCGAGGACCACGCTGCCGTGCTCGATCCGCGCCACCGGCGTGCCCGTGAGGAGTTCGGCACCGCTCTGCGCGTACCAGCGGGCCATCGGGGCGGCGACCTCGGCGGGCAGAACGCCTGCCAGCGGCCGGTCGGCGGCCTCGACGACGGTGACCTCGCAGCCCGCGGCGCGCGCCGCGGTGGCGAACTCCGCGCCGATCCAGCCCGCGCCGACGACCACGACGGTGTGCTGCTCGTCGAGTACCGGCCGCAGCCGTGCGGCGTCGTCGAGGGTGCGCAGCAGATGGACGCCGGGCACGCCCTCGGAGCCGGGCAGTACCACCGGCTCGGCGCCGGAGGCGACGACCAGGACGTCGTACGGAACGGGTCCGGCCAAGGTGTCCAGTTCGTGCGCGCCGGGCCGCAGACCGGTCACGTCGCGGCCCAGTTGCAGGTCGATGTCCAGCGCTTCGAAGTCGATGTCGAAGGCGGAGCCCTCGGCGTTGCCGAGCAGTACGGCCTTGGACAGCGGTGGCCGGTCGTACGGCTGGTGGGGTTCGGCGCCGATGAGGGTGACCGGGCCGGTGAAGCCCTGTTCCCGCAGGGCGACCGCGGTCTGCACGCCGGCCATGCCCGCGCCGACGATGACGACGCGGCGCTCTGTCCGCCGGCCCGGCTGCTCTGTCTGCTGCTCGCTCACCTGCCCAGCTTATGCACCTGACGGTTTGTCAGACAGACAGCTCCTCGACCACGCTCGCACCGCAGCCCTCCTGCGACTCCCATTCCCAGCGCTCGTCCAGCCGCACCCGGCCGTCCGCCAGATCGACGACGGTGGAGACGCAGTGTCCGGAGGAGGTCGTTCCGTCCTGCTTCAACTGGACGTACCGGAAGTCGAGCCGGTCGCCGGAGCGCGTGCCGACGAGATGTCCCCGGACCACGTCGCCGCCCGCGTACTCGGCCCAGATCCGGCCGTCCTCCTCGTGGTACGTGAAGCGGGTACGGGTGCCGACCTGACCCGGCGCCTGGTCGGCGACGGGTGAGAGGACGAGTCCGTCGAGCGAACGGGCCACGGTGACTGCTCCCTTACCGGGCGTGGGGAACGGGGTCTAGGGTGGCCACCGTAAGACACTCGCGGGAGTCCGGACGCACCGGGCTGAGAGGGAGGCTGGGCGGCCTCCGACCGTACGAACCTGATCCGGGTCATGCCGGCGAAGGGAGGGGCTGGACGCCCATGCATTCCCCCGGGAACACCCCAGCACCAGGATCCGACGTCCTCGTCATCGGGGGCGGGATCATCGGTCTGGTGACCGCCTGGCGGGCGGCGCAGCGCGGCCTGCGCACCACGGTCGCCGACCCCGACCCGGGTGGCGGGGCCGCCCGGGTGGCGGCCGGAATGCTCGCCGCCGTCACCGAACTCCACTACGGCGAGCAGATGCTGCTCGGCCTCAATGTCGCCTCCGCCGCACGCTATCCGGCCTTCGCCGCCGAGCTGGAGGCGGCGAGCGGCCAGGACATCGGCTTCCGGGCCTGCGGCACCCTCGCGGTCGCCCTGGACTCCGACGACCGCGCCCATCTGCGGGAACTGCATGCGCTGCACCTCCGTTCGGGGCTGGAGTCGCAGTGGCTCACCGGCCGTGAGTGCCGCCGCCTGGAACCGATGCTGGCGCCGGGGGTACGCGGCGGTCTGCGGGTCGACGGCGACCACCAGGTCGACCCCCGCCGGCTGGCCGCCGCCCTGCTGACGGCCTGTGAGCGGGCCGGGGTCGTCGTCCACCGCGACCGGGCGGAACGCCTCACGGTGGAACGGGACCGGGCAACCGGGGCCGTGCTGGCAGGCGGTACGGAGCTCACCGCCGACCAGGTCGTGCTCGCCGCGGGCAGCCTCAGCGGGCGGCTGGCGGGGCTGCCGGACGAGGTCACGCCGCCCGTCCGGCCGGTGAAGGGGCAGGTGCTGCGGCTGACCGTGCCCGCCGCGTACGCACCGTTCCTCACCCGGACCGTGCGGGCCGTGGTCCGCGGCAGCCACGTCTATCTCGTACCGCGCGAGAACGGCGAGCTGGTGGTCGGCGCCACCAGTGAGGAGATGGGCTGGGACACCACCGTCACGGCGGGCGGTGTGTACGAGCTGCTTCGCGACGCCCATGAGCTGGTGCCCGGGATCACCGAACTGCCGCTCACCGAGACCCGGGCCGGCCTGCGCCCCGCCTCCCCCGACAATGCTCCGCTGCTCGGCCCCACCGCCCTGCCCGGTCTGCATCTCGCCACCGGCCACCACCGCAACGGGGTGCTGCTCACCCCCGTCACCGGCGACGCCATGGCCGAGCTGCTGACCACCGGCGAGCTGCCCCGCGTGGCCCGCCCCTTCGCTCCCGGGCGGTTCGCGCCCGCCCCCGTACCGTCGCCCGCCGCGCCGTCCGCCTCCGCCTCCGCACGTCAGGAGCAGCCCGCATGACCGAGTCCGTAGCGCTCTGCGTGTCCGTCAACGGCGATCCCCGCTCGATCGCCGCGGGCACCACGCTGGAAACCCTCGTCTCGACCCTCACCACGGCGCACTCCGGCATCGCGGCCGCCGTCAACGAGGCCGTGGTTCCGCGCAGCCGGTGGGCCACCGCCGCGCTCGCCGACGGCGACCGGATCGAAGTCCTCACCGCGGTCCAGGGAGGCTGACCATGTCCGACGATCTCTTCACCCTCGGGGGCACCGCGTTCACCTCCCGGCTGATCATGGGGACGGGCGGGGCGCCCAGCCTCGACGTGCTGGAGCGCTCGCTCACCGCCTCCGGCACCGAGCTGACCACCGTCGCGATGCGCCGCCTCGATCCGACCGTGCAGGGTTCGGTGCTCTCCGTGCTGGAACGGCTCTCGATCCGCGTCCTGCCGAACACGGCGGGCTGCTTCACCGCGGGCGAGGCCGTGCTGACCGCGCGGCTGGCCCGCGAGGCGCTGGGCACCGACTGGATCAAGCTGGAGGTCGTAGCCGACGAGCGGACCCTGCTGCCCGACCCGATCGAGCTGCTGGACGCGGCGGAGACCCTGGTCGACGACGGCTTCACCGTCCTTCCCTACACCAACGACGACCCGGTGCTGGCCCGGAAGCTGGAGGATGTGGGGTGCGCGGCGATCATGCCGCTCGGCTCCCCCATCGGCTCCGGCCTCGGCATCCGCAACCCGCACAACTTCCAGCTGATCGTCGACCACGCCCGGGTGCCGGTGATCCTCGACGCCGGCGCCGGGACGGCTTCCGACGCGGCGCTCGCGATGGAGCTGGGGTGCGCGGCCGTGATGCTGGCCTCCGCGGTGACCCGGGCGCAGGAGCCCGAGCTGATGGCGGCGGCGATGCGGCATGCGGTGGACGGCGGGCGGCTGGCGTACCGCGCGGGCCGGATCCCCCGGCGCCACTTCGCCGAGGCGTCGTCGCCGGTGGAGGGGCGGGCGGTGCTGGATCCGGAGCGGCCCGCGTTCTGACCCCCGTGCGGGACGCACGTGCATGTCCCTGTCACGGCTCGGCTGCAGTACGGCCGCGGGATCGCTCCGGCCCGTCGGCCATGTCCGCGATGGCTCGTAGACTCGCTTGCGTGGATACGACCCTTCAGGACCCGCTTGTCGGGCAACTGCTCGACGGCCGCTATCGCGTCGATGCCCGCATCGCCGTGGGCGGGATGGCCACGGTCTACCGGGCCCTGGACACCCGTCTGGACCGGGTGCTCGCCCTCAAGGTGATGCACCCGGCGCTCGCGGCCGACGCCTCGTTCGTCGAGCGTTTCATCCGCGAGGCCAAGTCCGTGGCCAGGCTGGCGCACCCCAATGTGGTCGCGGTCTTCGACCAGGGCGCCCAGGGGGCGTACGTCTACCTGGCGATGGAGTACGTCGCGGGCTGCACGCTGCGCGACGTCCTGCGCGACCGTGGCGCCCTGCAGCCGCGGGCGGCGCTGGACATCCTGGAGCCGGTCCTCGCCGCACTGGGCGCCGCGCACCGGGCGGGGTTCGTGCACCGCGACATGAAGCCGGAGAACGTCCTCATAGGGGACGACGGCCGGGTGAAGGTCGCGGACTTCGGTCTGGTGCGCGCCGTGGGCGCCGTCACGAACACCACCGGGACCGTCCTGGGCACCGTCTCGTATCTCGCCCCCGAGCAGATCGAGCACGGCACGGCGGACACCCGCACCGATGTGTACGCCTGCGGCGTCGTGCTGTACGAGATGCTGACGGGCACCAAGCCGCACACCGGCGACTCCCCCGCCCAGGTGATCTACCAGCACCTCAACGAGGACGTGCCGGCCCCGTCGGCCGTCGTCCCGGGACTCGCGGGAGAGCTGGACGAGCTGGTCGCGAGCGCCACCGCGCGCGACCCCGAGGTCCGTCCGTTCGACGCGGTGGCCCTGCTCGCCGAGTCGCGTACCGCGCGCGCCGGGCTCACCGACGCCCAGCTGGACGCCGTACCCCCACAGGCCCTCGCCGAGGCGCACGACGGCACCGAGGACCGTACGAGCGTGATCCCCCGGGTGCTCCCGGTCGGCCAGGGCACGGCTCACCACACCAGCCGGCTGGAGATGCCCCCTCTGCTGCCGCCCGGGCCGGCCCGTCCCGGGCGGCAGCGCGGCGGGCCGCGGCGCGGACTGCTCGCCACGATCGTCGCCGTGCTGCTGGTGCTGGGGGTCGGCGCCGGTGTCTGGTACATCAACTCGGGACAGTTCACCCGGGTCCCCTCACTGCTCGGCCAGACCGAGAAGGCCGCGCGGGAGCGGCTCTCGGACGCCGGTCTCGAGCTGAAGAGCGTCGAGCGGGCCTACAGCGACGACGTCGACCGCGGCAAGGTCATCAGCAGCGACCCGAAGTCGGGCGCCCGTATCCGGGGCAACGGCGCGGTGAAGATCATCGTCTCGCGCGGCCCGGAGATCGTGAAGGTCCCCGACGTCGCGGGCGCCTCGCCGGCCGAGGCCAGGCGCGCCCTGAAGGACGCGGGCCTGGTGCCCGGCATGGTCACCAAGGAGTTCAGCGAGGAGGTCGGACAGGGCGAGGTGATCCGCACGGATCCCACGGCGGGCACCGAGCGCCACCCGGACTCCGCGGTCGCCCTGGTCGTCAGCAAGGGCAGCCCGGTCGACGTCCCCCATGTGACGGGGATGTCGGTCGAGGAGGCCACCGCGGCGCTGGAGGAGGAGGGCCTGAAGGCCGAGGTGCTGCCGGACCGGGTCAATTCGTCCGAGGCCGGGGGCGACATCGCCCGCCAGTCGCCGGGCGGGGGCGCCCAGGCCGCCGAGGGCGACACCATCACGCTCACCGTCTCCAAGGGCCCGCGGATGCTCGATGTCCCGGACGTCACCGGCAAGGACGTCGACGAGGCCACGAGCCTGCTGAAGGCCGCGGGCTTCGAGGTCAAGGTCGACCGCCCGTTCCTCTCCTTCAGCGACACGATCGCGAGCCAGTCCGTCGACGGAGGCGACCGGGCCCCCGAGGGCAGCACCATCACCATCAAGACCAAGGGACTCTGAGATCCGTATGCGCAACCCTGTCGGCGGCCATGTCCCCGTGGCCGGCGGCCTCGCCAAGGTCGGCCTGCCCTACGCCCGCGAGATGGGGGCCGAGGCCGTCCAGGTCTTCGTCGCCAACCCGCGCGGCTGGGCCACGCCCGACGGGAACCCGGCACAGGACGAACGGTTCCGCGCCGAGTGCGCCGCCGAGTCGATACCGGCGTACGTCCACGCCCCGTATCTGATCAACTTCGGCTCGCACACCGAGGCCACCGTCGAGAGGTCCGTGGACTCGCTGCGCCACTCCCTGCGCCGGGCCCGTGAGATCGGCGCCCTGGGCGTCGTGGTGCACACCGGCTCCGCGACCGGTGGCCGGCCCCGCGCGGAGGCACTGGCCCAGGTACGCACCCACATGCGGCCGCTCCTGGACGAGCTGACGCACGACGACGACCCGTATCTGCTGCTGGAGTCGACGGCCGGACAGGGGTTCTCGCTCTGCTCGCGGACCTGGGACTTCGGCCCGTACTTCGAGGCGCTGGACGCCCACCCCAGGCTCGGTGTCTGTCTCGACACCTGCCACATCTACGCGGCGGGCCACGATCTGGCGGGCCCCGGGGGCATGAAGCAGACGCTGGATCTGCTGGTGGACACGGTCGGCGAGGGCCGGCTGAAACTGATCCACGCCAATGACTCCAAGGACGTGGCGGGAGCCCATAAGGACCGGCACGAGAACATCGGCGCCGGTCACATCGGCGAGGAGCCGTTCCGGGAGCTGTTCGCCCATCCGGCGACGGCCGGGGTACCGCTGGTCATCGAGACACCGGGCGGCAAGGAAGGCCATGCGGCGGACGTGGCGCGGCTGAAGGAGCTCCGCGACCGGAGCTGAGTCCGCACAGGCATGGGGAATACCCCCGGGGGGTATGTGGTTCCTGTTCTCGACGGGAACCGCTACCGCAGTTGGGGGATCGCCATGCAGTACGACGCGCGCGACGAACAGCACGAGCAGCAGGGCCGGCACGAGCACCGGAGCCACGACGGCCGGCACGCGGACCACGCGAGCCATGCCGGCCACTCGACTCACACCGGCCGGGCCGACTGGCCCACGGCCGCACGCGCCACACTGCACTGCCTCACCGGATGCGCCATCGGCGAGATCCTCGGCATGGTCGTCGGAACGGCGCTCGGCTGGGGCAACGCGGAGACGATGGTCCTCGCGATCGCCCTGGCCTTCGCCTTCGGCTACGCGCTGACCCTGCGCTCCGTCCTCACAGCCGGCATGGACTTCCGCACGGCGTTCCGGGTCGCCCTCGCCGCCGACACCCTCTCCATCGCCGTGATGGAGCTGATCGACAACGGCGTGATCGCCCTCTGGCCGGGCGCCATGGACGCCCAGCTCGCCGACGCACTGTTCTGGGGAGCCCTCGCGGTGTCGCTGGCCATCGCCTTCGTCGTCACCACACCGGTCAACAAGTGGATGATCGGCCGCGGCAGGGGCCACGCGGTGGCGCACCGGTACCACCACTGAGGGCAGGCCCGCCGCACCACGGGGCGGGACCGGCCGGCAGGTCAGAGCTCGGGGCCCTCCCCGGGCTCCTCCTGGTACGAGTAACGCTGCTCGCGCCACGGGTCACCGATGTTGTGATACCCCCGCTCCTCCCAGAAGCCCCGGCGGTCGGCCGTCATGTACTCGACGCCCCGGACCCACTTGGGCCCCTTCCAGGCGTACAGATGCGGCACGACGAGGCGCAGCGGAAAGCCGTGCTCGGCGGTGAGCAGCTCACCACCCTGATGGGTGGCGAAAAGTGTCCGGTCCGAGGTGAAGTCGGCAAGCCGCAGGTTGGCGCTGAATCCGTACTCGGCCCAGACCATGACATGGGTGGCCTGGGGCGAGGGAGGCGCGAGTTCGACGATCGTACGGGCGAGGACCCCGCCCCATTCGGCGCCGATCATGCTGAATTTGGTGACGCAGTGCAGGTCGGCGACGACCGAGGAGAACGGCAGGGCCGAGAACTCCTGATGGTTCCAGCAGTGCTTCTCGCCGTCCGCGGTGGCCCCGAAGACCCGGAACTCCCAGCGGTCGGGCTTGAACTTGGGAACGGGCCCGTAGTGGGTGACTGGCCAACCGCGCTGCAGTCGCTGTCCCGGCGGAAGCTCGGACTGCTCTGATTCGCGGTATTCCCGGCTTTCCGGCTGACCCATGACTCCATGGTGACAGACAGGCAGGGGTGGTCATGACCAGGGCAGAGGCAATTCGGACAGTACCTACTAAGCGTGTACTTACTGGACGGCCAGGGGGTGCGGTGCGAGGATGCGGCCAACTTGACCAGTTCACCGGTTGGAAGGAGCCTCTGCGATGCAGGGCGACCCCGAGGTCCTCGAGTTCCTGAACGAACAGCTGACCGCCGAATTGACTGCCATCAACCAGTATTTCCTGCATGCAAAGATGCAGGAGAACTTCGGCTGGACGAAGCTGGCGAAGTACACGCGCTCCGAGTCGTTCGACGAGATGAAGCACGCCGAGATCCTGACGGACCGCATTCTCTTTCTCGACGGACTCCCCAACTACCAGCGACTGTTCCATGTACGGGTAGGCCAGACCGTCACCGAGATGTTCCAGGCCGACCGCCAGGTCGAGGTGGAGGCGATCGACCGGCTGAAGCGCGGTGTCGAGTTGATGCGCGCCAAGGGCGACATCACATCCGCAAATATCTTTGAGTCGATCCTCGAGGACGAGGAGCATCACATCGACTACCTCGACACCCAGCTGGAGCTGATCGAGAAGCTCGGTGAACCGCTCTACATCTCGCAGCAGATCGAGCAGCCGGAGAGCTGAGTCTCCCGGAGACCGGTAAGCGGTCGGCCCCTCGGTTCAGGCCGCGTCGGGAAGCCGGATGCCCGGGACCCTGCCGGGGGCGATGCCCGGAGCCCTGCCGGGGGCGATGCCCGGGTCGGCCTCGGGGGCCGCGCCGGGCGAGAGGGGCTGCTCGGGAGCGCCGGGCTCCGCCAGCCGCTGGGCGAGCAGCTCGCGAGGCGCGCACGCGCCGCGGCCGAGCATGGCCTGGATCCTGCGGACGCAGCCGCCGCAGTCCGTGCCCGCCTTGCAGGCGGAGGCTATCTGACGGGGAGTGCACGCCCCGGCTGCCGCATGTTCCTTGACCTGCTGCTCCGTAATGCCGAAGCACGAGCAGACGTACATGCGGTTCACCTCCCGGCGGGATTGATCGTTGGCGCCGTCCCGATTAATCGGTGAGGCTAACCTAACCTTACCCGGCGCTCCACTCCCGTAAAGCCCCGGTACGACTGTGGGGCACGGATCACATCGATCCGTGCCCCACAGTCGTACGTACGCCACCGGCGGTGACGGCCCTACTGGTCCCGGTACATCTCGGCGACCAGGAACGCCAGGTCGAGGGACTGGCTGCGGTTGAGGCGCGGGTCGCAGGCCGTCTCGTAGCGCTGGTGCAGGTCGTCCACGAAGATCTCGTGGCCGCCGCCGACGCACTCGGTGACATCGTCACCGGTGAGCTCGACGTGGATGCCGCCCGGGTGCGTACCGAGGCCCTTGTGCACCTCGAAGAAGCCCTTGACCTCGTCCAGGACGTCGTCGAAGCGACGGGTCTTGTGGCCGGAGGCCGCCTCGAAGGTGTTGCCGTGCATCGGGTCGGTGACCCAGGCGACGACCGCACCGGAGGCGGTGACCTTCTCGACCAGCGCGGGGAGCTTCTCGCGGACCTTGTCGGCGCCCATCCGGACGATGAAGGTCAGCCGGCCGGGCTCGCGGTCCGGGTCGAGGCGGTCGACGTAGCCGAGCGCCTCGTCGACGGTGGTCGTCGGGCCGAGCTTGATGCCGATGGGGTTGCGGATCTTCGAGGCGAACTCGATGTGCGCGCCGTCCATCTGACGGGTGCGCTCGCCGATCCAGACCATGTGGCCGGAGGTGTCGTACAGCTCGCCGGTGCGCGAGTCGGTACGGGTCAGCGCCGACTCGTAGTCCAGCAGGAGCCCCTCGTGCGAGGAGTAGAACTCGACCGCCTTGAACTCGGCCGGGTCCGTACCGCACGCCTTCATGAAGTTCAGCGCATTGTCGATCTCCCGGGCCAGCGCCTCGTAACGCTGACCGGACGGGGACGACTTCACGAAGTCCTGGTTCCAGGCGTGGACCTGGCGCAGGTCGGCGTAACCGCCGGTGGTGAAGGCCCGGACGAGGTTCAGCGTAGAAGCGGATGCGTGGTACATCTGCTTCAGCCGCTCCGGGTCCGGGACCCGGGCCTCCTCGGTGAAGGCGAAGCCGTTGACGGAGTCGCCGCGGTACGTCGGCAGAGTGACGCCGTCGCGGGTCTCGGTCGACTTGGAGCGCGGCTTGGAGTACTGGCCGGCGATCCGGCCCACCTTGACGACGGGCACGGAGGCCGCGTAGGTCAGGACGGCGCTCATCTGGAGCAGCGTCTTCAGCTTGGCCCGGATGTGGTCGGCGGACACGGCGTCGAAGGCCTCGGCGCAGTCGCCGCCCTGCAGCAGGAACGCCTCGCCCTTGGCGACGGCTCCCATACGGGCACGCAGCTGGTCGCACTCGCCCGCAAAGACGAGCGGCGGATACGACGCGAGGTCCGCGAGTACATCGCGCAGAGCCTCGGCATCGGGGTACTCGGGCTGCTGCGCCGCGGGAAGGTCTCGCCAGGTGTGGCCACCGGCGACGGAGGTATTGGCGTTCACGGTCACAACCACAACATTACGGGGTCGTGTCCCGTGTTATTCCCCGTGCTCAGTGGCTGAGACGGCGTTTCGTGGCGGGCGGTGACGGACGCCACGTCGCGCCCTGCTAGCCTCACGTTTTTCCGATTCGAACAAAGGGACCGCAGGGGTGGGGCGTTGAAGCGGAATCACCGCAGGGATCTCAATAAAAGACGAGTGATGTACGGCGTCGGCGCGGCAGTCCTCGTGACGGCGACGGTCGGCACGATCGCCATGGCCTCCCAGGACGCGGTGACCACGGACAGCAAGCCGGCGTCACCCACCGCGGTGCTGCAGGGGCAGTTCGAGGACGCGGCGCGTGAGTTCGATGTCCCGCAGAGCGTCCTCATGGCGGTCTCGTACCGGCAGACGCTGTGGGAGAGCCACGACGGCGAGCCCAGCACCAGCGGCGCGTACAACGTCATGGGGCTCACCCGCGTCACCGAGGACGATGTCGAGAAGCCCACGAAGGCGGAGCAGCTCGCACATCTGAACATGAGCGGCGACCCCGCCGTGATGAAGCACTTCGACGCCGCGCGGGCGCTGAAGGGCATGCCGGACGGTGTGGACACCAGCGTCCCCGAGCTGCACACGCTCGACGAGGCCGCGAAGCTCATCGACAAGCCGGTCGACGCGGTGCAGGACGACACCGCACAGAGCATCCGCGCGGGCGCGGCCCTGCTCGCGCAGTACCAGCGCGAGGCCACGGACTCGCTGCCGGACGACGCCGGTCAGTGGTACCCGGCCGTCGCCCGCTACAGCCAGGCGCCGGACACCAAGGGCGCCACACTGTTCGCGAACCGTGTCTTCGAGTCGGTCCGCAGCGGCGAATCCCGGCTGACGGCGGACGGCCAGCAGCTGTCGCTGCCCGCCGATCCGTCGGTGGCCCCGGTCAAGCCGGCGAAGATGCCGCTGGCGGCGACCACCATCGCCACCACCGCGACTCCCGCGCCGGAGTGCCCCGCCGGTCTGAACTGCGACTTCAAGCCGGCCGGGTACAAGCAGAACAGCACCACCGCGGACGACTTCGGCAACTACAACGTCGCCAACCGTCCGGCCAGCGGCGAGGACATCCGCTCGATCGTCATCCATGACACCGAGGGCGGCTACGCCGGCTCCCTGGCCACGTTCCAGAACCCGGCGTCCTACGCCAGTGCGCACTACATGATCCGGGCGAGCGACGGTCTGGTCACCCAGATGGTCGAGACCAAGAACGAGGCATGGCACGCGGCCAACAAGACCGCGAACATGCACTCGATCGGGATCGAGCACGAGGGCTACGCCATCAAGTCGGGCAGCTGGTACACCGAGCCGCAGTACGAGTCCTCGGCGACGCTCGTGAAGTATCTGGCGAACCGGTTCGGTATCCCGCTCGACCGTGAGCACATCATCGGGCACGACGAGGTTCCGGGCGTGCTCGACGGCAATGTGGCGTCCCAGCACTGGGACCCGGGCCCGTTCTGGGACTGGAACCACTACATGTCCCTGATCGGCGCCCCCACCGGTGCCGACGGGGCCGGCGGGCCGCTCAAGGCCGGTCAGGTCGTCCGGGTGGTTCCTCCGTTCACCACGGCCAACGAGCCGGCGCTGACGTACGGCGGCTCCGCGGTCGCCAAGCAGCCGGCCAACTTCGGCTACCTGTACACGTCGCCCTCGACGACCGCGGCGAAGATCACCGACCCGTACATCCCCAATGTGACGTCCACGGACGGCCCGAACTGGGGCAACAAGGTCGTGGCCGGCGGCACCTATGTCGTCGCCGAGGCCCAGACCAACTGGACCGCCATCTGGTACGGCGGCAAGAAGGCCTGGTTCCAGAACCCGAGCGGCCAGTTCACCGCCCCGGTCGGCAAGACCGCCCAGCCGGTACTGAAGGCCAAGGCGGGCGCGACGTCCATCCCGGTGTACGGGCGCGCCTACCCGGAGGACGCGGCGTACGCGGGCACCGGTGTGGCCATCCAGGCGAACAACAACGCCTCGCTGACGAAGTACAGCATTCCGGCCGGCCAGGCCTATCCTCAGGCCGGTCCGGCGCAGGTCGGCGACTACTGGTTCGCGGGGACGTTCGCAGGGACGGCCGCGGGCGACCGCACCCTGGTGAGGGGGAGCACCAACCTCTTCTACCCGATCCGCTACAACCACCGCATGGCGTGGGTGAAGGCGAGCGACGTCCAGCAGGCGAGCAGCACGGTTCCGGACGCGGGCACCAACCGCTACAACATCCTCGGCCGTGACTCCGCCGGTGTGCTCTGGCAGTACCAGGGCACCGGCAGCGCCACCGCACCCTTCTACGGCCGCTACCGCGTCGGGCCGGGCTGGCAGGACTACAACGCGGTCATCGCGATGACCGCGCTGCGCGCCGACGGCACGGGCGACATGGTGGCCCGGGACAAGAGCGGCACGCTCTGGTACTACCGGGGCGGCTCCAACCCGAGCAAGCCCTTCCTGAGCCGGCTCAAGGTGGGCGGCGGCTGGGGGGTCTACAACGGCCTCTGGGGCGCCCGCGACCTCGACGCGGACGGCAAGGCGGACCTGATCGCCCGGGACTCCTCCGGCGTCCTCTGGTTCTACAAGGGCACCGGTACCCCGGCGACGCCGTTCGCGACGAAGGCACGCGTCGGCGGCGGATGGTCGATCTACAACTCGCTGGTCTCCACCGGCGATCTGAGCGGTGACGGCAAGCCGGACCTGGTCGCCCGGGACACCGGGGGTGTGCTGTGGCTGTACAAGGGCACCGGCAGCGCCACCGCCCCGTACGCCGCGCGCACCCAGGTCGGCAAGGGCTGGGGGGTCTACAACAACCTCCTCGGCCCGAGCGACCTCGACCGCGACGGCATCGGGGACCTGGTCGCCCGGGACACCACCGGGGTCCTGTGGTTCTACAAGGGCACCGGCAGCGCCACCGCTCCGTTCGGCGCCCGCGTGAAGGTCGGCAGCGGCTGGAGCATCTACAACCTGCTGGTCTGACCCGTTCGTCAAGGATCTGCCGGGGCCCGTTCCACCTGCCGGGTGGAACGGGCCCCGTTTCCGTCCCGTCGTGGGTTAGGGTTCGGAGCATGCTCGCGCATTCGATCCAGAACTGGTGGTGGACCGCTCATCCGGCGGCCCACTGACTGCGCGTACGCACCATCGCAGAGGCCGCCCGAGGGGCGGCCTTTTTTCGTGTCCGGGGCCGTTCCTCCCAGCTGAACCCAGGGGAAGGAACACCACCCATGCTCATCGAGAAGCTCCTCGCCGACGACTGCCCGCCCTTCGCTCTCCTCCGCCGCCGGACACCGGGCCGGGACCACGACACCGTCGAGGTCCTGATCGGCGCGGTGCACGAGGCGGAGCGGCTCGCGGACCTCCCGGTGGGCGAGATGCCCACGCTGGCGCTGGTGCCGTTCCGGCAGATCTCCGAACGCGGCTTCGACGTCCGCGACGACGGGACGCCACTGTCGGTGCTGGTCGCGCAGGAGACGTACGAACTGCCGCTCACCGAGGCCCTCGCGCAACTGCCCACCCATGACGTACGGGTCGAGGCCGGTGCCTTCGATGTCGGCGACGAGAAGTACGCCGGGATCGTCCGGCGGGTCATCGAGGACGAGATCGGGCAGGGCGAAGGGGCGAACTTCGTCATCCGGCGGACGTTCCAGGGGGAGATCCCCGGGTTCGGACGGGCCGACGCGCTGGCGCTCTTCCGGCGGCTGCTGGCCGGTGAGCGGGGCGCGTACTGGACGTTCGTCGTCCACACCGGCGAGAGGACGCTGGTCGGCGCCAGCCCGGAGGTGCATGTGCGGATGTCCGGCGGAACGGTCGTGATGAATCCGATCAGCGGGACGTACCGTTACCCCGACGCGGGGCCGTCCGCCGAGAGCCTGCTGGCCTTCCTCGGCGACCGCAAGGAGACCGAGGAGCTCTCCATGGTCGTCGACGAGGAACTGAAGATGATGTGCACCGTCGGCGACATGGGCGGGGTGGTGATCGGGCCGCGGCTCAAGGAGATGGCCCATCTCGCGCACACCGAGTACGAGCTGCGCGGGCGCTCCTCGCTGGACGTACGCGAGGTGCTGAAGGAGACCATGTTCGCGGCGACCGTCACCGGCTCGCCCGTGCAGAACGCCTGCCGGGTCATCGAGCGGTACGAACCCGGCGGCCGCGGCTACTACGGGGGCGCGCTGGCCCTGCTGCGGCAGGAGCCGGACGGGGCGCAGACCCTCGACTCGCCGATCCTGATCCGCACCGCCGACATCGCGGCCGGCGGGCGGCTGCGGGTGCCGGTCGGCGCGACGCTCGTACGCCACTCCGATCCGGCGGGCGAGGTCGCCGAGACGCATGCGAAGGCGGCCGGCGTGCTGGCCGCGCTGGGGGTACGGCCGGGGCGCCCGAACGCCGGGAGGACGCGTCCGCGGCTGGCCGACGATCCGCGGGTGCGGGCCGCACTGGACGCCCGGCGGGACGGGCTCGCGCCGTTCTGGCTGCGGATGCAGGAGCGCACGCAGGAGCTGTCCGGCCATGCGCTGGTGATCGACGGCGAGGACACCTTCACCGCGATGCTGGCGCATCTGTTGCGCGCCTCGGGCCTGGAGGTGTCGGTGCGCCGCTACGACGAGCCGGGGCTGCGCGAGGTGGTACGGGCGCACCCGGGGCCGGTCGTGCTGGGCCCGGGACCCGGGAATCCGGCCGACGTCGCCGATCCGAAGATGCGGTTGCTGCGCGGGATGGCCGCCGAGCTGGTCCGGGGCCACCGGCACGGGCTGCTGGGTGTCTGCCTCGGCCATGAGCTGATCGCGGCGGAGCTGGGTCTGGAGATCGTCCGCAAGACCGTGCCGTACCAGGGCGCGCAGACCCGGATCGACCTGTTCGGGCGTCCGGAGACGGTCGGCTTCTACAACAGCTTCACCGCCCGCTGCGACGACGAGGCGGTCGGTGAGCTGGCGGCACACTCCATCGAGGTCAGCCGGGACGCGGCCACCGGGGAGCTGCACGCGCTGCGCGGGGACGGGTTCGCATCGGTGCAGTTCCACCCCGAGTCGGTGCTGACGCTGCACGGCGCGTCGATCGTCGCCGAACTGCTGACGGGGCTGCCCGTGCACAGTTGACGGCGGACGCGGCGGGGCCCCGGAGGAGATCCGGGGCTCAGTCCCCGAGCACGGGGACGAGGACGTTCTCGCTGTGGCGGCGGGCCAGATAGTCGCTGACGTTCTGCACGGTGGCGTCGATGATCTGTGCCACGGCGTCCTCGGTGTAGTACGCCTGGTGCGAGGTGACGACGACGTTGGGGAAGGTGACGAGGCGGGCCAGGGTGTCGTCGTCGATGCCCTCGAGAGACTTGTCGAGGAAGAAGAGCCCGGCCTCCGCCTCGTACACATCGAGTCCGACGCCGGTGAAGCGGCCCGCCCGCAGCTCGGCGACCAGGGCGGTGGTGTCGATGAGGCCGCCGCGGCTGGAGTTGACCAGGATCGCGTCGTCCTTCATCAGGGAGAGGGCGGCCTTGCCGATGATGTGGTGGGTCGCGGGCAGCAGCGGGACATGGAGGCTGATCAGGTCGGCCTCGGCGAAGAGCTGCTCCTTCTCGACGTATGTCATGCCGAGGCCGGTGCAGGCCGGGTTCTCGGCCACGTCCCAGCCGAGCAGCTTCATCCCGTAGCCGTGGGCGATACGGGTGAAGGCCTCGCCGATCTTTCCCGTGCCGAGCACTCCGGCCGTCCGGCCGTGCATGTCCCGGCCGAGGAGACCGTCGAGGCGGAAGTCGAAGTCACGGGTGCGGCTCGCGGCGCGGATGATCCGGCGGTTGACCGCCATGGCGAGCGTCCAGGCGAACTCCGCGACCGAGTACGGGGAGTAGGAGGAGACCCGGGCCACCCGCAGGGCGAGGCGTTCGGCGACGTCCAGGTCGATGTTGTTGAAGCCGGTGGAGCGCTGGGCGATCATCTGCGTGCCGCCCGCGGCGAGGGTCTGCAGCACGCCGCTGCCCAGATCGGCGTTGACACTGGTGGAGACGATCTCGTAGCCGGCCGCGATGGGTGCGGTGTCCGTGTTGAGGAAGACGTCCAGGCACCGGACGTCGTGCTGTCCGGCGAAGGCCTTCTCGATCAGCGGCTTCTCGTCGGGCTGCACGCCGAATGCCAGGATTTCCACGTTTTCTCCCGAGAGGCAGGTTACGGGCCGGATAGCGGCGAATATACGGCCCGCATCCCTGACGTGCTCAGCCGAAGAAGACGCCGACCTCCGCATAGAGCGCCGGGTCGACCGTCTTGAGCCGGGCGGTCGCCTCGGCGATCGGCACCCGCACGATGTCCGTGCCGCGCAGGGCGACCATCACACCGAAGTCGCCGTCGCGGACGGCCTCGATGGCATGCAGTCCGAACCGGGTGGCCAGCCAGCGGTCGAAGGCGCTGGGGGTGCCGCCCCGCTGGACATGGCCGAGGACCGTGGTCCTGGCCTCCTTGCCGGTGCGCCGCTCGATCTGCTTGGCCAGCCATTCACCGACGCCGGAGAGCCGGACATGGCCGAAGGAGTCGTGGGATTCGTCTTTGAGGATCATCTCCCCCTCGGCAGGCATGGCGCCTTCGGCGACGACGACGATCGGGGCGTAGCTCGCCCGGAAGCGGGAGGTCACCCACGCGCAGACCTGGTCGATGTCGAAGCGCTGCTCGGGGATGAGGATGACGTTCGCGCCGCCCGCCAGCCCGGAGTGGAGCGCGATCCAGCCCGCGTGCCGGCCCATCACCTCGACCACGAGGACCCGCATATGGGACTCGGCCGTGGTGTGCAGACGGTCGATGGCCTCGGTGGCGATGCCGACCGCCGTGTCGAAACCGAAGGTGTAGTCGGTGGCGGAGAGGTCGTTGTCGATGGTCTTGGGAACGCCGACGCACGGGATGCCGTACTCGTCGGACAGGGTCGCGGCCACGCCGAGTGTGTCCTCGCCGCCGATGGTGACGAGTGCGTCGACCTCGTACTTGGCGAGGTTGTCCCTGATCCGGCGGACGCCGTGCTCGGCGTTGAGGGGGTTGGTGCGCGAGGAACCGAGGATGGTGCCGCCGCGCGGCAGGATGCCGCGCACCGCCGGGATGGAGAGCGGAACGGGCTCCCCCTCCAGTGGGCCGCGCCAGCCGTCCCGGAAGCCGATGAAGTCGTAGCCGTACTCCTGCACGCCCTTGCGGACGATGGCGCGGATGACCGCATTGAGCCCGGGGCAGTCGCCGCCCCCGGTCAGTACTCCGACCCGCATGGAAGCATCCCTTCGCCGAAGTGAGCTCGCTGACGACCACGCTAATGGTGATCCAGGTCACTCGGGGATGGGTCGGAAGGTCAATTCCCCTGAAACAAGGCGTTGTTGATCTCGGTCGCGGGGGTCCCGAGTGTCGTCGGCGCAGGCCTCAGGGATCTCAGGCGTCGTCGAGGCCGCGTTCGATCGCGTACCGCACGAGCTCCACCCGGTTGTGCAGCTGGAGCTTGCCCAGGGTGTTCTGGACGTGGTTCTGCACGGTGCGGTGCGAAATGACGAGCCGCTCGGCGATCTGCTTGTACGAGAGTCCCTTGGCGACCAGCCGCAGCACCTCGGTCTCCCGGTCGGTCAGCTGCGGCGCCTTGGGCTCGTCGGACGCCACGGGGACCGGCTCGGAGGCCAGCCTGCGGTATTCGCCGAGCACCAGCCCGGCGAGCCCGGGGGTGAAGACGGGGTCCCCGACCGCGGTGGACCGCACGGCCTCGGTCAGCTCCTGCGTACTGGCCGACTTGAGCAGATAGCCGGTGGCGCCGGACTTCACCGCCTCGAGAACATCGGCGTGCTCGCCGCTCGCGGAGAGCACCAGGACCCGCAGGCCGGGGTGGGAGCCGACGAGTTCCTTGCAGACCTGGACGCCCGGCATCCCCGGCAGATTGAGGTCGAGCACCAGGACGTCGGGGGTCGCGGCCCTCGCCCGGCGCACGGCCTGCGGGCCGTCACCGGCGGTCGCCACCACGTCGAACCCCGACTCGGCGAGATCGCGGGCGACGGCGTCACGCCACATCGGGTGGTCGTCGACCACCATCACCCTGATCGCCCGCTGCCCGGCGCCCTGCGCCTCTGACGTGCCCGCCGTGTTCGCCATGCCCGCCGTGCTCTCTTCGCTCATCGGCCGGAACCTGCCTTCCCCCGTGAATCGTCCGGATTCCTGAAAACCTTGGGAACCTTCAGCTCGACCTCGGTGCCCTGGCCGGGTACCGAGATCAGCTCTGCCGTGCCGCCCAGATCGCGCAGCCGCCCCCGGATCGACAGGGCCACCCCCATCCGGCCCTCCCCCTCCGCCTGCGCGAGCCGCCCCTCCGGGATGCCCGGGCCCTCGTCCCGGACCGTCACGATCACCTCGTCCGGCCAGTCCTCGACGAGGATCCACGCCTGGGCGTCCTGACCCGCGTGCACCCGCACATTGTCCAGGGCGGCACGAACGGCGGCCGCGAGTTCCTTCGCCGCCGCCGGCGCGAGCAGTACCGGAGCACCCGGCTCCGCGAAGCTGACCCGGGAACCGGCATGCGGGGCGAGCAGCGAGCGCAGATCGCAGTCGGCCGCGCCGGACGGTCCGTCCTCGTCGTCGACCTCGACGGTGCGGACCACCGCGCCCTCGGCCGCGTCCTCGGAGACCCGGGTGGTGGGCACCAGCCCGCTGGAGACCAGGGTGCGCAGGGCGATCTCCTGTTCCCCCGCCATCCGGCCCAGCTCCGCCGCCTCGCCGCCGAGCTGCGTGCCACGGCGCTGCACCATCGCGAGCACCTGCAGCACGCTGTCGTGGATGTCGCGGGCCAGCCGCTCCCGCTCCCGGGTGGCCGCCTCGATCTCCAGGGCGCGGGCGAGGGTGCGCTCACTGGCCCGGGCGACCTCGACGACGTAACCGATGGCGATGGAGGCGACCCAGACCAGCAGGACGTTGTGGAGGGTGTCCCGGTTGGGCTCGCCGCGCTCGACGATGTTGGCGGCGGCGACGAACGAGGAGGCGAAGGCCGCCCAGCGCCAGCCGCCCTTGATCGCGAACGCCAGGACGGAGCCCGCGGTCCAGATGGACGGCAGGGTCGTGCCGTCGATGTGCTGGGCGTCGAAGTCGGCGAGCGGGGTCAGCAGAATGCCGGCGAGCGCGAGCGTGAGGTCGGCGCCGAGGAAGCGTTTGGTGCAGCTCGCGGCTCCCGCGACCTTCGGGAGCGTGGCGAGGGTCCAGGCGGCCATGACGACCAGGAAGGCGAACGCCACCCAGGGACGCTCGTAGGCGTCCCGGCCGATGACGGCGAGCAGGCTCGCGTACACCATCGTCAGAATCCGGTACGCGGTCAGCGCACGCCACAGCGGCTGCTCGACCGACATCCGCACGACCCGCTCACGCTTGGCCATGTCCCCCCCATCCCCCCGGACGGAACGGCGGCACGGTCGCGCGCCGCCGTTCCGTCATCCCTGCGTGCCGGGCTTTCCGCCCTGGTGCTTCGCTTCCTCGGCACGTCGCTTCGCCTCGTCCGCGATCTGCCGCTTGGCGGCGGTCGCGTAGATGTCGACGTACTCCTGCCCCGAGAGCTTCATGATCTCGTACATCACCTCGTCGGTGACCGAACGCAGGATGAACCGATCGCCCTCCATGCCGTGGTAGCGGCTGAAGTCGAGCGGCTTGCCGATCCTGATGCCCGGGCGCATCAGCCTGGGGATCACCTGACCGGGCGGCTGGATCTTCTCGGTGTCGATCATCGCGACGGGGATCACGGGCGCTCCGGTGGCGAGGGCCACCCGTGCCAGCCCGCCGGGCTTGCCGCGGTAGAGCCGGCCGTCGGGCGACCGGGTGCCCTCCGGGTAGATGCCGAAGAGCCCGCCGCTCTCGATGACCTCGATACCCGCCTTGATGGCCGCCTCACCGGCGCCCCGGGCACCGGAGCGGTCCACCGGAACCTGCCCGACGCCCTTGAAGAAGGCTGCGGTGAGCCTGCCCTTCACGCCGGGCGCGGTGAAGTACTCGGACTTGGCGATGAAGGTGACCTTGCGGTCCAGGACGGCCGGCAGGAAGAACGAGTCGGAGAACGACAGATGGTTGCTCGCGAGGATCGCCGGCCCCTGCGCGGGGATGTTCTCCAGGCCCTCCACCCACGGCCTGAAGGCGAGCTTCAGAGACCCGCCGATGGAGAACTTCATTGCGCCGTAGATCAACTCTGGTGCCTCCTGTGTGCTGTCGGACAGACCTTAACCCGTGGCACCGCCGCCGCTCCTGCCTGGCACAAGGACGAAGACGGTTGGGACAGGTGACGACCCTGGTCGGTGTCAGTCCGGTCGCGTACGGTGAAGTAATCCTTCTTGCACTCCCCCTTACGCTCCCCTTCGAGCCTCACGAACAGGAGACCCAGGTGCCGGTCCTCCCCGGAGCCGAGCCGTTCCGCCACGAGGGCGGAGAGGTCGGCGTCCTCCTCTGTCACGGATTCACCGGTTCCCCGCAGTCGCTGCGCCCCTGGGCCGAACATCTGGCGGAGCACGGGCTCACGGTCTCGCTGCCGCTGCTCCCCGGGCACGGCACCCGCTGGCAGGACATGCAGGTCACCGGCTGGCAGGACTGGTATGCGGAGGTGGACAGGGAGCTGCGGGCCCTGTCGGAGCGATGCCGTCAGGTCTTCGTCTTCGGGCTGTCCATGGGCGGCGCACTGGCGCTGCGGCTGGCGGCGAAGCACGGGGACGCAATCACCGGTCTGGTGCTCGTCAATCCCGGGAACAAGGTGCACGGCCTCGCGGCGTACGCGCTGCCGGTCGTCCGGCATCTGCTGCCGTCCACGAAGGGTGTGGCGAACGACATCGCGCTCGAGGGCTCCGAGGAGATCGGCTACGACCGGGTGCCGTTGCACGCGGCGCATGCCCTGCGGAACTTCTTCCGGCTGGTCGACGCCGACCTGCCCCAGGTCACCCAGCCGATCCTGCTGCTGCACAGCCCGCAGGACCATGTGGTGCCGCCGGCCGACTCGGCGCGGATCCTCAGCCGGGTGTCGTCGACGGACGTCGAGGAGATCCTGCTGGAACAGAGCTACCACGTGGCGACGTTGGACCATGATGCGGAGCGGATCTTCGACGAGAGCCTCTCGTTCATCGGCCGCCTCGCTCCGAGCGTCGGGAAGAAGGGGAGCACATCCGGTGGCTGAGCACGACGCGGAGCGCGCGGGCAGCGAGGAGGAGCGCGAACCGCGCCCCACCGAGGGAGCGGCCGTGCCCGACGGGGGCGCGGGTACGCAGGATGTCCCCGCCCGGCCCGCCGGCGAGGGCGTCCCGCTCGACGAGGAGGCCGCCTGGGAGGCGATCGTCGCCGGCTACGGCGACGAGCCGCCGGACCCGCCGGGTGCGAAGCCGTTCAAGTCGATCGACGATCTTGCGCGGCTGGACGACGGTCAGCGCAACGTCCTGGATCCGGACAAGGGTGCGGGCAAGCAGGGGCCCCCGAAGCCGCCGGAGAAGCCGCTCGGCAGCTCGGTCGTCTTCGCGCCCGGTGTCACCGGTCCGCGCGACTACGAGGTGACCGAGCCGGCGGCCGGCGAGGACGACGCGGACGACGGCGGGGAGGGGCATTTCGTCCCGCCGGAGCCGCCGCCGCTGCCGGAGGCCGATGTCACGGCGAAGTTCGCCTGGCTCGCGGTCGTCGGCGGGCCGGTGCTGCTGCTGATCGCGGTGCTGCTGCAGTGGGAGATGACGTGGTGGCTCACCACGGTCTGCATCGGCGGTTTCCTGGGCGGCTTCGTCACCCTGGTCGCGCGGATGCATGACGACGACGAGGACGAGGACGATCCGGGGCGCGGCGCGGTCGTCTGAGACGGATCCCGGGGCAGTGGCCCGCGCCGCTCCCCGGGTCAGGCCCGTTCGGCGCGGGAGGCCAGGGCGGGGACCCGGAGTGCGGCCAGCACCGGCAGATGGTCCGTGGCCGCGCGCAGGTCCGGCTCGGTGATGCCGTCGAGCCCCGACGGGACCCCGCAGCCGAGGACCTCGATCCCGCTGGTCGCGAAAATCGCGTCGATGCGCAGGCGCGGATCGTGCGCCGGGAAGGTCTGCTCTCCGCCCCACGGCCGGACCGACCGGCAGTCCTGGAGCCGCCCGGACAGCAGGCGGAAGGCCTTCCCCTCCGGCCCGTCGTTGAGGTCGCCGGCCGCGATGGCGTGCTCTACCTGCATGGCGTCCAGTCGGTCGAGCAGCAGGTCCGCCTGGGCCAGCCGCTCGTCGTGACGCAGGCTCAGATGGCAGCTCAGCAGACCGATCCGGGTGCCCGCGATCCGTACCACCGCCGTGGCGAACCCTCTGCGGTGCAGTCCGGGGGTGCGTGGCAGCAGCACATCCTCCGTGCGTTCCATGGTGGCGCGCAGCGAGCACAGCAGCAGGGGTCCGGCCGCGGTGGCGCCGCCGCAGAGGATCACCAGGTCGGTGTGGGCCGCCAGCCAGGCGGCGCGCTTGCGCCAGCGGAAGAAGCGCGGGGCCTCCTGGATGAAGACCAGATCGGGTGCGCAGGCCCGGATGACGCGGGCCAGTGCCTCGCGGTCGTCGCGCATCGACCTGATGTTGTAGCTGAGCACTCTGATGACGGCCGAACCATCCGGCTCGGTACGGGAGTCGGGCAGCGGCGTCAGAACCATACGGGTCACGATACGACGGACGCCCGCCGCTCCCGCAGGGGCGCGACGGGCGTCCGTCGATGTCCGTGACCGGACGGTGGCTCAGCCCTGCCGGGCCAGGTCCGCCGCGCCCACCAGACCGGCCTTGCCGCCCAGTTGGGCCGCGAGCACCTGTGCGTGCGGACGCCACTCGCCGCCGATCAGCCAGCGCCGGAACGACTTGCGGATCGGGTCGAGCACGAGCTCACCCTCGTCCGAGACGCCGCCGCCGACGATGAACGCGGACGGGTCGAAGAGCGAGGCGAGGTCGGCGAGTCCGGCGCCGGCCCAGCGGGCCAGCTCGCGGAACGAGTCGACCGCCACCGGGTCGCCCTGCCGGGCGGCCGCGCTGATGTGCTTGCCCTCGATGCCGTCCACCGTGCCGTCGCCGAGGCCGAGGAGGACCGCGGCGTGCTCCGGGGTGGCGTTGGCACGCTGCTTCGCGTACCGGACGAGCGCCCGGCCGGATGCGTACTGCTCCCAGCAGCCCTGGCTGCCGCAGCCGCAGAGCAGCCCGTCCGGGACGACCCGGATGTGGCCGAATTCGGCCGCGACCCCGAAGCGTCCGCGGCGCAGCTTGTTGCCGATGATGATGCCGCCGCCCAGACCGGTGCCGAGCGTGATGCAGATGACGTCGTCGTGGCCCTGTCCGGCGCCGAAGCGGTATTCGCCCCAGGCCGCGGCGTTTGCGTCGTTCTCGACGACGACCGGGAGGCCGACGCGCTGCTCGACCTTGTCCTTGAGCGGCTCGTGCCGCCAGTTGATGTTCGGCGCGAACAGCACCGTCGCGCGCTTGTCGTCGACGTATCCGGCAGCGCCGATGCCGACCGCTTCGACCTCGTGTCCCTCGCTCGCGCCGGCCACCGCCGCCGCGATCGCGTCCACGATGCCTTCAGCCGTCGGCGGGGTGGGCACCTTGAACATCGAGAGGATCCGGCCCTCTTCGTCGACCACTCCAGCCGCGATCTTCGTGCCGCCGATATCGACGCCGATGGTGAGTCCCATGAATCCCTCAGTTTCGGTCGAGCCCCGCTAGGGCCAACCGTACCCGAGCGCCGGTCCCGGCCCTATCGGTGCCGGTCAGTCCAGGTCGATCTGTTCGCCCGCGCCGGTGCCGCCGTCGCGCGGGTCGGTGGGGTCACCGGCCTTCTTCGAGGCGCCGCCGGGGTCGGTGGCGCCCTGGGTCCAGCGGCGCTCCTGCCCCTCCACGGCGGAGCGGTACGCGGCGAGGAGCTCGTTTCCTGCGGCGGCGATGTGGTCGAAGACGTCGGGATTGCGTTCGATGACGGGCTCGACGACGGACTTCGCCTGCTTGATCACCTGCTGCACGGCGCCCTGGGCGGCCACACCGAACAGCGGCGACTGGAGGGAGGCGACCTTGTCGGCCACGGCGTCGACCAGTTTGCGCAGTTCCTCGGCGGCGGAGCCGGGCTGCGGACCGTACTGGGCGCGGCGGCGGGCCTTCTCCTCCTCGAGATCCTCGGCGCAGGCCTTCGCCCACGCGTCGTCGTCGGCGGGACGATCGGTGGCTTCGCTCATGGCGGACTCCTGCGACGTGGTTGCGGACGGTCACGTACGGCGGCGCATACGGGACATGTACTACCGACGTTACCCGAACGGTGGTACGCCGTTCAGGAGGTCCGCGGCCACAGCCCGGGGTCCGGGGTGAACCGGACCCGCAGCACACCGTCGGTGAGTGCCGCGCCGGAGACGGTGCAGCGGCGCAGCCCGGACTCCAGCTGCACGATCCTGCGGAACGGGCCGACGGTCAGGAACAGTTCGTCCCCGCGCCGCACCAGCTGGAGGTTCTCCTTGACGGCTCCGGGCAGCGGCAGGCACCAGACGAGGACCCCGTCGGGGCTGTCCGTGGGGCCGGGTTTCTCGATCCACCAGGGGTCCTCGGCCCGCCCGGCCGGTGCGCCGTCCGGTCCGCCGTCCGCCAGGAGGCCGTCGAGGCCGCTGATGTCGTCGAGGTCGTCGAGCCCCTGCGGCCCCCGGCCGAGGTGGGGCACCTCGCACAGGGGCACGGCCGGCGCCCACTCCTCGTACCAGCGGTCGATGCACTTCTCCTGCTGAGCGGCGAGCGCCGCGAACCAGGGGTCCGGCGAGTGGCGGGGCAGCACCCGGTTGACGGCGAGGGTGCCGACGCGCAGCCCGTACAGGGCGAGTCCGGTGCGGGCGGTGCGCAGCGCGTCCTCGGCGGCGGGTCCGGGTTCGACGACGAGCCGGACCGTGGTGGTGCGGTCCTCGATCAGGGCCTGGACGGCGGCGAGCTCGGCGTCCCGGCGGGCTGCGGCGTCGTACAGCCACTGGGCGGGCATCGGGACGCCGGCCAGCTGGGCGAGCATCGGGCGCAGGGCCCGGGCGGCCTGGCGTTCCGGGGGCAGCAGGCGGCGCAGGTAGCGGCGCAGCTGTTCGGGCAGGGCCAGGACGGCGAGGGCGTCACGCAGCGGCGGCAGGTCGACGACGAGGAGGTCGTGGCCGTCCTGCGACCAGTCGCCCTCGGCCGCACGACGCAGGGCGTGCAGCAGGGCGAGCCGGTCGCTGCCGGGGAGTTCGGTCAGCTCGTCGCTGTCGAGCCGGTTCCCGCCGAGCAGGTCGAGCACGGTGGACGCCCGGTCCTGGAGGGCGAGGAGTTCGCTGCGGAAGTGCTCGCCGGAGTCGATGCGGGCGAACCGGAGCCCCTCGGCGACCTCGGTGGGCTCCGTGGCGTCGGGGAATCCGGGTATGGCGTCGGCGGAGAGCAGCAGCGTGCGGCAGCCGCGCCGGGCGGCGGCCAGGGCGGTCGCCGCCGCGACGGTGGTACGGCCGGCCCCGCCGGGTCCGGTGACGAGGACCGTACGCACCGGGTCAGCCCTGCGGGACGGACTCGACGCGCTTCTTCAGGCCGGCCAGGGCGCGGTCGATGATGACCTTCTCGGCCTTGCGCTTGATCATGCCGAGCATCGGAATCTTGACGTCGACGGTCAGCCGGTAGGTGACCTCGGTGCGGCTTCCGTCGCCGAGCGGGGCCAGCGCGTAGGAGCCGTCGATGGCGCGCAGCATCTGGGACTTGACCAGGGTCCAGCTGACCTCGTGGTCGCCGGTCCAGGTGTACGCGAGGGTGTGATCGTCCTTGATCGCGCCGGCGTCGAGGACCAGGCGGACCTTCTCGGCGCGGCCCTGGTCGTCCTTGGCGAGGATCTCGGCCTCCTTGACCTCGCCGGTCCACTCCGGGTAGCGGTCGAAGTCGGCGATCACGCCCATGACGTCGGCCGGTGCCGCCTCGATCGTGATGCTCGAGCTGGTGTGTTCAGCCATCGCTGTGGCTCCTCCAGTGCGGGGTACCGGTCGGTCGGCAGAGGCCTGCCGCCAGAAGGCTATCGCGTGCGCGGAGCGCATCGTCCCAGGCCCCCGCGGACCGTGGCGGCCGGGCCGGTCACCACTCGAGCGCCCATGGCCGGCCGGTCGACGCGAAGTGCCCGACGTTCACGCATTCGGTGGCGCCGATCCGCATCCGGCTGACGAGCGGCTGGTGGACATGGCCGAATACGGCGTACCGGGGGCGGGTCCGGCGGATGGCGTCGAGGAGGGCCCGGCTGCCGCGTTCGAAGCGCCGCGCGACCGTGTCGTACGTCAGTTCCGGGACGTCGGGCGGGATGTGCGTGCACAGGACGTCCACGTCACCGATCGCCTCGACCTTGGCGGCGTACTCCTCGTCGCCGATCTCGTACGGCGTGCGCATCGGGGTCTGCAGTCCGCCGCCGACGAACCCGAAGACACGGCCGCCGATCTCGGCGCGTTCACCGTCCAGGACGGTGGTCCCGGGGCGGGCGTACTCGGGCCAGAGACCGGGTATGTCGACATTGCCGTAGGTCGCGTACGTAGGGGTGGGGAAGGCTGCGAACATCTCGGCGTACTGCTTCCGCACCGCACCGACGATGGCGGCGTTGCGGTCCATGCCCACCCAGAGTCCGCGGCCGAATGCGCGGGCCTCCTCGAAGCGGCGGGCCGTGCGCAGCGCGACGATCCGGTCGGCGTTCTCGACGCCGAAGAGGTCGGGGAAGATGCCGCGCGAGTGGTCGGCGTAGTCGAGGAAGAGCACCAGGTCACCCAGGCAGATGAGCGCGTCCGCCCCGTCCCCCGCGCGGGCCAGCGCCTCGGTGTTCCCGTGCACGTCACTGACCACATGGATACGGGTGCGGCGGGCGGTTGCGCCCTCTCGGCTGTTCGGTCCGGCTCGCATGACGATCACCCTAGGACGCTGCCGGCGGTGTGGGTAGAGCCGCCGGACCTGCGGTTACTTCCTGGTCCTCGGCCACGTGCACTACTGTGCGCGCAAGGGCCACCGATATGTGTGACGCATAAAACATCTGGCCGGAAACCCCTATCGGGAACCCCGTACCGGTGGGTAACGTCCGGGCAGTCCAGTCGTGCTCACCCCACGGAGCACCCTCCCACCTTGGACCGCAGCCGGTGCGTCACACAGAGCCGTGGCACCGGAGCCCGATGAGGAGCAGCTGTTTTGCGCGAGTTCAGCCTTCCGGCCCTGTACGAGGTCCCCTCGGACGGCAACCTGACCGATCTCATCCGCCGCAACGCCGCACAGCATCCCGACGTCGCGGTGATGAGCCGCAAAGTGGCAGGCGTCTGGACCGATGTGACGGCCACCCAGTTCCTTGCCGAGGTCAGAGCCGCCGCCAAGGGCCTGATCGCGGCGGGCATCGAGCCCGGCGACCGCGTCGCGCTGATGTCCCGTACCCGTTTCGAATGGGTACTCCTCGACTTCGCGATCTGGAGCGCCGGAGCGGTCACCGTCCCGGTGTACGAGACCAGTTCCGCCGAGCAGGTCCAGTGGATCCTCGGCGACTCGGGCGCGGTCGCGGCCCTCGTCGAGAGCGATGCGCACGCCGAGGCCGTCGCCTCCGTGCGCGACCGGCTGCCCGGGCTGCGCAACGTCTGGCAGATCGACAAGGGCGCGGTCTGCGAGCTGACCGCGGCGGGCTCGGACGTCTCGGAGGAGACCGTCGACCTGCGCAGCGCGAGCGCCCGGGCCGACGACCCGGCGACCATCGTCTACACCTCGGGCACCACCGGCCGCCCCAAGGGCTGTGTGCTCACGCACCGCAGCTTCTTCGCGGAGTGCGGCAACGTGGTCGAGCGGCTGAGGCCCCTCTTCCGTACCGGTGAGTGCTCCGTGCTGCTCTTCCTGCCCGCGGCCCATGTCTTCGGACGGCTGGTCGAGGTGGCTTCGGTGATGGCGCCGATCAAACTCGGCTGCGTACCGGACATCAAGAACCTCACCGACGAACTGGCCGCGTTCCGGCCGACGCTGATCCTCGGTGTGCCGCGGGTCTTCGAGAAGGTCTACAACTCGGCACGCGCCAAGGCCCAGGCGGACGGCAAGGGAAAGATCTTCGACAAGGCCGCGAACACGGCGATCGCGTACAGCCGTGCGCTGGGCACCGCCGAGGGCCCGTCCATCGGCCTGAAGTTCAAGCACAAGGTGTTCGACCGGCTGGTGTTCAGCAAGCTGCGGGCGGTGCTCGGCGGCCGCGGCGAGTACGCGATCTCCGGCGGCGCACCGCTGGGCGAGCGCCTCGGGCACTTCTACCGCGGCATCGGCTTCACGGTGCTGGAGGGCTACGGCCTCACGGAGACGTGTGCGGCCACGGCGTTCAACCCGTGGGACCGGCAGAAGATCGGTACGGTCGGCCAGCCGCTGCCCGGTTCGGTCGTGCGGATCGCCGACGACGGCGAGGTGCTGCTGCACGGCGAGCACCTGTTCCGGGGCTACTGGAACAATGAGGCGGCGACGACCGAGGCGCTGGCCGACGGCTGGTTCCACACGGGCGACATCGGCACCCTCGACGAGGACGGCTATCTCGCGATCACCGGCCGCAAGAAGGAGATCATCGTCACCGCGGGCGGCAAGAACGTCGCTCCCGCGGTGATCGAGGACCGGATCCGCGGCCACGCCCTGGTCGCCGAGTGCATGGTGGTCGGCGACGGACGGCCGTTCGTGGGTGCGCTGGTCACCCTGGACGAGGAGTTCCTGGCGCACTGGGCCGGGGACCACGGCAAACCGGCAGGCTCGACGGCGCAGTCGCTGCGGGAGGACCCGGAGCTGCTGGCCGAGGTGCAGCGGGCCGTGGACGAGGGCAACGCGGCGGTGTCCAAGGCGGAGTCCGTACGGAAGTTCCGCATCCTGGCCTCGCAGTTCACCGAGGAGGCGGGCCACATAACGCCGTCGCTGAAGTTGAAGCGGAACGTGGTGGCGAAGGACTTCGCGGACGAGATCGAGTCGCTCTACCAGCGCTGATCCCACGGCCGTACGGATACGGGGAGGGGCCCGCACGACTGGATCGTGCGGGCCCCTCCCCGTATGCCGTGCCGGCGCGTCTCACAGCAGGGCTCTGAGCCGCTCCGCCAGCAGGTCCCAGCGCCACGTCTCCTCGACCCAGGCCCGGCCCCGCTCCCCCATCCGCTGCCGCAGCTCCGGGTCACCGAGCAGGGTGACGATCCGGTCGGCGGTCTCCTCCACGGAGCCGCCCCGCACCACCCAGCCGGTCTCGCCGTCCAGTACGGCGTCGGGGGCGCCGCCCGAGTCGCCCGCCACCACCGGCAGTCCGGTCGCGGACGCTTCCAGATAGACGATGCCGAGGCCCTCGACGTCCAGGCCGTTGCGGCGGGTGCGGCACGGCATCGCGAAGACGTCGCCCGCGCCGTAGTGGGCGGGCAGCTCTTCCCACGACACCGGTCCGGTGAACCGTACGGAGTCGGTGACGCCGGTCTGTTCGGCCAGCTTCTTCAGTTCCTTGGCGTACGGTCCGCCGCCGACGATCAGCAGTACGGCGTCCGGTTCCCGCGCGAGGATCGCGGGCATCGCGAGGATCAGGGTGTCCTGGCCCTTGCGGGGCACCAGCCGCGACACACAGACGACGACGGGCCGGTCCGTGAGCCCGAGCCGGGCCCGGATCCGGTCCCCGCCCGAGTCCGGGTGGAAGGTCTTCTCGTCGACACCGGGCGGCAGTTGGACCATGCGGGCCGCGGCCTCCGGGGTGAGCGCGGCCGCGATCCGGGTACGGGTGTACTCGCCGAGGTGGGTGAGGGTGTCCGTGCCCTCGCCGATCCGGCGCAACAGCTGGCGTGAAGCGGGCAGTTGGGCCCAGCCCGCCTCGTGCCCATGGGTGGTGGCGACCAGCCGGCGGGCTCCGGCCCGCCGCAGCGCCGGAGCCATCAGCCCGAGCGGGGCGGCGGCACCGAACCAGACGGACGTGCAGTCGTGCGCGCGCAGCAGCTCGACCGCGCGCCGGGTCACCCGCGGCGTCGGCAGCAGCATGGTCGCGCGGTCACGGACGACGGTGAACGGCTGCTCGGCGTCGAACGCGGCGGTGACCGCCACGCCCTCGGGGCTCCGCTTCCAGGTGGAGGCGTAGACGACGAGTTGTCCGGGGTCCAGGCGCAGCGCCATATTGTGCAGGAATGCCTGGATACCGCCGGGTCGGGGCGGAAAGTCGTTGGTCACGATCAGGGTCTTGTCCATCGCCGCCGACAGTACCGAACCGCCCGCCCGCATGGTTCCCCCACAGGCACTCCGTGCATCATGACTCTTCGAGCCACCGGCAAAGGGGATGAGCGCGGCCATGACGGCAGCAGGCGGCACCGGCAGAATTCTCGCACCCATGGCGATGTGGGCCCTGACCAGGGCCGTGTTGCTGCTCTGCGTCTTCAAGGTCGTCACCGTGCCGGGCCCGGACGTGACGAGCGACGTCTCGGTGATCTACCACGGCTGGTCCGAGGTGCTGAAGAGCGGCACGTACCCGCAGTCCGACGTCACCTGGCAGTACCCGCCCGTCGCGGCGCTCGCCATCCTCTCCCCCGCCCTGCTGCCGTTCCTGGACTACACCGCGGCCTTCTTCGTTCTCGTGTGCCTCTGCGACGCACTGGTGCTGGGTCTGCTGCTGTACGCGGGAAGCCGTACCGGCCGGCGGACCGCGGGCGCCTGGGTGTGGGTGGCGGGGGTGCCGCTGCTCGGCACAACGGCGTACGCCCGGTACGACGTGATGGTGACGGCGGTGGCGGTGGCGGCGCTGCTCGCGGGGGTACGACATCCGCGGGTCCTGGGGGCTCTGGCCGCGTTCGGTGCGCTGCTGAAGGTGTGGCCGGTACTGCTGCTCGCCGGCACCGCGCCCGGCGCCCGCACCCGCCGTTCGTGGACGACGGCCGCGGTGACGGCGGCCGGGCTGCTGGTGGGGTGCGCGGCGGCGATGCCGGGTGCGCTGGCCTTCCTCGGCTTCCAGCGCGACCGGGGCACCGAGGTCGAGTCGCTGGGTGCGCTGGTCTTCCATGTGGCGCGGCAGTTCGGCTGGCAGGGCCGGGTGGAGCTGCACTACGGGTCGCTGGAGTTCCTCGGTCCGCACGTGCCGCTGGTGAGCACGCTGGCGCTCGGCCTGAGTCTGGTGGCCTTCGGCTGGCTGCTGGTGTGGCGGCTGCGGGCCCGCACGTTCGGGCCGGGCACCACGGCCGACGCGGCGTTCACCGCGGTGCTGCTGTTCACGACCACCAGCCGGGTGATCAGCCCCCAGTACATGCTGTGGCTGGTCGGCCTGGCGGCGGTCTGTCTGGTCTTCCGGTCCGGCCGGATGGGGTTGCCGGCCGGGCTGGTGCTGGTCGCGACGGGGGTCACTCAGCTGGAGTTCCCGCTCGGGTTCGTCCATGTGGTGACCAGCGACGCGACGGGCGTGACGCTGATGTTCGTACGCAATGGCCTGCTGGTCGCGGCGACCCTCGTCGCGGCCGGGCGGCTGTGGCGGCAGACGGTGACCGAGCCCCGTGGCCGCGAGCGGCGGACGCCGGTCCTCCCGGCCGCGGCCCCGGAGCCCGCACCGCTCCGGGACGTCAGCCGAGACGGGACCGCAGAAACTCCCGCCAGCGCGCCGTGAAGTCCTGCGGGGTGGTGCCGAGCACCTCCTGCAGAGCCTGCTCCACCGCTCCGTCCCGCCCTGAGTGCCCTCCGACGGCCCGGTAGAGGGCGAACAGCTTCTTCTCGCCCCAGTGGTCGGCAATCAGTGCGCAGGCCAGCCAGCCGCCCTCGTACGCCCTCGCCAGCCGCGCGGAGTCGCCACCGAAGGCGAACTCCTCGTCCGTGGGGAGCGCGGCGGGCAGCTCGCCGGCCCGGACGGCCTCGGCCAGCTCCGGTGCCAGCTGCACGGCGGTCCGGTCCTCGCCGCGGTAGGCCGCCCAGTCGGCGAAGCCCTCGGAGAGCCAGGTCGGCGTGGCGGCGGAGGTGTGGGCACGGGTGGCGACATGGGTGGTCTCGTGGGTGAGGACGACCTGCTGCCCGAACGCGCCGAGCACCGCGTACGCCTGCGGGTTGACGATCACCCGGTCCGCCGGCGCCCGGCCGCCGGTCTGCGCGGTGGTGACGGCCGCGATGTCCCGGTAGTTCGCCGCCGGCGCCCCGAGCAGCCCCGCCATCGCCTCGACGGTCGCCGGCACCAGCACCACCACGCGGCCGGCCCAGCGGTCGGGCCAGGCCGCGGAGACCGCGAGCACCGCGCGGTCCTCCGCGTCCGCGATCCGGCGCAGCTCCTGCCGGGTGCGGCCGACTCCGAGGACGAGGCTGTGGCTGCCGCGTACCACCCGCACGTCCCCCTGCTGCCAGAGCTGGGGGGCGCTGTCCTTCCCGGCCCGGTCGGCCGCGATGTACCAGCGGCCGTCCGCCCCGTGCCGCTCCAGGTCGATGACCCGGTCCGCGGTGACCGGGGCGCTGTCGTAGCCGGCGATCCGGTAGCGCAGTTCGACGTCGGCGGTGGCCCGGTCCGCGCCGTGCTCGCGCACCCGGGTCACCCGGTACGTCCACGAGCTCAGCGGGACATCGGCGAGGTTCGCCAGTTCGCGGCGCTGGGCCGTCCGCAGTCCGGTGGCCCCGGGCGCGATCGCGGCCAGATAGCCGTCCGCGTCGTGGTCCAGGACGGCGGCGGCGCGCCGGTCCAGGGTGGCGCCGACGGCGCGGACGGTGGCGCCCGGGGTGGCGGGGGCGGTGCCGGAGGGGGCGGTGCCGGAGGGGGCGGTGCCGGCAGGGGCCGTCGTGCAGCCGGAGGCGAGCAGCAGCCCGGCGAGCGCCGCGCCCACCGCGCGCCGTCGTCGTCCGTCACGTCCCCGGCCTGCGGTACGTCCCTGGTCAGCCACCCGACCGAGGGTACGGGTCAGATGCGGGTGACCGAGGAGACGGGCATCATGCCGACCGGGTCGTAGCGGACCGGCGCGCCCGGGTAGGGGGCGTGGATCACCTGACCGTTGCCGACGTACATGGCGATGTGGCTGGCGTCCGACCGGTAGGCGACCAGATCTCCGGGGCGGGCCAGGGAGAGCGGCACCATGCGTCCGGCGTACCGCTGGGCCTGCGAGGTCCGCGGCAGGCTGACGCCGGCCTGGGCGTACGACCACTGCATCAGTCCGGAGCAGTCGAATCCGGCAGGTCCGTTGGCACCCCAGATGTACGGGCGTCCGACGGCCGTCCGGGCCGCCATCACAGCGGCCGCCGCCCGGGACGAGGCCGGCGCCAGATCGGTCAGGCCGGGGAACACATCGCCGCGGACGGAGCGCGAGGCCCGGCCGAAGGCAGCCCGCTCGGCGGCCGGCAGCGAGTTCAGCAGCAGCTGGGCCTGCTGGAGCTTCTGCTCGACGGTCTGTTTGTGGCGGGTGGCTGCGGTCCGGTTACGCTCCAGGCCGGCCAGCGAGCGGGTCGCCTGCGCCCGGATCTGGGCGAGCCCGCGCTGGGCCTGCCGGAGTTTGTGCAGGGTGCTCACCCGGCGGGCGTTCAGCCGGTCGAGGGTGGCCGCCCGGTCGAGGTAGCTGTCCGGGTCGGAGGAGAGCAGCAGGGCGAGCGTGGGGTCGACGGTGCCCGAGCGGTACTGCGCGGCGGCGGCCGAACCGACCGCCGTGCGCAGCCGGTTGATCTGATCCTGGCTGCGGGCCGCCAGCTCCTGGGTCCGGTTCACCTCGGCGCGCAGCCGGTCGGCGTTCTCCCCCGCCCTGTTGAACAGCTCGGTGGCTCGCTCGGCCTCGCTGTACAACCGGTCGACCTCGGCCCTCGTGGTCCGGGGTGTGTCCTTCGGGTCGGCGTTCGCGGTGGCCGCGCCGAGTGCGGCGGCAGCGGTGGCCGCTGCCGCCGACAGGACTGTGACCCGGACACTCCGGCCGGTGCCGGGCTGTGTGGAACGGCGATGGGACACCACAGGACGCCGCACTCCCTTCCGCTGTACGCAGATGTGTGCAGCTTCCTGCCACCCGGGGCGGGCGGACCGACGGTCGGGAGCTGCACAGCAGGCAGACAGTAGTCGGGCGGCCACGGGGCGGACGACCGGCCGCGCCGGTCGTCCGAGGGGTACAGAAACCGAACGCCCCGCCGGTGACCTGTGGTCTCCGGCGGGGCGGACTCTCAGTGCGGGGCGCGGGAATTCGCCCGTTCGGGCGCCGTCAGATGCGTACGCCGACCTGGAAGCTGCCGATGGTGTTCATCGATTCGTAGCGGACCACGGCGCCCGGCTTCGGGGCGTGGATGACGGTGTTGTTGCCCGCGTAAAGGGCCACGTGCGACGTGCTGTTGAAGAAGACCAGGTCGCCCGGCTTGAGGGCGCTGCGGCCTATCCGGACGCCGTCGTTGATCTGGGTGTACGTGGTGCGGGTGATGGAGACGCCGGCCTGGGCGTACGCCCACTGGGTCAGACCCGAGCAGTCGAAGGAGTTGGGGCCGGTGCCGCCGGAGACGTACGGCTTGCCCAGCTGCGTGGCGGCAGCGTTGAGGGCGGCGGCGCCACGGGCCGAGGCGGGGACCTCGTTGCCCAGGTCGACCCGGCTCCCCGCGGCGCGGCTGGCGCGCAGGTCGTCCTGGCGCATCTTCTCGCGCTCGGCGGCGGTCAGGGTATTGAGCAGGCGCTGCGCCTCGGCGAGCTTGCCCTGGAACTTCTTCTTGTTCTCACCGAGCGTCTTGCGGACGTCCGCAAGGTCGGCCAGCTTGTCCTGGGCCTCCTTGCGCTGCTGCGCGAGGGAGCGCTGCTTCTCCTGGATCTTCTCCAGGGACTCGGTCTGCTTGGCCGTCAGCTGGTCGAGGGCCGAGGCCTCGTCGAGGAAGCTGTCCGGGTCCGAAGCGAGGAAGAGCTGCACGGACGGGTCGATGCCACCGGAGCGGTACTGCGCGGCGGCGAGCGAACCGATGCCGCTGCGCAGCGTGTTGAGATCCTGCTGGCCGCGGGCCACCTTGTCCTGCAGCGCGTCGACCTGCTTCTCGAGCTTCTGCTGCTGCTCCTTGGCCCCGTTGTACTTCTCGGTGGCCGTCTCCGCCTCGTGGTAGAGCTTGTCGACCTTCGCCTTGACCTCGCTCTTGGTCGGCTTGGGGTCGGCGTGGGCGGCCTGGGAGGTCAGGGCCACGGCCGCAGCGGCGGTCGCGGTGAGCACGGTCACGCGGGTGCGGCTCGGCTGCTTGGGACGACGGTGGGACGCCACGAAGGCGAGCTCCTTCTTCCTCGAGCCGCCTACCGGGCTGTGGGGAATGAACTCCCCGGCTCCGTGCACGTCACGGACTCGGCGGTTCCTTCGCTGCCACCCCGGGTGGGTGATCAACCGTGCGAAGGTTCGAAGCCCGACCCTAGTGACCATCTTGTGATCAGTTCAAATCCTCACAAGAAAAATCTCGCCCCAGAAGTCACTTCTTTGCTCACATCACACGGCGTGTAGCGGTGACTTGACGGACCGTTCCATAAATTCCGGCAAGACACCACAAGGTTCACTAGACGCGCGAAAGCCGCTTCAGGAGCAAGACGGACGCAACGGGCCTGGCTCCCACCTTCGCCACACCGTCCGCCACTTCGCGGTCGGTGGAGACCACCACGACCGGCCTGCCCGGAGGTTCGGCACGGGCCAGTTGACGGATGAGCTCGTCGGCGGTCACGCCCGGCTTGCTGAACAGCACCCGTACTCCTCGCGGCGGTGCGAGCAGTACCGGAGCGGCCAGTTCGGCCCCGTCGAAGACACAGGTCATCTCGGCGCCGGACTGTGCCGCGAGCACCGCGAGACCGCCCAGCAGCCGAAGCCGCTGCTTCTCCAGCGGCAGCTGCGGATAACCGGTCTTCGTGACGTTGTAGCCGTCCACGATCAGATGCGCCTGCGGCAGTGCCAGCAACTGGTCGAGCAGGGCCGGATCGGTCTCCGAAAGCGCCCTGGTCGCAATGTCCTTGGGTGACATCGCACCGGGCTGGACCGCGTCGACGCTGTCCGCGGGACGGATCGAGGAGGGCGGCAGAGCCAGTTCGCGGCGCAGCCCGCGGGCCGCGTCGAGCACCGTGTCGAGCAGCAGCCGCAGCCGCATGTCCTCGACCGAGCGGCCCTCCCGGGCGGCCCGGCGGCCCGCCTCGACGGACGCCTCGGCCTCCCCGAGCCGGGCCCGCAGCCGCCGGGTCTCGCTCTCCGCCGCGGAGATCCGGGCGGCCGCCTCGGTCCGTACGGTCTCGGTCTCGGCCTTGCCCCGGCGGACAGCGGCCTCGCCGCGCTTGACCTCGTTGAGCGCGGAGCGCAGTTTGCGCTGCAGCGCGTCGGCCTCCTTGCGGGCCGCGTCCAGCTCGGCGCGGAGCCGTTCGGTCTCGCTCTTCGTCTGGGTCCGGGCCTGCGCGAGCTCCTCGCGCAGCCGTTCCAGTTCGCGTCGGCTCTCCTCGTCGGCGCGTTCGGCGTCGGCCCGCTGGACCTCCTCGCCGGCCGCGGCGACCAGCTTCACCCAGCCGGCCGGCCGCAGCACGTAGGCCGCTGCGGCCACATCGACGGGGTCGGCGGCGGCGGGCGGCGATCCCGCCTCCACGGCGGCGGCCAGCTCGGGCTGCGACTCCCGGAGCCGCTCACCGATGCGCTGGCGGAACAGGGTGTCGCCCTCCAGGGCGGCCGCCATCGCATTCCCGGCGAACTTGGCGCGCCGGGTCGGAGTGAAGCGGGCGTACTGCCTCAGCTGGGCGGGGAGTTCGGTGACCGTGAGGCCACCGAACGCGTCCGAGACCAGCGCGACGACCCGTCGCCGTACGCCTTCGGGCAGCGGGCGGTCGAGCACCTCGACGGCGTCACCGGCCCCATCGGCCGGCTCGGCGCCGCTAGCGGGCTGCTCCACGATCCGTCACCCCAAAATTGTCTGTCCGCACGGCCCCGTCAGGAGTCGGCACCTGGCCTGTCGACTAGTTCGATCTGGTCCACCGCATTGCACCAGCGGCAGCGGACCGACTCGATGGTCTCACTGACCACCTCGCGTTCCTCGACGGTCGCCTCTCCGGCCAGGTCCAGATGCACGTACTCGACGACCTTGGAGGAGCGCGTCACATCGAAGCGCGTGAGATTCCCGCAGAGCGTGCAGCGCCAGCGGGTCCCATCGGTCGGCTGGGGAACCGTCGTCATCGTTGCGTCCTCTTTTCGTCGAGCGTCGTGCTGCAACCTGCCAAGGATCTCGCGGTGCGCCGTCGAACTGCGGATGCCCTGCTGCAACCCTACGGCCTTGCGCATACCCATCGACACGGCGAGGCGGTCTGCCCCGTTCCCTCCCCTTGCGTCATGCTCTGTTCATGATCGAACGGCGTGCTGTGGTGGGCGGACTGACCGGCAGACTGGTGCGTGCCGCCACCGCGGGCGGAGCCCAGGCGACGTATGCCCTCATCGGTCTGTGCTGCGCCATCTTCGTGATCAGCCCGCTCTCGGGGTTCAATCCGACGCACGGCACCGCCGACACCCTGCTCGCCGCCCAGGCCGGATACTTCGAACGCTGGGGGGTGATCCCCACCGACCTGTGGAACGGCTCCGCACATGCCCTGCTCACGCCGCTCACCGCGCTCTTCGTGCACGGCAGCTGGCTGCATCTGCTCGGCAACATGCTCTTTCTGTACGTCTTCGGGGCCATGGCGGAGGAGCGGATGGGCCACACCGAGTTCGTCTTCTTCTATCTCGGCTGCGGCTACCTCGCACTGCTGGCGTACGCGGCGGCGCACGCCGACTCCGACCAGACCCTCGTCGGAGCGTCGGGGGCGATCTCCGCGGTGCTGGGGGCGTTCCTCTACCTGTTCCCCCGGGCCCGGGTGACCAGCCTCTTCCCGTTCCTGTTCTTCCTGCCGCTGCGCTTTCCCGCCTGGATCGTGCTGATCTTCTGGTTCGCCCTGCAGTGGATGGCCGCGCAGGGTGCGGGCAGCGGTCCGGGGGTGGCCTATCTCGCCCATGTGGTCGGCTTCGCCACCGGCTTCCTCTACGCCTGGGGGCGTTACCGCTGTGGGGCTAGAGTGAAGACTCCAGCCACGGCCACCGAGGGAGAAAGCCAGCCGTGATCACCGCGATCGTGCTCATCAAAACCAGCGTGGACCGGATTCCCGAGATCGCCGAGTCCATCGCGGCGCTGGACAGCGTCAGCGAGGTCTTCTCGGTCACCGGTACGTACGACCTGATCGCCATGGTCCGGGTGGCCAAGCACGACGATCTCGCCGACGTCATCCCCGGCCGGATCAGCAAGATCCCGGGCGTCGAGGCCACCGACACGCATGTCGCGTTCCGTACGTACTCGCAGCACGACCTGGAGGCGGCCTTCGCCATCGGTCTGGACGCGTAGGACGCGCAAGACGACATCGTGACGTGGGCCGGGGACGGGCAGCTGCCCGTCCCCGGCCCACGTCACGACGGTCCCCGTTCAGGACCGGTCAGACCTGCGCCGCGCCACGGTCCGGGACGCAACGGCCGTCCTCGGTGCGGTACTTCCACTGCGCGCCCTTGCTCACCAGTTCCTTGACCGCGCGGACGAAGCGCTCGATGTGCTCGTCCGGCGTACCGGCGCCGAAGCTGACCCGGATCGCGTTCAGCGAGCGTTCGCCCGGCTCGGCCTCCGGCGCACCGCACACGCCCGGGTCCTGCGGGTCGCTGTCGAGCAGGGTCCGCACCAGCGGGTGGGCGCAGAACAGTCCGTCCCGCACCCCGATGCCGTACTCGGCGGAGAGCGCCGCGGCGAAGTGCGAGCTGTTCCAGCCCTCCACGACGAAGGAGATGACGCCGACCCGCGGGGCGTCCTCGCCGAACAGTGACAGCACCTTGACCTCCGGGACCTCGGCGAGGCCTGCGCGGACCCGGGTGACGAGCTGCTGCTCACGGGCGACCAGGCGGTCGAAGCCGGCCTCGGTGAGGGCCTTGCAGGCGGAGGCGATGGAGTAGACGCCGATGACGTTGGGGGAACCGGCCTCGTGCCGGGCGGCGGTGGAGTGCCATTCCACGTCCACGCCCCCGTCGGTGCGCCGGGCCACCTTCCGTGAGGCGCCGCCACCGGCCAGGTAGGGCTCGGCGTCCTGCAGCCAGTCCGCGCGGCCGGCGAGCACACCGGAGCCGAACGGCGCGTACAGCTTGTGCCCGGAGAGGGCGACCCAGTCGACGTCGAGGTCGTCGATGTCGACCGGGTGGTGGGGCGCGAGCTGCGCGGCGTCCAGCACGATCCGGGCACCGTGCGCATGCGCGGCGGCCGCCAGCTCCTTCACCGGCCACAGCTCACCGGTGACGTTCGAGGCGCCCGTGACGCAGACCAGCGCGGGGCCGTAGGGGTCACGGTCGGCGAGCGCGCGCTCCAGCGTCTCGACGGCCTGGGCCGGGGTGCGCGGGGCGTTGAGGTAGGTCACGCGGGCGTCGCGCCAGGGCAGCAGCGAGGCGTGGTGCTCGGTCTCGTACACGAAGACCTGGCAGTCGGCGGGGACCACCGCGGCCAGCAGGTTCAGCGAGTCGGTGGTCGAGCGGGTGAAGATCACCTGGTCGTCGGCGCGGCAGCCGAGGAACTCGGCGACGGTCTTCCGGCTGTTCTCGAAGAGGTCCGTGGAGAGCTGCGAGAGGTAGCCGGCGCCGCGGTGGACACTGCCGTAGTACGGGGCGTACGCGGCGACGTCGTCCCACACCCGCTGCAGCGCCGGGGCGCTGGCCGCATAGTCCAGGGCGGCGTACGTGACCTCTCCGCCGGTCACGAGCGGAACGGTCACATCCTTGCCCAGAACGGGCAGCGTGGCACAAACGGACTGGTCGGCGGCAGCGGTGATGACGGACATGGCGAACTCCCGTAACAGGCAGGCGAATTCACTGCGCCGGCGGGTACGCGGCAGCGCAGGAGAAGAAAAGGGGTGTGCGGAGGAGGGCCGGAACGGGCCCTATCGCATTCGCTTGCTCACAAGAGGCTCCTCGAGGACCAGGACCCCGGGGATGCGACATACACAGATGTCACGGGGTCCGCGCTTGCCGCAGACCTCGCTGCCTACGGCCTGGTCTTCACCCGGGGCACCCCGCCACGGACGGAGGGTTGCCGGACAGCGGGCCGGGGCCGTAGTCGCTGTCACTCATGACCTGTGCAGCATCTTGCCATACGTGCGTCGGCCCGCAAGGCGCAGTCCGAGATCTGGACTGCGCCTTGCGGGCCGTATCACCGTTCGTTCAGGCGTTGCTGGCCGTCACCCAGCGCTCCAGCGCCGCCCGGGCCGCCCCCGAGTCGATGGACTCGGCGGCCTTCGCGATCCCGGCGGCCAGCTGCTCGTTCAGCGTGCGCTCGGCGGGGTCCAGCGCGACCAGCGCCGCCGCCGCGTTGAGCAGCACCGCGTCGCGCACCGGGCCGGTCTCGCCGGCCAGCACCCGCCGGGCCACGTCCGCGTTGTACGAGGCGTCGGCGCCGCGCAGCGCCTCGACCGGCACGATCTCCAGGCCGACGTCGCGCGGGTCGAACGTCTCCTCGCGCACCGCACCGTCGCGGACCACCCAGACCCGGGACGTCGCGGTGGTGGTCAGCTCGTCCAATCCGTCGTCACCGCGGAAGACCAGCGCCGAGTTGCCCCGCTCGGCGAGCACGCCCGCGACGATGGGCGCCATCCGCAGGTCGGCCACGCCGATCGCCTGGGAGCGCACCCGGGCCGGGTTGGTCAGCGGGCCGAGGATGTTGAACGTGGTCTGCGCGCCGAGTTCCTTGCGGGCCTTGGCCGCGTACCGCAGGGCGGGGTGGAACTTCACGGCGAAGCAGAAGGTGATGCCCGCCTCCTCGGCGACCTCGACGACCCGGCGCGGGGTGAGGTCCAGATTGACGCCGAGCTTCTCCAGCACGTCGGAGGAGCCGCTGGCCGAGGAGGCGGCGCGGTTGCCGTGCTTGACGACCCGGGCCCCCGTACCGGCGATGACGATCGCCGCCATCGTGGAGATGTTGACCGTCTTGGCCAGATCGCCGCCGGTGCCGACGATGTCGACCGTGCGGCCCGGCACCTCGATGATGTTCGCGTGCGCGTACATCGCCCGCACCAGGCCGGACACCTCGTCGACCGTCTCACCCTTGGCGCGCAGCGCCACCGCGAAACCGGCGATCTGGGCGTCGGTCGCCTCGCCGCTCATGATGTGGTCCATCGCCCACGCGGTGTCGTCGGCGGTCAGGTCCTCGCCGCGCAGCAGGGGGTTCAGCACGCCGGGCCAGGAACGAGCCGCCACGCTGTCGCCGCCGACCGGGGTCACAACGTTCATGGTCCGCTCCTGGGGGTCCACAGCCGATAAGGGTACGGACTCCACCCTATCGAGCGCCCGGGACAGCGAAGAGCCCCGTCCATCGAATGGACGGGGCTCCCGCTGTGGCGATCAGTCAGGATGATCAGTGGTGGCCGTGGCCGCTGGTGATCTCCTTGTACTCCTCGACAGTGGGCTTGGCGATCTGGTTGAACTCGCCGTAGTAGCCCTTGCTGAGCTTGGCGCGCAGCTTCTGCATCGCGGGCACCTTGCGCTCGACACCGTTCTCGTCGACCGTCGGGCCGATCTCGACCGGCTTGTACTGCTCGTGCGCGGTGAGCGTGTGCAGCTGCTCCGGACCGAGCGGCTCGTGGATCTCGACGAACTCACCGTGCGGCAGGCGCTTGATGATGCCGGACTCGCGCCCGTGCAGCACCTTCTCCTTGTCGCGGCGCTGGAGGCCGAGGCAGATCCGCTTCGTGACGAGGAACGCCAGGACCGGGCCCACGAAGATGAAGATCCGGACGAACCACGAGATGGAGTTCAGCGAGAGATGGAAGTGCGTGGCCCAGAGGTCGTTGCCACCGCCGATGAAGACGATGATGTACTCCGTGATCCAGGCGACGCCGAAGGCCGTCCGGGTCGGGGCGTTGCGCGGGCGGTCCAGGATGTGGTGCTCACGCTTGTCCCCGGTGACCCAGGACTCGACGAACGGGTAGACCGCGATCACGGCGAGCACCAGGCCGAAGGCCATCAGCGGGATGAACACACCCAGGACGAGCGTGTGACCCCACAGGTTGATCTCCCAGCCCGGCATCACACGGATCAGGCCCTCGGCGAAGCCCATGTACCAGTCGGGCTGGGCGCCGGTGGACACCTGGTCCGGCCGGTACGGGCCGATGGCCCAGATCGGGTTGATCGAGGCGATCGCCGCGATGACCGCGATGACACCGAAGACCAGGAAGAAGAAGCCTCCGGCCTTCGCCATGTAGATCGGCAGCAGCGGCATGCCGACGACGTTCTTGTTGGTGCGGCCGGGACCCGCGAACTGCGTGTGCTTGTGGTAGAAGACCAGGATCAGGTGGCCGACCACCAGGCCGAGCATGATGCCCGGCAGCAGCAGGATGTGGATCGAGTAGAACCTGGCGACGAAGTCGCCGCCGGGGAACTCTCCGCCGAACAGGAACATCGAGATGTACGTGCCGACGATCGGCGTGGACAGGATCGCGCCCTGGGTGAAGCGGACACCCGTACCCGAGAGCAGGTCGTCCGGGAGCGAGTAGCCCGTGAAGCCGGTGAACATGCCCAGCACGAACAGCAGGAAGCCGAACAGCCAGTTGATCTCGCGCGGCTTGCGGAACGCACCCGTGAAGAACACGCGCATCATGTGCACGAACATGGCGGCCAGGAAGATCAGCGCGGCCCAGTGGTGGATCTGACGGACCAGCAGACCACCGCGGACGTCGAAGCTGATGTTCAGCGTCGAGGCGTAGGCCTCGGACATCCGGATGCCCTGCATCGGCTCGTACGGGCCGTGGTACACGACCTCGTTCATGCTCGGGTGGAAGAACAGCGTCAGATACACACCCGTGAGGATGATGATGATGAAGCTGTACAGCGCGACTTCACCGAGCATGAAGGACCAGTGGTCCGGGAAGATCTTGCGCATGTTGGCCTTGGCCAGGGAGTAGATCCCGAGCCGGCCGTCCGCCCAGTCGGCCACCCGCTCACCGGCGGGCGCCTTGCGGTTCGTGTCGGTCGCAGTACTCATCCGCGCTCCCAGAATGCAGGACCGACGGGCTCTTCGAAGTCACCGAGCGCCTCGAGGTTGCCCTCGCTGTTCACGCCGATCCGCAGCTGCGGGAGAGAGTGACCGGCCGGACCGAAGATGACGCGGGCGCCGTCGGAGAGGTCGAAGGTGGACTGGTGGCACGGGCAGAGCACGTGGTGCGTCTGCTGCTCGTACAGGCTGATCGGGCAGCCGACGTGGGTGCAGATCTTCGAGAACGCCACGATGCCCTCGTGGGCCCACTCGCGCTCGCGCTTGTCCTTGATGTTCTCCGGCTGGATACGGATGATCATCAGCGCGGCCTTGGCGATCTGCGTCTGGAAGTCGTGGTCCTCCTCCTTCAGGCCCTCGGGCATGGCGAAGGTGAGCGAACCGACGGCGACGTCCTCGGGACGCAGCGGCTCCATCGTGTTCATGTTGATGAGCTGCTTGCCCTTGGCCCACAGGGTCTGACGGAGCTTCTTCTCCGGCAGCGGACCGAGGTCGCGCAGCAGCATCACGCCGGAGAGCGGCACCAGGGCCAGCGCGCCGAACAGGGTGTTGCGGATCAGCTTGCGCCGGCCGAAGGCGGACTCCTCCGCACCGGCCGCGAAGTCGGCGAGAACCTTCGCCTTGACCTCGGGCTCCGCCTCGATGGCGTGCCGGTCGTCGGCGACCTCCACGTCGGACATCAGGGTGCGCGCCCAGTGGACGGCGCCCGCGCCGATCGTGAAGAGAGCCACGCCCAGGGTCAGCCCGAGGGAGAAGTTGAGCGCACTCACGTGGCCGAACGGCCAGATGAACACGATCTTGTCCACCGGGAAGATGACGTACGAGGCGATGAAGCCGATCGTCGCCAGCATGGACAGCACGAACAGGAGCGCGACCGTGCGCTCGGACCGCTTCGCGGCCCGTTCGTCGATGTCCTGGATGCGCGGCCGGTGGGCCGGCAGCCCCGGGTCGGCGAACGGGTCGTCCGCAACCTTCACCGCGCCGTGCGCGGCGGCCTGCTCTGCGGGCAGGTTCTCTTCTGGAATCTCTTGGCTACTCATGACTTCTTGGCCTTAGCGGTGTGGGCTGCGACCCAGACGGCAACTGCGATGAGTGCGCCCAGACCGAAGATCCAGGCAAACAGACCCTCGCTGACCGGACCGAGCCCGCCCAGCTTGAGGCCACCAGGGGTCTCGGACTCGGCGCTGTTGACGGTCTTGATGTACGCGATGATGTCCCGCTTCTGCTGCTCGGGCATCGTCGAGTCGGGGAAGGACGGCATGCTCTGCGGGCCGGTCTGCATGGCCTCGTAGACGTGCTTCGGGTCCACACCCTCAAGGCTGGGGGCGTACTTGCCCTTCGTCAGGGCACCGCCCTCACCGGTGAAGTTGTGGCACTGCGCGCAGTTGGTACGGAACAGGTCGCCACCCCTGGCGATGTCGGCGCCCTCGGGGTTGACCTGCGCCTCGGTCGGCACGACCGGGCCGGCGCCGAGCGACGCGACGTAGGCCGCGAGCTGGTCGATCTCGGCCTGGGTGTAGATGACCTTCTTCTTGGGTACCTGGGCACCCGGCTGCTGGGCGGGCATACGGCCCGTGCCGACCTGGAAGTCGACGGCGGCGGAGCCCACGCCGACCAGGCTCGGCCCGTCGGACGTGCCCTGACCGCCGGTTCCGTGGCAGCTGGCGCAACCGACGGAGTACAGCTTCTTGCCCTCATCGATGGCGAGGGACTGGGCGGTGTCGTCGGCCTGCGCCTTGCTCGCGGGCGCAAACGCGGCGTACAGCCCCCCAGTGGCCGCCAGCGCGAGGAGTAGTACGACGACCGCCGCCAACGGATGGCGTCGTCGTGCGGAGAGCTTTTTCACGGATTACCCCGGTGTCAGGATCTTCTGCGTCGATGCTGGATGTGGTTCGGGTTCGAGCCCGGTTACTTGATCATGTAGATCGTGGCGAAGAGGCCGATCCACACGACATCGACGAAGTGCCAGTAATAGGACACGACGATGGCAGCGGTCGCCTGTTCGTGGGTGAACCTCTTGGCCGCGTATGTCCTGCCCAGTACGAGCAGGAAGGCGATGAGACCGCCTGTCACGTGCAGACCGTGGAAGCCGGTGGTCAGGTAGAACACCGAGCCGTACGGGTCGGAGGACAGCGAGAGGCCGTCCTTCTTCACCAGCTCGGTGTACTCGAAGACCTGGCCTCCGATGAAGATCGCACCCATCACGAAAGTGATCACGAACCAGGCACGGAGCTTCTTCACATCGCCCCGCTCCGCGGCGAAGACGCCGAGCTGGCAGGTGAGGGAGGAGAGCACCAGGATCGTGGTGTTCGTCGCCGAGAACGGGAAGTTCAGGGCCGAAGCCATTTCCTTCCAGTGGTCGGGTCCCATCACCGATCGGAGGGTGAAGTACATCGCGAAGAGGGCCGCGAAGAACATCAGCTCGGAACTCAACCAGATGATGGTTCCGACGCTGGTGAGGTTCGGTCGATTGACCGACGGGTGCGCGTGCCCGGTTTCTACTGTCGTTGCTGTCGCCACGACCGACATTATGTCGGTCGCTTATCCCGCCCTCACTCCGGGGGGTGCCGTTCGGTGTGTCAGCAGGGTGTGTCCTGCCCGAACGGCCCATCGAATCGCTGTCATTACCGGTGCTGACAGGCTGTCGGTCGGAGTACGATCCGCGCATCGGTTCATGCCCCGAGAGCCCCGAAGACACAGATGTCACGGAGGAACAATGCAGCCGACCGCCACGGTCCTGGTCTACAGCGACGACGCCAACACCCGCGAGCAGGTGAGGCTGGCCGCCGGTCGCAGGCCTGCGGCGGACGTGCCACCGGTGGAGTTCGTGGAGTGCGCCACGCTGCCGGCCGTCCTGACGGCGCTGGACAACGGAGGCATCGATGTCTGCGTGCTGGACGGCGAGACGGCCCCTGCGGGCGGCATGGGCGTCTGCCGGCAGATCAAGGACGAGATCTTCCACTGCCCGCCGGTGCTGCTGCTCATCGGGCGCCCGCAGGACGCCTGGCTCGCCACCTGGAGCCGCGCGGACGCCGCGGTGACCCTGCCGGTCGAGCCGGTCGAGTTCGCGGACGCCCTGGCCGCCCTGCTGCGCAGCAGGCTCTGCGTGCAGTCCTGAGTCCTGCCGCGGCCCGGTCCGCGGCTGCGCCGCGGACCGGGCCGCGTCACGTCCCTCCGAGGGGCGGTGCACTCCCCCGGCCGGTCAGACCTCGGGGCGCAGCCGCGCCGCCTGGACGGTGTCCGTGGGCGCCGCGGTGGCGTTGAGCGCGCTGCCCTGCTGCCATTTCGCCCAGGACAGGTTCCAGTCGCCGTAGCCGTTGTCGAACGGCGTCATCGTCGGGCCATGACTGCCCACCACGTCGACGATGTCGCCCTCGCGCACGGTGTTGAAGAACCACTGGGCCTGGGTGTTGCTCATGCCCGTACAGCCGTGGCTGACGTTCTCGTACCCCTGTGAGCCGACGGACCAGGGGGCCGCGTGCACGTACTCACCGCTCCAGGTGACGCGGGTCGCGTAGTAGACCAGCAGGTCGTACCCGTCGCTGGAGTCGCTCGAGATACCGATGGTCTCCCCGCGCATGCGTACGGAGTACTCCTTGCTCAGCACGACCTTGACGCCGTTGCGGGTGTCGAAGCCGGGCTTTCCGGTGGTCACCGGAATGGTGTTGATCACTTTCCCGTTGCGCTTGACCGTCATGGTGTGCGCGGCGGCGTCGGTGATGGCCTCGACGCGGTCCCCGGTGGTGATCTTCAACGCTTTCGTGGGGCCCCCGTACAACCCCTTGGCGACCCTGATGCCCGCCATGTTGCTGCTGACCTCGATGCTGGCCCGGGCGGGCCAGTACTCCTGCGGGCGGTAGTGCAGGATCTTGTCGTCGACCCAGTACCAGGAGCCGGTCACGGCGGGCGTGGAGCGGACCCGCAGGGAGCGTTCCACGGTGGCCCGGGCCGCCTTGTCCTTGACCGGGGCGCTGAGTTCGGCCGTGATGGGCTGTCCGACGCCGTAGGTGCCCGCGTGCGGGCCGAAGGTGACCGTCAGGAGCTTCTTTGCCGGGGCCGTCTCGAAGGAGAGCGTACGGCTGCCTGGGGCGCCGTCGTCGTCCTCGACGCTGACCTTCACGTTGTAGCGGGTACCGGCCGCGAGCGGGACGGTGGAGTGCCAACGCAGGCCGTCGGCCGCGAGCTCGCCCTGGAGATGATGCCCGGCGGTGTCCACGGCGGTCACGTCGGTGATCCTGCCGTCGTCACCCGTTGCGGTGACTTCGAGGGGCTTGTCCGGGTCGGCCTTCTCGTTGCCCTTGGGGACGTTGGAGGAGATCTCGTCCGCCGCGTCGTACGGCTGCTCGGCGAGCGGATGGCCATCTGGCCCGCCACAGGCGGCCGCCCCTGCAACCAGGGTCATGGCCAGCAGCGTGCAGCTCACTACGGGGCGGATGCGCGGCGTGTTCATGATCCCAACGCTAAGAAGATTCATCAGTTTCAGCGCGCGGGATGACGCCAAACGGGGGACCCCCGCTTCTCGGGTGAGAAGTGCGGGCCCCCCGTCAGGTGGAGCGGTGCTACGTGTGGAGCGGTGTCACTGGGTGCGGTTCTCACCGCGGTAGTACTCGAAGACCCAGCCGAACAGACCGATCAGGATGACCGGGACCGAGAAGTAGAGCAGCCACCATCCGAAGATGACGCCCATGAAGGCGAGGGCGCCGCCGACGGCCAGCGAGAGCGGCTGCCAGCTGTGCGGGGAGAAGAACCCCACCTCGCCGGCCTCGTCCGCGACATCGGCTTCCTTGTTGTCCTGAGCCATCGCGTCGACCCGCTGCGCCGTGAAGGCCAGGTAGAAGCCGATCATGACGCTCAGGCCGAAGGCCAGGACGAGCGCGGTGGTACCGGCCGGCTCCTTCGACCACACGCCATAGGTCACCGCCATGGCGAGGATGAAGACGCTCAGCCAGAGGAACATCTTGCCCTGGATCTTCACTTGCCGGCCTCCTTGCCACCTGCGAGGGCCTTGTCAGCCTCGGAGTGGTGCTCCAGCTGCTCGAGCGCCGCGATCTCCGGGTGGTGCAGGTCGAACGCCGGGGATTCGGAACGGATCCGCGGCAGGGTGAGGAAGTTGTGCCGCGGCGGCGGGCAGGAGGTCGCCCACTCCAGTGAACGGCCGTAGCCCCACGGGTCGTCGACCTCGACCTTCTTGCCGTACTTGGCCGTCTTCCACACGTTGTAGAGGAACGGCAGGATCGACAGGCCGAGCAGGAACGAGGAGATCGTCGAGATCGTGTTCAGCGCGGTGAAGCCGTCGGCGGCGAGGTAGTCCGCGTAACGACGCGGCATGCCCTCCGCACCCAGCCAGTGCTGGACGAGGAACGTGCCGTGGAAGCCGATGAACAGCGTCCAGAAGGTGATCTTGCCGAGGCGCTCGTCCAGCATCTTGCCGGTGAACTTCGGCCACCAGAAGTGGAATCCGGCGAACATCGCGAAGACCACGGTGCCGAAGACGACGTAGTGGAAGTGCGCGACGACGAAGTACGAGTCCGAGACGTGGAAGTCCAGCGGGGGCGACGCCAGGATGACACCGGTCAGACCACCGAAGGTGAAGGTGACCAGGAAGCCGATCGTCCACAGCATCGGTGTCTCGAAGGACAGCGATCCCTTCCACATGGTGCCGATCCAGTTGAAGAACTTCACACCGGTCGGGACCGCGATGAGGAACGTCATGAACGAGAAGAACGGCAGCAGCACACCGCCGGTGACGTACATGTGGTGCGCCCACACGGTCACCGAGAGGCCCGCGATGGCGATCGTCGCGCTGATCAGACCGATGTACCCGAACATCGGCTTCCGGCTGAACACGGGGATCACTTCGGAGATGATTCCGAAGAATGGCAACGCGATGATGTACACCTCTGGATGGCCGAAGAACCAGAAGAGGTGTTGCCAGAGCAGTGCGCCGCCGTTGGCCGCGTCGAAGACATGCGCCCCGAACTTGCGGTCCGCCTCCAGCGCGAAGAGCGCGGCGGCGAGCACCGGGAAGGCCAGCAGGACCAGCACACCGGTCAGCAGGACGTTCCACACGAAGATCGGCATCCGGAACATCGTCATGCCGGGTGCGCGCATGCAGATGATCGTGGTGATGAAGTTGACCGAACCGAGGATCGTGCCGAAGCCGGAGAAGGCCAGACCCATGATCCACATGTCGGCGCCGACACCCGGCGAACGGACCGCGTCCGAGAGCGGGGAGTAGGCGAACCAGCCGAAGTCGGCCGCACCCTGCGGGGTGAGGAAGCCGGCCACCGCGATGATCGAGCCGAAGAGGTACAGCCAGTACGCGAACATGTTCAGCCGCGGGAACGCCACATCGGGCGCGCCGATCTGCAGCGGCATGATCCAGTTCGCGAATCCGGCGAACAGCGGCGTCGCGAACATCAGCAGCATGATCGTGCCGTGCATCGTGAACGCCTGGTTGAACTGCTCGTTCGACATGATCTGCGTGCCGGGACGGGCCAGCTCGGCGCGCATGAAGAGCGCCAGCAGACCGCCGATGCAGAAGAACGCGAACGACGTGACCAGGTACATCGTGCCGATCGTCTTGTGGTCAGTGGTGGTCAGCCACTTGATGACGACGTTTCCCGGCTGATTGCGCCGGACCGGCAGCTCGTCCTCGTACGAGTCGTCTGCTGCCGCGGCACCCTGAGGTTCGTTGAGGATGCTCACAGTTTGTTCGTCTCCGCATTCCTGGCCGGGTTCGTCTGCTCGATACCGGCCGGCACGTAGCCCGTCTGGCCCTTCTTGGCCAGCTCCTTGAGGTGCGCCTGGTAGCGCTCCGGGGAGACGACCTTGACGTTGAAGAGCATCCGGGAGTGGTCGACGCCGCAGAGCTCGGCGCACTTGCCCAGGAAGGTGCCCTCCTGATTGGGAGTCACCTCGAAGGAGTTGGTGTGGCCCGGAATGACGTCCTGCTTCATGAGGAACGGCACCACCCAGAAGGAGTGGATGACGTCACGCGAAGTCAGGATGAAGCGGACCTTCTCACCCTTGGGCAGCCACAGAGTGGGACCCGGGTTGCCGGTCTGCGGGTTCCTGGTGCCCGGGATGCCGACGTCGTAGACGCCGTCCGCACCCTTGGGGAACTGCTTACGGAACCGGTCGGGGATGGCGTCGAGCTCCTTGGGGATCTCGTTGCCCGTGGCGGTCGAGCCGTCCACGTTCTCGATGTAGTTGAAGCCCCAGCTCCACTGGTAGCCGACCACGTTGACGGTGTGGGTGGGCTTCGCCGAGAGCGAGAGGAGCTTCGATTCATCGCGCGCGGTGAAGTAGAACAACACCGAGACGATGATGAGGGGGACCACGGTGTACAGCGCCTCGATGGGCATGTTGTACCGGGTCTGCGGAGGAACCTCCACCTTGGTGCGGCTGCGCCGGTGGAAGATGATGCTCCACAGGATCAGGCCCCAGACCAGCACACCCGTGGCGAGCGCTGCCGCCCACGAGCCCTGCCAGAGGGAAAGGATCCGTGGTGCCTCTTCCGTTACCGGTGTGGGCATACCAAGGCGGGGAAAGTCCTTGTATGTGCAACCGGTGGCGGTCGCCAGGATCAGGCCCGCAGTCAGCACCTGCGGCAGCTTCCGCCGCATCGGGCGCCGCGACGAGCGGTCGGAGCCGTTGGGACTCACGTAGCGCCTTCCCGAGAGTCTCGCCCGCGCGGTCGGCGCGGCCGTCTCGCTGGTCGGTCGCCGCCCTGACGCGGGCAGGGGTTTGGATGTTTATGCGGACCAAACCCTACTGGACGCTATTTGGGGTCGCGCGGGGAGGGTGCCCAACGCGCCGCCCGACTCCCCGAAGGGGTGGAATCCGGGCCTCCGACCGCCATCTGACGGGCCCTCGCCCGGGTGGGCGGGCCACCGGTCCCGGGGCGGCGGCGGGCGCGCGTTAGCGTGGCGGTGTGCCCTACTTCGACACCGCATCCTCCGCCCCCCTGCACCCCGTGGCCCGCCAGGCGCTGCTTGCCGCACTGGACGAGGGCTGGGCTGACCCGGCCCGGCTGTACCGCGAGGGACGGCGGGCCCGGCTGCTGCTGGACGCGGCCCGGGAGGCCGCCGCCGAGACCGTGGGGTGCCGCCCCGACGAACTCACTTTCACTCCTTCGGGGACCGCGGCGGTGCATTCGGGCATCTCCGGGGCGCTCGCCGGGCGTCGGCGTGTCGGCCGTCATCTGGTGGTCTCCGCGGTCGAACACTCGTCGGTGCTCCATTCGGCCGCCGCCCACGAGACGCAGGGCGGCACGTTCACCGAGGTGCCGGTGGACCGGGCGGGGGCGGTGAGCCCGGCGGCGTACGGCGAGGCCCTGCGCGCGGACACCGCGCTGGCCTGCCTCCAGTCCGCCAACCACGAGGTCGGCACGGTGCAGCCGGTTCCCGAGGTCGCGGAGCTCTGCCGGGCGGCGGGCGTACCGCTGCTGGTGGACGCCGCGCAGTCGCTGGGCTGGGGTCCGGTGCCGAGCGGCTGGTCGCTGCTGGCGGCGAGCGCCCACAAGTGGGGCGGGCCGTCGGGGGTGGGGGTGCTCGCCGTGCGCAAGGGGGTCCGTTTCGCGCCCCAAGGCCCCGCGGACGAAAGGGAGTCGGGGCGGGCGGCCGGTTTCGAGAACATCCCCGCGATCGTGGCCGCGGCGGCGTCGCTGCGGGCGGTCCGGGCCGAGGCGGAGGCGGAGTCCGCACGGCTGCGGGGGCTGGTGGAGCTGATCCGGGCGCAGGTTCCGGCGCTGGTGCCCGAGGTGGAGGTGGTCGGTGATCCGGTGCGGCGGCTGCCGCACCTGGTGACCTTCTCCTGTCTCTATGTGGACGGGGAGACCCTGCTCCATGAACTGGACCGCGAGGGATTCGCCGTATCGTCCGGTTCGTCCTGCACGAGCAGCACGCTGACGCCGAGCCATGTGCTCAAGGCGATGGGGGTGCTGTCGGAGGGGAACGTCCGGGTGTCCCTGCCGGCCGGCACCACGCAGGAGGACGTCGAACGTTTCCTCCGGGTGCTGCCGGGCTCGGTGGCAGGGGTGCGGGAGAAGCTGGGCGCGCCCGCCGCCGCCTCCCCCTCCCCCGCCGTCGGCGCCTCGCTGGTGGTCGACGCACTGGGCAGGCGGTGCCCGATCCCGGTGATCGAACTCGCCAAGGTGATCGGAGAGGTACCGGTGGGCGGGACGGTGACCGTGCTCTCCGACGACGAGGCGGCACGGCTGGACATCCCGGCGTGGTGCACGATGCGCGGGCAGGAGTACGTGGGTGAGGAGCCGGCGGACCGGGGCTCGGCCTATGTGGTCCGCCGGCTGTCCTGACCTACGACAGGTGCGCGCGGACCTCGGTGGCGGCGTCGTGGCCGTACGCCTTGGTGAAGCGGTCCATGAAGTGGGCGCGGCGCAGGGTGTACTCCTGCGTGCCGACCGTCTCGATGACCAGCGTGGCGAGCATGCAGCCGACCTGGGCGGCCCGCTCCAGGCCGACGCCCCAGACGAGACCGGAGAGGAATCCGGCCCGGAAGGCGTCGCCCACGCCGGTCGGATCGGCCTTCAGCTCCTCCTCCGGGCAGCCGACCTCGATCGGCTCCTGGCCGGCCCGCTCGATCCGCACGCCGCGGGCACCGAGTGTGGTGACGCGGTGGCCGACCCTGGCGAGGATCTCCTCGTCGGTCCAGCCGGTCTTGGACTCGATGAGCCCCTTCTCGTACTCGTTGGAGAAGAGGTACGTGGCACCGTCGAGGAGGATGCGGATCTCGTCGCCGTCCATCCGGGCGATCTGCTGCGAGAAGTCGGCGGCGAACGGGATGCCCCGGGAGCGGCACTCCTCGGTGTGGCGGAGCATCGCCTCGGGGTCGTCGGCGCCGATCGAGACGAGGTCGAGCCCGCCCACACGGTCGGCGACGGCCTTCAGCTCGATCAGCCGGGCCTCACTCATCGCACCCGTGTAGAAGGAGCCGATCTGGTTGTGGTCGGCGTCCGTCGTGCAGACGAAACGGGCGGTGTGCAGGACCTCGGAGATCCGGACCGAGCCGGTGTCGACGCCGTGGCGGTCGAGCCAGGCGCGGTACTCATCGAAGTCGGCACCGGCGGCGCCGACCAGGATCGGGCCGGTGCCGAGCATGCCCATGCCGAAGCAGATGTTGGCGGCGACACCGCCCCGGCGTACATCGAGGTTGTCGACCAGGAAGGAGAGCGAGACCGTGTGCAGCTGATCGGCGACCAGCTGGTCGGCGAAACGGCCCGGGAAGGTCATGAGGTGATCGGTGGCGATGGAGCCGGTGACTGCGATGCGCACGGGGAGACTGCTCCTGCGGAAGTCGAGGGGAACGGATGGCTGCGCTCCCGGGACGGCGTGACATTCCACGCTACCCGTTCGTCGCACGCGCCCTGAAGGGTAAAAACTACCCGATAGTAGGGCTTTTCTCCTGAGGCTTGCGGTGCTTACGGTGCGGTATGCCGAACAACATCGCTCCCCGTGAGTCCGAGATCAGCCTGGCCGAGCTGCGCGGCGACTGCGCGCGGATGGCTCCGCACTGGGTGGTACCCGCCAAGGACGCTCCCATCCCTGTGGCGCCGTCGCTGATTCACGGCGTGACCGTGCCGGCGGCGTCCGCACGGCTGATCGACGCCATGGCGGAGTACGGCGACTGAGACGGGCGGCCGCTCGCCCCGGATGTCCCCCGGATGCCCCATGGGGGAACCGACTGCTGCCGCACCCCGTCCCATCACCGTCGCCCCCGCTCGCGGGAGAGGCGATGACCGTGCGACGGTCACGGTGACGGCTACGCAGTCGAAGGAGCGATCCGGTGGACACCGAGCGACCCGACAACGACGTGACCCGCCCCCGGCGTCGGCGGTCGCCGCTGGCCGTGGCCTCTGTGGCGGCGGCCGTGCTGCTGGCCGGGGGTGGCGGCGCGTACTGGGCGGCCACCGCGGCGGACGGTGAGAGCAGCCCGCCGGGCGGCAGGGGCGACGCCCCTCCGCTGCTCGTACTCGACGAGACACCCGGCGGCCCGGACAGCCGGACGACACCCCCCGAGGGCATCGCCGTGGGCGAGCCCGATCCCAGTGGTGGCAGCGTCTTCTACCGCGCGGCCGGCAAGCTGCCCGACGGACCGGCCGAGGCCGCGGTCCACCGCGCGCACGGCACCGTCTCGGCGGCGGAGGTGGCCCGGCTGGCGAAGGCGCTGGGCGTGGCAGGCACACCACAGGCCGAGGGCACGACCTGGAAGGTGGGATCCGACGGGGACGGCACGGGCCCGGTCCTGCGGGTGAACAAGCAGGCACCAGGCACCTGGACCTTCGCCCGGTACGGCTCCGGCGGGACGGACAGCTGCGAGAGTGCGACGGTGTGTTCGAGCAAGGACATGGCGCCGGGCGGCACGCGGTCGCCGGTCGGCGAGAAGGCGGCGAAGGCCGCCGCAGCGCCCGTACTGAAGGCGGTCGGCCAGGACGACGCGGCCCTCGACGCCCGCCAACTGATGGGCTCGGTACGGGTGGTGAACGCGGACCCCGTGGTCGACGGGCTGCCCACATACGGCTGGGCGACCGGGATCCAGGTAGGGGCCGACGGTGAAGTGACCGGCGGCAGCGGGCAGTTGAAGGGGTTGACGAAGGGCGCCGAGTATCCGGTGGTCAGCGCGGGCGACGCGCTGAACCAGCTGAACAAGGCCGCCCGGGCGGCCACCGCGCGGAGCAATGTCGGCGGGTGCGCCACACCCGTACCGCTGGAGGAGGGCGAGTTGAAGTCGCCGGGCAACAGCTGCGGTGCGCGGACCGGGGCGGAGCCCGCGACAACGACCGTGATGGTCGACAAGGCGGTGTTCGGCCTCGCGATGCGATACGTGGACGGCGAGCAGACACTCGTACCGTCGTGGCTGTTCTCGGTGCATCCGGCCGCAGGCGGGACCGGCAGCACGATCGCTCAGCTCGCGGTGGACCCGGACTCGCTGGCGAACCCCTCGAGGACCCCGGATCCGGAGAGGACGCCGGGCCCGGGCGACGCCGCACGGTCCCAGCGGCCGCTCCTGTCGTACAGCGCCGACGGTCGGACACTGGACGTCACGTTCTGGGGCGGGGTGTGCAGCACGTACGCGGCGAGCGCGACCGAGAGCGCTGACGCGGTGCGGGTGACGATCACCGAGTCGCTCCCCGAGCCGAAGAAGGTCTGCATCATGATCGCCAAGAAGCTGACGCGGACGGTGACGCTGGACGCGCCGCTGGGCGACCGGAAGGTGCTCGACTCGGCGGGCGGCGTGGTGCCGCGCGGCTAGGGCCTTTCGTTCGGATCAGGCTGGATCAGGGAGCGGCCCGCCGCGGAACGGCTGATGTCATCGTGGTGCGTGCAGCTGCAAGGCGGAGGAAGGAGCCCACGCGGAGCGCATGCGGTATCCCCTGCTCGAGCGAAGCCGAGAGCTGGGGGAGGACCGACGACAACGCGGCAGATGCGCGTGCCCGACCCCGCGAGCCCAGCATGATTCAAACGAGAGGCCCCAGGCCGCACGCACGACGAAAGGCGGCGGCCCCCGGGAGTCCCGGGGGCCGCCGCCTTCTTCAGGCACTGCTGCCCGAAACAGCCTTCGCGACTCAGCTGAAGGAGTCGCCACAGGCGCAGGAGCCCGTGGCGTTCGGGTTGTCGATCGTGAAGCCCTGCTTCTCGATGGTGTCGACGAAGTCGATGGAGGCGCCGCCCAGGTACGGAGCGCTCATCCGGTCGGTGACGACCTTCACACCGCCGAAGTCCTTCACGACATCGCCGTCGAGCGAACGCTCGTCGAAGAAGAGCTGGTAGCGCAGGCCCGAGCAACCGCCGGGCTGGACGGCGACGCGCAGCGCCAGGTCGTCACGGCCTTCCTGCTCCAGCAGGCCCTTGACCTTGGCTGCGGCGGCGTCGGACAGGAGGATGCCGTCGCTCACGGTGGTGGTCTCGTCCGATACGGACATCTGCTTCTCTCCCGGGTTGTACGGACTGCTTGCCGACGTTGCAACCGTGCGGGCCGCGGATTCATTCCGGACCAGGCGCTCGTCTGTTCCTTTCATGCTCGCACATCGCACCGGCGAGGGGATGCGTCACATCGACGCTATCGGTGTCGTCAAAGTGACGTAAAGCAGATATGATAGATAGCGTCAAATAGACGAAAAGGCTCACCGGCGCAAGCCCTGCTCCACTGGAGCGGACCGCGCTGACCGCAGAACAGAAAGGGTGCGTGACGTGACCACCGCCCAACCGCTGGATGTCCAGCCGACGCCCCTCGCCCTGCTGCTCCTCGGCCGTGAGGCCGACCCGAAGAGCGAGCGCGGCGTCGAGTGTCCTGGCGATCTGCCCTCCCCGTCCGACCCGGACCTGGTGGAGCGCGCCCGCGCGGCCAAGGAGAAGCTCGGGGACAAGGTCTTCGTGCTCGGCCACCACTACCAGCGCGACGAGGTCATCCAGTTCGCGGACGTGACCGGTGACTCGTTCAAGCTCGCCCGCGACGCGGCCGCCCGGCCGGAGGCCGAGTACATCGTCTTCTGCGGTGTGCACTTCATGGCCGAATCTGCGGACATCCTGACCACCGACGACCAGAAGGTCGTGCTGCCGGACCTGGCCGCGGGCTGCTCGATGGCCGACATGGCCACCGCCGAGCAGGTCGCCGAGTGCTGGGACGTGCTGACCGAGGCCGGAGTCGCCGAGCAGGTCGTGCCCGTCTCGTACATGAACTCCTCCGCCGACATCAAGGCCTTCACCGGCCGGCACGGCGGCACGATCTGCACCTCGTCCAATGCGAAGCGGGCCCTGGAGTGGGCCTTCGAGCAGGGCGAGAAGGTGCTCTTCCTCCCCGATCAGCACCTGGGCCGCAACACCGCGGTCCGGGACATGGGGATGACGCTGGAGGACTGCGTCCTCTACAACCCGCACAAGCCCAACGGCGGCCTCACCGCCGAGGAGTTGCGGAACGCGAAGATGATCCTGTGGCGCGGGCACTGCTCGGTGCACGGGCGCTTCTCGGTCGAGTCCGTCAACGATGTGCGCGAGCGCATCCCGGGCGTCAATGTGCTGGTGCACCCGGAGTGCAAGCACGAGGTCGTGGCGGCGGCGGACTACGTCGGCTCGACGGAGTACATCATCAAGGCCCTGGAGGCGGCCCCGGCCGGCTCGAAGTGGGCGATCGGCACCGAACTGAACCTGGTGCGGCGGCTGGCCGACCGGTTCGCGTCGGAGGACAAGGAGGTCGTCTTCCTCGACAAGACGGTGTGCTTCTGCTCCACGATGAACCGGATCGACCTGCCGCACCTGGTGTGGACGCTGGAGTCCCTGGCCGAGGGGAACCTGATCAACCGGATCGAGGTCGACCCGGAGACGGAGAAGTACGCGAAGCTGGCGCTGGAGCGGATGCTGGCGCTGCCGTAGGGCTCTGCGTCTGCGGCGGGGGTTCTCCCCTGCCCGGATCGGCCGGCGACGCACGAAGGCCCCGGCACCGTTGGACGGTGCCGGGGCCTTCGCATGTGCCGCGTTACGCCTTCGCGGGCTCCGGCTCCTCGGAGATGGTCTCCTCCGCCGGGGCGGACAGGCCCGCCTTCTTCGCTCGCTTGACCGCCTTCTTCTTCGCGCGGCGCTCCTTGCGGAGCTCCACCAGCGCGTAGAGCGTCGGCACCAGCAGCAGCGTCAGCAGCGTGGACGTGACCAGGCCGCCGATCACCACGACCGCGAGCGGCTGCGAGATGAACCCGCCCTCGCCGGTGACGCCGAGTGCCATCGGGAGCAGGGCGAAGATGGTCGCGAGCGCGGTCATCAGGATCGGACGGAGCCGGTGGCGGCCACCCTCGATGACTGCTTCGACGATGCCCAGGCCCTGCGCCCGGTACTGGTTGATCAGGTCGATCAGCACGATCGCGTTGGTGACGACGATGCCGATCAGCATCAGCATGCCGATCATCGCCGGTACGCCCATCGGAGTGCCGGTGACGACCAGGAGGCCGATGGCACCCGTTGCCGCGAACGGGATGGAGACCAGCAGGATCAGCGGCTGGACCAGGGACCGGAAGGTCGCGACCAGCAGCATGAAGACGATCGCGATCGCGGCCAGCATCGCCAGACCGAGGTTCACGAACGCGTCGTTCTGGTCCTGGGAGACACCGCCGATGGTGGCCGTGGCGCCGTCCGGCAGGTCCAGGGCGTTGATCTTCGACTGGAGCGAGGCGCTCACCGCGCCGGTGTTGTCACCGGTGGGCCTGGCGGTGATCGTGGCGGCGCGCTGGCCGTCGATCCGCGTCATCGAGACCGGGCCGGGGACCAGCTTCACATCGGCGATCTGCCCCAGCTTGACCGGGCCGAGCGAGAGGTTCTTCAACTCGTCCATCGTGGTGGCCGGGTGGGCGGACTTGATGACGACGTCGCGCTCGGTGTCGTCCATCATCGCCTTGCCGGACGGGGTGCCGCGCACCGCTCCGGCGACGGCGGCGCCGAGCGTGGCCTCGTTGAATCCTGCGGCCGCGGCCTTGGAGTTGGCCTTGACCGAGATGCGCGGGACCGACTGCGCCAGGTCGCTCTGGACGTCGGTGACGTCCTTGAGCCTCGCCACCTCGGCCCGTACCTCTTCGGAGGCCTTCTTCAGAGTCGCGGCGTCCGCGGACTTGACCACGACGCTGAGGTCCTGGCTGCCGAAACCGTCGCCCGCGGCAATGGTGGTCTCACCGATGCCGTCGAGCTTGCCGAGGCCCTCGTCGATGCGCTTCTGGGTGGCGTCGAAGTCGGCCGAGTCCTTCAGGGTGACCTGATAGGAGGCCTGGTTGGCGCCCGTACCGCCGCCGAAGGCCGCCATGAAGCCGGAGGAGCCGACGGTGACCTGGTAGTCCTTGACGCCCTGGTCGCCGTCGAGGAGCTTCTCGACCTTCCGGGCCGCCTCGTCCGCGGCCGCCAGGCTGGTGCCGGGGGCCAGCTCCTGCTTGATGGAGAGGACTTCCTGCTCGCCCTGGTCGAAGAAGTTGGTCTTCAGCAGCGGTGCCATGCCGAAGGTGCCGAAGAGCACCGCGACGGCGATGACGATGCTGGTGACACGGCGCCGGGTCGCGAAGCGCAGCACCGGGACGTACAGCCGCTGGAGCCGGCTGGCTGCTTCCTTCTCCTCGGCCTTGCGACGGGCCTCCTCCGGGTTCTCCGTGCTGCCCTTGGGGGCGCGCAGGAACCAGAACGACAGGACGGGGACCACGGTCAGCGAGACCAGCAGCGAGGCCAGCAGGGCCGCGGTGACGGTGAGGGAGAACGAACCGAACAGCTCGCCGACCATGCCGCCGACCAGACCGATCGGCAGGAAGACGGCGACCGTGGTGAGGGTCGAGGAGGTGACCGCGCCGGCCACTTCCTTCACCGCGGTGATGATCGCGGACTGGCGCTCCTCGCCGTAGCCGAGGTGACGCTTGATGTTCTCCAGCACGACGATCGAGTCGTCGACGACGCGGCCGATCGCGATGGTCAGCGCGCCGAGCGTGAGCATGTTGAGCGACAGGTCGCGGGTCCAGAGCACGATCAGCGCGAGAACCACGGAGAGCGGGATGGAGACCGCGGTGACCAGCGTCGAGCGGAGCGACGCGAGGAAGACCAGGATCACGATGACCGCGAAGAGCAGGCCGAGCGCGCCCTCGGTGGTCAGACCGGAGATCGCCTTGGAGACGGCGGGGCCCTGGTCGGAGACGACAGTCAGTTCGGCGCCGGAGCCGAGGTCCTTGCGGAGGTCCGGGAGCTTGTCCTTGACCGCGTTCGAGATGGCGACGGCGCTGCCGTCCTTGTCCATCGTGGCCATCACGGCGAGGCTCGGCTTGCCGTTCGTCCGGGTGATGGAGACCGCCGAGGCGGGCTCCTGCTTCACCGTGGCGATGTCGCCGACGCGGACCGGCTTGCCGGGCTTGCCGGTGGCCGGGTTCTGACCGGCGACCCGCAGGTCCTCGATCTGCTGCAGCGAGGTGAAGGCTCCGCCGACCTGGACGGTACGGCTCTTGCCCTGCTCGGAGAAGGAACCGGCCGGGACCGTGGCGCCGCCCGCCTGGAGGGCCTGGGCAAGGGATCCGGCGTTCAGACCGGCGGCCGCGAGCTTCTTGTCGTCCGGGGTGACGGAGACCTGGAGGTCCTGGACACCGTTGATGTTGACCTGGCCGACGCCGTCGATGTCCTCGAGAGCGGGGACGACGGTGCGGTCCAGCTGGTCGGCGAGCGCCTGCTGGTCCTTGTCGGAGGTGACGGCGAGGACGACGGTCGGGATGTCGTCCGTCGAACCGGCGATGACCTGCGGGTCGACATCGTCGGGCAGCTGGATGCGGGCGCGGTTGACCGCCTGCTGGATGTCGGCGACCAGCTGCTTCGTGCCCTCGTCGCCGAAGTCGAAGGACGCCATGATGACGGCGTTGCCCTCGCTCGCGGTCGAGGTGACGCCGGTGACGCCGTCGACGGCCTTGATGGTGTTCTCGAGCGGTTCGACGACCTGCTTCTCGACCACGTCGGGCGACGCACCCTGGTAGGGCGCGAGCACCGAGACCATCGGGAGCTCGATGGTGGGCAGCAACTGCTGCTTGAGCTGCGGGATCGCGATCGCTCCGAAGACGAGCGCGACGATCGAGATCAGCCCGATCAGGGCCCTTTGCGCGAGGCTGAATCTGGACAGCCAGGACATGGGTGGGTCTCTCTTCTGTGGCTTACGCGGCAGGTGGGCGGGTGACTCGGGGACAGACCCGGCCCAGATATACGATCGCTCATCCGCCGGGGCGAAAACGTCCGTCCCAGGGTTGCATTCTTCTGCCGCACGTACCGCGGCTGGAGTACGCCGCATCTCCACCCGTTACTCCACCCGGGGTCGCACCAGGCCCGATTCGTACGCAGTGACCACCAATTGCGCCCGGTCGCGGGCGCCCAGTTTCGCCATCGCCCGGTTCACATGGGTCTTGACAGTGAGCGGACTCACCACGAGGCGCTCGGCGATCTCGTCGTTGGAGTGACCGCCCGCGACCAGGACCAGCACTTCGCGTTCCCGCACGGTGAGCGCGCCCAGCCGTGCGGAGTACTCGGCGGCGCTCGGCCCTTCGGGGTCCGAACTGCCGCCCTGCGCAAGGAAGGTGGCGATCAGACCCTTGGTCGCGGCCGGCGAGAGCAGCGCCTCGCCACCCGCGGCGATACGGATGGCATTGAGTAGTTCATCCGGTTCCGCACCCTTGCCGAGGAAGCCGGACGCACCGGCCCGTAGCGCCTGCACCACGTACTCGTCGACCTCGAAGGTCGTGAGCATGACGACGCGTACGAGCGCCAGCTCGGGGTCGGCGCTGATCATCCGGGTCGCGGCGAGCCCGTCCGTGCCCGGCATCCGGATGTCCATCAGCACCACATCGGCGCACGTCGAGCGGGCCAGGGCCACGGCTTCGGCGCCGTCCGCGGCCTCGCCGACCACCTGCATGTCCGGCTCCGAGTCGACCAGTACCCGGAATGCGCTGCGCAACAGCGCCTGGTCGTCGGCGAGCAGGACCCTGATGGGTGGTGGCGTCATGGGCGTTCCCCCGTCCGGCCCGCCGCATCCGGCGTCTCCGGCTCTCCCGGGCGGTCCTTGACCGGCAGGATGGCATGAACCCTGAATCCGCCGCCGTACCGGGGCCCTGCGGTGAGGGTGCCGCCGAGGGCGGTGACGCGTTCACGCATCCCGAGCAGTCCGTGGCCCCCACCGCCGTCGGCGCCCGCGCCCTCGGTCCGGCCCGTGCCGTTGTCGAGAACCGTGACCTCGGCGGTCGCCCCGACCCGTATGACACTCACCTCGGCCTTGGCCCCGGGGCCGGCGTGCTTCTGCACATTGGTCAGCGCCTCCTGGATCACCCGGTACGCGGCCAGGTCGACGGCCGCGGGCAGCGGGGCCAGACGGTCGGCGCAGGCCACCTCGACCGGAAGGCCCGCGCGCCGGACCTTGTCCACCAGTTCACCGAGGACCGCGAGTCCGGGGGCCGGCTCGGTCGGCGCCTCCGGGTCGCCGGACTGGCGCAGCAGCCCCACGGTGGCGCGGAGCTCGTTCAGCGCGGAGCGGCTGGCCTCCCGGACGTGGGCGAGCGCCTCCTTGGCCTGGTCGGGGCGCTTGTCCATGACGTGGGCGGCGACCCCGGCCTGCACATTGACCAGGGCGATGTGGTGGGCGACGACATCGTGCAGATCGCGGGCGATCCGCAACCGCTCCTCGGCGACCCGGCGGCGGGCCTCCTCCTCGCGGGTGCGCTCGGCCCGTTCGGCCCGTTCCCTGATGGCGTCGATGAAGGCCCGCCGGGAGCGGACGGCGTCCCCGGCCGCGCCCGCCATGCCGGTCCAGGCGAAGACCCCCAGGTTCTCCTGGCGGTACCAGGGGGACTCCCCGAAGAACATCGCGGACGCCGTCAGCGCGCCCATGGTCAGCAGGCCGACCCGCCAGGTGGTGGGCCGGTCGGTGCTGGCAGCGACCGTGTACAGCGCGATGACCACGCTCATGACCACCGGGGCGGGCGGGTCGACCAGCACGAACTCGAGGACGGAGAGCGCACCGGTGGCCGCCAGCACCGCCATGGGGTTGCGCCGCCGCACGACGAGCACGGCAGCGCCCAGCACCATCAGGACCACACTGCTCACCTCCGGCGTGCGGGTGCCGAAGCTGGGCCCGTCCGGCGCCTTCGGGTCGGTGAACGACGCGGCGATCATCGCTGCGAGTACGGCCACGGCGAGCGCGCCGTCGAACGCGAGGGGATGCTCGCGAAGCCAGCGCCGCACGCGCTGGAGCCCGGTTCCGAGGGTGGTCACGTCAAGCAACGGTACGGCGTGTCGCGCACGGGAACGGTCCCGCCGTCCCATGGGCCCCACGCATAACGCACCGATCCGGACGTTCCGATCCGGACGTTCCGGTTCCCGGGGCTCCGGGCCCGCGATGGCGGGTCCGGGGTTCCGGACCCGGCGTTCCGGATGGTGTGCCGGCCCGGACAGCACTGTGCCCCGCGGCCGGCGGACCGGACACGGGGCACGGGGGTGCGGATGCTGGAGCAGCCGGCGTCAGCCGGGGATCAGACCGTCGTCGCGGAGCATGTCGCGTACTTCTTCGAGGGTGGCGTCGGGCGACGGCAGGATCAGTTCGGACGGCTCCAGGGAGTCGTCCGGCAAGGGCGTGCCGAGCTCGCGCACCCTGGCGAGGAGCGCGTGGAACGTGGTGCGGAAACCTGCGCCGTCACCGCTCTCCATCTCGGCGAGCAGCTCGTTGTCGAGCTTGTTCAGCTCGGCAAGATGACTGTCGGCCAGCGCCAGCTGGCCCTCCCCCATGATCCGAACGATCATGACGTCCGCCTCACTGCTTGTCGAACTTGTGCGGGGACTGCGACGACTGCTGCTGGGCGGCGTCCTGCGAACCGCCCTCGATGGCCTGCTGCGGGGCGGAGCCGCCGGCCAGTTCGGCCTTCATGCGCTGCAGCTCCAGCTCCACATCCGTACCACCGGAGATCCGGTCCAGCTCTGCGGCGATGTCGTCCTTGGCCGTGCCCGTCGGGTCGTCGAGCGCGCCGGAGGCGAGCAGCTCGTCGATCGCACCGGCGCGTGCCTGCAGCTGCTGGGTCTTGTCCTCGGCCCGCTGGATCGCCAGGCCGACGTCGCCCATCTCCTCGGAGATCCCGGAGAACGCCTCGCCGATCCGGGTCTGCGCCTGGGCGGCGGTGTAGGTGGCCTTGATGGTCTCCTTCTTGGTGCGGAAGGCATCGACCTTGGCCTGCAGCCGCTGGGCCGCGAGAGTGAGCTTCTCCTCCTCGCCCTGCAGCGTCGAGTGCTGCGTCTCCAGGTCGGTGACCTGCTGCTGGAGGGCGGCCCGCCGGGACAGCGCCTCGCGGGCCAGGTCCTCGCGGCCGAGCGCGAGCGCCTTGCGGCCCTGGTCCTCCAGCTTGGACGTCTGGCCCTGCAGCTGGTTCAGCTGCAGCTCCAGGCGCTTGCGCGAGGTCGCCACGTCGGCAACACCGCGGCGCACCTTCTGAAGCAGCTCCAGCTGCTTCTGGTACGAGTAATCGAGGGTCTCGCGCGGATCCTCGGCCCGGTCAAGGGCCTTGTTTGCCTTCGCGCGGAAGATCATCCCCATACGCTTCATGACACCGCTCATGGGCTTCGCGCGCCCCCTTCTGACGGAACTGGGCTCCAGCACTCCAACAGAACCCACAGTACGGGCCCTGTCTCCATTACCGCACTGTCCGAGCAAGGATGGGGTCCTCCCCAAGGACGACTGCCGCCGGTCACAGCTCCGGCCCAGGGAGTAGGTGGCCGTCGGGGAAACCGGTGGCAACGTCCGTTCTGCCCCTGTCGGTACACGTGTGAGGACGCAGGCCGTTGCCGGATCGTTCCCGACCGGCCTGGGGTCCTCGCGACGAACCCCGTACCCTTGGGTTTTGTGTTCCGTAGCCGTTCGAAGGAAGAGAAGGCGTCCACCTCCAAGGTGACGGCCGACCTCTCCACGCAGCCCCGCGACCCGCAGGCCCCCAAAGGTCGCCCCACCCCCAAGCGCAGCGACGCCCAGTCGCAGCGCCGTCGTGCCTCCAGTGGTGCGCCGCTCGACCGCAAGGAGGCCATGAAGCGCCAGCGCGAAGCGCGCCGCGTGGACATGGCCAAGCAGCGCGAGGCGCTCGCCAGTGGCGACGAGCGCTATCTGCCGGCCCGTGACAAGGGTCCGGTGCGGCGCTTCGTCCGCGACTTCGTGGACTCGCGCTTCTGCATCGCGGAGTTCTTCCTGCCCCTCGCGGTGATCATCCTGATCCTCAGCGTGATCCAGGTGCAGAACATCCAGAACATCTCGCTGCTGCTCTGGCTCGGCGTGATCGTGCTGATCGTCATCGACTCGGTCGGTCTCACGTTCCGGCTGAGGAAGCAGCTGAACGAGCGCTTCCCCGATACGCCGAAGCGCGGCGCGATCGCCTACGGCCTGATGCGCACGCTTCAGATGCGTCGCCTCCGTCTGCCGAAGCCGCAGGTCAAGCGCGGAGAGCGGCCCTGAGCACGGAACTCTCCGGCTTGACCGGCATCCCCTCCGGCGGTCTGTCGGCCCGGGGCACCACCGGATTCTCCGGGGCCGCTCCCGTGTGGATCAGGGGGCTCGGCGGACTGCGCAACGTCGTCCGCCAGGAGCTGGTCGCCCGGCAGCTCGACGAGCAGATAGCCGCACGCTTCCCGGTCGGGCAGCGGCTGCGGGTGCTCGATGTGGGCATGGGGCAGGGCACCCAGGCGCTGCGGCTGGCCCGGGCCGGTCACACGGTGACCGGCCTGGAGTCCGACCCCGAGATGCTGCGCGTCGCCCGCGAGGCGCTCGCCGGTGAGCCCGCGGGCATCCGCGAGCGGGTCCGGCTGGTCGAGGGCGAAGGCCTGGAGACCGGGGTGCACTTCCTGCCGGGCAGCTTCGATGTGGTGCTCTGCCACGGCGTGCTGATGTACGTCGCGGAGCCGGACGCGATGCTGGCGGGCCTGGCCCGGATGCTGGCGCCCGGCGGTCTGCTGTCCCTGCTCGTACGGAACGGGGACGCACTGGCCATGCGGGCCGGTGTCGCCGGGGACTGGGACGCGGCGCTGGCCGCGTTCGACACGGACACGTACACCAACCGGCTGGGACTGACCGTCCGGGCCGACCGGCTGGACGCCCTCACCGCGACGCTGGCGGGAATCGCCGCGCCGCTGCACGCCTGGTACGGGGTGCGGATCTTCACCGACCAGGTGAGCAACGACGTGGAACTGCCGGCCGCGGCGGAGCTCGACCGGGTGCTGGCGGCGGAGGACCGGGCCGGCCGGACGGATCCGTACCGCCGGGTGGCTGCACTGCTCCATCTGTGCGGGGTGCGCGGCTAGTCCGCAGGACCGGAGGCTGCAGGCCGCAGGGCAGTCCACCCGATCGGCGGCGCCCAACAGGTCCCCAATAGGATTAAAAGCAACAATCCAGACATGGATGCATCTCACTCCCGCCGTCGTAAGTACCGGTTGCTGCTGGCTCTGGCCGCAGGTCTCTGCGCAACCGCGCTCATGAGCGGCTGCTCCGGCTCGACATCGAAGACGTCGCCGGCCACGAAGTCGAGCACGCAGCAGAGGGCGAACACCCGGGCCGCCGGGGATCTCCAGGCCGAGTACCAGTCCGTCATCAGGGACGTGCTGCCGTCGGTCGTACAGATCGACGCCTCCAACAGTCTCGGCTCGGGCATCGTCTACGACGACAAGGGTCATATCGTCACCAATGCCCATGTGATCGGCGACGAGACCACCTTCAAGGTCACCGTCGCCACCGGCGAGAAGGTACTGAACGCGTCGCTGGTCGCCGCCTATCCGCCGCAGGACCTGGCCGTCATCAAGCTCGACGAGGTGCCGAGCGGCCTGGAGCCGGCCAAGTTCGGCGACTCGGAGAAGGTCGAGGTCGGCCAGATCGTACTGGCGATGGGCTCGCCGCTCGGGCTCTCCAGCAGCGTCACCCAGGGCATCGTGTCGGCGGTCGGCAGAACCGTGAGCGAGAGCCGCGCGGGCGGCGGCACCGGGGCGACCATCGCCAACATGGTGCAGACCTCGGCGGCGATCAACCCGGGCAACAGCGGCGGCGCGCTGGTCAACCTGAACAGTGAGGTGATCGGCATCCCGACGCTGGGTGCGGTGGACCCGCAGATGGGTGACACGGCGGCGCCGGGCATCGGCTTCGCGATCCCCGCCTCGATGGTGACCACGGTGGCCGACCAGATCGTCAAGAACGGCAGGGTCACCGACTCGGGCCGGGCGGCCCTGGACATCACCGGCCGCACGGTCGTCGACGACAACTACCAGCCGGCCGGGGTCGCCCTGGTCACCGTCACCACAGGCGGCGCCGCGGACGACGCGGGGCTGCGGGCCGGCGACATCATCACGAAGATCGACGACACGCAGGTCACGACGATCACCTCGCTGTCGGAGGCACTGGCCGTCGACAAGCCGGGCCAGAAGGTCACGCTGACGTTCCTGCGCGACGGCGTGCAGAAGAAGGCGCAGGTCACCCTGGGCGAGATCTGACCGTCCCGACGCGTACGCACGAGACCCCGGGTGCCGGTGAACGGCACCCGGGGTCTCGGCATGTGACGGGTCAGCCCTGGTCGGCCTGGAGGCTCATCGGACCGTAGATCTTCGTCGTGTCCTCGAACAGCGTCACCTGGTCCGCACCACCGTCGAGGAGCTCCTTCCAGAACTCACCGATCCACGACTCCGCATCGCCCTGGGTCGTGAATTCCTCCGGCTGCAGGGCCGGCTCCGTCTCCGTACCGTCGGACTTCTCGAACCGCCACGTCCACGCCATGTCCGCCTCCTGAGTCCCGTTGCTGCCCGCAGCCTAGTAGCTGAAAGGGCAGGGTTGGTCGCGCAGTCGGCGCGGGGACGCGGGAGTATCAGGAGCGTGGAACTGACTCTGCTCGGCACCGGAGCCCCCGACGGGCTGCCTCGTCCCGATTGTCCGTGCGCCGCCTGCGCCGCCGCCCGCGGGGCGCGGGCGCGGGCCGCGACCGCGTTGCTGGTCGACGATGCGCTGCTGCTCGATCTCACCCCGGGGGCCGTGTTCGCCGCCGCCCGTGCGGGACATTCGCTGACCGGCGTACGGCAGGTCCTGCTCACCCATCCGCACGACGGGCCGGCCGTGGAGCTGCCCGCCGGTCTGCCCGCGGCCGGACGGGTGCCGGACGGGCAGGAGCTGACGCTGATCAGCGGGCACCGGATCCGGGCGGTGCCGATGGACGCCCCGGGAACGGGATACGAGGTGACGGCCCCGGAGGGCGAACGGCTGCTGTACATGCCGCCGGGGGCCGCTCCCGCCGGTCTCGCGGACCGGGTGGCCGTCCCGTACGACATGGTGGTCGGCGATGTGACCGGGCGGCCGGACGCGGTGGCCCGGCTGCGGGCCGTCGAGGCGATCGGGCCCGCCACCGAGGTGATCGCCGTCCATATCGACCACGACGCACCGCCCGGCCCCGAGCTGGACCGGCGACTCGCCGCGTCCGGCGCCCGGACCGTGCCGGACGGGACGACGCTGGTGGTCGGCGAGTACCACGCCGTACCGGACGTGCCGCGGCGCACACTGGTGACGGGCGGTGCTCGGTCCGGGAAGTCGGTGGAGGCCGAGCGGCGTCTCGAGACGTTCCCGGAGGTGGTGTACGTGGCGACCGGCGGTGGCCGGGACGGCGACGAGGAGTGGGCGGCCAGGATCGGGCTGCACCGGGAGCGCAGGCCGGCCGCCTGGCGCACCGAGGAGACGTGCGAGCTGGCGGAGCTGCTGGAGTCGGACGGGCCGCCGCTGCTGATCGACTGCCTGTCCCTGTGGCTGACGGACGCGATGGACCGGGTGGACGCCTGGTCCGACGGGGCATGGGCGAACGGCGGTGAGACGGCGCTGCGCAAGCGGGTCGCCGAGCTGGTCGGCGCGGTGCGCGGCACGCGCCGTACGGTCGTCGCCGTGACCAATGAGGTCGGCTCCGGCGTGGTGCCCGCGACGGCGTCCGGGCGGCGCTTCCGGGACGAGCTGGGACGGCTGAACGCGGCGTTCGCCGACGAGTGCGAGCACGTCCTGCTGGTGGTGGCCGGGCAGACCGTGACACTGCGCGGCTGAGCGACAGGACGACGGAGCGGGAAGGACCGGACATGGCGCGCGTACGACCGATGCTGGAAGGTGTTCCGGAGACTCTGTTGTGGACGCTCTACAACAGGGCGTACGAGGCGGGGCAGCCCTATCCCGTCATCGACGATCCGATGGCGCTGCAGCTGATGGCGGACCTGGACTACCCCTTCGAGGAGCGGTTCGGGCGGCCGAACGCGTTCCACTCGCAGGCGCAGGGGCTGCGCTCGCGCTGTTTCGACCTGGCGGTGCAGGGCTATCTGCGCGGCCGCCCGCAGGCCACCGTGGTCGCGCTCGGCGACGGTCTGGAAACCGGATTCTGGCGGGTCGACAACGGCCGGCTCGACTGGCTGAGTGTGGAGCTGCCGCAGGTCGCCGCGTTGCGGCGGACGCTGCTGCCCGCTTCGGACCGGCTGCGGACGCTGTCCCGTTCGGTGACCGACCTGTCCTGGCTGGACGAGATCGAGGACCCGGCCGGCCGGGGCGTGGCCGTCACGACGCAGGGGCTGCTGATGTACCTGGACCCTGCCGACGTACGGAGGATCCTGGCGGCCTGCGCCGAACGGCTGCCGGGCGGAATGCTCGTCCTGGACTCGATGGCGCGCTGGCTGGCCAAGGGGACGGTGGCCGGGACGTCGAAGGTCGGCTCCATGACCATTCCGCCGATGCGCTGGGCGATGAACCCGGGCGAGCGCAGGAAACTGCGCACCGCGCACCCGAACATCACCGAGGTGCACGCGCTGGGACTGCCGCGGGGGCGGGGTGCGATGGGCGAGCTGATCCGGCTCCAGCATCTGACGCCGGGCCTGCGGACGCTGACGCCCGCGATGACGCTGCTGCGGTTCGGTGCCTGAGCTCCGCCACTGACTGACGGCGTGTCAGAAATGTGGCGGGTACTGTTCCGCAGTGAGCCCGCCGCCGGGCTCGCCGGCCCACTCCACGTATCGACCCGCGAGGCAGACCCCCGTGAACCTGGACGACTTCTCCGACCTGATCGAACGCCCCGACGGCGGCGTACGGCGTGACGCCGAGGAACGCCGGGAGCGGCTGACCGTGCCTCCGGGCGCCCTCGGTCGCCTCGACGAGCTGGGCGAATGGCTCTCGGCCGCTCAGCAGTCCGTACCGGTCAAGCCGATCGAGCAGCCGCGCGTGGTTCTCTTCGCCGGTGATCACGGGGTGGCCGGGCTGGGTGTCTCTGGCCGTGCGGCGGGGACCGCGCACGAACTGGTGCGGGCGACGCTGGACGGTGCGAGCCCGCTCGCCGTGCTGGCCCGCCGCTTCTCCGTACCGGTCCGGGTCATCGACGTCTCCCTGGACTGCGAGCCGGAGCTGCTGCCCGAGCCGGTCGTACGTCACCGCGTGCGGCGCGGCAGCGGCCGGATCGACATCGAGGACGCGACGACGGCCGAGGAGGCCGAGCAGGCGGTACGTCTCGGGATCGCGATCGCCGACGAGGAGGCCGACTCGGGCACCGATCTGGTGGTGCTCGGCGATCTGAGCGTCGGCGGTACGACGGCGGCGTCCGCGCTGATCGCGGCGCTGTGCGGCACGGACGCCTCGGTGGTCACCGGGCGTGGCGGCGCAGGCATCGACGATCTCGCCTGGATGCGCAAGTGCGCGGCGATCCGGGACTCGCTGCGGCGTGCCCGGCCGGTCCTCGGTGACCAGCTGCAGCTGCTGGCGACGGCCGGCGGTGCGGACCTGGCGGCGATGACCGGGTTCCTGCTGCAGTGCGCGGTGCGCAGGCTGCCGGTGATCCTGGACGGCGTGGTCTCGTCGGCGTGTGCGCTGGTCGCCCAGCGGGCCGCCTTCCGCGCCCCGGACTGGTGGCTGGCGGGCCAGGTGAGCGGCGAGCCGGCGCAGACGAAGGCGCTGGACCGGATGGCGCTCAACCCGCTGCTCGACCAGGGCGTCGTGGTGGGCGAGGGGAGCGGGGCGCTGCTGGCCCTTCCGCTGGTGCAGGCTGCGGCCGCGCTGGCCGCGGAACTGCCCGAGCGCGCACCGGCCGACGACGATGAGGGCGTGGAGAAGGACGGGAAGGACGGCGACGGACAGGACGGCGAGGGCGCCGGTGCCGGTGCGCGGGGGACCGGGGCGGACGGCGACTGACGACCCCGGTCGTGCTGCGGCCGCCGGCATCGGACACCGGCCGCAGCACGACCCTTCATGACACGCGATGCCCCATATGATCGCGTTTCATGGGAGAGGTCCGATTGACCGGTGGGGGTGCCCGGCGGAGCACCGTCCGCTCACGACGCGGCGCGGCATTCGCCATCTGGTACCTGCGCGTCGTGTCGTTCATCAATTTCCTGAGCGCCGTCTGGGTCACGCTCGGCCAGGACCTCCGCCGGCACAACACCGAGAACTACTTCACGCCCTATCTGCTCACCGCGGGCTTCTCCTCCGGAGTGGTCGCCCTCTTCCTGGCCGTCACCATGCGCCGCCGCAAGCGGGCCGCCTGGATCGTGAACATGGTGCTGAGCGGCCTGCTGCTCCTGCTCTTCGCCTTCGTGATCTCCTTCCCCGAAGTCCGGCAGTATCCGCAGAACTGGATCTCCCTGGTCCTGACCGCGATGTTCGTGCTGGCGCTGGTTCTGGGCCGGCGGGAGTTCTACGCAAAGGGAGACCGCTCCAATCCGAAGCTGGCGGCCGCGGTCGCGGTCGGCGGGCTGCTGATCACCTCGCTGATCGCCACCGCGCTCGTCACCGTCACCAACACCGCGCACGACGCATACCGCTCGACCTTCCTCGACCGCTGGCGCTACGGCGCGCTGCGGCTGATCTCGGTCGCCGCCGACAACTCCCGCTTCCCCGGCATCACTGTGCCCGGCCGGGTCAATGTCGTCATCAACATCCTCTCCACCCTGCTGCTCATCGCCGTCGTGTACGCGGCCTTCCGCTCCCGCCGGGCCGTCGACCCGATCACCCCCGGGGACGAGGACCGGCTCCGTGTCCTGCTCGACAAGAACGGCGACCGCGACTCGCTCGGCTACTTCGCGCTGCGCCGGGAGAAGAGCGTCATCTGGTCGCCGACCGGGAAGGCCGCCGTCGTCTACCGGGTGGTCGGCGGGGTCTCGCTCGCCTCCGGTGACCCGATCGGCGATCCGGAGGCCTGGCCCGGCGCGATCGAGCCGTGGCTGGCCGAGGCCCGCGAACACGGCTGGATCCCCGCGGTGATGGGGGTGAGCGAGGAGGGCGGCACCGTCTACGCCCGGCACGGTCTCGACGCCCTGGAGATCGGCGACGAAGCGATCGTGGAGACGGCCGAGTTCACCCTCGACGGGCGGGCGATGCGGACCGTCCGTCAGGCGTACAACCGGGTCAAGCGCGCCGGGTACGAGGTGACCGTCCGCCGCCACGCGGACATCCCCGACGACGAGATGGCCGAACTGCTGCGCCGTGCCGACGACTGGCGCGACGGGGAGACCGAGCGCGGCTTCTCGATGGCACTCGGACGGCTCGGCGACCCCGCGGACGGGCAGTGCATGATGCTGGAGTGCCGGGACAGCGGCGAGGCCCCGGGCCAGGGCGAGTTGCGCGCCGTACTGAGCTTCGTGCCCTGGGGTCCGAACGGTCTGTCGCTGGACCTGATGCGCCGTGACCGGAACGCCGAGAACGGCCTGATGGAGTTCATGGTCATCGAACTCCTGCAGCGCGCCCACGAAATCGGGATCACTCAGGTGTCGCTGAACTTCGCGATGTTCCGGTCGGTCTTCGAGAGGGGATCGCGGCTCGGCGCCGGACCGGTGCTGAGGCTGTGGCGCTCGTTGCTCAGCTTCTTCTCGCGCTGGTGGCAGATCGAGTCGCTCTACCGCGCCAACGCCAAGTACCGACCGATCTGGGAGCCGCGTTTCATGCTCTTCGAGAAGAGCTCCGACCTGCTGCGGATCGGCATCGCCGCCGCCCGCGCCGAAGGGTTCCTGGAGGCTCCCGGCCTGCCCAAATGGATGCACCGCTCACATCTGGGGACCCGTAGATGAGACCGGTGACCGCCCTGCGCACGGCAGTCCGCCGCGAGTGGGGGCCGCCGCTGTCGGCCGTACGCGGCACGCTCACCGCCTCCCGGCTGCGGGCCGTCCCGATGACGCTGGCAGCGGTCTGTCTGACGGCGCTGCTCCAGCTCGTGCAGAACGAGCCGTGGGGCTTCGGGCCGGTACAGGACCTCGGATCGGTGCAGGCCGAGGATCCGCTGTGGACCACCCTGCTGCGTACCCCGCTGTCGCTTTTCGTACCCGCGCTGGATCTGCCCGTGTGGGGTGCACTGGCCCAGGTGCTGGTGGTGTTCGGGATCGCCGAGATCTGTCTGGGCCGGTGGCGCACCCTGCTCATCGCGTACGCCGCGACGCTGGCCGGGACGCTGTACGCCCGGATCGGCGTCGCGATCGGCCCCGACGGGCTGTTGGGGCTGCCCGCCTCGGACGCGCAGGTCGTCGACACCGGCCCGTCGGCGGCGGTGGTCGGGCTCGCGGTCTATGTGTGCCACGCCTACCGGGCCTGGCTGACCGGGGCGGTGGTGATCGTGGCGATGGCCGTCGAGGTGCTCTTCAAGAACAACCTGGCGGGCAAGGAACATCTCGCCGCGATCGCCGCGGTGCTGGCCCTGTGCTGCTTCACGGCCCGGTGCGACCGACGCCGCCGGCTGCACGCCCGCCGCGGTCAGGGTTTGCGCACCGGGACCGGGGTCCGGTCCGGTGCGCCGCCGATCAGGTCCTGGAATCTGCGGCGCGGGCCGGCCCAGCGGCGGTCGTGGTGGTACGCGCGCAGCACGGCCCTGGACCGGGCACGGTGCCGGTTGCGGTAGAACCGCTTCGCCCACATCGACGTCGGCCGGGCCAGCCGCACCGCGCCGAACAGGGCCACGAAGGGCACCAGGGTGCCGATCACCGCCATCCGTGCCTTGCCCTTGAACAGCGCGATCAGCACGAAGCAGAAGTTGACCACCAGCGTCAGGACGATGCCCAGCCGGCCCTGTTGCTGATCGCTGCTCAGCTCGTTGACCCCGAGCGGCGAGAAGCCGGCGAGAATCAGCAGGACCAGCGCCGCGGTGAGGACGACGACCTCGACGCTCTGGCGGCCCTCCTCGGTCCAGTACACATCGTCGAGATGGAGGATCAGGGCGAACTCGTCCAGCACCAGCCCCGCACCCGTCCCGAAGATCACCGCACAGAGGCCCGCCGTGAAGCCCTGCCGCCCGCTGGAGACCGCGCCGAAGCCGCCGATCACGGTCAGCACCACACCGGGCACCACATGGTGGACGTGCAGTCCGCCTGGTGTGATGTTGCGGAACGGCCCCTTCCCGGCACGGATCAGGCGGGTGATGAGGCGGGTGACGGCGAAGGTCAGCACGAACGCAGCCAGCGCAAGGAGCAGGGGCAGCTTGCCCGGCTCGACAAAGTTCTGATCGAACCAGTGACCCATGCCACTCACTCCCGATGAATCCGCTTTCGTGGCGTTCTGCAGTGTTTCGGCCAATCTATCGACCGGGCGCAGCGATTAGCCTGCGCGCCGTGACCTCCCCGAACAGCCACGGCATACGTTTCGCCATCGGCACCCTGACCGTGCTCCCCGTCCGCGTCACCCGCTGGGACCGCGAAGCGGCCCGCGCCGGGATGCTGTGCGCCCCGCTCGCCGGTCTGGTGGTGGGAGTGCCGGCGGCGGTGGCCGGCGGGCTGTTGCTGCTGTCCGGCTCGGGGCCGCTGCTCGCCGCGGTGGCCTCGGCCGCGGTACCCGCGGTCCTCACCCGGGGGCTGCATCTCGACGGCCTCGCGGACACGGCGGACGGGCTCGGCAGCGGCAGACCCGCCGAGGACGCGCTGCGCATCATGAAACAGTCGGACATTGGGCCATTCGGTGTGATCACCCTGCTGTTCGTGCTGCTGGCCCAGGTCGCCGTCCTCCAGCAGTTGTACGCGCAGGGCTGGGCGCACGGCGCGGTGGCCGCGGTCGTCGCCGGGGTCACCGCCCGGCTGGGGCTCACGCTGGCGTCCCGTCAGGGCGTGCCGCCGGCCCGGCCGGAGGGGCTGGGCGCTGCGGTGGCGGGCACGGTTCCGGTGCCGTGGGCGGCGGGTGCGGCCGTGCTGGTGCTGGCCGCGTGCGCGGGGGCGGGGGCGGTGTTCGGGGGGTACGGGGCACTGCACCACGGGCTTGCGGTGATGGGTGGGCTGGTGGGCGCCCAGGTGGTGCTGCGGCACTGCGTGCGCAGGTTCGGCGGGGTGACGGGGGATGTGTTCGGGGCGGTCGCGGAAGTGGCGGCGACGGGGGCGCTGGTGGCGCTGGCCGTGGGGTGAGGGGCCACCGGTGGCCGTTGCGCCCTCCGCCACCGGACGGGCCCGATACGCGCGTCGGGCCCCCTGCTCGCCCGTGCGCCTCCAACCGGCCCGCCGACAAGGCCGGTTCCGGCTCCGCGCCCCCCCGGTCCGGAGCGGCGGAAGACGCGGCCGTGCGCACGAACAGACCGCAGACGGCCCGCCGCCGCGATCGGACGGCGGAGGCGCGCGTAGGCTCGTTCCCGGCACATTGCGGCGGCGTCTACGATGCGCCGGGCACGGTCGGCCCACCCCTCGACCGACAACGAACTCAACGGAAGCGAGATTTCACCACCGTGACTGCTCTCACTCTCAGCACTGCCGGTGCGGCGACGCTGCGCGCCGACGCACTCGTCGTCGGCGTCGCCAAGGGAGCCAAGGGCCTGGTCGTCGCACCGGGTGCCGAGGCCGTGGACAAGGCGTTCGACGGAAAGCTCGCCACCGTCCTGGAGACCCTGGGTGCCTCCGGTGCCGAGGGCGAAGTGACCAAGCTGCCCGCGCCGGCCGGCCTCAAGGTCCCGGTCGTCATCGCGGTCGGACTCGGTCCGGTCCCGGAGAAGGACGCGGCATTCGACGGCGAGGCGCTGCGCCGTGCCGCCGGCTCCGCCGCGCGTGCGCTGACCGGTTCGAAGAAGGCCGGCTTCGCGCTGCCGATCGTCTCGGTCGAGGACGCCGAGGCCATCGCCGAGGGCGCGCTCCTGGGCGCGTACGCCTTCACCGCGTACCAGGGCGGCGAGAACAAGCTCGCCCCGAAGAACAAGCAGAACGGCAACGGCGCGAAGCTGCCGCTCGCCGAGGTCGCCCTGCTCGGCGCCAAGCCGCGCGACAAGGCCTTCAAGGCGTCCGCCGAGCGCGCCGTCGCGCTCGTCGAGGAGATCAACCGCGCCCGCGACCTGATCAACACCCCGCCGAACGACCTGTACCCCGAGTCCTTCGCCGCCGTGGCCACGGCCGTCGGCAAGGAGCACGGCATCAAGGTGCAGGTCCTCGACGAGAAGGCGCTCGTCAAGGGCGGCTACGGCGGTCTGCTGGGCGTCGGCCAGGGCTCCACCCACGGCCCCCGCCTGGTGAAGCTCGCCTACACGCACCCGAAGGCGGAGAAGACCCTGGCCCTGGTCGGCAAGGGCATCACCTACGACTCGGGCGGCATCTCGCTGAAGCCGGCCGGTCACAACGAGACGATGAAGTGCGACATGAGCGGCGCCGCCGCCGTGTTCGCCGCCGTCGTCGCGGCCGCCCGTCTGGGTCTCCAGGTCAACGTCACCGGCTGGCTGGCGCTCGCCGAGAACATGCCGTCCGGCAACGCGACCCGCCCGGGCGACGTGCTGCACATGTACAGCGGCAAGACCGTCGAGGTCCTCAACACGGACGCGGAGGGCCGGCTCGTCCTCGCCGACGCGCTGACCCGCGCCTGCGAGGAGAACCCGGACGCGATCGTCGACGTGGCGACCCTGACCGGCGCGATGGTCCTGGCGCTGGGCCACCGCACGTTCGGCATCATGGCGAACGACGACGCCTTCCGTACCTCCATCCACGAGATCGCCGAGGAGGTCGGCGAGGCCTCCTGGCCGATGCCGCTCCCGGCCGACCTGCGCAAGGGCATGGACTCCCCGACCGCCGACATCGCCAACATGGGCGAGCGGATGGGCGGCGGCCTGGTGGCCGGTCTGTTCCTGCAGGAGTTCGTGGGCGAGGGCATCGCCTGGGCGCACCTGGACATCGCGGGCCCGGCCTTCCACGAGGGTGCCCCGTACGGTTACACACCGAAGGGCGGCACCGGTTCCGCGATCCGCACGCTGGTGAAGCTGGCGGAGCGCACCGCCGCCGGGGACCTCGGCTGAGACAGTTCGGCGTGCGGCCCCGGGCATATGTCCGGGGCCGCACGTGTTCTTCTGCCGGCACCGTTGCGCCGACTCACCCGGGGTTTCGCTCTGGACGAAATCAGGATGTCTCTACGCACTGGTAACCGGCCGGGACGGACGATCGTCCGTCCCGGACCCGGGCCCCGCGTCCCGCCCGCCGTCAACAAGTGCGAAGATGGGTTCTCGGCAGGACAGGGCCCCCACCACAGGGCCGAACAACAAAAGCGGCCGAACACCAGCCGACCGGCCGGTCACACCCCAGCGACGGGGCCCGGCGTACGGCGCACATGCATGGAGGACGTGACGTGGCGAACGACGCCAGCACCGTTTTCGACCTAGTGATCCTCGGCGGTGGTAGCGGCGGTTATGCCGCGGCCCTGCGCGGAGCGCAGCTGGGCCTGGACGTCGCTCTGATCGAGAAGGGCAAGGTCGGCGGCACCTGCCTGCACAACGGCTGCATCCCGACAAAGGCGCTGCTGCACGCCGGCGAGATCGCCGACCAGGCACGCGAAGCCGGCCAGTTCGGTGTCAAGGCCACCTTCGAGGGCATCGACATCGAGGCCGTCCACAAGTACAAGGACGAAGTGATCACCGGCCTGTACAAGGGCCTGCAGGGTCTGATCGCCTCGCGCAAGGTGACGTACATCGAGGGCGAGGGGCGGCTCTCCTCCCCCACCTCCGTGGACGTGAACGGCCGGCGCATCCAGGGCCGCCACGTGCTCCTGGCGACCGGCTCCGTGCCGAAGTCGCTGCCGGGCCTGGAGATCGACGGCAACCGCATCATCTCCTCGGACCACGCGCTGAAGCTGGACCGCGTCCCGCAGTCCGCGATCGTGCTCGGCGGCGGCGTCATCGGCGTCGAGTTCGCCTCGGCGTGGAAGTCCTTCGGCACCGACGTCACCATCGTCGAGGGCCTGAAGCACCTCGTCCCGGTCGAGGACGAGAACAGCTCGAAGCTTCTTGAGCGCGCTTTCCGCAAGCGCGGCATCAAGTTCAACCTCGGCACCTTCTTCCAGAAGGCCGAGTACACCGAGAACGGTGTGCGGGTCACTCTCGCCGACGGCAAGACCTTCGAGGCGGAGGTGCTGCTCGTCGCCATCGGCCGCGGCCCGGTCTCGCAGGGTCTGGGGTACGAGGAGGCCGGCGTCGCGATGGACCGCGGCTATGTCCTCGTCGACGAGTACATGCAGACCAACGTCCCGACCATCTCGGCCGTGGGCGACCTGGCCCCGACGCTCCAGCTCGCGCACGTCGGCTTCGCCGAGGGCATGCTGGTGGCGGAGCGGCTGGCCGGCCAGAAGGTCGTTCCGATCGACTACGACGGTGTCCCGCGGGTGACGTACTGCCACCCCGAGGTCGCCTCCGTGGGCATCACCGAGGCCAAGGCCAAGGAGCTCTACGGCGCGGACAAGGTCGTCGCTCTGAAGTACAACCTCGCGGGCAACGGCAAGAGCAAGATCCTCAAGACCGCGGGCGAGATCAAGCTCGTCCAGGTCAAGGACGGTGCCGTGGTCGGCGTCCACATGGTCGGTGACCGTATGGGTGAGCAGGTCGGCGAAGCCCAGCTGATCTACAACTGGGAGGCGCTGCCGGCCGAGGTCGCGCAGCTCGTCCACGCGCACCCGACGCAGAACGAGGCGCTCGGCGAGGCCCACCTGGCTCTGGCCGGCAAGCCCCTGCACTCCCACGACTGATCAGGTCAGGGCGCGACGACCGACACTTCCGCACTTCCCCGGGCTCGCAAGCCCGCTCGCGAGCCGGGGAGACCACATCCTTAGGAGCAACTGAAACCATGTCGGTTTCCGTAACCCTTCCGGCGCTCGGCGAGAGCGTCACCGAGGGAACTGTCACCCGCTGGCTGAAGGCCGAGGGCGAGCGCGTCGAGGCCGACGAGCCGCTGCTCGAGGTCTCGACCGACAAGGTCGACACCGAGATCCCGGCCCCCGCGGCCGGCATCCTCGCGTCCATCAAGGTCGCCGAGGACGAGACCGTCGAGGTCGGCGCCGAGCTGGCCATCATCGACGACGGCACGGGCGCAGCCGTCCCGGCCGCCGCCCCGGCCGCCGAGCCCGTGGCCGCGCCTGCCGCTGCCGCTCCGGCCCCGGTCGCCGAGGCCCCTGCCGCTGCCCCGGCCCCCGCGGCCGCCGCCCCGGCCGGTGGCGCCGCCGGTACCGACGTCACCCTTCCGGCGCTCGGCGAGAGCGTCACCGAGGGCACCGTCACCCGCTGGCTGAAGGAGGTCGGCGAGGAGGTCACGGAGGACGAGCCGCTGCTCGAGGTCTCCACGGACAAGGTCGACACCGAGATCCCTGCCCCGGTCTCCGGCGTGCTGCTGGAGATCGTGGTCGCCGAGGACGAGACCGCCGAGGTCGGCGCCAAGCTCGCCGTCATCGGTGTCGCGGGCGCCGCCCCGGCCGCCGCCCCGGCTCCGGCCGCTCCGGCCCCCGTAGCCGCTCCGGCCCCGGTTGCCGCCGCCCCCGCCCCGGTCGCTCCGGCCGCCCCCGCTCCGGCTCCGGCCCCGGTGGCGCCCGCCGCCCCGGTCGCCGCTCCGGCGCCCGTGGCCGCTGCTCCGGTCGCCGCCCCGGCTCCGGTCACCCCGGTCGCCCCGGCCGCGCCCGCCGGTGACGACGGCGCGTACGTCACGCCGCTGGTCCGCAAGCTCGCCGCCGAGAACGGTGTCGACCTCGCCGCGGTCAAGGGCACCGGCGTCGGTGGCCGTATCCGCAAGCAGGACGTCGTCGCCGCTGCCGAAGCCGCCAAGGCCGCCGCAGCTGCTCCGGCCCCCGTCGCGGCTGCCCCGGCTGCCGCGAAGGCGCCGAAGCTGGAGGCGTCCCCGCTGCGCGGTCAGACGGTCAAGATGACCCGCATGCGCAAGGTCATCGGCGACAACATGATGAAGGCGCTGCACTCGCAGGCCCAGCTGACCTCGGTCCTCGAGGTCGACATCACCAAGCTGATGAAGCTGCGCAACCAGGCGAAGGCCGCCTTCGCCGCCCGTGAGGGCGTCAAGCTGTCCCCGATGCCGTTCTTCGTGAAGGCGGCGGCCCAGGCGCTGAAGGCCCACCCGGTCATCAACGCCCGGATCAACGAGGACGAGGGCACCATCACGTACTTCGACTCGGAGAACATCGGCATCGCCGTGGACGCCGAGAAGGGTCTGATGACGCCGGTCATCAAGGGTGCGGGCGACCTGAACATCGCCGGTATCTCGAAGAAGACCGCCGAGCTGGCCGGCAAGGCCCGCGGTGGCGGCCTGACCCCGGACGACATGTCCGGTGCCACCTTCACCATCAGCAACACCGGTTCGCGCGGTGCGCTGTTCGACACCGTCATCGTGCCCCCGAACCAGGCCGCCATCCTGGGCATCGGTGCCACGGTCCGCCGCCCGGTGGTCATCGACCACCCGGACCTCGGCGAGACGATCGCGGTGCGCGACATGACGTACCTCTCGCTCTCCTACGACCACCGGCTGGTGGACGGCGCGGACGCCGCCCGTTACCTGACCGCGGTCAAGGCGATCCTCGAGGCCGGCGAGTTCGAGATGGAGCTCGGCCTGTAAGGCGGAGCGTGGCTCGTTGTAACCAGCCTCACCAGCGGCGCCCCCGTCCGGAACCCTTCCGGGTGGGGGCGCCGCCGTATTGTCTTGTGCTGTGACCGGAAAAGTTCGCCGGGAAGCTCGCGGCGTCCGGTGCGGTGCAACGCAAGGCGGAGCATCGCCCGCGTACGGGATGTACTCGGGTGATGCGACAACGCGGCGAGGTGCCGTGCCGGGCGGCGCGAGCCGGTGATCCTTTCCGGTCACAGCACTAGACACCACCGGTCGTCGCTGCGACGCCGACCGGACAGGCAGCGTCGGTTTCCCCGAAGGAGCCCCTCATGACCCCGCCCGTCGTCCACTCGCTGCGCGAACAGATCCGCGAGCACATCGTGGACGGGATCGTCAGCGGGCGCTGGAAGCCGGGCGAGCGGATCGTGGAGCGGCGGATCGCCACCGAGCTGGAGGTCAGTCAGACACCCGTGCGCGAGGCGCTGCGGGAGCTGGAGACCCTCCGGCTGATCGAGTCGGCGCCCAACAAGGGCGTACGGGTACGGAATCTGACCGCGGCCGACCTGGAGGAGTCCTACCCCGTACGGGCCGGTCTGGAGCAGATCGCGGCGGAGCTGGCGGCCCCGGTACTCGGTGAGGACTGCTCGCGGCTGTCGCCGCATGTGGCGGCGCTGTACGAGGCCGACCGGCTGGCCGACGGCGAGGCACAGGTGCGGCACACGGTGGCGTTCCACCGTGAGCTGGTACGGGCCGCCGGGAACGCCGTACTGCTGCACACCTGGGAGGGGCTGGGCATCGAGGTGTTCACGGCACTCTCGATCCGCTGGCTGGGGACGGTGCAGAAGTCGTACGCGGAGGAGCACGAGGCGCTCATCGACGCGTTTCTGCGGAAGGACCCGGACATCGGTGTGCTGGTGAAGGCGCACGTCCTGGGGTGTGCGCCGCGCGCCTGAAGCCGGCGCACAGATGGGCGGACAGGCGCTCGACCGGGCAGCCGACCGCCCGATTTGATCATATTTTCGGCGTCACTCCGTGCCGCCAATCGGGGCACCGGATGCCAATTTCTTCATATCGAGAAGTTTTGCCCTCCACCCTTTGATCGATCATCGATCAGCGATTTACAGTTCACTTCGCGGGCCCACCGGCCCCATCGCTCTGTCCTGCCAGATAGAGCCTTTCTCCACCCCCCTCCTCTCCGGAAGGCGGCGATCATGACCGACCCCGTAGGAAAGCTTCCGAGCGAGCTCGACCAGCTCCCGGACCGTGACCCGGAGGAGACCGCTGAATGGGCGGCCTCCCTCGATGCCGTCACCAGGGCCGCGGGCCCGCACCGCGCTGCGTACCTGATGCGCCGCTCGCTCCAGCACGCCGAGGGTGCCGGTCTCGCGCTGCCCAAGCTGCTGGAGACCGATTACGTCAACTCCATCCCGACCGCCGCCGAGCCCGCGTTCGACGGCGACCTGGAGATGGAGTCCCGGATCACCGCCTGGAACCGCTGGAACGCGGCCGCGATGGTCACCCGTGGCGCCAAGCTCGGCGTGGGCGGCCACATAGCGACCTTCGCCTCGGCGGCCTGGCTGTACGAGACCGGCTTCAACCACTTCTTCCGCGGCAAGGAGGGGGACGGCTCCGGCGACCAGCTCTACATCCAGGGCCACGCCTCCCCCGGCATCTACGCCCGCGCCTTCCTCGACGGCCGGCTCAGCGAGCAGCAGCTCGACAACTTCCGCCAGGAGGCGGGCGGCGACGGTCTGCCGTCCTACCCGCACCCGCGGCGGCTGCCCTGGCTGTGGGAGTTCCCCACCGTGTCGATGGGCCTCGGCCCGCTCTCGGCCATCTACCAGGCGCGCTTCAACCGCTATCTGGCCAACCGCAACATCAAGGACACGTCGAACTCGCACGTCTGGGCGTTCCTGGGCGACGGCGAGATGGACGAGCCCGAGTCGACCGCAGCCCTCGCCCTCGCGGCGCGTGAGAAGCTCGACAACCTGACGTTCGTCATCAACTGCAACCTGCAGCGCCTCGACGGCCCGGTCCGCGCCAACTTCCGGGTGGTCCAGGAGCTGGAGGGCGCGTTCCGCGGAGCCGGCTGGAACGTCATCAAGACGCTCTGGGGCAGCGCCTGGGACGAGCTGTTCCAGCTGGACACCACCGGTGCGCTGGTCCGCCGGCTGCGGCAGGTACCGGACGCCCAGTTCCAGACGTACGCCACCCGCGACGTCGCGTACATCCGTGAGCACTTCTTCGGCGCCGAGCCCGCGCTCGCCGAGCTGGCGAAGCTGCTCACCGACGCGAAGATCGCCGAGTGCTTCTACACCTCCCGCGGCGGCCACGAGGCGCGCAAGGTGTACGCGGCGTACCGGGCGGCCGTCGAGCACAAGGGCGCGCCGACCGTGATCCTCGCGCAGACGGTGAAGGGCTACACGCTCGGCAAGGGCTTCGAGTCCAAGAACGCCAACCACCAGATGAAGAAGCTGTCGATCGACGAGTTCAAGGGCATGCGCGAGCTGCTCGGACTCCCGATCCCGGACAGCGCCTTCGCCGACGGCCAGGTGCCCTACGGCCACCCGGGTGCGGACTCCCCCGAGGTCCGCTATCTCCAGGAGCGCCGCGCCGCCCTCGGCGGCCCCGCCCCGGCCCGCCGGGTGCACGCGGTGGCGCTGCCGCAGCCCGAGGAGCGGGCGTTCGCCGCGCTGAAGAAGGGGTCCGGCAAGCAGGAGATGGCCACCACCATGGCCTTCGTGCGCCTGGTCAAGGACCTGATGCGGGACAAGGAGACCGGCAGGCGCTGGGTTCCGATCGTCCCGGACGAGGCCCGCACCTTCGGCATGGAGTCGCTGTTCCCGTCGGCCGGTATCTACTCGCCGCTGGGCCAGACGTACGAGCCGGTCGACCGCGACCAGCTGATGTACTACAAGGAGGCCAAGGACGGCCAGATCCTCAACGAGGGGATCACCGAGGCCGGGGCCATGGCCGACTTCATCGCCGCGTCGACGTCGTACGCGACGCACGGCGAGACGATGATCCCCTTCTACATCTTCTACTCGATGTTCGGCTGGCAGCGGACCGGCGACCAGATGTGGCAGCTCGCCGACCAGCTCGGCAAGGGCTTCATCGTCGGCGCCACGGCGGGCCGTACGACGCTGACGGGTGAGGGCCTCCAGCACGCGGACGGCCACTCGCACCTGATCGCGGCCACGAACCCGGCGTCGCTCAACTACGACCCGGCGTTCGCGTACGAGATCGCGGTGATCGTCAAGGACGGTCTGCGCAGGATGTACGGCCCCGAGGCCGAGAACGTCTTCTACTACCTGACGGTCTACAACGAGCCGAAGCCGCAGCCGGCGATGCCGGAGGGCGTCGAGGACGGCATCGTCAAGGGTCTCTACCGCTTCAAGGAGGGCACGCCCGCCGCGGCGGACGCGCCTCGCCTGCAGCTGCTGGCCTCCGGTACGGCGATCCACTGGGCCCTGGAGGCCCAGGAGCTGCTGGCCGCGGACTGGGGTGTCACGGCCGACGTCTGGTCCGCCACGTCCTGGGGCGAGCTGCGCCGCGAGGCGCTGGAATGCGACGAGGCGCTGCTCCGCGGTGAGCAGCGGGTGCCGTACGTGACGCAGGCCCTGTCCGGTGCGCCGGGCCCGGTCCTCGCCGTCAGCGACTGGATGCGTCAGGTCCCGGACCAGATCAGCCAGTGGGTGGAGCAGGACTGGTCCTCGCTCGGCACGGACGGCTTCGGTCTGTCCGACACCCGTGACGCGGCCCGCCGCCACTTCGGTGTCGACCCCCAGTCGGTCACGGTCGCGGCGCTGGCCCAGCTGGCACGGCGCGGCGAGGTGCCCGCGTCGGTGGTCAAGGAGGCACGGGACCGGTACGGGCTGTGAGGTGAGGGCGGCCGGGTGAGCCCGGCCGCCGCCCCGCCCTCGATCGCCGGGCAGGCTTGGTCTTCGAGCGGGCCCGGCGGTCGGGGGCGTTTTTGCAGGCCCGCCGAGGCAGGCGTGGAGGGATGAGGGGCACGGCACACTTGCCCCATGCGTGCTGCCCGGCTCATCAAGATGGTGCTGCTCCTCCAGTCCCGGCCCGCCATGACCGCCGCCGAGCTCGCCCGGGAGCTGGAGGTGTCCGAGCGGACCGTCACCCGCGACGCCCAGGCGCTCTCGGAGGCGGGCGTTCCGGTGTACGCGGAACGGGGGCGGGCCGGCGGGTACCGGCTGGTCGGCGGGTACCGGACCGGGCTCACCGGGCTCGCCCGCAACGAGGCCGAGGCGCTCTTCCTCTCCGGGCTGCCGTCCGCGCTGCGCGAGATGGGGCTGGAGGACGCCGCGTCGGCTGCCCGGCTCAAGGTGTCCGCCGCGCTGCTTCCCTCACTGCGGAACGCCTCCGCCACGGCGGCCCAGCGATTCCATCTGGACGCGCCCGGCTGGTACCAGGAGCCCGTGACGCCCGATCCGCTGCCCGCTGTCGCGGAGGCCGTCTGGGACGACCGGATCGTCCGGGCCCGCTACCGGCGCGGTGCGACCGGCGGCGAGGCGGAACGCGAACTGGAGCCGTACGGGCTCGTTCTCAAGGCCGGCGTCTGGTATCTCTGCGCCCGCGCCGGAACCGACTTCCGGGTGTACCGGATCGACCGCTTCACGGCGGTGGCCGTGTCCGGTGAACGGTTCGTCCGGGACGAGGAATTCGACCTGCCGGGGTTCTGGGACGAGCGGGCCGCGCAGTTCGCCCGGTCGATCCTGCGGACCGAGGTGACGGCAAAGGTGTCGGAGGCGGGCGTGGGCCGGCTGCCGCATGTGGTGGACCGCGCCGCCGCCCTCGAGGCGCTGGACGCCGCCGGCCCGCCCGACGACGACGGATGGCGCACGGTCGTCCTGCCGGTCGAGTCGCTGGATGTCGCGTACAGCCAGCTGCTGTCCCTGGGGCCGGAGTTGGAGGTGCTCGAACCGGCCGCTCTGCGGAGCCGGTTCGGCGCTACCGCCGAACGGCTGAGCGACCTCTATCGCTGAGGGCTTCTTTTCGGTGTCTGAGCGTGCGTCGCCTGCCGTCAAGGCCGATGCTTGTCCCGTGATGGACGAGACGGAGTTCTGGGAGATCATCGACAGCACCCGCGAGGCCGCCGAGGGCGACCCCGAGGACCATGCCGACCTGCTCGTCGAACGGCTGGTGCAACTCGATCCCGAATCCGTGCTGGACTTCGCCCGGCACTTCGAGGCGCGCTACAACCGCGCGTACCGCTGGGACGTGTGGGGCGCCGCCGCCGTGCTGCTCGGCGGCGCGAGCGACGACGCCTTCGACTTCTTCCGCTGCTGGCTGATCGGCCAGGGGCGGGAGATCTTCGAGGGGGCGGTGCACGATCCGGACAGCCTCGCCGATCTCATCGGCGACTTCGACGAGGAGGTCGACGGCGATGCCGAGGAGCTCGGCTACTCCGCCGACGAGGCGTACGAACAGCTCACCGGCATCGTCACGCCGGACCTCGGCCTTCCGCCGCAGCCCGCCGAGCCGGAGGGCACCCCGTTCGCCTTCGAGGACGACACGGCTCTGGCGCAGCGGTTCCCGCTGCTCTGGGAGCGGTTCGGCACCGCGTGACCCGCCCCGCCCGCACTGCGCACCGTCCGGTGCCCGGTCACCCGGGATTCCTGCTCACGGCGTGAGCGAACGGCCCATCAGTACGTCGTCGACGTAACGTCCCGCGAGGAGGAACTCACCGGGCAGTACACCCTCGACGACGAACCCCTCCGACTCGTACAGCGCACGCGCGGGCACATTGTGCCCGAGCACCCGCAGCGTCATCCGGCTCGCGCCCTCGCCGCGCGCCGCCGCGAGCGCGGCGCGCAGCAGTCCCCTGGCGACACCGCGGCCACGCGCCCAGTCGGCCACCGCCAGGCCCTGTATCTGGCGCACATGGGTGTGGCAGGCCAGCGGAGTCGGCGGGACGACCCTGATGTACCCGGCGATGCGCACCTCGCCCGCCGCGTCCTGCGCCTCGGTGACGAGCAGTTGCTCGGGCCGGTTGCGGTCGCTGAAGAACGGCTCGTACGGCGGCTGCTGCCGCGACTGTACCGAGTGCAGGGTCGACCAGGTGGCCCGGTCGAGTTCGCCGAGTGCGGTGTCGTCGCTGAGAAGCGCGGGGCGGACGGGGCGGGTGCTGAGTTCGGCCATGCGCGTCACTGTGCCATGACCCCTCCGGTGCCGTCACCGTATATCTGACGGGCCCGGGCCGGGGACCGGAGCCGTCGGAGGTGAGGCGCCTCACCCGCCCCTGCGGCAGGATGGGCCCATGGTGCACTCCCGTATTGCTGTCACCGGATCCACCGGACTCATCGGAGCGGCGCTGGTGCGCTCGCTGCGGGCCGACGGGCACGAGGTCGTACGCCTGGTCCGGCGCCCGGCGCGCGCCGGGGACGAGGTCGAATGGAACCCGAAGCGGGGTTACGTCGACGTGGCGGGCCTGGTCGGCTGCGACGCCGTCGTCCATCTCGCCGGTGCCGGGGTCGGCGACCACCGGTGGACGGAGAAGTACAAGGAGGAGATCCGGGACAGCCGGGTGCTGGGGACGGCTGCGATCGCGGAGGCGGTGGTCTCTCTCGACGTGCCGCCGAAGGTTCTGCTGTCCGGGTCGGCGATCGGCTACTACGGCGACACCGGGGACCGCTCGGTCGACGAGAGCGCGCCGCACGGCACGGGGTTCCTGCCGTCCGTCTGCGTGGAGTGGGAGGCGGCCGCGGCCCCGGCACAGGAGGCGGGCGTACGGACGGTGTTCGCGCGCACCGGGCTGGTGGTCGCCGGGTCGGGCGGGGCCTGGGGGCGGCTGTTCCCGTTGTTCCGGGCGGGGCTCGGCGGGCGGCTCGGCAACGGGCACCAGTACTGGAGCTTCATCGCGCTGCACGACCACATCGCCGCCCTGCGGCACGTCCTCGACACACCGTCGCTGTCGGGACCGGTGAATCTGACGGGTCCTGACCCCGTGACCAATGGTGAGGTGACGGCCGCGATGGGGCGGGTGCTGCGCCGCCCGACGCTGTTCTCGGTCCCGGCGCCCGCGCTCCGGATCGCCCTCGGGGACTTCGCGGAGGATGTGCTGGGCAGTCAGCGGGTGCTGCCCAGGCGGCTGCTGGAGTCGGGGTTCACGTTCGCCTTCCCCGGGATCGACGCCGCCATTCGCGCGGCGCTGCGCTGAATCCAGCCGGGCGAGTCACACGGATGTGCGACCCCATGCACCGGTGCCCCGGGCCGCGCGCGTCTGCGCCCGCACCGCACCACCCCTAGCCTCATGGCGAACTCGGGCATTCCGGGGGCCTGTTGGGGGCAGGAGCCTCCCAGCAGTCGCGCCGACTCGGGGAGGGGCACGTGCTCAGCACGGCACACCACGCGGACGTCGTCATCATCGGGGCCGGGATCGCCGGCCTGTCAGCCGCCCATCAACTGATCAGTGCAGGGGTGAGCGTCAGTGTCCTGGAGGCCGGCCCACGGGTCGGCGGCCGGATGGCCACTGCGGACGTGGACGGGTTCCGGCTCGACCACATCGGCCCGCTTCTCAGCACCTCGTATCCGGAACTGGGCACGACGCCCGGTCTCGAAGGGCTCGTGCTGCGGAACTTCGCTCCGGGGGTGCTCGTCCACAGCGAGGGCCGCCAGTACCGGACGGGCGATGTCCGGCGCGGACGGAGCACACGGCGCGCGCGGGGCGCACTCAAGGCGGCGCGCGCCCTTGCGAGCGCCCCCCGTCCGCCGATGGGCGGGCCGATCGACCAGGCCCGGCTCGGGGCTGCCCTGGCCCGGCTCGCCGCCACCCCGGCCGCCCGCATCCTGGCCCGGCCGGAACGGACCGCCCTCGCCTCGCTGTCCACCCGCGGTCTGCCGTCCCGTACCGTCAACGGCTTTCTGCGCCCGCTGCTCACCTCGCTGCTGAGCGACCCCGCACTCGCCACATCCAGCCGGTGCGCGGATCTCGCTCTGCGCAGCTATGCGCGCGGCCGGCTGTGCGTACCGTCCGGTGGTTCGGCCACACTGCCCGAACTGCTGGCGGCTGCCCTGCCGCCCGGAACCGTGCGGACCGGGGTGCATGTCACCGGAGCCGACATCACGTCGGTCCGCACCAAGGAGCACGGCGAACTGGGCTGCCGTTCCCTGCTGCTGGCCACCGGCGCGGGCGCCGCCGCCGAACTGCTGCCCGGCCTGCGGGTGCCGTCCTTCCACCCGGTGACGGTCCTGCACCACACCGCCCCCGCTCCCCCGCCGGCCGGCGCCTCCCTGCTGCTCGACGCCGACCGGTCGGGCCCGGTCGCCCACACCTGTGTGATGAGCGAGGTCGACCCGTCACGCGCCCCGGACGGGCGCACGCTGATCACATCGACCGTGCTCGGCGCCCCGCCGCCGGACCTCGACCGGTCGGTCCGCACCCATCTCGCCACGCTCTACGGCACGCCCACGGACGACTGGGAGCTCCTGGACGCCCACCACGACCCGGAGGCGGTACCCGCCATGCCGCCCCCGCACGATCTGCGCCGCCCGGTGCGGCTGCTCGCCGGGCTGTACGTGTGCGGCGACCACCGGGACACGAGCACGGTGCAGGGCGCCCTGTTCTCGGGCCGCCGCGCCGCGCACGCCGTTCTGAACGACCTGGGCATCCGGCGCGCGACCGACGTGGTGGCCGGGTTGCGCGAGGCGGCCTGAGAACGCCGGGTACGGGAGCGGCCCGGGCCGCTCCCGCACCGGCCCGTGCCGCGCGGCGCTCCCCGGTCATCCCGAAGAGGTCATCCGAGGGCCGCGACCCGCTCGCGGTACCCGCGCACCGCAGCGGCGTCCTTGTACGGCTCGAGCCGGCGCTCGAACTCCCTCACGTACTCCGTCGCCCGCACCGACCGCATCTCGGCCGCCTGGTGGGCCGCCTCCGCGCCGAGCAGACACGCCTGGTCGAGCTCGCCGAGCCCGAGCCGGGCGGACGCCAGCACCACCCGGCAGAACAGCCTGCTCCGGGCGTACACCGGGGCGCGCAGCTGGAGCGAGCGCTCTGCGTGCTGCGCGGCGGCCCGGTACTGCTGCAGATCGCGGTGGCAGTGCCCGAACTCGTCGGCGAGCTGCGCCTCGTCGAAGTAGCGCGCCCAGGAGGGCACGTCGTCACCGGGCCGGGCGGTCTCCAGCGCGTGCTCGGCCCGTGCCAGCGAGGCGGCGCACGTCCTGGCCTCCCCGAGCACCCCGTGCCCGCGCGCCTCGACGGCGTGCAGCAGGGCCATGACGACGGGCGGCGCCGAGGAGCCGATGCCCTGCTGGGCGACGCGCGCCAGCTGCACGGCCTCCCTGCCGTGGCCGAGATACACCGCCTGCCGGCTCATGGTGATCAGGACATAGCTGCCGTACGCCCGGTCCCCCGCGGCCTGCGCGAGCCGCAGTGCCTGGACGAAGTAGCGCTGGGCGAGGCCGTGCGCCGCGATGTCGTACGAGGTCCAGCCCGCCAGCCGGGTCAGACCGGCGGCCGCCGAGAAGAGCTGCCGCCCGATGACCTCCCCGTACGTCCCGCGGAGCATCGGCTCGGCCTCGTGCTCCAGATAGCGGACGAGGGCCTGGCGGGCGTGGCCGCCGCCGTAGGTGTGGTCGAGGGTGCGGAAGAGTTCACCGACCGAGCGCAGGGCGGCGACATCGCCGCTGCCGACCTTCTGGCCGGAGCCGCGGCCGGCCTGGCGCTGCCGGGGAACGGTCGGGGCGCCGGGCGTCGGAGGCACGAGGTGGACCAGGGGCGGGGGGTACGGACCGGACGAGGCGAGCGGTCCGGCGGGCCTGACCGGTGCGGGCCCGCGGGTCCCGGGCCTGCCGCCGGGCGTCACGGCCCCGTTCTGCCCGTTCGCCCCGTGCCATCCGTGCGCACCCTTGGCACCGCGGGCGCCGTTGAGCCCGGCCGGCCCGCGAGGCCCGCCGACCACGGGCGCCCCCTGCATCCCGCGGGCACCCGCGCCCCCAGCGTGCTCACCGGCTCCGCCGCCGGGCGCAGCGGCCTCACCGTTTCCCCGGGCCACCCACTCGTCGGCCCGTCCGATCAGCCAGTCCCGGCTGGGCACCACGAGCCCGGCCGGAGTGAAGGCGATCTTCCGCAGCTCCGCCTGGCTGCCCGAGTCCTTCCGCCACAGCCCGCTGACGATGTCCACCGCCTCGCCGGGCGTCGCGGCGAACTCCAGACCGGCGTAGACGGGCGCGCAGGCGTCGAGGCCCAGATCCTGCGCGGAGAGCCTGCGCCCGAGCCGCCGGGTGAAGACCTCGGCGATCAGGGCGGGGGTGGTCCCGCGCGGCTGCTGGCCCCGCAGCCAGCGGGTCACAGAGGTCTTGTCGTACCGCAGATCGAGGCCGTGCTCCAGGCCGAGCTGGTCGACCCGGCGGGCGAGACCGGCGTTCGAGAATCCCGCTTCGGTGATGAGCGAGGCGAGCTGGCGGTTGGGGGTGCGCTGCGGAGGTCGTTCCGACATCAGCTGTACGGTCTCCTGCCTTCGGGGCCGCGCGGGCGGCCCTTATGGAACGGCGCGAATTTAGCGGCACCTACGGCGGCCGCAGCCTCGTTGGCTTCACATTCATCCGATCGTGTGAGGATTGAGGGCGGCGCTGACGGGAACAACCTGCCGGCTCTTCGCTCCCACGGCGGTCGTACAGTGGCACGGGGCGCGAATCACTGCATGGTGACCAGGCGTCGGGGACACCCCCCGGCCTCCCGGCGCCGTAAGTAGGAAGGCATCTGTCGTGAGTGAGCTTCGGTTCGTCCGGCTGGGATTCGGCGAGGAAGCCGTCGACTACCAGGAAGCCTGGCAGAAGCAGCGCGAGGTGCACGCGGCCCGGTTCGAGGACACGGTTCCCGACACCTGCCTGCTGCTGGAGCACCCGCCGGTCTACACGGCCGGACGCCGCACGACCGACAGCGAGCGCCCGCTGGACGGCACTCCGGTCATCGATGTGGACCGCGGCGGCAAGATCACCTGGCACGGTCCCGGACAGCTCGTCGGCTACCCGATCCAGAAGCTGCCGCGGCCGGTGGACGTCGTGGCGCACGTCCGCCGCCTGGAGGACGCGCTGATCCGCACCGCTGCCGAGTTCGGCCTGGAGACCAGCCGGGTCGAGGGCCGCAGCGGGGTCTGGGTGCTGGGCGACCCGATCGAGGAGCGTCCGGCCATCGGCGGCCTGTCGCTCGACTTCGACCCGCGGCTGCACGACGAGGAGTTCGACCCGCGGCTGAACGGCCCCGAGTACGCCCCCTCCAATGCCGGCCAGCGCCGCGAGGACCGCAAGCTGGCGGCGATCGGCATCCGGGTCGCCAAGGGCGTGACCATGCACGGCTTCGCCCTGAATGTGAACCCGGACAACACCTGGTTCGACCGGATCGTGCCGTGCGGCATCCGCGACGCCGGTGTGACGTCCCTCTCGTACGAGCTGGGGCGCGAGATCACCATCGCCGAAGTGCTCCCGGTCGCCGAGAAGCACCTCCGGGACGTCCTGGAGAACGCGCAGCTCGCCCCTCGCGAGATCGACCGCGCCTCGGCCTGACCCGACCCGCCTCCGGCTCCTTCGGCAGGTGAGGAGCGTGGGCCCGGGGGGCAGAGCCCCCGATACCGTTGCCACGGACCCGGCCGCCCCGGGAATGGCCCGGTCCGCTCCCTGGTTGCCCAGGGGTGAGGGCCGCACCCCGGCCGTGCAAATAGCGGGCGTACCCTGGTGTTCGCCGAAGAATCGAAGTCGTAGGGAGCCGGACGTGTCCGCTGTCGCACCCGACGGGCGCAAGATGTTGCGCCTGGAGGTCCGGAACAGCCAGACCCCCATCGAGCGCAAGCCCGAGTGGATCAAAACCCGGGCGAAGATGGGCCCCGAGTACAACCAGCTGCAGAAGCTCGTGAAGAGCGAGGGTCTGCACACGGTGTGCCAGGAGGCCGGCTGCCCCAACATCTTCGAATGCTGGGAGGACCGGGAGGCCACCTTCCTCATCGGTGGCGACCAGTGCACCCGTCGCTGTGACTTCTGTCAGATCGACACGGGCAAGCCGCAGGCGCTGGACCGGGACGAGCCCCGCCGCGTCGGCGAGTCCGTCGTGGCGATGGACCTGAACTACGCCACCATCACCGGCGTCGCCCGCGACGACCTCGAGGACGGCGGCGCCTGGCTGTACGCGGAGACCGTTCGCCAGATCCATGCGCTGACGGCGGGACGCGAGGCCGGCGCCACCAAGGTGGAGCTGCTGATCCCCGACTTCAACGCGGAGCCCTCGCAGCTTGCCGAGGTCTTCTCCTCTCGCCCCGAGGTGCTGGCGCACAACGTCGAGACGGTGCCCCGGATCTTCAAGCGGATCCGCCCCGGCTTCCGTTACGAGCGCTCCCTCGAGGTCATCACACGGGCCCGCGAGGCGGGTCTGGTGACCAAGTCCAACCTCATCCTCGGCATGGGCGAGACCCGCGAGGAGGTGAGCGAGGCGCTCCAGGACCTGTACGACGCGGGGTGCGAGCTCATCACGATCACGCAGTATCTGCGGCCTTCCGTGCGCCACCACCCCGTCGAGCGCTGGGTGAAGCCGCACGAGTTCGTGGAGCTCAAGGAGGAGGCCGACGAGATCGGCTACTCCGGTGTGATGTCCGGGCCGCTGGTCCGTTCCTCGTACCGCGCCGGCCGGCTCTTCCAGCAGGCGATCGAGCGTCGCGGCGCCGCCGCCCCGACGCCCGCGGCGTGATCCTGACCGTGTGAAACCGAGCACAAGAAGCTACCGAGCGGTAGTGGCTGAATGGACGCGGCCCATACGCTCCCCGCAGGTCGGGGACGCGTATGGGCCGCCTCAACGTGCGCGACGCCCGTATCAAGGTTTCATTGGTGTTTGACCGACCGGTCATGCGCTGGTAACACCGAGCAGTGACCCTGGATTCACGCAGCGCAGTGGTTCGCACACCTGCCGCCGTCGCTGCTCCCCGTGTCCAGCCGCGCAATTCGTTTCCGCAACAGATCCACTTCGCGCATCCGTTTTGAGGGGACTTCCACGATGCAGGCCGTGCCGGTACGCGCCAACGCCATTCCGTCCGTCACCGATGCTCTTCGCGCTGTCGAGTCGCTGCTGCTGAGCAGTGGCCAGCGCACCGCTCGCCGTAACGCCTGGACGGCGGTCCTGGAGGACCGCCGCCGGGCCAAGGACCGGGTGGAGACCGCCTACGTACTGGAGGCCGTGGCCGACCACCGGTCGTAGGCCACGTAAACTTCAGTACATGGCGAGGAAGGCAAACACTGACGGCGCGGACAGCGCCGAGAACGCGGGGCGACTCAAGCAGATCGCCCTGACCTACAAGATGACCCGGCGGACCGACCCGAAGATCGGTCTTGTCGTCGCGGGTGTGGGAATCGTCACCTTCGGTGTCCTCCTCGCCATCGGCTTCTTGATCAAGCACCCGATCTACCTGGGCATTCTGGGCTTCGTGCTGGCCCTCCTCGCGATGGCGATCGTCTTCGGACGACGTGCCGAGCGGGCGGCCTTCGGGCAGATGGAGGGACAGCCGGGCGCTGCGGCGGCGGTGCTGGACCGGGTGGGCCGTGGCTGGACCACGACGCCGGCGGTCGCGATGAACCGCAACCAGGACGTCGTCCACCGGGCCGTCGGCAAGGCGGGCATCGTGCTGGTCGGCGAGGGCAACCCGAACCGGGTGAAGACCCTGCTGGCGGCCGAGAAGAAGCGGATGGCCCGCATCGTCGTGGACGTACCGGTGCACGACATCATCGTCGGCAACGACGAGAGCCAGGGCCAGGTGCCGCTGAAGAAGGTCCGCACCAAGATGCTGAAGCTGCCGCGGGTCCTGGCCGGCCCGCAGGTGACGGCGGCCAACGACCGGCTCCGGGCCATGGGCGACCTGATGAGCAATATGCCGCTGCCGAAGGGCCCGATGCCGAAGGGCATGCGGATGCCGCGCGGCAAGATGCGCTGACGGCCTTCACCGCACGGACTCGACGAGACGAAGAGGGCGGGTCCCTGAACCACTCCGGTTCAGGGACCCGCCCTCTTCGTCGTCTTCCCGCTCTTCCCCGCTACGTCACACCCGGCTCAGATCCGCACCTGAACAGCGCGGGCGAGCCGGTCGTGAAGCCCCCGGCCGTCGCGGTCCCAGACCAGGGCCGGGATCGCCAGGCAGAGCAGCACGCTCCGGACGACCACCCGCACGGTACCGAGCCGGCCACCGCCCTCGGCGACGACCCGGATGCCCAGGATCCGCTTGCCCGGCGTGCAGCCGATGGTTCCGACGGTGAGCACACTCAGCACGAGGAAGATGCCGAGCGCCCAGTTCCCCGCCGCCTGCTGGTCACCGCGCGCGAACAGTCCGTATGCGATCAGCATGCAGAGCGCCCAGTCGATGAAGAGGGCGCCGAAGCGCCGGCCGAGCGGCGCGATGGAACCCGGGCCCTCCTCGGGCAGACCGAGCCGCTTGCCGCGGTACCCGAAGTCGACGCCCATGTCCTCGGCCGCCGCGCGCGGCCCGGAGAGCCACGATCCGATTGCTTGCCTGTTGTCCACCCGACCACGGTACTGCGCCCGCCTGCACGCCTTGTGGGGTGGGGCCCGTGGCCACTACGCGTCACGACCCCCGCCACAGCCCGGATCGGCACACTCCCGTGACCTGGGCGCGGTTCCCGGATGTCACCCGCACCCGGCCCGGTTAACTTCGGCGAAACAAATGGGTCATGCTTGAGAAATCCGGTCTGCCTATGGTCGGGTCCAGCGTGTGCCACCGCACTGGCCGCACCACGAGCTGCAATCCCGCCCTTCCCGGGCCGGGAGTAGGAGGAGTTGGATGTTCCAGAACGCCGACGACGCGAAGAAGTACATCGCCGACGAAGACGTCAAGTTCATCGATGTCCGGTTCTGTGACCTGCCTGGTGTGATGCAGCACTTCACCATCCCGGCAGCGGCCTTCGACCCGACCGAGGAACTGGCGTTCGACGGCTCGTCGATCCGCGGCTTCCAGGCCATCCACGAGTCCGACATGGCGCTCCGCGCGGACCTGTCGACCGCCCGTGTCGACCCCTTCCGCCGCGACAAGACCGTCAACATCAACTTCTTCATCCACGACCCGATCACCGGCGAGCAGTACAGCCGTGACCCGCGCAACGTGGCCAAGAAGGCCGAGGCGTACCTCGCCTCCACCGGTATCGCCGACACCGCGTACTTCGGTCCCGAGGCCGAGTTCTACGTCTTCGACAACGTCCGCTTCCAGACGTCGGCGAACGAGAGCTTCTACCACATCGACTCCGAGGCCGGCGCCTGGAACACCGGTTCCGAGGAGAACAACCGTGGTTACAAGGTCCGCTACAAGGGCGGCTACTTCCCGGTTCCGCCGGTCGACCACTTCGCCGACCTGCGTGCCGAGATCTCCCTGGAGCTGGACAAGAACGGCCTCCAGGTCGAGCGCCAGCACCACGAGGTCGGCACCGCCGGCCAGGCCGAGATCAACTACAAGTTCAACACGCTGCTCGCCGCGGCCGACGACCTGATGCTCTTCAAGTACATCGTGAAGAACGTCGCCTGGCGCAACGGCAAGACCGCGACCTTCATGCCGAAGCCGATCTTCGGTGACAACGGCTCGGGCATGCACGTCCACCAGTCCCTGTGGGCCGGCGGCGACCCGCTGTTCTACGACGAGCAGGGTTACGCGGGCCTCTCGGACATCGCCCGCTACTACATCGGCGGCATCCTCAAGCACGCCCCGTCGCTCCTCGCCTTCACGAACCCGACGGTGAACTCGTACCACCGCCTGGTCCCCGGCTTCGAGGCCCCGGTCAACATGGTCTACTCGCAGCGCAACCGCTCGGCCGCGATGCGCATCCCGATCACGGGCTCGAACCCGAAGGCCAAGCGCGTCGAGTTCCGCGCCCCGGACCCGTCGTCCAACCCGTACCTCGCCTTCTCGGCGCTGCTGATGGCCGGCCTCGACGGCGTGAAGAACAAGATCGAGCCGGCCGAGCCGATCGACAAGGACCTCTACGAGCTGGCTCCCGAGGAGCACGCGAACGTCCAGCAGGTCCCGACCTCGCTCCCGGCCGTCCTGGACGCGCTGGAGGCGGACCACGAGTACCTGCTCGCCGGTGGCGTCTTCACGTCCGACCTGATCGAGACGTGGATCGACTACAAGCGGACGAACGAGATCGCCCCGATCCAGCTGCGCCCGCACCCGCACGAGTTCGAGCTGTACTTCGACATCTAAGGACACCGCAGGTCGGAGCGGTTTCCGCTCGCCTGGGCCGTCCGTGGGCCGTCGGTCGTGCTCTTCCCTCATCGGAAGGCGCGGCCGACGGCCTTTTCCGTGGGTGCCGCTCGGGCTGCGACGGACAGCGCCCCGCCGTCGCCGCCGTCGTTGGGGCCGCACACGGCGTCGATGCCCCCGTGCAGGGGTCCTGACCCTCATGCCCAGGCCGGTGTCCAGGTCCCGGCGTCGGAGTGGTCGAACCGCCCGGAGCAGAAGTGGTCGCGGAGCGCGGCGAGCACCGGGTGCAGGTTGTCGCGGTGCCATACCAGTGAGTGCGGGTAGACCGGTGTCGGATCCCGCACGGCAATCCGCCGCAGGCCGTGGTCGGCGGGCCAGACGAGGCGTGTCCGCTCGCCGACGAAGGTCGCCAGCGAGCGGGAGTCGGCGATGGTGTCCAGCAGGGGTTCGGTGCCGAAGTCGGGGCCGGTGATCTCGATGGTGAGCCCGAACGCTGCGGCGAGGTCACCGTAGTACGCGGCCCACTCGGTCCCGGGAACGATGCCGGGCATCCAGATCCGGTGCCCGACGAGATCGGCGGGCGCAACCGTGCGGGCGGCGGCGAACTCGTGGGCCGGTCCGGTCAGCAGCTGGACGGGCTCGTCGAAGGCCCGGGCGGCCCCGATGTCGTCGGGGAGCTGCCGGCCGGGCATGGGGACGGCGCGGAAGGACGCATCGATCGTGCCGGACCGGATGGCGTCGACGGCCGCGTCCGCGTCGAAGAGGGTCACGACATCGAGCTCGACCTCGGGGTGTGCGCGATGGAAGTCGCGCAGCAGAGCGGCCGGGGCGAGTCGCCGGCCGATCACGTCGACGCGCAGCGCGCGGCGGCCGGGACGGACGGAGGCGACCGCCCGCTCTTCGGCCCGCAGGAGATCGCGGGCGTGGGGCAGGAACGCCTGCCCGTCGATGGTGAGCTTCGCTCCTCGCGCGGTGCGGATGAAGAGCCGCACACCGAGGACCTTCTCCAGCGTGGCGATGCGTTTGGAGACGGCCTGCTGGGTGACCGACAATGCGGCGGCGGCGTCCTGGAACCGCCCCGCGTCCGCGGCGGCCACGAAGGTGCGCACGGCATCGAGATCCACGCCGGTCAGGGTAGCTGCACAACGAATGGTTGTGCTTTCCTCTCGGATCGGTTGTTTGATCCGGGCATCCGCCGGCCGCTTTGATGCCGTAGGTCAGCGTGTGGTTGTTCGGATCGACGAGAGTTGCGTTGGGTATGGCAGGTGGGCGGGCGCTGGGGCGGCGGTTCGGGTGGTTGTGGGCGGCGTATGCGGTCAGCGCGTACGGCTCGGGGTTCGGGTTCGGTGCGCTTCCCCTGATCGCGGTCCTCGTGCTGCACTCCGGGCCGACCCAGGTGGCGGCGCTGGCGGCCGCGGGGCGGGCCGTGGGAGCCGTGGTCGCGGTGCCGCTCGGTCCGTGGATGGAGTTCCGCCGCAAGCGGCCGGTCATGATGGCGATGGACCTGACCCGGTTCGCGGCGTTGATGAGCATCCCCGCCGCGTTCGCGCTCGGCCGGCTCAGCTTCGCCCAGCTCCTCGTCGTCTCCGTCGTCGCGGCCGCGGCCGACATCGCCTTCAAGGCGGCCGGCGGTGCGTATCTGAAGGCGCTCGTGCCGTCGGAGGATCTGCTCGTCGCGAACGGCAGGTTCGAGTCCACGACGTGGACCGCGACCGTGGTCGGGCCACCGCTCGGCGGGGCCGCGATCGGGGTGTTCGGCCCGGTGACGACCGTGGTGGCCGATGCGGTCAGCTACCTGCTCTCGGCGCTGGGCATCCGCGCCATCGGCGGGACGGAACCACGCACCGCGCGGACCGGTGCACCGCGGCTGCGCGCAGGTGATCTGCTCGAAGGATGGCGCTACATCCTGGCCCACCGGACGCTGCGCCCGCTGTTCTTCAACGCGATCGTGGTCAACGGCCTGATCATGGCCTCCGAGCCGCTGCTCGCCGTGCTCCTGCTGGACCGTCTCGGCTTCGCACCGTGGCAGTACGGTCTCGTGTTCGCGGTCCCCTGCGTCGGTGGCCTCGTCGGATCACGCCTGGCCCACCGGCTCGCGGCGCGGTTCGGGCAGCACAAGGTGATGCTCACCGCCGGGGCGCTGCGTGCGTGCTGGCCGGTCGGACTGGCGTTCGTCGGGCCCGGTGTCCCCGGCATGGTGCTCATCGTCGCCGTCCAATTCGGCCTGGTGACCTGCTGCGGCCTGTTCAACCCGGTGCTGGCCACCTACCGGCTCGACCACACCGACCCCGACCGGGTCGCCCGCACCCTGTCCGCGTGGTCGGTCAGCAGCAGCGCCGCCATCGCGGCCCTGACCGCCGTGTGGGGTCTGCTGGCCGCCGTCACCGGACCCCGCACCGCGATTGCGATCGCCGGCGTCCTCCTCCTCTCCACCCCGCTGCTGCTTCCGCGCCACGGCCGCACGTCACCACAGGAAAGCGCCGACCAGGCACCGCGGGAACGGAGAACGCTCGCGTAAGCACTCCTCCGCGCTCAACACCGCGCACACCGCCCTGCTCGTCATGGACCATCAGCCCGTGGTGCTCGCCCTTCTGCCCGACGATGGGGCTGCGAAGCCCGGCTGTCCGGCGGTCGGCGCGGCGCGCGGGGCCTCCGTGCCGGTCCCGGAGCGCGGAGGGGGAGCGACCTGGTTGGCGTGCAGGACGAACTCGTAGGGTCGGGGCATGGTCGAAAAGCAGACGCGGGGCGCAGCACGGGGGCCGGGGCGTCCCCGGGAGGAGCGGGTCACCCGCGCGGTGCTCGACGCGGTGCTCGCGCTGGTCGCGGAGCACGGGATGAACGCGCTCACGATGGACGCCGTGGCCGTGCGGGCCGAGGTGAGCAAGCCGGCCATCTACCGGCGCTGGCCCACCAAACAGGACCTGATCATCGCGGCCGCCGAGTCACGCGTCGGCCCCTTGTCCATTCCGGACCTGGGGGACTTCCGCACCGAGCTTCGGGCCGTACTCACCGCTCGTGTCGAGGTGTACCGGACGCCCGGGATGGACCGTCTGATCGCAGAGGTCTTCAGCGCTGCGGCCGAGGCAGGAGCCGGACGCAGCGCCTACCGGGCGTACGTCAACCGGGTCATGGGCGAGACCGGCCGCATCCTGGAGCGCGGCATCGTGCGCGGGGATGTGCGGCCGGACACCGACGTCCGGGCCGCCGCCACCATGGTGGCGGCGCCGTTGGTGTTCCGCCTGGTGGCGGAGCAGGAGCTGCCGGACAGCCACCTGGTGGAGTCGGTGGTCGAGCTCGTCGCCCGTGCTGTGGGAGTGCAGCGCTGACCGTGAGCCGGATCTCTCCGCGGTCATGAAATTGGTGGACGAAGACCCTTGCCATGGCATGTCCCAATATCGATACTCGCGGTATCGAATTAATCCTCACCGTGGAGGAAGCACCCATGGCCGCAGACGTCGCCACCCCCCAGCCCGCCCTCGACAAGCCCCTGATGCACTACGGGCATCGTGTCCTGGACCGCAACGCCCCGGGCAGCCCCGAGACGGAGTACCGGATTCTGGGCATCTGCCCGCTCACCCCCCACATCGGTGCCGAGATCAGTGGTGTCGACCTCTCGCAGCCGATCGGTGACGACCTCGCCGAGGAGCTGCGGCAGGCACTGCTGGAATGGAAGGTGATCTTCTTCCGTGACCAGCACCGTTTCGCGGTGGAGCACCACGTCGCGCTCGCAGCGGTGTGGGGCGAGCCGGAGGAGAATCCGTTCTTCCCCAAGGGCGACACCGTCGGCGTCTCCCGGCTGGCCAAGGACGCCATGACTGTCGGCAGCGAGAACATCTGGCACAGCGACCACTCCTTCATGGCCGCGCCCGCCCTGGGTTCGGTGCTGCGCGCCGTCGAGGTGCCGCTCGCAGGCGGCGACACGATGTGGGCGGACATGGCGGTCGCCTACGACAACCTCTCCGAGTCGATGAAGGCACGGATCGACGGACTCACAGCGGTGCACGACTGGGTGCCCAGCTGGGGGTCGCTGATGACCGAGGAGCAGGTCGCCCGGTTCCGGGAGACCCTGCCGTCCGTGGAGCACCCGGTGGTCGTCCGCCACCCGCAGTCCGGACGCAAGGTGCTCTACGTCAACGAGCCCTTCACCACGCGGATCGTCGGCCTGTCCGACACCGAGAGCCGTGAACTGCTCGACGAGCTCGTCCTCCAGGCCCGTATCCCCGAGTTCCAGGTGCGTTTCCGCTGGCAGCCGGACTCCGTCGCGATCTGGGACAACATCGCGGTCCAGCACTACGCGATCAACGACTACTACCCGCAGCGGCGCGTCATGGAGCGCATCGCGATCGCGGGAGTCCCGCTCTCCTGAGGCCCGTATGTGGCGGCCCGCCCACGCACGGGCCGCCGCGCCGCCTCCTCCCGCGCCTGCCTCCTCGCGTGCCCCCCTCGTCCGCGCCCCTTTTCCGGAGGACCCCCGTGACCGCCGCCGACACCGCACCCAAACAGTCCGAGTCCCCGACGGACCGCAGCTCCGGCTCCGGCGCCCGCGCCTGGATCGTCACCGGCCTGCTCGTGGTCTTCATGATGGTCAACTTCGCGGACAAGTCCGTGTTCGGCCTCGCGGCCGACGAGATCCGTGCGGACATGGGTCTGTCCGCCACCGAGTTCGGGCTCGCCAACAGCGCCTTCTTCCTGCTGTTCTCGGTGGCCGCCGCCGTCGTGGGTCTGCTGTCCGACCGGGTGCGGCCCAAATGGCTGCTGCTCACCATGGCGGTCCTCTGGTCGGTGGCGCAGACGCCCGCGGCCCTGGGCGGCGGGCTGGCCGTACTGATCGGCTCACGGGTCCTGCTGGGCGCGGCGGAAGGTCCCGCCTTCCCCGTCGCCCAGCAGGCCGCGCTGTCCTGGTTCCCCAACCACCGCCGCAACCTCCCCGGGGCGCTGGTCACCCTGGGCGTCACCCTCGGTGTGATCACCGCCGCCCCCGGCCTGACCTGGGTCATCCACCACCACAGCTGGCGCGCCGCCCTCTGGGTGGTCGCGGCCGCCGGTGCGCTGTGGGCCCTGTTGTGGGCGGTGCTCGGTGCCGACGGCACGTACCGCACCGACGCCCCGGAAACGCCGCCCGTCCAGTCCACGGCGAAGCCCGCCTACCGTCGGATCCTCGGCAGCCGTACGTGGATCGGTACCACCGCTGCGTACTTCACCAGCTACTGGTGTGTGGCGCTGATGCTCGTCTGGATGCCCTCCTACCTGCACAACGGTCTCGGCCACTCCGCCGCCGCCTCCGGAAAGCTCGTCGCCCTGCCCTGGGCCATGGGCGCCCTGGTGCTGCTCGGTCAGGCGGCGCTCACCGGCTGGCTCATGCGCCGCGGAGTCAGCAGCCGCTGGGCGCGTGGCCGGGTCGGCGGCAGCCTGCTGCTGCTCGGTGCGGCCGCCTGCCTGGCCCTGCCCCTGGTGGACGGTGCCGGGGCGAAGACCGCGCTGCTGGTGGTCGGCCTCGGCCTGGGCGGAGCGTTCCCGACCGTCGCGGTCACCACCGTCGCCGAGCTGGCCCCGCCCGCACGGCGCGGCGGCGCCCTGGGCACGATGAACGCCACGGTCACCACCGCGGGTCTGATAGCCCCGGCCGTCGTCGGACAGCTGGTCGACAGCCAGGGCGTGGCCGGCTACCAGACCGCCGTCCTGCTCTCCGGCGTCCTGCTGCTGGTGGGAGCGCTCGCGGCCTTCACCCTGATCGACCCGGCCCGCGACGCCGCTCGTCTGGGCGCCTGATCCGCCGGTACCCGCCCGACCACCCCTGCTGCCCTAGGAGCCGATCCGTGACCGCCCCTGCCATCGACACCCAACCGCTGGACCAGGCCCTCTCCGAGCTGCGCGAAGGCGCCGCTTCGTGGACCGCCACCCCGATCGCCGAACGGATCGCGCTGCTGGAGCGGTTGATGCCGCGGATCGTCGACGGCGCCGCGGACATGGCCGCAGCCGGCGCCCGCGCCAAGGGATACGGGCCCGACTCCCCGTGGGCGGCCGAGGACTGGATCGGCGCCCCGTGGGCGCTCGCCCAGAACGTCAGTGCCTGCTTGCATGTGCTGCGCCGGATCGCGGCGGGCAAAGAGCCGGTCGAGGCCGGGGCCGTGCACGTGCGCGACGGCCGCACCCGGGTCGACGTCTTCCCCGCCGCCGGCTGGGACACCCTGCTGCTCAACGGGTTCACCGCCCAGGTGTGGATGCGCTCGGGCATCACCGCACAGCGGGTACGGGACCGGGCCGCCGGCGAGTACCGCGGCCGGCCCGGACGCCCGGCCGTCGCCCTGGTCCTGGGTGCGGGCAACGTAGCGGCCATCACCGCGCTCGACATCCTCCACAAGCTCTACGCCGAGGGCCAGGTCGTCGTCGCGAAGATGAACCCGGTCAACGCCTATCTCCGCCCGCACTTCGAGCACGTCTTCGCCGAGTTCGTCGAGCGCGGCTGGGTGCGCTTCGTCGACGGTGGTGCGGCCGAGGGCGGCTACCTCGCCGCGCACGAGGGCGTCGACGCCATCCACGTCACCGGCAGCGACCGCACCCACGACGCCATCGTGTGGGGCACCGACGAGCAGGCGGCCGAGCGCCGCCGCGAAGACAGGCCGCTGATCGGCAAGCCGTTCAGCAGCGAGCTGGGCGGGGTCAGCCCCTGCATCGTGGCCCCCGGCCCCTGGAGCGCGGCGGACTTCCGCTTCCAGGCCGAGCACATCGTCACCAGCAAGATGAACAACTCCGGCCACAACTGCATCGCCAGCCAGATCCTGGTCCTGCCCCGGGAGTGGGACGGCACCGAGCGGCTGCTGGAGGAGATCCGGCGGGTGCTGCGCGCACTGCCGCCGCGCACCGACTACTACCCCGGCGCCGACCGGCGCCTCGGCGCCGTGCTCGAGGCCCACCCGCAAGCCGAGTCCCACGGCGACGAGGACTGCCGCATCCTGGTCCCCGACATCACCGACCACGACGACATGCTGATCACCGGCGAGGTCTTCGGCAGCGCCCTCGGCGTCGTACGGCTCCCGGGCGACACTCCGGCCGAATTCCTGCGCCACGCCGTCGACTTCGCCAACGACACACTGCCCGGCACCCTCGGCGCGACGCTCATCGTCCACCCCAGGACCGAGAAGGACCACCACGCCGCGGTCGAGCAGGCAGTCGCCGGGCTGCGGTACGGGACCCTCGGCGTCAACTGCTGGTCCGCGATCGGTTTCCTGCTCGGCTACACCCCCTGGGGCGCCCACCCCGGCCACACCCGCCAGGACATCGGCAGCGGCATCGGCTTCGTCCACAACGCCTTCATGCTCGAGGACATCGAGAAGACGGTGGTGCGCGCGCCCTTCGCGCCCGCCCCCCGCGGCCTGTTCACCGGTTCGCCGTCCCTGTCCCCGCGCCCGCCGTACTTCGTCACCAACCGCACGTCCCTCACGACCATCGAACGCGTCACCCGCTTCACCGCCGCGCCCGCCATCGCCAAACTCCCCGCCATCTTCGCCTCCGCACTGCGCGGCTGACCGTCCCGCATTCCGCACCCGAGCCGTGCACGGCCCGGCTCGCCGCCCAACCCCGAGGCGCCACCGCCCGCGGCGGGCGGCCGGGCCGTGCACGGCCCCAGAAACGAAAGGCCCCAGGTGAACCTCGCCGACCTCCTCAGCCGCACCGCCGCCGCACACGGCCCTCGCACCGCCGTCGAGCTCGGCGACCAGTCGCTGACCTACGCCGAACTCGACACCCTCGCAGGCCGGGTGGCAGCGCTGCTCACCGCGCGCGGCGTCACCCCCGGCGACCGGATCGCCGTGATGCTGCCCAACCTGCTGGAGTTCCCCGCCCTGTACTACGGCACGCTGCGCGCCGGCGCCGTCGTCGTGCCGATGAACCCGCTCTTCAAGGCACGCGAGATCGCCCACTACCTGAACGACTCGGGCGCGGTGCTGCTGTTCGCCCACGAGTCGGCGGTGGACGCTGCGACCGCCGGGGCAGCGGACACCGCCGCCACCGTGGTCCCGGTCGGGCCGGGTTCGCTCACCGACCTGCTCGCCGCCCACCCGGTCCCCATGCAGGCGATGACCCGCGAGGAGCACGACACCGCGGTCATCCTGTACACCTCCGGTACCACCGGTGTTGCCAAGGGCGCCGAGCTCACCCATGCCAACCTGGTCCGCAACGCCGAGATCATCACGCAGTCGCTGTTCCGGTTCAGCCCGGAAGACGTCGTGCTGGGCTGTCTGCCGTTGTTCCACACCTTCGGCCAGACCTGCGCCATGAACGCCGCCGTGACCGCCGGCGCCCGCCTCACCCTGATGCCCCGCTTCGACCCCGCCCTGGCCCTGCAGACCATCCGGCAGCGGCAGGTCACCGTCTTCGAGGGCGTGCCGACGATGTACGCGGCCATGCTCGCCGCACACGCACAGCAGCCGGGCGCCTACGACGCCTCCTCGCTGCGGCTGTGCGCGTCCGGCGGCGCCTCGCTGCCGGTCGAGGTCCTGCACGGCTTCGAGGCCGCCTTCGGCTGTCCCGTACTGGAGGGCTTCGGCATGTCCGAGACCTCACCGGTCGCCTCCTTCAACCACCCGGACCGCCCGCGCAAGGCAGGCTCCATCGGCACCCCGATCGAGGGTGTCGAGCTGTGCCTGATCGACGAGAAGGGCGGCGTCGGCGAACTCTGCGTCCGCGGCCACAACGTCATGAAGGGCTACTGGGGCCGCCCCGAGGCCACCGCCGAGACCATCCTCGACGGCTGGCTGCGCACCGGCGATCTCGCCACCGTCGACGAGGACGGCTACTACTTCATCGTCGACCGTAAGAAGGACCTGATCATCCGCGGCGGCTTCAACGTCTACCCCCGCGAGATCGAAGAGGTCCTCTACGAGCACCCCGCAGTCGCCGAGGCCGCGGTGATCGGTATCCCCCACCCAGGTCTCGGCCAGGAGGTCGCCGCCGCCGTGGCCCTGCTTCCGGGCGCCGAGGCCACCCCCGACGACCTGCGGGAGTTCGTACGGGCCCAGGTCGCCCCCTACAAGTACCCGCGCGAGGTCTGGCTGATGGACGCCCTTCCCAAGGGCGCGACCGGCAAGATCCTCAAGCGCGAGATCGCGACCCCGGGCTCCTGAGGGAGGGCGACCCTCGTCCCGGGATCCCGCCCCCACTTTCCGCCACCTGGTTGCGTCACCCCTGGCCACGCGGGACGCGCAACGGGAGCGACGGCACTCGGTGGCCGCCGCTCCCGTTGCGCGTTGTCAGTGGCGCAGCGCCCTGCCCACCTCGGCAGTGACGTCGCCGACGAGCGTGCGGTTGCTTCGGACCGTGGCGTCCTTGGGGGTGCCCGGCTGTACGTCGTCGACCGTCACCACGGTCGAGTCCAGCAGATTGCCGCCGGGGTCGCGGAAATTGATCTGGATGATGTACGACGTGGCCGAGTCGGTGCTGTTCGTCACGGTGATCTTCGTGGTGGCGCGGCCGCCCTGCTCGGCCACCGCACCCGCCTTGACGTCCTTGCCCGCATTCACGCCGTTCTTGAAGCCTTCGAGCTTCTCCTGTGCGGCAGCCGACGCCGAGGCCGCCACGGACGCGACCGCGGATGCGGCCTCGGACACCGTGCCGGACGGGCTGCCGCCGTCGTCCGTGCAGGCGGCGGCAGCCGAGGCCACGACCGCCGTCAACAGCACGGCCCACACGCCTCGGACGGATCGTCTTGTCATCGCGCCTCCCAGCACTCACGGGTCCGTCCCAGTCAAGACGCAGGCGCGGCGGCCTGCATGCCGCGCACGTCGATCGGGTGACGGCGGGAGCCGCGCGGGCCGGGACGGGGTCAGCGCCGCCGTCGTGGGGTGCGGACACGTCTGTGCCCCCGGGCAGGGTCCCGGGGCACAGACTTCGGGTCCGTCAGCCGTGGGCCGTCAGCGCCCGTAGCGGATCAGGGCGCGGACCATGCGGCAGGTCGTGTCGGACGGCGGGTGGATGCCGATGCGCTCGGCAGTCGTGCGTATCGTGTCGTTGTCTGCGCTCGACGGGTAGTAGACGCCCGTGTCGAGCAGGGCGATCGCCAGGCGCATCGCCTTCAGACGGCGGTTGTGCGAGATGTACCACTCGCGGGGCCGGCCCGCGGGGAGCGGCTTCTTCTGCAGGGGCTTGTGGAGCGGCTTGGTCGTGACTGCGGCAACGGCCATGGGCAACCTCCTGGCACGGTCGTGGAACCCTCACGAACTACCCCTATTTTACGGCCCACCACTGACAATCGCCCCTGGCCAGAAGGGCTTTCGCGACCTCCCTCCCGTATCGTGGGCCCCATGGAGATCTGGATCAATCCCGCGTGTTCCAAGTGCCGCAGCGCGGTGCAGTTGCTCGATGCGGAGGGAGCCGAATACACCGTCCGCCGCTATCTGGAGGATGTGCCGTCGCCGGACGAGATCCGGACCGTGCTCGACCGTCTCGGGCTGGAGCCGTGGGACATCACGCGGACGCAGGAGGCGGACGCGAAGGAGCTCGGGCTCAAGGAGTGGCCCCGCGAGGCCGGTTCGCGGGAGCGGTGGATCACGGCGCTCGCCGAGCATCCGAAGCTGATCCAGCGACCGATCATCACCGCGGAGGACGGCACGGCTGTCGTGGCGCGCACGGAGGAAGCGGTACGCGACGCCTTGGGGCGCTGAGCCGGGCGGCGTCGCTCAGCACCCGGCCGACAGGAACTCCTCCATCCTGCGGTTGACTTCGGCAGCGTCCGGGGCGTGCAGCGGGAGTGTGTGGTGCGTGGCGCCGGGGATCGTCGCCGTCCGTGCGTGCGGGAGCAGCCGGGCCGCGGTGGCGGTGACCGCTGCGATGCTGTGCGCCCGGCTGTTCCCGGCCAGCAGGATCAGGGTCGGTACGTCCAGGGCCCCCAGCGCCTCGGGGCCGGGGCGGGGGCCGGTGACCGGCCGGGCGGACGGGAAGCCGGCGGCCTCGTCGCGCAGGTGCAACCAGGCCGGGTCGAGCGCTGCGCCCGCCGTCTCCCAGTCCATGAAGGCACGCGTGCGGTGCGCGCTGGGCCGGAGCAGCATCGGCAGCGCGCGCAGCAGATAGCCGGGGCGGTAGCCGGCGAAGCACTGGGTCGGATCCAGGAGGATCAGTTTCCGGACGCGGTGGGGTGCGTGCAGGGCGTGGTGGAGCGCGATCCAGGCTCCGTAGGAATGTCCGCACAGGGCGGTGGCCTCGGCGCCGAGTGCGTCGAGTACGCCGTCCAGCCAGGCCGTCAGGTCCCCGACCGTTCGCAGCGGGCGCTCCCCCGGCACGCTGCGGCCCGGGTCGCCGATGAGGTCGACGGCGTGGAGACGGCGGGTGCGGCCCAGATGGGCCGCCTGGGCGAACCAGACGGTGGAGGTGGAGCCGCCTCCGGCCAGTAGCACCAGGGGCGGGGCGCCCTCGGGGCCGTAACTGTTGATACGGGTGGTTCCGTACGGGGTGAGGGCCTCGGAGTGGGTCGTTCCGGCGGGCCATTTGGCCGTCAGAACCTCGTCGTACGCGGCGAGGAACGACGCGCTGACGGCCGCTTCGGACGACGTGGCTGCGATGGGGTGCCTCCCAGGTGGGTGCCCTCGGATATTATCTCGCTCAGCGAGACAATACCGGGAGGAGGGCCCGTGAGCGAGCAGAGCCCCGAAATGCAGATCGTTCATCTCCTGCGCAAGGTGACCGTCGAATTCGGCCTGCGTCAGGCCGAGTTCGCGAATCTGCATGGCATGCACCCCACCGACGTCCGCGCCCTGATCTGCCTGCTGGACGCCGAGCGGGCCGGTACGGACGCCACCGCTGGTTGGCTCGGCACGCAGCTCGGGCTCAACTCCGCGGGCACCACCGCCGTCATCGACCGGCTGGAACGGCTCGGCCATCTCACCCGTACCCGCGACCCGCGCGACCGGCGGCGGGTGCTGCTGGCGGTGGACCCGCGGGCGGTGGAGCTGGGCCGGTCCTTCTTCGGGCCCCTGATCGAGAACACGGTGGCTGTACTGCGCGGCTTCGACGAGAGCGAGACGGCCGCCGTGCGGCGCTTCCTGTCCGCCGCGCACCAGGCGGTCACCGCCGGCCCCTGAGCGGCCGGGCGCCGGGGGTGCGCCGCCACCCGGCCGATGCGTTCGCGGATCCGATCGGCGCTGCAGCTGAAACGAACGGGCCTGTTACTCGTACGTAGGGACACACGCACCGCATCCGGCCCGAGCGCACCAGGCGTTCCGGCCGGGGACAGGAGCCCTACGTGTCACGCAAGAAGACCCTCAGCCGCAAGAAGAAGCTCGCCCTGCTGGTCGGGGCCGCCGCACTCGCCGGTGGGACGGCGGCCGTGCTGGCCGGGACCAGCCAGGCTGCGCAGTCGCCAGCGGCGGACCGGGCCTCGTCGGTCGTCTGCACCGGGCTGACCACGGCACTCGGCAACAACGAGCGGTTCATCGCCGCTCAGCGAGCCGCTCCGGATGCCCAGTCCGCTGCGCGGATCGCCAACAGGGAAGCGGTGATCGCGCAGATCCGGCGTCAGCAGGCCGCCTCGGGGTGCGGTGGGGAGGCATCGGAGGGGGCGGCCGTGAATCCCGCCCCCTCCGCACCGGCATCCGCATCCGCACCCGGGACCGCAGCCCCGGCCTCGCCCGGCGAAGGGGCGCAGGCCACCGGTGATGTCGTCTGCGCCGGGTCCACCGTCACGCTCTCCGGTGAGGGCGGGGCGCCCGCCGCGTCCAGCAATCAGTTCCCCGTCGGAACCCGGCTCAAGGTGACCAATCTCGACAACAACAAGTCCACCACGGTGCAGGTCACTTCACCCTCCGGAAGCTGCGCCCTGCTGAACAACGCCGCGTTCGAGCAGGTGCGCGAACCGGGCAAGTTCCTGATCCGTCGCGCCCGCATCGAGCGCGTGGGTTGACGAGCCCGGGCCGGGCGGTGCCGTGCAGTACGAGACACGGCAACGCCCGGCGCCCTTCGGGGTTCAGGGACGCACGGCGGCCTCCGCCTGAGCCAGCAGCTCGGTCAGCCGCAGCCCGAACCGTACGTCGCAGGGGTGCGGCACCCCTGTACGCACCGCTTCGAGCAGCGCGTCCACCGCCGCGCGGAACGAACTGACCGCGTCACCCCCGCCAGGGAGCGTGGCGATCCCTGATTCGCCCCTGAACTCGACCTCCGTGCCCGCCGCTCCGAGCGGCGCGTCCAGCGCGAGCGTCACCGTGCTGGACGCACCGGAGGCGTGGCGGAGGATCAGGTGGGTGGTGTCCGCGGGTCCGCGGACGGCGGTCAGTTCCGTCACATCGCCGAGCACCGGGAGCAGCACCGACAGCGCATGCGGGCCGACGTCCCACAGGCCGCCCTTCTCCCGGCGCCACGGCGAGTTCGCGAACTCGCTCTCCGCCCCGGGGGCGTACAGCGCGCCGATCCACTGGGCGCGGGCGGTGAACCAGCCGCCCCGGGCGGCCTGCTCGGCGATCCACTCCGCGGTCGGCTCGGCAAATCGCATCGTGCAGAAGACGACGGACGCGACCTGCGCCCGGTCGGCCGCCTCGGCGACCTCGCGGGCCGCGGCCACCGTCGTCGCGACCGGCTTGTCCATCAGCAGGTGGCATCCGGCGGCCGCGGCGCGGGCGGCGAGCGGCGCCTGGACGTCCGGCGGCAGGGCGAACGCGACGGCGTCACTCGCGGCGAAGAGTTCGTCGACGCCCGCGTCATCGGTGTACGCCTTGGTGCCGTGGACGGCGGCGAGGGCGTTCGCCGCCTCGGGCCGGCGGCCCCACACACCGCTGAGTACGACTCCGGGGTGGGCGGCGAGGGCGGGGGCCTGGGTCATCCGGGCCCAGGGGCCCGTACCGAGAAGGCCGATACGCAGGGGAGCTGCGGGTGGTGTCGTCATGGGGCCAGTCTGCCCGGTCCGCCCCCGGGCGGCGGCGTGCGGCGGTCCGCGGAGGGGACCGGGCCCTGCACGGCGCCCGGATCCTGGATGTCACGGACCCGACGGCCGGTCGTCGTCCCGGACGGCTGGGGCGGCGCGCTCCCGGGCCCGCAGGAACAGTGTTGCGGATGTGGCGGACGAGGACCGGTCCGGACCGGCACACGGCGGTGCTGCGCCGAACCCCGTATACGAAGAGGGTGGTTTCGATGTGCGGCAGCCCATGCATAACGCAGGAAGCCTCGGTAACACGGGGTTCACAATGGGGCAACGGACGGGAAATCGCGCCTTGCGAAGCTGCGCTTCAGAGACCGGACCGCAGCACCGCAGCACCCGCAAAGGATGGCATCCGTGACGTTCAAGGCTGAGTACATCTGGATCGATGGCACCGAGCCGACCGCCAAGCTTCGTTCGAAGACGAAGATCATGGCAGGGGATGCCTCCGAAGGCGTCGCGGAGCTGCCCATCTGGGGCTTCGACGGATCCAGCACCAACCAGGCCGAGGGTCACGCCTCCGACCGCGTGCTGAAGCCGGTCTTCTCCTGCCCGGACCCGATCCGCGGCGGCAACGACGTCCTCGTGCTGTGCGAGGTCCTCAACATCGACATGACGCCGCACGAGTCCAACACGCGTGCCGCGCTGCGCCCGATCGCCGAGCAGTTCGCCGGCCAGGAGCCGATCTTCGGTATCGAGCAGGAGTACACCTTCTTCGACGGCCACCGGCCGCTCGGCTTCCCCGTGGGCGGTTTCCCGGCCGCGCAGGGCGGCTACTACTGCGGTGTCGGCGCCGACGAGATCTTCGGCCGCGAGATCGTCGAGAAGCACCTCGAGAACTGCCTGACGGCGGGTCTGGGCATCTCCGGCATCAACGCCGAGGTCATGCCCGGCCAGTGGGAGTTCCAGGTGGGCCCGCTCTCCCCGCTGGAGGTCTCCGACCAGCTGTGGGTCGCCCGCTGGCTGCTCTACCGCACCGCCGAGGACTTCAACGTCTCCGCGACCCTGGACCCGAAGCCGGTCAAGGGCGACTGGAACGGTGCGGGCGCGCACACCAACTTCTCCACCAAGGCGATGCGCGAGGGTTACGACGCCATCATCACCGCGTGCGAGTCTCTGGGCGAGGGCTCGAAGCCGATGGACCACGTCAAGAACTACGGCGCCGGAATCGACGACCGCCTGACCGGTCTGCACGAGACCGCCCCGTGGAACGAGTACAGCTACGGCGTCTCCAACCGCGGCGCCTCGGTCCGTATCCCGTGGCAGGTCGAGCAGGACCAGAAGGGTTACATCGAGGACCGCCGGCCGAACGCCAACGTCGACCCGTACGTCGTCACGCGGCTGATCGTCGACACCTGCTGCACGGCGCTGGAGAAGGCCGACCAGGTCTGATCCGCGTCCGGATCCGCAGTCCGGATCCCGCACGAAGGGGCGCCCGCCGGAAGCGGCGGGTGCCCCTTCGGCATGTCCGGCCCCCGAAGTGGCCGGCCGGGCACGGCGCAGCGGCGAGGTGCGCAGCGCAGCGCAAAGGGGCCGTATCGACGGGTGGGAGAGGTCTGCTGCGGCGCCACGTTCTCTGGTCTAATGGGGGCATGGCCAGCTTCCAGTACACCGCGCCGGGTCGCAGCGACCTCGAGCCGTTCTGGCCTTCCCGTCAGCATCACGACTTCGACCGGGTGTGTTGTCGCGCGAGGAACGCGCAGGCCCTCTAAAGCCGCTCACCCCGGTCTTCGGTCCGCGCGCACGACGCAAGTCCGTCCTTGACGACTCCTTCGCGCGAAAGAGCTGACCCTCATGGCGAACACCCGTACCTTCTCCGCCGCCACCGCCGTCACCACGGCGTCGCCGGCGACCGCTGCGGCCCCACCTACCGCCCTCCCCGTCTCCCCCAACCGTCACCGGCTGCGCGCCGTCGACCCCGACGAGGTCGTCCACCTGGCCGACGTGGCCGACTTCCTGCCGCCGGGCGCCACCTGGCTGCCCGCACCCCAGCACACCCTTCCGGCACTGCCGGGCCGGCCGCCGATGATCGGCTACCTGGTGCTCGTACCGGCCGATCAGCAGCCCGCCGTTGCAGCGGCGGCCGCGGCCCAGCGGATCGTGCCGCAGCCGGTGGAGACCCCGGCCTCGGCCGGTCCGGTGCGCATCGACACGGTGCAGCGCACCGCGGCGGTGGACGGGAACACGCTCGATCTCACGTTCCTCGAGTTCGAGCTGCTCGCCCATCTCGTGGCACACCCGCACCGGGTGCACACCCGCGACCAGTTGGTGACGACCGTCTGGGGCTACGGGCATGTGGGCGACGGGCGCACCGTCGACGTCCACATCGCCCGGCTGCGCCGCAAGCTGGGCGCCGAGCACCGCCGGTCCATCCAGACGGTGCGACGCGTCGGTTACAAGTACGCCCCCTGACGGGGGCCGCACGTGACAAGCCCTGGCCGACCGGTCGTACCCGGTGGGCCAGGGCTTCTTCGTACGGGCGTCAGCCGTGGATCCCAGGTCCGGCAGGCACCGGCTCGGTCACCGCGCCCGCCGCCTCCGCCTCACCGTGGTCCGGACCCGGCAGCCTGGAGAGTCCGCGTGGGGTCCGCCAGTTCCGCTCGCCGAGCAGCGCCATGACGGAGGGCAAGAGGACCATCCGTACGATCGTGGCGTCCAGCAGCACCGCGACGGCGAGGCCGACGCCCATCTGCTGCATGTCCTGCATGGACAGCGTCGCGAAGACCGCAAACACCGCCACCATGATCGCGGCCGCGCCGGTCACCGCGCCCGCCGTCCGCCGGATGCCCGTGTCGATGGCCGCCCGGGTGTCCAGACCGCTCTGCCGGGCCTCGCGGATCCGGGAGACCACGAACACGTGGTAGTCCATCGAGAGGCCGAAGAGCACCACCAGGACGAACAGCGGCATCCACGCCTCGATCGCCCCGACCCCCTCCGAGCCGATCAGCGAAGCGCCCCAGCCGTGCTGGAAGACGGCGGCCATCACTCCGTACGCGGCGCCCACGGAGAGCAGGTTGAGGAGGATCGACGTCACCGCGATCACGTACGAGCGGAAGCAGAACAGCATCAGCAGGAAGGTCACCGCCGTGATGAACGCGAAGACGGGGACGATGCCGCGCTTCAGCTGATCGTTGAAGTCGACGGACCCGGCCAGCTCCCCGGTGACGTACGCCTGCGCACCCGTCCCGTCGAAGGCGGCGGGCACCCGCTTGTCGCGCAGCTCGGCCAGGCCGGCCTTGCCGTCCGGCAGCGGCACCTCGATCTCCGCGACGTTCTGCGCCCGGTGCACGGTCACCTTGTCGGGGCCGAACTCGGCCAGTGCCTGGCGCAGTCCGGGCGAGTCGATGTCGTCCGCCTCGATCACGAGGAGGGCGGGGGCGGGGCCGCCCGGGAACGCCTCCTCGATGTTCCGGTACGCCACGGAGAGCTCCGAGTCCGAGCCGAACTGCTTCTCCAGGCCGAGCGACTCGGTCTTCATGCCGAGGGCGGGCGCGGCCAGGGCCAGCAGGACGACGACCGAGGAGACGGCAAAGACCTTGGGCCGGGCCAGGACAGGGCCGAGGATCGTGCCTGCAAAGGAGCCACTGGCCCGCGCGCCCCGCCGGGAGCGCCGGTTCAGCAGCGGCACCCGCCCCGCGTCGACCCGGTCCCCGAGCCAGGACAGCAGCGCGGGAAGCACGGTCACCGAGCCGAGCACGGCGATGAGGACGACGGTGATCGTGGCCAGGGCGAAGCCCTTGAACAGCATCAGTCCGGACAGGAACATGCCGGCCATCGCGACCATGACGGTGAGCCCGGAGACCAGCACGGCCCGGCCGCTGGTCGCCGCCGCGATCCGCAGCGCCGTTTCGGCGTCGCGCCCCGCGGCCCGCTCGTCGCGCTCGCGCCGCAGGTAGAAGAGGCAGTAGTCGACGCCGACGGCGAAGCCCATCAGGAACATCACGGAGTACGTGGTCTGGAAGAGGTGCAGCTGGTGGCTGGCCAGCGACAGCAGACCGAAGGCGGCCATGCAGGCGGTGAGTGCGAGCCCGACCGGCAGCAGGGCGGCGACCATGGCGCCGAAGGCGACCAGCAGGATGCCCAGGGCCAGGGGTACGGCGGTGAACTCGGCCTTCTTGAAGTCCTCGGAGAGCAGGTCGCCGAGCCACTTCCCGGCGCTGGCCTCGCCGAACTGATGGATCGTGATGTCCGGCCGCTTCTCCCGGACCCCGGACACGGCGTCGAGCACCGGCTGCACCCGGTCGGCGGACGTCGCCGCGTCTCCCTTCATGGCAAAGGTGATCAGGGCGTCCTTGCCGTCCTTGGAGGGGATGGGCGCCGCGAGGTTGCGGACCTCGCCGGTCCGCTCCACGGCGGCGGAGACCTCACGGGCCGCGTCCTGCCAGTCTCCCGCCTTCGCGGCGGACACCATGACCAGTTCCCCCGCGGGATGGGCGAGGCCGGCTTCGTCGAGGATCTGCTCGGCCCGCGCCGAGTCGCCCGTGGCGTTCTCGGCGTCGGTCATCTCGACCATGCCGGATACCCCGCCGATGCCCGTGGCGAGCACGACGAAGAGCAGCCAGCCGAGGATGGCCGTCCTGCGATGGTGTGCGCTCCACACGCCGATGCGTGCCGCGAGATTGCGCCTCATGGCGTTTCGCCCCCAGAAGTTGACGTCGAATGACTCGCTCATGAACCTAGGAACGGGGCGCCTGCCGCCCCAGCCGCCGGAACCCCCTCTCCCGAGGCGTAGGGCGAGGGCGCGATGGTGGTGCTGGGTACACCCCTCCCGGGTGGTGGAACGGCTGACGTCACGCCTGACCGCCGGGTGAGACTGTCCTGGGACCGCGGCCTGCCAGGAGGGGCCCGGCAAGGGAGAGGGACCATCATGAACGCGTTGCAGAGCCGGGTACGGCCCGCGCTGCTGGCCGCCGGGCGCGGGCTCGTACTGTCGATCGCCGGTCTCGCCGGGTCGATGGCCCTGTTCATCCTGGCGGTGCTGTCGATCGCCTTCATTCCGCTGGGTCTGGGCCTGTTCACCACCCCACAGGTGCTGGATGCGGTCCGCGGGCACGCCAACCAGCGCCGGCTGCTGGCGGCGACCTGGTCGGACGTCCGTATCCCGGTGCCCTATCGGCCCTTCCCGAAGGATCTGCGCGGCGGGTTCACGGGGCAGGTGGAGCGGACGGCGCTGATGCTGAAGGACCCGGCGACCTGGCGGGATCTGCGGTGGCTGCTGGTCGACATGACGGCCGGCTACTGCGTGTCGGTCCTCGCCTCGGCGCTGCTGCTCTATCCGGTGGAGGGGTTCGTCCTGGCTGCGGGCCTGTGGCGGGTCTTCACCGACGACCGGTACTGGTACGCGTTCGTGCCGGTCGACAGCCAGGCGACGGCGCTGGCCGCCGCGGCGCTCGGTGTGGTGTTCTTCCTGACCGGCCTGAAGGTCAGCGAACCCTTGCTGCGGCTGCACTTCGTGATCGCCCGCTCGGTGCTGGCTCCCACCCAGGAGCAGGAGCTGGCCCGGCGGATCGACCGGCTCACCGAGACCCGGCACGAGGCCGTGGACACCGCCGCGTCCGAACTGCGCCGTATCGAGCGCGATCTGCACGACGGCGCGCAGGCCCGGCTGGTCGCCATGGGCATGAACCTCGGCACGATCGAAGCGCTCATCGAGAAGGACCCGGCGCAGGCCAAGCAGCTCCTCGCGATGGCCCGCGCGTCCTCCGCGGAGGCCCTCACCGAGCTGCGCGACCTCGTACGGGGCATCCACCCGCCGGTGCTGGCCGAACGCGGACTCGGGGACGCCGTCAAGGCACTGGCGCTGCGACTGCCCCTCGCGGCCGAGGTCGAGGTGGAGCTGGCCGGCCGCGCCGAGGCACCGGTCGAGTCGGCCGCGTACTTCGCGGTCAGCGAGACCCTGACGAACGCCGTCAAGCACTCGGGGGCGGACCGTCTCTGGGTCGACATCCACCATGCCGACTCGATGCTGCGGATCTCCGTCACGGACAACGGCAGGGGCGGCGCGACGGTCGGATCGGGCTCGGGGCTGAGCGGAATCGAACGCCGGCTCGGTACATTCGACGGCATCATGGCCGTCAGCAGCCCCGCGGGCGGCCCCACCATGGTGACCATGGAGATCCCTTGCGAGTTGTCCTAGCCGAAGATCTCTTCCTGCTGCGCGACGGTCTGGTCCGGATGCTGCAGGCGTACGACTTCGAGATCGCGGCAGCCGTCGAGACCGGGCCTGAACTGACCAGGGCACTCGCCGAGTTGGAGCCGGACGTCGCCGTCGTCGACGTCCGGCTCCCGCCGTCCCACACGGACGAGGGCCTGCAGTGCGCACTGGCCGCCAGGAAGGCCCGGCCGGGACTGCCGGTACTCGTGCTCTCCCAGCATGTTGAGCAGTTGTACGCGCGTGAGCTGCTGGCCGACGGCAACGGGGCCATCGGGTATCTGCTCAAGGACCGCGTCTTCGACGCCGACCAGTTCATCGACGCCGTCCGCCGGGTCGCGGCCGGCGGCACGGCGATGGACCCGCAGGTGATTTCGCAACTGCTGTCACGGCGGGCGCAGGACAAGCCGATGGGCGGGCTGACGCCGCGCGAGCTGGAGGTCATGGAGCTGATGGCCCAGGGCCGTTCGAACGTGGCGATCGCCTCGAAGATGGTGATCACGGAGCGGGCGGTGGCCAAGCACACCTCGAACATCTTCGGGAAGCTCGGCCTTCCGCCGTCCGACGACGACAACCGCCGCGTTCTTGCGGTGCTGGCCTATCTCGACCGGGGGTGACCCCCACACCCCCGGCCGACGGCTCACCCGGTCGAACTCAGGTGCAGGGTGGTCGCCCCCAGGTGCGGTGCGGCCCGGGATTCCAGGACCTTGACCCGTACCGCCGTCGCGGTGACAGGCGAGGCCAGCGGCAGGATGCGCCGGTTGCCGATGGTGGTGCCCTCGGCGATCCGCTGCCAGCTGCCGTCGATCCTGGCCTCGACGGCGAACTTCTCGACCCGCTGCCCCTGCCGGATGTCCTCGCGGACGGCGACCCGGTCGAAGGTGTACGGTCCCGGGCCCTTCGTACGCCGCACATCGGTGCCGTAGGTGCTGCGTACCGCCTTGCCGAAGGCCGTCAGCGAGGCGACGTCCGCGTCGGCGATCCGGCCGTCCTGGCCGGGCGGCACGTTGAGCAGCAGTGAGGCGTTCCGGCCGACGCTCCTCTCGTACAGGTTCATCAACTGTGCGGAAGTCTTGGGCTGCTGGTCCGGGTGGTAGAACCAGCCGGGCCGGATGGAGACGTCCGCCTCGGCCGGGTACCACTGCAGGTACTTGGTCGCCGGGTCGAGGAGCCTGGCGCGCGAGCCGATGTCCGCATCGGTCGAGTCGTTGGGCAGGCTGCCGAGTCCTGTCCACGGGTCGGTGGCGTGCGGGGTGACGCTCCACTCGGTCGAGCGGGCGGTGCCGCCCTCGTTGCCGACCCAGCGCACGCCCTGCGGGCCCTGGAAGACGACGGTGTTCGGCGACAGCGCCTTGACCATGTCGAACCACTGCTTGACGTTGTACTTCTGGGTGATCCCGGAGCCGGACCAGGGGTTGGCGCCGTCCAGCCAGAGCTCTTCGATCGGCCCGTACTGCGTGAAGATCTCGTAGAGCTGGTTGAGGTAGTACGCGTCGTAGTCGTCGGCCATCACCGTGAAGGTGGGGAGCTCATGGCGCTTGACGGCGGCAGCGCGGTCGTCGCCGGGGACGAGTGTGGGGATGGTGCGCTCGGTGACGGCGCTGCCGTTGCCGAACCTGCCCTCGCCCGCGGGTGCCCGGTCGCCGTCCTCCAGTGCCATCCGCTCGGGCAGGCTGAGCGGTTTGCCCTCCGCCTGCTTCTTGCGGATCGATTCGACCCACTGGGCATGCCAGGCGTGCGGGAGTTCGGCGCCGTCCGAGGGCGAGAGGTAGAGCCCGACCTTCAGCCCGGCCTTGCGGGCAGCCTTCACATAGGCGCCGACGACATCGGGACTGCCGGGGCTGAGTTCGACGGAGTGGTCGGTGTAGCGGGACGGGTAGAGCACGAACCCGTCATGGTGCTTGGCGGTGAGCATGACCTGCTCGGCACCGGCCGCCTTGTAGGCGCGCATCCACTGGTCGGCGTCGATGCTCTTCGGGGCGAAGAGCTTCTCGTCCTCGGTGCCGGAGCCCCATTCACGGTTGGTGAAGGTGTTCATGCCGAAGTGGGTGAAGGCGGTGACCTCCCGCTGCTGCCAGGCGAGTTGACCGGGGGTGGGGACGATGTTCGCGGCCTTCTCGATGATCCGCTCGGGGCTGTCACAGGACTCGACGGTCATCTGCGATGCGGGCTTCACGGGCGCGGCGCACGAGGTGCCCGGTGACCTGGCGGCCTGGGGTCCGGGCTGCTGAGCGGTGGCCTGCACGGGAACGAGCGCGACCGCTGCCGCCAGTGCGGACGCACTGAGCACACGGGTGCGTCGTGCCATGGTTCCCTCTCATTCTCGACCTCATTGGTCGGATCTATTGGGTGCCGACGTGCGCATGCTGCCGCACAAAGAGGCTCACGGGAAGGGTGCCTACGAAATACGTCCCATCTATCACCAGACGCCGGGGAGCATCTCAGCCGTTGAACCACGCCGCCGCGTCGGGCCGGAACGCGTCGGCGGGCGCGCCATCGTGCGCACGTCGGACTCCAGCGCCCGCAGCCGCTCGACACCGAGCGCCCGGGCCCATTCGGCGCGCAGCCGGTGAGCACATCGACACCGCGCGCGGCGCCGACGCCCACTTGGTCGCCGCGCCGCGCGAGGAACGGCCGCTGCCGCTCACGGCCGAACGGCTCGAAGCGGTAAGACGTTTCACCCTTGCCGTCATAGCGACGCCGGGTGCGGCCGACGACGACGCACTGCAGGACTTTCCGGCGCACGGATGCACCCCGCAAAACGCCCTCGAAGTGGCCCTGAGGGCTGTCGACGCCGGCGAACCGGATGGTCAACGCACCCATGGACCCGCAGTCGGCCGAGTTCGCTCCCGCACCCATGTGACCCGTTTTGCGAATGGAGATTTCTACGAACTTCCCCTTTCACTGAACACACCCCGAACCACACCCGTATGGAACGTCACGCTTCTCCCTCGAAGCATGAGGAGTTCCATGGGACGCACATCACGTAAACGTTCGACGCTGGCCAACCGGGCGATTGTCGCCTCGGCCGCATTGATCCTGGGCGGAGGTGGCTTGATCGCGGTCAACGTCTACGCTTCGGCGGGAGAGGGATCGTCCGGCTCGCCTCCCGACCGGACATGGAATGCGGGCACCCAGATGTCCACCATCGACTGTCCCGACGTGGGAAACGAACTTCCCGATGTGCCCGGCGAGGCGCGGGGGGAAGTGGACCGCGAACTGGCGGCCATGGATACCCAGATCACCGACGCATATCAGCAGTTCGCCGAACGGAAGGACGAGATCTCCCGCGATCCCGCCCTTGCGGAGAATGCCGTGCTCGGCCCGCTGAAGGACAAGCGGACGGCGAGTCTCGGCCGGATTTCCACGGCCATCGATCGCACGGCGGACCGTCCGAAAAGTCTGGACGGGCTGGCACCGTGCAGTCTGCGCGCCGACGACAGCAACAACCATGCGAATCAAGGCGCCGATCAGGGCCAGGGCCAAGGCCAGGACGACGGCATGGGCAGTGGCATGGACGACGGCCAGGACCAGGGCGGCGACGGCGGCCAGGACCAGGGGCAGGACCAGAACCAGGGGCAGCAGGGCAACGGCCCCGAGGCCTCCGACTTCGTGGACATCCAGTCCGTGGAGCCCAATGTCGACAGGCCACGCCAACGCCGCGGCGCCTCGCGCGGTACCTTCACAACCGACTGCGGACGTAACCAGAACGGCAAATTCAACCCGGACAATGTCATTGTCGCGCCCGGCGTGAGCAACGGCGCCCACCATATGCACGATTACGTCGGCAATCAGGCCAACGATGCGTTCGCCAGCGACGACGATCTGGCCAACGGCCAGACGACGTGCCGGAACCAGGGAGACAAGTCCACGTACTACTGGCCCGTGCTGCGGCTGCAGAACGGGACGGCCGAGAACGACGTGAATGCGGACGGCGGCGGAAAGGACCAGAACGTCGGAGAGATCCAGACTCCGTCCCAGGTCACGCTCAAGTTCGTCGGCAATCCCACGGGCAGGGTCACAGCGATGCCCCGCTTCCTGCGCATCATCACCGGTGACGCCAAGGCGCTCACCAACGGCGACGCCAATGCCAACGCCTCATGGAGCTGTACCGGATTCGAGGACCGCCAGCTCAAGGACAAATACCCGATCTGCCCGGAAGGCAGCAAGGTGGTCCGCTCGTTCGCATTCCAGAGCTGCTGGGACGGGCAGAACACCGACTCCGCCAATCACCGCACCCATGTCGCCTTCGCCCAGAAGAGCGGCCGGTGTCCGAGCGGCTTCCGTGCCATTCCGCAGCTGGTCCAGCGCATTGTGTACGACGTGCCGCCGGGCCCCGGCTTCGCCGTCGACTCGTTCCCTGAGCAGCTGCACAAGCCCGTCACCGATCACGGTGACTTCATCAATGTGTTCGACGACAACCTGATGAAGAAGGTGGTGAGCTGCATCAACAACGGGCGCAAGTGCCGCTGATCCCTTCCCCTCGCAGCACCCCGCCCCCTCTGCCTGCGCGGTCAGCTCCCATGGTGACCGGAGTGCCCTGCCTCGCTCCCCCCACTGCCACTACCCCCCGAGTGGTGCGGCGAGGCGGTCTCCACCGTCCCTCCGAGCCGGCCGCGCAGTGCTGCCACCACGTGGGCATCGCCGACGGCGACCCACTTGCGGCCGACGAGGTACGAGCCGCCGTAGTCGTTGGCCTCGTTGATCCACTCGCGCTGCCCGCGGTCGGTCGCAAAGGTGGCCAGCACATAACGCCCGTCGTCCGTGGTGCAGTTGGCCTGCCGCAGTTCCTGTGCGTCGGTCTGGATGTTCGGCTTGCAGTGCGCCTTGGCGGCCAGTTGCTCCAGGCTGCCGGTCGCGGCCGGCGGGACGTCCGGCTTGTCGTCGCCGCTCCCGCTGCACGCCGTGAGCAGGGCCAGCCCGGCAAGGACGACCGCCACTGCCCCCACCCTGGACCCACCGGCCCCGGAACCACGCCCTCGTCGCGTCTCCAACTGCTTCACCATCCGGCCATCGTGCCCCTTCACCCCCGTCGGCGCGGCCGAACGCACGGATCGGCGCGAACCGGCGGGAGGCCGGAGTGACCATCGCACGATTCGCTCGTTCTGCTGAATGTGCGCCCACTGCCAGAAGTACCGTCCTCCGCCGCCGCGGCCGATGCGGCCCAGGCCGACGCCGAACAGGCCGCTGTGGACCAGGTCGACCTGGAACGGGCCGAGGCAGCGCTCGTCGAGCACTATCCGCGACTGGTCCGGCTCGGCTACCTCGTACTGCCGCCCTCGCTCGGCCGCAACCGCCGGGTACTGACGGCCCACTCGCTCGCCCAGCGGTCCCTGCCGCCGGGACACCGGACGGCGTTCGCGGACGGGCACGGCATCCCGCTCCCCCGGCGGCCCGCCGGTGCGCCGGCTGTCGACCCCGGTTACGCACACGTCCGGCAGCGGGTGCTGCGCTCCGCACTGCAGGCGGGTCTTCCCCTGCGCCGGCTCGCATGGCCGCGCCGGGCCCAGCTGCCGCCGCTGCTGCCCCAGGTATGGGGACTGCGGCTGTTCCCGCACTCCGGTGGCGCGGACGAACTCGCCCTGGACCAGGCGCTGTCGGCGCTGTCCGGTCCGGCCCGCGCGGCGCACGTCCTGCGCGGCCTGGAGGGACTCGCGGACGCCGAGGTGCGACGGGTGCTCGCCGCCGCCGGGGTGACGGACCCGCGTGCGGCGCTGCGGGAGGCGGACGCAGTGGCGGCGCCGTATGCGCTCCTGCGCTCCACGGAGTTCGATCCCTGTTCCCTTCAGGTCCGGCCGCCGGATCTGCTGCGCCGCCGCCGGCATGCGAAGGCAGCGCTGGCCGCCGTCCTCGCGCTGCTGGTGTGCGGGGCCCTGCTGGGGCTGCCGGGCGACGGCTGGGGTCACGACCCACTGGCCGCACCGCTGTACGCCCGCAACCCGGCCGCCGAACAGGCCCTGGACCCGGCCGCGTTGCTGCGCGTCCCCCGGACGTACTGGCGGGGTTCTCCCCGTACCGACTTCAGCGCCTGGCCCACGCGCGGCGACCGCACCGACGACACCCGGCTGCTGCGGCGCGCGCTCGCCGTCTGGGCGCGCCCGGGCCGCGGGGTGCGGTCGTCGACGACGCCGTCCACCCCGGTCGGGCCACCGATGGGTGCGCCGCAGCTGCTGTACGCGGGTGAGGTGGACAAGACCGCGGTGGTGCTGTTCTACGACGGCCTGCGCATCGTGCGGTACGCGGAGGCCCGCGACGCAGATCCGGCGCAGGGTGCGGCGCTCGACTTCGCACGGGTCGACAGTGCGGACGCGACGTCGGCGAATGCCCTGGTGGTGGGCCGCGGGGAGGGCAGGGTCCGTTATCTGACGGCGCCCTGGGTGCGGGCGGTGTCCGTACGGGATCTGCTCGCCCCCGGCCGGGCCGCGCGGCGGCTGCACCGCGACCGGAGCGGTGTGACCGAGGCGCTGTCCAGCCCGGCGACGGCCCGCACCTGCCGCTCCTGGTCCGCCGTCGAGATGCGTGACGGTACGACGACGCGGCTGCTGACGGACCTCGGCGAACTGGCCCCGGCCCGGCTGACGTCGGGGTCGCCGTCGGCGCCGCACGATGTGTCGGGGCGGGCGGAGCGGGAGAGCTGGGCGCGTACCGCCTGCCTGCTGCCGGCGGTGCGGGCTCACGGCGTTCGGTCGGTGAACTCCTGGCCGTACGCCCGGCAGTGGCTGCCCGAGGGCAATGGGTCTGCGCAGTGGCTGTGCACCCGGGCGGAGACCTGGCGGGGCACCGGGAGCCGGGTCCTCGCCCAGTTCCAGGCGCCGTCGTCACCGCCGGGGGCGCCGGGTGCTGTCGCGGCGCGTGCCGAGAACTCGACGGCCTGCGGTGGGCGGGATCCGCGGGTGCTGGCGGGCGTGCTGTGGAAGTCGCGCGGCGGCCGCTGGTACGTACTTGCGGCAGGCAGCAAACAGTTCGCCTCGCTGACCACGTCGGGCGGGGTGCGGGGCCGGGCGCGTGGGCATCTGCTCGCGATTCGGGCGCGGGCGGGCGACCGGGCTCGGCTGAACGGCGTACTGACGAACGGCATCCGGGTCGGCGCCCTGCGCTGACCATGTTTTCGTGCCGCCTCCCGTACTCCCGCGCCGGGGTCCCCTGCTCAGACGGTGCATGGTGCCGATCCGCGGATCTCCCGTGCGCGTGCCGCCGATCGGGACGCGGAGTCGCGGCCGGACGTACGCGCCCGGGGCGCCTCGGTGGGAAACCGGCAGGTGGGGCAGGCCGCCGAGGGACGAATGGCGTCGCAGGAGGGGCCCGGGGAGGGAGGTCCACGGATTGCCCACAGGGCCCGGTTCCACGCTCGGCGGCATTGCAGCAGATCGGGTGTCCTGGTGCGCGTGGCGCGGTCATCGGGGGCGGTCGGGGGACGACGGTTGCCATGACCGATCCGAGCAGGCGCTCCGATGCCTGCTGTGACAGGAGATAGTTATGCAAGTTTCCCGATTGGCTGCCGCGGCCTGCGTGGCTGCCGTCGTCGTCCTGGGCGGCGCCGGCGCGGCCCAGGCCGCCGCACCCGGCGCTGCGCCCGCTGTCCACTCCGTGAAGGCCGATAACGGCCGGTACGGGGATGACGACTACCGGGACTACGGCCGCTGGGGACACGAGGACCGCGACCACGGCCGCTGGGGCCACAAGCACCGCAAGCACCACCGCTGGGGCCACCACCACCACCGCAACCACGACCACGGCCGCTGGGGCCGCAACTACTAGGACCGGCACGGGGATCACCTTTCCCGCTGATCCGATCCACATCGCAGGATGACCTGGGCCTGTGGCGTCCCTCCACCGAGGAGGAACGCCACAGGCCCGACGCGTGCGGCCGCAGGAATTCGCTGCACGACTCTGTTCCCGTCGCTTACCCGTCAGTACATTGACAGCATGTCTAACACGCAGCCAGCGGCGGTCGCGTCGGAGCGGACCGAGCTGAAGGCCCGCAAGGTCTCCTTCGCCTGGGAGAAGACCCCCCTCCACTGGGTGCCGGGCGACCCCTTCAGCACGCACACGATGAATGTGCTCCATCTGCTCCTCCCGGCCGGGGAGCGCTGGTTCATCCATGTGTACCGGCAGGTGCTGCCGTACATCCATGACGAGCAGCTGCGACGCGACGTGCTCGGGTTCATCGGCCAGGAGGCCGTGCACTCCCAGGCCCACGACGACGTGCTCCCCCACCTCAAGAAGCTCGGGCTCGACCCGACCCCGTACACCGCACAGGTCGACTGGTTCTTCGAGAAGCTGCTGGGCGACCGGACGCTGCCGCCGGGCCGGGCACGCACCTGGTGGTTGATGGAGCGGGTCGCGGTCATCGCGGCGATCGAGCACTACACGGCGTTCCTCGGCGACTGGATCCTGAACTCCGAGGCCCTGGACCGCAAAGGCGCCGACCCCACCATGCTGGACCTGCTGCGCTGGCACGGCGCGGAGGAGGTGGAACACCGCTCGGTGGCCTTCGAGGTCTTCATGCACGTCGACGGCGGCTACCGGCGCCGGGTGCGCACCTGGGGACTGGCCTTCTCCGCCCTTGTCTTCCTGTGGCAGCGCGGTGTCCGCTTCTTCATGGAGAACGACCCCAGCCTGCTGGACGGCAAGGCGTCGTTCAAGGAGTTCTACGACAGCGGAAAGCGCGGCACCCTGCCCTCGACGCCCGCGCTGCTGCGCTCCATCCCGCGCTATCTGAGCCGCAGTTACCACCCCTCCCAGGAGGGCAGCACGGCGCAGGCCGTCGACTATCTCGCCCACTCGCCCGCGGCCCTTGCCGCCGAGGCCCGTATGACGGGAACCCCCTGACCCATGGCTCTGCCCCGCCTGCGCACCGTTCTGCTCGTCACCGGCGCCGCGCTGCTCGCCAAGCGCGCGCTGCACCGCCGCATCGAACGGTCCCCGCTGTGGCCGATGCCGGCCCTGGAGGAACCGGTCTCGGGCCACTCCGGCCGCCGCTCGACCACCACCCGCCGCCTGCTGATCACTGAACGGACCACGCCTGCGGACGGTGTGGTCCAGCTCCGCCTGGAGGGCCCGGATCTCCCCGCCTGGCAGCCCGGCGCCCATCTGGACCTCGTCCTCCCCTCGGGCCTGGTGCGTCAGTACTCGCTCTGCGGCGACCCGGCCGAGCCCGGCGCGTACACGGTCGCGACCCGGCTGGTGGAGGACGGCCGGGGCGGCTCGCGTGAGGTCCACGCCCAGCTCCACGAGGGCGAGGAGATCGAGATCCGCGGCCCCCGCAACCGCTTCCCGCTCATCACCGGCGCCTCCGCGTACGTCTTCGTCGCGGGTGGCATCGGCATCACCCCGATCCTTCCGATGCTGCGAGCGGTTGCCGCCTCCGGCGCCGACTGGCGGCTGCTCTACGGAGGCCGTACGCGCGCCTCGATGCCGTTCCTCGACGAGATCGAGAAGCTCGGCGCGGACGGCAACCGCGTCACGGTCGTACCGGAGGACGAGTCGGGCCACCCGGACGCGCCGGCAGCCCTCATGGGACTCGCGCCCGGCACGGCGGTCTACTGCTGCGGCCCGGAACCCCTGATGGACGCGGTGACGGCCGCTCTCCCCGCCGACTGCACCCTGCATCTGGAGCGCTTCACGGCAGCGGCCACCTCGCCGGCCGACTCCGGCGCCTTCGAGGTGGACCTGCACCGCACCGGCCGCACGGTCCGGGTCGCGGCGGGCCAGTCGATCCTGGCCGCCGTCCGCGAGGAACTCCCGCACGTCTCGTACTCCTGCGAGCAGGGCTTCTGCGGAACGTGCCAACAGCGCGTGGTGGAGGGCGAGATCGACCACCGCGACGAACTCCTGACGGACTCGGAACGCGACGACACGATGCTGATCTGTGTATCGCGGTGCCGGGGCGAGCGGCTGGTGCTCGACCTCTAGTGCTGTGACCGGAAGGGTTTGCCGGGAAGCTCGCGGCGTCCGGTGCGGTGCATCGCAAGGCGGAGCATCGCCCGCGTACGGGATGTACTCGGGTGATGCGACAACGCGGCGAGGTGCCGTGCCGGGCGGCGCGAGCCGGTGAACCTTTCCTAGCAGGAGCCGACGACGGCACGGGCAGCCTGCTGCCCGTGCCGTCACCCCTTCCTGTGGCGAAGTGCGCGGCCAACGCGAGATGGAGTGAGAGTTCCGGCAGCAACCCATGACGCCGGCCCCGCCGTCCCGGAACCGCAGCCGGGCGGCCGGACCGCACACCGGGCCCCCGACGGACGGCCCTCGGACACGGATCGCGGTGTCCCCGGGGGCACCTCGCCGCGTCCGCCCGGACACCGCCGAGCCCCCATCCCCGCCCGGTCGGTACGCTGTTCGCATGACGACCGGGGTGCGGCGCAGGATGGGCGTCGATGAGCGCAGGCAGCAGTTGATCGGCGTCGCGCTGGAGTTGTTCAGTCGCCGCTCCCCCGAAGAGGTCTCCATCGACGAGATCGCTGCCGCCGCCGGGATCTCCCGGCCGCTCGTCTACCACTACTTCCCGGGGAAGCAGAGCCTCTACGAGGCGGCGCTGCGGCGGGCCGCCGATGAGTTGGCGGCGCGCTTCGTCGAACCGCGCGAGGGGCCCCTGGGGGCGCGGCTGCAGCGGGTCATGGGACGGTTCTTCGACTTTGTGGACGAGCACGGGCCGGGGTTCTCCGCACTGATGCGGGGCGGGCCCGCCGTCGGGTCGTCGACGGCGAACGCGATGATCGACGGGGTGCGGCAGGCGGCCTGCGAGCAGATCCTCGCGCACCTGGGGGTGGAAGAACCGTCGACCCGGCTGGAGTTGGTCGTGCGGTCGTGGGTGTCGCTCGCCGAGTCGACGGCCCTGATCTGGCTCGACGGGCGGCGGATTCCGCGCCAGGAGCTGGAGATGCAGCTGGTGCACGACTTCGCGGCGCTGGCCGCCGTGAGCGCCGCGTACGACACGGAGATGGCCGGCATCGTGCTGCGGGTCTTCGCGCAGGAGCCGGCCGACGGGCCGTTCGGGGAGCTGCTGACGCGGCTCTCCGCGCTGGCGCCCGCCGTACCGGCCGTGCCCGCGCAGCGGATGCCGTGACGGTCGTACGGGTCAGCGCTTGCGGTAGGACGGGTCCAGGTCGCGGGTTTCGGCCGAGGCGTGCACCGTGAGGCCGTCGGCGGGCTTGAGGTGCGCGGCCAGCAGTTCCAGTACGGACTCGGTGAGCTGCGCCTTGATCTCGTCGGTGCGGCCCGGCAGCAGGCCGATGCAGATGTGCAGGATCGCGTCGCCGGTGGCGGCGTCGGCCACCACGGACTCGTCGACCCGCCGGAAGCGGGTCTTGCAGGCGGCGATCTTCGTGGTGACGGTCTCGGCGACCAGCGGGTGCAGGGCGAGTGCGAAGCCGCGGCGGTCGAAGGTGTCGTCGAGCTCGGCGGAGTAGTCGACGGTGATCTGCGGCATCAGGTGCTCCAAAGATGCGGGTCGGGCCGGTTGTCGGACCCCAGCCTTACGGTGATCAGCACGACCGCGCAAGAGCATCTTGCAGCGGCGCCACCTCGATGAGCTGCTCGCCCTTGATGTCGAGGGGCCGCCTGCTGGTGGCGAGGACGGTGAGGCCGGGCGACGTGGTGAGGATCTCGCCGAGCAGATGGCCGCAGGAGGGGCGCAGCCGTTCGCAGGAGTCGAGGACGAGCAGCAGCTGTTTGTCGGTGAGCCATTCGCAGAGGGCGTCGACAGGCATGCCCGGGGTGTGGACGCCGAGCCCGACCGCGTCGGAGACGGTCGCGACCAGCGGCCCGTCGTCCTGGAGCGGGGACAGGTCCACCCATCGAGCCCCGTCGCGGTGGGCGGGTGCCGCCTGCCGGGCGGCGCGGACCGCGAGTCGGGTCTTGCCGGCGCCCCCGGGGCCGATCAGTGTGGTCAGCCGGCCGGCGCCAAGTGCGTGTGCGAGCCGGGCGAGTTCCGCCGTGCGTCCGACAAGGGTCGTTGTCTCCTCGGGAATGTTTCCCACCATGGTCACCGTCACTGTCACTGTCACCGGCCGGCACGCGGCACGATCGAGCACTGTTCCGCCGGCGGAGCACCGGGCGCCCTGTTCCTTCGCCCGGACGGCCGGGGTGGGCGGAACCGGCCTCCTTCCCGCACGCGTACGCGCGGGAAGGAGGCCGGAACGAGGCCGTGGCGTGGGAGGGCGCGCCCGGGAGTGTGCGCTGCGGCTCATTCCCCGGCGGCTGCCCTCAACGTAGTCCTGTGCGGTGTCACCGCAGGGAGAACACGGCCACCGTGCGTCCCGGGACGGTGAAGCTTCCCGAACTCCTCTCGTACGAGGCCTTCTTGACAGTAGGATCCGCGCCCGCGGCCTGGACGGGGTGCAGGGCGTAGTTCTTCCCGGTCAGACCCGCGATCTGCTGGCGCTGGGTCCCGGGGGTCGCGTTGAGGACGATCACCAGCTTTCCCAGCTGCATGGTGATGACCCCGGGTGTCTCGTCCGTACCGGAGAGCGGGAAGGACAGCGCGGACTGCACCTGCTCGGTGGTGGCCAGCGAGAACTCCTTCTCCGTGGCGCGGATGGTGAGCAGGTCCTGGTACGCGGCGGACGCGCCGTCGATCTGCGCGCAGCCGGGGCTGAGCGCGGGGGCGGTCAGCAGGGGCTTGGCGTACGACCACTTGGACTGGTTGTCGGCGGCGGGCGGCAGTCCGCGGCCGAAGCCGTTGCCGTCCCGGCAGTCCCAGTGCAGTGCGTTGAACCAGTCGCCGCTGTCGTACGAGTTGCGGTCCAGCGACTTGGAGCGCAGCAGGTCCGTGCCCGCCTGGGAGAGCGAGGGGCCCTGCGAGAGGGTGGCGGTCGCCATCGCCAGGACCTGCATCCTGGCCCGGTCGGCCGCCGAGGTGCCCGCCGGGAGTTTGAAGGCGAGGGCGTCGTACAGCGTCTCGTTGTCGTGGGCGTCGGCGTAGGCGAGGGCGTCGCCGGGGACCGCGGCGTAACCGGCGGGGGCCCCGTTGTAGTCGACGCCCGAACCCTTGACCGTGCGGCCCGAGGAGTCGGTGAAGGTGAAGCCGGCGAGGTTGCCGGTCAGGCCGACCTTGATCAGGTCCTGGTAGTGGAGCAGCCGGGCCTTCTGTTCGGCCGGGGTGCCGTTGGCGGTCGAGGTGTTGGGGTCGGTGTAGAGGCCGCTGGCGAAGCCCTGGACGCCCGGGTCCTCGTCGAACGGGCCGCCGCCGCGGACGGCGTCGCGGGCCCGGTCGGAGAAGGTGGCGATGCCGGTGCCGGCCATGTTCTTCTGGGTGGCCTGGACGAAGCGGGCGTCGTCGGCGATCTCGCCGAAGTTCCAGCCCTCCCCGTACAGGATGATCTTCTTGCCGTCCACGCCGTCCTCGGCCACGGTCAGCGCGTCGAGCGCCTTGCGCACGGCGAGGATGTTGGCCTTCGGGTGGTGGCCCATCAGGTCGAAGCGGAAGCCGTCGACCTTGTACTCCTTGGCCCAGGTGACGATCGAGTCCACGACGAGCTTGCCCATCATGGTGTTCTCGGGCGCGGTGTTGGCACAGCAGGTGGACGTGGCGACGGTGCCGTCGTCCAGGAGCCGCTGGTAGTAGCCGGGCACGATCCGGTCGAGTACGGACTTGTCGTCCTGGCCGGAGGCGACGGTGTGGTTGTAGACGACGTCCATGACGGTCCGCAGTCCGGCGCCGTTCAGCCCCTGCACCATCTGCCGGAACTCGACGGTGCGCCTGGTGCCTTCCGGGTCGGAGGCGTAGGAGCCCTCGGGGACCGTGTAGTGCAGCGGGTCGTAGCCCCAGTTGAACCCGTCCTTCGCGGCGGCCTTCGCCACGCACGCCTGCTGCTCCTCGGAGTCGGGGGCGTAGACCGACAGGTCGCAGGCGGGCTTCTGCTGGGCCGACTTCTTCTCGGGGATGGTGCCGATGTCGAAGGCGGGCAGCAGGTGGACGTAGCTGGTGCCGGAGTCGGCGAGCTCCTTGAGGTGCTTCATCCCGTCCGAGCGGGTGTCGGTGAAGGCGAGGTACTCACCGGGGTGCCGGGAGGTGGGGTCCGCGATCGAGAAGTCGCGGATCTGCAGCTCCTGGATCTGGGCGTCGCGCAGCGGGACGGCGGCGGGCTTCCTCAGTCCGGACCAGCCCTTGGGTGCGAGGCGCGGGTCGTCGAGGTCGACGACGAGGCTGCGGGCGGAGTCGGTGGTCAGGGCGGTGGAATAGGGGTCGGTGACCTTGTTGGTGACCATCTTCTGGACGGTGGGCGCCCATACGTCCACCACGTACCGGTAGGGCTTGCCGGTCCAGCTCGCGGTGCCGGTGACGGACCAGACTCCGGTGCGGTCGTCGCGCCGCATCGGGACGCTCTTCCCGTCGAGTTCGAGTGCGACGGTACGGGCGGTGGGGGCCCAGACCGACAGGGTGGGACGGCCATGCTCGAAGACCGGTCCGAGCGCCGCCGTGCTCGCGTTCTTCCCGTACAGGTCGTCGAGGACACCCGCGCTCTGTACGCCGGTGGCGGCGAGCAGGGCGCCGTTGGCGGCACGCTGGGTGGCGATCAGCTGGCCGCGCAGCGCCTCACGGACCCTGTCCCGGTCGCGCGGGTCGATGGTGAAAGCCGGGTAGTCCTTGAGATGCGGGTACTTCGCCTTCTGGGCGTCGGTCAGTGCGGACGGGGTGAGCCGCAGCCACTGCCCCTCGTCGGACAGTGCCCCGTCGACGACGGAGATCCCGCCGTCCTTCGCGTGGACGAGCTGCTGGCTGGTGGCCTCGGTGGCCTTCACCTTCCACACGATGGTGTCGGAGTCGATCCACTGTGCCTCGGCCTTCGTCAGGTCGGGGGCGGGAACGCCTCCGGTCTGCGGCAGCAGATAGCCGGTCCGGCCGGCGAGCAGCCACACCTCGTGGCCATAGGTGGCGAGATCGAGCGACTGGTCGCTGGGGAGGTCCTTCTCGTCGCCCTTGTGCAGGATGTAGCTGAGGGAGGTCGCTCCGTCGGCGAGCGGGACCTCGAAGGTGACGCCGTACGCGTCCTCCTTCACCGGCTGGAGCGGCTTGGCCCAGTCCGTGGGGTCCTTGGCGCCGGTCCAGGTGTGCAGTCCCCAGCCGTCGTAGTTGCCGTCCGCCCGGTGGTAGTGCAGGACGGCCTTGGTCGTGTCCGGCGCCGGGTAGGCGCCGTCCGGAGCGGTGTCGGCCTGGCCGTCCTTGCCCTGCTCGATCCAGACCTGCCCGGTCCTCGCGAGATCGACGGTGCGCTGCGGTCCGTCGGCCACGCCGTCCTTCTCGACGGTGTACGGGACCGAGGAAGCGCCCTCGCCGAGCTTGATCCAGGCGAACGCACCGTAGGCGTCGCGCCCGGTGAACCCGGCCGACGAATCACCCGAGGTGAGCTTCCAGCCGTCGTAGTCGCCGTCCGTACGCTTGTAGTGGACGACGGCGTAGTCCCGCTGGACGGCGACGGGCTTTCCGTCCGCCGGCGCCTGGCCCGCGGTCGTCGAGGCGAGCGTGCTCGCGGTGCGTCCGGCGCGGTCGACCACAACGGCCTTGTACCGCAGCGGCGTTCCGGCTGCGACCTTGCCGTCCAGGTGCTGGGTGACCTTGTACGGGGCGTGGTCGGCGGAGCCGAGGGTGGTCCACGCGCCATTGCCGGTCTGGGCGGCGAAGACGACCCGGTCGAAGGATCCGCCGTCGACGTCCGCGGAGATCTCGACGGTGCCGGTGGCGCCTGCGGCCGGCGCCTTCAGCGTGATCGAGGGCTTGGCGGCCGGCGCGGCCGGCGCGTGGTCGGCGCGCAGCACGAGCGTGGAGAGCGCGGGCACGGTGACGGTGATCTTCTTGTCGGTGTCGCTGCGGACCGTACCGGAACCGCCGTACAGCGCACGGAAGTTCATGGCGGCCGACGCGGTGGGCAGCTCGACGGTCTTCGCGGCCGTGCCGTTGTTGGCGACGACGACGTACTCGTTCGACCGCTCGGGGTCGATCCGCGAGAAGGCGTACACGGCCCCTTCCGCGTACCTCTCGGTCTGGACGCCGTCACGCAGCGCCGGGTTCTCCCTGGTCAGCTTGGAGAGCTCGGCGATGTTGCGGTACAGCGGGTGACCGGTGTCGTAGGCGTCCGAGGCGTGCGTGCGGTCGGTGCCCAGCTGGTCGTCGTCGAGGTAGTCGGCGGTCCTGGAGGCGAACATGGTCTGCCGGGCGTCCTTGTCGCCGCCCGCGCCGGTGAAGCCCTGCTCGTCGCCGTAGTAGACGACGGGGTTGCCACGGCTGAGGAACATCACCTCGTTGGCGAGGCGGGCCCGGTCGACCAGCTCGGCGTCGTCGGCCTTCGGGTTGTCCTGCTTCAGGAACGTGCCGATGCGGCCCATGTCGTGGTTGCCGAGGAACGTCACCTGCTCATAGGCGTTGGCCTTGTCGGTGGTGTACCGGTAGTCGTCGCCGAAGACAGCGGCGAGCTTCGAGGCCGGGGCGCCCTGCGAGGCGTACTGCCGGGCCGCTTCCTGGAACGGGAAGTCGAGCGTCGCGTCGAGCCGGCCCTGGGTGACGTAGGGGGAGGTGATCGCGGTGTCGGCGGAGTAGACCTCCCCGAACATGAAGAAGTCCTCGCGGCCGTGCCGGGCGGCGTAGGTGTCGAGGGCGGTCGCCCACTGGGTCCAGAAGTCCAGGTCGACGTGTTTGACCGTGTCGATCCGGAACCCGTCGATGTCGAAGTCGCGGACCCACTTCTCGTAGATCTTCTCCATGCCGGAGACGACCTCGGGCCGTTCGGTCCACAGGTCGTCGAGGCCGGAGAAGTCGCCGTACGTGGTGGACTCGCCGGCGTACGTCGAGTCACCCCGGTTGTGGTACATCGTGGGGTCGTTGAGCCAGGCCGGGACCTTCTCGCCGGTGTTCTGCGGCGTGTACGGGAAGGAGTCCGCGTCGACCTTCGCGAGGCCCTTGCTGTCGTCGAACGGGCGGCCGTCCCGGTCGAGATACGGGTAGGCGCCCTTGGGCCGGTAGCCGTACTTCTTCTCGGCGTAGTCGACGGTGTCCGCGGTGTGGTTGGTGATGACGTCGAAGAAGACCTTCATGCCCTTGCCGTGGGCCTTGCCGATCAGCTTCGCCAGGTCGGCGTTGGTGCCGAAGTGCGGGTCCACCTGGGTGAAGTCGGTGATCCAGTAGCCGTGGTAGCCGGCCGATGCGTCCTTGCCCGTGCCCTGGACGGGGCGGTTCTTGAAGATCGGGGCGAGCCAGATGGCGGTGGTGCCGAGGCCCTTGATGTAGTCGAGCCTGTCCGTCAGGCCCTTGAGGTCGCCGCCCTGGTAGAACCCCTTGTCCGTGGGGTCGTAGCCGGTCTCCAGCCGCGAACCGGTCAGCCCGCCGCGGTCGTTGGAGGGGTCGCCGTTGGCGAACCGGTCGGGCATGACGAAGTAGAACTGCTCGCGGGTCAGATCGTGCCGTGCGGGTTCGGCGGCGAGCCGCGCGTCCGACGGCGGGCCCGGGGGCCGCGGCGCGGCGGAGCTGGCTGCCGCCGGGACGACGGGTATGAGCGCCGCGCACAGAGCGGCGACGGCTCCCCGTCCGAGGGTGGTACGGGACACGGGTGAGGTCTCCTTGATCGGTCTTGCAGGGGTTCTCGGAGTGGGCGGACAAGTGGGGTGGGCCGGGGGGCGGGGGTCCACCAGGGCGTCTCCTCGGACGCCGCAGACTCCCCCACACCGCAGGGAAGCCGTGCCCCTTACTGCGTCGTCCTGCGGGGATCGCCCTGGTACACCCCCGCCCCGGGCACCCGGGGGCCTCCGGCGCTGGACGCCCACCGGTCGGCGGCGGTGCGCCGGGAGGGGACGTATCGGGGCGATCCCCGCAGGGCGACGCAGTAAGTGGTCGGTTCGCGCACGGTGTCGGGGAGTCTGCGGCACCCGAGGAGACGCCCCGATGCGGCACCGGACCCCGGTTCAGCCCCCGGACCGGGACGACGTGGTCCGCCGCCCCGGTCCGGGGAGGACCTCAGCTTCGCCAGACGTCGCTCGTCAGCGACACCTTGCCCGACGACGGCACCGTCGCCGTGCGGTTGGCCCCGCTCTCCCACGTGACGGCGCCGCTCGCGTCCTTGCGGATGTACTTGTACTCGAACGACGTCCCGGCGGGCATGTTCACATCGAGCTTCCAGACCGGGTACGTCGCCGGGTCCAGCTTCAGCGCGCTGCCGGTGTTCCAGTTGCCGAGCGCGGACTGGTTGCCGACGACGTAGATGTTCTGGCCGAGCTGCGTGGTGGCGTTGACGCCGAAGGAGGCGCCGGAGGCACCCGCACCGGGGTCCGTGGTGCCGCCCCCCGAGCAGGTACGGGCACCCACCTGCAGCGCGACGGCCGTGTTCGCACCGAGCGTCGCGGTGAACTGTCCGGAGCCGTTGACGGTCACCCCGTTGCCGGACTGGACGTCGCAGTAGTCACCGGCGGGCAGCGACGTCTGGAACGTACGGGTGAGCGACGAGCCCTCGTGGTTGATGGCCACGTACGCCTTCGAGCCGCGGCCGAACGCGATCTGGTCGCCGCCGTTGTCCCACCAGTTGGTGACGGCCTCGCCGCGCGCGGTGTTGCGGAAACCGACCATGGAAGCGATCTCGCGCCAGGCGTGCTGGCACTTCCAGCCGTCGCTGTAACAGGCGTTCACCGTCCCGCCGTTCGGCGGCCCCGCGTCCTTGTCGGACCACTCGTAGCCGGAGTGGACGTCGGGCGAGCCGTACGGCCAGGCAAGCATGAAGACGTTGGCGAGCGTGTAGTTGGCGCCGTCCTTGTAGTTCAGGGTGTCGCCGCCGCGCTCGGTGTCGTGGTTGTCGACGAAGACCCCGGCCTTCGAGGACGGCAGGAAGCCCCAGCCCTCCCCGAAGTTCTTCAGTTCGGCGAGGTTCTCGTTGTTGAAGACCTGCTTGAGACTGCGGGCGTAACGGAACTCCTGGACGTCGCCCGTGCCGGTGTACTCTTCGGGCGAGACCGCCTCGCCCGCCCCGTAGATGGCCTCCTGCTTCCAGTAGACGCCGGGGTCGGCCAGCCGCGACTTGATGTTGGCGAGGTCGCTCGCGGGCATGTGCTTGGCCGCGTCGATGCGGAAGCCGTCGACACCGAGCGAGCGCAGGTCGTCGAGATAGCCGGCGATCCTGCCGCGGACGTAGTCCTCACCGGTGTCGAGGTCGGCAAGCCCGACGAGTTCGCAGTTCTGGACGTTGGCCCGGTCCTGGTAGTTGCTGATCTGGGCGGTGCAGTCGTCCATGTCGGACGAGGAGTACAGGCCGGGGTAGTTGTACTTCGTGTACGAGGAGCCCCCGGTGCCGGTGCCCGGCCCGGACGACATGTGGTTGATGACGGAGTCGGCGACGACCTTGACGCCCGCGCTGTGGCAGGCGCTGACCATACTGGCGAAGGCGGTCCGGTCACCGAGCCGTCCGGCGATCTTGTAGCTGACCGGCTGGTACGAGGTCCACCACTGGCTGCCCTGGATGTGTTCCTGGGGCGGCGAGACCTGGACGTATCCGTAGCCGGCCGGACCGAGGGTGTCCGTGCAGGCCTTGGCGACGGAGGCGAACTTCCACTCGAACATCACGGCGGTGACGTCCTTGTCGCCGGGCGCGGACGCCTGGGCGGGGGTGGCGGCGGGGACGACGAGGGCGGCGGCTCCGGCTGCCAGAGCGAGCGCTGCAGACAATGGTCTGCGTGCCATGTCTTTCCTCCTGCGGTGGGGGAAATGCGGGGGATGACGGTGCAGCCTCACGTGGCAACGCGCCCTGCCTCAAGGCTCCTGAAGGTTCTTGCTGCAAGAATGCAAAGCTTGCCGCGGAGCTGACCGTACGAGTCCGCCCCATCCGGGTCAACCCCCTGGACATGACCCGCTTACATCCCGCACACATCCCTGAAATCTTGCATTTTTCTTCCTGCAAGGACTTACGCAAGATATTGCGGTGCTGTTAAGTTCATCCCGACTCCGGCCCGGTCGGCCGGGGGCTCCGGTACCTCAGGGGCCCCACGCGCCCGGCCGGCCGGGCCGGTCACGGCAAGAGAGGCACCCGGAGTCACTCACTCCCCGCCGGTCCATTCAGGGCCGACTCCCGGTGCCTCTCCTGTGCGTTCACCATGCCGTCAGACGGCGCGGACCGCCGCGGTGGACCCCCGTACCACCAGCTCCGGCTGGAACACGTACTCCGTACGCTGCACGGGGCTGCCGCCGATCTCCTCCAGCAGCGCGCCGACCGCGGCGGCCGCCATCGCCTGCACCGGCTGCCGCACAGTCGTCAGGGGCGGATCGGTGAACGCGATCAGCTGCGAGTCGTCGAAGCCGACCACCGACACGTCGCGCGGCACGTCGAGTCCGCGGTCCCGGGCGGCGCGCACCACGCCGAGGGCCATCAGGTCGCTGCCGCAGACGATGCCGGTGCACCCCTGGTCGAGCAGCGCCCCGGCCGCGACCTGGCCGCCCTCGACGCTGAACAGCGTGGAGCAGACGAGGAGTTCGGCCTCGGCGCGGGTCATGCCGAGCAGCTTCACGGCGGCATCGACGAAGCCGTCCCGTTTGCGGCGGGACGGCACATAGCGCTGCGGCCCGATGGCCAGGCCGACCTTGCGGTGGCCGAGTTCGGCGAGATGTCCGACGGCCATCCGGACGGCGGCGGAGTCGTCGGGCGAGACGAAGGGGGCGCTGATCCGTTCGTTGTAGCCGTTGATCAGGACGAACGGCACGCCGCGGTCGGTCAGCGCGGCGTACCGGGCGGGGTCGGCCGACAGGTCTGCGTGCAGCCCGGAGAGGAAGACGATCCCGCCGACGCCGCGTTCGACGAGCTGCTCGACGAGCTCGTCCTCGGTCGCACCGCCGGGCAGCTGGGTGCAGAGCACCGGGGTGTAGCCGTGCCCGGCCAGGACCTGCTCGACGGACTGGGCGAACGCCGGGAAGATCGGGTTGGTGAGCTCGGGGGTCACCAGTCCGATCAGCCCGGCGCTGCGCTGCCGCAGCCGTACCGGGCGCTCGTAGCCCAGGATGTCGAGCGCCGCGAGCACCCGCTGACGCGTGGTGTCCGCGACGCCCGGTTTGCCGTTGAGCACCCGGCTGACGGTCGCCTCGCTGACCGAGGCCTGACCGGCGATGTCCGAGAGCCTCGGCGCACCGCCGCTCCCCGGGCCTCTCGTTCGGATCTTGCCGGGCTCGCGGGTACTGGCGCGCACGTCTGCGGCGTTGTCGTCGGTCGCCGACTCCCCCATAGCCCGAAAGGCATGGGAGGGGCCCCCTTCGCGTGGGCTCCTTCCTCCGCCTTGCAGCTGCGCGCGCCGGTCCCCGCTCCCTGATCCGGCCTGATCCGAACGAGAGCCCCTGGGCAGGGGGACGGTCACACCGTCCACCACACCGTGGTGTCCGCGGGCAGCTCGGCCTCGGCCCCGTCGGTGACGACGGGGTTGCTGGAGAGCATCACCTGACCGGGGACCGGGATACGGACCGGCCGGCCGGTCGTGTTGACGGTGCACACGAAGCCGGGGCGGGCGAAGGCCAGCAGTCCCTCGGGGGCGTCCAGCCACTCCACGTCGGTCCCGGCGCCGAGCCCCGGGTGCACCCGCCGTGCGGTGAGCGCGGACCGGTACAGCTCCAGGGTGGAGCCGGCCGTGCCGGTCTGGGCCTCGACGCTCAGCTCGCCCCAGCTGTCGGGCTGGGGCAGCCAGCTGCCTCCGGTGCCGAAGCCGTACGAGCTGCCGTCGCGGGTCCACGGGATCGGCACCCGGCAGCCGTCGCGGTAACCGTCCTGGCCTTCGGCGCGGAAGAACGACGGGTCCTGGCGGGCCTCGTCGGGCAGGTCCGTGACGTCGGGCAGGCCGAGCTCCTCGCCCTGGTAGACGTAGGCGGAGCCGGGCAGCGCCAGCATCAGCAGGCTGGCGGCGCGGGCCCGGCGCAGACCCATCTCGCGGTCGCCGGCGGTGCGGATCTGGGTGCCGAGGCCGGGCGGGTTGGCGAACCGGGTGGCGTGCCGGGTGACGTCGTGGTTGGAGAGCACCCAGGTGGTGGGGGCGCCGACCGGGCGCATCGCGTCGAGCGAGACGTCGATGACCTTGCGCAGCTCGGCTGCGTCCCAGTCGGTGGAGAGGTACTGGAAGTTGAACGCCTGGTGCATCTCGTCGTGGCGCACATAGTTCGCGGTGCGCTCGACGGTCGGGGTCCATGCCTCGGCGACGGCGATGCGGTCGCCGGGGTACTCGTCGAGGATGGTGCGCCAGGAACGGTAGATCTCGTGCACCCCGTCCTGGTCGAAGAACGGCATGACATCGTTTCCGAGCAGCTTGAGCTGGTCGTGGGTGCCGAGGTCGGGCAGGCCCTCGGCCTTGACGAGCCCGTGGGCGACGTCGACACGGAACCCGTCGACGCCCATGTCGAGCCAGAACCGCAGGATCGAGCGGAACTCGTCGGCGACGGCCGGGTGCTCCCAGTTGAAGTCGGGCTGCTCGGGCGCGAACAGGTGGAGGTACCAGTCGCCGGGGGTGCCGTCCGGGTCGGTGGTCCGGGTCCAGGCGGGGCCGCCGAAGATGGACTCCCAGTCGTTGGGCGGCAGCTCGCCGTCCGTGCCCTTGCCGGGGCGGAAGTGGTAGCGCTCGCGCAGTGCGGAGCCGGGGCCCTCGGCGAGGGCGCGCTTGAACCACTCGTGCTGGTCGGAGGAGTGGTTGGGCACCAGGTCGACGATGATCCGCAGGCCCAGGTCGTGGGCGTCCCGGATCAGCGCGTCGGCGTCCAGCAGGGTGCCGAACATCGGGTCGATGGCGCGGTAGTCGGAGACGTCGTAGCCCGCGTCGGCCTGCGGCGAGGCGTAGAACGGGCTGAGCCAGACCGCGTCGACACCGAGGTCCTTGAGGTAGGGAAGTCTGCCGCGTACGCCTGCGAGATCGCCCATGCCGTCGCCGTTGCCGTCGGCGAAGCTCCGTGGATAGACCTGGTAGATCACCGCGTCCTGCCACCAGCCGGTGCGGTGGCCCACGGCGTCGCCGGACGTGCCGGTGGAGGGGGCAGCGAGGTGCTGGGTCATGTCGTCCCTGAGGTGTCTGGGTGGGGAGCGGCGCCGGGACCGGGTCGGGGATCCGGCGCCGCCGAGCCTTGGTGCGTGCGGGTCGTGCGGGGTGGGGGGTGCGTCAGCCCTTGACTGCTCCGGCGGACATGCCGGTGACCAGGTGGCGCTGGGCGAAGAGGAAGACCAGCGCCGCGGGTATCGCAATGAGCACGGACGCGGCGGTCATCGGCCCCCACTGGGCTCCGTACTGGTTGACGAACTTCTGCAGTCCGCCGGCGAGGGTGAGGTTCTCGTCGCCGACCATGAAGGCGGATGCGTACGCCACTTCGCCCCAGGCGGTGATGAAGGAGTAGAACGCGGTGACGGCGAGGCCGGGCTTGGCGAGCGGCAGGATCAGCCGCCAGAACGTGCCGAACGGGGTGAGGCCGTCGACCTGCCCCGACTCGTCGATCTCGCGCGGGATGGTGTCGAAGAAGCCCTTCATCATCCAGGCGCAGAACGGCACCGCGATGGTGAGGTAGGTGATGACGAGGCCGGCGGGCTGGTTGAGCAGACCCAGGCCCGACATGATGTTGTAGATCGGCACGATGAGGACGGCGACCGGGAACATCTGGGTGATCAGCAGCGTCCACATCAGCCCGCGCTTGCCGGGGAACCGGAAACGGCTGACGGCGTAGCCGGTGGTGGCGGAGACGAAGACGCCGAGGACGGTGGTGAGCCCGGCGACGACCACGGAGTTTCCGAACCAGGTCAGGAACTCGGTGTCCTTGATCAGGTTCGTGTAGTTCTCGAAGGTCGTTTCCTTGAAGAAGTCCGTCGTCGTCGCGTACGCGGCGGGCTTCAGCGAGGTCAGCAGGACCCAGAGCACAGGGAACACGGCGATCACGGAGGCGACGATCAGCGTGAGGTGCAGTCCGACGGAGGCGAGCGGCGAGCGCTCGCCGCGCAGCCGGACCTTGCGGGCCGAGTGGCGCGCTGCCGGAGCGGCGGAGCGGCGTGCGGCGCGGGCGGGGGCGGTGGTCACCAGTTATCTCCCTGCGTGCGGAGGACTCGCCGGTAGACCGCGGCGAAGAGCATCAGGAGTACGAGGATCAGCACGCCCCAGGTGGAGGACTGCGCGAAGTCGCGCGGGCTGATCTCGAAGGAGAACTTGTACGCCTGGGTCACCAGGATCTGGGTGGCCTCACCGGGTCCGCCGCGGGTCAGCAGGAAGATCACCGGGAACATGTTGAACGTCCAGATGGTCGACAGCAGGATCACCGTGGTGGAGACCGGACGCAGCCCGGGCAGCGTGATGTGGCGGAACCGCTGCCAGGCGGTGGCGCCGTCCATCTCGGCAGCCTCGTACTGCTCGCTGGGGATGGACTGCAGGCCGCCGAGCAGGGCGACCATCATGAACGGCACGCCGAGCCACACGTTGACGGCGATGACCGAGAACTTCGCCCAGGTGGGGTCGTTGAGCCACGGTATGGAGTCGATGCCCGCACCGGAAAGGATCTTGTTGAGCAGCCCGCGGTCCTCGTTGTAGAGGAAGCGCCAGGCGAAGACGGAGACGAAGCCGGGGATGGCCCAGGGCAGGATCAGCGCCATCCGGTAGGCGGAGCGGCCGGCGATCCGCCGGTTGAGGATGTTGGCGAGGGCCATGCCGAGGGCGAACGTGATGCTCACGCAGGCGACCGTCCACACCAGGGTCCACCCGAGCGTGCCGAGGAACTGGTTCCCCGTGAGCGCGTCGGCGTAGTTGTCCAGGCCGACGAACTTGTACGTCGCGGGCAGGTGGTTGACGCCGATGGACCGTTCGACATTGCGCTCATTGGCGTCGGTCAGCGACAGGTAGACGCCGCGGACCAGCGGGTAGCCGATGATGACGCCGATCACGACGACGACCGGGGCGACCATCGTCCACGCGTACCAGTGGGTCGACAGAGCGCGCCGGAGCCTGCTTCGTGGTGGGGTACCAGTACCGCGGCTCCGGCCGCGGGCGACATCGTCGCCCGCGGCCGTTGCCACCGACTGGCTGGTGTGGACAGCCATCAGTCGGCCTGCCTTTCTGGTTACTTCCAGCCCTTGAGGAGCTTGCGGTAGGAGTCACCGGTGGCCTTGGCGGCCTTCTCCGGCGTGGTCTGGCCGGTCAGGACCTTGGTGTACTCGGTGACGAGCGGGGCGAAGAGGCTGCCGGTCTCGGGGATCCAGGGACGCTCGACGGCGGTCTCGACGACCGGCTGGAAGAAGCTGACGATCTCGTTGTCGACGACGGCCTCCTCCGAGTAGGCGGAGGTACGGGTCGGCAGGAGGTTCAGCTCCTTGGTGACCTGGGCCTGGGTCTTCGTGGACGTCATGTAGTCGACGAAGGCGTAGGAGGCCTCGAGGTTCTTGGAGCCCGCGTAGACGGCCAGGTTGTGACCGCCCTGCGGGGCGCCCTGCGCGGTGGAGCCGGCCGGGACCGGGGCGACGCCCAGGTTGGCCTTGTCCTGGAACTCCTTGCCGGCGTAGGTGTCGGCGACGGCCCACGGGCCGTTGATCATCATGGCGACCTTGCCGTCCTTGAAGGACGACTGCATGTTCTCCCAGCCGTCGGTCGCGTCGGTCTTGGCCGCACCGGAGTCGACGAGGTCCTTGACGACCTTCATCGCCTTGACGCCCTCGGGGTTGTCGACGGTGACGGACTTGGTGGACGCGTCGACGAGGTCGCCGCCCTCGCCGTACAGGAAGGACAGGAACCAGTACGCGTCGTCGCCGCGCAGGTACAGGCCGGTCTTGCCGGTCTTGTCCTTGATCTTCTTGGAGACGGTCTTCAGCTCGGCGACGGTGGTGGGAACCTCGACGCCGGCCTCCTTGAAGATCTTCTTGTTGTAGAAGATGCCCATGGAGTCGATGACCTGCGGCACCGCGTACGTCTTGCCGTTGTACTTGGTGGAGGCGGCGGCCTGCTTCAGGAAGTCGTCGGCCTTCTGCAGGGCGGGGGTGCCGTCCAGCGGCGCGAGGTAGCCGAGGTCCGCGAACTCGGGGGTCCACGCGACCTCGGAGCGGATCACGTCGGGGGCGCCGGAGCCGGACTGCGCAGCGTTCTTGAACTTGTTCTGCGCCTCACCGAAGGGCACGTTGACGTACTTGACGTCGACCTTCGGGTGCTCCTTCTCGAAGCCTTCGGCAATCTTCTTGAAGACCTTGTCCTCGCTGCCCGCGGTGGACGTGTCCCACCACGTAACGGTCCCGGAGAGCTCGCCGGAGCTCTTGCTCGAGCCGTCGGACTTGTCATCGCTGCCGCAGGCGGTCGCCGCGAACGCCAGGGCCGCGACCAGGGCGGTGGCCGTTATGCCACGTCGCATCTGAACTCCTTCAACTGCCGTACCGCTCCATCGCGGCGCCGGGTCGACGAGAACGTAACAAGGATGAAAGACGACCGAAAGAGTTTGCGGAAGATTTCTGCAAGCTTCGCCGATCGTTACATTTGCGTGTCCTCACGGTTGCCGTCAAGCCTCTTGACGGAACCGCCCCGCCCCTGGCAGGGGAAGGCGCAGGCCATGCTTTCACGGCGCGACGGTCCGATTGCGGTGCGCACATCGGACCCCGCAAGGACTTGCAAGATGTTGCGGCGGCACTGCCGGGGAGGCCGGCGCCCGTACCTGCGGCCGGTCACCGCCACCCCCCGGAGAGCACAGCAGTCGCCCGATTCCCGTGCATGGTGGGCAATCCGACATACGCCCGGTACAGTCCACTCCCATGACCGCACGGCTTGCCGATATCGCAATTCAGGCGGGGGTCAGCGAAGCTACGGTCAGCCGCGTACTGAACGGCAAGCCAGGTGTTGCTGCAGCCACCCGTGAATCCGTCCTCGCCGCGCTCGACGTCCTCGGCTACGAACGGCCGGTACGGCTGCGCAGGCGCAGCGCGGGGCTGGTCGGGCTGATCACGCCCGAGCTGGAGAACCCCATCTTCCCGGCGCTCGCCCAGGTCATCGGCCAGGCGCTGACGCGGCAGGGCTACACGCCGGTGCTGGCGACGCAGACGCCCGGTGGTTCCACCGAGGACGAACTCACCGAGATGCTCGTCGACCGTGGCGTCTCCGGCATCATCTTCGTCTCCGGGCTGCATGCCGACACCTCGGCCGACATGCAGCGGTACGAGCAACTGCGCGCCCAGGGCGTGCCCTTCGTGCTGGTCAACGGTTTCTCGCCGAAGGTGCAGGCACCTTTCATCTCCCCCGACGACCGGGCGGCGATGCGGCTCGCGGTGACGCACCTGGTCTCGCTCGGCCATCAGCGGATCGGTCTCGCGGTCGGGCCCAAGCGCTTCGTCCCCGTGCTCCGCAAGATCGAGGGCTTCCACTCCACCGTGCAGGAGCAGTTGAACCTCACCTCGGACGAGGTGGAGGTGCTGATCCAGCACTCGCTGTTCACCCTGGAGGGCGGCCAGGCGGCCGCCTCGGCGCTGATAGAGCGCGGGTGCACGGCGGTGGTCTGCGCGAGCGACATGATGGCGCTCGGCGCGATCCGGGCGGCACGACGGCTGTCGATGGAAGTACCGCGCGATCTGTCGGTCGTCGGCTACGACGATTCGCCGCTCATAGCGTTCACCGATCCGCCGCTCACCACGATCCGCCAGCCGGTGACGGCGATGGGCCAGGCCGCGGTGCGCACCCTCCTCGAGGAGATCGGCGGCACACCGGCCCCGCACAGCGAGTTCGTCTTCATGCCGGAGCTGGTGGTCCGCGGCTCCACCGCCGCGGGTCCCGGTCCCGACCCGGCCACCGCAATCCCTACGGAATCAGGGTCGCACGCCCGCCCGTAGGGTGCATGATGTGCAGCCGGCACCCGATCGGAGGATGATCGGGCAAAGGCACGTATCTGGCAGGATCTACGCCTATGGGTGAGTTGAGCGTGAAGTCACAGGAAGGCCGAACGGCGGCCACCCCGTCACCCATCCAGGACGAGGCGGACCCCGAGGCGAAGCGGGACAGGCTGGCGGGGTTGCGTTCACTGCGGTCGCCGCGCCGGCCACGCGTGTGGTTCGAAGTCCTGCTGATCGCGGTCAGTTACTGGCTCTACTCGCTGGTGCGCAACGCGGTCCCCGAGCAGAAGGCCGCCGCCCTCAGCAACGCCGACCGGCTCTGGTCGACGGAGAAGATCCTGGGCATCGCCGTCGAGCAGTCCGTCAACCACGCCGTGAACTCCGTGACATGGCTGATCGTCTCGATGAACTACTACTACGCGACACTGCACTTCGTCGTCACCATCGGTGTGCTGGTGTGGCTGTTCCGTTTCCATCCCGGCCGTTACGCGGCAGCGCGCCTGGTGCTGTTCGCGACCACCGGCGTCGCGCTGCTCGGGTACTACCTGTTTCCGCTGGCGCCGCCGCGTCTGATGAACGGCGGGCACTTCATCGACACCGTGCTGGTGCACCACACCTGGGGTTCGATGGCCTCAGGCAACTTCAAGAACATGTCGAACCAGTACGCGGCGATGCCGTCGATGCATATCGGCTGGTCGCTCTGGTGCGGTCTGACCGTCTTCGCACTGGCTTCGGCTCCCTGGGCCCGTATCGCCGGACTGCTCTACCCGACGGTCACCCTGGTCGTGATCGTGTCGACCGCGAACCACTTCTGGCTGGACGCGGTGGGCGGCATGACCTGCCTGGCGTTCGGGTACGCGGTGTCGTACGCCTGGTACGGAGCGCTGCCGCACCACCTCCAGAAGCGGGTCGCACCGCCCGCGCGGGCCAGGCTCTCGGCTCTCGGCCCGGGCGGGCCGATCCGGGTCCGCCGGCCGGCCGCGGCCACGGAGGCACCCGCGCGTCAGTGAGCGCCCCGCCGGGGGGCTGGGCGCCGAAGACCCCGGACCGGACCGGGACCGGACTGCGTCGCCCCTGCGGGGCCGCCGCGCTCAGGATCCACGCCGTCACGCCCCGTAGAACCGCTCCTCCACCACCGCCCGCGCCCGCCGGGTGATCCGCCGGTAGTCGTCGAGCATGTCGCCCACGTGCCCCGGTTCGTACCCGAGGTAGCGGCCCACGGCCGTCAGCTCGCGCGGGCCCGACGGGAACGTGTCGCCGGGGCGGCCGCGTACCAGCATCACCGCGTTGCGGACCCGGGTCGCCAGCACCCACGCCTCGTCCAGGGTCTGCGCGTCCTCGGTCGGGATCAGTTCCGCCGCGCACGCCGCGGCCAGTGCCTCCCTGGTGCGGGTCGTGCGCAGGCCCGGCTCCGCCCAGCCGTGCTGCATCTGCATCAGCTGCACCGTCCACTCGACGTCGCTGAGCCCGCCGCGCCCCAGCTTGGTGTGGAGCGTCGGGTCGGCGCCGCGCGGCATCCGTTCGGACTCCATGCGGGCCTTGAGGCGGCGGATCTCGCGGACCGCGTCCTCGCCGAGTCCTTCCATGGGGTAGCGCAGCGGGTCGATCAGTGCGACGAAGTCGCGGCCGAGGTCCTCGTCGCCGGCCAGCGGTTCGGCGCGCAGCAGGGCCTGGCTCTCCCAGACCAGCGACCACCGGCGGTAGTACGCCTCGTACGACTTCAAGGTGCGCACCAGCGGCCCGCTCTTGCCCTCGGGCCGCAGATCCGCGTCGATGATCAGCGGCGGATCGGCGGTGGGCAGCTGCAGCAGCCTGCGCATCTCGGCGACGAGGGTGTTGGCGGCCCGGGCGGCCTCCTGTTCGTCGACGCCCTCGCGCGGTGCGTGCACGAACAGGACGTCGGCGTCGGAACCGTAACCGAGTTCATGACCGCCGAAGCGGCCCATGCCGATGACCGCGAACCGGGTGGGGAGGGTGTCGCCCCACTGTTCGCGTACGGCGGCGCGCAGGGCGCCGGCGATCGTGACGGCGTTCAGGTCGGTGACCGCGTTGCCGACCTGGTCGACGAGCGCGCCGTGGTCGGTCTCGGCGGGACTCTCCTCGGTGCCGTACGAGCCGATGAGGTCTGCGGCCGTCGTGCGGAACAGTTCGCGCCGGCGCACCCCGCGGACCACCGCGACCGCGGACTCGGCGTCGTCCGCCCGCCCCACCGCGGCCAGCACCTCCTGCTCCAGATGGCTGCGGCTGCGTGGAGCGAGCCCCTGCGGGTCGCCGAGGATCGCCACCGCTTCGGGGGCCCTCAGCAGCAGGTCGGGGGCGAGCCGGCCTGCCGACAGGACACGGGCGAGGTTCTCCGCGGCCGCGCCCTCGTCGCGCAGCAGCCGCAGGTACCAGGGGGTCTTGCCGAGCGCGTCGGACACCTTGCGGAAGCCGAGGAGCCCGGCGTCCGGGTCGGCGGAGTCCGCGAACCAGCCGAGCAGCACCGGCAGCAGGGTGCGCTGGATGGCGGCCTTGCGGGACACCCCGGACGACAGCGCCTCCAGGTGCCGGAGCGCGGCGGCCGGATCGGCGTACCCGAGCGCTTCGAGGCGAACCCCGGCGGCCTTCGCGCTGAGCCGGGTCTCGCCGGGCGCGAGCTGGGCGACGGCATCCAGCAGCGGCCGGTAGAACAGCTTCTCGTGCAGCCGTCGCACCACGGACGCGTGCCGCTTCCACTCCTGGTTGAGCTCGGTGAGGGGGTCCGTACGCATCCCCAGGGAACGCCCGAGCCGGCGCAGGCCCGGGTCGTCCTGGGGTACGAGGTGCGTGCGGCGCAACCGGTACAGCTGGATGCGGTGCTCCATGGCGCGCAGGAAGCGGTACGCGTCGTCGAGCTGCGCGGCGTCCACCCGCCCGACGTAACCGCCTTCGGCGAGCGCCCGCAGGGCCTCCAGGGTCGAGCCGCTGTGCAGGGAGGCGTCGCTGCGGCCGTGCACGAGCTGGAGCAGCTGCACGGCGAACTCGACGTCCCGCAGTCCACCGGGACCCAGCTTGATCTCCCGGTCGACCCGGTCCGCCGGGATGTTGTCGATGACGCGGCGGCGCATCTTCTGTACGTCGCCGACGAAGTTCTCCCGGTCCGCGGCCTGCCACACCAGCGGCGATACGGCGTCGACGTACTCGGCACCCAGCTCGGGGTCGCCCGCCACCGGCCGGGCCTTGAGCAGCGCCTGGAACTCCCAGGTCTTGGCCCAGCGCTGGTAGTACGCCAGATGCGAGGACAGCGTCCGTACGAGGGGCCCGTTGCGGCCCTCCGGGCGGAGGTTGGCGTCGACCGGCCAGATGGTGCCCTCGACGGTGGTGTCCGAACAGATCCGCATCATGTGCGCGGCCAGCCGGGTGGCACCCTGCACGGCCTTGCTCTCCTCGGCGCCGTCCAACGGTTCCGCCACGAAGATGACGTCGACGTCGGAGACGTAGTTCAGTTCGTGGCCGCCGCACTTGCCCATCGCGATGACCGCGAGCCGGCACACGGCGGCGTCCTCGGGGGCGGCCGTGCGGGCGATGGCGAGCGCGGCCCGCAGCGTCGCGGTCGCCAGATCGGCGAGCTCGGCGGCCGTCTCGGCGACGTCCGTCGTACCGCACACATCGCGGGCCGCTATGGCCAGCAGGCACCGGCGGTAGGCGACGCGCAGCGAGTCCGGGTCGTCGGCCTCGGCGAGTTCGTGCTCGAACTCGGCCACCCCGGGGTGCAGATCGGTGGCCTCGTACGTGACGAGCGCATGCCAGTCGCGGGGGTGCCGCGCCAGATGGTCGCCGAGCGCCTCGGATGCCCCGAGCACCCCGAGCAGCCGGTCGCGCAGCGGCTTGGCGGTGATGAGCGTGTCCAGCAGGGTCTGCCGCTCGGCGGCGTCCTCGGCCTCCACCAGACGGACCAGCCCCTGCAGCGCAAGATCGGGGTCCGCGGTCGCGCCGAGCGCGTCGAGCAGGACCGGATCGGTGCGCACGGACGACAGAGCCGGCAGGTCGAGCAGCCGTTCCGCGGCGGAGGGATCGGTGAAGCCGTGCCGCAGCAGTCGGGTGAACGTACTGCTCCTGCGCCCCGGCACCGTCGTCATTCCGTGCTCTCCTGCTCGCCGCCCGATCACTTTCCAGCCCTTCGAGCCTAGCCCCGCGCCGATGAATTCGGAGCGGGTGCGTGGTCCGCACTTCGCAGGCACGATCGTTTTCAGAACCCGCACAGGAGGGCGTCACCATGTCCGCAGACGCACCCGTCGCCGAGCTGCACCCCGACTACAGCGGCAGGACCGCGACCGCCCGTCCGTGGTCGGAGGCGGTCGCCGTGCTGACCGGGGCGGAGCTGTTCTGGCTGTCCACGGTCCGCCCGGACGGCCGCCCGCATGTCACGCCGCTGATCGGGCTCTGGTCGGACGGTGCGCTGCACTTCTGCACGGGCCCGTCCGAGCGCAAGGCACGGAACCTGGCGAAGAACCCGGAGGTCGTGGTGACCACCGGCAACAACACGCTGACCCACGGGTTCGACGTGGTGGTCGAGGGCAGGGCGGACCGGGTGACGGACGAGAACCGGCTGACCCGGCTGGCCGAGCTCTGGGAGGCGAAGTACGGCGCGGAGTGGCACTTCGAGGTCCACGCCGGTGCGTTCGCCAACGGTGCGGGCGGCCGCGCCGACGTGTTCCGGGTGGCGCCGCGCAGGGCGTTCGGCTTCGGCAAGGGCGAACCGTACAGCCAGACCCGCTGGCGCTTCGCCTGACCCCGGCGGCCGGGCGGGGCAGCCCGGCCGCCGGGCGGTTCAGCTACCGGTCGCGGTACCGGGTTGCGTGCCGATGACGACGGTCGCGTACAGCTCGTCCGAGGTGACCACCCGTGCGGTAAGCCCGCTGCGGGCGACGGTCTCCTCGGCCCGGGCCGCCTGGCGTTCGCTCGTCTCGACCAGCAGATGCCCGCCCGGTGCCAGCCATCGCGGCGCCTCGGCGGTCACCCGGCGCAGCACGTCGAGTCCGTCCCCGCCGCCGTCGAGCGCCACCCGGGGTTCATGGATCCGCGCCTCCGCGGGCAGGAGTTCGACGTCCCCGCTGGGTACGTACGGCACGTTGGCGAGCAGAATCCCGACGCGGCCGCGCAGCGAGGCCGGCAGCGGTTCGAAGAGATCGCCCTCGTACACCTCCCCCGCACCGGCGACATTGCGGCGCGCGCACCGCACCGCGGCGGGTTCGACGTCGCAGGCGTGCAGTTCGACCCGGCCCAGGGCGGCGGCCAGCGCGGCACCCAACGCACCGGAACCGCAGCACAGATCGACGACCACAGCAGGTCCGTCCGCACGGGACAGGAGGCCGACGGCCTGGTCGACGAGGAACTCGGTGCGGCGGCGGGGCACGAAGACGCCGGGGTCCAGCGCTATCCGCAGACCGCGGAACTCGGCCCAGCCGAGGACGTGTTCAAGGGGCAGTCCGGCCGCCCGGCGGTCGACCATGGCCGCGAGCTCGGCCGGCGTACCGGCCGTGGAGAGGATCAACTCGGCCTCGTCCTCGGCGAATACACAGCCGGCGGCACGAAGCGTGGTGACGATGACGGAAAAAGGAAGCGGTGACGGGAAGTCCGGCATGGAGCGGGCCTTTCGGAATGCCGATGGGCGCTCCGCGGTCACCTATACCGGTTCGACCACGCGATCGTGAGATGCGAGCACCCAGACTGACACAGCGGTAATGGGTCTCACCTCCTCGGTACGTCCCCGTGCTGGGGTCGGCAACACTACCCGAAGCACACCTGGGCGCCTGCCATGCGCCGTCAGGGGGTCAGGTGCGGCGCCCGCCGCGCCTTCGGCTGCGCTCGACGACGAGAGACCGCCGCTCGGCGCCGCACTGCCCGGCCCTCCGGCGCCCTGGCACCAGTTCGGACATTCGTCTCCGTCGATCCGGTCCCGTCGCACCGGTCCGAAGAGGCAGGAGCAACTGCACGATGTCCTGCCACGTGGTGGAGCAGGACGTGCGGGGTGGGCGGCCCGGCCCGTCAGGAGCAGGGAGCGCCGTCGCCGGGGCGGGTAGCGCCGGGGCGGGTGTTCACCGACCACATGTGCGTGCACTGCGGGCACTGAAGGTGGATGACCGGCCCCTTGTTGGAGATCAGATAGCGCCAGTGCTCACCGCAGTTGCGGCGGTCGGCGCAGGTCGCACAATGGCGGGCGTCGTCGCAGACGGGGCAGGCCACCCAGGCGCGACGGGCGGCGTCCGCCTGCGGATCAATGGGAAGCCGCACGACCCGGCTCCTCCCCTGACAGGACACCGGCCGCCACCAGCAGGTCGTAGGTGCGCTGCTGCTCGGCGTCCAGGCCCGAGTAGAGGAGGGCGTACGCCTCGTCCTCGCCCTTGAGGGCGGCCACCGGGTCCCAGTCGGGCCCGAGCGCGGCCACGACCTCGGCCCGTCGCCGGGCTTCCTCGAAGGTCAGGTCGATCGTGAAGGGTATGAGGCCGGTGGTGTTGTCCTGGTTCATGGCGAGACTTCCGATGTGCGGACAGATCCCCACCATCTGTACCAGGCACCGACAGCGGCGGGGAAGGGTGACCTAAGTCGCCCCGGGACGACGCCCCCGCCGCCCTCTCGCCGGCGCACTCGCGGATCGGCCGACGGGGGCGGGCCGTTGCCTGCACCAAGCCCCGAACGGCGGACGCGGCCCACTCACTGCACCGTGACGCACTTCACTGCCCGCCCCGCAAGGGGCACCGCCTCAAGGGCATCCCCGGGTACGGCCCGCCGCCCGCGCCCGCGCCGTCCGACGTTGCTCACCGGGCAGCCCCGGGGACGGCGGTGCGCACGGCTCCACAGGGGCTGGGGGCGGGCCGGCGTCCGCACGGCCCGCCCCCAGCACTTCTCCAGCACTCCGACCGGGGCCCGAGTGGTTCAGAGCGCGTTGATCGCAGCCGGCGCCCGCTCGACCCGGGCCAGGGCGCGCAGCAATGCCGCTTGGCCGTGCCGGCGGGCGGCGAGTCCGGCCAGCAACGTGAGCACGGGATCGAACGCAGTGGCCGAGAGCTCCGGAGCCGCGATTCCCACGCTGACGGCCAGGTCGTCCATGTGAACGGCGAGCTCCATCATCCGCGTCACGAGGAAGTCGTCGAGGCTCAGCGCCCACCCTGTCTGCGGCATGAAGACGACCCGGTCACCCCGGACCGGCGGAAGGGCGGCCTTCTGCTCGGCAAGGGTCGCGCGGGCGCGCTCCAGCAGCGCCTGTGGACCCTCGGAGGCGATGTCCTCACCGTTCGCCCGAATGCCGGAGTTCACCTCACCGTCAAGCGGTGCGTCGATCCACGCGGCACGGGCGTAGTGCTCGAGCAGCGGGATCGGCGCCTCCTTCGAGATGGGTTCCTGCAGGGCCGAGGTCACGCTGAAGACCTGGTACGCGAGATGACCGGCCAGACCGCCGACCGTCATCTCCGCCAACGCGCTGGACTTCGCCCATGAAGCAGCCACTTCTGGCGCGCCCAGCAACGTCACTGCCTGAGCTGCGGTGTCCAGGTACGCGTCTTTGAGATTCATCAAACCCCCATGATCGACCGGCCCGGTATGCGGGCCGGGCAACTGAGCGACACAGCGCTTGAGGAGTCACCCTGCCCGGAACCCGCTCCCGGTTTCACCACGAACACGTGATGCCCCAACAGGTTCCCGCGAGAACACCCCTCAGAATCCCGGAACCCGCCGGTTTCGCGCCCGGAGCGGGCGGTACGGCTTCGCAGCGGTACTCCTCCCACTCCTGCTTCCACCAATGGGATTGCCCCGAGAACCCGGTCGGGTTCTCGGGGCAATCCCCTGTGTCAGCGAGCCTGGGCCCGGTGCACGGTGGCGGTGATCACCGGGCCAGGTAGCCGAAGTCGACACCGGCGGCCGGGAGGCCGCCCTGACCGGGCTGGTAGGTGGTGACCACGGCGGTCGTGCCGCCGATGGTCACGTTGGACATCGGCAGGGCGTGCAGGGCGCCGTAGGTGCTCGGGCCGTACGGCATGCCGACGTACAGCTTGGTGCCGGTGAAGTGGATGCTCGCACCCACCTGCTGGTTGGCACCGGGGGTGCCGGGGATGCCGTCGCCGTCGCCCGCCTCGAGCCACTTGTCGTTGACACCGGGCGCGCCCAGGAGCGAGAAGACGCTGATCGCGCCCGCCTTCGCCGCCGTGCCGACGACCTCGTTCGGGGCGCCGACAGCCATCTTCAGCGTCGCCGTGGTGCTCACTGCACGCGGCGCGGTGTTCACTGCGGTCAGGGCCGCGCCGAACCCGTCGCCGGCCTCGGCGGTGCCGGACACGTCGTCGTCGGCGGTGCCCGTCGTGTACGTGTCGAGCTGGGTGTACGTGCCCGCAGCGGTGACGCGGAAGGTGTAGACGGAGCCGGTGTCGGCCTTGTCCACGCCGTCGATGGCCAGGTCCTCCCCAGGAGAGCCGACCGCGAGGATCGACTCCGTGGCGGCCGCCGCGCCCGACGGGCGGTACGGGACCATGGCCAGGGACTTGCCGAACAGGTCACCGGCCTCGGCACCGCCGGAGACCGTGTCCAGGTCCTGGTCGAGGCCGAACAGCGGGGTGGGCTTGCCGTCCGCGTTGAGCTTGTGGTCGAAGACCGCCAGGTTGCCGGCCCCCGCGTCGGCGCCGATGGCCTCGTTGGGGGCGCCAACGGCGATGTGATTGGCGTCGGCCGCGATGACGGCGCCGAAGCCGTCGTTCGCCTCCGCGCCCCCGGGGACGCCCGTGGAGTCCTGCTGGACTCCGACGCTGGTGGTACCGCGCAGGTAGAAGAACGCGCCCGCCTTGGCAATGGTGCCGACGGACTCGCCGGGCACGCCGATCGCCAGGAACGGCTCGCCGGCGGCGGTGGTGCCGGCGGCGAGGGCCTGGCCCATGCGGTCGCCGCTCTCGCTGGCGGAGGCGGCGATGACACCGGTGCCGGCACCCTGCTCGAAGTGGGTGTCCTTCTTCGTGCCCGTGCCGATGCCACCGGGGGCGCCGTGCAGGATGTCGACCATGCCGGCGTCGGCGACGGTGCCGATGTCGTCGGCGGGGGTGGCGACGACCAGGTCGGTGCAGCCGTCCTCGTCGTAGTCGACGGTGGCGAGGGATTCGCCGAACGAGTCGCCGGCCTCGGAGCCACCGGAGACCCAGTCGAGGTCCTGGTTGATCTCGGCGGTGCCCTTGCCGCCGCCGTACACAACCCGGACGAGACCCGCGCCGGCGTTGCCGCCGACGACACCCTTGGGATCGGAGACGGCGATGTCCTCGACGCCGTCGCAGTTGAAGTCGGTGATGCGCGGCGCAGCGACCTTGGAGTCCACCCAGGAAGCCAGGTCGTCCACGCGCGCGGCGACACCGCCCGTACGGGTCTCGGTCGCGTCGATACCGAAGCAGCCGGCCTGGTAGGACTGGGCGCTGAGCCCGACGAGGGTGGCCGAGGTGCCCGTGCCGCGGATCACGGGACCACCCGCGTCACCTGCGCACGCCGCCTGGTCGGCCTTGCCGGTGACAGCGGCTGTGGTGGCGTCCGCGGAGTCCACCGTGTAGGCGCCGGTGTGCAGGTTCATCGGGGCCCACTCGGTCTTCGTACGCCCGAAGCCTGCGAACTTCAGCTCCTCACCCGCGGCGGGCGCGGTGGTCGCGAGGGCGATCGGCGTGACATTGGTGACCGGCCTGTTCAGGCGGGCCAACACCACATCACGGTCGGTGCGCGGAACGATCGCCACGACCTGACGCACCGCACCCCCGCTGCCGGCCAGGTCGGTGGAGCGGCCGATGGTCGCGGTCGTCTTCAGCTTCGGCACACCGGCCGACACGGCGGCGCCCGCGGAATCGGCGAAGCAACTTGCCGCCGTCAGCAGCCACTCGGTGTCGACGAGCGTGCCGGAGCAGCCGCGGTCGGTGTCACCGATGACGAGGCGTGCGGTGTAGCCGTACGTGGTGTCGGTGGCGGCCGTGCCGCCGGTGACGGCCTGCGCGGAGGTGCCGGTAAGCACACCGGACACGACGCCGGCGGCGAGCAGGGTGCTCGTCAGCGCGACGCGGGGGCGTATGTGAGACACGTTGATGTTCCCTGGTGGGTCAGTGGTGCGCGCTGACAGGCGCACGCAGAAGTGGTACTTGTCCGGCAGGGTCAGCCGGTGACGCGGATCTCGACAAGAACCGAACGGACGCCGGTGTCGCCCGCCTCGCCGACCGGCGTGAGGTCGTTGGCGGGGGCGTTGACGACGGCGTCCGGCTCGCCTTCCGCGGTCAGCGTGGCCTTCACCGGGTGGTCCTGGGTCCAGATGCTGAAGGTGTCGGGCAGTTCCAGCGTCAGGTAGCCGGACTTGGCATTGGTCTTGAAGCAGAAGACGCCCTTGCGGGACTCGATCGCGATGCTCGAGACATCGCTGCACTCGTTGAGGGCGGTGGCATCGGTGAGCCAGATGTGCCCGTCACCGCGCTTGAGGGTGACCCCGCGGTCCTGCAACACCTTGGCGGCGCCGGGGTAGTTGAAGTCCTCGACCAGGCCCGGCACGTCGGCAGCGGCGACGGCGGGCGCCGACTGCGAGAGGGCTAGCGCGGTGGCGCCGAGGCCCAGCACGAGGGCAGCGGTGAGACCGCCCAGAAGGGTCTTCCGGGCAGGGGTTATCGCCATGGATTCCTCACAGTGGAATGACATGTGGAGCAAATGTGATCGCTAGGCAATCACCAGGGTTGGCTAAAGTAAAGCACATGTAACATCCCTGCCATCGCGCTCCCGCATCGCTAGCTACCTGCGGGAACGTCAAGTTCTGACGGTGCGTCAATTATGATTGACTCGCCAAGATTTCGCTTTCGCATCCACTCTCCCGCGATTCCGCAGGAAACGGACATACTCAAATGTGTCCTTCTCTATAGGGGTATTTCAGGGCTGAGTGGCGATTGGTTACCGAAGGACCGTTAGGTGAATCGACCGGCGCGCTCCATACGCATGGGGCGAATGTACAAAGCTCGAAGAGGCGGGTCGTCGAGTGGGCGGGGAGTCCGGGTCGCTTGTGCGACCGTGCTGTCCGCCACGCTGACAGCAACTCTCCTGGGCATCACCCCCGCGACCGCGGAGGACCCCGCACCGACAGCGAACCGCGGCTTGGTGGTGGGCTACTGGCTCAACGGCGGTACCGGCATCAAGGAGGCGGCCGAGAAGGCGCTCCTGGGCACGGACGACGACATCCGCCAGTTCCTCACGGACGCACCCGCCATCGAGCAGATCGATGACCGGGTGGATCTCTCCCGTGTGGTGAATGCCGGTGGTCCGGCGGTGCGGGAGGCAGCGAAGAATGCGCTCGCGGGCACGCCTTCCGACATCGAGGCCTTCTTGGACACGGGCTGGATGGCCCCGCACGAGCAGGACCTGCGGGTGGAGGCCACCTCCGTCGTGAACTACGGCGGTCCCGGCGTGCAGGACGCGGGCAAGGCGGCGTTGCAGGGCACCCCCGCGGACGTCAAGCAGTTCCTGGAGACCGACCAGTTCAAGGCGCAGCAGACCGACGACCGGGTCGAGGTCACCAAGCTCTACAGCTCCGGCGGCGTCAATATGAAGGCCGCCGCCAAGCTCGCCCTGCAGGGAACCCCTGACGACATCGTCGAGTTCCTCGAGGTCGGTCAGTTCGTCGCGCGCAACCGTGACCAGGAATACGCCACGATCGCGCAGCTGACCGCACAGGCGGAGAAGGCCGGCAAGCAGGCCGAGGAAGCAACCGACGAGGCGGAGGAGGCGTCCGCGAAGGCCATCGCCGCCGCGGCACTCGCCCAAGAAGCCGCGGAGAAAGCGGCCAAGGAGACGGAAGCCGCGAAGGACGACGCCAACCGTGCGTCGGTGAAGGCCAAGCAGGCCGCCGACGCAGCCCGCGCAGCCGCCGAAGCCTCGCAGCAGGCGATCGGCGCCGCCAACGCGGCCAACCGCTCCGCCCGCCGCGCAGCGCTGGCCGCAGCGCAGACCGCGAACGCGGCCGCCGCGGCGGCCGAAGCCGCCGGCCGCGCCTCGAACGCGGCATACGCCGCCGGCCAGGACAAGAACAAGGCCCAAGACGCCCTGGACCGGGCCGCCGAAGCCCGCGAGGCGGGCGAGCTCGCCAGGAAGTCGGCCAAGGCCGCCGAGCAGGCCGGCAAGGCCTCGCTGGCCGCCGCAGACGCCGCCGCCGCCTCCCGCAGCGCGACCGGCAACGCCAACAAGGCGGCCGACGCCGCCGACCAGGCCGCCGACTACGCAGCTGCCGCCGGGGGTTCCTCCGCCGAAGCCCGGGCCGCCGCCGCGGAGACCCGCCGCCACGCCAACGAGGCCAACCGCGCCGCCAACGCCGCCGAGGCACTGGCCCGCAAGTCGGCGACCGCCGCCAACGAGGCGCGGGACGCCGCCAACTCGGCCGCCACGCACGCCGACAACGCCGCCGACGCAGCCGAAGACGCGGCCAAACACGCCGGCGAGGCAGCCGACCAGGCAGCCGAGGCGGCCAAGCAGGCCGCTGCCGCCAAGACCGCGGCGGACACCGCCACCGCGGCGGTGGCGACCGCGCAGAAGACCTTCGACCTCGCTCGGGAGACCGAGACCGAGGACCTCGACACCCGCACCAACGCGGGCGTCGAGGCCGCCATGACGCAGAAGGCCACGGCCGACACCTTCACCGTCGAGGTCTCCCGGACGGTGGTCGAGGGCCAGTCGATCGTGGACGACACCAAGGCCCTGGCCGCCGAGGCCGACCAGCCCGACGCCGACCAGGCCGCGATCGCCGTCAAGGGGCGCGCGGTGGCGTTGCGGTCGATGGAGTACTTCGGCTCCTGGCGCAAGGACGCTGCCGCCGAGGCCCTTTCGGGCACCGACGCCGACGTGATCGCGTACCTGCGGACCGGAGGCGACAAGGCGATCGCGGACGAGACACGTCAGCAGGTTTCCGATCTCGCCTCCGACAGCCCATACGAGGCCGTGCGCACCGCCGCGACGGCGGTGCTCAACGGCACCGACCAGCAGATCCTGGACTTCTACACCACCGGCCAGCACGAGGCCGCCAACGCCGACTACCGCGTCGCCGTCACAAAGCTCGCCAACGACGGCGGCCCCGGTGTCAAGGAGGACGCCAAGAAGGCCCTGACGGACGGCAGCACCACGGCGCTGCTCGACTTTCTCAACAAGGGGCAGTACGCCGCCCAGCAGGCGGACGAGCGGGTGACCACCACCGCGCTGTTCAACGACGGCGGCCCCGAGGTCAGGTCTGCGGCCAAGATCGCCCTGGCCGGACCTGCCGACGAGGTGCACAAGTTCGTCCAGGCGGGCCAGTACATGGCCGCCCGCAAGGACGGGCTCGCCGACACGCACATCGCGCAGGTCCAGCGGCTCATCGCCGAGGGCCAGGAGATCGCCGCCGAGGCCCGCAAGAACAGCGCGCTGGCCGCGCAGGCCTCCTTCCTGGCGCAGAACGCCTCGGAGCAGGCCGAGCAGGCCAGGAAGGACGCGGAGGCCAGCGCCACGCAGGCCAAGGGCTACGCGGACGACGCCGACGCGGCCGCCGACCGGGCCGAGACCAGTGCCCAGCAGGCCAAGACGTCCGCGACCACCGCACGCGCCGCAGCGAACCGGGCCAACCAGGACGCCGTCGCCGCCGAGGAGTCGGCCGCCCAGGCCGAGTTCTCCGCCGACTACGCGCGCACGTCGGCGTACGAGGCGAAGGAGGCGAGCGACCGGGCCCACGCCGATGCGATCGCCGCGGGCAAGAGCTCCGAGGAGGCGAGCAAGGATGCTTCCGCTGCGTGGAAGGACGTGGTGGAGAAGCGTGAGGCGGAGGAGGCCGAAGCGCATCGCCTCGCCGCGGAACGGCGCCAGAAGGAGCGGGAGAGCGAGCCCAAGTGCTACATCCCGATGAACCGGGACAGCCTCCCGCCCTGCGCCCTGGCCGGTCAGGAACTGGTGTTCCCCACGATCGACCCGACGATGAAGGAGATCGCCTGGGAGATCCTGGGCCTCAACGATGCCAAGAAGTGCATCGAGAATCCGGCCCTGGGCCAGTGCGCCCTGGCGGCGATGAGCTTCCTGCCCGTCGGCAAGCTCAAGCTCCTCAAGAAGGGCGTCGAGGGCGTCGAGGGAGCGATCGACAGCAGCCGGGCCGCGCGTATGGCCCAGAAATGCGCCGAGTGCTTCCTCCCGGGCACGAAGGTCCTCATGGCCGACGGCTCGACGAAGAACATCGAGTCCGTCCAGGTCGGGGACCAGGTACGGGCAACGGACCCGGTCACTCAGGAGACGGGGCCGCACACGGTCACGGACCTGATCGTCACCCAGGACGACAAGTACTTCGCTGAACTCACTCTCGCCACGCCCCACGGCGAGGAGAAGTTGACGGCCACGGAGGAGCATCCCTTCTGGTCGGCATCCGAGAAGCGGTGGGTCGAGGCGGCCGACCTCGAGACGGGCATGACGCTGCGGACGGACGGCGGCGACACCGTCACCGTGTCGGCCACCCGGTTCTTCCGTCAGCACGCGCGGACCTACAACCTCACCGTCGAGGGCCTGCACTCGTACTATGTGCTGGCGGGCGACACCCCGGTGCTGGTCCACAACAGCCGGTGTCTCATCGGCAATGTCCTCGGACCCCAGGGGGAGACCCTGTGGCTTCCCAAGGGACGCAAGGCCATCGCGACGGCCAACACCCTGAAGGGCTGGTTCTACGAGATCAAGGCAGCCGAGACCACGGCTAACGGACTCCACAAGAGCGTCAGGTATGTGCGCGTCATGGATCCGGTCACCAGCGGAAAGTATCTGTATCCCAACGGGTACATCACCTACGCGAACGAGGCCGGCCAGTTCATCAATCCAATGACCGGCCAGACCATCAAGCCGGCCGACCAGTACTGGCACATACCGATTCCGTGATCTTTGACCTGGAAGGACAATCTCTCGTGAAGGCCGAGGACTCATACGAATCCGTGCCGACCGTCAATGTCCGTCTGTGGCGCGCGGATGCCGTCGTGCTGTTCGACTGGCTGATGAGTACTGATCTGGACGCTGTACCGATCACGCACCCGGCGCAGAAGCAGGCGCTCGCCGACCTGCTGGGCCGGTTCGAGTGGGCATGTGATGTAGACATCACGGCGTCGACCGAGGAAGAGATCGCCGAGGCACAAGAAGCGGTGGCCAAGGACATGGGCTGGTAGCACGGCGGTACGACTGAAGCGGCCCGCCGTAGTTCTTCCTTGGCGGGCCGCTTCGCTCACCCGGTGGATCGGTACGGCCGAGAACATCGAGGCTCTGAGCCAGCACCTCGGGCACAGCGATCCAGGGTTCACGCTGCGGGTCTGCACGCACCTCATGCCGAGCGGCGACGGCCGTACCCGGAGGGCCGTGGACAGCATGTACGGAGCCGCCGATGCAGCACCGGACGGCCCACAAGCGGCCCGGGGCGGGTGAAACGGCTTAGGGCCGACGGCGCGAAGCCGTCGGCCCTAAGAACCCTTACCGTTCGCTCAAACAGCGCTGAACAGTCTTTACAGCACCGGCAGCAGGGCCTTCAGCTCGAAGGCCGTGACCTCGCTGCGGTACTCCTCCCACTCCTGCTTCTTGTTGCGCAGGAAGAAGTCGAAGACATGCTCACCGAGCGTCTCGGCGACCAGTTCGCTCTTCTCCATCAGCGCGATCGCCTCGCCCAGGTTCTGCGGCAGCGGCTCGATGCCCATCGCGCGGCGCTCGGCGTCGGACAGCGCCCAGACGTCGTCGTCGGCGCCGGCCGGGAGTTCGTACCCCTCCTCGATGCCCTTGAGGCCCGCGGCGAGCAGGACCGCGTACGTCAGGTAGGGGTTGGCGCCGGAGTCGATGGAGCGGACCTCGACGCGGGCCGAGCCGGTCTTGCCGGGCTTGTACATCGGGACGCGGATCAGGGCGGAGCGGTTGTTGTGGCCCCAGCAGATGTACGAGGGGGCCTCGCCGCCGGCGCCCGCGGCACGGGCGGAGCCGCCCCAGATGCGCTTGTACGAGTTGACCCACTGGTTCGTCACGGCGGAGATCTCCGCGGCGTGCTTGAGCAGGCCCGCGATGAAGGAGCGGCCGACCTTGGAGAGCTGGTACTCGGCACCCGACTCGTAGAACGCGTTGCGGTCGCCCTCGAAGAGCGAGAGGTGGGTGTGCATGCCGGAGCCGGGGTAGTTCGAGAACGGCTTCGGCATGAACGTCGCCTGCACACCCTGCTCCAGCGCGACCTGCTTCATGACGAGACGGAAGGTCATGATGTTGTCGGCGGTGGAGAGCGCGTCGGCGTACCGCAGGTCGATCTCCTGCTGGCCGGGGGCGCCCTCGTGGTGGCTGAACTCGACCGAGATGCCCATGGATTCGAGCATGGTGATCGCCTGGCGGCGGAAGTCCATGCCGACGTTCTGCGGGGTGTGGTCGAAGTAGCCGGAACTGTCGGCGGGGGTGGGGCGGCTGCCGTCGACCGGCTTGTCCTTCAGCAGGAAGAACTCGATCTCCGGGTGGGTGTAGAAGGTGAAACCCAGGTCGGAGGTCTTGGCGAGGATGCGCTTGAGGACATAGCGCGGGTCGGCGAAGGACGGCGAGCCGTCGGGCATCAGGATGTCACAGAACATGCGCGCGGTGCCGGGGGCCTCTGCGCGCCAGGGCAGGATCTGGAAGGTGCCGGGGTCCGGCTTGGCGATCATGTCGGACTCGTACACCCGGGCGAAGCCCTCGATGGCCGAACCGTCGAAGCCGATGCCCTCGTCGAACGCCTGCTCCAGCTCGGCAGGGGCCACGGCAACCGACTTGAGGAAGCCGAGCACGTCGGTGAACCACAGGCGCACGAAGCGGATGTCGCGCTCCTCGAGTGTCCTGAGGACGAATTCCTGCTGCTTGTCCATAGCCACATCCTTGCAGTTCAGACGGTCTGTGCACCACCGCCCGGGGTAGGGGACAGACACCAGTATCACGACCCGGGATTTCACCCAGATTACGCACTCGACGTGACATGGAGCACTCGGCCACCCACTACGATCTGCGCCCATGGTGCCCATGGGGCGGAGCGGCTTCGCAACTGCCCGGTGTGTGCCGGTTTACTGACGTGTTCCTGCCCCTCCCCGCCTCTTCGCAGAAGGACCCGACGACATGAGCCTCGACCGCAGGACCCGCATAGAACAGATGCGCAAGGCCGATCGTGCCCGGGACCGCCGCAACGTCGTCCTGGCCATAGGCCTGAGCGTCGCCGTCGTCGCAGGTCTGGTCGGTTTCGGTACCTACATGCTGCTGGAGAAGTCCGAGGCCGCGGACAAGAAGGAGACCGCCGCGGTACAGGACGCGAAGGCGGCCGCTGCGGACAAGGAGAAGCTGGCCGCCGAGCCGATCAAGGGGCTGAAGACGTGGGACGCGAAGAAGCTGACCCGCAACCACGTCACCACGACCGTGACGTACCCGATGAAGCCCCCGGTCGGCGGTGACCACAACCCGGTCTGGATGAACTGCGACGGCGAGGTGTACAAGAAGGCGATCCCCGACATGAGCGCCGTGCACTCGCTGGAGCACGGGTCGGTCTGGGTGACCTACACGGACAAGGCCTCGGACGCCGACGTGGCCAAGCTCGCGGACCGGGTCGGCAGGACGCCGTACTCGCTGATGAGCCCGTACCAGGACCAGGCCGGCACGATCGTGCTGAGCGCCTGGGGCAACCAGGTCACTGTGGACAGCGCGGACGACCGGCGGGTGGACCAGTTCTTCGCCAAGTTCGTGCAGGGCGCGCAGACTCCCGAGCCGGGTGCCTCGTGCACGGGCGGGCAGGGGGCCCAGTGACCGCTGTGCGCCGCACCCAGTGGGCAGCGGGTTCCGCCGTCGCGCTCGCGCTGCTCCTCGCGGGGGCGGCGACGGTCACGGTGGCCCGGGGCGACACGGCGGACGGGAAGCAGTCCGGAGCCGCGTCGGCGGTGGCCTGGGCACCCGCCGCGGATTCGGCCGACGCCGGGTTCGCCCGTGACATGGCGGTCCACCATCAGCAGGCCGTGGAGATGTCCTTCCTCGTGCGTGACCGCACGCAGGACGAGGAGGTGCGGCGTTTCGCGTACGACATCGCCAATACGCAGGCCAACCAGCGGGGCATGCTGCTCGGCTGGCTGGACCTGTGGGAGCTGCCGAAGGTGGTCCCCGGGCAGGAGCCGATGGCGTGGATGACGGCCCACGGCGGTCACGACATGGCCGGCATGGATGACACGACGGCAGGGTCGGGCAGTGGCTTCACCGCGCATGACGGGGCGCTGATGCCCGGTATGGCCACCCGGACCGAGCTCGACCGGCTGAGGAAGGCCGACGGCAAGCAGGCCGAGATCCTCTACCTCCAGCTGATGACCGACCACCACAGGGGCGGTGTCGCCATGGCGCGCGGCTGCGCCCGGCTCTGCACGGTGAACGCGGAGCGGCGGCTGGCCCAGGGCATGGTCGAGGCTCAGCAGTCCGAGCTGGACGCGATGGCGCAGATGCTGGCGGCACGCGGGGCCCGGCCCAGGTAGTCACGGGTGCATCCCCCGGCGCCTGTCATGCCGGGGGGATGCACCCGAATGGGTGGTTGCGGTCGCGTAACCCGAACGGCCCTATGACGATGGGTTCTATCGGGGTTGTCACGGTATGCCCACCGGCACCAGGAGGAATCCCCATGACCACTGCCAAGGACATCATGCACACCGGGGCCCAGTGGATCCCGGCGCACGAGACGCTCGACCGGGCCGCCCAGCTGATGCGCGAACACAACGTGGGCGCCCTGCCCATCTCGGCCAGCGGCGAACAGGACCGGATGATCGGCATCCTCACGGACCGCGACATCGTGCTCGGCTGCGTGGCGTTGGGCCACGATCCGTCGAGGGTGACCGCGGGTGATCTCGCCCAGGGGACTCCCCGCTGGATCGACGCCGGCGCGGGGCTGGACCAGGTTCTGGAGGAAATGCAGAGCCATCGGATCCGCCGGCTTCCGGTGGTCGAGAACAAGAAGCTGATCGGCATGATCAGCGAGGCGGATCTGGCACAGCACCTCTCCGAGGACCAGATCGCGCTCTGGGTCGAGAAGGTCTACGCCACCAGCTGACCGACCGGCGGCCCGGGACGACGGGGTGCCGGGCCGCCGTGCGGGGTATACCCGGCGGGGGTAGTGTGCTGAGCATGGGCCCGAAGAGCAGTGCGACATACGGACAGCTGTTGCTGTTCACCGCGCTGCTGTTCGGGATCTTCACCATGCACACCCTGGGGCATCCGTCCGAACACCACGGCCATGACGCCGTGGTGACGGTGGGCCAGCGGGCCCATGGGGCGGATGCGGCCGACGGAACTCGCATGGCCCATGCGACGGATGGTGCCGATGGTGCTCGCGTGACGGCGCATGGGCCCGATGCGGCTCGCGTGACGAGCTCGGTGCCCGAGGCGCCCGAGGCAACGGAGCTGTCGGCGGCCCCGTCGGAGGCCGCACCCGAGCTCGCCTCCGTCCTGCCTGCGGCGATGGGCGGCGGCATGGACCTCATGGCGACCTGCCTCGCCGTGCTGGGGACCTGGGGTGTCGTCCTCGCCGCCTGGCTGATGGCGCTCCGGCCCACGGATCGTCTCCGGCAGGCGGCCCGCTCTGCGCTGTCGCGGGCCCTGTGGCCCCCTCGCCCATCCGGAATGACTGTGCTCGCCAGGTCGTCGGTGCTGCGGATATAGGGAGCGGCTCGCTCCGCATCCCTCCCTCAGCACACCGACGACACCATGAGGTGTAGCCAGTCATGCACACTCAGCACACTCGACGCGCCGTGCTCGGCGCCGGAATCGCCTTGGCCGGAACGAAAGTTCTGACCGCCTGCTCCAGCAGGACGGACGAGGCCAGATCCGCCGGGAACCAAGGCGCGATGAACCATGACGATACGGCCCACGACGGCGCGACCCGGAAGGCGTCGTCCCCGGCGAAGAGTCACGGAGAGTACGTTTCGCCCGACGGCGAGGAGGTCGCGGCGGTCGAGGCCAAGCGGGGCTCGGGGCCCGTACGGAACGTCCAGCTCACCGCCACCCCGGCCCGTCTCGATCTGGGCGGCGGTCTCACCGTGCCCTCCTGGGCGTACGGTGACCGGCTGCCCGGCAAGGAGGTCCGGATCACCGCGGGCGACACCCTGGCGGTCACGCTCGCCAACCACCTGCCGCAGCCGACCACCCTGCACTGGCACGGCCTGCATGTGCGGAACAACATGGACGGCGTTCCCGGCCTGACCCAGCCGGGCATCAAACCGGGCGCGGAGTTCGCGTACCGCTTCACGGTGAAGCAGTCGGGAACGTACTGGTTCCACCCGCACCAGGGCGTCCAGCAGGACCGTGGCCTGTACGCGCCACTGATCGTCGAGGACCCGAAGGAGCCCCTGTCGTACGACAAGGAGTGGGTCGTCCTGCTCGACGACTGGCTCGACGGGGTGGAGGGTTCCACGCCGGATGGGGTGCTCAACGAGCTCAGCAAGGGCATGGGCGCCATGGACCACGACACGGAGGACATGGATCACGGGTCCGACGACAAGTCCGGGACCGGCCCCTCGCGGGTACTGATGGACGCCAGGAGCAGGCTGCTCGGCGGGGCCGCGAGCGACGTCGCGTACCCGTACTACCTGATCAACGGCCGCATCCCGAAGGCCCCGACCACGTTCACGGCGAAGCCCGGCGACCGGATCCGGTTGCGCATCGTCAACGCGGGCGGCGACACCCCCTTCCGCGTCGCGCTCGGCGGCCACCGGATGACCATCACGCACGCGGACGGCTTCCCGGTCCAGCACACCACGACGGACTCGCTGCTGCTGGGCATGGGTGAGCGGTACGACGTGCTGGTCACCGCGGGGAACGGGGTGTTCCCGCTGACCGCACTCGCCGAGGGGAGGAACATGTCGGCGCTGGCCCTGCTCCGTACCGGCGGTGGCGCGGCACCCGCGGCCTCCGTACGGCCGAAGGAGCTGGACGGGCAGCTGGTGTCGGCCTTCGAGCTGAAGGCGGACAAGGCCGTGGCGCTGGCCGCCCGCACGCCCGACCGGACGATCCGGATCAAGCTGACCGGCGGCATGAGGTTGTTCGACTGGGCCTTCGACCACACGATGTACGACCCCGCTCATCGCCATCCGGTCGAGGCGGGCGAGCGGGTTCGGCTGGAGTTCTACAACATCACGGAGATGTGGCACCCGGTCCACCTGCACGGGCACACCTTCGCGCTCGCCGGAGGCGCGGGACCGCGTTCGGTGCTGGACCGGGCTCCCGGGGCGCGCAAGGACACCGCGGTCGTCCTGCCCAACAGCTCGGTGGCCGTGGAGTTCGACGCGGACAACCCGGGGCTGTGGATGCTCCACTGCCACAACGTCTACCACTCGAACATGAACATGATGACGGTCATCGGCTACCGCCGCTGACCCGGTCCTGGCGGGCCTCGGCAAGGGGTGTGCACACCGCGGCAGCCACCGGCGGCCCGCCAGGACATCGCGTCAGAAAGACGATTACACTGTGCCGCGTGCCTCAACTACGCCTCGCTCTGAATCAGATCGACTCGACCGTCGGTGACCTCGCCGGCAACGCCGAGGCGATCGTCCACTGGACCCGGCACTCCGCCGAACAGGGCGCCCACCTGGTGGCGTTCCCCGAGATGGTCCTGACCGGTTATCCCGTCGAGGACCTGGCCCTGCGGTCGTCCTTCGTCGAGGCGTCGCGGGACGCGCTGCGTGCGCTCGCCGTACGTCTCGACGCGGAGGGCTTCGGGGAGCTGCCGGTCGTCGTCGGCTACCTCGACCGTTCCGAGAAGGCCCAGCCGCGCTACGGCCAGCCCGCCGGGTCGCCGCAGAACGCCGCCGCGGTGCTGCACCGCGGGCAGGTCGCGCTGACTTTCGCCAAGCACCACCTGCCCAACTACGGCGTCTTCGACGAGTTCCGGTACTTCGTGCCGGGCGACTCGATGCCGGTCGTGCGGGTCCATGGGGTCGATGTGGCCCTCGCGATCTGCGAGGACCTGTGGCAGGACGGCGGCCGTGTGCCGGCCGCCCGGGCCGCCGGGGCCGGGCTGCTGCTGTCGATCAATGCCTCGCCGTACGAGCGGGACAAGGACGACACCCGGCTGGCGCTGGTCCGCAAGCGGGCCCAGGAGGCCGGCTGCACCACCGCCTATCTGGCGATGATCGGCGGCCAGGACGAGCTCGTCTTCGACGGCGACTCGATCGTCGTCGACAAGGACGGCGAGGTGATCGCCCGGGCCCCGCAGTTCGCGGAGGGCAGCGTCGTTCTCGACCTCGATCTGCCGGCCGCCGCGCCCGAGGCGCCGTCCGGGGTGGTCAACGACGGTCTGCGGATCGACCATGTGGTCCTCTCCGACAAGCCCGTCCCGGCGTACGAGGCGGAGCTGGCCGGCGGCTATGCGGAGCGGCTCGACGACGACGAGGAGCTGTACTCGGCACTGGTCGTGGGGTTGCGCGCGTACGCCGCGAAGAACGGTTTCAGCAGTGTGCTGATCGGGCTCTCCGGCGGGATCGACTCGGCGCTCGTCGCGGCCATCGCGTGCGATGCGCTGGGGGCACAGAACGTGTACGGCATCTCGATGCCGTCGAAGTACTCCTCGGACCACTCCAAGGGGGACGCTGCGGAACTGGCGCGGCGTACCGGGCTGAACTTCCGCACCGTACCGATCGAGCCGATGTTCGACGCGTACATGGAGTCGCTGGCGCTCACCGGTCTCGCCGAGGAGAACCTGCAGTCGCGGCTGCGCGGCACGATGCTGATGGCCGTCTCCAACCAGGAGGGCCAGATCGTGCTCGCGCCGGGCAACAAGTCGGAGCTGGCAGTCGGCTACTCGACGCTGTACGGGGACTCCGTCGGCGCGTACGGGCCGATCAAGGACGTCTACAAGACGTCGATCTTCCGGCTGGCGAAGTGGCGCAACCGGGCCGCGGAGGAACGCGGTCAGACGCCGCCGATCCCGGAGGCCTCGATCACCAAGCCGCCCAGCGCCGAGCTGCGGCCGGACCAGGTCGACACGGACTCGCTGCCCGACTACGACGTACTGGACCGGATCCTGGAGATGTATGTCGACCGGGACCTGGGTCTGGACACGATCGTGGCGGCCGGGTTCGACGAGGCGCTGGTGACGAAGACGCTGCGGATGGTGGACACGGCTGAGTACAAGCGGCGGCAGTACCCGCCGGGCACGAAGATCTCCGCGAAGGGGTTCGGCAAGGACCGCCGGCTGCCGATCACGAATCGGTGGCGCGAGTCCGGGTGAGCCGTGAGGCTGGGCCGGGTCCGGAAGGACCCGGCCCGGCCCGGCAGCCGTTCCGTACGGCTTGATCGGGCCGAACCCCCGAGTCGTGCCCGATGGCGACGTGTCTCCAGGTCCGCCAGGGGGCAGGTTCAAGCCCGTGCGGCTCTTGCGGACGCGCCGTGCCCCCAGGGCGCGCGACACCGTTCAGCACACATCCGCGTGGTTCCCGTCCCGCGCACCCCGCGCAGCCGCCACCACGCGCGACGCGCCCCGCACCCCGCGGTCCAGCGCTCCCGCCGTCGCCGCCACGGCCAGGCCCGCCACCGTCAGGGCCGCGCCCACCAGGGCCGGAGACGTCCAGCCCCAGCCCGCCGCGATCGCCGCGCCGCCCAGCCAGGCTCCGCCGGCGTTGGCGAGGTTGAAGGCCGAGTGGTTGGACGCGGAGGCCAGCGTCGGGGCGTCCTTCGCCTTGTTCATGACGAGCATCTGCAGCGGTGTCGTGGTCATGAACCCGACCCCGCCGAGCAGGACGACCATCACCAGCGCCGCCCACTTCGCCTGTACCGCGAACGGGAAGACCACCAGGACCGCCACCAGGGCGGTCAGCGAGCCGTACAGCGTGGGCCGCAGGGCGCGGTCCGTCAGTGGTCCGGCGGCGAGTGCGCCGAGCGTCATGCCGATGCCGAACAGCGCGAGTACCAGCGTCACCGAGGATTCGCCGAAGCCCATCACCTCGGTCGTCATGGCCGACAGGTACGAGTAGACGGCGAAGACCCCGGCGAACCCGAGGACGGCGGTCAGCAGGCCGAGCAGTACCTGCCGGTTGGCGAGGGCGCGCACTTCGCGGCCGAGGCCCTGGTGCGCGTCGACCGGTATGTGCGGGACGAGCCGGGCCAGCGCGGTCATGGAGCCCAGGCCGATCACGGCGACGACCAGGAAGGTCGCGCGCCAGCCGAGGTGCTGGCCGAGCAGGGTGGCCGCCGGTACGCCGACGATGTTGGCGACGGTGAGGCCGAGGAACATCGTCGCCACGCCCCTCGCCTGCCGCCCCTCGTCGACCAGCCGGGCGGCGACGACAGCGCCGACGCCGAAGAAGGCGCCGTGCGGCAGTCCTGCCAGGAAGCGGCCGGCGACCAGCCAGCCGAAGCCGGGGGCGAACGCGGAGGCGAAGTTGCCGAGCGTGAACAGGGCCATCAGCAGCAGGAGCATCCGCTTGCGCGGAATCCGGGAGCCGACCGCGGTGAGCAGCGGGGCGCCGAGGACGACGCCGAGCGCGTACGCCGATACGAGATAGCCGGCGGTGGGGACGGACGTGCCCAGGTCGTCCGCGACATTGGGCAGCAGGCCCATCATCACGAACTCGGTGGTCCCGATGCCGAACGCGCTGATGGCCAGCGCGAGGAGAGCCAAGGGCATGAGGGGAGACCTTTCCGCAGGGGATCCCGGCCCGCCGGCTCCCTCGCCGGCCGGTCCTTGTTCCCGATTGGAACAAATACTCTCAGACGCTCTGTGCGATGAGGTGAACGGACCGTTTCGTCAGAGTTCGACGCGGGCGGCGATCGGGAGATGGTCGCTGACCGTCGCCGGGAGCGTCCACGACGACATCGGTTCGACGCCCCTGACCATGATCTGGTCGATCCGGGCCATCGGGAACGACGCCGGCCAGCTGAAGCCGAACCCGTCTCCGGCCGCGCCCTGGGTGGACCGCATCTGGGACGTCACCGCGTTCAGCGAGCGGTCGTTCATCGTGCCGTTGAGGTCGCCCAGCAGGATCACCCGGTCGAGGTGTTCGTCGGCGATGGCCTCGCCGAGCGCGTCCGCGCTCGCATCGCGCTGGTTCGCGGTGAATCCGGCGTTCAGCTTGACCCGTACGGACGGCATGTGGGCCACGTAGACCGCGACCTCGCCGTTCGGTGTCGTCACCGTGGAACGCATCGCCCGGATCCAGCCCATCCTGATGTCCACGGGCCGGGTGCTGCTCATCGGGTACTTGCTCCACATACCGACGGTCCCCTCGACCGCGTGGTACGGATAGCGGGCGGCGAGCGCCGACTCGTACGCCCGGACCCGGTCGGCCGGCAGCTCCTGCAGGGCGATGACGTCCGCGCCCGAGGCCGCGACCTGCCGGGCGGTGCCCGCCGGGTCGGGGTTGTCCGCGTTGACGTTGTGGGTGGCGACGGTGAGGTCGCCGCCGCTGCCGGACTTGTCGGTGAGCAGTCCGCCGAAGACGTTGAGCCAGACGACGGCCGGCAGCAGCAGGGCGATCAGTGCGGTCGCCGAGCGCCGCACCAGGCCCAGGACGAAGCACAACGGGACGAACAGCCCGAACCACGGCAGGAAGGTCTCGGAGAGGCTGCCGAGGTTGCCGATGGTGTTCGGGATCTCCGCGTGGAAGATCATCACGAAGGTGACCAGCACGGCACAGACGGCGAGCACGATGCCGCGCCGCCACATACCCCTGCCGCCGGTCCATCTGTCGCGCAGGTCCCGGAACCGCGATCCGGTGCGCTGCGGTCCCGCGCTGCCGTTCTCGGTGTCCGCCCTGTACGCCTGAACCATCGCGCTGTCCTCACTGCCTTGCCGTGCACATCGCCGCGCCCCCGACCCTAGGGGATGAGCCATGCATTTCCTGCCGTCGACGACGGCCGTACTGCCACGAGGACGTGGGGCCCGGTCCGGCAGGTTCCGGCCGGGAGCGCTCTGCGTGACCTTGTGACAGAACGCTCACATGCGCCCGGGTCCGGGCGCGTCAGCTGCGACCTGCGCCTTTGCCGGTCGCATGGGCGGCGGGGACGGGTTGCGCAGGGTCGGCCGGGCGTGGGGCCAGGCCCTCGACCAGGGTCTGGATGATGCGGTCGGCCAGGTCCTCGGGCAGTTCCGCATCGGTCCGGTGAATGGTCCGTACGAGCATGGGGCCGACGAACAGGTCGTCCATCAGTTCCACGTCCAGGTCCGACCGGAGCTCCCCCGCGTCGACCGCCCGCTGCACGGCCGCCCGCATCGCACGGCGGCGGGGTTCGATCACGGTGGAGTGGTACTCGGCCCAGAGCTTGGGGTGACTCTTCATCTGCGCGAAGACGTTGTGGAGGAAGACCGACGAGCGCTGTGCGAGGCCGCGCCTGCGCAGCGACTCCAGCATCAGTCGCAGATCGGCGAGCCCTGCGGTGCCGGAGACGACCGGTTCCGCAGGCTCGATGTCGCGCAGTACGTCGACGAAGAGCTCTTCCTTGCCGCACCAGCGCCGGTAGATGGTGGCCTTGCCGACCCCCGCGGTCCGGGCGATGCGCTCGATGGACAGGCCGGCCAGGGGCTCGCCGCCTTCCAGCAGTGCGACGACCGCGTCCAGGATGGCCCGTTCGGCAGCCACGCTGCGGGGTCGGCCACGCCGCGGCTCCTCGTCCTGCCCCTGTACCTGTACGTGCACCTGGATCCACCTTTCGCCGCACCCGTCCGGCCCGGCCCCGATTCTCGCCGACACGGACGGTGCCGTGCTTGCGCCCCGGGCGCCCCGGAGTGTCCCGGGGCGCCCGGGGCGGCCCTGTTCAGTTGCGCGCGGCCGTGGGTGTCACCGGCCGCGCGGCCCCGGGTGTCACCGGCCCGCGCCCGCGGGCACGGCCCGGTCGTCCTCGCCGGCCGGCTGCACGTCGGGCGCCTTGCCCGGCAGGAACAGGCCGACCACCAGCGCACCGATCAGGGCGACGGCCGCCGAGCCGATTGCGGTGACATGCATGGCGCCGAGGAAGGCATCGTTCGCCGCGGCGACCAGCGGCCGGCCGGCCGGGCCGAGCTTCTCCGCGATGCCGAGTGTCGCCTCGATCGACTCCCCCGCCGCGTCCCTGGCGGCGGCCGGGACCGTACCGAGGTGGCCCTCGATGTCGCCGCGGTAGACGGTGGACAGCACCGAGCCCAGGACGGCGATCCCGAGCGCCCCGCCCACCTGGCGGAACGTGTTGTTGATGGCCGAGCCGGAGCCGGCCTTCTCGCGCGGCAGCGCCTGCATCACGGCGACGGTGACGGGCGGCATGACGTGTGCCATGCCGGTTCCCTGGACGAAGAAGACCACGCACATCACCCAGACCGGGGTGGTGGCGTCGAACAGCGTGAAGGCCGCCAGCCCGGCCGCGACGAGCAGCATGCCGGCCGCGCACACGGCACGGGCGCCGAACCTCGCGACGACCAGCCGGGCGCGCGGCGCGAAGATCATCTGCGCGGCGGCCAGCGGCAGGATCAGCAGGCCGGACTGCAGGGCGCTGTAGCCGCGCACGCTCTGCAGGTAGAAGGCGGAGAAGAAGGTCACCCCCATCAGCGCGAAGAAGACCAGCGCGACGGCGGCGACGGCGGCGGAGAACGCCCCGTTCCTGAAGTACGTGATGTCGATGGCCGGGTGGCTGCTGCGCTTCTCGTGCCAGACGAACCCGGTCAGGACGAGCAGACCGCCGATGATCGACAGGAGGACGACCGGGTCGCCGAAGTCGGCGAGTTCGCCGCCGCGGATGATGCCGAACACGAGCAGGACCAGGCCGACGATGGAGAGGACGACTCCGAGCGGGTCGATCCGGCCCGGCTTCGGGTCCCGGGAGTCCGGCACCAGCACCACCATGGCGATCAGCGCAATGATCACCACGGGCACGTTGACCAGGAAGATCGAGCCCCACCAGAAGTGTTCGAGCAGCAGTCCGCCGGTGATCGGGCCGATGGCGATGCCCAGGCCGACGCTGCCGGCCCAGATGCCGATCGCCTTGGGCTGCTCGTCGCGCTCGAAGACGTTCATCAGGATGGCGAGGGTGGCGGGCATCACGAACGCGGCGCCGAAGCCCATCACGGCGCGCCAGGTGATGAGTGCGCCGGGCGATCCGGACATTGCGGCGAGGGCCGAGCCGATACCGAACAGCAGAATGCCGAAGAGCAGGATCTTCTTGCGCCCGATGCGGTCGCCGAGCAGTCCGGCGGTGAAGAGCAGTCCGGCGAAGACGAGCGTGTAGGAGTTGATCGCCCACTCCAGCTCGCTCTGGGTGGCTCCCAGGCCGGTGGGCGCCGGGGAGGCGATGGTCTTGACCGCGACGTTCAGGATCGAGTTGTCCAGCACCACGATGAGCAGGCTGAACATCAGGACGACGAGGATCGCCCAACGGCGGCGGTGGATCGCTTCGGGAACACGGGACGCGGCCGCAGGAGGGCCGGACGGTATCGACATGGCACGGAGCCTATCCCTCTTTCGATACGAGACCGTCTCGTATTGGAAAGTCTTTGCCGAGTGGGCCCACTTCCCGGGAACGGCCGGGGGATGCCACCATGGAACCGGTCCGGGGACGCCGTCAGGGCGCCTCGAGATGACGAAGGAGCCGTTGGCCATGTCGCTTCAGGCTGCGCAGAACCAGCCCGCAACACCGGCGGGAGCCCCCACCGACAGCAGCAAGGCGCTGTACGGAGGCAAGAGCACCCGCCGCATCACCGTCCACGACATCGCCGCCGCCACCGAGCGCGGCGAGAAGTGGCCCATGCTCACCGCCTACGACGCGATGACCGCGTCCGTCTTCGACGAGGCCGGCATCCCGGTGATGCTCGTCGGCGACTCGATGGGCAACTGCCACCTCGGCTACGAGACCACCGTGCCCGTCACGATGGACGAGATCGCCATCCTCTCCGCCGCCGTCGTACGGGGCACCAAGCGCGCCCTCATCGTCGGCGACCTCCCCTTCGGGGCGTACCAGGAAGGGCCCGTCCAGGCCCTGCGCAACGCCACCCGGCTGGTCAAGGAGGCCGGCGTGGGTGCGGTGAAGCTGGAGGGCGGCGAGCGGTCGCTCGCCCAGACCGAGCTGCTCGTGTCGTCCGGCATCCCGGTCATGTCGCACCTCGGCCTGACCCCGCAGTCCGTCAACACCATGGGCTACCGGGTGCAGGGCCGCAACGACGAGGCCGCACACCGGCTGATCCGGGACGCCAAGGCCGCCCAGGAAGCCGGCGCGTTCGCCGTCGTGCTGGAGCTCGTTCCGGCGGAGGTCGCCGCCGAGATCACCCGCAGCCTGCACATCCCGACCGTCGGCATCGGCGCGGGTCCGGACACCGACGCCCAGGTCCTGGTCTACACCGACATGGTCGGGCTGACCGGCGGCAAGGTGCCGCGCTTCACCAAGCAGTACGCGAACATGCGCAAGGTCCTCGGCGACGCGGCGAAGGAGTTCGCGAACGAGGTCGTCGGCGGCACGTTCCCGGCCCCGGAGCACACCTTCCACTAGGGCCTCGCGTCCGGATCGGGCCCGATCCGGACGGAAGGCCCCAGGAACGGACCGGTCCCCTCCGAGGGGATCACTGGCCACTGCCCGCACCACGACAGCCCGCCGACTTCCCCCATCGGCGGGCTGTCGGCGTGTTCTCGCCGTCGGCGGGTGCGGGCGCGTCTGTCGACAGCATGTCGGCGGGCTGTCGGTGGAGTGTCAGTGGCGGATGCTCCCATGGTGGGCATGACGCGAATCGACAAGAACCCCAGGACCGGCGGCAACGCCGTCGAGGTACGGGGGCTGGTCAAGCACTACGGCGAGACCAAGGCTCTGGACGGCGTGGACCTCGACGTGCGCGAGGGCACCGTCCTCGGTGTGCTCGGCCCCAACGGCGCCGGCAAGACCACCCTCGTGCGCTGCCTCTCCACCCTGATCGTGCCGGACGCCGGACACGCCACCGTCGCGGGCTACGACGTGGTGAAGCAGCCCCGGCAGCTGCGCCGGATCATCGGCCTGACCGGCCAGTACGCCTCGGTCGACGAGAAGCTCTCCGGCTGGGAGAACCTCTACATGATCGGGCGCCTCCTCGACCTGCCCCGCAGGACCGCGCGGGCCCGTGCCGACGAACTGCTGGAGCGGTTCTCGCTCACCGACGCCGCCAAGCGGCCCGCGATGAACTACTCCGGCGGCATGCGGCGCCGGCTCGACCTGGCCGCCTCGATGATCGGCAGCCCGTCCGTGCTGTATCTCGACGAGCCGACGACGGGGCTCGACCCCCGGACCCGCAACGAGGTCTGGGACGAGGTGCAGCGGATGGTCGCGGAGGGGGCGACCGTGCTGCTCACCACCCAGTACATGGAAGAGGCCGAGCAGCTCGCCAACGAGCTCACGGTCATCGACAAGGGCAGGATCATCGCCAACGGCCGGGTCGACGAGCTCAAGGCGAAGGTCGGCGGCCGCACCCTGCAGATCCGGCCGACGGACCCGGCCCAGCTGCCCGCCATGGCCCAGGCGCTCGCGGAGGCCGGTCTCGACGGGGTCGCCGGTTCGCAGGCCGTCCCGGACGAGGGAATGCTGTACGTCCCGATCCTCAGCGACGACCAACTGACGGCTGTCATCGGCCTGTTCGCCGGACGCGGCCTGTCCATCGCGCACATCGCCACCGCACTGCCCAGCCTGGACGAGGTCTTCCTGGCCATCACCGGCGAGAAGACCGCGCCGTACGTGACCGACACGATCCCCGAGGAGGTCGCGGCATGAGCACGGCGACTCTGACGCCCGACGCCCCGACCGGCACCGCACCGGCGAAGGCGCTCCACGACGAGGGCCGGATCGGCCTGCGCGGCAATCTGCGGCACATCGGCGCGCTGGTGCGGCGCAATCTGCTCCAGATCAAGCAGGACCCGGAGTCGATGTTCGACGCGCTCCTGATGCCGGTCATCTTCACGCTGCTGTTCGTGTACGTCTTCGGCGGCTCCGTCGGCGGAAGCCTGGGCGGCGGCCGGCAGGAGTACATCAACTATCTGATCCCCGGCCTGATGGCGATGATGGGCATGAACATCGCTTCTGCGGTCGGCACCGGCGTCAACGACGACTTCCGCAAGGGCGTCATGGACCGGTTCCGGACGATGCCGATCGCCCGTTCCTCGGTCCTGATCGCGAAGATCGTGGTCGAGCTCGGCCGGATGATGGTCGCCACGGTGATCCTGCTGGCCATGGGCTTCGCCCTCGGCCTGGAGATCAAGACCTCGGTGCTCGGCCTGCTGGAGGCGGTCGCACTGTCGGCGGTGTTCGGCGCCGCCATCATGTGGATCTTCATCCTGCTCGGGCTGTCCCTGAAGACGTCCCAGTCGGTTCAGGCGATGGGATTCCTCGTGCTGATGCCCCTGCAGTTCGGTTCGTCGATCTTCGCCCCGCCGGCCACGATGCCGGGCTGGCTCCAGGCCTTCACCGACTACAACCCGCTGTCCAATCTCGCGGACGCGGCACGTGGGCTGATGCTCGGCGGTCCGGTCGCACACTCGGTGTGGCTGACGCTCGGCTGGGCCGCGGTCATCACCGCGGTGACGGCGCCCCTCGCGGTCGCGAAGTTCCGCAAGAAGACCTGACCCGGCCCCTCCGGTTCACTCCCGGTACGCGTCGACCAGGGCGATGGCCTCCTCCAGAGCGAGGCCATCGCCTTCGGCGTAGGCGGCCTCGTAGCCGGCCTCGCCGAGAACGGCGCGGGCCGCCGCCTCCGCCTCGGCGTAGTTCCTTCGCTCTATCGTCGTCGGCACATGGCCGTTCGGCAGCAGACCGCTGCCCGCGCCCAGCAGCCGGGCGGCGAGGGCCGCCCTGCGCTCGCCACCGAGTCCGGCCAGGGCCCGCGCGAGGGTGACGAGGTTGATGACGGACATCTGGGGCGCCACCATCTGCGCCAGCGGGTCCCCGGACCGCTTCAGCGCCTGCCGGCTCCGGGCCAGGGCGTCGGTGTACAGCCCCTCCTGGTTGTCCAGCCAGGCCTGCCCGCCCAGCACGAAGCCTTCGAAGATCGCCAGGGTCTCGGATCTGAACTCCTCGCCCAGCTCCGCGTACTGTTCACGGGCCTCGGCGGTGCGGCCTGTGCTGCCCAGCAGCATGGCGAGGAAGAGCCGCGCGAACGGCATCGCCTCGTGTCCCGCCGCCCGCCCCTCGGCGAGCACCTCGCGCAGGATCGCCTCGCCCTCCGCACCGCGGCCGAGTTCGACGAGCGCGGAGGCGTACCGGGTACGGAGCACCGCCACCTGGGACTGGGCACCGAGCCGCTCGGCGTAGCCGATGGCGGCCTGGTAGTCGTCGGCCGCACGGGTGTAATCGCCTTGCCGCTCGTTGGCCTCCCCCCGGGAGGAGAGCGACTCGGCGGCGCCCCAGTCGTCACCGAGCCGGCTGAAGATCTCCAGGCTCTCGTCGGCGTCCGCGCGGGCCTCGCCCGACCAGTCGGGGCGGTTGGCCAGCACATTGGCGCGCATCTGGAGCGCTGCGGCCAGCTCCCACTCATAGCCGAACTCGCGGGCGGCACGGACCGTCTCGTCCACCAGTTCGCGCAGGTCCGCGGCGCCCCCGGTGAGCATGACCGCGAAGAACCAGAGCGACGCAGGGGTACGGCAGGTCTGCGGCTGGCCCACCCGGTAGGTGGCGGCGATGACGCGCAGCCGCTCCATGCTCTTCGCGGTGGTCCACTCGTCCGACGCATGGTTCATGCTGGCCAGTTGGATCAGCGCGACACCGCGCCGCGCCTCCTGGAGCAGCTCCGGCCCCATCGGCGGCGGCGCGTCGGTGCAGCGTTCCCGGATGGACGGGGCGGGCCGGGCCGGCGGGGCGAAGGGGTCCGGGCCCAGCGCGGCGGCCGCGTCGGCCCAGTGCAGGGCGTCGGCGCGCAGATCGCGCATCTGCCAGTACCAGGCGAGCGACAGCACCAGGCAGACCGCCTCCTGCTCGTCGCCGGCGGCGACGGCGTGGCGCAGGGCGGTGCGCAGATTCTCGTACTCCCGCTGGAGGAGGTCGATGGCTGCCCGCTGCCCGGTGCCGCGCAGCAGGGGGTCGGTGGTACGGGCCAGCTCCCGGAAGTGCACCAGGTGGCGCCGTTCGACGGTGGCCCGTTCCCCGGCCTCGTCGAGCCGCTCGGCGGCGTACTCGCCGACGGTCTCCAGCAGCCGGTAGCGCATTTCCCCGTCGTCGGCGGGTGCGGCGACGACGAGGGACTTGTCGACGAGCGAACCGAGCACCCCGGCGACCTCGCGCGCGTCCTGCGGCCGGTCCGCGCAGACCGCTTCGGCCGCGGTCAGCGTGCAGCCGCCGGCGAAGACGGACAGCCTGCGCAGTACGGCGTGTTCGGATGCGTCGAGGAGGTCCCAGGACCAGTCGACGACGGCGCGCAGCGTCTGCTGGCGCGGCAGCACGGTACGGGCTCCGCTGGTCAGCAGGCGGAACCGGTCGTCGAGCCGGTCGGCGATCTGGCGCGGGCTGAGCATCCGCAGCCGGGCGGCGGCGAGTTCGATGGCGAGCGGCAGTCCGTCGAGCCGGCGGCAGATCTCGGCGGCGGCCGCCGCGGTCTCCTCGTCCGCGTCGATCCGGAAGCCCGGCTTCGCGGCGCCGCCGCGGTCGGCGAGCAGGCGCAGCGCCATCGGGTCGGGCAGCGGGTCGACGGGGCGGACGAACTCGCCCGGTACACCGAGGGGTTCACGGCTGGTGGCCAGGACGGTGAGGTCCGGGCAGCGGACGAGCAGATGGTCGGCGAGCGCGGCGGCGGCCTCGATGACGTGCTCGCAGTTGTCGAGGAGCAGCAGCATGCGGCGCCGGGAGCAGTGCTCGGTCAGCCGGACGAGCGGGTCGCCCGCGCTGCGCTCGGCGGCCCGGAGCTCCTCGGCGCCTGCGCCGCGCAGCACGGTCTCGCGGGCGCCGAGCGCGGTCAGTACGGCTTCGGGCACGGTCTCCGGGTCGTCGACCGGGGCGAGCTCGGCCAGCCAGACGCCGTCCGGCCAGGCGGGTGCGACGGACTCGGCGGCCTCCTGGGAGAGCCGGGTCTTGCCCGCGCCCCCGGGTCCGAGGAGGGTGACGAGGCGGACCTGTGCGAGGTCGTCCCGCAGCACCGCGATATCGGCCTCCCGCCCGACAAAACTGGTGAGCCTGGCGCGCAGGTTGCCCAGGGGGACGGGGATCGGCCCGGAAGCCGGTTCCGGCGCGGGAGTGCGGCCCGGTGCGGCCACCGTGGGCGAACCGGCCACCCGGTCCGGCGCGGGGGCCCGGCCGGGCGTGGCCGTCGGGGCCTGCGCCGGCCCGGAGGGCGGCAGCCCCGGCTCCTGATGGAGCAACTCCGCGTGCAGGGACCGCAGTTCCTGGCCCGGGTCCGTGCCGAGACGGTCGGCGAGCACGGTGCGTACCTCCTCGTACGCCACCAATGCCTGCGCCGCACGTCCGGCGTCCCGCAGCGCCCGCAGGCGCAGCGCCTGGAGCGGTTCGTCCATCGGGTGCTCGGCGCAGAGCGCGACCACTTCCGGCAGGACCTCGTCGGCGCGGCCGAGCGCGAGCGCGGCGGCGAACCCGGCGCGGCGCGCGTCGAGCCGGCGGGCCGTCCAGCGGGCCGCGACAGCGGCACGGTCGGGCAGATCCGCGAGGGCCGGACCCCGCCACAGGGCGAGCGCGTCGTCGAGGACGGTGGCGGCCTTCGCCGGATCGCCCGCGTCCAGGGCGCGCATCCCCTCCCCCGTGAGCCGCTCGAAGCGGTGCAGGTCGACCGCGTCGGGCTCGACGGCGAGCCGGTAGCCGCTCTCGGCGGAGGTGATCGCCGCATGCCCGAGAACCCGACGGAGCCGGCCGACGAGCGCCTGCAGGGCGCCCACCGCGTCGGCGGGCGGCTCGCCGTCCCACACCTCGTCGACCAGCACCGCGGCCGGGACCGCGCGGCCGGGGCGCAGTGCGAGAACGGTCAGCAGGGCGCGCAGCCGCGCCCCACCGATGGCGACGGCCGTGCCGTCGTCGTGGAGTGCCTGCGTGGTGCCGAGGATGCTGTAGCGCACGCGCCTATTCTCCGCGACCGGGACCGGTACGCGGACTCGCGTCCTCAGCGGCGTTCCCACCTGGTCCCCAGCGCTGTCCGAAGGTTCACCGGCGTTGCTTGTCATGCCCCTACCTTGTCCGGAACCACCACCGCGGCGCGAGACGTTTCCGCCGTGTCGACTGTACGGTCGGGGCTCGCATCCCCCGATGCCCGCCCCTGCCGCCGAGCCACCTGGAGTCCGCCGATGACCACCGCAGCAGCAGCCCGCAGCGACCGGCGGATCAGTCCCGTCTTCCTCGGGATCGCCGCCGTCATGGCCGTCTCGGGCTGGGCGGTGTGGACGGACTTCGCGGAGCAGCCCGGGTTCGCGGTCTTCCTCTTCGTCACCGCGGCCTGGGTCGTGTCGCTCTGTCTGCACGAGTACGCGCACGCCCGCACCGCGCTGCACAGCGGGGACATCTCCATCGGGGCGAAGGGGTATCTGACCCTGAACCCTCTCGCGTACACCCATGCACTGCTGAGCATCGTGCTGCCGGTGCTGTTCGTGATCCTCGGCGGGATCGGGCTGCCCGGCGGCGCGGTATTCATCGAGCGCGGCCGGATCAGCGGCCGCTGGAAGCACAGCCTGATCTCGGCGGCGGGCCCCCTGACGAACGTGCTGTTCGCGGTCGTCTGCACGGCGCCGTTCTGGCTGCACGCGCTGGACGGTGTGCCGAGCGGGTTCCAGTACGCGCTGGCGTTCCTGGCGCTGCTCCAGGTCACCGCGGCGATCCTGAACTTCGTACCGGTCCCGGGGCTGGACGGATACGGGGTGATCGAGCCCTGGCTCTCGTACCGCATCCGCCGCCAGGTGGAGCCGTTCGCGCCCTTCGGCCTGCTCGCGGTGTTCGGGCTGCTGTGGATCCCCGAGGTCAACACCGTCTTCTTCGACGCGATCCACAGCCTGCTGCAGACGCTGGACGTCAGCGAGTTCCACACGTACTGCGGCTTCGACGCCTACCAGTTCTGGCAGAAGTCGAATCCGGTCTGCAGCCTCGGTTAGGGCCTTGCTTCCGGAAGTCCGGCGGCGGACCAGAGCCTGAGGGCCGGCCCGTCATCCCTGGCGGGACAGCCCTCAGGCCTCGGTCTCCGCGCGGTGCTTGCGCAGGTAGTACCACGCCATGTTGGAGGAGAGGCCCGCCAGCAGCACCCAGATGATCCCGAGCCAGCTGCCCTGGGCGAACGAGATCACGGCCGCACCGACGGTCAGGACGCAGGCGACGAGGGCGTAGAGAGCGAGGCGGGGCATGGGGGGCAGCTCCTGTCCGGGGGTGGTGCGCGGTCCCGTCCAGTGTCCCCCATGTCCCGTTCCGCTCTCCGCGGGGTGCGGCCGTGGGCGCCCGTCGGCTCAGACGTCGGTGGTACGCAGCCCGGCGTGCGCCTTGTAGCGGCGGTTGACCGAGATCAGGTTGGCGACCAGTGACTCGACCTGGTGGGCGTTGCGCAGGCGGCCCGCGAAGATGCCTCGCATGCCGGGGATGCGGCCGGCAAGCGCCTGCACGAGGTCGGTGTCGGCGCGGGCGTCGCCCAGCACCAGCACATCGGTGTCGATCTCCTCGATCGCCTCGTCCTGGAGCAGCACCGCCGAGAGGTGGTGGAAGGCGGCGGTGACCCGGGAGTCGGGCAGCAGGGCGGCGGCCTGCTCGGCCGCGCTGCCCTCCTCGGGCTTCAGTGCGTACGCGCCCTGCTTGTCGAAGCCGAGCGGGTTGACGCAGTCGATGACGAGCTTGCCGGCGAGTTCGTCGCGCAGCGACTCCAGGGTTTTGGCGTGTCCTTCCCACGGCACGGCGACGATCACGACGTCGCTGCGCCGGGCGCATTCGGCGTTGTCCCAGCCCTCGACGCCGAGGCCCAGCTCGTCGGCGGCGGTCCGGGCGCGGTCCGCGGCACGCGAGCCGATGATCACCTTCTGCCCGGCGCGGGCGAGCCGGTAGGCGAGCCCGCGGCCCTGCGGGCCGGTGCCGCCGAGCACGCCGATGGTCAGCCCCGACACGTCGGGAAGGTCCCACGGATCCTTGGCGGGGGGCTTGGGCGCGGTACCGCTGTCATTCGTAGTCATGCGCCGACACTACTGCGCGCCATGGAGGGCAACGCAGCGTCGCACCACTGCGACATCCGTCACTGCACCTGCCCCCGTTCGGCTGGTTCAGTGCCGTTCGCCGGTGCGGAGGACGGGTCCTGCGGCATGATGCCGGGCCATGGATGCCGTACGCGTCGCCCTGCTCCGTGAAGTGCTCGCCGGGACCGAGTGGCCGGCGGCGGCCCGCAGGTTCGCGGGAACCCTCCGGTCGTCCGTCGTTCCGCACGGCGGCGGGCTGCTGCTGGTGGGCACGGAGGGGTACGAGCCGTGGCACATGGCGGCCCACCTGGTCGACGAGTCCACCTGGGCCGGGCTGCCGGAGCTGGTGCCCACGCTCGTACGACACCGGGTGGAGCCGGGCGATCCGGCGCATCTGTCCGTCGGCCCTGGCCGGATCGAGGCAGCCGGGCGGGGCGAGACGCTGCTGCTGGTGGCCCCGGAGCGGCCCGGTGACGGGCTGCTGGAGCGGGTGCACGACGCGCGCCGGGCCGGGGCGACGGTGCTGTCGCTGGACGACGGCGATCCGGAGGTGCACGGGCTCGCCCATGAAGCGCTCACGGTGAGCCGCACCGACGACGTGGACCTGGACACCGTGCAGCATCTGGTGAGCGCGGCGGCCGGCGAGAACAGCGCCCCCGCGCCCCGCGGCCGCCGGCGCTTCCGGGACAGGCTGTCCCGGCTCGCCGATCAGCTGACGGCTCCGCCGCCCGCGCGCTGGTGACGAGGAGGAGGCCGCCGCAGGCCCCGGCAAAACCGGTTGCACAGGGCACGTACGGCGCCGGACCATGACCCCTCGTGACCTCTGCCGCCGCCCTGCCCGCCAGGCTCTCCGCACTCCTGCCCGACCTCTCGCCATGGCGTTCCTCGGCCGACTTCCGGCTGCTGTGGGTCCAGGGCCTGGTCACCTACTTCGGCAGCTTCATGGCGCTGATCGCGCTGCCGCTCCAGATCAAGGAACTCACCGGTTCGCCGCTCGCCGTCGGCGCGATGGGTGCGGTCGAGCTGGTGCCGCTGGTCGTCTTCGGTCTGTACGGTGGGGCGCTCGCCGACTCCGCGGACCGCCGCAAGGTGATCCTGGGCACCGAGGCGGGGCTGGGGCTGCTCGCGCTCGTCCTCCTGGTGAACGCCGCGCTGCCCGACCCGATGCTCTGGCCGCTCTATCTCGTCGCGGGCGGCGTCTCCGCGCTCGCCGGGCTCCAGCGGCCCGCACTGGACTCCCTGATCGCCCGGATCGTGCCGCACGACCAGCTCACCGCGGCCGCCGCGCTGAACTCGCTGCGCTGGCAGTTCGGTGCGATCACCGGCCCGGCGGTGGCGGGTCTGGTGGTGGCCTATGCGGGGCACGCCACGGCGTACACGGTCACCGTGGTCACGTTCACCGTCTCCGTGCTCCTCTGTCTGCGGCTGGCGCCCGCACCGCCCGCTGAGCACGCACGGAAGCCGTCGCTTCGCGGCATTGCCGAGGGGGCGAGGTACGCCTGGAGTCGGCCGGTGCTGCTGGGGACGTACGCGATCGACCTGGCGGCGATGTTCTTCGCCTTCCCGAACACGATCTTCCCGTTCCTGGCGGACGAGCTCGACGCCGAGTGGTCACTGGGGTTGATGTACGCGGCGGGGTCGGTCGGCTCGCTGGTACTGGGCCTGACCAGCGGTTGGACGTCACGGGTCCGGCGGCACGGGCTGTTCGTGGTGTTCGGGGCGGCGGCCTGGGGGCTGGCGATCGCGGCAGCCGGGTGGTTCAGCAATGTGTGGCTGGTGCTCGTCTGCCTCGCGGTGGCGGGCGCGGGCGACATGCTCAGCGGTCTGGGCCGCTCCACGATCTGGAACCAGACCATCCCGGAGGAGCTGCGCGGCCGGCTGGCGGGCATCGAGGTGCTCTCGTACAGCGTGGGACCGCAGCTGGGACAGGTGCGGGCGGGCGCGATGGCGGGCTGGACGGGCACGCGGTCCGCGATCTGGACGGGCGGGGTGGCGTGCGTGGCTTCGGTCGCGCTGCTGGCTGCGGCGCTGCCGAAGCTCCTCACGTACGACTCCGAGACGGACGCGGACGCGGTGCGGCGCCGGCAGTCCAGCCCCTCAGGCGTGTGAGGAGCAGGGTCCGGGGCCGGAGCCCCGGGGCAGCTGCCGGACGGGCCGGAACCCTACGCATCGGCCTCCGGTGGCGTGTCCCGGTCGTGCCACTTGGGGTCGTTCTCCCACTCCAGATTCCGCTCCTGCGCGGTGTTCATCGCGTGCTGCGCCTCCTCGCGGGAGGTGTAGGGGCCGAACCGGTCCTTCGCCGGGCACTCGGGGCCTTCCTCGACCTTCTGGTGCACCAGGCAGTAGTACCACTCGCCCGGCTTGCCGACCGTGCGCTTCTTGAACAGGGCCATCGTCGGCTCCTTTCCTCTGAGCCATGCTGCCCCAACCACGCTGGTTAGACTCGCTGACATGTCTGGCCAGTCGCTGCTCGTACCAGGGGAGATCACTCCCATTCGTTCCGTACCCGGAAACATCCGGCGCCCCGAGTACGTGGGCAAGCCGGCTCCGACGCCGTACACCGGCCCGGAGATCCAGGACGCCGACACCGTCGAGCGCATGCGCATCGCCGGCCGGATCGCCGCGCAGGCGATGGCCGAGGCCGCGAAGCACATCGCTCCGGGCGTGACGACGGACGAACTCGACCGGGTCGCCCACGAGTTCATGTGCGATCACGGCGCCTATCCGTCGACGCTCGGCTACCGCGGCTTCCCCAAGTCGCTCTGCTCGTCGCTCAACGAGGTCATCTGTCACGGCATCCCGGACTCGACGGTGCTGCGCGACGGCGACATCGTGAACCTGGACGTGACCGCGTACATCAACGGCGTGCACGGCGACAACAACGCCACGTATCTCTGCGGCGACGTGGACGAGGAGTCCCGCCTGCTCGTGGAGCGCACGGAGGAGTCGCTGAACCGGGCGATCAAGGCGGTCCGCCCCGGCCGTCAGATCAATGTGATCGGACGGGTCATCGAGTCGTACGCGAAGCGCTTCGGGTACGGCGTGGTCCGGGACTTCACCGGGCACGGGATCAATTCCTCGTTCCACTCCGGCCTGATCATTCCGCACTACGACAGCCCGCACGCGACGACCGTGATGCAGCCCGGCATGACGTTCACCATCGAGCCGATGCTGACGCTCGGGACGCACCAGTACGACATGTGGGACGACGGCTGGACCGTGGTGACGAAGGACCGCAAGCGCACCGCCCAGTTCGAGCACACGCTGGTGGTGACGGAAACGGGTGCCGAGATCCTGACGCTCCCGTAACCCTCCGCAGGCGATACGCACCCCCGGCACGCGGACGGAACCGGGCGTATCGTCTTTACCGACAGACCGTCGGGAAGATGTTGACTTAGGTAAGCCTAAGCAGGACGATCGGAGATGTCGACAGTGGCTGCCGAGCGCAGGTGCTGTCGGCTTTTCTGTCTGGTTCCGACTTCCCGTCCCTCCCCCGGTCACCGGAGGCCCGTCTTGGACGCACCCGCCGCCACCCCCTTCTCGACACTGATCCGCACGGCGTCGCACGAGCAGCACACCGAGGCGGAGACCTCGGCCTTCATGAGCGACCTGCTCGGAGGGCGGCTCGGAGTGGACGCGTACACGCGCTACACCGAGCAGCTGTGGTTCGTCTACCGGGCGCTGGAGGAGGGCGCGGAGGAACTGCGCAGCGACCCGGTCACCGGCCCGTTCATACGGCCGGAGCTGATGCGCACGGCGGAGCTGGAGCGCGACCTGGCGCATCTGCGGGGTGCGGGCTGGCACGAGGGCCTGAGGCCGCTGCCCGCGACGGCCGTGTACGCCGACCGGGTCGCCGAGTGCGCGCGCAGCTGGCCCGCCGGATACATCGCGCACCACTACACGCGGTATCTCGGGGACCTCTCCGGCGGCCAGATCATCCGCGACAGGGCGGAGAAGGCCTGGGGCTTCGCGCGCAAGGGCGACGGGGTGCGGTTCTACGTCTTCGAGGAGATCGCCAACCCCGCCTCGTTCAAGCGGGGCTACCGCGAGCTGCTCGACGCGGTGGACGCGGACGAACTGGAGAAGAAGCGGATCGTGGAGGAGTGCAAGCGCGCGTTCGTACTGAACACCGCGGTGTTCCGGGAGCTGGGCGAGGTGTCCCGGCGCAGCGCGTAGGGCTCCGGCGAGGCCGGGGGCCGCAGTGGCCGGGACTTGACGGTGGACCAGGCCAGTCGTACCGCTTCGCCCTCCACCTCGCCCAGTGCCCGGATGGTGCGGATTCCCTCAACGGGCTTGAATGCGCCCGCTACAGGCGCGCGTTCGCCAGCAGGACGCGGCCGCCGATCTCCACCGAGCCGTCCGGTGCGGGTGCGGTGAGGATCTGGGAACCACGACCCTGTGTGATGTTGAGGGCGCGGCCCAGCTGCGCGCTGAGCAGCAGGGCCGCCGCCCCCGTCGCCTCGTCCTCGACGATGCCGTCGTCGCGGCGCGGGAACGCCCGCGCCCTGACGCGGCCCGCCGCTTCGTCCTCCCACGCCCATACGTACAGCCAGCCCTCGCCGGGCGGCGGTCCGGTCAGCGCCTCCACCTCGGCGACGGACGCGTACCGCTCCAGCGTGCGCGGCGGCACCCACTCGGGGCGGGCGGTGATCCAGCTGAACTCGCCGTCCTGGCGGGCGAAGATCTCGCCGACCGGCAGTTCCAGGATCTCCAGGTCGAGCAGCCAGGCGGCCCCTACGAGCGGATGCCCGGCGAACGGAAGCCGGAGCCCCGGTGTGTAGATGTCGACGTGCCCGCGCTCGGGATCGTCGACGAACACGGTCTCGCTGAAGCCGAGTTGCCCGGCGAGCGCCTGCCGGGACGCCTGGTCGGGGTACGTACGCCCGTCCCGTACGACCCCGAGGGCGTTGCCATGCCGTCCGTCCGGTCCACAGAACACGCGCAGCACATCGACGCCTGCGGGTACCTCGTAGTCACTCACACACGCATTCAAGCACCGCCCACGAACCGCCGGCGCCGGGACGCCCCTCGCCGAACCGGAATGAACTGCTTGACACACGCTTGACCTTCTCATGGGTTACTCATGGGTCGCCCGTAACTGCCCCGTTCTCCACCGCATCGAGTGAGAGCTGAATCACTGCACCCGTGGGTAGCAGTGAGGTAAGCCTCGGTTAAGTTAGGTCCGCCTCACCTGCACTTGTCCGGCCTCTGTTTCCTCTTTCTTCAGCCTTTGTGGAGCCCGCATGCGAGCCATTCGTTTCTCCGTCGCCACCGCTGTCGCCACCGTGGCAGCTCTGACCGCCGTCACGGGTTGCGCCGAGAAGAGCGACGGCAAAGGCGACGGCGCGGTGACGGTCACCGCGAAGGACGACTCCTGCGCGGTGTCGAAGAAGAAGCTCCCGGCCGGCCACATCGAACTGGCCGTGGCGAACGAGGGCTCCAAGGTCACCGAGGTCTACGTCCTCTTCCCGGACGACCGCATCGTCGCCGAGCGCGAGAACATCGGCCCCGGCACCAAGGCCACCATCACCGCCGAGGTCAAGGCCGGTTCCTACGACGTCGTCTGCAAGCCCGGCATGAAGGGCGCCGGCTTCCGGCAGAACATCGAGGTCACCGGCGGCACCGTGGCCGAGCGCAGCCCCGAGATGGACAAGGCCGTCGCCGGCTACCGCACCTACGTGCAGGCGCAGGCCGACGAGACGCTGCCGAAGGTCAAGGTCTTCACGGACGCCGTCGCCGCGGGTGACATCGAGGCCGCGAAGAAGGCGTACGCCGAATCCCGCATCGGCTGGGAGCGCACCGAACCGGTCGCCGAGTCCTTCGGTGACATCGACCCGAAGGTCGACGTCCGCGCGGACGGCCTGGAGGACGGCCAGAAGTGGACCGGCTGGCACCGCCTCGAGAAGGCGCTGTGGCAGGACAAGAAGCTCGGCGCCGAGGAGAAGGCCCTCGCCCCGGTCCTGTACAAGGACCTCGTCGACTGGCAGAAGCGGGTCGGCAAGGCGGAGATCACTCCGACCTCGATGGCCAACGGCGCCAAGGAGCTCCTCGACGAGGTCGCCACCGGCAAGGTCACCGGTGAGGAGGAGCGCTACAGCCACACCGACCTGATCGACTTCAAGGCCAATGTCGAAGGCGCGCAGCGGTCGTACGAGCTGCTGAAGCCGATCGCCTCGAAGAACGACGCCGCCCTGACCGCCACCCTGGACAAGCAGTTCGCGGCGCTCAACACGCTGCTGGACAAGTACCGCGAGGACAAGAGCTCGTACGAGTTCACCTCGTACGACAAGGTCGGCAAGGCGGACCGCAAGGAGCTGTCGGACGCCGTCAACGCGCTGGCCGAGCCGCTGTCGCAGCTCGCCGCCGCGGTGACGAAGTAGCAGACGGGGAGACGCCGATCATGTCCGGGGAAACCCAGAACACCACCGGGGCAGGCGGAGCCGCCGAGCCCGCTGCCGCCGGAGCCACAGACCGCGCCCCGTCGCGCCGTGCACTGCTCGGCTGGGGCGGTGCCGGGCTGGCGCTCGGCGCGGTCGCGGCCGGCGGTGCGGTCGCCGCGGTTCACACGGTGAACGACGCGGTGCCGGCCGCGGACAGCGGCGCCGCGGTGCCGTTCCACGGCGTGCACCAGGCCGGGATCGCCACCGCCGTCCAGGACAGGCTGCACTTCGCCGCCTTCGACGTGACGACGAAGGACCGGTCCGAACTGATCGCGCTGCTCAAGGAGTGGACGCGGGCGGCCGAGCGGATGACGGCCGGTCATGCGGTCGGCGACGGGGCGTACGGCGGTCTCGCCGAAGCCCCGCCGGACGACACGGGCGAGGCGCTGGGGCTCAAGCCGTCCCGGCTCACCCTCACCATCGGCTTCGGCCCCTCGCTGTTCGCCAAGGGCCGGTTCGGTCTCGAGGACCGGCGCCCGGAGGCGCTCGTCGATCTGCCGAAGTTCCCCGGTGACAACCTCGACACGGCCCGCAGCGGCGGCGACCTGTGCGTCCAGGCGTGTGCCGACGACCCGCAGGTCGCGGTGCACGCCATCCGCAACCTCGCCAGGATCGGCATGGGCCGCACGGCGATCCGCTGGTCGCAGTTGGGCTTCGGCAAGACGTCGTCGACGACGCCTGAGGCCCAGACCCCGCGGAACATGATGGGTTTCAAGGACGGCACCCGGAACATCGCCGGCACCGACACCGCGGCCCTCGACAAGCACGTGTGGGTCGGCGAGAAGGACCACGCGGGCTGGATGACCGGGGGTTCGTACCTGGTTGCCCGGCGCATCCGCATGCACATCGAGACCTGGGACCGCACCGGGCTCCAGGAGCAGGAGGACGTCTTCGGCCGGGACAAGGGCGAGGGCGCCCCGGTCGGCAAGTCGAAGGAGCGCGACGAGCCGTTCCTGAAGGCCATGCTGCCCACCGCCCATGTGCGCCTCGCCCACCCGGACAGCAACGACGGTGCGACGATCCTGCGCCGCGGCTACTCCTTCACCGACGGCACCGACGGCCTGGGCCGGCTCGACGCGGGGCTGTTCTTCCTCGCGTACCAGCGCGATGTCCGGAAGGCGTTCATTCCGCTGCAGCGCCGGCTCGCGGCACACGACGCACTCAACGAGTACATCCAGCACGTGGGTTCGGCGCACTTCGCCGTCCCGCCGGGCGTCCGCTCCAAGGACGACTGGTGGGGCCGGGCGCTGTTCTCGTAACGGGACTCGAAGCGGAAAAAAGGAGAACCGAAACGTGTTCAGCAACTTCCTGATCGGCCTGCGCGAAGGCCTCGAGGCCAGCCTGGTCGTCTGCATCCTGATCGCCTATCTGGTGAAGACCGGCAACCGGAACAGGCTGCTGCCCATCTGGGTCGGCGTCTCCATCGCGGTCGTCGTCAGCCTGGCCTTCGGCGCGGGTCTCGAATTCGGCTCGCAGGAGATGACGTTCAAGGCGCAGGAGGCGCTGGGCGGTTCGCTGTCGATCGTCTCCGTCGGCCTGGTCACCTGGATGGTGTTCTGGATGCGGCGCACCGCGCGGCATCTGAAGAAGGAGCTGCACGGCAAGCTCGACGCGGCGCTCGCGATGGGCACCGGCGCGCTGGTCGCGACGGCTCTCCTCGCCGTCGGCCGGGAAGGACTGGAGACCTCGCTGTTCGTCTGGCGTGCGGTGCACGCCGCGGACGACGGCTGGCACCCGATGATCGGTGCGCTGCTCGGGATCGCCACGGCCGTGGTACTGGGCTGGCTGTTCTACCGCGGCGCGCTGAAGATCAACCTGGCGAAGTTCTTCACCTGGACCGGCGGCATGCTGGTGGTCGTCGCGGCGGGCGTGCTCGCGTACGGCGTGCACGACCTCCAGGAGGCCGAGTTCCTCGGGGGCCTGCAGAACCGGGCGTTCGACATCAGCGCCACGATCCCGCCGGACAGCTGGTACGGCACGCTGCTGAAGGGCACCTTCAACTTCCAGCCCGATCCGACCGTTCTTCAGGTCACGGTGTGGGCGCTGTATCTGATCCCCACGCTCGCGCTGTTCCTCGCCCCGGTAGGGTTCGGACGGTCAGTGGGGGCGACGGATCAGAAGGCGCAGAAAGCGGATGAGAAGCCTGAGGCCGATTCGGCTGGCGACGGGGCTCGCGGCAGCGACAGTGCTGAGCATGACGGCGAGCGGGTGCGTGACGGTGCACGGCGAGCTGGAAGTCGTTCCGGCAGCGACGAAGTCTGAGGCCGCGAAGGCCCTTGCGGACTTCACCACCGCGTACAACGCGGCGGACAAGGCCTACGATCCGGCGCTGGACGCGGACCGGGTCACCGGTTCGCTCGGTGCGATCAACCAGGCCGGGTTGCGGGCGCGGCAGAAGAACCACCCCGACGGCAACGCGAACCACGTGCCGCTGGAGCTGACCGACGCCACGTACTTCATCCCGAAGAAGGCCGGCTGGCCGCGCTGGTTCCTCGCCGAAACCGACTCCAACCGCGACCAGGACAGCGGGAAGCAGGACACCAGCTGGCTGATCGCCTTCGTCCGGACCGGTCCCGACGCGGTCTGGAAGGCGTCGTATCTCGCGGTCGTGGCCCCGGCCCAGATGCCCGCGTTCGCGAAGGACGGCGGCGGGCGGGCCCGGCCGGTCTCCGCGGACAGTGCGGAACTGACCGTGGCGCCCGGGGACTTGAGCACGCAGTACACGCAGTACCTGCAGAAGGGCACGCCGGACGTGTTCGCTCCCGGCGTCGCCACCTCGGCCTGGCGGTACCAGCGCAGCAACACCCGGCGGGCCGGCTTCTCGTTCCAGTTCATCGACCAGCCGCTGGACGGCGGTACATTCGATCCGCTCGGCCTGGAGACGGAGGACGGCGGGGCGCTGGTCTTCTTCAGCAGCAAGCACTTCGAGCAGCAGACCGCGGCGAAGGGGCTGCGCCCGGCGGTCAACGCGGATGTGCAGGCGCTGCTGACCGGTGAGGTGAAGAGCACCCTCACCAAGGAGCGGGTCTCCAGCCAGCTGGTGTACGTCCCGAAGAAGGGCGCCGGGAACGACGGCAAGGTGATCGTGCTGAACCGGCTGCCGGGGCTCACGGCGGCGAAGGGTTCCTGAGGGCTCTCCCGTCATCCCTGGCGGGCGCACGACGACTGCTGAGGCACCCCGCCGCGTTGCCGCAACGCCCGAATGCACCCCGTACGAGGACGTCCCTCCGCCGTGCGATGCACCACATCCGACGCCGCGCGCGGATCCACCGGGGACAGCTCTTGGCCGCCCGGGCCTCAGCGGCTGAGCGGCCAGCTCACCGAGTCGTGGTCGAGGTCGCTCCGGCCCACTGTGTCGGCATACTGCGCGCAGGCGTCGGTAAGCGTCTCCAGCAGGGTCAGCGGGTCCGGCAGCGGGTTCTCCGGGCCGCGGACCCAGTGCACGTCCAGCTCACCGGGGAGCATCGCGGGCGGCAGGAGTACGTAGCTCCCGCGGCAGTGCCAGCGCAGTCCCGGATGCTCGTCCATGGTCTCGGGGTGGCAGTCCAGCTCGCAGGGCCACCACTCGTCCTCGTCCTCGGGGGTGCCCCGGGTGGCGGTGAAGAAGAGCATCCGGTCGTCGCCGGAGACGGCCACCGGGCCGACGTCGATGTCCGCGGCGAGGAGCCGCTCCAGGGCCTGGTTGCCCGCGGCCAGCGGCACGTCGAGGACGTCGTGGATCATGCCGGTGGCGGTGATGAAGTTGGCCTGCGACTGGCTGCGTGCCCAGCGCTCGATCTGGGCGCGGTCGGTGGTGGACTGCGTCTGCCAGGCGAACGAGATGGGGTGCCGGGCGGGGGTGGGACAGCCGATGCGTTCGCACGAACATCGGTAGCCGATCGGGTGAGCGGCGGGCGCGATCGGCATTCCGGCTTCGGCGACAGCCAGGAGCAGCGCCTCCCGGGCGGTGTCGTCGACCTCGCTGTGCTGCGATTTGGGTCGTCGGCGAAGCCATTGGGAAAACTTGCTCTCTGTGCCGCGAGAACGGCCGAAATCGGCGCCCATCAATCCCCTTACCTCAGCGTTGCCCCTGCCCATGGTCCCACCATCCTGCGCCCCGGGTGGCCAGAGTTCCGAAGCGGGGTGCCGGCACCGGTCCACCGGACTGGGCACGCGGCCGACATTTGTCGGTAAATGGTAGGTGTGGGCCATGAGTGGGGGCCGGTAGCGGCGCGAGACGGTACGTACCGTCCCGGCGCCTCTCCGTAGCCGTCACGGAGCAGCCTGCGGAACCACCCGATCGGTTCACTGCGCGGTTGCCCCGCACGGCGCACCATGAGCTCACGCACACACCCGTGCGAGCCCCGACTGTTCGCAGGCCACCCCTGCCGTCCGTGAGGAGCCCCCATTGCGTCGTGAAGCCACACCCTCATCGCTTCGTGAAGCGACCACCCCCGCACCCGCATCGCCCCGCAGGGCGACCGCGCGCCGCTACCTGATGTGCGCTCCGGTCCACTTCAAGGTCACGTACTCCATCAACCCGTGGATGGACCCGACCAAGCCGGTCGATCTGCCGCTGGCCCAGGCCCAGTGGGAGGACCTGCGCGACCGCTACCGCGCGCTCGGCCACACCGTCGAGCTGCTCACCCCCCGTCCCGACCTGCCCGACATGGTCTTCGCCGCCAACGGCGCGACCGTCATCGACGGCCGGGTGCTCGGCGCCCGGTTCGCGTACGAGGAGCGGTACGCCGAGGCCGCGGCGCACCGGGACTGGTTCCGGGACCACGGCTTCACCGAGATCCATGAGCCGGCCCACGTCAACGAGGGTGAGGGCGATTTCGCGGTCACCTCGTCGTATCTCCTCGCCGGGCGCGGTTTCCGGTCCAGTCCGCTCTCGCACGACGAGGCGCAGGAGTTCTTCGGGCGGCCGGTGATCGGGCTCGATCTGGTGGACCCGCGCTACTACCACCTGGACACGGCGCTGTGTGTGCTCGACGAGGCGGGCGACGAGCTCATGTACTACCCGGGCGCCTTCTCGCCGGGCAGCCGCTCCGTGCTGCGGCGGCTCTTTCCCGACGCGCTGATGGCCGAGGAGGCCGACGCGGCGGCGTTCGGACTGAACGCGGTCAGTGACGGGCTCCATGTGCTGGTGCCGCAGGGCGCCACGGGCCTCTTCGACCCGCTGCGGGCGCGCGGCTTCGAACCGGTCCCGATGGACCTGAGCGAGCTGCTCAAGGGCGGCGGCAGCGTGAAGTGCTGCACCCAGGAGCTGCGCTGCTAGGACCCTGACGTCAGTCGTCGGCGGGGGGCGGCCAGGCGTCGCCCCATGCGATGTCCCGGGCGGCCCGGTACAGCTCGCCGTGCCGCTTGGTGACCGTGGCGCGCTGCAGCGCCTCGTCGCGGGTGCACAGGTCCAGCAGCACCTGTCCCTTGCGGATCTGCGGCTTGCGGGTGACCCTCGCGGTCACCGGCTCGGTGGCGAAGCGGGTCGCCACAACGTAACTGAACTTCTCGTCCTCGTACGGCAGCGATCCGCCCTTCACCTGCCGGTGCAGCGAGGAGCGGCTGACCCGGGCCGAGAAGTGGCACCAGTCGGTGCCCGGCTCGATGGGGCACGCCTCGCTGTGCGGGCACGGAGCAGCGACCGAGAGCCCGGCGGCGATCAGCCGGTCGCGGGCCTCGATGATGCGGGCGTACCCGTCCGGGGTACCGGGCTCGACGATCACCACGGCCTGCGCGGCGGCCGCGGCCGTGTCGACGAGGCCGGTGCGGACGTCCGCCGTGAGCTCCCCCAGGACGTAGCTGACGGTCACCAGGTCCGCGGGGGCGAGCTCCAGCCCGGCGCCGATCCTGGCCCGCCGCCAGTCGGCGGTGCGCAGGGCCTCGATGCCGGAGGCACCGGCCAGTTCCCGGCCCAGGGCGAGGGCGGGCTCGGCCCAGTCCAGGACCGTCGTGCGATGTCCCTCCCAGGCCCCGGCGACGGCCCAGCTCGCCGCGCCGGTGCCGCCGCCGATGTCGGTGTGGGTGACGGGTGCCCACTCCGGGGCCGCCTCGCGCAGGGCGGCGAGGGCGGACCGTACCGCCTCGAAGGTCGCGGGCATCCGGTACGCGGCATACGCGGCGACGTCCGAGCGGTCACGGAGCACCGGGGCGTCGGTCGGGGTGGTCCCCCGGTAATTGGCGATGAGCCGGTCGACGGCCTGTGCTGTCTGCTTGGGCGGCAGTCCGTCGAGGAGTCCGGCCAGCGCCGCGCGCAGTGCTTCCGCGGTGGGGAGGGTGACGTTCACCGACGAATTGTAGGCGGATACGAGTGGCTGTTCCCCGGCCGTTCTCCGCCCGCTGCCGCCCGTCCGGCGCCCCGTCCCCCGCCCCGGGATCACAGCCGGACGGACGAAGATCCGAACTGACCGGCCCCGTTGGCCAGTTGCTACGCTGACCGCGCGAGGTCGGGGGAGGCTCACGTGAGGTCGGGAATGCTCATCGAGGGGACCATGCGGCAGAAGATCGTGCGCCTGACTCTGGTCGCGGGTGTGCTGGTGCTCGCCCTGCTGCTTCTGCCGGCCACCTGCGGCGCCGGGGGCGACGGGGACAAGGGCGGCGCGGGCAAGGGCGACACCACGCCGAAGAAGCCGGCGGCGACGGGCACGGGTCCGGACACGCAGCTCACCGTTCCCCCCGCGTACACGACCACGCGCGGCTGGGAGCTCATCAACACCTCGCCCGACTACGCGATCTCCCGGACGACGGGGCGCCTCGCCTATCTGCTGCGTGTCTCCGACAACCAGTACCGGCTGGAGACCATCGACTCGGAGACCGGGAAGGCCGGCTGGAAGGGCGCGGCCTGGCGGCCGCCGGCCTCGACGCACTTCCCGAAACTGCTCCTGGCCGCCAAGGACGACGTGGAGTACTTCGTCACGTGGGCGTACGGAAAGGTCGGTGTGAACGCGCTGACCCCGGCCGACACGATCGTCTCCCTCGACGTGTACAACGCGACGGACGGCTCCCGGCAGCGCATCGAGGTGCCGTGGAACTCCGCGCCGACCGTCGACACCACCGGCCCGGCGATCCTGATCAGCGACGGCCGTACCAACAGCGTGCTGGTCGACCCGGAGAGCGGCCGGATCTCGAAGATCGCCCCGTCGGCGCTCACGTACCCGAAGGGCTGCCCGTCCTGCCGGCAGCTCACCGAGGTGTTCGGGCTGACCGGGAAGGGCCTGCTGGTCAGCGGGGCGCGGGAGTTCTGGGTAGAGGGCGGCTGGTTCAGCCGGAACGTCGCCCCGAAGGGCACCGACCGCTTCAGCGGGATCCCGACGTCCGTGGCGCCCGGCTGGGTGCTGGCGAAGTGGCAGCTCGCGAAGGGCCAGAAGCAGGCGGCGACCCATGACCTGTGGGCGGTGCACGACGCGGGGACGGGAAAGGCGGTGGCGGCGGTGGAGTGCCACAAGGTGGCGATCAAGCCGGGCCAGTACCCGCAGGCCGTCATGTCGCCCTCGGGGACGTTTCTGGTGGCCGGGAACCTCGCCTTCGACCTGGAGACGAAGAAGGGGTTCTGTCTGGAGGCGACGGACGGCTCGAAGCCGCTGACCCTGGTCTCCGTGACGGACGAGGGCATCGCGTACGGGGCGACGCCCGCGCGCAACGCGGCGGACGTCCTGGCCGGCCACGGCCGGCCGGCCCAGGTCGAGGTCACCAGCGGGGTGCCTGAAGCGCTGCCCGCGAACGTGCGGCTGCCGGCCTCGGAGGCCGCTGCGGGCGTCGGGGTGTTCCGGTGGACGGACGAGCTGGACCGGCTGCACCTGCTCGGCTACCCGCGCGCCCGTCCGTGAGCACTGCTCATACCGCTGAGCGGTGCCGACCGTGAGCACTGCTCATGCCTGCGAGCGGTCGGCACCGTGAGCGGTGCTCCGGCCGTTGAGCGGTGCCCGCAGCCTTACGACAGCCGCTGCCAGGGCCGGCACAGGCCCAGGAAGCACGCCATCGCACCCACCGAGCACACCAGCTGGACGACCGCCATCGGTACCGCGGTCGCCTCCCCCGCGATCCCGACGAGCGGTGAGGCGACGGCGCCGATCAGGAACGACGACGTACCGAGCAGCGCCGAGGCCGAGCCCGCCGCGTGCTTGGTACGCATCAGGGCCTGGGCGTTGGTGTTGGGCATCGCGAGCCCCATCGCCGACATCAGGACGAAGAGGCCGGCGGCGACCGGCACCAGACCGACATCGCCGAACACCCCGGACGTCATCAGCAGCAGCGCGGTCGCGGCCAGCACGATGATCCCGAGCCCGCAGCCGAGCGCCTTGTCCAGACTGATCCGGCCGACCAGCACCTTGCCGTTGATCTGACCGACGGTGATCAGGCCGATCGAGTTGACGCCGAAGAGCAGGCCGAAGGTCTGCGGCGAGGCGCCGTAGATCTCCTGGACGACGAACGGGGAGGCACTGACGTAGGCGAAGAGGGCGGCGAAGGCGAGGCTGCCCGCGATCATGTAGCCGGTGAAGACCCGGTCGCCGAGCAGTCCGCGCATGGTGCGCAACGCGTCGCCGACCCCGCCGGTGTGGCGGTCCTCCGGCTCCAGCGTCTCGTGCAGCCACTTCCAGACGACCAGGGTGAGCAGGATGCCCACGACGGTGAGGACGGCGAAGATGCCGCGCCAGTCCGTGAACCGCAGCACCTGTCCGCCGATCAGCGGCGCGACGACCGGTGCGACGCCGGATATCAGCATCAGGGTGGAGAAGAACCTGGCCATCTCCACACCGTCGTACAGGTCACGGACCACGGCTCGGGCGATGACGATGCCGGCCGCACCGGCCAGCCCCTGCAGGAGGCGGAAGCCGATGAGGAGCTCCGTGCTGGGTGCGAGGACGCAGAGCGCGGTGGCGAGTACGTAGACGACCATGCCGAGCAGGAGCGGGCGGCGCCTGCCCCAGCGGTCGCTCATCGGTCCGACGACGACCTGGCCGAGCGCCATTCCGCCGAGACAGGCGGTGAGGGTGAGCTGGACGGTCGCGGCGGGGGCGTGCAGGGCGTCGGTGACCGCGGGCAGCGCCGGGAGGTACATGTCCATGGAGAGCGGCGGGAGCGCGGTGAGTCCGCCGAGGACGAGGGTGACGAGGAGTCCGGTGCGGCGGGCCGCCTCGGTGGCGGTCGGACGGGCCGCCGGCCCTGTTCCGGTCCCGAGCCCGAGCCCGGTCCTGTCGTTCGATGGGGGTGTGTGCAGGGCTCGGCTCACGCCGCTCTCCGGCATTCTCATCTCCAAATAGTTGAAACTGACTCTATGCTCTCAGCTCAGCCGGAGTGGTCGAGACCTTTTTGGGAGCAGGCATGAGCAGGACCGTGCGTTGGGGCGTGCTGGCTACGGGTGGCATCGCCGCGACCTTCACCGCCGATCTGCAGGCGGTGCCCGGTGCGGAAGTGGTGGCCGTGGCCTCGCGCACGGACACGTCGGCCAAGGCGTTCGCCGAACGGTTCGGGATTCCGAAGGCGTACGGCAGCTGGGCCGAGCTCGCCGCCGACGACGAGGTCGACGTGGTGTACGTGGCCACGCCGCACTCCGCGCACCGGGAAGCCGCCGCGCTCTGCCTGGAGGCGGGAAAGCACGTGCTGTGCGAGAAGGCGTTCACGCTCAATTCCCGCGAGGCCGAGGAGCTCGTGGCGCTCGCCCGGGACCGGGGCCTCTTCCTGATGGAGGCGATGTGGACGTACTGCAACCCGGTCGTCCGGCGGATGACCTCGCTGGTCGCCGACGGCGCCATCGGCGACATCCGCACCGTGCAGGCCGACTTCGGGCTCGCGGGCTCGTTCGGCCCGGACCACCGGCTGCGGAACCCGGCACTGGGCGGCGGTGCGCTGCTGGACCTGGGGGTGTACCCGGTGTCGTTCGCACAGCTGCTGCTGGGTGAGCCGGACCGGATCCAGGCCGATGCGCTGCTCTCCCCGGAGGGCGTCGATCTGAACACCGGCATGCTGCTGGGCTGGGAGTCGGGCGCCACGGCTCTGCTCAGCTGCTCCGTCGTCGCGGACACCCCGCAGACCGCCTCGGTCACGGGCACCCGCGGGCGGATCGACTTCCCGCGCGGCTTCTTCCATCCGGAGCGGTTCGTGCTGCACCGGGAGGGACACGACCCGGAGGAGTTCACCGCAGGGGGCGCGGGCGACGGGCTGCGCGGTATGCAGTTCGAACAGGCCGAGGTGGTGCGGGCGCTGCTGGCGGGCGAGACGGAGTCCCCGCTGGTACCGCTGGACGGTTCGCTGGCGGTGATGCGGACGCTCGATGCGGTACGGGACCGCATCGGCGTCCGCTACCCGGCCGACGACATCGGCTGACCGGGGTCCGGTCCGCCGTTACGCAGGCGTGAGGCCCTGGTTGCCCACCTCGGTGACGAACGATCCGGCCGTCGCGACGGGCGCTCCGGGCGTCGTGACGGCCGGCACCGTGCGGTAGTCGGCGCGCGCCTCCTTCCGGCCCAGCGTGACGACGGTGTATCCACGCCGGCCGTTGTAGAACTTCATGTGCGGGTTGGCCTGCATCTGGTTGTTCCAGCTGGCCGGCTTGTCGGATCCGTCCTTGCCGCTCGAGATCGACGTGGCGACGATCTCCGTGCCCAGCGTGCGGGACGACGGGTCGTTGAAGTCCTTCTTCAGGTCGAAGCCGTAGGCGACGTGGACGTCGCCGGTCAGCACCATCAGGTTGTCGATCCCGGCGGCCTCCGCGCCCTTCAGGATCCGGTCGCGGGAGGCCGGGTAGCCGTCCCAGGCATCCATGGACAGCTTGAAGGCGTCGGTCGGCACGTCGCGCCGCTGGGCGAAGGTGACCTGCTGCGGCACGACGTTCCAGGTGGCCCGTGAGGCCTTCCAGCCGTCGAGCAGCCAGCGCTCCTGCGCGGCACCGGTCAGGGTGCGCGCCGGGTCCTCGGACTCGGGTCCCGGCTTCTGCCAGCCGTCCCCGTACGCCTGGTCGCTGCGGTACTGGCGGGTGTCGAGGATGTCGAACTGGGCGAGCCGGCCGAACTGCAGGCGCCGGTAGAGCTTCATGTCCGGTCCGGTCGGCCGCTGCGGGGTGCGCAGCGGCTGGTTCTCCCAGTACGCGCGGTACGCTGCGGCGCGCCGCAGGAGGAACTCCTCCGGCGGGACGTCGTTCTCCGGGGTGTCCCCCGCGTAGTTGTTCTCGGTCTCGTGGTCGTCCCAGGTGACGACGAAGGGGTGCGCGGCATGCGCGGCACGCAGGTCGGGGTCGGACTTGTAGAGGGCGTACCGCAGCCGGTAGTCCTCCAGCGTGACCGTCTCCCGGTTGAAGTGGGCGGGGAGCGTGCGGTCGGTGTAGTTGCGGGCTCCACCGGCCGCGGTCACGGCGTATTCGTAGAGGTAGTCCCCGAGGTGGAAGACGACGTCGACGTCCTCCTGGGCGAGGTGCTTGTACGCGGTGAAGTATCCGTCGTGGTAGGCCTGACAGGAGACGGCGGCGAGGCTCAGCGCGCTGTTGCCGGCGTGCCCGGCGGGGGCGGTGCGGGTCCGGCCGGTCCCGCTGACCCACTTCCCGGCGCGGAACCGGTAGTAGAGGACGCGGTCGGAGTCGAGGCCCTTCACCTCGACGTGGACGCTGTGGTCGAACTCCGGGTGGGCGGTGGCCGTTCCGCGCCGGACGATCCGGGAGAAGTGCTCGTCGCGGGCGAGCTCCCAGCGAACCTGGAAGCGGGCGTTCGGCAGCCCGCTGTCCGGCTCGTACGGACGGGGGGCGAGCCTCGTCCACAGCAGGACGGAGTCGGGCAGCGGGTCGCCGGAGGCGACGCCGAGGGTGAACGGGTCCTCGCCGATCGTCCCGGCATCCAGCTCGGCGGCGCTCGCGGCGCCCGCGGCCGGCAGGTTGACCGAGAAGGCGAGCGCGGCGGCGGCGCCGGTGACGGTGAGAAAGCGGCGGCGGCCGACGTGCTGTGCGGCGGCGCGCATCTCCTGGTGGTGAGATGAGTGCGTCATCTGTCCCTCCCCTGACTGGTGGTGTATGGGGGGAGTCCACCGGTCCAGCGCGTCGAACGGCTGTCGTGTTCGCATCGCAAAGGCGTCGCGCGGATGATGAGTGCGGCGGTAATGACCCTCGGGGGACGAAACGCGCGCAGGCGCGGCCATCATGATCATCACCGGCCGGTCCGGCGGTGCGGGAACCGCCGACGACCGGTCGAGGAATCACCCGCGGGAGACCGGCCGTCCCGCAGGGCCCCGAACCGGCCTACCTGCCAGGGCCTTGACGCCGCAGAGGCGTATACGCTGCGGCGTCATGAGCAACGAACGGTTGAACTCCGGCGCGAGGACCGCCGTCGTCACGGGCGCGGGTTCCGGGATCGGCCGCGCGGTGGCTCTCGCCCTGACCGGCGCCGGCTGGTCGGTGGCGCTCACGGGCCGCCGCACCGAACCGCTCGCCGAGACCGCGGAACTGGCCGGCGGGCACGCCCGGGTGATCACCGTCCCCGCCGATGTCTCCCGCCCCGAGGAGGTGACGGCGCTCTTCTCCTCCGTGAGGGAGTGGACCGGCCGGGTCGACCTGCTGTTCAACAACGCGGGCACGTTCGGCCCCCGCTCCGTCCCGGTCGAGGACCTGTCGTACGACGACTGGCACACCGTGGTGGACGTGAATCTCACAGGGGCGTTCCTGTGTGCGCAGGCCGCGTACCGGCAGATGAAGGAGCAGGACCCGCAGGGCGGCCGGATCATCAACAACGGTTCGATCTCCGCCCATGCGCCGCGCCCCCACTCGGTCGCATACACGGCGACCAAGCACGCCATGACGGGGCTGACGAAGTCGCTGTCGCTGGACGGCCGTCCGTACCGGATCGCCTGCGGTCAGATCGACATCGGCAACGCGGCGACGGAGATGACCGAGCGGATGCAGACCGGCATCCTCCAGGCCAACGGTGAACTGGCGGCGGAGCCGGTGATGGCGGCGGCGGACGTGGCCCGGACGGTGCTGCACATGGCGGAGCTGCCGTTGGAGGCGAACGTGCAGTTCGCGACGGTCCTGGCGACGACGATGCCGTACGTGGGCCGCGGCTGACGACCCGCAGGCCCCATCGAACCACCCCTGGCCCGGGGCCGGTTGCCGTGGTTCGGGATGCCGGTCCCGCGAGCGGGAATGCCCCGGACCACGGACCGGTTGTGCTGCGACATGAACCGGATTCCAGAGGCCGAAGTCCTGCGCTACACCGCGTTCTCCGGCGACCCCGAGGGCGGCAATCCGGCAGGTGTCGTCCTCGACGCCTCCGGTCTCGACGACGCGGCGATGCTCGCCATCGCGGCGGAGCTCGGCTACAGCGAGTCGGCGTTCCTGACCGGGCCGGGCGCGACGGACGGATCGACCGGTCGTGGCTACACGATCCGCTACTTCAGCCCGAAGGCCGAGGTTCCGTTCTGCGGGCATGCGACCGTCGCAACGGCCATCGCCCTGGGCGAGCGCAACGGCCCCGGCGATCTGGTCCTCACCACGCGGGCGGGTACGGTCCCCGTCACCGTCACCCGGGACGGCGCCGAGCTCCGTGTCACTCTGACGAGCGTCGAACCGCACGTCACGGACATCGCCCCGGACGACCTGGCCGAGGCGCTGGCCGCCCTGGACTGGCCGGACGCCGACCTGGACCCGGCCCTGCCGCCCCGCATCGCCTATGCGGGCAATCGCCATCTGGTGCTGGCCGCCGGAAGCCGGGAGCGGCTCGCCGACCTCGACTACGACTTCGCACGGCTCGAAGCGCTGATGCACCGGCTCGACCTGACCACGGTCCAGCTGGTGTGGCGCGAGTCGCAGTCCGTCTTCCATGTCCGCGACCCGTTCCCGGTCGGCGGCGTGGTCGAGGACCCGGCGACGGGCGCCGCGGCCGCCGCCTTCGGGGCGTACCTGCGCGAACGGTCCCTGGTCCCGGACGCCGCGGTCGTCACTCTCCACCAGGGCGAGGACATGGGCCGCCCCGGCACGCTCACGGTCGAGCTGCGCCCGGGCGACGCGCGCGTGCGGGTGAGCGGGACGGGGACGCGGATCCCGGCGGCCGAGTGACCGGGCGGACGCCTACCGCCCCAGGAACTGCCGGTGCCGGGAGGCGTGCCGGGCAAAGGTGGTGGCGAAGCCCGCGCCCGGCTCGCAGTCGGCGTCCTGCCAGACCCGCTCGTCGGCGAACCAGTGGTCCACCGCAAGCATGTCGAGGTGGTGCAGGGCGTACGGGACCTCTGCCAGCCGGGCACGGGCGGCGCCGATCCCGGCGCCGGTGCCCGGAGCTTCGGTGAGCGCGGTCCGGTGGGGCATCAGGCGCAGGCGGACGCCGGGGACGTGACGCGCTGCGGCAACGACATGGCTGCCGATGAAGCCGGTCGCGCCGCTGATGAGAATGCGTGGCGCCGTCATGGCCGTTCGTCCTGGTTCTCTTCGGCGCGGGCCGGGGATTCGAACGTGCTGATGAAGGCCGTCTCGCCGTCCTGGACGGCCCGGACCTCCACCCCGGTCGTCGACCGATCGTCCGACGGGGCGGTCCGCGCCTCGACCCAGCAAGGGCGGTCGATTTCGACGTACCGGAGGAAGACGTGACCGGGATCGATGACATGGGCGGCCTGCCGGACCGCCTCCAGCAACAGGATCCCCGGCACATGGTCGTTGGGCCGGCCGAACAGGGCCGGATGCCCGGCGTCGAGCCGCAGCTCCCACATGCCCTCGCGGGCCGTCGGCGACAGCACGACGTCCCGCTCCGCGGTCCGGCCGGCCGTGCGCGGTGCGACGGCCGGAAGGAGCGGAACGGGGACGCCGATGACGGACTGCCGGTCCCCGCGCAGCCGTTGGTACACCCTGGCGGGCATACAGCTGATCCGCCCGCCGCCGGCCGAGATCCGGCTGCCGCTGCGATGCACCAGCAGGTCGAGCTCCATGGAGCCGAGACCCCGGCCGCGGCGCTTGATCCGGGAGCAGGAGACATCGACGGTGATGTCCCAGGGTTCCGCGCGCTCCTCGAACCCCTCACTCAGCCAGAGGCGCTCGGGCGGGGCCGCGTACCCCAGCTCCCACATCACGAACTGGTCCCCGACCGGCACGCCGAACTCCGCGTGGCCCAGCAGCATCGTCGTCTGCCGCATGGTCTCCGCGATCAGCAGCGGATCCTGGTGACCGCCCCGGACGGGCGCGAAGAAGCGGTGCGCGCGGCCGGCGGGCCGAGACCGAGAACTGGGTGTCGGTCCGCCTGGGCGCGCGATCGCGGCTCGGTACTCGATCCATGGCTCCTTGGGGGGAACTTCATGGTTCGACTCGCCTCGCGCGGGCCGGGGTGACCAAGGGTGCGCTGTACTTCCACTTCAACTCGAAGGAGGAGCCGGCGCTCGGCATGATGGACGTCCAGCCGGACAGCGTCCCTCTGCCACCACAGCTGACGATGTTTCAGGAACTGGTGGACCAGGGCAGGTTGCTCGCCTACCGGCTCCGCCATGAGACCCTGGTCAGGGCCAGTGCGGGCCCGGCGATGGACCAGGCCGTCTAGGGTCTCGACCGGGGCACCCCGTTTCGGGCCTGGATAGACCGGCTCGAGCATCTGCTGACCGCCGCGAAGGGTCAGGGCGAGCTGTTGCCGCACGTCCACCCCCGCTGGACCGCCGAGCTGCTGGTGGGTTCGTTCTCCGGGATTCAGGTGATGTCCCAGGTTCTGTGCAGGCGCGAGGGCCTGGGGCGCCGGATCTCCGTACTGCTGCACTACCTCCTGCCGAGCATCTCGACACCCGCCGTGCTGGCCACGCTCGACATGGCCGAGGACCGGGGCGAGCGGCTGCTCCTCTCCCTCGAAAACATACCGAGCGAGGCCGGCTCCACCCGCTGACCACCCGGAACCGGTCCGTTCGAGACCGGGACCGTACCGGATGGTCTTCACATGACACCCGCCCGCACCTTCTGCGGGTACGGACCTGCGGCATCCTCCGGAGGGCCGATCAGGCGGAATCGGCGGCTTCGGCCCGATGATTCCGTGGGACGGCGGAAGTCCTCCTTCTGACCGCACCGATCGAGAGGGTGGACCGATGACGACCGATCTGCACGAGATCCTGCACGCACACGTCAGCAAAGGGCCAGTGCCGGGAGCAGTGGGCCTGGTGGCCCGCGGCGACCGGGTGGAGGTGCAGGCAACCGGCTCGGCCGATGCCGAAGGCACCGTCCCGATGGCGCGGGACTCGATCTTCCGTATCGCTTCGATGACCAAGCCGATTGTCGCCGCGGCGGTCATGATGCTGGTCGAGGACGGCCGGATCGCTCTGGACGACCGGATCGACCGGTGGCTGCCGGAGCTGGCGTCGCCGAAGGTGCTCCGTAGGCCGTCCGGTCCGCTCGACGACGTGGTCCCGGCCGCCCGGCCCCTCACCGTGTTCGACCTGCTGACCTTCCGTGCCGGCTATGGCTATCCGTCCGACTTCACGCTGCCGGGGGTCGCACCGCTGTTCAGCGAGCTGAAACAGGGACCGGAACCGGCGGACGTCCCGCCGCCCGACGAGTGGATGGCGAAGCTGTCCCGTATCCCCCTGCTGAACCATCCGGGCGAGGCCTGGCTGTACAACACGTGCTCGGACATCCAGGGTGTACTGATCGCGCGGGTCTCGGGCCGCTCGCTGCCCGAGTTCCTGGCCGAGCGGCTGTTCGAGCCGCTGGGCATGAAGGACACCGGATTCATGGTGCCGACCGCCGCTCTGGGCCGCTTCACGAGCCTCTACCGCATCGACCCGAACGGCGGTATCCGGCTGGTGGACTCCCCCGACGGCCAGTGGACCAGCATGCCCGCGTTCGCGTCCGGCGGGGGCGGCCTGGTCTCGACCGTCGACGACTGGCTGGCCTTCGCCCGGATGATGCTCGCGGACGGCACGGCCGGCGGACGCCCGCTGCTGTCGCCCGCATCGGTGCGCCGCATGACCTCCGACCATCTGACCGCGGCCCAACGCGAGGCGAGCCGGCTGTTCCTCGAGGGCCAGGGCTGGGGCTTCGGCGGCTCCGTCGATGTCGCGGCCGTCGACCCGTGGAACGTGCCGGGCCGCTACGGCTGGATCGGCGGCACGGGAACGACGGCGCACATCGTCCCGTCCACCGGCACGGTCGCGATCATGCTGAGCCAGCTGGAAATGACCGGCCCGACGCCACCTGCGCCCATGCGGGACTTCTGGCGGTACGCGGCGGAAGCATCGCACTGATGTCGCCTACCGAACACCCGTGTCCCCGTCACGACAGGGCGGCAACCGGAACCTGAACAGCAAGCGACTACGATCGCGGGCACCGCAGCGAGCTCTCGGAATCCCCACGCCGGTGGCGGACTCGCGGCCGCCGGGCGCTCTCATGCGAATCCCTGCCAGGAGGCCGTGGGGGCGGACGAAACCTGCCACTGGTCGAGGATGCCGTCCCAGTCGTGCATCGGTGCGGAGCCGAAAGTGGCGGATGAGGATTGCTGGTCCCATACCGCCTCCTGGTGCGGCGGGCGAGGCTGGCTGGGGGAGTACCACTGCCGGGGCTGGGGCATGGTGGGCACCCCGGTGCCGTCGACGCGGCGATGCCGGCCGGAACGGTCCAGCGACGGCGAGGCATGCGTGAGGCGGCCCTGCGCCTCCAGATACCGGGTGCGTGCGACGAGGCGAGGGAGATCGAGACCGAGCTCGGATGCCAGCACGGCAAGGTCGGTCCCGGTGCTCCACGCTCCGACCAGGACCGCGTCTACGGCCGTCGACGAAGCCGTCGTCTGGGCCGGTTCGTCAGTGCCCGGAGCATGAAGGGGCCTAGGAGGTGCGGCCGGAGCCTCCTGGGGCACACGTCTTTCGTCCGGTTCCAGGTACGACGGGCATCCGTCCGCGTCCCCGGGGGGCGGCTTGTGCGCATCGGCTGCGTGATGGTCCAGGAGTGCCTTGGCGATGGCCCGGGCATCGTCCTTTCCCACGGTGCGGCGGGCGAGGCGTACTTCGCGCTCATGGAGCCCGAGGAGTTCCGCGGCGGTCCCGTCGCTTCCCAGCGTCACTGCGAACGCCGCCAGCGTCCGCATGCGGTCCGCATTCCGTTCGTCAAGGGCCCCCTGGGCACGGCGTACGTCCTCGTCATTCCCGAAATATGCCCGCGCCAGCACGGCATGGCGCTCCCACATCTCCCTCGGTTCCATGCCTGGAGCAACGTCCATTTTCCCAACTTGAAGCGATATTCTCCCTAAAGCTACCAGGAAAGGTGAAATACCATCTAATCATTCCGTGTTGCACACTAGTTACCCATATGGGTGCTGATCGTTACCATCGTCATGAACGCACCCACATCCGCTACCGCTACCGGCGGAGGCTCCGCGACATCCATTCCGCACCCCTCGCAGGCCCCCCGCGCATCTCATGCCCGACCACGTCTGCGGCCCCAGCTGGAATCGCCGCATGGAGCAAGCACATCACGGCGGCAGCTTGCCGGCGCTTTCGCGGCGGGTCCGGCGTACACAGAGGCGGCGAGCGAGACACCGCTGTACGCCGAACTCGTCGCAAGCTGGACTGCAAGCGACGCTACGGTGCCCGGCATCCCGGACTCCGAATGGCAGCGCCTGACCTCCTACCAGTCCTTTCTCCGTGAGGTCGAATCGGTCCTCAGAGACCTTCGCCCCCACCGCGCCCCCGACACGCTGCGCAGTTGAAACGCGTGCCGCGGCCAGACGCCCGTCGCTCCCGTCGCCGCGACACAGAAGCGGCAACGGGAGCGACGGAACAGTGACGCATGGGGGGGCGGGCAGGGTCAGGGCGCGGTGCCCCAGGTGAGGGTGCCGCTCACGTACACGCCGATCTTCGACGCGTCGGCGTAGGCGGTGTTCGTGGCACGGCTGTAGTCGTCAGTCTCGCTGAAGTTCGACCAGTCGGTCTTGTTCAGCCGCAACTGGATCTCACCGGTCGAGGCACCCGCCGCCAGAGTGCCGCTGCCGAAGCCGACCTCCAGATAGTGGCTGGCCCCCGCGGCCGAACTGCCCGAGGACGTCACGCCATGGGTCACGTTGCCGCTGCCCAGCGCCGCGTAGTCGCAGTACGTGGTGAAGGTGCTCGCACCGGCCTCCGGGGTGAACCAGTAACGCACCTTCACCGAGGACAGGTTCACCGCGGCGCTCCCGGTGTTGACCAGCTGCAGGCCCATCCGGATCTGGTTGTCCGTGGCCGAGGAATCCGTGTTCTTGTACTGAACCTTCAGACTCCCGGTACCCGTTCCACCACCCGCCGACGTGGTCGCCGAAACCGCAGCAGAAGCCGCCGACACATTCCCCGCCGCATCCCGGGCCCTGACCGTGTAGCTGTACGCCGTCGACGCCGACAGCCCCGTGTCCGTGAACGAGGTGGTCGCCGTGGAACCCACCTTCACCCCTGCACGAAACACGTCGTACGCCGTCACACCGGTGTCATCCGTCGACGCCGTCCAGGACAGCGAGACGCTGCCGCTCGTCTTGCCCGTGACTGTCAGGCCGGTCGGCGCGGTGGGCGCCTGGGTGTCGTCGTCACCGCCGCTGCTGCCGTCGAGGGGCGGGTACGCGTTGCGCAGCAGCTCCTGGAACTGGGCGGAGAACCAGTGGCCGGCCAGCGGCGAGTTGGGCAGTGCACCGGTCGGGTTGTTGCCGTTGCGCCCGTTGCCTCCGTACGTTGGGTCGCACATCTGGTCGAAGCCCTTGCCCTCGTCGTTCTCGACGGGCTGGCTGTTGCCGTCCGACTCGCCCGGGGGCTTGGCCCAGACGTAGGCGTCGATGCCGGCTTCCGGGGCGCTGGTGGGCCGCTCACCGATCCCGGCGCCCGACTGGTTGCACCAGTTCCCCAGGTGGATACGGCGGTCGATCCGGCCGCCGTTGACATAGGTGTCGACGTTCGTCGACGGGCCGGCGGCGGTGGGCCGGGCGGAGCCGCCCCAGCCGTTGCGAGCCGTGTCGATGAGCATGCCGATGTTCGAGGCGAAGCCCTGGTTGACCAGCTCCGTGCGCAGGGCCTGCGCGAAGGAGAGCTCGTCGACGTAGAAGTTCCAGTCCACCCACTTGGACTGACGCACCGTCGTGCCGTTCACCGAGTCGGTGACCTTGAAGTACGGCTCCTTCAGAGCCGAGTAGTTGGCCGTGTTGACGATGAAGCCCTGGACGTCCGCGACCGTGGCGCCCTCGGTGGTCGCGGCCTTCTTGAACTCCTGGGCCGCCGGGACGAAGTTGGTGTCCCAGCCCAGCCACCCGTGGTGCCCGGCGTCGACGTAGTTGTAGACGTTGGGAATGGCCCCCAGGGTGTGGAGCGCGTAGCCCACGCCCTTCTCGTAGTTGCCGTTCGCCTTCATGGTCGCGCACTGGGTGGTGGATCCGGCGGTGCCGCCCGCGTTGGTGACGAGGTTGGGCAGCGAGTCCGGCTCGATGATCGTGACGATGCGCAGGTTCGCGTATGCGGGGTCGTCGAGGATGTCGGCAATGGGGTTGATGTACTCGGTCTTGTACCGGTCGAGTTCGGTGGGACCGAGTTCACCGTTGGAGGCCAGGGCGGCGCAGTCGCGTCCCGGAAGGTCGTAGATGACGACCTGGAAGAGGTTCGCGCCCTGGTCGAGCGCCTCGTCGAGGTGCTCGCGCAGGCTCATCGCGTCGCCCGCGCCCTCGATGGCCGCAATGCGGTCCATCCAGACGAACGAGGGTTCGTCGGCGATGGCACTGCCGCCCGGCTCCGCGGCGGCCTTGGCGGACCACTGCGGGTTCACATAGGCCTTGGCGCCGGCGTACGGGTTGTCGACGCGGGCCGCGGCGGAGGCCGGGGTGGGGACGGCCACGGCCAGGGCCGCTCCGATCGCCAGGGCGGAGAGTGCGGCGAACTTCCTGCGTATCCCGTGCCGGGTGGAACTTCGTGATCTCATTGCGGCTCCGTATTCCTTTCCTGCGTACGCCTCCGGGCACTCCCCGAGGGCGGGTTCAGAGTTGTTACCGGGCTCCGCGGTACTCACGGTGCGGTGCCCCACACCAGGTCGCCGCCGACGTGGATCCCGATGTGCGGGTCGTCGGGGTCCCCATGGTCCGGATCCCTTCGTCCGGAGGAGGGTGGAGTGGTGCCCCGATGGCGGGACGAGCGGGGTGAACAGCCCCGCCATCGGGAGTGCGCGGTGGTGCGATGCCTGACCGGCGGGGGTCAGGGGGCGGTGCCCCAGGTGAGGGTGCCGCTCACGTACACGCCGATCTTCGACGCGTCGGCGTAGGCGGTGTTCGTGGCACGGCTGTAGTCGTCGGTCTCGCTGAAGTTCGACCAGTCGGTCTTGTTCAGCCGCAACTGGATCTCACCGGTCGAGGCACCCGCCGCCAGAGTGCCGCTGCCGAAGCCGACCTCCAGATAGTGGCTGGCCCCCGCGGCCGAACTCCCCGAGGACGTCACGCCATGCGTCACGCTCCCGCACCCCACCACCGCGTAGTCACAAGCGGTACCGAAGGTGCTCGCACCCGCCTCCGGGGTGAACCAGTAACGCACCTTCACCGTCGACAGGTTCACCGCGGCGCTCCCGGTGTTGACCAGCTGCAGACCCATCCGGATCTGGTTGTCCGTGGCCGAGGAATCCGTGTTCTTGTACTGAACCTTCAGACTCCCGGTACCCGTTCCACCACCCGCCGACGTGGTCGCCGAGACCGCAGCAGAAGCCGCCGAGACATTCCCCGCCGCATCCCGGGCCCTGACCGTGTAGCTGTACGCCGTCGACGCAGAGAGCCCCGTGTCGGTGAACGCCGTACCAGCCGTGGAACCCACCCGCGCCCCGTCCCGGTAGATGTCGTACGCCGTGACACCGGTGTCGTCCGTCGACGCCGTCCAGGACAGGGCGGCGGTGCTGCTGGTCGTCGCGGTGACCCGGACCTCCGCCGGCGCCGACGGGGCCGCGGTGTCGCCCCCGCCGCCGCTCTCCGTGCCCGCCTCGAAGGAGAAGCTCTTCGTGCCGAGCCCCTGGCCACCCTGCCAGATCTCGAACCCGGCCTCGGCGTCGATCAGATAGTGCGCCGGATTGATCTGGCCGCGGGTGACGGCATCGTCGATCAGGCCCATCACATCGAGGTCGGCGAACTCGGTGGCGCCCTGCTGCAGTACGTACGAGATGACCTTCCAGCCCGAGGCGCCGGGCCCCGTCCAGACGTCCCACGCCTTGCCGTCGAGCTGCACCGTGCCAGTGCGGGAACCGATCGGCTGGACCCCGCCGCGGTGGTTCATCCAGATCATCACCTCGGTGCCGTCCGGCTGGTCGTCCGTGACGGGCGTCGAGTTGAACCAGAGGTCCATCGAGACGTTGTACGCTCCCGAGGCGACCTGGGTGGTGGACCACGAGGTGCGTGCGCTGCCGAGTGCGTCGACACGCAGCGGCAGTCCGCTGTCCGTGGTGCACGCGCCCCAGTGACAGCCCTTGTAGCTGGACGGGTACGTGGCCGGGGCACCGTTGGTCGGCAGGGCGAAGGACGATTCGGTGACGCTCCAGGCACCCGTCTCCGGGTCGACGCCCACACACTGCCGGGCCGTGGAGTTCCACTCGTTCTGCTGGTAGATGTACTGGCCGCCCTGCAGCTCGGTGGTGCCCCACGCGGTGCAGTCGGTCACCGGATCGGCCGCGGCCGACGAGGCGCCGGTGAGCATGGATGCTGCCGCGAGCAGCAGGGCCGCCGCGGTGGCGGCGAGGGACGGGAGCCACCGGTCGCGGTACCGGGCCGCCTCGGCCGTACCGGCTCGGCTCACGGCTCCACTCCCCACGCGAGGGCCGAGCCCACATAGGCGGCGAGCCGGGGGGCGTCGGCGTAGGCGGTGTTGGTGGCACGGCTGTAGTCGTCGGCCTCGTTGAAGTTCGACCAGTCCGACTTGTTCAGCCGCAGTTGGACCTCGCCGGTCGAGGCGCCGGCGGCCAGACTGCCCGCGCCGCCGGTGAAACCGACCTCCAGGTAGTGGTCGGCCCCGGTCTTCGGGCTGCTGACCGTCACCACGGTGTGGCTGATGTTCGACGACCCGAGCGCGGCGTAGTCGCAGTACGTGGAGAAGGTGCTCGCACCGGTCTCGGAGCTGAACCAGTACCGGACCTTGACCGTGGACAGATCGACCGGGGCGCTGCCCGTGTTGACGATCTGCAGTCCGAGCCGGATCTGGTTGTCGGTGGCCGAGGAGTCCGTGTTCTTGTATTGGACCTTCACCGCGCCGGTGCCGGTGCCGCCCGACTTCGTGGTGGCGGTCACGGCGGTGGAGAGCGCGGAGGTGTTGCCGCCCGCGTCGCGCGCCGCCACCGCGTAGCTGTACTCGGTCGCTGCGGCGAGGCCCTGGTCCGTGAACGTCCGTCCCGTCGCGTTGCCGGCCAGTACCCCGTTGCGGTACACGTCGTAGCCGGTGACGGCGACGTTGTCGGTCGAGGCGGACCACGACAGCGACGCGCTGTTGCTCGTCGTCGCGGTGACCGTCAGCCCGCCGGGCACCGTCGGTGGTTCGGTGTCACCGCCGACGTCGCCCTCCACCAGCAGTTCGGCGTAGATCGAGAAGGCCAGCGCGAGGGCCGCCTGGGCCCAGAACCGGTGGTACGTGAAGGTGGGCGCAGGGCCGCCGTCCAGGTATGCCTGGACCTTGGGCCAGTCCGGGTCGTCCCGGTACCAGGACCGCAGGCCGATGAAGGTGACGCCGGGCTCGACCGTGTCACCGCCCGGCATCTCGCCGGACCACCCGTCGGGTACGAACACCTCGTCGTCGAACCGGTTGTAGTCGGCCCTGGTCTCCGGCACCGCGATGCCCTTGTCGTCGGCGTTCAGCGCCATCGCGTCGAGCAGGGCCTTGGCCAGCGCGCCGGCGGCCGCGTCGCCCGACTTCGCGGCGTAGTAGGTCAGCGTCTTGACGTAGGCCGCGCCCACCCCGACGTCGTTGGAGTAGTCCACGACCGAGACATGCAGCCCTGCGTTGTTCCCGGGGGACGTGGGGTTCCAGGTGTCCGGCTTGCCCGTCCAGTTGAGGGTGGAGGGGAAGCGGTAGCTGCCGTCGGCGCCGACGGTGGTCTTCCCGGAGGCCCAGGCGACCCATTTGGACAGGACGGCCTTGGCGGTCGCGTTGCCGGTGACGTAGTAGTACGCGGCGACGCGCTCCATGCCCCATACCTGGAAGCCGAACCAGTTGTTGCTCGGCGGGTCGTGGTAGACCGGCTGCCAGTCGTACGCCATGCCGTAGAACGTCGGCGTACCGGCCGGCGGCGTACCGTACTTTCCGTCCCAGCTGTTGGTGCAGCCCCCGGCGAAGGCGCCTTCGGCGGACTGCAGCCACTGCAGGAACTCCAGCTGTCTGGTCAGGCTCTTCGCCCAGTCGGTGCGCGCCGTCGCCGACTTTGGGGTGAGCGCCGGGACGTTGGACAGGGCCCATGCGGCAAGCGGGTTCTGGTAGCCCTGGTGGGAGGCGCCGTCACCGATGCGCCAGGCCCAGCCGCCGCCGCTGCCCGCGGCCGCGCCGCCCCAGGCGTAGTACCACGAGAGCAGGTAGTGCTGGGAGTCGCGGCCGGACGCGGCCGGGCAGGAGTTGGGATCCGTGCAACTGCCGATCCGCTTGAAGTACTTGTCGAACATCGCGTAACGGAGGTAGTCGCCCATCTTGGCGGCCTTGGCAACCGACGCCGCGATCTCACTCTCCTTGCCCTGGGCGGAGGCCCAGCGGTACGCCCAGTAGGCGGCCTGCACCGCACGGGCGTCGGCGTCCGGGGCGTTGGTGTACTTCCACTGCTTGGCATAGCTCGCGTCGTCGACGAACAGATCGAGAAAGCCGTTGGGGCCGCCGTAGTTGAAGAGATCGGTGGTCGGCTGCGGGATGGTCTCCCAGACCGACTCCTGCGCACCGCGCTGGTAGGTGTTGATGAACGAGGGGCCCGCCCCCGGTCCCGACTCGCCACCGGTACCCGGCTTGTTGCCGTACCCGTAGGTGTTGTCCAGGTCCATCAGCCAGTGCATGCCGTAGACGTCCATCGTGCCGTAGGACGAGGCCAGTTCCGTGGCAATGGGGTCCGAGCCGACCGGCACCGAACCGTCCAGAGCAGAGGGGTAGTTGTCGGGCAGTGGCCACTCGGGAGCGTAGGTCGCGGGGGAACTCGGGTTGTACGACCCGGCGGTGGACTGATCGGCGTGCTGCGGAATGATCGTGCGCTCGGCGATCGCCCAGGCCTGGTTGAAGGGGGCCCAGTCGCCTGTCACCCTGCCGTACGCCGCCTCCAGCCACATCCAGAAACTGACGGCCTCGGAGGTGGTCTCGTGACCATGGTCCGGCGCTTCGACCATCAGTGTCTCGGCGGAGTGGTAGGGAAGGCCGTCCGGGCTGAAGTAGCCGTTGGCCGCGTCCTTGATCTTGCCGTACTGGGCGAGGAACGCCTGGGTGTACGGATCGTCGGCCGCCGCGGCCCGGGCCGCTCCGCCCGCCCGAGCGGCGGCCTTGGCGACGGCGGTGCCCTGGGTGAGCCCCATCGCGATCAGGCTGCCACTCAAGGCGGTACTGAACGTTCTACGTGATATCGACACAAATCCTCCATTGGCGGGTGTAGTAGAGGGAGGGAGGGCTGTACAGGTGATGCGGATCGTCAGGGTTCGATGCCCCAGGCGAGTTCGCCGCCCACGTAGACGGCGACCTTCGGGGCGTCGGCGTAGGAGGTCCCGGTGGTGCGGCTGTAGTCGTCGGTCTCGTCGAAGTTCGACCAGTCGGTCTTGCTGAGCCGCAGCTGGATCTCACCGGTGGATGCGCCCGCGGCCAGGCTTCCGCTGCCGAAGCCGACCTCCAGATAGCGGTCGGCGCCGGCCTTCGGGGAGCTCACGGCGGCCACCCGGTGGGTGATGGTGGAGCAGCCGAGCGGGGACCAGTCGCACCATGTGCCGTACGTGGTAGCTCCGTTGTCGCCGGTGAACCAGTAGCGCACCTTCACCGTGGACAGGTCGACGGCGGTGCCGCCGGTGTTCACCAGTTGGAGGGCGGGCTTGATCTGGTTGTCGCCGGGGGCCGAGTCGCTGTTGCGGTACTGGGCCTTCAGCGCTCCCGGTTCACCGCCGCCTTCGTCGTCGCCGCCCAGTGCGGCGCGCACGGCAGCGTACGAGGGCTTCGGCCGGAGGTTCTCGTCGTAGAGGTTGGCCGCGCCCTGTCCCGGGAATGCGGCGGGAACCCAGGAGTACTTGTCGGTGTAGTCCCAGACCGTGATGCCGACACACCGCGCCACGGCCAGGCAGGCCTCGACGACGTTGCGGTAGTAGGTGGCCTGCGTGGCCAGTTCGGTCGCGTCGGCGGGCAGTTGCATGCGTACGTCCAGCTCGGTGACGGCCACGTCGAGTCCGAGATCGGCGAAGCGCTGCAGGTTCTGCTGCATGTCGCCGGGAAAGCCGTACTGGACGGCCAGATGCCCCTGGAACCCGACGCCGTCGATCGGCACGCCCTCGGCGACGAGTTCGCTGACCAGGTCGTACATGGCGTTGCTCTTCGCGCCCAGGCCCTCGGTGTTGTAATCGTTGATGTAGAGCTTGGCGTCCGGATCAGCGGCGTGCGCGGCTCGCAGCGCGGTGGCGATGTAGTCACGGCCCATGGCGTTGTAGAACGGGCTCGTACGGAAGGTCCCGTCGTCGTTGAACGGCTCGTTCACGACATCCCAGGCGGTGACCTCACCCCGGTAGTGACCGGCCACTTCGGTGATGTGGTTCGTCATGGCCGCCTCCACCTGCGCCGCCGGCAGGGAGCCGACCCAACCCGGCAGCTGGCTGTGCCAGACGAGCGTGTGACCCCGCACGGTCTGGCCGTGATCCCGCGCGAAATCGGTGATCACATCACCCTTGGCGAAGCTGAACTGCCCCTGCTGCGGCTCCGTGGTGTCCCACTTCATGGAGTTGCCCGGGGTGATCTGGCCGAACTCGGACCCCAGGGTGACGGCGTACGCGGCGTCGGGCAGCTCGGGGTTGTCGGTGGCCGAGCCGAAGTACTTGCCGTGCGCGACGGCCAGATCGTGCAGGCTGCCCTGCTCGGCCGCGACGGCCGGCACGCCCGCCAGCGATGCGACGACGGCGCACGCCGTGAGCAACAGGCCCGGCAGCCTGCCCGGGCAGCCGGGCATGGAGCGCTTTACCAGAATCATGACATTCGCTTTCCTCAGCCGAGAACGACCGGCACATGGGTGCGCGACAGCGCCCATGCCTCCGGTTCATGTCTCGAAGGTGTGGGGTGCAGAGGGTGGGGAAGCGTGCAAGTCTTGACGGTGGGAGCGCTCCCAAGGTGGCGTGGTGATACGCACCTGTCAAGTGTTGAATCACAACTGCCTTACGTATTCGTTAACTTGAACGCACTCGAAGAACCCCGCCGCGCCACACAACCGCAGGTCCGGGCGGCGGGACGATCCGGAATCACATGCGGCCCCGCCACGCACGCCGCGACGGCAGCCTGCACCGCATAGCGACCGGGCGATTCCCCTCTCCGGTGACAGCACGTCCGGGCCGCTTTCCCGCCCCTCGGAGACCCGTACCGGAACGCGATCATCCTGAGGCGGCACCCGCGACGCGGCCGGGGCGGCGCACTGGCCGAAAACCGTCGGGGGTGCACCGACCGCAACGAGGTCCCCGACGCACACCGGCGCCCGTAGGGACGTTCGAGGACGTCGGCTGACCGGCGGCCCGCCACCCACGGAGCAGCACCGCCATGACTGGGTAGTCTCGGCTCCATGGATGACTTCCTGCCGCTGCTCCTGGTCACCGGCGCCCTCGCCGCGGTGATGGGCCTCTTTGCGTGGCTGGCATCCGTCGCCCGTCGCCGCGGTGTCGCCGGCGCGGCCATCACGGCAGCCCTGGCCTCCCACGACGAGGCGTTCCGCGTGACCGCCCACGAGGCTCATTACGAGATCCAGGCGCAAGAAGACCGCAAGACGCCGATCGAGTCGCCCGACAGCCACTGGGGCAGGCCCCGGACCGACAGAGCCGGCCGACCGGGCGCCGGAGCACGACGGCGTCCGCACGACCGTTCCCGCCGACGGCGGCGAGGGCTCGGCCGCTGGACCGATCGCCTGAAGCCCGGTCGCTGATCGGACACTGGCCGAATGCGGATCGCGCCTCGTGCCCGATCGGCCCCACCGAGACGCGTGCTGTGCATGGGCGGCGGCGCCGGGCTTTCGCCGGGCCCGGGGGATGTCGGTGAGCTGCCGTAGGGTCCGATCCCATGACGACGACACTCATGACCCATGCGGGTCCCGGTGAAGCCGAAGCGCTGGTCACGCGCACGGGGGGAATGCCGCTGGCCCCTGAAGGGCTGGCATGGCCCGGTTGTGCAACATGCGGCGGGGCGATGCAGTTCCTGGCCCAGATCGTCCTGGACGGCGTGGGCGGTCCCATCGACCGGGTCCCTCCACAGGCCGGCCATGTCATGGCGATATTCATGTGCCAGAACGATCCCGGCATGTGCGACGAGTGGAGTCCGACGGCCGGTGGAAACCGGGCCATACTTTTCCCCTCCGACGGGCTGCGGCCCATGCCCGCACCCGAGCCGGACGAGGCCGTCCTCCACCTCGGGGCCGTCAACGCCGTGACCCTGGTGTCCCTGCCTTCCCCCGACTACGGCAGCGCGCGCGAGGAATGGGCCGGCCGTAGTGGAAACGACCTGAAACATGTCCTCGGTCAGCTCGGCGGACGGCCCGAGTGGCTGCAGGACGACGAGACACCCACGTGTCCCACATGCACCCGGCCCATGGACCTGGTCGCGCAGCTCGAGGAGGGGCCGGACCACGCGACGGCCATGAACTTCGGCGGCTGCGGCACGGCGTTCGCCTTCGCCTGCGCGCCGTGCGCCCAGGCCGCCTTCCTGTGGCAGTGCTGATCGACGGAAACCGGTAACCCCGCCCGGCGCGCTCATCCGCATCCTGGTCACACAGACACGACAAGGCCCGGCGCCGGTCATCACTGTCCACCCGGCAGAGGAGGAGTCCATGGCATTGGCCGAGAACCGCTCACACCATGGTTGAGTCCTGGAGCTTCGACGAGAGCAAAGCGCCCGTGGCGGCCGATGAGGCCCTTGATGTGCTGTGCCGCAGGATCGCCGAAGGGCGGCTCGAGTCGTGGCCGGCCGGCTCATCAGGGCAATTGCTTGCCGTCGTGACCAACACCGAACGCATGATGGTGACGCTGCTCAACGACGAAGGTGATCCTGGAGAGCACGCTGTGAGCCCCGGAGCCGAAGGCCGCAGCCGGGGCTTCGTCCTGACGAACGGGCAGGACGACGAGTATGCCGACGAAGACACGGTGCCTCTCCCCGAGGCGTTCCGGATCGTCCGCCACATCCTGGCCGAGGGATCGCCGCCGCCCGATGCGGCGTGGACGGTCGACCACTGAACACAGACGCACCCCCCTTCCGGACAGGCCGAGATGGAACGCGGCTCGGTGTGCGACGGCGTAGGTGCCGCGCCGTCAGGCCGTCGGAGTTCCGTCACCGCCGGACGACGGACCGACGCTCCCCGTACACAGTCCTCAGACGCCCGCCGCTCGCGCCGCCTCGTACACCTCGGCCGCCACGTCGATCAGTTCGGCGGCGTCCCGCGTCGTGGCCTGGAGGTCCAGGATGATCTCCGGTACGCCCGTTGCCGCATGCTCCACCAGGTCCTCGACGATCTGGGCCACACTGCCCTGGAACGGCTGCCGGTCCGTGCCGTCGAACGGCTTGGCGCTGTACGTCGCGTTGGCGCGGGCGCAGACGCCGATCTGCTGGGCCCTGCCGCGCTCGGCGGCCACGTCCTGTACGCGCTGCCACTGTCCGGCCAGCGTCGCGGCGCCCATGGCGACGGGCATCCAGCCGTCCGCCCGGTCCACCAGCCGCCGGGTGGCGCGCGGGCTGTTGGCCGGCAGATAGACCGGAATGGGGCGAACAGGCTTGGGGCCGACCTCTGCCGGCGCGATGGTGGTCAACTCCCCCTGGTACGAGACCGGGTCCGGGCCCCAGACGGCCGCGCAGACGTCCAGCAGTTCGTCCAGGACCGCACCACGCTTCTCGAACGGGGCGACCGAGGCGGCCGCGTACTCGTCGAGGGACCAGCCGGTTCCGAATCCGGCGATCACCCGGCCGCTGCTCGCGACGTCGAGCGACGCGAGTGAACGGGCCAGCTGGAGCGGTACGTGCAGCGGGGCGATCAGGACGCTGGTGCCGAGCCTGGCCCGTTCGGTGGCCGCAGCGGCCAGTGTGAGCGTCACGAGCGGGTCGGCGACGCTGCGGTACTGATCCGGCCACGGCAGCCCGGGTACGCCGTACAGCCCCTGGGTGGCGGGATCGGGGAAGAGCACGCGCTCGAAGACCCACAGACTCTCGTACCCGGCTGCTTCCGCCGCACGTGCCACCGCGGCCACATCGCGGCCGATGTCGTACTGCTTCATCTGCGGAAGGCCGAGACCGAGCGAGACCGGCATGCGTGCACTCCTTCAGGGGGATGGCGGTCCAACTACCGTATGCCACTTGCCGATTGCCTGCAGGTGACGACGCGGGCACAGGAGGGTGAATGTGCGCGCCGGGAAGAAACGCGCGCACCGTCGCCGAACAGCGCGCGTAGCCTCAATAAAAATCACCCGCCACGTCCCTTTTGGCCGCTCGTTTAGCATGTGTCAGCGCATGAAACCTTCACAGACAGGTGAATGTCATCGACAGGCGAACGGTTTCCAGAATTCTCGCCGTGGGGGCAGCCGGGGCCTCGCTGTCGGCGCTTTCGGTGACATCGGCCTTGGCCCCCGACCGGAAAGGGGCCGCGGTGAGCGGCATCGGAAAACCGGGGAACACATCTTTCGGCACGCTGAAGCAGATCGATGCCGGCGTCCTGAACGTCGGGTACGCCGAGGCCGGCCCCGCCGACGGTCCCGCGGTCGTCCTTCTGCACGGCTGGCCCTACGACATTCACAGCTACGTCGACGTGGCACCTTTGCTGGCCAGACACGGCTACAGGGTGATCGTCCCGTATCTGCGCGGCTACGGGACGACGCGCTTCCTCTCGAGCAAGACGTTCCTCAATGCTCAGCAGGCGGTGTTCGCTCTCGACCTCATCGCGCTGATGGACGCACTGAAGATCAAGAAGGCGATTCTCGCCGGCTTCGACTGGGGATCGCGGACGGCTGACATCGTCGCGGCACTCTGGCCGGAACGCTGCAAGGCGCTGGTCTCGGTGTCCGGCTATCTGATCACCAACCGTGAGCGCAACAAGAAGCCGCTGGCGCCGCGGGCCGAGTGGGCGTGGTGGTATCAGTACTACTTCGCGACGGAAAGGGGCCGACTCGGCCTCGACCGGTACAGGCACGATTTTGCGAAGCTGATCTGGAAGAACGTCTCCCCGACGTGGAGTTTCGATGACGCAACGTTCCAGCGCACGGCGACGGCTTTCGACAATCCGAATTGGGTTCCCATCGTGATCCACAACTACCGCTGGCGACTCGGCCTGGCCGAGGGCGAGCCACGATTCGACGGTATCGAGAAGAAACTTGCCCGAAGCCCCGTCATCTCGCTGCCCACGATCACCCTGGACGGTGAGCGGGACCCCTTCACTCCTCCCGGCGACGGCGCCGGGTATCGCGACCGATTCACGGGAAAATACGCCCACCGGACACTGAAGGGCATCGGTCACAACGTGCCGCAGGAAGCCCCCGAAGCCTTTGCCGAGGCTGTCGTCGACGTCGACCGTCTTTGACCGGACGGCTTACGCATGGCCGCAGTGACGCGGGTGAGCGGGAACTCCGCACGGGCCAGAGTGCCGGCACCGTTCGGCGGGGCGGCATACGAACGGGCCGGGCCGGTCGGCCTGTGTGCCGGATTCGGGTCGACCGTTCCGACGATCACATCCTGACCAGGTGCTTCGTGCCCTGCGCACGGTGACGGCGTGCGACGCCGCGTGGAGGTTGCCCCGGGGTGGTGTCCGGGACGACTCTGGAGGAGGCACGGCCTGCGGCTCCGCGACATGGCGGCAGGCTGTGCATCCGGGACGACGGAGAGGCGTCGGCCGTGGACGGTCGGGAGTCTGCGGGGAAGCAGCCCGGCGCGAGTGGTCACCGGACTGTGCCGCACACCGCGGACATGCAGGTGGAGACGTGGTCGTCGACGGCCGAGGGCTGCATCGGTGAGGCGGTGCGCGCAGTGGTGGAGAGTTTCGCCGACATGTCCGGGGCCGCGGTCGTCGGAGAACGCGCGTACGCGGTCACGGCGGAGTCCGACGAGGACCTGCTGGTGTCCGTCCTGGAGGAGGTCGTCTACCGGATGGATGCCGACGGTGAGATCCCGCTCGACGTGGAGATGGGGCCGATCCGGTCCGTGGGGGACGGCCGGAGCCTGGCGGTCCGCTTCCGGATGGCCGATGCGGACACTGCCGTGCCGGTCGGTGCGGTACCGAAGGCCGTTGCGCTGCACGGCCTGCTGCTGCGGGGCGGCCCCGGCGGCTGGACCTGCCGGGTGACCCTCGACGTCTGAGTACGGGACGGGAAGGGACAGGATCATGGCGCTCACGGTGGCACTGGCCGGCGACACCATGCTCGGGCGCGGCGTCGCCGAGGCGCTGCGCCGCTCGCCGGCGCCGGGGACGCTGTTCTCCTCAGGGGTCAGGGAGGCGCTCACGGAGGCGGACCTGTTCGTGCTCAACCTGGAGTGCTGTGTCTCCGACCGCGGGCACCGCTGGCCCGACCCGCGGAAAGCCTTCTTCTTCCGCGCTCCGCCCGCCGCCGCGAGGGTACTGGCCGAACTGGAGGTGGACTGTGTGACGCTCGCCAACAACCACGCTCTGGACTACGGGTTCGATGCCATGGCCGACACCCTCACCCTGCTGGCCGGGGCGGGCGTCCGCGCGGTCGGCGCCGGGGCGGACGTACGCGCGGCCCGGGAATTCGCGGTGCTGGAGGCGGGCGGTGTGCGGTTGGCGGTGGTGGGCGTCACGGACCACCCGGAGGAGTACGCGGCCGGGGCGGACCGTCCCGGTGCGGCCTGGGCCGATCTCCCCTCGGGGGTGCCCGGCTGGCTGACGGAACTGGTGGCCCGGGCCGCTGCGGCGGCGGATGTCGTGCTGGTCACTCCGCACTGGGGTCCCAACATGACCTCCCGGCCACCGCACCATGTGGCGGCCGCGGCCCCGGAGCTTCTGGCGGCGGGAGCGACGCTGGTCGCCGGGCACTCCGCCCATGTCTTCCACGGGATCGCCGACCGCATCCTCTACGACCTGGGTGACTTCGTCGACGACTACGCCGTCGACCCGGACCTCCGCAACGACCTCGGGCTCCTCTTCCTGGTGACCCTGGACGGCCCTGATGCCGCACACCTGGTTCCCGCCCGGGTGGAGGCCGTGCCACTGGCCCTCGACTTCTGCCACACCCGCCTGGCCGGCGGAGAGGACCTGGAGTGGATCCGCGAGCGGTTCACCACCGCCTGCGCCGAGTTCGGCACCGCCGTCGCCGACCGGACCGGACGGCTGACGGTCGACTGGAGGTGAGGGACGTGGACATCGCTCTCGTGGAGAAGAGCCCGTGCCGCTTCCGTATCGAGCAACGGGAGCCGATGCGCGTACCCGGGGTGGTGTTCGCCTCGCAGGCGCTGCTGCCGCAGGCGGCCGGGGACAAGGCGCTGGAGCAGGTGGCGAACGTGGCGACGCTGCCCGGCATCGTCCGCGCCTCCTTCGCCATGCCCGACGTCCACTGGGGCTACGGGTTCCCGATCGGCGGGGTGGCCGCCACCGACATCTCCCGGGGCGGGGTCATCTCGCCCGGCGGCGTCGGGTTCGACATCTCCTGCGGCGTACGGCTGCTGGCCGCCGGCATCGACCGCGACGCGCTCGGCCGCGACCGGCTGCAGCGGCTGATGAACATCCTCGACAGCACCATCCCGCGCGGCATGGGGCGCGGCGGCCTGTGGAAGCTGTCGGGGGCCGGGGAGATCGACGAGCTGCTGGTCGGCGGCGCGCGGTACGCGGTCGAGCACGGTCATGGTGTGCCGCGCGACCTCGCGCGCTGCGAGGACTACGGCGTCCTGGACGGTGCGGCCCCGGGACAGGTGAGCAAGCGCGCCGTCGAGCGGGGCCTCCACCAGGTGGGGAGCCTCGGCTCGGGCAACCATTTCATGGAGGTCCAGGCGGTCGACCAGATCCTCGATCCGGCCACCGCGGCGGCGTTCGGGCTGCGGGTGGGCCAGGTGTGCGTCATGATCCACTGCGGCTCGCGGGGCCTGGGGCACCAGGTGTGCACCGACCACGTCCGCATGATGGACCAGGAACTGCACCGGTACGGCATCAAGGTCCCGGACCGGCAGCTGGCCTGCACGCCGGTCGACTCGCCGCGGGGCCGGGCCTATCTGGGAGCGATGGCGGCAGCCGCCAACTACGGCCGCGCCAATCGCCAGCTGCTGTCCGAAGCAGCCCGCCATGCCTTCGGGACGGCCGCGGGTGTCGGTCTGGAACTGGTCTACGACATCTCGCACAACACCGCCAAACTCGAGACCCACGAGGTGGACGGTGTGGCACGTCGGCTGTGCATCCACCGCAAGGGCGCGACGCGGGCGCTGCCGCCCGGCGACCCGAGCCTGCCCGATGACCTCGTCGGGGCGGGCCAGCCGGTACTGGTCCCGGGAACGATGGGCACCGCCTCATACGTGATGGTCGGCCTGCCCGGCAATGACGCCTTCCACTCCGCCTGCCACGGTGCCGGCCGGGTCTGGAGCCGCCACCACGCGCTGCGCATGGTCCGCGGGGAACGGCTTCGCGACGACCTGGAGGCCCAGGGCATCGCGGTGCGCCCCTCATCGTGGCGTGGTCTCGCCGAGGAGGCGCCGGAGGCGTACAAGGACGTCGACGCGGTCGCCGCGGTCACCGAGGCGGCCGGGCTCGCCCGCCCGGTCGCCCGCCTGGTGCCGCTGGGCGTCGTCAAGGGTTGAAACCGGCCCGGTGGGACGCGGCTGCCCCGTGCGTGCGGTGCGCACGGGGCGACCGCGTGGAGCGGCGGCCGGCCGGCACGACGCGTCCACCGGACGGCACAGGCCGTCACGGCGGGCTCCGGTGCGCGTCCTTCGAGGCTCGTGCCCGGCGGAACGCGAGTAGCGTGGAGCGTGGGTGCAGGATCGGCGAGACGGTCCGGTCGAGAGCCGAGAACCGTGAAGACAGCGGGACGTCCTGGCCATTCGGACGACGTCGGGCGGAGGCCGCCCTCACGGGGCGTTGAGCAGCGGCCGGCGACGCGGGCGAGCCGCACCGCCGGCGAGGAGCGACCGCGAGCGGCACGCGTCCCGCCGTGGGAGTAACCCGGGCACCGGTGTCCGCACGGGTGACCGCAGCCGGGTCCTGCCGCATCGAGGAGGTGGACCATGCAGTTCGTCGACCGCCCCGGCGCGGGGCAGCGGCTGACGCAGCCCCCTGGCGAGGACGTGGTCGTGCACGCCGGACCGGTCCGGCTCGGCGGGCAGCTGGCCGTCCCCGAAGGGGCCACGGGCGTCGTGCTGTTCGCCCACGGCAGCGGCAGCAGCCGGCACAGCCCCCGCAATCGCTTCGTCGCGGCCTCGCTGAACGAGGCAGGCCTGGCCACGCTGCTGTTCGACCTCCTCACAGCGGCGGAGGAACTGGACCGCACCCACGTCTTCGACACCGCCCTGCTGGCGGGCCGTCTGACGGACGCCACCCGCTGGCTGCTCGACCGGCCCGAGGCCCAGGGCCTCGCGGTGGGCTACTTCGGCGCCAGCACCGGTGCGGCAGCCGCTCTGGGGGCGGCGGCAGAGCCGGACTCGCCGGCCGTGGCGGTCGTCTCCCGCGGCGGCCGTCCCGACCTGGCCGGGCCCCGCCTGCCGGAGGTGACCGCGCCCACCCTGCTCATCGTGGGGGGCGAGGACGACGTGGTGCTGGATCTCAACCGCCAGGCACGGGAGCAGTTGCGCTGCGAGAGCCGGCTGGAGGTGATCCGCGGCGCCACTCACCTGTTCGAGGAGCCCGGCACTCTCGAGAAGGTGGCGGAGCTGGCCAGAGAATGGTTCACGGACCACCTGGGGCGTCCCGCAGGGGCAGGAGGCTGAGCACCGGCGCGTCGCACGGCCGCCGAAGGCCCTCGGCGATGCGGAACGAGGCCATCTATGCAACCCGCTTGTCTACGCGCATCATTGAGTTGCTTCGCTCGCACAACCATCCCCGGCCGCAACACGGGCGTCCCCGCTTCATCTCTGTGCCTGCCGGCGGCCGAGCCTGTACTTGTCATGCACTTGTCAACTCCTTGGGAGGGGCAACACGATGGCTTGCGGATCAACCAGCCTCTGGGCCGGTGAAACCAGTTGGTTCTGCTGCGGCAACGCCTGGGGCCCATGCGCCAGCGCCGGCGGCGGCGCCTGCGGCAACTGCCGGTCCAGCGCGAACCACGGCGCGTGGCCCAACGCCTCACAGGCCTGCTGGAACATCACCCGGCCCGACCTCTGCGGCGAGAACATCCCCAGACGCGGCTGCGGCGCGGTGATGAACATCAAGCACCAGTGCTCGGGCGCGACGGTGTGCATCACGATCACCGACTGCGGCCCGCGCACCAAGGACTGGTGCGGCGAGGCGACCTGCTGCAACGGCACCTGTCGCACCAACCGCGTCCTCGACCTGACCCCGGCCGCCTTCTCGGCGATCGGCAACCTCAGCTCCGGCAAGCTCCCGGTCTACATCTACGAGTGAGGAGGACCGACATGACCGTACGAAACGACCGGGCCGACGGGATGCGCCGCCGGCGCTTCCTCACCAATGCCGCCCTCGGCGGCGCGACCATCATCGGCGCGACCGCGCTCGGCGGCCTCGACGCCGAGGCGGCCTTCGCCGCGGAACCCTCGCTCGACCCCGCGATCGCCAAGTCCACTTTCGTGGAGGGCCGCATCACGGGAATCACCGGCAGCATCCTCGAGGTGGCGGGCTCCGACGGCGGCCACTCCCGGGTGCAGATGACCAACGTCACCAGCGTGTGGAAGGTACGCGCCACCACGGCCGAGGTGATCGAGGTCGGCGACGGGCTCTACGCGCGCGGCGTCCCGATGCCCGACGGCACCGTGGCCGCCGACGCGGTGTGGGTGAACATCGTGAACCTCGACACGCAGATCCGCGGCATCGCCAAGAACCGGTTGCACCTCGCCCACGGGCAGCACGAACTGGTCGGCCATGTCGCCCCGGACGCCACTGCCTCCTACGCAGGCCGCGCACTGACGTCCGACCTGTCCCGGCTGCGCATCGGGCAGAGCGCCCAGGTCCTCGGCGCCTGGCGGCCGTCCGACGACTCCGTGGACGTCGTCCGCATCTCCGTCGGGCACTGACCCAGGCCCAGGACGCAGAGAGAGGAAGAGATGCTGTCACTGACAACGGGCCTCGCCCCGCTGGTCCTTGCGGGCCTGCTCGGGTGGACCGGAGCGGTCAAGGCGTTCAGCCGGGGCACCGCACAACAGGCACCGAAGACGGTGCTGGCCCGCATACTGCGCAGCAGTGAGCGGGCCACGACGGTGCTGCGCGTGACCGGCGCAGGTGAACTCCTGATCGCCGCAGGTCTGCTGGTGGTCCCGGCGAACCCGGTTCCGGGAGCCGCCGCGGCGGTTCTCGGCGCGGGCTTCCTCGCCTACCTCGGCTACGGCCGGGCCGCGGCACCGGAGTCCTCCTGCGGCTGTTCGGCCAGTGAGGACACCCCCATCACCTGGCGGGCGTTCGCGCGGGCGGCGGTCGTACTCGTCGGCGGAGCGACGGTGGCGGTGGCACAGGACACCTGGTGGCCGACGGTCTCCGAGCGGCCGGCCGGCGCCCTCGGCTTCCTGGCCGGGGCGGCGGCGGTTCTGGTCGCCCTCTCGGCCGACCTCGACCGGTGGTGGCTGCTGCCGCTGCGCCGGACGAGGCTGCGTGTCTTCGGGCACCCGCTCCTCGGCACCGCCGCCAAGAACCAGGTGCCGGTCGCGGCGAGCGTCGAGCTCCTGGAGAACTCCCTTGCCTGGCAGGCCGCCGCACCAGTGGTCCGGTCCGCCCTGCTGGACCACTGGGAGGACGACGGCTGGCGCATTCTCCAGTACTCGGGTGTGTACGGGGACAAGGAGAACGCGCGCCCGGTCGCGGTGGTCTTCGCACTCGACGCCACGGCCGTCCGCGACAGTCCCGACCCGCTCGTCCGTGTCAGCTACGTCGACGCGGACAGCGGGGAGGCGGTGGCCGTGGACGAACTGGGCGCGGTGCCGTCGCGGAAGATTCTGCCGATGGCGGGCTGACACCGCGGACGGACACCTCGGCCCGCCACGGTCCGAGGAGTGCACATGGGCCGGACCCGCGATGTCCGCGGGTCCGGATCTGCTCGGGTCAGACCGTCCCGGCTCCGCCGAAGCGGTCGCGGTAGGTGTCCAGGTCCTCTTCGGTGATCTTGGCGAACAGGACCGGCGGCACCGTGAACGCCGTGCCCGCGGGGACGGCGTCGAGGGAGCGGGCCCGCTCCGGCGTCACCCATGTCGCCGTGTCGTCCGCGAGGATGAAGGAGCCACGCATCGCGGCGGCGGACGCCGGGATGAACGGCTCGGAGACGACCGCGTACAGGTGGATCAGGTTCATCGCCGTACGCAGGGTGAGGGCCGCCGCTTCGGGGTCGGTCTTGATCTCCAGCCAGGGGGCCTTCTCGTCGAGGTAGGCATTGCCCGCCGACCACAGGGCGCGCAGGCTGCTCGCGGCCTTGCGGAGCTGGAGGGTCTCCGTCTGCTCCTCGTACTCGGCGAGCAGCCGCGCGATCTCCTCGCCGAGCTTCGTCTCCGCCTCGCCGGCGGCGTGCCCGGCCGGGACCTCGTCGCCGAACCGCTTGCGGGAGAAGGACAGCACGCGGTTGACGAAGTTGCCGAGCGTGTCGGCCAGGTCCTTGTTGACCGTCGCGGCGAAGTGCTCCCAGGTGAACGACGAGTCGTCGGACTCGGGGGCGTTGGCGATCAGGAAGTAGCGCCAGTAGTCGGCGGGGAGGATCTCCAGAGCCGCGTCGGTGAAGATGCCGCGCTTCTGTGAGGTGGAGAACTTTCCGCCGTAGTACGTCAGCCAGTTGAAGCCCTTGACGACGTCGACCTTCTTCCACGGCTCGCGCACACCCAGCTCGGTGGCCGGGAACATCACCGTGTGGAAGGGGACGTTGTCCTTCGCCATGAACTCGGTGTACCGGACCGTGTCGTCGGCCTCGTACCACCACGACTTCCAGTCGCGGGTCTTGCCGTCCTCCGCGGCGTCGGCCCACTCCTTCGTTGCGGCGATGTACTCGATCGGGGCGTCGAACCAGACGTAGAAGACCTTGCCCTCGGCCGCCAGGTCCGGCCATGTGTCCGCCGGCACCGGGATACCCCAGTCCAGGTCACGTGTGATGGCACGGTCGTGAAGGCCCTCGGTCAGCCACTTGCGGGCGATCGAGGTGGACAGGTGCGGCCACTGCCCGCTGACGGAGGCGATCCACTCCTCCACTTCCTTCTGCAGCTTGGACTGCAGAAGGAAGAGGTGCTTGGTCTCGCGGACCTCCAGGTCCGTGGAACCGCTGATCGCCGAGCGCGGGTCGAGCAGGTCGGTGGGGTCGAGCACGCGGGTGCAGTTCTCGCACTGGTCGCCGCGGGCCTTGTCGTAGCCGCAGTGCGGGCACGTGCCCTCGACGTAGCGGTCGGGCAGGAAGCGCCCGTCGGCCGGCGAGTAGACCTGCCGGATCGCACGCTCCTCGATGAAGCCGTTCCGGTGGAGCCTGCGCGCGAAGTGCTGGGTGATCTCGGCGTTCTGCGGCGAGGAGCTGCGGCCGAAGTGATCGAAGGACAGTGCGAAGCCGTCGTACACGGCCTTCTGCGCGTCGTGCGCCCGCGCGCAGAACTCGGCGACCGGCAGCCCGGCCTCCTTGGCCGCCAGCTCCGCGGGGGTGCCGTGCTCGTCCGTCGCGCAGATGTAGAGGACGTCGTGACCGCGCCGGCGGAGGTACCGGGCGTACACATCCGCAGGAAGCATCGACCCGACCATGTTGCCCAGGTGCTTGATCCCGTTGATGTACGGCAGCGCGCTGGTGATCAGGTGTCGAGCCATCCTCGGATGCTCCCATTCGTACGTACGGCGCCGGTGGCGCGGCCACGGCATACCCAGGTCGGAGGACTGCCGCCGACGCGACCACCAAGGTCGCCGCAAAGCGTCACAGAGCATGACGTAAAGGGCGTTGCAGGTCTCCGTCATCGTATCGAACGGTCCTGCTGCCGCTCTCCTGGATTTCGCGGCCCCGCACGGCACCGGCACAGGACTCGGCCGAGCGAGTCCCGGACGGTCGAGGCGGCCCTCGTCCCGGACCGGGCTGAACTGTGAGCCGTCGTCAGATCCGGTCGGCGACATTGAGAGGTACGGCGTCACCATGGTCGCCGAGCGGGGAGCAGGCATGAAAAAATGCCCTGACCCGGGAAGGTCAGGGCGGCAGACGAGTCGGCCTGTACGCCGGGTTCTGTCGCCCGGTCGCCTCGCGGCGGCCGGGGAGACGGCCATCCATCTAGGACCGGCATTGCTGCCGGTCTCGTGCGGTCTACCCGCGAACTCGGGCGGGCAGCCCTCGGTCGTTCGCGCAGGGCCGCCTTGCGACGGCCCCTCTTGACCTTGCTCCGGGTGGGGTTTACCTAGCCGCCTGAGTCGCCTCAGGCGCTGGTGGTCTCTTACACCACCGTTTCACCCTTACCGGGGATCGAAATCTCCGGCGGTCTGTTTTCTGTGGCACTGTCCCGCGGGTCACCCCGGGTGGCCGTTAGCCACCACCCTGCCCTGTGGAGCCCGGACGTTCCTCGGGAGGTTCCGAAGATCCTCACGCGGCCGTCCGGCCGGCTCGTCTGCCGTGTCGACCATGCTACCCGGATGCGCGGGACGCCTCGGACGGAGCTGCTCGGACGAACGCTGCGATGCCTGCGGACCAGGCCGCTGCCAGGTCGGCGCCCGGGGGAAACCGGCCGTTGAGCTCCAGGACCACCATGCCGTGCGCGAACGCCCAGGCCGCCCGTGCCCGCTCCTGGTCGCCGTCGACCGCACGGGAGAGCGGGGCCGCGGCGCGTTCCTGCAGACCGGGCGGGAGTGCCGTCGCGTCCACGGGGCGTGCGGTGGTGAGGAGGTAGAGGTGGGGGTGGGCCAGGGCGTAGGCGCGGTACGCGGTGGCGAGGGCCGGGAACGATCCGGGGTCGACGGACTCGGCCGCTTCCAGCGTCTCGGCCGTCTCCCGCAGCACCTCGCCGGCCAGGGCCGTCAGGACGGACGACTTGTCCGGGAAGTGCTTGTAGAGGGACGGCGCCGTGATCCCGATGCTGTCGGCGAGCCGGCGCATCGTGAGGGCCTCCGGGCCTTCCGCCTCCAGGAGCGTGCGCGCGGCGGCGATGATCTGACGGCACCGGTCCGTCGCATGGCCCGGGACGCGGCCCGCCGTGGGGGCCATGACACGTTCAGTCACGCTGGAAGCCTTCCTTCGTACGAGCCCGCCGGGGTGCCCCGGAGTCCGTGGAGCCTGTCGGAGCCCGTTGCCGAAGGCGTGATCGTACGAGATGGCGGGCGGGGCAGCCGCACGGCGCCACGCCGCCCGACCGTCCGCGCCGTCGCCGCGCTCATGCGGGGGCGAACAGGACCTTCGCCGTGCCCGGGTCCGCCTGGGTGAGACGGACCCGGAGGCGTTCGCCCAGGGGGAGTTCGGTCGTGCCGCCGTTGATGCGCGCGACGACGGCGGGCTGCTCGATGTGGACCGTGCCGATCGTGGGTTCCTCGTCCTGTACGTCGACCACGTACCCGTCGAAGACCGCGCCCACCCGGTCGCTGAGGAGTGCCGCCTCGACCAGGTCGACGCACTCGCGCTCCACCGCGTTGGCGCGCTGGGTGCCCTCGCCCATTTCCTTCGGGAGGTCGGGAAGGGCGGCCATCACCCACTCGGGTGGCTGCTGGTCGGCGACCGCCGCGACACACAGCTCGGCCGCGTACCGGTCGACGAGGCGGCGCAGCGGTGCCGTGCAGTGCGTGTAGAGGTCGGCGACGGCGGCGTGGACGGCGGGGGTGGGGAGGTCGCCGTGGTCGAAGACCGTGTAGCCCGCGCCGCGCAGCAGCGTGGTGCATTCCTGGAGGAAGGCGGCGTGGCCGGCCTTCTTCGGGTCGAGTGCGCGGACGACCTCGGCGTACGGCACGTGATGCGGCCAGTCGATGTGGAGCGCCTCGGCCGAGCGGCGCAGACGGGCGACGGCGCCGTCCGGGGCCACCGGGAGCGTGCGCAGGATGCCGGTGCCCGATTCGGCCATCAACCGGGCCGCGGCCATGCCCGTGAGGAGGGAGATCTGGGCGTTCCAGCCGTCGGCGGGCAGCGGGGCGCGGTACTCCAGCCCGTACGTGCCGTCACGCTGGACGATCTCCTGCTCGGGCACGTCGAGCGAGATGCCGCCGCGGGCGATCTCCTGTTCCTCACGGAGCCGGCCGATGGTCTCCAGCAGTGCGAGGGGTTCCTCGGCGGTGCCCGCGTCGATCTGCCGCTGGACCTCCGTGTAGTTCAGCTTGGCCCTGCTCCGGATCATGGCCCGCCGTACGTCGGTGGCGACGGCGCCGCCCTCCGCGTCGAGGTCGATCCGCCAGAGCAGCACGGGGCGGTTCTGCCCGGCGAGGAGGCTGGCGGCGCCTTCGGAGAGGAGGGTGGGGTGCAGCGGCACCTTTTCGTCGGGGAAGTAGAGCGTCGTCACCCGGCGGTGGGCCTCGGTGTCGAGTGCGCCGCCGGGGCGTACGAAGGCGGCGACGTCGGCGATGGCGTAGTGCACGCGGAAGCCGTGCGGACGGCGTTCGAGGTACATCGCCTGGTCGAGGTCGGTGGACGTGGGCGGGTCGATGGTGAAGAACGGGACGTCCGTCACGTCCTGGTGTCCGGTCAGGACGAGGGACTTCGCCACCTGCTCCGCCTCCGCGAGAACCTCGGTCGGGAAGTCGGCGGGCAGTCCGAGCGCGGTGCGCAGTTCGCGCAGGGCCGCCCTCAGCGGGGTGTCGGCTGCGCCGGTCATGTGGAGATGGCGGCGGGGCATGGACCGAGCGTATGGCGGGGCGGAGTGGGCGGCATCCCGGGTGGGGGGCCGCCGCCTCGGGGCTCGGGGGTGGCCGGGTGCCGGCCGGTACGGGGCCGGGGGCCGGGGCGTGCGGAGTGCCCGCCCCCGTACGCTGGCGTGACGGCCTGTGCAGTTCTGGGCCCTTCCCCGTTCGTACGAAGGAGAACCGCCGTGCTCGTGCTGTTGCCGCCCTCCGAAGGAAAGGCCGCCTCGGGGCGCGGAGCACCCCTGAAGCCGGAGTCGCTGTCCCTGCCGGGGCTCGCGGCGGCGCGGGCGGCGGTCCTGGACGAGCTGGTCGAGCTGTGCACGGCGGACGAGGAGAAGGCCCGCGAGGTGCTCGGGCTGAGCGACGGGCTGCGCGGCGAGATCGCGAAGAACGTCGCGCTGCGCACGGCGGGGACCCGGCCGGCCGGGGAGATCTACACCGGGGTGCTGTACGACGCACTGGACCTGGCGTCCCTGGACACCGCGGCCCGGCGGCGGGCCGGGAAGTCGTTGCTGGTCCTGTCCGGGCTGTGGGGCGCCGTGCGGGTGGGCGACCGGATTCCGTCGTACCGCTGCTCGATGGGGGTGAAGCTGCCGGGGCTCGGCGCGCTGGGTGCGCACTGGCGTGCGTCGATGGCCGAGGTCATGCCGGAGGTGGCCGGGGACGGGCTCGTACTGGACCTGCGGTCGTCCGCGTACACGGCGGCGTGGAAGCCGAAGGGGGCGGTGGCGGAGCGCACGGCGAGTGTGCGGGTGCTGCACTCCCAGGTGGTGGACGGGGTGGAGAAGCGTTCCGTGGTCAGCCACTTCAACAAGGCGACCAAGGGGCGGATGGTCCGCGACCTGCTGCAGTCGGGGGCGCAGCCGAAGGGGCCCGCGCAACTGGTGGACGTGTTGCGGGAGCTGGGTTACGTCGTGGAGGCGGAGGCTCCCGGGCGGGCGGGGCGGGCGTGGTCGCTCGATGTGGTCGTAACGGAGATTCACTGACACACAGACGAGAGTTGTTGCAACATGCGCAACGCTCGTTGCGTAGGGTGCGGTGGCACGGCAAGATGAACCCATGACCTCCCCCTCGGTGCTGAATCTTGCCCCTGTTGTCCCCGTTGTCGTCCTGGAGGACGCCGCCGACGCGGTGCCGCTCGCCCGGGCCCTGGTCGCGGGTGGGCTCCCGGCCATCGAGGTGACGTTGCGGACCGCTGCGGCGCTGGACGCGATCGAGGCGATCGCGGCGGAGGTGCCGGACGCGGTGGTGGGGGCGGGCACGGTGATCTCCGCACGGAACGTCGCCGACACGGTGGCGGCCGGGGCACGGTTCCTGGTCAGTCCCGGCTGGACAGATCCGCTGCTGGACGCGATGAAGGCGGCCGGGGTGCCGTTCCTGCCGGGGGTCTCGACGACGTCCGAGGTCGTTGCGCTGCTGGAGCGCGGCGTCACCGAGATGAAGTTCTTCCCGGCGGAGGCGGCGGGCGGCACGGCGTATCTGAAGGCGCTGTCCGCACCGCTCCCCCAGGCCCGGTTCTGTCCGACGGGCGGCATCTCGCCCGCCTCGGCGCCGACGTACCTGGCACTGCCGAACGTCGGCTGCGTGGGCGGCAGTTGGATGGTGCCGGGGGATGCACTGGCGGCGAAGGACTGGGCGCGGGTGGAACGGTTGGCGGGCGAGGCGGCGGCGCTGCGGGGCTGATTCCTCCCCCGTCCGGGGCGCCGGCTTCGCTCCGGCCCGGGGGCGCCCCGACGGGGCGGAGGCCGGAGCGCCTCACGCCCCTCCCCGGGGAGCCCCGGTCCCTAGTGCTGTGACCGGAAAGGTTCACCGGCTCGCGCCGCCCGGCAAACCTTTCCGGTCACAGCTCTAGCGCAGGTGCGACGTGTCGTTCAGCAGACGCAGGGAGGCGTTGCCGTCCGCGTAGTACGCCACCGCCGACAGCGACGCCGCCGAGAGCTCCATCCGGAACAGGGAATCCGGTGGGGCTCCCAGAGCCAGGCGGACCAGGGTCTTGATCGGGGTCACGTGGGTGACCAGGAGCACCGTGCGGCCCGCGCAGCGGGTGGTCAGGCGGTCCCGGGCGGCCGAGACCCGGCGGGCGACCTCGGCGAAGCTCTCGCCGCCGCCCGTGGGAGGCGTTCGCGTGGAGGCGAGCCAGGCGTCCAGGTCGGGGCCGTACCGTTCACGGACCTCGGCGAACGTCAGGCCCTCCCAGGCCCCGAAGTCCGTCTCGCGCAGCCCGTCCTCGATCTGGACGGGCAGGCCCAGTCGGGCACCCACCGTCGCCGCTGTTTCGCGGCAGCGCCGCAGCGGGGAGCTGACGATCTCCTGAATGGTGCCGCGGGCGGCGAGGGACTCCGCCACGCGTTCGGCCTGGTGGCGGCCGGCTGCCGAGAGTTCCGGGTCGCTGCCGCCACTGCCCGAGAACCGCTTCTCCGGCGTGAGGGCCGTCTCGCCGTGCCGGAGCAGGACGAACGTGGCCGGTGCGCCGAGGTCCGCGGCGCTCCAGCCGACCTGCGGAGTGGCCGCGGGTTCGCGGCGGATGGACATCGCCGCCCGTGCCTTCGCCGCGCCCGCCGCCGCGTCACCGGGCGGACCCCCGACCGGCGGCAGGTCGAGGGCAGGCGTACGGGGCGTGTCGAGTGCGGCCGTCGACGCCGACGGTTCCCACTGCCTGCCCCGCTTGCCCGCGTCCATCGCCTCGTTGGCGAGCCGGTCCGCGTGCTTGTTCTTCTCGCGCGGGATCCACTCATAGGTGACCGCGGCCGCCGGAAGAATCCGCGCCGCCTCCGCCGCGAGCGGCTTCATGTCGGGGTGCTTGATCTTCCAGCGGCCCGACATCTGTTCCACGACCAGCTTGGAGTCCATCCGGACGCGCACCTGCAGCGCACCGTCCGCCGACGCGTCCGGCACCAGTGCCTTCGCGGCCTTCAGGCCGGCGATGAGGCCCTTGTACTCGGCCACGTTGTTCGTCGCGACGCCGATGTACTCGGCGGCCTCGGCGAGGGTCTCCCCCGTCACCTGGTCGATCACGACCGCGCCGTAACCGGCGGGCCCCGGGTTGCCCCGGGAGCCGCCGTCGGCCTCGATGACGAACCGGCGGGATTGCGTCATTACAGGCCCGACTCCGCCGTACGGACCAGAATGCGGTGGCAGTTCTCGCAGCGCAGCACCGTGTCCGGGGACGCCGCCTTCACGTCGTTGACCTCGGTGATGTTCAGCTCCAGCCGGCAGCCCTCGCAGCGGCGCTGGTACAGGCGCGCGGCGCCCACCCCGCCCGACTGGGCGCGGAGCCGGTCGTACAGCTTGAGCAGGTCCGCCGGTACGGAGCCGGCGACGATCTCGCGCTCCTTCGTGACGCTCGCGGTCTCCTCGTCGAGCGCCTGCGTCGCGACGTCCCGGCGCTCGGTCGCGTCGTCGACCTTGGCCTGGACGGCGGAGACGCGTGCGGTCAGCTCGGTGACACGCTCCTGCGCGGACTCGCGGCGCTCCATGACCTCGAGGACGACGTCCTCCAGGTCGCCCTGGCGCTTGGCCAGCGAGGCGATCTCGCGCTGCAGGCTCTCCAGGTCCTTCGGCGAGGTGATCGCGCCGGAGTCCAGCCGCTGCTGGTCGCGGACGGCGCGCTGGCGCACCTGGTCGACGTCCTGCTCCGCCTTGGTCTGCTCGCGGGCGGTGTCGCTCTCCTCGGTCTGCGAGGCGACCAGCAGGTCTCGGAGTTGGGCGAGGTCGGCCGTGAGCGACTCGATCTCGGTGTGCTCGGGCAGCGACTTGCGCTTGTGGGCGAGCTGCGACAGCCGTACGTCGAGGGCCTGGACGTCGAGAAGTCGGATCTGGTCGGCGGGCGCGGCGTTCAGTTGGGGGCTCCAGAAGAGTGGTGGGTGGTCCAGGGGTCGGTGACCTGCTTCGAGACATGGACCCGCAGGCCCCATCCGTGGCGGTCGGAAATCGCGTCGAGCTGCGCTGCGGCCTGTTCGCACCAGGGCCATTCGGTGGCCCAGTGCGCGGCGTCGACCAGGCCGATCGGGGACTGCTGAACGGCCTCCGAGGCCGGGTGGTGGCGCAGATCCGCAGTGAGGAAGGCGTCGACGCCCGCGGCGCGCACCGCGTCGAAAAGGCTGTCGCCGGAGCCGCCGCTGACCGCGACGGTACGGACGACGGCCTCCGGGTCGCCGGCCATGCGGATGCCCTGCGCGGTGGCGGGCAGCCGGGCGGCGGCGCGGGCGGCGAACTCGCGCAGGGTCTCGGGGTGGTCCAGTTCGCAGATCCGGCCGAGGCCGCGAAGGCCCTTGGGGTCGGTCGGGTCCGGGACCAGGGGGCCGGTGACGCGCAGGTCCAGGGCGCCGGCGAGGGCGTCGGAGACTCCGGGCTCGGCGGTGTCGGCGTTGGTGTGCGCGACGTGCAGGGCGATGTCGTGCTTGATGAGGGTGTGCACGACCCGGCCCTTGAAGGTGTCGGCAGCGACGGTCGTCGTCCCCCGCAGATAGAGCGGGTGATGGGTGACGATCAGCTGGGCGCCGAGCTTGACCGCCTCGTCGGCGACCTCCTGGACGGGGTCGACGGCGAAGAGCACGCGGTCGACCTCGGCGGCCGGATTGTCGACGTCTCCGCAGACCGTGCCGACCGCGTCCCACCCCTCGGCCCGCGCGGGGGGCCACAGGGCGTCGAGCGCGGCGAGGACTTCAGACAGACGGGGCACGGAGGAAAGGCTACCTTCCGTCCGTGCCCCGCTGCCCATGACTGCGATGACCTGTGGATACCTGTGGGTGACCTGCGACGGGCCGACCGCGGTCGGTCACGTGCCGTCACGCACCGTTCCGGTGGCGGTCACCGTTGTGTGCGGTCGTTACTTGACCAGGTCCGCGCGCAGGTCGTCGAGGACCATGTTCGCCGCCGTGACACCGAGGCCGAGGTACCAGGTCTCGTCCGGGACGTCCTTCGCCCGGCCCTCCTTGACCGCCTTCAGGTTCTTCCACAGCGGGTTGGACTGGGTGGTGTCGCGCTTGGTGGCCTTCGGGTCGCCGTAGACACCGGTGAAGATCCAGTCGGCGTCCGCCTCGTCGATCTTCTCCGGACTGATCTCCGCGGCCAGGTCGTTGATCTGCTGGTTCTTGGGCCGCGGCAGACCGGCGTCCTCGAGGATCGTGCCGATGAACGACGCCTTGGCGTAGAGACGGATCCGGTCCGGCAGGTAGCGGACCATGGAGATGGTCGGCTTGTCGGGGCCGATGTCCTCGCCGAGCTTCGCGGCCTTCTTCTCGTACGCGTCGAGCTCGCTCTTCGCCTTGGCGGTCTTGTCCAGCGCCGCCGCGTTGAGGAGGTAGTTCTCCTTCCAGGTGAAGCCCGGACGGATGGAGAACACGGTCGGCGCGATCTTGGAGAGCTGGTCGTACTTGTCGGCGGCACGCAGCTGGCTGCCGAGGATCAGGTCCGGCTTCAGCCCCGCGATCGCCTCGAGGTTGAGGTTGTTGATCGTGCCGACGTTCTTCGGGTTGCCCGCGTCCTTCTTCAGGTACGAGGGGATGGCCGCGTCACCCTCGGAGGGGGCGTAACCGACCGGCTTCACACCGAGCGAGACGACGTTGTCGAACTCGCCGACGTCCAGCACGACGACCCGCTTCGGCGCGGACTTGAGCTCGGTCTTGCCCATGGCGTGGGTGAGGGTCCGCGGGAACTGGCCCGCCTCGGCGTCCGTCCCGTACCCGGCCGTCTTCTTCGCCGCGTCGCCGAAGTCCTTGCCGCCCGTCGCGACGGCCGCCTTCTTGTCGCCACCGGACTTGGCCGAGTCGTCCGTCTTCCCGCTGTCGCCGCTGCCGCATGCCGAGAGGGCGAGGGCGGCGGCAACTGCCAGGCCGACTGCTGCGGTGCTGCGGCGTCGTATCGACATCACGTACTCACTTGCTCCAGTTGAAGGACTCACAGGGAATGCTTAGGGATGCCTAACCTTAGCTACCCACCAGGTCGGGAGCACAACCGCCCCCTCACTCTCAGGTAAATGCGGGCATCGCCACCCTTATGTGTGAAGTGGCAGTGCCCGTGTTGTTCGGCAGGAAGTGCGAAAACTAGCTTCGGTTGCCGGAGGTGACGAGCACATGACTGCCTGTGCCATCGAGGGCGAGACCACCGGGGCCGCCACGACGGTGAGCCTCACGTCGGAAGAGGCGAGAGAAGTGGAAGAACCCGAGAGGCGGGAGAAGGCGGAGACATCCGCGGGGCGGGAGAAGGCCGGAGGGCCACAGGGGCCGGCGGGGGCGGAGAGGCCCGAGGGGGTGGGTGCGCCCGCACGGGCGGATGTGCCCGCAGGGGTGGCGGCGCCCGCAGTGGACGGCGGGCCTGGCGAGACGGCTGAGCCCGGTGCCCCTGGTGGGCCGAACGCCCTGGGTACGGCCGGTGGAATCGCCGGACGGGCCGGCACGTTCACCATCGCCGCCGACGGTTCGTACGCCGCACGGCTCACACGCTCCGGAGCGGCCGGCGCCGCCTCCTGGTTCCCCGAGCGCTGGACACTCGACGGGTACGAGCCGTACGCCGTGCCGCTCCCCCTCGGGCAGCCGGAGGAACCGGACTCCGAGGTACTGCCGCTCTCCGACGGCCGCGTACTGATCCGGCGGCGGGTGGCGGACCGTCACACCTTCTCGCTGCTCTACCCGACCGGCCCCGGGACGGGCGAACTGCCGCTCGGTGCCATCGAATGCGCGAACGACGCGTCCCTGACCCTGCTGCCGCCCTCGCCGGACGGCGCGCATGCGTACGCACTTTCGGTCGGGGAACGGTCGACCACCGTCTGGCTGGTGGCGGGCGGGGGGTTCGGGCCGGAGCGCGTCGCCGATGTGCCGGGGCGGTGTTCCGGCGGGGTGTGGCTGGACCGGACGGGGCACATGCTGGCCCTGGACCGGGAGCCGGTGGGCGGCGGGCCGGTGAAGGCGGTCGCCGTGGACCTGGGGCGGGGCGGCGAGGTGACGCCGCTGCTGCAGATCGCGCCGGACAGCAACGACCGGCTGCTGCTCGCCGAACCTGACAGCGGGCTGCTGCTGATCCGCTCCGACGCGCCGGGACACGACCGGCTCGGGTGGGGCGTGCTCGGCAGTTCCCTGCCGGTGCGTTTCCCGGAGTGTCTGCGGCCGGCGGATGTGGCGGTGACGCCGTTCGCCGTCCAGCCGGGGCAGGTGCTGATGCCGGAGAGCTGTGCGGTGGCGCTGCGGATCGACGGGGCGGCCGGCAGCTGGGTCGGGGTGTGGCGCCCGGCGGGGCGTCGGCTGCATCAACTCCCCGTCCCCGAGGGGTGGCTGGCCGGGTCGGGGCTGTGGACCAGGGACGGGGTGCTCAAGCTGCCGTACGCGAACGGGGACGTGCCGTGCGGGGTGGCCCTGATGGCGCCGCCGGTGGACGAGGAACCCGGCGCCGGGCCGGCGTGGGCGGCGGCCACGGAAAGCGGTATGCAACCGTCCGCGGCCGCCGCGCCTCCTGCAGTGTGTAAGCCGGTTCCACTGGGGCAGGCGCCTCTCGTGGGGCGTACGGCTCCCGTCTAGGATTCCGGGCCTGGGGGCTACGCAGCCAATCGGGGCGGTTGCCGACGGTGACCGCGTCGGGCGGTGGCGCGCTGGTCCCGGTGACATACACGCAAGCGAACACAACGGGGTGACTTCCCACATGTCTGAAGCCCGAACCGACACGACCCAGACGCGTCCGCCGGGGGCGGACGCCGAACGGGCCGAAGCCGGCGGCTCCGGAAAGCACCGAGGGGGTGTGTCGATGGAGAGCACGGACGTACAGCCGCACGGTCGCCACCGGCGCCCCGCCGGGGAGCGCAGCAGGGCGGCCCGGCCGCAATAACTCGACGAGGGAGGGAAGGGCCTCCGCGGCACATGACTGCGTCGCGGAGGCCCTTCCTTGTCCGGCGCCCTCCCGGAGGCTCACCCCCGCTTCAGACCGAGTACCTCCGCCGCCGCGAACGTCTGGTTCGCCGGGCGGTCCTGGTAGTACGGAGAGATCAGCTCGTCCAGCTCGTCGAACGAGAACGTCTCCTTCGACGAGTCGAACTTCACCGCCACCCTGGGGCGTTCGACGACCGCGACCATCCCGCCGTGCACCACGAGCAGCTGGCCGTTGACCCGGGCCGCCGACGGTGACGCCAGATAGCCGACCAACGGCGAGACGTGCTCGGGGGCCAGTGGGTCGAGCCGGCCGTCGGCCGGCTCCTCGAAGCCCGCGAAGACGTCCTCCGTCATCCGCGTGCGGGCCCGTGGGCAGATCGCGTTGGCCGTGACGCCGTACTTGGCGAGGGCGAGGGCCGTGGAGGTGGTGAGGCCGACGATGCCGCCCTTGGCCGCCGCGTAGTTCGGCTGGCCCGCCGAGCCTGCGAGGAACGCCTCGGACGAGGTGTTGACGATCCGGCCGTAGACCGGCCCGCCGGATTCCTTGGAGCGGGTACGCCAGTGGGACGCGGCGAAGTGGGTGGTGTTGAAGTGGCCCTTGAGGTGGACCCGGATGACGGAGTCCCACTCGTCCTCGGTCATGGAGAAGACCATCCGGTCGCGGAGGATCCCCGCGTTGTTGACCAGGATGTCGAGCTTGCCGTACGTGCTGACGGCCAGCTCGACCAGGGCGCGGGCCTGCGCGTGGTCGGAGACGTCGCCGAGGTGGGCGAACGCCCGGCCGCCCGCCGCACGGATCTCCTCGGCGACCTCCTCGGCGGGGGCCGCGGACGCCTCGCCGGAGCCGTCGCGGCCCGGCTGTCCGTAGTCGTTGACGACGACGGCCGCGCCGAGCCTCGCCAGTTCCAGCGCTTCGGCGCGCCCGAGGCCGCGGCCCGCGCCCGTGACGATCGCGGACAGCCCGTCCAGCGGAAGGGGGTGTGACATCGGAACCTCGAAGTCCTTTCGGAGCACGGTGATGGGCGGTCCGTCAGAGTTCGATGCAGGTGCGGAGCGACTCGCCGGTCCTCATCTGGTCGAGGGCGTCGTTGATCCCGGCGAGCGGCACCCGGTGGGTGATCATCGATTCGAGGTCGATCCGGCCGGCCCGCCAGAGCGCAATGGCCCGTTCGTACGACCGCAGCACATCCCCTCCCCCGTACATGGACGGCAGGATCCGCTTCTCGTCGAAGAACAGCTCGAACATGTTGACCTGGAAGTTGTCGTCCATGGCGCCCGCGCCGACGATGCAGAGCGTTCCGCCGCGCCGGGTGTTCTCGTACGCCGTGCGGGCCGTGGCCGACTTGCCGACGACCTCGAAGACGTAGTCGAAGCCCTCGCCGCCGGTGATCCGCTGCCTGGCGTCGCCGAGTCCCTCGGGCGCGACCGTCTCGGTCGCGCCGAACCGCAGTGCCGCCTCGCGCCGGGACGCGACCGGGTCGACGGCTACGATCTGGGCTGCGCCCTGGACCCTGGCGCCCTGGATCGCGGCGATGCCCACCCCGCCGCAGCCGATCACGGCGACCGACGAACCGGCCCCCACCTGCGCTGTGTTGATCGCGGCGCCGAGCCCGGTGGTGACCCCGCATCCGATCAGCGCGGCGATCTCGAACGGCACGTCGTCGGGGATCGGCACCGCGCAGCCCGCGTCGACGACCACCTCCTCGGTGAAGGTGCCGGTGCCGGCGAAGCCGAACACATCGCCGCCGGGGCGCTTGAAGTTGGGTGTGCCCGCGTTCATGAAGCCGGCCAGGCACAGCTGCGTCTGGCCGCGTCTGCAGGCGGGACACGCCCCGCAGGCGGGCAGCCAGCAGACCACCACCCGGTCCCCCGTGCTCAGTCCGGTGACACCGTCACCGATGTCGATGACCTCGCCCGCACCCTCGTGGCCGGGGATGAAGGGGGCGGGCTGCGGCAGCACACCGTTCATCGCCGAGACGTCGGAGTGGCACAGTCCGGTGGCCCGGATGCGGAGCCTGACCTTGCCGGGGCCGAAGCCCACCGCCTCGACGTCGTCGAGGACCTCCAGTTTGTCCTGCCCTATCTCGTGCAGTACGGCTGCGCGCATGGTGCGGCTCCCCTCGGATCGTGGCGTGATTCAGGAGTGTTCGACGAACGTGTCGGCCAGGACCGGTGCGTCGTCGCGCTCGACGACGGTCACGACGACGCGGACATGGCCTTCCCCGGCCCACATCCGGATGCGGAGGGTCTCGCCGGGGAAGACCACCCCGGCGAACCGGGTGCGGTACGAGCGGATGCGGGTCACATCACCGTCGAGCAGCGTGTCGGCCACGGCCTTGAGCGTCATGCCGTAGGTGCACAGCCCGTGCAGGATCGGCCGGTCGAAGCCTGCCTTCACGGCGAACTCGGGGTCGGCGTGCAGCGGGTTCCAGTCCCCGGAGAGCCGGTAGAGCAGCGCCTGGTCCTCGCGGATGCGCCGCTCGACCGTGCGGTCCGGGACCACGGCGATGACGGCCTGCCGTCCGGACGGGCCGCGTTCACCGCCGAAGCCGCCTTCACCGCGCACGTAGATCTCGGCGTCGTTGGTCCACAGCGGGCCGTCGTCGTCGGCGGCCTCGGTACGCAGGACGACGACGGCCGCCTTGCCCTTGTCGTACACGGCCGCGACCTTCGACGTCTGCACCGCCCTGCCCGTCACCGGCACCGGCCGGTGCACCTGTACGGTCTGGGCGCCGTGGAGCACGGCGGCCAGATCGATGTCGATCCCGGGCGAGGACAGTCCGCCGAAGCCGCCCATGCCGCCGCCCGCGACAGTGGCGAAGCTGGGCAGCACATGGAGCCTCGACTCGAGGGTGTAGCGCAGTTCGCCGGGGTCGGTGGCGGGAACGCCTGCACCGAGTCCCAGGTGATAGAGCTGGACGTCCTTGTGGTCCCAGGTGATCTCGGCGGTCCGGGGTTCGGCGGCGACCGCCCTTGCGGCATCAATGGGCATGGGAGAGCTGCTCCTTGATGGTGGGAAGACCTCGGTGCAGCCGTCCGCACCGTCGGCCGCACCGAGGTCGTGCGGGGCCGGCCGGAACGCTCGTTCTAGAACGCGTTCTAGCCGGTTGGCCCTATGTATAACGCAGCCCCCCACAGTTGTGAAGACTGCTGACCCCTCGTCAGATCCGTTGACCGGTACGGCGCGACGGCCGGTCCCGGCCATGACATTTGTCATCGCGGAGTCCGTACATGCGCCTCTGCCGGGACAGCGTCCGGTTCCGTAGCGTCATGGGCATGGAAAAGACAACGGGGAGCGGGCCCGCGGTGATCTTCACCGGGGCAGTCAAGACCTTCGGCCGGGCGGAACGGACCGTGCGGGCCGTCGACGGGATCGACCTGACCGTCGAACGCGGCGAGACCGTCGCCCTGCTCGGCCGCAACGGCGCGGGCAAGTCCACCACCATCGGCCTTCTGCTCGGGCTCGACGAGCCGGACTCCGGCGGTGTGCAGCTGCTCGGCCGGACCCCCGAGCAGGCGGTACGGGCCGGCCGGGTCGGCGCCATGCTCCAGGACGGGCGCCCCATCCCCCGGGTGACGGTGCGCGAACTGATCGCCTTCGTCGCCTCCACCTACCCGAACCCCATGCCGGTCCCCGAGTCACTGGCCCTGGCGGGGGTCGCCTCGTACGCCGACCGGCGCATCGACAAGCTCTCCGGCGGGCAGATCCAGCGTGTCCGGTTCGCCGTCGCGCTGGCCGGCAACCCGGAGCTGATCGTCCTGGACGAGCCGACCGCCGCCCTGGACGTCGAGGCCCGGCGCGCGTTCTGGGACTCCATGCGGGCCTACGCACGGCGCGGCAACACGGTCCTCTTCTCCACGCACTATCTGGAGGAGGCCGACGAGAACGCCGACCGGATCGTCGTCATCGACCACGGCCGGATCGTCGCCGACGGCAGCGGTGACCGGATCAAGGAGTCGGTCGGCGGCAGCCACGTCTCCTTCGACCTGGCGGGCGGACCGACCGAGGGCCTGGAACTGCTGCCCGGCGTCAACGCCGTCGAGATCCGCGGGGATCGTGCCCTGCTGCGTACGGACGACTCGGACGCCACGGTGATCGAACTGGCCCGCCTCGGCCGGATCCGCGATCTCCAGGTCTCCCGGCCCACGCTCGAAGACGCGTTCCTCTCGCTGACCAGCCCCGCCACCCTCTCGGAGAAGGAGACCGTCTGATGTTTCCCTACATCGTGCTCGAGATCCGCCGTACCCTGCGCGACGGATTCTTCATGATCTTCGGGATCGGGATGCCGGTGCTGATGTATCTGCTCTTCACCAACCTCGGCGGGGGCGGCGACGACGCGGCCGAGTGGAAGGTCATGTCCATGGTCGGTATGGCGGCGTACGGCGCGCTGGGCGCCGCCATGTCCATCGGTACGGGCGTGGCCTCCGACAAGTCCCTCGGCTGGCTCCAGCAGCTGCGGATCACCCCGCTCGACCCGTCCCGGGTGGTCGCGGGCCGCGCGATCAGCGGTTCGGTGACCGTGCTGCCCACCGTCCTGGCGGTGCTGCTCGCAGGGGCGCTGGTCAACGGCGTACGGCTGGAGGCCGGGCAGTGGATCGCCCTGACGCTGCTGCTGTGGATCGGCGCCCTGCCGTTCACCCTGCTCGGCATCGGCAACGGCTACCGGCTCACCCCACAGGCCACCGGAGTGGTCAACGTGGCCGCTCTGATGGGCTTCGCGATCGTCGGCGGGCTGTGGTTCCCGCTCTCCGAGTTCCCCTCGTGGATGCGCAGCATCGGCTCGTACACCCCCGCCCACCGGTTCGCCGACCTGGGCTGGGCGGCCACCGGCGGCCACGCACCGTCCGCGGGGACGATCACCGTACTCGCCGGGTGGCTGCTGGTGTTCGGTACGTATGCCGTCGTCTCGTACCGTCGGTCCGCGAGGACGGCATGAGCGGAGCGAGCATGCCCCGGAACGGATCGGAATCGCGCAAGGAACGGTACAGGCGGCACCGGGAGGAAGGGCGCCTCGGGCCGCCCGGCCCGTATGCCCTGCTGCCCTGGCTGCTGATAGGGCTGGGCTCCTTCTCCAACCTCTTCCAGGGTGAGACGCCGAACCCCTGGATCGGCGGTCTCGGACTGCTCACCTTCAACTCCCTGTACATCTCCGTGGTGTTCCGTGGGTTCGTCAGGGAGAAGCGTGAAAGCCCGGCGTCGTACGTGCTGCTCGCCGTGATGGCCGTGGTCACGTGCGGCCTGGCGATCGGCTACGGCGGCAGCTGGCTGCTGTTCTTCCCGCTGCTCTCGCTCGCCTGCGGCACGATCCTGCGCCACCGGCAGCTGGCGCTCGGCCTGCTCGGCCTCGCGATCGTCGCCAGCCTCATCGCCGTCTGGCGCGCGGACGGCGATTCGGACCCGTGGACCATCGGGTACGGCACCTTCATCTCGGGCGCCGTGACCGCCGCGATCCTCACCCTGTCCGAGACCGTGATGGAACTGCGGGCCACCCGGCAGGAACTGGCCAGGACCGCCGTGGAGAAGGAGCGGCTCCGCTTCTCCCGGGATCTGCACGATCTGCTGGGGCACACGCTCTCCGTGATCGTCGTCAAGTCGGAGGCCGCGCGCCGGCTGGCCCCGCGCGACATCGACGCGGCGCTGCTCCAGGTCGCCGACATCGAGTCCGTCGGCCGCCAGGCCCTCACCGAGATCCGGGAGGCGGTCACCGGCTACCGCGAGGGGAGTCTGGCCACCGAGCTCGACCGGGCCAGGTCCGCGCTGACGGCCGCCGGGGTCGAACCGGTGGTCCGCCGCTCGGGACCGCCGCTCGCCCCGCAGGCAGAGGCACTGCTGGGCTGGGTGGTGCGGGAGGCGGTGACCAACGTCGTACGCCACAGCAATGCGACCACCTGCTCGTTCGTGGTCGACGGCACGGGCGAACGGGTCCGGCTGACCGTCACCGACGACGGCCGCGGGCAGGCCGCCGAGCCGCCCGCTCCGGGCATCGGCGGCACCGGCCTCAAAGGCCTCACCGAACGCCTTGCCGCGGCCGGCGGCTCGCTGACGGCGGGCCCCGGTCAGGGCGGCGGCTTCGTGGTCGTCGCGGAACTGCCGGTGGACACGACGGACGCCGCGGACGCGGCGGATGCCGCCGGACGCCCTGCCCCACCCCCTACGCTGGGCCGGTGAACGAGATGTCCCAGGACCACCGGCCGACCAGGTCCGTGCGCGTGCTGCTCGCCGAGGACCAGGGCATGATGCGCGGCGCGCTCGCCCTGCTGCTCGGCCTGGAACCCGACATCGAGGTGGTGGCCCAGGTGGCCGCCGGTGACAAGATCGTGGACGCCGCGCTGGCGTCGCGGCCCGATGTGGCACTCCTCGACATCGAACTCCCGGGCCGCAGCGGACTGGACGCCGCCGCCGATCTGCGTGAGGAGGTGCCTGACTGCCGGGTACTGATCCTCACCACCTTCGGCCGGCCCGGCTATCTGCGCCGCGCGATGGAGGCCGGGGCGGCGGGCTTCCTCGTCAAGGACGGTCCCGTCGAGGAACTCGCGGCGGCCATCCGCCGGGTGCTGACCGGTGAAACGGTCATCGATCCCGCTCTTGCCGCGGCCGCCCTCAGTGCGGGACCGAGCCCGCTGACCGTGCGGGAGCGCGACGCGCTGAACGCGTCGGCGGACGGAGCGACGGTCGCGGACATCGCTGCGACCCTGCATCTGTCGGAGTCGACGGTACGCAACTATCTGTCGTCGGCGATCGGCAAGACGGGTACGCGCAATCGCATGGAGGCGGTGCGGGCGGCGCGGCAGCAGGGGTGGTTGTAGCGACGGTCCGGGTCAGCGCCGGGCACTGCCGACGTGCCGCGGCAACCACAGCGCCATCAGCAGCAGCCCGCCGAGCAGTACCGAGCCGGCTGTCCGGAACGCCAGCGCGAACCCTGCGGTCAGCTCCTGCGCCCCGTCGCCGCCGCCGGTCCGTGCCGCCGCGACCGTGGAGAGCACGGCGAGACCCAGCGCACCGCCCATCGTGCGCGAGGTGTTGACCAGCCCGGAGACCAGACCTGCGTCGCCGGGGGCCGCGCCCGAGGTGGCGAGGGAAGCGAGCGGGGTGGACGCAAACCCCGCACCGGCCATCATCAGGATGCCGGGCCCGCAGATCGACGTGAGGTACGAGCCGTCGGCGCCCATCGTCGATTGCCAGCCGAGGCCCGTGGCAGTGATCGCCAGGCCGATCAGAACCAGGTTCTTCGCACCGGTCACGGCCATGATCCGCGGCGCGAACGTCGATCCGAGCACGACGGCCAACGAGGTGGGAAGCAGGGCGAGTCCGGCCTCCACCGGCGTGTAGCCCAGCACGGATTGCGCGTACACAGTCATGAAGTACCACATCGAGAACGTCGCGGAACCCATCACGAGCATCGCCACGTTCGCCGACGCCACCGCCCGCGTCGACAACACCCGCAGCGGCATCAGCGGCACCGCTGTCCGGACCTCCACCAGGACGAAGAGGGCGAGCAGCACAAGCCCGCCGAGCAGTGGAACCAGGGTGGCTGCCGTGGTCCAGCCCTCCTGCTCGGTCTGCACGATGCCGTACGAGACCGTGGCCAGGCCCACGGTGACCAGCACCGCGCCCAGGAGGTCGATCCGGTGCCGTGCACCCGCCCTGCTCTCGGCGAGCCAGATCGTCGCGCCGATCAGGACGAGCACCCCGAACGGCACGTTGATCAGCAGGACCCAGCGCCAGGAGAGGAGGTCGGTGAGCACGCCGCCGACCAGCCCGCCGGCCGCGCCGCCGCCCGCACCGACCGCCATCCAGGTGCCGATCGCCCTGGTTCTGGCCGGACCTTCGGGAACTGCGGCGGTGAGGAGAGTGAGGGTCGCGGGAGACAGGACGGCCGCGCCGAGCCCCTGCGTCGCGCGAGCGGCCAGCAACTGCCAGCCCTCCTGCGCGAATCCGCCGACGAGCGAGGCCGCGGTGAACAGGCCGAGGCCGACCAGGAACATCCGCTTGCGGCCGTATATGTCGGCGGCCCTGCCGCCGAGCAGCATGAACCCGGCGAACGCGATCGCGTAGGCGTTGAGCACCCACTGCAGCTGACCGGCGCTCAACCCCAGGTCGGCCCGCATGGACGGCAGCGCCACGTTGACGACGGACACGTCGAGGACGACGAGGAACTGACCGACGCAGGCAGCGAGCACCACCGCCCAGGTGCGCGGCTTCCGCAGGATCTGCAGCTGTGCGGGCGTCGTGACGTCAACCATGGACGTCATATTCGCAGCCGCCCAGCGCCCCGTACATCGGTATTTCGTCCGGCGGCCGGATCGGCCCAATGGCCCTGGCGGGGCCGTCCGGTGTGTGCACTACCGACGCAGCAGCGTCACCACCGCCGCCCCGCCGAGCCCGATGTTGTGGGCGAGCCCGACCCGGGCGTCGGGCACCTGCCGGGCTCCCGCCTCGCCGCGCAGCTGCCAGGTGAGTTCGGCAGCCTGGGCGATGCCGGTGGCGCCGAGCGGGTGGCCCTTGGAGATCAGCCCGCCGGACGGGTTGACGACCCAGCGGCCGCCGTACGTCGTGGCCCCCGACTCCACGAGTTTGCCGGACTCGCCCTCACCGCACAGGCCGAGCGCCTCGTAGGTGAGGAGTTCGTTGACCGAGAAGCAGTCGTGCAGCTCGATGACGTCGAGGTCGGCGGCGCCCAGTCCGGACTTCTCGTACACCTGCTGGGCGGCGGCCCGCGACATGGGCTGTCCGACGGCGTCGATGCAGGTGCCGGAGGCGAACGAGTCGGCGGTGTCGGTCGTCATGGCCTGGGCGACGATCTCGACGGCGCGGTCGCCCAGCGCGTGTCGCTCGGCGAACCGTTCCGACACGACGACTGCGGCGGCCGCCCCGTCGGACGTGGGCGAGCACTGGAGCTTGGTGAGCGGGCGGCGGACGGTCCTGGCGGCGAGTATCTCGTCGACCGTGTACGCGTCCTGGAACTGGGCGTACGGGTTGTTCACCGAGTGCCGGTGGTTCTTGGCGCCGACCGCCGCGAGCTGTGCCTCGGTCGTCCCGTACCGCTCCATGTGTTCGCGGGCCGCGTTGCCGAAGATCTGGGCAGTGGGAGGGGTCCTCTCGAAGCCGTGCGCGGCTGCCATGATCCCGTACTGCCGAGCCACGGGGGACGTCGCGAAGTCGCCGCCGTCGGAGCCGCCGCCGAGCGCCCCGCGCGCCATCTTCTCGAAGCCGAGCGCGAGGACGCAGTCGCTGATACCGCCTTCGACGAACTGCCGGGCCATCATGAGCGCGGTCGAACCGGTCGCGCAGTTGTTGTTGACGTTGTAGACGGGCACTCCGGTCAGCCCGAGTTCGTACACCGACCGCTGACCGGCCGTGGAGGCCTGGAAGCAGTAGCCGACGGGGACCTGCTGCACCTGCTCGTAGCAGATCCCGGCGTCGGCGAGCGCTGCCGTCCCGGCCTCCTTCACCATGTCCCAGTACTGCCAGTCGCGTGTCTCGGGCTTCTCGAACTTCGTCATCCCGACACCGACGATGTATGCCTTCATGGTCTTCCTCCCGGGCCGCCGCCACTGTCCGACCGCCGACTTATCTGACGCGGTGTCAGATAGTGACACCGGAAGCCGGTCAGCGGAAGACTGCGTGACCGGTGAGCGCCTGGCCGAGAGCGAGGGTTGTGAGCTGCTGACGGTTTGCTGAGCTGAAGTGAGTGGTGGTGAGCGGGAGTGAGACCTGGCGGTGGGTTGGTGGGGGTGGAAACGGGGTTTCCGGGGCCGAATGGGTGCAGTTCACGGCAGACGAGTCCGTAGGCGAGCGCGAACATGCCCGCGCCCCCAGGCAATGCCAGCCAGGCCCCGGCGGACCCGGCCGGGCCGGCGGTCACGGGTCCCGTGGCAGGCCGAGGATGCGCTCGGCGACGACATTGAGCTGGACCTGGGTGGTGCCGCCCGCGATGGTCAGACAGCGGGACATCAGAAAGCCGTGCAGGGCCCGTGCCGCGGGCCCCTCGGCGGTCGCGCCGGCCGGGCCGAGCAGTTCCAGGGCGAGTTCGGCGACCTTCTGCTGGTGGGTGGTCCGGACGAGTTTGCGTACGGACGCCCCGGCGCCCGGCTCCAGTCCGGAGACCTGCTGCAGGGTGGTCCGCAGCCCGATGCAGGCGAGTGCGTGCGCCTCGGCGGCCAGGGCGCCGATCCTGGCCCGGCAGGTGTCGTCGAGCTCACCGGAACGGGCGATCAGCGCTTCCAGCCCGGTGTCGAAGGTCATCTGGTCGGCCATGTGGACACGTTCGTTGCCCAGAGTGTTGCGGGCGACCCGCCAGCCGTCGCCGGTCTCGCCGACGACGGCGTCCGTGGGGAGCAGGACGTCGTCGAAGTACACCTCGTTGAAGAGGGAGTCGCCGGTGATCTCCTTCAGCGGACGGATGTCGATGCCTTCGGTGTTCTTCATGTCGACGAGGAAGTAGCCGATCCCCTGGTGCTTGGGTGCGTCCGGGTCGGTCCTGGCGAGCAGGATGCCGTGGTCGGCCCACTGGGCGGCGCTCGTCCACACCTTCTGGCCGTTGATCCGCCAGCCCTCGGCGGTCCGCTCGGCCCTCGTACGGAGCGAGGCGAGGTCGGAACCGGCGCCGGGTTCGGAGAACAGCTGGCACCAGAGGAGTTCGCCACGCAGGGTGGGGAGGAGGTAGCGGTCCTGCTGCTCCGGTGTCCCGTACGCGAGGAGGGACGGCACCACCCAGGTGGCGATGCCGAGATCGCTCACCTTCACGCCCTGCTCCTTCAGCTCCTCCTGCACGGCGAGCTGTTGGACCGGGCCGGCACCCAGGCCGTACGGGGCGGGCAGGTGCGGGGCGGCGTAGCCGGTCGGGGCGAGGGCGCGGCGGGCCGCCTTCGGGTCGAGTCCCCGGACGGCGGCGACGGCCCGGCGCGCCTCGGCGCGATGGCGTACGGCCTCGGCGGGGAGCTCCAGCGAGAGTTCGCGCCGCGCGCCGCGCTCGGCCAGCCGGGCGGCCCGCAGCCGGTGGGCGTCCCCGGCCCCCAGCAGCTGCCGTGCCACCAGGGCCCGGCGCAGATGGAGGTGGGCGTCGTGCTCCCATGTGAAGCCGATGCCGCCGAGGATCTGGATGCAGTCCTTGGCGCAGCCGTACGCGGAGTCGAGCGCGGCGCCCGCAGCGAGGGCGGCGACCAGTGCGCGTATCTGCGAGGTCTCGTCGGCCGCGCGGGCGGCATCCCATACGAGCGCGCGGGCCTGCTCGACGCGCACGAGCATGTCGGCGCAGAGATGCTTGACGCCCTGGAACTGGCCGATGGGGCGACCGAACTGTTCCCGGACCTTGGCGTACGCGACGGCGGTGTCCAGCGCCCAGGCGGCGGTGCCGCAGGCTTCGGCGGCGAACAGGGAGGCGGCGAGATCGCGTACGGTCCCGGAATCGGTGCGGACGGCCCGGCCGGCGGGGACGTGGACGCCGTCGGCCCGGACCTCGGCGGTGGGGCGGGTGGGGTCGGCGCCGGGATGCGGGCGCACGGTCAGCCCTTCGGTGGCGGAGTCGACGGCGAACCAGAGGATGCCGGTGGCCGAATCCGCGGGGAGCAGGAGCAGGTCGGCTTCGGCGGCGGAGAGCACGGGCGGGGCGACGCCGTCGAGGCGGTGGCCGCCCTCGCTCTCCACGGCGGTGAGGCCGCCGGGGCCGAGGGCGACGGCACCGATGCGGGTACCGGCCGCGAGGGCGCGCACGAGAGCGCTCACCTCTGCCGCGCCGGGCGCCGCCGCACCGAGCACCGCCGAGGCGAGCACGGTCGCCAGGTAGGGGCCGGGGAGCGCGGCCCGTCCCGCCTCCTCCAGGACGACGGCGAGGTCGAGGAGCGTGCCGCCCCCTCCCCCGTACTCCTCGGGCAGATGGAGGGCGAGCAGGCCCTGTTCCGCGAGCCCGTCCCAGCAGCCGGGGCGCAGGCCGGGGGCGCTCGTGTCGAGGAGTCCGCGGACCTCCTCGGGCGGTACGGCGCGCGCCAGCCACCCCCGTACGGACTGCGCCAGCTCCCTCTGTTCTCGGGTGATTGCGATGCCCATTGCGGATCCTCGCCGGTCGCGGCCACTGGAACGGCGCAAGAGTAGAACACGTTTCAATCTGATGGAAGGTCAGACGACCGTCTGCGCCCGGCGGCGCCACCCGCACCTGCCGCGGCGGACCTGCCGGGCCGGCACCTGCTGGATGGTCAAGGTCACCTTGTCCCGGGACAAGCCACCCTGAACGGGCTTTCCACAAGCCCTGGAAAGGAGTAGAGGGGCCGCGACAGCGGGCTGCTCATCACTTCGCCGTAGCTTCGGGAGCACCGGGCCGGGATTCCCGCGGGCTCGGGGAGACCGGAGATCCTTCAGCGCGAACCCACGGGGTCAGCGGTGCGCGTCACACCGGTGCGTGCGCTCCCGCAGGGTTCAGCCGGACAGGACAGTCCTGTTCGCACCACGTTCACCGGAATACGACGGACATCCGGAAGCGTTCAGAGTGCACACACTTGGCGGTCACTGCTGCCCGCCGCAGGACCGCACTCCACCTCCACCCCTCTTCTTCCGCTGCCCGGAGGCCGCACGAATGCCGCAGACGCCGAACGATCAGCTCGCCGGGGAGCAGCCGCTCCCCGATCCGCGGAAGGACCGGGCGGGTGGCGGTGTCGTCCCCGTTCTCGCCTTCGCGGGTATCACCGTCGCGGTGATGCAGACCCTGCTCGTCCCCGTCATCAAGGACCTGCCCGCCCTTCTCCACACCGATCCGTCCAACGCCACCTGGGTCCTGACCGCGACGCTGCTCGCGGGGGCCGTCGCCACGCCGATCATGGGCAGGCTCGGGGACCTCTACGGCAAGCGGAAGATGCTGCTCGCCAGCCTCGCCGTCATGGTGATCGGCTCGCTGATCTGCGCCTTCACCGATGAACTCATGGTCATGATCGTGGGGCGGGCGCTCCAGGGCTTCGCCATGGGCGCCATCCCGCTCGGCATCGGCATCATGCGCGACGAGCTGCCGCGCGAGAAGCTCGGCTCGGCGATGGCGCTGATGAGCTCCTCGATCGGGGTGGGCGGCGGACTCGCACTGCCCGCCGCCGCGCTCGTCGCCCAGCATGCCGACTGGCACACGCTGTTCTTCGGCGCCGCCGGGCTCGGGGTGCTGTCGATGGCGCTGACCGTCCTCGCCGTACCGGAGACCTCGCTGCGAGCGCCGGGCCGCTTCGATCTGCCCGGTGCCCTCGGGCTCTCGCTCGGACTGGTCTGCCTGCTGCTGCCGATCACCAAGGGCAGCGACTGGGGCTGGACCTCGGCCACCACGCTCGGGCTGATCGCCGCGTCCCTGGTGATCCTGGTGCTGTGGGGGCTCTTCGAGCTGCGCAGCCCGGCTCCGCTGGTCGATCTGCGGACCTCGGCCCGGCGCGAGGTGCTGCTGACCAACCTCACCTCGGTGATGGTCGGCGTCGCGTTCTACGCGGTCTCGCTCGTCCTGCCGCAACTGCTGCAGCTTCCGCTGTCGACCGGGTACGGCCTCGGGCAGTCGATGGTCGTGGCGGGGCTGTGCGTGGCGCCGCTGGGTCTGACGATGATGTTCGTCGCCCCGCTGTACGCACGGCTGTCCGCCCGCCGCGGACCCAAGGTGTCGCTGATGCTCGGCATGCTGATCATCGCGATCGGTTACGGCGCGGGGCTCGGCCTGATGAGTGCCGCCTGGCAGACCGTGGTCATCGCGGTGGTGCTCGGGGCCGGTATCGGACTCGCGTACTCCTCGCTGCCCGCGCTGATCATCGGGGCCGTCGACCCGTCGGAGACGGGTGCGGCCAACGGTCTGAACACACTGATGCGGTCGATCGGGACCTCGGTGTCGAGCGCCGTGATCGGCATGGTGCTCGCCAACACCTCGGTACGGACGGGACCGGTGCCGGTTCCCTCGATGGAGGGTTTCCGGACCTCCTTCATGATCGCTACGGGTGCGGTGGTGATCGGCCTGGTACTGGCCGCGTTCCTGCCGTCGCAACGCGAGTCGATGCGGCCGGTGCTGCTGGCGAGCAGCACGGACGAGGCGGCACCCGCCCAGGAGGCCTCACGTCCGGACGCCGGTCCGGCCGGCTTCCGGGGCAGAGTGCTGGAGGCGGACGGCACACCGGTGGCCCGCGCCAACGTCACGCTGATCGACCGGAAGGGACGGCAGGCCGGGCTCACCGTCACGGACGACGCCGGCCGGTACGCCCTGGCCGCCCCGTCCGCCGGCGCCTTCGTACTCGCCGGTTCCGCCACCGGGTACGCGCCGCATGCCTTGCCGGCGGCGTACCCGGCGACCGGTGCTCCGGTCGAGGTCGACCTCGTGCTGACGGCCGACGCACCGGTGCGCCGGACGGCAGTGCCGTCGTAAGCGGCTGAAAGGGCGACCGGGCGGCGGTGCCGCCGTGAGCGGCTGAGAGAGCGATCCCACCGGGAGGACCGTCCTGCTTGCGACCCCCGCCGACACCGCCGACCAGGCCGTACGGCACCATGGGGCGCCGTTCGATCCCCGTACCGCCAGGAGGAACCCCGTGGCCGCCGAGCCCAAGCCCGAGATTCTCGCCGCCTTTCAGGCCGCCAAGGGGTTCATGCCGGTGGTCGAGGGGCTCGCGCTCCACGCGGCCGCCACCGACGCCGCCACGCTCGGTCTGCCGCTGCTGGAGGTCGGGACGTACTGCGGGCGGTCCACGATCCTGCTCGCCGATGCCGCCCGGGCGGCGGGTGTGACCGCGCTCACCGTCGACCACCACCGGGGCAGTGAGGAGCAGCAGCCGGGCTGGGAGTACCACGACCCGACCGTCGTGGACCCGGAGGTCGGACGGATGGACACGCTGCCGACGTTCCGCCGCACCCTGCACGCGGCCGGGCTCGAGGACCACGTGGTGGCGCTCGTCGGCCGGTCCCCGCAGGTCGCGGCGGTCTGGGGCGGAAAGCTCGGCTTCGTGTTCATCGACGGCGGGCACACCGACGAGCATGCGAACGGCGACTACGAGGGCTGGGCGCCGCATGTCGCCGAGGGCGGCCTGCTCGTGATCCACGACGTGTTCCCCGATCCTGCGCACGGCGGCCAGGCCCCGTACCGGGTGTATCTGCGGGCCCTGGAGTCCGGAGCGTTCACCGAGGTGTCGGTCACGGACTCGCTGCGCGTCCTGCGCCGTACGGGAACGGGGATCTGAGCGGCCCGGATAGCATCGCGGCGTGCCGTACGACGACAGCGTTCCCCCCGCCGCCCAGCATCGCGTCCGCCGCCTGCTCACCGCCGCCGCACTCGCCTCCGTGTGCCTGACCGCGGGCTGCGGCGGTGCCGGCGACGGCGGAGGGAGCGGCCCGGCTCAGCCGCGCGCGGGCAGCAGCGGGGCCGCGTCGTCGCCGTCGGCTTCGGGTTCGGCTTCGCCCTCGAAGAGCGGCCCGGCGGCCGACGAGTCCTCACCCGCCCCGGCGAAGTCCGCGAACGGCACGCGGTCCGGCCCGCTCACGGGAAGGACCGTCGTCATCGACCCCGGGCACAACCCCCGTAACCACGAGCACACCCGCGAGATCGGCCGCCAGGTGGACATCGGCACCACGCACAAGGAGTGCGACACCACCGGCACGTCCACCAACTCCGGTTATGCGGAGGCCCGGTTCACCCTCGATGTGTCGCACCGGCTGCGTGCGCTGCTCCAGGCGCAGGGTGCGAAGGTGATCCTGACGTACGACGACGACCGCCCGTTCGGGCCGTGTGTCGACGAGCGGGCGCGGATCGGCAACAACGCCAAGGCCGATGCGGTCGTTTCGGTGCATGCGGACGGGTCCGCGGCCGGCAACCGGGGGTTCCATGTGATCCTCCCCGCACGGGTGCGCGGTGGGGCCGCGGACACGTCGAAGATCGTGGATCCGTCGCGCGATCTCGGCACCCGGATCGCGGGGCTCTTCGTCCGCGCCACCGGAAGTGCGCCTTCCAATTACGTGGGCGGTCATACGGGGTTGGACACCCGAAGCGATCTGGGCGGACTGAATCTGTCGACCGTGCCCAAAGTGTTCATCGAATGCGGCAATATGCGTGATCCGAAGGACGCCGCTCTGCTCACCAGCGCGGGCTGGCGTCAGAAGGCCGCACAAGGCATTGCGGACGGCATCAGCTCCTACCTCAACGGGTAAGCAGAGGAAGTTGTGCGGGAGTTGTGCGGTGGATTCCGGGGGATGACCACCCATGGGCCGGGCCGGGACACAAGCTGTCCGGTCAGACGATAGATTCATCCGTACGATGGGGAGCCGCCCTGAGCTTCGCGCCGTACCCGCCGTACCGGCGGCATCGACGACCGCCCCGACGAGACGACCGACTAAGGACCTTCACGTGAATATCCGCTCCCTCACTCGAGGCGATGGCGTGGTGATCGGCGCAGCGGTGGTGCTGTTCATCGCCTCTTTCCTCGATTACATCTCCTACAACGGTCTCAGCGGAGCGCCCAGCGCCTGGGATTCGCTGGGCAATGCGATCGGCGTGTACATGGTCGGGGTGGCCGGTGCGGCTCTGATCGTGTTCTCCCGTTCGCAGCCGCAGCCCCGCAAGGTCGCGGGTCTGGAGCTCGGCCCGTTCGGTGTCGCGGCCACGGTCTTCACCGCGTGGAACATCCTCTGGACGATCATCGACCTCGGTCAGGTCGACGCCGGGGCGGGCCTTGTCCTCGGCCTGATCGCCGCGCTGGTACTGGCCGGTGGCGCGATCGCCACCCCGCTCGTCCCGGCCCTCAAGGCCCCGCTGGTGAGCGCCCCGCGCCCGCAGGCGGTGCAGTCGCCGTACGGCGCCCAGCCGCAGCCCGGCCAGGGTTACGGCTACCCGGGCGCCCAGCAGCAGCCGTACGGCGCCCAGCCGGGCCAGCCGTACGGTGCGCAGCCGCAGCCCGGTCAGCCCGACCCCGTCCCTGCGCACGCACAGCAGGCCCCCCAGGGCGGCGCCGCACCGGCCGGTGACTTCACGCCGTTCTGGTTCGCGGTGCCGGTGGCCCGTCCGCTGTACGGCGAGGACGGTTCGCCGAGCCCGATCGCCGAACTGGCCCCGGGCACCTGGTATCTCGCGGTGGAGCAGCGTGGTCCGGGCCTCGTCGCCCAGACCCAGGACGGCCGTCGCGGTGTGCTGCAGGACACCACGGGCATCCAGCGCGGCTGACCGCAGCCCCTTCCGGCCGGCCCCTCGCCCTTCCGGGCGGGGGGCCGCTGTCGTACCCTCCGTCCGTACGGATGGGACTGACACTCCGTCAGGCACGGTGGGAGGACCGGTATGCGGCTCGGACTCGCTCTCGGCTACTGGGGCCGCGGCCCGAACCCCGCCCATCTGGAGCTCGCCCGCGAGGCGGAGCGGCTGGGCTACGACTCGGTGTGGACGGCGGAGGCCTGGGGCTCCGACGCCTTCACCCCGCTGACCTGGATCGCCGCCCACACCTCCCGCATCCGGCTCGGGACGGGCATCGCACAGATGGCGGCGCGCACCCCGACCGCGACCGCCATGCACGCGCTGACCCTCGACCATCTCTCCGGCGGCCGGATGATGCTCGGGCTGGGGCTGTCCGGACCACAGGTGGTGGAGGGCTGGTACGGGCGTCCGTTCCCGAAGAGCCCGCTGACCGCCACCCGTGAGTACGTCGAAATCGTGCGCCAAGTACTCAGGCGCGAGGCCCCTGTTGAACTGGCCGGGCGTTTCCACCCGCTCCCGTACACCGGGCCGGACGCGACCGGCCTCGGCAAGTCCCTGAAGCCGATCACCCATCCGCTGCGCGCCGGGCTTCCCGTGCTCCTGGGCGCGGAGGGGCCGAAGAACATCGCACAGACGACGCGGATCGCGGACGGCTGGCTGCCGCTGTACTGGTCGCCGCTGCGCACCGATGTGTACGAGGCGTCGCTGGCCGGCCTCCCCGACGGCTTCATGATCGCGCCGATGGCCCGCGCACACGTCTGTGACGATGTCGCGGAGGGGCTGCTGCCGGTGAAGGCGATGCTCGGCTTCTACATCGGGGGGATGGGGCACGCCGCCCGTAACTTCCATGCCGACCTGATGGCGCGGATGGGGTTCGAGGAGGAGGCGCGGCGCATCCAGCGGCTGTTCCTGGAGGGCCGCAAGGAGGAGGCAGTGCTGGCCGTGCCGGACGCGTTCGCCGACGAGATCTCGCTCGTCGGTCCGCGTGAACGGATCGCGCAGCGGCTGGAGTTGTGGCGCAAGGGCCCGGTGACCGACCTGCTGGTCACGGCACCGGACCCGCACACCCTGCGCGTTCTGGCCGACCTCGTCAAGGCCTGAGCGTCCGCCTCAGCGGAACGTCGCACGCTCCAGCCAGAAGTCCAGCAGCTCCCGCTCCCCCAGCACCTCCACCCGCCCGCCGTCCACGCCCTGCCGCCGGTTGAACACCAGCATCAGATCCGTCAGCGGCCCGCGCACCGCGACCGTCGCCTTCTCGTGCGCCCGCCGCCAGGTGAACCCGTCCGCACCGAACTCGATCAGCCACTCCGCCCCGGGCGCATCCGTGGCATGCAGATGGAGGGACCGTCCGGCTCCCCGGAGTTCCGCGGCCTCCGGGTCCCCCTCGGACTGGGCGAAGGCGACGATCTCCAGCCATTCGTCGATCGTGTCGGCAGCCAGTTCGGGCGCCACCTCGTAGCCGGCGTTCACCGCGACGGCCGCGTCGGCGCGGTGGACGACCGTCTCGTGGGCCATGCGCCGCGCCCAGAATCCGCTGCTCCGGTCCCACGACCAGGTCCAGACCGGCTGCCCGGCACCGGCCTCGCGCAGGGCGGCGACGGTCCGCGCGGCCCCGTCGGCCAGCCAGGCGTCGAGCACCGCGGCGTCGTCGCCGTCCGGCGTGAACTGCGGCACCCGCTCGTCCGGGAGCGCCTCGGTCGCACGGGTGCGGACGATCTCACCGGCCCAGCGCTGGGCGCCGCCGACATGCACGGCGAGGTCGCGCAGCGTCCACTCGGGGCAGGTCGGAACCTTCGCGTCGAGGTCCCTGCCACTGATCAGCGCCCTCAACCCGTCGGTCTGACGGAGGATCTCTTCGCAGTAGTGGTCGTGTGCCAGAAGCGTCATGGCAGCACCCTAATGCGCCGGTGTGACGCCCCTAGGGTCATCCGCCGAGCTGAGAGGTGGTCGGCACCTTGTCCTTCACCTCGGCGCCCGCGCTCTTGCCCGCGTCCTTGACGCTGTTGATGACGGACTCGAAGGCGCCGACGTCCCCCGCGCCCGCTTCGCCGTTGCGGAGCTTCGTGCCGAGCCCCTTGAGCGACTCGATGCCCGCCGTCAGTGGCGCGATCGCCTTCGACAGCAGCGGGTCGCCCTTGGCGTTGACCGCCGCGGCCTTGAGCCGGTTGTAGGCGAAACCTCCCGCGAGCCCCGCCTTGACGAGGGCGAACGTGCGTCCGTCCGCACCCTTCTTGAACTTGCCCGCGCGGTACGGCTTGATGATCCACTGGTACGTCGCCCCCGCCGCGAGCCCCGCATTGGCGACGAACCGCGTCTTGGCCAGCTTCTGTTTCTCCGCCGACGCCGTACCGCTCGGTGACGCGGACGCGCTCGCGCCGGTGCCTGAGTCGTTGCCGCACGCCGTGGCGGTCACCAGCACGGTGCAGGACAGCACCAGCGCCACGAACAGACGGCGGAGCGGTAGGGAACTGGGCACAGCGGGCCTCCCTGACGGGGCACATCAGCAGTGGGTTCGACGGCGGGTGACGCAGTGCGGCACCTGCTGCCAGGCTCACCTCGCTCCGGGTGCCACGCCACTCAAGAGGCGCCGGCCGGGTTTCGGACCGCCGAAAACGGCAACCTGATATCCATGTCTCCCGGAACAGGAACGAGAAGCAGCACAGCCGCACGTGTCATAGCCGTGGTGGCCGACGTCATGGCCGTCATCATCGGCCTGTGGATCCTGATGTACCTGCTGGAAGCCAACCGGGCCAACGACCTCGTGGGCTTCGTCAAGGACGCCGCCCGCTGGCTGGCCGGCTGGTCCTACGACCTGTTCACGTTCGACGAGGAGTGGGCGCGGGTCGTCTCCGGATATGGCCTCGCCGCCGCCGTCTATCTCTTCGTCGGACATGCGGTGGCGGGCCGAATCCGCCGTCTCTGACCTGCCGGCCCGACTGCTGCGCCTCCTAGGAGGCGCAGCAGTCGGGTTCCAGGCCCGTCGGCAGCCGCTCGCCGCCGAAGACCGCGGTGGTCGCCTCGTCGCCCCCCAGCGCGGCCACGGCGAGCAGCAGCGATCCGGCGGTCCAGGTGGTGTGCTCCTCCGGCCAGAACGCCCGGTTGCCCTCGAAGACGTACCCCGTCCAGTACATCCCGCCCTCGGCGCGCAGATGCTGAATGGACTGGAGGATCTCCAGCGCCCGGTCGGACTCCCCCATCACCCAGAGCGCCAGGGCGAGTTCGCAGCTCTCCCCGCCGGTCACCCAGGGGTTGGGCAGCACACAGCGCACGCCGAGGCCGGGAACGACGAAGCGGTCCCAGGCCTCTTCTATCCGTTCCTTGGCGGCCGTTCCGGTGAGCGCGCCGCCGAGGACCGGGTAGTACCAGTCCATCGAGTAGTGGCTCTTGTCGAGGAAGCGCTCGGGGTGGTTGCGGATGGCGTGTGCGAGCGCACCGGTCGCCAGTTCCCAGTCGGGCTGCGGCTCCTCGCGCTGCTCGGCGATGGCGAGTGCGCAGCGCAGCGCCTGGTGGATGGAGGAGCAGCCGGTCAGCAGGGCGTCGTGGACGGGCGTGCCGTCGGGTTCGCGCTTCCAGCCGATCTGGCCGCCGGGCTGCTGGAGCCGCAGGACGAATTCGACGGCCGCGTAGACGGTCGGCCACATCCGGTCGATGAACCCGTCGTCGCCGGTGGCGAGGTAGTGGTGCCAGACGCCGACGGCGACGTACGCGCAGAAGTTGGACTCCAGGCCCAGATCGGTCGGCCGGTCGGGGTCGCCGTCGTGGTAGGCGGCGTACCAGGAGCCGTCCGCGTTCTGGTGCCGGGCCAGCCAGTCGTACGCGCGTTCCGCGGCGGCGTGCTCGCCCGCGGCGTCGAGGGCCATGGCGGCCTCGGTGTGGTCCCACGGGTCGAGGTGGTGGCCGCGGAACCAGGGCAGCGCGCCGTCCTCGCACTGTACGGCGAGCAGCGCGGCAACGGTCTCCGTGGCCTGCTCGGCGGTGAGCACCCCGGGCAGCACGAGGTGTTCGGTCTGCTCGGGAGTGGTCACGCCTCGGCCTTCGAAGGGTCATGCGTGGCAGCGGCAGCGGCCGTGGGCAGGTGCGGCTTGGTGGCATATGCGACGAAGCTCTTGCCGACGACCGGGTTGAGCAACTGCTCGGCGACCCGGGTGACGGCGGGCTTCTTCATGATGTCCCAGACCAGCAGCTTGTGGTACGCGCGGACGGGCAGCGCCTTGTCGTTGTCGACGCCGAACGCGCACTTGAGCCACCAGTACGGCGAGTGCAGGGCGTGCGCGTGGTGGGTGCCGTAGGGCTTGAGGCCGGCGCCGCGCATCTTGCCGAGGAGTTCGTCGGCCCTGTAGATGCGGATGTGGCCGCCCTCGACCTCGTGGTACGCGTCGGACAGGGTCCAGCAGACCTTCTCGGGGCCGTACCGCGGCACGGTGACGGCGATCCGGCCGCCCGGCTTGAGGACCCGGACCATCTCGGCGAGCACCCCCTTGTCGTCGGGGATGTGCTCCATCACCTCGGAGATGATGACGACGTCGAAGGACTCGTCGGGGAACGGCAGGTTCAGCGCGTCGCCCTCCATCGCGGTGGCGGTGGCGCCCGCGGGGGCCTCTCCGGCCTCCTTCATCGCGGCGAACCACTTCGCGACCTCGCGGATCTCCTCGCCGTTCCGGTCGAGCGCCACGACCTGGGCGCCTCGCCGGTAACACTCGAAGGCGTGGCGGCCGGCGCCGCAGCCCAGGTCGAGCACTCGGTCGCCTGCGGCGAGCGGGAAGCGGGTGAAGTCCACGGTCAGCACAAGTGCCTGCTTTCGCGGTCGAGGGGGTTCAGGGGGCGAGGACGGCGGGGACTGCGCGGGCGGGCTGCGGGGTCACCGCCGGCCGCCGGGTTGCAGGGTGGCGGTGCGGGCGGCGATCGCCTGCCGGTAGAGCTCCGCGGTGCCGATGGCGGCCTGCTTCCAGGTGAACCGGGCCAGCACCCGGGCCCGGCCCGCGGCGCCCAGCCGGGCCCGCAGCTGCGGGTCGCCGAGCAGCCGGGCGAGCGCGGCGGCCAGGGCGCCGGCGTCGGCGGGTTCCACGGCCAGACAGGTTTCGCCGTCCCGGCCCGCGACCTCGGGGATCGCACCGCCGGTGGTGGCGACGAGCGGGGTGCCGGTGGCCATCGCCTCGGCGGCGGGCAGCGAGAACCCCTCGTACAGCGAGGGGACGCAGGCGACCTCGGCGCTGCGCACCAGGTCGACGAGTTCGGCGTCGCTGATGCCCTTGACGAACCGGACGGCGTCCTCGAGTCCGTACCGCTCGATGGCCTGTGCGACGGGTCCGTCCTCGGCCCGCTTGCCGACGACCACGAGGTGCGCCTGCGGGTTCTCGGTACGGAGCTTGGCGAGCGCCTCGACGAGGTGCACGAGGCCCTTCAGCGGGACGTCGGCGCTGGAGGTGGTGACGATCCGGCCGGGCACCTCGGCGACCGACGGGTCGGGCGACCACAGGTCGGTGTCCGCACCGATGTGCACCACATGGATCCGGTCCTGCCGCACCCCGAGATGGTCGACGATCTCCTGCTGGGAGGAGCCGGAGACGGTGAGCACCGAAGGCAGCCGGCGCGCGACCCGCTTCTGCATGCGGGTGAAGGCGTACCAGCGGCGCACGGACGCGCGGCGGCGACGGCTGTCGGCGGCGTCCAGCTCCAGCTGCCGGTCGACGGTGATGGGGTGGTGGATGGTGGTGACGAGCGGGGCGCCGAGGTCCGCCAACAGCCCGTACCCGAGGGTCTGGTTGTCGTGGATGACGTCGAACTCGCCACGGCGGGCGGCGAGATGACGACGGGCGCGGAGGCTGAAGGTGAGGGGTTCCGGGAAGCCGCCGGTCCACATGGTGGCGACCTCGGCGACGTCGATCCAGTCCCGGTACTCGCCGCGCTTCGGGGTGCGGAACGGGTCGGGCTGGCGGTAGAGGTCCAGACTCGGCAGCTCGGTGAGCGGGACGCCCTCGTCGAGCACGGGATAGGGCTGGGCGCCGATCACTTCGACACTGTGGCCGAGGCGGGCGAGTTCGCGGCCGAGGTGGCGCACGTACACGCCCTGGCCGCCGCAGAACGGATTGCCCTTGTAGGTGAGGAGTGCGATGCGCAACGGTCGGCCGCCGGCGGCGTCCGATGTGTCGCTGCCCGTGCGGGGGCCCGTCTCTATGGCCTCAGCGGTCACACTCGGCCCCCTTCTCACTGCGTTTGCGCCGGAGCGTAACCGCTGGCGCTAATCTAGAACAAGTTTCAGACCGGATCGTTCAACGAGCTACGAATCTACCGGCAGGTAGCGTCGGTGTGACGGCCGGATCAGGTGATTCGCGCCACGACCGGGCACCCTGGCATGCTGTGCGCCGCCGGGAGCCCACGCGCCTCCCTCCGGTCGCGGACCGAAGCCGGACCCAAGCCGGACAGAAGCCATGGAGGGGGACACATGACAGCGGAAGCCAAGCCGGCATCGCCACCCCTGACGGAGCGGCAGGAGGCCCGTCGCGGCCGCATCCTGCACGCCAGCGCCCAGCTCGCCAGCAGGGGCGGATTCGAGGCGGTGCAGATGCGCGAGGTGGCGGAGGCCGCCGGGGTCGCCCTCGGCACGCTGTACCGCTACTTCCCCTCCAAGATCCATCTGCTGGTCGCCACCATGCAGGACCAGCTCCAGCACATGCACGGCACCCTGCGCAAGCATCCCCCGGTCGGGGACGACGCGGCGCAGCGGGTCGCCGACACGCTGATGCGGGCGTTCCGCGCGCTGCAGCGCGAACCGCATCTGGCGGATGCGATGGTGCGGGCGCTGACCTTCGCGGACCGCAGTGTCAGCCCGGAGGTGGACACCGTCTCACGGCTCACCACGGCGATCATCCTGGACTCGATGGGGCTGGAGCACCCGACGCCCGAGCAGCTCTCCGCGGTCCGGGTCATCGAGCACACCTGGCACTCGGCGCTGATCACCTGGCTGTCGGGGCGGGCGTCGATCGCCCAGGTGAAGACAGACATCGAGACGGTGTGCCGGCTGATCGACGTGACGACACCCCGGGACGCCTCCTGAGTCCTGGTCGCCCGCGGGCCTCTGCGCCCCATGTGCGACCGCCACATGCGCACCTCCTCAGGTGGGGTGCCCTGCACCATGTCGACGGCGGCGCGGTGTTCATACGGTTCGGCGACATCACAGGAATCCCGCCGAGGAGCCGGTCATGCGTCGCAGAGCCACAGGCACCGCCCAGCACCACAGATCTCTCACCACCGTCGTCACCCTCGCCGCCGCAGGTCTGCTGCTGGTCGGCTGCACCGCCGCCGGAAAGGCGGGCGAGGCGGACTCCGCGTCCGGCAAGGGCGCGAAGGACCAGACCGTCAAGGTGGGTCTGGTCTACTCCCGGACCGGTCTGCTCGCGGACTACGGCAAGCAGTACCGCGACGGTTTCATGGCGGGCCTGGACTACGCGACTCACGGCACCGGCAAGGTCGCCGGGCACCGTATCGAGGTCACCGAGCAGGACGACGCGGGCGACCCGGGCAAGGCGGTCTCCGCGGCGAAGAACCTGATCGGCAAGGGCTACAAGGTGCTGGCCGGGACCACGGACTCCGGGGTCGCCCTGCAGATGGCGCCGCTCGCCGCGCAGAACAAGGTCCTGTACGTCAGCGGGCCCGCCGCGACCGACGCCGTGACCGGGATCAACGACTACACGTTCCGCTCCGGCCGGCAGTCCTACCAGGACATCCTCACCGCCGGGACGATGCTCGGCGAGGCCAAGGGCAAGAAGGTCACCGTGCTGGCGCAGGACTCCACCTTCGGCCAGGCCAACGTCGCCGCGGTGAAGGCCGTCCTCGGCGGCAAGGGCGCGAAGGTGGGCTCCGTACTGGCTCCGCCGAGCGCGACGGACCTGACCCCGTTCGCCCGGCAGGTCAAGGCCGGCGGTCCCGATCTGGTCTTCGTCGCCTGGGCCGGTTCCACCGCCCCTGCGCTGTGGACCGCGCTGGACCAGCAGGGAGTGCTGGGCGCGTCCAAGGTCGTCACCGGGCTGGCCGGCACGGCCTCGTACCCGATCTTCGGCACCGCGGGTTCCAAGGTCTCGTTCCTCGCGCACTACTTCCCCGGTGCGGGCGGCGGCAACGCCGTGGAGAAGTCGATGCTGGACTCGGTGACCGGGGCGGGCGGCACCCCCGACCTGTTCACCCCCGACGGCTTCACCGCCGCGCAGATGATCGTGCACGCGGTGGAGGAGGGCAGTGCCACCGATCCCGCCGCCATGGTGAAGGCCCTGGAGGGCTGGAGCTTCGACGGGGTGAAGGGCAAGGAGCAGATCCGGGCCGAGGACCACGCGCTGGTGCAGCCGATGTTCGTGGCGAAGCTGACCGGCAAGGGCGCCGCCGCGAAGCCGGAGCTGGTGACCACCGAGCCGATGGACAAGGTGGCGCCGCCCGCGAAGCCCTCGGCGGGCTGACCGATGGCCGCACCGGGCATCACCGCGGAGCACGGGAGCGGGGCGCACGCCACCGCGCCCGTGCTCCGGCTGACCGGCCTCGGCTGGGGCGTCGGCGGGGCGACCATCGTCGAGGACATCACGCTGGACGTCCGCGAGGGCGAGTTCCTCGCCTTCATCGGCCCCAACGGGGCGGGCAAGACCTCCCTGTTCAACCTGATCAGCGGGTTGACCACGGCCACCTCGGGCACCATCGAGCTGGACGGCACGGACATGACGGGACGACCCGCGCACGCGCGGGCCCGGCGCGGGATCGGCCGGACGTTCCAGACGTCCAGCCTCTGGCCGGGAATGAGCGTCGCGGACCACGTCCGGCTGGCCGCGCAGGCGGCCCGGGGCGGCTCGTACCGCATCTGGCGGCGCGCTTCCCCGTACACCGGCGACGTGCACGGCGTACTGGAGCGCACCGGGCTCGGCCGCCGCGCCGGGGCCCTGGCGTCCGAGCTGTCGCACGGCGAGAAGCGGAAGCTGGAGCTGGCGGTGCTGCTGGTGGGCGAGCCGCGGCTGATGCTGCTCGACGAGCCGATGGCAGGAGTGAGCGCGGAGGAGGTCCCTGCGCTCACCGAACTGATCCGCACCCTGCACCGGGACGAGGGCCGCACCGTTCTCATGGTCGAGCACCACATGGACGTCCTGCTGGGACTGGCCGACCGGCTGGCCGTGATGCACCACGGCCGGCTGCTGGCACTGGACACCCCCGAGGCCGTGACGGCCGACCCGACCGTGCAGCAGGCCTACCTCGGGGAGGGGCTGTGACGACCGGAACCCTGCTCGCCGTACGGGACCTGCGGGTCCTCATCGGCGGCCGGCACATCCTGCACGGGGTGGACCTGGACGTCGCCCGCCACGGGGTGACCGCACTCCTCGGCCGCAACGGCGCCGGGAAGACCACGACCGTACGCGGCATCCTCGGCCTCGTCCCGCGCATCGGCAGCGTCCGGCTCGACGGCGACGAGACCGTGGACCTGCCCACGCACACACTGGTCCGGCGGGGCATCGGTTACGCCCCCGAGGACCGCGGCGTCTTCGCCGGGCTGACCGTGGCGGAGAACCTGCGGCTGGCCGAGCGGCGCGGGGCCGGCGAGCCGGCATACCCGCTCGTCCATGAACTCTTTCCCGAACTCAAGCGCCGGGAACGGCAATTGGCGGGGACTCTGTCCGGCGGCCAGCAGCAGATGGTGGCCATCGGCCGCACCCTGCTGGGCGGCAACCGCCTGATCATCGCCGACGAACCCACCAAGGGCCTGGCGCCGAAGGTGGTCACCGAGGTCGCCGAGGTGCTGGAGCGGGTGGCCGAGGCGGTGCCGGTGCTGCTCGTCGAACAGAACCTCGCCGTCGTACGGCGCCTGGCCGCGCACTGCACCGTGCTCGCCGACGGACGGACCGCCCACCAGGGCCCGGCCGGTGAGCTGCTCGGCGACGCGGAAGCGGCGCGCCGGCTGCTGGGCGTGGGGCACGGCCCGGCCACCGAAGTCCCTTCCGTGGAGGCGGATTCCTGATGTCCACCGTCGTTCTGCTCACCATGACCGGACTCGGTCTGGGAGCGCTCTACTTCCTGATCGCCTCCGGGCTCTCGCTGATCTTCGGTCTGATGGACGTGCTCAACTTCGCGCACGGCGCGCTGCTCTCCATCGGCGCGTACGGCACCTGGTGGGCGGCGTCCGGTCATCTGCCGGGCGCGGGCTCCGGCGGCGCCGGTTTCGTCCTCGCGGTCCTCTTCGGTACAGCGGTGGGCACCGTCGCCGCCGTACTGCTGGAACTCGCCGTCGTCCGCCCGCTGTACACCCGGCCGCGCGAGCAGGTGCTCGCCACCGTCGGGGTGGGGCTCGCCGTCCCGGCGCTGCTGTCGGGCATCTGGGGTTCGGACGCCCTGCGGTTCCCCGGGCCGCAGGCGCTGTCCGGCACGTTCTCGCTGCTGGGCGCGGAGGTTCCGGTCAACCGCCTGGTGCTGGTCGCGGCCGCGGTCGTGGTGCTGGTGGCGCTGCGGCTCTTCCTCGGCCGGACCCGGCACGGGCTGGTCGTGCGGGCGGGCGTCGAGGACCGGGCGATGGTGACCGCGCTCGGTATCGACGTGCGGAAGGCGTTCACCCTCGTCTTCGCGATCGGCGGCGCTGCCGCCGCACTCGGCGGGGCGCTCGGCGGGCTGTACTTCGGCTCGGTCGACCCCCGGCAGGGCACCTCGCTGCTGATCTTCGCGTTCGTCGTGGTGGTCACCGGCGGGATGGGCTCGGTGACCGGCGCCGCCGTGGCGTCCGTCGTGATCGGCCTGGTCCAGCAGTTCGCCAACTACTACACCGCAGCGGGCCTCGGCGACCTGGCCGTCGTCGTCCTGCTCGCCGCGCTGCTGCTCGTTCGGCCGCGCGGACTGACCGGGAGGCTCGCGTGAGCGCCGCAACCGAGACACCCGACCGCACCGGTGGAGCACCGGTGACGGCATCCGCACCGGTCCACGGCGCGCACCCGGCCCGGCTGCTGCGCTGGTGGCCCGCCGCCGTGCTGGTGGCGCTGGTCGTCGCACCGTACAGCGCACTGCCGCTGCCCGGGCTGCTCGACGGCCCGGTGGGCAGCGCGGGAAGTCTGCAACTCCTCGCCACCTGCCTGCTGTTCGGCGCCCTGGCCACCGGGTACGACCTGCTGCTCGGCCGTACCGGACTGCTCTCCTTCGGGCATGCGCTGTACTTCGCGGCGGGCAGCTACGCCACCAACACGATCATGCTGGAGGCCGGTCTGCCGTTCGCCGTCTCGGCGCTGGTCGGCGTCTGCTTCGGGATCGCGCTCGCCCTGGTGCTGGGATCGGTGAGCCTGCGGGTCACCGGCATCGGCTTCTCCATGGTGACGCTGGCGTTCGCCCAGGCGGGCTCGATCCTGGTCTCCCGCAACCCAGGTGGCTTCACCGGCGGCGAGGAGGGCCGGGCGGCGCCCGCCGAGCTGCTGCCGTCCGGGCTCGTGGGCATCGAGAACACGGCGAATCTGTACTGGGTCGCGCTCGGCTATCTGGTCCTCACCCTGGCCGTCGTCCACTGGGCGGTGCGCTCCCCGACCGGCCGGGTCTGGGAGGGCATCAAGGAGAACGAGCGCCGGGTGGAGGTGCTGGGGCTGAAGCCGTACGGGTTCAAGCTGACGGCCTTCGTCCTGGCCGGTGCGCTGGCCGCGCTCGGCGGGCTCGTCCATCTGCTGCTCACCGGCGGCTCCACACCCCAGACGACGACCTCGGACTTCACGCTGTCGCTGCTGGTGATGGTGGTGCTGGGCGGATCGGGCACCCGCTGGGGGCCGATGGTCGGTGGCATCCTCTACACCTGGGCCGATCACCGGCTCGGTGATCTCGCCGGGTCGGGTGCGGTCGCCGAACTGCCGGCGGTGCTGCGTGTGCCGCTCTCCCAGCCGCTGTTCCTGCTCGGCGTGCTGTTCGTGGCCGTGGTGCATCTGCTGCCGGGCGGACTGGCACGGTTGCCGTCCCGGGTGGGTTCCGCGTTCCGTGCGGCCGGAGGAACAACCAGAGCGGGCGCAACCGCCCGGAAGGAGAACCACCACTCATGACCCCGTATGACGAGATCCGCGTCCCGGTCCCGGGCGGCGAACTTGCCGCGCTGCACTGGCCGGCCCGGGAGCCCGGTGCGCCGGTGGTCGTGGCCCTGCACGGCATCACGGCCAACGCGCTCTCCTGGGGCGTGGTGGCCAGGGAGCTGGCCGGGCGCGTCACCCTGATCGCCCCGGACCTGCGCGGCCGCGCGGCGAGCGCCGGGCTGCCCGGCCCGTACGGGATCGCGACGCACGCCGATGACGTCGCCGCGCTGGCGGGCGCGCTCGGCCTGGACGGGGTGGTGCTGACCGGTCACTCGATGGGCGCGTTCGTGGCGGCCCTGGCCGCCGTACGGCATCCGGACCGCTTCGGTCCGCTGCTGCTCGTCGACGGCGGGGTCGGCTTCCCGGCCCCCACCCATCTGTCACCGGACGAACTCATGAAGGCGGTGATCGGCCCGGCCATGGACCGGCTGTCGATGACGTTCGCGGACCGCGCCGCCTACCGGGCGTTCTGGCAGGCGCACCCCGCGTTCGCCGGGGACGCGTGGTCGCCGGAGGTGGACGCGTACATCCAGCGCGATCTGACGGGTGACGAGCCGGCGATGCACTCCACCTGCCGGATCGAGGCGGTGCGCACGGACGGGATCGGGCTGTTCGACGAGGAAGTGCTGTCGGCGATAGGGAAGTTGCCGGCGCCGACGACGCTGCTGTGGGCCGCGCGCGGCCTGATGGACGAGGAGCAGGGCCTGTACGACGAGAAGCGCCTGGCGGCGGCCGACCTGGGGGACACCCGGGTGGAGCCGGTGGCGGTGCGGGACGTCAACCACTACACGGTGCTCACGGGCCACGAGGGCGCGCAGGAGATCGCCGCACGTCTGGTGGTACTCGCGAACACACCTGTTCCGTCGGGCGGTTGAGTGCGTTCCGGGCCTGATCCGGCGACTGCGGGCGGACCGGCGGCATCCGGCCGCCCCGGTCGCTACCGCTCCCGCCCGCCCGCCAGCAGGTTCAACCGCAAGGCGAGTTGGAGCTCCAGCGCCCGGTCCGGCTCGTTCCAGTCCCGCCCCAGCAGCACCTGGATCCGGTCCAGCCGCTGCACCACCGTGTTGACGTGCACGTGCAGCTCGTCCTTGGCCCGGATGAGGCTGCCGCCGCAGCCGAAGTACGCGCTCAGCGTGCGCACCAGATGTGTGCCGCGCCGGGCGTCGTACCGCAGCAGTGGTCCCAGCGTCGCGTCGACGAAGCCGTCGACGTCCTGCGCATTGCCCAGCACCACGCCGAGGAAGCCGAGTTCGTCGACGCAGGCGCCTTCACCCGTACGCCCCAGGACGCGCATGGCGCGCAGGCACCGCGCGGCCTCCCGGTAGCCGGCAGCCAGCTCGCGCGGACCCCGGGCCGGCCCGGTGGCGGCCACGGTGACAGGGGCCTGGACTAGCTGGCCGAGCTGCGCGGCGGCCGCCCGCGCCGCGTCACCGGCGCCCGCGTCCCCGTCACCCCACGCGATCATCAGCACCACCGTGCCCGCGTGTTCGGCACTCACCCCGTGGATGTCCCCGCCGAACAGGTAGCGCAGGACAGCGGCGCCCAGCTTCTCCCGGGCGCCGGCTTCGGCCACCAGCAGCAGATGCGGGGCGTCCAGGTCGACGCCGAGACGGCGGCCGCGCTCGGCGAGTCCGGCCGGGTCGCGTTCCGCATCGGTCAGCAGATCGGTGATCAGCTCGCCGCGTATCCGGTTCTCGGTCTCGGCGACCCTGCGCCGCAGCAGCAGGAGGAGGCCGGTGACCACGGCGGCGCGTTCGAAGAGCCGCCGGTCGGAGTCGTCGAGGCGCTGCCGCTGGTGCAGGACGAGACTGGCCAGGAGTTCCTGCCCGGCGAGCACCGCACAGATCCACCGGCCGTCGCGGTGCACGGCACGCGCTCCGGTGCGGGACTCCTCGGCGGACTCGGCCAGCCATGCGGCGTCCATGCTGTCGGCGGCGAGGACCGCGCCGTCGGGCCGGACGGCCGCCAGCGGGCGTCCGCCCGGGTCGTGGATGGTGAGCGGCGCGTCCAGCAGCCCCGCCACGGCCGCCGCGACGTCCTTGACGTCACCGCCGCGCAGCACCAGGTCGGTCAGCCGGTCGTGCGCCTCCTCGGCACGCTGCATGGCGGACGAGTGCTCCCGTACCGCCGCGTTGGCCTCGGCCAGCTCGGCGTTCGCACCGGCGAGTTCGGCGAGGGCCGTGCGCGTGTCGGCGAGGGCGCGGGCGGTGTCGATCGCGATCGCGGCGTGTGCGGCGAGCGAGCAGAGCAGGGCGACCTCGTCGGGGCTGAAGACGCGGGGTGCGCGGTCGGCGGCGAAGAGGACGCCGATGACCTTCCCCGTACCGCCGCGGCTGGAGCCGAGGAGCAGGGGCACGCCGAGAATGGCGACGAGCCCCTCGTCCAGGACGCCGGCGTTGATGTTGTGGGTGTGGCGGAAGCGGTCATCGGTACGGTAGTCCGGGGTGGCGTACGGGCTCGCGGTCTGTGCGACCAGGCCGCCGAGCCCTTCGCCGAGCTCCAGCCGCAGCCGCTGGAAGAGCACCGACACCGAGCCGTCGGTGACCCGCATGTAGGTGTCCCCCGCCTCCTCGTCGGGGAGCGTGAGGTACGCCGTGTCCGTGCCGAGCAGCATCCTGGCCCGCCGGACGATCGCCTTCAGCACGTCGTCCAGGTCGCGGGAGGCGGCCAGGTCGCCCGCGGTGTCGAAGAGCGCGGTGAGCTGGAGCTCGCGGCGCCGGTGCTGGCGCAGGGCGCCCCGGATCCGCAGCGCGGTGGCGGTGGCCCGCTCCACTTCGGCCAGGTCGCCCGCGGGCACACCGGCGGCCCGCGCCTGGGAGGAGACGGCTCCCAGCGCCTCGGCGGGGGCGTCCTCGGACAGCAGGTCGAGGAGCCGGCGCAGGTGGGGCGCGGCGGAGGGGGTCGGTGCAGACATGTGCGGCCATCGTTCGTCGGGACGTGGGGGTGTACCTGGAGAGTGTCAGTGAGAGGTCCAGCCGCCGTCCATCGCGATCGACGTACCGGTGATGTGCCCGGTGTGCGGCCCGCACAGCCAGAGCACCGCCTCGGCCACCTCCCGGGGTTCGATGAGGCGCTTGATGGCGCTGCGTTCCAGCATCACCTTGCTCACCACTTCCTCCTCCGAGATGCCGTGCGTACGGGCCTGGTCGGCGATCTGGTTCTCGACCAGCGGCGTGCGTACGTAGCCGGGGTTGACGCAGTTGCTGGTCACCCCGTGGGGCGCTGCTTCGAGAGCGACCACCTTGCTGAGCCCCTCCAGTGCGTGCTTGGCCGTTACGTACGCCGATTTGTACGGGCTGGCGCGCAGCCCGTGGACGGACGAGATGTTGACGACGCGCCCCCAGCCGCGTTCGTACATGCCGGGCAGGGTGCGGCGCAAGATGCGGAACGGCGCTTCCACCATGACGCGCTGGATCAGGGCGAAGCGGTCCGGCGGAAACTCGTGCACGGGGGCGACGTGCTGCAGGCCGGCGTTGTTGACCACCAGGTCGGCATCGTCCGGCAGCGTGTCCACCGCCTCGGGCACGGACAGGTCGACCACCCAGGCCGTTCCGTCGATCCGCTCGGCCAGGCTCTTGGCCGCGTCGGCGGCCTTGTCCACCACGTACACATGGGCGCCCGCGGCGGCGAGCGCCTCGGCGCAGGCCTGACCGATGCCGCTGGCCGCACCGGTCACCAGGGCGGTGCGGCCGGCCAGGAACGGGTCTGCAGGCGCCGCCGGGGCAGCGGCGGCGCGGGGCGGGGGAACGGTGAGCGGCGCGGGCCCGGGTTCCGGGCTCTGGGGAGTCTGCATGGTCGTCACCGTAAGGAGGTGGAAGCCCACGTCACACGGGGTCGGTGCACACACCGTCGTACGCCGCCATGGTGGCGGCGTACATGGTGCGGGACGGTCAGTGGGCGGCGTCCAGCGTCGCCCGCTGCTCCGCCGTCAGCTCGAGGTCCACCGCGGCCAGGCTCTCCTCCAGCTGCGCCACCGAGGAGGCGCCGACCAGCGGGACGAACGGGACCTCGCCGCCGATGAGCCACGCCAGGACCACCTGGTTGACGGTCGCCCCGGTCTCGTCGGCCACCGCCCGCAGCGCCGCCTGCCGTGCTCGCGTGCCCGGGTGATCGAACTCCGGGCCGAGCGGCTTGTCCGCCCGGCTGTAGGCCCCGGCCAGGAGGGGCGAATAGGCGACCGGCACGAGGGCGGGTTCGGCCCGCAGATAGCTGAGGAGGTCCCCGGCGGCCACGCCCTCCTGCCCGTCCGATGAGCGCAGGCTCGGCCGGTCGGTGCGCTGCCGCAGATAGCTGTGGTGGTACTGGAGGACCTCGTACCCCGGCAGCCCGGCGGCCACGGCGAGGGTCCGGGCCCGCTCCACCTGCCACGCCCAGTGGTTGCTCACACCCAGCAGCCCGACGGCCCCTTCGGTCACCAGTTCACCGAACGCCTCGACGGTTTCGCGCACCGGCACGCTCCGGTCCTGCACGTGTGCATACAGCAGGTCCAGCTTCTCGACGCCGAGGTGTTCCCGGCTCCGCTCCGCGGACTCCCGGATCGCCTTGGGCGAGAGCCCCTCGATGTCGAGGGTGAATCCGGTGCTGGGGACGTTCGGCCGGGCCCCGAGCTTGGTGGCGACGACGATCTCGTCACCGACTCCACGGCTGCGGCGCCAGCGGCCGAGCAGCCGCTCGCTCTCTCCGCCCTGGCTGCCGTCGACCCAGTAGGCGTAGTTGTTCGACGTGTCGATGAAGTTTCCGCCGGCCTCGGCGTAACGGTCGAGGATCGCGAACGACGTCGCCTCGTCGGTGACCGTGCCCATCAGCATGGCACCGAGGCTGAGAACACTGACCTCGCGGCGGGTCTTCGGGTCCGTGCCGATCGTGCGGTACCTCATGTCGTCCCCCTTCTGACAGCCCGTCTCCGTGCGGGCGTTGCCGGCGGCGAGTCTGCATCTTCGAGTGCGCTCGATGTCAACGTCCGCTCCCCGTCGGCGCTCGCGGCGCAAGGGCGGTGCCGCACACAGCCGGGCCCGAGGGATGTCAGCCCGCCCCATGGGCCGGGGCGGCCCCGGCTCGTAGGTTCCGGCAGCAGTTCCCATGTCCGTACGCCCGCACGTTCCGAACAGGGAGGCCCCCCGTGCGCCCATCGATCCTGCGACGCCTGTTCCGGCGCGTCGCGTCCACGGCCGTACTCGGCGTCGTCGCGGCGACGCTGAGCACCGTGGGCGCCGCGCAGCCGGCCGCTGCCGCCGGTGGCCTGCAGCAGGTCACCGGCTTCGGCACCAACCCCGGCAACCTCCAGATGTACGAGTACGCCCCCGCCGATCTGCCCGCGGGCGCACCCCTGGTGATCGCCCTGCACGGCTGCACGCAGACGGCCAACGACTACTACACCAACTCGGGCTGGCCGAAATTCGCCGACCTGTGGAAGTTCGCCGTGGTCTTCCCGCAGACCACGTCCGCCAACAACGCGCTCTCCTGCTTCGGCTGGTTCGATCCGGCCGAGGACACCCGGGGCAAGGGCGAGGCCGCCTCCGTCGTGCAGATGGTGGAGCACGCGAAGCAGCAGTACGGCTCCGACGGGCGCCGGGTGTACGTCACGGGGCTCTCGGCGGGCGGCGGGATGACGGCCGACCTGCTGGCCGCCTACCCGGACGTGTTCGCGGGCGGTTCCGTGGCGTCCGGGCTGCCCGCGCAGTGCGCCACCAGCCAGGCCGCCGCGTCCGGCTGCCAGACGGGTCCGCAGAATCTGACGCCCGCCCAGTGGGGTGACAAGGTCCGCAGCGGCTTCCCCGGTTACACCGGACCGTGGCCGCGGGTCGCCATCTGGCAGGGCACCTCCGACTTCACGGTGTACCCCGCGAACGCCACGGCCCTGCGCGACCAGTGGACCGACGTCTGGGGCATCGGCCAGACCCCGTCGAGCACCGACACCCTGCCGGGCAACACCACCCGCAGCATCTACAACGACGCCTCCGGCAAGCCCGCGGTGGAGACGTACTCCATCTCCGGCATGGGCCACGGTCTGGCCGTCTCCCCCGGCTCGGGCGCCACGCAGTGCGGGACCACGGCCGCGTACTTCCTGAACTCGATCTGCTCGTCGTACTACACCGGCGTCTTCTGGGGACTGGACCAGGGCGCGCCCGGCGGTGGCGAGAACCCGCTCCCGGCGCCGTCCGGCCTCGCGGTCACCGGCGTGACGGGCACCAGTGCCTCGCTCTCCTGGGGCGCCGTGGCGGGAGCCGCCTCGTACGCCGTCTACCGCGACGGCGCCGAGGTCGGCCGGCCCACGTCCACGTCGTTCACCGACACGGGCCTGTCCGCAGGCGGCTCCTACCGCTACACGGTGGCGGCGGTCGACGGATCGGGCGCGGCCGGTACGGTCTCGTCGGCGGTGACGGCGACGACGACCGGAGGGTCGGGCGGCGGCGCCTGCTACACGGCGACCAACTACGCGCACGTCGTGGCGGGCAGGGCGCACACCACGGGCGGTTACGTCTACGCCAACGGGTCGAACCAGAACATGGGTCTGTACAACGTGTTCGTGACCCACACGCTGAAGGAGTCGCCGGCGGGCTACTTCGTGATCGCCGACACGGGCTGCACGGCGTAGCGGAGGGCCGGCGGACGGGCCCGGTGTCCCGGCCCGCCCGCCGGCCCGATTCCTCGGCAGCGCGCCGAGGACACGGCCCTACTCTTCCGGCGGGAAGACCACCTCGCCCGTGTCGGGCAGCGTCAGCGTGATCGCCTCGACCGGACACCCTTCCGCCGCCGCGAGCACCTCCTCGTTGGCGTCGGTCTCCGCGGCGGCCGGGCGGGACTGCCTGGCCGTGTCCAGCCGGAAGCCGTCCGGGGCGTGGTTCACGCACATCCCGGAGCCGATGCAGACGCTCCGGTCGACCTCCACATGCCAGCGGTCCCCCATCACGCCTCCTGAGGTCCGGGCTGCGCGGGCCGGTACCCGGCGGGCAGATGGATCATCTTGTGCTCGAAGTACTCGCCGTACCCCTCGGGCCCGAACTCCCGCCCCAGGCCGGAGTTCTTGTAGCCGCCGAACGGGCCGAGCATGTCGAGACTGAACGTGTTGACGCTGTACGTGCCGGTCCTGACCCGGCGGGCGACGTCGATCCCGCGCTCGGTGTCGGCGGTCCAGACGCTGCCGCTGAGCCCGTACTCCGAGTCGTTGGCGATCTTCACCGCCTCCGCCTCGTCGCCGTACGGCAGCAGGCAGACGACCGGCCCGAAGATCTCCTCGCGAGCGATGCGCATGGAGTTGTCGACGGAGCCGAAGAGGGTCGGCTCGACGTACCAGCCGCGCTCCTGGGAGGCCGGACGGCCGCCGCCCGTAAGGATTTTGGCGCCCTCCTCCTGGCCGATCCGGATGTAGTCCAGGGAGCGCTGCTGCTGACGCCGTGCGACCAGCGGGCCGAGTTCGGTGGCGGGGTCGAGCGGGTCGCCGACCTTGAGTGCGCCCGCCGCCGCGGCGAACGCCTCGGCGATCTCGTCGTAGCGGGAGTGCGGGACGAGAATGCGGGTCTGGGCGACGCACGCCTGGCCGTTGATCATCCAGGCGAACGGGACGATGCCGGCGACGGCCGCGTCGAGGTCGGCGTCCGGGAGGATGACGGCGGCGGACTTGCCGCCCAGCTCCAGGGTGACGCGGGTGAGGTTGCGCGAGGCGACCTCCATGACCCTGCGGCCGGCCGCCACGGACCCGGTGAACGACACCTTGTCGACGCCCGGGTGCCCGACCAGGTACTCGCTGACCTCGCGGTCCGCCGGAAGGATCGACAGCACCCCTTCGGGGAGCCCGGCCTCGGCTGCGATCTCAGCCAGGATGTAAGCGTCCAGGGGCGATTCGGGCGAGACCTTGAGCACGGCGGTGCAGCCGGCCAGCAGCGCGGGCGCGAGCTTGGCGGCGGCGGTGAACTGCGGGACGTTCCACGGCACGACGGCCGCGACGACCCCGGCCGGCTCCCGGCGCACCAGCAGCGGCCCCAGGACGCCGTCACGCCGTTCCTCGTACGGGAAGGTGCGGGCGACGGTGATCGCCGCGTCCCACACCATCATCGCGGCGAGCGCCTGCACCATCACGCTGGAGCTGTACGGCGTTCCGTTCTCGGAGCTGATGACGCGGGCGATCTCCTCGTACCGCACGGCGAAGGCGTCCTTGATCCGCGAGACCACCTCGATCCGCTCGTCGAGGGAGGCCCGCGGCCAGGGCCCTTCGTCGAAGGCCCGGCGGGCGGCGGCGACGGCCCGGTCCACATCCGCCTCGGCGGCGTGCGGCACCCGGCCGATGACCTGTTCGGTGTGGGGCGATATCACCTCGATGACGTCCCGGCCGAGCGGATCGACCAACTCCCCGCCGATGAACAGTTTTCCGTGTTCGACAAGCTCGGTCATGGCTGCTGCCTCCCGCGACCCGGCATGCGCCGGCTCCGCACTGACTCCATACCTGACTTCACACCTGACTATGTGTCAGAACTGATACCAGTTCCAGTTTCAGGAGTCCACTGATCCGACATCGATCGACGGACGATGAATAGTCGACCGGGGCTACTACTGGAACGAGTTCTCGTTACAGTGGGTCCGGTGCAGTACAGCCGCATGCCGAACGAGAGTTGGGGACTCCATGACACAAGTGACCGAGCACGGCGGCGGCGTGTGGTCCATCAAGGTCCCCATCCCGGACAACCCGCTCGGCCACACCCTGGTGCACGTCGTCGACACCGACCGCGGCCCGGTCCTGATCGACACCGGCTGGGACGACCCGGAGGCCCGGGACACCCTGGTCGACGGCCTCACGGCCATCGGTGTCGCCCTCACCGGCATCCACGGCGTGGTCGTCACCCACCACCACCCCGACCACCACGGCCTCTCCGGCCAGGTCCGCGAGGCCTCCGGGGCCTGGATCGCGATGCATGCGGCGGACACCGCCATCGTGCGCCGCACCCGCGAGGCCGAACCGGGCACCTGGCTGACGTACCTGGCCACGAAACTCACCGCGGTCGGCGCCCCCGAGGAACACCTAGCCCCGCTGCGCGCCGCCCGCACCGGCGGACGGATGCGCACCCTGCCCGGCCTGCGCGCCGCCCTCCCGGACCGCGACATCGTCCCCGGCGACCTGCTCCCCCTGGCGGGCCGCCGGCTCCGGGCGATCTGGACCCCCGGCCACACCCCCGGCCATGTCTGCCTCCACCTGGAGGAGAACCACCCGGCCGGTCTCCCCGGCCACGGACGCCTCTTCTCCGGCGACCACCTGCTGCCCGGGATCAGCCCGCACATCGGCCTGTACGAGGACCCGGACGACGGCACGGTCACCGATCCCCTGGGCGACTACCTCGACTCCCTGGAGCGCATCGGCCGACTCGGCGTCGCCGAAGTGCTCCCCGCCCACCAGCACGCGTTCCCGGACGCCGCGGGACGCGTACGGGAACTCCTCAGCCACCACGAGGAGCGCCTCACCGGCCTGCTCGCCCTGCTCGCCACCCCGCTGACACCGTGGCAACTGGCCGAGCGGATGGAGTGGAACCGGCCGTGGGACCGGATCCCGTACGGCTCCCGGAACATCGCCGTCTCCGAGGCGGAGGCGCATCTGCGCCGCCTGGTGAAGCTGGGACGCGCGGAGGCGGTACCGGGGAGCGAGCCCGTGACGTACATCGCGGTGTGACGGGCACGGTACGCAGCGGGCGCGGGCGGCACAGGATCGCAAGAATGCCTCCGGGATCCGTCCCGCGCGCGGCATGGAGAGCATGGCCACCCTGCGCGGCGTCGCAATCGGCCGACGACGGCGACGAAAGCGGTGCGTGCCTCAGCCGCACGGATGCCAGGGCCTGGTCCACCGCCACCCGCCACCTGATCGAGGGACGCCACATGCCCCGGGGCACGGTGACGCAGATCGCTGCCGGAGGCGCCCCTCCGCCCGGAATCGGCGGGATACGGCCCGGTACAGTATGCGGGTCGTCATCATGCCCGTTCGGGGGGAAGCCGGTGCGAATCCGGCGCTGATCCCGCAGCCGTGAGCCGCCGTCCCCGGTGGCGAGCCGGAATGCCCTGTCCGTGGTCGTGACCGGCTCGTGCCATCGGAACCCCGGTGGCCGGCACCGTCGAGGCATACGGGGCCGGAGCCTGGTGCCTCCGTGTGCCTGTGCCCGGTTCCCACCGCAGGAGAGGCCCAGTCAGCCATGACCGTTCGCCGCAGCGCAGCACTGCTCGCCGCCACCGCCACCGTGCTCTGTGCGGCCGCTGCCCCGGCCGCGGTCGCGGCGCCGTCGCCCTCCCCCACTCCGTCCGTCTCGCTGCCGGCCGGGCTGTACGGCACCAAGGACCCGACGTACGACGGGGTCTGGCGGCAGTCGCTGGCCTTCATCGCCCAGGAGCTCGAAGGAGTCACGCCCGCGGCCGAGTCCGTGGACTGGCTGGTCGCCCAGCAGTGCGACAGCGGCGCGTACGCCTCGTACCGCGCCGACACCGGCAAGCCGTGCGACGCGAAGACGATGACGGACACCAATGCCACCGCGGCCGCGATCCAGGCCCTGGCCGAGATCGGCGGGCACGGTGCCGCCGCCGACAAGGCGATCGCCTGGCTGAAGTCCGTCCAGAACGAGGACGGCGGCTGGGGCTACAACGCGGGCTCGCCCAGCGACGCCAACTCCACCTCGATCGTGATCGGCGCCCTGGCCAGGCGGAAGCAGCGGCTCGCCGACATGACGACCGCGGGCGGCCGGACGCCGTACGACGTGCTGCTCAAGCTGGCGATCCCGTGCGGCGGCAAGGACGGTGGCGCGTTCGCGTACCAGCCCGACAAGGCCGGGAAGCTCGTCGCCAACGCGGACGCCACCGCGGCCGCCGTACTCGGCTCGATGGGCAAGGGGCTGTCCGCCTGGAACAATTCCGCGGCCGCGACCAAGCCGACCACCTGCCGCACGGGTGCCGTCGAGAAGCCCGAGCAGGCCGCCCAGAACGGCGCCCACTACCTCGCGGGCGCCCTCGCCGGGACCGGACATCTGAACCAGCCGCCGATGCCGGGCGCCACCGACACCACCGAGCAGCCCGACTTCGGCAACACCGCGGACGCGGTCGTCGCCCTGGCCTCCTCGGGCCACAAGGACGCGGCGTCCGGCGCGCTCGGCTGGCTGAAGAAGCACGCCGCGCCCTGGGCCGCGGAGAACGGCCCGGCCGCCTACGCCCAGTTGATCGTGGCCGCGCACGCAACGGGCGCCGACGCCCGCGACTTCGGTGGTGTCGACCTGGTCGCGCGGCTGAACGCGACCGGCCCCGCGCCGGCCGCCGTCCACACGCCGTCGCCCGCCGCGAGCGACTACGCGGCGCAGGACGGCACGAGCGACGACGCCGGTCTCGGGGTGTGGTGGCTCGTCGGTATCGGTCTCGCCGCCGGTGCCGGCATCGGTTTCCTCATCAGCAGCCGCCGGAAGAACCCGCAGCTGTGAGCCGAGTGGGAAGTGCGATCGGCGGGCGGGCGGCCACGGCCCTGCTGCTCGTCCTCGGCGTCGCCCTGACCGTGCTCGGCGCGGGCACCGCCCACGCGGCCGGCTACCGCTACTGGTCGTTCTGGGAGGGCCGGGGGACGGCCTGGGCGTACGCCACCCAGGGCCCCTCGCTGATCCGGCCCGACGACGGCGCGGTGCAGGGTTTCCGGTTCTCGGTCAGCGAGGACTCCCAGGACTCGGCGAAGCCGCGCCGCGCCCCCGGCTTCGCGGAGATCTGCGCGGACACCCCCGCCCAGGACGGCACCAAGCGGGTCGCGCTCGTCATCGACCCGGGCACCGCGGCGGACGCCCCGGACGGGGAGACACCGCCCGCCCTGCGCACCGCATGCGCCCGGGTCGCCGAGGACGCGAGCACCGCGGAGGCCCTCGCCTCGGTGGCCAAGCCGCTGCGCTACGACAGCAACGCACTGCTCTGCGCGATCTCCGGCTATCCGGCGTCGGGCTGCGGCGAGCAGATATCCGGCAGCGGGGACGCCGGCCGTACGTCGCAGCCGCCCGCGAGCCCGTCCGCCTCGGCCCACCGGGGAAGCAGCGGCGGCGGTCCGTCCGCCGGGGTGCTCGCCGGGGTCGCCGCCGTCCTTCTTCTCGGCATCGCCGCGGTCGTGCAGGCCCGCCGCCGCCGCGGATGACCGCCTCCCCCCGCACGGCCCGGCCGGGCCGTGCCCTGCGCGCCCCCGTGGCGACCCGCAGCAACGCCCTGCCTGCCGGGGCGTGGTGGCTGTGGGCGCTGGGGCTGGCCACCGCCGCGTCCCGGACCAGCAATCCGCTGCTGCTCGGACTGCTGGTGGGGGTGGCCGGTTATGTGGTCGCGGTGCGCCGGACGGATGCGCCATGGGCCCGTTCGTACGGGGCGTTCATCAGGATCGGGCTGTTCGTCGTCGGCGTGCGGCTGCTGTTCTCCGTCTTCCTCGGCTCGCCGATCCCCGGTACGCACACGGTGTTCACCCTCCCCGAAGTCCCGCTGCCCGACTGGGCGCAGGGCGTCAGGATCGGCGGCCGGGTCACCGCCGAACAGATGCTGTTCGCGCTGTACGACGGGGCGAAGCTGGCCACCCTGCTGATCTGCATCGGCGCGGCGAACTCGCTGGCCAATCCGGCCCGGCTGCTCAAGTCGCTGCCGGGTGCACTGTACGAGGCGGGGGTCGCCGTCGTCGTCGCCATGACGTTCGCGCCGAACATGGTCGCCGACGTGGTGAGATTGCGCACCGCACGCAGACTGCGGGGCCGCCCGACCGGTGGCATCAAGGCCGTCCTGCAGATCGGACTGCCGGTGCTGGAGGGCGCGTTGGAGCGCTCGGTAGCGGTGGCGGCGTCGATGGACGCGCGCGGATACGGGCGTACGGCCCAGGTTCCGCCCGCCGTCCGGCGCACCACGAACGTCCTTGTGCTCGGCGGGCTGCTGGGGGTCTGCGCCGGCACGTACGGCCTGCTGGCCACGCAGGGTGCGGTGTACGGGCTGCCGCTGCTGCTCGCCGGGCTCGTCGCCGCGATGACCGGGCTGCGGCTGGGCGGTGCCCGCTCGGTCCGTACCCGCTACCGGCCCGACCGGTGGGGGGCGAGGGCGTGGCTGGTGGCGGGGTCGGGTGCGACGGTCGCGGCGGCGATGATCTGGGCGGGCAGTGCGGACACGGCGGCGCTGCACCCCGGCGTCGTACCGCCGACCGCGCCGGTCTTCCCGCTGTGGCCCGCGGCGGCGGTACTGATCGGGCTGCTGCCCGCGGTGGTGGCGCCCGCGCCGTCCGCGGTGGCCGTCGCGGACTCGGAGGAGGACCAGTGATCCGGTTCGAGCAGGTCTCGGTGCAGTACGAGGGGGCCGCACGGCCGACCCTGTCCGGGGTCGATCTGACCGTCCCCGAGGGTGAGTTGGTGCTGCTCGTCGGCCCGTCGGGGGTCGGCAAGTCGACGCTGCTGGGCGCCGTCTCCGGTCTCGTACCGCACTTCACCGGCGGCACGCTGCGCGGCCGGGTGACGGTCGACGGCCGCGACACCCGTACCCACAAACCACGGGAACTCGCCGATCTGGTCGGCACGGTGGGGCAGGACCCGCTCTCCCACTTCGTCACCGACACCGTCGAGGACGAGCTGGCGTACGGCATGGAGTCGCTGGGTCTCGCCCCCGACGTGATGCGGCGGCGCGTCGAGGAGACCCTCGATCTGCTGGGTCTCGCCGGGCTGCGCGACCGGCCGATCGCCACGCTCTCCGGCGGCCAGCAGCAGCGGGTCGCGATCGGTTCGGTGCTGACCCCGCACCCCAAGGTCCTGGTCCTCGACGAGCCGACGTCCGCACTGGACCCGGCGGCGGCCGAGGAGGTCCTCGCGGTGCTCCAGCGGCTGGTGCACGACCTGGGCACGACGGTCCTGATGGCGGAGCACCGTCTGGAGCGTGTGGTCCAGTACGCGGACCAGGTCGTCCTGCTGCCCTCGCCGGGCGCGGCGCCGGTGATGGGTGCGCCCGCCGACGTCATGGCCGTGTCCCCGGTCCATCCGCCGGTGGTCGCCCTGGGGCGGCTGGCGGGCTGGGATCCGCTGCCGCTGTCGGTGCGCGACGCACGGCGCCGGGCGGCGGCTCTGCGGCAGCGGCTGGCCTCGGCCGGACCGCCGGCGTCCACCGCCCCCGCACCGGCGCCCGCCCCGTCCGCAGCAGCCCCCACCGTCCCCTCGGCGCCCGTCGCCGCGGCACCGCTGCCCGACGCAGCCCCGGTGCGCCGTGGGCTCTTCCGGCGTCGGCGCGAGCCGACTGCGGAGCCCGTCGTGGAGGCGACCGCCCTGGTCGAGGGCCTGGGTGTACGGCGCGGACGCGTCGAGGCGCTGCGCCGGGTGACGCTCCGCGTCGCGCCCGGCGAGACCGTCGCCCTGATGGGCCGCAACGGCGCGGGCAAGTCCACCCTGCTCGCCGCCCTCGTCGGGATGGTCGAACCCACCAGCGGCACGGTCCGCGTCGGCGGCCTGGCCCCGCACCGTACGCATCCGCGCGACATGGTGCGCCGGGTCGGGCTCGTACCGCAGGAGCCGCGCGATCTGCTGTACGCGGACACGGTCGCCGCCGAGTGCGCGGCGGCCGACACCGATGCGGGCGCGGCGCCGGGCAGCTGCCGGGCCCTGGTCTCCGAGCTGCTGCCGGACGTACCGGACGCCACCCACCCGCGCGACCTCTCCGAGGGGCAGCGGCTCGCGCTGGCGCTGGCGATCGTGCTGACCGCGCGGCCCCCGCTGCTGCTGCTCGACGAGCCGACCCGCGGTCTGGACTATGCGGCGAAGGCCCGGCTGGTCGGTGTGCTGCGCGCCCTGGCGGCCGGGGGCCATGCGATCGTGCTGGCCACGCACGACGTGGAGCTCGCCGCCGAGCTGGCCCACCGGGTGGTGATCCTCGCCGACGGGGAGATCGTCGCGGACGGGCCGACCGGGCAGGTGGTGGTCTCGTCGCCGGCGTTCTCGCCGCAGACCGCGAAGATCCTCGCGCCGCAGGAGTGGCTGACCGTGGCGCAGGTGCGCGGGGCGCTGGAGGCTGCCGTATGAGCGGCCGCCGGAGCCGTCCCGTGCGGCTGGGCCCCCGGGCGATCGCCGCGCTCCTCCTCATCGGCGCGATCGGTGTCGTCGCCGTCGGCTGGCCGCTGCTCGCCGGCCCGGATTCCGGCCTCACCCAGTCCCAGGGCGCCCCCTGGCTGTTCGCCGCGCTGCTTCTGCTCCTGGTCGGTGTGGTCGTCGCCACTGTCGCGGACTCCGGCATGGATGCGAAGGCCGTGGCGATGCTGGGGGTCCTCGCCGCGGTCGGCGCAGCGCTGCGCCCGCTGGGCGCGGGCACGGCAGGGCTGGAGCCGATGTTCTTCCTGATGGTGCTGAGCGGCCGGGTGCTCGGTCCCGGCTTCGGCTTCGTGCTCGGCTCGGTGACGATGTTCGCGTCGGCCCTGCTCACCGGCGGGGTGGGCCCGTGGATGCCGTTCCAGATGCTGTCGATGGGCTGGTTCACGATGGGCGCCGGGCTGCTGCCCGGCCCGGACCGGCTTCGCGGGCGGGCCGAGCTGCTGATGCTCGGTGCGTACGGGGGCGTCGCAGCGTTCGCGTACGGCACGGTGATGAACCTGGCCGGCTGGACGATCGTGCCGGGCCCCAGCTCGGGCGTCTCGTTCCACCCCGGTGACCCGCTGTCCGAGAACCTGGTCCGTTTCTTCGCCTACTGCCTGGCCACATCGCTGGGCTGGGACCTGGGCCGGGCGGTGCTCACGACGGTCCTGACCCTGACCATCGGCCCGACCCTGCTGAAGGCGCTGCGCCGGGCCACGCGCCGCGCATCCTTCGAGGCCCAGGTCACATTCGAGGGTCCCGAGGGCGTGAAGGGTCCCACAGGACCTTAGTCCTCCACCAACGGGGATAGTAGATGTTCTCCCCGCACCTGGAGCCCGCTTCACCCCCTCTGACCTGCTGTGGAGTCTTTTGTGGCGGTTCAGGACCTTTGACCCGGAGTGCTAGGTGAGGCCGTTTTGGGGGTCATTGCGTTGGTTGAACTCCACGGCTAACACTGGTCACGTCGCCGAGCACCGCAGCGTTCCCCGGAACATCTCGCGGTCAACGAGCACTGGTCCCCGCACCTTTGGGCCCGGTCCGCGACTCCCCTGTACCCGACAGTGAGGCTCTTCTGTGTCGTTTGCCCGCACCTTCCTCGCCCAGCCCCGCACCGCCCGCCGCAAGGCCACCGTCGCCGGCGCCGCTGTGCTCCTCGGCGCCACCGGCCTGGCCCTCGGCGTCTCCCCGGCCATGGCTGCGCCCTCCAGTGCTCAGGGCATGGCGAAGTCGATGATCGGCAACGAGGCCCAGTTCCAGTGCTTCAGCAACATCGTGTCGCACGAGAGCGGCTGGAACCACACCGCGACCAACGCGTCCTCGGGCGCCTACGGCCTGGTCCAGGCGCTGCCCGGCTCGAAGATGGCCTCGGCCGGCGCCGACTGGAAGACCAACCCCAAGACCCAGATCAAGTGGGGCCTGGACTACATGAACTCCCGCTACGGCAGCCCGTGTGCCGCCTGGTCGTTCTGGCAGGCCAACCACTGGTACTGAGCCGGCAGCAAGCGGCTTCACGCGAAGGCCCCGACCGGTTCCGGTCGGGGCCTTCGCCCTGCCCGGAACCCGGCCGGCATGCCGCCCTACAGCCGCTGGATGATCGTGCCGGCGGCCAGCGCCCCACCCGCGCACATGGTGATGAGCGCGAACTCCTTGTCCCTGCGCTCCAGTTCGTGCAGCGCCGTGGTGATCAGCCGGGCCCCGGTGGCACCCACCGGGTGACCGAGCGCGATGGCCCCTCCGTTGACGTTGACCTTCTCGAGTCCGTCGATGTCCCGCTCGAAGACCTGCGCCCAGCTCAGCACTACGGAGGCGAACGCCTCGTTTATCTCCACGAGGTCGATGTCGCGGAGTGACATGCCGGCCTTGCCGAGCACCGCACGGGTGGCGTCGATCGGCCCGTCGAGGTGGAAGTGCGGGTCGGATCCGACCAGCGCCTGGGCGACGATCCGGGCGCGCGGCCTGAGCTTGAGTGCCCGCGCCATGCGCTTGGACGCCCACATGATCGCGCAGGCGCCGTCCGATATCTGCGAGGAGTTCCCCGCGGTGTGGATCGCCGTGGGCATGACCGGCTTGAGCCGGGCGAGCCCCTCCATGGTGGTGTCCCGCAGCCCTTCGTCACGGTCGACGAGACGCCACATGCCCTGTCCGGCCGCCTGCTCCTCCTCGGTGGTCGGCACCTGGACCGCGTACGTCTCCCGTTTGAACCGCTCCTCGGCCCAGGCGACGGCCGCCCGCTCCTGCGAGATCAGGCCGAGCGAGTCGACGTTCTCGCGGGTGAGGCCGCGCTTGCGGGCGATGCGCTCGGCGGCCTCGAACTGGTTGGGCAGATCGACGTTCCACTCGTCCGGCCAGGGCTTGCCGGGGCCGTGCTTGGAGCCGCTGCCGAGCGGTACGCGCGACATGGCCTCCACACCGCAGCTGATACCGACGTCGATGACGCCGGCCGCGACCATGTTGGCGACCATGTGGGAGGCCTGCTGCGAAGAGCCGCACTGACAGTCCACGGTGGTGGCGGCGGTCTCGTACGGAAGTCCCACGGTGAGCCAGGCGTTGCGTGCCGGGTTCATGGACTGCTCACCGGCGTGGGTGACCGTGCCGCCGACGATCTGCTCGACGCAGTCGGCATGGATGCCGGTGCGGCCGAGGAGTTCACGGTAGGTCTCGCCCAGCAGATAGGCGGGGTGGAGATTGGCGAGCGCGCCTCCGCGCTTGCCGATGGGGGTGCGTACGGCTTCGACGATGACGGGTTCCGCGGCCATGAGCTCGTCCTCTCCTCGCACTTCCGCAGGGGCGTCCCGGAGCCCACGGAAGGAACTAGTACGCGTTCTAGTTCTGCCAGCAGTCTGGTGAGACTTACCCCGGGTACGCAAGAGCCGTGCACGCACCGTGCGCCCGTTTTCGGCCGGGCACACCGACTCTTCACACAATGGATCCGACCATGGCTCTTGCCAGTTGTAGAACTCGTTATTACCTTTCGGGCACCTTCTGATGGGTCGTCAGACATGGCTTCGGCGGCCCTCGGTCCGACCTGGAGTTGCCGATGCCCTGCCCTCATCTGCCCGAAGGGTTCGACTTCACCGACCCCGACCTGCTCCAATCACGCGTCCCGCACCCGGAGTTCGCCCGGATGCGGGAGACCACCCCGGTCTGGTGGTGCACCCAGCCGGCCGGTATCTCCGGATTCGACGACGAGGGCTACTGGGTGGTCACCCGGCACGCGGACGTCAAGTACGCCTCCACACACCCCGAACTGTTCTCGTCCCACACCAACACGGCCGTCATCCGCTTCAACGAGTCGATCAGCCGCGACCAGATCGACGTCCAGAAGCTGATCATGCTCAACATGGACCCGCCCGAGCACACCCGGGTCCGCCAGATCGTCCAGCGCGGCTTCACACCCCGCGCCATCCGGTCCCTGGAGGAGGCGCTGCGCAGTCGCGCCCGCTCGATCGTCGAGACCGCCCTCGCCTCCGCCGGCGACGACGGATCCTTCGACTTCGTCACCAACATCGCCGTCGAACTGCCGCTCCAGGCCATCGCCGAGCTCATCGGCGTCCCGCAGGAGGACCGCTCCAAGATCTTCGACTGGTCCAACAAGATGGCCGCGTACGACGATCCCGAGTACGCGATCACCGAGGAGGTCGGCACCGAGGCGGCGATGGAGATCGTCTCGTACGCGATGAACCTGGCGGCGGCACGCAAGGAGTGCCCGGCCAAGGACATCGTCTCCCAGCTGGTCGCCGCGGAGGGCGAAGGCAACCTCTCCTCCGACGAGTTCGGCTTCTTCGTGATCCTCCTCGCCGTCGCCGGCAACGAGACCACCCGTAACGCCATCAGCCACGGCATGCACGCCTTCCTCACCCACCCCAACGAATGGGAGCTGTACAAGCGCGAGCGCCCGGAGACGACCGCCGAGGAGATCGTGCGCTGGTCCACCCCGGTGGTCTCCTTCCAGCGGACCGCCACCCAGGACGTCGAGCTGGGCGGGCAGCGGATCCGCAAGGGGGACCGGGTCGGGCTGTTCTACTCCTCCGCCAACAACGACCCCGAGGTCTTCGAGAACCCGGAGGCCTTCACCATCTCGCGGGACCCCAACCCCCATCTGGGCTTCGGAGGCGGCGGGCCGCACTTCTGCCTCGGCAAGTCCCTCGCGGTCATGGAGATCAACCTCATCTTCAACGCGATCGCCGACGTGCTGCCGGATCTGCGGCTGGTCGGCGACCCGCGGCGGCTGCGCTCCGCCTGGCTCAACGGGATCAAACAACTCCAGGTCAGCACGGACCGGAAGGCTCGTACACCCGCCGGCTGACCGGCCCGCGGATCCACGGGCGGTGGGGGACGTCCCTCCCATGCCCCGGCCCCCGCCGCCCGTCCGCGCACCCGGCACCCCGGCCGCGGAAGCACGCCGCCGTACGGGGATCATGGCGTCCATGCACGCCCTGCTCTCCGGCTTCGCCCCCATCTGGACGCTCACCGCCATCGGTTACGTGGTCGGCCGCAGCCGTCTCCTGGGAGCGCAGGCGGAGGCCGTGCTCGGCCGGTTCGTCTTCCATGTGGCCATGCCCGCCGCCCTGTTCACCATGGTCTCGGGGGCGCGGCTGGACGCGTTCGCCAACGTCTCGATGGTGGCCTTCGGCGCGGGCACGGCGCTCGTCAGCACCCTCGGCTTCGTGCTGGCCAGGCGCTTCTTCGGCCGCAGGACGGCCGACCAGGCGATCAGCAGCATGGCGTCCGGCTACGTCAACTCCGCCAATCTCGGCATCCCGGTGGCGGTCCAGGTGCTCGGCGACGCGTCGTTCGTCGCCGAGATCATCCTGTTCCAGGTGCTTCTGGTCTCCCCCGTGATCCTGACACTCCTCGACACGGGAACGCGGGCCGGATCCGGAAAGGGCGTCACGCTCCGGCGGATGCTGACCATGCCGGTCCGCAACCCGATCATCATGGCCTCGATGCTCGGCGTCGCCTTCTCCGCGCTCGGGCTGCATCTGCCGGCCGCCCTCGCGCACTCCTGCGACCTGCTCGGTGCGGCCGCCGTGCCCACCGCCCTGATCACCCTCGGTCTGTCACTGAACGGCCGCCCGGCGGTGGCGGAGCCGTCATCAGAGGCGGCGGACGAAGCGTCGACAGGGGCTGCGGAACGGACGCCGTCCGGGGAACGGGCGGAGGTCGGGGTCACCGTCGTACTGAAGACGCTGGTCCAGCCCCTGATCGCCTTCCTCTTCGGTGGCCCGCTGCTGCACCTGCGGGACCATCAGCTGCTGGCCGTGGTGCTGTGCTCCGCGTTGCCGACGGCCCAGAACGCGTTCATCTACGCCCGTCAGTACGGCCTGGACGCCGGGCTCGCCCGCAACTCCGTCGTCGCCTCGACGTTCGTGTCCATGGGCACGCTCACCTTCGCCACCTGGGCGCTCGGACCGTCCCACTGACCGCCTCTGAGCTGTTCGAGTGGCGGGCCGCCCGGGACAGGCGGATGCTGGGAAAGCGGCGATCCACGCCGAAGGGGTGCCAGGACGAAAAAAGTGTCGTCCGGCACCCCTTCGGCACGTGTACGGCCGACCGCGGGAATCAGCCGGTACTGCCCACTGTCTCGCCGGTCCTCTCCCCGGCCGCCCCCGCCGCAGTCACACCGCGTTCTCCTTCTGCCGTCGCCCCCGCCGCCACCACCGGTTGCAGCGTGCGCGGCCCCGCCAGGACGTACGTGAGCGCGAAGCCGAGCCCGACGACCAGCGCCCCGCCCACCGCGTCGAGCACCCAGTGGTTGGCCGTGGCCACGATCGCGGAGACCGTGAACAGCGGGTGCAGCAGCCCCAGCGCCTTCATCCACGGCTTCGGCGCCATCAGCACGAACATGACGCCGCACCAGAGCGACCAGCCGAAGTGCAGCGAGGGCATCGCGGCGTACTGGTTGGTCAGCGAAGTGAGCGTGCCGTAGTCCGGCTTCGCGAAGTCCTGCACACCGTGGACCGTGTCGATGAAGCCGAGACCCGGCATCAGCCGCGGCGGGGCCAGCGGATAGAGCCAGAAGCCGAGCAGCGCGGCCAGCGTGGCGAAGCCGAGGGTGGAGCGGGCCCAGCGGTAGTCCGGGGGGCGTCGCACGTACAGCACACCGAGGATCGCCAGCGGCACGATGAAGTGGAACGTCGCGTAGTAGTAGTCGAAGAAGGCCTTCAGCCAGCCGATGCGGACGACCGCGTGGTTGGCCCACTGCTCGATGTCGATGTGCAGCCACTGTTCGAACGAGTGGATCTGCCTGCCGTGCTTCTCAGCGGTGGGGCGGCCGGCCGTTGCCGCCAGCCTGACCTGCGCATAGGCGGAGTACACGACCCGGATCAGCAGGAGTTCGAGCAGCAGGTCGGGGCGGCTGGGCACCCGCCGCCAGAACGGCAGCAGCGGTACGCGGCCCCAGCGGGCCGGGACCGGGGTGGCGTAGTCCGTGGGGATCGGCCGCTGCCAGTGCGGCGAGCTGCGCGGCAGGAACGGGGCGGCACAGGCCGCGCCGAGCGCCGCGATGAGCAGCACGTTGTCCCGTACCGGCACGGCGACCGCGGTGTTCGGCAGCAGCACTTTCCCGGGCAGCGTGATCACGAGCACCACGATGGCCGGCCACACCAGCCGGTCGGAGGCCCGCTCGCCGGCCCGGCCGACCACCGCGAGGAGCACCCACAGCAGCTGGTGCTGCCAGGCCGTCGGAGAGACCACAACGGCGACACAGCCGGTCACCGCGACGGCGAGGAGCAGCTGGCCGTCGTTCGCGTACCGCACGGCGCGCCGCAGCCCGACACAGCAGACCGCGGCCGCCAGCAGCAGGAACAGCACGATCTCGGCCGGACCCGCCAGGCCGAGGCGCAGGAGCGCGCCGTGCAGGGACTGGTTGGCGAGGCCGTCCTCCCCGTCGCCGAGCCCGGCGCCCGCGACATGGTGCACCCAGTACGTCCACGAGTCCTGCGGCATCGCGGCCCAGGCCAGCGCGGTGCAGGCGGCGAAGGCGCCACCACCGGTCGCCGCTGCCCGGCGGCGGCCGGTCAGCCGGAGCAGGACGGCGAAGAGCAGCACGGTCGGCTGGAGCGCGGCCGCGATCCCGATCAGGACGCCGGACGCACGTTCCCCACGGGTCGCGAAACAGGCGAGGAGCACCAGCAGGACCGGCAGAATGCTGGTCTGCCCGAGCTGGAAGGCGTTGCGGACCGGCAGGGACAGCATCAGCAGGCTGATCGCGACAGGGGCGGCCAGCAGGGCCGTACGCCGGGAGACGGGCCCCGGCAGGGCGCGGGCCGCGACGAGGCCGAGTGCGGCGACGAGCAGCAGCGAACCGAAGGTCCAGGCGACGCCGAGGCTCTGCTCGGCCGTACGGGTCAGTGGCTTCAGCACGAGTCCGGCGAAGGGGGTGCCGGTGAAGCGGTCGCTGTCGTAGAGCGACCCCGTCACGTGCAGGACGCCGTGCTCACCGATCCAGGTCTCCAGATCGGTGAGCCGTTCCCCGGGCGGCTGCCGCAGCACCACCGCCATCTGCCGTCCCGCCAGCAGGGCGACAACCAGCCAGAGCACGGCCCGGGCAGCCCCGGTCCTCGCCTCCGTTGCCGCGTTTCCGTGCACGCTGTGCTCCGCATTCGCCACGCTGCGCCGAACCTCCCACTGTTCACCCGCTGTCCTCGTCCCAGGACGCGCTGTGAAACCTTCGCATTGCGCCACGAGATAGACACAATCAACCCTTTCTTCGCCTGGCCGTCATTCCGGTGCTTTTGTCCGAAGGAATGACCGCTCGCCGATCGCCCCGCACAGCGAGCGGAACCGGATTCTTCGCGCGCACGTCTGTCCCCGTGATCGCGGGCGCAGGGTCACGACGGTCTCGGGGGAGGAATGCAGTCATGCGGTACGCGTGGAGGCAACGGGATGCGTGGGGGGCCCGTGCACTGTCCGTGCTGCTGATGCTGGTGTCGCTCCAGCTGGGATCGCTGATCAGCCCGGCGTACGCCTGCGGCTGCGGGGCGATGATCCCGGGCCGGCAGACGCACGTCTCGGTCGACCGGGAGACCTCGGTGGTCGACTGGGACGGCCGCACCGAACAGATCGTCATGCGCCTGACCGTCCGCGGGAACGCGCCCGACGCGGCCTGGATCATGCCCGTGCCGCACCGCGCATCCGTCGAGCTCGGCGACCCGGCGCTCTTCTCCGAGCTCGAAACCCTCACCGCGCCGGTCCGGGCCACCCGGCACTACTTCTGGCCACGCTCCGGGGACTGGCCGTTCGCCGGTCCGGGCGACGGCGCGAGCAGCGGCGCCGGGCCGTCCGCGGCCGGTGCACCGCCGGTGGAGGTCGTCGGCCGGGAACGGCTCGGCCCGTTCGATGTGGCACGCCTGACGGCGACCGACCCCGGGGCGCTGCAGAACTGGCTGCAGCAGAACGGCTTCGAGCTGCCCGGCAGGCTGGCGAGCGCACTGCAGCCGTACGTCGACCGGAAGTGGGAGTACGTGGCGGTGCGCCTCGCACCCCGGGACGAGGACACGCTGCTGAGGGGCCGGCTCGACCCGCTGCGGCTGCGTTTCGCCAGCGACCGGATCGTCTATCCGATGCGGCTGTCGAAACTCGCCTCGACGCCCCAGTCGCTGGGCCTGTACGTGCTGGCCGAACACCGGATGGAACCGAGCAGCCCGATCGGCGGGGAGGCGCCCCGGGTGACGTACGCGCAGAGGTTCGCCCCACCGGGCTCCGCGTCTTCCGCGTCCCGGGCGTCCGCCACACCGACGGAGGCGATCGGGAAGCTGACGGGCGGCGAACCGGTGTTCATCACCGCGATCGAGCAGTCGTTCCCGCGCCCGGAGCTGATCAACGGCGATCACGAACTGCTCGCGACCGCCGCCGATACCCCGTATCGGACCGTGACGTACCGGAACGAGCTGCTGACCGTGGCCGGCATCCCCGCCTGGACGCTGACCGTCCTCGGCGCCGCGCTGTCGGCGGCCGCGGTGGCACTCCTGATGGCTCGTGCGCGGCGCCGGCGGCCGGTGGTGCCCCCGCCGCCGGTCACCGTCCCGCCGCCGTTGCGTGAGATCCGGTAAGACATGAGAACCGGTAAAGGCAGGGATCTCGAACAGCCGCACGCAGGGTGACGCCCGGTACGGGGATCCACCGCCGGTCAATCCATTCGGCTTCCGATCATGCACAAGTCACAATGACCGCATGACCTGGACCGTGACCCCGGAGCGCTTCGATGCGCCCGACTCGACCGCGCTGCGCCGCGACTACTACGACGAGGTCGCCAGCCGTTACTGGAAGCGGCCCGCGACCTCCGAGGAGATCGACGAGGGACTCACCGACGACGGCGCCGACCGGCTGGCCCCGCCGACCGGCGCGTTCGTCGTCGGCAGGTTCGGCGGAAAGCCGGCGGCCTGCGCCGGGCTGCTGCTGGTCGACGCGGACGTGGCCGAGCTGACCCGGGTGTTCGTACGCCCGGAGTACCGCGGCACGGGCGGCGGCGGGCTGCTGCTGACGGCCGTCGAGAGCGCGGCACGCGCCTTCGGCATACGGCGGATCCGGCTCGACACCCGCAACGACCTGGTGGAGGCGCGCGGGCTGTACGCCAAGCACGGCTACCGGGAGGTGCCCGCGTTCCACCGGCGGCAGTACGCGGAGCACTGGTTCGCCAAGGAGCTGTGAGCCGGCCCCGGACTCCCCGGTCGGGACGCCCCGGGCGGCCCCCGCGGATCAGGCCGCGTGATCCCGTTTCGGCCCCGGGCCGTGCGGCTGCTCCTCGCGCGATCCGCACGTCTCGGCAGTCAGCTCGGCCACGAGTTTGACCAGGTCGCTCGGGCGCTCGGGCCCCCACCAGTCGCCCAGCAGCTCGGCCAGCGACGCCTCGCGGGCCTCCGAGAGCTTCACGACGGCCTCCGAGCCCTTGTCGGTGAGTACCAGCTGGATCCCTTCGCGCCGGGCCAGCCCCCGCTCCTCCAGCTGCCGCGCCGCATCGCTGATCACCCGCAGCGGCACCGGGACGGTGTCGGCGAGCAGCCCGGGTTCGACGGCCCCGTGCCGTTTGATCCGCAGCAGCATCCAGCTCGCCGCGGGCAGCAGGTCGTACCCCGCACGCTCGGTGATCTTCACGTAGACATCGCGTCGCCCCTCGCGGGTGGCGAGCACCGACAGCGCCCGTGCGCATTCGTCGTACGAGGAACGCTCGACCGGGTTCGACGCCAGGGTCTCGGTGCTGTCGGGGGCCGTGACCGAGCCGCGCAGCTTGTCCTCCTTGAGGAACCAGGCGAAGACGAAGGCGATCAGGACGACGGGGGCGGCGTACAGGAAGACATCGGTGATCGACGTCGAGAACGCGTGGAGCACCGGCGGCCGCAGTGCGGGAGGCAGTTGGGAGAGGGCGCGCGGATCGGCGGCCAGCCGGCCGGCGTCCACGCCGGGGGGCAGGGCGATGCCGGAGAGCGCCGCGGCGAGTTTGTCGGTGAGCCGGTTGGTGAAGATCGTGCCGAAGACCGCGACACCGAACGAGGCGCCGATGGAGCGGAAGAACGTGGCACCCGAGGTGGCGACGCCGAGGTCCTCGTACGTGACGGCGTTCTGCACGACCAGCACGAGAACCTGCATCACCAGGCCGAGCCCGGCGCCGAAGACGAAGAAGACGGCGCTCATCTGCCAGGTGCCGCTGAACTCCGTGAGCCGGTGCAGGAGCATCAGACCGATCGCGGTGATGCCGGTTCCCAGGATCGGGAAGACCTTCCAGCGGCCGGTACGGCTGACGATCTGTCCGGACACGGTCGAGGTGAGGAGCAGGCCGACGACCATGGGCAGCATGTGCACACCGGACAGGGTCGGCGTGATGTTGTGCACGACCTGCAGGAACGTCGGCAGGTAGGTCATCGCGCCGAACATCGCGAACCCGATGACGAAGCTGATGACGGCGACGAGGCTGAACGTCCGGATCCGGAACAGCTTCAGCGGCAGTACGGGCTCGGGGGCGCGCCGCTCGACGAGCACGAAGGCGATCAGCAGCAGCACGCTGAGGACGGCGAGGCCGATGATCTGCGCCGAACCCCACGCCCAGGTGGTGCCGCCCAGGGAGGCGACGAGAACCAGACAGGTGGCGACCGCGGCGATGAGGAAGGTGCCCAGGTAGTCGATGGTGTGCTTGGTCCGGCGGACCGGGATGTGCAGCACGGAGGCGATGACGAGGAGTGCGACGACGCCGATCGGCAGGTTGATGTAGAACACCCAGCGCCAGCTGAGCTGCTCGGTGAAGAATCCGCCGAGCAGCGGTCCCAGGACGCTCGTCATGCCGAAGACCGCGCCGAACAGGCCCTGGTACTTGCCGCGTTCGCGGGGTGCGACGATATCGCCGACGATCGCCATCGACAGCACGATCAGACCGCCGCCGCCGAGGCCCTGGAGGGCTCGGAATCCGATCAGCTGCGGCATGTTCTGGGCGACGCCGCAGAGCGCGGAGCCGATGAGGAAGATGACGATCGCGATCTGGAAGAGCTTCTTGCGCCCGTACTGGTCACCGAGCTTGCCCCAGAGCGGGGTCGCGGCGGTCGACGCGAGCAGATACGCGGTGACCACCCAGGACAGATGCTCCAGGCCGCCGAGTTCGCTGACGATGGTCGGCAGGGCGGTCGAGACGATGGTCTGATCGAGTGCGGCGAGCAGCATGCCGAGGAGCAGGGCGCCGATGGCGACCAGGATCGTCCGCTGGGAGCGGCCTTCGCCGGGGGCCAGGGCCGGGGCGCTGCTCAGCTGGTTGGCCATGAAACTCTCCTCGGGTCCGCTACATCCCCATCCTGGACGTAGTGGACGGTTATGGCCTGTTGGGGCGTCACGTCGGCGGGCTGCATAATCGCAGGCAGTTCAAGGGGAGGGGACCCACGATGACCGGACACATCTGCCCGGAGTGCGGTAGAGACAGCGGATCGGCAAAGAGACCGGACGGAGGACCGGACGCAGGACTCGCCGCAGGGCCCGGCTGCGGGTGCGCGCAGCGGGCGGCACGAAGGGCCGCGGAGCAGGCGGAGGCAGCGGCGGCGGAGGATTTCGATCCGCTGCGGGTCCGGCCGTACGTGACGCTGGGGGACGACGAGGCGGCGGCCGGCACACCGCCGGGGAGCGACGCGGCCATGACGATGCCGCTGTTCCTCGACCCGGCGGCGATGACGGGCCCACCGCCTGCGCCGGCGGAGGGAACCGGGGTGAGCGAGCCCCGTACGGACGCCATGGCTGCCACGAGCGCCACGAACCCCCTGGACGCCGTGGGCGCGGTCGATCCGGTGCAGCCACGCCGTCGTCGCCCCTTCGCGGCGCTCGCCGTGGCCGCGGCCGTGGTCGCGGTGGTGGGCACTGCGGCGTTCGCCGGCGGACTGTTCAGCGGGGACGGGGACGCGGACACCGGCCGCGAGCAGGGTCTCCCGGGCACCATGGCGCCGACCGCCGCCGACACTCCCTCCGGGCCCGGCGCGTCGCCGTCGGCGTCCGCATCCCGGTCCGCATCGGCGTCGGCCTCCGCCTCGCCGTCGGCCTCCGCCTCGCCGTCGACGGACGCCCCGTCCTCTCCCTCCGCATCCGCCACCTCGTCGAGTCCGGCCGCTCCGTCGGCCACGCCCTCCGCCGGGGAATCCGCCGGGACGCCGTCGGCCACCTCGACCCCGAAGGCGCACGGCCGCACGCTGCAGCTCGGCGATCACGGCCCCGCGGTGGCCGAGCTGCAGCGGCGGCTGCAGGAGGTGTGGCAGTACTGGGGGCCGGACGACGGCATCTACTCGGACCAGGTCGAGCGCGCCGTGAGCTCCTACCAGTCGCGCAAGCCGATCGAGGGCGATCCGAACGGCGTCTACGGCCCGAACACCCGGCTGGCTCTGGAGGCGGAGACAACGGGCCGCGGCCGCTCCTGATGACACAGCCTGCCGGCACGGGCGCACTTCCGACGATTGGCTTTCCCGGACAGGTTTTTGTATCGTGATGGAACAAAGTAGCCCCCGCCCGCACTCCCTGACCGGCGGGCGGGGCTACTTGTTCTCTTCCCCCGCGCTCTGGAGCCCGCCGATGCCGGCCATCGTCCTCACTGCCCGTGCCCTCCTGCTCGACATGGACGGCACCCTCGTGAACTCCGACGCCGTGGTCGAACGCTGCTGGCGCCGGTGGGCCCTGCGGGAGGGCCTGGACCCCGAGGCTGCACTCAAGGTGGTCCACGGGCGCCAGGGATACGCCACGATGGCCGTGCTCCTCCCCCACCGCCCGATGGAGCAGAACTACGCGGACAACCGGGTGATGCTCGCCGAGGAGACCGCCGACACCGACGGCGTGGTCCCGATCGGCGGCGCCTCCGCCTTCATGGACGCGATCGCCGCCCTCCCGCACGCCCTGGTGACCTCGGCGGACACGGCGCTGGCCGGGGCCCGGATGACGGCAGCCGGCCTGCGGATGCCGGACGTCCGCGTCACGGCGGAGTCCGTCGGCGCCAGCAAGCCCGACCCCGAGGGCTTCCTCAAGGGAGCGGCCGAGCTGGGCTTCGCGCCGGCCGACTGCATCGTGTTCGAGGACTCGGAGGCGGGCATCACGGCGGGCAAGGCGGCCGGGATGCGCGTCGTGGGTGTCGGCCCGCGCGCCGCCGCGCTGGCGCCGGACGCGCACGTCGAGGATCTGACGCAGATCCGGGTGGAGGCATCGGCCGACGGCTCGATCCACCTGCACATCAGCGCGCTCTGAAGATCGCCTGCCACACTCCCGTCCGCTCCCGGGACTCAGTCCCGGTACATCCTTCCTCGCGCCACGAGTTCGAGGACCGTCGCCACGGCCACCGCCTGTGCGGCCATCAGCGCGACCAGCACGAACAGCTGCACGGCGCCCGCCTGAACCGGTGAGGCGCCGCCCAGCAGCATGCCCACGTACGCCCCCGGCAGCGTGACGAGCCCCACCGTGCGCGTCTGGTCCAGGCCCGGCAGCAGTGCGTCCGCCGCCGCGGGCCGCGCGATCTCCAGCCGCGCGTCGCGGTCGAGCAGACCGAGCGCCATGCCCGCCTCCACCTCCCCGTGCCGCATGGTGAGTTCGTCCAGCGCGCGCCGTCCGCCGAGCACGGTCGCGGTGAGCGCACCTCCGATGAGAATGCCCGCCACCGGGATCAACGCGATGCCACGGAACGGCAGAAGTCCGGTGAGCAGGAGGACGGCGACCACCGGTGCGACGCCCGCCGCGATCGGCAGGGCCGCCCACCGCCACGTGCGATTCCTGGTGATCCGGCGCCCTGCGGTCCGTACCGCGACCGCATACATCAGCACCACGAACCCGAGCAGTGCAGGCAGCGAGCGGACCACCCAGCCGATGAGCATGGAGACGGCGGCAAGTTGGACCGCGGCGCGCAGCCCGGCCAGGACGATCTCGCGCGACCGGCCGAGCGAGGCCAGGGCGGCAACGGCGGCCGCCGCCGTGAGCAGCAGGGCGAGGACGACCCCGAGCGTGATGGTGACCGGTAGCAGCACGCCGCCACCATAAACCGGTCCTGCCCCGACATCCGGGGCGAACAGGGCTTCCGGGCAGCCGAATTGTCGAAGTGTCAGTCCTGTTGGTCGTACCCCTTGATGTGACGTGCGCATGTCGCCACTCTGTTACCTGGCGCCCACCCCCCGGAAACCCTGCGCCGCCACGATGGCCGGGCCTCACCGTCCCCCGTCCAAGTCCCCCCACATCAAGGGAGTTCGCATGTCAGGTGTCTACGCGCGTCGCATGGGCATTGCCGTCGCATCCGCCGCACTTGCGGCAACCAGTGGACTGCTCACCGCACCCACCGCCCAGGCCGCCATGCCCACCCCCGTCGCCGCGTCCACCGCGCGCACCTACCTGAGCGAGCTGACCGTCTCGGCGGAAGGCTCGTCGTCCGGCTACAGCCGTGACCTGTTCCCGCACTGGATCACCCAGTCGGGCGCCTGCGACACCCGTGAGGTCGTCCTGAAGCGGGACGGTACGAACGTGACGCAGAACTCCAGCTGCTCGGCCGTCAGCGGCAGTTGGTACTCGCAGTACGACGGCGCCACCTGGACCGCCGCCTCGGATCTGGACATCGACCACATGGTCCCGCTCGCCGAGGCCTGGCGGTCGGGCGCGAGCGGCTGGACCACCGCCAAGCGCCAGTCGTTCGCCAACGACCTGACGCGTCCTCAGCTCATAGCCGTCACGGACAACGTCAACCAGTCCAAGGGCGACCAGGACCCCGCGGAGTGGCTGCCGTCGCGCACCGCGTACCGCTGCACCTACGCGCGCGCCTGGGTGCATGTGAAGCACTACTACGGCCTGACCGTGGACTCCGCGGAGAAGAGCGCCCTCCAGTCGGTCCTGAACGGCTGCTGACCGGAACCACCGGGCCCTCCCCCGCCGTTCCGTACGGTACGGAGCCCCCGCTCGTACGGAACGGGGGTCTCCCCCGCGCGGACGGGGACTCCATCCGTACGGAACGACGCGAGGAGGGCACCTCATGGCCGGGCTGCGCCTGGGACCACTGCTGCGGTACGTCGACTGGGAGACGGGTTCCACCGCGACCGTCTGGGTGGAGGCCGACCGGCCGACCACGGCCGAAGTCCGTTGCGCGGACGGCGCGTCGGGCTCGTCCCCGACCTTCGCGATCGCCGGTCACCACTATGCGCTGGTGGTGGTCACCGGACTGACGCCGGGCTCGACCACCACGTACGAGGTGCTGCTCGGCGGCCGGCGGGTCTGGCCGCTCGAGGACTCCTCCTTCCCCGCGAGCACGATCACCACACCGTCGACGGCCCCGGGCGGGACCGGGGAGGACCCTGGGCCCGCACCCGTCCGGATCGCCTTCGGCTCCTGCCGCTGGGCCGCCCCTCCGCCCGGTGAGCGGGACGCCGCCGGCCCCGACGCCCTCGACACCCTGGCCGCCCGGCTCGCCGCCGACCCCGGTGCCGCACGCCCCGACGTACTGCTTCTCCTCGGCGACCAGGTGTACGCGGACGAGATATCGAAGGCGACCCGCCGCCGCCTCGCCGTGCGCCGGGACCTGAGCGAGCCGCCGGGCGCCGAGGTCGCGGACTACGAGGAGTACACCTGCCTCTACGACGAGTCCTGGCGCGACCCCGAGGTGCGCTGGCTGCTCTCCACCGTGCCCAGCTGCATGATCTTCGACGACCACGACGTCGTGGACGACTGGAACATCAGCGCCGCCTGGCTCGCCGCCGTCCGGGCCACCCCCTGGTGGCACGAGCGGATCGTCAGCGGGCTGGCGTCGTACTGGGTCTATCAGCACCTCGGCAACCTCTCCCCGGCCGCCCTGGCCGCCGACCCGCTGTACGCCGCCGTGCGCGCCGACCCGGACGGTACGGAGACGCTGCGGCGTTTCGCCGCCGAGGCGGACGCCGACCCCACGCGCGCCCGGTGGAGCTACCGGCGTGCTTTCGGCCGAGTACGGCTGCTGATGGTGGACACCCGGGCGGCCCGCGTACTCGACGAGCAGCGCCGCTCGATGCTGGACGCCGAAGGGGAGCGCTGGATGCGCGAGGAGGCCCTCGCCGACCCGGGTTCGTACGACCATCTCCTGATCGGCACCTCGCTGCCGTGGCTGCTGCCGCCGCTCGTCCATGACGCGGAGGCGTGGAACGCCGCGCTGTGCCGGGGCGAGCGCGGCGGCCCCGACGGGCGGTGGGCGCGGTTCGGCGAGAATCTGCGGCGCCGCTCCGACCTGGAGCATTGGGCCGCTTTCCCCGGCTCCTTCCGTCGCCTGACGGAGCTGATCCGGACGGCGGGGAGCGGTCCGGACGCCCCGGCGACGGTTTGCGTGCTGTCGGGCGATGTGCACCATGCGTACATCGCGGAGCCCTCCTGGCCCGCCGACGCGCCGGACGGCGCCCCGGGGTCGCGGATCCTGCAGCTGACCTGCTCTCCCGTCCACAATTCGGTCCCCGGACCGCTCAGGGCGGGGTTCCGTTTCGGCTGGAGCGGGGCGGGGCGGCTGCTCGGCCGGCTGCTGGCACGGCACGGGCGGACGGACCCGGCACCGGACCGGTGGCGGAAGACCGGCGGGCCGTGGTTCGGCAACCAGCTGATGACACTGACGCTGCATGGCCGGAAAGCTGCGCTGACATTGGTTCAGGCCAAGGAAGGGGCCGCGGGTGCGCAGCTGGAGACGGTTCTGGAGCAGCGCCTGACCGCCGACGAGCAGGAAACTTTCAGCCAGTCGACAGAATGTTGAACTTGCAAGCACTAGTGAGGGTTCCCTGACCTGTGGCGCTCAATCGGTTCACGTCCCCCACCGACCGAAGGAGCCCTCCCCCCATGTACACACGTCTGAACCGGGCCCAGCCCTACGCCCTCGCCCTGTTCCGGATCGTCGTCGGCCTTTCGCCTGCCACGGCGCCGCCTCGCTCTTCGGCGTCCTCGGCGGCGCGATGGGCGGCGGCTCCCTACCCGCGGGAAGCCGGCCCGGCTGGTACGCGGCGCTCATCCAGCTCGTCGGCGGCATCCTGATCGTGCTGGGGCTCGGCACCCGCATCGCCGCCTTCCTCTCCTCCGGCTCCATGGCGTACGCGTACTTCAAGGTCCACCAGCCCGAGGCGCTCTTCCCGCTGCAGAACGGCGGCGAGCCGTCGGCGGTCTTCTGCTGGGTCTTCCTGCTGCTGGTCTTCACCGGTCCGGGCGCCCTGGCCCTGGACCGGCTGTTCACCCGCCGTGGCGACGCGGAGCGGAGCAAGGACCGCACCCGCGAGCAGGCGCAGGCGGTCGCCGCCTGAACCGCGGCGCGTCCCGTGCTGCCGCACCTGGCCCACTGCCTCGAGGCCTGTGGGGCAGGCGTGTCGCACGAGACACGTGAGGTACACAACATCCCCTGTTCAGAATGATCCACAGGTAAACGGCAGGCGTACGCTGTAAAGCTGATCCTGCCGCCCCTGCCGCTCCCCTGCGACGTCGCGGCGTGAAGACGAACCGGGGAGTACGAGAAGGTGCTGGAGAGTGTGGGCGCGCTGACCGGCAGCCCATGGATCTACGCAGTGGTCGCCCTCTCGGTGCTCCTGGACGTCTTCCTGCCCGTGCTGCCCAGCGGCGTCCTGGTGATCGCGGCGGCCACGGCGGCCGCCGCCGGCACGACCTCGGTCGCGGGCGGTTCCGCCGCAGAGGTCCCCCAGGTTCCGTCGCTCCTCGCACTGATTCTCAGCGCGGCCACCGCCTCGGTCCTCGGCGACCTCGTCGCGTACCGGCTGGCCTGGCGCGGCGGCGATCGGCTGGACCGCGCCATCGCCCGCTCCCGCCGCCTCACCACCGCACAGGAACGTCTCGGCGCCGCCCTCAGCCGCGGCGGCGGCATCCTCGTCGTCATCGCCCGCTTCGCCCCGGCGGGTCGCTCCGTCGTCTCCCTGGGCGCGGGCGCGGCGCACCGCAAGGTGAAGGAATTCCTGCCCTGGTCGGCCCTGGCGGGCGTGGCCTGGGCGGGCTACAGCGTGGGGCTCGGCTACTTCGGCGGCCAGTGGCTCGGCACGACGTGGCTGGGCACGGCGGTCTCCGTCCTGGCCCTGTTCGTGGCCGGCGCGCTGGCCGCGTGCCTGATGCGACGCCCCGCCGCGGCAGCAGCCAGCGCCGCGGCCACGACGGCCACCGCCTCCGTGTCCCCGACGGCCTCGGCGACTACGACGTCCTGACGGCAGTCCCCCGCACCTCCAGTCCGTCCAGCAATCTGGCGGTCGCCTCTGCGATCTCGTCGACGGCCCGGTCGAACACCTCGCGGTTGTGCGCGGCCGGGGCCCGGAAGCCGGACACCTTGCGGACGAACTGCAGGGCGGCGGCCCGGATGTCCTCCTCGGTGGCCTCTTCGGGGAGGACGGGCGGGCGAAGGGTCTTGATGCTGCGGCACATGTCTCCAGTGTGGACCGCCCCACTGACAACGCCCGGTCCCCCGCCCGGTGACCGCCCCGCCGTCAGCCCCGTTCGACAGCGGGGATCTCATAGCTGCCGTCGAGCACCGCGCGCCCCGGCTGGTAGAGCCTGAGCACGGGCCGGAAGTCCCCGTCGGGCGCGGGCAGCCAGTTCGCCGCCGCCGCGGGATCCGCGGGCCGTTCCCTGCTGAGGTGAAGGGTCAGCGACCCGTCGTCCGCACGCACCAGTCCGGGCGTACGGTCACCGATCGCGTACCGGTCCGCCGCGTTCTCGACCAGCCGGTGGTCCGGGACGTCGTACATGGTCACGGACCAGAACGCCCCGACCGGCGGCGGCTGCTCGAAGCGCAGCACATACGCGTGGGCACCGTTGAGCCTATGGCCGTCCGCGTCGCGGAACGTGTGTGCGTGCACCGCCTCGTACCCGTGGCTCCCCCACAGCGCACCACTCGCGGCCACCGCCCTGACCAGGTAGGACGCCTCCCGGTCGGCGATCTTCCACTCCGGTGAGTCGATCGTCCCCACCCCGAACCGGTCGAGGTTGTAGTCGAAGAGATGGGTATCCGTCCGCCATCCCCCACCGTTCGCCCCGCCGCCCCGTCCGGCCGCCTCCACGCGCGCCCTGCCCTGCGCCATCCCCTCGACGAGCGCGCCCACCAGGGCCGGATCGGCGCGGACGTACGGCGAGGGGCCCTCCTCCAGCAACTCCAGCGGCTGGAACCGGTCCTGGTACGCACAGTCGGCGACGGCCGGCGGGAAGTCGGCCATCCACACCCGCAGCCGCTCGAAGAACCGCACCTGCTCCGGTACGCCGTTGTCGGGCGCGGGCAGCCCCGTGCGGTGCGTCCCGGGTTCGAGGTGGGTGAGCGTGAACTGCTCCTGAAGCGCCCGGACCCGCGCCATGTCGTCCGGACCGTCGCAGGCGATGCGCCCGACGACCGAGACGACGGAGGTCGGCGCGTCGATCACCCCGTGCACCCCGGCGGGTTCACTGCCCGCCCAGCCGGGCGGTGCGACGATCCAGTCGCCCTCGCCGGTACCGGTGGCACGGCGGCCCAGATACGCGAAGTTGTTGGTCCAGGCGTCCACGAACTGCAGCACGTAGTACGCCCCGTCGGTGTCGGGCACGTGCAGCCGGATCGGCCCGCCGGAGAGGTCGAGCTGGGCGACCGAGAGGACCGTGTCGTTGCTGACGTCACCCAGGTGGGTACCGGGGGCCGCGAGTCCGCCGTCGTGCGCGAAGTGGTTGAACGGGGCGGGCGCCAGGGAGCCGACGCCCTCCTGCATGAAGTCCTCGACCGTCGACAGGCCGCGGACCAGCGGATACCCGTAGACATACGCTTCGGCGGCAAGAGCGACGAGCTCCTCCGACGGCTCGGATCCAGCAGCCATGAGTGCACGCCCTCCATGCTCGCTTCGGTCCACCGGAAAGCGGGGTCCGGCCCGAGGCCGGACCGGCGCGGCGACGGTTCAGATGACGGCCTCGGAACGGTCCGTGCACAGGGCCCAGATGACGAACGCGTCGATGGCGATGGAAATGACCGCCCAGATCGGCTCGTACGGCAGCCACATGAAGTTGACGATCATGCTGAGCGCCGCCAGCCCGATACCCAGCCCCCGGGCCCAGCCGGCGCCCTTGAGAATGCCCCAGCCGATCACCAGGAGCACCACGCCGAGGACGAGATGGATCCATCCCCAGGCCGTCACGTCGAACTTGAACGTGTAGTTGCTGATGCGCGCATAAACGTCGTCGGACGCGATACCCGCAATGCCCTTGATCACCGCCATGACGCCGTCGACCATCAGCAGCACACCGGCGAACATGACTCCACCGGCCGCCCAGGGATTCCGGCCGCCTCCGGACCGGGGGGCGGCCCCCCGGCCGGGAGAAGGAGACGTGCCAGGCGTGGGAGCTGTCTGTGCCATGGGAACTCCTAGACCGGAGTGAGTCGAGCGGACAGAACCGACCCTGCGCGGCACGCTCCCGGCCGACCACCTGTACGCCTCCGTTCGAGTGACGGACGACCGGTCGCCGGCGCGCCGAAAGAGCGGTCATCACCCGATGGCACCGCCGGGTCGACCACCGGCGGACGGCCGTCACGGGCCGGCTGCTCCGGATTTCGTCACGCAGTAGTACTCACGCGGCAACAAGCTGAGTTCGAGCACCGTGCCGTGCCGACGGATGCGGGCGACGACGGTCTGCTCGGGCTCGTGCCGGCTCCGGCGGAGCGGGAGGCCGCCGCCCGCGACGCACGTGACACGCACAGGGGAGGAGAGCGTGCTTGGAGACCACTGACGACACCGGGATCCGGTAGTACCTCACGTCCGTCGAACGCGAGACCGCCGCACTCCCTGCCGACCACCGCCAGAAACTCCTCCCCCGATTCCCTCGACGCCCCTGAGAACGGCGGTGCTCATGGCCGCCTGTCGGGCCACAGCCCTTCGGACAACGCAGCTGATCGCCCGACGACGTCGCGGGTGTGACCGGCCAGTACGGTCACCTGCATGGCGACACCGGTACTGCGGGCGATTGAGTGGGACGGGACATCCTGGGACGACCCGTCCGAGGAACAGCTGCACGATTTGCTGGCCGATATGAGCCTCACCTGGCGGTTCGTCATCGTGAAGCGGCTTGATCTGGAACCTGCCGACCAGCACTACATGCAGGTCTACCTCAACGACGACCTGAGCTATCAGGTGGAATACCGCGAGGGAGGGCCGGACAAGCACTTCCAGGCCTCGGTCCCCCGCGGGCACGAGGTGTTCGCCGTGGAACCCGTGGCGGAGGTGCTTCAGGACTGGGCCTACGGGCGACCCCGTTGGCGTGAAGCTCTTCCTTGGGTGCCGTGGTCGCCCACAGAACCACCGAGATGAGCGTCATCCACCCCTCGATGCGAAGGACGCTCATCTCCGGAATGAAGTTCCATCAGGTCATTCCCAGGAAATCTCATTGCGCAGGACGGTGTAGTCGACCATCGCGGAGTCCAGATAGGCGCGCACCTCCACGATGGTGTCACCCTCAAATCGGCAGACCCAGCAGTAGCGGTTCGCGAAGGGGGCCCCTTCGTTGCTGGTCGACGTGGACAGCAGCTCGGCGATCGTCGTGTCGCCATCGACGTAAAGGTGCTCCACCTTCAGCTTGACTCCGCCCTGGAGCAGGCCCGCGAGCCGTGTGAATGTAGCGGCCACGAATTCCTTTTTACTGTGGTAGCGGCCGGCCAGTGGGTGAGTGCCCTCCACGGTCCAGTCGACGTCGTCGGCCACGCGGGCCCAGAATTCCGGCTGGGCGGTCGGGTCCCGCAGACGGCCGAACAGAGCGACGCGGTCGTCACGGATGGCGGTCATGGCGCTACGCCTCCCACGGGGATCTGACTTCCGGGAACCGCCACCCATCCTTGTCGCCCCGGCTTCACACCGCACCTGGGGCGCCGGTGTCACCGAGACGTCGGGCACTTCGGGCCTGGCCCGAAAACCGGTGGCCGGCGTACCAGTCGGCCGTCCGGCTGACCAGGAGGGCAGAACAGGCCGACAGACGTGCCCGGTTCAGACGCCGCGGGCCTCTGCCGTTGCCGGTCGATGTCGGCCGGCCTTGCACGGCCCGGACTTCGTACCGGATCGTCGTCGGTCAGGAGGACGGTGACCCCGGCGAGCGGTGCGGTGCCGCCCTTTCCGTCGGAACCGAGCACGGTCCCGGCGTACTTGCCCCAGGTCTTGGGCGGGTTGACGTGCATCGTGACCAGGATCGGCACTGGGGCAGTTCACCTGCACCGGCATCTCTACCGCGACCGCCGGCCTGAGCAGAGGAAGCCGGACGGCTCCAAGCCGCGCCCGGGCGTGGACTTGCGCACGGCCAGGCCAACGCAGCATCGGACAGCCCAGAAAAGCGATCCGTTGAAACACGTCGCGATCCGCAACTACCCGCGCTGCAACCGCCAATCACCCTCGTCGCCCTGTTGGGCCACTCCGGTCGCCGCCCGGCGATCACCAACCGGGTCCCGGACATCACCCCGCTGCGGGGAACCCCGTGACCAACCCATTCAACCTTGACTGCCTGCAGAACAGGATCGCCCGCAGCCGCAGCGATGCAGTCGCCCCCGACTGACCCTCACCGATCACCAGGAGTCGCCGGCCCTAGGATCGGTGGCTCCTTACCGACTGCGGCCGTGACCACGGCGGACGAGCCACTCGACGTGCTGGCGCATCCGGGGCCGATCATCGGGAAAGTAGCTCTCCCATTCTCGATCCAGGCGCATCCAAGCTGCCGGCTGGCCGTCCTCCGGCGCGAGCGGATTCGACGCGTCGACAACCGCCGCATACGACAGACCGAGCGTCACCGGCCAGTCAGGGCTGAACGACCGAACCGCCACAGCCGCCGGCTCCGGGAGCAGTTCCGTCCTGATGCCGGTCTCCTCGAAGAGCTCACGTCCTGCGGCCTCACGAGGACTCTCACCGGCCTCGACCTTCCCGCCCGGCGGAACCCATGCCCTCCATCGGTGCTTCACCAGCAACACCTGTGCGAGGTCCTCGTCGAAGACCCACACCTCTGCCGCCAGTGGTTCCATCGCCATCGCGGAGGCCCGCGACAGCCACGCACGGGCGCCGTCGAACTCGAACACAGCCGATCCGGCATCCGCAGCGGCTGCCTCAAGAGTTCGTTGCTCGAACACGTCTCGAATCACGCGGGCACGATACGTCGAGGGTCTGACATCTACCCCCGCCCCTCTGCTTCGGCCCCTACCTCACGATCGAAAGGCGATGCTGAGGGCTGTCCCGTAATCCCTGACGGGCGCACGACGACAGCTGCGGCACGAGCGCCCCTTGCCTGCCGTTGTGGCATCCCCCGCCTTCGCCGGCCCACGGTCCGAGGACCCGCGTGTGAGTCGGTCCTTCGCGACAGCACAGGTCGCGGCATTGCGAACCGTGGGTCGGCGGCGATCCGTCCCCAGATGGTCCACGCCCACCGGCTCGGGCACGGCGCGGTGACTCCCCGTTGCCGCTATGCCGCTACCCGTCCTGCGGAGTCCTGCCGGGCACGGGGCGGACGCGCCGCTGCCGCACCACGAAGACCCGTGCCACGACCGACAGCACCAGGAAGAGCAGGGCTGCCCCGCCGCCTCCGACATCGTCTTCGCCGGCAGCCACCTGCGGTTTGTCAGCGTGGTACCGGACGATCATCTGGGTCCCGGCAGAGTTCTTGCCGCCACCGCTGCCCACGGGCAGTTCCGCCACCACGGTCCGTCCGGCGGTCTCGAATTCGACCTTGCATTGGCCCAACATGCACGAGCCGCTCGTATGCAGTGTGCCGGAAGCTCGTTCGCCGTCCTGGAAGGAGCGCAGATGCCGGGCTGCCGGAAGCATCACCAGCAGCGACATCGCAGCCAGTGACAGCGCAAGCCCGAGCGGCACCAGCGTGGACGCCAACGGCCCCAGGCCCCCCGCGGCCACTTTGTGTTGCCGCACGCCGGTCACGCCTGCGCCGTCTATACCGTCCACGTCTCTCACCGCCCGTTTCCGTTCCCGCGGAAATGACGACGAAGTTGTTTTCGTGCCCTGTAGGAACTCAAACCACGCCGATGTCGCTCAGGGCTGTCCCGTCATCCCTGGCGGACGCACGACGACAGCTGCGGCACCTCGCCGCGTTGCCGGAACGCCCGAATACGCCCCGTACGAGGACGCTCCTCCGCCTTGCGATGCGCCACATCCGACGTCGCGCGCTGATCCACCAGGGATTTCGGGGCAACCCTCAGGTCGGTAGCGATCGGATCCCGATCAAAACCCACCCAGTGAACCACTCAATCATTTTGCTCACCTCAAGACGACTCGTCGCCGAAAATCAAACGCGTTCTTGGCGTGTAATTTCTGTACGGCGACATCGAAATTCAAAAAGCTTTATGATGCCGATATTCACATGTCCAGACCGGCCGCGAGTTGCAGCCCCCAAGGCGCCCACTCACACTGGTATATGCATTTAAACGCACCAGGCCCATTCTGAAGAAACATCTTCCGGAGGAGCGCCCCATGGCCAAGATCCTGTGCGTGCTGACCGGTGCGAGCTACTGGACTCTGAAGGACGGACACCGACACCCCACCGGGTACTGGGCCGAGGAGTTCGTGGCGCCGTACAACGTGTTTACCGACGCCGGACACGAGATCACCGTGGCAACTCCCGGTGGTGTCGTGCCCGTTGTGGACACGATGAGCCTCGAACCCCGCATGGCGGGCGGCGAGGAGAACGCCCTCCAGGAGGAGGCCGTCATCGAGTCGGCGGATGAGCTGCGGCATCCCGTCTCCCTCAACGACGTGCGAGTCGAGGACTATGACGCGGTCTACTACCCCGGCGGGCACGGTCCGATGGAAGACCTCTCGGTCGACCTCGACTCCGGGTCACTGCTGCGGAAGGCGCTCGCTTCCGGCAGACCGCTCGGCATCGTCTGCCACGCCCCGGCTGCTCTCCTCGCGACCCGTGACGCAGACGGCAGCACACCCTTCGCGAACTACCGTATGACGGGCTTCTGCAACGAAGAAGAGGTCGGCGTCGGCTTCGCCGACAAGGCCAAGTGGCTGCTGGAGGACGAGCTGAAGAAGCTGCCTGCCCAGTATTCGCGGGGTCCTGCCTGGGAGCCCTACACGGTCGTGGACCGCAGTCTCTTCACCGGGCAGAACCCCGCTTCCTCGGGCCCTCTCGCCAAAGAGCTGGTCGAGGCCCTGACTTGACCTCCGCAGCCGGTCCGGAACCCCACGGTTCAACAGCGAGCGACCCGCCACGCGGCCACCACACCCGCTGCCGATCACCCGGCACAGCACCGGATGCGCAGCAAGAGCAGACACACGAACATGGTGATATCGGAAGCGGATGGCGCAGAGACCGACGACAGAATCCGAATCCCGCCACGTTGCACGGATCGAACCGCAGCTTTCCGACGAAAGCGAGGCACACCCCATGCAGATGCGAGCAGCTCGGATGTACGGATATCAGGAGCCCCTTCGAATCGACGAGGTTCCCGTGCCCGAGCCCGGTCCGGACGAAATTCTCCTGAAGGTCGCCGCGACGGGCATGTGCCGAAGCGACTACCAGCTCGTCGACGGTTACTTCAAGGGCCCGTTTCCTGTGGAGTTCCCCTACATTCCCGGTCATGAGGTCACAGGCCGAGTGGCGGGACTGGGCAGCGGCGTACCGAAAACGGTGGGCTACTCAGAGGGCGACATGGTGGTGGTCAACCCCAGCTGGGGAGACGGCACGTGCCGGCAGTGTCGCGAAGGCAACGAGCAGCTGTGCAGCGGCAACGGCCGGTGGGTGGGCTTCGGCCCTCCCGGAGGCTTCGCCGAGTACATGGCTGTGGAGTACCGCCATGCGATACCGGTCTCGGAGGACGCCGCGAAAGCGCCTGAGCTCCTCGCCCCGATGACCGACGCGGGCATGACCCCGTACCGAGGGATGAGGAAGCTCCGGGACGCAGGCAAGCTCGGAGCCGGCCGCACCGTCGCAGTCACGGGCATCGGCGGGCTGGGAAGCTACGCGGTCCAATACGCGAAGCTGCTCGGAGGCGGCGCGACCGTGGTGGCGTTCGCCCGCAGGGACAGCAAACTGGACGTGGCGAAGGAGAACGGCGCGGACCACGGGATCAACGTCAGGGACAAGTCCACCGAGGCCATCCAGGACGAACTGGAAAGGCTGACCGGCCGGAGAACAATCGACGCCATCCTGGACTGCGTCGGCAGCGAGGCATCCATCTCAATGGGGTTCGACCTGCTCGGCCCCGAAGGCGCACTGGCAGCCGTCGGCCTCATGAGCCACAGTGTCGAGCACCGCCAGTTCCCCTTCGTCGGCACGGAGCTGTCCTACCTCGGTTCCTTCTGGGGCAACCACATGGACCTCGTCGAGGTGCTCTCTCTCGCCGAGGCCGGCCTCGTCAAACACAACGTCACCAAAGTGAAGCTCGAAGACGTCAACGAGAACCTGGAGGCCCTGGGCCGCGGCGACATCCTCGGACGACAGGTCATCGTCTTCGAATGAGTCCGCGTCGGGCAGAGCTCGTTCGGATGAGTCCGCGTCGGGCAAAGCCCGGGGGCAAGCCACCCATCATCAAAAGCGTTTGGCAGCTCCTCGGCCGACCTCACCAACTGGTGCGCCTCGGGCAGGTCACAGCTGCCGATGGGGCATGGAGCTTCATGCTCTTCCTCACCGAAGACGGCGGCACACTGGTGGCCGGCACTGGCATACGGCGAGCGGGCGAGTGAGCGCCAGTATCAGAAGGCTCGCCAAAGCGACGAAGTTTCCTGGTGATCGGGGAGAACAAGGGGCCGATCACATCGTCGCCCACAAAGTTCAAGTCGCCCGACCGCTGCGCTTTCCACTCCAAGACGGCACGTCTGCGCTGCAGCACCGAGTCGACGGCACCGCGCGAGTTGAACGCCCTCACGGCTCCGACCGACGCCGTTCTACTCTGTTCCAGGTCGCTCAGGGGTGTCCCTCTGCCCCGTTGTTGATCAGCCATCGATGTCAGAATCGGAACAACTGCGGGTACGGGCAGGGCTCCAGGGGATCGTCAGGACGGTCCGCCCACTTCCACCAAACGTGTCGGCCGGCGCACCGCCACAGAAATCGGCAGGCTCGCTTGCTGTCGCCATCCCTCTGGAAGATGACGAAGCCACCGGACCGCATCAGCGCGTCGCAGTCGGGGCATCTGGGCGAGGACTCAGAGGGCACCTGCGAGCCGTACCCAAGGGTTGCCCTTTCGGGCCCCGCGGCCCGCGGGGAGCCCAGCGGTACCCGGTGAAGGTGATCTCAGCCGGCTGATGGCTCTGCTGAGTGTTCGGTGCCACTGGAGGATTCAGGTCGAAGTTCCCCTGGCGGATCGAGTGGGGGCGGGGGTGGGGGCAAAACATTCACGACGGCCGGGGGTGGGGGATTCGAAGACGTGGGCACCTGAATGAGGAAGGGGACAAAGGTAAGTTTACCGCCCCTGTTCAGGAGTCGCTTCGAAACCCGATAGCACACAATCGTGTTTGGATCACCAATGGTTGTGTAGCACTCAAGCACTGATGGTGCGACCTGATAATTCTGCGGTGAGGCAACGGAGTCACTCGCTGATGTGCCCAATATGCCGGCCTCCAGACAGAAGGAGGCTGCCGCTGCGACACCGATGCTCCGCAAGGTTGTCATCTTCATGTTCATCAGCCCAAAGGCTAGGGAGTGAACTGAACTGTCCCGTCATCGGCGCTCCGGGGCTTCAGAGGCCCCACGCACGATGTGACTCTGCGGGGACGAATCACGTAGGAGCACTGCGCTTTGGCAACCATCAGATCGTACGGCACCGGCCCCAGCTCCCGCAGCGCCTTCGCGTGCACCTTCTCAGGCTTCGGCTGCTCCTCACTTGTTTCCCATCGGACACCCATGTACCGGTGTCCGGCGAGTGGTCGCTGGAGGCAACTCCTCAGCCGTTACTGGTTGAATCCGGGAAATCCTTCCGCGCGACATCCTCAGAGAGAACGCGCAAGGTGTAAGAGCGGGAGTTCACCTCGAGTTGCACGGACTTGCTTGCCAGACCCGCCACTACGTCAGCGTCACGCCGAAGCCACGATGGTGATGGCCCGCCGTTCACGTCGGCACGTGAGGGATAGCAAGCACAGCGCCGAAAAGGAGAAAACCATGAGAGGAAAGATCGCCCTGAGCGCCGCCGCGACAGTTGCGCTTGTCGGAGGGATGGCTGCGCTCACTGCCGAGCCAGCATCCGCTGCCCCCGGCCAGAAGTGTCAGGTAGTGGCAAATAGCCTGACTGGAGAGGGGTTCGCTCCCAATGGGACGTTCGCAGTGTCGCCTGCCGGGATGATGGTGCGCTCTTCCTCTGACGGTCGCATCGGACCGACCGTCGTTACGGGCGCGGGCAACTTCTCGGTAGGCCCTGTGCTCTGCAATGGTGCGCCGGCGACATCGGCAGGAAGCGGAACCGGCGCAGCCGCTGCCACGGCTGCCGGAACGAGAGCAGCGCAAGCGGCGACGATGAGGGGCGCCTCCCCGCAAGCGGCGAAGGCGGAGGGCATAGCAGCGGCACAGGCCGCGGGGAGGACCCTTGGCCTGTCGCAAACGCTGATCACCCAAGTCATCAATCAGACAACCAACAACCTGAACCAAATTATTGGTTCCACCATCGGTGGCTCCGTCATCACGGGGACCGGCAACACGACGACCACCACGACCCCGGGCACCACCACAACCCCGGGCGGCACCACGACCCCCGGCGGAACCACCACAACCCCGGGCGGAACCACGACCCCCGGCGGAACCACGACCCCCGGCGGCACCACCACGACCCCGGGCGGAACCACCACAACCCCCGGCGGCACCACCACAACCCCCGGCGGAACCACAACCCCCGGCGGCACCACCACAACCCCGGGCGGAACCACGACCCCAGGCGGCACCACAACCCCCGGCGGCACCACCACAACCCCGGGCGGAACCACGACCCCAGGCGGCACCACCACAACCCCCGGCGGAACCACCACAACCCCGGGCGGAACCACGACCCCGGGCGGCACCACCACAACCCCCGGCGGAACTACCACAACCCCGGGCGGAACCACGACCCCCGGTGGCACGACTACCCCGGGCGGCACCACCACGACCCCCGGCGGCACCACCACAAATCCCGACACCGCCACCATGAACCCCGGCGGCACCGCCATGAACCCCGGCGCTGAGAACATGTCGGGGAACCAGCCGCCCACTCAGTTGTGAGCCCTCAGCCAGGGTCCTGCGCCCACGGTTGATCGCTGGCATCGATCGTTCACGAGCCCTCGTCGAATTCTTGACGAGGGCTCCGGGCCTGTGTGGTGTGTCCTCTTCGGAGCGGGGCAGGCCGGCGGCCCGGCTGGCGTAGCCGGGACCCAGCGCGGGGCGGCGACAGGAGCGCAAGGCCCCGGCGGTGAGCGTGCGACGAGCCTTGAACCCGTGGAGAAGGTTTCTACTCACGCAGCCCACAGGGCGGTTGGTCATCAGCGGCTCCGTAGCGCCGTCAGCACGCTTGTCCCAGCGTCCGCTCGAAGCCTTCACGGGAGATTTCGACGGCGAGGACGGTCTCCTGGTCTTCCTTGGTGCCCCACCCTCAGCGGTACATCTCAACAGGTACGACGGCTTGATCCAGGTCAAGGATCGTTCACAGCCGTTTCAGCCTCCATCCCGAAATGCAGCGGACTACGTGACGATGCGAGGCATCGGAACTCCGTGCGGCCGGCAGGCTGCTTCTCGTGTCGCCCTTCATCGGTCGGGCGACCGACCGTTAGGCTCGCGTCGCCACAAAGGTCCCGATCTTCACGGAGGGCAGGGCGACGGGGATCAATCGAGAGCGCCTCGTCAGGACGCTGACGTTCTGGCTGCGGCCTGCCTTCGCGTTGCGGGTCATCAACCGGTTTCAGAAGATCGTGGGTTTCGACCGCTCGATGGCCCTGGCGTCCAGCGCCCTGACAGCGTTGATCCCGCTCTCCGTCCTCCTTGGCGCCGCCTCGAGCAACTTCGTGGACTACGACGCCGCAGAGCGGATCATCAAGCGCTACAACCTCACCGGAGCGGGCGCCACGGCAGTCAGTGCGCTGTTCTCTCCCACCGAAGCGACCAGCGCGAGCGTAGGCATCTTCGGGGTCGTGTTTCTGACGATCTCGGTGCTGAGTTTCTCGCGAGCCGCACAGCGGCTCTTCGAGCAGGCATGGGAACTCAAGCCCCTCAGTGTGCGCAACACGCGCAACGGCTTGTGGTGGACCCTCACTCTCGGTGGCTTCGTTGTGGTCAACGCGTTACTCTCCGCGCTCCTCAGCGAGGGCGTGCTGAGGCTGGCCGCCGCGGTGTGCCGGGTACTGGTGACCGCTGCATTCCTCGTCTGGAGCGGCCGAATCCTGTCGGCGAAGCGGATCAGCTGGCTGGACCTGCTTCCCTTCGGCGTCACCGGCGCCGTCCTGACGATGGCCTATTCAGTGGGCGCAACCATCTACATGCCGCATCTCTTCAATTCCTCCGCAGCACGCTACGGGGTGGTCGGTGCTGTCTTCGCGCTGATCTCCGCCCTCTTCACAGCCATGCTCGTCCTGGTTGCATCGGCGGCACTGGGACGAGAAGTACGAGACGAGCTCAGCCGGATCCGCCAGGGCCATCGCCCTTCCGACCATGAGGTCCGCCGGCAGTGGGACAGCGTGGTCGAGCAGACTCGGTCACGGTGGCGCACGGCAAAGGAGCAGGTCTCTCATCATCGGAACAAGGGCTCGAACCATTGATGGGGACGTTGGGGACGGCTAGTGCTGTACCGACACGGTCGAAGGGCCGCCTGCTCCTGCAGAAGGAGGCGGTGGAACGGCCCGGGCTGCTGGACTCGCAGAACATCCCCACCGGTGCTCACCGCCCCACTTGGTTTCAGGCTTCGACCAAGAGGACGGCCCGCGTCCGATCCGATGGCCGCCAGGTCTGAGAGTGTCAGCCGCAGGGTGCGCATCGCATCGAAGCGATCGAGTCGTCCTGCGGTTCGGCCGTGGTCTTCCCACTTCGCCTTGCGGAACCGGGCCTCGCTGACCGCGGTGTTCCCGGCTCCGGTGGTCCGTTCGTACATGTTGAGACCGTCCGGCCCGAGATCTCCGCCGCAGCCGATGACCAGGTCCGTCTCGCGTTGCTCAAGGTGTTGTGTCAGGACGGCGTCAACGGCTGAGATCGTCATGCCACCCCCCGCGACGAGGCGGAGGCGGCGTCGCCCGACGAAGCAACGGCCGCGCACTTCGATGCGCGCTTCCGGCTCGCCCGCTGGCTCCAACCCCCTTGCCGTCATTAGTTCCTGACGTGCTGCGACTTCTCCCATCCGGTGATTGCTACGGATGGGCCGGCTCAGGCGGAGGCTGTCTGCTCCTCCGGCGGGGGTGACTCCATCGCCGCCTCCGCGTGCGCCGGCAGCTCGAACCACATGGTCTTGCCAGTGGCCGTACTGGTGCTGCCCCAGGCCTCGCTGAGCTGATCGAGTAGTTCGATCCCGCGGCCGCCCTCCGAGTCGACGTCGACGAAGCGGCGTACGGGGCCGGCCCGTTCGGTGTCCTCGACCTCGCACCGCAGACGGGAGCCGCACACCTGCAGGTTGAGCCGCAGCGACCCGCGCGTGTGGTGCAGGGCATTGGTCACCACTTCACTCACCAGGAGCTCGGCGATGTCGGCCGACTCCGCCAGATTCCAGTGACGCAGCTGGGCGGTCACCAGTCGCCGGGCCCGGGGGACCGAAGCCGGATCCCGCCGCAGGGGCCAGGAGGCGTCCCAAGCGGTGGCGCAGGCGCGGGGGGCGTCGAGCGGTCGCAGGGGTTCCAGGGTGCGAGACCACAGGGTCCCGAACCGGGCGATCCGCGACATGGGGGCGGCCTTGGGCGACCGGTCCTCCCCCTCAGCGCGTTCCGAGACGGACTTCCGCAACAGGTCTCCCAGGCGGCGCCTGTGAGGCCGATCGGGATGGCCCCGGCGAGGGGTCGCGGTGGGGCCGATGGCCTGGGAAGCCATGGAAATCAGTCCCTCGGAGTCGTCGGCAGATGCATTCACGTAGCACTCGCTACACTTAAATATACACGTAGCGGACGCTACAGTAAATACCTTCACGAAAACACAAAAACGGACCAATGAGGCACATGAGAACCGCAACGTGGAAGCCGGTCCACTCGCACAATCAAGCGATCACATCCGCGCCGTAACCACCGCTGGGAGCCTTCATGCCGCGCCCGCCCGACCCGGCCAAACGACGCGCTCTGCTGGATCAGGTCCGTCAGTACCTGATCCGCAACGGCCTGGCAGACCTGTCCCTCCGCCCGCTGGCCCGGTCCCTGGGTACCAGCGACCGCATGCTCCTGTACTACTTCGGCAGCAAGGAACGCATGGTCGCCGAGGCGCTCGCCCTGGACGAGCGGCGACCGCTCCTGCGCGCCCGGACCCTGCTCGACACCACCGGTCCCCCCAAGGACCCGGCGTGGCTGCGCCGCTTCATGGAGGAGATCTGGCAGCGGCTCAGCGACCCCGACCTGCGCGCCGCCCTCCCCCTCTACCTGGAGATCGTGGCCGCCAGCCTGCTCCATCCCGAGCGGTACGGGCCCCTCATGCGTGACCTGGTCAGCGAGTGGGCGGGTCTGCTCGGCTCCGTCTTCCGAGACATGGGCATGTCGGAGGCGCGCGCGCGAACGGAGGCTTCTCTCCTGGTCAACGCGTCTTTCGGTCTGCTCCTCGCACCCCTGGCCGATGGCGACTGGCGCCGGGCCGACGCGGCCTTCCGCACCCTCCTCGACCGCCTGGAACCCGGCTGGCGCACAACCTGACGGCTGGCTCCAGCCCAGCCGACCGGCCACGTAGCCGCCTACGCGGGCACGTCGGCGGCGGACACCACTGTCTGAATCAAACTGGCTCTACCCACGAGAGCCGACAGCACCTGTGCACGAGTTCGGGAGGCGTCGGCGGCGCGTCGTGTTCGATGTTCATGAGAAGCACAGCGTCCCCAGTGCACCCCGCCGTCGCGGGCCCTCCACTCGGGAAGCCGCGACGAGAGCCCAAGTAGCTCTGCGTAGTGTTCCTAATGCGCGGCATCCGGCCACGGAGCCTCCGCAAAAACCCGTTTGGCGGACCACGGCGACCGCTGCTACTTTTCCGGAGGCCGTGCGAGAGAACGAGGAGGTGGTACCCGTGAACGCAGTATCGACATGGGTGCTCCCCTCCGGGGTCACGGTCGGGCGATAGGTCGTCCGGGAGCGCCGTTCAAGAGCCCTCCGAAAGGCACGACCGTGCAATTCACTTCTGAACAGCTCCTCGACGACGGCGTCCTCGAGCGCGAATTCACCCTCGGCGAGATCCCCGGCACCCTGTGGACGCCTGGATCCGCACCGGCACCGCTGGTCCTGATGGCCCACAACAACGGCCTGCCCAAGGCGGAACCCCGGCTGGTGGCCCGGGCCCGGTACACCGCGGCGCGCGGCTACGCAGTGGCCACCATCGACGCCGCCGGGTGCGGTGACCGTCCCCGTTCCGCCGCCGACGAGCAGGCCCGTGCCGACCTCCGGCGGGCGATGCAGGCCGGCGAGCCGGTCGACGAGATCTTCGAGTCCTTCATCGGCCCGCTGGTCGAAAACGCGGTCCCTGAATGGCAGACCACTCTGGACGCCCTCCTTGAGCTGCCCGAGATCGGCGGCCCGGTCGGGTACTCCGGGGGGTGGACCGCCCTCGGCATTCGGCTGGCGGTGGTCGAGCCGCGCATCGCGGCCGCAGGCTTCTTCGCCGGGGGGTACGTGCCCCGTGCCCAGCGCGAGGAGGCCCGGCAGGTCACCATTCCGCTTCTGTTCCTGCTGCAGTGGGACGACCAAGGGAACCCCCGGCAACGGGCCCTGGACCTGTTCGACGCCTTCGGCAGCAAGGAGAAGACGCTGCACGCCAATCTGGGAGGGCACACCGGCACCCCGTGGTTCGAGCTGGAGGACGGGTGCCGGTTCTTGGACCGACACCTGAAGTGAGGCCGGGAGGTCCGGCGGGCAGCAGACGGTAGGCGGCGGCCAGGTTGCCGCCCATCGAGGACAGGTCCCGGCCCTCCTCAGCTCTCTGCACCACGGGCCCCTGCCAACTCGGCAGGGGCCCGTGGTGCCCGAAGCATCGAGCCTGGTCGCACGGCTTTGCCACTGCCTGGTGACATCTCCTCCGCAGTAGCGGCACGGGAGAAACGCAAGATCGTGTTGAGTGTCATCCCGGGCCGCCGGGCGACGGACCGCTTGCTGTGCCCGGCGGCGAGGAGAGCGTGGATGGTGGCGTGCTTGGCGCGGGTGCGTTCGGCGAACCGGTGCCCTGTCGGCCAGGGCGACGCAGCTGGCTCCGCCTCTTCTGCTGTGACCGGAAAGGTTCACCGGCTCGCGTCTCCCGGCAAACCCTTCCGGTCACAGCACCAGGGAACCGCGAGGCGCTCTACCGGCGCACCGCCGAGATCAGTCCGCCGGGCCGCTCCTCGCGCTGCGGCGGGGTGCTGATCGCACGGCCGTAGGCGGCAGCGCGCTCGCGCAGGGTGTGGCTGTCGGCCTCCCAGCCATGCCCGGCCAGCCAGCCCACCGGGTCGTCGGGCATCTCCGAGACCCACATGGATGCCGCCGATCCCGGCGCGGCGTCCGCGCCGAAGCGCTCGATCACGCCGTGCGAGCCCAATGTCAGCCCCATCCGGCTGCCTGCCGCCGACTGCGTGCTGATCCGGGCCAGCAGGAGCTCCACCGCATCCTCGGGCAGATAGATCAGTAGCCCTTCGGCGATCCACGCGGTCGGCACGGTCGGGTCGTGCCCTGCGGCGGCCAGCGCGCCCGGCCAGTCCTCACGCAGATCCACCGGGACGGTGATCCGCTCGCAGCGTGCGACGGCCCGCTCCTGGCGCAGCACCGACGCCTTGAAGTCCAGTGGTGCGGCGGTGTCGACCTCGAACAGCCGGGTGCCCTCGGGCCAGTCGATCCGGAAAGCCCGGCTGTCCATGCCCGCGCCGAGCAGCACGACCTGCCGGACCCCGGACGCGGAGGCCTGCTGCAACAGGTCGTCGAGGAACTTCGTCCTGATGACGATGGAGTACGAAACGGCCAGTCGGCGGCGTCGCGCGGCCTCGTCATCGGGCAGCGGCGGCGAGGAGGGCCACAGGCCGCCGGCGGTGGCGAAGGCCTGTGCCAGTGGGTCGCGGAACAGCGCGTTCTCCCGCTCGGTCTCCAGCGCCCGCACCCTGGCCACCCCCACCGCCGTGGCCCACACTCCCGACGGCTGCACCCGCTCCTGCTCATCAGTCACCGCGCCAGCCTAGATGATCGATTCCAAGGGGCCTGATGAGGTGAGCCGGGTTCATGCGCGGGCGGCCGGCCATGCGCGCACTGACCGCCTACGACCACTGGAACCACCATGAGGCGAAGATCAACAGTCACCCTGTGTACGCGACCACACGAAGTGGACCAGAGCCAGTTCTCGTGAACAAAGCCACCGCCTGGCTCCAGACGCTGAGGGCTGTCCCGTACTTCGCCACCGACCGCATCGGCAACCATCACGCCTGGGCCAAGATTGAATCCGGCGGGCTGACCCGTGCCTACTGCTACACCGTCGAGCGCGGCGAAGTTCCGCTCCACATCGGCGAACCCACCGGCGTCGAGACAGAACTCGGTGTCGGTCAGCGCTGGCTCGAAGGCGGGTGGCAGGACTGGCAGCAACCCGAATGGGACGCCTGGTTCGCCGCGGCCCCGAGAGACCATGTCATGCGAATCGCCCGAGCTGGGCGGCGCCGCGGGTGTCGGCGGCCCTGCTCCGCCCCAGCCGCACCGTCTCCAGCACCGGCCGGGCCGCGTCCTACCTGTCGTCTTCGTCCCGGCCGTCTTCGAAGACGAAGAGCGGTTTGGCGCCATGTGCGGGTGCTTCGGCGAACGAGATGGCTTCACTGAAGCGTTCGAGCGGGAAAGGCTGGCCTGGGGGGATGCTCAGCACTTCATCAGCGACGAGACTGCGAACCTCGGACAGCGCGCGCAGCGCATCCGCAGGTGAGGTGGTGCCGAACCAGCGGTTCAGCCAGAAGCCACGGACTGCTTTGGTCTCGTAGATGACCGAGCGTGCCTGCAGCGGGATCGTCAGCGCTGCCGGGTCTGTCTGCCGATGGGTGGAGAGCGCGCCGTAGACCACGACCTCTCCTCCCGGAGCCAATGCCTGGGATACCTGGGCACCCACGTCGCCCGCGACACAGTCGGTGGCCTTGCGCACGCCGGCCGGTCCTGCAATCTCGGCCACACGCCGCGACAGGTCCTCGTCCTCGGTGCAAATGACCTCGTCACCACCGAGCGCTTTGATCTCCTCGACGGCAGCGCGCCGCCGCACGACATTGATCGTGCGAATACCCAGATGCCTGGCCAGCTGGATGACGAGCCGGCCGACGGTGGAGCCCGCGGCCGTCTGCAACAACCATTCACCCGGCTGTACGTCGAGTTCGCGAGTCACCAGGAGCAGCGCGGTCAACGGGTTGACGGCGAGCTGACAGGCGCTGGAGTCGCTCAGATGATCGGGGACCGGCAGGAGCCTTCGTGTATCGGCAACAAGGTATTCCTGCCAAGTGCCGGCCACATGCGGCCCGGGTACCGCCGGGACAGCAACGGCCACCACGCGCTCGCCGATCTCCAGTCCCTCGGTATCCGGGCCCAGGGCCTCAATACGGCCTACGCATTCCATGTGACCCCCGACGGCGGGAAACTCGGGGGAGAAACCGTAGCGGCCACGCAGCACATGCAGATCGCTGGCGTGAATCGGAGTCGCCTTCACGCGGATCAACGCCTGACCGGCTTCCGGCGTGGGAACGGGTCGGGATTCCAGCCGCAGGACATCGGCCGGTTCGCCAACCTTTCCGGCTACGAGCGCGCGCATGGACTGTGGCATGAGTGACCTCGTCTCTCAGCGCCCGGCGAACTCGGCGGGCGTTCTGGACAGGAACAATGCCGGTGGCGGCATCCTCGTCGGCGACCAGGTTCCGGACCTCTCCTACTCGACGGCGCAGGCCCGTGCGCAGAGTGTCATCGGCGTCGGGTCCCATCCTGACCTTCACCGACTCGCCCAGCATGATCATGTGAGCGAGCTGGGTTTCGTGCGGCCTACTGAGATCCGTGATCGGGACCGCTCGCCGCAGCGCACTGATCTGAGTTCAGAGTGGAGTATCAGCGAACGGATCGGATGCCCGAAGGTGTCGGCGAGATTCTTGAGGAGCATCTGTGTGCTGTCGGTCATCGTTGATCACCTCGATGGACTGAACCCCTGGCCCATGCCCTGCGAAGTCCGCCGCACGCACTGCACCGGAGAGCCCCTGGGGTCCCCGACATCACGCTAAGCGCCACGGACAGGCCCTGCAATCCAGCCTCCGACGGCTCCACCCGGTCGTCGGTCAACAGGCGTCCGCGGAGACCGGCGCCCGACCGACACGGCCTGCGATCCGCGCCGGTCGTCGGCGTCCGGCTCTGCCATGCAGGCGCCGGCCGGCTCAGCCGAACTCGATGACGATCTTGCCGAACAATCCTCGGGAAGTCTGGGCCGTGTACGCAGCTGGGGCGTCCAGGAAGTCGATCCGGCGGTCGATCACCGGGTGGATGCCGTGGGACTCGACGTAGCTCACAAGATCGCGGTGCATGGCCTCGCTGCCGACCGCGACACCGCGGATGCGGGCCTGCTTGCCGAGCAGGGCGTACCCGTCCAGCGGCCCCCCGGCCGCATCGAACAGACCGAGGGTGGCGACCTCGCCGCCCGGCGCAAGGGCGGCCAGGGCATGGGACAGGATGGACACGCCGACGCTGTCGACCACCTTGGCCACGCCCCCCGGACAGCGCGAAGACCTCCTGTCCCCAATCATGTGTGGCCACGCTGTTGACGTAGCCCGCACGCCAAGGCGGACCAGCCCCGAACCGGCTGTGGCTCACCGACATCACCGAACACGCCACCAGCGAAGGGAAGCTGTGTCTCTGCGCGATCAAGCACGTCTTCAGTACGAGGATCGTGGGCTACTCGATCGACGCGCGGATGAAGTCCCGCCTGGCCGTCGCAGCCCTGAACAACGCTGTTGCCCGACGTGAAAACGTCGCCGGGTGCATTCTGCACAGCGATCGCGGGTCGCAGTTCCGGTCTCGCAAGTTCGTCCGGGCGCTCGACCGGCATCGGATCGTGGGCTCGACAGGAAGGGTCGGGACGGCAGGCGACAACGCGGCCATGGAGTCCTTCTTCAGTCTGCTGCAGAAGCATGTCCTCGACCGCCGGACGTGGGCCACCCGTCAGGAACTGCGGATCGCGATCGTGACCTGGATCGAGAGGACCTACCACCGACGCCGCAGACAAGCCTCGCTCGGCCGGCTGACCCCCATCGAATACGAAACCGTCATGACCACACCGGCCCTCCAGGCCGCGCGACCGAACCTGCCACCCAACCCTGCATCAGACCCCGTGCCTAGTCCCGGGAGCCTTGCCAGTCCAGGCAGACCACGGTCGCGTCGTCATGCAGGACACCTTTCTGGGCACGCAGGACGGCCTGGGTAAGCGTGTGAACGGTCTCGCGAGGGTGCAGGTCGCGCGTGCCCTCGATCAGAGCCGGAAGGTCCTCGGCAGCGGCGTTGCGCTCGAGCATGCCATCGGTAACCAGGATGAGGCGGTCACCTGGTCGCAGTTGGAGCGACTGGACGCGGTGCGGGTGCGGCAAGGGGGCACCGAAGGGCGGATCGATCTCGGGAATGATGCGCTCGAGACGTCCCCCGCGCAGAAGCCAGGGCCAGGGGTGACCGGCATTGACGAAGCCGGCACTTCCCGTCTGCAGATCGATGCGCAAGAGCTGGCCGGTGACCAACGGGCCATGCAGGCCGTGGTCGAGCAAGGCCTGATGAGCCTGATGGGCCTGGTCGGCCAGGTCTGCTCCTCCGCGCCGCGCGCTGCGCAGAGCACCAACGAGCAGGGTGGCGATGAGGGCGGCACGGACATCGTGGCCCATGGCGTCGGTGATGGACACATGCAGCGTGCGGCGGTCGAGGGAGTGATCGAAGGTATCGCCGGCGATCTCTTCGGTCGGGATCAGCTCGCCGGAGACCGTGAACTGCGGTGCTTCACAGGTGAGGCTGTCGGGAAGGAGAGTGTTCTGGATCTCAGCGGCCAGGTTCATGGGGAGGGTGCGGCGGCCCCACTGGTACAGGTCGGTGAAGCGGCGGTTGGCGATGAGGATGTAAGCCAGGGCATGGGCCGATTCGACGATCGTCTGCACGGTTGCAGTTTCGGGGGCTTGTGGGAGGAGGACTTCAAGAAGCCCGATGGCATCCCCCCGATTGGTCACCGGGGCAACGATCTGGACCTGCCCGTCGGGGTGCCCGCCTCGGCGGACGGACACCCGCTGATCGCGCAGTACCTGCCCGTAGACGGTGCCGGGCAACGTGATGCGCTCCCGCTCCTCACCGGCGTCGGCGTTGCTCAGGCGCACAACGGCGTTGCCGGTGAAGTCGGTGATCAAAAAGGAGACGGACCGGGCCTCCAGGCGCCTCGCCAGCTCGAAGGCGATCACCTCGGCCGACTCGACAGGCATCCGGTCCTCTGCCGCAGCGAGCAGTCCGGCCAGCCCCGCAGACCTTTCAGACATCTCCGGTTCCTCTCGCCGGATCCGCTCAAAGATCCACTCTCACGGCAGCACCGATGAGCCGCACCCGTGACCGATGCAATACAGGGTTACCTGGCCAGAGAGTGCAAGGCCCCATTACGCCACCAGCGGCATGTCACACACCGTCGTCCAGCGTGCAACAGGGCAACCACACGGCAGCGTCCCGACCGTGAGTGACCGCCCCGGTTGATGTGAAAGCCCCCAACCATGATCGGTTGGGGGCCCTCGCACTGGTGGGCGCGGACGGTTTCGAACCGCCGACATCCGCTTCGTCCGGCCTGCCAGTCGGCAACAGCAGCGGCGTGCCGGTCTTCCAGTGCCGCGGGCCGGCGGGACTTGCGGAACCACTCGTTCTTCGACCGGTAACCACCCGCGGCACGTTTCGTTCCGCGTTCCCCGATCGGGAGGGGCAGGCGGTGCCGCAGCGTCTTGATCCCGGCTGCCAGGCTCTGGATGTGTGCCGCGTGGCAACGGCGGGCCAGTGCCCACTGATCGTGCGTGGCCTTCGTGATCGCACCGGCGATCACCCCCTCGATGCGAACTATGGGCGGGACGGTTGTTGAGGTCTGCCGGGCTGGTGAACCGGTCACCGAGCGTTGGTGACGTTCGGCTGTGGTCATGCCGGTTGCTGTACTTCGCTGTTGTACAGCAACCGATTCAGAAGTCATCTCATTTGGTGAGTCTGCGGTAGCAGATGAGGGTGCAGGCTCCCGGTCGCCGTGCCGGCGCCGACCGCCACCCTGCGGCCGCGACGGCGCCTCCGGCACCACCCGCTGGAACAGCTCCCACAACTCATCCGGCACCAGCCGCTCAACGATCCCCACCATGAACGGCAGCCTACCGACCCCACCAAATGAGATGACTCCTAAGGCGATTGATGCAGCGTTCGATGGGCACGGATTCCCCTCATGACACCGGAGGTTGGGTGTCAGTTCGGGGACTGGCTTGCCTGGGGTCTCGCACGATGATCTTGCCGGTATTCTCGCCGTGCAACATTCCCAGAAATGCGTCCACGATGCGCTCGAAACCGTCAACCACTGTCTCGTCCAGAGCGAGCCGACCGCTCTGCAGATGCGGCACCGCGAACTCGTACAACTCCTCCTGAGTGTCACGGTAGTTGCTGACCAAGAAGCCCTCCATGCGGATGCTCTTCTCCACGATGTCCGCGTAGTTGAAGCGCGGTGATGGCGTGTCGGGGGTGTTGTACTGGCTGATCGTGCCGATGCGGACGATGCGCCCGAACTCGCGCAGCGCTCCCACCGCCGCGGCCAGCTGCTCGCCGCCGACGTTGTCGACGAACACGTCGATGCCGCCCGGCGCGGCCTTGCCGAGCAGGTCGGCGGCGGGCCCGTCGTGGTAGTCGAAGACGGCGTCGTAGCCCACCTCCCGTGTGAGGTGGCCGGCCTTCGCCGCCGAGCCTGCGCTGCCCACGAGCCGTCCGGCGCCGAGCAGTCTGGCGAACCGCCCGGTGGCCGTGCCGACCCCGCCTGCGGCGGCCGACACGAACAGGTCCTCCCCCTCCTGGAGCCGGGCGATCCGGGTCAGGCCCACATAGGCGGTCAGGCCGGTGCCGCCGAGGGTGCTCAAGTATGCGGTCAGGGGCACCCCATCGAAGCGGGGCAGCTGCCGGATCTCCTCGGGCGAGACCACCGCGTGCGTGCGCCAGCCTTGCCGGTGGAGCACAATCTCGCCTTCGGCCAGCCGAGGCGTGCGCGAGGCGATCACCCGCCCGATGGTGCGGCCCTCCAGCGGTGCGTCGAGCGCGAAGCCGCCGGGCACGTCGTCCATCATCTCGCGGTGGTAGGGGTCGACGGACCAGTAGAGGTTTTCCACGAGCGCGCTGCCCGCTGCGGGGTCGGGAAGCGTGGACTCAACGAAGGCGAAGTGCTCGGCGGTGGGAAAGCCGTGAGGGCGGGCGGTCTGGTGCACGGTGAGCGCGGTCTCGTTCATGCCCGGACCGTAAGGCGGGAATGCGCCAACTGGGCAGCCGGTTGGGCTCATGCGACACACCGTTCCATGAGCAGTTCTCATACATTGAGGTGAGCGCCCTGTGGCCCGCACGACCGACTCCGATCTCGCTCCGCAGGAACTGCGCGTCCTGGTGGCGGTCGCGGACACCGGTGGCTTCTCGGCCGCGGCCGACGCACTCGGTCTGACCCAGTCCGCGGTCTCCCACTCGGTTCGCGGCAGCGAGCGCAAGATCGGTGCAGTCCTCTTCGAACGCGGCCGCACCGGCACCCGCCCCACCCCTGCCGGGGAGAAGGCCATCGTGCACGCCCGCCGCATCCTTCGCCTGCTGGACGTCCTGACCGCCGAGGCGCGCGGTGCGGCCCGGCCCGATGCTGCGGAGGGGCCGCTGCGGATCACGGCTTTCCGTAGCGCGGCTCTCCACCTGCTGCCGCCCGTCCTGCAGCGGCTACGCGCCCGACACCCCAGGATCGAGCCTCGGGTGCGGATCGTACGCGAGGTGGGGCGCGGCACTGCGGGCGAAGTGGCCGACGGGAAAGCCGACATAGCCATCGCCACACTGGGCGACTCGGAACCGCTTCCACCGGGTCTGGTCGCGAGCGGACTCCTTGAAGAGCCGTATGCCCTGGTGCACGCGACGGGTCACGCCGCCCCGCGCTCACTGCCGCTGGTCGACTGGGCCGAAAACTGTGGCTCGTACACCCGCGACTGGTGGGCTGCACAGGACTGGATTCCGAAGGCGACCATCGAGGCCGAGGACGACGGAGCGGTGCTCTCCTTGGTGAGCGGAGGCCACGGAATGGCGATCATGCCCGCGCTCTCCTTGGTCGGAGCACCGAACTCGGTGGGGATCACCGATCTCGGCCCCGAGCGCCCGTCCCGCCAGATCGGTTATGTCACCACCTCCGAGCTGGCCCGATCTGCTGTCGTGCGCGCCGCGGTGAGGGAGCTGCGGGCGACGGCCGCGCAGGGTGTGAGCCTTCTCAGCAGCGAGGCTCGATCAGGTCAAGCACGGCCTGAGCTGCTGACTGCTACCGGCGGACAATCTTGAAAACCGTCGTGGCAGCGATGTCACCGTGGGCTCAAATCCCATACCCACCGCAGATGAACAGCCCCGGACCTCGAAGTCCATCGCATCCCCCGAACTGGGGTGTTGCGACGACTACTAGAACTCAAGTGACTCGGTCAGGGGCCGTTCATCTGGTGGCGTGTTCGGATGTCGGTGAGCCACAGCCGGTTCGGGGCATTCGCGGTGAAGGTGCGGCGGACGAGGTCATCGTGCACCGGCGGGCCGGCCTCCTTGGTTCTGCCCCGCTTCTTGCCGAACACGCTCCACCACCTGTTGTCACGGCAGATCCGCCACGCGGTCCGGTCAGCCATGCCGGCTCCCGCGCTGCGGGCTTCATCGGCCAGGAACCGGTAGCCGAACTCCGGGTCCTCACGATGGGCATCGAACAATGCGTTTGCGCGAGCGGCCTGCTCGAACTCGGCATCGGTCACAGGCCGTTCGAGCCAGCGGTAGCAGGGCTGGCGGGCGAGCTTGAGGACCCGGCACGTGACCGTGACGGGAACACCGTCTCCGGCCAGCTCTTTCACGAGCGGGTAGATCCTTTTCCCGGCAGGTTCGCCTGGGACAGGAAGGCCGCGGCCCTGCGCAGGACCGCGTTCTCCTGCTCCAGCAGCTTGATCCGCCGACGCGCTTCCCGTAGTTCCGCGTTGTCCTGGCTGGTCGTTCCGGGTTTCGCCCCGTCGTCGATGTCCGCGCGGCGCATCCACTTCGACAGCGTCATCACGTGGACACCGAAGCCGGCGGCCGCCTGCTCGAGTGTCACGCCCGGGCCGCGGTTCCTCGCGACCCGCACGACATCCTCGCGGAACTCTTCCGGATAAGGCTTGGGCACAGCGACATCCTTCCCACCCGCCCCACAGGGCAGGCCAGTTCAGATGTCACCCGATCGTGCAGCAGACCCTTTCCAGAAGATGCACGCTACTGTTTCCAGCATTTGACACCACCGCCGAAGGTGGCCGCGGCGCTGGCAACGGTTCCCGGATGGCCGGCCCAATATCCTGCGCGAAGTATGGACTGGAGGTTCCGGTCGGCGGCGGAGGCCCAACACCAATGATCACCGGAGTCACCAGGGGGAGCCCGCAGCATGACCGGCACCACGGAGGCCCTTAGCGGGTCGGCTGCAGTCGACAATGCAGCACCAAGTGTCACGCGCCCGTTCTACGTATACGCCGTGCTCGCCAACTCGCTGTTCCAGCGTGGCGTATTCGTCCTCTTCCTTCAGCAGAGAGGCTTCTCCGCCGGGCAAGTGGCCATCCTTCAGACACTGCTCTACCTGGTCAGTGGACTTGCGGAGTTGCCGACGGGAGTCATCGCTGACCGAATCGGCAGGCGTGCCAGCATCGTGATCGGCCAGGTGCTGATAGCCGGATGCCTGCTCGGTCAGGTGACGTCCTCCAACTACTGGGTGTTCCTGACGCTGTTCATCGGCCAGGGCGTGGGCATGGCATGTGTATCCGGTTCGGACACCGCCCTGCTGTACGACCTGCTCGTGCGTCGTGGTGCAACGGCCAGCTACGTCAAGATCAAGTCCCGGTTCACCATGCTCGGGACGGTCACCTCGGGAGCCGCCATCGTCCTCGGCGGCCAACTGCAGCAGATTTCCTGGGGAGTCGTCTACGTCGGTTCGGCGGCGTGCCTCGTCCTGGCCGTGGTGGTGCTGATGTCACGGGTGCCCGAGATCCGCGGCGCGGACGCGGTGGACGAGCAGGAGGGAGCCGAGGAGGATCCCGGCGACGTCACAGCATGGCGGGCGATGCTTCGGGTCGCCACGCCGGCGCTCGTGACGCTTGTCGTGGTGTCCGGATTGATGCATGCGACTTTGACGCCGTACATCATTTTTACGCAGAAGACCCTCTCCGATCAGGGAGCGGGCACCGCATTGGTCAGCGTGGTCATATCGGCGGGATTCTTCGTCGGCGGACTCACTCCCTTGCTGTCGGACCGCGCGAACCGGCGCATCGGGTATCGGGTCATAGTCCCGGTGTCTCTCCTGACGCTCGCCGCGGCACTCGCCCTGAGCGGCCTCGGCCTTGTCTGGGTCACCATCGCCGCGTTCCTGGCCCTGGTCGGAATTCCCGAGATCACCGCCGTGATCGTGGACAACGTGTTCAACGAGGCCGTGCCGTCGCGCCACCGGGCGAGCCTGCTGTCGATGATCGCATTCGTGGAGTCGGCGCTCATCGGCATCGGCTATCTCGTCGTCGGCGCGCTCATGGACGGGATGGGCTCCAGTGTGGGCATGGCCACCTACGCCGCAGTCCCCCTGCTGGCATGTCTCCTGTGGCTCCCGGTGCTCTTCCGAGGGGCACGGGTGACCACCGAGATCAAGAAGCCCGCCGACCAAAAGGCATCCTGAAACAGACCGTCTCGCGCAACGTCCTGCCCGATGGCAGAGGCGCTGCTCGTTGACATGTCGCTCCCAGTCAGCGACGGAGCTGTCATCGCGACGATCAGCGCCAAACGGGATGGGAAGAATCGCGCCACTCAGAAAACCTCAATAGCCACTCAGGTTTGATCAGTAGCCGAAGAAGTGCAACGCCTGGCGCGGTTGTGGCACGCGGAACTTCCTTGCGCCAACAGCTCCCGGACATAGTCGCTACGCCGGCCACGCCTTCAAGGTGCTGGTCGTGGCAGAGAGGCCACCCTTGGCAGCGAGTGCGCTCACCTGTCACGATCAACCCATGGCCAACCTTCCGAAGGTCGCGAGGCAGGTCAACGCACTCATCGACGACTTGATGGGCCTGGCGGCTGGCGCAATGGTGCTGGCGGTTGGAATCAAGATGCATCGCGACGGCGGATCTGTGGGTTGGCTCATCGCAGGAACAGCGGCGCTGATCTTGAATACCCTCTCGGTGGCCCGACGTCGGGCCGCGCGGCGACGGAGGCCGACTCTGTCGCCGTAGGGGCGAATGCCCAGCACTGGTGGTGAGCAAGTCGGGCAGCCACCGCAAGCGACTTCATCGTCGCTGGAACACAGCCTCGAGGCCTGGCCTCATTCTGATCAGGTCGATCGTGGGGGCTTGTCGATGTCGGTCAGCCCGTTCCGTACTTCGGCCGGCGGGCTGCTGAGGTTCGGCGTTCACCAGCGCCGTTCGTGCCGGTTGGTGTCAGGCGCTGTTGTCAGGAATCGGGCTTCCCTCGACCTCCGTCCGTATCCCCGTTTGTAGTGCTTCGGGCTCTCACGGGCCTGCCGAGGACCTGAAGCACCGCGCCGAGCACGACGAGAATCAGGGCTACCGTGGCGAGGTCCGCGGCCGCTTCATAGGACCATCCGACCAGCCTTGGTACTCCGTTCAAGGCCAGGCCGCCGCCCATCGCGATGGCACCCCAACCAGCCTTCCGGGGATGCCGGTACTGCGCTGCTCTCCAACCGCTCAAGGTCAACGTTCCCCCGGCTGCAATCAAGCATCCGCAGGCCAACATGATCCACGCTGTCATGACACTCCTCCGCCGGGAGGTTACCGCGCGGTCGGCGGACGCCGCATCGCTTCCTCAACCCACCACTCACCCCAGCTCCCATCCCGTCCGCCTTCGGCCCACACACTGTGGAGCGGGCGTGGTTCAGGGCGTCAAGGTGGAGCGCGCCACTGTACGACCGACTGTGAGGATTGGTCATGGCACCGCTCGGGTCGTGCTTCCTGCTGGTGGGCGCGGACGGTTTCGAACCGCCGGCATCTGCTTTGTAAGCCTGGCGCCGACCACCGCAGTGTCGCTGCTGGTCACCGCGCGTATGACTGTGCTGCCCGGCAGCCATGCGACCGCACTGTCATTCGCTCCCGTTGTCCGTGGCTGACCGCTCTACCTGGCACGGATCTGGCACGCACGCCTCTGCTGACACCTGCAAGGATCGCAAGCATGCTCACCATCGACGTCAGTACTGCGACCGACGAGCGCGAACTGCATGCAGTACTTGCGCAGGCACTCCGCTTCCCTGGCTTTTACGGTCTCAACTGGGCCGCCTTCTGGGATGCGATCACCGGCTTGGTCCAGATCCCAGACCATCTACGCTTCGAAGGCTGGAACCAGCTCAGCACCCGTGTCCCGCACGGGGCCACCATGCTCCGACAGGCACTAGACCAGCATCAGCAGCAGTACCGGCCGCAGTTCCTCGCCGAGTACATGTAGAGCGCCAGAAGCCACTCGATGCGAACTACCTGCATGACGGTCGCTGGGGGCTGTCGGCCGCCCACGCTCTTGCGCGCTGCTACGTCCCTCCCCTGGGGTCGGGACGGGGTGCCGTCACAGGAGGACGGGCATATTGTCCGTATATGGGTGACGTGAGGTGCGACTGGTGCGGTGCGGGGCTGCCGGAGGCTGCGGGCCGCGGGCGCCGGTACTGCGGGCCGGCGCACCGGCAGGCGGCCTGGCGGGCCCGGCGCCGTTGGCGGGAGGCAGCGCCCGCGCGGAAAGGGGTGGCCGCGGTCGGTGAGGTCTTGCTGCTGCAGGTCTCACGCGTCGTGCGGCTGCCCGTAGTGCCGCCACCACCGGGTTCGCCTGTGGGATGGAACTGCGCTGCCGTGGCCCAGGTGTCTGATCTGGCTGGACAGCTGGTCCGCGCGGCGGTGCTGGCGGATCGGCAGGCCGGGGCGAGCTGGGCGCAGATCGGTGCGGGGCTGGGGATAAGCGCCGAGGCGGCCCGCAGCCGCTTCGGGCGCAACCGCAGTGCCGCGCCTGCCGGCCGGGGCGGGTGACGGCCGTGCCGGGTCCCGCGGTCCCCGCAGATGCCAATGGCTCCGGAGAGGGGCTGCTGGATGCGGTCCTGGCCGACGTCATGCGGGATACCGGCGCATCGGTGGGGCTGGTGTTTCTGCTGCCGCCGGGGGAGCGGGTGCTGCGGCTGGTGCTGGCTTCCGGGATGTCCCGGGAGATCGCCGCTCCCTGGGCCCGTGTTCCCGTTGATGCGGCGATCCCGGTGGCGGACGCCGTGCGCCAGCGGCGCCTGGTCTGGCTGGGCAGCCAGGAGGAGATCGCCTGCCGCTACCCCCGGATCAGCATCGTCCTGCCGTATGACTTCAGGGTCGCCGCAGCCCCGGTCACCGACGGCACCACCGTGTGGGGCGGCATCGTGTTGCTGTGGCCCGTCTCGCACCCGGCGCAGCTCAGTGCGGCCGAGCAGGAGACGATCACCGCCTGCTGCCGGCGCGCGGCCCCGCTCCTGCAACAGGCCGCCGCCAGCGGCCGTCCGCTGGGGCCCGCCGACGAGCCCCGTCTGCTGCCTGCGCTGCACTCCCCCGAGGCCGACTGGGCCCAGGCCATGGCCGCCCTGGACTGTACTGAGCGGCTGCCGGTGGGCTGCTGCGCGCTCGACCTGGACGGCCGGCTCATCTACATCAACCCCGCCGGCGCCGAACTGGTCGGTGCCGATGCCGCCTCCCTGCTGGGCAAGCGCCCATGGGAGGTACTTTGGTGGCTGTACGACCCGGTGTTCGAAGATCGATACCGGGAGGCGGTGGTCTGCCAGCAGACCACCTCCTTCACCGCCAGCCGTCCACCCGACATCCGGCTGTCCTTCCGGCTCTATCCGCACGACAGCGGCATCAGCGTCCACATCACCCTCACCGGCGGGGACCCGACTGCCACGACGGAAGAGGCCGCGGCCCCTTCCCCCGTTGGGCTCGTCGGCGCGACGGGGCTGTACCACCTCACGCACCTCGCCACCGCCCTTGCCGAGGCCGCCAGCGTGCAGGACGTGGTCGAGCTTGCCTCCGACCAGATCGTGCCGGCCTTCGGCCCGAAGGCGCTGGCTCTTCTCGCCGTGAAGGACGGACGGCTGCGGATCACCGGCTACCGCGGCTACAGCCTGGAACTGATGGACCGCTTCGACGCGGCGCCCCTGACCTCCGACACCCCCGCCGCGCGTGTCATCACCACCGGTGTGGCCAGCTTCTTCACCACCTTCGCCGACCTCAAGAGGGCCTACCCTCCTGCCGTGCACCAGGACGGGATGGCAGCCTGGGCCTTCCTCCCCCTGATCGTGTCAGGGTGCTCGGTCGGCTCCCTGGTCCTCGCCTACGACCTGCCCCGCCCGTTCCCGCCCGCCGAACGGGCCATGCTGATGTCGCTGACCGGACTCATTGCCCAGGCCCTGGACCGCGCCCGCCTCTATGACGCCAACTACACTCTCGTCCGCTCATTGCAGACCGGACTGCTGCCCCACACCCTGCCGCGCCTGCCCGGCTTTGACGTCGTCGCCCGCTACCGCCCAGCCGGTCACGGCATAGACATCGGCGGCGACTTCTACGACCTCATCATCTGCACACCTACAACGGCCGCCGCGGTGATCGGCGACGTGCAAGGCCACAACACCACCGCCGCCGCCCTCATGGGACAGGTCCGCACCGCCGTCCACGCCTACGCCACCACCGGCGCCTCCCCCGGCGAGGTCCTCGCCTCCACCAACCGCCTCCTGGTCGACCTCGACCCCGGCCTGTTCGCCAGCTGCCTCATCGCCCACCTCGACCACACCCACCACCGTGCGCTTCTCGCCACAGCCGGACACCCCCCTGCCCTGCTCCGCCACCCCGACGGGCACACCGACACCCTCCGCGTGCCGCCAGGGCTGCTGCTGGGCATCGACCCGGACGCCGACTACCCCACCACCGAGATCCCCCTCCCTCCCGGCGCCGTCCTCGCCCTGTACACCGACGGACTCGTCGAAACCCCCGGCACCGACATCGACGTCTCCACCGACACGCTCGCCAGCCACCTGGCAGCAGCGGAACCCGAGAACCTCGACGCCCTCGCCGATGTCCTCCTCCACCACGCCGAACAATCCGCGCCCCGCTATGACGACATCGCCCTGCTCCTCATCCGCACGCACGCCGGTCAATGAACGTGCTCTAGCGCCAACGGTTGTTCGGTTGTTCCCCGGGGCCGGAACTATCGGCACCACGGTCACTGAGACCTGTCGGCCCGACAACACGGGTGGTAGGGATCAGCCAAGGTTGGTGGCAGTCGGTGTGGTTGCTGTACTTCTCCGCTGTACTGCTGGCCCTGGGGGCGGAGCAATACGGGGCGGTGGAACGGTGAGCATAGGCAGTCGCGGCGTGCTGGCAGTCGTGGGTACGGCAGCCGATGGAATCGAGACGCTGCGCACCGGACCGGTGGAGCCAGCCATCGCCCTCGACTGGCAGGTGGCCGTGACCCTCACGCCGAATGCCGGCCGATGGCTGAGGCGAACGGCGAGCCGGACCGGCTGGAGAAACTGACCGGCTTGCCAGTACGGGATACGCCTCGCCTGCCGACTGAGCCTCGCCCGCACCCTGTTGCCGACTGCTACGTAGTGGCCCCGGCAAGCGCGAACTACATCGCCAAGCTCGCAACGGGTGTCTCGGACAACCAAGCCCTTACACAGGTGAACGAGGCGCTCGGCACGACCGGCGTCCGCGTCGTGGTGTTCCCCCGGGTCAACGCAGCTCACGCGAGACATCCGGCATGGCAGTGGCACCTCGAGACACTGCGGAAGGCGAACGTGGACCTTGTCTACGGCCCTGACGTCTGGCCACTGTATGAACCTCGCCAGGGACCAGAAGTTCGAGAGCTGCCCTGGCCCACAATCATGGAGTCCATCCAGCAAGTGGCGACCCAGCCTGCTCGACATCCGCTTCAGGAGTTCGATCGCGGGTCGCCTGGAGGCGCTTCCCCGCGGAAGGGAACGGTCACGTCTGACTGCCCCGGACCACTGATGTTCCTCGACGTTGATGTCAGCCGTGGATGTCACTCACGCCCTTGGGGGCGACAAAGGCCCCGCCCCCATCAGGGCGGTTTCTAGGGGTCCTCGGCCGTCTGCGCGGGCCGTTCGTGGCCGCTGGTCACAGGCTACTGGTCCGGCCTGACCACCGCTGCAGAACGCCCCGCGATGGGGCACAGTGGAGCGGAGGGCCGAATGACCGGGACAGCGCCTCCTCAAGGCACACACCCCGAAGGTGAGCACGGCACTCGAGTGATGTTGCTTGGTGTCGGAACAATCCACACCGGCTCAGGAAGAGAGCTCGCGTCACCGGACCGGAATGTGATTCGGAAGGACATCCGCTGTACCGAATACTTGTCACGCCAGTGGTTTGTTATCGCGTGAGGAGCGCCAGGTGGAAATCAAGAAGACCGACACGGCGGTTGTGTTCATTGACCCCCAGAACGACGTGCTGAGCGAGGGCGGAGCGAACTGGGACGCGGTGGGAGCGAGCGTCACAGAGAACAGGACCGTCGAGAATATGGAGAGAATCTTCGAGGCGGCTAAGGCGGGCGGATACGAGGTCTTCATCTCGCCCCATTACTTCTACCCGACCGACAACGGATGGCGGATGAACGGGCCGCTCGAGACAAGCGAGCTCGAGACCCACACGTTCGCACGGACGGGACAGCTCGATCTGACCGGGTTCCGAAACTCCGGGGCAGACTGGCTGGACCGCTTCAAGCCCTATATCGAAGACGGCAGAACGGTGGTCGCCAGCCCGCACAAGGTATTCGGACCGGAAACCAACGATTTGGTACTGCAACTGCGCAAGCGGGGAATACAAAGGATTATTCTTGGAGGGATGCTGGCGAACATGTGCGTCGAGTCCCACATGCGTCACCTAATCGAGGAGGGATTTGAGGTCGCCGTGGTCAGGGATGCAACAGCTGGACCCCGGCACCCGGTCTGGGGCGACGGCTATCAGGCGGCCATCATCAACTACCGCTTCTTCGCCCATGCGTTGCTGTCGACTGACGAAGTACTCGATCGAATGCACTGAGGAGCTCGCAGCCGGGAAATAGCGCTCGCGTCCGTCCGATAGTTACGCCTTCAACAGGCGCCGTCGACGGTCGCCGGTCTACTGCGCGGAGAGTGCCGTGGAAACACGTCTAGCCCGACTGTAGCCGGTGCTCGGAACGACGTGTCGGTAGCAACAGAGGTTGTGGACCACAAACGAGCGGATTCGGGTCGGCGCGAGAGGGAATACTGTGGAGTTCCAGGACATCGTGGAGCTGGTCGGTCGAGCCGTTGACGCCGCCGGCGTAGCCATCATAGTCGTGGGAACGCTCTTTGCGACCGTTCTCGCGGCTATCCGGCTCAGTCGCCGACAGGCGGGTGTGTACCGCGGCTATCGCCGTCGCGTCGGGCGGTCGATCCTGCTGGGGCTGGAGTTCCTCGTAGCCGGCGATATCATCCGTACAGTCGCCGTCGCACCGACGTACGCAAGCGTCGGAGTGCTGGCCGTGATCGTGGGCATCCGGACCTTCCTCAGCTTTTCTCTCGAGCTCGAGATCACCGGGCGGTGGCCATGGCAGAAGCCAGTGGCCGAAGCCGAAGACTGACCCGCGTGGTGCCGGCGGCCAGTGGAGCGGCGCCATCCCTGTCGTGAATTCTTAGGCCAGGGCTCAGTCTCATCGAACGTTTCGCGGCACCATTGTTTGCGCCCCTGTACACGTTGATGATGTTCCTCGTGGTGTATCCAGCCAAATATTGGTCTATCACAAAGATAAGGTCCGATAGGTGGCACACCCGGAACGTTTCGGTGCCGCAGTCGCCTGAGCAGAGTCAAAGCGTCCCGGTCGTCGGGGGTGGACTAGTTCCGTGATCCCTAGCGGGCTAGGTGTTCGAAGCTTCGTACTGATCGGGCACGTGCTGGGCACGGCGGTTCAGCGCTTCTGGGCCCTGTACCGCTCGAGGAGAGCCGTGATCTGCGTGTAGTTGGCGCCGCCGTCCAGTTCAGTGAGGAGATCATCAGGGGAGAGTTCGCAGTGGTCGCCCCACCGCCGGCGCCCCTTGTTGTCCCAGATGCGGAAGCCGCCTGGGACCCCTCTGGCCACGTACCGTCTGCGGCTCACGTTGTGCTCCCCCCTGTGCCGCCCTTGCGAGCACGCTACATCGGGGCCGGGGCGGTCCGCGCGGGACGAAGGCAGGCGCGCGGGTCGTCCCTGCCCCCTCCGCACGATGAAGAACGAACGAACCGGCACGCGGGGCCGACTCTGTCTCGGGAGGTCAGGCCTCAGGAGCGGCTACGGATCACCGCATGCCAGCTCACTCAAGACGTTCGCCAGCAGAATCAAGACCAACGTCTTACGACGCCATTAGGAGCGCAGGGCCCCGGCGGTGAGCCGGGGAGCGCGCGACGAGCGGAGCGAGGAGCCTTGAACGACGGCGTTGAGGTGTTCGCTCTGCCGCAGCGGTGGACCGGGGCGCTGGCCAACGCGAGCTCCACCGAGCTGGAAGAGCTTGCAGGCCGCTGGACCACGCGGGTCCGGTCTGAGGACGGGGACGACATGACCGACGATGATCTACTGGCGGTCCTGCAGGGAGTTGCCCGGCTTGCGGCGTCTGCGATGGACACGGGTGGCGGCCTCTACAGCTGGAGCTCCTGACCATTCTCCTGCGAGGGACGCTCGTTTGAGGCCACTGCATGCCAAGAGCTCGGTCCCGGTGGAGTCGAAGTACAGGGTGAAGAACCAAGATCGGTCTGCTGCGACGATGTTGCCGGTGCGCAATTGCTCGTCGCGGTGCCGAGCGCGGAGGATCTCAACGGTCTCGTCGAGGCCGAGGGCCGTCAGGCCGATCTTCAACGACCGCTTCAGCCTTGTCGCAGCGATGCCGACGACCATCCACTGTGGCGGCTGTCCGTCGTAGAGCACCACCTCGCCGCCGGCGGCGATGGCGTCGCGTGCTGCCTTGCAGGCAGTGGTTGCTCTTTGAGCATCACGGTGATGTCGGGCGGACTTGGGCTCTCGTCCTCGGTGGCCATGTGGCGACTGTAGAGACCGAATGCAGCCGTTGCTACAGGATTCGGCGTGACCTGCGCAGGGTTCAGGAACAGAGGCGGTCGTGACAGGTAGAACTGCGGACCGGCCACATGGTGGCCAATCGGTCAATACCAAACCCTGGCTGCAAAATCCCCTCAATGCCCTGCGCTTGACCTCTTCTCCCCCACGCCGCTCGCCGGGCTGCACGGCGGGCCCGGCTTCCATCCTGATCAGGACTGAGCGGCCGCAACTCAGCGGTGAGGGGTGCTGCCCAGCGCCGAGGGTGACTCCCTGGGGGGGGCGACTCGGGGCCGGTGGAGCGCGAAAGAGACGGAAGCCCATATTTTATGACGTCGGTCACAGCGCTCCGGCAACCAACCGACGTACTTAGTAGACGCGGTGTGGCAGATATCTGACTATTTGCCCGTTTTGACCTAGATGGTGATTTTGCCGCGCGTCCCGGACTTCTGCCCGTTCGACCCGCCCGGCCGCTGCCCTGTGATGTAAGGCTTCTGACGTCGCGACAGCTTTTCCTCCCGCCGCCATGTGCGGACTGGAGGCCCGCGCACTGCCCTGGCGAGGCCCTGGGAGCTACGAGGCGACGTAGTGGCGGGACTCATTGCGCTCCCTGTCGAGCCGTCCTAAGAATGACGACCCACAGGACGTCGCTGCAGTTCGGAACCGGTGTTCACGCAGGTCGACCGCGCACCGGGCGCTCGGCGTCACCGAGTGAGTAGGAGCCCCCACATGAAGTCGTCCCGAACGTCCGCGAGACTCCTCGCCCTCGCTCTCGGCCTGGGTCTGGCCTCCAGCGCGGTGGGCGCGGCGGTGCCGGCGAGCGCCCAGACGGCCGCCACCCCGTCCGCTTCCGGTACCTCCGTGGCGCGTTACAACGGGTCGGTTGAGGAGGCCGCGAACAACAAGGCGTTCTTCGAGGCTGTGCTCAAGTCGGTCGCCGAAAAGCGCGCCGCCCAGCCCAACGCGCAGGCGGTGACCGTCTACTACAACGCCTCCCAGGCACCGAGCTTCCGATCGCAGATATCGAGCGCGGCCTCGATCTGGAACAGCTCCGAGTCCAACGTCAAGCTCCAGGAGGCTTCGAGCGGTGCCGACTTCTCCTACCACGAGGGCAATTACCCGCGCGGTTCCTACGCCACCACCAACGGCCACGGAGGCGGCAACATCTTCCTTGACTACGCCCAGAACCAGCAGAACGACTCGGTCCGCGTCGTCACCCACGAGACCGGGCACGTGCTGGGCCTGCCGGACGACTACAGCGGGCCGTGCAGTGAGCTGATGTCGGGCGGCGGCCCCGGCCCGTCCTGCACCAACCGCTATCCGAACGCCACCGAGCGCTCGAGTGTCGACCAACTGTGGGCCGCCGGACTCGCGCACGCCTGGGGGACGGTGAACCATCCCGCTGACCACCGGAGCGCTGCACCGCCGGTACGGACCGTGGCACCGGGCCACGGTCCGGGGCGTCCGCTCCACAGCACGTCCTGGAATTGATTGCGTTACCAAGTGGGAAGCGGCTCGCTGTCGGGCCGGGTTGGTCGCCAACACTGCCAGCCCGGCCACGATCAGCAGAAGCCGGCCGCGCTGACCCATCAGCACCTGGTCAAGGGACGGGACCATGCGATCGCCGCTCATGTCGATGAGCAGATCAAAAAGGTCCGCTCGGCTGAGCCCGCCGGTGATGGTCCGGAGGAGGCATCTGGCACGTGAGTGGCACGACGCCGCTCCCCCGCCGGAATGGCGGAGGAACGATCAAGGCCCAGGCTCCCGGTTCGATGCCGGTGACCTGGGCCTTTGTCGTGCTTCCTGCTGGTGGGCGCGGACGGTTTCGAACCGCCGACATCTGCTTTGTAAGAGCAGCGCTCTACCCCTGAGCTACGCACCCGTGGATGAAGGAACAGCCTACATGGCCCATGGCCCATGCTCACAAACGGTTCCTCGGGCCTGTGGGACACCGGGGGATATCCCCACCCCGCATCCGGTGGCCGCCCGGATTCTCGCCCGGCGCCGCTTTCCCTACGGTGGACGCACACCGGTGGGAGAGCCCCCCCGGGCCGGACGGGGGATCGATCGCCGTGGCACTCCACACCAGCACCAGCACTGCCACCCGCACGCCCGCGCGCGCGCTCGTCGCGTCCGTCGGGGCTGTGGTCGTGGGCCTCTGTCTCTCCGGTTGCGGTGGTACGGACGTGGGCAGTGCCCCGGTCGAGCACAAGTCGTTCGCGTTCGGGGGGAAGTCCCTGAGGATCGATGCCGGTGATACGGATGTGGAGCTCGTACCGGCCGATGTGCACAGCATCGAGGTGACCCGCCGCGTCGACGGATGGGTGGTCCTCGGAAGCGGGCCCGATGCCCGGTGGACGATGCGGGACGGCACGCTCACGCTCCGGGTGAAGTGCTCGGCGATGATCAGCAACTGCGCCGCCCGGCATCAGGTGAAGGTGCCGCGTGGGGTCGCGGTGACGGTGGACGGTGACAACGGCAACGTCGTCGCTTCCGGGTTCGACGCTCCTCTGACCGTCCAGTCCGACAACGGGCAGGTGACCGTACGTGACTCAAGCGGGCGGCTCAAGCTGGAGACCGACAACGGGGCCGTCGTCGCGGAGCGGATCTCCAGCAGGTCCGTCTCCGCGCAGTCGGACAACGGAGCCATCCGGCTCGGGTTCACCGTTGTGCCGGATCTGGTGGACAGCATCACCGACAACGGCGAGGTGACGGTCGAGTTGCCGAAGGGGGCGGCGGCGTACGCGGTGACTGCCGCCTCCGGGAACGGGGACGTTTCGGTGCAGGTGCCGCGCAGCGACAGCAGCCCTCATGTGGTGAAGGCGCGCAGCGACAACGGTCGCATCACGGTGCGCAGCGCGAACTGACCGGCCCGTGTGCGCGTCGAAGCGGGCGCGGGCACGCCGGGCCCTTCCCCGGAGCGCCCTGTGATACCCGGGCCGGCACGCGAAGCCCGTCCCCGCAACTCCCCGAAACACCCGGGAAGGGAGCGGCTTCTCCGGGTCAGGCCCGCAGGTGGGCGAGGACCGCCGGCACCCTGCGATGGGTGTCGTCCGCCGGCGGCAGGTCCAGTTTGGTGAGGATGCTGCTGATGTGCTTGCCCACGGCTTCCTCGGACACCACCGGTTCACCAGGCGATCGCCCCGTTCGACCTGCCGTCCGCGATCAGGGCCAGGATCTCCCGCTCCCGCGGGGTGAGCCGCTCCGGCGGGTCGCGGCGGCGGCGCAGCAACTGGCGTACGGCCTCGGCGTCGATGACCGTACCGCCGTCCGCGACCTCGCACGGCGTGTCCACGAACTCCTCGGCCTGTCCGACCCCGTCCTTCAGCAGGTACCCGATGCCGGTACGGGAGTGACTCCCCTGCCCCGGCGCCGGGCGGTCCGTCCCCGTCCCCGCCCGGCGCCGTGCCTGCAAGCAGCGGCAGCAGTCCGCATGTGCTGCGGACGCGCGGCGACAACGGGGAAATCACAGCGCGAAGTGTGAACTAACCGGCCCGTGTGTTCGTCCTTACCTGGTGGGAGAATGAACCGGGCAGGGCGATACGGCACGGGAGAGGGATGTGACGGCGACACACGCGCGGCCGCAGGCAGGAGCGGGTGGCAGAACCGCCGTCAGGGATGTCCTCGGGTTGATGCTGCTTCCGGTGCCGCTGCTCGCGGCCGCGCTGCCGGCCGCCTTCGCCGGTGGTGGTACGCGGCGCTGGTTCGGCGGGCGCGGGGAGAGCCAGCGCGCCGACGCGCAGGCGGCGAAGGACGCGGCCGCGGAGGCCTTCTACGAGCTGGACTCGGCTCAGCGTGATCTGCGGATCTCCATCGAGACGATCACCGCGGTGGACAGTTCGCCCGCCGCGCGGAAGGCCGCGGACGATTTCGCCGCGCTGGGGCGCCGGATCGACGAGGCCAGCCATGCGTACATTACGGCGGTCGACGCCCATGACCTCGACCGGGACGATCTTGAGTCGGCGGCCGCTTCGCGTGCCCGCACGGAGCTGACCGGCGCCAAGGACGAGCTCGTGCGGGTCAAGGCCGAGCTGGATCGGTTCGCGCAGGGACTCGGCCCGCTGCTGGGGAACGCCGAGACGCAGCTGGCCCGGCTCGCGCCCGCCGTCGAGCGGGCCCGGCAGGCGCTCCTCGGCGCGAGCAATGCTCTCGATGCGGTGCGCGCGTCCGGACTGCGGGCGGACGATCTCGCCGCGCGTCTGGCGGCGCTCGCCCCCGAACTGACCAAGCTCAACCAGGGCGCCGGACAGCACGGCGTACCGGAGACGCTGCAACGCGCCGACCAGGTGCTGCGCGCCGGCGAAGCCCTGCGGGCCGAGGCGGCGCAGCTTCCCGGGCGCGCTGCCGAGATCGACCACCGGCTGGTGTCGCTGCGTACCCGGGCCGAGGCGCTGACGACCCGCGCGGGCTCGGTGGAACCGGTGCTGAGCGAGCTGCGGCGGCGCTTCACGGCCGCGTGCTGGCAGGACCTCCAGTCCGTGCCGGAGCAGGCCGCGGTCAATGTGCGGCAGGCCGAGGAAAAGCTCAAGGAGGCCGCGAAGGCGCGGGACGAGCAGCGCTGGGCCGATGCGACGTCGCGGCTGTCCACCGTACGGGCCCTGCTGAACGCGACGGACGAGGCCGTGTCCGCGGCCGGTGACAGGCTGCGCCGTCTCGACGACGTGGCCAAGGACCCCCAGCAGGAGATCCAGCGGACCCGGTTCGCCATCCGGGACGCCCAGCGCCTGGCCATGGCGGGGCGCAATACGCCCGAGCCGCGTCATGCCCGGCCGCTGGACGACGCCGTGGCCCGGCTGGAGCGCGCGATCGCCGGACTGGAGGGGCGCCACCCCGACTACTGGCACTTTCTGACCGAGACCGAAGCCGTGCGGCGGACGGCGGCGCGGGTGGTCTCCGAGATCCGGGAGGAGCGGGGCTCGGGCGGCTGAGCCGAGTTGTCGCCGCCGTGCGCGGGGCGGATCCTGGTGGTATCGCGAAGGAGAACACCATGGCCACCCATGCAGTGCATCCCCCGCGGCGACGTGTACGGAAGCCCGCACCGCGCAGCAGAGCCGCCCGGCTCGACGATCATCTCCCGGTCGATCACCGGCTCAGCAGCGTCTACCGCGTAGGGGCGGGGCTGATGGGGCTGGTGCTGCTGGCCTTCGGCATCCTGGGACTGATCAACAAGATCGGCTTCTTCGACACGGGCGACGCCACCGTCGCGGGCCTGAACACCAACGGGTCGCTCAGCGTCCTCTCCATCTGCGTCGGCCTGCTCCTGTTCGTCGGGATGGTGATCGGCGGCAACTTCGCCTCGACGCTCAACATGGTTCTGGGTATCGCGTTCATCCTCAGCGGCTTCGTCAATCTCGCGCTGCTCGACACCGACTTCAACTTCCTTGCGTTCCGTATGCAGAACGTCCTGTTCAGCTTTGTCGTCGGGCTGATGCTGATGATGTTCGGGATGTACGGAAGGGTCAGCGGCGGGCTCCCGCACGACAATCCGTACTGGCGCGCCCGCCATCCCGAAGAGGCCGCCAGGGAACTGCACCGCGACCGGGGTTCGTCGATGCCGGTCGCCCGGCAGGAGCCGTAGTGCGCGGTGGCCGTCACGGCTGCCGGATAGCCTGGGCGCATGCCTCGTTACGAATACCGCTGCCGCTCCTGCGGAGACACGTTCGAACTCAGCCGTCCGATGGCCGAGTCCTCGGCCCCTGCCTCCTGCCCCGCCGGGCACGAGGACACCGTGAAGCTCCTCTCCACCGTGGCCGTGGGCGGGGGGTCGGCCAAGTCCGCGCCCGCCGCACCGTCGGGTGGCGGCGGGGGCGGCTGTTGCGGTGGGGGCTGCTGCGGCTGACCCGGGCCGGGCGGCCGGTGCCCGGCAAAGGCCGCCCGGTCGTCACCGCTTGCGGGACAGGGTCAGCCCGTCCGCCACCGTGAGCATCACGCTGTCCATCCGCTGATCGGCGGCCACATGGTCGTTGAACTCCTTGATCGCCGCTGCTCCCCCGGTCGCCCCCGGATCGGTCACGCCGCCGTGGAACAGCACGTTGTCGGTGACGATCAGCCCGCCCTGCCGCATCCGGGGCACCAGCTCCTCCCAGTACGGGATGTAGTTGCCCTTGTCCGCGTCCAGATAGGCCAGGTCGATGTGCGGCTCGGACGGCATCGCCCGCAGGGTGTCGAGTGCGCGGGCGATGCGCAGCTCGATCCGGTCGGCGACGCCTGCTTTCTCCCACGCCTGTCGACCGTAGGCGGTCCACTCCTCGGAGATGTCGCAGGCGATCAGCCGCCCGTCGGCGGGCAGTGCCTGCGCCATGGCCAGCGCCGAGAACCCGGTGAACGTCCCGACCTCGACGATGTGCCGGGCGCCCGTCAGCCGTACCAGGAAGGCGAGCAGCGGGCCCTGCTCCTCGGCGGACTGCATCCCGGCCTGCTCGGGAAGGCGTGTGTACGTGGTCTCGACGAGGTCGCGCTGTACCGCGTCGAGCGGCGGGTTGTGCGCCAGCATGTACGCGTACAGCTCGTCCGTGATCTTGGTTTCGTTTCCCTTGCTCATGGCCCACTCTCTCCGGCCTGCCGGGCAGACCCGTCGCGTCGTCGGGTTCCACTCTCCCCCGTCAGAGGGCCGGCTGCGGGGCGGCGGCCCGCAGAAAACGCCGGAGGATCTCCTCGCCCGCCACGACACCCCGTTGGGTCAGTACGTCGATGTGCGGGGCGCTCCAGCCGGTGTCGGCGAGTTCGCCGTGGCCGGGACGCCAGCCGCGGTCGGCGGCGAGCAGCAGATCGGCGTCGAGGAGCGAGTCACCTGCAGCGAGGGTGAGCGTGGCACCGGCGCGGCGGGCGACTTCCTTCATCGCGGCGCTCTTGGTGAGCGGCATGGGAACGGCATAGATCTTGCGGCCCTGGAGGGACACGGTCCAGCCGCGGGGCTCCGCCCACGCGGCCAGCTCCCTCACCCAGTCCGCGGGCAGCAGCGAGCGTTCGACGACGAGATACGCGAAGAGATCCTCGGCGACCCGCTCCTTGAGCAGCCAGGCGGGGTCCGCGGCGGCCACCAGGTGGGTGCGGACCTCCTCGAGCGAGGCGCACTCGTCGGCGAGCCGGCGGGCCACCTGCGTCTGCCAGCCGGGGTCGGAGACGCCGTCGACCAGGAGGTGCCCTCCATTGGCACAGATGGCGAACTTCGGTGCGGGGCCCGGGAGATGGATGCGCTCGTACTGCTCACGGCTGCGGGTGGTCGTGGGCACGAAGACCGTGGTGCGGGCCAGCTCCTCGAGAAGTGCGGCGGCCGTCTCCGTGAGATAGGAGAGCGGCTTGCGGTCGTACGTCTCGACGCAGAGCAGCCGGGGTGATTCGGCGTCCGGCATGAGGAGCTGGAGCGCCGCCCTCGAGTAGATGAGGGTGCGGTCGAGGTCGCTGGCGACCAGCGTCGTCGTGGGCCTCGAAACGGTCACTGCGACGCCACCGACTTGCCGTCCGCGCCCGTCGCTCCCCGGGTGTACTTCGGGTGGATCAGTCCGACGCAGGTGTACGGGAGTCCGTCGACCTCCTCGACCGGCACGCCGCGCTGTTCGGCCAGCAGCCGGATGTGTTCGAGGTCGGCGCCCGCGCCCCGCTTGGCGAGGATCTTCCATGGGACGCGTCGCAGCAGTACGCGTGTCGTCTCGCCGACGCCCGGCTTGACCAGGTTCACATCGTGGATGCCGTACTCCTCGCTGATGCGCTCGACGGCCGCCCAGCCGTCCCAGGTGGGGGCACGGTCGGCGGTGAGCAGCTCCTTGACCTCGGCGTCCACCGCGTCGACGACTTCGTCGAAGTACGCGGCGACGGTGTCGAGGAAGTGGCCGGACACATCGGAGTCCGCGAGCTCCCGGTAGAACTTCGCGCCGTGGTAGTCATCCGGGCCGACCAGGTCGGAGCGGAGGACGGTACGCGAAATCAGTCCGGATGCCGTGGAGTTGAGGCAGGCCGACGGTATGAGGAAGTCCTCGCGGGTGCCGTAGGTCCGAACGCAGCCGCCCGGGTCGGCCAGGACCGCGATCTCGGGATCGAACCCCTCGAACTCGGCGAGTGCCGCGGACAGTTCGCGGGTGATCGCCCCCTTCCCGGTCCAGCCGTCGACGAAGACGACGTCCGCCGGGTCGTGGTGGGCGGCCAGCCAGCGCAGGGCGTTGGCGTCGATGCCGCGTCCGCGCACGATGGAGACCGCGTAGTGCGGCAGATCGAGTCCGTGCCGGTGCTGGGCCCAGCGGCGCATCAGCACACCGACCGGCGTTCCGGCCCGGGCGAGGGAGACGAGTACGGGGCGGGGGGTGCGCTCGGCGAGGACCGTCTCGGTGACGACGCCGACGGCCCGTGCGATGCGGGCGGCCGACAGGTCCAGGGCCGCCTTGAACAGCTCCTGGTACTGGGCGGACGGCTGGTATTCGACAGGCAGCGATTCGGCGTAGTGCGCGCCACCGCTCTGTATCGCCTCCTCGCGCTCTTCGGTCGGCGCCTCCAGCTCGGTGTCCGAAAGGTCCTGGAGCAGCCAGCCGACCTCGTCCGGGGCGTACGAGGAGAAGGCGGGGCCGCGGAGGGGCTCGGGCAGCATGGGGGTTTCCTGCCGTTCGGGGGCGGGCGTGGGGGCGTACGACGGGACGTACGAGGGGACGACGGCCAGCAGGACGTGGGAGGTGTGCGCGGCGAGCTCCACCAGCAGTCCGCCGGGTGCGTGCAGCTCCGGGGTGTCGGCGACGGAGTCGACGACCACCACCACGGCGTCGAAGCCGGCGCCCGCGACGTTGTAGGCGAAGCGGTCACCGGGGCCGTCGGCGGGGTTGTCGTGGGCCGGGAAGACGAGGCGGCTGCGGATCGCGTACCCGGGGTCGTCGACGGCGAGGACGGGGGAACGCGTGGTGGTCGAGTACCGCACCTCGGCGTCGGTGCGCTCCTCCAGGGCCGTGCCCAGCCGGAGCGGTGCGTACATCAGCTCCTCGAAGCCGAGGACCAGTACGCGACGGGTGTCGGCTCCCAGGGCCTCGGCCATGCGGGTGGCCATGGCGGGCAGGGCCGATTCCAGGGCCGCGCGGTGTGCGGGGGTGAAGCCGTGCCGCCCGCCGTCGGGTACATCCGCGGGCCACTCCAGCTCGACCCTGGTGCAGGGGCCGTCGGCCGGCCGCTGCGGCACCGGCGCTCCGGCACCGGCCTCGGCGGCGGCCTGCGTCGGCTCATGGGCCGCGACCAACGCCTGCCCCTTCTCCAGGACGTCGTCCGGCAGGCGGATCGTGCCCGTTCCCCGCGCCACCAGGTCGACGCGTGCGCCGATCTCCTCGGCGAGCTCGGCCAGGCGTCCGCGGTCGGCCGCCGACCGCATGTCGACCAGGGCCACGATGACGTACCGGTCGCGCGGGTACAGCTCGTGCAGCGCGCGGATCGTGTTGAGCACGGTGTTGCCCGTGGAGAACTCGTCGTCCACCAGAACGAGCGGTTCCCCGGCACACCCGCCGTCACCGACGCCGCCCAGCAGCGTCGGGTCCTCCGGCAGGAGCAGATGCGAGGTCGCGTGCGAGTGCGACTCCTCGAAGCCGCCCGCCCGGGCCACGCCCTCGACCGGGCGCCGCGTCGAGTGGAGGTAGGGCGCCACGCCCAGCCCGTCGGCGACCGCGTGGCCGAGACCGGTGGCGGTCTCCGCGTACCCGAGGACCACCGCCCGGCGCGCCGCGTCGTCCCCGAGGAGCTCACGCACCCGCCGGCCGAGCTCGAATCCCGTGCCGTACACCACGGAGGGGCGCTGCGGCACATGCTTGCCCAGCACATTCGAGACCAGCAGATGGGCCCGCTTGGGGTTGCGGCGCAGAGCGAGGCCCAGCAGCTCCCGGAGCTCGCCGTCGCCTTCGGGCTCCCCGTTGCCGACGAGCTCGACTCCCAGTCGCTCCGACACCCAGCTACCCGACCACACCACGTTCGCCGTCTCTTTCCTCGCTGCGCGCTCGCTCATCGAGACACGCTCATTCCGCGACGCCCGCGGTCAGCAGCTCCACGAACCCGACGTCTTCCTTCGTCACACCGAAGACCTCGGCCCGCAGCAGCGTGCGCTCGGCCCACGCGCGGTGCGGCTTCACTTCATTCATTTTGTTCGTATATGCGGAGCGCATGACACCGCCGCCGCCCCGCTCCGGCCGCAGGATGTCCTGCGCGTCGCTGTACTCCTCGTGGCTGACCACGGACAGGGCGTGCACGGGCGCGACGTGCGACGGGTGGATACAGGTCTTGCCCAGCAGCCCGTTGGCCCGGTCGAGCTCGATCTCCCGCAGCAGCCCGTCCAGGTCGTGCTCGATCAGTTCGGTGCGCAGTTCCTCGGCCCTGCCCTCCATGAAGGGGCTGCGGCGCAGCTGCGGCTTGAACATGCGCTCCTGGAGGCGGAAGTACTCCCACACGGGTCCGGTGATGGTGAAGCCCGTGCCGTCCGCCCGGCCCAGCATGTTCACCACGTCCGCAATGACCGCGGCGACGAGCTGGACGTCGTACGCCGTCATGTCGGGCGCCCGGCGCAGTCCGTACGCCGAGCAGAAGTCGGTGACCCCGAGGCGCAGTGCCAGCACCTGGTGCCGGTACGTGTCGACGGTGCGGGCGATTCCCTGCAGCGTTTCGCGGCGGGACTCGAGATGAAGGAGTTCCGGGGATTCGAGGACGGGCATGGCGAAAAGCCGCAGCCCCTTGGCCGTCTCGGCCTTGGTGAGTGCCTCCATGAACGGCACACCACGCTCTTCGGTGAACTTGGGAAGTACAAAACCGGACAACAATGAGGCGGAGCTGCCGAGCCGGTTCACCAGGTCCGTGATCTGCTCCGGTTCACGGACCCGGATGAAGAGCAGCGGCAGCTCGACGCCGCGCGCCGCGAGGTCGGCGAACTGCCTGACCAGGTTCTCCTCGGCCGCCGCCACTTCGGAGTCGTTGATCGAATCCTCCAGGCACAGCACCATCGAGACGACGCCGCGACCGGCCTGCTTGATGATGTCGTCCGCGAGCCGCGGCCGGGTGGCCGGGGAGTACAGGGTGGCTCCCAGAGCGGCCGAAAGTGTGCGGGCGGGTGAGCCGGCATCGAATTCGATCGGCTCCCGGTGGAACAGGCCCTTCCGCGCAGCGGGCGAGATGTGCCCGAAATGACGCATGTGATTCCCCCGTACTGCCTGACAGGCCGGACAACGTGTGGCCGGTAATAGTACGTACGGACCGGTGTCGACAGTTCCCCGCGTGCGTGAATTTCGGGTAACTCGTCCATTTCCCGACGGTTCCCGAGGCCCGGAGGCCACGGTTCCGACGCACGTCGGAGACAGGGGATGCGCCCCCACGTTGTCTGCACGGGCAGCCAGCAGGCAGGATGACCGCCATGACGCACGCGATGCTGAAGGGCTCGAACGTCCCCCTCGATGCCACGGCCGTACGGGCCGTGCTGCGCTGGACCCCGGGCGCCGGGATCCCCGATGTGGACGCCTCGGCCCTGCTTCTCGGCACCGGTGGCCGGGTGCGCTCCGACGAGGACTTCGTCTTCTACAACCAGCCCCGGCACCCCTCCGGCCTGGTACGACGGCTGCCCAAGCGCAGCGTCGCCGAGGGCCTGACCGACACCATCGAGGCCGACCTGGGCGCACTCGACCCCTCGGTCGAACAGGTGGTCATCGCCGCGTCCTCGGACGGAGCCGCCTTCGAGCAGGTCCGTGATCTGCGCATCCTGCTGTACGACGCGGCGTCGGCGGGCGGGGATCCGCTCGCGGTGTTCGATGTGCGGCCGGAGACCGGCGAGGAGACCGCGATCATCTGCGGTGAGCTCTACCGGCGCGGCGATGGCTGGAAATTCAGGGCGGTCGGCCAGGGCTACCCGACCGGTCTGGTCGGCCTCGCGACCGCGTTCGGCATCTCGGTGGACGAGGCGGAAGCCGCGGCCGAGCCCGATCCGGCCCCCGCCCCGGCGTTCCCTCCCGCACCGGCGCCCGCCCCCGACATACAGGCCACGGTCCAGCACCAGCAGCCCGCGTACGGCTATCCGCAGGCCGCGACGGCCGCCGCACCCGCCCCGGCTCCGCAGCCCGCGTACGGCTACCCGCAGCCGGCCGCCGCGCAGCCCGCGTACGGCTATCCGCAGCCCGCGGCCGCCGCGGCGCCCGCCCCCGACCCGAATTTCGTCCTGCCGCCGCAGGGCCCGCAGTTCGTCCGTTCCTGACCGCACCGGCGCCGCGCGCCCGGCCGGGGGACGGGAGCGGGCGCTCAGGCGCCGCGCGCCCGGCCCGGAGCCGGGGCAGGCGCTCAGGCCCGGGACTTGTAGCCGCGCCCCCACTGCATCCCCCAGCCGTACAGCCGGTCCAGCTCCGACTGGAAGCCGTAGACGAACTTCACCTCGCGCCGCACGATCAGCTCGTCCTTGATGTTCTCCACCGTGAACACGGCGCACGAGCGGGCCTGGGGGGCTCTCTCGTCGAGCTCGATCTCGATCCGTGGCCCGTTGCCCGGGTAGAGCGTCACCTTGGCGTGCGTACGGTCGAAAGCCGGCGTCTGGTCGTAGATGTACACGAAGAACAGCAGCCGCTTGATCTGGTCCCGCTGGTCGAGGTTGACGTACACGGTCTCCCCCGACGGCGCCCCGAAGCGGTCGTCCCCGCTGAGCCTGACGTACGGCGGCCCGTTCAGGTCGCCGATCAGGTTGCCCAGCGGCTGCACCACCCCCTTGGTGCCGTCCTTCAGCTCGTACATGCAGCCCAGGTCCAGGTCGACGTTGACCACGCCCTGGGTGTGCGCCTGGACCACATCGGGCTGGAAGAGCTTGAAGGGCCGCAGCAGCCGCCCGCTCTGCCGCGATCTGCCCTCGATGTCGGACGTACGCATCCGCCAGGAGAGGTTGACCCGGAGGTTGCCGGTCAGCGCGCCCTGCTTGGTCAGGGAGACCGTGGCGTGCCGCTTGGAGAGCACGATGGAGTTGGTCGCCGCGTTGCCCGCCTCGAACTGCGCTTCCCGCCTCGGCCACAGGCCGTCCCAGAACGCCATCCCCAACCCCCACACGTCTCGGTACTGTCCGGGCCCCGCACACATCACAGCGGGGCGGCCGCCGGGCCGGATCCGGGTGTTCCCGGACAACCGTCGCCGTACGGACCGCCCCGCTGAGAGCGTTCCTCAATCCCTACCGGGTCACACCCCGGACGGGACTTCCGCCTTGGAACCCGAGCTGTCGTCGCCGCCGGCCTCCAGCGCCTTGTTGCGCCGGACCGACGACCAGAAGGACCAGCCGATCAGCACGACGCCGACGAGACCGGTGATGATCTCGTTGATCTCGTACTGAATGGTGACGAGCAGAATGACGGCCAGCGCGCCGATGGCGTAGTGCGCGCCGTGCTCCAGGTAGACGTAGTCGTCCAGGGTGCCCTGGCGGACCAGGTAGACCGTGAGCGAACGGACGTACATCGCGCCGATACCGAGGCCGAGGGCCATCAGCACGATCTCGTTGGTGATGGCGAAGGCGCCGATGACACCGTCGAACGAGAAGGACGCGTCGAGCACCTCGAGGTACAGGAACATGAAGAACGCGGCCTTGCCGGAGAGCACCACCGCGGAGACGTTCTTGCCGGTCTTCTTGGCCTCCTCCTCGGCCTCGTGCTCGCGCTCCTCCTCTTCCTCGAGCTTGTTCTCGAAGTAGCCGGAGAGACCGCCGACGATGAGGTACGTGATCAGACCCGCGACACCCGCGAGCAGGACGGTCTCCGCCTTGTTCGCGTGCGCGCCGCCGTGCTGGTGCGCCTGGGTCGCGAAGGTCATGGCCGAGACCAGCAGGACGATGAGCGCGATGCAGACCGACAGCATGTCGACCTTGCCGAGCTTGGCGAGCGGACGCTCGATCCAGCGCAGCCACTGGATGTCCCGGTCCTCGAAGATGAAGTCGAGGAAGATCATCAGCAGGAACATGCCACCGAAGGCGGCGATCGCCGGGTGGGCGTCCGTGACCAGTTCCTGGTAGCGCTCGGGCTGGTTGAAGGAGAGATCGACTGCCTCGATGGGCCCGATCTTGGCGGTGATGGCCACGATCACGACAGGGAAGACCAGCCGCATACCGAAGACCGCGATGAGCACACCGACCGTGAGGAAGATCTTCTGCCAGAAGGCATTCATCTTCTTCAGGATTCCGGCGTTGACCACCGCATTGTCGAAGGACAGCGAGATCTCCAGGACGGAAAGGATCGCGACGACACCGAAGGCTTCCCACCCCCCGTAGAACACCGCTGCGACCAGGCCGAGCGCGGTAATCGCGAACGACCAGCCGAAGGTTTTCAGAAGCACTGGCTACCCCATCGTGTATGTAACGGGTCTCCCCCGGGTGTGTGCGGGGCTCCCCCGCGCCGTGCGCGGCTTTACGAAACGTTGACCCCGAAGTCTAGAGCGATGCCGCGAAGACCCGACGCGTACCCCTGTCCCACTGCACGGAACTTCCACTCGCCGTTGTACCGGTAGAGCTCGCCGAAGATCATCGCGGTCTCCGTCGAGGCGTCCTCGCTCAGGTCGTAGCGGGCGAGTTCCTGTCCGTCGGCCTGGTTCACCACGCGAATGAACGCATTGCTGACCTGACCGAACGTCTGACCGCGGGCGTCGGCCTCATGGATCGAGACCGGAAAAACGATCTTGTCGCAGTGGGCGGGCACCTGTACGAGGTTCACGATGACCGACTCGTCGTCGCCCTCACCCTCACCGGTGAGATTGTCGCCCGTGTGTTCCACGGAGCCGTCTGGGCTCGTGAGGTTGTTGTAGAAGATGAACCATTCGTCTCCGAGCACCCGGCCCGACTGGCACAGCAGTGCGCTGGCGTCGAGGTCGAAGTCGGCCCCCGTGGTGGATCGTGCGTCCCAGCCGAGGCCGACGAGCACCTGGGTGAGGTTGGGTGCGGCCTTGGAGAGGGAGACATTGCCTCCCTTGGCGAGCGTGACGCCCATGGTGTGTGTCCTCCCCGAGTCGATGAACCGTGTGTCGATGAACGGTCCGCCGGTGAACGGTCTGCCGGTGAACCGTCTGCGGTGCGCGTCCGGCGCCGCACTGGGTGCGGCGCCGGACAAGGACGTGCGGGGCGCGGCCCGCGCCGTGGCGCCTTCGCAGGCACGGCCCGGGCACGCCCTGTGGGCTGTGGTCAGACGTTGACGCCGAAGTCCTGCGCGATGCCGCGCAGACCCGAGGCGTAGCCCTGGCCGATGGCACGGAACTTCCACTCCGCGCCGTTGCGGTACAGCTCGCCGAAGACCATGGCGGTCTCCGTCGAGGCGTCCTCGCTCAGGTCGTACCGCGCCAGCTCGCTGTTGTCGGCCTGGTTGACCACGCGGATGTACGCGTTGCGCACCTGGCCGAAGCTCTGCTGGCGGGACTCGGCCTCGTAGATCGAGACCGGGAAGACGATCTTGTCGACATCGGCCGGAACGCCGGCCAGGTTCACCTTGATGACCTCGTCGTCGCCCTCGCCCTCACCGGTGAGGTTGTCACCGGTGTGCTCGACGGAGCCGTCGGGGCTCTTGAGGTTGTTGAAGAAAACGAAATTCCCGTCGCTGCCGACCTTACCCGCCGCATTCGTCAGCAGGGCACTGGCGTCGAGGTCGAAGTCTCCGCCGGTGGTGGTACGAGCATCCCAGCCCAGACCGACGATGACCGCGGTCAGGTTGGGCGCGGCCTTGGTCAGCGAGACGTTGCCGCCCTTGCTGAGGCTGACTCCCACGAGTCCTCCCATTGGTTTCATTAGAGGCCGACAGGTGCCGGCGCCTGCATCGTGCGTTGGCATCGGATCAACGAGTGGATCCTAGTGACCGGTTCCCGGCCAAAACAGGCTTTTGGCCGGGGCGCCGGGAGATCGCCCGAATCGCCGCCGGGAATGTCTCCGGCCGTCGCCGAAGAACCCGCCTCAGCCGGATCAGATCGCGTCGAGGGCCTTGATGTAGTCGTTCAGGTCCCGCGCGTCGGGCAGGCCGTTGACGACGGTCCAGCGCACCACGCCCTCCTTGTCGATGATGAAGGTGCCGCGCACCGCGCAGCCCTTCTCCTCGTCGAAGACGCCGTACGCCCGCGAGGTCTCGCCGTGCGGCCAGAAGTCCGAGACCAGCGGGTACTCGAGGCCTTCCTGCTCGGCGAAGACGCGCAGGGTGTGGATGGAGTCGTTGGAGACGGCGAGCAGCTGCGTGTCGTCGTTCTCGAACTTCGGCAGCTCGTCGCGGAGCGCGCAGAGCTCACCCGTGCACACGCCGGTGAAGGCGAACGGGTAGAAGAGCAGCACGACATTCTTCTCGCCGCGGAAGTCGGAGAGCTTCACGGTCCGGCCGTGGTTGTCCTTGAGCTCGAAATCCGGGGCCTTGGTACCGACCTCGATCGCCATGAAAACGCGTCCCTTCACTGCTTCACCGGGCTGGGCTGTCCGGGTGGACTCCCACCCTACGCAGAGCCCTTGTGCGGAGCCGTCGGCGGCCCGCGCGGCACCCGGGGAGCGCACGAAGACGGCGCGGGGGGACCCCGGCACAGGGACACGAAGGCATACGAAGGCCCCCGCCGGTGCACGACCGGCGGGGGCCTCGTGATGAGTGCGGTTCAGCGCTTGGCTTTGGCCGACTTCGGGGTGACCAGACGGCTGCCCGTCCAGTCCTTGCCCGCATTGATGCTCTTGGTCTGGGAAAGACCGGCTGTCTGAGCAGCCTCGTTGATGTCGCTCGGTTCGACGTATCCCTCGCGGCCGGTCTTCGGCGTCATCAGCCAGACCGCACCGCCGTCCTCGATCAGACCAATGGCATCCACCAGCGCGTCCGTAAGGTCGCCGTCCTCGTCGCGGAACCACAGCAGAACGACGTCAGCGACGTCGTCGTAGTCCTCATCGACGAGTTCCTGGCCGGTAGTGGCCTCAATGCCCTCACGGAGCTCCTGCTCGACGTCGTCGTCGTAGCCGATCTCCTGGACCACCTGTCCGGGCTCGAACCCCAGCCGTGCAGCCGAGTTGGTCCGTTCCTCCGCGTGGTCCGCGGTCGCGCTCACGGGTTGCCTCCTGATCATGTTTCGGAAAATGCTTCAGCCACGCGCGTGCGCGGGGCGTTGGCCGTAGTCCACACGGGCGCGGCGGATCGCGCAAGTACCCAGCGTGCGAGACCGCCTAAACGGTGACGTTCCCTGCCACGTCGCCGCACGATCGGCATGTCTCGCTGCGGGCATCGGCGCCGCCCGTCCACACCCTTTACGTCCTTGAACAGCTTATGCCGTTTCGGTCCGCCAATCGGAGTCGAACAGCCTTTGGGAACGCTTGGACGGCTTGGGCGTATGGTTGCGGTTTGGTCCCGCCCCGCCTGCCGGACCTTCCCCGTGCACCGGACGTGATGTCTCACGACCTGAGGGTTACCCCTCGGTAGAGGTGACGTTTGCGTCCTCGCGGTACACGATGGTGAGGGCGTACGTGCATACATCCCGGGGGCATGCCTCCCGTTACCAGGCCCCGTAGAGCACCACCGAACAGCGAAGGAACAGCGTGGCTTCCGGATCCGATCGCAACCCGATCATCATTGGCGGCCTTCCCAGCCAGGTCCCGGACTTCGATCCTGAAGAGACCCAGGAATGGCTCGACTCCCTCGACGCCGCCGTCGACGAGCGCGGCCGTGAGCGGGCCCGCTATCTGATGCTCCGACTCATCGAACGCGCACGTGAGAAGCGTGTCGCCGTGCCGGAGATGCGCAGCACGGACTACGTGAACACGATCGCCACGAAGGACGAGCCGTTCTTCCCCGGCGACGAGGAGATCGAGCGCAGGATCCTCAACGCGACGCGCTGGAACGCGGCCGTGATGGTGTCCCGCGCACAGCGTCCGGGGATCGGCGTCGGCGGCCACATCGCCACGTTCGCCTCCTCCGCCTCGCTGTACGACGTGGGCTTCAACCACTTCTTCCGCGGCAAGGACGACGGCCGTGGCGGCGACCAGATCTTCTTCCAGGGGCACGCCTCCCCCGGCATCTACGCCCGCGCGTTCCTCCTGGACCGGCTGAGCGAGGCGCAGCTCGACGCCTTCCGCCAGGAGAAGTCGAAGGCCCCGAACGGTCTGTCCAGCTACCCGCACCCGCGGCTGATGCCGGACTTCTGGGAGTTCCCGACGGTCTCGATGGGCCTCGGCCCGCTGGGTGCGATCTACCAGGCGCGGATGAACCGGTACATGGAGGCGCGCGGCATCGCCGACACCTCCCAGTCGCACGTCTGGGCGTACCTCGGCGACGGCGAGATGGACGAGCCCGAGTCGCTCGGCCAGCTCTCCATCGCCGCCCGTGAGGGCCTGGACAACCTGACCTTCGTGGTCAACTGCAACCTGCAGCGCCTCGACGGCCCGGTGCGCGGCAACGGCAAGATCATCCAGGAGCTGGAGTCGCAGTTCCGCGGTGCCGGCTGGAACGTCATCAAACTGGTCTGGGACCGCACCTGGGACCCGCTGCTCGCGCAGGACCGCACGGGCATCCTGGTCAACAAGCTGAACACCACTCCGGACGGCCAGTTCCAGACGTACGCCACCGAGACGGGCGCGTACATCCGTGAGCACTTCTTCGGCGACGACCCGCGGCTGCGCGAGATGGTCAAGGACATGTCCGACCATCAGATCCTGCACCTGGGCCGAGGCGGCCACGACCACAGGAAGGTCTACGCGGCGTACTCGGCGGCCAAGGCGCACAAGGGCCAGCCGACGGTGGTCCTCGCCCAGACGGTCAAGGGCTGGACGCTCGGACCGAACTTCGAGGGCCGCAACGCGACCCACCAGATGAAGAAGCTCACGGTCGAGGACCTCAAGCGGTTCCGCGACCGGCTGCACATCCCGATCACGGACAAGCAGCTCGACGAGGGCTACCCGCCGTACTACCACCCGGGCCGCAACTCGGAAGAGATCCAGTACATGCACGACCGCCGCAAGGGTCTGGGCGGCTATGTCCCGACCCGTGTGGTGCGCGCGAAGCCGCTGGTCCTCCCCGAGGACAAGACGTACGCGACCGCGAAGAAGGGTTCGGGTCAGCAGTCGATCGCCACGACCATGGCGTTCGTCCGCATCCTGAAGGACCTCATGCGGGACAAGGAGATCGGCAAGCGTTTCGTGCTGATCGCGCCCGACGAGTACCGCACCTTCGGCATGGACGCGTTCTTCCCGAGCGCGAAGATCTACAACCCGCTGGGCCAGCAGTACGAGGCGGTGGACCGCGATCTGCTGCTCGCGTACAAGGAGTCGCCGACCGGTCAGATGCTGCACGACGGCATCTCCGAGGCCGGCTGCACGGCGTCACTGATCGCCGCCGGTTCCGCGTACGCCACGCACGGCGAGCCGCTGATCCCGGTGTACGTCTTCTACTCGATGTTCGGTTTCCAGCGCACCGGTGACCAGTTCTGGCAGATGGCCGACCAGCTCGCGCGCGGCTTTGTGCTGGGCGCGACCGCCGGCCGGACGACGCTGACCGGTGAGGGCCTCCAGCACGCGGACGGCCACTCGCAGCTGCTCGCCTCGACGAACCCGGCCTGTGTCGCGTACGACCCGGCCTTCGGGTACGAGATCGCGCACATCGTCAAGGACGGCCTGCGCCGGATGTACGGCGAGAACAGCGAGGACGTCTTCTACTACCTCACCGTCTACAACGAGCCGATCCAGCACCCGGCCGAGCCGGAGAACGTGGACGTCGAGGGCATCCTCAAGGGCGTCCACCGCTTCAGGAGCGGCGAGAAGGGCGCGATCCCGGCGCAGATCATGGCGTCCGGTGTGGCGGTCCCGTGGGCGGTCGAGGCGCAGCAGATCCTCGCCGACGAGTGGAACGTCAGGGCCGACGTCTGGTCGGCGACCTCCTGGAACGAGCTGCGCCGCGAGGCGGTGGAGACGGAGCGGTACAACCTTCTGCACCCGGAGGAGGAGCAGCGCGTCCCGTACGTCACGCAGAAGCTCTCCGGCTCCGAGGGCCCGTTCGTGGCGGTCTCGGACTGGATGCGTTCCGTACCGGACCAGATCGCACGCTGGGTGCCCGGCGCGTACCAGTCGCTGGGTGCGGACGGCTTCGGCTTCGCCGACACGCGGGGAGCGGCCCGCCGGTACTTCCACATCGACGCGCAGTCGATCGTCCTCGCGGTGCTCACCGAGCTCGCCAAGGCGGGCAGGATCGACCGTTCGGTGCTGAAGACGGCGATCGACCGGTACGACCTGCTGGATGTGGCCGCGGCCGATCCCGGCGCGGCCGGCGGCGACGCGTAAGCACGACCGCCCCGTAAGAACGACCGACGGGTGAGCCGAAGGGCGGCGGACCTCCTGGTCCGCCGCCCTTCGCCGGTCTCCGGCCGGTCCTGCGGCCGCTCCTCCGGTCAGCTCTCCCAGATCTTGAACGCCCTGACCTGGTACGGGGACTGCGGCACCCAGGTCCCACCGCCCGGATACGTCTCGAACTCGCCGGTCTCGGCGCACTCCGCCGACTGATAGGTGGTGACGGGGCGGCCGGTGCGGTTGGCGAGCGCCTGCACCTTCCTGCCCGGCGGCAGCGGGACACAGCTGTCGATGTCGGTGCCGGACAGTTCGTGGATCTGCCGGGCGCCGGTGAAGTCCGGCTTCTCCCAGAGGCAGAGCTGACCGCTCTCGCAGGTGCCGAGGCGGACGGGCGCGGCGTGCGCGGCCGGTGCGGCGGCCCCGGACGCGGCCGGTGGGATCAGGGCGGTGGCGGCCAGTGCGGCGGCAAGCACGGTCGTACGCATGTCAATCAACCCCCGTGGTGATGTGGATCAGTTGCACCGACCTTGACCTGCGGCGCAGAGCCACCGGAAGAGGTCCCGGGCGAGACCACCCGGATAGGCGACAGCCCCGCCGGAGAGGTCCGGCGGGGCTGTCGTATGCACGATGTTGACGCTCGGGCGCCGTCGGCGCGCGAGGGCCGGCGAAGGCCGGTGACGGGATCAGATGTGGCCCGCGCCCGCGCCTGCCTCGGCGTTCGCACCACGCTTGGTGAGCGTGGCGACCAGTGCCGCGACCACCGCGACGATGCCGGCGACCATGAACGCGGTGCTCATGCCGGACACGAACGTGTCATGCGCGACACTCGTGATCTTCTCCACGACCGGCGCAGGCAGGTCGGATGCCACCGGCGGGATGCCGACCTCGACGGCCGACGATGCCTGGTCCAGCTGCTGGGGCGAGAGCGGCGGAAGCTCGGCGGCCGCCCAGTTGTCGGCCAGGTGGGAGTCGACCTGCGAGGCCATCACCGCGCCCAGCACCGCCGTACCGAGGCTGCCGCCGACCTGCATGGCGGCCTGCTGCAGACCGCCCGCGACGCCGGAGAGCTCCATCGGGGCGTTGCCCACGATGACCTCGGTGGCGCCGACCATCACCGGCGCGAGGCCGAGGCCGAGCAGACCGAACCAGATGGACATGGCCAGGGTGCCGGTGCCGGTGTTCAGCTGGGACATGCCGAACATGGCGACCGCCGTGCACACCATGCCGCCGACGAGCGGGACGCGCGGGCCGAGCTTGGTGATCAGCAGACCCGCGAGCGGCGATCCGACGATCATCATGCCGGTCAGCGGCAGCAGGTGCAGACCCGCGTCGACGGCCTTCATGCCGTGCACGTTCTGCAGGTAGAAGGTGACGAAGAACAGTCCGCCCATGAAGGCGAACGCCATCAGCACCATCAGGATCACACCCGCGGACAGCGGCACCGAGCGGAACATCGCCAGCGGGATCAGCGGCTCCCTGACGTTCTTCTGCGAGAACGCGAACACCACGAACAGGCCGACGGCGGCCGCCAGGAAGCCGACCGTCTTGAAGTCGCCCCAGCCCCACTCGGCGCCCTTGATGAGTGCCCAGATCAGGCAGAACATCGCCTGCGACAGCAGCACGATGCCGCCGATGTCGAAGGAGCGCGGCGCGTTGTCCGCCCGGTGGTCCCTGAGGATCACCACGCCGAGCAGGAGCGCGACCACACCGACCGGCACGTTGATGAAGAAGACGGACTGCCAGCTGACGTGCTCGACGAGCACACCGCCGAGGATCGGGCCGCCCGCGGTCGAGGCGCCGATGACCATGCCCCAGATACCGATCGCCATGTTCAGCTTCTCGGCCGGGAAGGTGGCGCGCAGCAGGCCGAGCGCGGCGGGCATCAGCAGGGCGCCGAAGAGGCCCTGCAGCACCCGGAAGGTGATGACCAGGGCCACGCTGTCGGAGAGGCCGATGGCCCCGGATGCCGCGGCGAAGCCGACGACACCGATCAGGAAGGTCTGGCGGTGACCGAACCGGTCACCGAGCTTGCCCGCGGTGATCAGGGAGACCGCGAGGGCCAGCATGTAGCCGTTGGTGATCCACTGGACTTCGGCGAGCGAAGCACCGAGATCCTGCTGGATGGCGGGGTTGGCGATCGCGACGATCGTGCCGTCGAGCGCGACCATCATCACGCCGATGGCCACGGAGAAGAGCGTCAGCCAGGGGTGGCCGCGCAGCCCCTTGGCCGGGGCGGGAGCGAGGGTGTCCTGCGGCTCCCGCGACGCCTTTTCTACGGTGGTCTGACTAGTCATGCGGGGGAGATTAGTGTCAGCCACTGACAGTTGACAAACCATTTCACGAGTCGGTAACCCACATGTAGCCCACAGGTACGCTGAGCGGAACAAAACAGCAGAAAAGAGGACCAGTTCAGTGACCGAGGGGCAGCGAGCCGTGGTGCACCCCACCGGACTGCGCGAGCGCAAGAAGCGGCACACCCGGGACGCCCTGTTGCACGCCGCCCTGGAACTCTTCACCACCCAGGGGTACGAAGAGACCACCGTCGACGAGATCGTCGACGCCGTGGGTGTTTCGCAGCGCACCTTCTTCCGCTACTTCGCCAGCAAGGAGGAGGTCACCTTCGCCGTCCAGGAGATGGTGGAGTCGCGCTTCCTCTCGGAACTGCGCCGACGGCCCGCCGCGGAGAATCCGTTCACGGCCATGCGCAGCGCAGTGCTGTGCGCCTGGAACAGCATCGGAGAGGCGATCGAGGAGCTCGTCACGGTCGAACTCCACATGCGCACGTACCGGATGATCGAGTCGACGCCCCCACTGCTCGCCGCCCACCTGCGACGCAGCATCGACCTGGAGAACCAGATCGCCGAGGTGGTGGCCGCACGCGAGGGTCTCGACGTCGCGACGGACCCGCGGCCGCGGGTCGCCGTCGCCGCGTTCTCCGCAGTGATGCGGGTGACCGGGCAGCTGTGGGGACAGGGGCAGGACACCGGTATCGAGTCGCTGCGCGCACTGACCGAGCGCTACCTGGACCATCTCGGACCAGCACTTGCGGAGAACTGGCGCACGCCGGTCGAACGGACCGCCGAGAGGCCGACGACCCACAACGAACAAACCTGACAATTAGTCCAATTCCGTGCACCCGTGTGCCGAATGCCTCACAAGCGAGCATGACGGACTTCACAACAGCCGTGCCACGACCGCCACATGGAGTACCCACGAGGCGTGGAAGTGCGGCGGAGCGTGCGCGGCGCGCGCACGGAGCGTAAGGAAACTCCCCCTCGATTCCCGATTGTCGGGTGACGTGCGTCACCCGCTTCACAGCAGTCGCCGTGCGTCTCCTAGGGTGGGCGGCAGTGACTTCCTTCGACTCCTCCCCCACGCTGACCGCATGGCGCGCACTCCTCGCCGTCGCGGTCGTGTTCGTGATGCTGGCGACCACGGGCTGGACCGCCGTGCGTCACCAACGCTCCGACGAGCCACGCGACATCGCGCTCACCTCCTGGGCGCGGGGCCGGATAGCGGGTCACGCCCTGCCGGACGTCGATGCGCCGCCGCGCCGGCTGGCCACGTTCTTCGCGTCGCTCACCGCTGCGCAGCGCACCGCGCTCGCCGACACCTACCCCCTGGTCGTCGGCAACCTGAACGGCGCCCCGGTCACCCTGCGCTACCACGCCAACCGGCGGGCTCTGAAGCAGGCACGGACGGTCGAACAGGAGCGCATGCACGACGCCCGGCTCTCCCCCGAGGGCCGCGACGACGCGTTCCGGCGGATGCAGCGCTTCGAGTCGATGCTCGCCCACGGCCGGCACTTCCTGGCCTTCGACCCGTCCGGGAGGGGCCACGCCGCCGAGGTCTTCGGCGATCTCGACAGGGCCCAGCGGGTCTCGTTGGTCGTGCCCGGCGTCGACACGAACCTGATGACGCTGGAGCGGTCCGGGGCGAAGACCAACGCCGCCCCCGTCGGCATGGCGAAATCGCTGTACGCGGCGGAGCGCACCGCGAGGCCCGCCACCCGGACCGCGGTCATCGCCTGGGCCGACTACACCGCGCCCGCCGGCATCGGGATGGACGCCGTCCTCGGAAACCTCGCCGAGCGCGGTGCGGTCCGGCTGCGCGCGCTCGTCGGCGCGCTGCCCGGCACGTCGAAGGTCTCGCTGTTCTGCCACAGCTACGGCTCCGTGCTGTGCGGTGTCGCCGCGCACGAACTGCCCTCCCGGGTCACCGACATCGCGGTCGCGGGCAGCCCCGGCATGCGGGTGCAGAACGCCGCGCAGCTGCACACCACAGCCGATGTCTGGGCGATGCGGGACCGCGACGACTGGATCGAGGACGTACCGAACATGGAGGTCGGCGGGCTCGGCCACGGGGCCGATCCGGTGGACCGGGGGTTCGGCGCGCGCGTCGCCTCGGCGGGCGACGCGCGAGGGCACAGCGGCTATTTCGAGCCGGGCACCGAGAGCCTCAGCAACTTCGCGGCCATCGGTGTCGGCGCCTACGGTTCGGTGACCTGTGCGAGCGCCGACAGCGCCTGTCGCGAGGGAATTTCCGGCGCCTGAGACGTCTGACGCGCGTAGAAAGCCGCAACGGACCATGAACTGCGGCGTACTCCGAGGGGGGACGTGCGGGCAAGTGCCGCATACGATGAGGCACATGGGTGATGTGCTGGCCGGAATTCATGCCACCTGGGAGTTCGACACCGACTCCGTGCTCATCCGCTTCGAACGGGGGATCCGCACGCCGAAGCTGTTCCACAGTCTGCGTGAACGCCGCATTCCGCACGCGGCGCTGTCGTCGGTGACGCTGACCCCGGGCAAGCGCGGCACGGTGGTGCTGCACGCGGTGCCGAGACCCGGCGCCGATCCGCTGCTGGAGGCGGCGGCCGGGCAGCTGAAGGACGGCTGCGATCCCTACCGGCTGGTCCTGCCGGCCGAACGCGAGACGCTCGCCGAGTACTACGCGGACGAGCTGCGCGCCCTGCTCGGGCCGGACGCGGCGGAGCCCGCCGAACGCTTCCTGGTCGCGGCGCCCGTGGCACCGATGCAGTTCAAGGCGTACGACGGCAGGGCCAGCTTCGACGGGGACCGGATCTCGTTCCGGTGGTTCTGGACGGGCGCCTCGACGGCGAAGTGGAAGGCGGGCGACCAGACCTTTCCGGTCAGCGAGCTGAGCGGGATCGAGTGGCGCTCGCCGGAGGCCTTCGACGGCTATCTGCGGCTGGTGCCACGGGGCGCGGAGAGCGTGGGCACGGGAGCCGGCGGGGTCACGGAGCCGGGTGCGGCACTCCGTACCGACGCCGTGCCGCCCGGTCCGCAGGCGGTGGCCCCCCGGCCCACCCAGGCCGATCAGGACCCGGCCGCGGTGATCTTCGGTCTCGGCTACGGCCCGGTGCACGAGTCACTGCCGTTCGCCGCTGCCGTACTGGAGTCCGTACGCCGGAAACACTCCGCGGCCGGCGCACCGGCCACCGCACTGGCGCTTGCGGGGCGGCGCGATCCGGCGGACATCGCGGAGCGGATCCGGCACCTCGGGGAACTGCACCAGGCCGGTCTGGTGACGGACGACGAGTTCAGCGCGAAGAAGGCCGAGCTCCTCGCGGAACTGTAGGCGGCGTGCGCAGGCCCTATTCGCGCGCTGCGGACGTCGAGCTCATGTCCGGGTAGCGGTCGCCCGCCACCTGGCCCGCGATCGGCTCCAGCACGGCCAGCTCCTGCGGCGTGAGGGTGAGCCGGGTCGCCCCGACGTTCTCCAGCAGCCGGCTGCGCTTACGGGTGCCGGGGATCGGGACCACGGTCAGGCCGTGCACCTCGGCGCGCTGCTGCACCCAGGCGAGCGCCACCTGCGCGGCCGTCGCCCCGTGTGCCGCCGCGATCTTGTGGACGGGCTCCAGGAGGGCGGCGTTCGTCCTTGCGTTGTCGCCGGTGAAGCGGGGCTGGTACTGGCGGAAGTCGCCCTTCGACAGGTCCTTGGCGGCGTCGGCGAACGCCCCGGTCAGGAAGCCGCGGCCGAGCGGCGAGTAGGGCACGAAGGTCACCCCGAGTTCGACCGCCGCGGGCACGGCGCTGCGCTCGACGTCCCGGCTGAAGAGGGACCACTCGGACTGCAGGGCGGCGATCGGGTGCACGGCGTACGCCTCGCGCAGCTCCGCCCCGGTCACCTCGCTCAGACCCAGCTGCCTGACCTTGCCCTGCTGCACCAGTTCGGCCATCGCGCCGACGGACTCGGCCAGCGGGACGGCGGGGTCGCGGCGGTGCATGTAGTACAGGTCGATGACGTCGGTGCCGAGCCGGCGCAGGCTGTCCTCGACGGCCTGCCGGATGTACGCGGGGTCGTTGCGCACGGCCCGGTACTGCGGGTCGTCGGCCTTCCGCTCGATGGCGAACTTCGTGGCGAGCGTGATCTCGTCCCGGTGCGCCCCGACGAACGGGGCGAGGAACGTCTCGTTGGCGCCGTTCCCGTAGATGTCCGCGGTGTCGAAGAGCGTGACGCCCGCCTCCAGCGCGGCCTCCAGGGTGTCCCGGGCGGCGGCTTCGTCGGTGTCCCCGTAGAACTCGCTCATGCCCATGCAGCCGAGCCCCTGCACGCCCACCTGCGGGCCGCCGTCGCCGAGCTCCACGGTGGCGATCTTGTTGTCAGTCATCAGCCGCAAGGCCTTTCCGGCGCCCGGCGGGCGCTCGCATAGAAGTCGATCTTGTAGTCGAGAACGGCGAGGGTGTCCTGGAGCTCCGCGATCCGCGTCATCACATCGCGGCGGGTCGCCTCCAGCAGCTCCTGCCGCTCCTCGAAGGTGTGCTCGCCCTCACGCAGCAGCTCCGCGTACCTGACCATGTCGGCGACCGGCATCCCGGTCAGCCGCAGCTTGCCGACGAAGGCCAGCCAGTCCAGATCCCGGTTGGTGAAGCGGCGCTGTCCGGTGTGCGACCGGTCGACGTGCGGCATCAGTCCGATCCGCTCGTACCAGCGCAGGGTGTGCGCGGTGAGCCCGGTGAAGGCGACGACCTCGCTGATGGTGTAGCGGTCCTGGCCCTCGGGGCGCGGATGCGCCCGCGGGGCCGATGCACAGTTGTCCGTCGCTGCGGAAGTGCTCTCCATCACCGTCATGACCTCCACGCTAGAACCTTGGAGTGCACTCGAAGCAAGCACAATCGGTGGCAGGCTTTCCGGCCACCGGCCGGATGCCGGGGCTTCGGCGGCAGGTCTTAGTCTCGTAGGCATGCAGAGCCTGGCGATGATCGAGAACTGGCCCGTCCCCACCGCGGCGGCCGCCGTACTGCGAGCGGACGGCACCGTCGTCGGTACCCACGGGCCGACCGCGCACCGCTTCCCGCTCGCCTCCGTGACCAAGCCGATCGCCGCCTATGCCGCGCTCGTGGCGTACGAGGAAGGTGCGGTCGACCTCGACGAACCGGCCGGACCGGAGGGTTCCACCGTCCGGCACCTGCTCGCCCACACCAGCGGGCTGGCCTACGACGAGCACCGGGTGACGGCCGCTCCCGGCACCCGGCGCCTGTACTCCAACGCGGGCTTCGAGGTGCTCGGCGACCACATCGCCAAGGCCACCGACATCCCGTTCCCCGAGTATGTGCGCCAGGCGGTCCTGGAGCCGCTCGGCATGGTGTCGACCACGCTGGACGGCTCGCCCGCCCGGGACGGCGTCTCGACCGTCGACGACCTGGTGCGGTTCGCGGCGGAGGTGCAGGCTCCGCGGCTGCTCGACCCGCGGACAGTGCTCGCCGCGCAGACCGTCGTGCACCCCGGCCTGAAGGGCGTCCTGCCGGGCTACGGTCACCAGAACCCCAACGACTGGGGGCTCGGTTTCGAGATCCGCGACCACAAGTCGCCGCATTGGACGGGCGCTTCCTCGTCCCCGGCGACCTTCGGGCACTTCGGCCAGTCCGGTACGTTCCTGTGGATCGACCCCGCCGCCGGTGCGGCCTGCGTCGCGTTGACGGACCGGGCCTTCGGGCCGTGGGCGGCCGAGGTGTGGTCGCCTTTCACGGACGCGGTGCTCTCGGAGCTCGGACGTTCGGCGCGGTAGTGCCCGCAGGGCGACGGCGGTGGAGCGACCGGGGGTGACGGCGCGCGGCCCCGGTCAGCTGGACAGCTCCCACACCAGCACCTGCGCCGGTATCTCCGCCGCCAGTTCCAGCCCCACCGCCCCCGTGATCCGCGCCGCGTCCCCCGGGCCGAGCGTCTCGCCGTCGAGGCGCACCTCTCCGGCCACCACATGCACATACGCCCGCGCCGCGTCCGGCACCGCCGTGCGCTCCCCCGCGGCCAGCCTGCGCACGTGCAGCATCGCGGCGGCTTCCGGGAGGGCGTACGGGGTGGAGTCGGCGATGCCGGCGACGGTCGTGTACGAGGGTTCGCCGCCCGGTTCGAGCGGCGCCAGCCACATCTGAAGGAACGTCAGCGGCACGTCCCCGTCGTTGCGTTCGACGTGACGCACACCAGCCGCCGCGCTGAGGTGCTGGACGTCCCCGGCCCGTACGCGCGTGGCATGACCGGCCGAGTCCCGGTGGGTCAGCTCGCCCTCGACGACCCAGGTCACGATCTCCGTGTGACTGTGCGGATGCTCGTCGAAGCCCGCACCGGGCGCCAGCCGCTCCTCGTTGCAGGCCAGGATCGCGCCGAAGCGCAGATTGTCCGGGTCGTAGAAGGAGCCGAAGGAGAAGGCGTGCCGGGACACGATGCCCGCGGCCTCGTCCCCGCCCGGATACCGGTCGTCCGCGCGCTGTACGGAAATCACGGCTCCACGGTATCCCGGCGCGGCGCACGTGCGGCCGGGCAGAAGATGTCCGCCTTCTACCGGGCAGTACGACCCGCGGCCGCCCCGGCCCTCCGTGCTCGTGCCCCGATAAGGCAGTCTTGTGTCCGTGCCCCGACCCGATCCTGAGCAGCCCGCTGCGAATGACGCCCACCTGCATGCCGCGACCCTGAAGCGACTGGAGCAGTCCTCCGGCCGGCTGGCCGCGAACGCGATCGCCCGCATGGACGAGTCGCTGCCGTGGTACCGGGCGATGCCCCCGGAGAACCGGTCCTGGATCGGTCTGGTGGCCCAGGCCGGGATCGCCGCCTTCACCGAGTGGTTCCGGCACCCGGAGACGCCGCAGGCCATCTCCACCGATGTGTTCGGTACGGCTCCGCGCGAGCTGACCCGGGCGATCACGCTGCGCCAGACCGTCGAGATGGTGCGTACGACGATCGAGGTGATGGAGGCCGCGATCGAGGAGGTCGCCGCCCCCGGCGACGAGTCCGTGCTGCGCGAGGCGCTGCTCGTCTATGCGCGGGAGATCGCCTTCGCGACCGCCCAGGTGTACGCGCAGGCCGCCGAGGCGCGCGGCGCCTGGGACGCCCGGCTCGAATCGCTCGTGGTGAACGCGGTGCTGTCCGGCGAGGCCGACGAGGGCGCCGTGTCACGGGCCGCCGCGCTCGGCTGGAACTCCCCCGAGCATGTCTGTGTGGTGCTCGGTACGGCCCCGGACGGCGACAGCGAACTGACCGTCGAGGCGATCCGGCGGGCCGCCCGGCACGCCAAGCTCCAGGTGCTCACCGGGGTGCTCGGCAACCGGCTGGTCGTCGTCGCGGGCGGCAGCGACAACCCGCTGCACGTCGCGAAGGCCCTGATCGGCCCGTATGCGGCCGGTCCCGTGGTGGCCGGACCGGTGGTGCCCGACCTGCTGGCGGCCACCCGGTCCGCGCAGGCCGCAGCCGCCGGGCTCAAGGCGTGCAGCGCCTGGCAGGACGCCCCGCGGCCGGTCCTGGCGGACGATCTGCTGCCGGAGCGCGCCATCGCGGGCGACCCCGCCGCACGGGACCAGTTGGTGGAGGAGATCTACAGACCGCTCGAAGAGGCGGGCTCCGCGCTGCTGGAAACGCTGAGTGTGTATCTGGAGCAGGCGAGCAGCCTGGAGGGCGCAGCCCGGATGTTGTTCGTCCACCCCAACACCGTGCGCTACCGGCTCCGACGTGTGACGGACGTCACCGGATGGTCGCCCTCCGATGTCCGCTCCGCGTTCACGCTGCGGATCGCCCTGATTCTGGGGCGTCTGGCCGACAGAGATACCCAGTCCTAGACTTTTGTCGGACATCAACAATTCCCCCTACGGTTCTTCGTCCCTGTCCCCACGGGCGTTCAGGACCGTTCACAAGAGAGAGTGTGAGGGTGCTCGTACTCGTCGCTCCCGGCCAAGGCGCTCAGACGCCCGGCTTCCTGACTCCCTGGCTCGACCTCCCCGGTGCCACCGACCGCATCGCGGCCTGGTCCGACGCCATCGGGCTCGACCTTGCCCACTACGGCACGAAGGCCGATGCGGACGAGATCCGCGACACCGCGGTGGCGCAGCCGCTGCTGGTCGCCGCGGGTCTGCTGTCCGCCTCCGCGCTTGCCGCGTCGCCCGCTGTCGTCGCAGGTCACAGCGTTGGTGAGATCACTGCTGCCGCTCTCGCCGGGGTGATCGACGACGAGGCCGCGCTCCGCCTGGTCCGCACCCGTGGGCTCGCCATGGCTGACGCCGCAGCGGTCACCGAGACCGGTATGGCGGCGCTGCTCGGCGGCGACCCCGAGGTGACGGTCCCGCACCTGGAGATGCTCGGGCTGACCCCGGCGAACGTCAACGGGGGCGGCCAGATCGTCGCCGCCGGCACCGCCGCGCAGATCGCCGCGCTGACCAAGGACATGCCCGAGGGCGTGCGCCGTGTCGTGCCGCTCAAGGTCGCCGGCGCCTTCCACACGCATCACATGGCTCCCGCGGTCGACCGTCTCCGCGAGGCCGCTTCGGCGCTCGCGGTCTCCGACCCGACCGTGACGTATGTCTCGAACGCCGACGGAAAGACGGTCGCCACCGGCGACGAGGTCATCTCCCGGCTCGTCGGCCAGGTCGCCAACCCGGTCCGCTGGGACCTGTGCATGGAGACCTTCAAGGCACTGGGCGTCACGGCACTCATCGAGGCGTGCCCGGGCGGGACTCTCACCGGCCTCGCCAAGCGCGCGCTACCCGGTGTGCAGACCCTCGCGCTGAAGACCCCCGACGACCTCGATGCCGCTCGCGCGCTCATCTCCGAGCACGCAGCCGCCTAAGGAGCCCGAGAGCATGTCGAAGATCAAGCCCAGCCAGGGCGCCCCGTACGCACGGATCATGGGTGTCGGCGGCTACCGCCCGACCCGTGTCGTGCCCAACGAGGTGATTCTCGAGACGATCGACTCGTCCGACGAGTGGATCCGCTCCCGGTCCGGCATCGCCAGTCGCCACTGGGCCTCCGAGGAGGAGACCGTGGCCGCGATGTCCGTCGAGGCGGCCGGCAAGGCCATCGCCGACGCCGGGATCGGGCCCGAGCAGATCGGCGCGGTCGTCGTCTCGACCGTCTCGCACTTCAAGCAGACTCCGGCCATCGCGACCGAGATCGCCCACAAGGTCGGCGCGGGCAGGCCCGCCGCCTTCGACATCTCCGCCGGCTGCGCCGGGTTCGGCTACGGCCTGACCCTCGCCAAGGGCATGATCGTCGAGGGTTCGGCCGAGTACGTGCTGGTCATCGGCGTGGAGCGGCTCAGCGACCTGACCGACCTGGAGGACCGGGCAACGGCCTTCCTCTTCGGTGACGGCGCCGGTGCGGTCATCGTCGGCCCCTCCAACGTGCCTGCCATAGGCCCGACGGTCTGGGGCTCCGAGGGCGACAAGTCCGACACGATCAAGCAGACCGTGGCGTGGGACGAGTTCCACGCCGAGCGTCCGGAGAAGTTCCCGGCCATCACGCAGGAGGGTCAGGCGGTCTTCCGCTGGGCCGTCTTCGAGATGGCGAAGGTCGCCCAGCAGGCGCTGGACGCGGCCGGGATCGCCCCGGAAGACCTGGACGTCTTCATCCCGCACCAGGCCAACATGCGGATCATCGACTCGATGGTGAAGACCCTGAAGCTGCCGGAGCACGTCACGGTCGCCCGTGACGTGGAGACCACCGGCAACACGTCCGCCGCCTCGATTCCGCTCGCTATGGAGCGGCTCCTGGCGACCGGTCAGGCGAAGAGCGGCGACACCGCGCTCGTCATCGGCTTCGGGGCGGGTCTCGTCTACGCCGCGACGGTCGTTACTCTCCCCTAGGCACACCGGACCTTCCGGTCCGGACGTCAGAACCCTGCAGAAACACATCGAAGGAGCGCCACATGGCCGCCACCCAGGAAGAGATCGTCAGCGGTCTCGCCGAGATCGTCAACGAGATCGCCGGTATCCCGGTCGAGGACGTCCAGCTGGACAAGTCCTTCACCGATGACCTGGACGTCGACTCGCTGTCCATGGTCGAGGTCGTCGTCGCCGCCGAAGAGCGCTTCGACGTCAAGATCCCCGACGAGGACGTCAAGAACCTCAAGACGGTCGGCGACGCTGCCGACTACATCCTGAAGCACCAGGCCTGATCCAGCCGGCTCGTGTGTCGCCACCCGGCGGTGGCGCCGCTGATTCACGACCCTCTACACGTGGAGAAGATTTTCCAGTGAACTCGACCAATCGCACCGTGGTCGTCACCGGTATCGGCGCAACCACTCCGCTGGGTGGCGACTCCGCGTCGACCTGGGAAGGACTGATGGCCGGTCGTTCCGGTGTCAGGCCTCTCGAGGGCGAACGTTTCGCCGAACTGCCCGTCCGGATCGCCGCCCTCGCGGCCGTCGACCCGGGCGACGTCCTGCCCCGCCCGCTCGCCCGCAAGCTGGACCGCTCGGCGCAGTTCGCGCTGATCGCGGCCCGCGAGGCGTGGGCGGACGCCGGCTTCACCGGCAAGGCCGGTGAGGACGACAAGATCCAGCCCGAGCGGCTCGGTTCGGTCATCGCCTCCGGTATCGGTGGCGTGATCACCCTGCTCGACCAGTACGACGTGCTGAAGGAGAAGGGCGTACGCCGCGTCTCCCCGCACACCGTGCCCATGCTCATGCCCAACGGCCCGGCCGCCAACGTCGGCCTGGAGGTCAACGCGCAGGCCGGTGTCCACACGCCGGTCTCCGCCTGCGCGTCGGGTGCCGAGGCCATCGGGTACGCCGTCGAGATGATCCGCACCGGCCGTGCCGATGTGGTTCTCGCCGGCGGCACCGAGGCTGCCATCCACCCGCTGCCCATCGCGGCGTTCGCCAACATGATGGCGATGTCCAAGAACAACGACGAGCCCGAGAAGGCCTCGCGTCCGTACGACACGGGCCGTGACGGCTTCGTGCTCGGCGAGGGCGCCGGTGTCGTCGTGCTCGAGTCCGCGGAGCACGCGGCCGCGCGGGGCGCCAAGGTCTACTGCGAGGTGCTGGGACAGGGGCTGTCCGCGGACGCCCACCACATCGCGCAGCCCGAGCCGACCGGGCGCGGCATCGCTGCCGCGATGCAGAACCTGCTGGACCAGACGGATCTCAAGCCGTCCGAGGTCGTGCACCTCAACGCGCACGCCACGTCGACGCCGCAGGGCGATGTCGCGGAGCTGAAGGCTCTGCGCAAGGTCCTGGGCGACGACCTCGACCATGTCGCGATCTCGGCGACGAAGTCGATGACCGGTCACCTGCTCGGTGGCGCGGGCGGCATCGAGACCGTCGCGACGGTTCTGGCGCTGCACCACCGGATGGCTCCGCCGACGATCAACGTGGAGAACCTCGACGAGGCGGTGGAGGCGGACATCGTGCGTGATGAGCCGCGGCCGCTGCCGGAGGGTTCGATCGCTGCGATCAACAACTCGTTCGGGTTCGGGGGGCACAACGTGGTGCTGGCGTTCCGCAGCGTCTGACCCCCCACCGCGATGAAGCCCGCCACCCCTTGGGGGTGGCGGGCTTCATCGCTGCGCGGGGCCGGGCAGAGGAGGAACGTCCCGCCCCGTCACACCACCTGGTGGAGCCACCGCACGGGGGCCCCCTCCCCCGCGTGCCGGAACGACTCCAACTCGTCGTCCCACGGCTTGCCGAGCAGCTTCGCGATCTCCGCCTCCAGCTCCGTCTCCCCGCGGACCGACCGCGCCAGCGCAGCCCGCAGCCGGTCCTCCGGCACCAGGATGTCGCCGTGCATGCCGGTGACGGCGTGGAAGATGCCCAGCCCGGGCGTCGAGCTGTAGCGCTCGCCCTCCGCCGTGGCGCACGGCTCCGCGGTCACCTCGAAGCGCAGCAGATCCCAGCCCCGCAGCGCGGAGGCGAGTTTCGACGCGGTGCCCGGGGCGCCCTTCCAGGAGAATTCGGACCGCCAGGTGCCGGGTGCGGCCGGCTGCCTGATCCAGTCGAGCTGGACCCGCGCACCGAGGACATCCGCCACCGCCCACTCGACATGTGGGCAGAGCGCGCGCGGTGCGGAGTGAACGTACAGAACTCCACGTGTCGTCACCGGGACCTCCAGTGTGGGACGAGCTTCGCCTTCCCCAGCGGCCTCGCGCCCGTACCGTCTCTTCTCGGCCGGTTCCCGAGGTTGTCGTCAGTAAACAGCATCGGGAGTGAATCTCCTGAAAAGGGACAGTATGTGACGTGATGTGATTTTCCGATTCCACCCGAGTGGAGCCGGGCGGCGCAGCGCGGCACTGGTTCGACGGGGAAAAGCTACCGTGCGGCGGAGCCCGAGGTGTGACGTACGGTCGGTCCTGGACCCATGATTCGCTCAGCTTTCACCCGGCGGAGCGCCCAGGCCTGTCGCCTGGGGCTTCGGGGTTTTGCCGGGGGCATAAACGGGAGGGAACCACGGATGCAGAATCGTTCCGCAAGCCATCGCACGCGCACCGCTGCCGCCGTGCTGACGGTGCTTCCGGTCATCGCCGTGGCCGCGCTGACCGGCTGTGATGCCGAGCGGGACGCGACGACGAACGGCCCGGCCGCCGAACAGCAGCGCCGCCCCGCCGCACCCGCCCGCATCTGGGACCGCAGTCCCAGGTCGGTCGCGGTCGTGGGGGACTCCATCACACGCGGGTTCGATGCCTGTTCGGTTCTGGCCGACTGCCCGGAGGTGTCCTGGGCGACCGGTACGGACAGCGCGGTCCGGAGCCTCGCGATGCGGCTGCTCGGCGCCTCGGGCGCGGCCTCGCGCAGCTGGAACCACGCCGAGACGGGCGCCCGGATCGACCGGCTGCCGGAGCAGATGGCCCTCGCGGCGGAGCAGAAACCCGATCTGGTGACGGTGATGATCGGCGCCAACGACGCCTGCCGGGACTCGGTGAAGCTGATGACGCCGGTGGCGGACTTCCGGGCGTCGTTCCAGGTTTCGATGCGTCAGCTGCGCAGCAGGGCCCCGAAGACGCAGGTGTACGTGTCGAGCGTGCCGGACCTCAAGCGCCTCTGGTCGACGGGGCGCGGCAACCCGCTGGGCATGCAGATCTGGAAGCTGGGGATCTGCAAGTCGATGCTGGGCCGGGCCGACGACATGAGTGCCGAAGCCGTGGCGCGCCGTACCGCCGTGCAGGAGCGGGTCGTGGCCTACAACGAGGTGCTGCGGGATGTCTGCGCGAAGGATCGGCGCTGCCGGTACGACGGAGGGGCCGTCTTCGACTACCGGTTCACCGGTGAACAGCTCAGCCCGTGGGACTGGTTCCATCCGGGGCGGAACGGACAGGCGCGCCTGGCGGAGATCGCGTACCGCAATGTGACGGCACGCAGGCCCCCCGCGTAGCCGCGGTCCCGTGGTCTAAGGTCCGTGATCATGGAAACGGGTTTGAGCACGGCGATACGCACGGAACTCTTCGGCACCCTCGCGGACGGCACCGCCGTCCACCGCTGGACGCTGGAGCGGGCCGGTACTCGGGTACGCGTCCTGACCTACGGCGGCGTCGTCCAGTCGGTCGAGGTGCCGGGCCGGGACGGCGTGCGGGCCGATGTGGCGCTCGGGCTGCCGGATCTCGCGGCGTACACGACGTCCTCAGGACCCTACTTCGGGGCGCTGGTCGGGCGGTACGCGAACCGGATCGCGCACGGTTCCTTCGTGCTCGACGGGCGGACGCACCGGGTGACCCGGAACGAGGGCCGCAACCATGTGCACGGTGGGGCCCGTGGGTTCGACAAGCGCGTGTGGCAGGCGCGGGAGGTCTCCGGTGGCGTGGAGCTCTCCCTGGTCGCCGAGGACGGCGAGGAGGGCTTTCCGGGGAGGCTGGCCGTCTCGGCCGCGTACACCCTGGACGGGGACGGGGCGCTGCGCATCACGTACCGGGCGACGACGGACGCGCCGACCGTGCTGAACCTGACCAATCACACGTACTGGAATCTGGCCGGCGCCGACAGCGGCAGCGCGAGCGGGCACACGCTGCGGATCGCGGCCGGGCGGATCACCCCGGCGGACGACGAGTCGCTGCCGACGGGTGAGTTCCTGCCCGTGGACGGGACCCGGTTCGACTTCCGGGAGCCGAGGACCGTCGGCACCCGGTACGACCACAACTTCGTTCTGGATGCGGACGCCGACGGCCCCGCGGCCGAGCTGTGCGATCCCGTGTCGGGTCGCGTCCTGACGATCACCACGACCGAGCCGGGGCTGCAGCTGTACACCGCCGACCACTTCGACGGGCGGCCGTACGGGCCCTGCGCCGGCATCGCGCTGGAGACCCAGCACTTCCCCGACTCGCCGAACCGGCCGCAGTTCCCGAGCACGGTGCTGCGGCCGGGCGAGGAGTACGTGTCGGCGACGGTGTACGGGTTCTCGGTGCGCTGACGCGGCGCCCTCGACCACGCGGCCCGGGCCGGGGGACGTGGGCGTCGGCCGTCCGCACGGCACCGGGAGGGCACAGCGGCCGACACGAGCGGGCCGGGCGTCGCTCAGCGGGCGAGGCCCAGGGTGACACCCAGTCCGACGAGCACCGAACCGATGGACCGGTTGAGGACCTTCTGCCATCGCAGCATCGCCGTGCGCAGCTGTGCGTGCGAGAAGAACAGCGCGACGAGGGCGAACCAGCCGAGGTGGGCGGCGGACATGAAGAGTCCGTAGCCGGCCTGCCGCCACAGTCCGGTGCCGGGCCCGACGACCTGGGTGAAGGTCGACACGACGAAGAGCGTGGTCTTGGGGTTCAGCGCATTGGTGAAGAAGCCGGTGCGCAGGGCCCCGAGCCGGGTCAGGGCCGGCTTCGACTCCAGATCGACGGTGAGGTCGTTGCGGGCGAAGAACGTCCGGACCCCGATGTAGACGAGATACGCCGCGCCCGCCAGCTTGATCGCGGTGAACAGGGCGGTCGAGGACGCGATCAGCAGCCCGACGCCGAGCATCGTGTACGTGACATGGACGAGGACGCCCGCGGCGACACCGGCGGCCGCGAGGAGCCCGGTCGTCCGGCCGTAGAGGTAGCTGTTGCGCACGACCATCGCGAAGTCGGCGCCCGGGCTGATGACGGCGAGGACGGTGATGACGGCGACGGCGATGATCTCGGTCATGGCTCGGGGTCTCCTCGGCCCTCAGTGCTTGTCGAAGCTGTACGGGGCCGGGGAGGGCGACGGGACCGCGTCCTCGTCGTCGGTGGACGGCGCCACCAGATCCCGCGCGAGCAGGGTGGCCCCGGCGACGGCGCCCGGCATCAGGAACACCGCGACGAACGGGACGAGGAAGGCGAGGCCCAGCGGAACACCGAAGCCGAGGGTCAGCATGCGACGGCCGCGCAGCAGGGCGAGCCGGTCCGCCAGGACCAGACCGCGGCGCTGGAGTGCGACCGCGGTGAGCTCCTCGGCGAGGAAGTAGCCGGTGACGCAGAAGCCGATCGCGGGGACCACGGTCTGGCCGACGACCGGGATGAACCCGAGGGCGAAGAGCAGGATCGCGTAGAGCGTGACACGCACCAGGATGCGGAGGCTGTCGCGGGCGGAGATCCACAGTTCGCGCCAGAGCGGCAGCCCGGACCCGGGTACGTCCCCGCCCTCGGTACGGTCCACCTGCTCGGAGAGCGACTCGTAGAACGGCTGGCCGACGAGCAGGGTCACCGCGGTGAAGGTGATCACGGCGAGGAACAGCCCGAGTCCGAAGACCAGCACGGTGAGCGTGCCGCGGAGCAGGCCGAGCCAGGGCGAGGACCAGTCGTCGGCGAACGGCGTCGCCCAGGTCACCAGGTCGTCGGCGCCGTAGCCGAGACCGGTGAGTGCTCCGGCGTACACGACGAGCGTGATGAGGCCGGGGATCAGGCCGAAGCCGAACCAGCGTCCGTGCTGGGCGACCCAGCGCTGCCCCTTGATCAAATAGCTGAAACCCGCCCCTAGATCGCGCATGGCGCCAGCGTAACGGGGGCTGTATGCGCAGCATCCGGGGGGAGTTGGGCCGAGCCCGTCCGGCAGGACGTTTTGTCCTCAAACGCCGGACGGGCCGGTCGTGCGGGTGGTGCGGACGGTCAGACGACCGACAGCTCGACCTTGATGTTGCCGCGCGTCGCGTTCGAGTACGGGCACACCTGGTGGGCCTTCTCGACGAGCGACTGCGCGGTGGCGGTGTCGACGTTCGGGATGGTCGCGCTGATCGCGACCTCCAGGCCGAAGCCGCCCTCGGCGGTCTTGCCGATGGAGACAGCGGCGGTCACGGTGGAGCCGGAGATGTCGGCCTTCTCCTGACGGGCCACCACGCCGAGGGCGCTCTGGAAGCAGGCGCTGTAGCCGGCCGCGAAGAGCTGCTCCGGGTTGGTGCCCGCACCGCTGCCGCCCAGCGCCTTCGGCGGGTTGACGACGACGTCGAGGTTGCCGTCGTCGGAGGCGACGCGGCCGTCACGGCCGTTCTCCGCGGTGGCGACGGCGGTGTAGGCGACGGTGATGTCCGAAATAGCCATGCTGAGGATTCCTCCTGCTGGTGCGCCGCGACTCGCGTCCACGGTCGCGACGGCCGGTGAATGGGACTGACGGGTGTGACCGAACAGCTGTCAGGCGAGGGAAACGATCATCTTTCCGGTGTTCTCGCCACGCATCAGGCCGAGGAAGGCGTCGAAGCCGTTCTCGATGCCCTCGACGACGGTCTCGCGGTACTTGAGCTCGCCGGAGGCCAGCCAGCCGGCGACCTCCTGGACGAACTGCGGCTGCAGAGCGGCATGATCGCCGACGAGCATGCCCTGCAGGCGCAGTCGCTTGCCGATGACGAGCGCGAGGTTGCGCGGGGCGGGGGTCGGCTCGGTCGCGTTGTACTGGGCGATCATTCCGCAGATGGTGGCGCGGCCGTGCACATGCAGCGAGGAGATCGCTGCTTCGAGGTGCTCGCCGCCGACGTTGTCGAAGTAGACGTCGATGCCGTCGGGGGCGGCCGCACGCAACTGCTCGGCGACCGGGCCGTTCTTGTAGTTGAAGGCCGCGTCGAAGCCGTACTCCTCGACGAGGAGCTTGACCTTCTCGTCGGAACCGGCCGAGCCGATGACCCGCGAGGCACCCTTGAGCTTCGCCAGCTGGCCGACCTGGCTGCCGACGGCGCCGGCGGCGCCGGAGACGAAGACGGCGTCGCCCTCCTTGAAGGACGCCACCTCGAACAGACCCGCGTAAGCGGTGAGCCCGGTCATGCCGAGCACGCCGAGGTAGGCGGAGAGCGGGGCCAGATCCGGGTCGACCTTCACCGCATGCTGGGCCGGGACGTCGGCGTACTCGCGCCAGCCCAGACCGTGCAGGACGTGGTCACCGACCGCGATCCCCTCGGCGTTCGAGGCGATCACCTCGCCGACCGCGCCGCCTTCCATGGGGTGGTCCAGCTTGAAGGGCGGGGTGTACGACTTCACGTCGTTCATCCGGCCCCGCATGTACGGGTCGACCGAGAAGTGCAGGTTGCGAACGAGGACACGGCCCTCGGCCGGAGCGGCGACCGGGGCCTCACGCAGAGCGAAATCCTCGGCCTTCGGCCAGCCGTGGGGGCGGGCGACAAGGTGCCATTCGCGGCCGGACGTGGGAAGTGCTGCAGACATGGGCTCGGGGTCTCCTCGATGTCCTACGGATGGAGGAAGCATGTCGCCGGGTTTCACCGGGTCGGCCCCATCGGGTTCCGTCCGGTCCCGCCGAAAAAAGCTTCACGACGTGAAACAACCATGCGCCTGAATATTTCATGTTGTCAAGTAACCGGCTATCCTGGGTGTCATGGCCACCCCGCGAACAGACCCTCTGTCCCTCGAAGTCGTCGAGCTCATCGGCACGGTCGTGGCGCGCTACTACGAGGAGTACGACCAGGCCGCGGCCGCGCACTCGCTCACCGGCGCACAGGCCCGGGTGCTCGGGCTGCTCTCCCTGGAGCCGATGCCGATGCGCAAGATCGCGCAGAAGCTGAAGTGCGAGCCGTCGAACGTGACGGGGATCGTCGACCGGCTGGAGACGCGCGGCCTGGTGGAGCGCCGGCCCGACCCCGCCGACCGGCGGGTGAAGCTGGCCGCGCCCACGGAGAAGGGTGCCCGGACCGCGCGCGAGCTGCGCGAGTCGCTCAATTTCGCCCGGGAGCCGCTGGCGGAGCTGTCGCCCGCGGACCGTGCGGTGCTGCGGGATCTGCTGCGACGGATGCTGGGCATGGACGTCGGCACGGAGGCCTGAGGGCTGTCCTGCGATCCCCGGTCCCGGCGGTGGTGCAGGCGCCGCTCACCAGCAGAAGATCACCCAGCGGCACGTATCGGACTCGGTCGGGCTGGGCGTGGGCTTCGGCGTGGGTGATGCCGGATACCCGGGCGTCGACGGGGCGCCGCTCGGCTGCCCCGACTCCGACGGGCCGCCGGGCGATCCCGAGGGACCCGGATCCGCGGGGGACGTGACGCCGTCCGACGGCGAGACGGAGACCCCGGGCGATACGGAACCCACACCCCTGGGGGCTCCGCTGCCGGCCGAACCGGCCGGCCGGCCGGTGCTCGAGGCGTGCGCATCGGTGGCGGGGACGACGGAGGGGCTGTCCACCGGTCCGGGGCTGTCGATGTCATGGCTCGACGAGGGCTCCGGCGCCGGCGGGGTCGTGACGCCGGTGGCCTCGCGTACGTAGTCCGAGGCGCCGTCGTCACCCTTCGGCTCGATGGCCAGCTCGGCAAGGCTCAGCGCACCGGCGGCGAGCACGACACCGAGGACGGCGAGCAGAGCGGTGCGGCCACGACGGCGGTGCGCACGACGGCCACGCCCTCCCCGGCCGCCTCGTTCGTCCGGTGCGCCGCGTTCGTCCCTGCGCGCCCGGCGTGAGCCGGCCGAGGCGCGCGCATCCGCGGCCCCGCGCCTGCTCCCGGATCCGCGCGCACCGCGCCCGCCCCGGTCCGGCTCGGCGGCGCCGCGGGACCTGCGGCGGCGTCCGCCCGGCGGGGGCGGCATTGTCTTCTCGCGCTCCGCGTCCGGTTCGTGGCCGGAGAAGGCGGGCGTTGCGTAGTGGCTCAGCGCCTCTGCGGGGGTTCCGCACCCGGCACAGGCGAGCGCGCCGTTGAGGTGCCGCTGACACGGGTGGCAGTAGTCCATGGCGCCCGCAGATTATGTGCCGGTGGGACAACAGAGAAACCCGCTCAGGTGAGGATCTTGTGTGGAAACGTTGATTCCATGACCGTCGCCCCTTTTGGCCCACTCGAATTTCAACTTGTCCTGCTGCGCCGGATGGCCGACCATCAGCCCGACCTCGTCGAGGACGCCCGTCACGAACTCAGCGCCTCGCTCGCCGAGATGCGGGAGGCCAACCGGCGGTGGCAGGCGATGGTGCGGGCACCGCGCGGGCGGGGATCGCTGCGCCGCTACCGGTCGGTGCTGGGCGAACCCGAGTCCTCCGCACATCGCAGAATCGGCGACCTGGAGTGCGACGCGCTGCTCTGGCCCGTACCGCTCTGGCCGGATCTGCGGTTCGAGGTGATGGTCGCGCCGGGCGGTGCCGTATGGAACGAATGGCTGGTCAGGGCCCCGGGAGCAGCCGGCCCCGAGTTGCGCGCCATCGGTGATCTGGTCCCCTGGTCGTGCACCGTCGACGAGGTCGCCCGGGCCTTCGCACCTGCCCGCCCGATGGAGGGCACCGCGCCGACCCGGTGGGCGCTGGCGATCATCGACCCCGGAACGGGAGCGCCGTACGTCGCCGAATTCACGTGGGGACTGTTCCAGCGACTGCTGACGCCGTGACCTGGCAGGTCGTCACCTCCGTACCCTCCTACGGCCCAGCCCAGCGCGCGGCGGGCCCCCGCGCACCGCACGATGCAGAGGAGGACCGGCTCCCGCCGGCACCCCCACATCAGCGCTCCCGGGAGAACCTGCCGTGACCGTCAGTCTTGAGCAGTTGCGCCGCTGCCACGTCGCCGTCGACCTCGGGGCCGCCCGGACCCGCGTGTACGTGAAGGGACTCGGGGTCGTCGTCGACGAGCCGAGTGTCGCCGCCATCAACACCCGTACCGGCTCGCTCATCGCCGTCGGCGAGCTGGCCGAGCAGATGACGGGCCGCACCCCCGACTACATCCGGGTGACCCGTCCGGTATCCGGCGGAACCGTCATCGACATCGAGATGGCCCAGCGGATGCTCCGCCATCTGCTCGGCGAGAAGCTCCGCCGCCAGCTGCGCCGCAAGCCGCGGCTGCGCGCGGCCGCCTGCACCCCGCACGACAGCGATCCGCTCGCCCAGCGTGCCGCCGTCGAGACCCTGGTCGGGCTCGGCGCCCGGCGGGTCGAGCTGGTCGACACCCTGCTCGCGGCGGCCGTCGGCTGCGGGCTCCCGGTCGAGCAGCCGATCGGGAGCATGATCATGGTGTGCGGGGCCGCCACCACGCAGATCGCGGTGCTCTCGCTAGGTTCGATCGTGACCGCCACCCGCATCCCGATCGGCGGCGACGCCATCGACCACGCGGTGATCCAGCATCTGCGCCAGCACCACGAGCTGATGATGCGGAGCCAGTCCGTACGGCCCTTGCAGGTGGCGCTCAGCGGCAACGGCCTGACCCCGTACGGACCCGCGGTGACGGAGATCCACGGCCGTGACGTGGCGACCGGACTGGCCCGCTCCGTGCAGGTCGACACCGCCGCCGTACGGCGCGCCATCCACACCCCGCTGACCGCGGTCCTCGACGGCCTCGGCAAGGTGCTGCGCGACTGCCCGCCCGATCTGGTCGCCGACCTCGTGGACAGCGGGATCATGATGGTCGGCGGCAGCGCGCTGCTGCCCGGTCTCGACCAGATGCTGCGCGATGCGACGGGCATGCCGGTCCAGATCGCGGAGCGCCCCGATGTCTGCTCCGTCCTGGGGCTCGGCGCCATGCTGGACGGAAAGGTCCAGCCGATGGTCCTCAACCCGCTGGCCGCCTGACGACCACGGGGGAAACGGCGGATGACGGAGGAGGGCCCGGGCGCCGCGGACGGCCCGCCGAGCAGCAAACCCCCCAGACTGCCGATGCTGCTGGAGGCGGTGCTCAGCGTCGGTACCGATCTCGGGCTGCGGGCCACCCTGCAGCAGATCGTGGACACCGCCACCGCGCTCGCCGGGGCCCGGTACGGGGCACTCGGCGTGCTCGACCCCGAGCGCAACACCATCACCGAGCTGTTCACCTCCGGCCTGACCGACACCGAGCGGCAGCGCATCCGCGGCTTCCCGGACGGGCACGCGGGGCTGCTCGGCGTGCTCGTCGAGGAGCCGGAACCACTGCGCTGCGACGACCTGACCGCCGATCCGCGCTCCAGTGGAGAGCCGCCCGGCCATCCGCGGATGCGATCCTTCCTGGGGGCGCCGATCCGGGTGCACCGCGAGGTGTTCGGCAACATCTATCTCGCCGAGAAGCACACCGGTCACTTCACCGACACGGACATGGCGCTGCTGCGGGTCCTCGCCTCGCAGGCCGGGAGCGCGATCGGCAACGCCCGGCTGCACGAGACGGCCCAGCAGCGGGAGCGCTGGATCGAGGGCGCGGCGGCCGTCACCACGGCCCTGCTGAGCGGGACGGGCGCGACGGACGCGCTGATGACCGTCGCCGAGCAGGCCCGCATGCTCGCCGACGCCGCGGCCGGGGTGATCCTCCAGCCGACCGAGGACGGCGGCATGGAGATCGTCACCGCGTCCACCCTGGACGACCCGGCCGGCCTCGTCGGCACCGTCATCGAGGCGGGCGCGCCCGTGCTGGTGCAGCTGCTGGGCGGTGAGCCGGTCTTCCTCAACGACTCGGCGACCGACCCGCGGATGACGACGCATGTACGGACCCGGTTCGGCCCCAGCATGATGCTGCCGTTGCAGAGCGGCGGCAGGCTCATCGGCACGCTCGCTCTGCCCCGCCGGCGCGGCGGCCGCCCGTACACGGCCGTGGAACGGCTGCTGGCCTCCCAGTTCGCCTCGCAGGCCGCGCTCGCCCTGGTGATGGCGGACGCCCAGTACAACAGGGAACAGCTCGCGGTGTACGAGGACCGTGACCGGATCGCCCGTGATCTGCACGATCTCGTCGTCCAGCGGCTCTTCGCGACCGAGATGATGCTGGAGTCGACCCGCCGCCGGGCCGCCGCCCCGGACACCGACGAGCTGCTCACCCGGGCCGTCGACGAGCTGGACTCGACCATTCAGGAAGTGCGGACCGCGATCTTCGCACTCCAGCAGCCGCCCGCCGAGGCACCCGCCACCTTCCGGGGCCGGGTGCTCCGGGAGACCCGGGGCGCGGCCGCCGTGCTGGGCTTCCAGCCGTCGGTGCAGTTCACCGGAGCGGTCGACTCGCTCGTGCGGCAGCCTGCGGACGCTCAGCTCCTTGCGGCGCTGCGCGGCGCCCTCGCGGCGGCGCACCGGCGGACCGGGGTGTCGGCCATCGAGGTGGAGGTGGACGCGACGGCGCGGCTGCCGGACGGGCGGGCATCGGTCCGGCTGGCGGTCGCCGACGACGGGAGGAACGACGACGGCTCGCGCTCCACGACGTTCACCTGGCAGGCGCCGCTCTGAGCGCGACCCTGGTGCTGGAGTGGGCGACGCCCGCCTCCCGTTTGAGCCGGCGCAGCAGCCCGTCCAGGGCGGCGGTGTCCGCGACCGTGGCCCGTACGAGATAGTCGTGTCCGCCGGTCACATGCACCACTTCGGTGATGCCGGGCAGCGAGAGCACCGCCCGTTCGAACACCTCGTTGGTGGTGTCGATACGCAGCGTCACATCGATGAAGACCACCAGACCCGTTCGGGTGTCGGCAGCCGGGTCGATGATCACGGTGAAGCCGCGGATGACACCGTCACGGCGCAGCCTGCGCACCCGGTCGGCCGCGGCGTTGGCACTGAGGCCGACCCGTACGCCCAGATCTCGGTACGAGATCCGCGCGTCCTCCTGAAGGACGCTGAGGATTTCCCTGTCCAGACGGTCCATACTGCGATTGTCGCAGCTTGTGCCGGATGATGACTGCGAAGACCGCGTCGGCCCGCCCCGGGACCCGTACCGCGCATGGCGTAACCTGAGGGGCCCGCAGACACCGTCCGGCCTTGACTTACAGGGTGGAAACAGCCGTCAAGCAGTCCCCCGCACCCGCGGAGCGGCAGCCCGCGGCCGCATACCGCAACCTCGTGGTGGCCACGATCGGTTTCGGACTGACCTTCTGGGCATGGAATCTGATCGCGCCGCTGTCCGGGGACTACAAGGAACGGCTCGGGCTGAGTTCGTTCGAGCAGTCGCTGCTGGTCGCCGTGCCGGTGCTGGTCGGTTCGCTGGGCCGGATCGCGGCGGGGGCGTTCACCGACAAGTACGGCGCCCGGCTGATGTTCCCGCTGGTCTCGGCGCTGACCGTCATTCCTGTCCTGCTGCTGATCCCGGCGCGGAACTCGTACGGTGCGATGCTCGTCGTCGGCTTCCTGCTGGGGCTCGGCGGCACCACGTTCGCGATCGGCATCCCGCTGGTCAACTCGTGGTTCCCGCCCTCCGACCGAGGGCTCGCACTCGGTGTGTTCGGGATGGGCATGGGCGGTGTCGCGCTCTCCGGATACTTCACGCCACGGATCGCCAAGCACGGTGACAACCTCCCGTTCCTCGTCGTCGCCGCCGCACTGGTGGTGTACGCGGCCCTGGCCGCGGCGCTGATCAGCGACCATCCGGACCGGAAGGTGCCGACCGCGTCACTCGCACGCCGGCTGGGCGAGGCCGGTCGGCTGCGGGTCACCTGGGAGCTCTCCGCGCTGTACGCGATCGGCTTCGGCGGCATCGTGGCGTTCGGTGTCTATCTGCCCACGTATCTGAAGACCTGGTACGACCTCTCACCGACCGACGCCGGCACGAAGGCCGCCGGGTTCGCGCTGGTCACCGTCGTCTTCCGGCCGATCGGCGGCTGGCTCTCGGACCACATGCACCCGGCACTGGTCACCTCGGCGGCGCTGGGGCTGGCCGCGCTGATGGCGATCGTCCAGGCCTTCGACCCACAGCTGTCACCGGGCGGCACGATCGCGCTGCTGTGCATGGCGGCCGGTCTGGGCACGTCGAGCGGCAGCATCTTCGCCCTCGTCTCGCAGGTGACACCGCAGCCGAAGGTGGGCAGCGTCACCGGAATCGTCGGCGCGATGGGCGGACTCGGCGGCTTCGTACCGCCCCTGATCATGGGCGCGATCTACAGCGCGAAGGGCTCGTACTCGATCGGCTTCATGCTGCTGTCGGATCTCGCGCTGGCCGGATGCGTGTACGCGTACGGCCGGATGCGGAACATTCGGGGGACCACGGGCGAGGCCGAACCGGCAGCGTCGGACCGGTAGGCCCGGAAGTCCTGCCGGACGTCGCGGGAAGGCGGGACTCCGGACTCGCTCGTCCACGGGCTGTCCCGTGATCCCTGGCGGATCGGCGCGCGGCGTCGGATGCGGTGCATCGCAGGGCGGAGGGACGTCCTCGAGGGGCGTATGCGAGCGTTCCGACAACGCAGCGAGGTGCCGCAGTTATTGTCGTGCGCCCGCCAGGGACTACGGGACAGCCCTTATGGTCGGAGGGTGACTTCTCTTCTGCCTGCGCTGCATGACAGATCCGGCCCCGCGGCCTCCCGCGAAGCCGTCCGGTTCGGTGAACACACCCTGACGTACGCACAGTTGGCCGCGGCCTCGGGCGCGCTCGCCACGCAGCTCGCGGGCGCCGGGCGGGTCGCCGTCTGGGCCACGCCGACCGTGGAGACGGTGGTCGCGGTGGTGGCGGCACTGCGGGCCGGAGTGCCCGCCGTCCCTCTCAACCCGAGGACGGGCACCCGCGAGCTGGCACACATCGTGGCCGACAGCGCGCCGTCGGCGGTGCTGGCCGCAGCGGGCGACGTGCTCCCGCCGGAACTCGCCGCGCTGGACCGTACGGATGTCGGCACCTCGGCGGCGGCGAACGGCTCCGTCCTCCCCGAACCCTCCCCCGAGTCCCCCGCGCTGATCGTCTACACCTCCGGCACCACCGGCCCGCCCAAGGGCGCCGTCCTGCCCCGCCGGGCGATCGCCGCCTCCCTGGACGCGCTGGCGGACGCCTGGCAGTGGACCGGCGACGACGTCCTCGTGCACGCCCTGCCGCTGTTCCATGTGCACGGCCTGATCCTGGGCGTCCTCGGGCCGCTGCGCCGGGGCGGCTCCGTGCGCCATCTGGGCCGGTTCTCCACCGAGGGGGTGGCCCGGGAGCTGTCGTCGGGCTCCACGATGCTGTTCGGCGTACCGACGATGTACCACCGGCTGGCGGAGACGCTCGGTACGGATTCACCGGACGCGGCCGACCTGGCGAAGGCGCTCGCGGGGGCCCGGTTGCTGGTGTCGGGGTCGGCCGCCCTTCCGGTCCATGACCACGAGCGCATCGCGGCGGCGACCGGCCGCCGGGTCATCGAGCGGTACGGCATGACGGAGACCCTGATGAACACGGCCGTCCGGGCGGACGGCGACCCCCGCCCGGGGACGGTCGGCGCACCGCTGCGGGGCGTCGGCCTCCGGCTCGTCGAGGAGGACGGCACGCCGCTCGCCGACCCGGCGGCCGAGGGCGCGGTGGGTGAGATCCAGGTGCGCGGCCCGAACCTCTTCACCGGCTATCTGAACCGCCCCGATGCGACGGCGGCCGCCTTCACCGAGGACGGCTGGTTCCGTACGGGCGACATGGCCACGCTCGACACCGACGGCTATGTACGGATCGTCGGACGCAAGGCCACCGATCTGATCAAGAGCGGCGGCCACAAGATCGGCACGGGTGAGATCGAGAACGCGCTGCTGGACCACCCGGGCGTCCGCGAGGCCGCCGTCACCGGGGAGCCGGACCCTGACCTGGGCGAGCGGATCGTCGCGTGGGTGGTGCCGGCCGACCCGGCGGCGCCGCCCACGGAGGCCGAGCTCGCGGACCATGTGGCCGCCCTGCTGGCCCCGCACAAACGCCCCCGCACGGTCCGTCACCTGGCGGAGCTGCCCCGCAACGACATGGGCAAGATCATGAAGCGGTCGCTCGGACGGTAGCCGCTCCGGGGCGAGGCGGGGTTCACGACGACGTGACGGTTCGGCGCGCGGGGTGCGAGAGCGCTGGTTAGCGTGAGGAACCGGACCGATCACCGAACCGGGAGCGCAGAGTCATGGCTGTGGAACCAGAGGGCACCCCGTGCTGGGCGGATGCGATGTTCACCGACGTCGAGGGGGCGAAGAGCTTCTACGGTGACGTGCTGGGGTGGACGTTCGGCGAGGCGTCGTCGGAGTTCGGCTACTACACGCAGGCATACGCGAACGGCAGGGCGGTGGCCGCCGTCGTACCTCCGATGCCCGGCCAGGAAGGCCAGTCGGCCTGGTGTCTGTACCTCGCGTCGCCGGACGCCGCCGCCACCGCCGCGAAGATCCGTGACAACGGCGGTGAGGTGCTGATGGAGCCGATGCAGGTCGGCGACTTCGGCTCGATGGCGCTGGCGCGCGATCCGGCGGGGGTGGTCTTCGGGGTGTGGCAGGCGGGGCAGCACGAAGGGTTCGAGGCCAGGGCCACGCCGGGCGCATACTGCTGGGCCGAGGTGTTCACCCGGGACCCGGCGAAGTCGGACGCCTTCTTCCCCGCCGTCTTCCCGTACCGCGTGAAGCAGATGCAGGACGACGCGATCGACTTCGCGCTCTACGACCTGGGCGCCGACCCGGTGCTGGGGCGGATGAAGATGACGGACGACTTCCCGCCCGAGGTTCCGTCCTACCTCAACGTGTACTTCACCGTCGAGGACTGCGACGCGGCTGTGGCGAAGGCGGCGGAGCGCGGGGCGATCCTCCGGTTCGGTCCGATGACCAGCCCGTTCGGCCGGTTCGCGGCGCTGAGCGACCCGCAGGGCGCGGCGTTCTCGGTGATCGACGTCAAGACGACCGGGGGCGAGATGCCGAAGTTCTCGGACCCGTCCGCCTGAACTGCAGGGGGCCGGAGTCACTCGCCCGCAGGCGGTCGGCCCCGGCCCTGTTCCTCGGTCATGGCTGCGGGTTCTGGGCGTCGTACCGGGCGAACCCCCGCCAGCGCAGCGCGAGCAGCGACACCGCGACCACGCACGCGATGCCGCCGCCGGTGGCCGCGACGGACGGGGACGCCAGATCGGCGACAGAACCCGCCAGGAAGTCCCCGAGCCGCGGCCCGCCGGCCACCACCACGATGAACACGCCTTGCAGCCGCCCGCGCATCGCGTCCGGCACCGCCGTCTGGAGCATGGTGTTCCGGAAGACCATCGAGACGGTGTCCGCGCACCCGGCCAGCGCCAGCAGGGTCAGCCCGAGCCAGAGCTGACGGGTCAGCCCGAAGACGGCGATGGCACCGCCCCAGCAGCTGACGGCGACGATCACCGCGAGCCCGTGCCGTCTGACCCGGCCCAGCCAGCCGGAGAACACACTGCCCAGCAGAGCTCCCAGCCCCGGAGCGGCGACCAGCAGCCCGGCGGTCTTCGCGTCCCCGCCGTACCAGACCACGGCGACGACCGGGAAGAGCGCCCGCGGCTGGGCCAGGACCATGGCGCACAGGTCGGTGAAGAAGGTCATCCGGAGATTGGGCCGGCCCGCCAGGAACCGCAGCCCGTCCACCACGGACGCCCGCTTCTCGCGCTTCTCGCCGTCCTCCCCGCTCTTCGCGCCCTCCTTCTCGCTCTTCACGTCGTCGCCACGGTCGGGAAGCATCGCGGGCAGCCGCCACATCGCGTACAGCGAGGCGGTGAAGGTGATGACATCGACGGTGTACGCGGACCGGTACCCCCACCAGCCGACCATGAGTCCGCCGAGCATCGGCCCGACCAGCGCACCGGTGGTGCTGGTCATGGAGTTGAGGGCGTTGGCAGCGGGCAGCTGATCGGCCGGCAGCAGCCGGGCGATCATCGAACTGCGGGCCGGTGAGTTGAGCGCGAAGCAGACGGCTTGCAGGGCGACGACCGCGTACAGCAGCCCCACCTGCTCCACCCCGGCGACGGTGGCGACGACCAGCACGACGGAGAGCACGAACGAACCGGAGGAGCTGGCCAGACCCAGTTTGCGCCGGTCGAAGGTGTCCGCGACGGCCCCGCCGTACAGCCCGAAGACGACCAGCGGCAGGAGCGAACAGAACCCGATGAGTCCGACCGAGAAGGCGGACCCGGTGATGTCGTACACCTGGAGCGAGACGGCGAGGGCCGTCATCCCCTGCCCGATCCAGGAGACCATGTTCCCGAACCAGAGCCGCCGGTAGTCGGGCGAGGTCCGCAGCGGGGTCAGATCGACGAGTATGCGTGTGCGGTGTACAGGTTCTTCGGTCGTTTCGGTCACAACGGATGGTAACGGCCCGCGCGTGAGCAGCTGCTGCCGCACCTACCGCCAGTGGATTCCGGACGGGCGGGCATGCCGGGCTTTGGAATTGACGGTGCCGTTCCGGCTGGGCTTGGCGTCGAACAGCGTGGCGTACAGACCGCTTCGGCCGAGCAGTTGGGCGTGCGTGCCCGACTCCACCAGACGGCCCTCGTCCAGCACCAGGATGCGGTCGGCGTCGGCGGCGAGCGCCAGGTCGTGCGTGATGACGATGGTGGTGCGCCCTTCGGCGAGGCGTCGCAGCGGGCCGAGGATGCGCTGCGCCGCCAGGGCGTCGAGGCCCGTGGTGGGCTCGTCGAGAAGGAGCACGGGCGCGTCGCGGAGCATGGCACGGGCGATGGCGATGCGCTGCAGCTGGCCTCCGGAGAGCCGGGATGTGCCCGGGGAGACCACGGTGTCGTAGCCGTCGGGGAGGGCACGGATGAAGGTGTGCGCGTCGGCCGCGCGAGCGGCTTCCACGACATCGCTGTGGGTCGCATCGGTGCGCCCGCACGCGATGTTCTCCTCGATGGTGTCGTGCAGGACGAGGGTGTCCTGCGGCAGCAGCGTGATGTTCTGGCGCAGATACGTCAGCGGCAGTTGGTCCACGGACACGCCGTCCAGCCGGATGCTGCCGGAGTCCGGGTCGTAGAACCTGAGCAGCAGAGCGGCCAGCGTCGACTTGCCGGCGCCGCTGGGACCGGTGATGACCAGCAGTTCGCCGGGGACTGTGGTGAACGAGAGTTCCCGGAGAACGGGCTCATGGTTGCCGGGGTAGCGGAAGTCGACCTGCCGCGCCTCGACCTGACCGATCGCGCGCGGCCGGGCGGGCGTCGCGACGGACGCGCCCGGGTCGGTGACGGTGGGCCGGGTGTCGAGGATCTCAAGAAGCCGCTCGGCTCCGGCGGTCGCGGCGGTGGCCGTCAGACCGAGCTGGCCCAGCGAGCGGATCGGCGGGTAGAGGGAACCGACGAAGGCGGCGAAGGCGAGGAGCTGCCCGATCGTCATCCGTCCCGTGGAGATCTGCCACGCACCCAGGCCGATGATCGCCAGGACGCACACGGTTTCGAGAACCTCTACGAGTTGCTCGTAGAGCTCGGCGAGCCGGGTGCCGGTCACCGCCGCCTTGAACCGGGCACGCGCCTTGCCGAGGAGCCGCTCCTCCTCGTCCTGCTGCCTGTTGTACGCCTGGGTCATGACGACGTTGACCAACGTCTCCTCGACCACGGCGGTGATGGCACCGTCCGCCGCACGTCCGCGCCGGGACACCGCGCGCAGCGGCCCCGTGAACAGGCGGGTGGTGAGGTAGAAGAGGGGGACCATGGCAAAGGTGGCGAGGGCCAGCCTCCAGCTCAGCCACACAGCTGCGGCAGCGTAGAAGACGGCGTTGAAGAGAGCGGTCGCAGCCCCGACGATGCCGGAGACCACGAGGGCTTCGATGGCTTCGACATCGCCGGTGAGCCGCTCGACCAGGTCACCGCGGCGATTGCGCTGGTAGAAGTGGGGCGGCAGCGTCTGCAGATGACTGAAGACCTTGGCCCGCAGCCGCATCACGAAGCGTTCGGCGGTCCAGACCGCGAGCGAGCTGCACAGATACCCCACGATCCCACCGATGACGGCCACGGTGAGCCACTGACCAGCAGGTTTCCAGAAGGCACTGACGGATCCCTGCTGCAGAGCGTTGTCGGTCAGGTCCGCGAAGAGAAGGATGGTGATGGTCTCCGCGACCGCGGAGACCATGGCCAGGACGCAGATGAGCAGCAGCCAGCGCCGGTCGCCGTAGGTGAGCGGCCAGAACCGCCGGAACGACCGCACCACGCTGATGGGGTCGGTACGGATCGGAACGTCCGTCACCGATTCCGGGGGCGGCTCGTCGGGGCGCGCAAGGGGGCCGAGAAGACGCATGGGCCTCACATCACTGAGAAGTGCGGAATGCGGACCGCCGCCAGAGCCTCTTCCCGGATCGGGCCGGATCGCGGCGCGAACTGTGATGCCGTCGTGATTCAAGCCTTGAGGAGCGCCCGCCAGAGGCCGCAGGCCGACATGGTCCGAACGGGAGGCCTCTGGGGCGCGGGCCCCAAAACCACGAAGCGGACCCGCGCGATTGCGCGGGCCAGCCTCGTGTAGGGGTTTTGGGGTTTTCGGGATTCTGGGTGGGCGGGTCAGTAGCCGTAGCCGCCACGGCCGAAGCCGCGTCCGAAGCCGCGTCCGTAGCCACGTCCGTAGCCGCGTCCGTAGCCACGTCCGAAGCCGCGTCCGAAGCCGCGTCCGTAGCCGTAACCGTAACCGCCGTAGCCGCCCCAGCCGCCCCAGCGATCCCTGCCACCCCCATGGCGGAAGATGTCACGAACGTTCATCTTCGCCTCCTTTGGGAAGTTTGGTATGCCGCTCCCTGTTTCTGCCGCGGCACTATCGACACTACGACGCCTCAACGGGACCAACAAGTCGTACGCGTACGAATTCGGGCAAAAGTCGTAGAACACCGTAAATTTCCGGAGCTTCGTACGGGGTGACTCTCAGCCGCGAAACGGCTGTCTGTGCAGCTCACAGGCACAACTGGGCACATCCGTACCGGGGCTGACGGTGGCGACCACCCCCGCGAAGACCGGTTCGCTCTCGGGCTGCCGTATCGCTGCGACCGGGCGCTCCGCTCCGCTGCGACCGCAGCTCCGCACCTCTGATCGATCAACTCTGAGACCGACCGGGCACACCGCACCCCTACGAACGCGGCTCCACCACACTCTGATCGATCAACGCCGGGACCCACCGGGCACACCACACCCCTGCCAAGGCAGCTCCGCCACGCTCTGATCGATCAACGCCGGGACCGACCCGGCACACCACACCCCTGCGAACGCAGCTCCGCCACGCTCTGATCGATCAACTCGGGGGCCGACGGGGGGCTTGCGCACACTCCCTGGCGTGTCCTGCACGCCTGACGCGGCCGCACGTGCATCCTTGTCCCAAGAGGCTGGAACGATCCTGCACTGCGGCCGTCGTGGTGGGGCGGGTGGGACTCGAACCCACGGCCGACGGATTATGAGTCCGCTGCTCTAACCGGCTGAGCTACCGCCCCTTTTCGGCGTGGCGCGTACATGTGTGCGCGCCGTCTGCCGCAGCATAGCCGGTCATACGATCTCCCGCTCCGGATGGTCGGCTTCGCCTGACCATGAGGACTTCGCTGCTCGCCGCCCGGTTCCGGACACCGCGAAGAAGATGCAAAAGAGTCCGGAACGGCCTGCGAACCGGCCTCCGGCCCGGCACACGAAAAAGGACCCCGAAGGGTCCTCTTCCGTTCTGCTCCCCCGACTGGACTCGAACCAGTAACCCTCCGGTTAACAGCCGAATGCTCTGCCAATTGAGCTACAGGGGATCGCGCTCCCCCGACTGGACTCGAACCAGTAACCTGCCGGTTAACAGCCGGCTGCTCTGCCAATTGAGCTACAGGGGATTGCTGCGTTTGCACCGAACCCTACCTGCCTGGCTGCTGCCGGGCGGCGCGCGTTCGCTGCGACACATACATTAGCGCAAGCAGGGGGGTGCTCCGCCAATCGGTATCTCCCCGGGTGATCTCGGGTGCCGACGGGTAGGCGGGCAGCACACGTCGCACGCAGCATTCCGCAGCAAGCACGGGAGCAGGAGAAGGGTGGCAGCCATGCGGTACCGGCTCACGTTCATCGCCGGACTGGCCCTCGGTTACGTACTCGGCACACGGGCCGGACGCGAGCGCTACGAACAGCTGAAGAAGTCCGCACGCCAGTTCGCCCAGAACCCGGCTGTGCGCAATACCGCCGAGTCCGCGGCGCAGAGCAGCCGCGAGTTCGCCGGCAAGGCGTACCACGCGGTGAGCGTGAAGGTCGGTGACAAGGTGCCCGCGTCGGTGGCCGCCCGGGTGCGGTCGGTGCGGGAACGGGGTCAGGGCCTCGAGGACGACTGGGGCACCAGCAACACGTGACAGGGGCGACGGCCCGCCGTCCGTACGGGAAAGCTCCGCCGGTGCGGCAGAATCTTCATCATGGGCATAGTCGCCGGCTTGGACAGTTCCTCGGCCTTCACACACATCGTCGTCTGCGATGCGGACACGGGTGCCGTACTCCGGCAGGGGTACGCGGCGCATCCCGTCGAGGCGAAGGCCACCGAGGCCGACCCGCAGGTGTGGCTGCTCTCACTCGGTGAGGCGGCCACCGGCGGGCTGCTCGAAGGTGTGCAGGCCATCGGGGTGTCCGCGCAGCAGCACGGTCTGGTGCCGCTGGACCGGCAGGGCAACCTCGTACGTCCGGCGCTGCTCGGCAACGACAAGCGGGCGCAGGTCGCCGCGGCCGACCTGATCGACGGGCTCGGCGGGCGGCAGGCCTGGGCCGAGGCGGTCGGGTCCGTACCGCAGGCCGCCCAGCCGGTGGCCAAGCTGCGGTGGCTGGCGCGGACCGAGCCGGAGGCGGCTCAGCGGGTCGCTTCGGTGCTGCAGCCGCACGACTGGCTGGTGTGGCAGCTGCTGGGCCGGCCGAACCGGCGGACCACCGACCGGGGCGCCGCGTCCGGGACGGGGTACTGGTCGGCGGGGACCGGTGCGTACCGGCCCGATCTGGTGGAGCTCGCCCTCGGGCAGCAGGCCGCGCTGCCGGAGGTGCTGGGTCCCGCCGAGGCTGCCGGGACGACGCCCGAGGGCCTGCTGATCTCGGCAGGTACCGGCGAGACGATGGCCGCGGCGTTCGGGCTCGGGGTCGGGGCCGGCGACGCGGTGGTGTCGCTGGGGGCCTCGGGGTCGGTGATGGCGGTGCACCACGAGGCGCTGGCCGATCCGTCCGGGACGATCACCTCGTTCGCGGATGCCACCGGGATGCATCTGCCGGTCGTGCACACGCTCAATGCGGTACGGGCGCTGCGGGGCACCGCCGAGATGCTGGGTCTGGAGAATCTGGAGGAGCTGTCCGCGCTGGCTCTGAAGTCGACGCCGGGCTCCTCCGGACTCGTGCTCCTGCCGTATCTGGAGGGCGAGCGCACCCCGCAGCTGCCGCACACGGCGGGCACGCTGAGCGGACTGCGGCGCGAGTCGATGAAGCCGGAACACCTGGCGCGGGCGGCGTTCGAGGGGATGCTGTGCTCGCTGGCCGACGCGCTCGACGTGCTGCGCGGCCGTGGGGTCGAGGTGCGGCGGATGTTCCTGCTGGGGGCGGCCGCCGAGCTGCCGGCGGTGCAGGCGATTGCGCCCGCGCTGTTCGGTGCGCAGGTCGTCGTGCCGCAGCCGGCCGAGTACGCGGCGCTGGGTGCGGCCCGGCAGGCGGCCTGGGCGCTCGGGGTCTCGCAGGGGCGGCTCGACCCGCACACTCCGCCGGCCTGGCAGGGTGCGGCGGCGCAGGTGCTGGAGCCCGGTGAGGATCTGCCGGTCGGCCAGGCGGTGCGGCAGCAGTACAGGGCGACGCGGGACCAGATCCACCCTGGGGCGTTCGGCTCCGCGCTCTGAGCCCGGCGCTCTCGGTGACATGGAGCGCGGCCGTGGATGACCGGGTCACGATTTTGACCTGGGCTTGAGGAAAATCGTTCGCGACCGCGGTGTGCCGTGCCGGAAAATAAGTCGGTTCCCGACCCACCTGCCGACTCCGAGAGACACGCGTGCTCATAAAACTCCTGCGGGCCTATCTCGGTCCGTACAAGAAACCGATCGTGCTGCTGGTGGCGCTCCAGCTGCTGCAGACCTGCGCCACCCTCTATCTCCCCTCCTTGAACGCCGACATCATTGACAACGGTGTCGTCGAGGGGGACACGGGCTACATCCTGGAGTACGGCGGCATCATGATCGCCGTCTCCATCGCCCAGGTCGTCTGCAACATGGGGGCCGTCTTCTACGGCGCACGCACCGCCGCCGCCCTGGGCCGCGACGTCCGGGCGTCGGTCTTCGACCGGGTGCAGTCGTTCTCGGCACGCGAGATCGGGCGCTTCGGCGCACCGACGCTGATCACCCGTACGACCAATGACGTCCAGCAGATCCAGATGCTGGTTTTGATGACGTTCACCATGATGGTCTCGGCGCCGATCATGTGTGTCGGCGGCATCATCCTGGCGCTCGGCCAGGACGTTCCGCTGTCGGCGGTGCTGCTCGCGGTGGTGCCGGTGCTCGGCATCGCGGTGAGCCTCATCGTGAGGAGGATGCGGCCGCTGTTCCGCACGATGCAGGAGCGGCTCGACACGGTGAACCGGGTGCTGCGCGAGCAGATCACCGGCAACCGGGTCATCCGCGCCTTCGTCCGCGACGGGTACGAGGAGAAGCGGTTCCACGGCGCCAACACCGAGTTGACCGATGTGGCGCTCTCCACCGGGCGCCTGATGGCGCTGATGTTCCCGACCGTGATGACGGTCGTGAACGTGTCGTCGATCGCCGTGGTCTGGTTCGGAGCGCACCGGATCGACAGCGGCGGGATGCAGATCGGCGCGCTGACCGCGTTCCTCTCCTATCTGATGCAGATCGTCATGTCGGTGATGATGGCGACCTTCATGTTCATGATGGTGCCGCGTGCCGAGGTGTGCGCCGAGCGCATCCAGGAGGTCCTGGAGACCGATTCGAGCGTGGTGCCGCCGGTCGCACCGGTGCGGGAGCTGCGCGCCCACGGTCATCTGGAGGTGCGGGGTGCGGACTTCCGCTACCCGGGCGCCGAGGAGCCGGTGCTGCGGTCGGTGGATCTGGTGGCGCGGCCCGGCGAGACGACGGCGATCATCGGGTCGACAGGCAGCGGGAAGTCGACGCTGCTCGGGCTCGTGCCGCGGCTCTTCGACGTGACCGACGGCCAGGTGCTGGTCGACGGCACGGACGTGCGGACGCTGGAGCCGGCATTGCTGGCGAAGACGGTGAGCCTGGTTCCGCAGAAGCCCTATCTGTTCTCCGGGACGGTCGCGACGAACCTGCGGTACGGGAACCCGGACGCGACCGACGAGGAGCTCTGGCACGCGCTGGAGGTCGCGCAGGCCAAGGAGTTCGTCGAGGAGCTGGAGCACGGCCTGCACGCACCGATCGCGCAGGGCGGCACCAATGTCTCCGGCGGACAGCGGCAGCGCCTCGCGATCGCGAGGACGCTGGTGCAGCGGCCGGAGATCTATCTCTTCGACGACTCGTTCTCCGCGCTCGACTACGCGACGGATGCCGCACTGCGCGGGGCGCTGGCGCAGGAGACGGCCGAGTCGACCGTGGTGATAGTGGCGCAGCGGGTGTCCACCATCCGTGACGCGGACCGGATCCTGGTGCTCGACGAGGGGCGGGTCGTCGGATCCGGCACCCATCACGAGCTGATGGACGGCAACGAAACATACCGGGAGATCGTGCTCTCCCAGCTGACGGAAGCGGAGGCCGCGTAATGGCCGGGCCTGGCGGACGCATGATGGCGGGCGGGGCGCCGACCGACCGGTCCATGGACTTCAAGGGGTCGTCGAAGCGGCTGCTGCGGCGCTTCGCGGCGGAGAAGACCACGCTGTACGTGATGCTGACGGCCGGCGTGCTGAGCGTCGCGCTCTCGGTCGTGGGGCCGAAGATCCTCGGCAAGGCCACCGACCTGGTGTTCGCCGGGGTCATCGGCCGGCGACTGCCGGAGGGGACGACGAAGGAGCAGGCCGTCGAGGGCCTGCGCAAGACCAACGGCGGCCTGGCCGACCTGCTCTCCGGGGTCGACTTCACCCCCGGCCAGGGCATCGACTTCGATGCGGTGGGCAACGTCCTGCTGACGGCACTGGCGGTCTACGTCGGTGCCGGTCTGCTGATGCTGGTGTCGACGCGGCTGTCGATCCGGGTGATCAACCGGATCGTGTTCCAGCTGCGCGAGGACATCCAGTCGAAGCTTTCGCGGCTGCCGCTGTCCTACTTCGACCGGGCCAAGCGCGGCGAGGTGCTCAGCCGGGCGACGAACGACATCGACAACATCTCGCAGACGCTGCAGCAGACGATGGGGCAGCTCATCAACTCGGCGCTGACCATCGTCGGCGTGCTGATCATGATGTTCTGGATCTCGCCGCTGCTGGCGCTGGTCGCGCTGGTGACGGTGCCGCTGTCGGTGGTCGTGGCGACGAAGGTCGGCAAGCGGTCGCAGCCGCAGTTCGTGCAGCAGTGGAAGGTGACGGGCAAGCTCAACGCCCACATCGAGGAGATGTACACCGGGCACACCCTGGTGAAGGTCTTCGGGCGGCAGGAGGAGTCCGCGAAGGACTTCGCCGAGCAGAACGACGCACTGTACGAGGCGAGCTTCCGGGCGCAGTTCAACAGCGGGGTCATGCAGCCGCTGATGATGTTCGTGTCGAACCTGAACTATGTACTGATCGCCGTCGTCGGTGGGCTGCGGGTGGCGTCGGGTGCGCTGTCGATCGGTGACGTGCAGGCGTTCATCCAGTACTCGCGGCAGTTCTCGATGCCGCTGACGCAGGTCGCCTCGATGGCGAACCTGGTGCAGTCGGGTATCGCCTCGGCCGAGCGGATCTTCCAGCTGCTGGACGCCGAGGAGCAGGATCCCGACCCCGAGACGGGTACGCGCCCGGCGGAGCTGCTCGGCAGCGTCTCGTTGGAGAAGGTGTCGTTCCGCTACGACCCGGACAAGCCGCTCATCGAGAACCTGTCGCTGAACGTCGAGCCGGGCCACACGGTCGCCATCGTCGGCCCGACCGGTGCCGGCAAGACGACGCTGGTCAACCTGCTGATGCGGTTCTACGACGTGACGGGCGGCCGGATCGCTCTCGACGGGGTCGACGTGGCGAAGATGTCGCGCGACGAGCTGCGGTCGGGAATCGGCATGGTCCTGCAGGACACCTGGCTGTTCGGCGGGTCGATCGCGGACAACATCGCGTACGGCGCTGCGCGCGAGGTCACCCGGGAGGAGATCGAGGAGGCGGCCCGGGCGGCCCACGCCGACCGCTTCATCCGTACGCTGCCGGACGGTTACGACACGGTGATCGACGACGAGGGGACCGGGGTCAGCGCGGGCGAGAAGCAGCTGATCACCATTGCGCGGGCGTTCCTGTCCGACCCGGTGATCCTGGTCCTCGACGAGGCGACGAGCTCCGTCGACACCCGTACCGAGGTGCTGATCCAGAAGGCGATGGCCCGCCTCGCGCACGGCCGTACGAGCTTTGTGATCGCGCACCGGCTCTCCACCATCCGGGATGCGGACGTCATCCTGGTGATGGAGAACGGGGCGATCGTCGAACAGGGCACGCACGACGAGCTGTTGGATGCGCAGGGGGCGTACTCCCGGCTGTACACGGCGCAGTTCGCGCAGGCGGTCGCCGAGGTCGACTGACCGCTTCGGTACGTCCTCAGTCCAGGTAGCCGCGGAGCTGGTCGGCGAAGGCGTGGTCCCGCAGCTTGTTGAGGGTCTTGGATTCGATCTGGCGGATGCGTTCGCGTGTCACGCCGAAGATCCGGCCAATCTCTTCGAGTGTGCGGGGCCGCCCGTCGGCCAGCCCGTAGCGCAGCTGGACCACTTTCCGCTCGCGCTCGTTCAGGGTGGAGAGCACCGCTTCGAGGTGCTCGCGCAGCAGCAGGAACGCGGCGGACTCCACGGGGGACGCCGCGTCCCCGTCCTCGATCAGGTCGCCGAGCGCGACGTCGTCCTCCTCGCCGACCGGCGCGTGCAGCGAGACGGGTTCCTGGGCGAGCCGCAGCACTTCGCCGACCCGTTCCGGCGTCAGATCGAGCTGGGCGGCGACCTCTTCGGGCGTCGGCTCGTAGCCGCGCTCCTGGAGCATCCGGCGCTGGACCCGCACGACGCGGTTGATCAGCTCGACGACGTGGACCGGGACCCTTATGGTGCGTGCCTGGTCGGCGAGGGCGCGGGACATGGCCTGCCGGATCCACCAGGTCGCGTACGTCGAGAACTTGTAGCCCCGGGCGTAGTCGAACTTCTCGACGGCCCTGATCAGTCCGAGGTTTCCCTCCTGGACCAGATCGAGCATGGTCAGGCCGCGGCCGACGTAGCGTTTGGCGACGGAGACGACGAGCCGCAGGTTCGCCTCGATCAGGCGGCGCTTCGCCATCCGCCCCATGACCACCAACCGGTCGAGATCAACGGCGAGTTGGGAGTCGGGGTCCGGGGTGGACGCGAGCCGCTCCTCGGCGAACAGGCCGGCTTCGACGCGGCGGGCGAGCTCCACCTCGTCGGCGGCGGTGAGGAGCGGGACCCGTCCGATCTCCCGCAGGTACTGACGGAAGAGGTCGGAGGACGGGCCGCCGGTGTCGGGGCGGCCACGGGGCTCCGGAAGTTCGGGCACCTCCGCCTGCTCCTCCACGAGGGCGTCTTCCGGGACGGCCGCCTCGGGCGGTTCGGGCTCGTGGGGTGTCGGTGGGTCCACCGCCGCCTCCGGATGACGCGTGGCCCGGTTCTGCGCGGGGACGGCCGAGACACGCTCGGTTGTGGTCACGGTCCGGGTCTGCACGGGGGCGACCTCCAGGTGATCGCTGCCGGATCGCGGGGATGGGAGGCCCACCGTCCGGTGGGCCGACCGCGCTCCGATGACTCAGGCACCGCCACCCAGTGTGGGGGAAGACACATCGCCGCCACGAGGGGCGTGCGCGGACTTTCTGAGTCCGTTCCGTGACCGGTCGGTTACGGGAGGCCGTTACGCATGGGGACCGGGTCCGCGGGCCCGGAGCGGGGTCCGTGAGGGGCGCGGGCGCGTCAGAGCGCGTCGGCGCCGTTGTTCCGCAGGGACTGGGCGTACTGCTGGAGGACCCAGACCTCGTTCTGCGCGGCCGCCAGATGGTCGGGGGCCACATTGCTGCCGAGGCGGGTGAGGCTGCCCTGGACGTCGTTGATGCGGCGGTCGACGGCGCGCAGCCGCACCTTGACCAGATGCTCGCCCGCGTACGCCTCGTCGATGGACTTGCCGTGGAAGACCTCGACGGCGAGCTCGGTGACCAGCTTGCGCACCGTGTCGTTGGGGGCGGCGTCGAGGATGCCGACCAGATACTCGCGGGTGTCGGCGAGGCCTTGCTCGGCGCCCCCCGACTCCGCGATGCACTGGCGCACCGCCGCGTACGGCGGGGCGGTGAACTCGTCGGCCCCGTAGGCGTCGAAGGCCGGGGAGACCAGGGCGGGCCGCTGTAGGGCGAGCTTGAGCAGTTCGCGCTCGGTGCGGTGGGCCGGGCTGCGGAGATTGAGTGCGGGGCCCGAGGGGCCGGCGGTGGGCCGGACCTGCTGGTGCTGCGGGGGGCCGGTGCGGGAGGAGGCGGGCGCGGGGCCCCGGTCGCCGCGGTCGCGGGCCCAGCGGGCGAGCTGGGCGACCCGCTTGACGACGAACTGGGTGTCGAGGATGCCGAGCATCCCGGCCAGCTGGACGGCGACCTCGTGCTGCGAGGAGCTGTTCTTGATCCGGGCGACGACGGGGGCGGCCTCGTCGAGTGCGGCGCCGCGGCCCGCCGGGGTCTCCAGGTCGTACCGCCCGACGATCTGGCGGAGCGCGAACTCGAAGAGCGGCGTGCGGGGCTCGACCAGGTCGCGGACGGCTTCGTCGCCCTTGACCAGGCGCAGATCGCACGGGTCCATGTTGTCCGGGGCGATCGCGATGTACGTCTCCGCGGCGAACTTCTGGTCGTCCTCGAAGGCGCGCAGGGCGGCCTTCTGGCCGGCCGCGTCACCGTCGAACGTGAAGATCACGCGGGCGCTGCCGTTGTCCATCAGGAGCCGGCGCAGGATCTTGATGTGGTCGCCGCCGAAGGCCGTGCCGCAGGTGGCGATGGCGGTGGTGACGCCGGCGAGGTGACAGGCCATGACGTCGGTGTAGCCCTCGACGACGACGGCGCGGCTGGCCTTCGCGATGTCCTTCTTCGCGAGGTCGATGCCGTAGAGCACCTGCGACTTCTTGTAGATCGCGGTCTCGGGGGTGTTGAGGTACTTCGGCCCGTTGTCGTCGTCGCGGAGCTTGCGGGCGCCGAAGCCGACGACCTCGCCGGACGTGTCGCTGATCGGCCACATCAGCCGGCCGCGGAAGCGGTCGATGGGGCCGCGACGGCCGTCCTGGGAGAGTCCGGAGGTGATGAGCTCCCGGTCGCTGAATCCCTTGCCGCGGAGGTAGCGGGTGAGGTGGTCCCAGCCGGCCGGGCTGTAGCCGACGCCGAAGTGGGCGGCCGCCGCCTGGTCGAAGCCGCGCTCGGCGAGGAACTTCCGGCCGATCTCCGCCTCGGGGCCGTCCAGCTGCTCGACGTAGAACTGAGCCGCGATCTTGTGCGCCTCGACCAGCCGGATGCGTTCGCCGCGCTGATGGGAGGGGTTGTAGCCGCCCTCCTCGTAACGCAGGGTGATGCCCGCCTTGGCGGCGAGCCGCTCGACCGTCTCGGAGAAGGAGAGATGGTCGATCTTCATCACGAACGCGATGGTGTCGCCGCCCTCCTGGCAGCCGAAGCAGTGGAAGAGTCCCTTGCTCGGGCTGACCTGGAAGGAGGGCGACTTCTCGTCGTGGAACGGGCAGAGACCCTTGAGGTTGCCTCCGCCCGCGTTCCGCAGCTGGAGGTACTCGGAAACGACGGCGTCGATCGGGACCGCGTCCCGTACCGCCTTCACATCGTCGTCATTGATCCTGCCTGCCACGGGTGAAGTCTACGGGGGAGGACGAGCGGCGCGGGGGCACGGTCGGCGACGCGGACGCCGGACGGGACCATGATCACGACCGTCCGGCGGCGGGGAACGCGGTGCGAACGCCGTCCGGCGGGCGGCTCAGATCAGGGACTCCAGCGGTACCGACGGATCCGCGAGCACGTCCGGGTCGACCTGTCCGCCTGTCCGGATCAGTTCCTGCACGGTCTCGGTGACGTCCCACACATTGACGTTCATCCCGGCCAGCACCCTGCGGTCCTTCAGCCAGAACGCGATGAACTCCCGCTTGCCCGCGTCGCCGCGGATGACGACCTGGTCGTACGAGCCCGGCGGCGCCCAGCCCGAGTACTCCAGCCCCAGGTCGTACTGGTCGGAGAAGAAGTACGGCACACGGTCGTAGCCGACGTCCTGGCCGAGCATGGCGCGGGCCGCGGCCGGGCCGCTGTTCAGCGCGTTCGCCCAGTGCTCGACCCGCAGCCGGGTACCGAACAGGGGGTGCTGCATATTGGCCACGTCCCCGGCCGCGTAGATGTCCGGGTCGGAGGTGCGCAGCGAGGCGTCGACGGCGATGCCGCCGCCGTCGGTGCGGGCGGCGAGCGTGAGACCGGCGGCTTCGGCGAGGGCGGCGCGCGGGGCGGCACCGATCGCGGCGAGGACGTCGTGGGCGGGGTGCTCCTCGCCGTCGTCGGTGCGGGCGGCGAGGACCATGCCGTCCTGGCCGACGATCTCGGTGAGCCTGACACCGAAGCGGAAGCGGACGCCGTGGTCGCTGTGGAGCTCGGTGAAGATCTGGCCGAGCTCGGGGCCCACGACCCGGAGCAGCGGGGTCGCCTCCGGTTCGACGACGGTGACCTCGGCGCCGTATCCACGGGCCGCCGCCGCGACCTCCAGACCGATCCAGCCGGCTCCGGCGATCACCAGATGGCCGTTGTCGCGGCCGAGCGCGGACAGCACGTTCTTCAGACGGTCGGCGTGGGCGAGGCGGCGCAGATGGTGGACACCTGCCAGGTCCGTTCCGGGGATGTCCAGGCGGCGCGGTTCGGCGCCGGTGGTGAGCAGCAGCTTGTCGTAGTGGATGACGGTGCCGTCGCCGAGCTCCACGGAGCGGGCGCCCCGGTCGATACCGACGACGGGCTGGCCGAGGTGGAGCTCCACGTCCGCGCCCGCGTACCAGGCCGTCTCATGGACGAAGACGCTGTCCCGGGCCTCCTTGCCGGCCAGATAGCCCTTGGAGAGGGGAGGCCGTTCGTACGGATGGTCACGCTCATCGCCGACCAGGATCACCCGGCCGCTGAAACCCTCCGAACGGAGCGTTTCGGCCGCCTTGGCTCCTGCCAGTCCCCCGCCGACGATGACGAACGTCCGATGTGCGTCGACCACTTGATGCCTCCTCGGTGCTTGCTGCGCGGCGCCGCCAACTGCGAGCGTCCCGCACGCAGCGTGATGGCGAAAGAGGGTGTACCCCGATCAGGTCACCCGGGGTGGCCGGAGACCGGGGTGCCGACCGTGGCCGGCGCCGCGATGAGCAGGGCCGCGGACGCAGCCGCGGACCCGCCCGGCGCGGCATGTGCTCCCAGCACATCACCTGTGTCCGTGCGGGGCCGCCCCCGCCGCGCCCCACGGCGCCAGGACTTGTCCGGCGGCCGGACAAGGGGACGCGACGGCGGGGCTCACCCCGGCGGTGGTCCGAGGCGGTCGCGGTGGAGCGCCCCTCACTTGCCCCGCGACGTGAGGGAGGCGTGCAGTGAGCGGGCCGAGGCGTCCGTGAGGGCAGCGATCTGGTCGACCAGGACGCGCTTGCGGGCCCGGTCGTCGCGGGCGTGGTCGTACAGCGCGCGGAACTGCGGTTCCAGCCCTTCCGGGGCACGCGCGGTCAGCGCGGCGGCCAGCTCCGCGATGACGATCCGCTGATCGGCGCGGATCGCTTCCTGTTCGGCGCGCTGCATCACATAGCGGTCGGCGACCGCCTTCAGCACCGCGCATTCGTTGCGCGCCTCGCGCGGGACGACGAGTTCGGCCCTGTACCTCCCGAGGCGGCCGTAGCCGTACGCCTCCCGGGTCGCGGTCTCGGCGGCGAGACAGAACCGGCCGATCAGCTGGCTCGTCGCATCCTTCAGCCGGGCCTGGGCGACGGCGGACCCGTCGTAGCCGTGCGGCCACCACTCCTGGCCGATGAGCCGGTCGAGGGCTTCGGCCAGCTCCTGCGGGTCGGTGTCGGGCGGCACGTACCGCCCGATCGCCACCTCCCAGATGTCGCGGCGCTCCGGCTCGGCGAAGAGGCAGTTGGGATCGATGTGACCGGCGTGCAGCCCGTCCTCGAAATCGTGCACCGAGTACGCGACGTCGTCGGACCAGTCCATCACCTGGGCCTCGAAGCACTTGCCGTGTCGCGGGGCGCCCGTGCGGGCCCACTCGAAGACCGGCAGGTCGTCCTCGTACACCCCGAATTTCGGGGAGCCGGGCCCGTTGGGGTGGCCGCCGCGCGGCCACGGGTACTTGGTGGCGGCGTCGAGCGCCGCCCGGGTCAGGTTGAGCCCGACGCTGGCCAGCTCACCGCTCTGTACGTCGCGCACGAACCGCTTCGGCTCCAGCCGGGTCAGCAGCCGCAGCGACTGCGCGTTGCCCTCGAAGCCGCCGCAGTCCGAGGCGAAGTCGTTGAGCGCCTGCTCGCCGTTGTGCCCGAACGGCGGGTGGCCCATGTCATGCGCCAGACAGGCCGTCTCGACCAGGTCGGGATCGCAGCCGAGCGCGGCGCCGAGCTCCCGGCCGACCTGGGCGCACTCCAGGGAGTGGGTGAGCCTGGTCCGGGGGCTGGCGTCCCAGGCGAGGCTGCGGGTGCCCGGCGTAACGACCTGGGTCTTCCCGGCGAGCCGGCGCAACGCGGCGGAGTGCAGCACGCGGGCGCGGTCCCGCTGGAACGCGGTGCGGCCCGGCCGTTTGTCGGGTTCGGTGTCCCAGCGCTCGGTGTCGGCCGCGCCATAGGGCGCGGTGCCGTTTTCCTGTGTGCCCCGCGTACCGTCCATGGTCCCGACAGTAAACGGCCGGACCGACAGGACGGCTCAGGCGGACGCCAGGAGATGGTTGTTCCTCCCTGCTTCAGATGCCGGAAGCACACCGGCCAGCGCCTGGTCGTACCGGCGCAGGAGCAGCCGTGCCATCGCCGGATGCGCGCCGAGCGGGGCCGCCGCGGCACCGGGGGCGGCAGCGGCGGCGGCCGCCGCGAAGCGGCCGGGCGCGGTGAAGTACGAGGCGACGGCGACCTGGCTGCGGCCGCGGGCGGCGAGGGCGCGCACCGCGACGGGGACGGTGGGTGTGGCGGCGGAGGCGTACGCCGGGACGACGGGCACCCCGCCGAGCCGTTCGCTGAGCATCCGCGCGGTACGGCGGGTGTCGGCGGCCGAGTCGGGATCGCGCGATCCGGCGGCGGCGAGGACCACGGCGGAGCTGCGGCCGCCGGTCTCCCCGGCCGGCCAGCCGGCTTCGACGAGCCGCCCGTACAGCGCCTCGACGAGCAGCGGGTGCGGGCCGAGCGGCGCGGCGATCGTGGCCCGCAGGGCGGGTGCGGCGGCGGCCGCCGCCGCGGGTATGTCGCGCTTGACGTGGTGGCCGCGGCCGAGCAGCAGCGGCACGAGGACGGCGTCACCGGAGCCCAGGCCGGCCAGGGCCGACGGCAGGAGCGGTTCGTTCAGCTCGATGTGGCCGAGCCGGACGTCCAGGCCGGGGCGCAGCTCCCGTACCCGTTCCAGCAGTTCCGTGACCGTGCGCAGCGCCTGCGGGTTCCGGCTGCCGTGGGCCACGGCGACGAGCGCGGGTGCCGGGGGCGGGGTGGTGCTCGGTGCGGGCCGGCCGGTGCGGTGGTGCATGGGTCTGCGCGTTCCGTTCAGGGAGACATGGCTGAGCTGGGTGCCGAGCTGTGCGGTGATGCGGGTCAACAGTTGCGCTGTGCTGTCGAGAGGCAGGGATTCACGGGGCTGTGCCGATGCCGACTCCGTCATGGACCGATGGTGACGGGCGCAGGTTGCCGGGTCGTTGCGCACGGGTGACGGGTGTTTGCTGTGCGCTCACGGCGCGGTGGGCGGTCCGAAGAACCGCTCCAGGACGAGGGCGACGCCGTCCTCCTCGTTGGACACCGTGTGCGACGGTACGGCGGCGAGCACGTCCGGGTGGGCGTTGCCCATGGCGTAGCCGGTGCCCGCCCAGTCGAGGACCGTCAGGTCGTTGGGCATGTCCCCGAAGGCGATGACCTCCGTGGCGTCGATGCCGCGTCCGGCGCAGAGTTCGGCGAGGGTGCCCGCCTTGGTGACACCGGATGCGCTGATCTCCAGGAGCCCGCGCCCGCCGGAGTGGGTGAACTGCACGTCACTGCCCGCCGGGCCGGCCCCCTGCCGGGCCGTGGCCAGCAGGGTGTCCGCGTCGAGCCGGGCCGACCAGGCGAGGAGCTTGGTGACGGGTACGTCGGTCAGCCACAGATCCGCCAGGGACGGCACGGGCCGTTCGGCATCGATGTCCTCGGACATGCGCAGCCGGTACGCCGGTTCGTACAGGATGTGGTTTCCGGTCTCCAGCGCGAAACCCACCTCGGGCAGAACGACGGCGAGTGCGGTGGCCACGCGCTGGGCGACGCTGACGGCCAGGGCACGCCAGGAGACGACCGTACGCGTCCCGATGTCGTAGACGAGGGCGCCGTTGCTGCACACCGCCGTCCCCGTCAGCCCGGTCGCCTCGGCGATCCGGTCGACGAACCTGGGGGGCCTGGCGGTGACGAGGACGACCTCCGCGCCGGCGCTCTCGGCCGAGCGCAGGGCGCGGAGGGTGCGGGGCGAGAGGGAGCCGTCGCGGCGCAGAAGAGTGCCGTCGAGATCGGAGGCGATCAGCCGGGGTAGCAGCATCGGCCGATGCTACTGGGCGCGGTCCGCACCCGGTGGGCGTACGACGCGCTCCGCCGCCGCATGCCACCGGCGCGGCGGCGACGGCGCTCTCGGCTGTGACCCGGGTTGGTCCGGGTGGAGCCCCAGCGGTCGCAGCGCGGCTGCCCGGACGCGGACCGTGATCCAGCCACGCCAACGCCCGTCCGGTCCGGGGCCGCAGGCCAGGTCGCAGCGCACGTCGTCGAGGGGGAACGGCATCCGGTCGATGCCCCGGTCCCGCAGTCAGGCGCGGACGGCGGCCGCCGGGCGCGGGCAGCCCTTCGTGTTCACGTACGAGGCGACGGTCACCCGGCCGTCGGTGCCGGTGCCGGTGCTTGCGGGGGAACTCGGACGGTTCATGGGCCCATGATGCCCGGCAGCACGGCAGACGGCGCCGGCGGAAAAAGGCGCGGGGCGGAGAACCCTTCTGCCCCGGTACTCGTCCGACCAGGTGACGCGATGACACCGACCAAGGGGCTCCGATGCGAGGTAAGTGGCCGCGATGGATGGGCCGGCCCGGACGGCTGCGGCCCCGGCTGCCGCGCACGCGGCGTGGGCAACGCCGCCTCGTACAGGGGGTGATGGCCGCGTGTGTGCTGGGGCTGGCACCGGCCACGTGGATGTACTCCGTGGCCGGCGCCCGGGTCCGAACGGCCGCGGACGCGCCCGCGCAGCAGGTCGCCGTGGTGTTCGGGGCCGGGTTGTGGGACGGGAAGCCGTCGCCGTATCTCGCGAACCGGCTGAACGCGGCCGCCGGGCTGTACCGCGACGGCAAGGTGAGGGTCGTGCTGGTGACCGGTGACAACAGCCGGAAGGAGTACGACGAGCCGGATGCCATGCGGACGTATCTCGTGGTGCGCGGGGTGCCGGACAAGCGGATCGTCAGCGACTTCGCCGGGTTCGACACCTGGGACTCCTGTGTGCGGGCCAAGAAGATCTTCGGGGTGGACCGGGCCTTGCTGGTGAGCCAGGGGTTCCACATCCGGCGGGCGATCGCGCTGTGCCGGGCCGCGGGGATCGATGCGTACGGGGTCGGGGTCGACGCCAAGCACGATGCGACCTGGTACTACGGCGGGACGCGGGAGGTGTTCGCGGCGGGAAAGGCGGCGCTGGACGCGGTGTTCAAGCCGGATCCGCACTTCCTGGGGCCCCGGGAGCCCGGGGTCGGGGAGGCGCTGGCGACGGGCGGGCGATGAGGCACCGGGCGGCCGGCGGGCGGGGAGCCGCGGCCCGCCTCGCCGCTTCGGTGCGGGCCGGCCCCACGGGCCGGTGGGCGCCGACCTCACCGGGCCCGTGCACGCAGGCTGAGGTGCACGTTCCGGTGGCGTAACCGGTCGCGGGCGCCTCCGTAACACCCGGCTCGCACGCTGGGTCCCATGACCCGCACCGAGACCGCTCCCACCGCCACCCACTGCCCCTACTGCTCGCTGCAGTGCGGGATGAATCTGCGACCGGCCGACGGCGGTGCGGTGGCCGAGGTCCTCGAGCGCCCCGACTTCCCCGTCAACCGCGGCGCCCTGTGCGGCAAGGGCCGGACCGCGCCCGCCGTGCTGTCCTCACGCGTACGGCTGACCGGACCGCTGGTACGCAATCCCGGCAGTGGCGAGCTGGAGCCGGCCGGCTGGGACGAGGCGCTGGAACGGATCGCCGGCGGACTCGGCCGTACCCGATCCGTGCACGGGCCCGACGCGGTGGGGGTGTTCGGCGGTGGCGGCCTCACCAACGAGAAGGCGTACGCGCTCGGGAAGTTCGCCCGGGTGGTGCTCGGTACCTCGCAGATCGACTACAACGGGCGCTTCTGCATGTCGTCGGCGGCCGCCGCGCACCAGCGGTCCTTCGGCCTCGACCGCGGGCTGCCGTTCCCCCTGGAGGACATCGCGCGCACCGGCTGCGTGATTCTCGTCGGGTCGAACCTCGCCGAGACGATGCCTCCCGCACTGCGTTATCTGACCGAACTGCGGGAGAACGGAGGCCGGTTGATCGTCATCGACCCGCGCCGGACCCGGACCGCCGAGCAGGCCGATCTGCATCTGGCACCCCGGCCAGGCACCGACCTGGCGCTGGCGCTCGGGATGCTGCATCTGGTGGTCGCGACAGGGCGGGTGGACGAGGAGTTCGTACGCGACCGGACGCGTGGCTGGGACGAGGCCAGGACCGCCGTGATGGCGCAGTGGCCGGAGCTCGTGGAGCGGCTGACCGGAGTGCCGGTGCCACAGCTGCGGGAGGCCGTCGAGATGTTCTGCGATGCGCGGAACGCGATGGTGCTGACCGCGCGCGGACCGGAGCAGCAGTCCAAGGGGACGGACACGGTGGGCGCCTGGATCAACCTCTGCCTGGCCACCGGCCGGGCGGGCAGACCACTGTCCGGATACGGCTGCCTGACCGGGCAGGGCAACGGCCAGGGCGGCCGTGAACACGGCCAGAAGGCCGATCAGTTGCCCGGTTACCGCAAGCTCACCGACCCGGCCGCGCGCCGCCATGTGGCCGGGGTGTGGGGGGTCGACCCGGACTCGCTGCCGGGGCCGGGACGCAGTGCGTACGAACTCCTCGACGCGCTGGGGACGGACGTGCGGGCGCTGCTGGTGATGGGGTCCAATCCGGTGGTGTCGGCGCCGCACGCCGCGCATGTGGAAGGGCGGCTGCGGTCGCTGGACTTCCTCGCGGTCGCGGACGTGGTGCTGTCGGAGACGGCGGCGCTGGCCGATGTGGTGCTGCCGGTGACGCAGTGGGCGGAGGAGACCGGGACGACGACCAATCTGGAGGGCCGGGTGCTGCTGCGGCAGCGGGCGGTCACCGCGCCGGACGGCGTCCGCAGCGATCTGGAGGTCCTGCACGGGCTGGCCGCGCTCCTCGGGCACGGCAAGGGGTTCCCCACCGACCCGGAGGAGGTCTTCGGCGAGCTGCGGCGAGCCTCGGCGGGCGGTCCCGCCGACTATGCGGGGATCACCTACGAGCGGATCGCGGCGGAGGACGGGGTGTTCTGGCCGTGTCCGGACGAGGGACACGCCGGTACGCCGCGGCTGTTCCTGGACCGGTTCGCGACGGGCGACGGGCGGGCGAGGTTCGTACCCGTGACGCACCGTCCGGCGGCCGAGGAGACGGACAGGGAGTATCCGGTGGTGCTGACGACCGGACGGGTGGTCGCCCAGTACCAGTCGGGGGCGCAGACCCGCCGGGTCGACGAGCTCAACGCCGCCGCCCCCGGGCCGTTCGTCGAGCTGCATCCGCGGCTCGCCGAGCGGATCGGGGTGGCCGAGGGCGATCCGGTGGCGGTGACCTCGCGGCGGGGGCGGGCGGTGGCGCCGGCCCGGATCACCGGGACGATCCGGCAGGACACCGTCTTCATGCCGTTCCACTGGGCGGGTGAGGGCCGGGCCAACACACTGACGAACCCGGCCCTGGACCCGGTGTCGCGGATGCCGGAGTTCAAGGTGTGCGCGGTGCGTGTGGAGGCGGCCGCCGGGTGAGCCAATCGCCTCCGGGGATGGGGATGCCGCCGGTGCGCAGGGAGCGGGTGACGGGGGCGGCGGCGAGGTAGACCCAGGCGCGGGCGGTTGCGGGGGCGGGCGGGACCGCGCCCGGGAGGCGGACCTCGCGGGCGACCCGCTCGTAGAGATTGCGCGGGTGCCCCGGTCCGCCGTACTCCTCCAGCCGGTCGAGGAGGACGAGCAGTTCCGCGTACACGGCGGGCGCGGCCGTGACGAGCGTGCCGCGCACGGCGCCGGGGCCGTCGATCGCGTACGGGTAGCCGGGGCCGTCGTACAGCAGGGCACCCGGCAGCACCGCCGGCTGTTCGGCGACCGCGCGGTCGCGGAGGAGCAGGTCGTGGTTGCGTTCGCCGGGGAGCAGCGTGCCGTAGACGAAGAAGGGCAGTTCGGGGTCGGTCGGCGGCATGGTCAGAGGGCCGTGACCGGGACCGTCTCCGCGGTCACCCAGGCGAGGTAGCGCTCGCTTCCCCGCACCACCGGCGTCGCGATGATCTCCGGGGTCTCGTAGTCGTGCACCGCCAGAAGGTGTTCCTCCAGCTCGTCGTAGCGCTCGGCCACCGTCTTGAACAGCACCTGCCACTCCTCCGTGGTCTCGATGGCGTTCCGCCACCGGTAGACGGAGGTGACGGGCGCGGAGATCTGCGCGCATGCCGCGAGCCGCGCCTCCACCGCGCCCTGGGCGAGGTCGTGGGCCTTCTCCTCGCTGTCCGTGGTGGTCATCACTGTCAGCCATGCCGGCGTCGTCACCGTCGGATCTCCTCAGCTCTTCGGCTCTTGTTTCTTCGGATCTTGTGCCTGTGGCGTGTCCTTCTCGTCGATTGTCGGGGCGGTTCGGTGCCGTGTCGCCCTCCACCAGCGTCGCGGTATGGACATGACATGTCATGCACCCTTAAATCTGAGGCGGGCTCAGAACCGCAGCCCGGACCAGCCTTCGTCCCCCCACGCACTCCGAGGAGTCCGATGAGATCGATTCGGCATGCATCGCGCCTCACCCTGCTCGGCGCAGCCGCGGCCGCCGCCACTCTGCTGGCCTCCACCCTCACCGCCACCGCGGGCGCAGCCGCGGCCGGTCACCCGGCCCCGAGCCGCGACACCGCCATCCAACACGCCGCGGCCGCGCTCATCGGGCACGCCACCGCCCTGGGCCTCACCGGCTCCCAGGACACCGCGGTGCGCGATGTGGTCGTCGACAGGGACGGCAGCCAGCATGTGCGTTATGACCGCACCTATCGCCATCTCCCCGTCCTCGGCGGCGACTTCATCGTCCATCTCGCACCCGGCGGGGCGTACCGCAGCGCCGACCGGGCCGTCGGCGGTGATCTCGCCGTCCCCACCGTGACACCGTCACTGTCCGCCTCGGGCGCCGCCGACCTGGGCGCGGCCGCCCTGCGCACAGCCCACCGCGGCGAGCAGCTCACCAAGGTCGCCGCCCGGCCGCAGCTCGTCGTGGACGCCCTGCACGGCGCACCCAAGCTGGCCTGGCGCACCGAGGCGGCGGGCAAGGACTCGCTGGGCAACCCGGTCGCCCGCGTCGTGCTCACCGACGCGCGGACGGGCCGCCAGATCGACGCCTGGGACAGCGTGGAGACGGCGTCCGGCGACGGCCGTTCGCTGTACAGCGGCACGGTCGCACTGGAGACGACCCTGTCCGGGGCGACGTACCAGCTCAAGGACGCGACGCGGGGCAACACGTACTCCGGGGACGCGCAGAACAAGACCGACGGCTGCATCCTCACCATCTGCTGGAGCCGGGCGCCCGCGGTGCTGTTCACCGACGCCGACAACCACTGGGGCACCGGCACCACCTCCGACCGCGCATCGGCGGCGGTCGACGCCCAGTACGGCACGGACAGCACCTGGGACTACTACAAGAACGTGCACGGCCGGAACGGCATAGCCGGGGACGGCAAGGGCTCCTACAACCGCGTGCACTACGGGAAGAACTACAACAACGCCTTCTGGGACGACAGCTGCTTCTGCATGACGTACGGCGACGGCGACGGCTCGACCTTCGGTCCCCTGGTCGCGCTGGACGTGGCCGGGCACGAGATGTCGCACGGCGTGACGTCCACGACGGCGGGCCTCACCTACTCCGGTGAGTCGGGCGGTCTCAACGAGGCCACCTCCGACATCTTCGGCACGCTGGTGGAGTTCCACGCGAACAACCCGCAGGACCCGGGCGACTACCTCATCGGCGAGAAGATCGTGAAGCCCGGCTTCGGGAAGGCCGCGCTGCGGTTCATGGACCAGCCCTCCAAGGACGGCAACTCGGCGGACTGCTGGAGCTCCTCGGTCGGCAATCTCGATGTGCACTACTCGTCCGGTGTGGCCAACCACTTCGCGTATCTGCTCGCCGAGGGCAGCGGCCCGAAGGTCATCGGCGGCGTCCAGCACAACGGCACCACGTGCAACGGCGCAACGCTGAGCGGCATCGGAAAGGACAGGCTCGGCAAGATCTGGTACCGGGCACTGACCGTCTACATGACGTCCTCGACGAAGTACGCGGGCGCCCGTACGGCGACGCTCAACGCGGCGAAGGACCTGTACGGCGCGGGCAGCGCCGAGCAGAACGCGGTGGCCGCGGCCTGGTCGGCCGTCTCGGTCGCCTGACCCGGAGCAGGTCCCGGAGCGGGTGATCGCTCCGGGACCTGCAGCCACAGGGCGGCCCGTCAGCCACCGTACGGACGTACCGCCTTGGCGTCCCGCAACGTCCGCCCCCACCAGACGAGCTGGTCGAGCAGCGTCTTCGCCGCCGCATCGGCACCCGCCGGGTCCCGGTGCCTGCCCTCGTCGTCGAACAGGGCGCCCGCGTTGTGGAACGACACGGTGTCGCGGATGGAGACGGCGTGCAGCTCGGCGAAGACCTGGCGAAGGTGCTCGACGGCCCGCAGACCGCCGGACACTCCCCCGTACGAGACGAAGGCGACGGGCTTGGCCTGCCATTCGGCGCGATACCCGTCGATGAGGTTCTTCAGCGGGGCCGGGTAGGAGTGGTTGTACTCGGGAGTGACGACGACGAAGGCGTCGGCGGCAGCCAACCGAATTGACACCTCGGCCAGTTGCGCCTGTGCGTCGGGGCCGGGGCGGTGGCCGAGAGCCGTCGGGAGATCGAGTGCGGCGACGTCGACGAGGTCGGTCTCGACGTCCGGGTGGTCCGCCGTGCGGGAGAGGAACCAGTCGGCGACCACCGGGGCGAACCGGCCCTCGCGATTGCTGGCGAGGATGACCGCGACCTTCAGGGGCGCAGTGGTGACGGATGCGTCGGATACGGGAGACGTGATGAGGTCCATGCACCGAGACTCGTATCTCAACCAAAGTTGAGGTCAAGCTCTCCGCCTGCCTTTCCGCACACCCTCCGGCATACGGTGGAGCACATGACGACCCCTGCACCGCAGCCGCCGCCGTACGTCGAGTTCAACGGACACGCAGCCACGGAAGCGGATCTCCGGATCCCCGCCTTCTCCGGCTTCGGCCATTTCACGGCCATGCAGGTCAGGGACGGGAGGGTACGGGGCCTCACCCTGCACCTGAACCGGCTCGCCGCCGCGAACCGGGAGCTGTTCGGCCACGGCCTGGACGGAGACCGGGTGCGCGGACTGATCCGGCACGCGCTGGCCGGTGCGGAGACGCAGGACGCCTCGACCCGGGTGTACGCCTTCCTGCCGCCGGGCGACACGGAGACGACGGTCATGGTCACCGTGCGCGAGCCGGCCCGGAAGTCCCCCGCGCCCCACAGCCTGATGTCCGTCCCGTACGTCCGCACCGTGCCGCACATCAAGCGTCCGGGCGAATTCGGCCAGACCTACTACGGCCGGCTCGCCGAGCGCTCGGGCTTCGACGAGGCACTGCTGACCGCTCCGGACGGGGCCGTGACCGAGGGCGCGATCACCAACATCGCCTTCTGGGACGGCACTTCGGTGGTCTGGCCCGCCGCGCCATCACTTCTCGGTATCACCATGGCCCTGCTGGAGCAGGAACTGCCGGGCGCCGGACTGACGTCGGTACGGCGGCCGGTGACGCTGGACGGGATCGGCGCCTTCCGGTCGGCGTTCCTCACCAACTCCCAGGGCATCGCCCCGGTCCGGCGGATCGACGACACGGAGTTCACCGTCGATGAGGAGCTGATGAAGCGAGTGGGGCTGGCATACGAGGGCGCACCCCGGGACACCGTCTGAGGCCGCTCACCCCCGCCCCGGAGTACAGAGGGAGCCGCCCTCGCCGGCCCCCGGGGCCCGGCGAGGGCAGCGGCCGGGCGGCAGGGGGGAGAGCCGACCCGTGGGGGGGTGTGATGTCGTGTGCCCGGGGCCGGCGAAGTCATGCGTGTGACGTACACCACTCGCACCCCAGAACTCGTCACCCAATCGGCACGGCGTGTCGCAAGGCGGGACGAACCCCTTTCAACGGGGCACTGACCTGCACAAACACCGATCGGCAAGGAAGCGGGACCGGACCGATCGAGTGAAAGCTGACTCGACGTCAGCAGGCATGGGGGGCAGGCCGACCGTTAGCTCGGAGTCAGGACACACCAGCCAGCGCCGTCGCTCAAAGGAATCCCCCATGCGCAGTCCTGCCCGCCTCGTGAACGGCACCGCCGCTGCGGCACTCGCCGTTGCCGCGCTCGGCCTCTCCACCGCCGCATCGCCGGCGTATGCAGGCGACCTCGGCGCGCTGGAGATATCCCCGGCGACCGCGGCTCCGGGCACCACGGTGGTGGTGAACACCGCCGCCTGTGGAAGTGGCGCAAGGGCCGTCGGGGATGCGAACTCCCTGGAGGCAGGGCAGTTCACGCTGGCGCCGGCCACCGGCAAGCAGGTACTCGTGGGCACGTTCAAGGTGCCCGAGGCAGCCGATGCGGGGCCGTACAGCATCGGTGTGTCCTGTGAGAACGGAAAGGAGGCCACAGGAGCTCTCGCGGTGAGAGCTGCGGACACCGGGCAGGCCGGAGGTCAGGCCACCGAGAAGGTCGGCGGACAGGACGACGCCCCCGGCGACGACCGGGGCGGCGGGGGCAAGATTCCTTCCCTCGACTCGCTGCTCACCGGGAACGGGGACCTCTTCGGGAACGAGAGCCCACTGGACGCACTCTCCACGGACGACACGATCCTCGGTCGTCAGTCCTCCCCCGAAGACGACTCCCCTACGGGGCGCGACAGCGGGAGCGGGTCCGGGCGGGAGAACGGCAACGGGTCCGGACGCGACAACGGGAACGGGAACGGGAACGGGAACGGACGGGACAACGGCAACGGCTCCGGACGCGACAACGGAAACGAGTCCGGACGCGACAACGGGAACGGAAACGGAAACGGGAACGGACGCGACAACGGCAACGGCTCCGGACGCGACAACGGCGGGAACGACGACGGCGGCCGCGACAACGGGGGCGACGAAGGCGGCCGTGACAACGGAGGCGACGGCTCCGACTCCCCCCTCGAGCCCTCCGGGCACGTCAAAACTGGTGTAGGCGGCAGCGTCCGTCCTGACACCACCCAGATCGCGGCGGGCGCCGGCGTTCTCGCCGTGTCCGCCGTCGGCGGAGCCTGGCTCCTGCGTCGTCGGGCGAGCGGCACGCAGGCCGGCAACTGACGGGGACGTATCCACGTCCCCCGTCACCGCCAGGATCCCGTCCCGGTGGCCTCGTGCCACCGGGACGGGACCCACCCCCACCTTCCCCCCACCGGAGGATGACCGTGTTCCAGAAGGCCAAGGGCTGGCTGGTCGCCGTCGCCGCGCTGACCGGCATCTGGATGATCCAGAACGGCGCCGACACCCAGCTGGTGCCGCCGCAGCCGACCGCGGCCCAGGCCTTCGCCGCCGGGCCCGAACCGCAGCCCGGTTCACCCGTCGCCGAACCGCTGCGTCCCTCGGCGCCCGTCCGCCTCCGTATCCCCAGCATCCGGGTAAGCGCCCCGATGATCGGGCTCGGGCTCGGCTCCGACGGCAGTCTCGACGTGCCGCCGGCCGAGAACCGTAACGTCGTCGGCTGGTACAAGGACGGCACCCCGCCCGGTGCCAAGGGCACCGCGCTCGTCGCCGGTCATGTCGACAACGCGCAGGGGCGGTCCGTCTTCTACGACCTGGGGTCCCTCCAGAAGGGCAGCACCATCGAGGTCGACCGCCAGGACGGGCACACCGCCGTCTTCTCGCTCGACGGCATCGAGGTGTACGAGAACAAGAACTTCCCCGACCAGCGGGTGTACGGCGCCTCGCCGCATGCCTCGCTGCGTCTGATCACCTGCGGCGGCGGCTTCTCGCCGACCACCGGCTACCAGGGCAATGTGGTGGCCTACGCACACCTCACCGGCGTGCGGTGACCCGCACCCTCACGCCCACTGGTCGAAGCCCAGCTTCGCGACCAGCGAGAACACCACGACCAGCAGCACGCCCCGGACGAACTCGCTGCCCTTGCGCAGCGCCATCCGCGCGCCGAGCAGCCCGCCCGCCAGGTTGAACACCGCCATCAGAGCGGCCAGCTGCCACATCACGCTGCCCTGGTAGGCGAACATCGCGAGGGCGCCACCGTTGGTGCAGACGTTCACGATCTTTGCGGTCGCGGACGCCGTCACCAGGTCGAGGTGGAGCACGGCGGTCAGGGCGAGTACCAGGAACGTGCCGGTGCCCGGCCCGAACAGCCCGTCGTAGAAGCCGATGCCGCCGCCGACCAGCACGATCGCGGTGGCGGTACGGGCCAGGGTGACCTTGCGGTCCGTGTCCCCGGCGGCCTCCCTGCCGAACTGGGGACGCAGCATCACGAACGCCGCGACCGCCAGCAGCACCACCATGATCACCGGGCGCAGTACGTCACTGCTGATCCCGGCGGCGAAGAAGGCCCCGGTCATCGATCCGGCCAGCGCGACGAGCCCGATCCGGACGGCCGTCCCGACCTTCACCGGCGCCTTGCGTACGTACGTCACGGCCGCGCCCGACGTGCCGACGATCGCGACCGCCTTGTTGGTGCCGAGGACGTGCGCGGCGGGGACGTGCGGCAGGCCGAGCAGCAGCGCGGGCAGCAGAAGCAGCCCGCCGCCGCCGACCACCGCGTCGATCCAGCCCGCGGCGGCAGCGGCGAGGCAGAGGACGACCAGGGTGGTGAGCGTGATGTCGGGCATGGTCGCGACTGTATGGACGAGATACGTGTCCCGTCCAACTGTCTCGTCCGGATCGCGGGAAAGTTGAGCCAACTCTGAGGTTCCCGTGGCACGGCGCCCTCACAGAGCGCGTCCGCAGGCGCTGAGCGCAAGGTTCCGCCCGGGAAACAGCGGGGATCCGGTCGGGTAACACCCACCGCACAAGCTGCTCACCATGAGGACGAAGACGGAGAACGCGGCGCGTGTGGTGGTGATCGGCGCCGGGATGGCGGGCGCACGGCTCGCCGCCCGGGTGCCCGGCGTCACCGTCGTCGGCGAGGAGACGCACGCCCCCTACAACCGGGTGCTGCTGGCCGAGGTACTGGCCGGGCGGTACGCGGCCGAGGTCATCGCGCTGCCCCCGGCCGAGGTGCGGCGCGGGGTGCGGGTGGTGCGGATCGACCGGGCGGACCGGCTGGTGCACTGCGACGACGGAGGCGTCGTCCGGTACGAGCGGCTGGTGCTGGCCACCGGGTCCAACCCGGTGCTGCCGCCGCTGCGCGGGCTCGGCGACACGATGCCGGAGGGGGTGCATGCGTTCCGCACGCTCGACGACTGCCTCGCTCTGCGGGAGGCCGTGCGGCAGCACACCGCTGCAGGCGTGCGCGCCGTCGTCATCGGCGGCGGCCTGCTCGGCGTGTCCGCAGCCCGCGCCCTCGCCGCGTCCGGCGCCCAGGTGGTGCTGGCCCAGCAGGGCGAGCACCTCATGGAGCGGCAGCTGGACGCCGAATCGGCCGGGCTGCTCCGGCGCCATCTGGAGAGCCTCGGCGTGGAGGTGCACACCGAGTGCCGGGTCCGCGGGCTGCGCTGCGCCGACGGAGCGGTGCGGGCGGTGGAGCTCGCCGACGGCTACGAGCTGGCGGCCGAGATCACGGTGCTGGCCTGCGGCGTACGTCCCAGGACCGGGCTCGCGCGGGCAGCCGGCCTGGAGGTGCGCAACGGGATCGTCGTCGACGACGAGCTGCGTACCTCCGATCCGTACATCCACGCGGTCGGCGACTGCGCCGAGCACCGCGGCGCCGTGTATGGGCTGGCGGGCCCGGCGCTGGAGCAGGCCGATGTGCTCGTCGATGTGCTGGCCGGGCGGCCCGCCCGCTACGAGGGGACCCGCGCCCTGACCCGTCTCACGCTGCACGGTCCGGCGGCCGGGCCCACGGGCCCGTTCGACCTGGCCGCGTTCGGGGACTCCCGGCCGCTGCCCGGCGACGACGTCGTCCGGCTGGCCGACGCCACCCGTGGCGCGTACCGCTCGGTCGTCGTGCGTGGCGACCGGCTGGCGGGCGGTGTGCTGCTCGGCGATCTCGCCGCGGTCGGCACGCTCGCCCGGACCTGGGAGGACGACGAACCGCTCCCCGCCGAAACGTCCCTGCTCCATCTCCTCACCCACGACGGAGGCTTCTGAGATGCCGGTGTCCACTCTCCCGACCGACCGTACCTCCGCCCTCCCGACGATTGTGGTCGTCGGACACGGCATGGTCGGCCAGCGGTTCCTGGAGGCGCTCGCCGACCGCGGCCTGACCACGACCGCGGGCACGGCCAGGGTCGTCGTGCTCTGCGAGGAGCCGCGCGCCGCCTACGACCGGGTCCAGCTGACCTCGTACTTCGCCGGGAGGACCCCGGAAGATCTCTCGCTCGTCGAGCCCGGATTCATGCAGCAGCACGGCTTCGAGCTGCACCTCGGCGACCCCGCCGAGTCCCTCGACCGCGAGGCCCGTACCGTCACCGCACGCTCCGGGGAGACCTTCACGTACGACACGCTGGTGCTGGCCACCGGCTCGTACCCGTTCGTCCCGCCGGTCCCCGGCAAGGACGCCGAGGGGTGCTTCGTCTACCGCACCATCGAGGACCTCCTCGCGATCGAGGAGTACGCAAGGACGGCACGGACCGGCGCGGTGGTCGGCGGAGGGCTGCTCGGGCTGGAGGCGGCGGGCGCATTGAAGGGACTCGGACTCGACACGCACGTCGTGGAGTTCGCGCCCCGGTTGATGCCGGTGCAGGTCGACGAGGGCGGCGGCGCGGCACTGCTGCGCACCATCGAGTCGATGGGCCTCACCGTGCACACGGGCGTCGGTACGCAGGCGGTCACCACGGGCGAGGACGGCGCGGTGAACGGCATGTCGCTGTCCGACGGCTCCTCGCTCGCCACCGACCTGGTGGTCTTCTCGGCGGGCGTACGCCCCCGCGACCAGCTGGCCCGCGACTGCGGTCTGGCGGTCGGCCCGCGCGGCGGCGTCATCGTCGACGAGGAGTGCCGCACCTCCGATCCGTCGGTCTTCGCGATCGGCGAATGCGCGTTGGCCTCGGACGGCCGGGTGTACGGGCTCGTCGCGCCCGGCTACGAGATGGCGCAGACGGCCGCCGAGGTGATCGCCGGCAAGGAGGCGGCATTCACCGGCGCCGATCTGTCGACGAAACTGAAGCTCCTCGGGGTGGACGTGGCGTCGTTCGGTGACGCGCACGGTACGGCCGAGGGCTGCCTCGACGTGGTGTATGCGGACTCCCGCTCCGGCGTGTACAAGAAGCTGGTGATCGGGCAGGACGGCACCCTGCTCGGCGGGGTGCTGGTCGGGGACGCCGAGCAGTACGGCACGCTGCGGCCGATGACGGGGACGGTCCTGCCGGTCGCCCCCGAGCAGCTGGTGCTGCCGGCCGGTGCGGGCGGCCCGGTCGCACTCGGCCCGTCCGCGCTGCCTGACGAGGCGGTGATCTGCTCCTGCCACAACGTCACCAAGGGCGCGATCTGTGCACACACCGCGCTGCCCGAGGTGAAGAAGTGCACCAAGGCCGGTACCGGCTGCGGAAGTTGCGTGAAGGTGATCGGGCAGCTGCTGCCGCAGAGCACCGACAAGGGTGTGTGCGGCTGCTTCCCGTACTCCCGCAGCGAGCTGTACGAGATCGTCCGCACCCTCGGCGTCACGTCGTACGCGCGACTGCTCGACTCGCACGGCCGGGAGGCGGCGCGCGGCGGGGACGGCTGCGAGATCTGCAAGCCGGCGGTCGGCTCCATCATCGCCTCGCTGGCCCCGACGCTCGGCGCGAGCGGCTACGTGCTGGACGGCGAACAGGCCGCCCTGCAGGACACCAACGACCACTTCCTCGCCAACCTCCAGCGCAACGGCTCCTATTCGATCGTGCCGCGCATCCCCGGCGGGGAGATCACTCCGGAGAAGCTGATCGTGATCGGCGAGGTCGCCCGCGACTTCGGCCTGTACACGAAGATCACCGGGGGGCAGCGGATCGACCTGTTCGGCGCCCGCGTCGAACAGCTGCCGCTGATCTGGACGCGCCTCGTGGACGCCGGGTTCGAGTCCGGGCACGCGTACGGAAAGTCGCTGCGCACGGTCAAATCCTGTGTGGGGCAGACCTGGTGCCGGTACGGCGTGCAGGACTCGGTGAAGATGGCGATCGACCTGGAGCTGCGCTACCGCGGGCTGCGCTCGCCGCACAAGCTGAAGTCGGCGGTCTCGGGCTGCGCCCGCGAGTGCGCGGAGGCGCGCGGCAAGGACTTCGGGATCATCGCCACGGCGAGCGGCTGGAACCTGTACGTGGGCGGCAACGGCGGCGCCACACCGCGCCACGCGGACCTGCTCGCCCAGGATCTGTCCGATGCCGAACTCGTGCGGCTCATCGACCGGTTCCTGATGTTCTACATCCGTACCGCGGACCGTCTGGAACGCACGTCGACCTGGCTGGACCGCATCGAGGGCGGCCTCGCCCACGTACGGGACGTCGTCGTCCACGACTCGCTCGGGCTCTGCGACGAGCTGGAGCGGCTGATGGCCGACCACGTCGCCGGCTACCGCGACGAATGGGCCGAGACCATCAACGACCCGGAGCGGCTGCGCCGGTTCGTCACGTTCGTCAACGCACCGGACGCACCGGACCCGTCGGTGCGGTTCGTTCCGGAGCGCGACCAGGTCAGGCCCGACCTGGAGATCCTCGCCGGACCGGTGCTCGCCGTCCGCACTCTCGAAGGGAGCGTTTCCCGATGACCGCGACAACAGTGACGACAGCGCAGCACCTGTCAGTCCAACTCGCCTGCGGGGAAGCGTGGTTCACGGTCTGCAAGCTGTCACTCCTGACACCGGGGCGCGGTGTGGCCGCCCTACTCCCGGACGGCAGGCAGGTGGCACTCTTCGTCGACCGGGCGCGGCAGGTGTACGCGATCGACAACCGCGACCCGTTCACGGGGGCGTACGTCCTCTCCCGCGGCCTGGTCGGATCGGACGGCGGGCGGCCGTTCGTCGCCTCGCCGCTGCTGAAACAGCGTTTCGACCTGGCGACAGGCGTCTGCCTGGACGACGACGAGGTATCGGTCCAGGTCTTCGCGGTGCGCGCCGTCTGACGGTGTGACAGGGTCGCTTCTCGGCCGGGGCGGCAGGACCGTCGCCCCGGCCGGGGCGACGGAACCGCCTCCCAGCCGATTCCGGCCAACCCGTTCCGGCCGTACGCTTGATCCATGACCAAGGTCTGGAACGCGAGCGACATCCCCGACCAGAGCGGCCGTACGGCGGTGGTCACCGGAGCCAACAGCGGCATCGGGCTGGTCACGGCACAGGAGTTGGCGCGCAGCGGCGCACGGGTGCTGCTCGCCTGTCGCGACGCGAGCCGCGGCAAGGAGGCCGAGGCGCACATCCGGGCGGCCGCGCCGGGCGCGGAGGTGGAGTGCGCGCCCCTGGACCTGGCCGACCTGTCGTCCGTACGGGAGTTCGCCGCGGCATACCCGTACGACCGGCTGGATCTGCTGATCAACAACGCAGGGGTGATGGCCCTTCCGTACGGGCGGACGGCCGACGGCTTCGAGACCCAGTTCGGCGTCAACCACCTCGGACACTTCGCCCTCACCAACCTGCTGCTGCCGAAGCTCCTCGACACCCCCGGGGCCCGCGTGGTGAGTGTGTCCAGCGCGATGCACGCCGCGTCCAACATCGACATCGGTGATCTCAACAGCGAGCGCAACTACCGCCGCTGGATCGCGTACGGCCGCTCGAAGACCGCGAACCTGCTCTTCATCCATGAGCTGGCGCGCCGGGTCACCGCCTCCGGATCCGGTCTCGTGGCCGCCGCCGCGCACCCCGGCTACGCGGCGACCAATCTGCAGACCGTGGCGGCCCGGATGGAGAACCGCAGGGCCGCGGAGCGGATCTTCGACATCGGCAACCGGATCGTCGCCCAGCCCGCGTCGTCCGGGGCGCTGCCGACGCTGTACGCGGCCACCGCCCCCGGCGTACGCCCCGACTCGTTCACCGGCCCGAAGCTGCTGGGCTGGCGAGGCGCGCCCGCCCCGTCCTGGCGGGCGGGCTGGACGCGCAGCGACGCGGCGGGCGAACGGCTGTGGGTGGCGTCCGAGCAGCTCACGGGCGTGACCTGGCCGGGCCTCACCTCCGGGTGAGGCCCCGGGCTCACCGGGCGCTCAGCCCTGGGCCTGGACGGCGGCCGGGTCCATCCACACGACCTCCCAGATGTGGTGGTCGGGGTCCTGGAAGGACCGGCCGTACATGAATCCGTGGTCCATGGGCTCGTTGGCGGGCGATCCTCCGGAGGCGAGCGCCGTATCGGCCAGCACGTCGACCTCCTCGCGGCTCTCGGCGCTGAGCGCGATGATCGCCTCGGTGGTCTTCGAGGCGTCGGCGATCTCCTTCTTGGTGAACTCCTTGAAGCGCGGCTCGGTGATGAGCATGGCGAAGATCGTGTCGCTGATGACCAGGCACGCGGTGGTCTCGTCGGAGAACTGCGGGTTGAACGAGAAGCCGAGCTTGCCGAAGAAGCCCTTGGTCGTCTCGAGGTCCTTGACCGGCAGATTCACAAAGATCATCTGAGGCATGTGCGTCTCTCTCTTCTCTTCGGTGGCGCCCGGTCCGAGCGCCTTCGAGGGGTAGACGGTGAGGCGTCCCGGAACTCATCGCCGGCGCCGGCACAATCTTCCGGAGCGGCCCGTTCCGGCCCGTCAGGAGAGTGTCACGGTCCCTCAGGAGAGCGCGAGCGGCGCGCCTCCCCTGAGCAGCGAACCGCCCAGCGGGGTGAGCGTGTGCAGGACCGAGCTGCCGTGCCGCAGGGTGCGTACGAGCCCCGCCTCGCGCAGCACACAGGCGTGCTGGCTGGCGGAGGCCAGGGACACTCCGGCCCTGCGGGCGAGCTCGCTGGTCGTGCAGCCCGCGCCGATGGCCTGGAGGACCGTCGACCGGGTGTTGCCGAGGAGCCGGCCCAGCCAGGGGCCCGGGCCCGGCTCGGCGAAGACCGGGGCGGCGGAGTGGGTGACCGGGTACACGAGCACGGGCGGGAGCGTCGGGTCGCGGTAGACCACCGGGGTGGAGCGGCAGAAGAACGACGGCTGGAGCAGCAGCCCCCGCCCGTCCAGATGCAGTTCGCGGTCGACGGGGTAGTCCGCCTCCAGCACCGGGGCCCGCCAGCGGATCATGGGCGGGAGGGAGGCGAGGAGTTCCTCGGCGCCGCCGTCGAGGAGTGCGCGGCCACGGACGGCGCGGTCGGCCTCGATGCTGGCCCGGATGTGCGGCCAGTACGGTTCGACGGCAGCACGGTGGTAGCCGCGCAGGGCGGAGATGAGCCGCCCGAGAGGTTCGGCGCGCCCTTCGCCGAGTGCGTCCAGCCGGACGGGTGGCACCGGCCGCGCGTCCCCCGGCCGACCGCCCGCGGGCCGTACACCACCGGTCCGCCCCGGGCGCCCGCCCGCATGCCCGCCACCGTGCCGCCCGCCCAGCGACGACGGCCGGCCGGGCTCGCGGCGGTCGGCGCGCAGCAGGCCGAGTTCGGCGTGGAGCCGCTCGGGCGGTGTGTCGCGCAGCGCCTCCATTCCGGCGTCGAAGCCATGGGGCTCGCTGCCGGCCCGGGAGGGCGTCAGGAAGTCCGGGAAATAGCCGCGGGGTGGCACCAGCGCAGCCAGCAGGCGCGTCTCCCCATTCAGCCGGGGCCGGGTTTCCGCACGCCATTTGCCGAACACCGTGGAGGCACGCCGGTCCCTCAGCCGGTGAAAACTCAGAATGGTTTCCCACAATGCATCCGGCCGGGTGGCCATCCGCACCTGGGAAAGGTCCATTCCTGACACATGGATACGCAGCACCGAACCCCCACCTGTTGCATCCGCAATTCCCCCCGCCCAAGGGTATGCGCACGGTCACAGGACGTCACCACGGGGTTTCGGCCAGAGGTGAAACGTCTCGCCGCACCCCATCGGCAGCCGAAAAACTGTACGGCGTCGGGCACGAAACCGACGCCGACCGGATGAACGAGTGAAGGCCGTGGGGGGTTTTGCTCGTTCGGCGGCGGTCGGCGGACGGTGCGGCTCCGCGCCCGACGGGGGTAAGCCGGGTGCGGCCCATGGATGGGGATCCATGGGCCGCACCCCGGTCCGTTCACCGCCTATATCTTTGCGTATTGAACGAAGCAATGGGCCGGCGAACGGACGGTGAACGCCGAAAGCGCTTACGCGCCCCTTTTCTTTGTATGTGCCGGGTGACCCATACGTCCGCGGTCGCTCATGGCCACCCATGACCAACCGTATCCGCACAGCATCCGGCGCCGGGCACACGGCACCTGGCACGACTTCCGGACACGGCGAAGCGGCGGCACCCCCGCACAGGGTGTACGGCTGACTTCCTGAGCTGGGAAGTCAGCACTTCCCTCGTGCCCGAGGGCACTCTCAGGGCACTTAACCCGACCCTGCCCGTTGGCTGCCCACCGGTTATTCCGCGTCGCGCACTCGCCGCGAACGGTCAGGTACTGCCGGCCGACCCATGGGAGCAGCGGTAGGTCAGTCATGGGCTAGCCTCAATACCAGTAACTTAGGTGCAATCTGGTCGTTGCTGGTGGTATGCCGAGAGCGGGTCAGCTGAAGTCATCTGGTGAGCGTCTGTCGGACCGGGTCGCGGTCGGGGTGCTGACGCAGGCGTTTCCTGCGCGGCTCGTGGACGAGGTGTTGGCGGAGACGGGCCGGGTGCAGCAGCGAAACCGGCTGTTGCCGGCCCGGCTGGTGGTCTACTTCGTGCTGGCGATGTGCCTTTTCTCGGGGCAGAGCTACGAGGAGGTCGCCCGGCTGCTGACCATGGGTTTGCAGGGTGAGCGGCGCTGGCGTGCGTCGTGGGCGGTGCCGAGTACGGCGGCGATCTGGAAAGCCAGGTCACGGTTGGGGGTGGCGCCGCTGCGGCAGTTGTTCGCGCGGGTGTGCCGTCCGGTTGCCACACCGGGTACTCAGGGTGCCTTCTACCGAGACTGGCGGCTGACCGCGATCGACGGCACCACGTTCGATCTGCCCGACACGAAGGCGAACGTGGAGGCGTTCGGCCGTCCACCGCGTTCCGGGCGGGGCGAGCAGAACGTCGGCTACCCGCAGATCCGCATGGTCGGCCTGGTGGAGTGCGGCACCCACGCCGTTTGCGACGCCGCGATCGGCCCTCTGCGGACCGGAGAGCAGGCCCTGGCCCGGGCGGTCCTGCCGTCCCTGCGGCCGGGGATACTGCTGCTGGCTGACCGTGGCTTCTACAGCGTGGACCTGTGGTGCAAAGCCGCTGCGACCGGAGCCGACCTGCTGTGGAGAGTCCGCAAGGACCTCGTGCTGCCCGTGGTCGAGCAGTTCCCGGACGGTTCTTATCTCACGGAGATTTTCGACCGCAGCGACATCCATCACGTCCGTCGCGGGGTCCCGGCACGCGCGGTGGAGTACGCCATCGCCGGCCACGAGGGCGTCTACCGGCTCCTCACCACGGTCCTCGACCCGGACGAGGCCCCAGCCGCGGAACTGGCCGGACTCTACGCCCAGCGATGGGAGTTCGAGTCCACTCTCGACGAGATCAAGACCCACCTCGGCGGTTCCCACCTGGTGCTGCGTTCGCAGCACCCCGACGGAGCCGAGCAGGAACTCTATGGCTTCCTGCTCGTCCACCACGCCATCAGGCGTCTGATGCACCAGGCCGCTCGACAAGCCGACCACGATCCCGACCGGATCTCCTTCACTCGCTCACTGCGCGTCGTGCGCCGCCAGGTCACCGACCAGGCGGCGTTTTCCCCCCGGCAGACTCGCCCGTGCGGTCAAAGCAACCCACGCTGAACTCCTCGAACGACTCCTGCCACCACGACGCCGCCGAGCCAACCCCCGTGTCATCAAACGCAAAATGGCCAACTGGCCCCTCAAACGCGCAGCCCACCATGGTGCAGAACACCCGCCCGCCCCGGCCATCACCATTGTCAATGCCACCAAACCCAAACGGGTCAAGCGGATAAAAACGCCCTAAGTTACCGGTATTGGGGCTAGCCTCGGTGAGTTCGGTCCGGACGACCACGGCAGCACCCTCGCGGTACTGGACGAGCAGAGTGGCCTCCGCAGGATTCCAACGGCCGCCCACCCGGACACCCAACCGGGCGGCACGGCGGCACAGTGTGGGCTGCGGTCCACCCGGGCGGGGTGCATGCCGTCCGGGCAGCGCGTCGCCGGGCTGCGGTCGTGGCTCATCCGGGTCAGACCCCAGCGCCCTGAGGCGCATCGCCCGGCTATCGCCCCACACCCACACAGTGCCACCCGGAACCACAGAGCTCCGGCTCGACCACAGGCCGAGCCGGAAGACGCTCCGCCCGTCAAAGTAGTCGCGGCGCTGCAGCGCCGCCGCGCGCCCCTCCCGCCCGTCAATCCGCACCCGCTACGCGGGTTCGAGCGGTGCCAGGTAGCTGCGATCGGCATCCGGGGCGACGTCCTGTTCGGCGGAGGTCGGCTCAACGTCGTCCCGAAGGGCCATTCCGGGCCGTCACGGAGGCGGGAGAAAGGGTCATCGCGGACGTCGCCGACCTGCTCGACCATGTCCGCTGACGCCTCGTCAAGCAGCGACTACCTCGACGTGCTCAGCCAAGGCAGACGGCCGCCGACGCTTCGTTGGACACCGTCGGTCCTCAGAAGCTGTAGCACGTGGGGTGGGGGTTAGCCTCGCGCTTTCACCAGCAGGGGTATCCGAGGCGTGATCGAATAAGCGAGGAGTACCTCTGACCTGGGGCAACGGGACTTGTCCAGGGTCTTGTTCGTCGTCAGGAAAGCTGCACTCCTCAGGTGAAGAAGAGTGTCGGGTTGTACCCGCGTGTCCGCGTCGAGGGTGACGGCCGTGGAGTGGTTTCGCAGGGCGGTGCTCTGGGGGGACTGCCTTGCGGACAGCGGCGTGCGGTGGGCCGGTTGCCTCCGATTCGACCGCATCCCGCCTGATCGGCATGCTGCCCGCAGCCGGTCCCCGTGCACTTACGGCCATCTGCTGTCGGGGATGCGCATCCCGCGACCGAGGACTCGAAAGTCGTACGCGCGTGCGGCGAGCAGACCCTATGATCACTGCGCCCCAGCGTCCGCTGGGCCGCACACGCCTCCGAGACAGGCCAAGACGATGACGAGCACCGCCCGCAAAGCTCCCTGGATCCTCGCCCGCTCTGCGCAGGTGGCGATAGCGGTGGCCGCCGTGGCGGACGCGTTCCGCACGGCGGCAGTCCGGGATCACTACCTGCACCACACGGATGCGTCCCTACACAAGTCGGGCTTCACCTCCATGATCTTCGGCTATCTGATGACTCTTGCGATCGTGCTGTTCCTCGTGTGGCTCGCCCGGTCCCGGCACAACGCCCAGGAGCTGTCCCCCCAGGCCTCGCTCCCGAGTCGGGGCTGGACGATCGGCGCGTGGTTCATACCGGTGGTCAACCTCTTTATCCCTCGCCGGTTCGTCCTCGACATCGGGCGCGCCAGCTCCGCGTCGTGGGAGCAGAAGCGAGACACGACACTGGTGAACCTGTGGTGGGTCGCCTGGATCACGCACGCGCTGGTGGTCGTGGTGGCGGGCCAGGTGGCCCCGGGGTCGGTGGCCCTCCTCGTGGTGGCGGAGGCGCTCATGATCGCGGCGGCCGTGCTGATGGGACTCGTCATCGAGCGCATCACGGCGCTGCAGAGCTCTGCGCTCGGTGCCACCGTGCCCGTCGCTCCCCTCGCCCAGGCGTGAAGCAGCTCCCCCGATGTGCTCCCTCACGGCGACGTGATTGGCTGCGCGCGTGACCGGCAACGACTTGGCCTCGGTTCACCGCACGAGCTGTCCGAGGCTTGATCAGAAAAGCAAGAAGTGCTCCTGACCTGCAACGATGGGACTTGTCTAGGGTCCAGTCAGTCGCGAGGAAAGAAGCACTTCTCGGGTGAAGAAGCGTATCGGGTGCTATCCGCGTGTCCGCGTCGAGGGCTGCAGTCGCGGGGTGGTCTCCCAGGCCGGGGCCGTGCTGCTGGTGGAGACGGTCCGCAGGTGCGGCCTTGACACCGCGATATCGGCGGCGCTCGCGCCGTGGCGCAAGCCGCGGGCGGTCCACGATCCGGGCAAGATCCTGCTCGATGTCGCGCTCGCGGTGGCACTCGGCGGGGACTGCCTGTCCGATGTCGGGATGCTGAGGTCCGAGCCGGACGTGTTCGGGACGGTGGCCTCCGACCCCACCGTCTCCCGGCTGATCGCCACGCTCGCCAGGTCCGGGCCGAAGGCCCTTGCCGCGATCCGTTCCGCCCGGGCTGAAGTCCGCGAACACGTGTGGCAGTTGGCCGGGGCGAGAAGCCCGGCTGCAGACGGGCAGGCGACGGTGGATATCGACGGCGTGCTCGTCATCGCGCACTCGGAGAAGCAGGACACGGCGCCGACCTGGAAGAAGTCCTTCGGGCACCATCCGCTGCTGGCGTTCGTCGACCACGGCCAGGACGGTTCCGGGGAGCCAGTGGCCGCGCTGCTGCGGGCGGGCAACGCCGGCTCCAACACCGCTGCCGATCACATCGAAGCCGCCTGGATCGCCCTGGCCCAGCTGCCGAAACCGCTACGGCGCGGCCGGCAGACACTGATCCGTACCGACTCCGGCGGTGGCACCCACGAGTTCGTCAACTGGCTCTCCACGCCAGGGAGATGGCTGTCGTATTCCGTCGGGATGACGATCACCGATGCCATCCACCAGGCGGTGCTGACGATCCCGGCATCGGCGTGGACGCCAGCCATCGAGCCGGACGGTCAAGTCCGTGACGGTGCCTGGGTCGCTGAACTCGCCGGGGACGTTCTCAAGGGATGGCCGTCCGGGATGAGGCTGATCGTCCGCAAGGAACGGCCTCATCCCGGAGCCCAGTTGCGCTTCACTGACGTCGACGGCAACCGGCTCACCTGTTTCGCCACCAACACCGCCGCGGGCGTGATGGCCGAGTTGGAGTTGTGGCACCGCCGCCGGGCTCGCTGCGAGGACCGCATCAGGACCGCCCGCGCGACCGGCCTGCGCAACCTGCCGCTGCACGACTTCGCGCAGAACCAGCTCTGGCTGGAGATTGTCTCGCTCGCCTTGGACCTGCTCGCCTGGATGCCGATGCTCGCGCTGACTGGTGCCACCCGCCGCTGGGAGGTCAAAAAGCTCCGTCTGCGGCTGTTCTCCACCGCCGGCCAGCTGGTCACCACCGGCCGGCGCCGCCGACTCAGGCTCGCCCGCACCTGGCCCTGGACCAATGTGATCACCGACGCCCTCGACCGGCTCCAGATCCTGCCGAACCCCGGCTGACCAGCGGACCCAACCGTCCCGACGAGCCTGGACAACCCCACCGGAGCCGTGGAACCCGGAGCCCACCCGACGCTGCAGCCGGGGCGTCCTCCTGCCTGGATCCCGAAACCACCATCAGTCACACCACAAAGGGCCCGTCAGCAAGCCGCTCGGCCCGTCATGAACGATCGAGGTTAGGCAGTCGCGCTGGTCGTACCAGCACAGGTGTTCTCAATGATGTGCTTGGTGGACCACTCGGCGGCACACATCGAAAACTCAAGGAAGTCGCCTTCGGCGAGGTTCTTGTTCATGTAGCGGTATGCGTTGAGGCCAGCCGTGTTCCAGATGATGCCCTCGCGTTGCATCACGTTGCTCTTGGGGTCATATGTGGCCCAACGGATGACGACGGAGTGTCCGTCGGACTTCTGGTCCACGAGACTGAACCAGTCGCCATCGCTACGGAAACAGCCCACGGCCTCCTCGGTTGACGCACACCTGGCGGTAACGGCGCCACCGGGCCATGGGGTGGTTCCAGCCACATCCACCTCCAAGGTGATGGCGGAGGCCGTGCTGATGGTGAGGACGGTGGCGGCGACTGCACCGCCGAGGGTGACGGCGATCCGGGATTTACGCATGGGCTGGTGGCTCCTTAGTTCCGTGACGATGTACAGAACTGGAAGTATAAGTGGCATGGACATGCAGATAGTCAGTGGGGGTCCGAGACGGCGAGGTGGCGACCAGTTCTGCCTGCTGTGAAATGGGCAGGCGTCAACGCTTCATCATCCTGGCGACTGAGAAGCCAGCCGATTTCCGCACGTGATCCGTTGGTTCGATCTGGTCAGGCGTGAACCCGGCACATTGGAGAGATGGTTGAAGAGGAGCGTCCGTCCCCATGGAGGCGCCTATGCCCCTCGAGCGCGGCACGGAAGTCGAGATCCTCGGGCTGAAGGACCACAGCGCCCATCTCCACGACAACCTCAACGGAGAACTCGTGTTGAATGTGCGGGCCGATGAGCACCTACGAGACAGGGCTGCGACGGAATGTGAGCGATTGGCTGGGGTGCTCGGATGGAGGCCGAGCGTGTCAGGCGTCGCCAAGGCCTATCTTAAAAGCATCTACCGGATCTGATGTAGGTCTCGGGACCGGCCCGGGGGCCCGAAACCGACCGCACTGTCCACCACCGGCGCAACCGAATGGGGCCATCGGCTGACATCAACGGCGCTGAAGGTGAGCAACTTCGGGCGGGCAACGGTGCCAACGCTGGCTGCGCGGCGACCGTCCAGCGAGCTGCTTGATCAAACCTGCAAAGCAGGTGTCGGCGTGCCAGGTACGTGCCAGATCGAACGGTGAACCACAGTCAACATGGGTGTCCCACAACAGAGGCCACAGGGGCGGCAGCTGACTGTCGGAGCTAGTCGGAGCCACAATCGATGCCCGAAGAGCTGTGATACCCAAGCTCATGGCGCAGGTGCGAGCTTCCGCATGCAGCTCTCTCAACGCCCCAGTGTCAGACCCGGATGGCACGGTAGACGGACAACCATGCTGATGGGGGTGGGACATGACGGTTATTCCGAGTGGGCGACGGGTGGAACAGGCGGCAGTGAACGCTCTGCGCACTCTCCTGCAAAGTCACGATCACGTCGTAGAGGAAATCTCTGGGCAGAACGACTATGGCGAGGACCTGTATGTCACCTTCGCCGACTCCGGGCGGGTGACCAACGACGTCATCAAGATTCAGGTGAAGGGTGGTGTCTCATGGAGACGTTCGTACGGCTACGCAGTACCGGTGCGGCAGCACTCCGAGACCTGGGCAAACGGCAACGTACCCGTGTTCTGTGTCGTCTTTGACCCGGAAACAGAGAAACTGTACTGGGCGAACGCTACGAAGCAACTCCGTGTTGGAGGGCAGAAGGGCCGCCGGCCCCGCACCATCAAGCTGTCTGGGACATCGGTGCTGGACACCAACACCGTGACGGACTTCGTGAATGAAGCCCGTGCGTACGTCGGCGGGTATCGGGGGCGGAACGCTGTCCTGAGTCACCTCGGAGAGATGGCGGGCGTCGTCTTCGATCGCTCAGACCACGTACTGCACTGGGTCAATGAGTTCGATGAGCAGTTGATCTTCTGGCAGCGCCCCGGGGAATTTTACGCCACGCTTCTGCACAGTGACCTCGATTGGGATCCGATCCCTATCATGCCTAGCGGGTTGCTCCTGCCGGGCGCACGGGCTCAGGGACTTGATTTCGGCGAAGACTTCCCCGAGGAGTTGCGGCGGAGCTCGCCAATCCCGGTCATCAGTGGCGTGATCCTGAACATGCCGGAGGCCTTGTGGCTCGCTTCCTGCTTCTCTACTACGGAGCGGTTCCGGCGTGGGGTTGAGGTGCCTAGATGAGGGCACTGCCAACCGCATACACGCTTGGCTGACGGGCTGCCAGCGGCCGTGCCACTGCTCGCGTAGCCCACCTCTAGAGCGATGCGAGCTAGGCACACTGAGTGTCTAACTGCGTGACACCCACGGCGCAAAACCGCGAACACCCGTGGACGTCAGCGCAAGGTGGCACTGGCCTACCCCGTCCCGACCGTGCCGCACGGGCCCGGGTGGTGGTACGAGCCCAAGTTCGACGGGCACCGGACCGTCATGGCGCGCACCGAGGACACCGTCACCCTGTACGCCCGGTCCGGTCGGGTCGTCACCACGCACTGGATGGACCTGGCCACCGCCGGGATGACCGCCCTGCTGCGGGGGACGGTCCTGGACGGGGAGGCGGTGGTGTGGCGGGACGGCCGAATCGACTTCGGGGCTGCACAGTCGAGAGCAGCATCATCCCTGATGCGGGCCCGCCAGCTGGCCGCCCAGTATCCGGCTTCGTATGTGGTCTGGGATGTCCTGCAGCACCCCGTGCACGGCGCCGTCGCCAGACGCCCGTACACAGAGCGGCGCGCGCTGCTCCTGGACCTGCTCGCCGATGTCGACCCGCCGATTCAGGCTGCGCCGGCCACGGACGACTACGAGACGGCAGAGCACTGGTACCGGGCGCTGCAAGCGCAAGGCATTGAGGGGATCGTCGCGAAGCGGGCCGAGGGCGGGTATCCGTTCGGGCGCCGCGGATGGGTGAAGGTCAGGCACGCAGACACCATCAACGCCCAGGTCGTCGGGCACACCGGGCCGAGGCATCGGCCGCGTAACTTGGCGGTAGTAGCCGCAGGGGAGAACCGGGTGCGGTTGACCGCCAGGCTCACGGCTGGCCTCGCCGCCCACATCGGCCAGGTACTCGCAGACGCTCCCGAGGCCGGCGCCGGGAGAGCCGACCAGGAGATCTATACCCGGCTCGACACCGGCCTGGTGGTCGAGGTGCTTGCCGGGTCGGGCCGACACGGGACGCTGACCGTGACGCGGATGCGGTGATGGGCAAGTGGCTACGTTCATGAGGAGCAGTAGCGCGTGCCCGGCACGCGCGGGTCCGGGGATTTCGCAAGGTGCCCGCGTCCCCTGCACGGAGAGGCGGGCACCGGTGCGTCTGGTGGGTGCCAGCGGCGCAGGAGGTTGACGAGCTTTTCCGGGTCCAGGATTGGCGCACCGTCCGGGCCCTTGATGTGCTGGTCGATCCAGATGGGCCGGTTGGCCTTGCGCGAGGAGTAGTAGTGGTTGCGCCAGTGCCCGCGCACGATCCACCGATGCTGGCATGTACGGCCGCCGCTCTCGCCCTACTCCTGTGCCAGGAGAGTGCGGTGCCTCAACTGCACGTACCGCGCGTGCCAGTTCCGCTCGTTCCGGGTCTTGGAAGGGGAGGTCACGGAGTAGGAGGTCAAGGTGGTGGAGGCCTACTGATCCGTCGGCGCGGTCTCCTTGAAGTGCTGCTTGCTGGTGTTGGTGGCGCCGGGGCTGTTGATGTTGGTGTTCGTGCTGATGTTGTTGAACATCGGGATCACGCCGCTGAGGCTGATGGGGAGCAGCGACCCGCCTCCGCCGCCTCCGCCGTTGCAGTTGGAGCCGGGGATGTTGGTCGAGTCGCTGGCCGAGTCGCTGATGCCACCGGTGGCGCCGACGACAGTGGCGATGTTGGTGATGGTGCAGGGAGCGTCGGCGGCGACGTCGGTGACGAGTTCCAGCGTGTAGTTGTCACCGGGCTGCAGCACGCCGGTGTCGCAGACCAACCGGTCTCCGCCGGGGCTTGTGCAGTTAACCGGGGCCGAGTTGCTGAGGAACCGCACCCCCGGGGAAGTGAGCCCGGTGGGGAGGACGTCCGTCATCCGAGTCCCGGACGGGGTCGCCTCGGTGCCGCTGTTGATGACGGTGATGCGGTAGATCCCCTCCCCACCGCGGGAGAAGTCCCCGACATGGGTCTTGGTGATGTCCAGCTGGGCCTGCGCCTGGGCGGGGGTGACCCCGAGGGTGAACGGCAGCGCGACGCCCAGCCCCAGGACGGTGCCGAGCGCGGCGATACGCCGCTTCAACATGTGGATGCTCATGGTGGCCTTCCCCTTCAGGTGAAAATCCGTCGCGACGGATATGTGCACACCCGGGAACAAGCCGGGGTGCTGCCGGATCACGGGTGCGGTCGCCGCATCACCTGATCGCCGCGCTCACGTCACACGTGTGCCGCAGCTGTGCTGCCGCCGCCAGTTCGACGAAGGTGCTTGCCGGATCAGGCCGGCACGGGACGCTAACCGTGACGCGCATGCGGTGACCTGCCACCAGTCGCACCCTGGAGGCATGAGCGCGCCGATAGTCGTCCATGGCCTCTCCGCCACCGGTGGGCGAAGGGTCACCATCAACGGGCAGATCGTCGGGCTTGCCCACGACGATCGCGACCTCGTCGAATTTCTGCGGCGGGCCGGCCTCGACGACGCCTGGGACATCCTCGACGACCCGCACTGGATCGAATGGCGCGGCGGACGAGCCCACCGGTACGAAGCGGCGTAGCCGAACGCTCAGCTATTCGCTCGCTGCCGAGTCGTCGAGCACGAGCCCCACGTACTGCTCGGCTGCCACAGCCTGTACGAGCCGCAGCGGCACGCCCGCTGCTATGAGCGCCGGGCCATCGTCATCAACGCCTTTTTCGATCTCGCCGACACGATCATCACCGTGCGGAGTCTGATCCGACAGGCGTGGACAACCCACCGCTGGGCCGAACGCCCGAATCGCCGGCCATGACCTCACGCTCGTCCGCGCGAGCTGTTCGTTAGGAAGTGGCAAACAGGAACCGCACGTCGGTGAGTTGTTCTGACAGTTCCCACAGACGGCGGCCGGTCTGGGGATCGGCTGCCGCGGTGGACAACTTCACTTGCGTGGGGCCGCCTCGCAGCTCGGCAAAGCCGTCCGGCCCGATGAACTCACCGCCCTTCACGTCCGGGGCGGTGGCCGCGTACAGCTGGGGCAATGCACCCTGCTCCGGGGACTGTGCGAGCGGGGTGAGGACGCGGCCGAACAGCACCTTCACCATGCCGACCGGCGCGCTTGTTTGGAGGTTGGTGGAGGTGTAGCCGGGGTGGGCGAGCAGGCTGCGCACCGAGCTGTGGGCCGCGGTCAGCCTCCGGTGGAGTTCCCATCCGAAGACGGCGTTGGCGAACTTCGACTGGTTGTAGAACCCCATGGGCGAGTACTTGCGCTGGCCGGAAAGGTCGTCGAAGTAGAGGTGCCCCTGCCGGTGGTTGGTCGAACTTACTGTGACCACGCGGGGGTCATTGCCGTCGGTCAGCAAGTCGAGCAGTAGACCAGTGAGCGCGAAGTGGCCGAGGTGGTTGCAGGCGAACTGCAACTCGTGGCCCTGGGCGCTCAGTGAGCGGGGCGGCGCCATCACGCCGGCGTTGTTGACGAGCACGTCCAGCCGCGGATGATCGGCGCGCAACTGATCGGCGAACGCTCGGACCGAATCGAGATCGGCCAGGTCGAGGCGGCGCACCTCAAGGGCGGCGCCAGGCTGCTCAGCGGTGATCTCTGCGGCGGCCAGGTGGCCTTTGGCCTCGTCGCGTACCGCGAGGATCACGTGCCCGCCCTTGCGGGCGAGTGCCCGGGTGGTCGCCAGGCCGAGGCCGCTGTTGGCTCCGGTGACGACAAACATCCGCTTGGCCTGGTCCGGGATCTGATCGGCAGTCCAGCGCTGGTTCTCCGTCATGCGGCATACGTTGCCGTCCATGACACTTGATGTCAAGCAGTTACCGAGTGCCATGGATGGCAAAGCGATAGGATTGCCCGGTGAGCCCCCACCCTGAAGTCACCATGGCCCAGCGCAAACGCCAGCTCGTCTCCAACGAGCTGAGCGAAGCGGCGCTGCAGCTACTGGCGCTGAAGGGGTTCGAAGCGGTCACCATCGACGAGATTGCGGCCACCGCCGGCGTGTCCAAGCGAACGTTCTTCCGGTACTTCGCTTCCAAGGAGGACGTGGTCGTCCAGTTCCTGGCCGACATGGGCACCGGCATGCGCGCAACGCTGGCGTCTCGCCCCATCGAGGAGCAGCCTTCTGTGGCCCTGCAGCACACCGTCTGGGTCTCCATGGCCGCCTGCGCCGACCATTCCGACAGGACGCTGCGCGTGGTTCAGCTGATTCTGCGCACGCCCGCACTGCGCGCACGCTTCCTGGAGCGCCAGGACCAGTGGCGCGACGACCTGGCAGCAGAGTTGGCGCAGCGCCTCGGGCTCGGCCCCGACACCGATCTGTACCCGCAGCTAGCCGCCGGGATGGCGCTCACCGCCTTCGACACCGTGCTGCAACGGTGGAGCGGCAGCGACGGTGCGGAGGACCCCGCCGAACTGACCGATCGGGCCTTCGCCACAATTGCCCCGGCATTGGACGCTGTTGAGTGAGCTGTCTTGCAGCCGTCGAGAGATTTCTGCGCAGGAGTTGCAGGAGTTTGTCGAAGATGTCGGGTCGCTGATGCGCGGGCAGTGGCAGCCGAGCGGATGGTCCGGGTGGTATACCGGCCGCTTGGGCAGCAGGGCCGCGAATGGTCCCAGAGCAGTTCTGTCACCATGAGGACAGCGCGAGCACAGGTCTGCCCAGTGATCACAGAGCGTCGCAGCTCCATGATCACCAGGGTCTGTGCCCGTTCTGCCGCTGGGCTCCCCCACCGCGCCTATCTGTGCGACCTCTTAGAGCTCTGATTCCGGCGTGGACAGGCTAGGAGCACGTTCAATCGGCACGGCTGGCCACGCCAGAGCAATGACGGCGATCATCGTCCCCGGAAACAGACGCTTGGCTCGACGATGACCGATCCGACTGTGAAACCACGCTAAGGCGGCCGGCTTCGACGCCAGCGCAAGTTGCCCCGCTGACGCGTGACGGACCCAGCCATGCCGCCATGGAGGGCACAACGGCGTCACGCGGGTTCAACGGCAACCAACGCCAGCAAACACCGTTTGGCCTGGTCAGCGACGTAGCTTGACAGGCTCCGCAGATGATGCAGGAAGCGGCGGCACCCCCGCACAGGGTGCCGCCGCTTCCAGGTAGTCCGGAGCCGCCGTCGGGTCGATGAGGGTCGAGTGGGCCGACGACGGCCCCGGAGGCCGGGGGTGGGTTCAGGTCAGCGGCTGTCGCTGCCCTTCGACTCCGCGGCGGCGCGGCCCGCTTCGAGGCGCGCGACCGGGATCCGGAACGGCGAGCAGGAGACGTAGTCGAGTCCCACCTCGTGGAAGAAGTGCACCGACTCCGGGTCGCCGCCGTGCTCGCCGCAGACGCCGAGCTTGAGGTCCGGGCGGGTGGCCCGGCCGGCCGCGACGGCGCTGCGGACCAGGGAGCCGACGCCGTCCTTGTCGATCGTCTCGAACGGCGACACCCCGAAGATGCCCTTCTCCAGGTACGCGGTGAAGAACGAGGCCTCCACGTCGTCACGGGAGAAGCCCCACACCGTCTGGGTCAGGTCGTTCGTGCCGAAGGAGAAGAACTGCGCGGCCTCGGCGATCTGACCGGCGGTCAGCGCTGCACGCGGCAGCTCGATCATCGTGCCGATGGACAGCTTCAGCTCGGTGCCGGTGGCCGCCTCGACCTCGGCGATGACCCGGTCGGCCTCCTCGCGGACGATCTCCAGCTCCTGGACCGTGCCGACCAGCGGAATCATGATCTCGGGGCGCGGGTCGCCCTTGGCGTTCTTGCGGTGCGCGGCGGCCTCGGCGATCGCCCGGACCTGCATCGCGAACAGGCCGGGGATGACCAGACCGAGCCGTACCCCACGCAGGCCGAGCATCGGGTTCTGCTCGTGCAGCTTGTGCACGGCCTGCAGGAGGCGCAGATCGTTCTCGTTGGCGTCCTTGCGGGACTCGGCGAGCGCGACCCGCACCGACAGCTCGGTGATGTCCGGCAGGAACTCGTGCAGCGGCGGGTCGAGCAGCCGTACGGTGACGGGCAGCCCGTCCATCGACTCGAAGAGCTCGATGAAGTCGGCCTTCTGCAGCGGCATCAGCGCGGCCAGCGCGCTCTCGCGCTCGTCGTCCGTGTCCGCGAGGATCAGCTTCTCGACCATCTCGCGGCGCTCACCGAGGAACATGTGCTCCGTGCGGCACAGACCGATGCCCTGGGCGCCGAAGCGGCGGGCCCGCAGCGCGTCCTCGGCGTTGTCGGCGTTGGCCCGCACCCGCAGTCGGCGGACCCGGTCCGCGTACGCCATGATCCGGTGCACGGCGGCGACCAGTTCGTCGGCGTCGTCGGCACCCGCGTGCATCCGGCCCTCGAAGTACTCGACGACCGGGGACGGGACGACGGGGACCTCACCGAGGTACACCTTGCCGGTCGAACCGTCCACGGAGACGATGTCGCCCTCCTCGACGACGGTCCCGCCGACGGTGAGCCGACGCCGCTTGGTGTCGACCTCGATCTCCTCGGCGCCGCAGACACAGGTCTTGCCCATGCCGCGGGCGACGACGGCGGCGTGCGAGGTCTTGCCGCCGCGCGAGGTCAGGATGCCCTCGGCGGCGATCATGCCGTCGAGGTCGTCGGGGTTGGTCTCCCGGCGGATCAGGATGACCTTCTCGCCGGAACGGGACCACTTGACGGCGGTGTACGAGTCGAAGACCGCCTTGCCGACCGCGGCACCCGGCGACGCGGCGATGCCACGGCCGAGCAGCTGCGTCTTGGCGTTCTCGTCGAAGCGCGGGAACATCAGCTGCGCCAGCTGCGCCCCGCTGACCCGCTGCAGCGCCTCGGCCTCGTCGATGAGCCCCTGGTCGACCAGCTGCGTGGCGATCCGGAACGCGGCACCGGCGGTGCGCTTGCCGACCCGGGTCTGGAGCATCCACAGCTGGCCGCGCTCGATGGTGAACTCGATGTCGCACAGGTCCTTGTAGTGCGTTTCGAGGGTCTGCATGATCTGGATCAGCTGGTCGTACGACTTCTTGTCGATCGACTCGAGCTCGGCGAGCGGAACGGTGTTGCGGATACCGGCGACGACGTCCTCGCCCTGCGCGTTCTGCAGGTAGTCGCCGTACACACCGGCGTGGCCGCTGGCCGGGTCGCGGGTGAACGCGACACCCGTACCGGAGTCCGGTCCGAGGTTGCCGAAGACCATCGAACAGATGTTGACGGCCGTGCCGAGGTCGCCGGGGATGCGCTCCTGGCGGCGGTAGAGCTTGGCCCGGTCGGTGTTCCACGAGTCGAAGACGGCCTTTATGGCCAGGTCCATCTGCTCACGCGGGTCCTGCGGGAAGTCACGCCCGGCGTCGCGCGTGACGATCTTCTTGAACTGCTTGACGATCTTCTTCAGGTCGGCCGCGTCGAGATCCACGTCGACGGTGACGCCCTTGGCCTCCTTCGCGGCCTCCAGCGCCTCCTCGAAGAGGTCGCCGTCGACACCGAGGACCGTCTTGCCGAACATCTGGATGAGGCGGCGGTACGAGTCCCAGGCGAACCGCTCGTCGCCGGCCTGGGCGGCGAGTCCGACGACGGACTCGTCGGAAAGGCCGATGTTGAGAACCGTGTCCATCATGCCGGGCATCGAGAACTTCGCGCCGGAGCGGACCGAGACCAGCAGCGGGTCGTCGGACTGGCCGAGCTTCTTGCCCATCTGCTTCTCGAGGGCGTCGAGGTGTGCACTGACCTCGTCGCGCAGCTCCGTCGGCTCGTTGCCGCTGTCGAGGTAGACCTTGCACGCCTCGGTGGTGATCGTGAAGCCCGGAGGGACGGGCAGCCCGAGGTTGGTCATCTCGGCGAGGTTGGCGCCCTTCCCGCCGAGCAGGTCCTTCAGATCCTTGTTGCCCTCGGTGAAGTCATAAACGAACTTCTGACCCTGGAGCTCCGGGGTGGATACGTGGAGATCTTTGTTTTCCGACACGGGTCTCGACTCCTCGAGGACGCGGGTGGCTGCCCTGACGGCCAGGAACATACCCAGATCGAAGGTGCCTGGGTACGTCCACTTGCGCGTCATGCGGCCTTAACCACTCGTCCGCCAGCAGATCGAAAGTTGCGTACGAGTCCACCCCTCAAAGGACATTCGTTCAACTTATGAACTCATTACTACATAGCGTGCCCTACCTGTCATAGATCCCGCACGCTGGGTAACAGATGCATCGATCGATCAAAGTAAAGCCCCGTGGCACCCAGTGCCATCATTTGAGAAATGCATCCCTCGAAAACCCGCTCATCTGAGCGATGGATGTCTCAAGGTGGCGAGAATCACGCCGCGAAGGGCGCTCAGATGTCACCATCCGGACGACCCAAGAGCTACGTACGGTCACTCGACGACCGCAGGGGGCGAATGAATTGCCACCAAGCTGCGGCCGGCGCCCTCCGATGCACCCCCAGTCGACCGGTTGACCTCGAATCCATGCCTCGCGGGCGCTCAAATGAGCGAGGCTGGAATGAGGGCACCCGGTGCCCGGGGCCGGAGACGCGAAAGGGCCCCGCGGGGGTGGAGTGCCACCCTCCGCAGGGCCCTGTCCGAACCGGCGCCGCCGCCTCAGCCGCCCGATGTGTCGAGCTCCGCCTCCGCGCTCACGCCCGAGCAGTCGTAGGGGTCCTTCAGCCAGCCGTCCGGCAGCACGACACGGTTGTTGCCCGAGGTGCGCCCGCGCGGTCCGTCCGCACCGTCAGGCCACGCCTGGTCCAGGTCGAGCTCGTGCAGCTGCGCGCCCAGCTCCTCGAGTGACGAGGTGACCGCGAGCTTCTTGCGCATCTCGGAGCCGACCGAGAAGCCCTTGAGGTACCACGCCACGTGCTTGCGGAAGTCGATCACGCCACGGGTCTCGTCGCCGATCCACTCCCCCAGCAGCGTCGCGTGCCGCAGCATGACGGTGGCGACCTCCCGGAGCGACGGCGCCTGCCTCGTCTCCGTACCCTCGAAGGCGCTCACGAGGTCACCGAAGAGCCAGGGCCGTCCCAGGCAGCCGCGGCCCACGACCACGCCGTCACATCCCGTCTCGCGCATCATCCGGCGGGCGTCGTCCGCGCACCAGATGTCGCCGTTGCCGAGGACGGGGATCTCGGGAACGTGTTCCTTGAGACGGGCGATGGCGTCCCAGTCGGCGGTGCCGCCGTAGTGCTGGGCGGCGGTCCTGCCGTGCAGGGCGACGGCCGTGACGCCCTCCTCCACCGCTATCCGCCCCGCGTCGAGGTAGGTGAGGTGGTCGTCGTTGATGCCCTTCCGCATCTTGATGGTGACCGGCAGGTCACCGGCGTTGGAGACCGCCTGGTTGAGGATCGCGCGCAGCAGCGGGCGCTTGAACGGAAGCGCCGAGCCACCGCCCTTGCGCGTCACCTTGGGTACCGGGCAGCCGAAGTTCAGGTCGATGTGGTCGGCGAGGTTCTCGTCGACGATCATGCGGACGGCCTTGCCGACCGTGACCGGGTCCACTCCGTACAGCTGGATCGAGCGCGGAGTCTCGCTCGCGTCGAAGTGGACGAGCTGCATGGTCTTCTCGTTGCGCTCGACCAGCGCCCGCGTCGTGATCATTTCGCTGACGAACAGCCCCTTGCCGCCGGAGAACTCCCGGCACAGGGTGCGGAACGGCGCGTTGGTGATACCGGCCATGGGTGCGAGCACCACGGGAGGCTGCACGGTGTGCGGGCCGATCCGGAGCAGGGGGAGCGAGGGGGCGAGCGTGGTCATTGCTCCATTGTCGCGTACGGCGGAAGCGGCTTCGGGCCCCGTTCGGATCACATGGGGCGCGCGCGGCCCGGATCCGGACGAAAGACCCTGGGCGGTATCGCTTCGGGCGGCGTCCGGGGCCTTTCCGCGGCACGGCCGGTCTTCCTCGGAGCGCAAGTCATTAGTTAACCGTACTATCTATGTATGCCCGAGCTCAGCCACCGCCGTCGGCAGTTGGTTCTGGCGATCTGCTGCATGAGTCTGCTGATCGTCAGTCTCGACAACACGGTCCTCAATGTCGCCCTGCCCGCCATGCAGCGGGAACTGCACGCCACCGTCGCCGGCATGCAGTGGACCATCGATGCCTACACGCTCGTCCTCGCCTCGCTGCTGATGCTGTCGGGCTCCACCGCCGACCGGATCGGACGGGCGAAGGTCTTCAAGATCGGCCTCGTCCTGTTCACTCTCGGCTCGGTGCTCTGCTCCCTGGCGCCGAATCTGGAGTCGCTGGTCGCGTTCCGGATGGTGCAGGCGGTGGGCGGCTCGATGCTCAACCCCGTCGCGATGTCGATCATCACCAACACGTTCACCGACCCGCGCGAGCGCGCCCGCGCCATCGGTGTGTGGGGTGGTGTCGTCGGCATCTCCATGGCGGCGGGACCGGTGGTCGGCGGTCTGCTCGTGGACTCGGTCGGCTGGCGGTCCATCTTCTGGATCAATCTGCCGGTCGGCCTCGCCGCGCTGCTGCTCACCTGGCGGTACGTCCCCGAGTCCCGCGCCCCGAAGCCCCGCCGACCCGATCCGGTGGGACAGCTCCTGGTGATCGCGCTCCTCGGTTCACTGACGTACGCGATCATCGAGGCTTCCTCGGCGGGCTGGACCTCGCCGCGGATCCTGGCCTTCGCGGCGCTCGCCGCCTGTTCCTTGACCGGACTGCTGCTGTACGAGCCGCGGCGCACCGAACCCCTCATCGACCTGCGGTTCTTCCGCAGCGCCCCCTTCAGCGGCGCCACCGCCATCGCGGTCTGCGCCTTCGCCGCGCTGAGCGGCTTCCTCTTCCTCAACACGCTGTATCTGCAGAACGTGCGCGGCCTGAGCGCGCTGCACGCCGGTCTCTACATGCTGCCGATGGCGGCGATGACCTTTGCCTGCGCCCCCCTGTCGGGGCGGCTCGTCGGCAGCCGGGGGCCTCGGCTCTCGCTGCTCGTGGCGGGTGCGGCCATGACGGCGTGCGGGCTGCTGTTCGCCGCTTTCGACGCAGAGACACGGAATGTGCTGCTGTTCACCGGCTATGTGCTGTTCGGTGTCGGCTTCGGCATGGTGAACGCGCCGATCACCAACACCGCCGTCTCCGGGATGCCGCGCTCGCAGGCGGGCGTGGCGGCGGCGGTCGCCTCGACCAGCCGGCAGATCGGCGGAACGCTGGGCGTCGCGGTGATCGGTGCGGTGCTGGCGGCAGGCGTGGCGGGTGCAGGTTCCCCGCGCGGCGCCGGGTACGCCACCGCCTTCGCCGACGCGAGCAAACCCGCGTGGTGGATCATGACCGGCTGCGGTCTGGCGGTTCTCCTGATGGGGGCGCTGACCAGCGGACACTGGGCCCGCGAGACGGCACGCAGGACCGCCGCACGGCTGGAGGCGCCGAGCCATACGGGTGACCGCGGCCGGACCGGGGCCGGGGGCCAGGCTTCGGCGAGCGCCAAGGCGTGAGGGGTTCGAGCCGTTCCCGGGACTCCTCGCCGCAGGGGACGACGGGGACGTACGCCGGCGGAGCCGGGCGACCTCCTCGTGGCGTGGCCCGGGGGTGCGCCTGCGGCGGCCGCGCGAGAGTCCGACCCGCTCGGGGGTGATGCGCTCCCATCGGGCGCGCTGCCACTCGCCGTGTCCCTGATGACGCTGCCGGCGGAGGGGCGGCCCGCGGGCCGGCCGGTGTGCCGCGCGCGGGTCTCGCCGGGGCCGTTCCCGTACGCCACGCTCGCGTTCCACCGGATCGGGCAGCGAGCCGGCGCGTGCGGGCGGATCCCTCTGATTGCCGTACGCACGGCGTGAGCGGGAAAGGGCGGACGGGGTACGGGAACGTGCGTGGGCCCGGATCACCGACTGGTGATCCGGGCCCACGGTCGTACGGATGCGTCCGAGTACTTCCGGGCCTCCACGTCCTCCCGGATGCTTCGGCGCGCGCGAGGAGGCGTCAGCCCTGCGGGGCGGTGTCGCCCTCGGCCGCCGGCTGCTCGGACCGAGCGGACTCGGCCGACCGGGCGCGCTCCCGCATCTTGCGCAGCAGCTCCTGCTTCTGGTCGGCCACGGTCTTGCGGTCGGCGTTACGGGCAGGGCCTTCGCCCTGCTGATCGGCGCGGGACAGCTTCTTGCGCTGTCCACCGACACCGAGAAGGTTGTTGCGGCTCTTGGCCACGGGGTTCTCCCATGCGTGGTGAGTCGTGAAGGTCGTGAGCGACCTGAGTTCGATCCGATGGGCGGCGGGCGGCAACGATCCGGACCCGCCGCGCTCTCACTCGTAGATCTGGAAGAACGAAGACATGCGGGAACCGTACCCGGCCGGACCGGGCGCGGCACGCGCTTTTCGGCCCGGCCGGGCAAGGCCTCACAACAGTGGACTGACAGATATTGAAATCTGTCATCTCGTATGCCATAGTTCTGCCATGGCTGCACCAGAGCCGTTCCCCCACCACCACGGGAGTTCTTCAATGACCGCCATCCGCACCCTCGGCTCCACCGGCCCGCAGGTCTCCGCACTCGGCCTCGGCTGCATGGGCATGTCCGCGCTGTACGGCGAGAGCGACCGCACGGAGTCGATCGCCACCATCCACGCGGCGCTCGACGCCGGCATCACGCTGCTGGACACCGGCGATTTCTACGGCATGGGCCACAACGAACTGCTGATCAACGAGGCGCTGCGCACCGCCCCCGCCGCCGCTCGCGAACAGGCACTGACCAGCGTGAAGTTCGGCGCGCTGCGTACGGTCGAAGGCGCCTTCACGGGGTACGACGGCCGCCCGGCCGCCGTGAAGAATTTCGCCGCGTACTCGCTCCAGCGGCTCGGCACCGACCACATCGACATCTACCGGATCGCCCGCCTCGATCCCGATGTCCCGATCGAGGAGACCATCGGCGCCATCGCCGAGCTGGTCGAGGCCGGCCACGTCCGCCACATCGGCCTGTCCGAGGTCGGCCCCGAAACGATCCGGCGGGCGGCCGCCGTGGCCCCGATCTCCGATCTGCAGATCGAGTACTCGCTGATCTCCCGGTCCATCGAGGACGCGATCCTGCCGGTCTGCCGCGAGCTGGGCGTGGGCGTCACGGCGTACGGGGTGCTCTCGCGCGGCCTGATCAGCGGACACTTCACCCGTGACCGCGAGCTGGGTCCGGGCGACTTCCGTGCCATGAGTCCCCGTTTCCAGGGTGAGAACCTCCGGCACAACCTCGACCTGGTCGACGCCCTGCGCAAGATCGCCGAGCAGAAGGGCGCGTCGGTCGCCCAGATCGCCATCGCCTGGGTGCTCAGCCGGGGGACGGACATCGTGCCGCTGGTCGGCGCCCGCCGTCGTGACCGGCTCGCCGAGGCCCTCGGCGCCCTGGATGTCACGCTGGACGCCGCCGATCTCGCCGCCATCGAGGAGGCCGTCCCGGCAGGCGCGGCCGCCGGTCCGCGCTACCCGGAGAACCAGATGGCCCACCTCGACAGCGAGCGCTGAGCTCCGGGTACGGTCGTCGGGGCGCCCCTTGCCGGGCAGCGCCCCGAACGGCGCCCCCCGAAAGGCAGCAGAGACACCATGACGCCAGCCGACCCGCTGACCCCCGAGCGCATTCTCGAAGCCACCGAGGACGTGCTGCGCCGCTACGGCCCCGCCAAGGCGACGGTGGTCGACGTGGCCCGCGTGCTCGGCGTCAGCCACGGCAGCGTCTACCGCCACTTCCGCACGAAGGCGGCGCTGCGCGAGGCGGTGACCGGTCGCTGGCTGACCCGGACCGAGGTGGCCCTCACGGAGATCATCAACGCTTCGGAGGACCCCGCCCCGACCAAGCTGCAGCACTGGCTGGAAGCGCTGTTCGAGGCCAAGCGCCACAAGGCGGGTGACGACCCCGAGCTGTTCGCCACCTACATCGTGCTGATGGGTGAGAGCACGGTCGTCGAGGCGCACATCCGTGAACTGGTCGGCCAGCTGCGGGAGATCGTCGAGGAAGGCGTGCGCAGCGGGCAGTTCGCGGTGGACGATCCGGCGGTCACCGCGCAGGCGGTCTTCGACGCGACGGCACGCTTCCACGACCCGGCGTACGCCGCGGAGTGGCAGAACCCCACCATCGGCGCCGAGTTCACCGCCGTCTCGGACCTGCTGCTGCGCGGCCTGCGCGCGTAGCACCCCGACGCGCAGGACACCTTGGGGCGTCCGGGCCCTCGCTCGGACGTGGCAGCCGCCGGGCAGCCGTCAGGCGGTCGGGTCGACCGTGGCCTGGTGGGCCTCGGCGAGGTGTTCCTCGGCCTTGAGCCACGGCAGGAACTGCACACCCTTGCGCCAGTCGCAGGTGTCGCAGCTCAGTTGCCGCTGAATGCCCGACTTCCGTACGTGGACGACGTGTTCACGGCCGTGCTGATCCCATCTGCTGACCTTGCTGGTGGTCATGGACGGCATCCGAGCCTCCTGTCGACGCATGGTCGCGTGTGCGCCCAGTGTGCAACGAAGCCCCCGGTTCCGTACAAGGAACCGGGGGCTTCGCCGTGGAACCGTGGTGCGTCAGCAGCCCAGCAGCCGGGCGCCGAGGTACGCCTGGATCTGGTCCAGCGAGACGCGCTCCTGCTTCATGGAGTCGCGCTCGCGCACCGTCACCGCGTTGTCGTCGAGGGTGTCGAAGTCGACGGTGACGCAGAACGGCGTACCGATCTCGTCCTGACGACGGTAGCGGCGGCCGATGGCGCCCGCGTCGTCGAATTCGATGTTCCAGTTCTTCCGCAGGTCGGTGGCGAGGCCCTTGGCCTTCGGCGACAGCTGCGGGTTGCGGGAGAGCGGCAGCACCGCGACCTTGACCGGCGCGAGGCGCGGGTCAAGACGCATCACGGTGCGCTTCTCCATGACGCCCTTGGCGTTGGGCGCCTCGTCCTCGATGTAGGCGTCGAGGAGGAAGGCGAGCATCGAGCGGCCGACACCGGCCGCGGGCTCGATGACGTAAGGAGTCCAGCGCTCGCCGGCCTCCTGGTCGAAGAACGACAGGTCCGTGCCGGAAGCGGCGGAGTGGGCCTTGAGGTCGTAGTCCGTGCGGTTGGCGACGCCCTCCAGCTCGCCCCACTCGCTGCCGCCGAAGCGGAAGCGGTACTCGATGTCAGCGGTGCGCTTGGCGTAGTGGGAGAGCTTCTCCTTCGGGTGCTCGTACCACCGCATGTTCTCCTCGCGCATGCCCAGGTCCGTGTACCAGTTCCAGCGCTGCTCCATCCAGTACTCGTGCCACTGCTCGTCCTCGCCCGGCTTGACGAAGAACTCCATCTCCATCTGCTCGAACTCGCGGGTGCGGAAGATGAAGTTGCCCGGAGTGATCTCGTTCCGGAAGGACTTGCCCATCTGCGCGATGCCGAACGGCGGCTTCTTGCGCGAGGTCTGCTGCACCTGACCGAAGTTGGTGAAGATGCCCTGCGCGGTCTCGGGACGCAGGTAGGCGACCGAGCCGGAGTCCTGGGTCGGGCCGAGGTGCGTGGAGAGCAGACCCGAGAACTGCTTGGGCTCGGTGAAGGTGCCCTTGTTGCCGCAGTTGGGGCAGTTGAGGTCGGCGAGGCCGTTGACGGGCGGCTTGCCGTGCTTCTCCTCGTACGCCTCCTCCAGGTGGTCCGCGCGGAAGCGCTTGTGGCAGGAGGTGCACTCGGTCAGCGGATCGGTGAACGTGGCGACGTGGCCGGAGGCGACCCACACCTCGGGGGCCAGGATGACCGACGAGTCGAGACCGACCACGTCCTCGCGCGCGGTGACCATGTAGCGCCACCACTGGCGCTTGAGGTTCTCCTTCATCTCCACGCCCAGCGGCCCGTAGTCCCAGGCGGCCTTCTGGCCACCGTAGATCTCGCTGCAGGGGAATACGAAGCCACGGCGCTTGCTGAGGCTGACGATGGAGTCGATCTTGTCGGCGGCCACGGTGCTCTCTTCATTACGACGACGACGAACGGCGAATGCTTCAGATTACCGGCGGGCACGCCCCTGGGATCAAATCGGTGGGCGGACAGTTGGTCCGAGGGGCATCCCATCAGGCTTGTTGACAATCGTTTCCACTTTTGTTGAAAATGACTGTCATGAACGTACGCCGTCTCATACCCACCGCCGCAGTCGCCGGAGCAGTCGCCCTCGGTCTCACCGCGCTCTCCGCCTGCTCAGCCTCCAACGCCGCCGACGGCAAGAACGGCGACAAACTGGATGTGGTGGCGTCGTTCTATCCCATGCAGTTCCTGGCCGAGGAGATCGGCGGGGCCCATGTCTCGGTCACCACGCTGACCAAGCCGGGTGTCGAGCCGCACGATCTGGAACTCAGCCCGCGGCAGATCGGCGGGCTCAGCGACGCGGACTACGTCCTGTATCTCAAGGGTATCCAGCCCGCCGTCGACGACGCGATCGCGCAGTCCGGTGTCAGGAACACCGTCGACGCGGCGACGCTCACCACGCTGGAGGACCACGGCACCGAGACCGGCGGCGACGAGCACGGTCATGTGCACAAGGGCGAGGGGGCCGGGGCCGACCCGCACATCTGGCTGGACCCGGTGAAGTACGCCGAGGTCGCCAAGGGTGTCGGAAAGTCCCTGGAGAAGGCCGACCCGAACCACGCCGCGGACTACCGCAACAACACGGACGCCCTGGTCAAGAAGCTCGACGCGCTGAACACGTCGTACCGCAAGGGCCTGAGCGGCACCGCCACCAAGACGTTCCTCACCACCCACTCCGCCTTCGGATACCTCGCCGAGCGCTACGGGCTCATCCAGGAGGGCATCGCCGGCATCGACCCCGAGGCCGAGCCCAGCCCCGCCCGGATCAACGAGATCCACACCATCGCGGAGAAGAACCACGCCACCACCGTCTTCTTCGAGACGCTCGCCAGCGACAAGACCGCGAAGACCGTCGCCGCGGACACCGGACTGACGACCGACGTCCTCGACCCCCTCGAGGGAATCACCGCCAAGTCCAAGGGCGCTGACTACATCGAGGTCATGCAGTCCAACCTCGCCGCGCTCCAGAAGGCGCTCGGCGCGAAGTGACCCACGCAACACTCGCCACAGCAGCATCGGAGGCGCTCATGCCCGAGCCCCGGAGCACCAAGCCCGACCCCGTGATCACCCTGCGCGGAGCCACGGCCACGCTCGGCGCGCGCCCGGTACTGCGCGGCATCGACCTCACCGTGCACCGCGGTGAGGTCGTCGCGCTGCTCGGCGCCAACGGCTCCGGCAAGTCGACCGCCGTCCGGTCCGTCATCGGCCAGGTCCCGCTCACCGACGGCTCGGTCGAGCTGTTCGGCACCCCCCTGCGCCGCTTCCGCACCTGGGCGCGGATCGGCTACGTACCGCAGCGCACCACGGCGGCGAGCGGAGTGCCCGCCACGATCCGCGAGGTCGTCTCCGCCGGGCGGCTGTCCCGTGCGAGGCTGGGCCTGCTGCGCAGGGCGGACCGGGACGCCGTCGACCGGGCCATCGCGCTCGTCGGCCTCACCGACCGGGCCAAGGACTCGGTGAGCGCCCTCTCCGGCGGCCAGCACCAGCGCGTGCTGATCGCCCGGGCCCTCGCCGCCGAACCCGAGCTGCTGATCATGGACGAGCCGATGGCGGGCGTCGACCTGGCCAGCCAGGAGATTCTCGCCGAGACGCTGCGCGAGCAGGTCGCCTCCGGCACCACCGTGCTGCTCGTGCTGCACGAGCTGGGCCCCCTGGAGCCCCTCATCGACCGTGCGATCGTGCTCCGCGACGGCTGCGTGATGCATGACGGACCGCCCCCGAAGGCCCTGGGCCAGCACGCGCTGCCCGGCCACGACCACGTACACCCCCACGCGGCTTCCGAGCCCGCCCGGACGGGACTGCTGACCTGATGACGGAATTCCTCCAGCCCCCCTTCATGCAGCGGGCCCTGCTCGCCGCCGTACTCGTCGGCGTCATCGCCCCCGCCGTCGGCATCTACCTCGTGCAGCGCCGCCAGGCCCTGATGGGCGACGGAATCGGCCATATCGCGATGACCGGTGTCGGCCTCGGCTTCCTGCTGTCCACCAGCCCCGTCTGGATGGCCACGGCCGTCGCCGTCGTGGGTTCGGTGATCATGGAACTGGTCCGCTGGTACGGGCGCACCCGCGGCGACATCGCGCTGGCCATGCTGTTCTACGGCGGTATGGCGGGCGGTGTGCTGCTGATCAACCTCTCCGACACCGGCTCCAACGCCAACCTCACCTCGTACCTCTTCGGCTCGCTGTCCACGGTCTCGTCCGAGGACATCACCGCGATCTGTGTGCTGGCCGCCTTCGTGCTGCTGGTGACCCTGGGACTGCGGCGGCAGCTGTTCGCGGTCAGCCAGGACGAGGAGTTCGCCCGGGTCACCGGACTGCCGGTGCGCGCGCTGAATCTGCTGATCGCGGTCACGGCGGCGGTCACCGTCACCGTCGCCATGCGCGTCGTCGGTCTGCTGCTGGTCAGCGCGTTGATGGTGGTGCCGGTCGCTGCCGCGCAGCAGATCTCGAAGTCGTTCAAGGTGACGTTCGTGCTGTCCGTCGTCATCGGTACGGCGGTGACCCTGGCCGGCACCGTCACCTCGTACTACCAGGACGTACCGCCCGGCGCGACGATCGTGCTGCTGGCCATCGGCGTCTTCGTGGCCCTGACCCTGCTCGCCGCACCGCTGGCCGCACGGCGCGCACGCCGGGGCGAATCGGGATCGGCGCAGTGCACCCTGGAAGGGGCGGCCCCGGAAGCGACGACGCCGGAGGCACCCGCTGCCCACCCTGCCACCGATGACGTCCGGGTTTGACCCCGGCGCCGGGGCGGGCTGGCACAATGGCGCGACACATGTACGGGCGACATGAGGAGGCACCTGTGGCGACGGCGCCGATCAGTGGAACGAACGCATCCCCGGTACGCGGCCGGTCGACCCGGCAGCGCGCCGCGGTGGCGGCGGCGCTCGACGAGGTGGACGAGTTCCGGAGCGCCCAGGAGCTGCACGACGTACTCAAGCACCGCGGTGACTCGGTCGGGCTGACCACCGTCTACCGCACCCTGCAGTCACTCGCCGACGCGGGCGAGGTCGACGTCCTGCGCACCACCGACGGGGAGTCCGTGTACCGGCGCTGCTCGACCGGCGAGCACCACCACCATCTGGTGTGCCGGGTCTGCGGCAAGGCCGTCGAGGTCGAGGGCCCGGCCGTGGAGCAGTGGGCGACGACGATCGCCTCGCAGCACGGCTTCGTGAATGTGGCGCACACGGTCGAGATCTTCGGTACGTGCGCGGAGTGCGCGACGGCGGCGGGCTGACCCTGCGCGGGCTCCGCCGCCGGCCCTGCTCCTCGACGCCGGCGGTCCGGAACCGGCGCGAGGAGCAGTGACATCACCGGCGGATCAGGCCGTCGGTTCCGTGTTTCCCGTCGCTTCCACCGCACCGCCGAACCGTCGGTCGCGCTGGGCGTACTCCAGGCAGGCCCGCCACAGGTCGCGGCGGTCGAAGTCCGGCCACAGCACGTCCTGGAAGACCATCTCGGCGTACGCGCTCTGCCAGATCAGGTAGTTGGAGGTGCGCTGTTCGCCACTGGGGCGGACGAAGAGGTCGACGTCGGGCATGTCCGGGTAGTAGATGTACTTCGCGAAGGTCTTCTCGTTGACCTTCGCGGGGTCCAGCCTTCCGGCCGCAACGTCCTCGGCGATGCGCTGCGCCGCGTCGGCGATCTCGGCCCGGCCGCCGTAGTTGACGCAGAAGTACAGCGTCATCTTGTCGTTGTCCTTCGTCTGCTCCTGGGCGACCTGGAGCTCCTGGACGACGGACTTCCACAGCTTCGGCATCCGGCCCACCCAGCGGATGCGGATGCCCAGTTCGTCCATCTCGTCGCGGCGGCGGCGGATGACGTCCCGGTTGAAGTTCATCAGGAACTTCACTTCTTCCGGCGAGCGCTTCCAGTTCTCGGTGGAGAAGGCGTACAGCGAGAGGTTCTTGACGCCCATCTCGATGCAGCCCTTGAGCACGTCCATGACGACGCCCTCGCCGACCTTGTGGCCCTCGGTGCGCGGGAGGCCGCGCTCCTTGGCCCAGCGGCCGTTGCCGTCCATCACGACGGCGACGTGCTTGGGCACCAGCTCGCCGGGGATCTTCGGCGGCGTGGCACCGGACGGGTGCGGCTCGGGGGTCTTGTAGTCGCGCCGGTTACGGCCACCGAGGATCCCGCGTACTGCCATGAGCTGTCTCGTCTCCCTGTGCGTGCTGTGCCTGTGCGTGTGGTGCCTGTGCGTGCTGAGCGAGCCTGTGCCGTGCCGTTGCTACTTCTCCACGTATCGCAGCGAGCGCAGTCCGCGCTCCAGATGCCAGTGCAGATAGGCGGACACCAGCCCGCTCGCCTCCCTGACATGCCGTGCCTCGCACGCGTCCGCCGTCTCCCAGTCACCGGTGAGCAGCGCGCTCAGCAGGCCGACGGCCTCAGCCGAGGGTACGACGCTGCCGGGCACCCGGCAGTCGCCGCATATGATGCCGCCCGCCGCCATGGAGAAGAAACGGTTCGGTCCGGGCATTCCGCACTTCGCGCAGTCCTCGAAACTGGGTGCGTAGCCGTTGACGGCGAGGGAACGCAGCAGAAAGGCGTCGAGGATCAGGTGCGGCGCGTGCTCCCCGCGGGCCAGGGTGCGCAGCCCGCCGACGAGCAGCAGATACTGCTGGACCGCGGGCTCGCCCTCGTGGTCGGTGAAGCGCTCGGCGGTCTCCAGCATCGCGGTGCCCGCGGTGTACCGGGCGTAGTCGGCCACGATGCCGCCGCCGTACGGCGCGATCGTCTCGCTCTGGGTGCAGAGCGGCAGCCCGCGGCCGATCAGCTCGCTGCCGCGGGCGAAGAACTGCACGTCCACATGGGAGAACGGTTCGAGGCGGGCGCCGAACTTCGACTTCGTGCGCCGTACACCGCGTGCGACGGCCCGTACCCGGCCGTGGCCGCGGGTCAGGATCGTGATGATCCGGTCGGCCTCGCCCAGTTTCTGCGTGCGCAGCACCACGCCGTCGTCCCGGAACAAGCTCATGCGTCCATTCTCCTGTACGCGGCCACCGCGGCGGGCCCGCCCCCGAAGACCGTTCGGTTCGGGTTCCGCCCGCCGGTACCGCGAGCCCCGGCCCGTACGCCTCGATGACCGGCTGCGCCCGGTCCCGGGCACCCGGCTCGCCCATGGTCCTGCGCCGGCCCGCGGCACCGCTGCGGGGCGGCGCAGGGCGGTCCGGACCGTCTCTCGGACCGGGAGCGGGGTGTGGCTGCCGCGGCGGCCGTGGCAGCCTTCCTGTCCGGCCGCCCGGGGCAGCCACACGCCTGAGGCCACCCGGTCACGGCCGGGTGCCGCCGTGGTGCGTCACGGCTTCCATCACGGGCGCCCGGGCCACGGGGAGCAGCCGCTCACACCGGCGCGCCGGGCCGCCGCGAGCAGTCGCTCAGGACGGCATGCGCGCCGCCGCGGCGAGCAGCCGGGCCGTGTCGCCCGCGCAGAGCTGGAGCGCCGCACCGACCGTCGTCAGCACCTCGCGCTCGGCCTGGCTGTACGGCCCGTCGGCGAGCGCGATCCTGGCGCCCTGCAGCAGGATCGATTCACGTCCGGTGGACGCCAGATGCGGGGCGAGGGGTTCCAGCGCCTCGTGGAGTTCGATGGCGAGCGCGGCACCGCACGCCTCGGCCGCGGCGTCGAAGGCGGAGCCGTGCCCGATGTCGGCGGCGAGGACCTCGACGACGGTGGAGAGCTGGTCCTCCGTGCAGTCGTCGAACCCGGCGCCGCGCACGGTGGCCACCGCGGTCTCCAGCACCGTGCGGGAGGTGGCGCCACCGGCGGCGAGGACGCCGAGCGTGACGGTGTGGACGGCGTCCCGGAGCATCGCCGAGAAGCGGGTGGTGGTGGGGTGGTCGAGCGCGTCGGTGTCGAAGTGGGTCCGGCAGGCGGCACATTCCACGACGGGCCCCACGGTGCCGCGGCGCAGCACCGGCACGCCGAGCACGGCGAAACGGCGACGGCCGGTGAGACGGCGGTAGTTGCGGTCGCCGCCGCAGCCGGGGCAGAAGAACTCGCCGTCGGCGACGGTGTCCCAAACGGTGCGGATGCCGCAGATACGCAGCTTTGTGGCGCGTTGTCCCAGGGCTGACCGCACGTCGTACACCTCCGTAACGCTCCGGCAACATTGCCGTGTTGACGTGATGTTAACCACAGTCGTGATGTCACGTCAGCACCTCGATCGTCACAACCGCCCGGAGATGGCCGAACCCCGCCCCCCATGAGCCGGGGGACGGGGTTCGTCGATCATGTGACACTGCGCCCTGACGGGCGTCCGGTCAGCGGGTCGCGCGGTTGACCGCGGAGACGACCGCCTTCAGCGAGGCCCGGGTGGTGTTGGCGTCGATGCCGATGCCCCACAGGACCTTTCCGTCGATCGCGCACTCGATGTACGAGGCGGCCTGGGCGCTGGCACCCTCACTCATCGTGTGCTCGGTGTAGTCCAGCAGACGGGCGTCAATGCCGATGGCCTGCAGCGCTTCGAAGAACGCGGAGATCGGACCGTTGCCGGTACCGGACAGCACGGTCTCCGCGCCGTCCACGGTCGCGTCGACGGTGATCGTGTCCCGGCCGTCGGAATCGGTCGTCGTCTGACCCGAGCGGATCTGTACGCGGCCCCAGGCGTTCTCCGGGTTGGGCAGGTACTCGTCCTGGAACGTGGACCAGATCTGGGTCGGCGTGACCTCGCCGCCTTCGGCATCGGTCTTGGCCTGAATGATCCGGGAGAACTCGATCTGCATCCGGCGCGGCAGGTCCAGCTTGTGGTCGTTCTTCAGGACGTAGGCGATTCCGCCCTTGCCGGACTGCGAGTTGACCCGGATGACGGCCTCGTACGAGCGGCCGACGTCCTTCGGGTCGATCGGCAGGTACGGCACCGCCCACTCGATCTCGTCGACGGTCTTGCCCTGGGCGGCCGCGTCGGCCTCCATGGCGTCGAAGCCCTTCTTGATGGCGTCCTGGTGGGAGCCGGAGAAGGCGGTGTAGACCAGGTCGCCCGCGTAGGGGTGGCGCGGGTGGACCTCCATCTGGTTGCAGTACTCACTGGTGCGGCGGATCTCGTCGATCTGCGAGAAGTCGATCTGAGGGTCGACGCCCTGCGAGAACAGGTTCATGCCCAGAGTCACCAGGTCGACGTTGCCGGTGCGCTCGCCCTGGCCGAACAGGCAGCCCTCGATCCGGTCGGCGCCGGCCATGATCGCCAGCTCGGCGGCGGCGACGGCGGTGCCGCGGTCGTTGTGCGGGTGTACCGACAGGCAGACGTACTCGCGGCGCGACAGGTTGCGCGACATCCACTCGAACCGGTCCGCATGCGTGGACGGCGTCGAACGCTCCACGGTGGCGGGCAGGTTGAGAATGATCTCGCGGCCCTCCTCGGGCTGCCAGACGTCACATACCGCCTCGCAGACCTCCAGGGCGAAGTCCAGCTCGGTGTCGGTGAAGATCTCCGGGCTGTACTGGTAGCCGAAGATCGTCTCGTCGCCCAGGATCTTCTCCGCGTACTCCATCACCAGGCGGGTGCCGTCCACCGCGATCTGCTTGACCTCCTCCCGCGAACCGCGGAAGACCACGCGGCGGAAGGTGGGGGCGGTGGCGTTGTACAGGTGCACGGTGGCGCGGTGGGCGCCGCGCAGCGACTCGACGGTCCGCTCGATCAGTTCCTCGCGGGCCTGGGTGAGGACGGAGATCGTCACGTCCTCGGGGATCGCGCCCTCTTCGATGATGGAACGGACGAACGCGAAGTCGGTCTCGCCGGAGGACGGGAAACCGACCTCGATCTCCTTGTAGCCCATGCGTACCAGCAGGTCGAACATCTCGCGCTTGCGGGCCGGCGACATCGGGTCGATCAGTGCCTGGTTGCCGTCGCGCAGATCGGTGGACAGCCAGCGGGGTGCCACGGTGATCCGGTTGTCCGGCCAGGTGCGGTCGGGGATCTCGACGGCCTCGTAGCGGCCGTACTTGTGGATCGGCATCCCGGACGGCTTCTGCATCGCGGTGGCGTTGGTGATCGGCGTGGGGCGGCCGACGGAGTTCTCAGCGGCGATCCGAGCGGGATTCACGGCGGTCATGACGTAGGGCTCCTCGGGGTCCAGCAACGGGACGGCCGACTGTGTCGCTGCAACGCCAGACTCCGCGGGGAGGGGGTCGGCCTACGACTACAGGCCCTCGCCGCGGCAGCTAAGAAGAAGCAGCCCGAAACGCATGATGCGATGAGACTAACCGAGAGGCGCCTGGGACGTCGGTCCGTATCAGTATGCGGGACCGAAGACCGGTAACGGGTAAAGAGTGATCAATCACTCCATTTCGTCAATCCTGCTGCCAGCCAGTGACATGACGGTGACGCAATGCCACAGTCGAACCCATGCAGCCTCGACCTCAGCACGGGTTCCGTCCCGTCTTCTGCACGATCGTGCCGCCCCATGTTCTCGACAAGCTGTCGCAGTCCGACGACCCCGATCTCGCCGGTCCGGCCCGCCGCACACTGGAGGGCGACGCCGCGCGGCGCACGCGCCGCCAGATGACCACCCTCGTCCCGTCCGTGCGCACCGTGCCCGTGGGGACGGAGTCCGACAAGCCCGAGCGCACGCTGTACGACTGCCGGAACGGCACGCAGCTGCCGGGCTTCAAGGTCCGCTCCGAGGGAGAGCAGCCGACGCAGGACGCGAGCGTCAACCGCGCGTACGCGGGGCTCGGCGCCACCTTCGAACTGTTGCTCAAGGCATACGACCGTCGTTCGATCGACGGCAACGGACTGCCGCTGATCGGCTCCGTGCACTACGACGAGAAGTACAACAACGCCTTCTTCGACGGCCAGCAGATGGTCTTCGGCGACGGGGACGGCGAGATCTTTCTCGACTTCACCGTCGCCATCGACGTGATCGCCCACGAACTGACACACGGGCTGACCCAGTACACGGCCAACCTGAGCTACTTCGGCCAGTCCGGCGCGCTCAACGAGTCCATGTCGGACGTCTTCGGCTCCCTGGTCAAGCAGTACTCGCTGGGCCAGGCCGCCGACCAGGCGGACTGGCTGATCGGCGCCGGACTGCTGGCCCCCCGGGTACAGGGCGAGGCGCTGCGCTCGATGAAGGCACCGGGAACGGCGTACGACGACGATGTGCTCGGCAAGGACCCGCAGCCCGCGTCGATGGAGGACTACATCCACACCACCGAGGACAACGGCGGTGTACACCTCAACTCCGGCATCCCGAACCGCGCCTTCTACCTGCTGGCCGCGGCGCTCGGCGGCAACGCGTGGGAGCGGGCGGGCCAGCTCTGGTTCGACGTGCTCACGGGCGACAGGCTGGCCGGGGACGCGGACTTCTCGGACTTCGCCCGCCTGACGGTCGAGGCGGCCAGGGACCGCTACGGCGAGGGCGACGAACGGGAAGCGGTCCGGAAGGCATGGTCGGAGGTCGGCGTGCCGTCCGCGTAGGCCCCTTGCGGCCTCGGCCGTAGGCTGCGTACCCCCGGCGGAGGAGGAACCATGCGGATCCAGGTACGTCGCACCGGCGGATTCGCCGGCATCGCACGCCACTGCGAGATCGACACCGCGGGCCGGGCCGACGCGGCCGAGTGGGAGGCCCTGGCCCACGCGGCGCTCGCGGACGGCCGGGCCACCGCGCCGACCGGGGTGCCGGACGGCTTCCAGTACCGGATCACGGTCGGTGACCGCACGGTCCACTGCGCGGATCCGCACCTGACCGACGCCCAGCGCGCCCTGATCTCACGCGTCCTCAAGGAGGGCGCGTGAGACGGGTGCACGACTGAACGGGCCAGTGGCGTCCGGATCAGAGAGACGCCGGATCAGAACCCGAGCTTGCGCACTGCTTGGGGGCCCGTCCACACGGCCGCCCTCGCACCCCTCGGCCCCAGGGGCCTCAGCGGCTTCGGGCAGCTGCGCCGGCCTCCGGCCACCGGACCGTGGCAGCGCTCAGAACCCGAGTTTGCGCAACTGCTTGGGGTCGCGCTGCCAGTCCTTGGCGACCTTCACATGCAGGTCCAGGAAGACCGGCGTACCGAGCAGCGCCTCGATGTGCTTGCGCGACTTCGTGCCGACCTCCTTCAGCCGCTTGCCCTTCGGGCCGATGATGATGCCCTTCTGGCTGGGCCGCTCGATGTAGACGTTCGCGTGGATGTCGAGCAGCGGCTTGTCCGCGGGCCGGTCCTCGCGCGGCAGCATCTCCTCGACGACGACCGCGATGGAGTGCGGCAGCTCGTCGCGTACGCCTTCGAGCGCGGCCTCACGGATCAGCTCCGCGACCATGACCATCTCGGGCTCGTCGGTGAGGTCGCCCTCCGGGTAGAGCGGAGGGCTCTCCGGCAGCAGCGGGGCGATCAGATCGGCGAGCAGGTCGACCTGCTCGTCCTTCACGGCGGAGACCGGAATGATCTCGGCCCACTCGAAGCCGAGCTCCTCGCCGAGGCGGGAGACGGCGAGCAGCTGTTCGGCGAGCTGCTTCGAGTCGACCAGGTCGGTCTTGGTGATGATCGCGATCTTCGGGGTCTTCTTGATGCCCGCGAGTTCCTTGGCGATGAACTTGTCGCCGGGACCCAGCTTCTGGTCGGCGGGCAGGCAGAAGCCGATGACGTCGACCTCGGCCCAGGTGGTGCGGACGATGTCGTTGAGCCGCTCGCCCAGCAGGGTGCGCGGCTTGTGGAGACCTGGGGTGTCGACCAGGATCAGCTGCGCGTCTTCGCGGTGCACGATGCCACGCACCGTGTGCCGGGTGGTCTGGGGCCGGTTGGAGGTGATTGCCACCTTCTGGCCGACCAGAGCGTTCGTAAGGGTGGACTTGCCCGCGTTGGGGCGGCCCACGAAGCAGGCGAAGCCGGCCCGGTGGGGGGCGTTGTTCTCAGCCTGCTGCGCAGCAGCTTCTGGGTTCGGTCGAGCGCTCATGGCGCCCATTGTCCCCGATCCCGGGGCCCCCGCCGCACAGCGGGCCGCCGGGACGGCTCGCCGGGCGTCGTCCCGGGCCGCACGGGCACGGCTCCGGCGGGCACGAATCCACGGATGTGCACGGTGCACGGGAGGGGGCCTCACCCTCCCGCCCGATGTCAGCCGGCCGTCACGCTGACCCGTAGCACACCGTCCGGCCCGGCCAGCAGCACCGGGGTGGCCGGCCCGCCCAGGTCCCGTACCGCCGCCCGGTCCGCATCCGACGGGGTCTCGGCCTCGGAGACGATCGCCGCCGCCTCCAGAGAGGTGGCACCGCTGGCCACCGCCATCGCAACGGCGGTCTGCAGGGCGCTGAGCTTCAGCGACTCCAGCTGAACGGTGCCCGCGACATACGTACGTCCGGTCTCGTCCCGCACGGCCGCACCCTCCGGCACACCGTTGCGGGCGCGGGCGCTGCGCGCCAGGGTGACGATCTTGCGGTCCTCGGGGCCGAGGTCGGTGCTCTCAGTCATGTGCCGAGCATACGAACCGGCCGGACGGGAAGGGCACGCGGGCGGTCCCCGGCCCTGACGCAGCCCGCCCGGCACCTGCCGACCGGGGCCGTGCCCCGACCCGCTCACGCCCGACGCCCGGGGCACGACGGGGCCCCGCCCGGCGATCGAACACCGGGGTCCGGGGACGAGCCCCGAGAATCCTGCCCGTCCGGCGTGTGAGGACCACGAGGGTCCGCGACCCGGCCCCGGTTCCGGGACGGGGCGGGCAGGGCAGCTACCCCCGGTCCAGCCGCAGCCGCTCCGTCCGCGGCAACCCCGCCACCACCAGGTCGTACGAGTCCTCGATCAGCTCCCGCAGCACCCGCCCCGGCACCCCGGACACCGTCACCGTGTTCCAGTGCCGCTTGTTCATGTGCCAGCCCGGCACGATCGCCGTGTACTCCTCCCGCAACCGCACCGCGTCATCCGGATCGCACTTCAGATTGACCGTCAGCGGCCGCGCATCCAGCGCGCTCAGGGCGAACATCTTGCCGAGCACCTTGAACACCGAGGCCTCCGGTCCGAACGGAAACTCCTCGACGCTCGCGTTGAAGTCCAGACAGAACGCCCTCAGCTCCTGGGGAGTCACTCCGTCTTCGCCCCCTCCGGCCCCTGGGGCTCCCGCGGTTCCTCCGGCTCCACCAGCACCGTGACGATCTTGTTCCGGCGTCCCGCCGGAGACTCCGCGGTGAGCCGCAGCCGGCGTCCGTCGGGAAGGTCCACGACCGCTGACGCCCCGGCGATCGGTACCCGTCCCAGCGACTTCGCGAGCAGCCCGCCGACCGTTTCCACGTCCTCGTCGTCGTACTCGTCGAAGCCGAACAGCTCCCCGAGGTCGCCGATGTCGAGTCGGGCGGTCACCCGGAAGCAGCCGTTCTCCAGCTCCTGCACGGGCGGCAGTTCGCGGTCGTACTCGTCGGTGATCTCACCGACGATCTCCTCCAGGATGTCCTCGATCGTGACGATCCCCGCCGTACCGCCGTACTCGTCGATGACGACGGCGACATGGCTTCGGTCCTGCTGCATCTCGCGCAGCAGATCTCCGGCGTTCTTCGTGTCCGGCACGAACGCCGCCGGCCGCATCGCCGTGGACACCAGATCCGCTTCCGACTCCCGGTTGATGTGCGTCTTGCGGACGAGGTCCTTCAGGTAGACGATCCCGACGATGTCGTCCTCGTTCTCCCCGGTGACCGGGATCCGCGAGAACCCCGAGCGCAGGGCCAGGGTCAGGGCCTGCCGGATCGTCTTGTACCGCTCGATGCAGACCAGGTCCGTCCGCGGCACCATCACCTCGCGTACGAGCGTGTCGCCGAGCTCGAAGACGGAGTGCACCATGCGCCGTTCATCGTCCTCGATCAGCGACTCCTGCTCGGCGAGGTCGACCATCGCCCGCAGTTCGGCCTCGCTCGCGAACGGGCCCTTGCGGAACCCCTTGCCGGGTGTGAGTGCGTTGCCCAGCAGGATCAGCAGCTGCGGGATCGGGCCCATGATCCTGGCCAGCGGCAGCAGCACGTACGCCGCCGCCGTCGCCGTGTTCAGCGGGTGCTGCCGGCCGATGGTCCTCGGCGAGACCCCGATGGCGACGTACGAGACGAGGACCATCACGCCCATCGCGACGGCCAGCGCCTCCCAGGTCTCCGGGAACTCCTGCAGGCAGGCGTATGTGACGAGCACCCCCGCCGCCATCTCGCAGGCGACCCGCACCAGCAGGGCGACGTTGAGATAGCGGGTCGGGTCCGCCGCGACCTGCTCCAGCTTGTCGCTGCCACGCCGCCCGGACCGGACCGCCTCGGCGGCCCGGAAGCTCGACGTCCGGGCGATGCCCGCCTCGGCGCACGCCGCCAGCCAGCCGACGACGATCAGCAGGCCGGCTCCGGTGATGAGGGCGACGCTCACGACACGGTCGGGGCGGGCGACGGACCGGTCAGGCCGTGTTCGGCGCGCCAGCCGTCGACGATCGCCGCCTGGAGACCGAACATCTCGGCCTTCTCGTCCGGCTCCTCGTGGTCGTACCCCAGCAGGTGCAGCACGCCGTGGACGGTGAGGAGCTGGAGCTCCTCGTCCATGGAGTGCTGCGTCGGCGCGTCCTCGCCCTGCTTCTTCGCCACCTCCGGGCAGAGCACGATGTCGCCGAGGAGCCCCTGAGGGGGCTCCTCGTCGTCCTTGGCCGGCGGACGCAGCTCGTCCATCGGGAAGGACATGACATCCGTGGGACCCGGCAGGTCCATCCACTGGATGTGGAGCTGCTCCATGGCGTCGGCGTCCACCACGATCACCGAGAGTTCGGAGAGCGGGTGGATCCGCATCCGCGCGAGCGCATAGCGGGCGATGTCGAGGATCGCCTGCTCGTCGACCTCGGTTCCGGACTCGTTGTTGACGTCGATCGACATGGTGCGCTGCGACTACTTCCCGTTGTGGCTGTCTCGGTTGTCGTACTTCTCGTACGCGTCGACGATACGGCCGACCAGCTTGTGCCGGACGACATCCTGGGAGGTGAGCCGGGAGAAGTGCACGTCCTGGACGCCCTCGAGGATGTCCTGGACCTGACGCAGACCGCTCTTCGTCCCGTTCGGCAGGTCGACCTGGGTGACGTCACCGGTGACGACGATCTTCGAGTCGAAGCCGAGGCGGGTCAGGAACATCTTCATCTGCTCGGCGCTGGTGTTCTGCGCCTCGTCGAGGATGATGAACGCGTCATTGAGCGTGCGGCCACGCATGTAGGCCAGCGGCGCCACCTCGATCGTGCCCGCCGCCATCAGCCGCGGGATCGAGTCGGGGTCGAGCATGTCGTGCAGCGCGTCGTAGAGCGGCCGCAGGTACGGGTCGATCTTGTCGAAGAGCGTGCCGGGCAGGAAGCCGAGCCGCTCGCCGGCCTCGACGGCGGGCCTGGTCAGAATGATGCGGTTGACCTGCTTGGACTGCAGGGCCTGGACCGCCTTCGCCATGGCGAGATACGTCTTGCCGGTGCCCGCGGGTCCGATGCCGAAGACGATCGTGTGCTTGTCGATGGCGTCGACGTACCGCTTCTGGTTGAGCGTCTTGGGGCGGATCGTGCGGCCGCGGCTGGAGAGGATGTTCTGGGTGAGCACCTCGGCGGGGGTCTCGCCCTGCGGCTCCCCCTGACCGTTGCCGCTCGCCCGGAGCATGGCGATCGAGCGTTCCACTGCGTCCTCCGTCATCGGCTGCCCGGTGCGGAGCACGAGCATCATCTCGTCGAACAAGCGCTGGATCAGAGCGACATCGGCTGCGGCGCCCGTAGCCCTGATCTCGTTGCCCCGGACATGGATATCGGCCGCCGGGAACGCCGTTTCGATCACGCGCAACAGCGAGTCGCCCGATCCCAGGAGCATCACCATGGGGTGTGCGGCAGGGATCCTGATCTGGGCACTGGCCTGCGGCTGTGTGGGTGTCTGAGTCATGGGCCGGCCTTCAGGCCTGCACATACCTCCCGTTGCAGGGTTCTCGCTGCTCGACAACCTCTGGATTACCAAGCGTACGACTCCGCACCGACAACACCGAGAGCTTTTTCGCACGCACGTACACCACTGCGCGCGTACGCCCGACCCGCCCGACGCCCATCCGTCCGGCTGTCACGCCGGGCGGCGGAAGCCGATCGTCGGTACGGCCCGGCGCAGCGGCCAGGGCCGGGCGGCCGCGGGCAGCAGGCTCTCCAGGAACGCGTACCGCTGCAGCGCCGCCGGTTCCTGGCTGTCGCAGGTGCGCACCTGCTGCCACCAGGCGGCGATCTCCGCCCAGCCCGGCGCCGAAAGGGACCCGCCGAACTCCTGGACGGACAGCGCCGCGGTCAGTCCGGCGAAGGCCAGCCGGTCGGCCAGCGGCCAGTCCGCCAGGGTCCCGGTGACGAATCCGGCGACGAAGACGTCACCCGCTCCGGTCGGATCGAGCGCCTCGACCTCGATCGCGGGCACCTCGGCGGTGACACCGGTGGCGGCGTCCACCGCGTACGCACCCTCAGCGCCGAGCGTGACGACAGCGAGCGGTACCCGTTCGGCCAGGGCGTGGGCGGCGGCGCGCGGGCAGTCGGTGCGGGTGTAGCGCATCGCCTCCTCCGCGTTGGGCAGGAAGGCCTGGCAGTGCTCCAGGTCGGGAAGCGCGTCCAGGTCCCAGCGGCCGGTCTCGTCCCAGCCGACGTCGGCGAAGATCCGGGCGCCGTGCCGGGCGGCGGTGGCGACCCACGGTTCGCTGCGGCCGGGGACCAGGGAGGCGATGGCCGCGCGAGCGCGCGGCGGACAGTGCGGGAAGGTCCGGTTCGCGGGGGTGGCGGGGGGCGGGGCCTCGTGCCCGTGCGAGACCATCGTCCGTTCGCCCTCGTACGCCATCGAGACGGTCACCGGCGAGTGCCAGCCCCGGACGGTGTGCGACATGGAGAGGTCGATGCCCTCGCCCTGTTCGAGGGCGTCCCAGCAGTACTCCCCGTAGTGGTCGTCGCCGAACGCCGCGGCGAGCGAGGTGTGCAGTCCGAGCCGGGCCAGTGCGGTGGCCATGTTGGCAACGCCGCCGGGGCTGGACCCCATGCCGCGCGCCCAGGACTCGGTACCGCGCACCGGGGCGCTGTCCAGGCCGGTGAAGACGATGTCGAGGAAGACCGTGCCGGTGAGGAACACATCGCAGTCGGGGTCCTGCGGGGCGCGCAGCCCGTCCAGTGGGTCGATGTCTGGAATGTCTGTGCTCACCTTGCACTCCCCGGTCGTGGCAGATCCGGCCAGTGTGCCCGATGTGCGTACGCATCCGGGGGGTTCGCGCCGCCGTGCCGGAAGGGCGTGCGCCGGGTCTGTGTGCAAGGGCGCTGACCTGCGTAAACATGCGCTTTTACCCGACCCATAAGCCTGTAAACGCATAAGTGACTCAGATCACACAGAGGCGCCTTTCGGTCAGCCGTGCGCACTTGATACAAATTGGCGCGCGAGCGCCGCCGTCGACGTCACCGACGTGTGCGCCGCCTCCCCCGCATTTTCCCTCGTCGCCCTCCCCTGCCTTCTTCGGCATGTCTTCAGGAACGCCCATGTCCTCGCGCCCTCGCGCCGCATGGCCCCTGGTCGCCGTGTTCACCGCCGGTTACCTCGCTGCCTATCTGCTCCCCACCCTCGTCGGCCGTCTCTCCACCCATCTGGGGCTCAGCCCGGCCCAGGCCGGCCTGGTCGGCAGTGCGCTGTTGCTGAGTTCGGCCACGGCCGGGTTCTCGCTGGCGGGCCGGGTCGAGGTGTACGGGCTGCGAGGACCGGCACGGATCGGGCTGGCCCTGGCCATCCTGGGGTACGGCTGCGCCGCGCTGGCGGGCTCCGTGCCGCTGGTCGTCCTGGGCGCGATGATCGGCGGTCTGGGCTCCGGTACGGCGACGGCGGTGGCCGCGGCCGGTATCGCCGCACAACGCGATCCGCACCGCACCTCGTCCCTGGGACTGCTCAGCGTCTCCGCGACCGCGGGCGCCCTCTACCTGACGATGCCGCACCTGGGCGGCGGTCACCGGCTGCCGTTCGCCTCGATCGCGCTGGTCGCCCTGCTCGTCTGGCCCGCCACCGCGCGGCTCGGCGGCTCGGCGCACACCGGTGCCGGCGCGCCCGCCTCCGGCCGGCTGCCGCACCGCCGCTCCGGTCTGGTGCTGGCGGGCGGCATGCTCGTCTGGTCCATGGCACAGAACGCGCTGTGGGGGGTCAGCAGCCGGATCGGGGTGGTCCAGGCCGGGCTCTCCGAGGTCACCGTCGGCGCGGTGTTCGCGGCCGCCCTCGGCGCCGCGCTGCTCGGCGTGATGGGCGCCGGGGTGCTGGGCGCACGGCTCGGCCGGGCCGTTCCGATCGGTCTCGGCACGGTGGTCATCGCGGCCAGCATCGTGCTCAGCTCGTCGGCGGACGGGCTCGGTTCGTTCGCCACCGGCGAGATCACGTGGAACACCGTCTACCCGGTGGTCCTGTCGTATCTGATCGGTCTGGCCGCGGCCCTGGACGTACGCGGACGCTGGGCGGTCCTTGCGGGCTCCGCGTCGTCCGTCGGCGTGGCCTGCGGCCCGGTCCTCGGCAGTGTGCTGTCCGAGCTGGCCGGCTATCCGGCGATGGGGCTGGTCCTGGGCGCCGTGACGCTGCTGGTCGCCGCCCCGGTCACGGCCGTCGCGCTGCACGCCGGTGGCCGTCCGCTGGTGCCCGGCTCGGTCCGCCGCCGCGGTGGCGCACCCGCGGCCCTGCTCGCCGCCACCACCGGCACGCTGCCCGGTGCGGTGCCGAAGCTGGGTGCGCCCGAACAGGCCGTCGCGGAGATCAGCATGCCCGCCCTGCGCCGCAGGCGCCTGGGCAGGAACGCGTTCCGGACGGCCGGTCCCTCGGGTGCGGGCGGTCAGTCGAACGCGTACGCCTCGACCTCGGACAGATAGCGCGCCCTGCGCTCCTCGTCGTGGTCGAGGAAGGCCGCCTCGAAGGAGTTCCTGGCCAGCGTGCGCAGCTGTTCGCGCTCCAGGCCGAGCGCCTCGTGGACGGCGTGGAAGGTGTCTCCGACGTATCCGCCGAAGTAGGCGGGGTCGTCGGAGTTCACCGTGCAGTGCAGTCCGGCGTCCAGCATGGCCCTCAGCGGATGCTGCTCCAGGGTGTCGACAGCGCGCAGCCGTACGTTGGACAGCGGGCAGAGGGTGAGCGGCACCCGCTCGGCGACGAGTCGCTTCACCAGCTGCGGATCCTCCATGCAGCGCAGCCCGTGGTCGATGCGTTCGACGCCGAGGACGTCGAGTGCCTCCCGGATGTACTCGGGCGGCCCCTCCTCGCCGGCGTGGGCGACCTTCCGCAACCCGAGTGCCGCGGCCGCCTCGTACACCTCGCGGAACTTCGCGGGCGGGTGCCCGACCTCCGCCGAGTCGAGACCCACGGCGCTGATCCGGTGCAGATACGGCTTGGCGGCGTCGAGGGTCTCCAGGGCCGATGCAGCGGACTGGTCGCGCAGGAAGCACATGATCAACTGGGTGGAGATGCCGTGCTCCTCCTCGCTGCGGTCGAGCGCCCGGCCGAGTCCTTCGACGACGGTGCCGATCGGGACGTCGCGGGCGGTGTGCGCCTGCGGGTCGAAGAAGATCTCCGCGTGGCGGACGCCCTGGGCGGCGGCGCGGGTGAGGTAGGCGTCGGCGAGCTGCTCGAAGTCGTCCTCGGTGCGCAGGACGGCCATCAGCGCGTAGTACAGGTCGAGGAAGGTCTGCAGATCGTCGAAGAGGTAGGCGGTGCGCAGCTCTTCGGTGTTCGCGTACGGCAGCTGCACGCCGTTGCGTGCGGCGAGGGCGAAGGCCAGCTCGGGTTCGAGGGTTCCTTCGATGTGGAGGTGGAGTTCGGCCTTGGGGATGTGCACGGTCTTCTCACTCACGGATGGTGGTGCGGTCACTGCTGTTGATGGCGGGTGGGGACGGGAACGCTTATCAGGTCCTGGGCGATGGTCAGTTCGCCCTCGAACCCGGCGGCGCGCGCCTGGTCCGCGAAGTCGTCCGGTTCCGCGTACCGCTGCGAGAAGTGCGTCAGTACGAGATGCCGTACGCCCGCGGCCCGGGCCACCCGGGCGGCCTGGCCCGCGGTGAGATGACCGTGGTCGGTGGCGAGCCGTTCGTCCTCGTCGAGGAAGGTCGACTCGATGACCAGCATGTCGCACCCCTCGGCCAGCGTGTACACGCCGTCGCAGATTCTCGTGTCCATGATGAACGCGAAGCGCTGTCCGCGCCTGCGCTCGGAGACCTCGTCGAGACCGACCCCTCGCAGCGAGCCCTCGCGCTGGATCCGTCCGACGTCCGGCCCGCTGATGCCGTGCTCGGCGAGCCTGGCGGGAAGCATGCGCTGCCGGTCGGGCTCGACGAGGCGGTAGCCGAACGACTCGACGGGGTGCGAGAGCTTGTGGGCGTACAGGGTGTACGCGTCCGTCTCGGCGATGATCCCGTCGGCGGCGACCGGGGCCTCGGCCAGCTCGACGGACTCGCGGTAGGCGGTCGCGTACCGCAGCCGCTCGAAGAAGTGCCGGCCGCTCGCCGGGTAGTGCGCGGTCACGGGGTGCGGGACCTGGTCGAGGTTGATCCGCTGGATCACGCCCGCCAGACCGAGGGAGTGGTCACCGTGGAAGTGCGTGACGCAGATCCGGTTGATGTCGTGCGCGGCGACGCCGGCCCGCAGCATCTGGCGCTGGGTGCCCTCGCCCGGGTCGAAGAGGATGCCCTCTCCGTCCCAGCGCAGCAGATAGCCGTTGTGGTTGCGGTGCCGGGTGGGCACCTGACTGGCGGTGCCGAGGACGACGAGTTCGCGTACGGACATGGTGCGGCAGCCCGTTATCCGGGGGGCCACTGCATCCCGCGGCCGCCCAGGACGTGGGCGTGCGCGTGGAAGACGGTCTGTCCGGCGCCGCTGCCGGTGTTGAAGACGACCCGGTATCCGGTGTCGGTGATCTTCTCGTCGGCGGCCACGTGCCCGGCCTCACGCAGTATGTCGGCGGCGATCTGCGGTTCGGCGGCGGCAAGGGTGGCGGCGTCCCGGTGGTGGACGCGGGGGATGACGAGAATGTGGGTGGGGGCCTGGGGGTTGATGTCGCGGAAGGCGACGGTCGTCTCGGTCTCGCGGACGATGGTTGCCGGGATGTCTCCCGAGACGATCTTGCAGAACAGGCAGTCGGACTGCGGTTCTCCCGCCATGGCCGGGCTCCTCGGTCGCGTGGTCGATCTTCTACACCGGCATGCTATCCGGCAGGGGTGCACGGTCGGCGAGGCTGTGGTGGGCGGGGCGGGCGCGCCGTCGGCGCCCCGCCCCGCCCACCTACTCCGGCAGCCCCGGTGCAGTCTTCGCCGGGGTCCGGGCCAGCTCCTCCAGCGCGATCCGGATCGCCGTGTCCAGCTGCGGATCACGCCCCGCCGCATGGTCCTGCGGCGCCGTCACGACCTCCACGTCCGGATCCACCCCGTGGTTCTCCACACCCCAGCCGTACCCCTCCAGCCAGAACGCGTACTTGGGCTGCGTGACCGACGTGCCGTCGACCAGCCGGTACCGGCTGTCGATGCCGACCACACCGCCCCAGGTCCGCGTACCGACCACCGGCCCGATCCCGAGCGCCTTGATCGCCGCGTTCACGATGTCGCCGTCCGAGCCGGAGAACTCGTTCGCCACGGCCACCACCGGTCCGCGCGGCGCGTCTCCGGGGTAGCTGTACGGCTGCATGCCGCGCGGCAGGTCCCAGCCGACGATGCGGCGCGCCAGCTTCTCCACCACCAGCTGCGACGTGTGGCCGCCGCGGTTCTCCCGTACGTCCACCAGCAGCCCCTCACGGGCCACTTCGACCCGCAGATCCCGGTGGAGCTGCGCCCAGCCGGAGCCGACCATGTCGGGGACGTGGAGGTAGCCGAGACGGCCGCCGGACTGCTCGTGCACGTACGCCCGCCGGTCCGCCACCCACGCGTGGTAGCGCAGCGCCTCCTCGTCCGCGGTCGGTACGACGACGACATGACGCAGGTTGCCGCCGTCCGCCGGTGCGACGGTCAGCTCGACCGGCTTCCCGGCCGAGCCGGTGAGCAGCGGGCCGGGCCCGGTGAGGGGGTCGATCTCCCGTCCGTCGACGGCGAGGATCGCGTCCCCGACGCGGACCGCGACGCCGGGCGCGGCGAGCGGCGAACGGGCCGCCGGGTCGGACGTCTCGGACGGCAGGATCCGGTCGATGCACCAATCACCTTCGTCCGTACGGGAGATGTCGGCCCCCAGCAGCCCCTGCCGGGTCGCGTCGTCGTGCCGGCCGCCCGGCGGCGTCACATACGCGTGCGAGGTGCCGAGCTCTCCCTGCACCTCCCAGAGCAGGTCGACGAGGTCGTCATGGGTGGCGACGCGCGCCAGCACCGGCCGGTAGCGGTCGAGGACCGCGTCCCAGTCGACGCCGCCCATGTCGGGCCGCCAGAAGTTGTCGCGCATGATGCGGCCGGCCTCGTCGTACATCTGGCGCCATTCGGCGGCAGGTTCGACGGTCCGGCGGATCCGGGAGAGGTCGACGGTGACGTTGGTGTCGCTGCCTCCGTCGTGGTCGTCGTCGGAGCCCGCCGAAACACGGCTGTCGGCGGGTACGACGCGCAGCTTGCCCCGGGTGTGCAGGACCAGCCGCCTGCCGTCCCCGCTGACGGCGAACCGGCTGACGTCGGAGGCGAGTTCCTCGCCGCGCAGCTTCTCCAGGTCGTACCGCTCCAGGACGGTCTCCGGCCCCCGGTCGTCCGGCGTCGCCGCTGCCGTACCGAGCACCCCGGTCACCGGGTGCCGCAGCCACAGCAGTCCGTCCTTCGCCGCGCGCAGCATGGAATAGCGGGCGGCTTCGACGGGCAGCGGCACGATCCGGTCGGCGAGCCCCTCGAGGTCGATACGGGTGACGGGCAGCGCGGTCGGGTTGTCCTGGTCGCCGTCGCCGGAGCCCTTCTCCTTCTCGGCCGGGCGGCCGTGGCGCTGCGGCCCGAACGGGGACGGTGTGGTGGCCGCGAGCGTCAGCAGGTGCGGGCGGCAGGCACCGACGAAGGCCAGGTCGAAGACGTGCGCGTCGTAGACCGGGTCGAAGGCCCGCTCGGAGAGGAAGGCGAGGTGCTTGCCGTCGACGGTGAACGCCGGGGCGTAGTCGCGGAAACGGAGCGGGGTGGCCTCGGCGACCGACAGATCGGCGAGGTGCGCGAGCTTGAGCTGGCGCAGCGGGTCGGGCCCGGGGTGCGACCAGGCGAGCCAGGCCGAGTCGGGCGAGAAGACGAGTCCGGAGGCGTCGCCGTGGCCGCTGCGGTCGACCTCGTGGACCTCGCCGCTCTCCTGCTCGACGATCATGATCCGGCCGTCGTGCGAGGCGACGGCGAACCGGCTGCCGTCGGGGGCCGCCGCCAGGTCGAGCACCCTGCCGAGCCGGCCGGCGGCGAGCCGGCGCGGTGCGGTGCCGGGCGCGGTCCCGGTGGCGGGTGCGCACTCCAGGGCGTCGTCGCCCTCCGCGTCGGTCACCCAGACGACGTACTGCTCGCCGTCGGCCTGGAAGGTACGGGGCAGCCTGGCCCGTACGCCGGGTTCGACGGCCAGCGCGCGGGCCGGGCCCTCGCGGTGGGTGACCCAGTGGACGGCGCCGCGCGTCCCGACGGCGCTGCCGCGGCCGGTACGGTCCGGGGACGCCGAGTCGAGGTGGCTCCCGGCGTGGACGGAGTGCGGCTGGAGGTCGGCGCGCTGGCCTCCGAGGCGGATGTCGAGGCGGCGCGGTGCGGCGCCTTCCAGGTCGTCGAGCAGCCACAGCTCACCGGCCGAGGCGTAGCCGACGCGGATGCCGTCGGTCGTGGCGTGGCGGGCGTAGAAGCCGTCGACTGCGGTGTGCCGGCGCAGGTCGGAGCCGTCGGGAAGCGAGGAGTACAGCGCGCCGACGCCTTCGTGGTCGGAGAGGAAGGCGAGCCGGTCGCCGACCCACATCGGGCATTCGATGTTGCCGTCGAGGTCCTCGTGGATCCGTACGAACTCCGCGGCGCCTTCCGGTCCCTGGCCTTCCCCGGGTGCCTGCTCGAGCCACAGCTTGCCCGCCGTGCCGCCGCGGTAGCGCTTCCAGGTGGCGGCCTCGCGCCCCATGGTGGCCGAGAGCAGCAGGATCCGTCCGGCGGGCCCGTACGCGAGGGACCCGACCGGTCCGTACGGCAGGGTCCGCGCGGGCCCGCCGTCGACCGGGACGGCCCGGGCCCAGCTGCGGCGCAGCGACACCTGTCCCTGGGTGCTGATGACCAGGACGTCGCCGTCGGGGGTCCAGCCGCGTACGGAGGTCCGGGCGTCCCCCCAGTACGTCAGCCGCTTCGAAGGTCCGCCGTCGACGGGTGCGAGGTGCACCTCGGGGGCGCCGTCCCGGGTGGACGTCCAGGCGACGTGAGCGCCGTCGGGCGATATGCGTGGCTGGCTGACGGGTCGGTTGTCGGCGCTGACCCGCCAGGCGCGGCCGCCGTCGAGCGGCGCCAGCCAGACATCGTCCTCGGCGGTGAAGGCGATCAACTCGCCCTGGACATGGGGGTACCGGAGATAGGCAGGCTGTGTCACATCGATCACCCTAGGCCCCGGTCACACTTCGGGGAACGGGGTTGGCCGGAGTCCGCCGCACAACCGGGTGGCGAATACACTCACTTGCCCCGGGGATAGCCGGTCACCGTGACGGTCACGGTCACGGTCGGCCGGACACCGCCACCGCCGCCGTTGCCCACGTCCGTCGGCGGTGTCACGCCAACGGCCGTGGGGGCGGCGTCGCAGTCGCCGAGCACATCGGCCCGCAGGACGACCTTGTCGCCGGCCTTCCCGGTCAGGTCTCCCCGGACACACTGCCCGTTGACCTCCTTCGTGACCTTGCCGGTGAGCGTGATCTCCTTGCCGCCCGCGGTCCGGCCACGGCAGTCGACCCGTGCCACCTGCCGCACGGACGCGGAGGGCGCGGGCGAGGCCGGATACGGCCTCGTGGCGCCACCCTCGACATCGGCCGCGCAGTTGAGCCACTGCACGTCGACACCTGCGCGCTCCAGCGCCCGGGTGCCGGTCTGATCGGTGGTCAGAGCGACGGACGCGGAGTTCATCCCGTATACCGGCTCACAGGCGACTGCGCCCGCGACCGCCGCACCGACGAGGCAGAGTACGGCCGGAATACGACGGGTCCGGCCGTGACCCCCTGGACTTGATGCCCTCAATGTCCCCATACGTGACAGCGTCCCACCACACCCCCGCGGTGCGGTAGACCGCCTACGGCCACACCCGGCATGCGGTATGCGGTGGTCACGCCCAGCGGCCGGTGCGTCCCAGCAGCAGCGCCGTTGCCGCGGTGCCCGCCGTGGAGGTGCGCAGGACGCTCCGGCCGAGCCGGCAGGTCCGGGCGCCCGCGTCCGCGAAGGCAGCCAACTCGTCCGGCGAGACGCCGCCTTCGGGGCCCACGACCAGCATGATCTCGCCCACGGCGGGGAGTCCGACGGTGGCCAGCGGCTCGCTGTCGTACTCCCGTTCCTCGTGCAGGACGGCCGCGAAGTCCGCTGTGGCCAGAAGAGCGGCAACCTGTTTGGTCGTCATGGCGTCCGTGACTTCCGGGAACAGCACCCGGCGCGACTGCTTGCCGGCCTCGCGGGCCGTGTTCCGCCATTTCGCCAGGGACTTGAGACCGCGGTCGCCCTTCCACTGGGTGATGCAGCGCGAGGCCTGCCACGGCACGATCGCGTCGACGCCGGTCTCCGTCAGCGTCTCGACGGCCACCTCGCCCCGGTCGCCCTTGGGAAGCGCCTGGACCACGGTGATCCGGGGCGCGGGCCGCGGTTCCTCGTGGACCGTGCCGAGGCCCGTCAGGACGAGCCGGTCCTTGCCCTCGGTGGTCTGCACGACGCCTTCCGCCCAGCGGCCGTGCCCGTCCGTCAGGACGACCCCCTCACCGGCGTGCAGCCGCTTCACCGATACGGCGTGCCGCCCCTCGGGCCCTTCCAGAACGAACCCGGGCCCGCTGGGGACCTGTTCGACGACGAAGACCGGTGCGGTCACTGCTTGCTCCTTGTGCTCACGGCCGCGCGCGCGGCATCCAGCTCTTCGGCGAGCAGCACGGTCAGCCGGCCGGCCGGCAGCTCGCGGGCCATCCGGTGGCCCTGGCCCGCCCACAGGGCCATGCCCTGGGCGTCACCGGCCTTGGCGGCGGCCTTGCGCAGCCCGCTGGTGACATGGTGCACCTGCGGGTAGGCGGCGGGGGCGTACGGGCCGTGCTCGCGCACAAAGCGGTTGACGAGGCCGCGCGCCGGACGCCCGGAGAACGCCCGGGTCAGTGCCGTCCGCGCGAACAAGGGGTTCGTCAGCGCCTGTTTGTGCAGCAGATGGGCGCCGGACTCGGGGCAGATCAGGAACGCCGTGCCGAGCTGCGCCGCCTCCGCGCCCGCCGCGAGCACCGCCCCGATCTGGGAGCCGCGCATGATCCCGCCCGCCGCGATGACCGGCACCTGGACGGTCTCGCGGACCTGCGCCACCAGGGCGAGCAGACCCGTGCCGCTGCCGTCGGTCTGCGGGTCGTCGCGGAAGGCGGACTGGTGGCCGCCCGCCTCGATGCCCTGGACACAGACCGCGTCGGTGCCCGCCCACTGCGCAGCCTGCGCCTCCTCGGGCGTGGTGACCGTGACGACGGTGTACGTACCGACGCCGGCGAGCGCGTCGAGGGTGTCCCGGGTGGGGCAGCCGAACGTGAAGGAGACCACCGGAACCGGGTCCTCCAGAAGGATGGCGAGCTTGGCTTCGTAGCCGTCGTCTCCGTGGGGGTCCGGGTCGCCGAGCGGGGTTTCGTACCAGGCGGCCTCACCGGCGAGCTGGTGCCGGTACACCTCGACGGCGCTCGGGTCGGCAAGGTCGGGCTGCGGCATGAAGAGGTTGACGCCGAACGGCTGACCAGTCAGCCGGCGCAGCTGTTTGATCTCGTTGTACATGCCGTCCGCCGTCTTGTACCCGGCCGCCAGGAAGCCGAGCCCGCCCGCTTCGGCGACGGCCGCGACGAGCTGCGGACAGGACACACCGCCCGCCATCGGGGCCTGCACAATCGGATACCGGCAGAGATCGGTCAACGCGGATGACATGAGCGCATCGTGTCACGTCCGGTGCACCGCGCCGAATCAGCCAGGGGTGGCCAGAAAGCCGTCCGAGGGAACCGGAGGAGGCACCTCTCCAGCCGACCGCCCGCCGGTCCGGGACCGGCGGGCGGGGGCCATGCAGAGGGCGCTGACAGGACGGGTCGGCCTCAGCGGCCGTTGAACGCGTCCTTCAGCCGGGAGAACAGCCCCTGCTGCCCCGGCTGGAACTGACCGGTGGGCCGCTCCTCGCCACGCAGCTTCGCCAGCTCCCGCAGCAGTCGCTCCTGCTCCGGGTCCAGCTTCGACGGGGTCATCACCTCGACGTGCACGATCAGATCGCCGCGCCCGCCACCGCGCAGGTGGGTGATGCCGCGGCCGTGCAGCGGGACCGACTGGCCGGACTGGGTGCCCGGCCGGATGTCGACCTCCTCCAGGCCGTCGAGCGTCTCCAGCGGCACCTTGGTGCCGAGCGCACCCGCCGTCATGGGGATCGTGACCGTGCAGTGCAGATCGTCACCGCGGCGCTGGAACACCGCGTGCTGCAGCTCATGGATCTCGACGTACAGGTCGCCGGCCGGTCCGCCGCCGGGGCCGACCTCGCCCTCGCCCGCGAGCTGGATGCGGGTGCCGTTGTCGACACCGGCGGGGATCTTCACGGTCAGCGTCCGCCGCGAGCGGATGCGGCCGTCGCCGGCGCACTCCGGGCACGGGGTCGGCACGACCGTGCCGAAGCCCTGGCACTGCGGGCAGGGCCGCGACGTCATGACCTGGCCGAGGAACGACCGGGTGACCTGGGAGACCTCACCGCGGCCGCGGCACATGTCACAGGTCTGGGCGGAGGTGCCGGGCGCGGCGCCCTCACCACTGCAGGTCGTACAGACGACGGCCGTGTCGACCTGGATGTCCTTGGTGGTACCGAACGCCGCCTCGGCGAGATCGATCTCCAGCCGGATCATCGCGTCCTGGCCGCGCCGGGTGCGCGAACGGGGTCCGCGCTGCGACGCCGTACCGAAGAACGCGTCCATGATGTCGGAGAAGTTGCCGAAGCCACCCTGTCCGAATCCGCCCGCGCCACCGCCGCCGGAGGCGGACAGCGGGTCGCCGCCGAGGTCGTAGACCTGCTTCTTCTGCGGGTCCGACAACACCTCGTAGGCGGCGTTGATCTCCTTGAACCGCTCCTGGGTCTTCGGATCCGGGTTGACATCCGGATGCAGCTCGCGTGCGAGCCGCCGGAAGGCCTTCTTGATCTCGTCCTGAGATGCGTCGCGGCGCACGCCGAGTACGGCGTAGTAGTCCGTGGCCACTTACGACTCCGCCAGGATCTGTCCGACGTAACGTGCCACTGCGCGTACCGCTCCCATCGTTCCGGGGTAGTCCATGCGGGTCGGTCCGACCACGCCGAGTTTGGCGACTGCCTCGTCGCCCGAACCGTAGCCGACCGCGACGACGGACGTGGAGTTGAGCCCCTCGTGGGCGTTCTCGTGCCCGATACGTACGGTCATGCCCGAGTCCTTGGCCTCGCCGAGCAGCTTCAGCAGCACGACGTGCTCCTCCAATGCCTCCAGCACCGGCCGGATCATCACAGGGAAGTCGTGCCCGAAGCGGGTGAGGTTGGAGGTGCCGCCGATCATCAGCCGCTCCTCCGTCTCCTCGACGAGGGTTTCGAGCAGGGTGGAGAGCACGGTGGACACGGTTCCCCGGTCCTCGCTCTCGAAGGAATCCGGCAGGTCCTGCACCAGCTGCGGGACGTCCGAGAAACGGCGTCCGACGACCCGGCTGTTGAGCCGGGCCCGCAGATCGGCGAGAGAGGTCTCACCGAACGGCGCGGGACAGTCGATCATGCGCTGCTCGACCCGGCCGGTGTCCGTGATCAGCACGAGCATCAGCCGGGCGGGCGCCAGCGACAGCAGCTCCACATGCCGCACCGTCGACCGGGTCAGCGAGGGGTACTGCACGATGGCGACCTGCCGGGTCAGCTGCGCGAGCAGCCGTACGGTGCGGCCCACGACGTCGTCGAGGTCGACCGCGCCGTCGAGGAAGTTCTGAATGGCCCTGCGCTCCGGCGACGACAGGGGCTTGACCCCTGCCAGCTTGTCGACGAAGAGCCGGTAGCCCTTGTCCGTCGGGATGCGTCCGGCGCTGGTGTGGGGCTGGGCGATGAAGCCCTCGTCCTCCAGCACCGCCATGTCGTTGCGGACGGTGGCCGGGGAGACCCCCAGCTTGTGCCGCTCGGTGAGCGCCTTGGAACCGACGGGTTCCTCGGTGCCGACATAGTCCTGGACGATGGCGCGCAGCACTTCGAGTCTGCGTTCGCTGAGCATGGCGCACACCTCCAGCTGTGTTCCTCGGCGGATTCCGGTCGTCCCTCGAAGGGCCCTGGCACTCGATGCGTACGAGTGCCAGCGATCCCCCGCAAGTGTACGGCGGCCGGGTGGGGCCCAAGCAAGGGCGACCGGCCACGCTACCGCGAGACTGCGCAGGTCGTTGCCGATAGCGTCGCCGTATGGACGCCTCTTGGGAAGAGTTCAGCTGGGAGCGACTCGGCAACGGTGTGGGCCGGCGGCGCCTTCCCCGCTGGGACGCGACGGTCGCACTGGTGGTCGGAGCGGACGGGGCGCTGCTCTTCGACACCGGATCGACGCTGCGCGAAGGCGCGGAGACAAGGGCCCAGGTGCAGTCCTTGATCGGCCGCAGGGTGACGCATATCGCACTCAGCCACCCGCACTTCGACCATGTGCTCGGCACCGCGGCCTTCGCCGGGGCGGAGGTGTACGGCGCGGTCGGGATGGCGGATCTCCTCGCCCGCGGGGCGGACGGGCTGCGCGCCGACGCGGTGCGCCATGGCATGTGCAGGGAGGACGCGGCGCAGGCCGTAGACGTGCTGGTGGCGCCGCACCACGAGGTGTGCGGTGAGTGGACGCTCGACCTGGGTGGTGGCCGCCAGGTGCTGCTGGCGAACGTGGGTCCCGGTCACACCGGCCACGATCTCGCGGTCCTGGTGCCCGGCTCCCCCGCCGTCGTGCTCTGCGGCGACCTGGTCGAGGAGTCCGGCGAGCCCCAGGCGGGCCCGGACGCGATCCCGTCACGCTGGCCGGCCGCGCTGGACCGGCTGCTGGCACTGGGCGGTGAGTCCGCGGCGTACGTACCGGGGCACGGCGCGGTCGTGGACGCCGCGTTCGTACGTGCGCAGCGCGATCAACTGTCCGGCGCCTTCGGCGTGTCGTGACGCGTTCCCGTCCTATCGTCGTGCGATGCGCAGCTACCACCCGGACCTGACCCCACCGTGGAAGAAGTCCGCCCCCGTCCCCGAGGTCCCCGCCGAACCCGATCTGGTCGTGGAGGAGGTCTCCACCGGCTTCTGCGGTGCGGTGATCCGCTGCGAGAAGACGGCCCAGGGGCCGACCGTGACCCTGGAGGACCGTTTCGGCAAGCACCGCGTGTTCCCGATGGAGCCGCGCGGCTTCCTGCTGGAGGGCCGGGTGGTCACCCTCGTACGCCCGTCGGCGCCCGGCCCGGTCCGCCCCACCCGCACGGCCTCCGGCTCGGTGGCGGTCCCCGGGGCGCGGGCACGGGTGGCACGCGCGGGCCGCATCTATGTGGAGGGCCGGCACGACGCGGAACTGGTCGAACGGGTCTGGGGCGACGACCTGCGCATCGAGGGTGTGGTCGTCGAGTACCTGGCGGGCATCGACGACCTCCCGGCCATCGTCCGCGACTTCTCCCCCGGTCCGGACGCGCGGCTGGGCGTCCTGGTCGACCACCTGGTCCCCGGCTCCAAGGAGTCGAGGATCGCGAGCGAGGTCACGGACGCGAACGTGCTGGTGGTGGGCCACCCGTACATCGACGTGTGGGAGGCGGTGAAGCCGTCGTCGGTGGGCATCGCGGGCTGGCCGGTGGTGCCACGCGGCCAGGACTGGAAGACGGGCGTGTGCCGGTCACTGGGCTGGCCGGAGAACACGGGGGCGGCGTGGCAGCGCATCCTGTCCACGGTCCGCTCCTACCGGGACCTGGAGCCGGCGCTGCTGGGCCGGGTGGAGGAGCTGATCGACTTCGTCACGGCACCGAGGGGGTAGGCGGGGCTGTACGGCGGCTGTCCGGGGCCGCACCGGACGCCGCTCCGCACTCGCCGGAGGTGCCCGGCCTTCCCGCCGGCGCCGGGCACCTGCCCGCCCGTCCGGCGTTTCGAGGACCGGGGTCGCGAGGCCCCGGTCCGGGAAAGGGGCGGGCAGGGGAACAGGCACACCGCCGGCGCAACCGCGCCCCGCCCCCTCAGTCCACCAGGTCCCTGACCACCGCATCCGCGAGCAGCCGCCCCCGCAGAGTCAGCACAGCCCGCCCCTTCGCATAGGGCAGCGCCTCCAGCAACCCGTCCTGCACCGCGCGCCCCGCCGCCGCCAGCCCCGCAGGAGCGAGCAACGACAGCGGACACCCGTCCACCAGCCGCAGCTCCAGCAGAATCCGCTCGACCCGCCGGTCCTCCGCCGACAGAATCTCCCGGCCCGCCCCCGGAGACCGTCCTTCCGCCAGCGCCTGTGCATAGGCACCGGGATGCTTCACGTTCCACCACCGCACACCGCCCACATGGCTGTGCGCTCCCGGCCCGGCGCCCCACCAGTCGGCGCCGCGCCAGTACAGCTCGTTGTGCAGGCAGCGGCCCTCCGGCGTCCGGGCCCAGTTCGACACCTCGTACCAGGAGAAGCCCGCCGCAGCCATCGCCTCGTCGGCGATCAGATAGCGGTCCGCGTGGACGTCGTCGTCCGTCATCGGAACCTCGCCGCGCCGGATCCGCCGCGCCAGCTGCGTCCCCTCCTCGACGATCAGCGCGTACGCGGACACATGGTCCGGGCCCGCCCCGATCGCCGCGTCCAGCGACGCCCGCCAGTCGTCGTCGGACTCCCCGGGGGTGCCGTAGATCAGGTCGAGGTTGACGTGCTCGAAGCCCGCCGCCCGCGCCTCCGCGACACACGCCTCGGGCCGCCCCGGCGTATGCGTGCGGTCGAGGATCTTCAGCACGTGCTGACGCGCACTCTGCATCCCGAACGAGATGCGGTTGAAGCCGCCTTCCCGCAGTTCCGCCAGATACGCCGGGCCGACGGACTCCGGATTGGCCTCGGTCGTGATCTCCGCGTCGTCGGCGAGACCGAACTCGTCACGGATCGCCGCCAGCATCCGTACGAGATCCCCCGCGGCCAGCAACGTGGGCGTGCCGCCACCGACGAACACCGTGCGGACCGGCCGCGGGTCGTCGCCGAGCACCTTGCGGGCCTGCCGGACCTCGCCGATCAGGTGGGCGGCGTAGTTGTCCCGGGAGGCCAGCGCACCGCCGGAGCCACGGAGCTCGGTCGCGGTGTACGTGTTGAAGTCGCAGTAGCCGCAGCGGGTCGCGCAGTACGGCACATGCAGGTAGAAGCCGAGCGGCCGGTCGGCGGCGCCTTCCAGGGCATGGCGGGGCAGCGCCCCGTCGTCGGGCACGGGTTCACCATCGGGCAGTACGGAAGGCATACCGTCCATTGTCACTCGCCGCCGGATGTTCCCGGCCCACACTCACTGGGCCTGCAGCACGACCAGCGCCAGATCGTCGTCCGGCGGCCGCTCCGCGAACTCGTGGACGGCCCGTTTGATCCGGTCCGCGATCCCTTCCGCGGTCAGCCCGGCGCAGCCGGCCAGCGCCCGGGCCAGACCGTCCCCGTCGTCGAACATCAGCGGCCCGGAGCGCCGTTCCGTCACCCCGTCCGTGACGCAGAGCAGGCTGTCGCCCGGCGCCAGGTCGAAGCTCTGGCTCTCGTAGGCGACGTCCTCGACGACCCCGAGCAGCACCTGCGACTCGGCGGCTGCGCGCACGGTGCCGTCCGGGTGCAGCAGCAGCGGCAGCGGGTGGCCCGCGCTGGCCAGCGTGCAGCGCACGCCGCCGCCGGGGAGCGGCACCATCTCCCCGTACAGCAGGGAGAGGAACCGGGGCTGCCCGCCGTCCGTCAGCTGCTGGGCGCCTTCCCGCAGGTGCTGGCCGCCGTCCGGCAGGGGCTGCCCGCCCGCCGCCGCGACCATCAGGGCGGCGGCCTCGGCGGTCTCCATCGCGTCGTCGAGGAGCAACCGGTTGAGCCGGTCGAGCACCTCGCCGACGCGGAAGCCCTCCCGGGCCAGCAGCCGCAGCCACGGCCGGGCGAGGCCGGTGACGACGGCGGCCTCGGGGCCGCTGCCCTGGACGTCGCCGAGAATGAAGCACCAGCGATCGCCGGGGCACGAGAAAATGTCGTAGAAGTCACCGCCGACGACCCCGTCGTCGCTGGGCTCGTACACCAGTGAGCTGGTGACTCCGGGTATGTCGGCGACCTTGCTGGGAAGCAGTCCGCGCTGCAGGACGCGGCTGATGGTGGCCTGCCGGGTGTACGCGCGGGCGGCGCCGACGGCGAGTCCCACCCGGCGTACGAAGTCCTCGACCAGCGCGGTCACCTCGTGCGGGACGCGGGCGATGCCCTCCCGTCCCAGAAGTACGGCTCCGAGCGTGCGGCCGCCGGCGGTTATCCGATAGGCGAGCGCGGCCCCCGCACGGCCGTTGGAGCGCCCGTCGGCGCCCGGTCCTGCCCCGTCCTCGTCGGCCCCGGGCCACGGCATGGAGACGGGTCCGGTGCCCACCCGCTCCGGCAGCCGGATCGGGTCCTGCTCCAGCACCGTACGCAGCTGCCCGGTCTCGGCCTCGTCACGGTGCCAGACGCTCGCGAGCCGGGGGACGGCTGCGGGCCCGCCGTTCTCCGGCTCCAGCCAGATCGCGCACCAGTCGGCGAGTCTGGGCACGAGTAACTGCCCGGCGAGCGCCGCCACGATGTCCTCGTCGAGCTGGCCGGCGAGCAGATCGGATGCCTCGGCGAGGAACGAGAGCGCACCGCGGCCCGCCCAGTCCGCGTCGTCGCGCAGAGCGCGCCGGGCGGTGGGGGCGAGCAGCTCGGCGGTGCGCAGGCCGCTGCGGAGTTCCGGCTCCGCGGCCGCCCCGGGCAGCACGGTCCAGTCGTCGACGGGCAGCCGGGCCCAGACGGTCTTGAGGCCGGTGCGGTACGTGATGCCCCAGCGCTCGGCGAGTGCGGCGACGACCTGCAGCCCGCGCCCGGCCTCGGCCGGGTCGTACGGGTCGGCCTCGAGCACCAGGTCGGGGCGTTCGTTGCGTACGGACCGGGCGGGGTGGTGGTCGGCGACCTCCAGCACCAGGGCTGCGGCCTCGTCCCCGGCCGCCTCCTCCAGCCGGAAGAGCAGCTCGACGGTGGTTCCGGCGTGCACGACGGCGTTGGTGACGAGCTCGTCGGCGACGGTCACCGCGTCGTCGGCCAGCCGGTCGCTGAAGCCCACCGCCGCGGGCAGCCCGAGCCCGGTCCACTCGGCGAGGGCGACCCGGACGAACCGGCGCGCGGCGGCCGGGGCGAGGAGGTTCCCCGGCAGGCTCGTCCGGGCGACCGGCTGTGCGTCCGTCCGCCCGACGTGGTTACCGGGATGCTGAACGGTGTCCCGCTGCAAGGGAATGGGCCCCATGGCGCCGCTCCTGACCTGTTCTCGCACGGCCTGTTTGCGCCGTGTGCCGCTGACGACACGGACAGAGTGACAGACCGGCCCTCCCCAGAAGCACCGAGTTACCGAAGTGGGAGGAGAAGACACAGGAACGACGAGCAGGAACGGGCATCAGGAACAGCGGTGCGGACGGGGCGGTCCGCCCCGTCCGCACCATGGCCGTGCCTACGCCTCGCGGGCGCCTGCGTACATCTCGTCGATGAGGCCCTTGTACGCGCGCTCGACGACCGGCCGCTTGAGCTTGAGGCTCGGCGTGAGTTCGCCGTGCTCGACGTCGAGGTCGCGCGGCAGCAGCCGGAACTGCTTGATGGTCTGCCAGCGCTGCAGGCCCTCGTTGAGCCGCTTCACATAGCCGTTGATGAGCTCCACGACCTGCGGGGACGCGACCACCTCGGCATACGGCCTGCCCGCCAGTCCGTTCTCGGCGGCCCAGCCGAGGATGGTCGGCTCGTCGAGGGCGATCAGGGCGGAGCAGAAATTGCGGTCCGCGCCGTGCACCAGGATGTTGGAGACGAACGGGCACACCGCCTTGAACTGCCCCTCGACCTCCGCCGGGGCGACGTACTTGCCGCCCGACGTCTTGATCAGGTCCTTCTTGCGGTCGGTGATCCGCAGGTAGCCGTCCACGGACAGCTCGCCGATGTCGCCGCTGTGCAGCCAGCCGTCGGCCTCCAGCACCTCGGCCGTCTTCTCCGGCTGCCGGTGGTAGCCCTGCATGATGCCGGGGCCGCGCAGCAGGATCTCGCCGTCGTCGGCGATCCGTACCTCGGTGCCGGGGAGCGGCTTGCCGACCGTGCCCGTGCGGTACGCCTCGCCCGGGTTGACGAAGGATGCGGCGCTGGACTCGGTGAGTCCGTAGCCCTCCAGGATGTGGATGCCGGCGCCGGCGAAGAAGTAGCCGATGTCGGGGGCGAGCGCCGCGGAGCCGGAGACGCAGGCGCGCAGCCGGCCGCCGAAGGCCTCACGGATCTTGGCGAAGACGAGGGCGTCGGCGACCTTGTGCTTGGCGCCGAGGCCGAACGGGACGGAGGCCGTGCCGGTGCGCCGGAAGTTGTCCTGGGACACCTTCGCGTACTCGCGGGCGACCCCGGCCGCCCACTGGAAGATCTTGTACTTGGCGCCGCCACCGGCCCGCGCCTTGGACGCGACCCCGTTGTAGACCTTCTCGAAGATACGGGGCACCGCGGCCATGTACGTCGGCTGGACCACCGGCAGATTCTCGATGATCTTGTCGATCCGGCCGTCGACGGCGGTGACATGGCCGACCTCGATCTGGCCCGAGGTGAGGACCTTGCCGAAGACGTGCGCGAGCGGCAGCCAGAGGTACTGGACGTCGTCCTTGGTGATCAGCCCGGTCGCCACGGTGGCCTTGGCCATGTACGACCAGTTGTCGTGCGGCAGCCGTACGCCCTTGGGGCGGCCGGTCGTGCCCGAGGTGTAGATCAGGGTGGCCAGCTGCTCGGCGGTGATCGCGTCGACCCGCTCCTTGACCGCGCCCGGGTTCTTCGCCAGGAGCTCGGCGCCCCGGGCCTCCACATCGGCCAGCGAGAGGACCCAGCCCTCGGGGTCGGCTGCGTCGGGCTCGACGCCATCCGGGTCGATGACGATGACATGGGTGAGGTTCGGCAGATCGGCGCGGCGCTCGCGGGCCTTGGCCAGCTGGGCGGCGTCCTCGGCGATCAGCACACGGCTCTCGGAGTCGGCGAGGATGAACGACGATTCCTCGGCGTTGGTCGACGGGTAGATCGTGGTGGTCGCGGCGCCGGCGCACATCACGCCGAGGTCGGCGATGATCCACTCGACGCGGGTGGCGGAGGAGAGCGCGACCCGCTCCTCCGGCTCCACCCCCAGACCGATGAGCCCTGCGGCGATCGCGTACACGCGCTCCGCGGCCTGTGCCCAGCTCAGCGACTTCCATTCGTCGGCGCCCTGTCCGGTGGCCGAGGGGACCGGGTAGCGGTAGGCCTCCCCGTCCGGAGTGGCCGCAACGCGGTCGATGAAGAGGGTCGCCACGGAGGGCGGCCGGTTATCGATCAGGGTTTGTGTGTCGCTCACGACATCCTCCGGGCCTGCGGCAGTGCTTCACGACCGGTTGTTTTTTGGTTGCTGCGTGCTGCTGCTTGTTCCTGCTTACGTGCGTCCGTCTGCGTGCTTGATCCCGCTTGTTTAACTGGCGAGTAACTACGAAGCCGTGATCAGGGTAGAGCGCCCGCGTCCGCCGCGTAAGAGGGAATCGGACGCCGCTTCATAACGAACGGACCCCCACGCCGCAGGGTTGCTGCGACGCAGGGGTCGGCCGGACTACCGGCTGGTGGAGCGGCGGACCGGAGGCCGCGGGCAGAGCCGGGTCCGGAACGGGGATCCACCGGGAGCTACTTCTTGCCCTTGCTTTCCCCGCCCGACTCGTCCGTCGACAGCACGGCGATGAAGGCCTCCTGCGGAACCTCCACATTGCCGACCATCTTCATCCGCTTCTTGCCTTCCTTCTGCTTCTCCAGCAGCTTCCGCTTACGGGAGATGTCACCGCCGTAGCACTTGGCGAGGACGTCCTTGCGGATGGCGCGGACGGTCTCACGCGCGATGACCCGGGAGCCGATGGCCGCCTGGATCGGCACCTCGAAGTTCTGCCGCGGGATGAGCTCGCGCAGCTTGGCGACGAGCCGCACGCCGTACGCGTACGCCTTGTCCTTGTGCGTGACGGCGGAGAACGCGTCGACCTTGTCGCCGTGCAGCAGGATGTCGACCTTGACGAGCTGGGCGGACTGCTCGCCGGTGGGCTCGTAGTCGAGCGAGGCGTAGCCACGGGTCTTGGACTTCAACTGGTCGAAGAAGTCGAAGACGATCTCGGCGAGGGGCAGGGTGTACCGGATCTCGACCCGGTCCTCGGAGAGGTAGTCCATGCCGAGCAGGGTGCCGCGCCGGTTCTGGCAGAGCTCCATGATCGCGCCGATGAACTCGCTGGGGGCGAGGACGGTGGCACGCACGACCGGCTCGTGCACCTTGTCGATCTTGCCCTCGGGGAACTCGCTCGGGTTGGTGACGGTGTGCTCGCTGCCGTCCTCCATCTCGACGCGGTAGACCACGTTGGGGGCGGTGGCGATGAGCTCCAGGCCGAACTCGCGCTCCAGCCGCTCACGGATCACGTCGAGGTGCAGCAGACCGAGGAAGCCGACCCGGAAGCCGAAGCCGAGGGCCGCGGAGGTCTCCGGCTCGTACACCAGGGCGGCGTCGTTGAGCTGGAGCTTGTCGAGGGCCTCGCGCAGGTCCGGGTAGTCCGAGCCGTCCAGCGGGTACAGACCCGAGAACACCATCGGCTTGGGGTCCTTGTAGCCCCCCAGCGCCTCGGTCGCACCCTTGCTGAGGGAGGTGATCGTGTCACCGACCTTGGACTGCCGGACGTCCTTCACACCGGTGATGATGTAGCCCACTTCGCCCACACCGAGGCCGTCCGCCGGGGTCATCTCCGGGGAGGAGACACCGATCTCCAGCAGCTCGTGGGTGGCGCCGGTGGACATCATCTTGATGCGCTCGCGCTTGTTGAGCTGGCCGTCGACGACACGGACGTAGGTGACGACACCACGGTACGAGTCGTAGACCGAGTCGAAGATCATCGCGCGGGCGGGGGCGTCGGCCTTGCCGACCGGCGACGGAACGTCCCTGACCACCCGGTCCAGCAGGGCGTCCACGCCGATGCCGGTCTTCGCGGAGACCTTGAGCACGTCCTCGGGCTGGCAGCCGATGAGGTTGGCCAGCTCCTCGGAGAACTTCTCCGGCTGCGCGGCCGGCAGGTCGATCTTGTTGAGCACCGGGACGATGGTGAGGTCGTTCTCCATCGCCAGGTAGAGGTTGGCCAGCGTCTGGGCCTCGATGCCCTGCGCCGCGTCCACCAGCAGCACCGTGCCCTCGCAGGCGGCGAGCGAGCGGGAAACCTCGTACGTGAAGTCCACGTGGCCCGGGGTGTCGATCATGTTGAGGACATGGGTGCTGCCCTGGCCCTCGCCCGTGGTGGGCGCCCAGGGCAGACGGACCGCCTGGGACTTGATGGTGATGCCGCGCTCGCGCTCGATGTCCATCCGGTCGAGGTACTGAGCGCGCATCTGCCGCTGGTCGACCACGCCCGTCAGCTGGAGCATCCGGTCGGCAAGGGTCGACTTGCCGTGGTCGATGTGCGCGATGATGCAGAAGTTGCGGATCAGCGCCGGGTCGGTACGGCTCGGCTCGGGCACGTGGATAGGAGTCGCGGGCACGCAGGGTCCTGATTCTTGAGACGCCGAACGCCGTGTCTCGGGTCGATGTCGGGTCGGTCGGATCGATACGTAGCTTCCATCGTCCCACGGCTGCGGGGCAGAGACCGGTTTGGGCCGGTCCGAGCGCGGCTGGTACCGTTGACAGCTGTGCCTCGTGGCTCTTACGGGCGGCGGGGCGCACATCGAAGATCCAACGAACCTGAAAAGGCTCTTTCGTGGCGAACATCAAGTCCCAGATCAAGCGGAACAAGACGAACGAGAAGGCGCGCCTGCGCAACAAGGCCGTCAAGTCCTCGCTCAAGACCGCGATCCGCAAGGCCCGCGAGGCCGTCGTGGCGGGCGACGTCGAGAAGGCCACCGTGGCCGTTCGCGACGCTTCGCGCGCACTCGACAAGGCTGTCTCGAAGGGCGTCATCCACAAGAACGCCGCCGCCAACAAGAAGTCGGCGCTGTCGTCCAAGGTTGCCGCCCTCCAGGGCTGAGCTTTCTGATGTAACTGCCGGAACGGACCAGCGGGCCCTCTCTCCCGCCCCTGCCCGGCCCCCGTGCCGCACACCGAACCTGCGTTCGCCACGCGGGTGCGGCGCACACAGCATGAACCGAGGCCCCGCTCGTCGCTCTCCCCAGAGCTACGAGCGGGGCCTTCGGCATGCCGTGGCCGTTCCAAGGTCCACCCGGCGTGTTCAAGCCCCTCGAGGGGGTCCCCCGCCGCCTCGATGCCAAGGGAGAGACCGAGGACGAAGCAGTGCCCGGCCGCCCCGGGTGCTCGTCCCCGTCCCGCGCCCGGTCACCGCACGCGCCCTGCCCGTGCAGCCCGCGCAACAGCGACGACGGCCTTCTCGAGGGCGTACTCGGGGTCGTCGCCGCCCCCCTTCACCCCCGCATCCGCTTCCGCGACCGCCCGCAGCGCCATCGCGACGCCGTCCGGTGTCCACCCGCGCATCTGCTGCCGCACCCGGTCGATCTTCCACGGCGGCATCCCCAGTTCGCGCGCAAGATCCGCCGGCCGGCCCCCGCGCGCCGAGGACAGCTTGCCGATCGCCCGGACGCCCTGCGCAAGCGCGCTGGTGATCAGCACGGGCGCCACCCCGGTCGACAGCGACCAGCGCAACGCCTCCAGCGCCTCCGCCGCTCGCCCTTCCACCGCCCGGTCGGCGACCGTGAAACTGGACGCCTCCGCACGGCCGGTGTAGTAGCGCCCGACCACCGCCTCGTCGATCGTGCCCTCGACATCCGCGACCAGCTGCGACACCGCACTCGCCAGCTCGCGCAGATCGCTGCCGATGGAATCGACCAGCGCCTGGCACGCCTCGGGGCTCGCGGAGCGCCCCAGTGCCCGGAACTCCGACCGTACGAACGAGAGCCGCTCGGCGGCCTTCGTCGTCTTCGGGCAGGCGACCTCCCGCGCACCCGCCTTGCGCGCCGCGTCCAGCAGCGCCTTGCCCTTGGCCCCGCCCGCATGGAGCAGCACAAGCGTGATCTCCTCGACCGGTGCGTCCAGATACGCCTTGACGTCCTTCACCGTGTCGGCGGAGAGATCCTGCGCATTGCGCACGATCACCACTTTGCGCTCGGCGAAGAGCGACGGGCTCGTCAGCTCGGCAAGCGTGCCCGGCTGGAGCTGGTCGGAGGTGAGGTCGCGGACGTCCGTGTCGGCATCGGACGCACGGGCCGCCGCCACCACCTGCTGCACTGCGCGGTCGAGGAGCAGGTCCTCCTGCCCCACGGCGAGCGTGAGGGGGGCGAGCGGATCGTCGGTGGAATTCCTTCTGGTGGCCATCGCCGTCCAGCATCCCACGGCCCACTGACAGCCCGGTTTCGACGGCTTGCCCCCGCACCTGTCCCCGTATCGGAGAATGGGCAGGTGAGCGACGTGAGACATGTGCTGGTGCTGCCCGACCGCGATACGGCGGAGGAGGTGGCCGGAGAGCTCGCCGACCGTTTCGGGGTCGCCGAGGAACCCCAGCTCGTACGTGACGCACTGGCAGGCGAGGACGACGCCGAGGACGCCCAGTGGCTGGTGGTCGTCGAGGACCCGTCCGGCCGGCTGGACTCCGCGGCGCTCGATGCGTTCGCGGCGGAGTACGAGGGCTGGCTGGAAGTGCCGTAGCGATCGCGGGCCACCCCGCCCGCGCCGGATGCACCGCCTCCGGAGGCGGTGCATCCGGACTCAGCTCTTGGGGACGATCTGAATGTCCATGTCGATCTCGATGCTGGGCCCGACGACGGCGATACCGCGGGCCAGCATCGTCTGCCAGGTGAGGGTGAAGTCCTCGCGGTGCAGTTCGGTGGTGGCCCGGCAGGCGGCCCGGGTCTCGCCCTCGAGCCCGTTGCCGAGGCCGAGGTACTGGGTGTCCAGCGTCACGGTACGACTGACGCCGTGCAGGGTGAGTGCGCCGCTCACACCCCAGCGGCTGCCGCCCCGGTGGATGAAGCGGTCGCTGTAGAACTCCAGCGTCGGGTAGCGCCCGACGTCGAGGAAGTCACCGGAACGCAGATGGTCGTCGCGCATCTGCACGTTCGTGTCGATCGACGCGGCATCGATGATGACGTGCATGGCGGAGTCCTCCATGCGGTCGGCGATCCGTACTGCACCGGCGAACGTGTTGAACCGGCCGTGGATGCGGGCCAGCCCGATGTGACGGGCCGTGAAACCGATCTGGGAGTGGTTCGGCTCGATCTCCCAGTCCCCGGGGGCGGGCAGTTGCGGGGGTGGCGAGACCTGGAGCATCACGTCGCCGAGGCCCGCGTGGCCGCCCTCGTCGACCGTGGCCGCGCCGTGGAACGGAGTGAAGCCGTCCGCCGTGACGGCCAGCCGGTAGTCGCCCGCCGGGACCGTGGCCAGGACGTTGCCGAAGGGGTCCGTCTCACCCCCGACGACCTTTCGGCCCGCGCTGTCCGTGACCACGAACTCGGCCTGCTGCACAGCCACGTTGACCGGGTCGAGCACACGACAGCTCAGCACTCCCGCAGTACGCGGCACCGCGAGCCCGGTGAGCGGGTTGGCGCCTGCCGTGCGGGTCGCGTTCTTGCTTCCGAGCCAACGGCCGAACATCTTCAGTACCCCCGGGGGAGATTCACCTTGGGGCCTGACGGCTGGACGTCGTTGTCGGAGCAGCGGCCCGCCGACGAGCATGCATTCGATCACCCTTGGGGCGTTCGAGGCAAACGGAGGGTCTGGACGTGGCTTGGGTAGAGGTGTTACCGAAGGTCCGAATTGAACGTTCCGCTTGTGTGCATCAGCCGTTCGGGCCTGACTTGTCCGTCTTGCGGACCGTGGGTTCGTGTGGGACCGGCCGACGCTCCTGCCGGCCGCCCGGCGCACCGCCCGACCGCGCACGTCGTGACGCGGACCGGACAGGGGTCGAGGCCGGTCCGGGCCACACCCGCCAGTCGGTCCGGGCCACACCCGCCATGTGGTGCTCATCGACGCGACCGCCGAGGTGGTGGAAGGCGCGGAACTTTCCGTGGAATCGGGCGACGCCTCGCGACGGAACTCAACGGGGCCCGCGCGGCCGCACGCCCTGGGTGTACTCCCGCTTCACCCGGCAGCCGTCGGGGCGTGGCGGGAGGAGAACGAACCGACCCGGCGTGAACTGATGACCGACGGCAGGTGGCTGGTCCGGGACGGATGCGTTCCGGCCGGGCAGTGGTCATGAGCGCGCCACCGCCCGCAGCCCCGGCCCGGCGCCGGTCACCGCGATCGCTCCGTCCCGGTCCGTGCGCAGCACCGCCGCTCCCCCGGATCTGAGCGCCTGGACGGTACGGGCCGCCGGGTGCCCGTACGGGTTGTCCCTGCCCACGCTCACCAGCGCGAGCCGCGGACGGGCGCTGCGCAGCAACGCGGGGTCCTGGTGGGCGGAGCCGTGATGCGCGACCTTGAGGACATCCACCCGTGGCAGCGCCGGGTACTGCCGCAACAACCCCTGCTGGGCCGGTGGTTCGAGGTCCCCCAGGAGCAGCAGGGTCAGTCCGCCGGTCCGTACGAACAGCGTGACGCTTGCATCGTTCGGATCCTGCGGTACGGGCGCGGCGGCCGCACCGCCCGTCGGCCACAGGACCCGCCAGTCGAGCGGACCGATACGGCGCCGCTCTCCACCGACCGCCCGCACCACGGGGACCCGGGCCGCGACGGCCGTTCTGCGTACGAACGCGGCCTGGTCCGGTGGTTCGTCCAGACCCGTCGTCTGGATCGCGCCCACCGCTCTGCCTCGCAACACGCCGGGCAGGCCCCGGACATGATCCGCGTGGAAGTGGGTGAGGAGCAGCAGGGGAACCCGGGTGATGCCCAGGTCGCGCAGGCACCGGTCGGCGAGCCGCGGGTCGGGCCCGGTGTCGATGACCACGCCTTCGCCGTCCCCGGCCGCGAGCACCGTGGCGTCCCCCTGGCCCACGTCGCACATCGCGAACGCCCAGTCCGGCGGCGGCCATCGGGTCAGTATGCGGGTCAGCGGCACCGGTCGCAGCACCGCGAGGATCAGCAGTAGGGCCACGGCCGAACAGATCCAGGGGTGGCGCGCGACGCGGCGGGCGGACAGCGCCACGAGTACCGTGAGAGCGGCAAGCAGCAAGGCTCCCCGCCGGCCGCCGGGCCAGTCGGCCTCCGCGCCGGGCAGGGACCCTCCGGCGCGGGCCACGGAGGCGATCCACCCGGCCGGCCATCCCGCGACGCGGGCGAGCAGCTCGGCCACCGGCATGGCCACCGGCGCCAGGGCCAGCGCGGCGAACCCGAGGACCGTGGCGGGTGCCACCGCGAACTCGGCCAGCAGATTGCACGGGATCGCCACCAGGCTGACCCGGGAGGCGAGCATCACGACCACCGGCGCACACACCGCCTGCGCCGCCGCGGCCGCACCCAGCGCCTCCGCCAGCCGGGGCGGCACCCGGCGCCGCTGCAGCGCGTCGCTCCACCGCGGCGCGACGGTGAGCAGCGCCCCGGTGGCCAGGACGGAGAGCGCGAAGCCATGACTGCGCGACAGCCACGGGTCGTACAGCACCAGCAGCAGAACAGCGGCTGCCAGTGCGGGAATCAGGGACCGCCTGCGCCCCGTGCCGATGGCCAGCAGCGTGATCAGCCCGCAGACCGCGGCGCGCAGCACGCTCGGTTCCGGCCGGCAGACAACAACGAACGCGAGGGTGAGCCCGCCGCCGAGCAGCGCCGTCATCCGCAGCGGGATGCCCAGCCGGGGCGCGAGACCGCGGCGTTCGGCCCGGAGCGCAGTGCCGGGCGGCCCGATGAGCAGCACGAGCAGGATCGCCAGGTTGGCGCCGGATACGGCCATCAGATGCGTCAGGTCGGCCGCTCGGAAGGCATCGTGCAGTTCGGGGGTGACCCGTGAGGTGTCACCGACGACCAGCCCCGGCAGCAGCGCCCGCGCATCGGGGGCCAGCCCCTCGGTCGCCCTGCGCAGCCCGGCGCGCAGACCGCCCGCTGTGCGCTGGAGGAGGGTGGGAGGCCCGGTGACGCGGGGCGGGCCCTTTCCGTCCGGTCGCAGGACGGCGGCGTTGCGCTCTCCGCTGTGCAGGGGTGGCGAGAGGCGTCCGTGCAGGTGCAGCCGGGTGGACGGCAGCAGCTGCTGCCACCGGGCCACTGAACCACCGGGCGACACGATCACCAGTACCGGCGTGTGCAGCCTGGTGACCGTACCGTCGGGCGCCGTCAACCGGGTGATCTCGGCGTCCAGAAGAAGGGCGGCCCGGGTGCTGTGGTCCCCGCGGACCTGGGGCCGGGTCTGCCGCACGTCGGACGTGACGGTCACCTCCGCCTCGACCTTCGAGAAGCGCTGCGCAAGGCCATGGACCGGCTGCTGGCGTACGTACGCGGTGTGCAGCCCGGCGGCCGTCGCCCCGGCGGCCGCACAGAGCAGTGTGGCGGCTGCAGCGGTGGTGTGGAGCCGCCGCCGCTTCCGTGAGGCGCTCTCCCGGGCGTCCCGGGCGTCCCCGTAGCCGGACCCGTTCTCGTCGTCGGCCGGCCGAGCGGGCCCGCTCCGGGCCGCCGATGACCGTGCCAGGCCCAGGAGCACCAGGCCGGCGACGAGACAGAACGCCGCCCCCACGGCCGTCCCACGGCCCTGCGCTCCCACAGCGAGGGCCGCGGCGGCCCAGGTCGCCAGGGCCGGCGGAACGAGCCGCAGATCGACCGGGCCCTCCTGTTGCGGGTCACAGACGCCCGGCCTCCGGCCCGGCATCGCATGGACGTCCCGTCGCACGTCCTCCGGGCGGCTCATGGCTGCACCAGCGGCTGGAGATCGGCGAACCGGCGGTCGCCGATCCCATTGACCTCACGGAGTTCGCCGACGGACCGGAAGCCGCCGTGCTGCGTGCGGTAGTCGACGATGTGCTGGGCGAGAACCGGGCCGACACCGGGCAACGTGTCCAGCTGTTCCACCGTCGCGCTGTTGAGGCTGACCGGTCCGGCCGCGGAGCCACCGGTGGACGCGCCGCCCGTGGCGGCTCCTCCCGGGCCGCCGGGGACGGGTGACCCGGGCAGCGCGCCGACCACGACCTGTTCCCCGTCCATCAGCACCCGCGCCCGGTTGAGCCCCGTGAGATCCACGCCGGGCCGCACTCCGCCGGCCGCCCGCAGCGCGTCGGCGACCCGCGCACCCGTGGGCAGGGGGTAGATGCCGGGCCGCCGCACCTTGCCGCTCACATCGACGACGATCTGCCCACCCGGCCCGCCGATGGGCGGCGGACCGGGCGACGGCTCGGGTGTGCGGGCCCGGCCCGTGCCCGGATCCATGGCCGGGTCCGCGGCCGATTCCGGTGCCGGAAGGTGCACGCCCTCGCTGACCGGATCGGGAGCACGGACGGACTGCGGGCGCGCGGACCAGAAGTGGACAGCGGCGAACACCGCGGCAGCCACCAGAAGGACGGCCAGAGCAGCGAGAGTTCTCGGTTCGAGACCGCATCTGAGCTGCAACCACATCGGCAGCCGCTCCCGCACTGCCGGAACCAGCCGCTCCCACCACCCTGGCGCGACCGGAGATGGCGCCACCGGAACCGATGCCGCCGGAACGGCCCCCGCGGGAACGGTCGCCGCCGCATCCGTGGCCGCCCTCCGCACGCTCTCCTCGGCCGGATCGACAGGCTCCGGCGCGGCGGCTGCCGGGGGCACGGCCGGCACCGTGACCGGGGGTGGTGCCGGGCCCACCACCGGCCGGGCGACGCGTTCCCCGTAGGCACCCGCCATGAGCGCGTCCGCGCGTCGCCGCGAAGCCGCCGCGACAACGGCGGCGCGCCCACGCAACGCCCGTCGCCGCCCGGGTCCGGACCCGGGCCGCGGGCCGGTTCCGGGTCCACGCCGGGCGCGCACGCCCGAGGCCGCAGCGCGGCCGGGTCCACTTACGCTGGTCGCACGACGCTCACGAGGTGCACGATCTGATCGGGGAGCCATGCCTCACGACGCTAGGCACATCGCCCCGGATCCGCTGAGCGGCCCCAATTCCGGTGGACAACCAGCCAGTTGTGGACAACTCCCTCACTCCCACGAGTGAGATCAGCGAGGCGAAACCACCGCTCCGAGCAGACCGGGACCGGTGTGCGCGCCGATCACCGCCCCCACCTCGCTGACATGCAGATTCACAAGCCCCGGAACGCGCTCGCGCAGCCGCTCCGCCAGCCGCTCGGCCCGCTCGGGCGCCGCCAGGTGATGCACGGCGATGTCCACCCGGCCGTTGCCCGCCCGCTCGGCGACGATCTCCTCCAGCCGCGCGATCGCCTTCGAGGCCGTCCGCACCTTTTCCAGCAGCTCGATCCGGCCACCGTCCAGCTGCAGCAGCGGCTTCACCGCGAGTGCCGATCCCAGCAGGGCCTGGGCCGCACCGATGCGTCCGCCGCGGCGCAGGTAGTCCAGTGTGTCGACGTAGAAGTACGTGGCGGTGCCCGCGGCCCGCTTCTCCGCGGCCACGACCGCCTCTTCCAGACTGCCGCCCGTCTCCGCGGTCTCGGCCGCCGCCAGGGCGCAGAACCCCAGGGCCATGGCGACCATCCCGGTGTCCACCACCCGTACCGGTACCGGGGCGTCCTTCGCGGCGAGCAGCGCCGCGTCGAAGGTGCCCGAGAATTCGGCCGAGAGGTGAAGCGAGACGATGGCAGCCGCGCCCGCTTCGGCCACCGCCCGGTACGTGCCGGCGAAGACCTCGGGGCTGGGCCGGGACGTCGTCACGGGACGGCGCTTCTGGAGCGCCAGCGCGAGGGAGCGGGCCGAGATCTCGGTGCCCTCCTCCAGCGCCTGATCACCGAGGACGACGGTCAGCGGCACTGCGGTGATGCCATGCCGCTCCATCGCCTGGGGCGGCAGGTAGGCCGTGGAATCGGTGACGATCGCGACATGGCGGGACATGAGCGGGAGGTTACCTGCCTGGGCGTCGGCTCGGCAGTCCGACCCCGACCGAATGATCAGTTCCGATCGCTTCAAGCCGCATCCTGCCACCACCGATCACATCGGTTCGAGCCTGGCTCCGCTTCGGCAGCCGCCCGACGGAGGCCCGGCGCAGAAGCCGAGCGCTCCGCTCGCTCCACCCCGCCCGCTCAGTTGGTCGTCTCGGGCCGGACGGTCTTCTGCCACGGGTAGCCGGTCTGTGTCCGTGGGTCCCGCGCCGTGAGCGCGTCCGGCCCCTCCGCGCCGGCGCCCGAACCCGCAGGCCCCGCACCCCCGGTACCGGCACCGGCACCGGCACCGGCAGCACCCGGAGGCTCCTCCACCGTCCAGTGCCGCAGCGCCCCCGCCTCCACATCGATCTGCACGTTCAGCGCCGCCAGGTCGTCGTCGGCGAACCGCTGGGCCCGGTCGCGCGCGGCCCATCGCAGCGAGTCCGCCGAGCGCGTGATCCGCTCCGTGCGCTGCTTCAGGCCCGGCAGCAGCGAGGCAACCGTCGCCCGGTCGGGCTCGCGCTCCAGCCTCTTCAGCTCCTCGTCGAGCTCCTGCCCGTGCACGCTCAGTCGCTGGAACAGCCCCAGCGACTCCGACAGCGAGGCGTCCTGGGCCGCACCCGTCTGCAGCGCCTCCTGCGTGGCCCGCATGGACGTGCGCAGCGCGAGCCGCAGCTGCGCCAGCTCCCCGGCCACGCCTGCCTGGCCGAAGCTCTTCGCCCGCAGCGCGGTCTCCTCGACCGTGCGCCGCGCCTGCGTGATCGTGCGGTCCACGCCGCGCTTCGCCGCACCGACGACCTTGACGGTCACGTACACGCCCAGGGCCATGAACGCGAGAAAGAGCAGCCCCAGGATCAGGATCACGGCTTCCATGACGCCCCTTGGTGTCGATTCGGCTGCCGAATACCGGCCCCTCCACGGTAAACGGAACGGGCAGGCAGAGGGTTCCTTCGAAACCCCCAACCTGCCCGTAAGGGAAACCCCTCACACCGCCCTGCGGCGATCAGTGGTCAGCCACTGATCATCAGGCGGGGACGATGTTGACCAGCTTCGGTGCGCGCACGATCACCTTGCGGATCCCGGCTCCGTCCAGCGCCGCGACCACTGCCGGGTCGGCCAGGGCCAGCGCCTCCAGCTCCTCGTCCGTGATCGACGGGGAGATCTCCAGCCGCGCCTTGACCTTGCCCTTGACCTGAACCACGCAGGTCACGGTCTCGTCCACGACGTACGCCGGGTCGGCGACGGGGAAGTCCTGGTGCACGACCGAATCGGTGTGGCCCAGCCGGCGCCACAGCTCCTCGGCGATGTGCGGCGCCAGCGGCGCCACCAGCAGCACCAGCCGCTCGGCGACGGACCGCGACAGCGGGCCGCCCACCTTGGTCAGGTGGTTGTTCAGTTCGGTGACCTTGGCGATGGCGGTGTTGAAGCGCATCCCGGCCATGTCCTGGCCGACGCCGTCGATGGCCTTGTGCAGCGCGCGCAGCGTGTCCTCGCCGGGCTCGGTGTCCACGACGGTGACCTCACCGGTCTCCTCGTCGACGATGTTGCGCCACAGCCGCTGCAGCAGCCGGTACTGGCCGACGACGGCGCGGGTGTCCCACGGCCGCGACACGTCCAGGGGACCCATCGCCATCTCGTACAGACGCAGCGTGTCCGCCCCGTACTCGGTGCAGATCTCGTCGGGCGTGACGGCGTTCTTCAGGGACTTGCCCATCTTGCCCAGGACGCGGCTGACCTTCTCGCCCCCGTGGTAGAACCCGCCGTCGCGCTCCTCGACCTCGGCAGCCGGAACCGCGATGCCGCGGCTGTCCCGGTAGACGAACGCCTGGATCATGCCCTGGTTGTACAGCTTGTGGAACGGCTCGGCCGAGGAGATGTACCCCAGGTCGTGCAGGACCTTGGACCAGAACCGCGCGTACAGCAGGTGCAGTACGGCGTGCTCGGCGCCTCCCACGTACAGGTCGACACCACCGGTCGGCAGGCCCTCCCGCGGGCCCATCCAGTACTGCTCGATCGCCGGGTCGACCAGCTGCCGGTCGTTGTTCGGGTCCAGGTAGCGCAGCTCGTACCAGCAGGAACCTGCCCAGTTGGGCATGGTGTTGGTCTCGCGGCGGTACTTCTTCGGGCCGTTGCCGTCGCCCAGGTCCAGCGTGACGTCGACCCAGTCGGCGTTCCGCGACAGCGGAGTCTCGGGCTGGGTGTCGGCGTCGTCCGGGTCGAAGGTGCGCGGCGAATAGTCGTCGACCTCCGGCAGCTCCAGCGGCAGCATCGACTCGGGCAGCGAGTGGGCGATGCCCTCCTCGTCGTACACGATCGGGAAGGGCTCGCCCCAGTAGCGCTGACGGCTGAACAGCCAGTCGCGCAGCCGGAAGTTGACGGTGCCCTCGCCCAGGCCCTTCGCCTGCAGCCATGCGGTGATCTTCGCCTTGGCGTCGACGACTCCCAGGCCGTCCAGCGAGATCTCGTCGCTCGCGGAGTTGACCAGCTTTGCTTCGTACGAGGCGAACGCGTCGTCCCAGGTGGAGGGGTCCGTGCCACGGTCGTCCGACGGCTCGACAACACAGCGCATCGGCAGCTCGAAGGCGCGCGCGAAGGCGAAGTCACGTGCGTCGTGCGCCGGGACGGCCATGATCGCGCCGGTGCCGTAGCCCATCAGGACGTAGTCGGCGATGAAGACGGGCACCTTTTCGCCGCTGACCGGGTTGGTGGCGTACGCGCCGGTGAAGACTCCGGTCTTGTCCTTCGCCTCGGCCTGGCGCTCCACGTCGGACTTGGCGGCGGCCTGCTTGCGGTACGCGGTGACGGCCTCGGCCGGGGTCGCGTGTCCGCCGGTCCACACCGGGTGGGTGCCCTCGGGCCAGGCGGCCGGAATGATCCGCTCCACCAGGTCGTGCTCGGGCGCCAGCACCATGTAGGTGGCGCCGAACAGGGTGTCCTGGCGGGTGGTGAAGACGGTGATGTCTCCGGCGCCGTCGACCGGGAAGTCGACACGTGCACCTTCGGAGCGCCCGATCCAGTTGCGCTGCTGCAGCTTGATCGCCTCGGGCCAGTCCAGCCCGTCCAGGTCGTTCAGCAGCCGGTCGGCGTAGGCGGTGATGCGCATGTTCCACTGGCGCAGCTTGGCCTTGAAGACGGGGAAGTTGCCGCGCTCGGAACGGCCGTCGGCCGTCACCTCTTCGTTGGCCAGTACGGTGCCCAGCCCCGGCGACCAGTTGACGGGCGCGTCGGAGGCGTACGCCAGGCGGTACTGGCTCAGGACGTCGGCGCGCTCGACGGCGCTCAGTGCGCTCCAGTCGCGGCCGTCCGGAGTCGTACGCTCACCGTTCTCGAACTGCGCGACCAGGTCGGCGATCGGCCGGGCACGGTCCGCCTCGGTGTCGTACCAGGAGTTGAAGATCTGCAGGAAGATCCACTGGGTCCATTTGTAGTAGTCCGCCTCGATCGTCGCGAACGAGCGGCGCTTGTCGTGGCCCAGGCCCAGCCGGCGCAGCTGGGACTTCATGTTCTCCATGTTGGCCTCGGTGGAGGCGCGCGGGTGCGTACCCGTCTGTACCGCGTACTGCTCCGCCGGCAGGCCGAAGGCGTCGAAGCCCAGGGTGTGCAGCACGTTGTGCCCGGTCATGCGCTGGTGACGCGCGAAGACATCGGTGGCGATGTATCCCAGCGGGTGACCGACGTGCAGACCCGCACCCGAGGGGTACGGGAACATGTCCATGATGAACTTCTTCGGCTTGGCGGCCAGTTCCGGATCGCCGGCCAGATCGCCGGCCGGGTTCGGCGCCTCGTAGGTGCCGTGGGCGTCCCAGAAGTCCTGCCAGCGTGCCTCGATGTCGGCGGCCATGGCCGCCGTATAGCGGTGCGGCGCAGCCGCCTCGGCTGCGGAATTCGTCTCGCTCATGATCCTCAAAGCTCCATCGATCGTCATCTGCCAGCGCTTACGGAAACGAAAAAGCCCCTCGCACAGGAGGGGACGCCGCGCCGATGCCGACCAGGCATTCACACCGGTCGGGACTGATCAGCGCGGCTCGCTAAGCAGAAGGCGTACGGCACGCATGGCGTCAGGGTACCGCACGGGCCGGGAACCCGGCCGGGCGCAGCCGCTCCATGGACAACGGCGGGCGGCCCGGCACCGTGGAGGGGGGCGGCGCAGTGCCGGGGAGGCCACGGCCGCACCGTCGGCGGGGGCGGTGACGGAACGTCCGGGAAGCGGGGGTTACTCCGCGTACCGCCCTCTATCGGGGCAACCGTTCAAACCTCGTACTGGCCGGTATGGAGCGACTTAGCATGCGGCAACGGGACCGCTTTGCCGAACCATTCGGAGTCGCCCCCATGAACCCTCATCGCAAGATCCGCTCATCCCCCACCTTGAGCGCCGGACCGAACCGCTCGGTACAGGGCGGGCTCACCGTCGCCGTGCTGGTTCTCATCCCTCTGCTCGCCGTCGCAGGGAGCGACAGCTTGCGCACTGCACTCGATTTCACGACCGGTGTCCTGTCACTGGTCTCGCTCACCGCCGCGGTGGCCTGGGGCCTGATCGCCACCGACCGGCTGTTCCTGACCTCACGGCAGCGGCTGCTCGGCCAGGGCATCCACCGGGCCGCCGCAGCCGCCTCGCTCGGTTTCCTGCTCCTGCATGTCACCGTGAAGGTCGCGCTCGGGCATGTGGCGCTGCTCGGTGCCCTCATACCCTTCGGCCTCGGCGTGCGCGGCACGTCCGGGCTGATCGGCTTCGGTTCGCTGGCCGGGCTGCTGATGGTGGTCGCCGCTGCGACCGGAGCGCTGCGCAGCGCCTTCGCCACCCCGGGCCGGGTCGCGGGCCGCTGGCGTGCCCTGCACGCACTGTCCTATCCGGCCTGGTGCGCGGCGCTGATCCACGGTCTGTACGCGGGCCGCCCGCCGGCCGTCTGGGTCGTCGTGATGTACAGCCTCTGTCTGGTCGCGGTGGCAGCCGCCCTGTGCCTGCGGCTGCTGCCGCCGCCGACGCGGCGCCGCATCACCCTTCTGATCACCACTCTGATCAAGCCGGACGCCCTCCCCTACGAACCGGATCCGGTGCTCCGCGAGGCCCCGCTGCCCGGCGCCGAGGGTGTGCTCCCGCTGGGGCGGGAGGACGGGCCCGGATACCGCGGGCCCTCCCGCGACGCACTCGGCAGGGACCTGCGCGGAACTCCGCTGCCGTCGTCCTTCGAGCGCCCGCCCACCCCCTTGGCCGCACCCGCCCCTCAGTTGTACGGGACTGCGTACGAGGCTCCGCCGCGCAGCTCCGACCGCCTGGACATGGACCTCGGCATCGGTCGCGCCTCCGGGCCCGTCGGAGGCAGCGAACCCGGCCGCGCGGGCCCCGGCCCCGGAATATCCGCCGCCTACCGCGCCCTCTCACGGGCCGCCGAGAACGCGGTCCCGGTTCCCGGGCCGGGCCCACAGCAGCCGTCCGGCCGCTGGCCCGCCCCGTCACCCGCGCCACCGGCCCGGGCGCAGACCCAGGCGTTCCGCCCTCCGTACGAGCCCGCCCAGGAGCACCCGTACGACCCGTACGCGGCAGAGACGCCGCCCGGGCCGCTGCCCGCCGTCGACGACACCGCACCGCCGCCGGGACCGCTCTATCCACCTCCTGCCGGAGAACCCTGGCAGGCGCCCGCAGGAGACCGACCGTGAACCTCCCACTCCCCGACGTGCCCGAAGTCCGCGTCGTCGGCCTCCCTCAGCTGACCACCGGCTTCGACCTGGTGGAGCGGCTCGACCTCGCCATGCATCTGAAGGTGCACGGACCGCTCGAACCGATGACCGGAGAGCGGCTGGCCGAGCTGGCCGAGTCCATCTCGCTGCGCGGCCGCGGCGGCGCGGGCTTCCCCTTCGGGAAAAAGCTGCGTGCGGTCGCCAAGGCGTCCATCCGGCGCGGGGTGCGTCCCGTCGTCGTGATCAACGGCAGCGAGGGCGAGCCGGCCTGCCGCAAGGACACCGTCCTGCTCAACCGCGCACCGCACCTCATCCTGGACGGCGCGCTGCTGGCAGCCGAGGCGCTCGGCGCCCGCACGCTGATCGTCGCCGTCACCCGTAACTCCACGGAGATCTCCATACGCGCCGCCCTCGCCGAGCGGGGCCTGTCCGACCGGCGCGGACAGCAGCTCCGCGCCCGGGTGGTGCGGACCCCCGAGCGGATGGTCTCCGGCGAGGCCTCGGCGGTCATCAGGGCCGCGGGCGGCGGCCCCGCCCTACCGCCGGGCCGTCGCGAGCGGGCGGCGGAATCGGGCGTCGGCGGCGCCCCCACTCTGCTGTCGAACGCGGAGACGTACGCGCAGCTCGCCGTCGCCGCCAGGATCGGCGCCCGCCGCTACGGGCACACCGGCCTGCCGGACGAGCCCGGCACGGTGCTGCTCACCCTCTCGGGCGCCGTCGCACGCCCGATGGTCATCGAGGTGCCCACCGGCGTGCCTCTGCGGTACGTGCTCCAGCTGGCCGGTGCGCCGCCGCTGCCCCAGGGCGTGCTGACCGGCGGTTACCACGGCAACTGGATCGATGCGATGGCCACGCACGACGCCGTCGTCTCCCGGGCGTCCCTGGCGGCGGCGGGCGGCGCACTGGGAGCGGGCGCGATCCTGCCGATCGGGCCCGAGACCTGCCCGCTCGGCGAATCGCTGCGGATCGCGAACTGGCTGGCCGCCGAGACCGCCGGCCAGTGCGGGCCGTGCAAACTGGGCCTGCCGGCCGCGGCCGGCGGACTCTCCGACGTGCTCAACGGCGGCGGCCCCGCGGCGCTGGAGGCGCTGCGCGAGGTGACGCAGGCGGTGAAGGGCCGGGGCGCCTGCAAGCACCCGGACGGCTCCGCACGATTCCTGACCTCGACCCTGTCCGCGTTCACGGACGACCTGGCCGCCCATGTCCTGGACGGCGGCTGCGGCCGGGAGACGGTCGGCGTCCTGCCCCTGCCCGTGCCCGGCTACCAGGACCTGGAGGAGTCCATTCCGAGCGGCGAGAAGCTGGCGGTGGACTGGACGCTCTGCAAGGGCCACGGGCTCTGCGCGGACATCGTCCCCGAGCTGATCAGGCTGGGCCCCGACGGGTATCCCGCGCTCGCGGACGCCGCGGTTCCGGTGCATCTGCGAGGGCGCGCCCAGCGCGCTGTGCGCCGGTGCCCCGCGCTGGCGCTCCGCATCGAGCAGCCGGCGGCGGAACGCCCCGCCCTACCGCCGGGCACGGGCCGGAAGGCGCTTGGCAGCGGCCGCAGTTGAACTGCGGGAACACACCCCACAAACGGCAAGCGGGCCATCCCATCCGGATGGCCCGCTTGCCGTTGCTTCACTGTGGAGCTAAGGAGAATTGAACTCCTGACCTCCTGCATGCCATGCAGGCGCTCTACCAACTGAGCTATAGCCCCTTGCTGTTTTCCGCCCGGTCTCCCTGGCGACATCGAGAACATTACACGGTCACCCCGGCCCACCACCAAATCGATTCCCCCAAGCGCCCGCATAGACCGATTTGGGCGTTTTTCCTGATAGAGGCTCAGGCCGTGGCGAAGGAGTAGAAACGTTTGAGGGTGCAGTGCTCCTCCAGGAGCCGCCCATAGATCGGCTCCCCTTCCAGCTCGCGGTACGTCTCGATCGGGTCGCCTTTTATGATCAGCGCCCGCGCGCACTCCTCGCACCAGTACTGGTACTCGGGGTTGATCGGGTCCATGTCCCTGACGATGGGCGTACCGCTGCCGCACCAGTCGCACTTCCGCCTGTGTGCACCCATGAGTCAGCCGACGCCGCCTTCGGGGAACTCGGAGGCCTCGGGGGCTTCAGGAACCGCGGGAACTTCGGGAACGAGGGGCAGGTCCGGGACCTCGTGGCGGCTCGCAGGCATCGCGCGCTCCCTCCCGTTCGGTCCGTCTCCCCCTCCGGCGATCCCGATTCTGCCATGGCCCCGCAAGGGGGTCAGCCCCGTGGAAAATCGGCCTCCGGGATACGGATGCGTGAGGCGCACAACACGCGGCGCAAGGGCGAGGGGCAACGCAAAGATCCCGCCCCCTGATGGGGACGGGATCTTGATTGTGGAGCTAAGGAGAATTGAACTCCTGACCTCCTGCATGCCATGCAGGCGCTCTACCAACTGAGCTATAGCCCCGCTGTTCGCTCTGTTTCCCTGCGTTTCCGCGCCGCGAACAAGAAGAACTCTAGCCTGTGACCAGCCGGAAAGTGAAATCCGGCCGGCGCCGCCCGGAGGCGGCTTCCGGGCACAGCCCCGGCGTGCCCCGTGCAGGGCGCTACGTGTCGTCCCCGAGCACGGGCTCGGGCAGCGTGCCGGCGTTGTGCTCCAGCAGGCGCCAGCCGCGCGCGCCCTCGCCCAGCACCGACCAGCAGCAGTTGGAGAGCCCGCCCAGCCCTTCCCAGTGGTGCGCCTCCAGGCCGAGCAGCCGCCCGATGGTGGTGCGGATGGTGCCGCCGTGGCTGACCACGACGAGCGTGCCGCCGTCGGGCAGCTTGTCTGCGTGATCGAGCACGACGGGGGCCGCCCGGTCGGCTACCTCGGTCTCCAGCTCGCCGCCCCCGCGCCGCACGGGCTCACCGCGCTTCCACGCGGCGTACTGCTCGCCGTACCGCTCGACGATCTCCTCGTGGGTGAGGCCCTGCCAGGCACCCGCGTAGGTCTCGCGCAGTGCCGCGTCATGGGCGATCTCCAGCCCGGTGATCGCGGCGAGCTCGGCGGCCGTGGCCGCTGCCCGGCGCAGGTCGGAGGCGACGATCGCGTCCGGCTTCAGCGAGGCGAGCAGCCGGGCGGCCCGGTGGGCCTGCCCGACGCCGGTCTCGGTGAGGTCGATGTCCGTGGAGCCCTGGAATCGGCGCTCCAGGTTCCACGCCGTCTGGCCGTGTCGCCAGAGGACGATCCTGCGGCCCCTGCCGCTGCTGCTGCCGTTCAGCTCTGGTCACCTTCCGTGCTGCCGGTGAGCTGGGCGTGCTCCTCGGCCTTGCCGCGGGTCTTGACGGCGTCCTCGGGGAGCGCGATCTCGGGGCAGTCCTTCCACAGGCGCTCGAGCGCGTAGAAGACACGCTCCTCGCTGTGCTGGACGTGGATCACGATGTCGACGTAGTCGAGGAGGATCCAGCGGGCGTCGCGGTCGCCCTCCCGGCGCACCGGCTTGGCGCCGAGCTCCTTCTGCAGCCGCTCCTCGATCTCGTCGACGATCGACTTGACCTGGCGGTCGTTGGGGGCCGAGGCCAGCAGGAAGGCGTCCGTGATGGACAGCACGTCGCTGACGTCGTACGCAATGATGTCGTGCGCGAGCCGGTCGGCGGCCGCCTGAGCGGCGGCGTTGATGAGCTCGATGGAGCGGTCCGTGGCGGTCACAAGCAGGCTTTCGTCGGCGGTCAGATCAACCTCTAGGGTCTCACGGACCGCCGACAGCCCACGCAGCGATCTTCCGGGGGTCCCGCCCGAAGATCGCTCCGGGCGCGGAACCCCGACTATTTGATCTTGTAGTCCTGGCCGAGGACGACGGACACATCGGCATTCGCCGCGGGCTTGCCCTGCTTCACCGCGGTGGCCGGCAGGCCCAGGGTCTTGGCGACCTGGGTCGCCTTCTCCTTGTCGGCCGCGGCCTTGTAGACGACCTCGGACGACACCTCTGTACCGGTGTTCCCGCCGGAGACGAAGGCGTAGCCGCCGTTGACCAGCTTGATCCGGGCGGACTCCGTACCGTCGTCGTTCCCGGTGCCGTTCTTGACGGCGACCCGCACGGCCGCGTCCTTGTCCGGAGCCTTCACCGTGCCGCCCAGGATGTCCTTGACGACGCTCTCGGTGGCCGCGTCGGTGAGGGTGCCGTCGGGCTGCACCGGCAGCAGTGCCGTCTTGTAGTCGCCGATCTTGGCGTGTTCGGCGAGCTTCGCCAGGGACGCGCCGAGGTCCCTCTCGGGCAGCGACGGGTCGAGGATCTGCGCCAGGGTCTGCACGGTGATCGTGGCGGCCTTCGGATCGTCCGAAATCTTCCGCAGCACTCCGCGCATGACCTGCCCGAACCGCATGAGCTGCTTCGTCTCGGCCTCACCGGGACCCCGGTAGGTGGCGTACGCAACGGCCATCTGGCCGCTCAGGGTCTGCGCCTGCCCCTTCTTCACCAGCGGCGACGCGCCCTTCTTGGTGTCGGGTACATCGGTGTCCGTGTCGACCTCGATGCCGCCGACCAGCTCGACAAGGTTCTCCAGATACGGCGTGTCGAGCCGCCACGTACCGCTGATCCTGGTGCCGAGCAGGGTGTCGATCGACTCGCGGGTGCCGTCGGAACCGTCGTCGTCGACGGACTTGCCGAGGGTGGTCGTGTTGCCTTCGTCGTCGGCGACGGCGAGCGAGTTGGGGAGCAGAACCGTGGTGCCCTGCTTGGTCGTGACGTTGTCGACGAGCAGCGCCGTCGAGGTGCCGCCCTTCTTGGTGTTGTGCAGATGGACCACGATGACGTCGCGCTGCTGCGGCCCCGTCGTCGCGGCGGTCTGCTTCTCCGAGCCGCCGAGGCCCGGGATCTTCCCCGCGGACCAGAGGTAGCCGACACCGCCGACCACGACCAGGGCCGCCACGACGATCAGCGCGACCATCCGGTTGCGGCCGCGGCGCCGGGCCTCCTCGCGCCGCTCGCTGCGGCTCTCGGTGAACTTCAGCCAGTCGATGACGTCTTCGGAGTCCTCGTCGGGCTCCTCGATGAAGGAGAACTGCCCGGTGCCGTAGTCACGGTCCGCACGGCGCTGCTCGGGAACGACCGGCTCCGGCTCCCGCTGGGGCGGGGTGGGAGCCGGTGCGGCGGCCGGCGCGGGGGCCTGCTGCGGGATGTTCCACTGCGCGGTCGTGTCGACCGCGGCCGGCTGCTGACCGGTGTCGTAGCCGTATCCGTCGTAGCCGTAGGCCTGCGGCTGGGGCTGGGGCTGTTGGGCGGTGTACGGGTCGTGCTGCTGGGCCTGCTGATGCTGGGCGTACGGGTCGTACCCGTAGCCCTGCTGCTGCGCATACGGGTCGTACTGCCCCTGGGGCTGCTGGTGTTGCTGCTCCTGCTGCCCGGGCTGCTGATACACCGGCTGCCCGTACTCGTCGTAGCCGACGATCTGCGGCTGCTGGTAGTACGGGTCGTGCGGGTTCTGTCGGTCGTTCACCGGTGCCCCTTTCCGTGGCTCATTCGCCGCGGTACAGCTGGCGCTTGTCGATGTAGCGGACCACGCCGTCCGGCACCAAGTACCAGACCGGATCCCCCTGCGCGACTCTCGCACGACAGTCCGTGGACGAGATCGCGAGCGCCGGGACCTCCACGAGGGAGACACCGCCCTCCGGCAGCCCGTCGTCCGTGAGCACATGTCCCGGTCGTGTCACACCGATGAAGTGGGAGAGCGCGAACAGCTCCTCGGCGTCCCGCCAGGTGAGAATCTGCGAGAGCGCGTCGGCGCCGGTGATGAAGAAGAGATCCGCGTCGCCGTGGACGGTACGCAGGTCCCGCAGCGTATCGATCGTGTACGTCGGTCCGCCGCGGTCGATGTCACTGCGGCTCACCGAGAACTGCGGGTTGGACGCCGTCGCGATGACCGTCATCAGATAGCGGTCCTCGGCCGGGGACACCTGCTTGTGGCTCTTCTGCCACGGCTGCCCGGTCGGAACGAAGATCACCTCGTCGAGGTGGAACTGGGCGGCCACTTCGCTGGCCGCCACCAGGTGTCCATGATGAATCGGGTCAAACGTCCCGCCCATCACGCCGAGTCGGCGTTTGCCGCGGCCGGTAGGCACTTCCTGCTCTCCCATGCGTGCAGAGCCTACTGGCACAGCTGTACGCCTCCGCCTCAGCGGTCGCGGTTGAAGCGGGTGGTGATCCACAGCAGGAGCAGCAGCGTGACGAACGCACCACCCCCGGTGAGGTAGGGGCTGAGGCTTTCGTGGTTACCACCGTGCTCGCCGCCCTCGGAGGCGAGAGTGACCAGCTGGTGCGCGGTGCTCGTGAGGCTCATCTTCGGCAGGACCTATCGATCGGAAGTCGGAAGGAAGACGTCGCGGACATCGTATGCGGGGGCCCCGGGCACGCTCACGCCGACTCAGTCGTTGTTGTCGTCGTTGCGGTATCCGCGCAACAGGAACCAGGCGAGCAGCGCCGCGCCGACGAGCGAGGCGAGCAGCACGATCCGAAGGGTGTTGCCCGGGCCCTGGTCCTCGGACGCGGCGGCAAGCAGAGCAACGGTGTGCGGCATGTTGGGCGTCTCCTCAGTTGTCCACAGCCCCCCGCACACCGTAGCCCCAGCACCTACGCTGGGTTCTGTCAGGGGGCGAGCGATGACTCGTACGAACAGGGGGCCCAATTCATGACCGACAACAGCCGATCGAGTCACGAGCACGTGCCGAGCAGGCAGCGCAGGCGCTTCGCGGGCATCTCGTCCCGGGCGTACGAACACCCGGCGGACCGGTCGGCCCTGGTGGCCCTGCGCAAGCTGAGCGGTTTCGACACGGTGTTCAAGGCGCTCAGCGGCCTGCTGCCCGAGCGCAGTCTGCGGTTGCTCTTCCTCTCCGACTCCGTACGGGTGAGCGACGCCCAGTTCGCCCATCTCAACGACATGCTGCGCGACGCCTGTTACATCCTGGACCTGGAGCAGGTCCCTCCCATGTATGTGAACCAGGACCCCCAGCCGAATGCCATGTGCATCGGTCTCGACGAGCCGATCATCGTGGTGACGACCGGCCTGGTGGAGCTGCTCGACGAGGAGGAGATGCGCGCAGTCGTCGGTCACGAGGTGGGGCACGCCCTTTCCGGTCATGCCGTCTACCGCACGATTCTGCTCTTCCTCACCAACCTCGCACTCAAGGTCGCATGGATCCCGCTCGGCAATGTGGCGATCATGACGATCGTGATGGCGCTGCGCGAGTGGTTCCGCAAGTCGGAGCTGTCCGCGGACCGGGCGGGGCTGTTGGTCGGCCAGGATCTGCAGGCCTCCATGCGCGGTCTGATGAAGATCGCCGGCGGCAATCATCTGCACGAGATGAACGTGGACGCCTTCCTCGCCCAGGCGGACGAATACGAAAAGGCCGGTGACCTGCGCGATTCCGTGCTCAAGATCCTCAATGTGCTGCCCCGCTCCCACCCGTTCACCACGGTGCGCGCGGCCGAGCTGAAGAAGTGGTCCGAGAGCCGCGACTACCAGCGGATCATGGACGGTCACTACCCGCGGCGCGACGAGGACAAGGACACCTCGGTGACGGACTCGTTCCGGGAGTCCGCTGCGCACTACGCCGATGCGGTGCGCACCAGCAAGGATCCGTTGATGAAGCTCGTGGGCGACATAGCGGGCGGCGCGGGAGACCTGGGCGGCAGGCTCCGCGACAAGTTCACCGGCGGTGGCCAGGGCAGCGGTGCGGCAGGCAAGGACGGCGGCGCTACGGATGGCTCCGGAGGGACCCGGCGCTCGGGGACGGAGGACCCGGGGAGCTCTCAGGGGCCCGGGACTGCCGGGAGCTGACGTCCAGCGTCCCGCAGAGCGCCGCCGTGGGCCGGCCCGTGGCGTACGGGTCGGTGCCCGCCGGCCCGCGGGAGACCGCGCGCTCGCCGGCGAGCAGCGGGCGCAGGGCGCCGCTCGTGTCGGGCGAGCAGGCCTGCGGTCCCGCCTGGACGTAGCTGGTCCGCAGCTCCAGCCGGTGCAGCCGCAGGTCTTCCCGGTCGAAGCGGAAGTGCAGCTCGCGCCGTACGGTGAAGAGTGAGATGCCGCCCGCCGGTTGGGGGCCGGAGACGGCCGGGCGCAGGGCGTACGTGAAGGTGTGGTCCGACACCACTTCCAGGGTGTCCGACCCCGCCTCCGAGTAGGTCAAGGTGCCCTGGACCCGGATGTCCGGGTCGGCCAGCGCCACCTTCGCCGGGTCGAACCGGACCAGCCAGCCCGCTGCGGCGTGCTGCCCGTCGTCGGCCGATCGGGTCATGCTCCGCTCGAACTGGCCCGTCTGGTCCGGGTCGAGCAGCAGCTCCACCGGCCGCACCGCGCCGCCGGTGAGGACATCGGGGTCGAGGGAGGACGCCACCAGGTAGTCCTTGACCGTGATCAGGGCGGTGGTCACCTGGCTGTCCGAGAAGTTGTCGGTCCGCCTGGTCATCGGGAGGTTGATGCCCGCGGCGCCTGTCCGGAAGTGCGCGGCAGGTCCGGTGGCATAGAGGTCGGCGGCCGTGCCGCCGGGCACGGTGCCGCGGGGCGCCAGGGGGACGACGGCGGACCGGAGCGGCTCGACGCGTCGGGCGACGGGTGCCTGGTACGGGTTGCGGAAGCCCATGTAGACCGCTGCGGCGAAGGCGAGGGCTATCAGGACGACCAGCGCGATGACAGCCCGTGATCCGGTACGGAAGTGGTGGGCCGGGAGGCTGCGTACGGCACGGGCGTGCTCGCCCATGCGCTCCTGGGCGGAGAATTCCTGCAGCCGGGCAGCACGGATGAACGACTCGTCGAAGACGACGGACCGGTATTCGTCCTCACCGCCGCCGGCTGCGTTCTCGGGTACGCCTTCTGGAGGCTCTCCACGGCCTGTCATGACTTCTCCCGACTCCACGTCACCGGCCGAAGCCGACGCGCTACGCCCTGCTTCAGCCGTAAGGCCTCGGGCAGAGCCTGTCCGTCACGAGTTCGTATGCGCGGACGAGTGAGAAGCCCCCTCTGGGGCGAGGGGTCACACTTTCAGGGTAGGTCGATTGCCGCGATGGTAAACGCGCTGGCGTGTGAGAACTCGTCCGAGTTCCCACACGCCAGGGCTACTGCGCATCAGGGCGTACGCGGGACTGCGGAGACCGCCGGCCGGGAGTACTGGGTGGAGGAGGGCGCGACGGCGCCCGGTGCGCTGTCCACGCCGGTGGTGGCCGGCGGGGGGACCTGGTCCTGGCGATTGGCCGAGGCGCCCCGATAGACGGCGCTGAAGGCCAGCGCGACCATGCCGATGCCCATGAGCAGCGCGAGCAGCCAGGCCACCGGACGGTGCCACCGGGCGGCACCACGGTAGGGGCGCAGGGCGCCGCCGTGGCGCCCGTAGGGGCCGTTGTCGTAGTCGTCGAGCTCGTCGGGATCCAGCGGGTCGCCGTAGGGGCTTCCGCGGCCGTACCCGCCGCCCGGGCCGAACGTGTCGTCGTACAGCTCGTCGTCGGCGGGACCGCCGCCAGCGCGGGCCCGGGCCGCCTCGGCCTCGGCGCGCGCCTGCGCAGCCGCCAACAGCCGCTCGACTGCGGTGGGTTCATGGAACTCGGCGGCCCGCACGAAGTCCTCGTCGAACACCACGGAGGCGAAGTCCTTGTCCGCGCCCCCGCGGTCGTCGTCGGGCTCCCAGCCGTCCGGGAACGGCCTGCCCCCCACGTCGTCCGGCACAGCCTCAGCGTAGCCCCGGTGGGTCGGTTTGGGCAGGGAGACCGCAAACTCGCCGGTGGCCGAAGATCACCGTACGTGACCGTCTCCGGTCACGATGTACTTCGTCGACGTCAGCTCCGGCAGCCCCATCGGGCCCCTGGCGTGCAGCTTCTGCGTGGAGATCCCGATCTCCGCACCGAATCCGAACTGCCCCCCGTCGGTGAACCGGGTGGATGCATTTACGGCGACCGTCGTGGAATCGACCAGCTGGGTGAACCGGCGGGCGGCGGCCTGCGATGTGGTGACGATCGCCTCGGTGTGACCGGACGACCAGAGCCGGATGTGGGCGACGGCCGCGTCCAGCGATTCGACGACGGCGGCCGCGATGTCGTACGAGAGGTACTCGGTCTCCCAGTCCTCCGGCGTCGCGGGCACGACGGTGGCCTTGGACCCCTCGGCGTACTCCAGCACCCGCTCGTCGCCGTGGACCGTCACCCCGGCGTCGGCCAGCGCGTCCAGGGCCCGGGGCAGGAACTCCGCGGCGATGTCCTTGTGGACCAGCAGCGTCTCGGCGGAATTGCAGACGCTCGGCCGCTGGGCCTTGGAGTTGATCAGGATGTCGACGGCCATGCCGAGGTCGGTCTGCGCGTCCACGTAGACATGGCAGTTGCCGGTGCCGGTCTCGATGACCGGGACGGTCGACTCCTCGACGACCGTGCGGATCAGGGAGGCGCCGCCGCGCGGGATCAGTACGTCGACGAGGCCGCGGGCCCGCATCAGTTCCCGTACCGAGTCGCGGTTCTCGCCCGGCACCAGCTGCACCGCGTCGGCCGGCAGTCCGGCGCCGCCGACCGCGTCGCGCAGCACCCGCACGAGTGCGGTGTTGGAGGCGTACGCGGAGGACGAGCCGCGCAGCAGGACCGCGTTGCCCGACTTCAGGCAGAGCGCCGCGGCATCCACCGTCACATTGGGCCGCGCCTCGTAGATGATCCCGACCACGCCGAGCGGCACCCGGACCTGGCGCAGGTCGATGCCGTTGGGGAGGGTCGAACCGCGCACCACCTCGCCGACCGGGTCGGGCAGCGCCGCCACGTCCCGTACATCGGCGGCGATGGCCCGGACCCGCTCGGGGGTGAGGGTGAGCCGGTCGATGATCGACTCGCTGGTCCCGGCCTCACGGGCGCGCGCGACGTCCTCGGCGTTGGCCGTGACGATCTCGGCCGTCCGCACCTCGAGGGCGTCCGCGATCGCCAGCAGCGCATCGTCCTTCGCCGCGCGCGGCAGTGGCGCGATGTCGGTGGCGGCGGAGCGTGCCCGGTAGGCGGCCTGGGCGATCGGGGACATGTTGTCGTACGGCGAGAGCGTGGTCATGCCCGCAGGGTAGTGCGCACACAGCGGGCATCCCTCACGTATCCCGTGATGCGAGACGGCCGTCCCAGGCCGCGCCGGACCGGTGGAACCGGCAGCACGGAGCCGTGGGTTGAACCGGGCGACCGGTCCGGCCGGTCAGTACGGGTGCACGCCGACCGGTGCCGCCGGGGGCGGCCCGTACCCCTCGGCGATGCGCAGGTGGTACGTCTCCCGGTCGATGACCTCGAGGCCGACGATCTCCCAGGGCGGCAGCTTCGCGCTGGAGCGGTGCTCGCCCCACAGCCGCAGGGCGACCGCCGCCGCGTCGTGCAGATCCCGTGCCTCTTCCCAGTAGCGGATTTCCGCGTGGTCGTTGGCGTACCGGCTGGTCAGCAGGAAGGGGTGGTCGTTGGCGAGCTGTTCGAGTCCGCGTCTGACCTCTTTCAGCGGCGTCTCGGTACCCGAGACGCTGAGCGTGATGTGCCACAGCTTCGACCGGGTGCGTTCCTCCTTCGCCGCCGCCGGCTCGGGGCCGGTGGCGTCGTCGGTGGTCCGGTCGACGGTGCGGTCCGCGGACCGGACCTCGTCGAAGCCGACACCTGCTCCGACGCTGGTCAGGGCGCGGCCACCCGTTCCTCGGGGCGACGCCCCCGGGCGCGCTCGTCTCACCGGCGGCCTCCTGTGAATGCGTTGCTGTGCTGTACCCCGCTGTGTCCCCGTTACAAAGTTGACCAGCCCGGGGCCGGGCGTGGGGCGGTTTTCAGGAAGCTCTCTGCCCGAAGCCCGGACTTTCAGCCGTTTCAGGGGCCGGTCAGCGGTGCAGGAGAACGAGATCGTCCCTGTGTACGACCTCGCGTTCGTACTCCGGCCCGAGCTCGCGCGCCAGCTCACGGGTGGACCGGCCGAGCAGCTGCGGGATCTCCTTGGCGTCGAAGTTGACGAGCCCCCGGGCCACGGGGCGGCCCTGGAGGTCGCGCAGCTCCACCGGGTCTCCTGCGGCGAAGTCGCCCTCCACGGCGGCGATCCCGGCGGGCAGCAGGGAGCTGTGGCGTTCGACGACGGCCTGCACCGCGCCGTCGTCGAGGGTCAGCGAACCCTGCGGGGTGGAGGCGTGGGCCAGCCAGAGCAGCCGGTCCGCCGACCGGCGCCCGGTGCGGTGGAAGTACGTACCGGTGTCGCGTCCCGAGAGGGCGTCGGCGGCGCGGGACGCGGAGGTGAGGACGACGGGCACCCCCGCCGCCGTGGCGATCCTGGCCGCTTCGACCTTGGTGACCATGCCGCCGGTGCCGACGCCCGCCTTCCCCGCGCTGCCGATCGTGACACCGGCCAGGTCGGCCGGGCCGGCCACTTCGACGATGCGCGAGGTGCCGGGGGTGCTGGGGTCCCCGTCGTAGAGGCCGTCCACATCGGAGAGGAGGACGAGCAGATCGGCGCGGACGAGATGGGCGACGAGCGCGGCGAGCCGGTCGTTGTCGCCGAACCGGATCTCGTCGGTGGCGACGGTGTCGTTCTCGTTGACGATCGGGAGCGCGCCCATCTCCAGGAGCTGGTCGAGGGTGCGGTAGGCGTTGCGGTAGTGGGCACGGCGGCTGGTGTCGTTGCTGGTGAGCAGCACCTGGCCGACGCGTACGCCGTAGCGCGCGAAGGAGGCGGTGTAGCGGGCGACGAGCAGCCCCTGGCCGACGCTGGCGGCGGCCTGCTGCCTGGCCAGGTCCCGGGGCCTGCGGTGCAGGCCGAGCGGGGCGAGCCCGGCGGCGATGGCGCCGCTGGAGACCAGGACGATCTCCTTCTCGCCGCCGCTCCTGACTTTGGCGAGCACGTCGACGAGCGCGTCGACACGGTCCGCGTCTAGGCCGCCGGCGGCGGTGGTCAGGGACGAGGAACCGACCTTGATCACGATCCTGCGTGCTTCGGTCACGCCCTGCCTTGCCCCTGCCACGTGCACGTCTGCGTCCTCGTCGTCTTCGTCGCCGTCTTGATCGTCCTCGGCAGCGCCTGCCTGGCCGTCAGGGTACGTGAGCGGGGCGGATCCCCGGACCGGACAACTGTTCCCGGTAATCGGACCCCCGCTTTCCCTTACCGGCTTCGGAGCAATGGCCGATGCGCCGGCGGGTGGCGCGATCCGGACAGCCGAATCAAATGATTTACATATTCCAAATGGCTGCCGACGACGCATTCACGGGAGCCGTGAACCGTGGCAATTCCCGATAAATTGACTGCCGCCATTCCGGTCCGTCTCACGCACCCGAACAAGGATGTGATCGCATGCGGCAGCTCTCCTTCCCCGGGGCCTGGGTGCATGAGCCCAAGCTCTTTCCGGACAGTCGCGGAAGCTTCCACGAGTGGTTCAGGAAGTCCGACCTCGACGAGGCCACGGGGCACGGTCTGCAGCTGGCACAGGCCAATTTCTCGATCTCCAGCCGGGGCACCCTGCGCGGCATCCACTTCGCCGATGTGCCGCCGAGCCAGGCCAAGTACGTCACCTGCGTACGCGGCGTGGTGCTCGACGTCATCGTCGACATCCGGGTCGGCTCCCCCACGTACAAGCAGTGGGAGGCCGTACGCCTCGATGACGTGGTGCATCACGCCGTCTACCTCGCTGAGGGGCTCGGCCATTCCTTCATGGCACTGACCGATGACGCCGCAGTCGTCTACCTGTGCTCCGAGGGCTACGCACCCGGCCGTGAACACGGCATCCATCCGCTCGACCCCGCGCTGGGCATCGAATGGCCCGAGGGCATCACACCACTGCTCTCCGACAAGGACGCCCACGCACCTTCGCTGGCCGAGGCCGAGGCGCAGGGGCTGCTGCCGTCGTACGAGGCCTGCCGGGCGTACTACGCGGAGCTGCGCGCCCGGGGCTGACCCTCCCCGGGACGGCGCGACGGGGTGCGGACCCTCCAGGGAATCCAGCAGGCTCCAGGGCCCGGAATCACCTGGACGTGCTGCGCCGTTCCGCTGCGCACAGGGCCGGGAACGCCTGTTCCAGCGCCTCCCGCCAGTCGCGGACCGGTGCCATCCCGGCCGCCGCCCAGCGGTCGTGTCCGAGCACGCTGAACGCGGGCCGCGGAGCGGGCCGGACGAAGGCGTCGCTGGTGGTGGCCCGTACACGCGCCGGTTCGGCCCCCAGCAGCCGGAAGATCTCCCGGGTGAAGCCGAACCAGGTCGTCTCGCCGCCACTGGTGCCGTGGTAGATGCCGGCGGGCGCGGTGCCTGCGAGGGCGGCCTGTCCGAGCCGGACGAGCCGGTCGGCCAGATCAGCGGTCCAGGTGGGCTGCCCGCGCTGGTCGTCGACCACGTCGAGGGTGTCCTTGACGGCCTCCAGCTTGATCATCGTACGGACGAAGTTGGGACCGCCTGCGCCGTACAGCCAGGCGGTACGGACGACGTAGCCGGCGTCCGGAAGGGTGTCGAGCACCGCGCGTTCGCCGGCCAGTTTGGTCCGGCCGTAGGCGCTGCGCGGCCCGGTGGCGGCGTCCTCCGGGTACGGCTTCTCGGCGTCCCCCGCGAAGACGTAGTCGGTGGAGACGTGGAGGAGTACGGCGCCGTGCGCACGGCAGGCCGCGGCGAGGACCCCGGGGCCCGTGCCGTTGACCCGCAGCGCCGCCGCCTCCCGGGACTCGGCGTCGTCGACGGCGGTCCAGGCGGCGCAGTTCACCACCACGGCGGGGCGGTGGTGCGCGAAGGCGGCCCGCACCGCGGCGAAGTCGGCGATGTCGAGGGCCGCTCGGTCCGCGGCGACCGCGGTGACCAGCTCACCGGCGAGCCGGGCCAGTACGTCCCGGCCGAGCATCCCGGCGGCTCCGGTGACCAGCCAGACGCCGCTCACAGGACGGCCCGTTCCCTCAGCGGCTCCCACCAGGCACGGTGGTCGCGGTACCACTGCACGGTCTCGGCGAGGCCGGTGCGGAAGTCCTTGCGGGGCTCGTAGCCGAGCTCCTCGCGGATCTTCGTGCAGTCGACGGAGTACCGCCGGTCGTGGCCCTTGCGGTCCTCGACGTACGTGACACCGGTGTCCCAGTCGGCGCCACAGGCGTCCAGCAGCAGTCCGGTGAGTTCCTTGTTGGACAGTTCGGTGCCGCCGCCGATGTTGTAGACCTCGCCGGCGCGGCCCTTCGTACGGACCAGTTCGATGCCCTGCACATGGTCGTCGATGTGCAGCCAGTCACGGACGTTGGCACCGTCGCCGTACAGCGGGACCGGCTTGCCGTCCAGCAGGTTCGTGACGAAGAGCGGGATGACCTTCTCGGGGAAGTGGTGGTGCCCGTAGTTGTTGGAGCAGCGGGTCACGCGTACGTCGAGGCCGTGCGTGCGGTGGTACGAGAGCGCGATCAGGTCGCTGGACGCCTTGGACGCGGAGTACGGGGAGTTGGGTGCCAGCGGGTCGGTCTCGGGCCAGGAGCCCTCGTCGATCGAGCCGTAGACCTCGTCGGTGGAGATGTGTACGAAGGTCTCGATGCCTGCCAGATGCGCGGCGTGGACCAGGGTGTGGGTGCCCACGACGTTCGTGCGGACGAACTCGGCGCCGCCGTCGATGGAGCGGTCCACATGGGACTCCGCGGCGAAGTGCACCACCTGGTCGTGCCCGGCCATCAGCTCGGTGACCTGTTCCGGATCGCAGATGTCGCCCTGCACGAAGGCGAAGCCGGGGTGGTCACGGACCTCGTCGAGGTTGGCCGGGTTGCCCGCGTAGGTGAGCTTGTCGAGCACGGTGACGGCGACGTCGCCGGGTCCCTGCGGGCCGAGCACCGTACGGACGTAGTGCGAGCCGATGAAACCGGCCCCGCCGGTCACCAGGATGCGGGTGGTCATGAGGAGATCTGCACCTTGCTGTGGTCGCCGAGCACGAGTCGGTGGGCGGACGGGGAGCGGGGCGCCGGAGTCACTTCGACGTCATGGCCGATGAGCGAGGCCTCGACGCGGCGGACACCGTCGATCGAGGCGCCCCGCAGGACGATCGAGTACTCGATCTCGCTGTCCTCGATCCGGCAGTCCTCCGAGACCGAGGTGAACGGACCGACGTACGCGTCACTGATCACCGAGCGGGCGCCGATGATCGCGGGGCCGACGATCCTGCTGCCGCTGACCTTGGCGCCGGCCTCGATCCGGACCCGGCCGATGATCTCGCTCTCGTCATCGACGTCGGCGCCCTCGACGGACGGCTCGACGGTCTCCAGCACCGTCCGGTTCACCTCCAGCATGTCGGTGACATTGCCGGTGTCCTTCCAGTACCCGCGGATCGTGGTGGAGCGGACGTCGCGCTTCTGGTCGATCAGCCACTGGATGGCGTGGGTGATCTCCAGCTCACCCCGCCAGGACGGTGCGATGGCGCGCACCGCCTCGTGGATGGCGGGGGTGAAGAGGTAGACGCCGACGAGCGCCAGATCGCTCTTGGGCTTCCTCGGCTTCTCCTCCAGGGCCACCACCCTCCCTTCGGCGTCGAGTTCGGCGACACCGAAGGAGGTCGGGTCGGGCACCTGGGTCAACAGGATCTGCGCCTCGGGCCGGTCCGCACGGAACGCGTCGACCAGGCCGGTGATCCCGCCGACGATGAAGTTGTCACCGAGGTACATCACGAAGTCGTCGCCGCCCAGGAAGTCACGGGCGATCAGCACCGCGTGCGCCAGTCCGAGCGGCTCGGCCTGCGGGATGTAGGTGACATCGATGCCGAACCGGGATCCGTCGTCGACCGCCTCCCGGATCTCCTCGGCCGTGTCTCCCACGATGATGCCGACCTCGGTGATACCGGCTTCCGCAATGGCTTCGAGGCCGTAGAACAGGACCGGCTTGTTCGCTACGGGGACCAGTTGTTTGGCCGAGGTGTGCGTAATGGGACGGAGGCGGGTGCCGGCCCCACCGGAAAGTACGAGAGCTTTCATTTTTCCTGCCCGATGGTGAGATGCCGGTCATGTCGCGGTCGCGACCTTCGAGGTGATTTTACTGAGAATCATTGTCCGTTCTGCGGCAAAATAGGCCCACGGAATCGAGATGCGCCCGGTTGACGCCCGGCAACGTTTCCTGGACTCGCACATTTCTTCCACAGTGGCAGACGCTTGCGGAAACGACCGTCACGGCGGCGTTGCATCCGGACACCCCCCTGCTGGTCGCTTCCACCACGACCGGTCTCGCGGCGACAGCGGTCCTGCATCACCGGCAGCCGGGCCTGAACGCGCAGTTCACCAAGATCAGGGCCGATGTCACGACGCGTCAGACACTGCGTGACTTCCTGCCGATCGTGAGCCTGCTCCAGCCGAACGGACAGGAGCAGGAGACGGACTTCCTCCCACTCGTCTGCGGCCTGCCGCTCTTCCACGCACTCCACTTCGCCGGCCACGTCACGGCGACGCCCGTGCGCGCCAACCGCGCGCTGCCACTGCTCACGCGCAACATCGGCGCCTGGGCCCTGGGCATCACCCCGGCACCCCCCGCCCTGCTGATGGGCCCGCCGGGACCGCGGCTGCTGCCGATCGGCCTGCCCGCCACCGCGGGCCTGCCGGCATCGTCGTGCGCGCATGGAGCAGCGGCTGCTGTCCCTGATCCCGGCCCAGCGCGGGGCCTCGGACGAGCAGGCGGGGACGGCCGCCGCCGGAGAGTCCTCGAATTCGCTGCACGAGGCGTAACCGCCCGCCCGGCGCACCGGCAAGGACGACGAAGGGGCCCGCACACCTGCGGGCCCCTTCGTCGTTGCTCCTGGTCACGCGTGGCGTCGGAGCCTACGCGTGGTGGTGAAACCTACGCATGGTGGTGGACCCAGCCCTGCCACGCCGAGTCGATCATCTCGTCCACTCCGTACGTCGCCGACCAGCCCAGCTCCGCCCGGATCCGGTCGGCTCCGGCGACCACACGTGCCGGGTCGCCGGGACGGCGGGCCGTCACCTCGGGGGTGAGGTCGCCACGGCCGGTCACCTTGAGGATCCGGTCGACCATCTCCTTCACGGAGCTGCCCTCACCGCGGCCGATGTTGAGCGTGAGGTCGGTACCGCTCTCGGCCCCGTCGAGCCGGCGCGCGGCCGCCAGGTGCGCGGAGGCGATGTCCTCCACGTGGATGTAGTCGCGGATGCAGGTGCCGTCGGGGGTCTCGTAGTCGTCGCCGAAGATCCTCGGGCCCTCACCGGCTTCCAGCCGCTCGAAGACCATCGGGATGAGATTGAACACCCCGGTGTCGGCGAGTTCCGGGGAGGCGGCGCCCGCGACATTGAAATAGCGCAGAGAGGCGCAGCGCAGGCCGTGGGCCCGGGCGGCTGCGTGGATCAGCCATTCGCCGACGAGCTTCGTCTCGCCGTACGGGCTCATCGGCATACAGGGGGTGTCCTCTGTGACGAGGTCCACATCGGGCATGCCGTAGACGGCGGCGGACGAGGAGAACACCAGCCGGTCGACGCCCGCCGCGACCATGCTCTCCAGCAGCGTCTCCAGCCCGGTCACGTTCTCCCGGTAGTAGTGGAGCGGCCGCTCGACGGACTCGCCCACCTGCTTCTTTGCCGCGACGTGCACCACACCCGTCACTGCGTGGTCACGGATCGCCGCGTCGAGCGCCTGCCGGTCGAGCACGCTGCCGGTCACCAGGGGCACCCCGGCGGGCACCTTCTCGGCGCTCCCCGTCGACAGGTCGTCGTACACGACGACCTGCTGACCGCCCGCGAGCATGGCGCGCACGACGTGTGCGCCGATGTATCCCGCCCCACCTGTAACCATCCAGGCCATTTGCGCGTCTCCCTGTACGAGGTCATACCGTCGGCTTCACTCTACGTGCAGGAGAAATGGAGCCGAGTAAATAGGACTTTTTGTACTATAATTCCATGAACCCCTTCATCGAGGGGATGCCGGGACGAACGCCCAAAGGTGAAGCCCGGGCGAACTCAGGGCCACGGTGAGCCGACGGCGATCAACTACGCTGTCGAGGTGCTCGGGCGCCGCCCCGTCGTTCAACGGTGCGGAATCGGTGCCGGCACACGAACCCTCGACAGCTTTCAGGACTGGTGAAGGATGCCTCGACTGACACTCATCGTGCCTGCCTACAACGTGCAGGGGTACATTCGGGAGTGCCTCGACTCCGTACTGCAGCAGGACTTCACCGACTTCGAGATCGTCGCCGTGGACGACTGCTCGCCGGACGGTTCCGGCGACATCATGGACGAGTTCGCCGGTCGAGACAGTCGTGTGCGCGTCCTGCATCTGAGGGAGAACGTGGGGCTGGGCCGCGCCCGCAACGTCGGCATCGAGCACGCGACCGGTGACTATCTGCTGTTCCTCGACAGCGACGACACCCTCGAACCCGGCTCTCTGAGCGCCATCGCCCGGCGGCTCGAGACGACCGACGATCCCGACGTCCTGATCTTCGACTACACGCGCGCCTACTGGGACGGCCGGCGCCTGCCGAACCAGCGCGCCAGCCTGCTCGCCGAGACAGGCCCTGCGGTCTTCTCGCTGGCGGACCGGCCGGAACTGCTGGATCTGCTGCAGATCGTGTGGAACAAGGCGTACCGGCGCGACTTCGTCACACAGCACGGTTTCCAGTTCCCGCCCGGTTATTACGAGGACGCCCCGTGGACGTACTCGACGCTGATAGCCGCGGACCGTCTGGCGGTGCTCGACCGCACCTGCGTCCTGTACCGGCAGCGGCGTGAGGGCGGCAACATCCTCCGTACCGTCAGTCGCAAGCACTTCGATGTGTTCGACCAGTACGACCGTGTTTTTGCCTATCTGGACGCACGCCCCGAGCTCGACCAGTGGCGCCCGGCGCTCTTCCGGAAAATGGCCGACCACTATCTGACCATCATGGAGAAGCCCGGCCGGCTGCCGCGCGACGCACGGTCCGAGTTCTTCCACCGCGCGTCCACGGACTACAAGCGCAGGCTGCCGGACGGCTTCGTACGCCCGCCGGGCGGCCGCGGCCACAAGTACGCGCTGCTGGGCATGGGCTCCTACCCGGCGCTGGCCACCGCCACCCGGGCCCGCCGACTGCGCAACCGGTCCGTCCTGCGCAACCGCGAGCGCGTCGGCCGTGCCAAGCGCGCCGCCATGGGCATGTTCTACCAGTCCCAGCTGAGGCTCGGGATCGACGAGAACCTGGCGGTGTTCTCGGCCTACTGGAGCCGCGGTTACTCCTGCAACCCCGCGGCCATCGACGCCGAACTGGCCCGGCTGGCCCCGCACATTCGCCGGGTCTGGGCGGTACGGGCCGACCAGGTGAGCCAGGTGCCCAAGGGCGTCGAGGTGGCGGTCCTGGGCTCCCGTGCGTACTGGACGGCGGTGGCGCGCGCCAAGTACCTGGTCAACAACGTGAACTTCGCCAATGCGGTGGTCAAGCGCGAGGGCCAGATCCATCTGCAGACCCATCACGGCACCCCGTTGAAGATCATGGGGCTGGACCAGATGAACTTCCCGGCCTCCACGAACATGGACTTCGAGGACCTGCTCACGCGCTGTGACCGCTGGGACTACAGCCTCTCGGCCAACCGCTTCTCGACCACCGTGTGGGAGCGGGTGTACCCCTGCCGGTACACCTCCCTGGAGACCGGCTATCCGCGCAACGACGTCCTGATCAACTCGACTGCCGCGGATGTGGCGCGGGTCCGCCGTGAGCTCGGTCTCAAGGACGGCGCCAGGGTCTTCCTGTACATGCCGACCCACCGCGAGTACCAGAAGGAGTTCACCCCGCGGCTCGACCTGTCACGGCTCGCCGACGAGCTGGGCGAGGACGTCACCCTCCTGGTACGCGGTCACTACTTCTACAAGCCGGACGGCCGGCTGGCCGAGCTCCAGACCAGCGGCCGCATCATCGATGTGTCGGCGCACCAGCGCGTCGAGGACCTCTACCTGGCCTCGGACGCCCTGATCACCGACTACTCGTCAGCGATGTTCGACTACGCGAATCTCGACCGGCCGATCGTGATCTTCGCTGACGACTGGGACACCTACAAGGTGGTCCGCGGCACGTACTTCGATCTGATGGCCGAGCCTCCCGGCGCCGTTGCGACCAGCCAGGCGCAGCTCACCGAGACGCTCCGGTCCGGCGAGTGGCGCAGCGAGAGCGCCGCCGCTCTGCGCAGCGCGTTCCGTGAACGCTTCTGCGACTACGACGACGGACACGCGGCGGAGCGCGTCGTCCGCAAAGTCTTCCTGGGCGAGGAGAACCTCCTTCCCGTCGTGCCGCTTGCCGACCGCAAGCCGGCACCCACCCCAGCCCAGGCGCTCGAACCGGTCGAGCGGGTCTGACCCGAAAGGAATCCTGAAAGACATGACCCCCCGGCTCAGTGTCATCGTGCCCATATACAACGTCGAGGCGTATCTGGAGGCCTGTCTCGACTCCGTGGCGACGCAGACGCTCACCGACCTGGAAGTCCTCATGGTCGACGACGGTTCGACCGACGGCTCTGCGGCCATCGCCACCCGGTACGCCGAGCGCGACGCCCGTTTCCGCCTGGTGACGAAGGAGAACGGCGGCCTCGGCTCGGCCCGTAACGCAGGACTGGCGCACATGTCGGAGGAGAGCGAGTACTTCGCGTTCCTCGACAGCGACGACGTCATTCCGCCGGACGCCTACCGATTGATGGTCACCAGCCTGGACGAGACCGGTTCGGACTTCGCCACCGGGAATGTCTTCCACCTCAAGGGCGAGCGGTCCTGGCAGGTGCCGCTGATGAAGATGCTGGCCGGCGAGGCCCGCAAGCGCACCCACATCTCCGAGAACCCCAAGCTCGTCGCCGACCGCATCTCGTGCAACAAGGTGTTCCGCCGCACCTTCTGGAACAAGCACGGCTTCGCCTTCCCCGAGGGCGTGCTCTACGAGGACAGCGCCGTCGTGCTGCGCGCCCACTATCTGGCCGAGGCCATCGACCTCATCGGCGAGCCCGTCTACTACTGGCGGCTGCGCGAGGGCGAGTCCGCACCCTCGATCACCCAGCGCCGTACCGACCCGCAGGGTGTCCGGGACCGTGTCGCCGCCTGCGAGTCGGTGACGAACTTCCTCGCCGAACGCCCCGGTGCCAAGTGGGCCAGGTTCAAGCGCGAGTACGACGCCCGTGTGCTCCGGGACGATCTGCGGATCTTCCTCAACGTCGTGCCGGACGGTGACGAGGAGTACCGCGAGGCCTTCCTCGCCTCCGCGAACCGCTACCTCGCACAGGTCGCCCCCCAGGTCCTCGACGAACTGCCCGCCGAGCTGCGCGTGCAGTACGCGCTGGTGCGCCGCGGTGCGATACCCGAGCTGATCGACCTGCTGGCCGACCAGCGGCGGCGTGAGCCGGTCGAGGTGAGCGGCTTCATACGCAAGTACGCCGGTTTCAAGGCCCTGGAGCGGAGCGGGGTCAGCCTCTCCAAGAAGACCCTGCGCATCGACAAGGACCTGGCCCTCAGGACTCCCCTGGTCGGTGTCACGTGGCACGACGACAAGCTCGTCCTCACCGGTGACGCCTGGATAGACAAGATCGACATCCCCAACCGGCGCAGCACCGCGAAGTTCATCCAGTTCAAGAAGGACGGTTCGCGCCGCCGGCTGATCTTCCCCGCGAAGAACGTCTACCGGCCCGGCCGCACGTCCGACACCTGGCAGAAGCGCTACAACTACGACTGGTCGGGCTGGGAGTTCACTCTCGACCCGGCGAAGCTCCGCCACAACGGGCAGTGGGAGGAGGGGCTCTGGCACATCGGTGTGGTGGTGATGAGCTCCGGGCTGCTGCGCCGCAGGGGCATCCAGTCGAACGGCGGCAGCGCGGCCAACTTCCCGCCGTACACCTGGCTCGACAAGAACTTCCGGATGCTGCCGAGCGTCGAGGGCGCCGCACTCAAGCTGCGCATCGAGCGGGTCAACGCCCTGGTCACCGGACGTGAGCTGGACGGCGATCAGATCGTCGTCAGCGGCGAGATCCGTACCCCGGTGCGGGACACCGACTCCGTCACGCTCGAGGTCTCCAACCAGGGAAGCGGTGAGGTCCGGCAGTACGCCGTCACCGTCGTGCCGTCCGCGGACGGCACCGCCGCCTTCCGGGTGACGGTCCCGCTCGCCGACGTCGCCCTCGTGACCTCCGAGGCCACCGAGGACCATGCCCAGCCCCGCGTGCGCAACTGGAGCACGGCCCTGCTGATCACGGGCACGGACGGGTCCGAGCCGCGCCGTCTGACCGCCGTCGTGCAGGAAGGTCTCGAGGACGCCCGGTTCCAGCTCCCCGAGTCCATGGGGTCGCAGGCCTCACGCCACGAGCTGACCGTGATTGCGAATCACAACGGCTATCTCAAGTTCCGCGGCCAGACCGAGCGTGCCGTGATGCACCGGGTCGGCGAGCGGGACGGCCGGATCGTCATCGCCGGCCGGGCCCCCGTCCACCTGGTCGGTTCCGAGCTGGTGCTGAAGGCCAAGGAGCGGTTCGACGAGCGCTTCGTCGCGATCGACTGGCAGGCCGACGGGACGTACGAGGCCGCCTTCGACCCGTCGACACTCGGCGGCGGTGCCCAGGGCACCATCCCGCTGAAGGCAGGCCGCTGGAACTTCCTCCTCCGTCCCACCGACGGCTCCGACGTCGAGTTCGTGATCGACCGGCTCGCCACGGACCAGTTCCCGCTGCACACGCTGCTGAGCGGCCGGCGGTACTGGCTGGAAGCGCGCTGGCACGACTTCCCGCAGCTCAACTGCCGTTCGGAGCTGGCCGATGTGGAGCGCGGCCCGTTCCGCCAGGCCCAGCTGCGCCGCGATGTGTACGAGGCCAAGTGCCGTGAGCCGCTGCGCGACCAGGTCTTCTACCTGAGCTACAACGGCAAGCAGTACTCGGACAGCCCCCGCGCCATGCACGAGGAACTGGTGCGCCGCGGCGACGACCTGAAGCACCTGTGGGCCGTCCGCGACGGTCAGGTCGAGCTCCCCGAGACGGCCGAGAAGGTCCGTATGTGGGGCACCGAGTGGTTCGACGCGCTCGCCTCCAGCAAGTACATCGTGACCAACGCCCACCTCCCCGAGTGGGTGATCCGCCGTCCCGGACAGGTCATCGTCCAGACCTGGCACGGCACGATGCTGAAGAAGATCGGTCACGACATCGACACGCTCCACTTCGACAAGGAGTACCAGAAGCGCCTCGAGCTGGAGGCGAAGAACTGGTCCATGCTCGTCTCCTCGAACCGCTTCAGCACGCCGATCCTCAAGCGCGCCTTCTCGTACGACGGGGAGATCCTGGAAGCCGGCTATCCGCGCAACGACTACCTCTACTCCCCCGAGCGGGAGATGCTGGCCAAGGAGATCAGGGAGCGCATCGGTCTGCCCGCGGGCAAGAAGGTCGTGCTGTACGCACCGACCTGGCGTGACGACCAGTCGCACCGGGCCGGCCAGTACTCCTTCGACCTCCGACTCGACCTGGAGGACGCCCGCCGCCGGCTGGGCGACGACCACGTCCTGCTGATCCGGCGCCACTCCAACGTGGTCGACCAGGTGCCGGGCGCCGGCAACGGCTTCGTCTGGGACGTCTCCGAGTACCCGGACATCGCCGACCTGTATCTGGCCTCGGACATCATGATCACCGACTACTCGTCCGTGATGTTCGACTACGCGCACCTCAAGCGGCCGATGCTGTTCTTCACGTACGACCTGGAGCACTACCGCGACACCCTGCGCGGCTTCTACTTCGACTTCGAGAAGGACTCGCCCGGTCCGCTGGTCCGCACGTCGACCGAACTGATCGACTCGATCCGGGACATCGACACCGTCTGGCCCCGGTACAGCGAGCGCTTCGACCGCTTCCACCACCTGTTCTGCGACCTGGACGACGGCGCGGCGTCGAAGCGGGTCGTCGACCGGATGCTGGAGCAGGCGAACGAGCTCAGGGACAGCGAGTAGCGGCACGCCAGAGAGCACAGAGCAAAGGGTGCGGGCCCCGGAGGATTTCCTCCGGGGCCCGCACCCTTTGTTCCTGTGTGCCGCGCGAGGTTACGGCGCCACATCCACGGTCTTGAAGGCGAGCTGCGACAGAGCCGTGTAGTACGGCCTGATCTCGACCTTGGTGACGGGGCGCGGGACGGGCTTGCCGCCGTTCAGCGCCCGGTTCACCCGGGAGCCGACCTTTGCGGGCAGGGTGCGCTTGGGGTCCGGCAGGACACGCACCTGAGGCCGCGGGAAGGTGAACACGCCGATGGGCTCCAGCACATCGGTGGCCAGCTTGCCCAGCTGGACGCGGGCGGCGCCCTCGGCGGGCCGCAGCCACACGTCCCAGATCTGCTCGGGTCCCTCGTGCTCATCGGCCAGCAGCGCGCAGTCGACCCGGGCCGTGATCCGCCGGCCCTCCACGGCCGATACGGGGAAGGTCAGCACTCGGTTCTTGTCCTTACGGTGCACGGCTTCCAGAGCGGCGCCGCGGCCGAGCTCACCGCCCCAGTAGCCCGCCTCGATCTCGGCGCTCTCGGTGGAGATCATCAGGGTGTCGACCTCCACGTGGGAGTCGCGCACCACGCTGCGCATCCGCAGGCGGTCCTTCTCGCCCTGGTACGGCAGGAGCAGTTCCATGGCGGGGGCGCCGTTCTCACGCGGCAGCGGAACGTTCAGCAGGTCTCTTGCGTCCACGCCGTAACCGTCCACACGGAGCGGTACCTCGTGGCCCGCGGCCGTCCGGATGGACAGTTCCCAGGTCCCGGCCGGAAGTCCGCCGCGCCACGGAATGACCGCGGCGCCCTCGGACGTCAGAGCAAAACATTCCTCCTGGTCCAGCTTCCCGACCCGGCTGCAGACCACGTCGGCCTGGTGCACGCCCTCGGGCAGCGCACCGACCTCGATGTGGACCGAACCCTCGGCGTCCACCCGCGCGGTGGCCTGCGTGGGCAGCGCCCGGCGGGCGAACGCCTCGTGCAGGATCGCCTCGAAGCGCTCGCAGCTCGCGGGCTCGTGGAAGCGCACCGCTCCGCGTACGGCGGCCTCGCCCATGCGCTTGCGGCGCTCGTCGTCCTCGACGAGTTCGAGGATCGCCTCGGCCATCGCGTCGGTGTCGCCGCGCGGAACGACGATGCCGTCCTCGCCGTTCGTGATGATGTTGCGCGGCCCGTGGTGGGCGTCGAAGCTGACCACGGGCAGTCCCGCCGCCATCGCCTCCACGATCACGTTGCCGAACGCTTCCCGCTTGGACGGGAGTACGAAGATCGAGCCCTTGCTGAACTCCGGGGAGACCGGGGCGGCGGGGCCCATCAGCGTCACGGTGTTGTGGAGGCCGAGCGTCTCGATCTGCCGGCGCAGATTGGCCTTCTCGGTACCGCCGCCGTAGATGCGCAGTCGCCAGTCGGGGCGCTTGCGGACAATGGTGGCGAAGGCATCCACGACCGCGGCGAAGTTCTTGTTCTCCTTGAGGAGACCGGCGGCGATGATGACCTTGTTGGTGCTCTTGGACTGCACGGGGGCGGCGGGCACACAGTTCGGCATGACCGCGAGCCGGTTGCGTACGCCGGGTACCTGCTTGCCGATGCTCTCGACCTCTTCGGGCGTGAGAGCGGTGAGCGCGTCCAGCGAGTGATAGGCCTCGAACAGCCGGCCCTGGTAGTACTTCGCGTAGATCGAGGGCATCGAGTGCTCCTGCGTGACCCGCAGATAGTCACCCTTGGCGTACGACAGCATGATCGTGTTCCGCGGGCTGGAGCTCACCACGACATCCGCGTCGGTGGTGTCCAGGAATTCCAGGAGCCGCAGCTCGGCGAGCCGGCTGACCACGGGCTTCTTCTCCGCCGGGTCGACCGGATAGATCTTCGGGAACACCTCGATCAGCGGGTTGTCCAGGTCGGAGACCGGGGAGTGCGGACGCAGATCGGTGAGGACGCGTACGGAGACCCTGGGGTCGAGCGGGAAGTAGGACTCGTCCCGTACCTTGCGCAGGGCGACGATCTCGACTTGGTGTCGTGCAGCGAGAGCGCCCGCGAGGTTCTGCGTGGCGCTCACGACTCCGCCCATGTGGCACAGGTCTCGTACCAGAAAAGAAATCTTCACTAGCGTCTTTCGGCAGGGCCGCGACTCGCGGCGATCCCCGGGCAGCCTCGTGCGCGGGTGACCGCGCTCCCCTCGCCCCTGGCTGAGGACGCACCCATGTGCCCCTCGCCTGGCATGACCCACTGAGGCGTCAGAGGGTTGTACGCACTGCGAATCTTTTTTGAGTATTTCTGCAAAGCCTGGCGATCATACAGTCACAGCTTTCCCGTTAGCAGCATAAATCGCCCAGGAGGCCGCTCCCCCGCGGGAGCAGCCGGAACGCCCGGTCCCGGACTCCTGGATCAGGGGCCGGGACCGGGCGACGTGAAGCAGCGGGACGGGGCTCCGGGCTCGGCCGGACCCCTCCTTATGCGAACGGGTCGAAATCCTCGTAGGCCTTGCCCGCCTCGTCGCGCTCCGTCTCGCGGTCGCGACGGCGCTGAGCGGCCGGACGCGGGGCTTCGAGACGGTGGTCCTCGCCACGCCGGCCGAGCATCTCCGCGCCCGCCGCCATGGTCGGCTCCCAGTCGAAGACGACCGCGTTGTCCTCGGCACCGATGGCCACGCCGTCACCCGCGCGGGCACCGGCCTTCATCAGCTCGTCCTCGACGCCGAGCCGGTTGAGCCGGTCCGCGAGATAGCCGACGGCCTCGTCGTTGTTGAAGTCGGTCTGGCGCACCCAGCGCTCCGGCTTCTCGCCGCGCACCCGGTAGATGCCGTCGTCCTCCAGCGTGACGGTGAAGCCCGCGTCGTCCACGGCCTTCGGGCGGATGACGATGCGGGTCGCCTCCTCCACCGGCTTGGCTGCGCGCGCCTCGGCGATCACACCGGCGAGCGCGTAGGAGAGATCCTTGAGACCGATGTGAGCGACGGCGGAGACCTCGAAGACGCGGTAGCCGCGCTCCTCGAGCTCCGGGCGGATCATGTCGGCGAGGTCCTGGCCGTCCGGGATGTCGATCTTGTTGAGGACGACGATGCGGGGCCGGTCGTCCAGACCGCCGTACTGCTTCAGCTCCTCCTCGATCATGTCGAGGTCGGAGACCGGGTCGCGGTCGGACTCCAGCGTCGCCGTGTCCAGCACGTGCACGAGCACGGAGCAGCGCTCGACGTGCCGCAGGAACTCCAGGCCGAGGCCCTTGCCCTGGCTGGCGCCGGGGATCAGGCCCGGGACGTCGGCGATGGTGTAGACGGTGCTGCCCGCGGTGACCACGCCCAGGTTCGGGACGAGCGTGGTGAACGGGTAGTCGGCGATCTTCGGCTTGGCCGCGGACAGGACCGAGATCAGCGAGGACTTGCCCGCGCTCGGGTAACCCACCAGGGCGACGTCGGCGACGGTCTTCAGCTCCAGGACGATGTCCCGGGACTCGCCCGGCTCGCCGAGCAGCGCGAAGCCGGGGGCCTTGCGGCGTGCGGAGGCGAGCGCCGCGTTGCCGAGGCCGCCACGGCCGCCCTGGCCGGCCACGAACGTGGTGCCCTGGCCGATCAGGTCGGCCAGCACGTTGCCGTTCCTGTCGAGCACGACCGTGCCGTCGGGGACCGGCAGGACGAGGTCCTGGCCCTCCTTACCGGTGCGGTGGTCGCCCGCGCCGGGCTGGCCGTTGGTGGCCTTGCGGTGGGGATGGTGGTGATAGTCGAGGAGCGTGGTGACGTCCTGCTCGACGACCAGGGTCACATCGCCGCCACGGCCGCCGTTGCCGCCGTCCGGGCCGCCGAGCGGCTTGAACTTCTCACGGTGAACGGAGGCACAGCCGTGGCCTCCGTTACCCGCGGCGACATGCAGCTCGACGCGGTCCACGAAGGTGGTCATGGTGGAAACCTCCAGTTACATACATGCAGAAATGTTTCAAGCTCATGCTGTCTCTCCTAGGAGAAACACGCGAAAGGCGGACCCGCTTCCCATACGGGAAGTGAGGTCCGCCTCCGCAGAAACCGCTCGACGAGCGCCGAAATTACTCGGCGATCGGAACGATGTTCACGACCTTGCGACCACGGTGGGTGCCGAACTCGACCGCACCAGCGGCGAGCGCGAACAGCGTGTCGTCGCCGCCACGGCCGACGCCCGTGCCCGGGTGGAAGTGGGTGCCGCGCTGGCGGACCAGGATCTCACCGGCGTTGACGGCCTGGCCGCCGAAGCGCTTGACGCCGAGCCGCTGAGCGTTGGAATCGCGCCCGTTCCGGGTGGACGATGCGCCCTTCTTGTGTGCCATGTCTTCTCAGTCCCTTACTTCGCAGCCGCGGGAATGCCGGTGACCTTGATCGCCGTGTACTGCTGGCGGTGACCCTGGCGACGGCGGTAGCCGGTCTTGTTCTTGTAGCGAAGGATGTCGATCTTCGCGCCCTTGTGGTGGTCCACGACCTCGGCCTGGACCTTGATCCCGGCCAGCACCCACGGGTCGCTGGTCACGGTGTCGCCGTCGACCACGAGCAGGGTCGAGAGCTCGACCGTGTCGCCAACCTGGGCAGTGGAAATCTTGTCAACCTCAACGATGTCACCGACAGCAACCTTGTGCTGGCGGCCACCGCTGCGCACGATGGCGTACACGCGGATCTCACTCTCGCTCGGAACGGAAACCCCTGATGCCAGCCGCTCACACGGGTCCGGAGACCCGTGACGATCCGGATTGGACGAGCGGCCTCTCCCGTACGAGCGGGAGGTCAGTGCTCAGAGGTGTGGCGAACAAACGCCGACGGTCAAGGCTACGGGGCCTTGGACAGCCGGTCAAACCGGGCCACGGATTCAGGCCTCGACAGCCTTCACGTATTCGGCGTAGGCATCCCGGATCCCGTCCGCGGACAGGTTCAGGTGCTCCAGGATCGTGTAGCGCCCGGGCCTGGTCCGGGGGGCGAACTCGACCACCTCGACGAACTCGTCCGCACTGAAGCCCATGTCCTCGGCCAGCACGGGCAGACCGTGGCTCCGCAGCGTCCGGGCCATCTGCACGGACTCCTCGTGGGCGCCGCGCAGATGCATCGCGAACGCCGCGCCCAGACCGCACTGCTCGCCGTGGCTGGCAGCGCGCTCGGGGTGGAGAAGATCGAAGGCGTGGTTGATCTCGTGGCAGGCGCCGGAGGCAGGACGGCTGTCGCCCGCGACCGACATCGCGATACCCGTGGTCACCAGCCCCTCGGCCAGCACCTGCAGGAAGCTGTCGTCCCCGATCCCGCCGGGATGGCGCAGCACGGCCTCACCGGCCTGGCGGGCCATCGCGGCGGCCAGGCCGTCGATGTCCTCGCCCTTCACCTGATGGGCCAGCTCCCAGTCCGCGACCGCGGAGATGTTGGACAGCGCGTCGCCGATCCCGGAGCGGACGAAACGGACCGGGGCCTCACGGATGACGTCCAGGTCGATCAGGACCGCGATCGGGTTCGGGACACCGTACGAGCCACGGCCCGCGTCGTTGTCCAGCGTGGCGACCGGCGAGCAGAGACCGTCGTGGGAGAGGTTCGTCGCCACCGCGACCAGCGGCAGCCCGATACGCGCCGCGGCGAACTTCGCACAGTCGATGATCTTGCCGCCGCCGAGGCCGACCACGGCGTCGTAACGCCCGGACTTCATGGCCTCGGCGAGCTTGACCGCATCCTCGAGGGTGCCGCCGCCGACCTCGAACCAGGAAGCGCTCGGCAGGCTCGGCGACAGCCGCTCGCGCAGCGCCTGACCGGACCCTCCGCTGATCGCGACCGCCAGCTTGCCCGAGCTGGAGATCCGCTGGTCCGCGAGGACGGTCGCGAGGTCGGCCAGGGCTCCCGCACGGATATCGACGACGATCGGCGCCGGTATGAGGCGGGTCAGTACTGGCACGCGATCTTCCTGCCCTTGGCGAGGTCCTCGTGGTTGTCGATCTCGACCCACTGGACGTCGCCGATCGGAGCCACGTCGACCTTGAAGCCGCGGTTGACGAGCTCCTGGTAGCCGTCCTCGTAGTACAGGTCCGGGTCACGCTCGAAGGTGGTCCGCAGCGCGTCCGCGAGCTCGTCGGCCGCATCGCCCTCGATGAGCGTGACGCCGATGTACTCGCCCGTCGCCTCGGCCGGGTCCATCAGCTTGGTGATCCGCTGGACGCCCTTCTCGGGGTCCACGACGACCTTCATCTCCTCGTCGGCGAGCTGCTTCACCGTGTCCAGGGCGAGGATGATCTTCTTGCCGTCGCCACGGGCGGCCAGCAGCGTCTTCTCGACCGAGACCGGGTGGACGGTGTCACCGTTGGCGAGGATCACGCTGTGCTTGATCGAGTCGCGGCCGCACCAGAGGGAGTACGCGTTGTTCCACTCCTCGGCCTTGTCGTTGTCGATCAGCGTGATCGTGACGCCGTACTTCGCCTCGAGAGCCTCCTTGCGGGCGTACACGGCCTCCTTGCGGTAGCCCACGATGATCGCGACCTCGGTCAGTCCCACCTCGGCGAAGTTGCCCAGCGTCAGGTCCACGACGGTGAGGCTCTCCTCGTCACCCTCGGGGCCGACCGGCACCAGGGCCTTCGGAAGGGTGTCGGTGTACGGGCGCAGACGTCGTCCGGCACCGGCTGCGAGTATCAGGCCGATCATGAGGGTTCTCCTTGCTGCTTGGTTCTCTTTGCTACGCGTTCATTGTCCGGCCGCAGGCGCGTCGGACCAGGCCCCGGGACAGTTGTCCCGGTCACCCGGGCCGCAGCCGCCCCGGCCGGCCCCGGTCCCGCTCCCGTGGACTCCGGGAATCGGGTCTGCCGCGGCAGGTGCACCGAACGCAACCGACCGGCCCCCTTGATACGGGGCCGGTCCGCATGCGTCGGCTGCTGCACGGCAGCGGGAGACCGGGCCGGGTGTTCCGGGCGGACGCCCGGAACACCCGCAGGCGCCTACTGCTCCGCCGCTGCCGTCTTCTTGGCCGCCGCCTTCTTGGCCGTCGTCTTCTTCGCGACGGTCTTCTTGGCGGCCGTCTTCTTGGTGGCCGCCTTCTTGGCCGTGGCCTTCTTGGCGGTCTTGCGGGCCGCCTTCTTCGCCGGGGCCTCGGCCTCCGCGGATTCCGGAGCCTCCGCGGCGACGGCGGTGGTGTCGGCGGAGCCCGTCACCACGACGATCTCCGCGCCGTCCGCACCTGCGGGCGGACCCGCGGGGGCGGTCACCTTGCGCGTCACCCGGCGCCGGGCACGCGGCGGGGCGGCCACCTCCTCGGGTGCGGGCTCGGCCTGCGGCGCCTCGACGACCGGAGCCTCGACCGCGGGGGCCTCGGCGACCGGGGTCTCGACGACGGGCGCCGCGACCGGCTCGGCCTGCTCGGCCGGGGCCGGCGAGCCCGCCGGAGCGGTCGCCTTACGGGTCGCCCGACGGCGCGTACGGCCCTGCGGAGCCTCGGCCACCGGGGCCTCGACGACCGGCTCGGGCTCGACGACCGGCTCGGCCACCGGCTCGACGACCTCGGCGGGCGCGGCCTTCGGAGCACCGGCCGGAGCCGAGACCTTGCGGGTCGCACGCCGACGGCCACGACCACGCGCGGCGGCTGCCTCGGCCTCCGCCGGGCTGCTGTACAGCTCCTCGTCCGGTACGAACTCGGGCTCGGGCAGCGCCACCGGAGCGGCGACCTCCGCAGCGACCTCGGCCTCGGTCTCCACCTCGGCCTCGACGGTCTCGTGCTCGTGCTCGGGCTGCTCGCCGACGCCACCGCGGCCGCGCTTCTTGGCACGCTTGCCGTTGCCGCCGCCACCGACCGCGGTCGGCTGCTCCATGTGCACGATCACGCCGCGCCCGTTGCAGTGGACACAGGTCTCGGAGAAGGACTCCAGCAGGCCCTGGCCCACCCGCTTACGGGTCATCTGGACCAGGCCCAGCGAGGTGACCTCGGCGACCTGGTGCTTCGTACGGTCGCGTCCCAGGCACTCCAGCAGGCGCCGCAGCACCAGGTCCCGGTTGGACTCCAGGACCATGTCGATGAAGTCGATGACGACGATGCCACCGAGGTCGCGCAGCCGCAGCTGACGCACGATCTCCTCGGCCGCCTCCAGGTTGTTCCTGGTGACGGTCTCCTCGAGGTTGCCGCCCTGACCGGTGAACTTGCCGGTGTTGACGTCGACGACGACCATCGCCTCGGTCTTGTCGATCACCAGCGAGCCGCCGCTGGGCAGCCAGACCTTCCGGTCCAGCGCCTTCATCAGCTGCTCGTCGATCCGGTACGTGGCGAAGACGTCGACCTCGGAGGTCCACCGCGACAGCCGGTCCGTCAGGTCGGGCGCGACGTGCGCGACGTAACCGTGGATGGTCTCCCACGCGTCGTCACCGCTGACGATGACCTTCGAGAAGTCCTCGTTGAAGATGTCGCGGACGACCCGGACGGTCATGTCCGGCTCGCCGTAGAGCAGGGTCGGCGCGTTGGAGCTGCCGCTGCTCTTCGACTTCTTCTGGATGTCCTCCCACTGCTGCTGCAGCCGCTCGACATCACGGCGCAGCTCGTCCTCGCTCGCGCCCTCGGCGGCGGTGCGCACGATGACGCCCGCGTCCTCGGGAACGATCTTCTTGAGGATGGTCTTCAGCCGGGCGCGCTCGGTGTCGGGCAGCTTCCGGCTGATGCCGGTCATCGAGCCCTCGGGCACATAGACCAGGTAGCGGCCGGGCAGCGAGACCTGGCTGGTCAGGCGGGCGCCCTTGTGGCCGATCGGGTCCTTCGTCACCTGGACGAGGACGGACTGACCGGACTTCAGCGCGGTCTCGATCCGGCGCGGCCCGTGGGCCATGCCGAGCGCCTCGAAGTTGACCTCACCGGCGTACAGGACGGCGTTGCGGCCCTTGCCGATGTCGACGAAGGCGGCCTCCATGGACGGCAGTACGTTCTGCACCTTGCCCAGGTAGACGTTGCCGACGTAGCTGGTGGCCTGCTCCTTGTTGACGTAGTGCTCGACGAGCACGTTGTCCTCGAGGACGCCGATCTGGGTGCGATCGCCGTTCTGGCGGACGACCATCACCCGCTCGACGGCCTCGCGGCGGGCCAGGAACTCCGCCTCGGTGATGATCGGGACGCGCCGGCGGCCCTGCTCACGGCCCTCGCGGCGGCGCTGCTTCTTCGCCTCCATACGGGTCGAGCCCTTGATGGACTGGACCTCGTCGAAACCGGTGCCGGGCTCGCGCTCGGCCTCCTTCTTGCGGGGCTCGCGGACCTTGACGACCGTACGCTCCGGGTCGTCCGTACCGGCTTCGGCCTCGATCGTGGCGTCACCGCTGCGACGGCGGCGACGGCGACGGCGACGGCTGCTGCTGGAGCCGGAGAGGGACAGCTCGTGGTCCTCTTCCTCCTCCTCGGCTTCCTGAAGACGCTCGTGCTCGTCCTCGGAGGTGTCGACGGCGTGCTCGTCGGCGTGCTGCTCCGCAGCTTCGTCCGCCTCGGCGGCCTCACCGCGGCGACGGCGACGGCCACCACGACGGCGACGACGCGACGGCCGGTCCCCGTACTCGTCCGTCTCCTCGCCCTCGTGCTCGGCTTCGCTCTCCGCCTCGTACTCGTCCTCGACGGGCTCCTCCGCCGGAGCGGCGGGCGCGGCCGTCCGCTCGGCGGCCGGCTCGGTCTCGGCGGCCTCGCCGCGACGGCGGCGACGACGGCGGGTACCCGCCTGCGGCGCGGCCTCGGCGACAGCCGCCGCCTCCTCGGCAGCGGCGGTCTCCTCGACCGTCTCGATCTCCTCCTCGACCTCGGCCTCGGCGTGACGCGAGGCGGGGCCGGCGGCCGCGGCGGCGGCTGCGGCGGTCTCCGGAGTCTGGAACATCGGCTCGGCGAAGACCGGCGCCTGGAAGACGGCCACAGCGGGGCGCGTCGCGCGACGGCTCTTGCGGGCGGGCTCCTCGACCTTGCCGGTGAACTCCGGCCGGCCTGCGGCGGCGGTGGCCCGGCGGCGCTGACGGCCGCGCGGCGCGGCGCTCTCGGCGGTCTCGGCCGCCTCCTCCGGCTCGGCAGCCGGCTCCTCGGCGACAGCGGCCGGAGCCTCGACCACGGTGTCGGCGGGGGCGACGACCTCGGCGGCCGCCGGAGCACCCGCCGGGGCGGTGGCCTTGCGGACCGCACGGCGACGGCCGCGCGGGGCCTCGACCGGCTCGGCAGCCTCGGCCACCGGGACGGTCTCCACGGTCTCTTCGGTCTCAGGGGTCTCGGTGCCGGCCGACGCGGCCTGCGGCGCTCCGGCCGGGGCGGATGCGCGGCGGCGGGTGCGGGCACGGGGTGCCTCGGCCACGACGGGCTCCGCGACGGCGGCCGGCTCGGGTGCCTCGGTCTCGACGACCGGCGTGGCCTCCACGACCTCGACGATCCCGGCGGCCGGCGGAGCACCCGCCGGGGCGGTCGCCTTGCGGGACGCCCGGCGACGCCCACGCGGCGCCTCAGTGGTCTCAGTGGTCTCCGCGGCCTCGACGACCTCGGCGGTCTCCTCGGCCTTCGGCGCACCTGCCGGAGCGGTCGCCTTACGGGTCGCCCGGCGACGCGCACGCGGTGCCTCGGCAACGTCCGCCTCAGCGGTCTCCACGGACTCGGCGGCCGGAGCGGGCTCTGCGGGCGCAGCGCTCACGGCGGTCTCGACGACCTCGGCGGCCTGCGGCTCACCTGCGGGGGCGGTCGCCTTGCGGACCGCGCGGCGGCGGGTGCGCGCCGGCGGCGCGGCCTCCGCCTCGTCGGTGGTGGTGTCGGACACTCCGGCGTCAACGGCCGGTATGGCCGGCGCGGCAGCTTCCGTGCCGGCCGCGCCCGACGGCGGTCCTGCGGGGCGGGACGCCGCGCGGCGCCTGCGGCGCGGCGGCAGCTTGTCGCCAGGTGTGTTGTTGTCTTCGGCGTTCCCGGTCGTGCCGGGCTCGGTCGGTTCGAGCATGCGGGCGGTTCTCCCGTCACGCTCCCGGGCGCCACACCTGATTCCGGTCCGGCACGGTCCGCATGCGAAACGCGGTACCGCCGTCCGGGGCGCGGGCGCCGCACGGGAGCTGAATGTCTGGCTCGCCGGTTCCCTACGCGATGTACGTACGGCCTGGCGAAAGTCTTATGGGTCAGCGCGCGGCCCGACCCAGGTGGCTCCCGAGTCCGAGGACTGCGCTACAACGACCGCCTTACGCGGAACCTGCACCTTCCGGCGCCGTCGCGACGGCGGTCCCGGTGGCCGTGGGTGACACGGCAGGGGCTGCCTCGCGGTCGGGCGCGAGCGGGTCGGTCACCGTGCCGGACTCCTCGTCGAAGAGCCCCTGCGCCAGCCTGGTCACCGCTGCGGGGACCGGCGGCGCCAGGTCGGCCACAACGCGGAGACCGGACAGGACGTCGTCAGGTCGCACGGCAGGTGTCACGTGCCGAACAACCAGCCGCAGTATCGCACAGGGCTTGTCCCCCGGCCTATCAGCCTGAGGATCCACAGCTTCCAGACCGGCCACCGCGGCGCGGGCGTCGAACGTCCGCATGCCGTTCTTCGTGCGGCGCTGAACCTCGACGGTCTCGGCGCCCAGGAACCCGGCGACGGCCTTCTCGGCGTCCTCGAACGGGACCCCGTCGAGCCTCAACTCCCAGACGGAGGCGGTCAGTCGCTCGGCGAGACCCGAGGTGCGGGCCTCCACGGCGTCGGTGATGTCCAGGCCGTCCGGGAGCGACTCGTCGAGCAGGGCGCGCAGTGTGCCGGGGTCCCGCCGCTCGGTGAGCGCGATCTCCAGGAACTCGGCCTCGCTGCCGGTGCCGGTGGGTGCGGCATTGGCGTACGACACCTTGGGGTGCGGGGTGAAGCCCGCCGAGTAGGCCATGGGCACCTCGGCGCGGCGCAGCGCCCGCTCGAACGCGCGCTGGAAGTCGCGGTGGCTGGTGAACCGGAGGCGGCCGCGCTTCGTGTAGCGCAGTCGGATGCGCTGCACTGCCGGTGCGGGCGGCGGGCCTTCGGGCTGTCGCTTGCCCAGTGGTTCTTCTCCTCGGTGCGGAGCGGACGCGGTGGCGCGCCGCCCTCGAAATGCGGGTGGCCCGGGGGTGTCCGGTCCGGCTCACCCCTGCTTTCGCAGGGAGATCTCTGGTTCGGGCGCCGCGCTGGGCACAGTCGTTGTACTACCCAGAGTACGCGCAAGGGGGGCCACCGGTTCCCGGGGCTCGGGGAGCGGACCCCCGCCGACCAGTGCCCGCCATGCGTCGCGGCGGGCCTGGCGCACGGTCTCGCGTGCGGTGCGCAGGGTGTCGCGGGCCGCGCGTCCCGCCTCGACCGCGGCGCGCCTGGCGGGGGCCCAGACCGCATCGCGTACGAAATGTCCGACGGGTGTGCACACCGTTCGGTAGGTCCAGGCCACCGGAGCGCCGACGAGATGCCACGCCAGCCAGGCGAGGGCGCGGCCGACGGCCCGCGAGACGAATCCGGCGATGCGCCAGGCGACACCGATCGCGGCGGCGATCTCCCGGCCGACCGGGACGAGGACCCGCCGCCGGATCCACCCCGCAGGGGTGACGAGCACCGTCATGACGACCCGGGCGACGGCTGCGCCCAGCCCCCGGGCCACCGCGACGACACCGATCGCCACCACGCCGGCCAGCCATGCGATGCCGTGGCCGAACGGGGTGAGCAGTGCCCGGTACGTCCAGGCCAGCGGCGCGACGATCAGGTTCTTCACGAGCCAGGCGAGGGCGAGTGCGAGCGGCACCAGGACGTAACGCCAGACGCCGACCACCGGCCACACGAGGAGAGCGGTGAGCACCCGGCCGATCGCGGTGGCGAGGCCCCGCCCGGCCGGTGTGAGCAGCTCGCGGTACACCCACCGCAGCCCATGCCCGATCGGGGTGAGCACCGACGCGTACAGCCAGGCCATCGGCGCCACGATCCCGTGGCGGACCACGGGCACGACCACATACCGCCACAGCGCCACCCACGGCCGCACGAAGAGGGCCGCCCCCAGCCACAGCAGCCCCCGGCCGGCTACGGCGGCCCCCCATCGCAGTGCGTGGCCGAGCGGGGTGAGCACCGACGCGTACAGGCGGACCAGCGGAATCACGACGAGCACGCGGCCCAGCCAGGACAGGGCCCGCCCCAGGGGGCGCAGCAGCACCCGGTCGGCCGCGCGGGCGGTGGCGACGAGGGCGTCCCAGACCATCCGTACGGGCAGGACGATCCCGAGCACCACGATCCGTACCGGAATCCTGACGAGCGTGGTCAGACAGCCTTCACCGGACCCGTAGTGCAAGGGCGCCTGCTGGTTGCCGTATGCGCGGGGCTGCTTCTCCTGGTCCATGCCGGACAGGACGCGAAGACCCGGCCCAGGGTTTCCCGGGCCGGGTCTTCGTCATCGAGCTGTCACCCGAGCGGTGACGTCCGGCGTTACTTCACGACCGACAGCGGAAGCAGCTTCTTGCCGGTCGGGCCGATCTGGATGCTCGTGTCCATCTGAGGACACACACCGCAGTCGAAGCACGGGGTCCAGCGGCAGTCCTCGACCTCGGTCTCGTCGAGCGAGTCCTGCCAGTCCTCCCAGAGCCAGTCCTTGTCGAGACCGGAGTCCAGGTGGTCCCAGGGCAGGACCTCCTCGTAGGTGCGCTCACGGGTGGTGTACCAGTCGACGTCCACGCCGAACTCGGGGAGCGTCTTCTCGGCGCCGGCCATCCAGCGGTCGTACGAGAAGTGCTCGCGCCAGCCGTCGAAGCGGCCGCCGGCCTCGTAGACGGCGCGGATGACGGAGCCGACACGGCGGTCGCCGCGCGAGAGCAGACCCTCCACGATGCCGGGCTTGCCGTCGTGGTACCGGAAGCCGATCGAGCGGCCGTACTTCTTGTCGCCTCGGATCTTGTCGCGAAGCTTCTCCAGGCGCGCGTCGGTCTCCTCGGCGCTGAGCTGCGGGGCCCACTGGAACGGCGTGTGCGGCTTGGGTACGAAGCCGCCGATGGAGACGGTGCAGCGGATGTCGTTCTGCCCGGAGACCTCGCGGCCCTTGGCGATCACGTTGACCGCCATGTCGCCGATCTGGAGGACGTCCTCGTCGGTCTCGGTGGGCAGGCCGCACATGAAGTAGAGCTTCACCTGGCGCCAGCCGTTGCCGTACGCGGTGGCGACGGTCCGGATGAGGTCCTCTTCCGAAACCATCTTGTTGATGACCTTGCGCATGCGCTCGGAGCCGCCCTCGGGGGCGAAGGTGAGGCCCGAACGGCGGCCGTTGCGGGTCAGCTCGTTGGCCAGGTCGACGTTGAACGCGTCGACGCGGGTCGAGGGCAGCGAGAGACCGATCTTGTCCTCGGTGTACCGGTCGGCGAGGCCCTTGGCGATGTCGCCGATCTCCGTGTGGTCCGCGGAGGACAGGGACAGCAGGCCGACCTCCTCGAAGCCGGTCGCCTTGAGACCCTTCTCGACCATCTCGCCGATGCCGGTGATGCTTCGCTCCCGCACGGGACGCGTGATCATGCCGGCCTGGCAGAAACGGCAGCCGCGGGTGCAGCCGCGGAAGATCTCGACGGACATCCGCTCGTGGACGGTCTCCGCGAGCGGGACGAGGGGCTGCTTCGGGTACGGCCACTCGTCGAGGTCCATGACGGTGTGCTTGGAGACCCGCCACGGCACGCCCGACTTGTTCGGTACGACGCGGCCGATGCGGCCGTCCGGGAGGTACTCGACGTCGTAGAACCGCGGTACATAGACGCCACCGGTCTTCGCGAGCCGGAAGAGCACCTCCTCGCGACCGCCGGGGCGGCCCTCGGCCTTCCAGGCGCGGATGATCTCGGTGATCTCCAGGACCGCCTGCTCGCCGTCGCCGATGACCGCGCAGTCGATGAACTCCGCGATCGGCTCGGGGTTGAACGCGGCGTGCCCGCCGGCGAGGACGATCGGGTCGTCGAGGCCGCGGTCCCGCGCGTCGAGCGGGATGCCCGCGAGGTCCAGGGCGGTGAGCATGTTGGTGTAGCCGAGCTCGGTGGAGAAGCTCAGTCCGAAGACGTCGAACGCCTTCACCGGACGGTGGCTGTCCACGGTGAACTGCGGGACCTGGTGCTCGCGCATCAGCTCCTCGAGGTCCGGCCACACGCTGTAGGTGCGCTCGGCCATGACGCGTTCGCGCTCGTTGAGTACCTCGTAGAGGATCATGACGCCCTGATTGGGCAGTCCGACCTCGTACGCGTCCGGGTACATCAGCGCCCAGCGGACGTCGCACTCGTCCCACGGCTTGACGGTGGAGTTGAGTTCACCGCCGACGTACTGGATGGGCTTCTGCACATGCGGGAGCAGAGCTTCGAGCTGTGGGAAGACCGATTCGACAGACATCGCGAACTTTCGAGAGCCGACAGGGGTGACCATCCAGCGTACCCCGGCGCTCAGCCTTCCAGCGCCGCTCGCAATTTCGGCCGGGACGCCCGCGCCCACACCGCGGGCAACTCCTGTTCGCGGGCCGCCGCGGTGGCTTCCTCGTGTCCGTACAGCAGTCCCCAGGTGAACGCGGACTCCCCCGCGGCGTGCGCCTGGGCGGCCAGGGTGCGCAGGGCCTCACGGGCGACGACGCTGTCCTGGTGGTCGCCGAGGACGGTCTGTACGGCCTTCATCCGGCGGGCGAACTTCTTGGCGGCGCCGCCCAGCGCGGGCGTGGCCGCCTCCCCCGCGTACCGGGCGCGCTTGGCCGCCTTGCGGGCGTCGTGCAGGGCGAGGTCGCGCTCGTGTCCGGGCCGCAGTTCCAGGGCGTGACCGACGCGGGTGGCGAGGCGCGCGTAGTCCTTGAGCACGGCGCGGGGCAGCGCGTCCTGCGGGGTCCTGGCCGCGGCGGGCAGCAGCGGCGGGGCGGCCAGGAGTGTGTCGAGGCTCTCCAGGAGCGCCAGGTAGCGCTTTCCGTCGAGTACGCCGACGGTCCGGCGCCGGGACCCGGACCGGTGGGTCACGGACCAGATCCGGAGCCGGCTGCCGACCGGGCCGAGGACCAGGGTGCGGGACAGGTCGGCGATCCGGGCGCGCAGGCGCTCGTCGAGAACCTCCTGGTCGCGGTCGATGCCGAGCTCGGCCGCCAGCCATTTCAGCTCGTCGCCGAGCGGGTCGGTGGCGGTCCGGTCGAGGATCTTGCGGTACGTCCTGAAGGCGCTGCGCAGTCTGCGGGTGGCGACCCGCATCTGGTGGACGGAGTCGGGGAGGCCGCGGCGCACGGCGGGGTCGAGGGCGACGATGGAGGTGATCTGGTCGCGCGCGTAGGCCATGACGTGGTCGCCGGCCGTGCGGGGCGGGGGTGTGGCCCCCTTCTTCCTCGAGCGTTGTTTCTTCGGGGCGGTCTCGGCAAGGGCGCGGGCCAGTTTGGACGCGGATGCGGACGGGCGTACGCCTGCTTTGCGCAGTCGTCGTTCGACGGAGTCGAGGAAGGCGGGGTCGCCGTCGTCGGCGAGCTCGACCTCGATCTCGGTCCAGGCGGCCGTCGAGCTGCCGCCGGTGAGCCGTTCGGCCCGGACCTCGTCGACGCTGAGTTCGGCCAGCAGGGCGCCGTGGGAGTCGAGCAGGTGGTGGACGTCCCGGGCGGAGAGCAGCCGGACGACGGGGACGAGCTCCGTCTCGCGGACCCGGGAGCGCAGAAGCGCGGCGAGGCCGGGCGGCAGGGTGTCGGAGAGAGGGGCCCGGATCTCGTCGCGGATGCCGGTGGCGACGGGGAACTTGAGATGCCAGCCCGCGTCCTCGCCGCCGGTGCGGCGGCGCAGGGTGAGGGAGTCGGCGGCGAGCCGCTGGTCCTCGGTGTCGTAGTAGACGGCGTCGAGCTCCATGACGCCGCGGTGGTCCACGGCCGCGACCCCGGCCACCCGGGTGAGGTCGGGGAGTCGGGTGTCGACGGTGGCTTCGTACTTTCGCTCGATCTCGCGCTTCGAGTCCGCCATATACCGAATTTAGTCGTGTTCGGCGGCCTCGGGCAGAGGGCCCGGCGGATACGCCGGCCGCTCAGGCCGACATCGGCCGCTGCACCCTGATCGACTGGAGCAGTCCGATGGCCACCCAGACGGCGAACATCGACGACCCTCCGTACGACACGAACGGCAGCGGGAGTCCGGCGACCGGCATGATGCCGAGGGTCATGCCGATGTTCTCGAAGGCCTGGAAGGCGAACCAGGCGATGATTCCGGCGGCGACGATCGTGCCGTACAGCTCGGTGGTCTCGCGGGCGATCCGGCAGGCGCGCCACAGGACGACGCCGAGCAGGACGAGGATGAGTCCGGCGCCGAGGAAGCCGAGTTCCTCACCGGCGACGGTGAAGACGAAGTCGGTCTGCTGCTCGGGGACGAACTGGCCGGTGGTCTGGGTTCCCTGGAAGAGGCCGGTGCCGGTGAGTCCGCCGGAACCGATGGCGATGCGGGCCTGGTTGGTGTTGTAGCCGACGCCTGCCGGGTCGAGTGCCGGGTTGGCGAAGGCTGCGAAGCGCGCGATCTGGTACTCGTCGAGCAGGCCGAGTTGCCAGACGGCGACGGCGCCGGCCGCGCCGGCGCCGAGGAGGCCGAAGATCCAGCGGTTCGACGCTCCGGAGGCGAGGAGTACGCCGAGGACGATCACGGCCATGACCATGACGGATCCGAGGTCCGGCATTCCCATGACGATGAGCATCGGGAGGAGCGCGAGGCCCAGGGCCTTGGCGACGGTCCGGTGGTCGGGGTGCAGCTGGTCGCCCGCGTCGACGCGGGCGGCGAGGATCATCGCCATGCCGAGGATGATGGTGATCTTGGTGAATTCGGACGGCTGCAGTGAGAAGCCGCCGCCGATGATGATCCAGGCATGGGCGCCGTTGACGGTGGCGCCGAGCGGGGTGAGCACGGCGAGGACCAGCAGCACCGAGAGGCCGTAGAGGATCGGCACGGCTCCGCGCAGGGTGCGGTGGCCGAGCCAGATCGTGCCGACCATCAGGGCGAAGCCGATGCCGGTGTTGAGGGCGTGCCGGAGGAGGAAGTAATACGGGTCGCCGTGGGTGAGCGCGTCCCGGCCGCGGGTCGCCGAGTAGACGAGGGCGGTACCGATGAGCGAGAGCGCGATGGCGGAGCCGAGCAGCGGCCAGTCGAGCCGCCGCACGACGGAGTCGCGGGCGGTGAGCTTGCTCCAGACCGAGCGCTCGGGAGCGTATCGCGAGACGGAGAAGCCGGACATCAGTCACGCCTCCCGAGTACCGCGGCGAGTGTCTGCGCCTCCGGGGTCTTCTGCGACTCCGGGTCGTACGGCCTGATCTCCGGGGCGTAGATCGAGCCGTCGTGCTGGATCTTGGGCAGGGACTTCTGCGGGGCGGGCAGCAGCGCCTTCTTGAGGTCCTGCTTGCCGGAGTCGTCGAGTCCGTAGAGCGCGTTGTAGATCTTGCGGACGGCGGGCCCGGAGGCGCCGGAGCCCGTGCCACCCTGGGAGATCGTCATGACGATCGCGTAGTCCTTGGTGTAGGTGGTGAACCACGAGGTCGTCTGCTTGCCGTAGACCTCGGCCGTGCCCGTCTTGGCGTGCATCGGGATCTTGTCCTGCGGCCAGCCGCCGAATCGCCAGGCGGCCGTACCGCGAGTCGCGACTCCCGCGAACGCCTCGTCCATCTTGTCGCGCGTCTTCCGCGAGATCGGCAGCTTGCCGTGCGCCTTCGGCTTGATCTCCTGGACGTGCTTGCCGTCGGGGCTGATGATCGCCTTTCCGACGGTGGGGGTGTACAAGGTGCCGCCGTTGGAGACCGCCGAGTAGATCGCGGCCATCTGGATCGGCGTGACGAGGGTGTCGCCCTGGCCGATGGAGTAGTTGATGGAGTCACCCTCGCGCATGATGTTGCCTTCGAGGCAGTTCTCGTATGCGATCTTCTCGACGTAGGTGCCGTCCTTCTTGCCCTGCTTGCACCAGGCGTCCTTGTTGACCTTGTAGTAGTCCTTCTTCCACTGGCGGTCGGGGATGCGGCCGCTGACCTCGTTGGGCAGGTCGATGCCGGTCTCCTTGCCGAGACCGAACTGGTGGGCGGTCCGGTAGAACCAGTCCTTCGGCTTCTTGGGGTGGATGCCGCCGTCCTTCTTCCACTGGGCGTCGGCGAGCCCGTAGAAGACGGTGTCGCAGGAGACCTCCAGGGCCCGGCCGAGGCTGATGGGGCCGAAGTTCTCGGACTCGAAGTTCTTGAAGACCTGGCCGCCCACGGAGTACGAACTGGTGCACGGGTAGTGCCCGTCGAAGTCGTAACCCGCCTGGACCGCAGCGGCCGTGGAGACGACCTTGAACGTGGAGCCGGGTGCCGACAGCCCCTGGATTGCGCGGTTGAGCAGCGGGAAGTTGGACTTCTTTCCGGTGAGCCTGGCGTAGTCCTTGGCGGAGATGCCGCCGACCCAGGCGTTGGGGTCGTAGTTCGGCAGCGAGGCCATCGCGACGACGCGGCCGGTCTTGGCCTCCATGACGACGACGGCGCCGGAGTCGGCCTTGTAGTTCTCGTTGGTGTTCTTGTCGAACTGCGTACGGGCGACCTTCATCGCGTCGTTCAGCTCGTACTCGGCGAGGGCCTGCACGCGCGCGTCGATGGAGGTGACGACGGTCGATCCGGGTTCCGCCTGGTCGTTCTTGGCCTGGCCGATGACCCGGCCGAGGTTGTCGACCTCGTAGCGGGTGACGCCGGCCTTGCCGCGCAGTTCCTTGTCGTAGGTGCGCTCCAGGCCGGAGCGGCCGACCTGGTCGGAGCGGAGGTACGGCGAGTCGGTGTCCTGGGCCTTGGTGATCTCTTCGTCGGTGACCGGTGAGAGATAACCGAGGACCTGGGCGGTGTTGGACCTGCCGGGGGCGGGATAGCGGCGTACGGCGGTGGGTTCGGCGGTGATGCCGGGGAAGTCCTCGGCGCGCTCGCGGATCTGCAGGGCCTGCTGGGTGGTGGCCTCGTCGGTGACGGGGATCGGCTGGTAGGGCGAACCGTTCCAGCAGGGCTGCGGGGTCTTCGCGTCGCAGAGCCGGACCTTGTCGAAGACGTCCTTCGGCTTCATGTCGAGCACATCGGCGAGCCGGGTCAGGACGCCCTTGCCGTCGTCGTCCATCTTCAGCAGGTCGGTGCGGCTGGCGGAGACGACGAGCCGGGTCTCGTTGTCGGCGAGGGGCACCCCGCGCGCGTCGAGGATGGAGCCGCGGACGGCGGGCTGGACGACCTGCTGGACGTGGTTGTTCCTCGCCTCGTCGGTGTACTCCTGGCCGTTGCGGATCTGGAGGTACCAGAGGCGGCCGCCGAGCGTCAGCAGCAGGGAGAAGACGAGGACCTGGATGATGATGAGGCGGATCTGGACCCGCTGGGTCCGGCCCGTCTCCGGAATGTTGCTCACGCGATGCCCCCGGTGGTGGTCGGTCCGGCGGTCCGGGGGACGTCCCCCGGAAGGTGCAGCCTCACAGTCGTTTGACTCCCTTGATCCGTCCCGCCCGTGCCGCACGGTTGCGGGCGGCCTTCACGCGCAGTCCGCCGCGCTGGCCGCCGACACTGAGTCCGGTGCCGGAGGAGAGCCAGCCTGCGGCCAGGTCGCCGCCGCTGGAGGACTCGGAGAGCGGGTCGTTCTCGGTGCGTCTGGCGAGCGCCATGATCAGTGGAACGATGAACGGCGCGAGGAGCAGATCGTAGACCGCGGCAGTGAACAGCAGGCTGCCGAGGCCGACATGGCGGGCGGCGGTGTCCCCGACGAGGGCGCCGACGAGGGCGTACAGCAGCGTCGAACCGATCGCGGCGGCCACGACCGCGACCATCGGAACGAACGCGGACTTGAGCCTGCCGTTCTCCGGCCGGACGAGTCCGGCGACGTAGCCGATGACACAGAGGACCAGGGCGTACCGTCCGGCGGCGTGGTCGGCGGGCGGTGCCAGGTCGGCGAGCAGTCCCGCGCCGAAGCCGATCAGGGCACCGGCGACATGTCCGTAGACGAAGGCCAGGCCGAGGACGACGAGAAGCAGCAGGTCGGGTACGGCGCCGGGGAGCTGGAGGCGGGCGAGTACGGAGACCTGGACGACGAGGGCGATCACGACCAGAGCGGTGGAGAGCAGAGTCCGGTTGAAGCGCATGGGTATCAGCTCTGCCTCTGCTAGTTGACCGTGTTGCCGGTGGATCCGGTGGGGTTCGGGCTGCCGCTGGGACTGCCGCTGGGGGTCTCGTTGACGTTCCCGAGGACCTTTCCGTTGGTGTCGACGATGTCGCCGTTGGGCGAGATCGTGACCGTGACCGTCGGAGTGGGCTTCGGCTTCTCCGGCTTCTTCGGCTTCTTCGGCAGGACCAGGTCGCGGGGGTCCTCGCGCGGTGCCTGGACGACGATGCCGACGATGTCGAGTTTGGTGAAGCCGACGAACGGGCGGACGTAGACGGTACGGGTGAGGGCACCGCCCGACGGGTCGACGCGGACGACCTCGCCGACCGGGACGCCCGGCACGAACGGCTTGCCCTTGCTGGACCCGAAGGTGACCAACCGGTCGCCCTTCTTCACCTTGGCCTTGCCGTTGAGGAACTGGACGGACAGCGGGCGGTCGCCCTGACCGGTGGCGAAGCCCAGTTCGTCGGTCTTCTCCATGCGGGTGCCGACGGTGAAGTCGGGGTCGTTGGCGAGGAGCACCGTCGCGGTGTCCGGGCCGACGGTGGTGACCCGGCCGACAAGCCCGTCGCCGTTGATGACGGTCATGTCGCGCTTGATTCCGTCGTGGGAACCGGCGTCGATGGTGACGGTCCAGGAGAAGCCCTGGGCCGCTCCTATCGCGACGACCTCGGCAGCCTTGATGCCGTACTGCCCGGCGGCCGACGTCTTCAGCATCTTGTCGAGTTCGCGGACCCGGTTCCGGTTGCGGTCGTCGCTGCCGAGCTTCGTCTTCAGTGCGGCGTTCTGCTGCTCCAGGGCGGCGATCCGGTCATGCCGTCTGCCGGACGCCCGGATCGCCCCTATGGCGTTGCCCACCGGGTCCACGGCTGCCGCGACGCCGTTCTCGACCGGCCCGAAGGCCGTTGCGGCGGCCCGCCGGGCGCCGTCCACCGGTGACCCCTCGCCGCCGCGGATGTCCACCGTAATCAGAGCGAATGCGATGGCGATCAGCAGAACCAGGAGCAGCCGGCTCTCTCGTGTGTCCCTCACGTGCGGCGGCCGTGCCTTCCTCGTCGGAATTTTCGTGCCTGTATATCAACGATGCGCCGTACGGGCGGCAGCGCCCGTACGGCGCAACGCTGTGTTGCCGGGCCCTGAGGTACTACCTGCGGGGCTGGGCATCCAGCACCTGCTGGAGCGCCTCGAACTCCTCGACGCACTTGCCGGATCCGAGCGCCACCGAGTCCAGCGGGTCCTCGGCGATGTGGATCGGCATACCGGTCTCGCGACGCAGCCGCTCGTCCAGTCCGCGCAGCAGCGCGCCGCCGCCGGTGAGGACGATGCCGCGGTCCATGACGTCGCCGGAGAGCTCCGGCGGGCACTTGTCGAGCGTCGTCTTCACGGCGTCGACGATCGCGTTGACCGGCTCCTCGATGGCCTTGCGGACCTCGGCGGCGGAGACCACCACGGTCTTGGGCAGCCCGGAGACCAGGTCGCGGCCCCGGATCTCGGTGTGCTCGTCCTTGTCCATGTCGTACGCCGAGCCGATGGTGATCTTGATCTGCTCGGCGGTCCGCTCACCGAGGAGGAGCGAGTACTCCTTCTTGATGTGCTGGATGATCGCGTTGTCCAGCTCGTCGCCGGCGGTCCGGATCGACTGAGCAGTGACGATTCCGCCGAGCGAGATGACGGCCACCTCGGTGGTGCCGCCGCCGATGTCGACGACCATGTTGCCGGTGGCCTCGTGGACCGGCAGACCGGAACCGATGGCCGCGGCCATGGGCTCCTCGATGATGTGCACCTGGCGCGCGCCGGCCTGCGTCGACGCCTCGATGACGGCGCGCCGCTCCACCCCGGTGATGCCGGAGGGAACACAGACGACGACGCGCGGGCGGGCCAGGTACCGGCGCTTGTGGATCTTCAGGATGAAGTAGCGGAGCATCCGCTCGGTGATCTCGAAGTCGGCGATCACGCCGTCCTTCAGGGGCCGTACGGCAACGATGTTGCCCGGTGTACGCCCGATCATCTTCTTGGCTTCGGAACCGACCGCCAGGATGCCACCGGTGTTGGTGTTGATGGCCACGACGGACGGCTCGTTCAGAACGATGCCGCGCCCCCTGACGTACACCAGCGTGTTGGCAGTCCCGAGGTCGATAGCCATGTCACGGCCGATGAACGACATTGAGTTCCCCTTGTTCCCCATGAGGATGCGTCGGGCCTTCCCAAGAAAGCTATGGCGGCTTGTTTGTGGTAGGCGAGGTGAGCGCTGCGGGCGTGGAAGATTCCATCGTAGTGCCGTATGCACGGGCACCGCGCGAGGGGCCTTCGCCAGTGTGGGCGGAACGGGTGGCCGTTCCACTCATGGTGACGCTGCGTCGGAGGGATGCGTTCCCGCGATCGGGCAGCATATGCCGAAGGGCGACCGAATTAATTCGGTCGCCCCAGGTCATGAGCTCTGTTCGGCTGATCCGAGGTCAGAAATGTCCCGGGAAGAACAGCTTCAGTTCTCGCTCTGCGGACTCCTCGGAGTCCGAGGCGTGGATGAGGTTCTCGCGGGTGATCGTGCCGAAGTCGCCACGGATCGAGCCGGGCGCGGCGGCGATCGGGTCGGTCGGGCCGGCCAGGGCGCGGACGCCCTCGATGACCCGCTCGCCCTCGGCGACCAGGGCGACGACCGGGCCGGACTGCATGAACTCGACGAGCGGCTCGTAGAACGGGCGGCCGACGTGCTCGGCGTAGTGCTGCTCCAGGGTCGCACGGTCGAGCGTGCGCAGCTCCAGCGCGGTGACCTGCCAGCCGGCCTTGCGCTCGATCCGGCCGACGATCTCGCCGATCAGCCCGCGCCGGACGGCGTCGGGCTTGAGAAGGACGAGGGTGCGCTGCGTCATGTGCGGCTCCTTGAAGGCATACGGGTGCGGTGAGGCGAGATTACAGGGGTACGCAAACGGACCGGCCGCCGGGTTTGCCCGGCGGGCCCGTCCTGCTTCAGCCGGCGGCCGGGGCCTCGGTGGCCGCCTGCTGCGCCGCCCAGCGGGCCTTCGCCTCGTCGATCTTGCGCCCGTAGTGCACGGACGTCCACCACAGGGCGCCGAAGACCACGCCGAGGATGAACATCATCGGGACGAAGAACCCACTGGCGACCAGCGCCACCTGCAGCGCCCAGCCGAGCTGTACACCGCCGGGACGGGTGATCACGCCGCAGAGCAGCACGGACAGCAGCATGCCGATGCCGCAGACCGTCCAGACGGTGGCGGTCGACAGGTCGCCGGACTTCATCGCGACGAGTCCGGCGAAGCCGATCACGAAGAACTCGCCGATCAGCGTCGATGCACAGAGCGTACGCACAGGGTCAGTGCCTTCCCAGAAGCAGCCGGGCCTCGCCGACCGTGATCACGGAGCCGGTCACGAGCACTCCGGCGCCCGCGTACTCGTCCTCCTCCTCGGCGAGGGTGATCGCCGCCTCCAGCGCGTCGTCGAGGCGGGGCTCGACCTGGACGCGGTCACCGCCGAAGACCTCGACCGCGACCGCGGCCAGTTCGTCGGCGTCCATCGCGCGACCGCTGGAGTTCTGCGTGACGACGACCTCGGCGAAGATCGGCTCGAAGGCTTCGAGAAGCCCCCGCACGTCCTTGTCGCCGCTGGCACCGACCACGCCGATCAGCCGGGAGAAGCCGAACGCCTCGGACAGCCCGTCGGCCGTGGCGCGGGCACCCGCCGGGTTGTGGGCCGCGTCCAGGACGACGGTCGGGCTGCTCCGTACGACTTCGAGGCGACCGGGCGAGCGCACCGAGGCGAAGGCCCGGCGGATCGTGTCGATGTCGAGCCCACCGGGCCGCTCGGCGCCGACACCGAAGAACGCCTCGACCGCGGCGAGCGCCACCGCCGCGTTGTGCGCCTGGTGGGCGCCGTACAGCGGGAGGAAGATCTCCTCGTACTCACCGCCGAGGCCGCGCAGCGTCAGGAGCTGGCCGCCGACCGCGATCTCGCGGGAGACGACACCGAATTCCATGCCCTCGCGGGCGACCGTGGCGTCGACCTCCACGGCCTTCTTCAGCATGACCTGCGCGGCGTCGACCGGCTGCTGCGCCAGGATCACCGTGGCGCCCTGCTTGATGATTCCGGACTTCTCGACCGCGATCTCGCCCGGCGTGGCGCCGAGCCGGTCGGTGTGGTCCAGCGAGATGGGGGTGACGACGGCGACGGAGCCGTCGATCACGTTCGTCGCGTCCCAGCTGCCGCCCATGCCGACCTCGACGACAGCGACATCGACCGGGGCGTCGGCGAAGGCCGCGTACGCCATGCCGGTCAGCACCTCGAAGAAGGAGAGCCGGTACGGCTGCTGGGCGTCGACCATCTCGACGTACGGCTTGATGTCCTGGTACGTCTCGATGAATCGCTCGGGATCCATCGGCGAGCCGTCCAGGCTGATCCGCTCGGTGATCGACTGGACGTGCGGCGAGGTGTAGCGGCCGGTGCGCAGGTCGAAGGCGCCGAGCAGGGACTCGATCATGCGGGCCGTGCTGGTCTTGCCGTTGGTACCGGTGATGTGGATCGAGGGATACGCGCGCTGCGGCTCCCCGAGCACGTCCATCAGGGCCGCGATGCGCGACACCGAGGGTTCGAGCTTGGTCTCGCCCCAGCGGCCGGCGAGCTCCTGCTCCACCGCGCGCAGCGCCTTGTCCACCTCCGGGTCGGCGGGGCGGGCGGGGACCTCGTCACCGGGAACGGGTCCCGAGGTGGTGCGCAGGGTGCGGCTGCCGGCCTCGATCACCGCCAGGTCGGGGTCGCGTTGGGTCTCTTCGCCGACGATCTCCGCAAAGGTGTCGTCGGACTCGGACGCGTCGTGCCGGTCGGAAGGGCGGGGCTCACTCACGGGGCCCAGTCTACGGACCGGGTCGGACATCCTGTGCAGGGCCCGGGCAAGGGTCACGAATAGGTACCTGAACGGCGAAGCCCCCGCACCCCTGGTCGGTCAGGGGTACGGGGACTCCGCCCTCAGGTCATCAGCTCTGCGGCAGGTTCGCCAGCTGAGCGGTGATCCGCGCGATGTCCGCGTCGGCCTTGGTGAGCCGGGTACGGATCTTGTCGACCACGTTGTCCGGGGCCTTGGCCAGGAACGCCTCGTTGCCGAGCTTCGCGTTGGCCTGGGCCTTCTCCTTCTCGGCGGCGCCCAGGTCCTTCGTCAGGCGCTTGCGTTCGGCCTCGACGTCGATCGTGCCGGACAGGTCGAGAGCGACGGTGGCTCCGGCGACCGGCAGGGACGCGGTGGCGTGGAAGCCGTCCCCGGCGGGCTGCAGGCGCAGCAGCTGGCGGATGGCCGCCTCGTGCGGGGCGAGCGCGGTACCGGTCAGGGTGAGCTCGGCCGGGACCTTCTGGCCGGGCTGCAGGCCCTGGTCGGAGCGGAACCGGCGGACCTCGGTGACGACCTGCTGGACCAGCGCGATCTCCTGCTCGGCGGCCTCGTCGCGGAAGCCGGAGTCCTTCGGCCAGTCGGCGACGACGAGGGACTCACCGCCGGTGAGAGTGGTCCACAAGGTGTCCGTGACGAACGGGACGATCGGGTGCAGGACCCGCAGCATCACGTCGAGGACCTCGCCGAGAACCCGGCCCGAGACCTTGGCCTGCTCACCGCCGGCGAAGAACGTCGTCTTCGAGAGCTCGACGTACCAGTCGAAGACCTCGTCCCAGGCGAAGTGGTAGAGCGATTCGCTCAACTTCGCGAACTGGTAGTCCTCGTAGTACGCGTCGACCTCGGCCACGGTCTTGTTGAGCCGGGACAGGATCCAGCGATCGGCCGCCGACAGCTGCTCGACGGGCGGCAGTTCACCCTCGACCGTGGCGCCGTTCATCAGCGCGAAGCGGGTCGCGTTCCAGATCTTGTTGGCGAAGTTGCGGGACGCCTGGACCCAGTCCTCGCCGATCGGCACATCCGCGCCCGGGTTGGCTCCCTTGGCCAGGGTGAAGCGGACGGCGTCCGAGCCGTACGCATCCATCCAGTCGATCGGGTCGACTGCGTTGGGGTTGGACTTCGACATCTTCTTGCCGAACTCGTCCCGGACCAGACCGGTCAGGGCGACCGTCTTGAAGGGGACTTCGCCGTCCATCGCGTACAGGCCGAACATCATCATCCGGGCGACCCAGAAGAAGATGATGTCGTGGCCGGTCAGCAGGACGTCGGTGGAGTAGAACTTCTCCAGATCCGGGGTCTCCTCCGGCCAGCCGAGCGTGGAGAACGGCCACAAGCCGGACGAGAACCAGGTGTCGAGGACGTCCGGGTCCTGGTGCCAGCCTTCGCCGGTCGGGATCTCGTCGTCGGGTCCGACGCAGACGACCTCGCCCTCCGGGCCGTACCAGATCGGGATCCGGTGGCCCCACCACAGCTGGCGCGAGATGCACCAGTCGTGCATGTTGTCGACCCAGTCGAAGTAGCGCTTCGACATGTCCTCGGGGTGGATCTTGACCTGGCCATCGCGGACCGCGTCACCAGCGGCCTGCGCCAGTGGGCCGACCTTGACCCACCACTGCATGGACAGACGCGGCTCGACGGTCGTCTTGCAGCGCGAGCAGTGGCCGACGGAGTGCAGGTACGGACGCTTCTCGGCGACGATCCGGCCCTGCTCATTGAGGGCGCCGACGATCGTCGAGCGTGCCTCGAAGCGGTCCAGGCCGAGGAACGGGCCGTGGACGGTGATGACGCCGTGCTCGTCCATGACCGTCAGCGACGGCAGGTCGTGGCGCTGGCCGATGGCGAAGTCGTTCGGGTCGTGGGCCGGCGTCACCTTGACGGCGCCCGTACCGAACTCCGGGTCGACATGCGTGTCCGCGATGACCGGGATCGTACGGTCGGTCAGCGGCAGCTTGATCTGCTTGCCGACCAAGTGCTTGTAGCGCTCGTCGTCCGGGTGGACGGCGACGGCGGTGTCACCCAGCATCGTCTCGGCACGGGTGGTGGCGACGACCAGGGTGTCGTCACCCTCGCCGTACATGATCGAGACCAGCTCGCCGGCGTCCTCCTGGTACTCCACCTCGATGTCGGAGATGGCCGTCAGACAGCGCGGGCACCAGTTGATGATGCGCTCGGCGCGGTAGATCAGCTCGTCGTCGTACAGATTCTTGAAGATCGTCTGAACGGCCCTGGAGAGGCCCTCGTCCATGGTGAACCGCTCGCGCGACCAGTCGAGTCCGGCGCCGAGGCGGCGCAGCTGGTCAAGGATGCGGCCGCCGTACTCGTCCTTCCACTGCCACACGCGCTCGGTGAACGCGTCGCGCCCCAGGTCGTGGCGGGACTTGCCCTCCTCGGCGAGCTGCTGCTCGACCTTGTTCTGGGTCGCGATGCCCGCGTGGTCCATGCCGGGCAGCCACAGCGTCTCGTAGCCCTGCATGCGCTTGCGACGGGTGAGGGCGTCCATGAGGGTGACCTGGAAGGCGTGGCCCAGGTGGAGGGCACCCGTGACGTTCGGCGGCGGGATGACGATCGTGTACGGGTCCTTCTCGCTGCTCGCGTCAGCAGTGAAGTAACCGCGCTCTACCCAGCGCTCGTACAGCTTCCCCTCTACATCGGCCGGCGCGTACTGGGTCGGCAGTTCGGGGTTGCTGGCTGGCTGCTGCTGAGTGTTCTCGGTCACGAGGGACAGTTTAGGGCCGTCACAGCCGTGCACTGAAACCGGTTTGTTCGGTAACGGTGCCGCTCCCGGTGCCCCATGCCGGCGGGGCTTCCGACAGGATGTTCGGAACGCATAAGCATTCTGGAGGGGACAGCGCAGATGAGCTACAACCAGCCGGGCCCATACGGGGGTCAGCCGCCGCAGGGTCAGCCCGGACCGTACGGCAGCCAGCCGCCGCCGCAGGGTCAGCCCGGACCCTACGGCCAGCAGCCGGGTCCGTACGGCGGTCCCCCGCCGCAGGGCGGCCAGCCGGGTTACGGCTACCCGCAGCAGGCCCCCCAGGGCGTTCCGCAGCAGCCTCAGCCGGGCTACGGCTACCCGCAGGCCCAGCAGCCGGGCCCGTACGGCCAGCAGCCCGCGTACGGCCAGCAGCAGTACGGACAGGCTCCCTACGGCGGCCAGGTGCCGATGCCTCCGGAACCCCGGAAGAAGAAGACCGGCCTGATCATCGGTGTCGTCGTGGTGGCACTGGCGGTCATCGCGGGCGGGGCGTACGTCCTGACGTCGGGCGGCGCCAGCAACAGCGATGTCGCGGACAGCACGAAGGGCTACAAGCTGACGCCGGCTGCCACGCTGGACGGCTACAAGAAGTCCCCCGGCGAGTCGGCGCCGTCGGGGCCGATGACCGGTGCCAACAAGACCAAGGCCGAGAGCATGGGGATCAAGAACCCCCAGGCGGCAGGCGCCACGTACCAGGCCGGTTCGACCGACAATCCGCTCGCCGTCAAGACCGTGACCCTTTCCGGTATCTGGGGCGATGTCACCGACCCGGCGAAGGTCATCGACAACGCCTTCAACAACGCGGAGTCGGACCTCACGAAGGGCGACAAGGGGATGGAGGTCAAGCTCATCGGCAGCGCCACGGCTGTCACTCCTGCCGGATTCGACGGCGCGCTGATGAAGTGCCAGAGCATGAAGGTGACCAACAAGGAAGGGGACGGCACCGCCGCCAAGGGCCCCAAGGAGTTCGAGGTCCCGGTCTGCGTCTGGGCCGACTACAGCACGGTCGGCACCGTCCTCGGTGTCGACGTGGCACTCTCCATGGCCGGCAAGGGCATGTCCCAGGACGACGTGGCCACCCTGACCGCCAAGCTCTACAACACGTCCCGCACCAAGATCTGATCACGCGGCGACGTGGAAAGGGGCGCCCGGCCGTCCGGCCGGGCGCCCCTTCACGTGCCTGTCGCTGCCGCTGCCGCTACGCGGACTTCTCGTGGCGGCCACCGTCGTTCTTGCCGATCGTGCGCGGCTCGCGCGGGACCAGCGTCGGGTTGACGTTGTTGCGGACCACGTCCGCCGTGATGACCACGCGGGCGACGTCCTTGCGGGACGGCACCTCGTACATCACGGACTGGAGCACCTCTTCCATGATGGCCCGCAGGCCACGCGCCCCGGTGCCGCGCAGGATCGCCTGGTCGGCGATGGCCTCCAGGGCCGGGCGGTCGAAGTCCAGCTCCACGCCGTCGAGTTCGAACAGCCGCTGGTACTGCTTCACCAGCGCGTTGCGCGGCTCGATGAGGATCTGCAGCAGCGCCTCGCGGTCCAGGTTGTGCACCGAGGTCAGCACGGGGAGGCGGCCGATGAATTCGGGGATCATCCCGAACTTCACCAGGTCCTCCGGCATGACCTCCTGGAACTGGTCGCTCGCCTCGATCTCGCGCTTGGAGCGGATCGTCGCGCCGAAGCCGATGCCTTTGGCTCCCGCCCGCGACTCGATGATCCTCTCCAGTCCCGCGAAGGCACCGCCCACGATGAACAGCACGTTCGTCGTGTCGATCTGGATGAACTCCTGGTGCGGGTGCTTGCGGCCGCCCTGCGGCGGTACGGAGGCGGTGGTGCCCTCGAGGATCTTCAGCAGGGCCTGCTGGACGCCCTCGCCGGAGACATCACGGGTGATCGACGGGTTCTCGCTCTTGCGGGCGACCTTGTCGATCTCGTCGATGTAGATGATCCCGGTCTCGGCCTTCTTGACGTCGTAGTCCGCGGCCTGGATCAGCTTCAGCAGAATGTTCTCGACGTCCTCGCCGACATAGCCGGCCTCCGTCAGCGCCGTCGCGTCGGCGATGGCGAACGGAACGTTGAGCATGCGGGCCAGCGTCTGCGCGAGGAGCGTCTTGCCGGAGCCCGTCGGGCCCAGCAGCAGGATGTTGGACTTGGCCAGCTCGATGGCGTCGTCCCGGCCCTGCGCGCCGCCGTTCTCGCCTGCCTGGACCCGCTTGTAGTGGTTGTACACAGCGACCGAGAGGGCCTTCTTCGCGGGCTCCTGACCGACGACGTACCCCTCGAGGAACTCGTAGATCTCGCGCGGCTTGGGGAGTTCCTCCCACCGCACCTCGGAGGTCTCCGCGAGCTCCTCCTCGATGATCTCGTTGCAGAGATCGATGCACTCGTCGCAGATGTACACACCGGGTCCCGCAATGAGCTTCTTCACCTGCTTCTGGCTCTTTCCGCAGAACGAGCACTTGAGCAGGTCGCCGCCATCACCGATGCGTGCCACGAGGTGCTTCCCCTTCGCCTGGGAGCAGCTTGGTGCAGCGGCTCCTGGTGCCTCTATCCGACGGTACCTTGCCTGGCCCCCCGTTCGGGCCCCCCTTGGCACGGTTCACACGGCCGCGACCGTGCGAACCGACCGTGCCAAGGGGTAAAGACCGACGTCAGGCCATCGCTCCGGCCGCGCTCTTGCGGGTGGAGACGATCTGGTCGACGAGACCGTAGGCGAGGGCGTCCTCGGCGGTCAGGATCTTGTCGCGCTCGATGTCGTCGCGGATCTTCTCCAGCGGCGTGGTGGAGTGCTTGGCCAGCATCTCCTCCAGCTGGGTGCGCATCCGCAGGATCTCGTTGGCCGCGATCTCCAGGTCGGAGAGCTGCTCGCGGCCGGTCTGCGAGGACGGCTGGTGGATCAGCACACGGGCGTTCGGCAGTGCCATGCGCTTGCCCGGCGTACCAGCGGCGAGCAGGACGGCAGCGGCGGAGGCCGCCTGGCCCATGCAGACCGTCTGGATGTCCGGCTTCACGAACTGCATCGTGTCGTAGATCGCGGTGAGCGCGGTGAACGAGCCACCGGGGCTGTTGATGTAGATCGAGATGTCGCGGTCCGGGTCCATCGACTCCAGGCACAGCAGCTGCGCCATGACGTCGTTGGCGGAGGCGTCGTCGATCTGCACCCCGAGGAAGATCACGCGCTCCTCGAAGAGCTTCGCGTACGGGTCGTACTCACGCACACCCTGCGAGGTGCGCTCCACGAAGCGCGGCACGATGTAACGGTTGTCCACCTGCGGGCCGGTGTAGAGACCGCTCGCGGAGGCGCCGGGGAAGTTGTTCATGTGGGTGTTCACCATCCTGGTGGCGTTCTGGGGGCTGGGGCTGCGGGCTGGGCGGGCAGGGCTCAGGCCCCGGTGCCGCCGCCGCCCGGAACGCCCGAGGCGATCGTGATGATCTCGTCGATGAGGCCGTAATCCTTGGCCTCCTCCGCGGTGTACCAACGGTCGCGGTCACCGTCGCGAATGATCGTCTCCACGGTCTGGCCGGAGTGGCGGGCGGTGATCTCCGCCATCCGCTGCTTCGTGCGCAGCAGGTACTGGGCCTGGATCTTGATGTCGGACGCCGTACCGCCGATGCCGGCCGAACCCTGGTGCATGAGGATGTCGGTGTTCGGGAGCGCGAAGCGCTTGCCCGCGGTGCCGCCGGTCAGCAGGAACTGGCCCATCGAGGCCGCCATGCCCATACCGATGGTGACCACGTCGTTCGGGATGTACTGCATGGTGTCGTAGACCGCCATGCCGGCCGTCACCGAGCCACCGGGGCTGTTGATGTAGAGGTAGATGTCCTTGTCCGGCTCCGCGGCAAGGAGAAGCAGCTGCGCCGTGATCTTGTTGGCGATGTCATCGTCGACCTGCTGACCGAGGAAGATGATGCGCTCGCCGAGCAGTCGGCTGTAGACCTGGTCGCCGAGGCCACCACCGAGGGACGGCTCTCCGGCGGCGTAAGGCATCAGATTCGTCACGTATCCACCTGCTCGTCTCTGACGGCTCCGGCCGTCTCAGCGTCTTCGTACCGGGCGGGCGGGGGCTCCCCCACCCTTCCTATTCATGGACCCTAACGCGCAGGTGGGACAACGCCATCCCGCTTCCGCAACTGTTCGCTGGGAGCGCAAGCTGAGCAGTGCGCACAAGGGTTGCGGGGTCGGGTGCCGATACGACGACGGGCTCCGGACGCTTGGCGTCCGGAGCCCGTCGTACGGGTTCAGCGCGAGGCTCAGGCCTCGGTCTTCTCCTCGGCGGGGGCCTCGGTGTGGCCCTCGGCGGCCTCGACCGTCTCGATGGCCTCTTCCTCGTCGTCCTCGAGCTCGACGACCTCACCGTTGGTGTCGACGACCTTGGCGGCCTCGACGACCACGGCCAGCGCCTTGCCGCGGGCGACCTCGCCGACGAGCATCGGCACCTGGCCGCCCTCGACGACGGCCTGGGCGAACTGGTCGGGGCTCATACCGGAGGAAGCGGCGCGACGCATGAGGTGCTCGGTGAGCTCCTCCTGGTTGACGTTCAGCTTCTCCTTGTTGACGAGCTCGTCAAGGATGAACTGGGTCTTGATGCCCTTGATCGCCTGCTCGGAGGTCTCGGCCTCGAACTCCTCGAGCGTCTTGCCCTGGATCTCCAGGTACTTCTCGAGGGTCAGACCCATCTGACCGAGCTGGTGGTGCTCGAGGTTGTGCTTGCGGGTCTGGACCTCGTCCGCGAGCAGCTTCTCGGGGATCGGGACCTCGGCCAGCTTCAGCAGCTCGTCGAGGACGCGCTCCTGGGCCTGAGTGGCCTGGTCGTACTGCTTGGTGTTCTCGAGGCGCTTGCGGCTGTCGGCCTTCAGCTCGTCGAGGGTGTCGAACTCGCTCGCCATCTGCGCGAACTCGTCGTCCAGCTCGGGAAGCTCACGGGCGGCGACGGCGGTGACCTTGACGGTGACCTCGGCCTCCTTGCCCTCGGCCGAGCCACCCTTCAGCTCGGAGGTGAAGGTGGCCTCGCCACCCGCCTCCAGGCCGGTGACGGCCGCGTCGATGCCGTCGAGGAGCTCACCGGAACCGATGGTGTACGAGACACCCTCGGCCACGCCGTCCTCCAGGACCTCGCCGTCGACCTTGGCCTGCAGGTCGATCGTGACGACGTCGCCCTCTGCGGCGGCGCGCTCGACCGGGTTGGTGGAGGCGAAGCGGCCACGGAGCTGCTCCACGGCCTTCTCGACGTCCTCGTCGGTGACCTCGAGGGCGTCCACGGTGACCTCGATGCCGGAGTAGTCCGGGATCTCGATCGTGGGCCGCACGTCGACCTCGGCGGTGAAGGCCAGCAGCTCGCCGTCCTTCAGCTCGGTGATGTCGACCTCGGGCTGGCCCAGGACATTGAGCTCACCCTCGTTGACAGCCTCGGTGTAGAACTTCGGGAGGGCGTCGTTGACGGCCTCCTCCAGCACAGCACCACGGCCGAACCGCTGGTCGATGACGCGGTTGGGGATCTTGCCCTTGCGGAAGCCCTTCACCGTGACCTGCTGGTTGATCTTCTTGTACGCCGCGTCGAGGCTGTCCTTGAGCTCCTCGAAGGGCACCTCGATGCTGAGCCGAACCCGAGTCGGGTTCAGGGTCTCCACGGCGCTCTTCACGGTTCGGTCTCCTTGGTGGCTGACTTCTTGGGGTTCTGCTCGGCCACCGGACAGCGGCTCCGCGGATCGAGCCCGGTACATCAGACACACGGGCACGCATTTTGCATAGTAACGGCAAGGTGGATGACTCCCACAATGCGATCTTGCCGGTGGTCGGGGTGGCCGGATTCGAACCGACGACCTTCCGCTCCCAAAGCGGACGCGCTACCAAGCTGCGCCACACCCCGTCGGTGCGACACGTAGGGTACATGCAGACAGGCGGTGCACAGGCCGCTTTGCCGGGGCGGCGCCGAATGCGGCACGCGGTGCTGCAATCAGGTGTGCGGACACCGCCCGTGACCCGCTACGATGCTCCTCGTGCCGCGGCCATTCGTGACCTGCGGTGCGGTGCTTGCGGGCGTAGCTCAATGGTAGAGCCCTAGTCTTCCAAACTAGCTACGCGGGTTCGATTCCCGTCGCCCGCTCCATGCGTGGGCCCGGTTCGGCGAGCTGTCTCGTCGGACCGGGCCTTTTTGCGTACCGGGCGTTCTCGGACCGCGGCTCTTCGACCGCGTGTCCCGCGGAGCGATCAGAAGCTGATCTGGTTGATGGTCTCCGCTATCGAGTCCATGAATCTGTTGATCGACGGCGCCATGCCGGTCGACGCCAGGAAGAAGCCGAAGAGCACCGCAACGATCGCGGGTCCGGCCTTGATGGAGCCGCCCCGGATCAGGACCACCAGGATGATCGCCAACAGAAGCACCACAGACAGTGAAATGGCCACGACTGATCACATCCTTGGTCGGTCCGCCTTGCCGGCCCGGAAGCATGCGGCGGCACACCTCCGTTGTGTCCATCGTGCCACCAACTCCCCTGTGCTTGCTGCCAGGTGACGAATCGAACTGCCCAGATCGCGCCATCCTCGCGTCCCTCGCGCGCGGGCGCGGACAGATCTGCCCACCGGCCCGCCGGGACGGCTTCACGGGCTCCCCGGGGGTCCGCGACAGCACGGAAAGCCACCGGTGAACGTAAATGGAATGGCCTGTGACTATGAACGTCCCCGCATCCACACACATCATTCACATGAATTTCGCCGAGTCGGATGCGCGGAAATTCACCCTCCCCAACCACCTGGCGGTATGCACCATTTAAGTAGGATCAATCGGGTCATAGCGGGCGGTTTTCGGTAGTTTCGTTTTCCTTTGGGCGGGCACCCCCGATATCCAGGAGACGGTTTTACGAATTGCAATCGAGACGTCTAAGGTGCATGAGATGTTCCACGCTCCGAACGCATTTCAGAGGGCCCCGCTCCCCCCAGCGACCCGGGAGTCGGAGCCCAGACGCCGGGCAGACGCGGTCCTCACCGCGACGCCCCCCGCAACAGCGGGGAACCAGCCTTCGGCGGCTGCGCCGGCGAAGCGCCGTGACGCCTACTTCGACAACGTCAAATACCTGGCGATCGTGCTGGTCGCCATGGCGCACTCGTGGGGGCTGCTCCTGGACGACAGCCGTGCCGCCCGTGCGCTCTACATGGTTGCGTACACCTTTCACATGCCGGCCTTCATCATCGTCTCCGGCTATTTCTCCCGCTCGTTCGACATGAGCGCCAGAAAGGTGAAGCGCCTGGTCACCGGTGTTGCCGTGCCCTATGTGGTGTTCGAGACGGCGTACTCGCTCTTCAAGCGGTACGCCGACGACTCACCGGACCATCCGATCAGCCTGATCGACCCCTGGTACCTCACCTGGTTCCTGGCCGCGCTGTTCATCTGGCGGATCAGCACACCCCTCTGGCAGTCGCTGCGTCATCCGCTGCCGGTCGCACTCGTCATCGCCGCACTCGCGTCGTTCTCCCCCTCGATCGGCGACGATCTCGATCTCCAGCGGGTTCTGCAGTTCCTGCCGTTCTTCGTGCTCGGACTCCAACTGAAACCCGAGCACTTCCAGTTGGTGCGTCGGCGTGAGGTGCGACTGCTGGCGCTGCCGCTGTTCGCCGGTGCCGCGCTGGTCGCGTACTGGGTGGCCCCGCGGATGCAGCTGGGCTGGTTCTACCGCAACAGCAGCGCCCCGGAGTTGGGCGCGCCGTGGTGGTCGGGTGCCGTGATGACGCTGGCGATGTTCGGCTGCGCGCTGCTGCTCACCATCGGGTTCCTGGCCTGGGTGCCGCGTCGGCACATGTGGTTCACGGTGCTGGGCGCCGGAACGATCTGTGGCTATCTGCTGCACGGATTCCTGATCAAGGGCGCCGGTTTCGCCGGGCTGCACAACCGGTACGCGTGGCTCTCCGAGCCCGGCGGGCTGGTTCTCGTCTCGCTGGTCGCGGCTTCCGCGGTGACGCTCCTGTGCACACCGCCGGTGCGACGGGTACTGCGTTTCGCGACCGAGCCGGACATGAACTACGCGTTCCGGCGGGACGCCACCGGGCTCTGAGCGGATCCGGGCGGGTCCCGGTGGATCAGTCCTCGGCGGTGTTGGCCGGATCCGGCTGTTCGATGGGCGGTTCACCGGCAGTGAGCCCGAGCAGCGCGCGTACCTGCGCATATTTCGCGGTCAGCCGGGTGCGCGTCGCCGGTTCCAGCACCGCGAGGCGCGCCGGGTCGGCGTTGTGCGCAAGGTCGGACTCCTTGATCAGCAGGGCGCCCGGGGTGGCGAGGATGCGCCGGGTGTATGCGGAGAGGTCCTCGCCGTCCTGTCTGGTGACGGCGAGGACCATGTCCTTGACCTGCTGCGGCAGCGCGGCGGCCGCCAGCCATGCGGCGGACAGCACATCGTCCTCGACCGCGTCGTGCAGCCAGGCCGCGGCGATCTGTTCGTCGGTGCCGCCCCTGGCCCGTACGCCGTGCGCGACGGCTGCGAGGTGTTCGGCATACGGGCGTCCTGCCTTGTCCGTCCGGCCGGCGTGCGCCGTGCGGGCGATCGTCTCGACTTCGGCCAGGGTCAGGGGTGTTTGCGGCACGGTCATGCGGACGACTCTACGGAGCGCCGGGGGAGCCCGGCGTCCGGATCAGGGCCGGCGGGACAGCAGCAGCAGCGCCCGGTCGTCGTTGACGTCCTTCGCGCAGGCCTCGATCAGATGCCAGGCCGCACCCTCGAAGCCGAGGGTGACATAGCGGTCGGCCTCGCCGGTCAGCCGGTCCATGCCGTCCGCGATGTCCCGGTCGGACGCCTCCACCAGGCCGTCCGTGAACAGCATCAGCACGTCTCCGGCGGCCAGTGAGCCCTTCACCGCGTCGAACTGCGCCCCGTCGTACACCCCGAGCAGCGGGCCCTCCGCGGCCTTCTCCTCCCACCGGCCGCTGCCCGCGTGCAGCTGCAGGGCCGGCGGGTGACCCGCGGAGAGCAGCTCGTAGTCGCCCGATTCGAGGTCGAGCACCAGATGGATGGAGGTGGCGAAGCCCTCGTCCCAGTCCTGGCGCAGCAGATAGGCGTTGGCCGCGGGCAGGAAGCCGTGCGGGGGCAGCGAGCCGAGGAGGCCGCCGAAGGCGCCGGACAGCAGCAGGGCGCGGGAGCCCGCGTCCATGCCCTTGCCGGAGACATCGGTGAGGACGACCTCCAGCGTGCGGCCGCCGTTGGTGCAGGCCGCGACGACGAAGTCACCGGAGAACGACTGACCGCCCGCCGGGCGCAGCGCCATCTCACGGTGCCAGCCCTGCGGCAGCCGGGGCAGGGCGCTCTGCACCCGGATGCGTTCGCGCAGGTCGAAGAGCATGGTGCCGCCGCGCCGCCACGGTACGCCGACCCTGGCCCGGAACTGGGCGAGGACCAGGCCGAAGAAGCCGCACGCCGCGACCACCAGGACAGTGCCCGGGGTCACCCGGGCGGGGCCGTCCGCGTACGGGCCGAGGGCGATCGACTCCACTATCAGGGCCGCGGCGGCGGTCGCGTACAGCCCCAGCAGGCTGGCGGGCCGCAGCAGCAGACCGCCTGCGACGATCGGCAGGACGAGCGCGGCCGGTGAGCACCACACCGCGTTCAGCAGCGTGCCGCAGGTGATGGCCGGGATGGTGACCAGCAGACCGGCCAGGGCGATCCAGTCGGAGCCGTCGCCGCGGAAGTAGTCGACGCCGGATTTGCGCAGCGCGATGCGTGCCCGACGCACCGATTTCTGCAATCGGGCCGGGTACGAGTCTGTTGCTGCGCGACGGGCCATTGCCGGGACCCTATCCACCCCGGCGGCATCGGTGCAGGGGGACCCCTGTGACAATGCGTTCGAAATCGGGTCGCCTGTCTGCCGTACCCCTGGTAGTCATGGCTCATGACGACAGAACTACGGGTGTTGCGCCCCTCCGAATGGACCGAATGGTTCGGAAGTCTGGAGCTCACGTTCGGCGGCGTCGCCGACGCACCCGAGGAGCGCGAGCTCTGGGAAGCGCTGACCGAGCACAAGCGGTCGATTGCCATCTGGGACGGCCCCGACGTGGTCGGTACGGCAGGGGCGTTCAGCTTCCGGCTGGCCGTGCCGGGCGGGGCGCTGGTGCCCGCGGCCGGGGTGACGATGGTCAGTGTCGCGGCCACGCATCGCCGGCGCGGACTGCTGACCTCGATGATGCGGCGTCAGCTCGACGACGTCCGGGCCCTGGGTGAACCGCTCGCCGTACTGACGGCCTCAGAGCCCGCGATCTACGGCCGGTTCGGGTACGGGGCAGCCACGAAGCAGATGTCCCTGGAGATCGACACGGACCGGGTGCGGCTGGCGGTGCCGGACGGCACGGACGAGGTCGGTCTGCGGTACGCGAAGCCGGACGAGGCGGTGGCCGCGTGCGAGGGCGTGTACGAGCAGCTGCTGGCGGGGCGGCCGGGGACGCCGGCGCACGGTCCCGGCTGGGAGCAGAGGGCGCTGCTCGACCCGGCGAGCATGCGGCAGGGGGCGTCGCCGCTGCAGTGCGTGCTGGCGGAACGCGCGGGCCGGATCGTCGGGTACACGACGTTCCGCAACAAACCGCACTGGGAGGCGGCGGTCCCCATGGGCCGGATCGCCGTGGACGATCTGCTGGCTCTGGACCCTGCGGCGTACGCGGCGCTGTGGCGGTTCCTGTTCGAGATCGACCTGACGTCGACGGTCGAGGCACGGAACCGGCCGGTCGACGATGCGATTCTGCACCTGGTCTCGGACGTGCGCCGGTGCAACATCACGCTGCGCGACTCGCTGTTCGTACGGCTGGTGGAGGTGGGCGCCGCGCTGGAGGCACGGGCGTACCGGGCCGCGGTGGACGTGGTGTTCGAGGTCGACGACGTGTTCTGCCCGTGGAACGCGGGGCGCTGGCGGCTCACGGCCGACACGAAGGGCGGCGCGTCGTGCAGGCGGACGGACGATCCGGCGGATCTGGCGCTCTCCGTCAGGGAGTTGGGAACCGTGTACCTGGGCGGCGAGTCACTGGTCTCGCTGTCCCGGGCGGGGCGGGTTCGGGAGCTGCGGCCCGGCGCGGTCGAGGAGGCGGCGCTGGCGTTCTCGGGGACGGTGTCGCCGTGGCTGCCGCGGGGGTTCTAGTTCTCCGGCGGAACTCTTGGGATCTGTCCTGGTCAACGACCTGACGGCGGAGAGCGTAGCGGGTGGGGGCCGGTGAACGGCACCCCGCGCGGGGCGTGTACGGCGGTGGCGCCGCCGCCGTACCTGTGGTGCACGTACTCCACCGCGGCCGCCGCGCAGGCCCTCGGCCGTCGCCGTCACCGGTTCGTCATTCCCGTCCTCCCTGCGGCTTCCCCGGGGCCTGTTGCGGCCATACACCGATGTGGTCCTCCTCCAGGGCCAGCCGCACCCGGTCCTTCATCCCCAGCGCGTCGGTGAAGGCGCGCGGCAGCTGCAGCCGGCCGAATCTGTCCAGGACGGCGTACTCCTCGGTCGACTGGGCCTCGTGGTCGCGCAGCACCTCGGAGGAGGTGCGGCCGTTGCGGATGCCGACGGTGCGGCGGACGTGTTCGGAGACCTTCGAGTCGTGGGTGACCACGACGACCGTGGTGCCGAGCTCCGCGTTGGCCCGCTGCAGGGCGGCGAAGACGTCGGCGCCGGTCTCGGTGTCGAGTTCGCCGGTCGGCTCGTCCGCGAAGAGCACCCGCGGGCTGTTGGCCACGGCGGTCGCGATCGCGACGCGCTGCTGCTCGCCGCCGGACATCATGTCCGGGCGGCGGTCGCGGGCGTAGGCGATCCCGAAGAGCTCCAGCAGCTCGGCCGCTCGCGCCCTCCGGGCGCGCGCCTTCAAGCCCGTGTAGGTCATCGGCAGCATCACGTTCTCGAGGGCACTGAGATACGGAAAGAGATTGCGCGCCGTCTGCTGCCAGACGAAGCCGACCGTGTGCCGGCGGAAGGCGATGCGGTCCCTGCCCTTCATGGTGAGCAGATTCAGCCCGTCGACATGGGCGGTGCCGGCGGTCGGCACGTCGAGCCCGGACAGGATGCCGAGCAGGGTGGACTTGCCCGACCCCGAGGCGCCCACGACGGCCAGCAGTTCACCGTCCAGCACCGTCAGGTCCAGGCCCTGCAGCGCCTGCACCTCGACCTTGTCCGCCCAGAAGATCCGGACCAGGTTCTCGCAGACGATGAGCGGCTCGGCGCCACGTGCTGTGGGGGCCGCCTCGCTCTCTTCGATTACCTCGATCACTTGGTCTCTCCCACTCTCAGTACGGAGCCCAGGGCGCGCCTTCTGCCCCGGGCCGTCTCCACGGCGACGGCGATGACCACGAGCGCGACCAGCCCGCCGGCGAGGGTCGCGGTGAGGCCGTAGTCGGTGACCAGCCGGGCGCCCGGGCCGCCCGTGAACTCGCGCAGCGCGAGCGCCGGTCCGAGGATGTCGGGCAGCAGCAGCCCCAGCGCGACACCGCCCACGGTGGCCGCGACCACCATCGGCAGCAGCTCCAGGAAGTGCACCAGGGCCGTGGGCCGCGAGCCGAGACCCAGGGTGCGCAGATACGAGGCGGTGCGGCCCCGTTCCGGGGCGGACAGCAGCAGCTCGAGCACCACGGCGAGCAGGGCGAGGAGTACGGCGGTGGCGCTGCTCGCGGTGTAGATCAGCAGGACGGAGCGGAGCAGCCCGTCCTCACGGAGCGCGTCGAGCTCCTCGTCGAGCATCCGGACCTGCGCCCCGGGGCCGACGGAGGTGAGTGCCGTGGAGCGCACCGCCACCGGGTCGAGCTTCGCGCCGTAGAGGAGCACGGCGGCGGTCTCGATGTCGGACCGGTCGACCTGTGCCATCGCGGCCGCGTCGACCAGCAGCAGGCTGGGCGGCGCGCTCGGCCCGCTGACCGGGCCGAGGGCCGGGTCGCCGGCCGCGGCGTTGTCGAGCGTGCCGACGATCCGTACCGACAGGGCCTTGCCGTGCGTGCCGTCCAGTCTCAGGGTCCGCCCCTCGTAGGCGGCCGGTGGGCCGGCGGCGAGGGCGGGCAGCACGGTCGATTCGCCCTGCGCCTGCGGTTGTTCGAGCTCCGCGCCGAGCAGGGCGGCGGCTGCGGGTGAGGCGGGAACGGCGGCGCGCAGCTGCTCGGGATCGAGGCCGATGAGGCTCGTCGTACCACGCACCCGTCCGTCGGTGGCGCTCTCCAGCCCCACGTCGGCGCGCCGTACGGCGAGGGCGTGTTCGACGCCCGGTACGGCGGACATTGCGCCCGCCGTCCCCGCGTCGGCCTCGGGGGTGACGACGGCGGCCTGCCCGCCCGCGTTCCAGGCGGCGGCGCGTTCGCGGCCCTCGGCGGCGGTGGAGGAGATCAGTCCGCCGAACACCGCGGTGGCCAGCGTCAGTACGAGCACCAGCAGGGCCAGCTCCCGCCCTGCCGCGGTACGTCCCACGCGGGCCAGGGCGACGAAGGCGACGGCGCCGCGGCGGGCGCGGGCCCGGCGGGCGAGGAAGCGCACCGGCAGCGGATACAGCCGCATCAGGACGAGGACGGTGGCCAGCCCCAGCAGCACCGGGGTGGCGGCGAGCTGGGGATCGATGCCCGACGCCCCGCCGCTCGCCCCGTCGCCGCGTACCCGGATCGCCGCGACCAGGCCCACTGCCAGCAGGAGCACCGCGGTCTCCGCCATCAGCCGCCGCCCGGAGACGGCCCTGCGGGCGCCGGTGCGCCGGCCCGGCTCGGCCTTCCGCTCCCGCACCGAGAACCAGGTGAGGGCGGGCAGGGTGAGAGCGGCGAGTGCGACGACGACGGCGGCGGCCGTCAGCCCGCTGTCGATCTCCTCCTCGACCACCGCCCGCACGCCGGCGTATCCGGCGGCGGCGCCCAGCAGCACTGCGGGGCCGGTCTGCGCGAGGCGGGCCTGGGCGACCTCCAGCGCGGTGGCACCGCGGGAACGCTGCAGCCGGTCGGTGAACGCGCCACGGCGCACCGCCAGTTGCGCGGTGACCACAACGGTGGCGAAGGCGACGGCCAGCAGACCGGCGACGGCGAACGCGGACAGCGCGCCGGCCTGCGCGCGGTCGCGCCGGAAGTCGTCGACGACGGCTGTCAGTTCGTTGGTGGTGGCGGGCTGGAAGAGCCGGCGGTCGGCGAGATGGCACTCGGCGCCGGCCGCGGCCCCCGGGCACAGCCCTTCCGAGGCGTCGCGCCGGAAGCGGCCGAGGGCACGCTGCAGTGCGGCGCCGCCGTCGGCCGCGGCAATCGCCTTCGCCCGCTCGTCACCGAGCGTCATCCGGGTGCGCCACACCAGCTGGACGTCGAGGTCGTGGCGCCCCTGCAGGATCTCGAGACCGGTACCGTCGAGCACGGCGAGCGCCCGTCGCACCGTGAGCCCCCCACTGCCCCGGGTCTCCGTCAGCGGCGCAGCCAGCCCGGGCTGCTGACGGAACAGGGCCACGTCGCCGAGCCGTTGGGGCACCTCGAAGAAGCCGGAGAGGACCACACGGTCGGTGAAGTCGCCCCCCAGGTCCAGCCGCTCCCCGAGCTTCAGCCCGTACGCGTCGCGCACCTGGGTGGAGACCGCCACCGGGATCGGGCGGCCGTCGTTCAGTGCTGCATCGGGCAGCGCCGACGGGGGGCCGCCCTCGGCATAGGCGGAGGCGGCCGGCGCGTCGTCGGCGTACAGCAGCGACAGCTGCGCCCGCGGGCTGCCGGGGACGCCGCTGCGGATGTCGGTCAGGACCGGTTCGGTGCGTACCGAGCCGGGCTTCAGCAGCCCGTGCAGCGGCGGGCGGGCCGCGTCCCGGATCTCCTGCCCGGCCTGCTCCAGGGCGGCCGACATCTCACCGGACTCGGGCTGACCGACGACGACCTCGCCCGAGCCCGGGTCGCTCTCCTGATACGCCACCATCGTCGCCGAGGTCACCAGGAGCTCGCCCTGCCGCTGTGCCGCTGCCACCCGGTTGCCGAGCGCGTGGCCCGACAGCCGGTCGAGCAGCACGGGCCCGGCCAGAGCGATCGAGCTCAGCACGGCCGCCAGGACGAACAGACAGGCCAGAAGCGGCGCCTGGCCCCTGGCCTCGCGGGCCACCCAGCGTCCGTTGATCATCACTGCTCCCCCGCCCTCATCACCCGGGCGAGATCCACCCGGGCGAGCGTCCGGGACATGACCGTCACCATCACGGTTATCAGCACGGCGGTGGCGGCGGTCGTCAGCGCCACCCGGTCCCAGGGCACGGTGGCGATCACCCCGGGAAAGACCGGGCTGCCGTGGTCGTCGACGGTCACGAGCGGCACGATCAGCCCGGCCAGCGTGGTGCCGAGAACGGCGCCGAGCACCACCGAGACCACCGCGATCAGGAGCTGCTCCGTCCACAGCAGCCCGGTGAGCTGCCGTTTGCGCACACCCATGGCACGCAACAGCGCGAACTCCCGGCGGCGTTCACGGGTGGAGAGCATGGCGTGCAGGGTGAAGCCGATCACCGCGAAGGCCGGGGCGAGGATCAGGCACAGCACCAGCACACCGCGGGTGCCGTGCTGCAGTGGATCGCCGCGCAGGGCGTCCTCGGCCTGCGGCACATCCAGGACGGTGCCGATGCCTTCGGCCTTGCGTATCGCGGCCGCCGCCGGGGCGGCGTCCGCGCCGCGGGCCGACAGCCACCAGGAGTTCTCCTCCGGGGGCAGCACCCCGCGCTGCGCCAGGGAGGCGGCCAGTGCCCGGCTGTCGACGAGCAGCCGGCCCCCGTCGTGCGGGAAGCCGGGGACGCCGCCGATGCGGCCGGTCACCTCGAGGGTGAACGTGGTGCCGTCATGGGTCTCCACCGCGATCTGCCTGCCGATCGCGGCCCGGCCGGAGTCCAGCAGTGCGTCATCGGCGAGGGCGGGGACCGCGGGGATCCGGCCGTGCCGGATCGGACCGAACTCGACCAGCGTGTTGGACTGCGCATTGGACCCGTCCGGGCCGAGCAGCGACGCCCGGAGACCGTCCGGCGGCTGCAGTTTCGCCATGCCGCAGACACCGGCGGTGCTGAGGCCCGACCGGCCGTCGGGGTCCCCGCAGCCCAGGTCGCGCGCGCTGGGCGGCTCGGGGTTCACGTCCTCCCAGCCGACGGACCCGGGGCCCGGGGCGGCGACGGCGGCCGAGTCGGAGCCGAACTGGTGAATGGTCAGGTCGTAGTGGCGCCGGGTGGGTTCGCGCCGGAAGTCCACGGCTATGCGGGTGATGGTGAGCGGATAGTGCCGGGCGAGGTTGCCGCCGCCCGGTACGTCGAGGGGGAAGGCGATCTCGTGCCGCTTGCCGTCCGCGTGCGGCAGCCGCGCGGCGACGGTGTCGATGAGGCCGGAGGCGTCCTGCACGGTGAGGACGATCCGGGGAACGTCCGGGGTGCCGCCGGCGTCCGCCCGCAGGGTCACCGCGGCGGCGATCGCCCGTGGCTCACCCGGCAGTCGGACACCGGCGCGCGGGACGTTCTCCCCCAGGGCGGCGAGCTGCTGCGGCAGCCGCCCGTCCGCGAGGTCCCCGCGCAGAGCGGGCATGGGACCTGAGGTCGCACCCGGGCGAAGAGTGGGGGCGGCCTCGGCCGTGTCGATGGCGGTGATGCCCGCCTCGCCGTCGTCGATCTTCACCGGGAGGTCGGTGACGGGCGTCGCCGCCTCGATACCGGGCAGCGCGGTGTAGGCGCTGTGCCGCGCGGCACCCGGCAGCGCCTTCTCGCCGAACTCGTCCGGGGTGAGCCGCAGGTCGGCGCCCACGGTGTGCCGGGCCCGGTCGTGGTTGCTGCGGTCGATCATGGTGAGGGCCGAGATGGTCAGCGCACCCACCGCGAGGGCGAGGACCATCAGCAGCGCAGGACCGGCATGCCGGGTCGCCCGGCGGCTCACCTGCCAGCCGCCCAGCGGCAGAATCAGCCCCGCGGACCGCCGCGCCAGCCACACCGCGCCGCGCTCGGCGAGCGGCAGCAGCCGCAGTGTGAACAGCGTCGCCGCGATGGTGACGACGACCGGCACCAGCACCAGCACCGGGTCCACCGACGCCCCGCCGTCACCGCCCGCCACCGGCGACCGGTACCGTCTCAGCTGCAGCCACCCCAGCACCGCCACGGCGGCGAGCACCACATCCGTGCCTGCCTTCTGGAACGCCGCCGCCTTCGCTCCGCGCCGGCGCAGCTTCGCCACCGCCCGCCCGTCGCGCGCCGCGCGCACCACCGGCAGCAGCGCCGACACTCCGTGCAGCAGCAGCGCGAGCAGCGCCGCCGCCCACCCGGGATACGAGAGCGCCGAATGCGGCACCTCACCGGGCAGCAGCCCGGCATCGTCCAGCACGGCGAGCAGCGGACCGGCCAGAAACGGAGCGGCCACTGCGGCGGGGACGGCGACCGGCGCCCACTCGGCGCCCGCCGCTGCCAGCAGCCGCGGGGTGCCCGCTCCCCGCGCGCCGAGCAGCGCCGTATCCGCACGGCGGTGCTCGGTCAGCTGGCGGGCCGTGAGAACGAGCGCGGCGGCGGCCAGTGCGGCCAGCAGCGCCGTCGGGATGTACATGCCGGAGCGGGCGACCACCATCGGTGTATCGATCCGGTCGATGGCGGACACCAGCGGCGCCTCGGCGACAACCCCTTGCACGGCGGCAGGCCTGCCACGGAAGACGGTACGTGCCGGGTCGCCGGCCTCCAGCGCGGCGAGACGGTCGCGCAGCGGGCCGAGTTCCTCGGCGGCCATTTTGTCGGTGACGGGCAGCGCGACCCAGCCGACGAGGGCATCGCCGGAGAGCGCGGAGTTGGCCTCGAAGGCCGGTACGGAGACCACGGTCAGACTGTCGAGTCCGCCGAAGCTGCTGGTCAGTCCGCGGAACAGCGTGGAGTCACGGCTGCCGGCGTGCCACAGCCCGGTCACCTTGAGCCGGACGTGGCCCTTGGCGGCGGACAGCACCACCGTGTCGCCGACCTCGGCGTGCAGCCGGTGCGCCAGCCCCTCGTGCAGGGCGGCCTGCAGCGTGTCCGGTGCACCTGCTGCCGTCTCCTCGGGCCATGCGCCGGCACTCAGCCGGGCATGCTCGCGCACCGAGTCGAGGGCGATGACCCCGACGCCGCCGCCCGGCCGCGGCTTCCCGGCCGCATCGAGCACAGGCAGGTCGAACGACCGGGCGGCGGGGGCGCGCAGCGCGGTGCGGACGGTGACCGGGACGGGCCCGAAAGCCTCGTGCAGCGCCGCCCGCACCTGCTTGTCGGCGAGCGGGACACCGTCTGCGTCGTAGTGCGCCGTGATCCGCACCATCCCCTGCGGGTCGGCGGCGATCCGTGCCTGCGCGCCGCTCTCCACGGCCGTGCCGACGAGCGCCGCGAGGGCGGCGAGGACGGTGCCGGCGAGCAGCACGGTCAGGGCGGCGGCCACGAGGACAGGTCCGTGATGCATGCACCTGCGGACGATGCGCGGCACGCTCGGCCGGCGGGCTCGCTCGGAAGGCGTCCTGCTCCGCTCCGTCACAGCCGTTCCTGTCACAGCCTGCTCTCCCCGTGTTCGGAGCCGCTGTGCACAGCCCGGTGCTCGGCGCGTGGAATGGTGTAGACCTCCAATCCCACGGGAGCATAGGGGAGTTGGCTCCCTCTGCGACAGGGAGCGGCCGGCCGCTTGGTCCATTCGTTATGCGGGTGACATCGCCGGGGTGGCCGCTCGGCCCGGGGGGTCGGATACGTCGGGCGACCGGCCGGGCGCCGTCCTGGACCGGCCTTCCCCACCGCCGGCGCGCCGTGCATGCGGACGGCCCGGCGTCATCGACCTGACGTCTGCCGGATCAGGAGGGGGTTGCGAGCTGCTGTCGGTTTGCTGCATCGAAGTGAGTTGTAGCGAGCGCGGCGAGGTGCCGCGGCTGTCGTCGTGCGCCCGCGAGAGATTAGGGGACAGCCCTCAGCCCGGCTGGCAGGTGGGGCACCAGAAGAGGTTGCGGGCCGCCAGGTCCGCCGTACGGATCTCCGTGCCGCAGACGTGGCACCCCTGCCGCGCCCGCCGGTACACGTACACCTCACCCCCGTGGTCGTCCACCCGCGGCGCCCGCCCCATCGCCTCCGGCATGTGCTCCGGCCGCACCGTGTCGATCCGGTTGTTCCGCACGCCCTCGCGCATCAGCAGCACCAGGTCGGCCCACATCGCGTCCCACTCCGCACGCGTGAGGTCCTTGCCCTGGCGGTACGGGTCGATGCCGTGCCGGAACAGGACCTCCGCCCGGTACACGTTGCCCACGCCCGCGATGACCTTCTGGTCCATCAGCAGCGCGGCCACCGTGATGCGGCTGCGCGAGATCCGCTGCCAGGCGCGCTCGCCGTCCTCGTCGGTCCGCAGCGGGTCCGGGCCCAGCCGGTCGTGTATCGCGCGCTTCTCGGGTTCCGTGACGAGCGCGCAGGTGGTCGGGCCGCGCAGGTCCGCGTGATGGCCGTCGTTGGCCAGGCGCAGGCGGACGGTGTCCGTGGGCGGCGGAACCGGTGCTGTGCCGAAGCGGAGCTTGCCGAACAGGCCGAGGTGGATGTGGACCCACCCGGCGTCCTCGAAGCCGAGGAACAGGTGCTTGCCGTGCGCGTCGACGCCGGTGAACCTGCGGCCGTCCAGGAGGGCCGCGCTCTCCGAGAACCTGCCCTGCGGGCTGCTGACCCGCACCGGCCCGCCCGCGAACCGGTCACGGTGGTCCGCGGCCAGGCGGTGGATCGTGTGTCCCTCGGGCACGGCGGCGGCTCTCCTCGGCGGGGTGGGATATGACTACGAGGATATGACTGTGCCGCCGGACGGACCGGCGGCACGGGGTGGGACGGGTCAGCCCTGCTGCGGGTGGTGGGCCGGGATGGGGGGCAGTTCGCCCGTGGTCTCGTACGCCGTCAGCATCTCGATGCGACGGGTGTGACGCTCCTCACCCGAGTACGGCGTCGCGAGGAAGATCTCGACGAACTTCGTCGACTCCTCGACCGTGTGCATCCGGCCACCGATGGCCACCACATTGGCGTCGTTGTGCTCGCGGCCGAGCGCGGCGGTCTGCTCGCTCCAGGCGAGTGCGGCACGCACGCCCTTCACCTTGTTGGCGGCCATCTGCTCGCCGTTGCCGGAACCGCCGATCACGATGCCGAGGCTGCCCGCGTCCGCGGCCGTCTTCTCGGCGGCGCGCAGGCAGAACGGCGGGTAGTCGTCCTGGGCGTCGTAGATGTGGGGACCACAGTCGACGGCTTCGTGGCCCTGGGCCTTGAGCCACTCGACGAGGTGGTTCTTGAGTTCGAAGCCGGCATGGTCGGAACCGAGGTACACGCGCATGGGACGAGTGTGGCATGTGGATCGCGGGGTAGCCGTCATCGGGGTCGTGACCCTCCGGACGCGGCAGGACCCGCTGCCGGATCAGGCTCCCGACCTCCCGTAGGACCTGCCGTTGAGCACCCGCTCGACCGGCGCTCAAAGCCGTTGCGCAGCGCTCATGTGTGCAATCCCACTCGGGCAACGATCCGGACACCTATTCGGAATAAAGGGTTCCGCTTCTCGGGTCGGGCGAGCTTCAATGCCAGTGCCTCGCCGCCACACCACAGTGCAGCGGCACAGCTACGGGACAGAGTGATCCAGAACGTAAGGATTCGATCCATGACGCAGACGACTCTGGCAGGACCGGGCCAGAAGCCCGGCGAGCCGGGCCGGGCGGGCAAGCAGGAGTCCGGCGACGGGCTCCAGGCAGGTCTCAAGAACCGCCACCTCTCCATGATCGCCATCGGCGGAGTGATCGGCGCGGGCCTCTTCGTGGGCTCCGGCGCCGGCATCGCCGCCGCAGGACCGGCCATCCTGCTCTCGTACGCGCTCGTCGGCCTCATGGTCGTCTTCGTCATGCGGATGCTCGGCGAGATGGCCTCGGCCAGGCCCAGCTCGGGTTCCTTCTCCGCCTACGCCGACCAGGCCCTCGGCCGCTGGGCCGGTTTCTCGATCGGCTGGCTGTACTGGTTCTTCTGGGTCGTGGTGCTCGCCGTCGAAGCCACGGCGGGTGCCAAGATCCTGGAGGGCTGGGTGCCGGGCGTCCCGCAGTGGGCGTGGGCGCTGATCGTGATGGTGGTGCTCACCGCGACGAACCTGGTCTCGGTCAGCTCGTACGGCGAGTTCGAGTTCTGGTTCGCCGGGATCAAGGTCGTGGCGATCGGCGCGTTCGTCGTCGTCGGTCTGCTCGCCGTCTTCGGGGTGCTGCCCGGTTCGGACAACCCGGGCGCGGGGCTCGCGCACCTCACGGACAGCGGCGGCTTCTTCCCCAACGGGCCGGGCGCCATCCTCACCGGTGTGCTGATGGTCGTCTTCTCCTTCATGGGCAGCGAGATCGTCACGCTGGCGGCCGGTGAGTCCGAGAACCCGCAGCGCGCCGTCCAGAAGGCCACCAACAGCGTGATCTGGCGGATCGCCGTCTTCTACCTGGGCTCGATCTTCATCGTGCTGACGCTGCTGCCGTGGAACGACGCGTCGATCCTCAAGGACGGCAGCTACGTCGCCGCGCTGAACTCGATCGGCATTCCGCACGCCGGCCAGGTGATGGACGTCATCGTGCTGACGGCCGTCCTGTCCTGCCTCAACTCCGGCCTGTACACGGCCTCGCGGATGGCGTTCTCGCTCGGCGGCCGCGGTGACGCGCCGAAGGCGTTCGCCCGGACCAACAAGCGGGGCGTGCCGCAGGCGGCCATCCTGTCCTCGGTGGTCTTCGGCTTCGTCGCCGTGTTCTTCAACTACCAGTGGCCGGACACCGTCTTCCAGTTCCTGCTGAACTCGTCCGGTGCCGTCGCCCTGTTCGTCTGGCTGGTCATCTGCTTCACCCAGCTGCGGATGCGCGGGATCATCCTGCGCGAGTCGCCGGAGAAGCTGGTCGTACGGATGTGGCTCTTCCCGTACCTGACCTGGGCGACGATCGCGATGATCTCGTTCGTGCTGGTCTACATGCTGACCGACGACAGCGGCCGCGAGCAGGTCCTGCTCTCGCTCCTTGTCGCAGCGATCGTCGTGGGCATCTCGCTGGTACGCGAGGTCCGGCAGCGCAAGAGCGGTGCGATCGCCGCCGACGCCTGATCGATCCTGTGCCTGCCTGACGGCCGATGTCAGGTGTATGGGGAGGCTCTCCCGTTGCGGACTTCACCGCGCGACGGGAAAGCCTCCCCTTTTGTTCGACCCGCTGCCCTCCCGGCCGGCCGCCCCGGTGCGCCGGACACGGAGGAGCCGGGCGGGTTCCGGACCGGTTCCTCCACTGCGGCCCGGACCGATCGTCGTCGTCACCGGTAGCGACGATCGGTCCGGGCCGCGGTCGCATGTGCCGCCGGGCGCGGGCCGGCCGTGGCCCAGGTCATCCACCCGGCCCGTGCGGCGGCCGCGGTGACCGCCGTGCGCCGTGCCGCTCAGTGCCCCGACCTCGCTGGGCTTCTGCATCCGCGGCGGGCACCGTACCGAAGCCCTCCACGGTGAGCGGGCATGCAAGAGGCCCGCCGGTCTGGTGTCGCAGTGCGACCCGGCGAGCCTCTTGGGTGGGGGTTTCACGAACGCGCCCGAGGCGCGTGAGCCTGCGTCAGCCGCGGCGGCCGATGAGCTTCCAGGCGGTGGGGAGCGCGCCCATCGCCAGCGCCGCCTTCAGTGCGTCACCGAGCAGGAACGGCACCAGGCCGGCCGCGATCGCGGCGCTCGCCGACATCCCGGTGGACAGCGCCAGGTACGGGACTCCGACCGCGTAGATGATTGCGGAGCCGAGCACCATCGTGCCCGCGGTGCGCAGCACGGAGCGGTCTCCGCCGCGGCGGGCGAGGTCACCGACCACGGTCGCGGCGAGCAGCATGCCGAGGACGTAACCGAACGAGGCGCCGCCCGCGCCGGAGCTGCCGCCCGCGAACCACGGCATGCCCGCCATGCCGACGAGCGCGTACACGGCGAGGGAGAGGAAGCCGCGGCGCGCGCCGAGCGCGGTGCCGACGAGGAGGGCGGCGAAGGTCTGGCCGGTGACGGGGACCGGGGAGCCCGGGACCGGAACCGCTATCTGGGCGGCGATGCCGGTGAGCGCGGCGCCGCCGACGACCAGGGCCGTGTCGACGGCGTAGCGGTGCCTGGCGGCGGGCAGCAGATCGGCGAGGACCGCTCCGGTACGGACGGGGGCGGCGGCAGCAGTACTCATCGGGACTCCGCGGAGGTGAGGGCAGGTGGGGACGGACTGAGCCTGACGTTAGTCCACGGGTTAACGCTCGATCACCATCAGCCACCGACAAAGCGGCGGTTGACGGATTGGTGGGGTTCACACAAAGGCCGGTACGCAATCACACGGCGGCGTGATGCTGGTCACTGAGGTGAGGGCCGAGAGGGGCCCGGCCAACAGACATGGTCTCGCCACGTGAGACTGTAGGTTCCCCATAAGAGGGACCTGCCAGATATCCGAGAGTGACCCGCACCCCATGCACGACTCCCCTCCCCCCGCGCAGCAGGAACCCCTCTCGCACGGACTGAAGCAGCGCCATCTGACCATGCTCGGCCTGGGCGGGGTGATCGGCGCCGGGCTCTTCGTCGGTTCGGGCGCCGGGATCGCGGTCGCCGGACCGGGCATCGTCGTGTCGTACCTGATCGCGGGCGCGCTCGCGATGCTGGTGATGCGGATGCTCGGCGAGATGTCGGCCGCGATGCCCGCCTCGGGCGCGTTCTCCGTCCATGCGGAGCGGGCGCTCGGCCGCTGGGCCGGGTTCAGCGTGGGCTGGCTCTACTGGTTCCTGCTGGTGGTGGTCCTCGCCGTGGAGGCGACCGCCGCCGCGAAGATCGCCCACGGCTGGCTGCCGGGCGTGGACCAGTGGGCGTGGGTGCTGGTCTTCATGGTCGTCTTCACCGTGGCCAATCTGACGGCGGTGAAGAACTTCGGCGAGTTCGAGTTCTGGTTCGCCGCGCTCAAGGTCACCGCGATCGTGATCTTTCTGGTGCTCGGGCTGCTCGCCGTCTTCGGTCTGCTGCCGGACACCGATCCGGTCGGGCTGGCCAACCTCACCGGGCAGGGCGGCTTCCTGCCGAACGGCTGGGACGGTGTCGTCTCCGGCGTCCTGACGGTCGTCTTCGCGTTCGGGGGGCTGGAGGTCGTCACGATCGCGGCGGCCGAGACCGAGAACCCGGCCCGCGCGGTGGGACGCGCGGTACGCAGTGCGGTCGTGCGGATCCTGTTCTTCTACGTCGGGTCGATGCTGGTGATCGTGACGGTGCTGCCGTGGACCGCGCAGCAGTCCGGACTGAGCCCGTACGTCACGGTCCTGGACGCGATCGGGGTGCCGTCGGCCGGGCAGATCATGAACATCGTGGTGTTCGTGGCACTGCTCTCCGCGCTGAACGCCAATCTCTACGGCGCGTCACGGATGGTCTTCTCGCTGGCCGAGCGCGGCGAGGGACCGCGCGGGCTGCTCAAGGTGTCGGGAAGCGGCGGCGGGGGCGGGGTGCCGCGGCGGGCGGTGCTGGCCTCGGTCGCCTTCGGCTTCGTCTCCGTCCTGCTCAATCTGAAGTGGCCCGACACCGTCTTCCTCTATCTGCTCAACTCGGTCGGCGCGGTGCTCCTCTTCGTCTGGGGGCTGATCGCCGCGTCGCAGCTGCGGCTGCGACGCCGTCTCGAACGCGAGGCGCCCCAGGCACTGGCCCTGCGGATGTGGTGCTTCCCGTGGCTGACCTGGGTGACCCTGGCCGCGCTCGTGGCCGTACTCGTGCTGATGCTGACCGATGACGTCGCGCGCCCGCAGGTGCTGTGGTCGGCCGCGGCGACCGGTCTGGTTCTGCTGGCGGCGGGGGCGCGGGAGCTGAGGGGCCGGCGCGGATCCACGGGCGGGCGCTGAAGGGGGGCGGCCGTCCCGGGCACGTACACACGCGTTCACCTTGTGTGACGCCAGCGCCCGGATAGCGGACGCCGATCCCCTGTGGACGGGTGTCGGGAAGAGACTGTGGCAACGTTCCCGTCTCACCTACCGAACAGAGCTTGTCCATGCCTCGGACCACCGCGTCTCCCCCCACCGCCGATTCCGCCGCCACCCCGGCCGGCGCCGAGGCCCCCGCGGTCACGGCCGACTCCGCGCTCACCCATGGACTCAAGCAGCGCCATCTGTCGATGATCGCCCTCGGCGGTGTCATCGGTGCCGGGCTGTTCGTCGGTTCCGGTGCCGGTATCGCCTCCGCCGGGCCCTCGATCGTCCTCGCCTACGCCCTCTCCGGGCTGCTGGTCATGTTCGTGATGCGCATGCTCGGCGAGATGTCCGCCGCCAATCCGGCCTCCGGCTCCTTCTCCGTCCACGCGGAACGGGCCATCGGACCGTGGGCCGGATTCGCCGTCGGGTGGGCGTTCTGGGTGCTGCTCTGCGTCGCCGTCGGCCTGGAAGGGATCGGCGCCGCACACATCGTCACCGGCTGGCTGCCCGGCACCCCCGAGTGGGCCTGGGTGGCGCTGTTCATGGTGCTCTTCCTCGCCACGAACCTGGCCGCCGTGAAGAACTTCGGCGAGTTCGAGTTCTGGTTCGCCGCACTCAAGGTCGCCGCGATCACGCTGTTCCTGGTGCTGGGCGTGCTGGCGATCCTCGGCGTGCTGCCCGGCACGACCGCCCCGGGCGACGCCAACCTCCGCGGTGACGGCGGGTTCCTGCCGCACGGCGCCAACGGCTTCATCATCGGACTGCTCGCCTCCGTCTTCGCGTACGGCGGTCTGGAGACGGTCACCATCGCCGCGGCCGAGTCCGAGAACCCGGTGCGGGGCGTCGCGAAGGCGGTCCGGACGGCGATGTGGCGGATCGCGCTGTTCTACGTCGGTTCGATGGCCGTCGTCGTCACCCTCGTCCCGTGGGACGACCCGAAGGTCGCGACGGTCGGCCCGTTCTACGCGACCCTCGACCACCTCGGCATCAGCGGCGCAGCGGAGATCATGAACGTGGTCATCCTGATCGCCCTGCTGTCCGCGATGAACGCCAACATCTACGGCGCTTCGCGCATGGCCTGCTCGCTGGTCGCCCGCGGCCAGGGCCCGAGGCGGCTCGGCAGCATCACCTCCGGCGTGCCGCGTACCGCGGTACTCGTCTCGTCCGTCTTCGGCTTCCTGTGCGTGCTGCTCAGCTACTGGCGGCCGGACGACGTCTTCCCCTGGCTGCTCAACCTGATCGGCGCGGTGATCCTGGTCGTCTGGATCTTCATCGCGGTGTCGCAGCTGCTGCTGCGCCGCCGGCTGGAGCGCGAGTCGCCCGAGAAGCTGGTCGTGCGGATGTGGCTGTTCCCGGTGGGGACGCTGCTGGCGCTGGCGGCCATGGCCGGCATCTTCGTGCTGATGCTGCTCCGGCCCGACACGCGTGACCAGCTGCTGGCGACGGGTGCGCTGACCGTGGTCCTGAGCGTCGTCGGTCTCGTGCGCCAGCGCCGGGCCGGGGCCGTCAAGAACTGACGTCCGGTACGCACGGCACGTTGAGGGAGAGCAGCGCGCCGCCCTCCTCGCCGAGCTGCACCTCGCTCACCGCCGCGTTCCGCAGGTGCGGAAGCACCCGGCGGTAGGCACCGAGCGGGATCGACAGCAGTTCGCACAGTACGAGTCGCAGCACCGTGCCGTGCGCGACGACCAGTACGCGCTGCCCCGGATGGCAGTACGCGATCCGGCGCAGCGCCGCCGTCCCCCGGGCCGCGGCCGTGCGCGGATCCTCGGCCCCGGGGAAGGCGTGGATCACCGGATCGGCGCGGTACGCCTCGGCCCATGCAGGGTCCTCGGCGGCGAACTCGGCGAGCGTGCACCCCTCCGCCGCCCCGAAGTCGCACTCGCGCAGATCGTGTTCGGGCAGGGGTACGAGGCCGAGCGCCCGGCAGGCGGGTTCGGCGGTCTCGACGGCGCGCGGGACCGTCGACGTCCAGATCGCGTCGACCGGGTTCCTGACCGCCCACCGCGCCAGCTGCTCGGCCTGCCGGTGCCCCTCGTCACTGAGCGGAATGTCGCTGATCCCGGCGTAACGGTCCTCTCCATGCCAGACGGTCTCTCCGTGGCGGGCGAGCAGCAGGGTCGTGGGGGTGGCGGTCATCGACTCTCCCTTCCGGTTCGTCCACCAGCTTGGGGCACGGCCAGGTGCGGCGGGCGATGCGCGCCGGGGCCGGACGCAGTACCTGCCGGATCCCGGCACCGCATCAGCCCTTCGGTCCCGGCCCGAAGGGCTGATCACGTCCTGGCTCCCCCAGCCCCGCGCGGATGTCACTCGTACGAGGCGGGTGCGATGATGGGCACCGTCGCCTGGTGGGACCGGCCAGTCGAACTCATCACACCCGGCACGATCATGTCCGGCAGCATCGACACGCGCGAAGCGGTTGCCGAGGACAGGGGCATCATGACCATCACCGTTCACGAACTGGCGTACTACCCGGTCAAGGGCTGCGCCGGCGTCCTCGTCGACCGTGCCGAGCTCACCGGGACCGGTCTGGTGCACGACCGTACGTTCATGGTGGTGGACGCGGAGGACGGCGCGTTCCGCAGCCAGCGGACGCTCCCCGCGATGGCCGCGATCAGGGCCGAAGTCCTGGACGGCGGCAACGTGCTGCTCCTCTCCGCACACGACCTCGAACCCCTGAAGCTGGACGTCGACCGGGACGGTCCGCGCCGCGCGGTCAGCATGTTCGACCGCCCGCTCGGCGAGGCGTGCGACCAGGGGGACGCGGCCGCCGAGTGGTTCTCGGAGGCACTCGGGACGAGGTCCCGGCTGGTCCGGGTGGCGCCCGGCTTCGACCGCGACGGCTGGGGCGAGACCCCCGGCAAGGTCAACTTCGCCGACGCCCATGCGGTGCTGGTCGCCTCCACCGCGTCCCTGGCCGGCCTCAACGCCCGTATCGAGGCCCGGGGCGACGCGGACGGCGTGCCCATGGACCGCTTCCGCCCGAACATCGTGCTGGCCGGCTCCGACGAGCCGCACTTCGAGGACCGGGTACGCCGGATGACGATCGGTTCGGCCGAACTGGCCTACGCCGTGCGGGCGATGCGGTGCAACGTCCCCTTGGTGGACCAGTCGACCGGCCGCCGGGCGGGCCCGGAGCCGGTCCGGACCCTGTCGACGTACCGCCGCGAACCCGACTACGGGAACAAGGTCAGCTTCGGCGCGAAGAACGCGGTGGTCCGCGACGGTGTGGTGGCCGTCGGCGACGTCGTCGGGATCACGAGCCTGCTCGACGCGTGAAGGGGCCGGACCGAACGTGAGAACGGTGAGGCGCGGCGCCATGTGCGCGGCCTGCCCTTGCGCTGCAAGGAGCACCTGAACGCCGGCGCCCCGCCGTCGCGCCACGTTCAGATCCGGAAGATCGACCCCACGAACTCCGTGAGCAGCCGCTCCTTCAGCGGCCCCGGCAACGCGTCGAGCAGTACCAGTACCGGGGCCATCCGGGCGGGCAGGCCCGCGTCGCCGCCGAGGCCGGCGAAGGCCAGGACCGCCGCGACCTCCTCCGGGCCCAGGGCCGACGGGTCGAGTCCGGCGGCCAGTTCGGCCAGGCCCGGGTCGACCGTGACCGGAGGCAGCGCGCGGGCCGCCGACAGTGCTCCGGTGAGGTCGGTGAGCAGGGCGTCCACCTGGCCGACCGTGGCCGGGGTCAGCGTGAGGTGGAGGTTGGGCGGCAGGCCGTCGAAGGAGAGCTGCGGCTGGAGGTACCAGCCGCGTTCGCGCATCTCGTCCGCGAGGTGCAGCAGCAGGCTCAGGTCGGGAACGCCGGACGTGTGGAGCGTGAAGGCGACCAGGCCGGCCGACGGGTCACCGAGGACGTGCACGTCGTCCGTCTTGCTCAGCCCTGCGAGCAGCCGGTCGGTGGCCTCCGCGACCCGGGCCGCGAGATCCGTGTAACCGTCTTCGCCGACATGCCTCAGCACCGCCCACGCCTGCGCCAGCAGCCCCGCCGACTTGGTGCCCTGGACGGTCGGGTTGACCACCGGGTAGCCGGGCCAGCCCGCGTGGGCGAAGTACTGGTGGCGGCGGAGGCCGGCGTCCCGGTAGAGCACCACCGACGCGCCCTTGTCCGCGTAGCCGTACTTGTGCAGGTCGACGGAGAGCGAGGTGACGCCGGGGACCGACAGGTCGAACGGCGGGATGTCGCGGCCCGCGCGGCGCAGATAGGGCAGGATCCAGCCGCCGATGCAGGCGTCGACATGGCACAGCACACCACGGTCCGCGGCCGCCGCGGCGATCTCCGCCACCGGATCGATCACGCCGTGCGCGTACGAGGGTGCGGAGGCCACCACGAGGGCCGTGCGGGACGTGATCGCGGCCGCCGTCGCTGCGGCGTCCGCCCGGTACGTGGCGGGGTCCACCGGGACGACCACCGGCTCCAGGCCCAGGTACGCCGCCGCCTTGTGGAAGGCCGCATGAGCGGTGGACGGAAGGAGCAACTGGGGGTCGGTGACGCCCCGTTCCGACCTGGCCTGGTCGCGGGCCGTCTTCACCGCGAGCAGGATGGACTCCGTACCGCCACTGGTGAACGAGCCCTGGACGTCCGGCCCGCCGCCCAGCAGCGCCGCCGCCGCACCCACCAGGTCGTTCTCCAGCCGGGCGACGCTCGGGAAGACCGTCATGTCGAGGCCGTTGACAGTGGCGTACGCCGTGTAGGCGGCGGCCGCCAGCTCGTCGAGGCCGTCCAGGCCCGCGTCGTAGACGTACGCGAAGGTGCGGCCGCCCCTCGTCGGTGCGTCGGCGCCGCGCAGCGAACGCAGCTCGGCGAGGACGTCGGCGGCGGGCCGCCCCTGGGGCAGGCCCGGGGGTGTGGAGTCAGTCGGCATGGGCGGGCTCTTCCTTGAGGGAGTCGGAGTACCGGTGCAACAGCCACAGGCTCGCCACCGCGAGGACTGCGGGCAGCACGCTCATACCGGCCGTGATGCCGGCCAGCGCCATGTCCGGCTGGTCCACCCGGTGGTCGGCGTCCGAGGCGCGGAACCCCGTCACGGCGAGGACCAGGGCGAACGCCCCGGCGCCCAGCGCGAAGGCGAGGGTCTCAGCCGCCGTCCACAGCCCGGTGAACGTCGCGGCCCGTCGCCTGCCGGTACGGGCGACATCGGCGGCCAGCGTGTCGGCGAGCATCGTCAGGGGCAGCAACTGGAGTCCCGCGTAGGCGATTCCGACCACGACGACGGCCGTGTAGCCGAGTGCCGTGCCGCCCTGCCGGGTGAACGCCAGCACCACCGCACCTGCGAGATAGAGCAGCGAGGCGCACCACTGGGCGCAGGTCGTGCCGCGGAGCCTGGCCAGCCGGTTCCAGAGCGGCATGAAGAGCACCAGCGGGCCGATCATGCACGCGAAGAGCGGGGTGACGGCGTTCGCCGAGCCGAGGGTGTACGTGGCGAAGTACTGGACGCCGGCGAGCATGACGCCGATGGCCAGGGCCTGCAGGGACCACATGCCGGCCAGGAAGAGGAACGGGCGGTTCGAGCGGGCGGCGGCGAGCTGCGCGCGCAGGGACGGTTCGGCCTCGCTGCGGGCGACCGTCGGGGCCCAACGGGTGGTGAACCAGGCCCCGGACATCCCGAGGGCGAGCAGGACGGCGACGGCGATCCCCATCAGCCGGTAGCTCGCCGCGGTGTCACCGTCGGCGTGTGCGATGGCGGGGGCGAGTGCGCCCGACAGCAGGATGGCGACGCCGAGGAAGGCCACCCGCCAGGCCAGGACCCGGCCGCGTTCGGCCGGGTCCTCCGTCATCTCGGCGGGCATCGTCACGTACGGAACCTGGAACACCGCGTACGCGGTCGCGGCCAGCAGGAACAGCACGGCCACGTATCCGGCCGCCGCTGCACCCCGCAGCGGCGGCGCGGCGAAGAGCAGCGCGAAGAACGGCGGCAGGGTGCAGGCGCCGATCAGCAGGAACGGGCGGCGCGGGCCGCCGCGCAGCCGGCTGCGGTCGGAAAGGGCTCCGACCAGCGGGTTGATCAGGACGTCCCACGCCTTGGGAAGGAAGACCGCGGCGCCCGCGACGGCGGCGGGCACGGCCAGCACATTGGTCAGGTAGTAGAGGAGGATCAGCCCCGGAACGGTGGCGAATGTGCCGGTGCACAGGGAGCCGAGTCCGTATCCGATGCGGACGCGGCGCGGCAGCTGCGGGGCCGGTCCCCAGTCCGTACGGACGTCGGCTGACATGCCGCAGATCATGAACGAGAGTTCGAGCCTGCGGCAAGGGTTCAGCGTGACGGGAGTGTGAACTCCAGCAGGGGCAGTTCGCGGCCCGGGATCGACCCCGAGGGCGTCGCCCCGATCCGTACCGCCCCCATGGCGAGATAGAACGGTTCGGCATGCGGGTCGGCGTCGATGGTGAAGCGCACGAAACCGAGGCGGCGGGCCTCGGACACGACGTGCTCGAACAGCAACCGGCCCACGCCCCGGCCCACCGTGTCCGGTTCGACGAACATCATGCCGAGGGTGCCCACGGCCGGCAGCCCCTCCAGGGTCGTGAAGCCGAGGACACGGCCGTCCTCCTCGGCAACCGCGGTCCTGCGGCGTTCGAGGTCATCCGGGTGCAGGGTGAGCTCGTCCCGGCAGGCGGCCAGGAACGCTTCGTCGTAGCCCCAGTAACCCTTCGACCGCAGGGCGAGTCCGGTAAGCTCCACGGCTTCCGCGGGGCTCGCTTCTCGTATGCGCATGGCGAATCGCTTCCCTTCGGGGCCGGTTGTCGTCCCCCTCCGGCATGCTGCACCACGCGGCCGTCCATGTGACGCGGTACGGAGCGGGTTCCGGACGCCGTCCGGAACCCGCCACCGGGCACGTGCATCAGTCGAAGATCGGGCCCTGCGTCCGGGTCCGCTTGATCTCGTAGAAGCCGGGGATCGACGCCACCAGCAGTGTGCCGTCCCACAGCTTCGCCGCCTCCTCGCCCTTCGGGGCGGGGGTGACGACCGGGCCGAAGAAGGCGATCTGCTCGCCGTCGGAGCCCGGCACGGCGATGACCGGCGTGCCGACGTCCTGGCCGACCTTGTCGATGCCCTCCTTGTGGGAGGCGCGCAGCTCCGTGTCGTAAGCGTCCGAGTCGGCGAAGTCCGCGAGCTCGGCCGGCAGGCCGACGTCTTCGAGCGCGCCCACGATCGCCTCGCGGGTCGGGCCCTCGCCCTGGTTGTGGAAGCGGGTGCCGAGCGCCGTGTACAGCGGGCCGACGATGTCGTCGCCGTGCTTCTGCTGGGCGGCGACGACCACGCGGACCGGGCCCCACGCCTTGGTCTCCAGCATGTCGCGGTACTCCTCGGGCAGCTCGTCGAGCCTGTCCTCGTTGAGCACGGCGAGGCTCATCACATGCCAGCGGACCTCGACGTCGCGGACCTTCTCCACCTCCAGCATCCAGCGGGAGGTCATCCACGCCCAGGGGCAGAGCGGGTCGAACCAGAAATCGGCGGGCGTCTTGCCGTTCGCCGTGGCGTTCTCAGACATGTCTCTCCTCAAGAGGCGGTCGCACCTGTGCTCGGGAACACCGCCGGATGGCCCCGCCATTCCCGCACGCCCGGGCCGGGAGCCGCATGGGAGGATCAAAACCATTCGAAGGTGACACAAAGGAGTGCAGCTGTGCCCGGTCAAAACCTGTCGCGCGAAGAAGCCCGTGAACGGGCGGAGCTGCTGACCGTCGACGGATACGAGGTCCTGCTCGACGTGCGGTCCGCAGTCGGTGAGCCCGAGGAGGACGCCGTAGACGGTGGGGACCGCCCGGCCGGTCCGCGGACCTTCCGCTCGGTGACGACGATCCGGTTCCGCAACGCGCGGGCCGGGGCGTCCACCTTCGCGGACCTGCTGGCGCCGAGCGTGACGTCGGTGACCCTGAACGGGCAGGCGCTCGACCCCGCCGTCGTCTTCGACGGCACGCGGGTGGCGCTGGACGGTCTGCCGGAGGGGGAGAACGTCCTGGTGGTCGACGCGCAGTGCGCGTACAGCCGGACCGGCGAGGGCATGCACCGGTTCGTCGACCCGGAGGACGGCGAGGTCTACCTCTACACGCAGTACGAGCCGGCCGACGCACGACGCGTCTTCGCGAACTTCGAGCAGCCCGACCTGAAGGCTCCCTTCCGCTTCGAGGTGACGGCGCCCGAGGGGTGGACGGTCTGGAGCAACGGGGTCGAGGAGTCCCGGGACGGCGGGGTCTGGCGGTTCGCCGAGACGAAGCCGATCTCGACGTACATCACGGCGGTCGTCGCCGGTCCGTACCACCATGTGACCGACTCGTACAGCCGCACGTTCGACGATGGCACGACGCTGGAGATCCCGCTCGGCGCACTCTGCCGCAAGGGGCTCGCCCGGCACTTCGACGCGGACGACATCTTCCTGATCACCAAGCAGGGCCTGGACTTCTTCCACGACAACTTCGACTACCCGTACCCGTTCGGCAAGTACGACCAGGCGTTCGTGCCCGAGTACAACCTGGGCGCGATGGAGAACCCGGGCTGTGTCACGTTCCGCGAGGAGTACATCTTCCGCGGCAAGGTGACACAGGCCTCGTACGAGAGCCGGGCCAACGTCATCCTGCACGAGATGGCGCACATGTGGTTCGGCGACCTCGTCACCATGCAGTGGTGGGACGACCTGTGGCTGAAGGAGTCGTTCGCCGACTTCATGGGCGCCTTCGCCATGGTGGAGTCGACCCGCTTCAAGGACGGCTGGATCACCTTCGCCAACAACCGCAAGTCCTGGGCCTATCGGGCCGACCAGCTGCCGTCCACACACCCGATCACGGCCGACATCCGTGACCTGGAGGACGCCAAGCTGAACTTCGACGGCATCACGTACGCCAAGGGTGCGTCGGTGCTGAAGCAACTGGTGGCGTACGTCGGACGGGACGCGTTCCTGGAGGGCGCGCGGCGCTACTTCAAGAAGCACGCCTACGGCAACACGCAGCTGGGCGACCTGCTGTCGGTGCTCGCCGAGACGTCCGGGCGCGACATGGCCGGCTGGTCGCGGTCGTGGCTGCAGACGGCGGGCGTCAACTCGCTGACGCCGGTGGTCACGTACGACGCGGCGGACCGGATCACCGAGCTGGCGGTCCTCCAGGAGGCGGCCGAGGCGTACCCCGAGCTGCGGCCGCACCGGGTCGCGGTCGGCCTGTACCGGCGCACGACCGGCGGGGACCTGGTGCGGTACGCGCGCGCCGAGGTGGACGTGGCGGGGCCGCGCACGGTGGTCGAGGCGCTGGCCGGGGCCGAGCGGCCCGAGCTGATCCTCGTCAACGACGACGACCTCACGTACTGCAAGGCCCGCTTCGACGAGGCGTCCCTCGACACGCTGCGCGCGCACCTCGGAGACATCACCGACCCGCTCGCACGGGCGCTGTGCTGGTCGGCGCTGTGGAACCTGACACGGGACGGGCTGATGCCGGCCCGCGACTTCATCTCGCTGGTGCTCGCCTACTCCGGGCGGGAGTCCGACATCGGCGTCCTGCAGATGCTGCATGCCTGGACCCGGACCGCACTCGTCCACTACGCCGCCCCCGGCCGGCGCGAGGAAGGCGGCCGGGCGCTGGCCGCGGGTGCGCTGCGGGAGCTGCGGATCGCCGATGCGGGGAGCGAGCACCAGCTGGCGTGGGCACGGTTCTTCGCGGCGGTCGCGGACTCGGACGCGGACTTCCAGCTGCTGTCCGCGCTGTTGGGGGAATCCGCACGGATCGACGGTCTCGAGGTCGACCAGGAGCTGCGGTGGGCATTCCTGTCCTCGCTGGCCGCCCACGGGGTCGCCGACGAGTCGGTGATCAATGCCGAACTGGCCCGGGACGACACGGCGTCCGGCAAGCGGCACCAGGTGCGCTGCCTGGCAGCGCGGCCTTCGGCGGCGGTCAAGGCGCAGGCGTGGGCCGCCGTGGTGGAGTCGGACGCGCTGTCCAACGCGCTGGTGGAGGCGACGATCGCGGGGTTCGGACAGCCGTCGCAGCGGGAGCTGCTGGCGCCGTACGCGGCCACGTACTTCGACGCGATCGAGCGGGTGTGGGCCCAGCGGACGATCCAGATCGGGATGGCCGTGGTGCGGGGGCTGTTCCCGGCGCTGCAGGACGACCCGGCGACGCTGGCCGCCACGGATGCGTGGCTGGAGGCGCATGCGGACGCGGCGCCCGCATTGCGGCGCCTGGTTCTGGAGGCTCGGGACGATCTGGCCCGGGCGCTGCGGGCGCAGGCGTGCGACGCGGGGGCGCAGGGCCGGGTCTGAGCCTGCGCGTGGTCCGGACGCTGGGGGCTCTGTCCTCGATCGCCGGGCGGGCCCGATTGTCGGGCCCGCCCGGCGTGCGGACTGACGGGGGCACAATCCCCGGCGGGATCGCCCTTTTCGGTTGTCGAACGTCCTTACTTTAGGACGGCGTTGTCCTGAATTGTCGACGGGCGTGTAACAGGGGTTAGCCGCACCGCGGCCGGCGGCATACCCCGGAACATGACCCAGAACACCCCTGCCTCCCGCTGCCACTTCCGCCTCCCCTCCGACGTACGGCAACGCGTCCTGTCCGCCGAGCAGTTGAAGGCGCACGGCGTGTCCCCCGCGCGGGCGGCCGCGCAGTGCCTGGCCGGCGGTCCGTGGCAGCAGCCGCTGCCCGGCGTGTACGTGCTGCACCCGGGACCGCCCACCGGCGAGGAGCGGCTGCGGTCCGCCCTGCTGTATGTCGGACGGCGGCGCGGCGCGCCCGCCCAGGCAGGCGCCGCGCGGGCGACGGGGTACGGCGAGGCCATGGTCACCGGGCTGGCGGCGCTCGCCCTGTACGGGTTCTCCGCCGCGCCCCCGGTCGGTTCGCTGGACCGGATCGATGTGCTCGTGCCGCGCACCAGGCGGCTGCGGTCGGCCCGGTACGTGCACGTGATGCGGACGTCCGAACTGCCCCGCCCCGAGCAACTCGGCGGCCTGCCGGTGGCCCCCGTGGCGCGGGCGCTCGCAGACGCGGCAGCCGGGCTCGGGGACGCCTCGGCCGTACGCCGGCTGCTCACCGAGGCGGTCCGCGTCGGACACTGTGAACCTGCGGCAGTGGTACGCGAGTTGAGCCGCGCCAAGCTGCTGGGCCGACCCCATGTGGTGAACGCCGTCGACTCGCTGCTCGCCGAGGGGCGGGCGCTGGCGGAGAGCCGGCTGTACGAGATGGTGCGGACCTACGACCTGCCGGAGCCGCTGTGGAACGTGGACCTGCGGCTGCCCGGCGGCCCGCACCTCGGCGGCGTGGACGCCTACTGGCCCGGCGAGGCCGTCGCCGTCGCACTCGAGAACCGCACACCCCGGCACGGCACGCTCGACGACGGCCGACGCCAGGACGACGGCGAGAACGGACGCGGGCACGACGCCGAGTGGTCCGCGGACACCGCCGAACGCGAGCATCTGGAGCGGCTCGGAATCACCGTCGTCCACCTCACCCCGAGGAGGCTGCGCGACGCCCAGGAGCATCAGGCGGCGGTGGTGCGCACCGCACTGATGGCGGCGGCAGACCGCGAGCCCGCCGCGTATGTGGTCATCTTGCCCCGGTAACAGGGGAGTTATCACCCCTTTCATCCCTGGTGACGCTTTGGCCCCGGTGGCGGAAGTACGCCACGGACGCATCTCGCCTCCCTCAACCCTCCACAAACCCGTGTCGGTTACGAAAGGCTGAGCGGTCATCCGGTATCGAATTCCGGACTTTCTCTTTCACTTACAGGGATGCTGATGACCTCCGAATCCCCAAGCCTCATATCCGGGGCGAGACGCGTGGCCCGAGTCGCGGCCGCCGCCGGTCTGGTGGCCGCACTGGCCGCCTCCGGCGCGGCCCCGGTTTTCGCCGCCGACGACCCGGCCGACACCCCCGTGAAGACGGCCGCCACGAGCGACAAGCTCGGTGCGGCTGACGCCGACGTCCTGACCAAGGCGAAGGCCAAGGGTGAGAAGAACGTCACCATGATGGTCGCCACCGCTCCCGGTGCGACCGAGCAGGTCGCCGAGCAGCTGGACGCCGTCAAGGGGTCCGTGATGGGGCGTACGTACGACAAGCTCGGCTACGTACGCGCGACCGTACCGACCGCGACCGCCGAGGCCACCATCAAGGCGGCCTCGAAGCTGACGTCCGTCCACGGCATCGATCTCAAGCAGGAGATCATGCTGGACGACCCGACTCCCGCGGCCGACCGGGCCGCCGGGGCGAAGACCCAGTCCACGGGCACCTACCCGGCACCCGGCAAGAAGACGCCGGCGAAGAACCCGTACAACCCGTCCTTCGAGACGGGCGCGGTCGACTTCGTCCAGCAGCACCCGAAGGCCGACGGCCGCGGCGTGACCATCGGCATTCTGGACTCGGGTGTCGACCTCGGTCACCCGGCGCTGCAGAAGACCACCACCGGCGAGCGCAAGATCGTCGACTGGATAACGGCCACCGACCCGGTCAGCGACGGCGACGGCACCTGGCTGCGGATGACGGCCTCGGTGGCCGGCCCGACCTTCACCATCGGCGGCCGCACCTACTCGGCGCCGGCCGGTTCGTACAAGATCCAGCTCTTCTCCGAGGCCGCCACCAAGGGCGGCGACATGGCCGGGGACCTGAACCGTGACGGTGACACCACCGACGTCTGGGCCGTGCTCTACGACCCGGTCGCCGGCACCGTGCGCGTCGACCTGAACAACGACGCCAACTTCTCCGACGACGCCGTCATGAAGCCGTACAAGGACGACCACCAGGTCGGCTACTTCGGCACGGACAACCCGGCGACCGAGGTCGTCGAGCGCATCCCGTTCGTCGTCGAGACCCGCAAGAGCGTGGTGTACAACGCAGCCGGCGACAAGGCCGACTACGTCAACATCGGTGTCATCGAGAGCGAGCACGGCACCCACGTCGCCGGCATCACCTCCGCCAACGGGCTCTTCGGCGGCAAGATGAACGGCGCAGCGCCCGGCGCGAAGATCGTCTCCTCGCGTGCCTGCACCTGGTCCGGCGGCTGCACGAACATCGCGCTCATGGAGGGCATGCTCGACCTCGTCGTGAACCGCGGTGTCGATGTCGTCAACATGTCGATCGGTGGCCTACCGCCGCTCAACGACGGCAACAACGCCCGTGCCGAGCTGTACAAGCGGCTCATCGACACCTACGGCGTCCAGCTGGTCATCTCGGCCGGCAACGACGGCCCGGGTGTCAACACCATCGGTGACCCCGGCCTCGCCGACCACGTCATCTCCGTCGGCGCGTCCATCTCCAAGGAGACCTGGGCCGCCAACTACGGCTCCAATGTCACCAAGAAGTACGACATGCTGCCGTTCTCGTCCCGTGGTCCGCGTGAGGACGGCGGCTTCGCGCCGATCCTGACCGCGCCCGGCGCCTCCATCAACACCACCCAGACCTGGCTGCCCGGCAGCCCGGTCAAGGAGGCGGGCTACTCGCTTCCGGCCGGCTACTCCATGCTGCAGGGCACCTCGATGTCCTCGCCGCAGGCCGCCGGCGCGACCGCGCTGCTGCTGTCCGCCGCGAAGCAGAAGCACATCGAGCTGCCCCCGGCCGATCTGCGGACCGCGCTGACCAGCACCGCCACGCACATCGACGGCGTGCCCGCGCACGCCCAGGGCTCCGGTCTGATCAACATCGTCGGTGCCTGGAAGCAGATCGAGAAGCAGGGCGCCCCGGCGCACGAGTACTCCGTCAAGGCCCCGGTCGACACGTCGATCGACTTCGCGCTGAAGACCCCGGGCTTCGGCACCGGCCTGTACGACCGCGAGGGCGGCCTGAAGGCCGGCCAGACCAAGTCGTACGACGTCACGATCACCCGCACCACGGGCCCGGACAAGGCCGTCGCGCACAAGCTGTCCTGGAAGAACGACGACGGCACCTTCAAGCTGGTCGGCAGCAGCACCGTCTCGCTGCCGCTCGGCACGCCGGTGACCGTCAAGGTCCAGGCGAAGCCGCGTACCGCGGGCGTGCACAGCGCGATCCTGCTGGTGGACGACGCGAAGACCTCCGGCGTGGACCAGCAGATCCTGTCCACGGTGGTCGTCGCCAAGGACCTGGTGAAGCCGGCCTACGCGTTCACGGCGTCCGGCTCGGTGCAGCGCAACGGCACCACGTCGTACTTCGTGAACGTGCCGGAGGGCGCCAGGACCCTTGAGGTCGCGATGAGCGCGCTGCGCTCGGGCAGCCAGACCCGCTTCATCTCCATCCACCCGTACGGCGTGGCCATGGAGGACAGCGGGACGCCGTTCTGCTACCCGAACTACGACAACCCGGCCAACACCTGCCGCCCGGACGTGCGCTCGTACGCCGACCCGCAGGCCGGTGTCTGGGAGATCGAGGTCGAGGCACGGCGCACGTCGCCGCTGCTGGACAACCCGTTCAAGCTGGATGTCGGCCTGCTCGGCGCGTCCTTCGACCCGGCCGTGCAGACGCTGCCCGAGGCGAAGATCGGTACGCCGGCCGCGGTGAACTGGACCGTCACCAACACCGCGGGCGACCTCGTGGGCGCTCTCAAGGGCGGCTCGCTGGGTTCGGCCAAGGTTGCCACCCCGTCGATCAGCACGGGCGACCAGCAGGTCACCACGGTCACCATCGGTGAGGGCGTCGAGAAGCTGGACGTCGCCATCGGCGGCACGTCGGACGCCAACGCCGACATCGACCTGTACGTGCTCGACGAGAACGGCGCCGAGCTCGGCTCCTCCACGAGCGCGGGTGCGGAGGAGTCGGTCAGTCTGGCGAACCCCGCGGCCGGTACGTACACGATCGTCGTGGACGGCTACTCGGTTCCGGCAGGGACGACCACGTACGACTACCGCGACGTGTACTACGCACCGTCGCTCGGCACGCTCAAGGTCGACGAGTCGAAGGCCGTGAACCTGGCCAGCGGCGCTTCGGCGCAGGTCGGAGCCGATGTCGTGGTCGCCGGTGCGGCTCCCGAGGGACGCCAGTTCTTCGGCGAGGTGCAGCTGGTGAACAGCCGCGGCACCGCGGCGGGCACCGGCAGCGTCGTGATCGAGAAGGTCACGCCGTAACGGTCCGGATGCTGCATCTGTGACACCGGTGGGGCGGGCGCTCTCGGAGCGCCCGCCCCACTGCTCTGCCCGGCCGCCGCCGGTTCCTGTCCGTCTGCCGGACAATGGATTGGACAAGGAAGCCGTGGACACCCGCATCATGGAACGGCAACCGCGCCAGTTCGTACGTTTGAAGGAGTCCCCGTGAAGGTCGGAATCGTCGGCGCCACCGGTCAGGTCGGTACAGTCATGCGCAGGATCCTGGCCGAGCGGAAATTCCCGACCGACCAGCTGCGGCTCTTCGCCTCCGCGCGCTCCGCGGGCTCCACGATCGAGTGGCAGGGTCAGGAGATCACCGTCGAGGACGCCTCCACCGCGGACTACACGGGTCTCGACATCGTGCTGTTCTCCGCCGGTGGCGCCACCTCGAAGGCGCTCGCCGAGAAGGTCGCCGGCCAGGGCGCCGTGGTGATCGACAACTCCTCCGCGTGGCGCAAGGACCCCGAGGTTCCGCTCGTCGTCTCCGAGGTCAACGCGCACGCGATCAAGAACCGCCCCAAGGGCATCATCGCGAACCCGAACTGCACCACGATGGCCGCGATGCCCGTGCTGCGCCCGCTGCACGACGAGGCGGGTCTCGACGCGCTGGTCGTCACCAGCTACCAGGCGGTCTCCGGCTCGGGTCTGGCGGGCGTCGCCGAGCTGCACGGCCAGGCGTCCAAGGTGATCGCGGACGCCGACAAGCTCACCCATGACGGCGGCGCCGTCGACTTCCCCGAGCCGGCCGTCTACAAGCGCCCCATCGCCTTCAACGTGCTGCCGCTGGCCGGCTCCATCGTCGACGACGGCTCCTTCGAGACCGACGAGGAGCAGAAGCTCCGCAACGAGTCCCGCAAGATCCTGGAGATCCCGGAGCTCAAGGTGTCCGGCACCTGCGTCCGGGTCCCGGTCTTCACCGGTCACTCGCTCCAGATCAACGCCCGCTTCGCCCGCCCGATCAGCGTGGAGCACGCCCACGAGCTGCTGGAGGACGCCGAGGGCGTCGAGCTCTCGGAGATTCCCACTCCGCTCCAGGCGGCCGGCCAGGACGTGTCGTACGTGGGCCGCATCCGGGCCGACGAGACCGTGGAGAACGGTCTGGCGCTCTTCGTCTCCGGCGACAACCTGCGCAAGGGCGCGGCGCTGAACGCCGTGCAGATCGCGGAGCTGGTCGCGGCCGAGCTGAACGGCTGACGTCTGTACGCAGCTGAGAAGGGCGGCCACCGGTGTGCGGTGGCCGCCCTTTCGCGTACGTCAGAGGGCGAGGTGCCGTCGCAGGGCGGCGTCGATCTCGGCCATGCGGGGGCGGGGGACGGCGCCGACGCGTCGCCGGAACCGCTCCTGGGCCATCGCACGCACCTGCTCGCACTGCGCCTTGGACTCCCTGGGCAGACCGGACTCCTCCGCCCGGAGCAGCACCTGGAACGGATAGACCCGGGAGGTGTTCGACGTCAGGGGCACCACGGTGATCACGCCCCGCCCGGTCCGCGCCACCACGGCATTCGCCCCGTCGTTCGAGACGATCACCGACGGGCGCGCCTTGTTCACCTCGCTGCCCCGCACGGGCTCGAAGTCGACCAGGTAGATGTCACCGCGCCTCATCGATCAGCCCGTCTCCCGAGAGCCGGTCCCAGAGCGCGGCATCCTCGCTCGCGTCCCATTCCGCGAAGGCCGCCTCGTAGTCGGCCTCCAGGTTGGAGGCGCGCAGCAGCTCGATGGCGGCGTGGATCACGGCGGACCGGGAATCCGCATCGGTCTTCGTGGCGTACTCGTCGACGAAAGCGACATCCTCCTGGGGCAAGCTCACACTGATCTTCATACCCTTCATGCTACCGCGGGTAGGAACATCGTGGCCACTCCGCTCCACAGGGCGTCTGGCGTGGAAGGATGACCCGAAACGTCACCATCGAAGGAGATGACCGCGTGCCTGGCACGAATCTGACCCGCGAAGAGGCACACGAGCGGGCGCGCCTGCTGACCGTGGACGCGTACGAGATCGATCTCGACCTCTCCGGAGCGCAGGAGGGCGGCACCTACCGGTCCGTCACCACCGTGCGCTTCGACTCCGCCGAAGCCGGTGCGGAGAGCTTCATCGACCTGGTCGCCCCGGCCGTGCACGAGGTCGAGCTGAACGGCAAGGCCCTGGACGTGGCGGCCGTCTTCCGCGACTCGCGGATCGCACTGCCGCACCTGCACGCGGGCTCCAACGTGCTGCGGGTCGTCGCGGACTGCGCCTACACCAACACCGGTGAGGGCCTGCACCGTTTCGTCGATCCCGTCGACCAGCAGGCATACCTCTACACGCAGTTCGAGGTCCCGGACGCGCGCCGGGTCTTCGCGAGCTTCGAGCAGCCCGACCTGAAGGCGACCTTCCAGTTCACCGTGAAGGCGCCGGCGGGCTGGACGGTCATCTCGAACTCCCCCACCCCGGAGCCCAAGGACGACGTCTGGGTCTTCGAGCCGACGCCGCGCATCTCGACGTACATCACGGCCCTGATCGTCGGCCCGTACCACGCGGTGCACAGCAGCTACGAGAAGGACGGCCGGTCCGTTCCGCTCGGCATCTACTGCCGCCCGTCGCTCGCCGAGTTCCTCGACGCGGACGCGATCTTCGACGTCACGCGGCAGGGCTTCGAGTGGTTCCAGGAGAAGTTCGACTACGCGTACCCGTTCGCCAAGTACGACCAGCTGTTCGTCCCGGAGTTCAACGCCGGCGCGATGGAGAACGCGGGCGCGGTCACCATCCGCGACCAGTACGTGTTCCGCTCGAAGGTGACGGACGCGGCGTACGAGACGCGGGCCGAGACGATCCTGCACGAGCTGGCCCACATGTGGTTCGGCGACCTCGTCACCATGGAGTGGTGGAACGACCTGTGGCTGAACGAGTCGTTCGCCACGTACACGTCGATCGCCTGCCAGGCGTACGCGGAGGGCTCGAAGTGGCCGCACTCCTGGACGACGTTCGCCAACTCCATGAAGACCTGGGCGTACCGCCAGGACCAGCTGCCGTCGACGCACCCGATCATGGCGGACATCCGTGACCTGGACGATGTCCTGGTCAACTTCGACGGCATCACGTACGCCAAGGGCGCCTCGGTCCTGAAGCAGCTGGTGGCGTACGTCGGCATGGACGCGTTCTTCAAGGGCGTCCAGGCGTACTTCAAGGCGCACGCGTTCGGCAACACCCGTCTGTCCGACCTGCTGGGCGCGCTGGAGGAGACCTCCGGCCGTGACCTGAAGGCCTGGTCGAAGGCGTGGCTGGAGACGGCCGGCATCAACATCCTGCGTCCGGAGATCGCCACGGACGAGAACGGTCACGTCACCTCGTTCGCCGTCCTCCAGGAGGCCCCGGCGCTGCCCGCCGGCGCCAAGGGCGAGCCGACGCTGCGCCCGCACCGGATCGCGATCGGCTGCTACGACCTCGACGAGGCCGGAAAGCTGGTCCGCACGAACCGGATCGAGCTGGACGTCGACGGTGAGCGCACCGAGGTCCCGTTCCCGGCGGGCACCGCACGCCCGGCCGTCATCCTGCTCAACGACGACGACCTGTCGTACGCGAAGGTCCGGCTCGACGAGGAGTCGCTGCGGGTCGTCACCGAGCACCTCGGCGACTTCACCGAGTCGCTGCCGCGCGCCCTGTGCTGGGCCTCCGCCTGGGACATGACCCGCGACGGCGAGCTGGCGACGCGTGACTACCTCTCGCTCGTGCTGTCCGGCATCGGCAAGGAGTCGGACATCGGCGTCGTCCAGTCGCTGCACCGCCAGGTGAAGCTGGCCCTGGACCTGTACGCGGCGCCGGAGTGGCGCGAGGCAGGTCTGACCCAGTGGACGGAGGCGACGCTCGCGCACCTGCGCGCTGCGGAGCCGGCCGGCGACCACCAGCTGGCCTGGGCCCGCGCCTTCGCGGCGACGGCCCGCAACCCGCACCAGCTGGACCTGCTGCGGGCGCTCCTGGACGGCACGGAGGCGGTGGAGGGCCTCGCCGTCGACACCGAGCTGCGCTGGGCGTTCGTGGAGCGGCTTGCCGCGGTCGGCCTGCTGGACGAGGACGAGATCGCCGCCGAGTACGAGCGCGACAAGACGGCCGCGGGTGAGCGCCACGCGGCGACGGCCCGCGCGGCACGTCCGTCGGCCGAGGCGAAGGCGGAGGCGTGGGCCTCGGTCGTCGAGTCCGACAAGCTCCCGAACGCCGTCCAGGAGGCGGTCATCGGCGGCTTCGTCCAGACCGACCAGCGCGAACTGCTGGCGCCGTACACGGAGAAGTACTTCGCGTCGGTCAAGGGCGTGTGGGACTCGCGCAGCCACGAGATGGCCCAGCAGATCGCCATCGGTCTCTACCCGACGCTCCAGGTCTCGCAGAAGACCCTGGACGCGACGGACGCCTGGCTGGCCTCGACGGAGGCGAGCGCGGGTCTGCGCCGGCTGATGTCGGAGTCGCGCGCGGGCGTGGAACGTGCCCTGAAGGCACAGGCTGCGGACGCGGCGGCGGCCACCGCGTAAGAACGGCAGGGGCGGGTGGCGGATGGCGAAGAGCACCCGCCACCCGCCCCTCTGCGTCAGCGGCCGGGGCCGCGGAATTCGACCTCACCCGCGCCCCGGACGCCGCCGGCACGGTCCCGCGCTCGCTCAGCACACGCAGGATCCGCGGCTTCCTGATGTCCCACTCGGTCATGTCCGCACACTGGCCGCCGTTATGGAGCCGACCGGCCCGGCCCCGGAACGCGAAGCAGGGCGCCCCGACGTGTTCACGCACGTCGGGGCGCCCTGATGAAGCGCCGGTGGAGCCACGCGGACCCGAGTCCGCGCAGCCGGAGGGTCAGGCCTGCTTCTTGGACTTGTCCAGGAGCATGACCAGGCCCGCGATGATCACGAACAGGGCGATGGGTGCCACCACGTAGAGCCCGATCGTGTCGATCACGCTCAGGCCGGTGCCCGGGTCGTCACCGTCGTCACGGGTCAGCGCAAGCGCGGGGGACGACATGAGCAGCATCATCAGCGTCGTACCGGCCGCCACGGCGCCGGCGCGCATTGCGTTCTTCTTGTCCACGGTGCAAACGTAGCGAACGCCTAGGAGCGGCGCGCGCCCGGGGGTGCCGTACGGGGACGCGGGCGTCTCTTTCCGGGGTCGAGGACCTCCATCAGGCCGTGCAGGCGGGCGGAGGCGGCAAGTTCCTCCAGGGTGACCGGCCGGCCCTCCGCGTCCGCGATGGGCAGCCGCCAGTTGGGGTACTGGTCCCAGGTGCCCGGCAGATTCTGCGGACGGCGGTCACCGACGGCGTCCGGGAGCCAGACACCGACCATGCGGGCCGGGGTGCGCAGCAGGAAGCGGTGGACGGCCCGGACAGCACCCTCCTCGTCACCTTCACCCTCCGGCAGCAGACCGAGCCGGGCGAGCAGCGAGAGCCACCCGGCGGTGTCGGTGGCGTCCTCCGCCTGCTCCTGCTCCAGGGTGCGGGTGAGCAGGCCCAGGCGGTGGCGGAGTGTCACATGGTCGCCGGTCAGCCGGGCGGCGGTGGACGGCAGATCGTGGGTGGTGGCCGTGGCGAGGCAGCCCTCCCGCCAGTGCTCCGGGGGCAGCGGGCGGCCGGTGCCCGCCCAGTCGCGCTCGAACCAGAGCACGGAGGTGCCGAGCACCCCGCGCCGGGCGAGCGCCTCCCGTACGCCCGGTTCGACCGTGCCGAGGTCCTCCCCTATGACGACCGCGCCGGCCCGGTGCGCCTCGAGGACGAGGACGGCGAGCATCGCCTCGGCGTCATGGCTGACGTACGTGCCCTCCGTAGGCGGACGTCCCTCGGGTACCCACCAGAGCCGGAACAGGCCCATGACGTGGTCGATGCGCAGCGCGCCCGCGTGGGCGAGGAGGCCGCGCAGCAGTCCGCGGTACGGGGCGTAGCCGGACGCGGCGAGGACGTCGGGGCGCCACGGGGGCAGCCCCCAGTCCTGTCCGCGCGCGTTGAAGGCGTCCGGGGGTGCGCCGACCGACATCCCGCGCGCGAAGGCGTGCTGCTGGGCCCAGGCGTCGGCGCCGCCGGGGTGCACGCCGACGGCGAGGTCGTGGACGATCCCGACGGCCATTCCTGCGTCCCGTGCGGCGCTCTGGGCCGCGGCGAGCTGCTGGTCGGTCAGCCAGGCGAGCCGGGAGTGGAAGTCGACCCTGTCCAGCAGTTCGGCGCGGGCGCGGGCGGTCTGCGGGGAGCGGGGGTCGCGCAGCGCGGGCGGCCAGGCGTGCCAGTCGGAACCGTGCAGCTCGGCGAGGGCGCACCACAGGGCGTGGTCCTCCAGCGCCTGCCCCTGGGCGGCGAGGAAGTCGCAGTACGCGGCGCGGCGGCCGGGGGTCAGCGTGACCTCCCCCACGAGTTCGAGGGCCTGGCGCTTGAGCTCCCAGACGGCGTCCCGGTCGATCAGCGCGCCCTTGTTGAGGACGGTGTCGCTCAGCGCCTCGGCGCTCTGCCGCAGGTCGTCGAGGGCAGCCCGGTCCGGTACGTGCCCGTACTCCGGGATGGATTCGATGTGCAGATGGACGGGATCGGGGAAGCGCCGCGAGGAGGGGCGGTACGGGGAGGGGTCGGTGGGTGCGCCCAGTACGGCCGCGTGCAACGGGTTGACCTGGACGAATCCGGCACCGAGGGTCCGTCCCGACCAGGCGGCGAGGTCGGCGAGGTCTCCGAGATCGCCCATGCCCCAGGAGCGGCCGGAGAGCAGGGAGTAGAGCTGGACGAGGAAGCCGTGGGTGCGCTGCGGCGGCTGGGGCACCCGGGACGGGGCGACGATCAGGGTGGTGGTCGCGGATCGGCCGCCCTGGGTACGCACGGTCAACCGGTGCACCCCGAGCGGGGGTTCGGACCACCAGGAGGGGGCCGGGGCGGGGGCAGAGGAAACGGGACCCGTGGTTCCGGTTCCGCCGGAACCGGTGCTGCCGGTTCCGAAAACCGTGCGGGAGGCGGCCGGGGCGGCCCCGGAGCCGGTCCCCGAGCCCTTACCGGCCGTCGCCGGAACGGCTGGATCCGACGGTCCGCCCGGCACCCGCATCCGTGGCGGCAGCGGCGAACCGTCCGGCCCCTCGGGTTCGATCTCCAGCGTCGTGCCGGGCCGTAGCGCGATCAGGGCAGCCGGCAGCGGCTCCCCGGTCCACACCACCAGCGTGGGCGGGAGCAGCCGGGATGCGGCCGCCGACTCGGCGGCGGCGAGCGATTCCTCCACCGCTGCAGGGGTGGAGGCGTCCACGCCGAGCGCGGCGAGCACGGCGACGACCGTGCCGTCGGGGACGGACACCGTGACATCTGCGGACGGTGCATAGGAAGTGGCGACACCGTGCAGTGCGGCGAGCCGGGACAAGCCCATTCAGACTCCTGGGGACTCCGTGCCCCCCGCGGTGCCGGGGGCGGTCGGCTCGCTGGTCAGTGGGGCGATGACGGCGAGCGGCGGCTCACTGGTCAGAGGTGTGGCATCGGCGAGCGGCGGCTCGCTCGTCAGGGGTATGGCGTCGGCGAAGGCGGGCTCACCGGCCAACGGCCCGGGGCCCGGCACCTGCGGGGACAGGGCGGAGAGCAGGAGCTGCGCAGCAGCGGGCATGGCGGCCTCCTGGCCGTGGAGAAACTGGACACAGCAGGCCTACCCACTGGGAGCGCCCGCAGACGTAGGCGTTACGACAACGAGTTCAACGTGCTCCGAGTCACATTCCGTTCCCCGCTGGCCAGTTACCCGCAAGTTGTCCGCCGTTTTCGGCCATTCGGCGTCATCTCTGCTGCGACACACCGGCCGCCCCCGGAACCCCGCCCCACCCGCCGCATCGGGCGAATCCGGCGCATCAGCCACACGCATTGACACCCTTGCGCCCGGGTGGTGGGGTCGGAGCCCATCGGCGGGAGCGAAGGAGTACGGCATGCCGTTCAGGCGCGGAAAGCACGCGACGGCCGTCGCCGTCGCCGTGCTGGGCGGACTGCTCTCCACCGGGACCCCGGCCGCCTTCGCCGTGCCGTCGGCCCCCGGCTCCCCCGCCGTCACCACACCTGACACTCCCGACCGCACGGACGACGGCGCGCTGCCCACCGTGTGGCCCCGGCCGCAGGCCATCGACGCGTCCGGGACAGCCGTATCGCTGCCCACCGAGGTGACCCTCGCCGCCGGTGCGGACGCCGATCCGTACGCCGTCGAGGCCGCCAGGCAGGTGCTGCGCGATGCGGGCGTGCGGACCGTGCACGAGGCGCTGCCCGGCCGCGGGCCGGTGATCCGCCTCGGCGGCGACGGCGCGCAGGACGCCCTGCGTACGCTGCGCGTCCCCGAGCGCGCCGATCTGCCGTCCGGGGGCTACCGGATCGCCGTCGGCACGGTCGGGGGCCGCTCCACCGTCGCCCTGGACGGTGTCGGCACCGACGGTCTCTACCACGCCGTGCAGACACTGCGTCAGCTGATCCGGAACGGCAGCGTCGCCGGGGTCAGCGTGCGGGACTGGCCGGGCACCGCCGTCCGCGGAATGACCGAGGGGTTCTACGGGCAGCCGTGGACCCGCGAGGAGCGGCTCGCCCAGATCGACTTCATGGGCCGCACGAAGCAGAACAGGTATCTCTACGCGGCGGGCGACGACCCGTACCGGCAGGCCCGTTGGCGCGATCCGTACCCTGCCGACCGGCGCGCCGACTTCCGGGCGCTGGCCGAGCGGGCCCGCACCCGGCATGTGACGCTCGGCTGGGCGGTCTCGCCCGGCCAGGCCATGTGCATGTCCTCCGACAGCGATCTGAAGGCGCTGACGCGGAAGATCGACGCCATGTGGGCGCTGGGCGTACGGGTCTTCCAGCTCCAGTTCCAGGACGTCAGTTACAGCGAATGGCACTGCGACGACGACGCCGGCACCTTCGGCCGCGGCCCGGAGGCGGCGGCCAGGGCGCAGGCACGGGTCGCGAGCGAGGTGGCCAGGCATCTCGCGGAGCGGCATCCCGGCTCGGAGCCGCTGTCCGTGCTGCCGACGGAGTTCTACCAGGACGGGGCCACCGACTACCGGACCGCGCTCGCCAGAGAGCTGGACGACCGGGTGCAGATCGCCTGGACCGGGGTCGGGGTCGTACCGAAGACCATCACCGGGCGGGAACTGGCCGGTGCACGCGCCGCATTCCGCCATCCGCTGGTCACGATGGACAACTATCCGGTGAACGACTACGCCCAGGACCGCATCTTCCTCGGTCCCTACACGGGCCGGGACCCGGCGGTCGCGATCGGCTCGGCGGCACTGCTCGCCAATGCGATGGAGCAGCCGTCCGCGTCCCGGATCCCGCTGTTCACCGCCGCCGACTTCGCCTGGAACCCGAAGGATTACCGGCCGCAGGAGTCCTGGCGGGCGGCGATCGACGATCTCGCGGGCGACGACGCGGGCACCCGGGACGCGCTGCGTGCGCTGGCCGGGAACAGTGCGGCCTCCGTGCTGGGCGGCGACGAGTCGGCTTATCTGCAGCCGCTGTTCGCCGCGTTCTGGAAGTCCCGTACGACGCCGGACGCCACGGCGCAGACCGACGCGGCGCGGGAGCTGCGGGCCGCGTTCACCGTGATGCGGCAGGCCCCGCAGCGGCTGAAGGGCCCGGCTGACGGGCGGCTCGACGACGAAGTGCGGCCGTGGACCGAGCAGTTGGCCCGGTACGGCCGGGCGGGCGAGCTCGCCGTCGATCTGCTGCAGGCCCAGGCGCGCGGTGACGGCGCGGCTGCGTGGAAGGCGTCGCTGGCCCTGGAGCCGCTGCGGAAGGCCACCGGGGCGAGCGGTGCGACGGTCGGCAAGGGCGTCCTCGGCCCGTTTCTGGACCGGGTGCGCAAGGAGGCCGACGCCTGGACCGGCGCGGACCGGGACACCGGGACGGTGACCGAGACCCCGGGCAGCTACACGGTCCGGCTTGACCGGGCCCGCCCGCTGGAGGCCGTGACAGCGATGACGGTGCCCGGCGCCGAGGCGGACGCGACGCTGCAGGCGCATGTGCCGGGCGAGGGCTGGCGCAGCCTCGGCCCGGTCTCCGGGACCGGCTGGACCCAGACCTCGGTCAAGGGGCTGCGAGCCGATGCGATCCGGGTGATCCGGCCCACCGCCTCCCTGGCGGCGGCCCCGGGCGCGAGCACGGGCATGCTGCCGCCGATCGTCTCCGGAACCGCCCCCACCGCCGCACCCCTCCGGGTGCGCGCCCTCGTGCCGTGGTTCGGTGACGAACCCGCCGCCCGGCTCGATCTCGTACGCGGTGAGACCGATGCCGAGATCGGCGGCGGCCCGCAGCAGGTCCAGGCACGGCTCGCCGCCCGCCGCCCCGCCGAGGTACGGGGCGCACTCACCGCGAAGGCGCCCAAGGGCATCAAGGTGTCCGTCCCCAAGCAGACGACGGTGCCGCGCGGGACCGGTACCGACGTCCCCGTGGAGATCACCGTCCCGGCGGACACCCCGGCGGGCGAGTACGAGGTGCCGTTCCACTTCGCCGGCGAGGAGAGCACCCTCACCGTCCGGGCGTACCCGCGCACCTCAGGCCCCGATCTGGCCCGTACGGCCACCGCCTCCTCGTCCGGCGACGAGACCCCGGACTTCCCGGCCACGGCCGCCTCGGACGGCGATCCCGCCACCCGCTGGTCGTCCCCGGCGGAGGACGGCGCCTGGTGGCAGACGGAGCTGGCGGAGCCCGCCAGGATCGGACAGGTGGTGCTGCGGTGGCAGGACGCGTATGCCTCCCGCTACCGCATCCAGGTCTCCGCGGACGGCCGCAACTGGCGTACGGCGGCCACCGTCCGGGACGGCAAGGGCGGCCTGGAGTCCGTGCGGATGGACGCGCCGGGCACCCGCTTCGTCAGGATCCAGGGTGACGGCCGGGCCACCGAGTTCGGCTACTCGCTCTGGTCGGTGGAGGCGTACGCCGTCGCCCAATAGCCGCATGCGGGCACGCAGCCCTGCGGACCAGGGGCAGTTGACCACCCCACCGGCAATCGCCGCTCCGCCGGCGGCCCCCTCGGCAGATGATCTCCGATCGCCGTCCACCCAACTATTCACTCAGTACATGTACCGAGTATATAGTCGGCCGCATGAGCATCCGCCATGTCCTTCTTGGACTGCTCGCCGGAGGTCCGAGCCACGGCTACGACCTCAAACGGCGGTACGACGAACGCTTCCCGCAAGCCCGGCCACTCGCCTACGGGCAGGTCTACACGACCCTGCAACGTCTGGTGCGTGACGGACTCGCCGCCGTCGAAGGCACCGATTCCGACAGTGGCCCCGAACGCACCCTGTACCGCTCCACCGACGAAGGATCGCGCGAACTGGCCGGGTGGGCCGAGGAGATCGCCCCGCCCGCCCCCTTCGTGGCGAACGAGATCTTCGCCAAGGTCGTGGTCTCGATCCTCGTCGCGGCCGCCGCCGACAACGACCGCACCACCGGCGCGGCCACCTATCTGCAGGCCCAGCGTGCCGCCCACATGGAGCGCATGCGCGAACTCACCGCACTCAAGACCACACCGGGCGCCGATCTCAGTACGGTGCTCTCCGCCGACTACGCCCTCGCCCATCTCGACGCCGACGTCCGGTGGATGACCACGACGGCGAGCCGGCTCGCCACCCTGACCGCGGAGGTCAACGCAGCATGAGCACACCTACCGAGCAGCACCCCCCGGGAGCAGCGCCCCTGCTGACCGCCACAGGGCTGCGGAAGTCCTACGGCAGGTCGGAGGCGTTGCGCGGCGCTTCGATCGAACTCCACGCAGGTGAGATCCTCGCCGTCACCGGCGCCAGCGGCTGCGGGAAGTCCACGCTGCTGCACTGCCTGGCGGGGATCGTCCGCCCCGACGAGGGTTCCGTCGCGTACGGAGAGGAGCGACTGGACCGGCTTTCCGAGGCCCGGCTCGGCGAACTGCGGCGCACCGACTTCGGCGTGGTGTTCCAGTTCGGGCAGCTGATTCCCGAGCTCACCGTGCTCGACAACGTGGCACTGCCCCTGCTGCTCGCAGGGACGTCCCGCGCCGCTGCACAGGCGCGGGCCGGTGAATGGCTGGAACGCTTCGGGGTGCGCGGCCACGCCGGTCTGCGACCCGGCGAGCTGAGTGGTGGCCAGAGCCAACGCGTGGCACTGGCACGCGCGTTGGTGACCGGCCCCAAAGCGGTCTTCGCGGACGAGCCGACCGGGGCGCTCGACTCACTCGCCGGGGAGCAGGTGATGACGGCCCTGGTGCACGCCACCCGCGAGACCGGCACCGCGGTGCTGCTGATCACCCATGATGCGCAGGTCGCCGCGTACGCGGACCGCGAGGTGTGGCTGCGGGACGGGGCCGTCCACGCCGGCGCCACCCCGGTCACCGTCGGGGAGGCCGCCCGCCATGAAGGCTGACGCCCGCATCGCATGGATCCTGACGCGCGGTTCGCATCGCCGCGAGTGGTGGCGGATCTCGCTCACGGCGGTGGGCGCGCTGCTCGCCACGGGCTTCGCCCTCGCGGCGATCACGGTCGCCGCCGTTGCCGGGCAGGTGTCGATCCCCTACGCGCACGGCCTGCTGAACCAGCCGGGCCAGCGCGCCGGTGTGGTGGTCACGCTGCTGCTCCTGCTCGTCCCCGTGCTCGGCTTCCTCGGTCAGTGCGCCCGCATCGGCGCCGTGCACCGCGACCGGCGGATGGCCGGGCTGCGGCTCGCGGGGGCGTCGCCCGCTCAGGTACGGCGTATCTCGGCGCTGGAGTCCGGGTTCGCGTGCCTGGCGGGATCGACCGTGGCACTGGCCGTCGTCGCCGCGGTCCTCGCCGGCATCGGTCACATGCCCCCGCCGGCGGCATGGGTGGCCTTCGTACTGGTCGTCCTCGCCGTGCCGGTCGTGGGCGCGCTGGTGAGCGCACTCGCCCTGCGGCGGGTGGTAGCCTCGCCGCTCGGCTGGGTGCGCCGGGTCCGTCCCGACAGCCGGCACCGGATGCTGCTCGCGCTCCTGGTCCCGACGGCGCTGATCGCCGTGGCGCTCTTCCTCCTTGCCGACCGCAACAGCCGTCCCGGCGAGGTGACCGTCCCGTTCTTGGTGCTCGCCGTGGTGCTTCTCACCGGAGCGGGTGCGGTCTGGCTGGCGGGAGCGACGGCTTCCTCCATGGGCCGGCGGCTGACGCTCCGCGCGAAGAGCCCCGCAGTGCTGATCGCCGCCGGCCGGCTCAAGGACGATCCGTGGGCCGCCGCGCGCACCCATGCGGCTCTGCTGCTGGTGACCGTCGTCGGGGTGGGTTTCGTCGGCGTACGGCAGGTGCTGCTCGACGAGTTGCACCGGCGGAGCGGCTACACGGCGCAGGACCTCGATTTCTACACCACGGGGATCGACCTCGCCGGTACCGCCGTCCTGGTGGCTCTCGCCATCAGCCTCTTCGGCCTCGCGGTGGGCACGGCCGAATCCGTTGCCACCCGCCGCAGGGGACTCGCCGCCCAGACCGCGGCCGGCGTACCGCGGACGATTCTGGCCCGGACCCTCCTCCTGGAGACGGCGCTCCCGCTGGCCCCCGCGGTCCTGCTCGCCGGCATCGGAGGCATGGCGCTGCACCTCGCGTACTCCTTGCTGGTGACTCCCGAGGCCGTCCCGTCGATGCTCCCGCTGCTCGTACCCGTGGTGGTGTACGCCGCCTGCCTGCTGGCCGCGTCGGCCTCGCTGCCGCTGCTGCGGCGGGCGGTGGACCCCGCGGAGCTGCGGTTCACGTAGCGCGCGGCGCTGCGCGAAACCGCATCTCCCCGGATACGCGAAAGCCCGGATCGTCAGGCTGAGATGCCGTCGATCCGGGCCATGGCGTCGTCCGCGCCGAACGGTTGCAGGTAGGGCAGCCAGCGCGGGTCGCGGTGCCCCGTTCCGATGATCCGCCAGGCCAGGCCGGTAGGCGGGGCGGGTTGTTGGTGCAGCCGCCAGCCGAGCTCCGGCAGATGGCGGTCCGCCTTGACGTGGTTGCAGCGGCGGCAGGCCGCCACCACGTTGTCCCAGGCGTGCTGACCGCCGCGGCTGCGCGGAATGACATGGTCGACGCTGGTCGCGGCGGCGCCGCAGTACATGCACCGGCCGCCGTCCCTGGCGAAGAGCGCGCGACGGGTGAGTGGAACGGGCCCCCGGTAGGGGACCCGTACGAACCGCTTCAGGCGGACGACGCTTGGTGCCGGGACGACACGGGTGGCACTGTGCATGAAGGCGCCGGACTCCTCGAGGCAGATGGCCTTGTTCTCGAGGACGAGGACGAGCGCGCGGCGGAGCGGTACGACGCCGAGCGGCTCGTACGACGCATTGAGAACCAGGACATGCGGCACGGTTGATGCCTCCTTGTACGCCGGCGGCGCGTGGCTCGCGCCGGGACGATCCGATCTCAGTCTCTCCTCCTGCCTGATGAAAGCGCCACCACGTGCGAGTAACGGGCCGAAAGGATTTTCTCCGGCCCGCTGCGAACGCACCACCCGAAGAGCCCCGGATCAGGCGCTTCGGGGCCGCCGCCGCACAGGACCCGGCCCGGTGTGCGATCGGCCACACCCGGCCCGGCGCCCTGGTCCCGGCTCCGGCCCCTTCCTCCTTGTCTATCCCCGGGCGAGAGGCGTCTCTCCCCTCCGTCACGGCACCGGTGCATGCCCGATACCCCGTTAGTGTGGTTGGTCAGCGCTCGCCCATTTGGAGGTTCCGCCGTGTACCTGTCCGCCCTGTTGGCCGCTGCCCCGTCACCCGAGCCCGGCGGCTCGCTGGACGAAGCCGCCAAGCAGGCCGGCAATGCCGCGGGCTGGGTGGAGGAGAACTGGTCCACCTGGCTGAACACCGGCCTGCGCATCCTTCTCATCGCCGCGATCGCGATCGTGTTGCGCATCGCGATCCGCCGTGCTCTCACCAAGCTCATCGAGCGGATGAACCGCAGCGCCCAGGCCGTCGAGGGCACCGCCCTCGGCGGGCTGCTGGTCAATGCGGAACGGCGCCGGCAGCGCTCCGAGGCCATCGGTTCCGTCCTCCGCTCGGTCGCCTCGTTCCTGATCCTCGGTACGGCCGGCCTGATGATCCTGGGCGCGTTCCGGATCGATCTGGCCCCGCTGCTCGCCTCCGCCGGTGTCGCCGGTGTCGCGCTCGGCTTCGGTGCGCGCAACCTCGTCACCGACTTCCTCTCCGGTGTCTTCATGATCCTGGAGGACCAGTACGGCGTCGGCGACACCATCGACGCGGGCGTCGCCTCCGGCGAGGTCATCGAGGTGGGGCTGCGGGTCACCAAGCTGCGCGGGGACAACGGTGAGATCTGGTACGTCCGCAACGGCGAGGTGAAGCGGATCGGCAACCTCAGCCAGGGCTGGTCGACCGCCGGGGTCGATGTGCAGGTGCGCCCCACGGAGGACCTCGACCGGGTACGCACGGTGATCACCGAGGCCGCCTCGATGATGGCCAAGGAGGACCCGTGGAACGAGCGCCTGTGGGGTCCGGTGGAGATCCTCGGCCTGGATTCCGTGCTCCTCGACTCGATGACGGTCCGGGTGACGGCCAAGACGATGCCGGGCAAGTCCCTGGGCGTGGAGCGCGAGCTGCGCTGGCGGATCAAGCGGGCCTTCGACGAGGCGGGTATCCGGATGGTCGGCGGTGTCCCGGCTCAGGCGGACGAGGGGCCGGCTGCGGACCCGACGGCCGGGATGGCCGCCCCGTCGGCCTACGCGTCGACGACGTCCCCCCAGTCGCTGGCCGCGACGCCGATCACCCCGCCGGCGAATCTGAACAAGTAGCACCGCATGTCCGAAGGGCGTCCTGCTCGGTCCTCAGGGGCCGGGCAGGACGCCCTTCGGTGTGAGACGGCCGGGGTGCATGCGGCTCGCCCGGCCGCCAGATAACGCTTTGGTTGCCACCGCAACCCTGGTCATTGACGCCCGCCCACCCGCGCCCTACGGTCCTCCCATCGAACAGGAAACTTTCCTAACAGAGGACGGTTCGCGCTCATGGCCGGAACAACACCGGGTACCCCCCGCGTCCTGCGGGCCATGAACGACCGGGCCGCTCTCGATCTGCTGCTGGAGCACGGGCCGCTCTCCCGGACGAGGATCGGGAAGCTGACGGGGCTCTCCAAGCCCACCGCCTCCCAGTTGCTGGCCCGGCTGGAGGCGGCCGGTCTGGTCGTCGCCACCGGCACCGTCGCGGGACGGCCGGGACCCAACGCCCAGCTGTACGCGGTGAACGCCCGGGCCGCCCACGTCGCCGGGCTCGATGTGAACGCCCAGCGGATCGTCGCCGCGGTCGCCGATGTGACCGGCGAAACGGTCGGCGAGTTCGAACTGCGCACCGGGCGGCACACCCCCGGGCGGCGCGCCGACAGCGTGGTGCGGCAGGTGACCGAGGCACTGGACGGCGCGGTCAAGGCCGCCGGGCTCACCCGCGCCGAGGTGCACCGCGTGGTCATCGGCACCCCTGGTGCCTTCGACCCCGGTACCGGGCGCCTGCGGTACGCCTCCCATCTGCCCGGCTGGCACTCCCCCACACTCCTGGACGAGCTGGCCGCGATCCTGCCGATGCCCGTCGAGTACGAGAACGACGTGAACCTCGTCGCCGTGGCCGAGCAGCGGCTCGGTGCGGCCCGTGGCCACGACGACTTCGTCCTGCTGTGGAACGAGGAGGGCCTCGGCGCCGCCCTCGTCATCAACGGACGCCTGCACCGCGGCTTCACCGGCGGCGCCGGTGAGGTCGGCTTCCTGCCGGTGCCCGGCGCCCCGCTGGTCCGCCAGGTCACCAAGGCGAACGCGGGCGGCTTCCAGGAACTGGCGGGCGCGCAGGTGCTGTCCCGGCTGGCCAGGCAGCTCGGCATCGAGGACGGACTGAGCCGCGCCACCGGCACCCACCACGAGGTCGCCGCCGCTCTGATCGGCCGGGCCGCCGAGGCCACGGAGCGGGGCGAGGACGGCCCGTACGCCCGGCTCCTCGATCTGTACGCCACCGGGCTCGCGACCGGCCTGGCCTCCCTGGTCGCCGTGCTCGACCCCGAACTCGTCGTCCTGTCCGGCGAGTTGATCTCCGGCGGCGGTGAACCGCTGCGCGCGCGGGTACAGGCGGAGCTCGCCGAGCTGGCGGCTTCCAGGCCGCGGCTGATCATCGGCGAAGTGACTCACCGGCCCGTACTGCGCGGGGCGTTGGAGAGCGCCCTCGTCTCGACCCGCGACGAAGTCTTCGACACCTCACGCTGACCTCTGCCGTCCCTCCCTTCGCACAGCCGACCCTGTCCCGTCCCAACCTTCATCGGGAGACACCGCCATGTCCGGAAACCGCCGGAAGTCGGCCGCCGCGCTCGCCGCGACCGCCGCGATATCCCTCTTCGCCTCTGCCTGTACCGGTCAGAGCAGCAACGGCGCCAGTGACGACGCGTCCAAGGAGACGACCCTCACCTTCTGGCACGGCTGGAGCGCTCCGACGGAGGTCAAGGGAATCGAGGCGACCATCGCCGCCTTCGAGAAGGCGCACCCCAACATCCATGTGAAGGTCGTCGGCAACATGACCGACGACAAGATCAACCAGGCGCTGCGGGCGGGCGGTTCCAAGGCTCCCGACGTGGTCTCCTCGTTCACCACGAACAATGTCGGCAAGTTCTGCTCGTCGAAGGCCTTCGTCGATCTGAACCCCTTCCTCAAGAAGGACGGGATCGACCCGGACAAGACCTTCCCGAAGGCGATGAACGAGTACACCCAGTACAACGGGGTGCGGTGCACGGTGCCACTGCTCGGTGACGCGTACGGGCTGTACTACGACAAGGACGCGTTCAAGGCCGCCGGCATCGCCTCCCCGCCGAAGACCTGGTCGGAATTTGCCGCGGACGCCAAGAAGCTGACGAAGACCAAGGGCGACTCGTACGAGCAGCTCGGCTTCATGCCGAACTACCACGGCTACGAGTCGACGACCGAGCACTACCTCGGCGGCTGGAACCCGACGTACTTCGACGCCGACGGCAAGTCGAACATCGCCAAGGACCCGGCCTTCGCGTCCATGCTCACCACGCAGAAGAAGCTGGTCGACGAGCTGGGCGGTTACGCGAAGCTGGAGAAGTACCGCACCTCGTTCGGTGACGAGTGGGGCGCCAAGCACCCGTTCCACACCGGTCAGGTGGCCATGCAGCTGGACGGCGAGTGGCGGCTCGGCATGGCCGAGGACGCCAAGCCGGACTTCGAGATCGGCGTCGCCCCGATGCCCGTCGCCGACGACGAGGCCGACACGTACGGCAAGGGCTATCTCACCGGCACCATCGCCGGTATCGCGTCCACCTCCACCAAGCAGAACGCGGCGTGGGAGCTGGTGAAGTTCATGACGACCGACACCGACGCGGTGGTCGACTTCGCCAATGCCATTCACAACGTGCCGTCCACGCTGGCGGCGCTGAAGTCGCCGAAGCTGAAGTACGACCCGCGCTTCAAGACCTTCCTGGACATCGCCGCGAACCCGGAGAGCACCACCACCCCGCCGTCCGTGAACGGGGGCGCGTACCTGGTGTCCCTGCAGAACCTCGGATTCGACATCGAGAAGGGCACGCAGACGGACGTCAAGGCGGGCCTGGAGAAGACCGCCCAGGAAATCGACGCGGCGATCGCGCAGGCGAAGTAGCACCGCGATGAGCACGTACACACTCCGCTCGAAGCGCCGCCGGTCGGCCCTGCGGACGGCCGCCTTCATGTCGCCGTGGCTGATCGGGTTCTGCGTCTTCTTCGCCTATCCGCTGATCTCCACGCTCTATTTCTCCTTCACCCACTACGACGGTTTCGCGGCACCGGAGTTCAACGGGCTGAAGAACTGGTCGTACGTCTTCCACGACTATCCGCTGTTCTGGCCCGCCCTGCGGAACACGCTGTGGCTGGTCGTGGTGATGGTGAGCTGCCGGGTCGTCTTCGGTCTCGGCGTCGGCCTGCTGATCACCAGGATCAAGACGGGTGCCGGAGTCTTCCGCACCCTGTTCTACCTGCCCTATCTCGCCCCACCGGTCGCGGCCACGCTCGGCTTCGTCTTTCTGCTCAACCCGGGTACGGGGCCGGTCAATTCGATCCTCGGCGATCTGGGGCTGCCCACACCGGGCTGGTTCACCGACGCCACCTGGTCCAAGCCGGCCCTGACCGCGCTCGCGGTGTGGGGGGTGGGCGACCTGATGGTGATCTTCATGGCCGCGCTGCTCGACGTACCGAAGGAGCAGTACGAGGCGGCGGAGCTGGACGGGGCGAGCGTGTTCCAGCGGTTCCGCTTCGTCACGCTGCCGAACATCTCGCCGATCATCATGTTCGCCGTGGTCACCGGGATCATCCAGACGATGCAGTACTACACACAGCCCCTCGTGGCGGGGAAGGTCGCCTCGGGCGTGATGGGCGGCTCCGGGCAGCAGTTCGAACCGGGCTATCCCGACAAGTCGACACTGACGCTTCCGCAACTCGTCTACAACCTCGGCTTCCAGCGATTCGACTACGGCTCCGCCTGTGTGGTCGCGCTCGTTCTCTTCGTCCTCGCGATGGCGTTCACCGCACTGCTGATGCGGCGCCGCAGCGGGCTGATCCAGGCAGGTGAGTGACGTGGCGCAGGCTCTCGACACCCTCAAGGCCGCCGACCCGTCGGCCGGACGGCAGGTCACCCCGGCCGAGCGGACCGCCCGCCGCAAGGCGTTGCTGGACTGGATCGCCGTGCACACGCTCGGCATCGCGGCCGCGCTCTTCTTCGTGCTGCCGTTCGTCTTCCTGTTCCTCACCTCGTTGATGAGCGACCAGCAGGCGCTGACCCGGGATCTGTGGCCGCACCCCTTCGAGTGGAGCAACTACCGCAGGGTGTTCGACACCCCGGGCTTCCTGACCTGGTGGAGGAACACCCTGCTGTACGCGGGGCTCGGCACGGTCCTCACCGTCGTGTCGTCGCTGCCCGTGGCGTACGCGCTCGCCAAGTTCCGTTTCCGCGGCCGACGGCTGTCGCTGCTGCTCGTCATCTCGATGATGATGCTGCCGCCGCAGGTCGTCGTCATCCCGATGTATCTGTTCTGGGCGAAGCAGCTGGACCTGTCCGGCACGCTCTGGCCGCTGATCATCCCGATGGCCTTCGGTGACGCGTTCTCGATCTTCCTGCTGCGGCAGTTCCTGCTGACCATCCCGGACGAGTACCTCGACGCGGCGAAGGTCGACGGCTGCGGCGAGCTGCGCACCCTGCTGAAGGTCGTGCTGCCGATGGCCCGGCCCGGCATCGCCGCCGTCGCGCTGTTCCAGTTCTTCTACGCCTGGAACGACTACTTCGGGCCGCAGATCTACGCCTCCGAGAACCCGGCCGCCTGGACGCTCAGTTACGGCCTGGAGTCCTTCAAGGGCGCACACCACACCGACTGGAACCTGACCATGGCCGCGACCGTACTGGTCATGGCCCCCGTGATCCTCGTCTTCTTCTTCGCCCAGAAGGCGTTCGTCGAGGGCGTCACACTGACCGGAGTGAAGGGCTGACATGAAGCTCGCAGTAGTGGGTGGCGGGTCCACCTACACACCCGAACTGATCGACGGGTTCGCCCGGCTGCGGGACACGCTGCCCGTCGAGGAGCTCGTGCTCGTCGACCCGGCCGCCGACCGCCTCGACCTCGTCGGCGGCCTCGCCCGCCGGATCTTCGCCAAGCAGGGCCACCCCGGCCGCATCGTCACCACCTCGGACATCGACGCGGGTGTCGCCGGCGCCGACGCCGTCCTTCTCCAGCTGCGCGTCGGCGGCCAGGCCGCCCGCAACCAGGACGAGACCTGGCCACTGGAGTGCGGCTGCATCGGCCAGGAGACCACCGGAGCCGGCGGCCTGGCCAAGGCACTGCGCACCGTCCCGGTCGTCCTCGACATCGCCGAACGGGTCCGCCGCACCAACCCCGACGCGTGGATCATCGACTTCACCAACCCGGTCGGCATCGTGACCCGGGCGCTGCTCCAGGCCGGGCACAAGGCCGTCGGCCTGTGCAACGTGGCCATCGGATTCCAGCGCAAGTTCGCCGCGCTGCTCGACGTCACGCCGGGCGAGGTGCACCTCGACCATGTCGGGCTCAACCACCTGACGTGGGAGCTCGGGGTCCGGCTCGGCGGGCCGGACGGCGAGAACGTGCTGCCGAAGCTGCTGGCCGAGCACGGCGACGCGATCGCCGACGATCTGCACATGCCCCGGGCGATCGTCGACCGGCTCGGCGTCGTCCCCTCCTATTACCTGCGGTACTTCTACGCGCACGACGAGGTCGTCCGCGAGCTCGGCACCAAGCCGTCGCGGGCGGCCGAGGTCGCCGCGATGGAGAAGGAACTCCTCGCCCTGTACGGCGATCCCGCACTCGACGAGAAGCCCGCGCTGCTCGCCAAGCGCGGCGGCGCCTTCTACTCGGAGGCGGCCGTGGACCTGGCGTCCTCACTGCTGGGATCCGGCGGCTCCCCCGTCCAGGTGGTCAACACCTACAACAGGGGGACGCTGCCGTTCCTGCCCGACGACGCGGTGATCGAGGTACAGGCCCGCGTCGACGGCACCGGCGCCGCACCACTGGCCGTACCCGAACTGGACCCGCTGTACGCCGGTCTGATCTCCCATGTGACGGCGTACGAGGACCTCGCCCTGGAAGCCGCCCTGCGCGGCGGCCGGGACCGGGTCTTCAAGGCACTCCTCGCCCACCCCCTGATCGGCCAGTTCGAGTACGCCGAGGCGCTCACCGACAAACTGATCGCACACAACCGGGAGCACCTCGCGTGGGCGTGAACGCCGCCGTCCTCGCCATCGACGCGGGGAACAGCAAGACCGACGTCGCACTGATCGGACCGGACGGAACGGTGCTGAGCACGGCCCGCGGGGGCGGCTTCCAGCCGGCGGCCGTCTCCATCGGGGCGGCGGTGGACGTCCTCGGCGCGGCGCTCGACGAGGCACTGGCAAGGGCGCGGGGGCTCGGCACCGCGGTGGACACCGTCGGCCATGTGTCGGCCTGTCTCGCCAACGCCGATCTGCCGGTCGAGGAAAGGGAGTTGGCCGAGGCACTACGGGCACGCGGCTGGGGCGGCACCGTCGAGGTCCGCAACGACACCTTCGCGATCCTGCGGGCGGGCGTGGACGAACCCCGGGGCGTGGCCGTCGTCTGCGGCGCGGGGATCAACTGTGTCGGCATGGTGCCGGACGGGCGGACCGCGCGCTTCCCCGCCATCGGCCGGATCTCCGGTGACTGGGGCGGCGGTTCGGGGCTCGCCGAGGAGGCCCTGTGGTTCGCCTCGCGGGCCGAGGACGGGCGCGGTGAGCCGACGGAACTGGCCCGCACGCTCCCCGCCCACTTCGGGCTCGACTCGATGTACGCGCTGATCGAGGCGTTGCACCGGGGGCAGATCGACTTCGAGCGCCGGCACGAGCTGACGCCCGTACTGTTCGCGACCGGTGCGGCCGGGGACCCGGTGGCGCAGGCTCTGGTGCACCGGCTCGCGGAAGAGGTCGTCGCGATGGCATCGGTCGCGCTGGGCCGACTCGGGCTGCTGGACGAGGAGGCGCCGGTGGTGCTGGGCGGCAGTGTGCTGGCGGCCCGTCATCCGCAGCTGGACGACGCCGTCGCCGCGCTCCTCGCGGAGCGCGCCCCGAAGGCGGTGATCCGGGTGGTGACGCAGCCGCCGGTGCTGGGCGCCGGGCTGCTGGGCCTGGACCGCACCGGGGCGGCGCCCGAGGTGCACGACAGGCTGCGCGCACAGTACAGCTGACGTGCCGGCAACGCGGGGGCGTTCCGCCGGTGTTGCGGGCCGCCCCTTGCGTACGGGAACCGATCACTTGTCCCGGACGTGTTCATGGATGGGGAGATCGGTCCGGTTCGGGGACCGGGCCGCCGATCGCCTTGATCGACGGCTCCGGCCTTGATCGAATGCATGGGGGGCAGTCGCATGCCCGGTGCGTCCGTGGACCGGTGCAGGATCCAGGCGTTCCTGGTGTGGATGTCCGTCCCTGCGGCCATACTTCTGGCCGGGTACCAGTCCCCCGATCGGCCGGGGGCCGGGCCACCGTCAGCGACCGAGGGGGAGGTCACGTGACATACCCGCCGAATGTGCGCACGGCGCCGGAGCACGCACCGGCCCAGCCGTCCGCGCCCGTCTCCGTACCCGCGCCGCGTCGCAGTGCCTGGTCCGAATCGACGGCGCGGCTGCGGGCCGCGGCAACGACCGAACCCGGCAGGCTCCAGATCATCGGGGCCGCGCTGGCGGCGCTCGTCCTCGCTTTCGGGGCCGTGACGGCGTTCGAGATCTCCGACCGGGCGGCGGCCGCCGACGAGGTGGTGAGCCGCAGCCAGCCGCTGAGCGCCGAGGCGGCGAACATCTACCGCTCCCTGGCCGATGCCGACACCGCGGCGGCCAGCGGATTCCTCGCAGGGCCGCAGGAGCCCCGCGAGGTCCACGAACGGTACGAGAAGGACATCCAGGACGCGTCCCGGCTGCTGGTGAAGGCGGCGTCCACCACGGACGCCTCGTCGCCGTCGGGCCAGGAGATCACCAAGCTCAACCAGGAACTCCCCCGGTACACCGGCCTGATCGAGCGGGCCCGCGCCAACAACCGCCAGGGCCTGCCGCTGGGCGGCGCCTATCTCCGGTACGCGAACCAGAAGATGTCCGCCGAGCTGCTGCCGGCCGCCGAGCGGTTGTACACGGCGGAGACCGGCCGGCTCGACCAGGACGACGACTCCGCGCGAGCGTGGCCGTTCCTCTCGCTGGGGCTCGGTGTGGTGACGCTGGGTGCGCTGTTCTGGGCGCAGCGGCGCAACTACCGAAGGACGAACCGGGTCTTCAACCACGGGCTGCTCGCCGCGACCGCGGCGTCCACCGTGCTGCTGCTGTGGCTGGCGGTGGGGCACACGGTGGCGCGTGCCGAGCTGCGGGACGCCGACGTGCACGGCCAGCAGTCCCTCGATGTGCTCAACCAGGCGAGGATCAACTCGCTGAAGGCACGGGCCAATGAGCTCCTGACCGTGGTCGCCCGCGGTGCGGTGCTCACCGCGGACGGCAAGAACGACAAGTACGAAACCGACTACAGCACGGGCATGAAGGCGCTCGGCGGCGAGCTGTCGACGGCCGGGAAGCTCGCCGACGACGCCCAGGGAAGCGGGCCGGTGGCGCAGGCCGTCAGCGGTGTCTCCGAGTGGCAGAACCGCCACCGCACCGCCCGCAGCACCGACGACAACGGCGACTACGACAGCGCTCTGAAGCAGATCATCGGGGCGAAGGACTCCACGGGGGAATCCTTCGGCCGGGTGGACGGGGCGCTGGAGAAGGCGCTCGCCCATGAGCAGGGCGAGTTCACCCGGGCCGCGAGGGACGGACGCGGGGCGCTGGGCGGGCTGCCGGTCGGGGCGGCCGCTCTTGCCGTGCTGGCGGCGGTCGCAGCGATCGTCGGGATCAACCGCAGACTGTCGGAGTACCGGTGAGAGGGGGAACGATGACCAGGACCGGTTCCACCCGGGGAGGACTGCGCGGCTGGGGCGGGGTGACGGGGATGGCCGTGGCCTGCGCGGTGACGGCGTCCCTCACCCTGCTGCCGCTCTCGCACGGCGGCTCCGGGCCCTTCGGCATCGGGTTCGCCGGGCCGGGTGCGGCCACTGCGGTGCCGGCCAGCGCCGACGACTGCACCGATCCGGAGGCGAGCCTGCCGCCGTCGGGCGCCGACGGGCCGAGCATCGAGAAGATCAAGGAGCGCGGGAAGCTGATCGCCGGGGTCGACCAGAACAGTTTCCGCTGGGGCTACCGCGATCCGGCCACCGGGAAGCTCGAGGGGTTCGACATCGACCTGGTGCGGGCCATCGCACGCGACGTCCTGGGCGACCCCGACAAGGTGATCTTCCGGGCGATCCCCACCAACCAGCGCATCGCCGCGCTGGAGAACGACAAGGTCGACGTCGTCGTCCGGACGATGACGATCAACTGCAAACGGCTGGAACGGGTCTCGTTCTCCACGGCCTACTTCCAGGCCGGTCAGCAGGTCCTCGCGCCGAAGAACTCGCCGATCACGGGGTACGACAAGTCCCTGGCCGGCAAGCGGGTCTGCACCGCCGAGGATTCCACCGCGTACGAGGCACTGGAGAAGCAGTCGTTCGGCGCCAGGTTCAAGGACCGGCACGACGGCACCGACGCCGACGAGGACCAGCTCACCGTGCCCAACCAGCTGGACTGCCTGGTCCGCCTGCAGATGGGCGAGGTCGACGCGGTGGTCACCGACAACGCGCTGGCGGCGGGCCAGGCCGCCCAGGACCCGGCCGTCGTCCTCAAGGGCGACAAGCCGTTCACCACCGAGTACTACGGCGTGGCCACGAAGCACGGTGCGAACGACCTGGTGGCCCGGGTCAACCAGGTGCTGGTCGACTACCGCAGGGGTGGCGCCGCCAGCCCCTGGATGGTGTCGTACCGGAAGTGGCTGGCGAGCGGGCTGCCCGGAATATCGGCGCCGCCGGCCCCCAAGTACCGGAACAACTAGTCCTTGATCCCACCGGGTTCGTCCCGGCGGGGAGAGCGGAGAGGTGATCGATGGGCGTCGCGGGCCCTTTCCCCGGCTATGCGGGGAAGCCTCCCGTCCCGGTCCTGGACCGGGACGAGGCGGACCGTGCGCTGGGCCGGCTCGGTGCGGAGCACGAGGCGATCGAGACCTCGCTCCTCGCCCTGCAGGACCATGCCGGCCGCCGGCTCCTGGAGGGCGCCGATCTGACCGGTGTCACCAAGGAGCGCTGGGCCGCCACCGAGCAGTCGATCACGCTGCTGTGGGGGTACTTCGACGCCTACGCCGGAGCGATCGACGAGGCCCGTGAGATCCGGGCCAGACGGCGCTCCCCCAACCGCGACGATCTGCTGGCGCTGACCGAACTGCTCCGCGGCCAGGGCGTCACGGTGGCGTCCACCGCCACCCGGCCCGATCCGTCGATCACCGGCCCGGCGAAGCTGTCCGAGCGGTTCACGCTGGAGGAGCTGGTCGCCCGGATGAACGACCTGTACGCACGCGCGCTGGACATGGTCGTCGCCTCCGACTCCGTGTGGTCCGCACTGCCCGCCCGGATAGATCTGCTCGCCGCCGAGCTGCGCCGGACCCGGTCGCTGGCGCACTCCGTCGGCGTGCGGCCCGGGGAACACCCGGCGGGCGACGACCTCGAGGCGATCACCCATGAGTTGACCACGCTGCGGGCGCAGGTGATCTCCGATCCGCTGGCGTTCTGGCTGCCTGGCCCCGGCAGCGCGGCGCCCGGTGGCGGCCGTCCGGACACCCTGCGCTACGACCGGGCGGCCCGCGCCCTGGACGACGTACGGCGGGAGATCGAGGCGGTCCTCGCCGTCCGGCAGGACGCCGAGCAGCGCCTCGTCCAGCTGCGCGACATCCTCTCCCGCGCGGATCGCACGCTGGCCGAGGCACGGGCGGCGCGCGGCGAGGTGCTGGCGAAGATCGCCGCCTCCGAGGTGCCCGCCGTCAGCGGTCCTCCGACCGCTCTGCAGGAGCGGCTGGCCGCCGCGTCGGAGTACCGCAGGCACGCCCAGTGGCACCGGCTCTCACCGCTGCTGGAGTCCCTGGAACGGGAGGCCGAGGACGAACTGCTGCGCGCCCGCGAATCGTTGACGGCGGTCACCGCGCCGCTGGCCGTCCGGGCCGAGCTGCGCGGCCGGCTGGACGCGTACAAGGCGAAGGTCGCCCGGCACGGCCTGGCGGAGGACCCGATGCTGATCGAACGGTACGACGCGGCGCGCCGCATGCTGTGGAGCGCGCCGTGCGATCTGCGGGTCGCCGCGCAGGCGGTGCTGCGCTACCAGGAGGCGGTGGCGGAGCTGCTGAACCCCCGCCGGCCGTCCGCACCGGAGGACCGGCGATGAGCGGGCGTACGGGCACGGGCAGGGCGAACGGGCCGCTGCGGCGGCGGGGCGAACAGGGGGACAGACCATGAGTACGCAGTGCCAGCGCCCCGCGTGCGAGGGCAACTACGAGGACATGGGCGGCGGTGAGCTGTACTGCGACACCTGCGGTCTGGCTCCGGTCGTCTCGCCGAACGGCATGGTGAGTTCACCGCCCACCGGCATCGCGGCCGGCGGTGCCGGCGGCAAGGGCAGCAACAGCAGTTCGGCGCGCAGCGGCTCGCCGGCGTCGTCCCGGGCCTCCTCGCGCTCCTCGTCCCGCTCGTCGACCTCGCGGCGTTCGGTGTCGGGACGGCTGTCGCGCTCCCTGTCGGGCGGTGCCACGTCCCGCTCGGTGTCGGTGCGCTCCTCCGGTTCCTCGACGGGCGCGTCCGGCCGCAACCGGCTGGGTGCGGGGCTCGTGCAGGTACCGGGCGTGCCGCGTCCCGACCCGCGCTCCGCGGTCATGGAGAACCCGGAGGTGCCGGAACGGAAGCGGTTCTGCTCGCGCTCCGACTGCGGGGCCCCCGTGGGCCGGTCCCGTGGCGACCGGCCGGGGCGCACGGAGGGGTTCTGCACCAAGTGCGGCCACCCGTACTCCTTCGTACCGAAACTGCACGGCGGCGACATCGTGCACGGCCAGTACGAGGTGGCGGGCTGTCTTGCGCACGGCGGGCTCGGCTGGGTCTACCTCGCGGTGGACCGCGCGGTCTCCGACCGGTGGGTGGTCCTCAAGGGCCTGCTGGACACCGGGGACCAGGACGCGATGGCGGCCGCGATCTCGGAGCGGCGCTTCCTCGCCGAGATCGAGCACTCCAACATCGTGCGGATCTACAACTTCGTCGAGCACCTCGACCAGCGGACCGGCTCCCTCGACGGCTACATCGTCATGGAGTACGTGGGCGGCAAGGCGCTCAAGGAGATCGCGAACGAGCGCCGCACCCCGGCCGGCAAGCGGGATCCGCTGCCGGTCGAGCAGGCCTGCGCGTACGGCATCGAGGCCCTGGAGGCGCTCGGCCATCTGCACAGCCGCAATCTTCTGTACTGCGACTTCAAGGTCGACAACGCGATCCAGACCGAGGACCAGCTCAAGCTGATCGACATGGGTGCGGTGCGCCGGATGGACGACGAGGAGTCGGCCATCTACGGCACGGTGGGGTACCAGGCGCCGGAGGTGGCGGAGGCCGGCCCGTCGGTCGCCTCCGATCTGTACACGGTCGCGCGGACACTCGCCGTGCTCACTTTCGACTTCCAGGGGTACACGAACGTCTTCGTGGACTCGCTTCCGGACCCGGGCAACATCGAGGTGTTCCGGACCTACGAGTCGTTCTACCGGCTGCTGGTGCGGGCCACGGACCCGGATCCGGCACGGCGGTTCGCCTCCGCGTCGGAGATGGCGGAGCAGCTGACGGGCGTGCTGCGGGAGGTCGTGGCACTGCAGACGGGGCGGCCGCGACCGGCGCTGTCGACGCTCTTCGGTACGGAACTGCGGGTCACGGACACGCAGTTGTTCGCCGAGCTGACGGACGACGTGTCACGGCTGGGGGTGCGGGCACAGCCGTCGGGCCGGCGCGGCGTGAAGGCAACGGGCAACGGCGGGGCTCCGGTCGCGGGTCCCGCAGGGGTGCCGGCCGGGGCGCCGGGGGCGTCCGGCTACGCCGTGCCGGGCGCGCTGCCCGTCGGTGCCGGGCAGCCGGCCGCCGGGGCCGCACCGCTCTCGGCGTCCGCCACCCACGTCCGGGGCGGCGCCGGCGCCGCCACCGGTCCGTACGCGCAGACGCAGGCGGCCATTCCGGCACCCCGGGCCGAGATCACGCCTCTCGCCCCTGCTCCTCCGCCGGGCCCGTACGCCTCGGGCGTGCCCCGGCTGGCCGGGCTCGACGCACGGGCCACCTCGCTCGCGCTGCCCGTCCCCCGGGTCGACGCGAACGACGCCAACGCGGGCTTTCTGGCCGGACTGATGGCGTCGGCACCCGCCGAACTGATTTCCGCGCTGCAGGCCGTACCCGCCGCTTCGCTGGAGACCAGGCTGCGGGAGTTGCGTGCCCGGCTGGAGATGAACGAACTGGGCGCGGCCGGCCAGACCCTGGCAGGTCTGGAGACACAGCACCCGGACGACTGGCGGGTCGTCTGGTACCGCGGGGTCGCCTCGCTGGTGACGGGGGACAACGAGAACGCGGCGCTGTCGTTCGACGCGGTCTACGACGCGTTCCCCGGCGAGCCGGCGCCCAAGCTGGCGCTCGGCATCTGTGCGGAGGTCCTCGGTCAGCTGGACAACGCCGCCGAGTACTACCGCCTGGTGTGGACGACCGACCCGAGCTTCGTCAGCGCCGCGTTCGGCCTGGCCCGGGTGCAGATCGCGGCGGGGGACCGGGCCGGGGCGGTGCGGACGCTGGAGTCCGTGCCCGAGGCGTCGATCCACTACACGGCGGCCCGGGTCGCCGCCGTGCGGGCCCGGCTGCGTGAACGTGCCCCGTACGAGCCACTGATCGCCGATCTGACGGCCGCCGCCGAGCAGGTGTCCGGGCTGCAGAGTTTCGGGCTGGACGCGGTGCGCCGCGAGCAGTTGTCGACCGAGGTACTGGGGACGGCCCTGGACTGGGTACTCTCCGGAAGCCCCACCGCCCGGCCGGACACCCCGCAGTCCCAGGCGTCCGCCGGCCCTGCCGGCGCCGCCGGACCCAGGACTCTGCTCGGCAGTGAGGTGGACGAACGCGGCCTGCGTCTCGGCCTGGAGCGTTCGTACCGGATACTCGCCCGGCTTGCGCAGCGTGGCGACGAGAGGATCGACCTGGTGGAGCGGGCCAACCGCTTCCGCCCCCGGACGTGGGTGTGAAAATGTCGCAGATGCACCAGGAGACGGCCTTGTCGAGGTGTCCCAGCTGCGAGGAGCCGCTGGAAACGGGCGACCTGTTCTGCGGCGCGTGCGGTTACGACCTGTCGGTCGTACCGGCACCGCCGGAGGACCACCCGACCATCGCCATGGCCGTGCCTGCGGTCCCGGGCGCCGGAACGCCCGGTGCGGCTCCCGAATCGGTCGCGCGCACCGCGGCGGCTTCCGGTTCGGTCGAGTGGTCGGCCGCCCCCGCGGCCGACCGGTCCGAGCCGCCCGGCTCGGCGGCTGCCTCGGCCGGTGTCCCGGCCGGTGGCCCCGAAACCGCCCCCGTGGCGGTTCGCTACGACCGGCCCGGCCCCTCCGGCTCGGGCGACTTCGAGCTGGCCGCACCCGCTGCGCCGGCCGCCCTCGACCCCCGTACCCCCGCGGGCGCCGCCGTGCCCGAGCCGGCCCTCACGCCTCCGGCGGGCACCAAGCTGTGCGTCGCCTGCCGAGCCGGTCATGTCGACCCCGACGGCTACTGCGAGAACTGCGGACACGCCCAGCCCCGCGAGCGCGACCACATGGAGCAGGAGCTCGGTTCGGTGGCCGCCGTCAGCGACCGGGGCCTGCGCCACCACCGCAACGAGGACTCGTTCGCGGTGTCGACCACCGCGCTGCCGGACGGTTCACCGGCCGTCGTCGCGATCGTCTGCGACGGCGTCTCCTCCGCGAGCCGCCCCGACGAGGCATCCGCCGCCGCCGCAACCACCGCCAACGAGTCGCTGCTGGAGTCGCTGCCGCGCGGAGTCCACCCGCAGCAGGCGATGCACGAGGCGATCGTCGCCGCCGCCGAGTCGGTCAACTCGCTGGCCCACGACGACAGCAGGGCCCCGGAGCGCGATCCGCACCACCACCAGAACGCGCCGGCGTGCACCCTGGTCGGCGCGGTCGTGGCGGGCGGCCTGCTGGTCGTCGGCTGGGTCGGCGACAGCCGCGTCTACTGGGTGCCGGACGACCGGACCACCCCACCCGCCCGGCTCACCGAGGACGACTCCTGGGCCGCGCAGATGGTGGCGGCCGGCCTGATGAACGAGGCGGAGGCGTACGCGGACGAGCGCGCCCACGCCATCACGGGCTGGCTCGGCGCCGATGCGTACGAACTGGAGCCGCACACCGCGTCGTTCAAACCGGACCGGCCGGGTCTGGTGGTGGTGTGCACCGACGGGCTGTGGAACTACGCGGAGTCGGCCGCCGACATGGCCGCCGCCGTCCCGCCGGACGCCCAGGAACGACCCCTGTACGGCGCCCAGGTACTGGTGGGCCACGCGCTCGACGGTGGGGGCCACGACAACGTAACAGTGGCTCTGCTGCCGTTCGCCGTACCGCCGCAAGGGGCAGGATCGGCCTACAGCACCGCTTGAGTCCCGTTCCGTCCGTTCGCCGACTGCGACCTCGCCAGCTCTGCCACCTTTGCCAGGAGCCGATCAGATGGCCAATTTCTCCAAGTCCCACGTGCCGCAGTTCTCCGTCGAGGTGTACCAGAACGAGTATCTGCCGGAGGGCGGACGCGAGGTCAACGCGATCGTCACAGTCACCTCGACCGGTGGCGGCACCACCGGCGGCACCCCGCTGACCGGTGCGCATGCCTCGCCCGCCGCCGTGCCGACGCAGGGGCCGAACGCCGCCGTGGTCATCATGGTGGACTGTTCCGGTTCGATGGACTATCCGCCGACGAAGATGCGCAACGCACGCGACGCGACGGCCGCGGCCATCGACACCCTGCGCGACGGCACGTCGTTCGCCGTGGTCGGCGGTACGCACCTCGCCAAGGAGGTCTACCCGGGCAACGGCCGCCTCGCCACGGCCGACGCCCAGACCAGGGCCCAGGCCAAGGAGGCGCTGCGGCGGCTCAGCGCGGGCGGCGGTACGGCGATCGGGACCTGGCTGCGGCTGGCCGACCGGCTGCTCGGCGCCGCCGATGTGGACATCCGGCACGGCATCCTCCTCACCGACGGGCGCAACGAGCACGAGTCGCCTGAGGACCTGCGGGCCGCACTCGACGCGTGCGCGGGCCGCTTCACCTGTGACGCCCGCGGGGTCGGCACCGACTGGGAAGTGAAAGAAGTCACAGCCATCGCCTCCGCGCTGCTCGGCACGGCCGACATAGTCGCCGACCCGGCGGGCCTCGCCGTGGACTTCACGCAGATGATGGAGAACGCGATGGGCAAGGAGGTCGCGGACGTGGCGCTGCGGCTCTGGACGCCCGTCGGGGTCGAGATCAAGTTCGTGAAGCAGGTGGCGCCGACGGTCGCCGAACTGACCGACCGGCGTACGGAAGCGGGCCCGCGCGCCGGGGACTATCCGACCGGGTCCTGGGGCGACGAGTCCCGCGACTACCACGTGTGCGTGCAGGTGCCGGAGGCCGGGATCGGGCAGGAGATGCTGGCGGCCCGCGTCTCGCTGATCCTCCCCGACCCGTCGGGGGCGGCGGCTCCGCAGACGCTCTCGCAGGGGCTGGTACGGGCGGTGTGGACCGACGACATGGTGGCGTCCACGTCGATCAATCCGCAGGTCGCGCACTACACGGGCCAGGCCGAACTGGCACAAGTCATCCAGCAGGGGCTCGATGCACGCAAGTCGGGAGACTTCGACGGCGCGACGGCGAAACTGGGCCGCGCGGTGCAACTGGCGTCAGCCTCCGGGAACGCGGATACTGCGAAACTGCTTTCGAAGGTGGTGGACGTCGTCGATGCGGCGACAGGTACTGTGCGACTGAAGGCGAAGGTCGCGGAGGCCGACGAGATGACCCTCGAAACGCGCTCCACCAAGACCGTTCGCGTGAAGAAATGACCTGATGGCCGACCGGCATCCAGCTGGCCCGGCGACCTGGCAGAGCAACAGGAATGACGGCCTCCGGGGCCGGACGAGGAGAGGGGGAAGCGCCGACATGCCGACCTGCCCGAACGGACACCAGTCGGGTTCCGAGGACTGGTGCGAGGTCTGCGGCCATCGCATGGCCGGGGCGGGCGCCCCTGCGGGCGCAGTCCCCCCGCCGCCACCCCCGCCGCCGGCGCCCGGTTACGGCTACCCCCAGCGCCCCGGGCCCGAAGCGACCCAGCAGGCCGAGCTCTGCCCGCAGTGCCGCACCCCGCGGGAGGCGATGGCGCCGTTCTGCGAGGAGTGCCGCTGGAACTTCCTCACGAACACGGCGACGTCCTACACCCCGCTGGCCCCGCAGCACGGAGGTCCTGGTGCCCCCGGTCCCGGCGGCCCGGTGCCCGGTCTGAACCTGCCGCCCGGCTTCCAGGCGCAGCAGGGGCCGCCGCCCCCGCCTCCTCAGCAGCGTGACCCGTACGAGTACCAGAGCTCGCGGCCCTCCCAGGTGAACCGCCCGGCCGAGCCGCTGTCAGGTCCCGACAGCCATCCCGGCCCGCCGGGACCGGGTCCGCAGCTGCCGCCGAACGCGTTCCAGCGGCAGGGCCCGCCGCCTCCGCCGTCCTTCCAGCAGCAGACCGCGCCCCCGCAGCCGCAGGTCCAGCAGCCCACCGGTGACGACTGGATGCTGCCGCCGCCCTCACGGGCACAGGTTCCTCAGCCTCCGCAGGGCCCCCAGCCCCCGATGCAGCAGCAGCCTCCGTTCCAGCACCAGATCCCGAACCAGGCGCCCGCGAGCTGGACAGCGGTCATCGCTCCGGACCGTGACTACTTCCTGGCGATGATGCAGCGCAGCGGCCCCGAGGCGACCGGGCTCAACCTGCCCGCGTACTCCCCGGAGCAGCGCCTCCAGCTCACCGGCAACCAGGTCACCATCGGCCGTCGCCGGCACAGCACCGGCGAGTCCCCCGATGTCGATCTGTCCGTGCCGCCGGAGGACCCGGGCGTCTCGCACCAGCACGCGGTGCTGGTGCAGCAGCCCGACGGCAGCTGGGCCGTGGTCGACCAGAACTCCACGAACGGCACCACGCTGAACGGTGCCGAGGACCCGATCCAGCCCTACGTCCCCGTTCCGCTCCAGGACGGCGACCAGGTGCACGTCGGGGCGTGGACGACGATCACCATCCGGCGCGGCTGACCGGCGTACTCAGTCGGCGGGCAGTGGCCAGGCGTACGGCCCCTCCGGGTCGTCCAGCCAGGCCCACTGCCGCCCGTCGCGGACCGTGACGCCGAACCGCTCCCGCTCGGGGCACTTTTCGCGCTGCCAGAGGGAGAGGGCCTCGCGCGGGTCGAGGGTGGACTGCGTCAGCGTCAGCAGGAAGCGGAACAGCTCGTTCTCGGCCACCCGCCGCGGCAGTCCGCCGGTGTGCGGGTGGCGTTCCCGAGGCGGTACGGCCCCGCGCAGCGGGACGAAGTAGGCGGGCGTGTGCAGGAACCGCCCCTCGGCATACGTCCCGTGCGGCGCCTCCTGCACATGCAGCATGATCAGACCGGTGGCGAACGGCGCCAGGATCCGCGCCCCGGGTCTGCACTGCGCCAGCCACGCCTGCGGTACGGACGGCAGGGCGCAGGTCACGATGATCCGGTCGTACGGGCCCCGCTCGGGGCAGCCCCGGGCCCCGTCCCCGGTGGTCACCGCCGGATGGCGGCCGGCCGCCGCCAGATGCCTGCGGGCCGACTCCGTGATCTCCGGGTCGAGGTCGATGGTGGTCACCGCGTCGTCGCCGAGGCGGTGGGCGAGCAGCGCGGCGTTGTAGCCGGTGCCGGCGCCGATCTCCAGGACGGTCTGCCCGTCCCGTATCTCCAGCTCCTCCAGCATCCGGGCCATCAGCGACGGCTGGCTGCTCGACGAGACGAGCTCACCGTCCTGGATCCGGGTGGCCAGCGCCCCGTCCGTGTACGCCCCGTGCAGCCACTGGGCCCGCCGGGCCGGGTCGGGGTCCTCGCACCAGAGCCGCTCGGGTCCACGGGGCCCGGTCACGAAGTAGTACGGCACGAAAAGATGGCGCGGCACCTCGTCGAACGCGGCACGCCAGGCAGGGTCCTTGAGCGCACCGCCCGCAACGATTGCCCGCACCATCGCCCACCGGGCTTCGGCGCCGGCCGCCGCGAACCGATCCAGGTCTGGCCCCATGCCTCCACTCTCCCGCTCGCGGCCGCCGGAAGCGACGAGGCACGATGGCCGTCCGTACCCGGGTCCTAGGACCCGGGTCCTCGGCCGGTGCGTCTGCGACCATGGACGGGTGACAGAGAATCCGCACGACACGCTGCAGGAGCAGACCTTCTACGAGCAGGTCGGCGGCGAGGAGACCTTCCGGCGCCTGGTCCACCGCTTCTACGAGGGGGTTGCCGAGGACCCGCTGCTGCGGCCGATGTATCCGGAGGAGGATCTGGGGCCGGCCGAGGAGCGGTTCACGCTGTTCCTGATCCAGTACTGGGGCGGTCCCCGGACGTACGGCGAGCAGCGCGGTCACCCGCGGCTGCGGATGCGGCATGTTCCGTTCCGGGTGGACCGGGCCGCGCACGACGCCTGGCTGAGCCGGATGCGGGTGGCCCTCGACGAGCTCGGGCTGGCCCCGGAGCACGAGCGGCAGCTGTGGGACTACCTCACGTACGCCGCCGCGTCGATGATCAACACCGAGGGCTGACGGCTCCGCCCCACGCGCCATTCCGAAGGCACTTTTCCTGCGGCCACCGTGCGGTGTGCGGTGCCCCACCACCGCACGACGGGCACGGTCCCATCGGGGTGACCGGTACCAGCAGTGTGGTGGGCGGTACCGCCGGGGCCGGTACGGCTGCCCGCCGGGCAGGTCGCCGCGGTGCCGCTGCTGGTCGTGGCAGCGATCGCGCTGCGCCGCACCGGCCCCTCGTGAAGTGTGGCGCCGGACGCGTCTGCGCCCGGAAGACCGCCGACCGGCAGCCACGGGGGTCAGCGCGGGCCGAACGTCACCCCGAGGTTCCCGAGGCCGCCCGCACGCCGCAGGGCGATCGAGCCGAACGGGGTGCGCAGCCGCAGCCAGGGGCCGGAGGCGAGCAGGGCGACCGGGAAGTCCGGGTCCGGGCGGAGGAAGCCGAGGGACTGGGCGGCATGGACCGCACGCAACGGGAGTCCCGTGGAGCCGATCGTGCGCGACCAGATCTCGTGGCCGATGAGATCCCGCTCCGCCCGGGTACGGCGCTCCGCGGGCAACGCCTCGTCACGGGAACGGAACTCCGCCACCGCGGCGTTCAGCGCCGCGCGCAGGGCGACGGGACCGGGCAGTCCCGGCTGTTCCTGCCAGCCGCCGCGCGGCGGGAGGATCCCCGTCCACGGCGGCCCGGTGACGGGAGCGGGCAGGGCGCCCGCGCCGTCGGCCGTGCCCTCGACGTCGAGGGATTCGAGGAGTTCACCGGCGGACACGGTGACGTCGAAGTCGTGCGTGCCCTCCAGCCGCGCCGTCCGGATCGCGAGGACCTCGAACGACGCCGGCCGGCCGAACACCGCCAGCGCGCTGCCGCCCGCCTGCAGCCGGACGGCGGCCGCCCGGTCGTAGTGGAGGAGCCGGCCGAGGAAGGCGGCGAGATCCGCCGCCTCCCTCGCGTCGGCGAACTGCAGCGACTGCACGGGCACCGTCATGCGGCGGCGGGCTCCTCGGTCACCAGGTACTCCTGCAGGAAGAGCTTCTCCTCGGCGGAGATCCGCCGGGGCCGCTCCTCGGCCAGGTTGTACGGCACGACGACGGTCGAGGCCCGTACGTACACCTGGTCGGGATCCTTGACCTCGTACGAGATCGTCAGCGACGCGGCACCTATCTTCGTGACCCACGACTCGACGGTCACCGGCGCGTGCCGGTGGACCAGCGGGCGCACGTAGTCGATCTCGTGCCGGGCCACCACGGACCCGCCGGCGAAGGACGGCGAGCCGTCCCCCGGCGCCAGCCGGAACATGAAGTCGATGCGCGCCTCCTCCAGGTAGCGGAGGAAGACCACGTTGTTGACGTGGCCGAAGGCATCCATGTCCGACCAGCGCAGCGGGCAGTTGTAGATGTGACGAGCCAAGACGATCAGCCTCGCGTGAGCTTCTTGTACGTGGCACGGTGCGGACGGACCGCGTCCGCGCCGAGACGCTCGACCTTGTTCTTCTCGTACGACTCGAAGTTGCCCTCGAACCAGTACCACCGCGAGTCGCCCTCGTACGCCAGGATGTGCGTGGCGACGCGGTCCAGGAACCAGCGGTCGTGGGAGATGACCACAGCGGCGCCCGGGAACTCCAGGAGGGCGTTCTCCAGCGAGGACAGGGTCTCGACGTCGAGGTCGTTGGTGGGCTCGTCGAGGAGCAGCAGGTTGCCGCCCTCCTTGAGCGTCAGCGCCAGGTTGAGACGGTTGCGCTCACCACCGGAGAGGACACCGGCAGGCTTCTGCTGGTCCGGGCCCTTGAAGCCGAACGCGGAGACGTACGCCCGCGACGGCATCTCGACCTGGCCGACGTTGATGTAGTCGAGCTCGTCCGACACGACCGCCCAGAGGGTCTTCTTGGGGTCGATGTTGGCGCGGCTCTGGTCGACGTAGGAGATCTTGACGGTCTCGCCGACCTTGATGGCGCCGGAGTCCGGCGTCTCCAGGCCCTGGATCATCTTGAACAGCGTGGTCTTGCCCGCACCGTTCGGACCGATGACGCCGACGATGCCGTTGCGGGGCAGCGTGAACGACAGGTCGTCGATGAGGACCTTGTCGCCGAAGGCCTTCGAGAGGTTGTTGACCTCGACGACGATGGAACCGAGCCGCGGGCCCGGCGGAATCTGGATCTCCTCGAAGTCCAGCTTCCGCATCTTGTCCGCCTCGGCCGCCATCTCCTCGTACCGGGCGAGACGTGCCTTGGACTTGGTCTGCCGGCCCTTGGCGTTGGAGCGGACCCACTCCAGCTCTTCCTTGAGCCGCTTGGCGCGCTTCTCGTCCTTGCGGCCCTCGACCTTGAGGCGGGTGGCCTTCTTGTCGAGGTACGTGGAGTAGTTGCCCTCGTACGGGAGCGCCCGGCCGCGGTCCAGCTCGAGGATCCACTCGGCGACGTTGTTCAGGAAGTACCGGTCGTGCGTGACGGCGACGACGGCGCCCGAGTACTTCGAGAGGTGCTGCTCCAGCCAGTTCACCGACTCGGCGTCGAGGTGGTTGGTGGGCTCGTCGAGGAGGAGCAGGTCCGGGGCCTCGATCAGCAGCTTGCAGAGCGCGACGCGGCGCTTCTCGCCACCGGAGAGGTTGACGACCGGCCAGTCGCCGGGCGGGCAGCCCAGGGCGTCCATGGCCTGCTCCAGCTGGGCGTCCAGGTCCCACGCGTTGGCGTGGTCCAGGTCCTCCTGGAGCTTGCCCATCTCCTCCATCAGCGCGTCGGAGTAGTCGGTCGCCATGAGCTCGGCGACCTCGTTGAAGCGCGTGAGCTTGCCCATGATCTCGGCGGCGCCGTCCTGGACGTTCTCCAGCACGGTCTTCGACTCGTCGAGCAGCGGCTCCTGCATGAGGATGCCGACGCTGAACCCGGGCGACAGGAACGCGTCACCGTTGGACGGCTGCTCCAGGCCCGCCATGATCTTCAGCACCGTGGACTTACCGGCGCCGTTGGGGCCCACGACACCGATCTTCGCGCCGGGCAGGAAGTTCAGGGTGACGTCATCGAGGATCACCTTGTCGCCGTGCGCCTTGCGCGTCTTGCGCATGGTGTAGATGAACTCAGCCAAGAGAAACCGTCCGGCAGCAGTAGGGGTGTAGGCAGATACACCCATCTTGCCTGACGTCCGTCCCAGGACGGAAACCCGTTCGTCCGGCGGTACGCACCCGGGGGCGCTCCCGGTACGCGACAGCCCCGGTACGCGTGGGCGTACCGGGGCTGCCATCAGCACATCGTGACGATGTGCCGCTCTTATGTCACGTTCCGCTCACCGAACAGCGGCATGTCACTCGGAGGAGCCTGCGCTGCCCGCGGGCGACGCCTTCCGCTTGCGGAGGAGGAAGACCGCACCGCCGCCGATGACGACGAGGCCGATGGCGATGCCCGCGATGATCGGCGTGGCGCTCGAGCTGCCGGTCTCGGCGAGGTCGCCCCCGGTCCCGGCCGAGCTGCCGCCCGCCGTGGCCGTAGAGGGCTGCTCGGTGGTCTGGGTGTCGAGGCCGCCGCCGGTGGTGCCTGCGGTCTTGCAGTCCAGCACGCCCTTGAAGGTCTTGGTGAACCCGCCGGGACCGGTGATCGTGAAGTCGTACGCCTGGTCCTCGGCGACCGGGACGGTCACCGTCTCGGTCGCACCGGCCGCGACGGTGTGCTCGGCGCCGGCCAGCTCGAAGGTGAACGCCTCGTCGCCCTCGTTGGTCGCGGTGACGTCCACGCCGCCCTTGGCGCAGTTCTTCTTCGCGGTGACCGCGGGGATCGCGCCCTTCTTGGCCCAGGTCGCCGTGGCGTTCGCGGAGACCGTGGACTCGCTGGACCCGGCCAGGATCTGCGTCTGGCTCTTGGTCACGCCGGCGAAGGCCCGGCCGACCGGCACCGAGGTGGTGGCCTGGACGGTCAGCGCGGCGGTGCCGTCGGCGGCGCCCGCCGGGATGTCGAAGTACAGCTGGGCGCCGTTGGCGGCGACGGTGACGGGCTTGCCGCTCTTGTCGGTGACCTTGACGCCACTGGCGGAGTCGGCGGGCGGGGTCACCGAGACCTGGCCTGCGTTGGTGTGGACGGTGACCGGCCCGAGCCGCTCACCGGACAGGCCGGAGACCGCCGCCGGGTCCAGGGCGAGGGACGCCTTGGGCTCCGCCACGTCCTCGGCGTGCTCCCCCAGCCAGTCGGCGAGCTTCTCCGCCTGCTCGTCGGAGGCATCGACGTCGGCGTCGTCCGAGTAGCGCCAGATGGCGACCTGGGTGCCCGCCGCCGCGGTCTTCTCGGTGAGCGGCCCGGTACCGGCCTGCTCGGCGAGCGCCGCGAGGTCATCGATCTGCGGGTAGGAGTGCTCCAGGATCCAGCGGATCTTGCCGGCGTTCTTGTTGGTGCCGAGCGATGTCTGGTTCCAGGGGGTCTCCAGGTACTTCGCCTGGTCCTGGGTGGGGTTGTGGATGTCGATGCAGTACGTCTTGAGCTTGCCGCCGCCGTCGACGGTCATCTCGAAGAGCCCGGCAGGCAGCACCTGGTTCTTGCCGCCCGTGTGGAGCACGGCCCGGTCGTAGGTCTTCAGCCCGTCCAGGACGGCGGTCGCGCCGCCCTGGTGCTGAGGTGTGTCGTCGGCGGCCGCACTGCCCGCGCCGACGAGTGCGCCGGCTATGACGAGACCGGACGCCACCACCGATGCGGCAAACCGGGATATGCCCCGCCGCCGCGGAGTCGTCCCCGCCGTGGATGACGGAACGGTCGCTGAAAAAGCGGTCGCTGAAGAAGCAGAAAACACAGATGTCCCCTCCGGGCGGGACCCTCGCGCTCGGTGCGCGTGTGGGGAGTGCCCCGCCAGTCGACTCAAGTGCCCCGTGAGTACGGGGGAATCCTAAGGAGGCGGACGATGAATAATCCCCCGTCATACCGTCGTACAACCATTCCGACTCAGAATCGTTATCGCCGGTAACTTCCGCCCCCTCGGCCCCAGTCACGGTGTCGACGCCAGTTCGGGAATCGGTTCCTGACGCACCGTCGGCCCTCCTCCCGCACGCCGCTCGCCCCTCACCGGCAGCTCGCCCTTCGCCGGCGGCGCAGCCGCATCCCCTCGCTGAACAGGCATCCCGGCCGCGCCGGCGGCACCCCTCCCCGCTCCTTCCGCCTCCGGTCCGCCCCGCCTCCTGCCCGGCCGGGCGGTCAACGCCGGATCCGCCCGCATCACGCGCCGGAACGCCGCCGTCCCCCGCGTCAGATCGTGGCCGACCGCCACCGCCTCGATGTCCACGAACGTCCGGCGCTGCCCGTCCCGTTCCTCCTCGCGCACCTTCAACCGGCCGTGCACGACCAGGGGTTCTCCGACAGCGACCGAGCCCGCGAGATTCGCCGCCAGCGTGCGCCAGGCCCACACCGTGTAGAAGCTGGTGTGCCCGTCCGCCCAGAGCTGCTTATCGCGGTCCCAGCGGCGGGCGGTCACAGCGAACCGGAATCGCGCCATGCCGCCGGTAGCCGTCTCGCGGAACTCCACCCCGGTCGCCGCATTGCCCACCAGTGTCACCACGGTCTCGTTCATGCCTCCGCCTCCCCTTCGGCCTCGGCGACCGCTGCCGTGCGGTCACTGATCTCATGCTGAAGGGGAGGCGGGGATCCTGCTGAGGGCTGTGGACTACCGGCTGGTTGTGGAAAACTCCGTCACCGCCACGAACCGCTCCCGCACCTCGCGGTAGCGCACCAGCTCGGCCGCCACGGGATCGAGCACCCGCGCCCGGCCGCAGGCCGCCGCGGCCTCGCGCAGCCGCCGCTCGGCCTCCTGCCCGTACCGCCGCGCAGGACCGCGCGCGGCGGCCGCACACGACCACTCGACCAGCGGCCCGCCGATGACCCCGGCCACCATCACCGACGCGGCCGTGAACAGCCCCGGGTCGACCACGCCGACGATCTGGCCGATCAGCCAGAGACCGCCGAAGATCTGCAGCAACGTCATGGACACCTGCGCCAGCACGGCGGCGGGCCACCAGGCGGGCCGCGGTGGTTTGCCGGCCGCCCGCCCGCTGTGCGCGACACCGGATGCACAGGCCACCGCGGTGGCCACCACACCCCCGGCGCCCGCACCGACGGCGTCCGGCGCCCCGCTCCCCGCACCACGGCCGGCCTCCTCACCCGCGGCCCTGCCCCGGCCGTCCGCTTCCGCTCCGGCCTTCTCCGCCAGCTCGTCCAGCGCCTCCGGCAGCCCCTCCGCCCCCTGCACCGCGGCCTCGCGGACCGCCTGCGCCCAGGGACCGGGCAGGCCGTCGGCGGCGGCGTCCGCCACCGTGCGTACCGCCTGCTCGACGCGTTGCCGGGAGGTGAGCTGCTGCTCGGGCGGCGCGGGCAGCACGGCCGCCCGGTCCGGGGTTCCCGGCTGCCTGGTGGACTCGTACCAGCGCCACAGCCGCAGCCAGGGCGTACCGCAGGCCCGCCCGGCATTCTTGCGCCACTCGCGTTCGGCGGCCTGACCGGCCGCGGCCGCGCCGACGGCCTCGGCGAGCCGGTCGGCGAACTCCTCGCGGGCGCTTTCCCCGAGTCCGGGCCGCCCCTCGGCGACGTACACCGGCCGCAGTTTCGCCGCCGCAGCGTCCACATCGGCGGAGAGCCGGCGCGCCGCGGCCGTGCGCCCCTGGACGAACCGGCCGAGCAGCTCGCGCAGTTCGCCCACACCATCGCCGGTGAGGGCCGACAGGGACAGGACCGTGGCACCCGGTTCGCCGTGTTCGCCCAGGGCCATGCCGTCCTCGTCGAGCAGCCTGCGCAGATCGTCGAGGACCTGGTCGGCGGCGTCGCCGGGCAGCCGGTCCACCTGGTTCAGGATGACGAAGGTGACCTCCGCGTGCCCGGCCAGCGGCCGCAGATAGCGCTCGTGCAGGGCGGCGTCCGCGTACTTCTCCGGATCGACGACCCAGATCACCGCGTCGACCAGCGCAAGCACCCGGTCCACCTGCTCGCGGTGCCCCGTGGCCGCCGAGTCGTGATCGGGCAGATCGACGAGGACGAGCCCCTGAAGCGCCTCGTCCGCCTCCGTACCGCCCTGCTGCGGCCTGCGTCTGAGCCGCCCGGGAATGGCGAGCCGGTCCAGCAGCCCGGCAGCGCCGTCGGTCCAGGAGCAGGCGATGGGTGCGGCGGTGGTCGGCCGGCGCAGCCCGGTGTCGGAGATCTGCGCGCCCGCGAGGGAGTTGAAGAGGGTCGACTTGCCGCTGCCGGACGCCCCGGCGATGGCGACGACGGTGTGCCGCGAGGAGAGCCGCTGACGAGCGGCGGCCTCGTCGAGTACGCGCCCCGCCTCGGCGAGGGTGGCCCGGTCGAGCCGGGCCCTGGACAGCCCGACGAGCTCACGCAACGCGTCGAGCCGCGCCCGCAGGGGGCTGCCGGACGGTACGTACGCCTCGACCTGGGGCCGTACGTCGTCGTCGGATGCGGCCTCGGGTTCGGGCCCGCCTTGGTGCTCTTCGGCCGCGGCAGCGGCACGCCGGGCGATCAGCCCGTCGTCCCAGCGCCCGACGGGCTCGGGGACGACGCGGGGCGTGGACCGCGCACCTCGGCCCTGCTCCGGCTTCCGGACCGCCTCCCGGGCCGTGTCCCGGGTCGTCGCCCGCCCCCGGCCGTGCTCCTGGTCCTGCTCCTGGCCGTGGTCCTGGTCAGTGACGGCAGTCAACGCTGCCCCCTCTCCTTCTGCAGTACGGAAAGCGCGGCAATCAATTCGGCCTGCGGCTCCGGGGCCACATCGAGCGCGTCGAGCGGCGCGAGCCGCCGGTCGCGTTCGCCGTGCAGCACCCGGTCGATGTAGGTGGTGAGCAGCTCTCCGCCCTTGTCGCGCAGCCGCAGTGCCCCCTGGACGCCGATACGTTCGGCGAGCTGTTCCCCGGCGCTGCGGGCCCGGCGCCCACCGAGCAGAGCGGCGGCCAGCAGCGCCGCCACCGTCTCGGCGTCCGGCGCGGCGTTGCGCTCCAGCCGGCGCACCTCTTCCTCGGCCAGCTCCTCCAGGACCCGCCGCCACCGTCGTACGGCCATGGCGATCCGGCCCCGGATGTCCTCGGCGGGTCCCCATCCCCCGGCCTCCCGGCCGGCGGCCTCGAGCCCGAACACACCCGCTGCGGGCTCACGCCGCCAGGTCGTCCTGATCTGCTCGTCGGCAGCGGTCACCGCGCAGTGCAGAAGCGCGACCAAGCTCTCCACCAGCGCGTCGAGAAGCTCCTGGGAGGAGCTGTAGTGCGGATATCCACGCCACCTGGTGCGGGCGTCCCCGGCGAGCACCCCACCGTTCTGCAGCCGCCTCTGCACCCGGGCCCCCTCCTTCTGGAAGGCGTCCTCGACCACGCCGGTGAGCCGCACGGCCGCCGCATACTGCGCCGCGACGGCCCCGGCCAGCTCCGGCAGCCGTACGTCCAGCGAATTCATCACCCCGGACGCCGTACGCCCCACCGCCTGCTGACGGGCCGCCGGATCGTGCACGCGGTGCCCCAGCCAGGCACGCAACGGTGCGACGGCGGTGGTGGGCAGCAGCCCGGTGCCGCCGCCCGCCGACTCGGGCAACTCGGGGATGGTGAAGCGCGGCACCTCGCCGAGACCCGCCCTGGCGAGCAGCGCCCCGTACTGCCGCGACACTTCGGCGATCACCTGGTGCGGCACCCGGTCGAGCACGGTGACGAGGGCGGCGTCGTACTCCTTTGCGGTACGCAGCAGATGCCACGGCATCGCGTCGGCGTACCGGGAGGCGGTGGTGACCATGACCCAGACGTCGGCGGCGCAGATCAGTTCGGCGGCCAGTACCCGGTTCTGCACGACGAGCGAATCGATGTCCGGAGCATCGAGCAGCGCGAGGCCACGCGGCAGACTCGCGGCGGTCTCGATCCGCAACGCGGTCCCGTCCTCGTCCTCGCCCTCGTCGAGCCCGTCGCGGTCGTCGAGCCCGGGATCCGCGGACTCCCCCGACGGCAGCCAGACCCGGGTCAGCTGCGGCAGCACGCGGAGCCCGGAGAACCAGTGATGATCATCCGGATGACAGACGAGAACAGGGGTCCGGGTGGTCGGCCGCAACACCCCGGCCTCACTGACCCGCCGCCCCACGAGCGAGTTGACGAGCGTCGATTTCCCGGCCCCGGTGGATCCACCGATGACCGCGAGCAGCGGCGCTTCGGGATCCTTCAGCCGGGGAAGCAGGTAGTTGTCGAGCTGGGCGAGCAGCTCGACCCTGGTCTGGCGGGCCCGTGCCGCCCCGGGAAGCGGGAGCGGCAGACGCACGGCAGCGACACGGTCGCGCAGGGCGGAAAGTGCGTCGATGAGCTGAGGCCGTACGTCCATGGTTACCACATGCGAAGAATGCCCAATTTTGGCGGCTTTTTGAAGCGTATAGCCGTCTCTGCGCGCCGGTTACGCCGTCGGGACAGAGGGGACGAGTGGGGCGCAGGCATAACGAGTGCACAACACCCGGGGCGCTGGACGTCAAAAGCGGTGCACGAATGGCACCTACCTGCGATTATCGGTTCGCTTCACTGAACCTCCACATCGTGCCACGCAGGTGAAGCAACCGGGTCCAGTCGATCGGAGCCCTATCCTTGTCCCGGCAAGGTCACAGACCGGCCCGGTCCCAGGGCTCCAGGCCGCTGAGGCCACCACCCGGCCCCCGTAGCTCAGTGGATAGAGCAGGCGCCTTCTAAGCGCTTGGCCGCAGGTTCGAGTCCTGCCGGGGGCACACAGTCCGCACCAAGCCAGGCCCTCCCTCGGGAGGGCCTTTTTGGCAGGCCACAGCACCGTAGCGAGGGCCGCGTAGAGAACGCATAAGCGCCGGACCCTCCCCAGGTCACGGTGGGGAGGGTCCGGCGCTGTCCGGCTGACACCGGGTTTCTGCGGGCGGCCACGGCGGATACACGGTGGCGCTTCCAGAGCCGCGCTCAACGCTCTGGAAGATCGGGTAGGTCCCCTCCGGCCTCGATGCGCTTCTTGAGGTCCGGCAGGTGGCCAAGCCGGTCAGGAGGTGAGGATGGAAATGCCGTCTCCGAGCAGTTTCAATCCGAGAACGAAGAACAGGACGGCCATCACGGCGACATTGTGCTGAGCTGCCCAGTCTTTCCAATTGCCGAGCGTGGTCTTGGCTCGCTCTCCCCCGAGCACGAAGACTCCCAGCGGGGTCAGCAGGCCGAGGGTGGCGATCAGGACGAAGATTGCCAGTGATGCGATCTGCTGCCCGACCGGCAGTCCGGCTGAGCCGATCGCGGCGCCCGCGGCGATGGTCAGTGGGGCGTTCTTGGCGTTGAGCGCTGCCAAGGCCAGTCCGAGTCCGAAGACCTTGACCGGTGTAAGGCGGTCGATCGCGCCCATCCACTTCGGCAGCTGTGCCTGCGAGGGGTCCTTCGGACGCCGGTGCCATAGCCGGGTACCGAAGAGGATGAGGAACACGCCCAGAGCGAGCTTGAGTGCTCCCACCCAGGTGGCCGGGTGATTGTGGGCGGAGGCGCCTGCGGGGGAAGCGATCGCCAGCATCACCGCGCCCAGAGCCGAGAGTCCCAGGATCCAGCCGACGGTGAACAGCAGTCCGTTGAGACGTCCCCGGGGCGTGGCGAGTATGAGGATGATTGCGATGATCGGGAGCGGGCTGACCGCGACGGCGGCCGCGAAACCCAGCACGTCACCGAGAACTGCGCCCATGGTTGCCTCCGGCGGGGGTGAGGGCTGACGATCCGTTGAGCAAGTGCTTGGCGGAAGTGGCTGCCCCAGAAGGCGACGACGACGTACTCAGCACGTCTGACTTCATCTTCCTGCGCTGGGCCGGATCTGTCCTCGGGAGCTTCTCAGGACGCGAGGCCCCGGGCATGGGCCTGCCGCACCCGCGTTGCCGCCTTCGCTCTGCACTGTGAGGGAGACGCGGCACGGAACATCATCGGACCTGGTGGGGGAATCGTGAAGTGATCTGGATGGCCCCCGCAGAGCCGGAGCTTCCGGGGGATCCATCCCAGGTGAGCACACGCGCAGGGGCAAAGGTGCGCGCAGCGCATCCGCAGTGAGGATTGCTATGTGTAAGGGCGATGGCGCCTCATGTCCGAGCGCTTGGCGGCCCTCGCACCGATCCGTGGCAGGAGAATCTCACGATGACTGCGACCGCGCCAAGAGCCCCGCAGCGCCGACGAGGTACTCGGCCCGGCCCAATGAAGTCGACTGCTGTGACGGCAAGCACCGCCACCTCCGCACCATCTGCGGCGGAGAACCACGGTCTGCAGCGGCAAACCCCACCGTGCCGCGAAGCGGACATTGGGCGCTATCGATGACCTCGGCATCCATCCGTCCATGCGGCTGCGCGCATCACGCACGGCCTGGACGGATCACCGCCTATTGGACGGACCCGGCTGTCGGCTCAGAGTGAGGGGAAGCCGGAGTGGGGAGCGTCTGTTCGCTCCAGACTGTCTTGCCTTCGGTGGTGTAGCGGGTGCCCCATCTTTGGGCGAGTTGAGCGACGATGAACAGGCCGCGTCCCCCTTCGTCGACTGTGCGGGCGTGGCGCAGTTGGGGGGAGACAGGACTGTCGTCGTGCACTTCGCAGGTGAGGGTGCGGTCCTTGATGAGGCGTAGTTGCATGGGCGGGGCGCCGTAGCGGATCGCGTTGGTGACGAGTTCGCTGACGATCAGTTCGGCTGCGTAAGCGGTGTCTTCGTCCACGTTCCAGTCTGCGAGTGTCCGGCGGGTGTGTCCGCGGGCGATGGCTGCTGCTGTGGGGTCGTGGTCGAGGAGCCAGGTGGCAAGGGAGTGGGCGGGGAAGGGCCGGGTGCGAGCGAGGAGGAGAATGGCCTCGCCGGGACGGTCCTTGCTGCGGAGGGTGCGGAGGATGTCGTCGCACAGGTCCTTGAGAGGGCTGCCGGGTTGAGCGAGGACGTCGCGCAGGAGTGCGGGGGCACCGTCGGAATCGGCGGGGGGTGCGGGCAGGGTCTCGGAGATGTAGAGGGCGAGGATGCTGCCGTGGGGGAGGTCGGTGGTGGTGGCGGCGAAGGGGGGACCTTCCGCACTGCCCAGGAGCGGCCCTGGGGTGCTGTCCGGAACCTCGGTGCTGCCGTCGGGGCGGATGATCGAGGGTGGGGTGTGCCCGGCCTGTGCGAAGGTGCACGTGCGGGTGACCGGGTCGTAGACGGCGTAGACGCAGCTCGCCGAGAGCGGTTGGCGGTGCAGGGCATCGCCGGGGGGCAGAGCCGCGCGCTCTGCTGCCAGGAAGGCTGCGGTGTCGTTGAGGCGCGCGAGGAGCTCGTCGGGCTGCAGGTCCAGTGCAGCCAGACAGCGGATGACAGTGCGCAGTTGCCCCATGGTGGTGGCCGCTTGGATGCCACTGCCGGCGACCTCTCCGACGACCAGGGCAGTGCGGGCGCCGGACAGGGGAATCGAGTCGAACCAGCCTCCCCCGCCGCTGAAGCCGGGCACGTGCAGGTGGGCGGTCTCGACCGTGCTGTGAGAGGCGGGATAGCGGGGCAGCTGATGGCGCTGGACCGTCGCGGCGATGGTGTACTCGCGGGTGAATCGGCGGGCGTTGTCGATGCACAGGGCGGTGTGGGAGGCCGCATCGATAGCGAGGCCGACATCGTCCTCGTCGTAGGGATCGGACCCGCCGGTCCGGAGAAGGCTCAGCACTCCCAGGGCCGTGCCGCGCAGAGCCAGCGGCGCCACGATGAGTGTGTGCGTTCCGGCTGCGCGGACCGCCCTGGCCCTGGGGGCGTCGAGCCACGGGCTGTCGGGACTCAGAAGCACGAGGCGGGGGCGGAGGTCGCTCATGGCCTGCGCGTAGGGGGGCAGCAAGTTCAGGCTCCGCATGTCAGCCAACGGATAGCTCGGTACCTGCAGGCCGTCGCGGGCCCGGAGGGCGGCACGGCGCAGAGCAACATCCTCAGCGAGTGGCCCTGTCGGGGACTCCTCGCCGCGTACCACGGCATCCACAATGTCCACCATGGCGAAGTCGGCAAAGCCGGGCACCAAGGCCTCCACCAGCTCCTGGCAGGTGGCGATCACGTCCAGGGTCTGACCCACACGCTCGCGCACGGCATTCAGCGCACCCAGCCGGGCACGTGCCTGTTCCTGTTCCGTGACGTCGACCACCGTGGCGGCCAGTCCCAGGACCGTCCCTTGCGGGTCCTGCAGGCGGAACACCGACATCGACCCGCATGCTTCCCGCCCCTGTTCGGAAGCCAGCCGCCGGTGGACCAGATGCTCGCGCACGGGCACACCGCTTTCCAGCACACCACGGAGCATCGCCTCCACCTCGTCGGGCGCGGAAAGGCCGGCGTATGCCTCGGCGAAATGCAGCCCGGTCAGGCCTTCGACCGGCACACCGCGCATGCCCCGCGCGGCGGCGTTGACCCGCACGACCCGCAGCTCCGTATCCAGGATGTGCAGCCCTACCGGTGACTGGGTGAACAAGGCATCCAAGATTGCCCCACCCGCCCAGTCCCCCGCGTCCCCACCCGCCGGTGTTCGGCGCATCGCGTCCTCGTTCGCCACAAAGATCACCTCCGACACCCAGATTGCCCGGCGCAGCGTGCGGATAGACGGCCACGCCGCGTCGGGTACCCGATCAGCCCCCAGCACGACTGCGGACGGCCGGACGGTTGGTGTCCCACGGCGCTCGCTCCCGCCGCCCGTGTTGATCGAAGCCACTCATAGGCTTAGACCAGGGATAAGCGAGGTGTCCAAGCTGTCCGACTGTCCGGGCGCAGAGCGTGGACCTGTGGAGATCCCGTAGTACCTCGGAACGACCTTCCGTAGGGTGCGGCAGCATGAACCAGGTTTGCGCGATGTCGTCCGTCGTTTCCGGCGCATCACGCTAGCTGTACTCAGCGACGCGATCCGCGACCCCCAGTCCGGGCGCTCCTCGTCGTAGGCCAGCGCGGTCACCCCCGGCGTCCGTAACGCGATCATGGCCACCGCATATGCGTTGGTGGCGTCGGTCTTGCAGCCTCACGCAGTCCTGTAGCTCCCTCACTGAACAACGTTCGTTCGATCCGACGCCTGGACGCGACCTCCGAAACCCACACAGTCGGCGCCCCTTGTCGACCACGGTTGCGCCCGCGAGAGTGGTCGCTATCATAGGGGGCGTGAAGAAGCCGCCGCCCCGTGATCGCCTCATGAAAGCCGCGCACCTCTTCTACAACGAGGGCATCCGCGCGGTGGGGATCAACCGTGTCCTGGACGAGGCCGACACCTCGATCATGTCGCTCTACCGCAACTTCGGGTCGAAGGACGCGCTCGTCGAGGCGTACCTGGAACGCCGCAACCAGCGCGTCCAGGAGAAGCTCGACCGCGAGGTGGCGCGCCGAGCGACGACGCCCCGTGACCGAATCCTCGCTACCTACGACGTCTTGGCCGAGGTGGTCTTCGTCGACGAGCTCTACCGCGGCTGCGCCTTCATCAACGCCAGTGTCGAGATGGCCAGCCCGGACCATCCGCTGACGCAGCTCGCGATCCGCCACAAGGACGCCATGCTCGGGCGCTTCGCCCGCGAGGCCCGCGAGGCCGGCGCGCCCGACCCCGAGACCTTGGCGACCCAGCTGCTCTTGCTCATGGATGGGGCCTTCGTCGCGTCGGACATGCGACGCGACCCATCGATCGCGCTGCAGGCGCGCACTGCAGCGTCGGTGCTGCTTGACGCCGCCCTCTCCTCCGCAGTCGCCCCGCGGTAGCCGCCGCTGAGCGTCGGCCGAGCAGCGGCACGCAACAGCCGACGGGCGGCTGGCGACCACGGCCATCGGCTCTCCCCGGCCGGGCCCCCGCCCGGGGTCAGCCTTGCCGGGCCACCGCCCCGAGCTCATGCGAGCGTCGACGACTCAGCCGACTCGCCGAAGAGGGGCTCCCCGACGAGCAGCAGGCACTGTACCTCTTGATCGAGGCGTGGTTCGGCGTCCCGCATTAGGCACTCGGGCTCCACGTCGTTTGCAGCTGCAGCAGTCGCTCTCGGGGTTCGCCGGCCCATGGTCGGCGACGACTTTGCGGGAGACCTGCACGAGCGCTCGGCACAGCCGGACTCGTCGCTCCAGCCGCTGCACGTGTCCGGCCTGCCCCGCTGAAGCGGAGGCAGGCCGGACACGGTCGTCAGATCACGCTCGCCGCTTGGTACCCGGCATGTCCTCGCGATCGATGCGGGCGGCGCTTACGCGCCGACGTACTGCCCATCGCGGCGCTCGACGAACGACACGACACCTTCCTTGGCGTCGGCGGTGTGGATGATCGCGTCGCGACGCCGCGCGGTCTCTTCGAAAGCGCGTCCCTCGCCCTCGGTGAGCAAGAGATGACCGACAGCGAGGTTGTCTCGCACTCCGAGCGGTGCCGCTTTTGCGACGCCCCGCGCGCGGTGACATGGCCGACGTACGTGGCGTCCTGCTCGCGCAGCTCCAGCACGGCCGTTGTGAACGGTCCGGCGAACGCCGCCTCAATCTCGCGCTCGATCGCCAAGCCCGAAGCGCGCCAGCGCAGGTCGACCTTCGAGATCTTGCCGACCGCCGTCAGCGGCAGCTCGTCGAGCGCGACGATCTCGACAGGCGCAGCAGCCGGGTCGCTGACCCGCTTCTTGCACCACAGCCGCACAGCGTCGGCATCAAAATCCTCGACGTTTGCACGAAGGGTGACGTAGGCGACGGGCAGCTCGCCGGCATAGGGGTCTGGTCGTCCGACAACCGCTGCAACCTGGATGTCCGGGTGCGAACTCAGGGTCTCTTCAACGTTCGCCGGGTCGATGCCATGCCCGCCGCGCTTGATGAGGTCCTTCGCCCGGCCGGTGATCCACAGGTAGCCTTCCTCGTCGAGTCGGCCCAAGTCGCCGGTGTTCAGCCACCCGCCGTCGAGCAGGACCCCGACGTCCTTCTCGGACTCGCGGTAACCGGGGAAGATGTTCGGACCCTTGGCGAGGACGACGCCGACCTCTCCAAGGGCGCAGTCGCCGATGACGGCCGGATCAATGATCTCGTCCTCGTCGCGGTAGGGAACGACGCGGACCTCGCAGTCAGGCAACGCGGGACCGACCGAACCCGGTTTGATTTCGGCACCCAGCGGGGTGACAGTGATCACACAGCCGCTCTCGGTCAGCCCGTACCCGACGATCGGGTACTTCCCAGTCGCCTGCTGCCAGCGCTGCGCAAGCGCCACGGGCACCGGGGCGGTACCCGTCATGGTTAGCGCAAGCTTGGCTGCGCGCTCCTTCGGCACCGGCGACTCGAGGATCGCCGAGAGCACCGTTGGCACCGCGACCATGAGGTCGACGCCGTAGGTATCGATCACGTCCCAGATGCCTTCGATCGCGCGGGGGTTACGGAACCCGAGCGGGCCGACGATGACGATCGTGTTCCCGGCGACGAGCGGGCCGAGCGAGCACACCACTACGCCGGCGGCGTGGAACATCGGCAGTCCCATCACGATCGACTTGAACGACGACCACTTCAGGACCCCGGAGGCCGCCGAGCTGTTGTGCACCTCGTTGGCGTGCGTGTGCTTGGCCAGCTTCGGCACTCCGGTCGTCCCGCCGGTGTGAAAGTACGACGCGATGTCGCTCGCGTTCGGCGGATCGAAGAGCAGCGCCTCAGACGGGGCCGCGGCGATCTGCGCACCCCAGCTCGCCGGGTCGTCGACCGCAATGATCTCCTTGAGCGACGGAACGCGGCGGACCAGCTGCTCCACCTTGGCCCACACGCCGGGGTCGGACGCCCCCTGGACGACCAGGATCTTCGTCTCGGCGGCGTTGAGGATGTGCTCGATCTGATCGACCGCGAGGTGGGAGTTGACCGGGTTGGCGATCCCGACCGCTTCCGCGCCCCACAAGGCAAACTGCGCCTCGGGCAGGTTCGGCAGCAGCAGCGACACGACATCGTCGCGACCGACCCCGAGGAGATGAAACATGTTTGCGGTTCGCACGACCTCGTCGCGGAACTCGCGGAATGACCATCGGCGGTCGATGCCACCGACGGTCCCGTGCTCGAGGAAGACGAGCGCAGTCTTGTCGGAGTCGACCGTGGCGCGCTCCTCGATCACCTCGTAGGTCGTCTGCGGCTGGTTCGCGGTCACCTGATCTCCCTTGCATTGCGAATGCGGCCTGCCCCGCACCAGGGGGTGGCCGACGGCGGCCGTTCGCCACAGGATAGAGAGCGCTCACTCTCGTGTAAACCACATCGCGATCACCGACGCGTCACGAGCGTCGAGCGCCTCGCAGATCAGCAGCGCCGAGCTCAGCTCCAGGCCGTTGACCGTCGTGCCCTGGCGATCGCGTGCCGACGCTGGCCGCATTGTCCGAGGGGCGGGTATTGGTGGAGCAATCGCAGTCGAGGCTGCGCGCATCCGTCATCCGTGTACGCGTCTCCAGCGCGTACTGCCTGCTCTGCCCCTCCTTGTCGTCGTGGGCACGAGGGTCATCTATTGGGTGACCTGGAAGCTCGCCCGCTCTGAGACAACCGAGTCATTGGGTACGTGGGCCGCTCTGCCGCTCGTGCTGCTGATGTTCGGTCAGTACTGCGGCGTCACTCTCACGGAGTCGACAGCCATCGTGCACAGCCTCCGCCGCCGGACCATCCAGTGGTCGAACGTCCAGGCCATCCGCGTCGAACACTCCGTTCTCCCCTGCGCGGGGACGGAGCTGTGATGAACCGCCCCGCGACGGGGCTCGCTCGGTAGGGTCGGGATCATGAGCGTTGAGGTCGCGGTTGTCCGCGAAGCGAACGACGAATTGGTCGAGGCATTTGCTCGGTTGCTGCCCCAGCTTTCGAGCACGGCCGCCCCGTTGGATCGCGAGGCAGTGGGGCGCCTGCTCGCCTCCGACGCGAACACGGTGTTGGTGGCGCGGGTCGAAGGCGAAGCGGTCGGGATGCTGACGTTGGTCATGTTTCCGCTGCCGTCCGGTATGCGGGCCCGCATCGAGGACGTGGTCGTCGACGAGGCCGCGCGGGGACTCGGAGTCGGGGGTGCCCTGACCGAGGAGGCTCTGCGCCTGGCGGACGCGGCGGGTGCCCGGACCGTGGACCTCACATCGCGTCCGTCGAGGCACGCGGCGAACCGGCTGTATGAGCGCCTCGGTTTCGAGGCGAGGGATTCCACGGTCTACCGCTTCGTTCCGAAGAGGTGAGCAGAGCGTCCTTGGCGCGAACACGTTCGTGAGCGAACGGGACAGCCAGACCTCCCACTCCGTCGCCGACAGCCCCGGCTACGACCAGCTCTGCGCGGAGGCCCGCCGCCCGCAACATCCGCGGCCGCTCGTCGATGGACGACTCCAGCGCAAGCCCGGGCACGGGCACCGGTGCCGGCACCGGCACCGGCACCGGCGAGCAAACCCCCGGCCCCACTTCAACGGCTGAGCGGCTCGGCGCCACGACGCACGTGGTCAGCGGGGCTGGAGCCGGGTGTGCAGGAGGCGGAATTCATTGCCTTCCGGGCCGGCCAGTCCGTGCCGACGTGCGAAGCAGGACCCGGGTGCGGATCGCCGGTCGGCCGGGCGCACCGGTGGCGCCGCCCTGCCAGGGCCGGTGGCCATCACGGCTGGGCGACCCGCAGGTGTCGTCGTTCGGCCAGCTCCTCCGCGCTGACCACGGTCAGGACCGGGGAACCCGGAGGCGCGAACATGGTCACCACCAGCTGCGACTGCGCGTCCGGAAGGTTGTTGGCGCCCTGGTAGTGGATCACGTCGCCCCCGGGCTCGAACAGGGCGTCACCGGCCTTGAGCACCCGGGGCGGCTGCCCCTCCAGCTCGAAGAGGATCTCGCCCTGGGTCACGTAGCCGAGGAGCGGCCCGGGGTGCCGGTGCGGCGGCGCACCGGGGTCACCGGGCGGCAGGGTGACCCGGATGGTACTGGCCGAGGCGCCGGACGGGATCCGGGCCGCCGCCTCCGGCAGGGTCGTGATCACCTCGACGCCTGGTGGCAGGTGTGCGTGCTCAGTGCTCATGTATTCCTCCCAACAGGGGCTGTTCAGAGTGGAGACAAGACGGCCTCCCCGTTTGTGACAGCCCTGCGCGGCGAACCCGCCCGGGGTCGCACCGAAGATCCGGTCGGCAGGTGAGGGCGCTCGGTTCACCCCGTCGACCATGGCGATCGCCGAAGGGGACAACCGCCCTGCCGGCTGTGGTCATTGACGCACAGCGGGGGCCGCCTCGAGGCCATGACGCGCGACTCGAGTAACCGCTTCTGGACGGTGCCGCGTCGATGTGGAGCCGTCGTACCCGGCAACACGATGACAAGCAGTGACCACATCGGCGCCGGCCGGAAGCATGCAGCCACTCGACGGCGCAGCTCAGTGCCGTGGCGGCAGGGCGCGATCCCCGTGTCGCGCTCGCGGCCCTTGAGGTGCCGGTGCTCGTGGGCTGCACCCCAGGCGGGGCACCGTGTTCGGCAGGCGGGGAGTCCGCTGGGCGGGAACGACGGGCCCGGCGCATCCGGGACAGCCTGACGCGCCGGCGGTTCGGGACGGGGCCGGCGCGGTCTTCCGGTCCTGCCAGGGGCGCCACTGCGGGCGTTCCCCTGGCAGAGGGGCCTTTTGGTCCCGCAGGAGAGTGCGCCTATCTTGGCGCACATGCAGTCCTACACGATCGGCCAGGCAGCCAGGCTGCTGGGAGTGAGCCCGGACACCGCGCGGCGGTGGGCGGATGCCGGCCGGATGGCGACCCACCGTGACGAAGGTGGGCGGCGGCTCATCGACGGCAAGGATCTGGCCGCCTTCTCCGTGGAGCTCGCCGGGACCGGCAGCGGCGAGGAGGACGCCTCGTACACCTCCGTCCGCAATGCCTTCCCCGGCATCGTCACCGCCGTGAAGCTCGGCGATGTGGCGGCGCAGGTGGAGATCCAGGCGGGTCCGCACCGGCTGGTCTCGCTGCTGACCCGGGAGGCCGTGGAGGAGCTGGGCCTGGAGGTCGGCATGGAGGCCACCGCCCGCGTGAAGTCGACGAACGTGCACATCGACCGCACCTGACGCGGCACCCATGGGTGGCGGGCCCCCTGGATCACGTCATCACGGGCAGGAGTAAGCGCCGAGGCCTGCGACATCGCGCGCCAGGGGTACGGAACCTTCCGCGGTACCCGTCGACGTCACGTCCACGAGGTGTAACCACCGTCCACGCGTACCGCGTTGATGCCGCTGATGTGCCGGGCCCCGCAGCGGTCCTGGGGCAGCACGAGCTGGGGTCCGGCGCGGTCGAGCGGGTTGTCGTCGATGCTGACGGCGAGCAGCACCGCGGCACGGCCGAAGTCCGGGTCGATCTCCGCCCAGGAGAGGAGTGCGTGGTGGCCGTCCGCGCCCGTCACGGCGATCAGGAAGCGGAGGCGGTCCTTGCGCCGAGCGGGGTCGAAGGCGGGGCCGGCGGCGGACAGGACGTCGTGCAGCAGTGGTCCCGTGAAGCCGTGGTGCTGGATGCCGCTGGTCGCGCACTCGAAGCTGACCCGCGCACGATGCTGGGGCCAGGCGAGCAGGTCGGACACGGTCAGCCGGGCCGGGCGCGCAAGGTCTCCAGTCAGGGCGAGCTCCGCCACCGGATCGGCAGCCCGTCGCGTCAAGGGTTGGCTCACTGGCCACCACCTCCCCGGGTGACGGTACCCGGACCGCGGCCCCGCACAAACGCACATGCCCACCCTGCCCGCCAAAGGTCCAGCTCATGCAATGCAACAGAAGACTTCCTCCTTGCATCTGCGGCAGTATCATCCCCACGTGCAGATCCACCGGATCGGAGAGGGGGCCGCCTTGACGGGCGTCGGTGTCGATACGCCTGGGCGCTGGATCGACGGCGGCCGATTGCACGCCGAGCGCGACGAGCCGGGCCGCCGGATCATCCCCGGGCCGGACACCGAAGAACTCAGAGGGAGTGGACCCGTGATATCCCGTTCCGCACGCCGGACCCGCCGGACCCTGCAGGTGGCCGGCGCAGGCGCCGCTGCGCTGCTGGCACTGAGCGCCTGCTCCTCCTCCGACGACTCGTCGTCCACTTCGGACTCGTCCGCCCCGGCGTCCGCGGACACGTCGAAGAAGCTCTCCGGCACGGTGACCGTGTTCGCCGCCGCCTCGCTCAAGGAGAGCTTCACGACCCTGGGCAAGGAGTTCGAGAAGGAACACCCCGGCACGAAGGTCACCTTCAACTTCGGCGGCAGCGACAGCCTCGCCGCCGGCATCACCGGTGGTGCCCCGGCCGACGTCTTCGCCGCCGCCAGCCCCAAGACCATGGCGATCGTCACCGACGCGAAGGACGCGTCCGGCACCCCGGCCACCTTCGTGCGCAACCAGCTGGAGATCGCCACCCTGCCGGGGAACCCCGAGAAGGTCTCCTCCCTCAAGGACCTCACCAAGTCCGGCCTCAAGGTCGTCCTGTGCGACAAGACCGTGCCGTGCGGCGCCGCCGCGCAGAAGGCCCTGGACGCCGGCAAGCTCAAGCTCACCCCGGTCTCCTACGAGCAGGACGTCAAGAGCGCCCTGACCAAGGTCGAGCTCAAGGAGGCCGACGCCGCGGTCGTCTACAAGACCGACGTGAAGGCGGCGGGTGAAAAGGTCGAGGGCGTGGAGTTCCCCGAGTCGGCCGACGCCATCAACGACTACCCGATCGCCCTGCTCAAGGACGCGCCGAACGCCGACGCGGCGAAGGCGTTCATCGAACTGGTGCAGTCCGCCGAAGGCCAGAAGGTCCTGACCGAGGCCGGGTTCCTCCAGCCGTGACCTCGCTCGACAAGTCCCGCACCGCGGCCGATCCCCTCCTGGGCGGACCGCGGCGCGGGCGTGTCCGGGGCCGCCGCCCGGGGGTTCCGCTCCCGCTGCTGGTGCCCGCGCTGATCGGCCTGGCGTTCCTGCTGCTGCCGCTGGTCGCCCTGCTCGTACGGGCACCGTGGCGCAGCCTGCCCGACCAGCTGACCAGTCCGGAGGTCTGGCAGGCGCTGCAGCTGTCCCTGCTCTGCGCCACCGCGGCCACGGCGGTGAGCCTGGTCATCGGCGTGCCGCTGGCCTGGTTGCTGGCCCGTACGGACTTCCGCGGACGCCGCCTCGTACGCGCCCTGGTGACCCTGCCGCTGGTCCTTCCCCCGGTGGTCGGCGGTGTGGCACTGCTGATGGCTCTCGGCCGCAACGGCGTCGTGGGGCAGTGGCTGGACTCCTGGTTCGGAATCACCCTGCCGTTCACCACGGCGGGTGTCGTGGTCGCGGAGGCGTTCGTCGCGATGCCGTTCCTCGTCATCAGCGTGGAGGGCACGTTGCGGGCCGCGGACCCGCGCTACGAGGAGGCCGCCGCGACCCTGGGTGCCTCCCGCTTCACCGCGTTCCGCCGGGTCACCCTCCCGCTGATCGCCCCCGGCATCGCGGCCGGATCCGTGCTGGCATGGGCGCGCGCGCTGGGCGAGTTCGGCGCGACGATCACCTTCGCGGGCAACTTCCCGGGCCGTACGCAGACGATGCCGCTGGCCGTGTACCTGGCGCTGCAGAGCGACCCGGCGGCGGCGATCGCACTGAGTCTGGTGCTGCTGGCCGTGTCGATCGCCGTCCTGGCCGGACTGCGGGACCGTTGGATGACCGCGTCATGACCCCCCTCGACCACACCACCACGGGCCCCTCTTCCGGCGTCGTACGCGGCGAGGGCCTCGACGCCCGCCTCGTCGTGGACCGCGGTTCCTTCCGGCTCGACGTCGCGCTGAGCGCCGCACCCGGTGACGTCGTCGCGCTGCTCGGCCCCAACGGCGCCGGGAAGACCACCGCGCTGCGCGCACTGGCCGGGCTCACCCCGCTCACCGGCGGCCATCTGCGTCTCGACGGCGCCTCGTTGGACCGTAGGCCGCCCGAGTCCCGGCCGGTCGGAGTCGTCTTCCAGGACTATCTGCTCTTCCCTCATCTGACCGCCCTCGACAACGTCGCCTTCGGCCCCCGCTGCCAAGGCGCGTCCAAGGCCGAGGCCCGGGCCCAAGCCGCGGAGTGGCTGGACCACATGGGTCTCGCCGACCACGCCGGCGACAGGCCCCGCCGGCTCTCCGGCGGCCAGGCCCAACGCGTCGCCCTGGCCCGCGCGCTGGCGACCCGCCCCCGGCTGCTGCTCCTCGACGAACCGCTCGCCGCCCTCGACGCCCGCACCCGTCTGGACGTGCGCGCTCAACTGCGACGCCGTCTGGCGGAGTTCGAAGCGGTCGCAGTGCTGGTCACGCATGATCCGCTGGACGCCATGGTGCTCGCCGACCGCCTCGTCGTCATCGAGCACGGCCGCATCGTCCAGGAGGGCGCCCCCTCCGACATCGCCCGCCACCCGCGTACGGACTACATCGCCCAGCTGGTCGGCCTGAACCTCTACAGGGGGCGGGCCGAGGGCCACACGGTACGGCTCGACGCGGGACCCGCCGCCACCACCACCGAGGACCTCACCGGCCCCGTCTTCGTCGCCTTCCCGCCGAGCGCCGTGACCCTGTACCGCGACCGCCCCACCGGCTCCAGTGCACGCAACCTGTGGCGCTGCGAGGTGGCCGGCCTGGAGACCCACGGCGACCGGATCCGCGCGGACCTCACCGGCGAACTCCCCCTCGCCGCCGACCTGACCACGGTCGCCGCGGCCGAGCTCGACCTGCACCCGGGCGCCACGGTCTGGGCGACGGTCAAAGCGACCCAGACGCACGCCTATCCCGCCTGATCCCGGCACCTGGCGCCGTGGTGACGGCGTGCGGGCACCGGATGCACGTACAGCGGCCGCGAGCACTCACCCGATATGCGACCTTCGTACTCACATGCGAATCTGAAACTGGCCCAATGTCCGAGAGCCGGTACAGGAGGCATGATCGTGAGCAAGAAGCAGAGTCGGCAGAACCGCGGTGCCCGCACTGGCGGCCATGAACGCAGCGCTGCTGTGGAGACGAAGGAGCAGCAGCCGCAGCCGACGGCCGCTCCCGACACAGTGCGCTCGATCCAGGAGCCGGTCGCCCACAAGAAGCAGCGGAAGTTCGGTCACAACTGATCCCTGGCGGGTCGACCGCCATCGGGACAGCAGTGTCAGGGCACCCCTGAGAGGGCCGTCAACGGGCCCGCTCGGGGGCGTCTGCCGTGCGTAACCTTCTTGCCGTACGCGATCAAGCGCACGCCCCCGCGACCGGCCCGCCCGCCGGAAACGGCCCCGCAGCGGTCAGGGCACCGTCTGCTCCGTCCAGATGCACTTGCCGGTGGCGGTGTAGCGCGCGCCCCAGCGCTGGGCCAGCGCGGCGACGAGCTGCAGGCCACGGCCGCCCTCGTCGGTCTCGGCCGCATGGCGGATCCGGGGTGTGGTCAGGCTGCCGTCGGAGACCTCGCAGATCAGGCCCTCCGCCCGGAGCAGGCGCAGGCCGATCGGGCTTCTGCCGTACCGGACGGCATTCCCGACCAGCTCGCTGACCAGGAGTTCCGCGGTCATGGCGAGTTCGTCGAGCTGCCAGTCGGCCAGCTTGTCCCGTACGTGGTGGCGGGCCTCCTGCGCGGCGATCGGGCCGTCGGAGAGGACCCAGCCGGCGATGGAGTCGGCCGGGATCGCACGGGTGCGGGCCACGAGCAGCGCCGCGTCGTCCGTGAGCTGCTGGCCCGGCAGCAGCTCGGCCAGGACGTCGTCGCAGAGCCGCTCCAGTGACGCGGCCTCGTCCTCGTCCGGTACGGGGCCCCCGGCGGCCAGCGCCTTCGCCAGGTGGACCATCCCCCGGTCGATGTCCTGGGTGGCGGATTCGACCAGCCCGTCCGTGTAGAGCACCAGCAGGCTGCCCTCCGGGAGGACCGCCTCGGTGGTCTCGAACGGCGGGAGAGCGGCGCCCAGCGGCGGGTCCGGCGGGCGGGTGAGGAATTCGGTGGTGCCGTCCGGGTACACGACCGCCGGTGGGGGGTGTCCGGCGGAGCCGAACGTGCACGTACGGGTGACGGGGTCGTACACGGCGTACAAGCAGGTGGCGTAGAAGTCGTCGCCGAGGTCGTTGACCACGTCGTTGAGGCGGTTGAGGAGCTCGTCCGGCGGGAAGTCGAGGTCGGCGAGCGTATGTACGGCGGTGCGCAGCCGGCCCATGGTGGCCGCCTGGGCCAGGCCGTGTCCCATCACGTCGCCGATGACCAGCGCCACCCGGGCGCCGGACAGGGGGATCACGTCGTACCAGTCGCCGCCGACCTCGACGCCCTCGTTGGCCGGCAGATAGCGGGCGGCGGAGGCCACGGCGGGCAGTGCGGGCAGGATGTCCGGCAGCAGTCCCCGCTGGAGCTCCTGGGCCCGGGTGTGCTCGGCGTCGAACAGCCTGGCGCGTTCGATGGCCTGCGCCATCAGTCCGCTGAGTGTGATGAGCAGGCCCCGCTCCTCCCCACCGAGGTGGCGCGGTTCGGTGAAGGAGATGACGCAGCACCCGACGAGACGGCCGGAGACGATCAGCGGCAGGAAGGCCCAGGCGGCCTTGTTCACCGATGCGGGGGAGATGGCCCTCTCGGGATAGCGTTCGATGTACTCCTCCGCCGAGTCGACGAACGTCGGCTCCCTGGTGCGGTGCACCTCGTCGATCGGGGCGATGTCGGAGACCGGCACCCCGTCGACCGTCGCGAGGAACGACTGCGGATATCCGACCGCCCCCGCGACCCGGACCGTCGTGTCCTCGATGAGATGGAAGACGAGGCCGGAGGCGCCGAACGGCGCCATGACCCGCTCGGCGGTGGCGGTCACCACGTCCTGCATCGTCAGGGCCTCGGCGAGCGCGCCGGTCAGTTCGCTGATCCGGGCGTTGCGATCGGCCGTGACGCGTTCCGCCGTGGCGGACTCCGCCTCCTGCGAACGGTTCTCGGTGACATCGGCGAGGTACACCGTCAGGCCGTCCGTCATCGGGACCAGCCGCATGTGGTACCAGCGCCGGTTGGTGGGCCACCGCACGTCGAACCCGCCCGGTGTACCGCTGTCGACGGCCCGCCGGTAGGCCGCCTCCAGGCCGAGTCCCATGGCGTCGACGCCGATGTCGGCGAGCGCGTCCCACAGGATCCGGCCGAGCAGCGCGTACGAGGTGCCCAGCAGACGTTCCGCCTCCGGATTGACGAAGGTGATCCGCCACGCGCTGTCGACCGCGAAGAACGCCTCGCTCAGGTTCCGCAGCGCGCGTCGCACCAGGTCCCGGGCGGTACGGCTCTCGGTGGTGTCCCACACCGTGCCGACCATGCGGTCGGGCTCGCCGTCCTCCCCCGCCAGGACCCGGCCGCGCGAGGTGACCCAGCCCGAACTCCCGTCCGGGCGGCGGATCCGGTACTCCACGTCGGACACCCGGCGGTTGCGGATCGCCTGGTCGATCTCGACGAGAAGCCACGGCAGGTCATCGGGGTGGACCAGCCCGGTCCAGGTCTCGAACCGCTGTCTCGGGGGCTGTCCCTGCATGCCGAGAACGGCGAGGGTCGACTCGTCCCACAGCTGTTCCCCCGTGTCGAGGTCCCATTCCCAGGACCCCACCTTGATCGCTTCCAGCGCCTGCCGGAGCTGGGGGCCGTGCGGTTCCGTGGGCAGCCGGGTGACGGGCGGATCGTCACGCACCCGGCCGGCGCCTTCCCGATCCGTATCCGTCCTCTGCTCCCGCAGCCGCAGTGCGGCCCAGGCGGCCAGTACCTCGACGGCCCCCTGCTGCTGCGGCGTGGGCTGCCCCTTGCCGACGGTGAGCACGGACAGCGCGCCGACCGCCCCGCCCGGGGTGATCAGCGGAACGGCCAGCAGTCCGCTGCCGTCCGGGAGCGCGGAGGTGGGTGACCAGGGGGCGGAAGCGCGGGGCCGATGGCACCGGGCGCCGGTGCCCGATTCGGGTGTGCTGCCTGATGAGGGGCCCTGTACGGGCCCCGCTCCATCAGGCTCGGACGGGAGGAGCGGAGCGTCACGCTCCCAGCCGTCGGTGGCGGGCAGCCATACCGACACACCGTCGGTCACCGCACGAGCGGGCGCGGTCGCGCCGTGCTCGTCGATACCCTCCCAGTCCTTGGCCACGGTACGGACCAGCCCGCTGGACGCCATCAGCAGCAGCCCCCGGCCTCCGGGGCTCCGTACATGCACCATCCCGCCCAGGCCGTCGGCCTCCGTCACGGCATGTTCCAGCGCAAAACCCAGGAGATCGGCACCCCCCAGTTCACTCCCTGCTTCGATGATCATCCGAAGTCGCGCCGCGCCGGCCTCGTCCATGAGGAGCTGCTCAGCCATCGCTCACTTTTCCCTCCGCGATCCCGCGTAGGGCAGGGCACCCGGAATGAGTGTTTTGTACTTTCTCAGTGTACTGACGAGTCGCCCACGCGTACCGCTGGAACAGCGCCGGCGGAGCACTGGCGGAGGCGGCCCGCCGCCTCCGAGGCGTGCCGCCCCTCGTCCGGCGTCGCACGGCCACCGGGAGCGTTACGCGGCGGCCACCGTCGGTGCGTGGTCGGGCTTGTCGACCGCCTGGTGACCACGGGAACTGACACGACGGCGACCCGCGGGTCCCGCCCTATGCGGCGGCGGCGACCAGCAGCGCGAAGGCACCGGTCGAGAGCGCCGTGCGGATCCGGTGGAGGGTGTTCCAGCGGGACTCGAACGCCCGGCGGGCCGCGCTGTCGTCGCCGCCCTCGGCTGCCGCGAGCGCCGAATTGAGCGGGATGTTGCCGGCTGCGGTGACCAGATGGCTGAGCACCGCACAGGCCAGCCCGCTCGCGACGAGACCCTGCTCGGCGGCGGTCCGGCCGTCGCCCGGTACGACGAGGGCGGCGAGCGGGAAGGCGATCACACCGAGAAAGAGGACGAGGAAGACCGGTCCCGGCACCTTCTCGTTGAAGCGGCGCATCGCGTCGGCGAACCTGTCGTCCGGCAGCGCCTTGAGGCCGGGCATGACCCCGGTCAGGAAGCTCAGCATGAAGCCGGCGTACAGGCCGGTGGCGAGGGCGGCGAGCGCGAGCATCAGGGAGGCCATGGCGCACATCATCGCGTGGCGGGAGCGGGCTGTGCAGCCCTTTCCGCACGGCCGCCGCACAGCCCGCCCACTGCCCCTCCCCCGAGGGACCTCCCCTCCCGGGTCAGTCCATCTCACCCTCCTGCTGCCCTCCGCCGTCCGATCCGCTGCCGCCCTTCAGCCGGTCGGCGCGGGCGATCGCGTCCGCCAGTTTCCGCACCGAGCTGTCCTCCGTGGCCGTGGCCAACGCCGAGGCACGTGTGGCGAGTTCGCCGAGTCCCGGCTGACCGGGCAGCCTGTCGCCGCGCAGTTCCTGCGCGAAGTACGCCGCCACTGCCGCCACCTGAAGCCGCTTGCCGCTGTCGCCGCTCCACAGGCCGCCGCCGATCGCGCCGGTCTCGACCGACCCCGACGCCTCGTGCGGCGCCCGCGTCCTCGGGTCCAGCCAGCGCACCGTCGCGGTGGCCACATGCCCGGCGGCGCCGTCGCGCAGCCGCACGGCGTAGAGCGCCGTCACCGTGTGGCCGGGGCCGATCTCGCCGCCGTCCACGCTGTCGTTGCGGAAGTCCTCGTCGGCGACCTTCCGGTCCTCGTAACCGATCAGCTTGAACTGCTGGACGGTCTTCGGGTCGAAGGCGACCTGGGCCTTGGCGTCGCGTGCACGCAGTTCGATGTGGGCGGGGAGCTGGTCGACGAACACCTTGCGCGCCTGGGTCTCGTCGGCGACGTACGTGGTGTGGCCGTCGCCCTTGTTGGTGAGACGTTCCATCAGTGCGTCGCCGTAGTCGCTGCCGACGCCGACACCGAAGAGGGTGATGCCGTAGTCGCGGCGGGCGGCGTCGATCCGTTCGAGGATGGCGTCGGCGTCGGTCTCGCCCGTGTTGGCGAGGGCGTCGGAGAGCAGGACGACCCGGTTGTTGGCGCCTTGGCGGTGGCCGTCGACCGCCTCTTCGTAACCGCGCCGGATGCCTGCTTCCACATTGGTGGAGTCGGTGGGTTCCATGGAGTCGACGGCGTCGCGGATCTTTCCGCGGTGGTCCCGCAGCCGGGTCATCGGCAGCAGGGTCTTCGCCTCGTCGCTGAAGGTGACCAGGGAGACGGAGTCGTCGTCGCGGAGTTCGTCGGTGAGGATCGAGAGGGACTTCTTCACCAGGTCGAGGCGGCCGGGTTCGGCCATCGAGCCGGAGATGTCGACCACGAAGGTGAGCGCCGCGGCCGGGCGTTCACCGTGCTCGTCCGCGATGCGGGTGGCCAGGCCGACGCGTACGAGCGACCAGTCGCCGGCCCCCGCGCCCCCGCCGGTGTCCGTCCGGGCCCCGTCGACCGTCACCGAGAAGCCGTTGCCGGCGGGCCGCCGGTAGTCCTGGCGGAAACTGTTGACGAACTCCTCGGGCCGTACGGTCTCCGCTTCCGGCAGGTAGCCGTCGGCGAGCCTGCGGCGCGCGTACCCGTAACTGGCGGTGTCCACGTCCAGGGCGAACGTGGAGAGATAGTCCGGCGCCACACGCTTCTGCCGCCCGTCCTCCGTCTTCTGCGCTCCTTCGCCCGACGCCTCGGGGGCGGGCGCGGGGGCGACCTGGCCGCCCCCGCTCGTCCCCTGCCTGCCGCTCGCGCCGTCGGCCGACGATTTGTCCACGCTGCTTCCGCCCCCGCATGCGGTGAGCAGCATCCCGCCCGCCAGCAGCAGACCCAGCATCCTGGCGCCTGCCCCGGCGTACGCCCTTGTGTACGTACGGCGTTCCATCCCCTACCCCCAACGTCGCGTCAGCACTTGTGAATGTGACGTCCGGGGCGGCGCCAGGGAGCAGACGAAGACGTTGCGGATGGGTCTCGATGCGGCAACGGCGGGCACGAAGACCGTGAATCGCCGCGGAACATCGACGTCAGGACACGATGTCCTTACGACTGAACCCTCGGAACGCGAGGGCGAACAGGATCAGGGCGTACGTCACCGAGATCGCCGCCCCCTTGGCCATGCCGCCCCACTCCAGGTCGGGCTGGAGCGCGTCCGCCCACGCGAACTGCCAGTGCGCGGGCAGGAATTCGCGCCACGAGTCCAGTGCGGTGACGGCATCGAGCACATTGCCCACGATGGTCAGTCCGACCGCGCCGCCGACCGCGCCCAGCGGGGCATCGGTCTTGGTCGACAGCCAGAACGCCAGCCCGGCGGTGACCAGTTGGGAGACGAAGATGAACGCGACGACGAGTGCGAGCCGCGGCACGGTGTCGCCGGCCGCGAGTGCGCCGCCGGTGGGGAGTTCGAGCGGCCCCCAGCCGTACGCGGCGGCTCCCGCAGCCAGTGCGACGACCGGCAGCAGCACCATCGCGCCCAGGCTGAAGCCGAGCGCCACGACGAGCTTGCTCCACAGCAGCCGGGCCCGCGGCACGGGCGCCGCCAGCAGATAGCGCAGCGACGACCAGCTCGCCTCGGACGCGACGGTGTCCCCGCAGAACAGCGCCACCGGCACGACGAGCAGGAACCCGGCGGAGACGAACAGGCAGGTCGCGGCGAAGTTCGCGGCGGATGCGGTCGCCGTGTCCATCAGCGTGATCCGGTCGCCGCCGCCACGGGAGCCCGGGGTGCCCCCGATCGCGAACGCGATGATCAGGACGAACGGGAGAGCCGCCAGCACCCCGCCCATCACCAGGGTGCGGCGCCTGCGCAGCTGCCGTACGGCCTCGACGCGCAGCGGCAGGGTGTGCCGCGCCCGGTATCCGCGCGCCTCGGCGGCGTCGGTGACATCGATTGCGGCACTCATGCGGAGCCTCCGGAGATCAGGGTGAGAAACGCGTCCTCCAGGCGGCGGTGCGGTCCGACACCGGTCAACGGCACGTCGAGCCTGACCAGTTCGGCGATCAGCGCGGACGACGACGTGGCGCCGTCCAGCCGGACGAGCAGCCCGCGCCCGTCGTCCGTACGGACCGCGGAGCCGACGCCCGGCAGCGCGGCGACCTTGTCCACCAGCGGTTCGGCGACCTCCGCGGCGGTGCTGATCAGCAGCGTGTCGCCGGAGCCGGTGATCTCGGCGACCGGGCCCGCCTGGACCAGCCGGCCGCGGTCCATGACCACCAGGTGGGTGCAGGACTGTTCGACCTCGGAGAGGAGATGGCTGGAGACGATGACGGTCCTGCCTCCGGCCGCGTACCGGATCATCACGTCCCGCATCTCGCGGATCTGGGGCGGGTCGAGGCCGTTGGTCGGTTCGTCGAGGATGAGGAGGTCCGGCATGCCGAGCATGGCCTGGGCGATGGCGAGCCGCTGCCGCATGCCCTGCGAGTACGTCCGCACGGCGCGGGCCAGCGCGTCACCGAGTCCGGCGATCTCCAGGGCCTCCTCGATGTGCGAGTCCTCGGCGGGGCGGCCGGTGGCCTGCCAGTACAGCTCCAGGTTGGCGCGCCCGGACAGATGCGGCAGAAAGCCCGCCCCTTCGACGAACGCCCCGACCCGGGACAGCACGGGTGCGCCCGGCCGGATGGCGTGCCCGAAGACCCGGATCTCGCCGTCGTCGGGGCCGATGAGCCCCATCAGCATCCGCAGAGTGGTGGTCTTGCCCGCTCCGTTCGGACCGAGGAGCCCGAGGACCTGGCCCTTCTCGACCCGGAAGGACAGGTCCTCGACCGCGTACCGGTCCGAGGACCCGGCGTACTTCTTCGACAGGCCGGTGATCTGCAGGGGGACGTCGGCGAGCGCCGGGTCCGGGGCGGGGGTCGCGGAGCGGCGGCGCGCGGTGAGCAGCAGCGCGAGCGCGATGACGGCGGCCGCGGCCGGAAGTCCCCAGGTCCACCACGGCAGCCCGGCCGAGGCGGTCTTCACCGCGGGTGCGGTGGGGACGGACATCGGTCCGTCGAGGGAGACGGTGTAGGTGGTCGGCTCGGCCGGTGAGGCGTAGCCGAGGTCGGTGGAGGAGAGAACAAGACGGAGCCGGTGTCCGGCGTCGAGCGCGTGGTCGACGGCGGGCAGGGTCAGCTCGACGGGCCTGTTCTGCTGCGCGGGTGTGATCCGGTAGGGGGCGACGAGCTGGGCGGGCAGCACCTGCTGACGCCCGTCCGGCGACACGTCGTACACCTTGCCGAACAGCACCGCGTCGCCGTGCCCGGCCGTCACCTTCACCCGGACGGTGGGTGAGCCGGTGATGCGCATCGAGGTGTCGAGCGGCGCGGAGTCGAAGCGGGCGTACTGGCCGGGGAAGTCGAGCGAGAGCCCGACCCCGAGGGTGGAGAGCTGGGCGAGGCCGCCGCCGATGCCGGGGACGGCGGAGATGGCGGGCGGGTTGGCACCGGCCGGGTTGCGGAAGGTCTGCGTCCGTCGGCCCGCGGGCGCGCCGGCCGTCCGGTCCTGCCCGCCCTTCTGCCCGCCGTTCTGCCCGTTGTTCGCGGCCGCGCCCAGGCCCATGACGACCTGACCGCCGCCGCCCGCGCCCGTGAGCGCGATCTGCCGCTCGCCGCTCGACAGCCCCGGGTAGTGGTCACTGGTCGCGCCGCGCTGGAGTGCGGCGCCATCGGTGGAGTCGACGCCTCCGGTACGGGTGACGCGGAAGCCGGGTCCGGTGTCGGCGCCCTTGTCCTCCTTCAGATACCGGTCGAACCATGACCCGATCCGGTTCTCGACCCGCCCGCTCTCCATGTTCCCGCCGTCGTGTCCGCCCGCGATCCAGTCGACCGAGACGGGTGCGCCGTTCCGGCTGATGGCATGTGCCATGGCGTCGGCCTGGCCGAGCGGGAAGAGGGAGTCGGTCTGCCCCTGCACGATGAGCGCGGGCACCTTGATGCGGTCGCCGACGGCGGACGGGGAGCGCTCGGTCAGCAGGTTCCGGGCGGCGACGTCCGGCTTCCCGGAGACGGCGACCCGTTCGTACATGGCGCACAGCTGCTTCTCGAACTTCTCGCAGCCGCCGCCGGAGGTGATGAAGATCCCGGCCCAGAGCTTCTTGAAGACTCCGCCGGGGAAGAGCGCGTCGGCGAGGTTCCAGTAGGTGATCACCGGTGCGATGGCATCGACGCGCTTGTCGTACCCGGCGGCGAGGAGCGAGACCGCGCCCCCGTACGAGGCCCCGGTGACGCCGACACGCGGGTCGCCCTCGGCGTCCAGCTTCACCTCGGGCCGGCGGGCCAGCCAGTCGATCAGCGCGGACACGTCCCTGACCTCGCGGTCGGGCGCGTTGAGCGAGATCTCTCCGCCGGACTTCCCGAACCCACGGGCCGACCAGGTCATCACGGCGTACCCGGCTCCGGCCAGCTTCTCGGCCTGCGCCCGCACATCGTCCTTCGAGCCGCCGAAGCCGTGCCCTATCAGCACGGCGGGCCGGCGCCCCGAACCCCCGGACGTGAAGTACGAGGTGTCGATCGACACCCCGTCCATCCGCATCATGCGGTCCTCGCGGTGCACCGCGGGCGCACTGTCGTCGGCCGCCGCGGTCCAGGTACCGGCGCCCGCCAGCACGACGAGCGCGGCCAGGGCCGCCGCCCATCGGGCGCGTCCGCGGGTCCACCGGCGCCATCGGGAGTCAGGGGTCTGCATCTCTCGACCCTAAGCGCCCGCCCCATGGGCCCGGGTCGCCGCAACGGGGGAAGTACCGGGCCTCCTTGAGGCGTACGGCGCTCCCCCGCCGTACTCCGGACGCGGTACGCCCTCGTGCCCTGCGCCACCAGGACCAGCCGATCGCCGCCCGTCAGCCGCTGGGCACCGGCACCGGTGCGGCGCCCGTCGGATACGGCGACTCCTGCGGCAGAAGCGCCGCTGCCGCGTCGAGCCGGCCGGACCGCACGTGGGCGTGGAACTCCCGGGTGAGCACGGTGACGTCGCGCGGGCGGTTGGCGGCTCCGCGCGGGGTCAGTTCCTCGCCTCATCGGCCAGGAAGGCACTCAGGCTGTCGAGGAGCATGGTGCTGCCCTGCTCGGCCATGTCGCGTTCCTCGGCGGTGTCGCAGGCCTGGTGGAGCAAGATCTGCGTGTGGTGGTCGTTCTGCTCGTCGAGTTCCACGGTCATGGCTGCGGGCGCGGGCTTGCCGGGTACGTCCATGCCGACCACCAGGAGGCGGTTCTCGGCGACCTCAAGATAGGAGCCGGTCAGCGGGAACTGTCCGCCGTCGGGCGTGGCCATCGTGGCCTTCCACGCTCCGCCCGGCCGTACGTCCATCTCGACGGAGCCGGCAACGGCGTAAGCCCACCGGGCGTACTGCTCGGGAGTGGTCCACGCCTGCCACACCTTCACCGCGGAGGCGTCGAGCGTTCGGGTCAGCTTGTAGGAGAAGCCGTTGGCCGGGGTGGTCTGCTCGGTGCTCATGCTTCGTCTCCTCGTTTTCGTGCCTGGTCGGCACTGTCACACCTGTAGACGCCTGCGGACGTGGAGACTCATCGGTCGTGCCGGGGCTTCTCTCCATCGGGCGAGGATGCGGGTGGGGAGCAGTCCGCATGAGCCCGTCCGTACGGGTGGCACGCGAACTCGGCGAAGCAGGCGGGGGCGGAGGCCACAGGTCCGGTCTCGGACTCGGACTCGGCCATGGGATGTCGTGCGCGGGGGCGAGTCCTGGGTGTTCAGCGACGGCAGTGAGGCGGTGTCGTCAAAGGCCGTGCCGGTGACGCTCCGGGGAAGAGCCGCCGGAGGACAGCTCAAGACGTGGTTGACCGGTTCGTCCGGCCGCTGAGGCCGAGCGACTCCCATGGCTTGATCCGCCGCGACAGCACCTGGTGGAACAGACACGCCCTCGTCGCGGGTCATGCGTGCGGGAGAGGCTGCTCCGTCCAAACGGTCTTGCCGTCGTGGGTGTAGCGGGTGCCCCACCGCTCCGTGAGCTGCGCGACCAGGAAGAGCCCGCGGCCGCCCTCGTCCGTGCTGAGGGCCCGTCGGAGGTGAGGGGAGGTGTGGCTGGTGTCGGACACCTCACACATCAGGCAATGCGTGCGGATGAGGCGCAGGGTGACGGGGCCGGCCGCGTACCGGAAGGTGTTGGTGACGAGCTCGCTGGCGACCAGCTCGGTGGTGAAGGCCAGTTCCGTCAGCCCCCATTCGGTCAGTTTCGCCGTCGTCAGCTGCCTGGCACGGGCAGCTGCGGTCGCTTCCAGGGGCAGCTGCCATGTGGCGACATTCTCTGGGGGCAGCACCCGGGTACGGGCGATGAGCAGCGCGATGTCGTCGGTGGGTACGTGCTCCTTGGGCAGCAGCGCTTCGACCACGGCATGGCAGGTGCTGTCCAGGGGATCGGTGGAGTTGGTGAGACCTTCGTGCAGGTGCTCCAGCGCGACGTCGATGTCGCCGTTGCGCGCCGCCAGAAGACCGTTGGTGTAGAGCGTGAGCAGGCTCCCCTCGGGGAGGTCGAGGTCGCACGTCTCGAACGGCAGTCCGCCCAGTCCGAGCGGTGGGCCTGCGGGCAGGTCGAGCACGGTCACCCGGCCGTCCGGCGTGGTCATCACCGGTGCCGGGTGGCCGGCGCGTGCCAGGGAGCAGTGCCGGGAGACCGGATCGTAGACTGCGTAGACGCAGGTGGCCCCGATCATCTGCTCGATCGCCGACCTATTGCCGTCGGTGTTCGCCTCCAGCTCGGTGGCCAGCAGACTGACCAGATCGTCCAGCCGCGCCACCACCTCGTCCGGTTCCAGGTCGAGGGTGGCCAGGGTGCGCACGGCGGCGCGCAGGCGGCCCATGGAGGCCGCAGCGTGGATCCCGTGGCCGACCACGTCTCCCACGACGAGGGCGACCCGGGCCCCTGACAACGGGATCACGTCGAACCAGTCACCGCCGATGCCCGGTTCACCGCTCGCCGGGAGGTATCGGCAGGCCACCTCGACGGCCGGCAGGTCGGATGCCGCGCTCGGCAGCAGGCTGCGCTGCAGAGTCAGGGCGGCGCTCTGCTGCTGGGTGAAGCGGCGCGCATTGTCGATGCAGACGGCCGCACGCGAGGAAAGCTCCTGGGCCACGGCGGCATCGTCGTCCTCAAAAGGCTCCGAATGGCGCGATCGCCACAGGCTCACTACGCCCAGTACCAGACCGCGCGCGACCAGCGGCGCCGCGATCAGCGAATGGACTCCGAGACCCAAGGCAATCCCGATCCGCCACCGGTCCATGGCGTACCACTCGGGGCGCAGCGGCAGCAGTCCTTCGAGAATCGGGCGACGCTCGTACAGGCACCGCGCCTGCGGAGATTCCGGAAGCAGCGGGACCACATCGCCTTCCTGGAACGGGACGCGGTGTTCCGGGGGAGAGAGGGCAGCTCGGAGCAGCGGACCTGATGCACCGGAAACCGGTTCATCACCCAGTGTCACCGGCTTGAGGAGGTCCACCGAGCAGTAGTCGGCCAGGCCCTGGACGGCCACCTCGGCCAGTTCCCGAGCGGTCTGTGTCACGTCCAGTGAGGTTCCGATCCGGACGCTCGCCTCGTTCAGCAGGGCGAGCCTGCGTTGGGCCCGGTGGCGGTCGGTCACGTCCTCGATCGTCTCGGCCACGCCGAGAACCCGGCCCGAGGGGTCTTCCATGCGGAACGCCGAGACGGACACGATCCGTTCCCGGCCTGGATCGTGGCGTGCCCGGGCGGACTGCTCCGTGAAGATCAACGGCTCGCCGGTCTCCAGGACGTGCCGTACCCGCTCATCGGCCGGGCCCGCGTCCTCGTCGACCATGAATTCGCGGGGGCGATGGCCCACCGGCGCCTCGGCCGGGACGCCGCTCGCCTTTTCGACCGCACGGTTGACCCGAATCACCCTCCTGTCCGGGCCGTAAGTGACCAGACCGATCGGGGACCGGCGGTACAGGCCGTCCAGCAGCGCACGGTCCCGCTGCCAGGCGCCGACCTCCGCGGCTGGGGCTCCGACCAGGACCCACTCCCGACTGTCCCCGTCCCGAGTGACCGCACGGGCCCGGAACCCCATCTCCACACGCCGTCCGTCGCGGTGTCGGACGGGCAGGACCCCGAACCAGCCCCCCGTCCTCATGGCGTCTACGACGACGGACCGCGCGACAGGCAGGTCACGGGCGTCGACCAGGAGGTCCTGCCACGCCCGACCGATCACTTCCTTGGCCGGATAGCCCAGCAACTCCTGTGCACGTGCGCTCCAGCCGACCACGGTGCCTTGGTCGTCGAGTACAGCCGAGGCGCCACGCCCGAGGGCGAACGGATCCTCAGCACTCTCGCTGAAACGCATCGACGGCGTCCCCATAGCCACCACCTTGCCTACGTGATTCCGATGTTCCTCCCCGCGGTCTCCGCTCGCGACCTCCCGTTCCTCGCGGCCCGGCGGTCAGGCAGGAGTGGTAGGACGACGCGCGGCATGTGCAACGAATGAGGCCACGTTTGCTGCCTCGGCAGGACGACCCGGCCGTGGCACCGCGTCAGTGACGATCGGTGCCACGGCCGGTCGGGCCGGACCCGGGCCGGTTCGGCTACTGCTCCGACTACCTCCGGCACCGACGCGATTCCCGTCGGCCAGGCCAGTCGGTTTCGAACGGGTACTCCGCTCGCCCCCCGTCCCGGCGAGCCTGTGCCGCCATGTGATCCGTAGGCGGCCCGGCTGTTCGGTGAACTCGTCCGTCACGGGTGCAGGGCGGCCAGTGGTTCGTCCCCGGCGGGGTAGGGGTGCTCCTGGGGCAGCAGTCCCGCGGCGGCGTCCAGCTCGCTGCGGCGTACGAGGTCGTGGATCTCCCGGGCGAGCGGAGTCACATCGCTGATGGCCACCGTCCACTCGTCCGCGTAACGCCGTACGGCCTCGCCGGAGAGCCCGAGTTGGAGTGAGCGGTACGTCAGGGGGCGCAGGTGCAGGTCACGCTCGGGGTCCCACTGGACGCGGGTCGGTGCGCGCTTGAGCTGACGTTGCCAGGTGCTGCGGTCGGAGTGCAGCCCGCGCACGTAGCTCGACAGGCACGCATGGCGCAATGCCCACTCGAAGCCGTCGCGGGTGATCTCGATGGCCAGGACGGTCTCCTGCCCGGCTTTCGTCGCCCACCCGCAGCGGTACATCATCCACAGGAAGCTCGGCTTGATCCATGTCAAGCCGCGTTCACAGTGCTGGTTCTCTCCCGGCGGGTTGATGTCTCTGGCGGCTCGGTCGGGATGAGGCGGCTACGACGGAAACAGCCATTCCATCGCGGCAAGGCTCTTGTCGACGTATTTGCCTTGTTCCGTCTCGATACCGTATGCCAGATCCTCGAAGACACTGCACCTGGCATAGAACAAGGCACGCTCGCTGAGAGCCGCGACGTCGTTGGCGTCGGTTCGATAGGTGCTGATGGCGGCGCGGATAGCCGAGGGACCGAGATCGCGGTAGAGCAGCCCGAAGTCGCAGGCCGGATCGACGACGGCGGCATCGCTCCAGTCGATGATGCCGGTCACCGTCCATGCGACCGGGTCGACGAGAACGTGTTCGATCCCCAGATCGTTGTGGGAGAACGTTGGGGTACAGCCATCGTGTGGTGGTGCGGCGTCCAGGAACGCCTCGACGGATCGGCGCTGCGCCGCCGGTACCTGCCCGGCCACCGTCACATAGTTCTCCGTGGCCTCATGTCGCCACTCGGCCACCGGCTGGTGGCCCGTTTCCACAGCCATCCGATCGATCGCAACAGCATGCAGCGCAGTGAGTAGCTCACCGAGCGTGGCGCCAATCGGCGTGCCGTGGGCCGATCGCTGGTGCCGCGGCATATCCACCAGTGGCACGCCGGGAAGCTTGAAGTAGGCCAGACAACCCTGCTCCGCGACCGTGAACGTCAGCTGGGGCACGGGCAGCGGCGAAACGTCGGCGACGGCAGCAAGCACGCGGGCCTCGTGGTTCAGCAGGGCGGCCCGCCGTGCCAGGTCGGGCTCCTTACTGAAGCGCACGACCAGCTCACCGTTCACCTCGTACGCCAGGTTGTCCAAGCCCTCGCCGAGCTGTACGACGGAGTCGACCTGGTAGTCGGGCATGTGCGCATTCACGACGCTGCGGACGTCTGCAACGCGGTCGCGGCTACGACTGGTCATTCGCGGACGATATCAATCAACCACACGACGTCAGCGGTGGTCATCGAGTGGCCGCGCGGTCGCCGACCAGGCCCGCAACGGCGCGGATGGCGTCTCTTCAGCCACCGAAAGGGGCTGTGAACGCGCCTTGATGACTCATGTCAAGCCTCGCTCATAGCCCTTTTCTGTGACTGCCATCCCCGCGGGATCAGCTCTGCCCAGCACGACAGCTTGGGCACTGATACGCGGTACAGCCCCAGTACCCTCCCGTCACCGTGACCTGCGGCAAGAGCCCGGGCTGGTTGCTGTTGACGAGTGGATATGCGAGACAACGATTGCTGGATAGAGTCGTCTCGTTACAACTGGTTGTGGGGGCAACCAAAGTTCCTTACGGCTGCCAACGTCCTGGGGAGGGCCTGCAGCACATGAGTCGTCGTTCTACTGGTTTTGTCGGCGTGTGGGCTGAGGTGCAGCGGCAGCAGCAGCGCCAACAGGAAGCCGAGGCCAGGCAGCGGAGACAAGAAGCGCAGCTAGCGCGGGCCTACCAGCGGCGAGCTGCCCAGAGTCACCGCGAGTACAGGCAGGCGGAGGCGCAACGCCGCACCGAGGAACTCGACGCACAGGTTGCGTCGCTGCAAGGTCTTCTCGGTGTGGGTTGCCAAGCTCCAGCTTTCAGGGCGGCCTCGCTCATGCGGCCCGAGGGAGTCCAACCCTTCGCCCCGGGACCGTTGGCGCAGCCGGTACCGATGCCGGATTTCAATCACTACCAAGTGCAGGGCGGTTGGACCGCAAGCCGCCGGGCGCAGGCACAGGCCGAAGCACGGGCGCGCTACGAGCGGGACTGGCACACCGCCCAAGCCGCAGAGGTTCAACGGCAGCAGCAGTTTGCGTCGTACCAGCGGGAGTACCAGCAGTGGGCCGATGCTCAGCTGGCAGAGGTACGTGGGCACAACGCCGGCGTCGTCGCCATAACCGAAGGCATGAGACGCCGGGATCCCGATGCCGTCGTCGAGTACTTCTCCGCCGCTCTCTATGCCTCGACAGCGTGGCCTGAAGGTTTCCCGCGTCAGGTTGCGGCAGCTTACGACCCGGCAGCCCGGCAGTTGGTGCTGGACTGGGAGTTGCCCGCCCACGGTGTGGTCCCGGAGACCAAGTCCGTTCGGTACATGTCGGGGGTCGATCAGGATAAGGAGACACCTCGTCCGGTAGGCCAGCGTCGTGCCTTGTACAGGGAGGTTCTCGCGCAGTGCATGCTGCTCGTACTGCACGAACTCTTCAGCGCAGACGAGCTGGATGCACTCGAGTCAGTGGCCTTGAACGGGTTCGTGGATGGGCATGACCCTACGACGGGCCGGCCCGGCCATATCTTTCTCGCAACGGTCATGGCTTCGCGCTCTTCGTTCCGTGAACTGCACCTGGCGCAGGTGGACGCAGGTAGTTGTCTGGCTGACGCACTGCGAGGGCAGCTCTCGGCTCGACCGGACCAACTCACGCCAGTACGGCCGAGTCGGCGGCCCCACGACGTCGGAAACCGCGTTGTCGCCCACGGCAGCGATGGGGAGCCGGACCTGTTCGACATGGATCCGGTCGCCTTCGAGGATCTTGTTGCCGATCTCTTCCGGGCCATGGGGATGCAGGCGGTGACGACCCAACGTTCGAACGACGGCGGTGTGGACGTCGACGCACTGGATCCGACACCGATCCGAGGTGGCAAGATCGTCGTACAGGTGAAGCGCTACCGCAACACGGTGCCCCCCACCGCCGTGCGTGACTTGTACGGAACTGTGCAGGATGCCGGCGCCAACAAGGGTGTCCTTGTGACGACATCGGGGTTCGGCCCTGGCTCACACACCTTCGCCAACGGCAAGCCGCTGGAACTAATCTCGGGCGCTGAGCTTGTCGACCTGCTGCATCGGCATGGGCTGCGTGGGCGGCTGGGCGAGGCTGGTCGTCAAGCCGCAGGGCAACGGACATCGTCAGGTCCGGACACGCGACTGCCTGATGACTACAACGTCTTGGGCATGTCATGGACCGGCAGCGTCGGCCTGGACGTGTGTGCCCTTGTCTGCCGTGGCAACCGCGTCCTCAGCGACGATCACTTCGTCTTCTTTAACAACCCGCAGACTCCGGACGGCTCGGTACGCGCCCTTCCCGCCACGGCGCCAGACAAGGCCGCGATCTGCGTCTCCTTCGATGGGTTGCCAGAGGAAGCTGATCGGTTCGTACTCGTGGCCGCCATCGACCCAGAAGTCAATCCAGACGCCGATCTCTCCGGCTTCACAGATGCCTGCATCCGGCTACTTGATCCGGCAATGGCCGAACTGGGACGACTTGAGGTCTCCGACGGCCGGCCAAGCGAGACCGCCTTGGTACTCGGCTCTTTCCACCGAAGGTCCAGCGGGGACTGGGACTTCGTCCTCGGTGGCAAGGGCTACGCGGGCGGCCTGGAGGAACTCGTTCAGGGTTACGGCATCGAGGTGGAGTAGGGCAGTCTGGATCCGGTGGCTGCCCGCAGCACGGAAGAGACTATGAACGCGGCTTGGCGACCCATGTCATGCGGTCGCGCTTCCAGGCGGCGGGGAAGCGTCCGTCACGGGCGGCGGGGAGGCCGATGGAGCGTGAGTAGGCCTGGTAGACGGTGACGGTGGTGTCCGTGTGCCGGGCGCGGATCTGGTGCTGCGGGGCAGCCGGTGCTGTCATGGCGTCATCACAGCACCGGCCGGTCCGGTTCGGCGAGCGGGTTTCCGCGGCTCAGGGCGCCGTGAACAGGGCCGGGAAGCGGGGTGCGAGCCAGGGCTTGCGGCCCCATGTCAGCACTCGTCCCCGGGCCATCGCCCCCCATGGATCGCACCGGCCGAGGGCGATCAGCAGGAAGGTGACCGGCTCGATGGAAATGGTGCAGTCGGGGCGGTGGAGCGGCTCGCGGCTGACGGTCACCGCACCGTCGGTGACGGCCACCCCGAAGCTGGAGCCGCCGCGCAGCCGGATCGTGTAGCGGGCGGTCAGGCCTGCGGCGGCAGCGGCGACGACCTGCGGCATGGCCGTGATCATGAAGGGCATCGACAGCTCGACCCGGGCGCGGTCGACCATGTGCGGACGGCCCACCGCGCGGGCGAGATCGTAACCGTGGCCGAGCATGTGCGTGAGGAGGTACGAGCCGAGGGTGGCCACGTCCATAGGGCCAAGCGGGCTGTGCACCGTCGGTTGCGGCTTCTCAGCCTCTTCGGCCGGACGTCGGGCCACCGTCCTGAGGTAGGCGGCCGCCTGCGCCACGATCATGTCCGCCAGCGGGTCGGCCCGGCGCTCGTCGAACCCTGCGAGGGCACGCGCGTTGGCCGCCGCCAGGCTCTGCGGCGTGCCGTCCCCCCATGTGCGCTCCTGGCCGGCCGCGACCTCGGCCATCAGCTCGTTGGCCTGCGCCAGGTGGGCCGCCGCCTCGCCGAGGGTCCACTCGGATCCGGGGACCGGGACATCCGTGTCCGCGCGCCCGCGCAGCAGCGCCGCGATCTCCTCGGCGGTGTCGCGTATCGCCTCGGCAAGTCCTTCGGGGAGCGCGGCTCCCCGCTCCTGGGCAGGCGTGAGTTCCACTGTGGTCTCTCCTCGGGGTCCGGCGGTCCGTGCAGAATGCCATGCGCAGTGCGGGACATGAAGATCAGGGGACGGACCGGGTGCGGGCACCCGGAGTCGGTGCCGTCGCACGTGGCCGAGGCCCCGGCCGCCGCCTCCCTGGAATGCGGGGGCGGCAGCCGGGGCCTCGGGTCTTTGATCCAAACGAGAGGTCCTGGGTCCCGTGCGTACGGATCAGTGGTTGCGGGGGAAGCCGAGGTCCACGCCGGCGGGGGCGTCGGCCGGGTCCGGCCAGCGGGTGGTGACGACCTTGCCGCGGGTGTAGAAGTGCACGCCGTCGTTGCCGTAGATGTGGTGGTCGCCGAAGAGCGAGTCCTTCCAGCCACCGAAGGAGTGGTAGCCCACCGGCACCGGGATCGGCACGTTGACACCGACCATGCCGGCCTCGATCTCCAGCTGGAAGCGGCGGGCCGCGCCGCCGTCGCGGGTGAAGATCGCGGTGCCGTTGCCGAACGGCGAGGCGTTCATGAGGGCGACGCCCTCCTCGTACGTCTCGGTGCGCAGGACGCACAGCACCGGGCCGAAGATCTCGTCCTTGTAGGCGTCCGAGTCGGTGGAGACGTGGTCAAGGAGGGAGAGGCCGATCCAGTGGCCGTCCTCGAACCCCTCGACGGTGTAACCGGTGCCGTCGAGGACGACCTCGGCGCCCTGGGCGGCCGCGCCGGTGACGTACGAGGCGACCTTGTCGCGGTGGGCGGCAGTGATCAGCGGGCCCATCTCGGACGTCGGGTCGTTGCCGGGGCCGATCTTGATCTTCTCGGCTCGCTCCTTGATCCTGGCGACGAGCTCGTCGCCGATGGCGCCCACCGCGACGACCGCGGAGATCGCCATGCAGCGCTCACCGGCGGAGCCGTACGCGGCGGAGACCGCGGCGTCGGCGGCGGCGTCGAGGTCCGCGTCCGGCAGGACGAGCATGTGGTTCTTCGCGCCGCCGAGCGCCTGGACGCGCTTGCCGTTGGCGGAGGCGGTGGTGTGGATGTAGCGGGCGATCGGGGTGGAGCCGACGAAGGACACCGCGGCGACGTCCGGGTGGTTCAGCAGTCCGTCGACGGCGACCTTGTCGCCGTGCAGCACGTTCAGCACGCCGTCCGGCAGTCCGGCCTCGGCGGCCAGCTCGGCCAGCAGGTTGGCGGCCGACGGGTCCTTCTCGCTCGGCTTCAGCACGAACGTGTTTCCGCAGGCGATGGCCAGCGGGAACATCCACATCGGCACCATCGCCGGGAAGTTGAACGGCGTGATGCCCGCGACGACACCGAGCGACTGGCGGATCGAGGAGACGTCGACCCGGCTGGAGACCTGGGTGGACAGCTCGCCCTTGAGCTGGGTGGTGATGCCGCAGGCCAGCTCGACGATCTCCAGACCGCGGGCGACCTCGCCGAGCGCGTCGGAGTGCACCTTGCCGTGCTCGGCGGTGATCAGCGCGGCGATGTCGTCGCGGCGGGCGTCGAGCAGGGCGCGGTAGCGGAAGAGGACGGCGGTGCGGGTGGCCAGCGAGGACGTGCCCCACGTCGCGTACGCGTCCTTCGCTGCGGCGACCGCGGCGTCGACCTCTTCGAGGGAGGCGAGGGCGACCTGGGTGGTGACGGCGCCGGTGGCCGGGTCGGTGACCGGGCCGTAGTTGCCCGACGTGCCCTCGACGGTCTTGCCACCGATCCAGTGGTTGACGGTCTTCATTGCGTACTCCTTCAGGCCTTCAGAGGTGGCGGCGTCGGGCTGCGACTTGCCGGTCATAGTCTTCCCGGGCCTTGACCGCCGACGGGCGGCAGGCCGTTTCGGCTACAGGAACATCCCACCACGCCTGCGCCGGAGGGGGGCCCGACACTGTGTCTGCCGTTTCGGTCTCGATGTAGACACAAGTGGGACGGTCCGACGCACGCGCATCGGCGAGGGCTTCACGCAGGTCACGCACGGTCCTGGCGCGCAGCACCAGCATGCCGAGGGAGGCGGCGTTGGCCGCGAGATCGACGGGCAGCGGGGGGCCGGTGAAGGTGCCGTCGGCGGCCCGCTGCCGGTAGGCCGTGCCGAAGCGCTCGCTGCCGACGGCTTCGGAGAGTCCGCCGATCGAGGCGTAGCCGTGGTTCTGCAGGACGACGACCTTGATCGGCAGGTTCTCCTGCACGGCGGTGACGATCTCGGTGGGGTTCATGAGGTAGGTGCCGTCGCCGACGAGCGCCCAGACGGGCCGGCCGGGGGCGGCCAGCTGTACGCCGATCGCGGCCGGGATCTCGTATCCCATGCAGGAGTAGCCGTACTCGACGTGGTACTGGCGGCGGGAGCGGGTCCGCCACAGCTGGTGCAGATCGCCCGGGAGCGAGCCCGCCGCGTTGATCAGGATGTCGTCGTCGGTGACCAGGCTGTCGAGCAGGCCGAGTACCTGGACCTGGGTGGGCCGCGCCTCCGGGTCGTCGGCGGCGAACGCCGCGTCGACGCGGCGTTCCCAGTGCTGCTTGGCATCGGTGTACTCGGTCTCGTAGTCCGGGTCGACGCGGTAGTTGCGCTCGTTCAGCGCCTTGGTCAGGGCTTCGAGAGCCGTACGGGCGTCGGCGACGAGCGGGAGCGCGGCGAGCTTGTGGGCGTCGAAGCCGGTGATGTTGACGCCGAGGAAGCGGACGGCCGGGTTCGGGAAGAGGGTGGCGGAGGCGGTGGTGAAGTCGGTGCAGCGGGTGCCGATGCCGATGACCAGGTCGGCGGTACGGGCCAGTTCGTCGGCGGTCGCGGTGCCGGTGTGGCCGATCCCGCCGACGTCGGCGGGATGGTCGTGGTGCAGCGAACCCTTGCCGGACTGGGTGGAGGCGACGGGGATGCGGGTGGCGGCTGCGAAGGCGGCGAGGGTCTCCTCCGCCGCGCTGTGATGCACCCCGCCGCCCGCGATGATCAGCGGGCGACGGGCGCTGCGCACGGCCCGTACCGCCTGCTCCAGTTCGTGCTCGTCGAGCCCCGGGCGGCGTACGTACCAGACGCGCTCGGCGAAGAACTCCTCCGGCCAGTCGTACGCCTCCGCCTGTACGTCCTGCGGGAGTGCGAGCGTGACGGCGCCGGTCTCCGCCGGGTCCGCGAGGGTCCGCATGGCCTGGAGGGCGGCCGGGACGAGCGCTTCGGGGCGGGTGATCCGGTCGAAGTAGCGGGAAACTGGGCGCAGACAGTCGTTGACCGAGACGTCGCCCGCGGACGGGACCTCGAGCTGCTGGAGTACGGGGTCGGCGGGGCGGGTCGCGAAGACGTCACCGGGCAGCAGAAGGACGGGGAGGTGGTTGACGGTGGCGAGGGCGGCGCCGGTGACGAGGTTGGTGGCCCCGGGGCCGATGGAGGTGGTGACGGCCTGTGCGGAGAGCCGGCCCGACTGGCGGGCGTATCCGACGGCGGCGTGCACCATGGACTGCTCGTTGCGGCCCTGGAGGTAGGGCATGGCGGGCCCGGTCTCCAGGAGGGCCTGGCCGATCCCGGCGACGTTGCCGTGGCCGAAGATGCCCCAGGTGGCACTGATCAGACGCTGCCGCCGGCCGTCGCGTTCGGTGTACTGGCGGGCGAGGAAGGCCACCAGGGCCTGGGCGGTGGTGAGCCTGCGGGTACTCACTGGGGTGCCTCCTGACCGGAGAGTCCGTGGAGCGGAAGCCGGGGATCGACCGGCTGGGCGGGCCAGGTGTCGCGGATCCAGCCGTGGTCGGGGTGGTCGCTGATCAGCCACTCCCGCTGCTCCCCCGGACCCGCCATCACATTGAGGTAGTACATGGTGTGGCCGGGGGCGGCGATGGACGGGCCGTGCCAGCCGTCGGGGATCAGGACGGCGTCGCCGCTGCGGACTTCGGCGAGGACGTCCGTACCGCCGGGCCGGGACGGGGACACCCGGTGGTAGCCGAGGCCGGGCCTGCCGTGGTTCTCCTCGATCTCGAAGTAGTAGATCTCTTCGAGGACGGACTCGGCCCCGGGGCGGTACTCGTCGTGTTTGTGCGGCGGGTAGGAGGACCAGTTGCCGCCGGGGGTGAGGACCTCGACGGCGATCAGCCGGTCGCAGTCGAAGGTGTCGGCGGCGGCGAAGTTGTTGACCTGGCGCGAACAGGTCCCGGAGCCGCGCAGCTCGACGGGAACCTCCGGCGCGGGCCCGTAGCGGGCGGGGAGTCGTCGCCCGCACTTCGCTCCTGCCAGGGCGAAGCGGCCTCCCGCGCCGGAGGAGATCTGCGCATGGGCGTCACGCGGTACGTACGCGAAGTCGGACACCCCGCTGAACACGGTTTCCCGTCCCAGCAGTTCAAAGATCTCACCTGAGGTGAGCACCGTACAGCCGCCGGTCAACGGCAGGACGATCCATTCGCTCTCCCCGGTGACGAGTGTGTGAACACCGCCCGGCGGCAGCTCCACCACGCGCAGGCTCGACCGGTCCCAGCCGGCCCGCTTCGGGTCGATGTCCAGGGCGTACGGTCCGTCGGCCGCGCTGCCGGCGGGCAGATGCCGCTCCTGCCACGGCCGTTCCCTTACCCGTGCGTCGTTGTCCGTCGTCATGCCCTCTCCTTACCCGTCCCTGCTCATTCGCTACAGCAGTGCCACGGCCGTGTCGACAGCTCCGGCCACATCGCCGCCGACCGGATAGAGCAACGACCGCCCGGCCACCAGCCCCTGGACGGTGGGCAGTCGGAGCGCGCCACGCCATTTCTCGTACGCACCCTCCTGGTCGGCGCCCACCTCGCCGCCCAGCAGCACGGCGGGCAGCGTCGAGGTCTCCATCACGCGCGCCATGTCGTCGGGGTTCTCGGTGACGGGGACCTTGAGCCAGGTGTACGCGGAGGTGCCGGCCAGCCCCGAGGCGATGGCGATCGACGTGGTCACCGCCGCCGCACCGAGGTCGTTGCGGACCTTGCCGTCGATACGGCGGCAGAGGAACGGCTCGACGAAGACCGGCAGCCGGTGCGCGGCCATGGCGTCGATCGCGCGGGCGGTGGCGTGCATCGTGTCGAGGGAACCGGGGTCGTCGTAGTCGATCCGGAGCAGCAGCTTGCCCGCATCGAAGCCGAGCCGGGCGAGGTCGTCGGGGCGGTGGCCGGTGAAGCGGTCGTCGAGTTCGAAGGAGGCGCCCGCGAGCCCGCCGCGGTTCATCGAACCGACGACGACCTTGTTCTCCAGCGCACCGAGGAGCAGCAGGTCGTCGAGGATGTCGGCGGTGGCGAGGACGCCGTCGACACCGGGCCGGGAGAGGGCCAGACAGAGCCGCTCCAGGAGCTCGAACCGGTTGGCCATGGCCAGTTGGCGCTCGCCGACCGCGAAGGAGCCGCGGGCCGGATGGTCGGCCGCAATGATCATCAGGCGGCCGCTGTCGCCGACGAGGGGCCGCCTCCGGCGCCGGGCGGCGGCCTCGCCGACGGCCTCGGGATGGCGCACGCGCAGCCGTACGAGGTCGGAGACGGAGGAGGCCGCGGGCCTCATGAGACCGCCCCTGGGCCACCGGCGGCGACGGCGCCGCGGGCGAGCGCCTCCTCGACTTCGTACGGGAACGGCATGGCGGGCGAACAGGCGAGCCGGGACGCGACGATGGCACCGGCGGCGTTGGCGTACCGCATGATGCGCTCGGTCTCCCAGCCGGCGAGCAGCCCGTGGCAGAGCGCACCGCCGAACGCGTCTCCGGCGCCGAGGCCGTTGACGACCTCGACGGGCAGGGGCGGGACGTCGGCGACGGTGCCGTCGCGGTGGACGGCGAGGACGCCCTTGGGGCCCCGCTTGACGACGGCGAGCTCGACGCCCGCGGCGAGCAGGGCGCGGGCCGCGGCGTACGGCTCGCGCTCCCCGGTGGCGATCTCGCACTCGTCGAGATTGCCGACGGCGACGGTGGCGTGCGCGAGGGCCTCGCGGTAACGCACGGATGCGGTGGGGTGGGCGGAGTGGTCCGCGCCGAGGTGACCGGGGCCGTCGGCCCAGAACATCGGGCGCCAGTCCAGGTCGAAGACCGTGAAGGGTCCGGGGCCGGGTCCCTGCTCACCGCGTGACCGCGCCCGGGCCTCGCTCCGCGCGCGCAGCGCCCGGAGCGTCGAGGTGCGGCTCGGCTCCGCGCAGAGGCCGGTGCCCGTCATCCAGAAGACGCGCGCCGCCCGGATCGCGTCGAGATCGAGCTCCGCCTCGTGGATCTCCAGGTCGGGCGCCTTGGGCCGGCGGTAGAAGTAGAGCGGGAAGTCGTCCGGCGGGAAGATCTCGCAGAAGGTCACCGGCGTCGGATAGGCGTCGACGGGTGTCACCCACCGGTCGTCCACCCCGAACTCCCGCAGCTGCTGGTGGAGATAGTCCCCGAACGCGTCCCGGCCGGTGCGCGTCACCACCGCCGTCCGCCGGCCGAGCCGGGCCGCGGCGACGGCCACATTGGTCGGTGAGCCGCCGAGAAACTTTCCGAAGGTGTCGACCTGAGCCAGCGGCAGACCCGTTTGGAGTGGGTAGAGATCCACCCCGATCCGCCCCATGGTGATCACGTCGTACGTCCCAGGCATACGCATCCCTTCGACCGGCGACCGGAGCGGCTGCCCCCAGGTCTAGCCCTCCCCCCGGAACCCTGTCAACATTTTGTCCGGACATACGGACCAAGTCTTGACACCCGTCTCCCGAGGCCGGAAGGCTGGGCGATATGACCTCCTCCGCATCCGCTCCGGCCCGCATCCGCATCGGCTCGGCACCCGACTCCTGGGGGGTCTGGTTCCCCGACGATCCTCAGCAGGTGCCGTGGCGGCGCTTCCTCGACGAGGTCTCCGAGGCCGGTTACGAGTGGATCGAGCTGGGCCCGTACGGCTATCTCCCGACCGACCCGGCACGCCTCGCCGACGAGACCCGGCGCCGCGGCCTGACCGTCTCCGCGGGCACCGTTTTCACCGGATTGCACCATGGACCGGGCGTCTGGGACCGGACCTGGGCGCATGTCGCCGACATCGCTGCGCTCACCCGGGCGATGGGCGCCGAACATCTGGTGGTCATCCCGTCGTTCTGGCGCGACGACAAGACCGGCGAGGTGCGGGAGGAGCGCACGCTCACCGTGGAGCAGTGGCACGACCTCACCACCCAGACGGAGCGGCTGGGCCGCGAGGTGCAGGACCGCTACGGACTGCGCATCGTCGTCCACCCGCATGCGGACACCCACATCGACAGTGCGGAGAACGTCAGCCGGTTCCTCGACGCCACGGACCCCGATCTGGTCTCGCTCTGCCTGGACACCGGCCACTACGCCTACTGCGGCGGCGACAGCGTCAAGCTCATCGAGACCTACGGCGAGCGGATCGGCTATCTGCACCTCAAGCAGGTGGACCCGGAGATCCTGGCCCAAGTCGTGGCGGACGAGGTGCCGTTCGGCCCAGCCGTGGCACGCGGGGTGATGTGCGAACCGCCGAACGGCGTGCCGGCCCTTGGCCCGGTGCTGGACGCCGCCCGTCGGCTGGACGTCGACCTGTTCGCGATCGTCGAGCAGGACATGTATCCGTGCCCTCCCGACAAGCCCCTCCCGATCGCCCGCCGCACCCGCGACTTCCTCCGCTCGTGCGGCACCCCGGACCGCGCACCCGACACGCCGAGCCGTCCGGGTAAGTGACGTCGGGACACTGTGCGGTGTTGTTCTCGGCGAGATGAGGTGCGGCTGCCGCCGCACCCCTCGACCGAACAAGGAGCTGCTCGCCGTGACCCGAAAGACGCCCTTCTCCCCCAGGACGGCCGGCGCCTCGGCCCTGGCCGTCCTCGCCCTGGTCGCCGCCCTCGCCGCCGGCCCCGTCGCCGCAGCGGCCGCGCCCGACCCGGTACCACCGTTCGCACCGCCCGGCCCGGGCGCGGCGTGCGTGTTCTACGACGGCAACCAACCGACCCTCTACGGCGATCAGGGCGACCGGGTGTCCGAGGTGCAGTGCCTGCTGGCCAACCGCCGCTATCTGCCGTGGAGCGCGGTCGACGGCACCTTCGGCCCGATGACGCTCATCGCCGTCCAGCGCTTCCAGGCGGACCACCCGCCGCTCGTCCCTGACGGCCTGGTCGACGAGCAGACCTGGTCGGCACTCTGGCACGCCTAGTGCTGTGACCGGAAAGGTTCACCGGCTCGCGCCGCCCGGTACGGCACCTCGCCGCGTTGTCGCATCACCCGAGTACATCCCGTACGCGGGCGATGCTCCGCCTTGCGATGCACCGCACCGGACGCCGCGAGCTTCCCGGCAAACCCTTCCGGTCACAGCACCAGGGCTCCTCGCCCGGATCGAGGCGGGCTCTCTTTCGTCCCATGCGCGCGTTCTGTCACAGAGATCACTCCCGCGTCACACATGTCTTCGTTACGCGGGTCTTCCGTCACAGGCGCTCGACAGCCCCTCCCTGCTCGTCACTCCGCGTCGTTCACCGGACACAGGCCGAGTGATCGTCAGCGTGCGCGCCGTGGCTCCCCAGACGGCTCCCGGCTGCCGCTGCGGTGCAGAACAGAGCAGAGAGGTGCCACTCATGACGGACAGAAGGCTCTGGTCCTACAAGGACATTGCCGCGCACATCCGGGTGCAGCCGGACACAGTCCGCTCGTACCGCAAGCACGGTCTGCTCCCCGCACCGGACCATGTGGAGGGCGGCAAGCCGTACTGGTACGCGGACACCGTCCGCGCCTGGGTCGCTTCCCGCCCGGGCAACCGGGGCCGCAAGGAGTGACATCTCCTCGCCCGTCCCCCTTCCCTCCCGGCCCGTCGCAGGCCCCGGGCGCCGGGCGCAGGGAGGGCCGGAGGTGGGCTACTTCGCCGGTTCGATGATCGTGACCCCTGCCCCGGGCGCCGTTCCCATCGCGGCGAGCGCCGCCGGGGCCGCGTCCAGCGCGAGGGTCGAGGTCACCAGCAGGTCCGGGCGCAGGGCGCCGCTGCGCACCATGTCCATCATCGGCGGGTAGTCGTGCGCGGCCATTCCGTGGCTGCCGAGGATCTCGAGCTCCAGCCCAATCACTCGCGCCATGGGGACGACGGGGTCACCGGCCGCCGTGGGCAGCAGGCCCACCTGCACATGGCGGCCCCGCCACCGCAGGCTGCGGACCGAGGCGGCGCAGGTGACCGGCGAGCCCAGCGCGTCGAGTGACAGATGGGCTCCGCCACCGGTCAGTTCACGCACCGCCTCGTCCGCGCCGCCCGGATACGCGGACGCGTCCACGCACTCCACCGCCCCGAACGACCGCGCCAGCTCGAGCGCGCGAGCCGAGACGTCGACCGCGACCACCTGGGCTCCGCAGGCCGCCGCGATCATGACGGCCGACAGTCCGACCCCGCCGCAGCCGTGCACCGCGACCCACTCGCCCGGCGCCACCCGCCCCTGGCCGACGACGGCCCGGAACGCCGTGGCGAACCGGCACCCGAGACCTGCCGCCGCCGCGAACGACAGCCCCTCGGGCACGGCGACCAGATTGACGTCGGCCTGTTCCAGCGCCACGTACGAGGCGAACGACCCCCAGTGGGTGAACCCCGGCTGGGTCTGCCGCTCACAGACCTGCTGGGCCCCGGCCGCACAGGCGGGACAGCGGCCGCAGGCGCAGATGAACGGAACGGTGACACGGTCGCCGGGGCGCCAGTTGACGACTCCGCTTCCCACCGCCTCGACCACACCGGCGAGTTCATGGCCCGGCACATGCGGCAGGGTGATGTCCGGGTCGTGACCCATCCAGCCGTGCCAGTCGCTGCGGCACAGTCCGGTCGCCTCGACGCGGACCACGACACCCTGGCCGGAGGGGACGGGATCCGGCACGTCCTGCACCTTGGCGTCCCGCCCGAATTCCTCGAACACCACTGCCCGCATCCTGCTCCGCCTCCCGCTTCGGCCCGTCGGCCATGGCCGCGTGGCCACCCATGATGCCGCCCTCCGCATGCCCCCGAACCGACACCACCCGACCGGAGCAGCCTCCCGCCTCGCATTCATACCCCCTAGGGGTATAAAGTGAAGAGTGTTGGGGTGCACCGTCATTCCCCGTGCCCCCTGGCGCCACACGGAGATGTCCGCGTCGAAGAGGAGAACCACCATGACCACCGAGACCCAGCTGCCCCAGGCCACCGACTCCTGCTGCTCGCCCAGCGGCTCCTGCCACGACAGTGCGAGCGGTGAGGCCACCATGGGCGGGGTCACGACCGTCTACCAGGTGACCGGTATGACCTGCGGGCACTGCGAGGGCGCCGTCTCCGAGGAGGTCTCCGGCATCGAGGGTGTCACGTCGGTGGAGGCCGTGGCCTCCACCGGCCGGGTGACCGTGGTCTCCATGGTGCCGCTGACCGAGGACGCCGTGCGCGCAGCGGTCGACGAGGCGGGTTACGTGCTCGTCGGTCAGGCCTGAACGCCGCCCGGCCACCGGGACACCCTCGGAGCGGACCCACGTCACCCGCGTCTTTCGCACCACCCGCACCACCCGTTGCCACCGGGCCGGACCGACCAGCGAATACTGGTTGGCACGGCCCGGTCGGCATTTCAGGAGTTCGGACATGCACAGCGCAACAGAGGCCGAAGCGCCGGCAGCCGCGCCTTCGCGGGCCGAGCTCACGATCGACGGGATGACCTGCGCCTCGTGCGCGGCCCGCGTCGAGAAGAAGCTCAACCGGATGGACGGCGTCACGGCCACCGTCAACTACGCGACCGAGAAGGCCCGCGTCGAGTTCGGTGCCGGGACCCGGCTGGCGGACCTGATCGCCACGGTCGAGAGGACCGGGTACACGGCGCAGTCGGTGCCGTGGCCCGCACCGGCGCCGTCGGCCGCGCCCGGGCAAACGGCCGGGCCGGCGCCCGAGCCGGCGGCCGACACGGCGGGATCCCTCGCCGACATCGGCCCCGGTGCGGAACCCGGTACGGACTTCGAGACCCCGGACACCGCGAAAGCTGACGCGGCCCGCACCCTCGCGGCCCTGCGTCAGCGCCTCGTCGTCTCGGCCGTACTCGCCGCCCCCGTCGTCCTTCTGTCCAAATGACGCGGCCGCGCTCGCGACGGCCGATCTCGGGCCGGCGATGGGCACGGGCACGGACGCCGCGATCGAGGCGAGCGACCTCACGCTCGTTCGTGGAGATCTCAAGGTGGCCGCCGATGCCATCCGCCTCTCGCGGCGCACTCTGGCCACCATCAAGGGCAACCTCTTCTGGGCGTTCGGCTACAACGTCGCTGCCCTGCCCCTTGCGGCATTTGGCCTGCTCAACCCTATGATTGCCGGAGCGGCGATGGCGTTCTCCTCGATCTTCGTCGTGACGAACAGCCTGCGGTTGCGCTCCTTCACATGATTTCCACAAAGAGATTTAGATCACATCGATTTGAGGGTAACCATTCAGCGGGCTCGCGAGTCTTAGAGTGCGATGCCAAGGACGTCTTGGGGGACGTCCGAATGAAGTGTCTTGGGGGACGCTTCAGGCAAGCGTTGGCCGGGGCACGTGCACCGGGGAGCTTTGAGCGGCCCTCCCGTGCGTACGTACCCCGGCAGACCGCCGTGAGGAGCGGCGGATCAGCGCAGCAGTACGAGGAACGCCCAGGAGCTTCGGCTCCCTCAGACGCCCGGCCGGATCCCGTGGGGGGAATCCGCTCCGGGATATGGGAAGCGCCTCGCTGTCGGCCCGTGGGGGGATCGACGGCGGGGCGCTTCTCGCCACCAGGGCGCGCCGTGGGGCGCTTCTCGCCACCAGGGCGCGCCGTGGGGCGCCTCGCGCCACGACGGCGCACCGTCCGGCAGAACGGCGCTGCAAGGCCCCTCAGGCGGGCTCCCCGGGCAAGCAAATCGCCCCGGACACCGCGCTCTGTGCGAAGCGCGGTACGCGGGGCGAAGGCAGCCGGCCGACGGGGCCGGGGCGGTACGAAGGTCAGCGACCCTCGACCGGGACGAAGTCACGCAGGACCTCGCCGGTGTAGATCTGGCGCGGGCGGCCGATGCGGGATCCCGGCTCCTTGATCATCTCGTGCCACTGGGCGATCCAGCCGGGAAGCCGGCCGAGCGCGAAGAGCACGGTGAACATCTCGGTCGGGAAGCCCATGGCCCGGTAGATCAGGCCCGTGTAGAAGTCCACGTTGGGGTAGAGGTTGCGCGAGACGAAGTACTCGTCGGAGAGCGCGTGCTCCTCCAGCTTGAGCGCGATGTCGAGCAGCTCGTCGGACTTGCCGAGCGCGGACAGCACGTCGTGGGCCGCAGCCTTGATGATCTTGGCGCGCGGGTCGAAGGACTTGTAGACGCGGTGGCCGAAGCCCATCAGCCGGACGCCGTCCTCCTTGTTCTTCACCTTGCGGATGAAGGAGTCGACGTCGCCGCCGTTGGCCTGGATGCCCTCGAGCATCTCCAGCACGGACTGGTTGGCGCCACCGTGCAGGGGGCCCCACAGCGCCGAGATGCCGGCGGAGATAGAGGCGAACATGTTCGCCTGCGAGGAGCCGACCAGACGGACCGTGGAGGTCGAGCAGTTCTGCTCGTGGTCCGCGTGCAGGATGAGCAGCTTGTCGAGCGCGGAGACGACGACCGGGTCCAGCTCGTACTCCTGGGCGGGGACCGAGAAGGTCATGCGCAGGAAGTTCTCGACGTACCCGAGGTCGTTGCGCGGGTAGACGAAGGGGTGCCCGATCGACTTCTTGTACGCGTATGCGGCGATCGTCGGCAGCTTGGCCAGCAGACGGATCGTCGAGAGGTGACGCTGCTCCTCGTCGAACGGGTTGTGGCTGTCCTGGTAGAACGTGGACAGCGCGCTGACGACCGAGGACAGCATGGCCATCGGGTGGGCGTCGCGCGGGAAGCCGTCGAAGAAGCGCTTGACGTCCTCGTGCAGCAGCGTGTGCTGGGTGATCTCGTTCTTGAAGGTCGACAGCTCGTCGACCTTCGGAAGCTCACCGTTGATGAGCGTGTACGCGACCTCGAGGAACGTCGAGCGCTCGGCAAGCTGCTCGATGGGATAGCCGCGGTACCGCAGGATGCCCTGCTCGCCGTCGAGGTAGGTGATGGCGGACTTGTACGCGGCGGTGTTGCCGTATCCGCTGTCCAGCGTCACCAGGCCGGTATGTGCCCGGAGCTTCCCGATGTCGAAGCCCTTGTCGCCGACGGTGCTGTTGATCACCGGGTAGGTGTACTCATCATCGCCGTACCGCAGTACTACAGAGTTGTCGCTCACGTCATCCCTCACCGACGTAGTGCCTCTTCTTCGAGGTTCCCTGACTGTCTCCACCCTCCCCCATTTGGCTCAGGAGAGTGCACTCGGGGTCGTCCATTGGACCTACTCACGGCACTGAGTGCCGCGAACTTACTCATCCTGCCCCCTTGACTCCGGTTCCGGAAGGCCTCCGTGATGTTTCCCACCGATTTGATCGATCATTTTTTTCGGGGATCCTCCGCCCGACCCGCCGCTCAACCGGTAATCCAGCGCCGTACAGCGCCTGCCTGCGGAAACCGTCCGGACCGCTTGACCGATCGCCTGCCGTGAGCCGACCAGCACGACCAGCTTCTTGGCCCTCGTCACGGCCGTGTACAGCAGGTTGCGCTGGAGCATCATCCAGGCGCTCTTGGTGACGGGGATGACGACGGCCGGGTACTCACTGCCCTGGGAACGGTGGATCGTCATGGCGTACGCGTGGGCCAGCTCGTCCAGCTCGTCGAAGTCGTACGGGATCTCCTCGTCCTCGTCCGTCAGTACGGTCAGCTTCTGCTCGTCCAGGTCAAGGGCGGTGACGACGCCGACCGTGCCGTTGAAGACGCCGTTCTCCCCCTTGTCGTAGTTGTTCCGGATCTGGGTGACCTTGTCACCGATCCGGAAGACTCTTCCGCCTATCCGCTTCTCGGGCAGGTTCGGGCGGGCCGGGGTGATGGCCTGCTGGAGCAGTCCGTTGAGCGCGCCCGCACCGGCCGGACCGCGGTGCATCGGGGCCAGGACCTGCACGTCACGCCTCGGGTCGAGACCGAACTTCGCCGGAATGCGGCGGGCCGCGACGTCGACCGCGAGCACACCGGCCGCCTCCGTCTCGTCCTCGACGAAGAGGAAGAAATCGCTGAGGCCCTGGGTGAGGGGCGGTGTCCCGGAGTTGATCCGGTGGGCGTTGGTGACGACGCCGGACTGCTGGGCCTGGCGGAAGACCGTCGTCAGCCGGACCGCCGGGACGGGGCCGCCCTCGGCGAGCAGGTCGCGCAGCACCTCTCCCGCGCCGACCGACGGAAGCTGGTCGACATCTCCGACGAGCAGCAGATGGGCACCGGGTGCCACGGCCTTGAGCAGCTTGTTGGCGAGCAGCAGATCCAGCATCGACGCCTCGTCAACGACGACCAGATCGGCGTCCAGCGGACGGTCCCGGTCGTATGCCGCGTCCCCGCCCGGCTTCAGCTCCAGCAGCCGGTGCACGGTGGACGCCTCGGCCCCGGTCAGTTCGGACAGCCGCTTCGCCGCCCGCCCGGTGGGCGCGGCCAGAACGACCTTTGCGCTTTTGGCGCGGGCCAGTTCCACGATGGAGCGCACGGTGAACGACTTGCCGCAGCCCGGTCCACCGGTCAGCACGGCAACCTTCCGGCTGAGCGCGAGCCGGACGGCGGCCTCCTGCTCGGGCGCCAGCGTCGCCCCCGTACGGCCCGCGAGCCACGTCAGCGCCTTGCCCCAGTCCACGTCCTGGAAGGCCGGCATCCGGTCGTCGGGCGTACGCAGCAGCCGCTGCACCTGGGCCGCGAGGGCCACCTCGGCACGGTGGAACGGCACGAGGTACACGCCCGTGATCGGCTCGCCCCCCTCGGGCGACGGCACCCTCTCCCGTACGACGCCCTCCGGATCCTCCGCCAGTTCGGCGAGGCACTCGATGACCAGCCCCGTATCGACCTGGAGCAGCTTCACCCCGTCCGCGATCAGCCGCTCCTCCGGGAGGAAGCAGTGCCCCTGGTCCGTGGACTGCGACAGCGCGTACTGCAGACCGGCCTTGACCCGCTCCGGACTGTCGTGCGGGATGCCGACCGCCTGCGCGATCTTGTCGGCGGTGAGAAAGCCGATGCCCCAGACGTCGGCGGCCAGCCGGTAGGGCTGGTTCTTCACCACGGAGATCGACGCGTCCTCGTACTTCTTGTAGATACGGACGGCGATGGAGGTGGAGACCCCGACACCCTGGAGGAAGACCATCACCTCCTTGATCGCCTTCTGCTCCTCCCAGGCGGCGGCGATCATCTTCGTCCGCTTCGGCCCGAGCCCGGGAACCTCGACCAGGCGCTTCGGCTCCTGCTCGATGATGTCGAGGGTGTCGACACCGAAGTGGGTGGTGATCCGGTCCGCCATCACCGGGCCGATGCCCTTGATCAGCCCCGAGCCGAGATAGCGGCGTATGCCCTGGATGGTGGCGGGCAGCACGGTCGTGTAGTTCTCCACCGTGAACTGCTTGCCGTACTGGGAGTGCGAGCCCCAGCGCCCCTCCATCCGCAGCGACTCACCGACCTGCGCACCGAGCAGCGAACCGACGACGGTCAGCAGATCCCCCGCGCCCCGGCCCGTGTCGACGCGGGCGACCGTGTACCCGTTCTCCTCGTTGGCGTACGTGATGCGCTCGAGCACACCCTCGAGGACGGCCATGTTGGACATGGACCGACGGTACCGGCCGCCTCGGACAGTCCGACGGCGGAGTCCCGGACATCGAACCCCGCCCCTCGCCTCCGGCAGCCGGCTCGGGCGCGGCCTCGCCGGCCGACGAGAGCGGGGCTCCATGACGGCTGAGGAAGAACGAATCGACATCGACGACTCCGACGTCGACATGGACCCCGGGCAACGCCTCGTGTACCGGGGAAAACTGTTCACAGGACAGGTCGAAGAGCGCTTGGGAGGTGTCGTCGTCGGCCTGGATTCGTACGTCGACGGAGTACCACACGGCCCCAGCCGCGAGTGGTACGAGGACGGGGCGCTCCGGGCCGAGGCGACGGCCCGGACGGGCCGTGGGAGTTTCGAGAGCGTGGCACCGAACGGCACGCTCGCCGCTGAACAGGCCTTCGCCGAGGACGGGTTGACGATGCTGGTGGACCGTCAGCGGGACGAAGCGGGGCATCCCATGAAGAATTGGCGCAAGGACGGGGAATGAGCGCCTGACGTGAGGGCGGACGTTCGCATGCAACGCACGGTCGGCTCCGCACCATCGACCGGGGCGGACTCGTCGGCGCCGGCTGCTCATGCGTGAGTACCCGCGCCGTACGCCTCTGCAGACCCATACGTACGGCGCCGAGGAGGGGCGACGGTTCTTGGACGTCACAGAGCATGTCGCCCCTGAGACCCGGATGCCGCCCGATGCCGCAGCCGAACCGGGCGAGGTGCTGCGCGGACTCGCCCGGGCATCACTCAGCAAGACGTGCGAGATCACCTGCTGCGCGAAGATCAGCGACGGCCGCCCCGCCCACGAGGGTCCGCACGGCGTCGTCCGGCGCCGGGTCGACGACGACCGTCCGCGTGACGAGGCCTTCGCCGCCACCCCACAGAGACAGCATCCGCACAGAGACGGCATCCCCGGCCTCTTCGAGTGAGCCGACCGCGCCTTCCTGACACGGCGTTTTCATGACGCCGCGTTTCCATCCATTACGCGGGGCGAATAGCGGACTCTGCGCTCGGCACAGCCAATACACCCGTGTCCATTTTGGGCGTTTTTGACGCTTCTGTCGTGTGATGTGGGCGATATGACGCGCGTCACCATTATGCGATTTAGTAGGACAAAGCATGTGCTTCATGGCCCGTTTGCGGCGATTTCGGACATCATTACCGGTTCCCTCTACTTAATTCGATAGTAAAGGGGGTCATTGACCCGAAGTTGCACCTCGCTCAACAATTCGTGGAATCCCACGGAAGAGGTAATTCCGATGCAGATCTCCACGAAGTTCGCCCGCATGACCCAGACCAAGAAGATCTCGCTGGGCATGGCCGCAGCCGGCGCCGCCGTCGTCGCCGGTTCTCTCTGCAGCGCTCCGGCGGCCTCGGCCGCCACCCCCGCCCAGTCCAGCAGCGGCAACGTCAGCAGCTGGATCAACCAGTCGCTGGAGATCATGCACGCCAAGGGCATCCCGGGCACCTACGAGGGCATCCGCAAGAACCTGATGCGCGAGTCCTCCGGCAATCCCAACGCCATCAACAACTGGGACTCCAACGCCGCCAAGGGCATCCCGTCCAAGGGCCTGATGCAGGTCATCGACCCGACCTTCAAGGCGTACCACGTCGCCGGCACCTCGTGGAACATCTACGACCCGGTCGCCAACATCACCGCGGCCTGCAACTACGCCGCGCACCGCTACGGCTCGATAGACAACGTCAACTCGGCCTACTGATCAGCCGGCGGCAGACCCGATGCCGGCGGTCACCTGCCTCGGACACCCCTTCCGCACGCTGAACCGCACGCCGTTCCCCCGGCACCTCAGATCTCGGGCACAGAAGCCTCACGGTCTGCACGGGGGAACGGCGTTGCTGCGTCAGGCGCTCCATGGGGCAGAGGAGCCGCGAAGCGGCCGGGGTGACTGCCCGGTCGCCCGGGACGGCAGGTCCTGGCGGGACTGCACGGCCTGCTCACCGAGCGGCCGTGCTCTGGCGGCGTGCAGGCGGTCGTCCCTATGATGCTGCGCTGACCAGCGCCGTCGCCACCTTCCCGACCCGGCCCGGCATCGCCCCCCTTGTCGCAGAGGACCTGCCCATGCCTTTCCGCCGGATCGCCGCCCTGGCCGCGGCGCCCGTGACCGCACTGCTGCTGGCCGCCTGTGGCAGCAGCGATGTGCACGGCACCATAACCGAGAAGGAGTACAAGCCGGCCCGCACGACGTGGACGAACGAGCCGGTCACGAAGAAGCAGTGCACCACGTCCCGGAGCAACGGCAAGACCAAGAAGTCGTGCCACACGGTGCGGACCGGTACCCACCGTGTCTCGCACCGGCATCCGGCGTGCTGGCAGATCGAGCTGGACGACGACGCACACGAGCTGTGCATAGCGAAGAGCCGGTGGGACAAGGTGCGCGTCGGCGACAAGTGGTGACCGGCTGAGACCGGTTCCGGGGCGCCGCCCCGGTCCGCTCAGCGTCCTTGGTCCAGGAAGTCCCTGAGGCCGTCCAGCAGCCGGGCGACGTCGTCCTCGCTCGTGTACGGGGCCAGGCCGACCCGCAGCCCTCCCGCGTCCCCCAGGCCGAGCCTGCGGGATGCCTCCAGCGCGTAGAAGGAGCTTGACGGGGCGTTGACACCGCGCCCGGCGAGGTGCCGGTACGCGTCGAGGGTGTCCCGCGCGCCGAAGGTCAGCAGGAGGGTGGGGGTACGGCGGGCCGCACGGGAGTGGCATGTCACCCTCGCGTCCGCGGAGAGTTCCTCCTCGATGCGCCGCCGCAGCGCTTCCTCGTGCTGCTCCAGCGCCGCGTACGAGGCAGCCAGCCGCTGCCTCCGGCCGGCCCCGGCCGGTCCGTCCAGCGCGGCGAGGAAGTCGACGGCCGCGGTGGCGCCGGCCAGCAGTTCGTACGGCAGGGTGCCGTACTCGAACCGCGCCGGGACCGCGTCCGAGGAGGGGAGCAGCTTGTCCGGCACGAGAGTGCCGAGGAGCTCGGGCCGGGCGGCCAGAACGCCGAGGTGGGGGCCGAGGAACTTGTACGGCGAGCAGGTGAAGAAGTCCGCGCCCAGATCGTCCAGGCCGGGGAGGCAGTGGGCGGTGTAGTGGACGCCGTCGACCCACAGGAGCGCCCCGGCCGCGTGCACCGCGCGGGCGATGTCCGCCACCGGCGGGCGCGTGCCGATGAGGTTCGAGGCCGCGGTGACCGCGACCAGCCTCGTGCGCGGCGTCAGCACCGCCGTGATGTCGTCCGTGGTCAGCTCGCCTGTCGCCGGGTCGAAGTCCGCCCAGCGCACGGTGGCCCCGGCCTGCTGCGCCATCTGGACCCAGGGGCGGATGTTGGCGTCGTGGTCGAGCCGGGACACGACGACCTCGTCGCCGGGCACCCAGCCCTTGGCCAGTGTGCGGGCCATGTCGTAGGTGAGCTGGGTGGCGCTGCGGCCGAAGACGATGCCGTCGGGCCGGGCGCCCAGCAGGTCCGCCAGGGCCTGCCGGGCGGCGGTGACGATGTCGTCGGCGTTGCGCTCGCTGCGCGTCACGCGCCCATGGTTGGACAGCGGGTTGGCGAGCGCGCCGGCGATCGCCTCGATGACCGGTGCGGGTGTCTGTGAACCGCCCGGTCCGTCGAAGAAGGCGATGCCTTCCTTGAGTGCGGGGAACTGGGCGCGGATGGCGGTGATGTCGAGGGGCACACCCGCACCGTCGCTCACGCGGGCGGAAGAATCAAGGCCTCGCAGGCGAGGGGCCCGGCCGGGACTCCCGGCGGGCCCGGCTCGTGGTGCGCGCGCCGGCGATCTCGCCGGCGACTTCTCGAGGCGCGGGAGTGGCTCCTCTCAGATGCGGCTGCCGGAGGCGGTGTCCGACGACAGCCGCTGGGCGAGATAGATCGGGATGACGGAGAGCAGGACCAGGACGGCGGCGACGACGTTGACGACGGGGGCCTGCTGGGGACGTGCCATGTTGGAGAAGATCCAGACGGGGAGGGTCTGGACGCCGGGCCCTGCGGTGAAGGTCGTCACCACGACCTCGTCGAAGGAGAGCGCGAAGGCCAGGAGCCCGCCCGCGACGAGCGCCGAGCGCACGAGCGGGAAGGTGACGTCGACGAACGTACGGAAGGTGTGCGCCCCGAGGTCCATGGCGGCTTCCTCGTACGATCCCGGCATCCGGCGCAGCCGGGCGATCACGTTGTTGAAGACGACCACGATGCAGAAGGTGGCGTGTCCGACGATGACGGTGAACAGGCCGAGGCCCACACCGAGCGGTTCGAGGATCGTCCGGAAAGCGGTGTTGAGCGCGACACCGGTGACGATGCCGGGCAGCGCGATCGGCAGGACGACCACGAAGGAGATGGCCTCGCGTCCGAAGAACTTGTAGCGCTGGCAGGCAAAGGCGATGAGCGTGCCGAGGACCACGGCGATCGCCGTCGCGCCCAGACCGGCCTTGAGCGAGGTCCACAGCGCGGCGCGGGCGCCGGAGCTGTGCCAGGCGTCGGCCCACCAGTCGAAGGTGAGTCCGGGCGGCGGCCAGCCGGAACTGCGGTCCGGGTTGAGGGAGTTGATGAGGACCAGGAACAGCGGTACGTAGATCACCGCGAAGCCGAGCCCGGCGGCGATGCGCATGGTGATGCGTGCGGGGCGGGAGAGATTCATCGTAGGGGGCCTTCGCTGTGCGTGATGCGATGCGGACCGTCAGAGGCTGCCGAGGGCTCCGGTGCGGCGCACCGCAAGCAGATAGAGCACGATGATCACCACGGGCACGGTGCCGAGCGCAGCGGCCAGCGGCAGGTCCAGCGTGATGTTGGAGTAGATGAGATTGCCGATGAGCTGGGTCTTGCCGCCGACGATCTGCACGGCGATGTAATCGCCGAGGCTGAGCGAGAAGGTGAAGACCGAGCCGGCCGCGACGGACGGAAGGATCATCGGCAGCACCACGGCACGGAAGGTCCTGCCGGTGCGGGCGCCGAGGTCGGCGGAGGCGTCCAGGAGGTTGTCCGGGAGCTGCTCGAGTCCGGCGTGGATCGGCAGGATCATGTACGGCAGCCACAGGTAGGTCAGCACGAGGACGGTCGCGGTCAGTCCGTAACCCGGTCCTTTGATGCCGAGCGGCCCCAGCAGCCAGTCGAGCAGACCGCCCTGGGCCAGGATGAGTCGCCAGGCGTACGCCTTGACGAGGTAGCTGGCCCACAGCGGAGTGAGGATCGCCACGACGAGGAGCGGCCGCCATCGGGGATGCGCGATGCGGGCCGTGTAGAAGGCGAGGGGAAAGGCGATCAGCACACACAGCACGGTGACCGTGAGGGCGACGCCGACGCTGCGGAGGGCGACCTGCCGGTACACGTCGGTGGTGAACAGCGCGGTGAAGTTGTCCGTGTTCCAGGCCTTCACCACGCTGGAGGTGAAGGCGTCCGTGGTCCAGAACGCGGACAGGAACAGCACCGCGAGCGAGCCGAGGTAGGCCAGGACGAGCCAGGCAAGTGGCGCGGAGAGCAGCAGGGACAGCTGCAGCCGGGGGCGTCGGTGCAGGATCCCGGCGAGCCGCCGGACGGATCCGGCGGCAGGCGCGGTGTCGGTCATCGGTGAGTAACCCTCAGCCCTTGATCTCGGTCCAGGCCTGGACCCACTTGGCGTACGGCACGCACTGGGTGTCCGTGCGTCCGTCCACGCACTGCGGGATGGGCGTGGTCCAGAAGTGGACGTTCTTCCAGTACGACTCGTCGGCCGCGTGATACGTGGCGCAGTGGTTCTTGTCGGTGGTCTCCGCGCAGGCCTCGGCGTTCGAGGGTGCCTCTCCGAAGTACTCGGCGACCTGGGCGTTCACCTTCGGCGAGACGATCCAGTCCATCCACCTGTAGGCGCAGTTGGGGTGCTTCGCCTTGGCGGAGAGCATCCAGGTGTCGGACCAGCCGGTGGCGCCCTCCTTGGGCAGGACGGCCTTGACCGGGACCTTCTCGGCCTGGGCGGTGTTCAGGATGACCTGCCAGCTGGTGCCGACCACGGAGTCGCCGCTCTTGAAGGCGGAGACCTCCTTCAGGTAGTCGCTCCAGTACTCGCCGACGTTCGTGTTCTGCTCCTTGAGGAGGGCGACCGCGGCGTCGAACTGCTTCTGGTCCAGGGCGTACGGGTCCTTGATGGAGAGGGACGGCTTGGTCTTCATCAAGTACAGGGCGGCGTCCGCGATGTAGATGGGCGAGTCGTACGCCGTGACCTTCCCCTTGTATGCCGAGGACTTGTCGAAGACCGCGGACCAGGAGTCGGGCGCCGGGGAGACGGTCTTCGTGTTGTACATCAGCAGATTGGCGCCGCGGCCGTGCGGGATGCCGTAGGCGACACCCTTGACCGAGTTCCACTGCTGGTCCTTGAGCCCGGAGAAGATGTCCTTGTAGTGGGGTACCAGCCCGGTGTTGACGGGGGCGGCGTCGCCGGAGGCGATGAGGCGAAGCGACGCGTCACCGGACGCCGAGACGGCGTCGTACTGGCCGGTCTTCATCAGACTGACCATCTCGTCCGAGGTGCCCGCGGTCTTGGTGTTGACCTGACAGCCGGTCTGCTTCTCGAAGTCGGTGACCCAGTCGACCTTCGGGTCGTTCGAGCCGTCCTCGGCGTATCCGGCCCAGGCGATCAGGTTCACCTGTCCCTCCGCCTTGCCGAGGGACTTCTGCGCGGTGAGCTCGGGTGGGGTGAAGGCGCTGCCGCCGGGCGGCGTCGCGCTGTCCGAGGCACCGCAGGCGGCGGCGAGCAGCAGGGCACCGAGCGCGGCTGCTGCTCGGGTCGTTCGGTTCAGACGCACAGGGATCTCCACGGAAGGGGACGGGCGGGGAAAGGTTGTGCGGGTGTGTGCGGTCACCGGGTCTCAGGGGCCCGGAGGTTGTGCTGCGCGTGTGCGCGCGGTCAACGGGTCTCAGGGACCTTGAAGTTGTGCCGTTGGTGCCACTGGAGCGTGACCCGGGAGCCACGGAAGGCGGCGACGTCCTCGGACGAGGTCTCCAGGTTCTGGTGGAGGGCGGTGAGCCGGCCTCCCGCGTCGAGGTCCACCAGGAAGCGGGTGGCATCCCCCAGGTAGACGACCTCCGCGACGGTGCCGGCGGCGCGGGAGTGCCGCGGCTCGTCGGCGACGGCCGATTCCTTGAGTACGCGGATCTTCTCCGGCCGGATGCTGTACGTCGCCCGGTCGCCCACGACCTGCTCCGCGACGTCGTCGGTCAGCAGGTTCGACGTACCGACGAACCCGGCGACGAAGGGAGTGGCGGGACGTTCGTATATCTCGGCCGGCGTACCGACCTGCTCGACGCACCCCTGGTTGAAGACCGCGATCCGGTCACTCATCGTCAGCGCCTCCTCCTGGTCGTGGGTGACGAAGACGAAGGTGATGCCGACCTCGCGCTGGATCGACTTGAGTTCGACCTGCATCCGCTCACGGAGCTTGAGGTCGAGGGCGCCCAGCGGCTCGTCGAGCAGCAGTACCTTCGGCCGGCCGACCAGCGCGCGGGCCAGCGCCACGCGCTGGCGCTGGCCTCCGGAGAGCTGGGACGGGCGACGGTCGCCGAAATCCGCGAGACGTACGCTCGCCAGAGCCTCCCTGGCCTTCTTCAGACGCTCGGGCTTGGGTACTTTGCGGACCTTGAGGCTGTAGGCGACGTTCTGTTCCACGGTCATGTGCGGGAAGAGCGCGTAGTCCTGGAAGACGGTGTGCACGTCGCGTTCGAAGGGCGCCAGGCGGGTGACGTCGGCGCCCGCGAGCTCGACGGTTCCGCCGGTGGGGGCCTCGAAACCGGCGATCATCCGGAGCACCGTGGTCTTGCCGGAGCCGGACGGTCCCAGCATCGAGAAGAACTCGCCGTCCGCGATCTCCAGGTCGACTCCGGCCACGGCCTCCGTCCTGCCGAACGTCTTGCGCAGGTTCTGCAGCCGAATAGCCATTCCCTCCATGGGCGGGAACCTTTCTGGTGCTGTCGGGAGTTGGCCGCAAACATATGAAGTCATAGTTCTAATTTCAAGGCCCCGCTAAGGTAAAGGCTGTGCCAACTGGCAAGGTGGTGATCGTGAAACGAGACAAACCCGGCGCCCGCAGAGTCGTCTTCACGCCCGTCGACACCCTGGCCCGCGTGGACGCCGTCGTGCGGCGTCTCGGTGACGCCATCGATCTCGGGTTGCTCGCCGACGGCGAGCAACTCCCCGGCGAGACCGACCTCGCGGCCCAGCTCGGCGTCTCCACCGTGACCCTGCGGGAAGCCCTGATGGCGTTGCGGCAGCAGGGGCTGGTCACCACCCGCAGAGGGCGTGGCGGAGGCAGCTTCGTCACCGTGCCCGACGGCCCTGCCGAGGACCGGCTGCTGGCCCGTCTCTCCGAGTGGAGCACCGAGGAACTCCGTGATCTCGCCGACCACTGGGCGGCCGTGTCCGGGGCCGCCGCCCGGCTCGCGGCCCAGCGCACCGAGCCCGACGATCTGCAGCACCTGCGCAGGTCTCTGGGAGAGTTGGTGGACGCCAAGGACTCCGGGGCGCGCAGTCGCATCTTCGGGCGCTTCCATGTCGAGTTGGCCGCGGCCGCCCAGTCCGCCCGACTGACCAGGGAAGAGGTCACTCTCCAGACCGAATTGGGGGCGCTGCTGCGCCTCCCGCTCGGTGAGGACGAGCATCTGAAGGACTCCGTGGATCGTCACCACGCCGTGATCTCGGCCGTGCATGATGGGGCGGATGACCGTGCCAGGACCCTGGCCGAACAATGCGTGCAGGCCTTCATGGCGCGCCTGATCGAACTCCGCCTCGGCTCTGCCGACGGTGCGCGCGGTCCCCGTCCGAAGGAGGCCCCCGATGGGCAGCAGTCCCCGTCCCGCAAGCGCCGGACCGGTCGCACCTGACGAGATCGCTGTCGCCGATGCGGCCGGCCGCATCGGTGATGCGCTCGAAGGCGTCTTCGAGGCCGTGGCCAGGACCGCTGCGGACACCGAGGCACTGCTCGCCCCGTTCGTCGCCGCGGGCCGCCGTCCGGTCTCCGCCGAACTGGCCGCGCTCCGCCCCGGCCTGCACGCCCGCCTCGCCGAGTGCGAGCTGGTATCCGGGCTCGGCTTCGTCGCGGCGCCGGGACTGCTCGACGACGTGCCGGCATGGCTCGAGTGGTGGCAGACCGCCGTCGACGGGTCCGTGCATCCGCTGTTGCTCGACCTGGACCCGGAGCGCTCGCCGTACTCCGACTACACCCACTGGGAGTGGTACACCCTGCCCCGCGACACCGGGCAGCGCGCCGTCGCCGGGCCGTACGTCGACTACCTCTGCTCCGACGAGTACAGCCTCACTCTCTCCGCACCGGTGACGGCCGGAGGGCGCTTCCTGGGAGTGACGGCAGCCGATGTCTACCTGCGGCGCTTCGAAGCGGTCGTCACGCCTCTGCTCCAACGCCTGCCGGAACCCGCCCGCCTGGTGAACGCACGCGGCCGGGTCGCCGCCTCCACCGACCCCCGCCACCTGGTCGGCTCACTCACCAAGGACCCGGTCTTCGCGACGGCACTGGACGGCCGGACCACCCACGTCGAACACGGCGGACTCCGGCTGCGGCCCTGCGACGGCGTTCCGCTCGTCCTGGTGACAGCGGCTCCCACCGCGTCACGCCGTGAGTGAATCGCGCCCCGGGAAGCGAAACGAGGCCCGGTCCGAAGACCGGGCCCCTCTCGCTTTCCCCCTCCATCGTCAGGGCTTCCCGATCCCCCCGGATCCCTCCCCGGAAGCGCCCGACGCAAGATACGACCCGGCAGGGCGGCAAAGGGTTGCACGCCTTTGCGATCTCTTTGCCCGGCGTGACGCCCCCGCTCTCAGCAGGCGTGTTCCAGATACCTGGCCGCGACCTCCGCGAGGACTTCGGCGCCGTCACGCGCCCACAGGTCCTCGTTGAAGATCTCCACCTCGATGGGGCCGGTGAAGCCGGTGGTCTCGACCGCCTCGCGGAAGGCGCGGAAGTCCACGCTGCCGTCGCCGAGTTGGCCCCGTCCGACGAGGACGCCCGCGGGGAGCGGGGTGATCCAGTCCGCCAGCTGGAACGAGTGGATGCGGCCGCCCCGGCCCGCCCGCACGATCTGCGCGGGCGCCTGGTCGTCCCACCAGATGTGGTACGTGTCGACGACCACGCCGACCTGCTCCGCCGGGAAGCGCTCGGCGATGTCCAGGGCCTGGGCCAGGGTGGAGACGACGCAGCGGTCCGAGGCGAACATCGGGTGCAGCGGTTCGATCGCCAGCCGTACGCCGCGCTCCCGCGCGTACGGGCCCAGCTCCGCCAGCGCGTCCGCGATGCGCTCCCTCGCGCCGTGCAGGTCGCGGCTGCCCGCCGGGAGACCGCCGGAGACCAGGACCAGGGTGTCGGTCGACAGGGCCGCCGCCTCGTCGATCGCGGTGCGGTTGTCGTCCAGGGCGCGGGCCCGCTCGGCCGGGTCGAGTGCCGTGAAGAAGCCGCCCCGGCAGAGACTGGTGACGGAGATCCCCGCGTCGGCGAGCAGCCGGGCGGTGCGCTCGACTCCGTACTCCTGGACAGGGGCCCGCCACAGGCCGACCTTGTCGATGCCCGCCTTGCCGCAGCCCTCGACGAGTTCGGGCAGCGACCACTGCTTGATGGTCTCCTGGTTGATGCTCAGACGTGACAGGTCCGTCACCGGACACCTCCGTTGACCGTGAGCAGGGCGCGCATCCGGGATTCGGCCAGCTCCGGGTCGGGGAACAGGCCCAGCCGGTCGGCGAGTTCGTACGCCTTGGCCAGGTGCGGCAGCGAGCGGGCGGACTGCAGGCCGCCGACCATCGTGAAATGGTCCTGGTGGCCGGCCAGCCAGGCCAGGAAGACCACGCCCGTCTTGTAGAAGCGGGTCGGGGCCTGGAAGAGGTGCCGGGACAGCTCGACCGTCGGGTCGAGGAGTTCTCGGAAGCCCTTGACGTCCCCGGTGTCCAGGACCCGTACCGCGTGCGCGGCCAGCGGGCCGAGCGGGTCGAAGATGCCGAGCAGCGCGTGGCTGAAGCCCCGGTCGTCGCCCGCGATCAGCTCGGGGTAGTTGAAGTCGTCGCCGGTGTAGCAGCGGACCCCGTCGGGAAGGCGGCGGCGTACGTCGACCTCGCGCTCGGCGTCGAGGAGCGAGATCTTGATGCCGTCGACCTTGTCCGGGTGGTCGGCGATGACCTTCAGGAAGGTGTCGGTGGCGGCGTCGAGGTCCGCCGCCCCCCAGTAGCCCTCCAGCGCCGGGTCGAACATCGGGCCGAGCCAGTGCAGGACGACCGGTTCCGAGGCCTGGCGCAGCAGGTGCGCGTACGTCTCCAGGTAGTCCTCGGGGCCGCGTGCCGCGGCGGCCAGCGCACGGGACGCCATCAGGATGGCCTGGGCGCCGCTCTCCTCGACGAGGGAGAGCTGCTCCTCGTACGCGGCCTTCACCCCGGCGAGCGTGGCCGGGCCGGCGGGGAGCTGGTCGGTGCCGACACCGCAGGCGATCCGGCCGCCGACCGCCTTCGCCTCGGCGGCGGAGCGGCGGATGAGTTCGGCGGCGCCGGCCCAGTCCAGCCCCATGCCGCGCTGGGCGGTGTCCATGGCTTCGGCGACACCGAGGCCGTGCGACCAGAGGTGGCGCCGGAAGGCGAGGGTGGCGTCCCAGTCGACGGCCGCGGGGCCGTCGGGGCTGATGTCGGCGTACGGGTCGGCAACGACATGGGCGGCCGAGAAGACCGTGCGGGAGGTGAGCGGCGCCCCGCCCGGTACGAGGTCGAGCGGCGTGCTGCGGGGTTCGTACGGGCCCTGCGGGAGACGGATGGTCACAGGGTCAGCTCCGGTACGTCCAGGCGGCGGCCCTCGGCGGACGACTTGAGGCCGAGCTCGGCGAGCTGCACGCCGCGGGCGCCGGCCATGAGGTCCCAGGTGTACGGCTCGTCGAGCACGATGTGGCGCAGGAAGAGCTCCCACTGGGCCTTGAAGCCGTTGTCGAACACGGCGTTGTCGGGGACTTCCTGCCACTGGTCACGGAACGGCTCGGTGACCGGGAGGTCCGGGTTCCAGACCGGCTTGGGGGTGGCCGAGCGGTGCTGGACACGGCAGTTGCGCAGTCCGGCGACGGCGGAGCCGTGCGTTCCGTCGACCTGGAACTCGACGAGCTCGTCGCGGTTGACGCGCACGGCCCAGGAGGAGTTGATCTGGGCGACGGCGCCGCTCGCCAGCTGGAAGATGCCGTACGCGGCATCGTCGGCGGTGGCGGCGTACGGCTTGCCCTGCTCGTCCCAGCGCTGCGGGATGTGCGTCTGGACGTGCGCCTGAACGGTCGCGACCTGGCCGAACAGCTCGTGGAGTACGTACTCCCAGTGCGGGAACATGTCGACGACGATGCCGCCGCCGTCCTCGGCCCGGTAGTTCCAGGACGGGCGCTGGGCCTCCTGCCAGTCGCCCTCGAAGACCCAGTAGCCGAACTCGCCGCGGACGGAGAGGATCTCGCCGAAGAAGCCGCCGTCGATGAGGCGCTTCAGCTTCAGCAGGCCCGGCAGGAAGATCTTGTCCTGGACCACGCCGTGCTTGATGCCGGCATCGCGGGCGAGGCGGGCCAGCTCCAGAGCCCCTTCGACGTCCGTGGCGGTGGGCTTCTCGGTGTAGACGTGCTTGCCCGCGGCGATCGCCTTCTTGATCGCTTCGACGCGGGCCGAGGTGACCTGGGCGTCGAAGTAGATGTCGATCGTGTCGTCCGCGAGGACCGCGTCGAGATCGGTCGACCACTCGGTCAGACCGTGCCGGGCCGCGAGTTCCTCCAGCGCATGGGCGCGGCGGCCGACGAGGACGGGCTCGGGCCACAGCACCTCGCCGCCGCCGAGGTCGAGACCGCCCTGCTCGCGGATCGCGAGGATCGAACGCACCAGGTGCTGCCGGTATCCCATGCGACCCGTGACGCCGTTCATGGCGATGCGCACTGTCCTGCGTGTCACGAAGTTCCCCTCCATACAGCCGTAGCAAGCGCTTTCTATGCGGTATGACGCTAGCCTGCCGACAGCGGCCCGGACAAGGGCCCGGCCCAAAACCTTCGGAGGATGCGATGACAGTCACCCTGGCGGACGTGGCGGCTCGCGCCCGGGTGTCGCCCGCGACCGTTTCCCGCGTGCTCAACGGCAACTACCCGGTCGCGGCGTCCACCCGGGAGCGGGTGCTGCGCGCGGTGGACGACCTGGACTACGTACTGAACGGACCGGCCAGCTCGCTCGCGGCCGCCACGTCCGATCTGGTCGGCATTCTGGTCAACGACATCGCCGACCCGTTCTTCGGGATCATGGCGGGAGCGGCGCAGACCGAGATCGGCGGCCCGGGCGACGGATCCGGGCGGGCCGGCGGCGAGAAGCTCGCCGTCGTCTGCAACACCGGCGGCTCCCCCGAACGCGAACTCACCTACCTCACCCTGCTCCAGCGCCAGCGCGCCGCCGCCGTCGTCCTGACCGGCGGCGCCGTGGAGGACCCGGCCCACCAGGCCGCGATGGCCGCGAAACTGGCGAAACTCGCGGACGCGGGAACCCGGGTGGTGCTGTGCGGGCGGCCCCCGCTGCCGGAGAGCGAGGCGGTCGTGGCGGCGCTCGCCTTCGACAACCGGGGCGGCGGCCGGCGTCTCACCGACCATCTGGTCTCGCTCGGCCACCGGCGGATCGGCTACGTCGCCGGGCCGGTGGAGCGGACCACCACCCGCCACCGGCTGGAGGGCCACCACGAGGCACTGCGGGCCGCCGGGCTGGGCGGCGACGAGGAACGCCTCACCGTGCACGGCCCGTACGACCGCCGGTCCGGTTACGACGCGACGCTCGAACTCCTGCGCCGCGAACCGGAGGTGACGGCGATCGTCGCCGCCAACGACACCGTCGCGCTGGGCGCGTGCGCCGCCGTCCGGGACCGCGGGCTACGCATCCCCGAGGACGTCTCCGTGGCCGGCTTCGACGATCTGCCGTTCTCCGTGGACGCGGTCCCGGCGCTGACGACCGTACGACTGCCGCTGTTCGAGGCGGGGGCCCGGGCGGGCCGGCTGGCGATGGGCAAGGAGACACCGCCGCCGGGGGGCATCGCGACGATCACGGCGGAGCTGATGGTGCGGGGGTCGACGGCGCCGCCGCGGAAGTGACCTCCGCGTTGGCGTGGTCGGCAGGTTCCTGCCCCGTCCACCGGCACCGACGCGCACCGGCACGTACCGCGACGACGATGTGCTGCCCTTCGGCCAGGATCTCGTCCTGCCCCCCCGAGGGCCGGGAGATCGTGGTCAGGACCGGCGGCTCCCCTGTCGACGACGGCGCCCGCTGATTGCGCCGCCGGGTCGCGGGTACCCGTACCGCGTGCCGTGGGCCGATGATGTGCGGGCCGCTGTCCGGTCCGGCGGGAACATCCGGTCCGCCAGGCGCAGGGGCACGTACCGACGGAAGGAACACGCAATCGTGAAGCTCGCTTTCTCGACCCTCGGTGTGCCGGGGATGCCGGTCGCCGACGTCATCCGGCTCGCCGTCGAGCACGGCTATCAGGGGGTGGAGCTGCGCGCCCACCCCGAGGAGCCGGTGCACCCGGGTCTCTCCCCGGCCGAACGCGCCGACGTGGCCGATGAGTTCAAGCGGGGCGGGGTGGAGATCCTGACCCTCGCCGGGTATGCCCGGGTCGCCGCCGAGGGGGACGACCAGCCGGTGCTGGACGAGATCGCCGCCCTGGTGGAGCTGGCGCGGGATCTCGGCGCGGCGAACGTCCGGGTCTTCCCGGGCGGTGGCGCGCTGGACCCGGACGTGGCCGACGCGAACGCCGCCCGCCGGCTGGGCGCCGCCGCTCCGCACGCCGCCGACCTGGGCGTGCGGATCCTCCTGGAGACCCATGACTCGCACCGGGCCGGCGCCGACGTGGCCCGCGTCGTGGGGGTGGTCGGGCACCGGCAGGTCGGTGCGCTGTGGGACATCATGCACACCTGGCTGGCCGGCGAGGAACCGGCCGCGAGCCATGCGGTGCTCGCCCCGCACCTGGGATACGTACAGGTGAAGGACATCGCGTCGGCGGAGGACACCCGGCCGCTGCCCCTCGGCGCCGGGGTGCTGCCGCTCCGGGCGTGCCTCGACACCCTGGACCCCGGCAGCTGGGTCTGCTGGGAGTACGAGAAGCGCTGGCACCCGGCCGCGGACGAGCTGCCCGGACTGCTGGCCGCGGGACGCGACCATCTTGCGCGGCTGGGCGCGCCGAAGGAGTAGGCGCCCGGTTCAGGCACGCGCCGGCTGTGGTTCCGCGGTCTCCGTCGCCGCGGGGCGCGGCCGGCGCGCGCCCGCCAGCGACGTCAGCGCCACCCCGCCCACCAGCAGCGCGGCCGCACACCACCGCAGCAGGCTCACCGACTCGTCCAGGAACAGTGCGGCCGAGGACATTCCGAAGACCGGGACGAGCAGGGTGAACGGGGCCACGGACGACGCCGGGTGATGGCGCAGCAGGAAACCCCACGCCCCGAAGCCGAAGACGGTGGTGATCCAGGCGACGTACACGATGATGCCGACGCCGCTCCAGTCCAGCGCGGCCAGTGCGTCGGCGTCGCGCTGCCCGCCCTCGAAGAGCAGGGAGAGACCGAGCAGCGGCAGTACGGGCACGGTCGAGACCCAGACCATGAAGTTGAGGGGGTCCGGCGGGGCGGCCTTGCGGGTCAGCACGTTCGACACGCCCCAGCAGGCCGCCGCCGCGATCACCAGCGCGAAGGCGAGCACCGGGCCGCTCGCCCCCTCGTCGACCGCCGCGACCCCGATGCCCGCAAGGGCCACGGCCATTCCCACCACCCGGATTCCGCCCGGCCGTTCGCCGAGCGCGACCGCCGCGAACAGGGCGGTGAAGACCGCCTGGACCTGGAGCACCAGGGAGGAGAGTCCGGCGGGCATTCCCCGGTCCATGCCGATGAACAGCAGACCGAACTTCGCCACGCCCAGAACCAGTCCGACGCTCACGATCCACTTCCAGGCCACCTTGGGGCGCCCGACGAAGAACACCGCTGGCAGCGCGGCCACCAGGAAGCGCAGGGCGGAGAAGAGCAGCGGCGGGAAGTGGGCGAGGCCGACCTCGATGACGACGAAATTGACACCCCAGACGGCAGCAACCAGGGCGGCCAGGGCGATGTGAAGGGGACGCATGGTCCGAGGTTCGCCCGCCCGGACCATGTAGCACCAGCGCGGATTTCTTCATGGTGGAATTGAGCATTGCTGATGAATCCGGTGGACCCGGGAGGTTCCGGTGCTCGATCTGTCCCGGCTGCGCGCCCTGCACGCCGTCTCCGTCCACGGCTCCGTCGCGGGCGCCGCCGCCGCGCTCGGCTACACCCCATCGGCGGTCTCCCAGCAGATCACCAAGCTGGAGCGGGAGACCCGTACGACGCTGCTGGAGCGGCGTGGCCGCGGTGTCGCGCTCACCGAGGACGCCCTCCATCTTGCCGCCACAGCCCAGCAGTTGCTGGCGATCGTGGAGCGCGCGGAGACGACGCTGGAGGAGCGCAGGGGGCTGCCCACGGGGCAGCTGTCCATCGGCGCCTTCGCCTCCGCCGCGCGCGGTCTGCTGCCCGGCGTGCTGGCCGGGCTGGACCGGGACCACCCGGCCCTGGACATCCGGCTGACCGAGGTCGACCCCCATCTGTCGGTCGATCTCGTCGCCAAGGGCGTGATCGACCTGGCGGTCGCGCACGACTGGGACATCGCCCCGCTGCCCGCCCCGGAAGGCGTGGCACAGGCCGTGATCGGCGACGACCGGTGCGATCTTCTGGTGCCCGAGGGCCACCGGCTCGCCGGGCGGGACGCGGTGCGGCGCGAGGAGCTGGCGAAGGAGCGGTGGATCTGCCAGCCGCCGGGGACGGTCTGCCACGACTGGCTCGTACGGACGCTGCGGGCGGCGGGTTACGTGCCGGACATCCGGCACCAGGCGGAGGAGAACCACACCCAGCTGGCGCTGCTCGCCGCCGGTCTCGGGGTCGCGATGATCCCGCGGCTGGGCCGGGGACCGTTGCCGGCCGGGGTGGTGGCGGTACGGCTCGATCCCGTACCGGTGCGCAGGCTGTACGCGTTGTGGCGTACGCAGGCGGCGCGGCGGCCCGCGATCACGGCGGCGGTGGCGGCGCTGCAGGAGCGGGGAGCGGCGGTGGGGTTGGCGCAGGGGTGAGGGGCGGTGGGCCGTGCGAGCTGCTCACGAGCGATGTCCGATCCGTTTGTCGGACCGCCCTCTTGACCGGAAGTTACTTTCTGGATATCCGTGACCCTTGGAAGTTTCTTTCACCACCCCCTCGTCACCGAGTACGGCCGAAGGAGCTCACGTGCAACACCGCACCTCCAGACGCACGCTTCTCACCGTCACCGCCGCGACCGTCGCTGCGGCCGCGACCGGCGCGATCTCCGCCCCGGGAGCCGCCGCAGCCTCCGCTTCCCACTCCGCCTCCACCACCAAGCGCCTCAAGCAGCTCATCTCACGGATGAGCCTGGAGGAGAAGGTCGGCCAGCTCTTCGTGATGCGGGTGTACGGGCACTCCGCCACCGAGCCCGACCAGGCCGACATCGACGCCAACCTGGCCGAGATCGGGGTCCGTACCGCCGCGGAGCTGATCGCCAAATACCACGTCGGCGGCATCATCTACTTCGCCTGGGCGCACAACACCCGCGATCCGCACCAGATCGCCGATCTGTCCAACGGCATCCAGCACGCCGGTCTCGCCGGCCCCACCCCCCTGCCGCTGCTCATCTCCACCGACCAGGAGCACGGCATCGTCTGCCGCGTCGGCGAGCCCGCCACGCTGATGCCGGGCGCGATGGCGCTGGGTGCGGGCGGTTCGCGCTCCGACGCCCGGCGGGCCGGGCAGATCGCGGGCGCCGAGCTGGCCGCGATCGGCATCAACCAGAACTACGCCCCGGACGCCGACGTCAACGTCAACCCGGCCAACCCGGTCATCGGCGTACGTTCCTTCGGTGCCGATCCGCAGGCCGTGGCCGCGATGGTCGCCTCCCAGGTGAAGGGGTACCAGAGCTCCGGGATCGCCTCGACGGCCAAGCACTTCCCCGGCCACGGTGACACGAACACCGACAGCCACACCGGCCTGCCGTACATCCACCACACCCGCGAGCAGTGGGCCGAGCTCGACTCCCCGCCGTTCCGGGCCGCGATCGCCGCCGGCATCGACTCGATCATGACCGCGCACATCGTCGTCCCCGCACTCGACCCGGCCGAGGACCCGGCCACGCTGTCCCGGCCGATCCTCACCGGCATCCTGCGCGAAGAGCTCGGCTACGACGGTGTCGTGATCACGGACTCGCTCGGCATGGAGGGCGTGCGGACGAAGTACGGCGACGAGCGCGTGCCCGTCCTCGCCCTGCAGGCGGGCGTGGACCAGCTGCTGAACCCGCCGGACCTCGACGTTTCCTGGAACGGGCTCCTGAATGCCGTGAAGAGCGGTGAGATCAGCGAGGCCCGGCTCGAGGAATCGATCCTGCGCATCCTGCGGCTGAAGACGAAGCTGGGGTTGTTCGACGACCCGTTCGTCACCCACCGGGGTGTGGACCGTGTCGTCGGCACCCGGTCGCACCTCGCCGCCGCCGACCGGATCGCGGAGAACACCACGACGCTGCTCACCAACGACCGTGCAGTGCTGCCACTGTCCCGCCGCTCCCACAAGAACCTGCTGGTGGTCGGCGCCGATCCGGCCTCTCCGTCCGGCACCACCGGGCCGCCGACCACCACCCTCGCCACCGCCTTCGGCGAACTGGGTCACACGGCGACCGCACTGTCCACCGGCACCGCGCCCACCCAGGCGAAGATCGCCGAAGCGGTGGCGGCCGCGCAGGGCAAGGACGCGGTGGTCGTGGGGACGTACAACGTGTCGGCGACCAACTCGCAGCGCACCCTGGTCGGTGCGCTCGTGGCGACCGGCGTCCCGGTGATCACCGTGGCGATCCGCAACCCGTACGACATCGCCCAACTGCCCGCCCACGCAGCGAGCCTGGCCACCTACTCCTGGACGGACGTCGAACTGCGGGCGGCCGCACGGGTGATCGCGGGCCACGCCGAACCGGGGGGCAGGCTGCCGGTACCGGTGCAGCGGGCGGACGACGCGACGCAGGTGCTGTACCCGATCGGCTACGGCCTGACGTACTGACCGCCGGACGCCCGGTCCACCTGTCGTACACGTCAGGTGGACCGGGCGTCCGTGCCGTTACGGGACGCCGTTCCGGGCCGTTACGGCCGCAGTGCGGGGCCCTGCCTGCGCTCGCTCGTCACGTCCCGCTTGTCGAGCCGCGCGTCGTACGGCGCGAGCGGCTTCGCCTTCGCCGGGTCCGACTGCACGGCGGCCGGGGCGACACCCGCCCAGCGCAGCACGGCCGCGGTGGCCTTCGCGTTCTCGTCGGCGGCGAGACCGGCCACATTGGAGCCGTGGTTCCCGCCGGCCACCGTGTAGACGTAGCTGTCACGGGCGCCCGCACCGAGGCGGAACCGCTCCGCGCCCCACGGGTCGTTCTCCCCGTACACGTACAGCATGTGGTGGGCGTGGTGCTTGATCCAGCTGTCGACGTCACGCATCACGGACGGCTGGAACTTCATCGGGATGTCACGCGGCACGAAGTTGCGCGGCGGCTGGTACCCGTACCGGCTGAGGTGGCCGAGCCACGGTTGCCTGATGTCCGGGGAGCCGAGCTGGGTGCCCGCCTGGTAGTAGTACGGCGTGTACGTGCTCAGGCCCTGGTCCGCGTAGGCGGAGAAGCCGGAGATGCTGTCCACCGAGTCCCAGATCGCCTCGTCGGGGGCGGTCGCGGCGTCGGCCGGGATGGACTCGCAGTCGGAGAGCAGGCTGTACTGCCAGAACGCCCAGACGTAGTCCATGACGACGGCTTCGTACGCCTTGTCGAGCGAGCCGACGGTGTTGAAGGTGTAGCCGTTCGCGGCGGCGTACTCCTTGTACTTCTTCTCCAGCGGCTCGCGGCGGATCAGCGCCTCGCGCTGCACCCCGTTCAGCCGGTCGCGGCACTCCTTGGTGCCGACCTTCTCGAAGAACCGGTCGTACGCCGAGTCCTCCTTGTTGACCACGTCGTTCGGCGCGACGTACGCGACGACGCCGTCCATGTCCTGGGGGTAGAAGCGCTCGAAGTACGTGGCGGTCATGCCGCCCTTGGAACCGCCGGTGGCCAGCCAGTTCTTGGAGTAGATCTGCTTCAGCGCGGTGAAGACACGGTGCTGGTCGCTGGCGGCCTGCCAGATGTCGAGCTTCGACCAGTCGGCGGGCGCCGGGCGCGACGGGGTGAAGAAGCGGTACTCCAGCGAGACCTGGTTGCCGTCGACGATCCGGGTCGGCTCGGAGCGGCTGGGGTTCGTGGAGACGTTGTAGCCGCTGGTGTAGAAGACCGTCGGGCGGGACGTGTCCTTGTGCAGCAGGGTGATCCGCTGCTGGAACGTGCCCTTGGACGGGTGCCGGTGATCGATCGGCTGGGTGTAGTTGAGGACGAAGTAGCGGTAGCCCGCGTACGGCTTCTCCTCGATCAGGCTCATTCCCGGGATGGCCAGGATGCGGTCCTTGATGTCCGCGTTCGTATCGCTGTCACTGCCCGCAGCGGTCCGGGCGGACTCCAACGCGGCCGGTTCCGCGGCGGTGGCCGCACCGGCCGAGGCACCCGTCGCGCCCACCGTGCCTATGAGCACCGCCAGCGACACGAGACCTCTGAGCGTCTTGCGCATACACCCTCCCCTTGATTCACAGCATTCAGCGTGAACCTAGCGGGGGCAACACCCGGCCCGCCAGCCCCTGTTGTCACAGCGTCAGCGTGAACATCGCGTGGATGTCAGCGCGAGCAGAGGATCCATCCCGTGGAGGCCGAGGCGCCCGCGACCGAGCCCGAGGCCCGTACGCACCGGTGCAGCGCATGCACCGTCACCGGGCCTGCCAGCGTGGTGAACCGGCCGCTGTCGACGACCGGCCCGCCGCCGCGCGCCTGGAGCCGGACGGACATCGCACGGCGCTTGCCCGGCTTCGTCGTGACCGTCTCCGCGCAGGCATAGCCGCGGCTCTTGTACACACGCAGCTCGCCGGTCGGGAACTTCACCGTCTCCGCGGGCCGTCCACTGCACACCGACGCGGCCTCGGCGCTGTTCGCTCCGGTACCGCCGAGCACCAGTCCGACGACGGCCACCAGCGCCGGGACGAGCAGCTGCGCGCATGCCCGGCGCCCTCCGCCGACAGCTCCCCTTGCCGCACTTCCGGTTCCCCTGATCCCCAGCAGACCCCTCACCCCATCCACCCCATCGAACACTCGCACCCCGATCTGACATGTATGCGCACATGCGTACGACGCGAGAGGCCATCCGGAGGTTGCACCCGGCGCGCTGTGCATCCGGCGCAACCGAACCGCCACACCATTGATCAAGCAGGACATACCCCTACCAAAGACAGGACCTGTCGTGATCCCGCTCCGCCATGCCCCCGGCCTCCACGGTCGCCGCACCGCCGGCCGCACCCTGATCGCGGCCGCTCTGCTCGCCGCCGCCTCCGTGGCCCCGGCCGCAGCCGCCCCGCAGGCCCCGGCAGCCCCGGCGGCGGTGCGCGCCGCGTCCACCCCCGCCTACCAGCAGGTCGCCCACTTCTACGGCGCCTACATCGACGCCGTCGCGGCCGAGGGCGGCGGCAAGCTCGCCACCGCCCTCAGGTCCTTCTACCTCACGCCCGCGCTCCGCTCACAGCTGCGTTCCTGGGAGGCGCGCAACCACGCGGACGGCGTGCTGCGCGCCCAGAACACACCGCTCGCCTTCAAGGTCACCCGGGGCGACAGCGGCGGCGGTCACACCTGGTCGAAGGTGCGGCTGACCTGGAGCGGCGGCAAGCACCCCCTGTACAGCCATCTGACCGTGCAGTCGGACCTGCAGACCGGCAGGATCTCCGGCATCCGCTGATCAGTACGCCCGGCCGCTCACACCCCCGCGGGCTCGTCCTCCCCGATGAAGGTCCGCCACAGCACGGCGTAGCGCCCTTCCTCGGCGAGGAGTTCGTCATGCGTGCCGTCCTCGACGACCCGGCCGTGGTCCATCACCACGACCCGGTCGGCGCGGGCGGCCGTGGTCAGCCGGTGGGCGACGACGAGGGTGGTGCGGCGGCCGGTGAGCCGGTCGGTCGCCTGGTTGACCAGGGCCTCGCTGGCGAGGTCCAGGGAGGCGGTCGCCTCGTCGAGCAGCAGGATGTCCGGGTCGACGAGTTCGGCGCGGGCGAGCGCGATCAGCTGGCGCTGGCCCGCCGAGAGGTTGCGGCCCCGCTCGGCGACCTCGTGCAGATAGCCGCCGTCCAGCGTGGCGATCATGTCGTGGGCGCCGACCGCCCGGGCCGCGGCCTCCACCTGTGCGTCGGTGGCGTCCGGCCTCCCGTAGGCGATGGCGTCACGGACCGTACCCGCGAAGAGGTACGCCTCCTGCGGGACGACTCCGAGCCGGTGCCGGTACGCGGTGCGGTCGAGGTGGCGCAGGTCGGTGCCGTCTGCCGTGACCCGGCCGCCCGTCGGGTCGTAGAACCGGGCGACGAGCTTGACGAGGGTGGACTTCCCGGCGCCGGTCTCGCCGACGAACGCCACGGTCTGACCGGCCGGGATCCGCAGGTCGATGCCGGTGAGGGCCTCTTCCTCGTCGTCGCCGGAGCCGTACGCGAACGACACGTCCTCGAACGCGATCTCGCCGCGCAGCGACAGCACGTCCAGCGGCTTCTCGGCGTCGGCGGTGGAGGTCGGCTCCCGGAGGAGTTCCTGGATGCGGCCCAGCGAGACCGTCGCCTGCTGGTAGCCGTCGAAGACCTGGGAGAGCTGCTGCACGGGAGCGAAGAACAGGTCGATGTAGAGCAGATACGCGACAAGGGCACCGGTGGTGAGCGTGCCGTCGTCGACCCGGCCCGCGCCGACGATGAGGACCGCCGCCGCGGCCACCGACGACAGCAGCTGCACGAACGGGAAGTAGACCGAGATCAGCCACTGGCCGCGGACCCGGGCCTCGCGGTAGTGGTCGCTGCGACCGGCGAACCGTTCGGCGCCGTCCCGCTCGCGGCGGAACGCCTGCACGATGCGGAGCCCGGAGACGGACTCCTGCAGGTCGGCGTTGACGACGCTGATCCGCTCACGGGCCAGTTCGTACGCCTTGACGCTCCTGCGGCGGAAGAAGAACGTGCCGACGACCAGCACGGGAAGCGTCGCGAAGACGACCAGCGCCAGCTCCACGTCGAGGACGAGCAGCGCGCCCATGATGCCGAAGAACGTGACGACGGAGACGAACGCCGTGACGAGGCCGGTCTGCAGGAACGTGGACAGCGCGTCCACGTCCGTCGTCATCCTGGTCATGATGCGGCCGGTCAGCTCGCGCTCGTAGTAGTCGAGGCCGAGCCGCTGGAGCTGCGCAAAGATCTTCAGCCGCAGTGAGTAGAGCACCCGCTCGCCGGTGCGGCCGGTCATCCGGGTCTCGCCGATCTGCGCCACCCACTGCACCAGCACGATCAGCAGCGCGAGGAGGGAGGCCGTCCAGACCGCGCCGAGCGCCATCCGGGTGACGCCCTGGTCGATGCCATGCCTGATCAGTACCGGCAGGAGCAGGCTCATGCCCGCGTCGACGGCGACGAGCGCCAGGCTCACCAGCAGCGGGAGCCCGAAGCCGCGCAGCAGCCCGCGTAGCCCGTACGACTCCTCGGAGCGCACGGCGCGCGCCTCGTCGATGTCCGGGGTGTCGGTGGCCGGAGGCAGCGCCTCGACCTGGGCGAGCAGCTCGGGCGTGGCCGGCATGTCGGACGCGCCGATGTCGCGGGACTTCTCCTTGCGGACCCAGAGCCCGGGGCTGATGCCCTGCTCGGCGTCGAAGTCGGCTTCCAGTTCCTCCTGGAACGCGCGGTCGTCCTCGGGGGACATGCCGGCCCCGGCCGGCTGGTGGCCCGGGGAGGTGCCGCCCAGCTCGTCGGGGTCGGTCAGCAGACGCCGGTACAGCGGGGAGCGGGCCTCCAGCTCCTCGTGCGTACCGATGTCGGCGAGCCGGCCCTTCTCCAGGACGGCGATCCGGTCGGCGAGGCCGAGGGTGGACCGGCGGTGGGCGATCAGCAGGGTGGTGCGGCCCGCCATGACCTGTGCCAGCGCCTCGTGGATCTCGTGCTCGACGCGGGCGTCGACGGCGGAGGTGGCGTCGTCGAGGAGGAGCAGCCGGGGGTCGGTGAGGATGGCACGGGCGAGCGCGACGCGCTGGCGCTGACCACCGGAGAGGGTGAGTCCGTGCTCGCCGACCTTGGTGTCGTAGCCGAGCGGCAGATCGGCGATGAACCCGTCGGCCTGGGCGGCGCGGGCAGCCTGCTCGATCTCTTCCTGGGTGGCGTCCGGGTGTCCGTACGCGATGTTGGCGCGGACCGTGTCGGAGAAGAGGAAGCTGTCCTCCGGCACGAGGCCGATGGCGGCCCGCAACGAGTCGTGGGTGAGCTCACGGACGTCGTGGCCGCCGACCAGGACGGCGCCGTGCGACACGTCGTAGAAGCGGGGCAGGAGCAGCGAGACGGTGGACTTCCCGCTGCCGGACGCGCCGACGACGGCGACGGTCTCGCCGGGCTCGATGGTCAGCGAGAACCCGTCGAGGACCGGCCGCTCGGGGTCGTACCCGAACCGTACGTCGTCGAACTCGACGCGCGCGGGGGCGTCGGCCGGGAGCTCCACCGTGCCGTCCTGCATGGTCGGCTCGGTGTCGATCAGTTCGAGTACGCGCTCCACACCGGCGCGGGCCTGCTGCCCGACGGTGAGGACCATGGCCAGCATCCGGACCGGTCCGACGAGCTGGGCGAGATAGGTGGAGAACGCGACGAACGTACCGAGGGTGATCTCGCCGCGGGTGGCCAGCCAGCCGCCGAGGGCCAGCATCGCCACCTGGCCGAGCGCGGGGACCGACTGGAGGGCGGGGGTGTACCTGGAGTTCAGCCGGATGGTGCGCAGCCGCCCGGCGAACAGCTTCCGCCCGACCTCGCGCAGCTTGCCGGTCTCCTGCTCCTCCTGCCCGAACCCCTTGACGACCCGGACCCCGGAGACGGCCCCGTCGACGACCGTCGCGACTGCGGCGGCCTGCCCCTGGGCGTACCAGGTGGCGGGGAAGAGCCGGGAGCGGGAGCGGCGGGCGATGAACCAGAGGGCCGGGGCGACGGCGAGCGCGACCAGGGTCAGCAGCGGCGAGAGCCACGCCATGATCGCCAGGGACATGAGGAAGAGCAGGATGTTCCCGATGGTCATCGGGAGCATGAACAGAAGTCCCTGGATCAGCTGCAGGTCGCTGGTGGCGCGCCCGACGACCTGACCGGTGGACAGCTCGTCCTGCCGCTTCCCGTCGAGCCGGGAGATCGTCCCGTACATCCCGGTCCGCAGATCGTGCTGGACGTCGAGGGCCAGCCGGCCGCCGTAGTAGCGGCGGATGTACGTCGATGCGTACACCAGCACGGCGGCCACCATCAGCAGCCCGGTCCAGACGCCGAGGGAACGGGTGTGGTCGACGACGACGTCGTCGATGATCACCTTGGTGATCAGCGGGACGACCGCCATCACGGCCATGCCGGCGAGCGACGAGCCGAGAGCCAGCAGCACATTGCGCCGGTAGCGCCATGCGTAGCCGGCCAGCCGCCGGGCCCACCCCCGCTGCTCCGCGTCCGTGCCCGTGTCGCCGTCCGTCACCGATACCTCCCGTTGGACCTGCTCTACCGGAAGGCACCAACGCGATCAGCTGCGATTTTCATCCCGCCGTCACAAAGACCCTCCCTTCGGCGTAGGACCGGGGAGGTCCGGAGTAGGTCTTCGGGCGGAGCGCCGACGGGCCGGGCGCGGCCCCGACGCGGTCTAGGAGGACCCGGGCGTCGCCGTCAGCATCGGCACGGCGGGAGCCTCCGGAACCGCCGGGACCGATTCCTGCGGCAGGGGCGGCGCAGTGATGCTCCTGATCGGCGGCGCGGTGATGCTCCTGTTCGGCGGAACGGCCGCGTTCAGGTCCTTGTGGATGGCCCGGGCGACGGCCTGGATGGTGTTGACGCCGTCGTTCATCGTGTTGTTGTCCTGGGTGAGCACGGTGATCCCGTAGTCGTGCCCCTTTCCGGTGAACGCGCCGATGCTGTGCACCCGCCAGCCGTGCGTGGCGCGCGACAGCCAGCCGTTCTTCACCTGCACGGTCACCCCGGACGGGGCACCGGCGGGTGTCCCCCAGCGCTGCGAGGAGATGACCTTGTGCATCAGGCCGAGCTCGTACGCCCGCGCGTTGTCGCTGAGCACGGAGTTCCTGGCGGTCAGCAGGGTCAGCAGTCTGAGTTCGTCCTGCGCGGTGATCTGGGTCAGCCCCCAGTAGCCGCCGGAGCCGGGCACCGTGTGCGTCATGCCCGCGGCCTTCAGGAATGCGTTCACCTTGGCCACGCCGAGCTGCTCCCACAGGCTGGTGGTCGCGTTGTTGTCGGACTTGGTGATCATGGCGGTGGCGAGATCGATCTCGCGCTGCGTGAGATTGCGGTTGCGCTTCGTGTTGTCCCAGAGCAGCGTGGCGAGGACGGTCGCCTTCACGACGCTCGCGGAGTCGTACCTGCTCGTGGACCGGAACGTGCACGACGTCTTCGTGGGCCGGTCGTAGAGCGCGATCGACGTGGTCGACCTGCGCCCCTTGAGCGCGGCGGTGATGTCCTTCGACAGCTTGGCGGCGAGTCCCGCCTTTCCGGATGTGCAGCTCACGGTCGGCGTCGCGGCCGCGGCCGGCGTGGCGGCGAGCGCCACGGGTGCGAGTACGCCTGCGGCGAGCGTGACGGCGAGAACAGTGTGCGCGCGGCGGGATATTCGAGGCTGGTCCGTCATCAGACGTGTCCCCCTGAGTGGTCTGCGCGGTGCGCCCCCTGCACACCCGGCACACAGAAGACTCCTGACCGGCCGGAAAGTTGTACGCGCGCAGCCCTGACAGCCGGGTCGTGACGCAAGGCCCCTGGAGAGCGGCGGGCAGCCCTGCTAGGCCACCCAGCAGTAGAGCCCCTGCCCGTCGGTCGCCGCCGTGCGGGCCAGGGCGGCCAGGCCGGTGAGGATGTCGAGGGCGAGCTCCCGGTCGAACGCGTCGCCCTCCGCCGCCCGTTGCCGGGCCCAGAGGCCGGCGAGCCGGTCGAGACGGGTGTCCGTCGCAACACTCAGGTCGGTGACGAGGCCGTCCGGCGCCGCGACCACGAGCGAGCCCGAGCCGGCGTCGTCACCGGCGACGTCCCGGGGTTCGCCGGACTGCAGCAGCTCGTCGAAGCTGCGCCCCGTGAAGAGACTCGCCCATTCGATCAGGGCCAGATCGGCGTCGAAGTTCCCGCAGGTCAGCGACGGAAACGAACCGTCGGGCCCGTGTTCGAGGGCGGTTGCGGCCGTGCGGTCGTCGGCCGCGACAAAGAAGTGCACCATGCTGCTCACCGCAGCATGGTGCACCATCCGGCCGCCCGACTACAGGTGTGTCGGCGCGAACATCCTCAGCAGTGCCGGGAGTACGACCACCGAAGGGCCGGGCTCCGCGAACGACTTCGCCAGGTCGTCGGCGAGCTTCTCGGGCGTCGTACGGACCGCCGGGACGCCGAACGACTCGGCGAGGGCGACGAAGTCCGGGCGGGACAGTTCCGTCGCCGTGGCCTCGCCGAACGCGTCCGTCATGTACTCGCGCAGGATGCCGTAGCCGCCGTCGTCGACGATCAGCCAGGTGACCGGCAGGTCGTACTGGCGGGCGGTGGCCAGCTCCGCGATCGAGTACATCGCGCCGCCGTCGCCGGAGACCGCCAGGACCGGCTTCGTACGGTCGGCCGCCGCCGCGCCGAGCGCCGCCGGGAAGCCGTAGCCGAGTCCGCCCGCGCCCTGCGCCGAGTGCATGGTGTTGGGGTGACGGGCGTCGAACGCGGACCACGCCCAGTAGGAGAGGATCGTCATGTCCCAGAAGCTGGGGGACGTGTCGGGCAGCGCCTCGCGCACCGAGGCGACGAGCTGCTGCTCCAGGGTGAGGTCCTGTCCGTCGATCCGTTCGCGGACGGCTTCGAGCACCGTACGGACCCGGTCGGCGGCCGACGGGTCCTCGCGGCGGTCGACCGCTTCGAGGAGGTCGGAGAGGGCCTCGCGGGCGTCGGCGTGGATGCCGAGCGCGGGGTGGTTGGACTCCAGCTTCCCGGCGTCCGCCTCGATCTGGACGACCCGGCCGCGCGGGCTGAACGTGTGGTAGTTCGAGGAGAGTTCGCCCAGTCCGGAGCCGACGACGAGCAGGACGTCCGCCGCTTCGAGGAAGTCCGTCGTGTGGCGGTCCTCCAGCCAGGACTGGAGCGAGAGCGGGTGCTCCCAGGGGAAGGCCCCCTTGCCGCCGAACGTGGTGACGACCGGGGCGTCGATCTTCTCCGCGAGGGCGAGCAGCTTGCCGGACGCGTCGGAGCGTACGACTCCGCCTCCCGCGATGATCGCCGGTCGCTCGGCGTTCGCCAGCAGGTGGGCTGCGACGGCGGTCAGTTCGGGCCGGGCATGCAGGGGCTTCGGCGTGGCGTCCATCGCGGTGACCGCCGGCAGGGTGGTCTCGGCGAGGAGCACGTCCTGCGGGATCTCGATCCAGACCGGGCCGTGCGGGGCCGTCAGCGCGGACTCCCAGGCGGCGGCGATCGCGGAGGGGATCTGCGACGCCGTACGGACGGTGTGGACGGACTTCACGACGTCGCGGAACGACGCCTTCTGGTCCCGGAGTTCATGCAGGTAGCCGTGGCGGCCGCCGCCCAGTCCCGCGGTCGGGATCTGGCTGGAGACGGCCAGGACGGGCGCCGAGGCGGCCGCCGCCTCCTGGAGCGCGGCGAGGGAGGTGAGGGCCCCCGGGCCGGTGGAGAGGAGCAGCGGCGCCACTTCGCCGGTGATCCGGCCGTAGGCGTCCGCGGCGAAGCCCGCGTTGTTCTCGACGCGCAGGCCGACGTACGAGAGGGAGGAGCGGCGCAGCGCGTCGAACATGCCGAGCGCGTGCTGCCCGGGCAGGCCGAAGACGGTGGTCGCGCCGAGGCCCTGGAGCGTCTCGACGACGAGGTCGCCGCCGTTGCGTCCGGCGGGAGGGTTCAGGGCGGCCGCGATCTGCTCGGGGGTGAGCTGCGGGCGCTCGTCGTGGTGGTCGTGGCTCACTTGCCCTGAGTTCCCTTCGCCGCCGCGATCTGGCGGGACATGATCGTCGTCAGCTCGTAAGCGGTGTGGGAGGCGGCGACGGAGGTGATCTCCGCGTGGTCGTACGCGGGGGCGACCTCGACCAGGTCGGCGGAGACCAGGTTGCAGGAGGACAGCCCGCGGACGATCTCGAGGAGCTCGCGGGAGGTGAGGCCGCCGGCCTCGGGGGTGCCGGTGCCGGGCGCGTGGGCCGGGTCCAGGACGTCGATGTCGATGGAGATGTACAGCGGGCGGTCGCCGATGCGCTGGCGCAGCTGGTCGGCGACCTCGTCGACACCGCGGCGCATGACGTCGGCGGAGGTGACGATGCCGAAGCCCAGCTTGGCGTCGTCGTCGAGGTCCTGCTTGCCGTACAGCGGGCCGCGGGTACCGACGTGGGAGAGCGCGGACGTGTCGAGGATGCCCTCCTCGACGGCGCGGCGGAACGGCGTGCCGTGGGTGTACTCGGCGCCGAAGTAGGTGTCCCACGTGTCGAGGTGGGCGTCGAAGTGGAGCAGGGCGACGGGGCCGTGCTTCTTGGCGACGGAGCGCAGCAGGGGCAGCGCGATGGTGTGGTCTCCGCCGAGCGTCATCATGCGGGCGCCCGTGCCGAGGAGGTCGTCGGCCGCGGCCTCGATCGTCTCGACGGCCTCGTTGATGTTGAACGGGTTGCCGGCGATGTCACCGGCGTCGGCGACCTGCGCGAGGGCGAACGGCGAGGCGTCCTGCGCCGGGTTGTACGGGCGCAGCAGGCGCGACGCCTCACGGATGGCGTTGCCGCCGAAGCGGGCACCGGGGCGGTACGAGACCCCGGTGTCGAAGGGCACGCCGACGACGGCGACATCGGCGTGGCCGACCTCGTCGAGGCGGGGCAGCCGCGCGAACGTCGCGGGACCGGCGTACCGCGGGACGCGGGAGGAGTCGACGGGGCCGCGCGGCGTTTCGTTGCTGCTCATGTGGGTGCCTTCCTGAGGAGGTGGTGCACGCCTTGTGGGCGTTCCTTCGTTGTTCAAGTGTGCGGGGTGTCTCCCGCAACGGGTTCCGTCCTCAGCCGCCGGACGGGCTCGAGGTGCCCGTCCGGCGACTGAGGACGCGTGGCTGCTAGACGGTGACCGATTCCGGGGCCGGCGTCGCGTCCGAGTCGGCGCCCTTGCCCGCGAGCCGCTCACGCCAGGCGGTCAGGACCGCGGCGTCGGTCGGCTTCGTCGCCAGGGACACGATCACGTACACCGCGAGCGAGGCCAGCAGCCCGTAGTAGACCGGTTCGTTGGCGAGGATTCCGTACGTCGCCATCAGGCCGATCACTGCCACACCGCCCACCGACACCGCGGCCAGTGCACCGGCGGCCGTGCCGCGGCGCCACAGCAGACCGCCGAGGATCGGTACGAGCAGTCCGCCGACGAGCAGGTTGTACGCGACGGTCAGGGCCTCGACGACGTTGTTGAGCGCGATGGCGATGGCGATGACGGCCACGCCCATGATGAGGATGAAGATGCGGTTGCCCTTCACCTCGTCGTGCTCCTCGCCGCCGCTCCGGGACGCCACGCCCCGCAGCCGCGACCAGATGTCGTTGTTGGCGACGGTGGCGCAGGCGATCAGCGCACCGGACGAGGTCGACATCACCGCGGCGAGCGCGGCGGCCAGCACCAGTCCTCGTACGCCCACCGGCAGTTCGTCCTTGACGATGGTCGCGAAGGCGGAGTCCGCGCTGGGCAGCTTCGGGTACATGACCTTGGCCGCGGTGCCGATGACGGCCCCGGCGAGCGCGTAGACCAGGCAGTACGTACCGGCGACGGTGCCGCCCCAGCGCGCCGTCCGGTCGGTGCGCGCGGTGAACACGCGCTGCCAGATGTCCTGGCCGATCAGCATGCCGAAGGTGTAGATCAGCACGTAGGTGAAGATCGTCTCGCCGCCGATGCCCAGCGGGTCGAAGTACTCGGTGGGCAGCTTCGCCTTCATCTCGCTGAAGCCGCCGGCCTTGATGACCGCGATCGGCAGGAGCAGGAGCAGCACACCGATCGTCTTGACGACGAACTGCACCATGTCCGTGAGCGTGATCGACCACATGCCGCCGAGCGTCGAGTACGCGACGACGATGGCGCCGCCGAGGATGATCGCGACGGTCCGGTTCATGTCGAAGAGGACGTCGAAGATGGTGGCGTACGCGATGGTCGAGGTGACCGCGAGCATCAGCGTGTACGCCCACATGACGACGCCGGAGATGAGGCCGGCCCGGCCGCCGTAGCGCAGGTCGAGCATCTCGGAGACGGTGTAGACCTTCAGTCGGGCGATGCGCGCCGAGAAGAAGATGGACAGGGCGAGCAGTCCGAGGCCGATCGTGAAGACCATCCAGGCGCCGGAGAGCCCGTACTGGTAGCCGAGGCCGACGCCACCGATGGTGGAGGCGCCGCCGAGGACGATCGCGGCCATGGTCCCGGAGTACATCCAGGGGCCGAGGCGGCGGCCCGCCACCAGGAATTCGCTCTTGGACTTGGCGCGGCGCATGCCCCACCAGCCCATGGCGAGCATGCCCGCCAGATAGACGACGATCACCGCGTAGTCGACAGCCATGGGCTTCCTCCGTCTCAGTCACGTTGCTGGTCATTGCGGGGTTGTGTGGTTCGTGAAGACGGTAGGTGGCCCACAGGCGGCGCTGAAGTGTACGTTTTATCCAATCTCGCCGTAGCCAATGGATGGACCGTCCATGCCGGATACTCCCACCGGGCCCTCTGTCCCCTCCGGGTCGGCTCCGCCCACCCCGCCGATCCCGCTGGCCGAACTGCTCGCCCGCGAGGACCTCGGGCTGCGCCTGATCGCGGGCCCGGCCCACGTCGACCTGCTGTGGGTGCACACCTCGGAGATGGCCGACCCGTACCCGTATCTCCTCGGCGGTGAGCTGCTGCTGAGCGCCGGGGTGCTGCTCAAGGAGCCGGACACGTATGTCGCCCGGCTGGTGGAGGCGGGGGCGGCGGCGCTCGGCTTCGGGGTCACCCCGGTGCACGACGCGGTGCCGCAGGCGCTGATCGAGGCGTGCGAGCGGCACGGGCTGCCCCTCGTGGAGGTGCCGCCCGCGACCCCGTTCACAGCGATCGCGCGGGCGGTGTGGCGGCTGATGGCGGAAGCGCGGCACCGGGAACTGCGCCGGGTGACGCGCGCCCAGCAGGCCCTGGCGACGGCGGCCGCCCGCCCGGATCCGGTACCGGCCGTGCTGCATCAGCTGGCCGTACAGCTGACGGGCCGGGCGGCGCTGCTCTCCGCGGCCGGCGAGGAGCTGCACGCGGCGGGCCGCCGCCCTGCGCCCGAGGTACGGGCGGCCCTGGCCCGGCTGACCCGCGTCGTCTCCCCCACCACCGCCGCAGCCTCTCCCGCCCCCACGTCGGCAACCGACACCCTCGGCGACACGCACCTCTTCGCATACGCGCTCGGCGGCGGACAGGGGCTCGTCCTGACACTGACGACGGGGCGGCGCGAGGCGGGCGATCACACGGTCGCCGGGATCGCGGTCGTCCTCCTCTCCCTGCTGGCCGCCCCGCACCAGGGCGCCGATGCCGCGGGCCGGTCGGCGGCGCTGGTCCGGCTGCTGCTCGGCGCGGACCCGGCGGACGTCGCCCCACTGCTCGGCGGCGCCGAGCAGTGGACGCTGGTGCACGCGCGCCGCAGCGGCGGGAGCGGCCCCGTCGACCCGCTCACCGCCGGGGCGCTGGGCGTCGCCCTCGGATCGGCGCTGGTCGACGCGGGCCGGGGCGGCGACGCCGTCAAGGTCCTGGTCCCGGGCGAGGACCGGATCACCCCCCAGCCCGGCTGGACGCTGGGCACGTCCGCACCCGCCCCCATCACCGCGCTGGACCTCGCCGACGGCCAGGCGTCCCGGGCACTGGGCCGCGCCGTGGCCACCCGCACCCCGCTGGCCCACCACCGCACCGGCAGCGGCCTGGGCGCACTGATCCCGCCCGCCGAGGCGGAGGCGCACGCCCGCGCACTGCTCGCCCCTCTCACCGTCACGCTCGCCGAGACCCTGCGCTGCTGGCTGAGCCTGCACGGCAGCTGGGACCGCACGGCGACGGCCCTCCAGGTGCACCGCAACACGGTCCGCCAGCGGATCGCCCGCTGCGCGACGCTGCTGGACGCGGACCTGGACGACATGGACGTACGGACGGAGCTGTGGTTCGCACTGCGGCGGCTGTGAGCACGGGCCCCGAGCGGCTGCGGGCACGCCCCTGAACACCGGCGGGCACGAGCCCCTGAACACCGGCGGGAGCGAGCCCTGAGCACCGGCGGGAGCACGGACCGTGAGCGCCACTGGGCGCACGGGCCCGCCCGGCTGTGATGTCGGCGACCACGGGCCATCGACTCTGGACAGCCCTGGTGACCGCCGGGTAACTTTTGATCCAGAACTGAGCAAGCGCTTAGCCAGCAGCCTGGCCGATGCTCGCCCGAAGCTGATCGCAGCCCGACAGAGGAGGCACCCCCGTGCGCCGTACGGTATTCAACGAGGACCACGAGGCGTTCCGGGAGACCATCCGCGCCTTCATCGCGGCCGAGGTCGTCCCCGTCTACGACGAGTGGTTCGCTGCCGGCCAGGCGCCGCGCGAGTTCTACCACAAGCTCGGCGAGCTGGGCGTCTTCGGCATCGAGGTGGACGAGGAGCACGGCGGCGCGGGCATCGACTCGCACAAGTACGAGGCCGTCATCTACGAGGAGACCGCCCGCGCCGGTGTCTCCTTCGGCGGCTCGGGTGTGCACACCCTGCTCGGCCTGCCGTACATCAAGATGCTCGCCACCGACGAGCAGAAGAAGCGCTGGCTGCCGAAGTTCACCACCGGCGAGGAGATGTGGGCCCTCGCGATGACCGAGCCGGGTACCGGCTCCGACGTCGCGGGCATGAAGACCACCGCCAAGCTCTCCGAGGACGGTACGCACTACGTCCTCAACGGCGCCAAGACGTTCATCACCGGTGGTGTGCACGCCGACCGCGTGATCGTGTGCGCCCGTACGTCCGCTCCCCGCGAGGACGACCGCCGCTTCGGCATCTCCCTGTTCGCCGTGGACACCAAGTCGGCGGGCTACTCCGTCGGCCGCAAGCTGGACAAGCTCGGCCTGAAGGTCTCCGACACCGCCGAGCTGGCCTTCGTCGACGTGCAGGTCCCCGTGGACGACCTGCTCGGCGAGGAGAACAAGGGCTTCGGCTACCTCGGCACCAACCTGGCGTCCGAGCGCTGGGGCATAGCCTTCGGCGCGTACGCACAGGCCGCTGCCGCCGTCCGGTTCGCCAAGAGCTACGTGCAGGACCGCACGGTCTTCGGCAAGACCGTCGCCTCGTTCCAGAACACCAAGTTCGAGCTGGCCGCCTGCCAGGCCGAGGTGGACGCGGCCCAGGCCGTCGCCGACCGCGCGCTGGAGGCCCTCGACGCCGGTGAGCTGACCGCCGCCGAGGCCGCCTCCGCGAAGCTGTTCTGCACCGAGGTCGCGCACCGGGTGATCGACCGCTGCCTCCAGCTGCACGGTGGCTACGGCTTCATGAACGAGTACCCGATCGCCCGCCTCTACGCGGACAACCGCGTCAACCGCATCTACGGCGGCACCAGCGAGGTCATGAAGTCGATCATCGCCAAGTCCATGGGCCTGTAGGGCGGTTACGTTCTCTCCATGAGCTCAGCACTTGAATCCCTGCTCGATCTGCTCGACCTGGAGCAGATCGAGCAGGACATCTTCCGGGGTACGAGCCGTTCGGCGGTCGTGCCCCGGGTCTTCGGCGGACAGGTCGCGGCCCAGGCGCTCGTCGCCGCCGGCCGCACCGTCCCCGCGAACCGCACAGCCCATTCCCTGCATTCCTACTTCCTGCGGATGGGCGACCCGGGCGCACCGATCGTCTACAGCGTCGACCGGATCCGCGACGGCCGCTCCTTCACCACCCGCCGCGTGGTGGCCGTCCAGCACGGGCAGCCGATCTTCCATCTCTCGGCGTCGTTCCAGACGTACGAGGAGGGCCTGGAGCACCAGGCGGACATGCCGCCCGCCCCGGACCCGGAGACCCTGCCCACGGCGGAGCAGATGCTGCCGCGGTACGCGGACGCGTTCGTCGACCCGGGTGTCATGGACCGGCTGCTGGAGGCGCGGGCCGCGGTCGACCTGCGCTATGTCGACGCCCCGCCGTTCGCCCACGTCGGCACCCCGCAGGAGCCTCGCTCCCAGGTGTGGTTCCGCACCAACGGCAAGCTCGCGGACGACCCGCTGCTGCACGTCTGCATGGCGACGTACGTCTCCGACATGACGCTGCTCGACTCGGTGCTGCTCGCGCACGGGCGCGGCGGCTGGGCGGTCGGCGACGTGGTGGGCGCGAGCCTGGACCACGCCATGTGGTTCCACCGGCCGTTCCGGGCCGACGAATGGCTGCTGTACGACCAGGAGTCGCCGTCCGCGTCCGGCGGGCGCGGGCTCGGCCAGGCCCGTATCTACACGCAGGACGGCCGGCTGGCGATCACCGTCATCCAGGAAGGCGTGGTCCGGGTCCCGAGGAAGGACTGAACAGGCCACGGTCCGGCCGTCGGGACATACTCCCCACCATGGGCGACGAGAGCAGCACCAGCAGCAGCGCGACCGGTGGAGGGTCCGCGTTCACGGTCATCGTCGCGGCGGTCGCCAACCTCGGCATCGCCGTGGCGAAGGCGGTCGCGGGGCTGATCAGCGGATCGAGCGCCATGCTGTCCGAGGCGGCGCACTCGGTCGCCGACACCGTCACCGAGGTCCTGCTGCTCACCGCGCTCAAACGCAGCGAGAAGCCCGCCGACGAGGAACATCCGCTGGGGCACGGCCCCGAGCGCTACATCTGGGCGCTGCTCGCCTCGGTCGCCACGTTCGTCGGTGGCGCGGTGTTCGCCTTCTACGACGGCATCCACACCCTCGTCCGGGGCGAGGAACTCGGCGACCCGCTGGTCTCGTACCTCGTGCTGGCCGTCGCCTTCCTCCTCGAGGGCGTCTCCCTGCGCACGGGACTGCGCCAGGTCCGCGCCGAAGCCGCCCGTCTGGGCGCACCCACCACCCACTATCTGCGCCACACTCCCGACACCGCGGTCAAGGCGGTCGTGATGGAGGACTCAGCAGCCCTGGTCGGCCTGCTGCTCGCCGCGGGCGGGCTGCTCGGCGGCCAACTGTCCGGCTCCGGCGTCTGGGACGGCATCGCGTCGATCCTGATCGGCGTGCTGCTGGTGTACGTGGCCTGGGTCCTCGGCCGCTCCAACGCCCAGCTGCTGATCGGCCGGCCGCTGCCGGAGGAGATGCGGGCCGGGGTACGCGAGGAAATCCTCTCCGTACCGCACATCATCGACGTCATGGAGCTGACCACCCTGGTCCAGGGACCGACGGAGGTCCTCGTCGCCGCGAAGGTCGACTTCCGGGACGCGTCGACCGCGGAGCAGATCGAGTGGGCCTGCGAGGAGGCGGAGGAACAGTTGCGGGAACGCTATCCGTCGATCCGCCGGGTGTACCTGGACCCGACGCCGGGACTGGGACAGCGGCGACGGACGGACGGGCCGGGGGCGGGCTCGGCCTGACCGCGCCGGCGCCCTCGGTTTCAGGGCGGACATGCGTCCGGCCGGGCCCGCAAGGTGGTCGTGGATGTGGGTGGGGTGGTCCGGGCAGTACACCGCCGCACGGACCATGGTCGGGGTCCGTGCGGGACGGAGGAGACCGGCTCCCACCCGGCGGTTGCTCGCGTCTCCGGGACCGTGTGCGAAGGCCGCCGATCCGACGTACGCCTCAGAGCAGCCCGGCCGCGTCCAGCAGATAGTCCGTCATCGGGTCGTAGAACCGCGGGTCCAGCACATGGTCGTCCAGTGGCACGACGACCTGCAGGGTGCCCTCCGCCTCCCCGAGGAAGAGCGCCGGGTCATTGCTGTCCGCGTACCCGACCGAGTCGAGCCCCCGCTGCCCGGCGCATCCCGCCCACCCGTGGTCGGCGACGACCAGATCCGGCAGCGGCCGCCCCGCACGCTCCAGGCCGTCCAGGATCGCCGCCATCGGCGCCGGTGAGTGCGTGTGCCACAGCGTCGCCCCGCGCTCCATCACGGCCACATCGGCGAACTGGAAGACCATGCCCTCGTCCGCCATCAGCCCGGACGGAATCCGTACGATCTCGCACCCGGCGGTCCGCAACGCGTCCGCGGTCTGCCGGTGCACGTCCAGCAGACCGCCCGGATGCCCGGTCGCGAACAGCACCCGCTCCGACCCCGCAGCCGCCTTGCGCAGCCGGGCCGCCATCCGCTCCAGCGCGTCGACCGTCAGCTCGGGGTCGATGGTGTCCTGCCCGTGCCGGTGCTCCGGATCGTCACTGACCCCGCATCTCTCGGCCATCACGGCGAGCACGTCCTGCTCGTCGGCCCACCGGTTGCCGAGTTCCAGCCCCAGCCAGTAGTGGCGGTCGCCGTTGGCAAGCTTGCGGTAGTGGGAGAGGTTGTTGTCGCGGGGGGTGGCGACATCTCCGGCGATGCGCGTACGGACGAGGTGCTCGACGAGGGCGGCACGGCTGGGTATCGGCATGAACCCATTGTGCCGTCAGGTGTGCGCAGTGTGCCGAGTGTCTTGCACGGCGGACGGGGCGGGGACGGTGCAGCGCGGCGCGACACCCTGGATCCGCGGACGCCGCACCTCGTCACCGAGGACGCACGGACGACTGTCCCGGTATCACTCCACTGCTGTGAACCCCGCCTCTCGCACATCGCGGTTGGGTGACACCGCAGGGCCCGGAGGCGGACGCGCCATTCCTGTGCCCATCCGGTGCGGGAGCCCAGCGTCCGGGTGAGGGCGACGGCGAACAGACCGCCTGCAGCCGGAGTTCGCCGTCAGCCGCTCGGCCGCGATCAGCGGCACGAGCGGGTCGCCGGGGCGCCGGGCGGCGCCGAGCCTGTTGCAGCCAGGACCACGCCCCGTGCATCGAGCTTCGTGCGCCGCACCGGATCGCGACTGCCGCGACCCGGTGGACCACGATGCGGCCGGCCGCGACGTGGTCCGCCCCGACGTCAGAATGCTTTTTTGATTCTTCCGGGAATCACCTTTCCCAGCCCCTCCCTGCCTCCCATCACCCACAAGGGTGAGCTTTGCCAACTGGACTGGATCTCGGTCCGGTTGGCGGGCATATGCTCGCCCCGACAACCCCAGACATGCGTCGGCCCCCGGCCGGGACGGCAATCCCGATCGAGGGCCTGACCACCGAGGAAGCGAACCCTTCCCGATGGATGTTCAGCAGATTACCGCGCCCTCGCGCGCCACAGCAGGCGTTACCCGCCCTGCCACTCCATCCGGTGTGATTCACGTCAACACCCGGCACACCAACCGCTGCACCGTCGTCGGCAACCACCTCGCCCAGCACCGCGAGATGTCTTTGGTGGCGATCGGGTTGGCCGTGCACATCCAGTCGCTGCCCGCCGGGGCCAAGATCGGCATCAAGTTCCTCGCCGATCGCTTCCCGGAGAGCGGGACGCGGATCGCGGCGGCTCTGCGTGAGCTGGAGAGCCACGCCTACCTGGCCCGTACGCGGGAGCGGACGACCGGCGGCCGGGTCGTCACCCGGACCGATTCGTACCACCAGCCGGGAGCGGGCACGGCCCGCCCGGTACCGAAGCCCGAGCCGAGGGCCGAGCGGCAGCCGCAGCCGCAGCTGATCCGCGGGGCGGGCGCGGCGGTCGTGCCCGGAGCGGTGGTGGTGCCGGGAATCCCCTTGGTGCCGGTTGCGCCGAGGGGGCCCGTGGTGCCTGCCCAGGCACCCGCCCCCGAGCGGCGAACCGCCTCGCCCGCCCCGCCGCCGCTCCCCGCACCGCAGACCCATGACCTCGCCCGTCATCGCAGCGCCGTCGATCTCCTCGCCGGCCTGCGCGCCCACGATCCCCGGCTCCTGCTGTCCGAGTACGACATCCGCCGCCTCGCGCCGGGTGTGGCCTGCCGGCTGGAGCGCGGAATCGATCCGGAGGCCGGACGCCGCACCCTGATCGCCGACCTTCCGGAGCCCGTCAGAAGCCCGGCGTCGCTCCTCGGCCACCGCCTCACACGACTGCTTCCGCCGCCGCTGCCCGCCGCCCCGGTCCGCGAGGTGGTGGAACGCCCTCACCCGTTCCAGGAATGCGACCGCTGCGAACGCGTCTTCCGTGGCCCGGAACCGGGTCACTGCCGTGACTGCCGGGAGTGCGGCGAGTCCTCCAGCACCGAGCACCTGGAGTGCTCCGCGTGACCGCTCCGCACGGACGGATCATGCGGCACCGGTCGCGGGCCGGACGCAGGTGCGGCCGCCGGGAACCGGGCAGCCGCCGAGCGGTGTCCCTCATGCCGGAGACCCCGGCCCGATTCCGACGGGCCGGGGCCTCCATGAGGCGGTATCACCACCCGGGGCGGCCTCCGATCACCAGGAAGCTGCCCACGACGCCATCGTTGTTGAACAGGCTGCTGTTGCCGGAGCCGGTCACGACGCCGTGGCCCGTGCTGTAGGGGCCGACGGTGGCGACGGGGGCCCCGTTGTCACAGGTGGCCCCGCGGAAGACCTCAACGGTCTTCCAGCTGTCGTTGCTGACGCTGAAGCTGCTGGAACCCAGGCCACTGGCCGCGGTGATGCAGCCCTCCGCGTAGGCGGAGTACGTACGGTCATTGAACTGGATGGTCCCTCCCCTGCCATAGCCGCCGTTACCGCCCCCGTCATAGCCGCCCCGGCCGCCGCCACCGCCACCGCCACCGCCGTAGCCACCGCCACCGCCGTAGCCGCCACCCCCGCCATAGCCGCCGTCATCGCCGCCATAGCCGCCGTCGTCACCGCCGTAGCCGCCGCCATCGCCCCGGTCGTCACCGCCGCCATTGCCGCCCTGGCCCCCGTCGTTTCCCCTTCCGCTGTCTTCGGCGGGGGGAGCCGCGGCAGGGGCGGCCGGTTTGGCGGGCGTGGCGGCTTTCGGTGCGTGCGGGGCGGCCCGTTGGACGGATGGGCGGGCCTCGTGGGCGGACGTGTCCGATCCTGAGTTCGAGGCGTAGGTGATGCCGGTGGCGGCGAGGGCCGCGGCGCCCACCACTGCGGCGGTCACGGCGAAGGTGCGCGTGCTCATATCGTTTCTCCCAGTTGCAGAAGGCGCCGGCCGGGCAGCCGATCTGGGATGAACGTACTTATTACCCCATTACCTGTCATATCGGGCATGGCTAAGGTGTGACGCCAGACGGCCGACCGGGTGTACACACGGCACCCGCCGCCCTCCGCTCCCCGATCTGATATCTCATCAAAAAAGTACGAGCACAAGCACCTCCGCCCTGCGACTACGCCTTCCGGGCGATTCCCTGACGCCCGCTCACCCCGTCGGCAGCGACATGCCGGTTCGAGCACACGGATGGTCACGCAGGGAGCTCCTCCCTTTCGCCGACGCCCACGCCGTCACGGTGGCGGGCCGGCCGGCCTCCGCCTCGGAGCCCGTTGTGCGGTGCCGGCGGCCGGAGTTCCCCGTGTCCGCACAGACGATCACCGAGTGGCGGCGGGATGGCGCCGTGCGGGCCCACGCCCTCGTCGAGGACGGGCGCATCGCCGGTTACGGGGAATGGTGGTTCGACATCGAGGAGGACGAGGTCGAGCCGGCCCGGATCGTCGTGGCCCCCGGTACCCGCGGCAAGGGGGTCGGCCGCGCGCCGGTGCACGGCCTTCCCGCGCAGGCCCGCGGGTCCGGCCATGGCGATGTCTTCATGCGCGTGCACCCCGATGACGAGAGGGCCCTGCGGTGCCATCGGGGGGCCGGGTTCGCGCCGGTCGAGGCCGGTCTCGACCGGGAGCCGGAATGCCGCTCAGCCGGTCGGCCGCGTCCGGCTCCGGCACGATGCCGAGGCACCGCAGGACCGGCCCGACCCGCTCCGGCCGATCCGCCGCGCACCGGAGCGAGCCCGCACGCCGACGGCCCTCAGCCGAGGATCCGGCGGAGCTTCACACCCGCACCTGGGCCGCCTCGAACGCCCCCCTCGCCAGCCGGTGCAGCAGCGCAGCCGTGGCCGTGCGGCCGGGGAGGGCGCCGGGGCGGCCCAGGTGCGGGGTCGAGTTGAGCAGGCCGAAGACCGCGTGGACGGCGGCGCGGGCCTCGCTCTCGGGGAGCAGGGGGTAGAGGGCGCGGACCACCTCGACCCACAGTTCCACGTACTGCCGCTGCAGCTGGCGCACCCGCTTGCGGTCGGAGTCCCGGAGGCGGTCCAGCTCGCGGTCGTGCAGGGTGATCAGGGGGCGGTCGTCGAGGGCGAAGTCGATGTGGCCCTCGATGAGCGCGTCCAGCAGGGCCTCCGGGGAGCCGTCGCCGGAGGTCGCGTCCTCGGTGACGCGCAGCCGGCCGCCGGCCAGGAGGCGCTCACTGATGCCGACCAGCAGTTCGGCGAGCATCGCGTCCTTGCCGGGGAAGTGCCGGTAGAGGCCGGGGCCGCTGATCCCCACGGCGGCGCCTATCTCGTCGACGCCCACACCGTGGAAGCCGCGCTCGGCGAAGAGGCGGGCAGCCTCCTTGAGGATCTGCTCGCGGCGCGTCGGGGCGTCCGTCCTGGTGGTCATGGATTCGATTCTAGACAGTCGGGTTAGCGAGCGTTAACCTGAAGGAAACGTGTTAACGCTCATTAACCGATTCGGCCGACCGGCCGAGCGGGCAAGGGGGCTCGACGGATGCAGCAGGCACCGGTGCTGGCGAGTGCGGCGGATCCCGCATCTCAGGGCTGGCTGGCCAATGAGGCGGCGCACACCGCACTCGGCGACGAGCTGCGGGCGCGGCTGGCCGCAGCGCGGCTGGGCGGGGGTGAGAAGGCCCGCGCCCGGCATGTGGCGCGCGGCAAGCTGCTGCCCCGGGACCGGGTGGATGCGCTGCTCGACCCGGGATCGCCCTTCCTGGAGCTGGCGCCGCTGGCGGCCGAGGGGCTGTACGGCGGTGCGGCTCCGGCGGCCGGCGTGATCGCCGGGATCGGCCGGGTCAGTGGCCGCGAGTGCGTGATCGTCGCCAATGACGCCACGGTCAAGGGCGGCACCTACTACCCCATGACGGTGAAGAAGCACCTGCGGGCCCAGGAAGTGGCGCTGGAGAACCGGCTGCCGTGCCTGTACCTGGTCGACTCGGGCGGGGCGTTCCTGCCGATGCAGGACGAGGTCTTCCCCGACCGGGAGCACTTCGGGCGGATCTTCTACAACCAGGCCCGGATGTCGGGGGCCGGGATTCCGCAGGTGGCGGCCGTCCTGGGGTCGTGCACGGCCGGCGGGGCGTACGTCCCCGCAATGAGCGACGAGGCCGTGATCGTGCGGAACCAGGGGACGATCTTCCTCGGTGGTCCGCCGCTGGTGAAGGCCGCGACCGGTGAGGTGGTGACGGCGGAGGAGCTGGGCGGCGGCGAGGTCCACTCCCGCACGTCGGGTGTCACCGACCATCTCGCGGAGGACGACGCGCATGCGCTGCGGATCGTCCGGAACATCGTGGCGACGCTGCCCGCGCGCGGCGCACTGCCCTGGTCCGTGGAGCCCGTGGAGGAGCCGAAGGTCGACCCGGCCGGGCTGTACGGCGCCGTGCCGGTGGATTCCCGGACGCCCTACGACGTACGGGAAGTGATCGCCCGGGTCGTCGACGGATCGCGGTTCGCGGAGTTCAAGGCGGAGTACGGGACGACGCTGGTGACGGGCTTCGCCCGGATCCACGGGCATCCGGTCGGCATCGTCGCCAACAACGGGATCCTGTTCTCCGAGTCCGCCCAGAAGGGTGCGCACTTCATCGAGCTGTGCGACCAGCGCGGCATTCCGCTCGTCTTCCTGCAGAACATCTCCGGGTTCATGGTGGGGCGCGACTACGAGGCCGGTGGCATCGCCAAGCACGGCGCCAAGATGGTCACGGCCGTCGCCTGCACCCGCGTGCCGAAGCTGACCGTCGTGGTCGGCGGGTCGTACGGAGCGGGCAACTACTCCATGTGCGGGCGGGCCTATTCGCCGCGGTTCCTGTGGATGTGGCCCAACGCCAAGATCTCCGTCATGGGCGGCGAGCAGGCCGCGTCGGTACTGGCGACGGTCAAGCGCGACCAGCTGGGCGACGGCTGGAGCGCCGAGGACGAGGAAGCCTTCAAGGCGCCGATCCGCGAGCAGTACGAGACCCAGGGCAACGCGTACTACGCCACCGCCCGGCTCTGGGACGACGGGGTGATCGACCCGCTGGAGACCCGGCAGGTGCTGGGGCTCGCTCTGACCGCGTGCGCCAACGCCCCGCTTCCCCAGAAGGACCACGCGGCGCCCGGCTTCGGCGTCTTCCGGATGTGAGGGAAAAGATGACGATGTTCGACACCGTTCTTGTCGCCAACCGCGGCGAGATCGCGGTCCGGGTCATCCGGACGCTGCGCGAGCTGGGTGTGCGGTCCGTCGCCGTCTTCAGCGACGCGGACGCCGACGCCCGGCACGTACGGGAGGCCGACACCGCGGTACGGATCGGTCCCGCACCGGCCGCCGCGAGCTATCTGAACGTGCCCGCGCTGCTGGACGCGGCCCGCCACACCGGTGCGCAGGCCGTCCACCCGGGTTACGGGTTCCTCGCCGAGAACGCCGGGTTCGCGCAGGCCTGCGCGGATGCGGGGCTCGTCTTCATCGGACCGCCGGCGTCGGCGATCTCGTTGATGGGCGACAAGATCCGGGCCAAGGAGACCGTGGCGGCGGCCGGGGTTCCGGTCGTGCCCGGGTCGTCCGGGAGCGGGCTCAGCGACGCGCAGCTGGCGGATGCGGCGCGCGGAATCGGGATGCCGGTACTGCTGAAGCCCTCGGCGGGCGGCGGCGGCAAGGGCATGCGGCTGGTGCGTGACGAGGCGCTGCTCGCCGACGAGATCGCGGCCGCCCGTCGCGAGGCCCGGGGATCGTTCGGGGACGACACCTTGCTCGTCGAGCGGTGGATCGACCGGCCGCGCCACATCGAGATCCAGGTCCTGGCCGACGCGCACGGGAACGTGGTGCACCTCGGTGAGCGCGAGTGCTCGCTGCAGCGCCGCCACCAGAAGATCATCGAGGAGGCGCCGTCCGTCCTGCTCGACGAGAAGACCCGGGCGGCGATGGGCGAGGCGGCCGTCCAGGCGGCGCGCTCCTGCGGGTATGTCGGTGCGGGCACGGTGGAGTTCATCGTCCCGGGCAACGACCCGGCCTCGTACTACTTCATGGAGATGAACACCCGCCTCCAGGTCGAGCACCCGGTCACCGAGCTCATCACCGGGATCGATCTGGTGGAGTGGCAGCTACGGGTCGCCTCCGGCGAGCGACTTCCGTACGCACAGCAGGACATCACACTGAACGGGCATGCGATCGAGGCCCGGATCTGCGCGGAGGACGCGGCCCGCGGCTTTCTGCCGTCCGGCGGCACGGTGCTCTCCCTCCGCGAGCCGGACGGCCACGGCGTGCGGACCGACTCGGGTCTCGTCGAGGGGGTCGAGGTCGGCAGTCTGTACGACCCGATGCTCTCGAAGGTCATCGTCCACGGACCCGACCGGGCCACGGCGCTGCGGCGGCTGCGCGCCGCGCTGTCGGAGCTGGTGATCCTGGGCGTGCCGACGAACGCAGGGTTCCTGCGGCGACTGCTCGCCCACCCGGCGGTGGTGGCGGGCGAGCTGGACACCGGGCTGGTGGAGCGTGCGGTGGACGGGCTGGTGCCGGAGGGGGTACCGGAGGAGGTGTACGCGGCAGCGGCGCTGCTGCGGCAGCCCGCCACCGGGGATTCCTCCGGTTGGGTCGACCCGTTCTCGGTGGCCGACGGCTGGCGGCTGGGCGGCGCCCCCGCCCGCACGGTCCGTCACTTCCGGCTGCCGGGCCACGACCCGGTGCAGGTCTCCGTGCGCACCTGCCCCGCGGGCACCGAGCTGACGTTCGGCCATGTCGGGGAGTGCGCACCGCCGACGCCCGCGACGGGGGCCTGCGGCCCGCTGGCCCCCGTGCCCGGCGGCCGGGAGACGGCCAGGGTCATCGACGTCTCCGCGCACCGTCTCACCTTCGAACTCGCCGGTGTCACCCATACGTTCGCGCACACCTCCTCCCCGGAGGGGAACTGGCTGGGCCGTGACGGGGATACCTGGCACGTCCAGGATCACGACCCGGTCGAGGCGTCCCTCACCGGCGCGGGCCGCTCCGGTGCCGACACCCTCGCCGCGCCCATGCCCGGCACGGTCACGGTCGTGAAGGTGGCCGTCGGCGACGAGGTCGTGGCCGGGCAGAGTCTGCTCGTCGTCGAGGCGATGAAGATGGAGCACGTCATCTCCGCCCCGCACGCCGGGACCGTCACCGAGCTCGATGTCACGGCCGGCACCACGGTCGCCATGGACCAGGTACTGGCCGTGGTGGTTCCGAACGAGGAGGAAGCATGACCGGCGGCAGTCTGCCCATGATCGTGCCCGCACCGGATCTGCCCGCCCGGGTACGCATCCACGAGGTCGGTGCCCGCGACGGGCTGCAGAACGAGAAGGCCGTCGTGCCGACCGAGGTCAAGGCGGAGTTCATCCACCGCCTCGCTGCGGCCGGTCTGGCCACGATCGAGGCGACGAGTTTCGTCCACCCCGCATGGGTGCCCCAGCTCGCCGACGCGGAGGACCTGTTCCCCCGCCTCGGCGACATCGAGGGGGTCGCGCTGCCCGTGCTCGTCCCGAACGAGCGCGGGCTCGACCGGGCCCTGGCGCTCGGTGCCCGCCGGATCGCCGTGTTCGGGTCGGCGACCGAGACGTTCGCCGCCCGCAATCTCAACCGCACGGTCGACGAGTCGCTCGCCATGTTCGAGCCGGTCGTGGCCCGCGCCAAGGACGACAAGGTGCATGTCCGCGGCTATCTGTCGATGTGTTTCGGCGACCCGTGGGAGGGGCCTGTCCCGGTCCACCAGGTCGTCCGCGTCGCCAAGGCGCTGATGGACCTGGGCTGCGACGAGCTCTCCCTCGGCGACACCATCGGCGTCGCCACCCCCGGCCATGTGCAGGACCTGCTCTCCGAGCTGAACGAGGAGGGCGTGCACACCAACACCATCGGAGTGCACTTCCACGACACGTACGGCCAGGCCCTCGCCAACACCCTTGCCGCGCTCCAGCACGGAGTGACCACCGTGGACGCCTCCGCGGGCGGCCTCGGCGGCTGCCCGTACGCGAAGAGCGCCACCGGAAATCTCGCCACCGAAGACCTCGTGTGGATGCTTCACGGCCTCGGTATCGAAACCGGGGTCGACCTCGACGCGCTCACCGCCACCAGCGTGTGGCTCGCCGAGCAACTGGGCCGTCCGAGCCCGTCCCGTACCGTCCGCGCCCTCTCCCACAAGGAGTGAACCCCGCCATGTCCCTGGACCATCGGCTGACCGCCGAACACGAGGAACTGCGCCGCACCGTCGAGGAGTTCGCGCACGACGTGGTCGCCCCGAAGATCGGCGACTTCTACGAGCGCCATGAGTTCCCTTACGAGATCGTGCGCGAAATGGGGCGGATGGGCCTGTTCGGGCTGCCGTTCCCGGAGGAGTACGGCGGTATGGGCGGCGACTATCTCGCCCTCGGGATCGCCCTGGAGGAGCTGGCCCGGGTCGACTCGTCCGTGGCGATCACCCTGGAGGCCGGGGTCTCGCTCGGCGCGATGCCGGTCTACCACTTCGGTACGGAGGAGCAGAAGCAGCAGTGGCTGCCCAGGCTCTGCTCGGGCGAGGCGCTCGGCGCCTTCGGGCTGACCGAGCCGGACTGCGGGTCCGACGCGGGCGGCACCCGGACGACGGCCGTACGCGACGGCGACGAGTGGGTGATCAACGGTTCCAAGTGCTTCATCACCAACTCCGGTACGGACATCACCGCGCTGGTCACGGTCACGGCGGTGACCGGCCACAAGGAGAACGGCGCGCCGCTGATCTCGTCGATCATCGTGCCGTCCGGCACCCCCGGCTTCACGGTCGCCGCCCCGTACTCCAAGGTCGGCTGGAACGCCTCGGACACCCGCGAGCTGTCCTTCGCCGACGTGCGGGTCCCGGCGGCGAACCTGCTGGGCGAGGAGGGCCGCGGGTACGCGCAGTTCCTGCGGATCCTGGACGAGGGACGGATCGCGATCTCCGCGCTGTCCACGGGTCTGGCGCAGGGCTGTGTGGACGAGTCGGTGAAGTACGCCAAGGAGCGGCACGCGTTCGGCCGGCCCATCGGCGCCAACCAGGCCATCCAGTTCAAGATCGCGGACATGGAGATGCGGGCGCACATGGCCCGGATCGGCTGGCGGGACGCGGCATCGAGGCTCGTGCACGGCGAACCGTTCAAGAAGGAGGCGGCGCTCGCGAAGCTGTACTCGTCGACGGTGGCCGTGGACAACGCGCGCGAGGCGACGCAGATCCACGGTGGCTACGGCTTCATGAACGAGTACCCGGTGGCGCGGATGTGGCGCGACTCCAAGATCCTGGAGATCGGCGAGGGCACGAGCGAGGTGCAGCGGATACTGATCGCACGGGAGCTGGGGCTGCCGGCCTGACGGTTCGACGGGGCGGGCCGTAATTGGGTCGACGAGGTGCCGCCCGCCCCGGCAGAGTCTGTTCATGGACCACCGGTACTGGCCCCTCCACGGGCTCCGCATCCGCACACCCCGCCTGGAACTCCGGGTCCCCGACCTGGAGTTGCTCGACGATCTCGCGTCGGTCGCCGCCGCCGGGGTGCATGCGCCGGACAGCATGCCGTTCACCGTGCCGTGGACCGACACCCCGCCGGACGAGCGTGGCCGGGGCGTGTTCCAGCATGTGCTGGGCAGCATCGCCAACTGGTCGGTACGGGACTGGGTGCTCAGCCTCGCCGTGCTGCACGAGGGCGAGGTGGTCGGGCGGCAGGACCTGGGGGCCACGGACTTCGCGGCGACCCGCGAGGTCAACACCGGGTCGTGGCTGGGGCTGACGCACCAAGGACAGGGCATCGGCACCGAGATGCGGGCCGCCGTGCTGCATCTGGCGTTCGCCGGGCTCGGCGCCCGGACCGCGACGTCGTCGGCGATGACCGACAACCCGCGTTCGCTGGGCGTCTCGCGCCGGCTCGGCTATCTGCCGGACGGGCTCCAGGTGGCCGCCCTGCGGGGCGCTCCCGTCACCCTGCAGCGGCTGCGGATCGACCGTGAGCGCTGGGAGGCGCATCGCACGGTCGATGTGCGGATCGAGGGACTCGACGCGTGCCGGAAGGACTTCGGCGGATGACGCTCCTGGTGCACACCTTCGTGCGGGGGAGGAGCGGCACGCCTCACCTGCTCGACAACCCCCCGGACGGCAGCGACATGGCGGGGTTCGAGAGCTGCCGGACCCACCTGTGGGGGGCGGAGCGGGTCCGGGCGCTCGGGGCCCGGTTCCTGCCGGAGCTCGCCTCCTACGACCTGTACGTCGAACCGGAGGACATCGAGGAGTTCCTCGCCGAGTGCGAACTGCTGCGTCCGCACACGGCGGCACTCGACGCGCACTGCGGCTACCGCGAGGGCTATGTCGCCGAGCGACTGGCCAACATCACCGCGGCGGCCCTTCGGGCCCGGGACGTGGGTGGCGGAGTTCTCGTCTGGTAGCCGGCCTGTTGGGCACGGGCACCCTCTGGACAGTTGCCAAGGTTAGGCTAACCTACCTTCGAACTCGTCAGCGGGCGCCCACCGGCGCGTACGAAAGCAGACACACCCATGCCCAAGGTCCGGACCACCTCCCTCTCCCGTCGCGGCCTGCTGGCCGCGGGCGGCGCCGTCGGTCTCGGCGCCGTGCTCGCAGCCTGCGGCGACAGCGACTCGAAAGGCTCCGGCTCGGGCTCCGCTTCGAGCTCCGCGAAGGCCGGCACCTGGACGTTCAAGGACGACCGCGGCGCGACCGCCGAGGCCAAGTCGACCCCGAAGAACATCGTCGCCTTCACCGGTGTCGCCGCAGCCCTCCACGACTACGGCATCGAGGTGAAGGGCGTCTTCGGCCCGACGAAGACCGCGGACGGCAAGCCCGATGTGCAGGCCGGCGACCTCGACATCAGCAAGGTCGAGATACTCGGCAACGTCTGGGGCGAGTTCAACGTCGAGAAGTACGCGGCGCTCGGCCCGGAGCTGCTCGTCACCGCAATGTGGGAGAAGGACGCCCTCTGGTACGTGCCGGACGAGTCCAAGGACAAGATCCTCAAGCTGGCCCCGAGCGTCGCCCTGTGGGCCGCCGAGACCACCATCCCCAAGGCGATCCAGCGCCACGAGGACCTCGCCGCGTCCCTCGGCGCCGACGTCAAGGCCGCCGAGGTCACCGACGCCAAGGCCCGCTTCGAGAAGGCCGCGGCCCGGTTGCGCGCAGCCGCCAAGTCGAAGCCGAACATCAAGGTCATGATCGGCTCGGCCAGCCAGGACCTCTTCTACGTCTCGCTCGCCAAGATGTCCGCGGACACCCTGTACTTCCAGGAACTGGGCGTGCAGTTCGTCGAGCCGAAGGTCAACGCCGCGGGCTTCTTCGAGGAGCTGAGCTGGGAGAACGTCGACAAGTACGACGCCGACATCATCATGATGGACAACCGCTCGTCGGCCCTGCAGCCCGACACCCTGACGACCAAGCCCACTTGGGCGCAGCTGCCCGCCGTGAAGGCCGGCCAGGTCATCCCGCGCACCACCGAGCCGATCTACTCGTACGACAAGTGCACGCCGATCCTCGAGGACCTCGCGAAGGCCCTCGAGAACGCCAAGAAGGCCGGCTGACGCACCGGAAGCGCTGCCGGAGCACTCCGGCAGCACACATCGCAGCAACCCAGTACCGGCCCGGCCCGGCCGGGATCTTCCCGGCGGGCCGGGCCGCGTCACCCACGCTTCCCGGTTCCTGGAAGGAGCCCTCGCATGACGACCGCCGCAGCTCCCCCCGTCGCCCCCTTCCGGTTCTTCGGTCTGACGGTCGTCCGGACCAGGCGACTGGGGCCGTCGATGCTCCGGATCACCTTCGGCGGGCCGGGACTCGACGGCTTCGCCGCCGGAGGCAGGGATCAGAGCCTGTCGCTGTTCCTGCCGCACCCCGGCCAGCCGGAACCAGTCGTTCCGGTCGACGAGGACGGCGAATGGTTCGCCGCCTGGCGGGCGTTGCCCGAGGACGTCCGGGCCGTCATGCGCTCGTACACGGTCCGCGCGCAGCGTCGCGGCCCCGACGGTTCGACCGAAATCGATATCGACTTCGCGCTGCACGAGGACGGGGGCCCGGCCTGCCGCTGGGCCGCCGCGGCCGCCCCGGGCGACCTCCTCAAGGCCCTCGGCCCGGCCGTCGAGGACAACGCGGCCGTCCGTTTCCGGCCTCCGGAAGACACCGACTGGGTGCTGATCTGGGCCGACGAGACGGCACTGCCCGCCGCATCGGCCGCCCTGGAGTGGCTGCCGGCCGGGATGCAGGCCCGGGTCTGGCTGGAGGTCCCGCACACCCGGGACCGCCAGGCGCTCAACACCGCGGCCCGCGCCCGGATCAGCTGGCTCGTCCGCGACGAGGGCGCACCGTCCGCCGTCGACGCGGTGCGCGCGGCCGAGCTCCCCGAGGGAACTCCGTACGTCTGGATCGCGGGCGAGTCGTCGGGCGTGAAGGCTCTGCGTCGCCATCTGGTGCAGGAGCGTCAGTTCGACCGCAGGCGGGTCACGTTCGTCGGTTACTGGCGGCGCGGGCTGAGCGAGGAGCAGCTGCGTTCGGAAGCGGCCACCGAGGACGCGTAAGGGCATGTGATTCGGACAACTTCTGCGTCCCGTGGGGGGCGAGGGAACAACGCGAATCGAAGTTAGGTTAGGCTAACCTTACTTCGGCATCGCGCCCTCGCCCCCTCCTTCTGTCCTGAGGGCCCGATGAAGATCCCCGCGTCCGGGAGGACCCCTTCATGCGTTCGCACCTGCTCAACGACACGACCGCGGAGCACTACCGTCGCTCCGTGACCGCAGGAGTCGAACGGGTCGCGGCCAAACTCGCTGCCACCGAGCGGCCGTTCACCGGAATCTCCGCCGACGAGCTGTCCCCGGTCGTCGACGCGATCGATCTGGACCGGCCGCTGGGCGACGCGACCGCCGCGCTCGACGAGCTCGACCGCGTCTATCTCCGTGATGCCGTCTACTTCCACCACCCCCGCTACCTGGGCCACCTCAACTGCCCCGTGGTCATCCCCGCCGTGCTCGGCGAGGCCGTGCTCTCGGCCGTCAACTCCTCGCTGGACACCTGGGACCAGAGTGCGGGCGGCACGCTCATCGAGCGTCGGCTGATCGACTGGACCACCGCCCGGATCGGCCTCGGACCGGCCGCCGACGGCATCTTCACCAGCGGGGGCACCCAGTCCAACCTGCAGGCCCTGCTGCTCGCCCGCGAAGAGGCCAAGTCCCGGCCCGAGCACTTCAACCGGCTGCGCATCCTCACCTCCGAGTGCAGCCACTTCAGCGTCCAGAAGTCGGCGAAACTCCTCGGCCTCGGACCGGACTCCGTCGTCTCCGTCCCCGTCGACCGGAACAAGCGCATGCAGACCGTGGCCCTGGCCCGCGCCCTGGAGCAGTGCGTCGCCGAGGGCGCCGTCCCGATGGCCGTCGTCGCCACCGCGGGCACCACGGACTTCGGCTCCATCGACCCGCTGCCCGAAATCGCGGCGCTCTGCGAGCAGTTCTCCACCTGGATGCATGTCGACGCCGCGTACGGCTGCGGACTGCTGGCCTCCCGCGGGCGCCGTCACCTCCTCGACGGCATCGAGCACGCCGACTCGGTGACCGTGGACTACCACAAGTCCCTCTTCCAGCCCGTGAGTTCGTCGGCCGTGCTGGTCCGCGACCGGGCGACGCTGCGGCACGCGACCTACCACGCGGAGTACCTCAACCCGCAGCGGATGGCCGAGGAGCGCATCCCCAACCAGGTCGACAAGTCCCTGCAGACCACCCGCAGATTCGACGCTCTGAAACTGTGGATGACCCTGCGCGTCATGGGCGCGGACGGCGTCGGCGAGCTCTTCGACGAAGTCTGCGACCTGGCCGCCGAGGGCTGGCGGCTGCTCACCGCCGACCCGCGCTTCGACGTCGTCGTCGAACCGCAGCTGTCCACCCTGGTGTTCCGCTGCATCCCGGCCGTCGTCACCTCGCCCGCCGAGATCGACCGGGCGAATCTCCACGCCCGCAAGGCGCTCTTCGCCTCCGGCGAGGCAGTGGTCGCCGGGACGAAGGTCGGTGGCCGCCAGTACCTGAAATTCACCCTGCTCAACCCTGAAACGACCGCGCGGGACATCGCCGCGGTACTCGATCTGATCGCCGGCCACGCCGAGCAGTACCTGGGAGACTCCCTTGACCGCGCTTCCTGACCGTTCCTGAACAGTGTGCGGGAGTGAGTCCGCGCACTGGCACGCCCCGAACGGTCTTGGGCGCACTGGTCCCCGGCGTACTCGACCCCGAGGCAGCGACACGCATCCCGTGCGTGGTCCGATCCCGGGAGGCCAGTTCCCTATGCGACCTGGCCATCGGGTGCGGCCAGAGGCGGCGGGGAGGCCCTGAACCATCTCTCCGGTGGAGCAGGGGCCCCGCACACTGGCACCGCACCCGGTGTCCCAGATCACACGGCGACCACACCCCGGCCCACACGCGGCACCGCAAGCCCACGAGCCGACCATCACACGATCGAGGTAAACCGACGTTATGCACGCTCCCCCGCGACCAATTGCCAACCCCCACGACTTCATCGGGATCGGCCTCGGCCCGTTCAACCTCGGCCTCGCCTGTCTGACCGAGCCCATCGACGAACTCAGCGGTGTGTTCCTGGAGTCCAAGCCGGACTTCGAGTGGCACGCCGGAATGTTCCTCGAAGGCGCCCATCTCCAGACGCCGTTCATGTCGGACCTGGTGACGATGGCCGACCCCACCTCGCCGTACTCGTTCCTCAACTACCTCAAGGAGCGCGGCCGGCTGTACTCCTTCTACATCCGGGAGAACTTCTACCCGCTGCGGACCGAGTACAACGACTACTGCCGGTGGGCCGCCGCCAAACTGAGCAGCGTCCGCTTCAACGAGACCGTCGAGTCGGTCACGTACGACGAGAGCACCGCTCTCTACACCGTGACCACCCGAGCCGGAGGCGTGTTCCGCGCCCCGCACCTGGTCCTGGGCACGGGCACTCCCCCGTACATCCCGGAGGCCTGCCAGGGGCTGGGCGGCGACTTCCTGCACAACTCCCGGTACCTGGAAGGGAAGGCGGCGCTTCAGGCGAAGAAGTCCGTCACCATCGTCGGCAGCGGGCAGAGCGCGGCGGAGATCTACTACGACCTGCTCTCCGAGATCGATGTGCACGGCTACCGGCTGAACTGGGTGACGCGCTCGCCGCGGTTCTTCCCGCTGGAGTACACCAAGCTGACGCTGGAGATGACCTCCCCGGAGTACATCGACTACTTCCACGCGCTGCCCGAGCAGACCCGCTACCGGGTGGAGTCCACCCAGAAGGGTCTCTTCAAGGGCATCGACTCGGAACTGATCGACGCGATCTTCGATCTGCTGTACCGGAAGAACCTGCCCGGCCCCGTGCCCACCCGCCTCCTCAGCAACTCCGCGCTGAACAGCGTGCGTTACGAGGAGTCCAGCGGTACGTACACCCTGGGCCTGCGCCAGGAGGAACAGGGCAAGGACTACACCCTCGGCACCGAGGGCCTGATCCTCGCCACCGGCTACCGCTACACCCCGCCGGCCTTCCTGGAGCCGATCACCGACCGGCTGCGCCATGACAGCCGGGGCCGCTTCGACGTGGCCCGCAACTACTCCATCGACACCACCGGGCGCGGCGTCTTCCTGCAGAACGCGGGCACGCACACCCACTCGATCACCTCGCCCGACCTGGGCATGGGTGCCTACCGCAACGCGTACATCATCGGCGAACTGCTCGGCCGTGAGTACTACCCGGTCGAGAAGTCCATCGCCTTCCAGGAGTTCGCCGTATGACCAACGACCTCGGCACGTTCACCGTCCGCGCCCTCGACCCGCTCGCCGACGCCGAACTCGTGCACAGCTGGGTCACCCACCCCAAGGCCGCCTTCTGGCTGATGGGCGACGCCGGACTCCAGGACGTCGAGCGGGAGTACACGGCGATCGCCGCCCACCCTCATCACGACGCGTTCCTGGGCCTGCACGACGGGGAGCCCGCCTTCCTGATGGAGCGGTACGACCCCACCGAGGTCGAGCTCAAGGGCCTGTACGAGGCCGAGCCCGGCGACATCGGGATGCACTTCCTGGTCACCCCGTCCGACACTCCGCTGCACGGCTTCACGCGCGCCGTGATCACCACCGTGATGGAGACGCTGTTCGCCGACCCGTCGGTACGCCGTGTGGTCGTCGAGCCCGACGCACGCAACAGCGCGGTGCACGCGCTCAACAAGGCCGTCGGCTTCGAGGTCCTCCGGGAGATCGCAAAGCCGGAGAAGAACGCCCTGCTCAGCGTCTGCACCCGGGAACAGTTCGAGGCCGCGCTTCGCGAAGGAGCCACCCGATGACCACGACCGCCGACGCCGTCGCGCACCTCACCCCCGAGCGCTGGGCCGCCGCCACCCGGCTGCTGATCCGTAAGGCGCTCGCGGAGTTCGCCCATGAGCGGCTGCTGACCCCCGAACCGCTCGGCGACGACCGCTACACGGTCCGCAGCGACGACTCCGCGACCGAGTACCGCTTCACCGCCCGGCGCTTCGCGCTCGACCACTGGCAGGTCGATGCGGCCTCCGTCACCCGTCACCGGCACGGCAGCGAACTCCCCCTGGACGCACTGGAGTTCTTCATCGAGCTGCGCGAGGCGCTCGGCCTCTCGGCGGAGATCCTGCCGGTCTACCTGGAGGAGATCTCCTCCACGCTGGCCGGCACCGCGTACAAACTGACCAAGGAGTCGGTGACCTCCGCCGGGCTCGTCGCCGCCGGCTTCCAGGCGATCGAGACGGGCATGACCGAGGGCCACCCCTGTTTCGTCGCCAACAACGGACGGCTCGGCTTCGGCGTCGACGAGTACCGCGCGTACGCTCCCGAGGCGGCGAGCGAGATCCGGCTGGTCTGGGTCGCCGCCCACCGTGACCGCGCCACCTTCACCGCGGGCGCCGGACTCGACTACTGCACGCTGATCGAGGGCGAGCTGAGCGAGGAGACCCGGGCCCGGTTCGCGACCACGATGGCCGGCCTCGGGCTCGACCTCGGCGACTACCTGCTGATACCCGTCCACCCCTGGCAGTGGTGGAACAAGCTCGCCGTCACCTTCGCCGGCGAGCTCGCCCGGCGCCACCTGGTCTGCCTCGGCGAGGGCGAGGACGCGTATCTCGCCCAGCAGTCGATCCGTACGTTCTTCAACACCAGCAACCCGGACCGGCACTACGTCAAGACGGCGCTGTCCGTCCTCAACATGGGCTTCATGCGCGGACTGTCCGCCGCGTACATGGAGGCGACGCCCGCGATCAACGACTGGCTGTCCGGGCTGATCGAGCGTGACGAGGTGCTGCGCGCCGCGCGGTTCTCGATCATCCGGGAGCGGGCGGCCATCGGCTACCACCACCGGGCGTACGAGGCGGCCACCGCCAAGGGTTCCCCGTACCTCAAAATGCTCGCCGCGCTCTGGCGGGAGAGCCCGGTGCCCGGCCTGGCGGCCGGCGAGCGGGTCGCGACGATGGCCTCGCTCGTCCACACCGACCACGAGGGCGGCTCCGTCGCGGCCGCGCTGATCGCCGAATCGGGACTGGCCCCCGCCGACTGGCTGCGACGCTACCTGGACGCCTATCTGGTGCCGGTCCTGCACAGCTTCTACGCCTACGACCTGGTGTACATGCCGCACGGCGAGAACGTCATCCTGGTGATCGAGGACGGAGTCGTCACCCGCACGGTCTTCAAGGACATCGCCGAGGAGATCGCGGTCATTGACCCGGACGCGGTGCTGCCGCCCCAGGTCGAGCGGGTCCGCGCCGAGGTCCCCGACGACATGAAACTGCTGTCGGTCTTCACCGACGTCTTCGACTGCTACTTCCGCTTCCTGGCCGCCGGACTCGCCACCGAGGGAGTCCTCGACGAGGACACCTTCTGGCGGACGGTCGCCGCGTGCGTCTCCGGCTACCAGGAGTCGGTGCCGCAACTGGCCGAGAAGTTCAAGCAGTACGACATGTTCACCGAGGAGTTCGCACTGTCCTGCCTGAACCGGCTGCAGCTGCGCAACAACAGGCAGATGGTCGACCTCACGGACCCGTCGGGAGCACTCCAGCTGATCGGCACCCTGAGGAACCCGATCGCGGGGTACCAGGGCTTTCGTTTGGATCAGGGAGCGGGGGCTGGTGCGTGCAGCTGCAGGGCGGAGGAAGGAGCCGACGCGGAGCGTCGGTGACCGACGACAACGGCAGATGCGCGTGCCGGACCCCGCGAGCCCGGCGTGATCCGAACGAGAGACCCTGGACCGTTGCTCCGATCGCCGGACGGGCCCGGCGCCTGCATGCCCGTCCGGCGATCGGGCATGCGGGCACCGGCCGGACGACCGGTCACCTCACTGCGTGGGCCACGGCACCTGCGGGGAGCGGTAGTAATCGATCCCCAGCGCCGAGAACCTCGGCCCCTGCGCCGCGAGGCGCACCTTGTACGCGTCCCAGTCGTGCGTGGACGCCGGCGACCACCCCAGCTCCGCAGCCCCCGGCAGCCGCGGGAACGCCATCTGCTCGATCTCGTCGCTGCTGGTCAGCGTCTCCGACCAGATCGGCGCCTCGACACCGAGGATCGAGCTCCCTGGGACGCCCTCCAGGTAGGTGCCCGGGTTCCAGTCGTACGAACGCTGTACCTCGACGTATCCGGCCCAGGCCAGCCCCAGCGCGGTGTCCTTGTCGTACTTCATGTCGAGGTAGACCCGGTCCGCAGGCGACAGCACCAGCTTCGTGCCGTTCGCCGCGGCGTCCGCCACCTGCTTGCGCTCGGCGGCGCCCGTCGCGTCGTACCCCCAGTACTGGGCGACCGCGCCCGCGACCGGTTTGGCCCCGGTCAGCTGGTGCCAGCCGACCACGGTCTTGCCGTGCTTGCCGACGATGGCCTGCGCCTTGTCCATGAACGCCACATAGTCGTCGTGGCCGGTGGAGCGCGCCTCGTCGCCGCCGATGTGGATGTATCTGCCGGGCGTGAGCGCGGCCAGCTCACGGATCACGTCGTTCACGAAGTCGTACGTGACGGCCTTCGGCGTGCACAGCGAGCTGAAACCGACGTTCGTGCCGGTGTAGAGCGGCGGCGCGGCGCCGTCGCAGTTCAGCTTGGCGTAGGAGGCGAGTGCCGCGTTCGTGTGGCCGGGCAGATCGATCTCGGGTACGACCTCCAGATAGCGCGAGGCCGCGTACCGGACGATCTCCTTGTAGTCGCTCTTCGTGTAGTAGCCGCCGGCACCCCCGCCGACCTCCGTCTGCCCGCCGTAGGCGGCCAGCCGCGGCCAGGAATCTATGGCGATGCGCCAGCCCTGGTCGTCGGAGAGATGCAGATGGAGCTTGTTCATCTTGTAGAGGGCGATCTGGTCGATGTAACGCTTGACCTCGGCGACGGAGAAGAAGTGCCGGGAGACATCGAGCATCGCCCCCCGGTACGCATAACGCGGCGCGTCGGTGACCGTGCCGCCCGCGACCTTCCACGGGCCCTTCTGACGGCTGTTCATCTCCACCTGATCCGGGAGCAGCTGACGCAGCGTCTGAACGCCGTGGAAGAGCCCTGCCGGGCCGCGTGCGGTGATGGTGACGGACCCGCGAGCGGACCTCAGCGTGTAGCCCTCGGCGCCCAGGGCGCTGTCGTGGGAGCCGAGCCGCAGCCGGATGCCGTCACCGCCGTCGTGGCCGGTGACGGGCAGGTCGTAGCCGGTGGAGGGGCGCAGCACGCCCGCCAGGTAGTCACCGATCTTCCGGGCCTCGCGGGAGCCGTCGTCGACGCGGATCTTCGTCCCTGCGGTGATGGCGTACGGGGATCCGTCCGGACTCACCCGGGCGGGGGCGGGCACGATCTGCCCGAGCGGACGGGGTGAACCGGCGGCCTGGCCACTGGTGGCCGCTGCCGCCCCCTGCGGCACTGCGCCTGCGCTGGAGATACCGGCCGCTGTGAGGAGCAGCAACGAGCCGAGAAGGCGGGGAAGGGCGGTGCGTTGTGTCCTGTGCACTCTCACAAGCCGGGTACCTTTCGACGGTTCACACCTGCGGATCTCCTGAGCAACCGCGCATCGCCATGCGTATCGCGAGCCCCCCGCACGGTCAAGGTGTAGACCACTTCCCCGTTTCCCCGCCGAGGAATCTGCCGTACGGCGGGATTCATCCGAGGGGGCGTCCACCCCGCATCACTCCTGAGTGACACATTCGTGACCTTGGGTAGTAAAAGCAGCAAACAATGCCGCTTCGATGCCCACGGAGGGGGCAATCACCGTCACGCCTGCCCGATATCGGGCAGAATTGTTGCGTACAGCCCGCATCCACCGCAGTATCAACGAGTGCTCGAACGCCGCCCGTCGCATGACGACCTCATCGATCACCTGGTGCGCTCCACCACGCTTCAGCGTGGTGAGGCAGCCCGGGTGATCCTCGACGTGCTGGCGTACTTCGACGAGACGACCGATGACTTCGTCCGCCGCCGCCACCGCGAGCTGCAGTCCGGCGGCCTGGTGAACGCGGAGATCTTCGAACGCATCGCGGCCGAGCTGCCGCATCGTGCGGTCGCGCCGCCGGAGCTCTCGCTCCGCCAGCTGCGCCGCATCGTCTACGGCTGAGCAACGGGCACCAACAAGTACGTCGATGGAGGGGCAGAGACTCTATGTGTGGAATCGTCGGATACATCGGAAAGCGTGACGTGGCTCCACTGCTGCTGGAAGGGCTGCAGCGGCTGGAGTACCGGGGTTACGACTCCGCGGGCATCGTCATCACCGGCAAGGCCGCGGCCGGCAAGCCCGCCGCGCTGAAGATGGTCAAGGCGAAGGGCCGGGTGCGCGAGCTGGAGGCCCGTGTCCCCAAGCGCTTCAACGGCACCACCGGTATCGCCCACACCCGCTGGGCCACCCACGGCGCCCCGAGCGACGAGAACGCGCACCCGCACCTGGACGCCGACCACAAGGTCGCCGTCGTCCACAACGGCATCGTCGACAACGCCTCCGAGCTCCGTGCGAAGCTCGTCGCCGACGGCGTGGTCTTCCTCTCCGAGACCGACACCGAGGTGCTGGTCCACCTGATCGCCCGCTCCCAGGCGGACACCCTGGAGGAGAAGGTCCGCGAGGCCCTGCGCTCGGTCGAGGGCACGTACGGCATCGCTGTCATGCACGCCGACTTCAGCGACCGCATCGTCGTCGCCCGCAACGGCTCCCCGGTCGTCCTCGGCATCGGCGAGAAGGAGATGTTCGTCGCCTCCGACGTCGCCGCGCTGGTCGCCCACACCCGCCAGGTCGTCACGCTCGACGACGGCGAGATGGCCACCCTCAAGGCCGACGACTTCCGTACGTACACCACCGAGGGCTCCAGCACGACGGCCACGCCGACCACCGTGGAGTGGGAGGCCGAGTCGTACGACATGGGCGGCCACGACACGTACATGCACAAGGAGATCTCCGAGCAGGCCGACGCCGTCGACCGGGTGCTGCGCGGACGGATCGACGACCGGTTCTCCACCGTGCACCTGGGCGGCCTCAACCTGGACGCCCGTGAGGCGCGCGGGGTCCGCCGGATCAAGATCCTGGGCTGCGGAACCTCGTACCACGCGGGCCAGATCGGCGCCCAGCTGATCGAGGAGCTGGCCCGCATCCCCGCGGACGCCGAACCCGCCTCCGAGTTCCGCTACCGCAACCCGGTCGTCGACCCCGACACGCTGTACGTCGCGGTCTCCCAGTCCGGCGAGACGTACGACGTGCTGGCCGCCGTCCAGGAGCTCAAGCGCAAGGGCGCCAGGGTCCTCGGTGTGGTCAACGTGGTCGGCTCGGCGATCGCCCGCGAGGCCGACGGCGGCACGTACGTCCACGCCGGTCCCGAGGTCTGCGTCGTCTCCACCAAGTGCTTCACCAACACGGTGGTCGCGTTCGCGCTGCTCGCGCTGCACCTGGGCCGGATCCGCGACCTGTCGGTCGCCGACGGCAAGCGGATCATCGAGGGCCTGCGCAAGCTGCCCGCCCAGATCACCGAGATCCTCGAGAGCGAGGACGAGATCAAGAAGCTGGCCGCCGAGTACGCCGACGCCAAGTCCATGATGTTCATCGGCCGGGTGCGCGGCTACCCCGTCGCCCGTGAGGCCTCGCTGAAGCTCAAGGAGGTCTCGTACATCCACGCCGAGGCCTACCCGGCGTCCGAGCTGAAGCACGGCCCGCTGGCTCTGATCGAGCCCTCGATGCCGACGGTCGCGATCGTGCCCGACGACGACCTGCTGGAGAAGAACCGTGCCGCGATGGAGGAGATCAAGGCCCGCAGCGGCCGGATCCTCGCGGTCGCGCACCAGGTGCAGGAGAAGGCCGACCACACCATCGTCGTGCCGAAGAACGAGGACGAGCTGGACCCGATCCTGATGGGCATCCCGCTCCAGCTCTTCGCGTACCACACGGCGCTGGCCATGGGCCGCGACATCGACAAGCCGCGGAACCTGGCGAAGTCCGTCACGGTCGAGTAGCCCCCGCCCGCCGTACGCAGCAGAGAGCGGCCCCGCACCGCGCCACCATGGGTGCGGGGCCGCTCTCTCCCGTTGGCCGGTGCCGACCGGGTCGCACCGGCCGGTCGCTGTCAGCCGGTGGCCGTCACGCCTCGGCCGGCAGCACGCTTCGGCAGCACCGTCGGCCACTTGGCCAGCGCCGCCGTCGCCCCGTACCAGGCGGCGAGACCGGCGAGCGCGGCCAGCCAGCCGCCGACCTTGCCGAGCCCGTCACTGCCGGCGAACTGTCCGACGCCCAGGAGCAGAAGCCCCAGGAACAGCAGCCCGTACATCCCCTGCGTGAGCAGACCGCCGCCGGCCGCCCCGAGGGTCAGACTCAGTGCGAACAGCGCCCAGAGCAGCAGGAACAGCCCCGCCGCATGAGCGGAGACTTGGGCATCGGCACCGGTGCCCCAGGTGAACCAGAAGGCGCCGAGGCCGACGAAGGCCGTGCCGGTGAAGCTGCTGCCCGCGCGGAACTCCAGCAGTCCGGCGACGAACAGGGCTATACCGCCGACATACAGCGCGAGCGAGACGGCGTCGGCCGCCGTCACACCGTCGATGACTCCGGTGTGACCGACGCCGAAAGCCAACAGGGTGAGTCCCAGGGCGAGATGGCCGAGGGTGGAGGTGCTGCTGTTCCCCGCAGAGACGTCATTGTCCACGGCGGGCTCCCTTCAAGGCAGTGGTGCTGTTTCCCAGTGACCCTTATGTACCCTTCACAAGCGCACAATCCACCTCTACGGGCGAGTAGATTGCCTGTTTTCATGGGCGAGTTGACGCCACGTCGGAAAAGCGCCGGGAAGAAGACCGCCGGGTCCGGCGAGCACCCACCACGCCCGTCGGGGATCCGCTAGGGAATGACCACGACCGGGCGCTGCGCACGCCGCGCCAGCCGCCCCGCGACCGAGCCGAAGATCCGGCCGACGACACCGTGTGTGGAGCCGACGACGATCGCGTCGGCGGAGTACTCCCGGCCGACGTCCTCCAGCTCGTGGCAGATGTCGCCGCCGCGCTCGACGAGCACCCACGGCACCTCGGAGAGGTAGTCCGCGCACGCGAGCTCCAGCCCGAGGACCTCGGTGCGGTGGTCGGGCACGTCGACGAAGACGGGCGGCTCGCAGCCCGCCCAGACCGTGGTCGGCAGCCGGTTGGCGACATGGACGATGATCAGGCCGGAACCCGATCTCCGGGCCATCCCGATGGCATACGCGAGGGCTCGCTCACTGGACATGGAGCCGTCGAATCCGACCACGACCCCATGCCGGAAGGCGGGATCGCAGGAATGACGTGTTTCTTCGGCCGCCTGCTGGTCCGACAGAGGGTCGGCTACCTGCTTGCGGTCCGCGGGTTCGGGGATTTCGTGACCGGCCATCGGTGTCTCGGCGAAGAGAGTCCTCGTGAGGAGTGAGCGGTTTGGGGAAGGTGTCTCGGCGGGCGGTGTCGTGGTGTCCGGGAATCATCTTCCCAACCCCTTACCCCTAAGGGTACGGCGCCACTCCTCCACTGCCCAGACCCCCGCAAAGCGCTTGCGACGTCCCAGGGAGCATGCCCGAGGCCGCCCCGTATGGCAATGCCGGTTGCGTGGTACATCGAGCCGTCGGCGCCCGCGACGCGCTGGAGCGAGGGGGCGCAACCGGACGACGACGCTCGGTGAGCGGGCACGGCGGGCACCGTTGGTCACACCCGTGCGTCGCCGAGTCACCGGAACGCACGGGGCGCACCGGGGATCCGCACCGGCCCTCCCCCGCCGCCGCCCGCCGACTCCCGCCCCGCAGGTCCGGCCGCGGGAACATGCGGGCGCAGCCGCCACCTCGGAGTCGCCCGCCGGCCGAACGATGGATTCCAGCATCCGCAACCACATGTTTTCAGCCAACTTCTGACCCCTGTCCACTGCTTGGGCAATTGGCCGATCAACCCCCTTGCCAGCAGGCAAGAAGAGACCAGGCGGTACGCTTCCAACCAACAGGGACGGGCCACGAACGTGAGGCGCACTTCCCTGGACGCCCTGTCAGTGAAACCCTTCGTGATCGAATGCTTCCCGCCAAGTTGCCTTGTCGACATAGTCCTGGTTGGTCAACTTGTCACGACGGCACCACGGGACGCAGTAGATTCGATCTTGGGTGCCGAAGGCTGGGGACTCGTGCAACACCGAGGGGAAATGTGCAGGAGCGACAGGGCCGCAAGGACCAGGAAGACGCGAACACCGAGGGGGGCTTAGCGTCATGAGCCAGGACTCCGCCGCCGCAACGGAGGCTGTACGGAAGCTCAGCGGACGACGACGTCGGGAAGTCGTCGCTGTGCTGCTGTTCAGCGGCGGCCCCATATTCGAGAGCTCCATTCCGCTCTCCGTGTTCGGAATCGACCGCCAGGACGCGGGAGTTCCGCGCTACCGGCTCCTCGTCTGCGGCGGGGAGGACGGACCGCTGCGGACCACGGGCGGGCTCGAACTCACCACGCCCTACGGGCTGGAGGCGATCAGTCGCGCAGGCACCGTCGTGGTGCCCGCCTGGCGTTCGATCACGTCTCCGCCGCCCGCCGAGGCGCTGGACGCGCTGCGCCGCGCCCACGAGGAGGGGGCCCGGATCGTCGGGCTGTGCACCGGGGCGTTCGTGCTCGCCGCCGCCGGCCTGCTGGACGGCCGTCCGGCGACCACGCACTGGATGTACGCACCGACGCTGGCCAAGCGCTATCCGTCGGTCCACGTCGATCCGCGCGAGCTGTTCGTCGACGACGGCGACGTGCTCACCTCCGCCGGGACGGCGGCCGGCATCGACCTCTGTCTGCACATAGTCCGCACGGACCACGGTACGGAGGCCGCCGGTGCGCTGGCCCGCCGGCTCGTGGTCCCGCCGCGGCGCAGTGGTGGCCAGGAGCGCTACCTCGACAGGTCTTTACCAGAGGAAATCGGCTCCGACCCGCTCGCCGAGGTCGTGGCCTGGGCGCTGGAGCATCTGCACGAGCAGTTCGACGTGGAGACGCTGGCGGCGCGCGCCTACATGAGCAGGCGGACCTTCGACCGCAGGTTCCGCTCGCTCACCGGCAGCGCACCGCTCCAGTGGCTGATCACCCAGCGGGTGCTGCAGGCGCAGCGGCTGCTGGAGACGTCCGACTACTCCGTCGACGAGGTCGCGGGCCGCTGCGGCTTCCGTTCGCCGGTGGCGCTGCGCGGACACTTCCGGCGGCAGCTGGGCTCCTCCCCCGCCGCGTACCGGGCCGCCTACCGGGCCCGCCGTCCGCAGGCCGGGGGGCTGGATCCGGTGGCGACGGCGGTCGAGACGGCCGTGCCCGCACAGGGCATGTCCGCGAGCCGGAGGGCCGGTGCGACGGTGACCCCGTCGGGCTCTCCGGCCGCATCCGCCACGGGGCTCGGGCCGGGGCAGCCGGAGCACGGGAAGCCGTCGTCCGACGTGTACGCCACGGGGCGCCCGACCCTGCCGGGGCAGCGCAGCGCCCCGTAGGGTGGGACACATGAACGATCGCATGGTGTGGATCGACTGCGAGATGACCGGGCTCTCGTTGACGGAAGACGCACTCATCGAGGTGGCCGCACTGGTCACCGACTCGGAGTTGAACGTGCTCGGCGAAGGCGTGGACATCGTGATCCGCCCGCCGGACAGGGCCCTGGAGACGATGCCCGAGGTGGTGCGCCAGATGCACACCGCCTCGGGCCTCCTCGACGAGCTGGCCGGCGGCACCACGCTGGTCGACGCCGAGGCCCAGGTCCTGGCCTATGTGCGCGAGCACGTGAAGGAGCCGGGCAAGGCCCCGCTCTGCGGAAACTCGGTCGGCACCGACCGCGGATTCCTGGCCCGCGACATGGGGGCCCTGGAGAGCTACCTCCACTACCGGATCGTCGATGTGTCGTCGGTCAAGGAGCTGGCCCGCCGCTGGTACCCGAGGGCGTACTTCAACAGCCCGGAGAAGAACGGCAACCACCGGGCGCTCGCGGACATCCGTGACTCCATCACGGAACTGCGGTACTACCGGGAGGCGATCTTCGTGCCGCAGCCCGGGCCCGACTCGGAGCATGCGAAGGCCATTGCGACACGCCTGACGCAGCCGCCTTCGTAGGACCTCGGGAAGCCGCTGGTCACGTACGTTTCGCGGGTCGGGATCAGCGGCTGAACAACGGGGGCGCGAGCACCCTCTCGGACCCTGTACACTTTTTCTCGGCCGGTCAGAAAAGACCGGACACGGTGGGTATAGCTCAGATGGTAGAGCACCTGGTTGTGGTCCAGGATGTCGCGGGTTCGAGTCCCGTTACTCACCCTGAAGAGAAGGGCCCCGGTCTTCGGACCGGGGCCCTTCTCGTATGCCCGCGCGGCTGAGCCCCCCTCACAAGTCCTGCATGTGACGGTCGTCACCCGGCCAGGACGCCGGGTGACGGTCAGGACGAATCGCGGACGACCAGTTCGGTGGGGAGCACGATCTGCGGGCGCTCCTCGTTCTCGCCCGCTATCTCCTGCAGCAGCAGCCGCGTCATCGCCCGGCCCATCTCCTCGATGGGCTGGCGCACACTGGTGAGCGCGGGGTCCATGTGGCGGGCCACGGCCGAGTCGTCGAAGCCGACGAGCGCCACATCGTCCGGGATCCGCCGGCCGGCCTCCCGCAGCACCTGACGGGCGCCCGCGGCCATCACGTCGGAGGCGGCGAAGACCGCGTCCACGTCCGGGCGGCGGGCCAGCAGGTCGCGCATGGCCCGGGCTCCGCCCTCCTCGGTGAAGTCACCGGGGACGATCAGCTGCTCCACCGGGCCGAGACCGGCCGCCGCCATCGCCTTGCGATAGCCGTCGACGCGGCGCTGCGCACCGTACACATCGAGGCGCCCGGTGATCGTGGCGATGGTGCGGCGCCCTCGGGAGATCAGGTGGCCGACGGCGCTGCGGGCACCCTCGAAGTTGTCGGAGTCGACCGCGGCGAGCGTTTCGGAGGCGGATCTGCGGCCGCTCATCACGGCCGGCATGCCGAGCTGCTCCAGCAGGTCCGGCAGCGGGTCGTCGGCGTGCACGGAGACCAGCAGCACGCCGTCGACGCGGTGCGCGGTCAGATACTGGGCCAGCCGCTTGCGTTCGCGGTCGCTGCCGACGAGGGTCAGCAGCAACTGCATCTCGGTGTCGGCGAGGGCCGCGCCGACACCGCGGACGATGTCCGAGAAGTACGGTTCGGCGAAGAAGCGGGTCTCTGGCTCGGGCACGACGAGGGCGATGGCGTCCGTACGGTTGGCGGCGAGCGCGCGGGCCGCACGGTTGGGCACGTATCCCAGCTCGGCGACAGCAGCTTCGACCGCCTCGCGGGTGTGCTCACTGACCCGCGGCGAGCCGTTGATGACCCTCGAGGCCGTGCCGCGCCCGACTCCGGCCCGTGCCGCAACCTCTTCGAGCGTGGGCCGCCCGCCGCTCCGTACCCGCCCTGCCGCCATGGCTGCCTCCCGTTCGCGGTCAACTTCTCACAGTCGGATGACCAAACCAAGTCCACCCGTTGGACCCCTCGGCATCCGTCCGGTCCCACCGGATGTGCCGGGCCCCACTCATGGGAGCGCTCCCACTCTACGTGATGACAGCGAGGGGTGCAGGTGACCAGGGGGAACGGATGTACGGAAACGACGGAGACCCGGCGCGGGCCGGGTCTCCGTCGTCAGTCGGGTGCGCCTGCGGCTACCCCTCAGGGCCTCTCGTTTGGATCATGCTGGGCTCGCGGGGTCCGGATCGCACTTCTGCCGCGTCGTCGTCAGTCACCGCCGCTCCGCGTCGGCTCCTTCCTCCGCCCTGCAGCTGCACGCACCAGCCCCCGCTCCCTGATCCAGCCTGATCCAAACGAAAGACCCTAGGCGAGATCGGGGGCCGCCGGAAGGGCGTGACGGCGGATCACATCGGAGTACCAGTGGGCGCTCGCCTTGGGGATGCGGCGCTGGGACTCGTAGTCGACGTAGACGGCGCCGAACCGCTTGGAGTACCCGTATCCCCACTCGAAGTTGTCCATCAGGGACCACAGGAAGTAGCCCCGGACATCCGCGCCGTCGGCGACGGCACGCTGGACGGCACCGAGGTGGCCGCGCAGGTACTCGATCCGCTCCGGGTCCTCGACCGTGCCCTCGGGCGAGACACGGTCCTCGAAGGCCGCACCGTTCTCGGTGACCATCAGGGGCAGACCCGGGTGGTCGCGGGTGACGTCCATGAGCAGCTCGTACAGCCCGTTGGGGTCGATCGCCCAGTTCATCGCGGTGCGCTTCTTGCCCTCGGCGAGGTGGAAGGCGACCTGCTCGGAGCCGGTCCACGGGGAGTGGTCGCTGTTGCCGTGGCCGTCGTCGCGGGAGTCGCCCTGGCCCTCCTGGGGCGTGGAGACGATCGTGGGCGTGTAGTAGTTGACGCCCAGTACGTCGATCGGACGGGAGATGGCGGCCAGGTCGCCGTCCTGGACCAGCTTCGACCAGTCCACCAGGTGCGACGTGTCGGCGATCAGGTCCTCGGGGTACGCACCGCGCAGGATCGGGCCGGTGAAGATCCGGTTGCCGACGGCGTCGATCCGGCGGGCGGCGTCCGCGTCGGCGGCGCTGTCGGTCAGCGGACGGACCTGGTGCAGATTGAGGGTGATCGAGGTCTGCGCTCCAGCGGGGAGTTGATTGCGCAGTACCTCGATCGCCCGGCCATGGGCGAGGTTGAGATGGTGTGCCGCGCGCAGGGTGGCCGCCGGTTCGGTCCGGCCCGGGGCGTGCACACCGGAGCCGTAACCGAGGAAGGCCGAGCACCACGGCTCGTTGAAGGTGGTCCACATGGGGATACGGTCGCCGAGGGCGCCGGCCATGATGGCGGCGTAGTCGGCGAAGCGCTCGGCGGTGGCCCGCTCGGGCCAGCCGCCCGCGTCCTCGAGCTCCTGGGGAAGGTCCCAGTGGTAGAGGGTCGCGACGGGGGTGATGCCCGCCTCGAGCAGCTCGTCGACCAGCTTGCGGTAGAAGTCCAGGCCGCGTTCCACGGCGGGACCGCGGCCGGTGGGCTGCACCCGGGACCAGGAGATGGAGAAGCGGTAGGCCTTGAGACCCAGCTCCTTCATCAGCGCCACGTCGTCGCGGTAGCGGTGGTAGTGGTCGGCGGCGACATCGCCGGTGTCGCCGTTCAGGACCTTGCCCGGGGTGTGGCTGAAGGTGTCCCAGATGGAAGGGGTGCGGCCGCCCTCTGCGGCGGCTCCTTCGACCTGGTAGGCGGCCGTGGCCGCGCCCCAGACGAAGCCCGTGGGGAAGAGTGTCGGCGAGTTCGTTGCCTCGGATGCCGGCTTCGGGGTGGTGTCAGGTCGTACGGCAGTCATGCGGGAGCGCTCCCATGAGTGGACGGAACAGAGGCAGGCGGAGGGAGAGGGGAGGAGGGGTGGTGCGGGACGGCCGGGACGCGAGGAGGCATCCTCCGGGTGACGGAGCGTCACCCGGAGGCCGGGGCGTCGTCGGTCAGCCCTTGACGGCGCCGGACATGATCCCTCCGACGATCTGCTTGCCGAAGATCACGAAGACCACGAGCAGCGGCAGCGTACTGATCAGTGCCCCGGCCATGACGATGCTCTGGTCGGGGGTGTAGGACGCGCTCAGCTGGCCGAGGGCCACCTGAAGCGTCGGGTTCTGCTGGTTCAGGGCGAGATAGGGCCAGAAGAAGTCGTTCCACGCCTGTACGAAGGTGAGCATCCCGAGCACCATCATCGCCGGGCGGGCCACCGGGAGCACCACGCTCCGCACGATGCGGAAGTTGTTGGCGCCGTCCAGCTTGGCCGCCTCGATGAGCTCGTACGGCAGGGCCTCGAGCAGGTACTGCCGCATGAAGAAGACACCGAACGCGCTCACCAGCGTCGGGAAGATCACCGACTCCAGCTTTCCGCCCCAGCCGATGTCGGACATCATCATGAACAGCGGGACGACGCTGAGCTGCGGCGGGATCGTGAGCGTGGCGATGACTCCGGCCATCAGTGCGCCGCGGCCCCTGAAGCGCATCTTGGCGAAGGCGTAGCCGGCCAGGGTGCAGAAGAAGAGCGTCGCCACCGTGATGCAACTGGAGACGACGATGCTGTTGACGATCGCCTTGCCGAGGTGCGCCTGGTTCCATGCGGCGTCGAGGTTGTGGAACAGCCGTCCGCCCGGCAGGAAGGGCGGGGTGGAGGCCAGTACCTCGTCCTGGGTGTGGGACGAGGCCACCAGGGTCCAGTAGAGCGGCAGGAGCGAGCCGATACCGACGACGGCCAGGGCGATATAGGCGAACGGGCCGCCCTGCAGCTGCTTGCCCGCGCCCGGCACGAAGCGGGTCGGGCGCCGCGTCGCCCGGTGGACCGGCTGCGGGATGCCGAGTTCCGGGGCTTTGGTGGGGCTGGTCATGGTCATGGAAATCGCTCCCGGTCAGACCGCGGATTTGCGTACGAAGCGGCCGATGAGCCAGTTGACCGCGGCGATGAGCAGCAGGAGGGCGAGCATCGCCCAGGCCACTGCGGCGGCCGGACCGAGGTGCCCCAGATTCCAGCCGTAGTTGTAGAGGTAGACGCTGAGCGTCTCGTACTGATTCTCGTTGCCGCCGGTGGCTCCGAGAGTGCCGCCCTCGAGCAGCAGGGGCTCACCGAACAGCTGCATGGAGCCGATGGTCGAGATGACGATCGTGAAGAGGATCGTGGGCCGCAACGAAGGGATGGTCACCTTGCGGAACTGCTGCCAGCGCGAGGCGCCGTCGATCGAGGCCGCCTCGTACAGATCGGACGGCACGGACTGCATGGCGGCGAGATAGATCAGCGTGTTGTAGCCCGTCCAGCGCCAGATCACGATGATGGAGATGGCGATCTTGGACGTCCAGTGGCCGTTGGCCCAGTTGGTGTGGCCGAGGCCGACGAACTCCAGCACCCAGTTCAGCAGACCGCCGTCGGTGCGGAAGACCAGGGCGAAGACCAGGGCCGCGGAGGCCACGGAGGTGGCGTACGGGGTGAGGATGACCGTCCGCCAGAAGGTGCTGGCGCGCAGCTTGTAATTCAGCAGGTGGGCCAGGCCGAGCGCGACCAGCAGCTGCGGGACCGCCGACATGACCCCGATCAGGAAGGTGTTGCTGACGGCTGTCCAGAATTCGGAGTCGTGCAGGATCTTGTCGAAGTTGTCCCAGCCGACCCACTCCATCTGGTCCAGGCCGGTCATCTCCACCCGGTGCAGGGCGATCCATCCGGTGTACAGCAGCGGATAGAGCCCGAAGGCGCCGAAGACGAGGAAGAACGGGGCTATGTAGGCGTACGGCGATGCCTTGTCGTCGAACCGCCACAGCCGGCTCCGCCATGTCCGCCGACGGGAGATCTGCGGTGGCTGCTGGGAACCGCCGGGTGGCGGAGCGTATGCGTCCCGGGTGGGAGTCGAGGTGGCCACGGGCGGGAGTCCTTCCCTGCGTTGCTGAGTTGCCGTGCTTCGATGTGCCCGAGTGCGGGGCTGTACGCGTGCCGGTGCGGGCGGCTCCTGGGGGCCGCCCGCACCGGCGACGGTCAGCCGATCGCCTTGTCGATCGAGCTGGTCGCAGCCTTCCACGCGTCGTCAGGGCTGGTGCCGCGCTGCTCCATGTTGTTGATCTGGGTGGAGATGGTGTCCTTGATGATGCCGTCCTTCGGGCCGAGGACGGTCTCGGGGATCGACTTGGCCTCGCCGGCGTAGATCTCACCGATCGGGGCGTCGTTGAAGTACGCCAGCTTCGCGGTCTTCACGTCCGGCAGGTCGTACGCGAGCTTGTTGGACGGGAAGCTGCCGATCGCCTTGAAGACGGCGGCCTGCTGCTCGGGGGCGGTCAGCCACTTGACGAGCTTGGTGGCCTCGTCGACGTGCTTGCCCGACTTGGGCACGGCGAGGAACGAGCCACCCCAGTTGGCGGCGGTCGCCCCGGGGGCGGTGGTGATGTTCCACTTGCCCTTGTTGCCCTCACCGGCGTTGACCGAGATCTGACCGGCCATCCACGCGGGGCAGGCCACGGTGGCCATGGTGCTCTTGCGCAGTGCGGCGTTCCACGGCGGGCTGAACTGGGCGAGGCCCTGGGTCAGCTTCTTCGACGCCGCCTCGGCCGCAAGGTTCCAGCCCTGCTTGACGCTGGGGCTCTCCTTGTAGATCGGCTTGCCGCTCTCGTCGTAGTACTGCTTCGGGCTGGAGCTCACCACGGCGTTGTACATCGCGCTCGCGGAGTCCATGAAGAAGGTGCCCTTGGGGGCGGACTTCTTGTACTCCTCACCGAGCTTGAGGTAGTCCTCCCAGCCGCCGGCAACCTTGGCGGCGACCTCCTTGGGGTCGGTCGGCAGACCGGCCTTCTTGAAGAGGTCGGTGTTGTAACAGAGCGACATCGGACCGATGTCGGTGCCCGCGCCGATCACCGCGCCGTCTGCCGTGGTGGCCTGCTTCTCCTTCCAGGACACCCAGTCGTCGACGTTGATCACCTTGCTGAGGTCGGCGAAGGCGGACGCCTTGGTGTCGACGATCTCCTTGATCCGGCCGACCTCGAGGCCCTGGACGTCCGACAGGCCGCTGCCCGAGTTCAGCTGCTGGAGCAGCTTGGGGTAGTAGACCTTCTCGTCGGCGGTGGCGTCTTCCTTGACCGTGATGTTCGGGTTCAGCTCGTGGTACTTGGCGAAGAGGCCGGCTTCCTTGTAGCCGAACTGCCCGAAGTCGGCGACGGTCAGCGTTATCTTCCCGTTCGCATCAGAGCCCGTGTTGTCCGATGAGTCCGAGTCGCTGCTGCAGCCGGTCAGCAACAGGGCCGAGGCTGTCAGGCCCGTGGTGACCAGAACCGCGGCTCTGCGGCTCCGACCGGCGACGGTGCGGGTGATACGCATTCCACTACTCCTTGTTCCAGGATGTGACTGGCGTTCTGACTGCGCGGCATACGCACTGGTGAGTGCGGGTGCCGAATGGTTCAGGGGGGAGAACACGGGCAGTGCCGTTTCGAGCGGGAAAACCCCGCACGATGTGGGAGCGCTCCCATGCGTCGTTGTCGGAAGGTTCCTGCCTTGAGGGGGTGGGTGTCAAGAGTTGAAGACGCTTCCGTTGCCCGAGTGTGTCCTGCAGGTCACGAGATCGTGTCCCGCCCAGGTCTTGCCATATCCCGAAGGCATCGACCGAGAACGTGCGCCGTTCCGTAAAACCGCAGGCCAATGGCTTGTTGGGGACGGTCCGCCCAGCCGGTCACGCCGAGTCCCGACGACCGTGCCACATTTCCGCCCGCCTCCGGGAGCGGTCTTGGTCATACCCGATTCACGCCCGGCCGCCCACCGGAAGGTGAACGGGGCGTTGCCCGGCGAGGGCGGTCGGGGGCCTGTCCGCCTTCTTTCTCCGAAGCCGAGGCCCGCCACGGGGCGGCCGGGCGGCAGCAGGGACGACGGCAGCCGCCGCTCGCACACCAGGCGGTCGCGGGTGCCCGCGCTGCCGATGGGCCGGCTTCCGCCGTGGACGTGGCGGACGACCGGTGGCGTGCTCCCCTCCATCGACGGTCCTGACGATCCGTACCGGTAAATCACCGACCCCGGCGGGCGCCGTGACGTACTTCTCCCGCACCTCGGGCTTCTCGACGGGCGCCGCCTGCAGATCGCCGAGGGCCTTCCCAGGGCCCTCCGGACCCAGCTCGCAGGGGAAGGGCGGGTTGGCCGTCGCCCGCGTGAGCTCTGGAGCCGCAGGCTCACGTACTGGCTTGTTCACGACGTCGTTCTCCTCGGGGTAGCGATCCCAGGTGAAGCTTTCACCCTTATGACCGGTCATCCACCAAAGATGTGACATGTGGTGATGGATCACTGCGGGAGTCACGGCCGCGTGACCGCCCGTGACCTCCTCGCGTTCCTGCTCGGCGGGCTTGGCGATCCGGGTCCCTGCCCGTGGAGGGCACGGCTCATTCTGACCCGCAGCCGCCGGGTTCGCGCGGGCCCGCCGTTCACGCTTCCCGCCCGGGTGAGGGTGAGGGTGAGGGGCCGGTAGGGCTCGTGCGCCGTGGGCGCGTGCAGCCGTTCTCCGGCCGCGCGGCTCCTGTACCTCGACGAATGCACCGTGCGGGAGACGGCCCGGGCGGCGGTGACGGCGAGCCTGGCCGCGTCACGGGTGCGGCTGCGGCGATCGAGGTGGGGATCGGCGACGTCGCCCGGCACGCGACGGCGACGGGGCAGGGCAGTCCGGCAAGGACGTACGCGGAGTGCCGGGTCGGACCGGTCGGAGAACGGTGCCGGGCGCCGGGCCAGGACACGTCGGTCCTCACGGCATCGGTCCCGGCCGTGCGGCGGTGACCGAGTGGGGCGGCGGGGCCCGCACGACACATGGGGGGGCGCACCCCGGCCGGATGTGGGGGGTGTGGGGCCGGCCGGGATGCGCGCGGGGGGTGGCGGTCTGTGGGGCTGGGTGACTACTTGTACGCGCCGAACGCCTTCGTGAAGGCGAGCGGCTCCTGAACGATCGAGCTGCACGAGGCATCCGCGTACGGCTGCGCCCCGCCCGCGCACTGCTTGTCGCGGGTGCCCGACCACATCGCCAGCCGGCCGAGGCCCTTCTCCTGGGCGAACTTCACCAGCTGCGTGGCGTCCTCGACCTTGAAGATCTCGGTGGTGACGTCGTTGACACCGATCATCGGGGTGACCGCCACCGCCTTCCACGCCGCCGCGTCCGACAGCCCGAGCACGCCCTTGATCTGGGCCTGCGTCGCGGTCGCCGCCTGGATCGCGTACGAGCCCATGTCGCCGCCGTACGAGGCCCCGTAGTCCATCGCCATGACGTTGACCGCACCGACCTTGACGCCGTTCTTCTTCGCGTCGGCGATCAGATCCACACCCGGCTGGGTGAGGCCCTCGGGCATGACCGGCAGGGTGAAGGAGACGTCCAGGGACGGGTGGGACTTCTGGAGCTGTGCGATCGCCTGGGCGCGGCGGGAGTTGGCCGCCGTGTCGGGCAGCGCGCCGCCCTCGATGTCGAAGTCGACCTTGGTGAGCTTGTACGCGTCGATGACCTTGCCGTACGCGGTGGCGAGGTCGGCGGCGGAGGTGCAGTTGAGTGCCAGTTCCGAGCCGGCCGCGCCGCCGAAGGAGACCCGGACGTCGCCGCCCTTGGCGCGCAGCGCGCCGATCTGGGAGGCGACGTGGTCGTCGCCGAGGCCGGTGATGCCGCCCCAGAGCGGGGTGCAGCTGCCACCGGAGGTGATGAAGGCGAGGTTGAACTCCTTCACCCCGGTTCCGGTCGCGGTGTCGACCAGGTCGTACGCCGGGTAGAGCGAGGTGTCGACGTACGGGGCGAAGCCCGCTCCGCCCGCCGTGCCGCCACCGCCGCCACCGCCGCCGTCGGTCGCCGTGGGGGTCGGGGTGGGCGTGGGGGTCGTCGCCGTGGCGGTCGGTGAGGGCTCGGTCGTGGGGGTGGCCGTGGGGGTCGGGGTCGCGGTCCCGGTCGGGCGGCCGCTGGGCTCCGGCGTCGCGCCCGTGTCGACGGAGCACTTGGCGCCGTTGATGAGACACCCGGTCGGGTCCGCCGCCGTGCCGCCCGCGGTGGTGACGAAGCCGACGGTGACCGACGCGCCGGGGGCCAGCTTCTTGTTCCAGTCGGCGGGCTTCACGGTGATGTGGCTGCCGCTGACGGTGTGGTCGCCGTTCCAGAGGGAGCTGATCGTCGTGCCCGCGGGCAGGTCGAATTCGAGTGTCCAGTCCGACTGGACCGTGTCGGTGTCGTTGGTGACGACGTACTGCCCGGTGTAGCCGCCGGTCCAGCCGCTGGTCCTGGTGTACGCAGCTCCGACCGCGGCGGCCTGGGCGGTACCGGTGAGGGCGAAGATCGTGGAGCCGATCACGGCCGCCGCGACGACGGCGCCTATCGCCTTGGTCCTGGTGCTCGCCGTGCGCCGGTGCGTGCTGGTGCCCATTGCGTGCCTGCCTCTTGTCCTACGGGAGTCCTACGGATGTGGGGATGCGGCAGCACGCTAGCGGCACCGAAACCGGCAAATGCCCTGATCCGGACGCTGGTTGACGTTCTTAGGGTTGGCTTAAGGGGCGCATCGGTACTGGTTAAGCCCGACCCGTGAACCGCAGGCCGCGACGCTGCCGGCCCACCCGGTGGCCGCGCCCGCCCCGGCCTCTCCCGTCCTGCCCGGGCCGGCGGCCGTCGAGCCAGATCCAGACGCGGACCTCCGTGCCGCCGAGCACCGACCGGCCGATCAGCACATCGCCGCCGGTGGACTCCGCGACGCGGCGGACGATGTCGAGCCCGAGTCCCGTCGAGCCCACCGAGCCCTGCGCCCCTCTCCCGCCGCTTCCGCCGCGCGCCAGGGCCGCCTTGGGGTCGGCTATGCCGCCGCCCGCGTCCGAGACCAGCACGATCACGGCGTCGCCGCTGTGGTGCACGTCGACGGCGAAGGCGGTGCCCTCCGGGGTGTGCCGGAAGATGTTGCCGAGCAACGCGTCGAGTGCGGCGACCAGTTCGGGCCGGGCGACCGGGATGCGCACCGTACGGTCCACCCCCGCGAGACGCACCTCGCGCCCCTCGTCCTCGGCGAGTGCCGACCAGAAGTCCATCCGCTCCCGGATCACCTCGGAGGCGTCACAGCCGGCCCCCGGCCCGCCGTTCAGCCCCTGGGTCGGCGGGCGCTGCTCGCGGGCGGTACGGATGATCGTGTCGACCTCGTGCTCCAGCTGCTCGACGGCGGCCCGGGTCTGTTCGGCGGCCGGGCCCTCGCCGAGCGAGGCGGCGTTGAGGCGGAGGACGGTGAGCGGGGTGCGCAGCCGGTGCGAGAGGTCGGCGGCCAGTTCCCGTTCGTTGGAGAGGAGCTGGACGACCTGGTCGGCCATCGAGTTGAACGCGACGGCGGCGGAGCGCAGTTCGGTCGGCCCCTCCTCCCGGACCCTGGTCCCCAGCCGGCCCTCCCCCAGGTCATGGGCGGCGCTCGCGAGCCGCTGGGCGGGCTGCACCATCCGTACGCCGAGCCGGTCGGCGACCGCGACCGAGCCGACGATCAGCCCGATACCGACGCCGGCCAGCATCAGCCAGGCGGTGGTGACCCCGTTGGACTCCTCGCCCTCGGGCACGAACACCTCGACGACGGCGATGCCCCCGGACCCCAGCGCGGTCGGCTGGAGCAGCGCGGAGCCGCCGGCGACCTCGCTGATCGAGGCACGCCCCGAGGTGCGTACGGTCTCCAGGTCCTTGCGGGTGGCGCGCCGGGTGCCGATCTCGACCGGCCGGCTGTCCGGCTCCGCGGAGGCCGGGATGTGGACGGCCATCCGGCCCGCGGCCCCCGGTTCGGTGGTGAGGACGGCCGTCTCCAGTTCGGCGCGGTCGGTGGTGATGGAGAGCGTCGGACCGATCGTGGCGGCCTGCCGTTCGGCGTCGGAGAAGGCGCGGTCGCGGGCCATCTCCTTGACGACGAGGCCGAGCGGTACGGCGAAGGCGACGACGACCATCGCGGTGACGGCCAGACACACCTTGACCAGGGCCCATCTCATGCGGGCCGCTCCGGGGCCGGGGGCTGGAGTTTCACGCCGACGCCGCGCAGGGTGTGCAGATAGCGCGGCCTGGCGGCCGTCTCGCCCAGCTTCCGTCGCAGCCAGGAGAGATGGACGTCGATGGTCTGGTCGTCACCGTACGACTGCTGCCAGACCTCGGCCAGGAGCTCCTTGCGCGGGACGACGACCCCGGGGCGCCCGGCCAGAAACGTCAGCAGGTCGAACTCGCGGCGGGTCAGGTCGAGCGCGTTGCCGTCCAGTTCGGCCTGGCGCCGCAGCGGATCTATGGAGAGCCCGCCGACCTGTATGACGCTCGCCGACGACGCCTCGCCCCCTGCGCCGCGTGCGCGGCGCAGGACGGCGGCCATCCGCGCCGACAGGTGCTCCACCGAGAACGGTTTGGTCAGATAGTCGTCGGCGCCGTCGTTCAGCAGCCGGACGATCTCGCTCTCGTCGTCCCGCGCGGTCGCGACGATCACGGGTACGTCGGTGATGCCACGGAGCATCTTCAGCGCCTCGGCGCCGTCGAGATCGGGCAGGCCGAGGTCGAGAATGACCACATCGAAACGGAAATGGGCGACTTCGCGCAGCGCTTCGAGCGCGCTGCCGACACTCCGTACCGTGTGGGAGGCCTCCGTGAGGTGCCGGATGAGGGCGGATCGTACGAACTGGTCGTCCTCGACCACAAGCACACTTGGCATGGGCGGCACCGTACGCCATGGACCGGTCGTCGGTCCTCCTCAGGACAGCACCGGCTTCGTTGGTGCAGGATGTGCCGGATGCAACGAGGACTCGTACACGCGCTTGCGTGGTCGCTCGCCACCGGGGCGGCGGTCACGCTGTCGTGGTGGGGCGTGCACACGGTGATGGCGGGAACCGCGTACGACCCGCCGCGCGCGGTGCCCATCTCCGCGAACGCCCGCTCCGGCCGCAGCGGGTCGCAGGCACTGTCGTCCTCGACGAAGCGCCCGCAGCCGTCGGCGAGCGCGACATCCAGCAGCACCCCTCGCACCACTCCGAAGCCGTCCGCGACCACGTCCCCGCGCCCCTCCCGCACCCCGGTGAGCAGCCCTTCGTCCGCACGCCCGGCCAACCCTTCCGGCACGGTGAAGAGTTACCCGACGGACGGCGGCCGGGTCGTGTTCGAGCTCTACGCCCACTCGGCGAAGCTGGTCTCGGCGACCCCGGATCCGGGCTGGTCGATGCAGGTCTGGACGGAGCCGAGCTGGATCCGGGTGGACTTCTCCACCGACGACGGGACGACGGTGTCGGTCTTCTGCACCTGGAACGGCCATCCGCCGATGGTCGAGATCGCCTGATCACCGGCCGGTCACTGGAAGGCGGAGGGCGGCGGCGCGGGTGACGGCCGGGCGTCCGCATCGCTCACCGCCGCCGCGCCTCCGGTGAAATCGACGAGCTCCTTGCCGTGTTCGACGCGTCCGGGGTGCGGGTCGGTGGCGACCCGGCGGGTCAGTTCGGCGACCTTGAGCGGCAGCGCCGAGGCGAGCAGCACTGCGTTGCCGAAGCGCCGGCCGCGCAGCACGGCCGGGTCGGCGGCGAGTGCCAGCTCCGGGAAGACGGTCGCGGCGGTGGCGATCTGGCCGCGCAGATGGGCCAGCGGCGGACCGTCGGCGAGGTTGGCCACGTACTGCCCGGTGGGCTTCAGGACCCGGCGTACGTCGGTGAGGAACTCGGCACTGGTGAGGTGGGCGGGTGTGCGGGCTCCGCCGAAGACGTCGGCGATGACGAGATCCGCCCAGTCGTCCGGGATCTTCGCGAGACCGGCGCGGGCGTCGGTGGAACGGACCCGGATCCGGGCCTGCGGGTCCAACGGCAGCTCCCGGCGCACGAGTTGGACGAGCGCCGCGTCCAGTTCGACGATCTGCTGGGTGGATCGGGGCCGGGTCGCCGCGATGTAGCGGGCGAGAGTGAAGGCGCCGCCACCCAGGTGCACAACGTGCAGGGGCTGTTGGGCGGGGGCGGCGAGATCGGCGATGTGACCGATCCGGCGCTGGTAGGCGAAGGAGAGGTACGAGGGGTCGTCGAGGTCGACGTGGGACTGCGGGGCGCCGTCGAGTGTGAGCGTCCAGGCGTGCGCCCGCTCCCGGTCGGGGATCAGCTCGGCGAGGCCGCCGTCGACGGTCTCGGCGAGGGTCTCCGGCTTGCGGTCGGATATGCGGCCGGAGCCGCGGTCCGACGTGCGCTCCGCCCGTTTCCGGCCGCCTGCGCCGCCGCTCGATCCACCTCGACGTGCCACGTGCGCTCGTCCCTACTCACTGATCATCGCCCGGGCCGGTGCAGGACCGGCAGCGGCGGGGAAACCCGCCCACCTGGCCATTATCGGCTCAGCGGCAGTTGTCGGCCGCCTCGATCAGCCGGGCCGCCTGGTCGAGCGCGGCGCGCAGCGCGGCCGGGTCGGTGACCGGGGCGTCGTCGGCGGGCGGCAGCAGCCAGCCGGAGCCGGAGACGGGCGGTTCCGCGGGGATCCGCAGCCCGCGGCCGTTCGTCTGCGTACAGGCACTGCCCGGCACGTCCCAGGCCTCGGCGGTGCCCGGCGGCACCAGGAAACCGAGGGTGGCGCAGGCGCCGTCGTGCAGAACCGGGCCGACGGCCTCCTGGTCCGCGCCGCGGCGCAGGATGTCCACGGCCTCCAGGCCCTGGCGGGCCGGCACGGTCACCAGATCGCAGGGGCCTTCGGCAAGAGGAGTGCCGGGCCCTGCAGCGGCGCTCTCGACGGGACCCGCGGGCGCGGTGGGGTGGGTGGGCCCGGCCGGGCCTGCGGGCTCTGCGGGGCCGGTGGACTCGGCGGGTTCGGACCCCGTCGTCCCGGAATCGGTCGTCGCCGTACAGGTCGTCGCATTCGTCCGCGAGCCGGACTCCGTGCCGAGGTGCAACAAGGGACCTCTCCTCTCATCGCCAGATGGAGCCAGACTCCGTCTCCACATGGACCAACGCGCCGCCCGCGTCAAGGGCTACGGTGCTGCACCGCCGCAAAGGGTGGCAGTTCATGGCAGATCATGGGTGAGATATCCGTTTTGTAGGCAAACGCTGCGTGTGCGAGCTGTCACAGCAGGTACGTTCTTGCTCCGCCGGGACACCGGAACAGGCTCCCGGCTTGCACCAGAGAGGGCCCAGCCATGGTGTCGACAGGGGCAGTCCCCAACCTCGCCTTCCGACAACTGCGCGGACCGCGCTCCGCCGGGGAGTTCGCCGCCGCGGTACGCAGGTCCGCCCGCGAGATCGGCGAGCAGGTCGCATGCGACGCCCGGTACATCGGACGCGTGGAATCCGGCGAGATCCGCTGCCCCAACTACGCCTACGAACGGGTCTTCCTCCACATGTTCCCCGGGGCGACCCTGGCGGACCTGGGCTTCTCGGCGCGCGAGACCGTGCGCGGCCGGGGAGCGAGAGCCGCCGACGACACCCCCGGCCGTCCCGACATCCCACCACCCCCCACGCTCCACAGCGACACCGACGAGGAGAGCGACGTGCTGCGTCGCGTATTCATGACGAGCGGCACCACCGCGATGGCGGCCGCATCCCTGGGTCTCGGCCTGGGCACCACAGCCATCGCCGCCGCAGCCGTGCCCGTACAGCGGCGGGTGGGCGAGGCCGAGGTGACTGCCGTCGAGAAGGCGGTACGGCAGATCCGGCTGCTGGACGACCGGCACGGCGGCGGAGGCCTCTACCGGCGCGCCGCCCAGCCGCTGCGGGCGGCGTACGCCCTGCTCGATTCGGGGACCACCACCCGCCGCTCCACCTCCGACCGGCTGCACGCCGGGGCCGGCGAGCTGGCCATCTCGGTGGGGTGGCTGGCCCACGACTCGGGGCGCTTCGAGGACGCCCGCTCGCACTACGCGGAGGCGCTGGCCACCGCGCGGGTGGCCGGGGACGCGGGGCTGGAGGCCCACGCGTTCTGCAATGCGTCGTTCCTGGCACGGGACACGGGGCGGCCCCGCGAGTCGGTGCGTGCGGCGGAGGCCGGGCAGCGGGCGGCGGGGCCACTGGGCTCACCGCAGCTGCTGGCGCTGCTCGCACTGCGGGAGGCGGGGGGCAGGGCCGGGCTCGGTGACCGCAGCGGGTGCGAAAGGGCGCTGGGGCGGGCGCACAAGGCCTTCGGCCGTGGGGCGTCCGATGCCGATCCGGAGTGGATGACGTTCTTCCGGGAGGCGGAGCTGGAAATGCTGGAGGCGCAGTGCTGGTCCGCGCTGGGCGACTGGCCGCGGGCGGCCCGGCACGCGCGGCGGGCCACCCGGCTCCAGGACCCGCACTTCACCCGGAACATGGCGCTGTACCGCGCCGAACTGACGACGGACCTGGCCCGTGCGGGGGCGGCGGCGGAGGCGGCAACGGCGGGGCACCAGGTGCTCGACCTGCTGTCCCAGGTCCGGTCCTCCCGGATCCGGGCGATGCTGGCGGGAGCGGTACAGGTACTGCGGGCCCAGCGGGGGTCACCGGAGGTGGCGGAGTTCCTGGAGCGGTACGAGGAGGTGGGGGCGGAGGCATGAGGCACGGTGCGGGTGGCGGGGGTGCCCCTCCGGGGGGCCGCCCCCACGCGATCCGCACCCGGGTCCCGTGCACCGGTTCCGCCCCGGTCGCCGGACGCGCCGGGTTCGGCCGGGTCTACCGGTCCAGGTGCCCCGTGTCGTTCCAGCGTTCGAGCGCCGGCGCCCCGTACGCCCACCCCAGCACCGACAGCGACGTCGGGTCCAGCCGGATGCGCGACGCGAACGACACGTCCTCGCCCAGCCAGCGCGCCCCCAGCGCCCGCAGGATGTGGCCGTGCGCGAAGACCAGCACGTCGCGGTCGGCCGAGCGCGCCCAGTCGACGATCTCGTCCGCCCGGGCGGACAGTCCGGACAGCGTCTCGCCCTCCGGCACCCCGTCGCGCCAGATGAACCAGCCCGGCCGGATCGCCTGTATCTCGGCCGGGGTCATGCCCTCGTACGCCCCGTAGTCCCACTCCATGAGCGCGTCCCACGGCTGCGCCCGGTCCGCGAAGCCGGCGATGTCGCAGGTCTCCCTGGCACGGACGAGCGGGCTGGTGCGGACCTCCAGGCCGGGCAGGTCCGCCCACGGTTTGCGGTGCAGCCGCTCACCCAGGAGCTTGGCGCCCTCGCGTCCCGCGTCGAGCAGCGGGATGTCCGTCCTGCCGGTGTGGTTGCCCTTCACGGACCATTCCGTCTGGCCGTGCCGGGCGAGCAGGATTCGCGGTGCCATGACGGCTCTCCCTGATTCTTGGATCTTGAAATATGGATCTTGAGACATGAACGGGAGACAACGACAACAGGGACGGTCATCCGCCTTTCCATCATCGCGCACGTCACCGGTAGGCAACCTCCGGGCCCGAACGGGCGTCCATCCACCCGCGGAGAAATCTCCGCACGAACCGGGGCATCCACAGAGGACCCCCGGGGAATTCGTGGCCGATCCGCGCCGTACGGTTGAACGGCCGTCCTCGGCAGCATGAACACATGATGGAGAGCTTCCGGATGCCGCTTGCCAGCACCGCGCCCGCGCCGAGCCACCGGCCTCGCTGGTGGGCCGAGCTGCCGCTGATCGCGGTGGTGTACGCGATCTACTCGGCCGGCCGGCTGCTGGTCCGCAGCGATGTGGCCACCGCTGTCGACCACGGGTTGCGCATACTGCACCTCGAGAAGGCGCTCTTCCTCAACGCGGAGCATCCGCTCAACCGGCTGATGACCGCCCATCCGTCCATCGGCATACCCGCCGACTTCGCGTACGCCTCACTGCATTACCTGGTCACCCCGGCCGTCCTGATCTGGATCTACCGGCGCCGCGCGGCCGTGTACCGCACCGCCCGCACGTGGCTGATGACCTCCACACTGCTCGGCCTGATCGGCTTCGCACTGCTGCCGACGTGCCCGCCGCGGCTGCTGCACGCCACACACGGTTTCGTGGACACGATGGCCCAGTACAGCTCGTACGGCTGGTGGGGCAACGAGGCGAGCGCGCCGCGCGGGATGGGCTGGATGACCAACCAGTACGCCGCGATGCCGAGCCTGCACGTCGGCTGGGCACTGTGGTGCGGGATCCTCCTCTGGCGCCACGGGCGGCATCCGCTCATACGCGCCGCGGGTGTCGCCTACCCGATAGTCACCACGTTCGTCGTGATGGGCACGGCCAACCACTACTTCCTCGACGCGCTCGCGGGCGCTGCCGTGATGGGTGCCGGAGCGCTGCTGACCAGGCCGGTGATGCGGCTCGCAGACCAGGCCGTCGCCGGCGTACGGGCCCGGCTCGCACCGGCCCCCGCCGTCGCGAAGTCCCCGATTGTCAGTGCCGGATGCAAGACTTCCGCGGGTGAGCGAATTCCCGGCCAGCGGACCTCCTCCGCAGACTCCACCGATGCCGCAGCATCGGGCGACGCAGCCGGCGACGGCACTCCGGCAGCGGCTCGCTGAGCTGCGCGGTCCGGCCGTCGCCCCGCATCCGCTCGACGCCCGCGCGCTGGCCGCGCTCGCCGCCAACCCCGGCTGCAGGCGGCGCGCCCTGCTGGACGGCGCCGGGGTGGACAAGGCGGTGCTGGCCACGGCGCTCGGCTCGCCGGCCGCGTTCGGTCAGTCGCAGTTCGCGTTCATGCGGGGCAACGCCTTCGAGGCGAAGGTGAAGGCCGACGGCGGTACCGAACTGATGCGGCTGCTGCACGAGCGGCTCGGCGGCGGTGGCGAGACGCCCCGCAAGGTCCGGGTGCCGGATCTGACGGCGGCCGGCCCCGAGGGGCGCGCGGCGCGTACGGCGCTGGCCCTGCGGGAGGCGACCGGGGCGGGTGGCTGGGCGCTGCTCGACCATCCGATGCTGGCCCTGGAGGTGGCGGGCTCGCCCGCCTATCTGGAGCCGGACGCGGTGGTGGTGCACCCCGACGGCCGGTGGACGGTCGTGGAGATCAAGTCGTTCCCCATGATCGACAGTTCGGCGGACGCGGCGAAGGTCGGCGCGGCCGCCCGGCAGGCGGCCGTGTACGTCCTGGCGCTGGAGCGGATCGCGGCGGTCACGGACGGCGCGGATGTCGGCCACCGGGTGCTGCTGGTCTGCCCGAAGGACTTCTCCAACCTGCCGACGGCGTCGGTCGTGGACGTGCGCAAGCAGCGGGCGGTCACCCGCCGGCAGCTGACCCGGCTGACCCGGATCGAGGACATCGCGGCGGCCCTGCCCGAGGGCACCACCTTCGACCCGCAGTGTTCGCCGCAGGAGCTGACAGCCGCGGTCGAATCGGTGACGGCGGCGTACGCACCCGAGTGCCTGGCCGCCTGCGAACTGGCCTTCCACTGCCGGGCCACGGCGCGCGCGGCCGGTGCGGTGGAGGCGCTGGGGCGGAGCGTGCGGGGCGAGCTCGGCGGTCTGACCACGGTCACCGCGGTGCTGGCCGCGGCCGCGGGCAAGGAGGGCGACCCGGCGGACCCGACGGCCGCGGCCCTGCGCCGCGCGGCGGCCCTGCGCGCTGAGGCGCTGGAGCAGACGGCCGGCTCAGCGGCACGGGCGACCGGCCCCCTGCCTCACCAGCGGGCGACCGGCCCGGTGGCTCCGGAGGGCGGCGCCGTATGTCGCTGATCAGCACCCTGGCCCGGCTCGAGGCCGTGGAGAGCGGGCGGGCGCAGCCGCTGGCCACCGTTCGGCACCGCCATCTCACCGACCGGCCGCTCGTCCTCGTCCCGCTGACCACCGCCGGTGAGGCGGGCGCCCCGCTCGGCGCCCTCGTGGGCACCGACCGGGACGCGCCACGCCTGCTCACCGTGGCCCAGCCGCGCGACCGTGATCTGCGGTTCGCCTTCCTCGCCGACCTGGCCGAGGCGGTCCTGCCGCACATCGAGTCGTACGCGGACGTGGTCGAGCCGGCCGAGCGCAACGAGACCGACCCCGAGACCGGGAAGAAGGTCAAGGTCGAGGTCGAACTGTGCGCGGACGCACCGCAGTTGATCGTGCCGAGCCGGGCCGGTATCGACTTCGTGCGACTCCTCGGCCGCTCCATGCGGTTCCGGCGCACCGCCGAGGACGATCCGGACACCCCGTACCCGGCCCCGGCCCGTGTCCCGCTGCTCGGCCGCTGGCTGACCCACTACGGGGAGCGGGCCCGGGTGCCGGGTTCCTCGCTGCTCCTGGCCATGACCGATCTGCTGAACCGGCACTGGGCGACGGGTCAGTCCTCGCTGGAGGACCAGCATCTGGGCGCGCTCCTCGCCTGGATCGATCCGCCGACGGGCGAGTCCGGGGCGCGGGCCGCGCTCCGGGCCGAGCTGGAGCGGGACGGCGACGGCCGGCTGGTGTGCCCGCCGGCCGGTCCGGCGACGGACCCGGCGTTCGACAACCGGCTGCTCGCCCCGGCGATCGAGAAGTACGACCGGGCGCGTACGGCACTCGCGGCCGCCGAGGACGGGGTCGCGGCCGATGCCCGGCTCGCCGCACTGACGGCGGCCGAACGGGAGATCGGATCGCTTCTCGCCGGGGTGATGCGGCCGACCTGGGACGCGGTGTGGCGGGGGCTGGACCTGCTGGCGCAGTTGCCGCCCGGGGCCAGGTCCGAGGACCGCTGGACCCGGGACCGCTGGTCGTTCACCGGCCACCGGGACCGGGTCCGGTCCGGGGAGCCGCCGCAGCCACGCCGGGACGACGCGGTGACGGCAGCGCAGAAGCTCGCGTCGCGGGAGACGGCGCAGGCGCAGCTGGAGGCGCAGGAGGCGCTGGACGATCCGCTGGTGCTGGCCGGGCGGCGGCTGGCCGGCGAGGCGTTCGTCGGGGAGGTGACCGAGGTGGTGATGGCGTACAGCGAGTCGAAGCGGCCCTCACCGCGCCCGCTGGTCACGGTACGGACGGCCGAACGCCCGCATCTCGGTGAGCGGACGAAGGTGTACCGCTCGCTGGACGGCAGGCCGCAGACCGCGGAGTTCGTGGCGTACGCGGCCGAGGATGCCGCATCGGCCGAGGAGAGCCTGCTCGTGCTGCGGATCACCGACCGGATGGGCCGGAGCAAGGAGCCGGCTCCCGGTTCGCTGCCGGAGCCGGGTGACCGGATCGCGTGGACGCTGTTCGAGCACGACCAGCGCGGCGGCCCGAAGCTGCCGGACCCGGAGGACACTCCCTGGACGCACGGCGGCCCGCCGGGCGCCGCCGCCGGGCACGCCGAGAAGCCCGACCCCGTGACCGCGGAGGACCTTCTGTGACCGCCGTATTCGACCCGGGCGCGGCGGCGGGACGAGCCACCGCCGCGATCCTCGACGACACTCTGCACGGCACGGCCCGTGGCATCGTGGTGGACTCCCCGCCGGGCGCGGGCAAGTCGACACTCGTGGTGCGCGCCGCGCTCGAACTGGCGGCTGCCGGGCGTCCGTTGATGGTGGTCGCGCAGACCAACGCCCAGGTCGACGACCTGGTGGTCCGGCTGGCCGAGAAGGAACCGGGGCTTCCGGTCGGCCGGTTGCACAGCAACGACGCGGACCCCTACGACAAGGCCCTCGACGACCTGGCCAACGTACGGAAGTCGGCGAAGGCGGCGGACCTCGCCGGACTCGACGTCGTCATCTCCACGGCCGCCAAGTGGGCGCATGTGAAGAACGTCGAGCCGTGGGGGCACGCGATCGTCGACGAGGCGTACCAGATGCGCTCCGACGCACTGCTGGCCGTCGCCGGACTCTTCGAACGGGCGCTGTTCGTCGGCGATCCGGGCCAGTTGGACCCGTTCTCGATCGTCGGTGCGGACCAGTGGGCGGGGCTGTCGTACGACCCGTCGGCGAGCGCGGTCTCCACGCTGCTGGCGCACAACCCGCACCTGCCGCAGCACCGGCTGCCGGTGTCGTGGCGGCTGCCCGCGTCGGCCGCCCCCCTGGTCTCGGACGCCTTCTACCCGTACACCCCGTTCCGCAGCGGCACCGGCCACGGCGACCGGCGGCTGTCGTTCGGCGTCGCGTCGGACGGCTCCGCCCCGGACCGGGTGCTGGACCGGGCCGCGGAGTCCGGCTGGGGCCTGCTCGAGCTCCCCGCCCGGCACACCCCGCGCACGGATCCGGAGGCGGTACGGGCGGTGGCCCAGGTGGTCCGCAGGCTGCTGGACCGCGGCGGCGCGGCCACGAGCGAGCGCTCCCCCGCCCCTGCTCCGGTGACGGCGGACCGGGTCGCGGTCGGCACGGCCCACCGGGACCAGGCCGCGGCGGTACGGGCGGCGCTCGCGGAACTCGGCGTGACGGGCGTCGCCGTGGACACGGCGAACCGGCTCCAGGGCCGCGAGTTCGATGTGACGGTGGTCCTGCACCCACTGTCCGGCCGCCCGGACGCCACGGCGTTCCATCTGGAGACGGGCCGGCTGTGCGTACTGGCCTCCCGCCACCGCCACGCCTGCATCGTGGTCTGCCGCGAGGGTGTCGCCGACCTGCTGGACGAGCACCCGTCGACGGAACCGGTCCAGCTGGGCGTCACGGTGAAATTCCCCGACGGCTGGGAAGCGAACCATGCCGTGCTGTCGCATCTCGCGGAACACCGGGTGCGATGGGCACCGTGATGCCGCCGGTTCCCTGACGTCCGTAACGTCCACGGGGCGCGGGCGATAGGCCACCGGAGGGGGCGTGCGTCGCGCCGGGGGGTGTCCCGGTGCGCGCCCCCCGCGCACGGGCCCCACACACCACCCCGGAAGCGCTCTTGCGGCGCGTTGGACAATGGAGGGTGGCCGTCGGGCCCACCGAAGGAGGAACAACCACATGGCACAACCCGAGCGGAACGAGCGGCAGCGGCTGCGCCCCGCGCCCCTGCTCTTCGAGCCGACGGCGGCGGTCGCCGACCCCGAGCACTTCTTCGACCTGGAGTCGATGGACGACCCGAGGGAGATGCTGGCCCGTGCCACCGAGCTGACGCTGGCATTTCGTGCCGCGACGGACCGTGCGGTCGAGTTCCAGGCGATCGCCGCTGCGCAGCTGGCCGATCCGCGCCGGTTCGACCGGCTGACGACGGCGGACATCGCGGAGCGCGCGGAGTGGACCGAGGACTACGCGAAGAAGATGGTCGAGTTCGGCCGGAGCCTGCTGGGTGGCGCGAGGCCGTGACGCCGGAGCGTCCGGTCCCCGCCCGGAGCTGACTCCGGGGACAGCCGCTGGCATATGCCCGCGCGCAAGATACTCCCCTCCGCCCCGCCCTGTCCCGCTTTCCGGCAACTCCTGGAATCCGGTCCGTCACTCCCGGTAGACCGGTGCACATGACCGCATGGCTGCCAGACCACACGACCCTGCACCCCGGCACCGGGTCCCGCACGGGACCGGACACCGGCTCCCGCCACGGTGTCGACGTCTTCGCCGCCGCGCGGGACCGGACCGGGAACCGTGACGAGAACCAGGCCGGGGACCGCGTCGCACAGGTCACCGCGGCAGGCGCCGCCTGGCTCGCCGGCGCCACGGCCTACCCCCGCTCCACGCTCGCCCAGTGGACGGCCCACCCCGGCTCCCCCGGCGTACTGCCGTGCGGCACGGCGTTCGACGTGGTCAATGTGCCCGTGCTCTTCGGCCGGCGGATGCTGGAGCACCTGTGGGCCGACGGACCCGGTTCCGGGCCGGTCGCCACGCACCGCGGACGGATGCTGCTGTTCGCCGCCCCCGGGACCGCCCAGCGGCTGCCGTCCCTGCTCGACTGGGAGGAGTGGGGCAGCCGCCCCGGACCACGGGCGGGCCAGACCCCCCTGCCGTCCCGGGGGCCGGACGGCTCCGCGGACAGGGTCCCGCCGCTGCTCTGTCACGGCACCGGCGACGCGGTGACCGTCCCGCCCCTGACCTGTGGTTCCGCTGCGGCCGGGCCCCGCTGGGTGGTCGCCCCCGACACCCGTGACCCGTGGCTGCCGGGCCCCGACGTACTGCTCTGGGCCTGTGTGCGGGTGGCCCGCTCGGCGCCCACGCCGTCGGCCCGGATTTCGATTTTTCCTCCCGCCGATCAGGATGCTAATGTCTACGACGTCAGCAGGCGCCGCTAGCTCAGTTGGTTAGAGCAGCTGACTCTTAATCAGCGGGTCCGGGGTTCGAGTCCCTGGCGGCGCACCGACGGAAGAAGCCCCTCGCGCAAGCGGGGGGCTTCTTCGTTTCCGGTATCGGCCGGGCCGGCTCAGGTACCCGTGGTGATCCTGACCGTCCACGCGCCCGACGGCGTCCGGTCCGCTACTTCGATCCTCGTGTGCTCACCGGGGATGGAGTACGTCTCACCGACCCGCAGCGGCGCATCCGCGAGCGGCGGGTAGACCGACAGGTCCCAGCAGGCATCGGTGCCGGGGTGCGTGTCGATGACCTGGACGGGTCCGCCGCCGGACGACGTCTCGCTGCGCACCCGGTAGATCAGCACGCCTTCGCTGCAGGTCGCCCGGTCGTTGCCGGTGGCACTGCGGGCCTCCAGCGCCACCGCGCTGTCCTCCCCGGTCCTGATCACCGCGAGCCGCGTGCCGATCGACTCACCGGGCACCGGCACGGCGGCCATCGACTCCAGGGTGATGTTCGCGTTCTCCTGGATGCACGCCACCTGCCGGCGGTCCAGCCAGCCCAGTTTCCACTTGAGCCAGCCGAACAGATCCGGCGCGAGACCGAACTGGCTGCCCATCACGTCCCAGTCGCCGACGTAGGTGTCCCAGTCGCCCTTGCCGTCCGCCGGCCGGTGGTAGAGGTCCGGCAGATCGAGGACGTGCCCGGTCTCGTGGGCCAGCACGTTGCGGTCCGGAGGGTGCTGTTCGAAGACGGTGACGACGCGCCGGATGTCCGTGCCGTCGGCGTGCAGCGGCCTGTCGAAGTTGACGACCTTGGTGGCGTCGGAGTCGACGCCGGGGGCGTCCGGGTCGGCGACGAGATAGACGATGTCGTACTTCGAGAAGTCGACCTGGTCGTCGGCCACGGAGATCGCGTCGCGCAGGTACTCGCTGCGCCGCCCGTCGTCCCAGTCACGCTTCATGCCGTACGAGGTGGAACTCCGGGGCATCTGGATCCAGTCCGGCTGCGGATGCGGGCGCAGGATGAACTTCCCGTACGAGGAACGCCTGAAGAACCGGCTGGTGGCCGGGAAGTAGTCGGCGGCGAGCTCGGCGGGGGTGGTGACCGGGTGCGCGTCAGGGAAGGACAGGAAGATCATGACTGCGTCGAGAGGATGGTCGGGACGCGGGTAGGCGTCGTTCCAGTTGCCCACACCCAGTGAGTGGTGCGCCCCGGTCCTGGGCAGGGCGCACGGGCCGGCCGCACCCGTCGCGGCCACGGCCGGGCCCGCGACGAGGGAGATGGCGGCGAGCGACAGGAGCGCGATCACTCCGGCCAGGACGGCGCGCGGACTCGGCCTCTCCAACCCGGCGAGTCTGCGCTGGCGCGGCACATCAACCTCCGGGTGCGGGAATGCTGGTTACCACCCACTTTGTGCCGGTTTTGCGCTATACGCCCTGTTGTGCTGCCCCACTCGTGTAAGCAAGCCGCAACCCGGGGGCTCGTTCACGGACAGTCACAATCGATCACCACGGCAACGCAAGAGCGACCCTAGATCGACTGGAGAGAACAGAGCTGCACAGAAATAATCAGTCGCGGGCAAACCGGATCGGCACGCGAATGGTCCATGCGGGGCGATCCAGGGGCCAGGAACGGGCACGGAGCTGGAACGGGCCGGACGACAACCTCTATGCTTCACCACGCTTTCCTGCGTGGTTTCCGGTCCGACGACGGCACTCCGCGCGGCGGGCCCAGTCCGACCACATCTGTTCAGGACAGAACTGCACGGCGGGAGCGAGCGGTGAGCGGAACCTCCGAAGGGCCGAGGCCCGCGGCAGGCACAGCGCCCGTTACCGTGCGACCGACGGTCACGGAGCGTCATGCGGAGCGTGCCTCAGCAAGTGCGGCCGACTACCGGGCCGCCTTCCTGACCGCCGGCCTCCCGATGGCCGTCGTCGACCACGAAGGCCTCGTCCTCACCGCCAACGACGCCCTCGGCGCGCTGCTCGGCACCGACCCCGCCGCCCTGGCCGCCCAGTCCGCGTCGGATCTGCTGGACGTCTCGTCGGACGGCCTCACCTGGCACGCGTACCGCGAGGTGCTGCGCGGGCGGCGTTCCCGGTTCCGCTGCACGCGCAGGCTCAAACACCCGGACGGGCGCTCGCTGTGGGCCGAGATCACCGTCGTCCCGATGCCGGAGGCCGCGGGAGCGGGCTCGGCCCGGGCGCCGGGGCCGGGTTGCTCCCCCGTGCTGCTCTCCGTCGCCGACGTCAGCGACCGGCGCGAGCTGCAGAACAGGCTGCACCATCTCCAGATGCACGATCCGGTGACCCGGCTGCCCAACCGGATGCTGTTCTTCGAACGGCTCTCGGCTGCCCTGCAGACCCCGCCGAACCAGGACGAAGACCCGGCGCGGCAGAGCCGGATCGGGCTCTGCTACCTCGACCTGGACGGTTTCAAGGCCGTCAACGACACGATGGGCCACCGGATCGGCGACCGGCTGCTCGCCGCCGTCGCCTCCCGGCTCACCGACTGCGCCGAGCAGGAGAGCCTGCACCGCACCGGTGGTTCGCTCGTGGCGCGCCTCGGCGGAGACGAGTTCGCGATCCTCGTCGAGGAGTCCGCCGGTGCGCAGCAACTGACCGATCTCGCCCGCGCGGTGCTCACCGCCCTGCAGAAGCCGTTCGACCTGGCCGGGCAGCGGCTCGCCGTATCGGCGTCGATCGGGGTGGTGGAGCGCGCCGTGGCCGGCACCTCGGCGACCGGGCTGATGCAGGCCGCCGACACCACGCTCTACTGGGCGAAGGCGGACGGCAAGGCCCGCTGGACACTCTTCGACCCCGAGCGCAACGCACACCGGATGACGCGGCAGGCGCTCTCGTCCACGCTCCGCCCCGCTGTCGAGCGCGGCGAGTTCACCATCGAGTACCAGCCGCTGGTCGGCATGGCCGACGGGGTCGTCCGCGGAGTGGAGGCCCTGGTTCGCTGGAACCACCCGCAGTTCGGCATGCTCTCGCCGAACCGGTTCGTCGCGATCGCCGAGGAGGACGGCTCCATCGTCCAGCTCGGCCGGTGGGTGCTGCAGTCGGCCTGCCGCCAGGCCCGGCGCTGGCAGCTGGACCATCCGACCGAGTCGCCGCTGTTCATCAGCGTCAATGTGGCCGTACGGCAGGTCTGGGACTCCGACCTCGTGACCGATGTCGCGGAGATCCTCGCCGAGACCGGTCTGGCTCCGGGGCTGCTTCAGCTGGAACTGACCGAGTCCGCGGTGATGGGTTCGGCCGGCCGCCCGCTGGAGGCGCTCCGGGAGCTCAGCGACATGGGCGTCCGGATCGCCATCGACGACTTCGGGACGGGCTACTCGAACTTGGCGTACCTGAGCCGATTGCCGGTGTCCGTACTCAAACTGGACGGATCGTTCGTCAAGGGGTTCCGCTACGAGGACGGCGCGCACCCCAGCCCCGCCGACGAGACGATCGTCGAGGCGATGGTCCAACTGGCGCACCGGCTGGGGCTGACCGTCACCGCCGAGTGTGTCGAAACAGCGGGCCAGGCGGAACGCCTGCGCCGGATCGGCTGCGACACGGGGCAGGGCTGGCTGTACTCACGGGCAGTGGCCCCGGAGCGCATCGCAGAGCTGATCGGCACCAGCCCCCTGGCCGGCTGAGCGGCGCCCTGCGGCCGATCCCCGGCCCCGCCCGGCGCACCTGAGCCCGCCCGGCGATCGTGGGCACCTTCCGGCCCGTCCGGCGCTCGAGGGCGAACCCGTCACGCGGACGGGCCCGCACCGCCCTCAGCCACCCAGCCCATACGCATCGGCGATCAACTCGTAACTGCGCACCCGCGCCTCGCCCCCATGCGCATTGGCCGTGATCATCAGCTCGTCCGCCCCCGTCCGCTTGGCCAGATCGTTCAGCCCGGACCGGACCTCGTCCGCCGTGCCGTGGATGACGTTGCCGAGCCAGCTGTCGACGAACTCGCGCTCCATCGGGCTGAAGGAGTACGCCTCCGCCTCCTCCGGCGTCGGAATGAGACCGGGCCGGCCGGTACGCAGACGGACCATCGACAGGGCGCCGGTCAGCACCTGACGGCGGGCCTCGCGCTCCTCGTCCGCGGCCAGCGCCGACACGCCGATCAGCGCGTACGGGGCGTCGAGCACCGCGGACGGCTTGAACGACTCCCGGTACAGGTCGAGCGCCGGGATCGTGTTCTGTGCGGAGAAGTGGTGGGCGAAGGCGAACGGCAGGCCGAGGACGCCCGCCAGCCGGGCGCTGAAGCCGGAGGAGCCGAGCAGCCAGATCGGCGGTCGGCCCGCGGGACCCTGGACCGGACCCGGGACGGCGTGGATGCGGGAATAGGGGTGGCCGTCGGGGAAGTCGTCGTCGAGGAACCGGGTCAGTTCGGCAAGCTGCTGCGGGAAGTCATCGGCGCCCTCGTTCAGCCGGTCGGTGCGGCGCAGCGCGGCGGCGGTCGCGCCGTCCGTGCCGGGTGCACGGCCGAGGCCCAGGTCGATGCGGCCGGGGGCCATGGCCTCCAGCGTGCCGAACTGTTCGGCGATGACGAGCGGGGCGTGGTTGGGCAGCATCACGCCGCCGGAGCCCAGCCGGATCCGCTCGGTGTGCGCGGTGAGGTGGGCCAGGATCACGGCCGGGGACGACGAGGCGACGCCGGGCATGGAGTGGTGTTCGGCGACCCAGAGACGGTGGAAGCCGCGGCGTTCGGCAAGTTGCGCGATGTCCACACTGGTGCGGAGCGCCTGGGTCGCGGTGCGCCCCTGGCCCACGCTCACCAGGTCGAGCACCGAGAGCGGCACGGGGGCCGTTCCCTCGGCCTTGCCGCGAATGTCGTCGCCTCGGTTCTTGTCCACGTGAAAGGCCTCTCCGGTGATGCGCTTACGTCCGGAGGGACGTAACAGGAGGTCGTCTCCGTTTATTCCCGACGGCCGTACCGGACGCCTGTTCCGGGCGGCTGTTCCGGCCGGTCACTGCTCCACCGGAGCCGGTGGTGCCTCCCGGGTGGCGAAGAGTGCGCCCAGCTGCGGCGCCCAGGTGCGGCGGCGAGCCAGCCGCAGGGCCTCGAACACCGTCACCTGATTGGCGGTGAGGACCGGTTTGCCGAGAAGTCGCTCCAGGTCACGAATGTGCGCGGCGGTGTGCAGGGCGGTGTCCGGCAGCAGTACCGCATCCGCGTCCGGGCGGTCCGCGGCGGCCGCGAGTTCCTTCAGCCGGTCCGGGCCCCACTCGGCGGCCTCGGCGGCGGAGGTGACATCGCCGCTGTGCGTGGCGACCACGTCGATGCCCGCGGTGGCCAGGAAGGCGCTGAAGAGCCCGGCGATCTCCTCCGGGTAGGTCGCGGCGACGCAGACCCGGGCGGCGCCCAGCGCCCGTACCGCCTGGACGAATCCGAGCGACGTGCTGGACGCGGGCAGCCCTGCCGCCCGGGCCAGGGTGGTGGTCTGTCCATGGGCGCCCTCCCAGCCGTACACGAAGCTCCCGCCGGTACTGGCCCAGACCACCGACTCGACGCCGGCCCGCCGCAGCTCCTCCAGCCCGGCGGCGAGGCGCTCGGGTTCTCCCAGCTGTCGCAGGGTGTCGGCGCGACGGTCGTCCTCGCCGGGGTCGGTGCGGTTCACGACCAGCCTGATGGTGGTGTCGAGGATGACCTCCATCCGTGGGAAGTCGTCCTCCGCGAAGTGACCCGGGTAGAGGAATCCGACGGTCGTCATGTTCGCCCTCCTGCAGTGCTGGACCGCTGTACTGCTCCCTGCTGTCCCTCGCTGCCCAGTATTCCCCCGGCAGCAGCGGCCGGCCTTCGCGTTGACGGAGCCGGGCCGGGGTGCGAGCGTGGTCAATCCGCACATCTCAGACGCAGCGGAGCGACCGCCTCTCATGCCAGACCCCACCCTGCTCGTCCTGGACACCGACCCGTCGCCCCGCCTCGGCGCCCTGACCGGACGGGCCCGGATCCGGTACACGGACGAGGCCGGTCTCGCCGGCCAACTGCCGTACGCCGATGCCCTGCTGGTGTGGGACTTCACCTCTGACGCAGTACGCGCCGCCTGGCCCGGCGACGGACCACGGCCCCGCTGGGTGCATACGGCGAGCGCCGGTGTGGACCGGCTGCTCTGCCCGGAACTGGCCGAGTCCGACACCGTCCTGACCAACGCGCGGGGCGTCTTCGAGCGGCCGATCGCCGAGTATGTGCTGGGTCTGGTGCTGGCGTTCGCGAAGGACGTCCCCGGCACCCTGGAGCTGCAGCAGCGGCGGCGGTGGCACCACCGCGAGTCGCAGCAGGTCGCCGGCACCCGCGCGGTGGTCGTCGGGGCAGGGCCGATCGGGCGGGAGATCACCCGGCTGCTGATCGCACTGGGGGTCGAGGTGGCGCTCGTGGGGCGCACCGCGCGGCGCACCATCCATGGGGCCGAGGACCTGGACCGGCTGGCCGCCCTGGCCGACTGGGTGATCTGCGCGGCGCCGCTGACGCAGCGGACCCGCGGGATGTTCGACGCGCGGTTCTTCGGGCTGATGCAGCCGTCGGCCCGCTTCATCAACGTGGGGCGCGGGCCGTTGGTCGTCGAGGAGGATCTGGCCGAGGCACTGCGCAGGCGGTGGTTCGCGGGTGCGGCGCTCGATGTGTTCACGGGCGAACCGCTGGATCCGGGCAGCACGCTGTGGGACGTGCCGGGGCTGATCGTGTCCCCGCACATGAGCGGCGACACGGCCGGCTGGCGCGACCGGCTGGGCGAGCAGTTCGTGGAGATGTACGAACGGTGGGCGGCCGGGGAGCCGTTGCCCAACGTGGTCGACAAGCGGCTCGGACACGTGCCGTCCCCGGACGTCCTCAATGGCGCGAACACCCCTTGCCCACGCCCGCGTTGAGACCGGGGAAGGGTCCGCGGAAGCCGATGCCCGGCACCGGCCGGGCGGCTGCGGCCGGTCCGCCGGAAAAAAATCTTCCCGGATCCCGCGCCCGAACGTACGCGCGAGATCCTCGTTGCGGTGCCGTGACCTCGCCCTCCGTCGCTTGCTCATGACTTTGGCATATGCCATACGGGTGCGCCCCAGCTGACAGCGCCGGATCGTCTCATCAAGTCGTCAACAGGCCCCCCTCAAACGACTTTTGGCAGTTATCGTGGTGCGACAGCTTGTGGTGACAACCTGGTCTTGCGGTCGCAATCCGGTAGGGGGAAACCGTGGCGCTGAAGCCCGAACCGACCGCGCCGTTCCACTCGGTGCAGTACGCCCTTCGTGTTCTCGAGACGATCTCCAAGCATGGCAACGGCGTGATGGACGCCCAGATCTCCCGCGAGACGGGACTGCCGGGCGGGCACCTCGCCCCGCTGCTGCTGATGCTGCGCCGCGAGGGTTACGTCGAGCAGATCACCGACGGCGCCTACGTGATCGGCTCCTCGCTCCTCCTGCTCGGCTCCGGCGCCGCCCGCCGGCAGGCGCTGGAGACGAAGCTCCAGCACACCCTGGACCAGCTGCGCGATTCGGTCGGCGCCGCGGTGTACATCAGCCGGTACGTGGACGGAGAGATCCGGGTCACCCAGTACGCCGACGGCCCGCGCACCCCCGCGGTCAACGAATGGGTGGACTTCCGGTCCGCCGCGCACGCCAGCGCGATCGGCAAGTGCCTGCTGACCCAGCTCGACCACGACGGCCGCCGCGACCACCTCTCACGCCACAAGATCGCCCGGCTCACCTCGCGGACCATCACCAGCGAGAAGGTCCTCTTCTCCAAGCTGGACAACCAGCCGGCGACGGTCCCGGTGCTCGACCTCCAGGAGTACGCGGTGGGCACGGTCTGCGCGGCCGTGCCGCTGACGGCGGGCTCCTCGGCCGGCTGCCTGGCACTGTCGCTGCCGGTCGAGGACGCACACCGGCTGCGCTCGGCGGCGGACACCCTGAACCGGCGGGCCGCTCCGGTCCTGCTCTCGCTGGCCCTCTGAGGGCTGTCGCGGGCACGTGTCATCAGCACCCCGCGGGACCAGGTATTATTTTCGAGTCAGCAGGCGCCGCTAGCTCAGTTGGTTAGAGCAGCTGACTCTTAATCAGCGGGTCCGGGGTTCGAGTCCCTGGCGGCGCACAGACAAACGCACTGGGCGGTCCACGTATACACGTGGACCGCCCAGTGCGTTTCCGCATGCCCTCCCGCTGCCCCACCCGACACCGGCGTCCACTGCTGCCCAAGGTTCCATACAAACGTGTTACACAAACGTACTAGACAGCTGTTTTATACGCTCGTATATTTCCTGTCATGACGAACGCGACGAGCACCACCACTGACCGCAGTGGCCTCGCCGGCCGCAAGGAATGGACCGCCTTCGTGGTCCTCCTGCTCCCCCTTCTCCTGGTGTCGATGGACGTCTCCGTCCTCTTCTTCGCCATCCCGTCCATCGACCGGGACCTCGCCCCCAGCGCCACCCAGCAGCTCTGGATCTTCGATGTGTACGGCTTCGCCCTGGCCGGCCTTCTCATCACGATGGGCTCACTCGGCGACCGGATCGGCCGCCGCAAGCTGCTCCTCCTGGGGGCGTCCGCCTTCGGCGCCGCATCCGTCGGCGCCGCGTACGCCACCAGCCCCGAGATGCTCATCGCGGCGCGGGCGCTGCTCGGAATCGGCGGCGCGACGCTGATGCCGTCGACGATGGGGCTCGTGCGGAACATGTTCCGCGACGAACAGCAGCGCAGCCGCGCGGTCGGCATCTGGTCCGGCGCCATGGCGGGCGGGATCGCCCTCGGTTCGGTGCTGAGCGGGGTCATGCTGGAGCACTTCTGGTGGGGCTCGGTCTTCCTGATCAATGTGCCGGCGATGGTGCTGCTGCTGGCCCTGGTGCCGGTGCTGGTCCCGGAGTTCAAGGACCCGGACCCCGGACGGTTCGACCTGCTGAGCGTGCCGCTGTCGATGGGCTCCGTGCTGCCGGTCGTCTACGGCGTCAAGGAGAGTGCCGCGCACGGTCTCGACATGCGCAACGCCCTGCTGATCGCCGCCGGGCTGGGCATCGGCTGGGCCTTCGTCCGCCGGCAGCGCAGCCGTGGCGACGCGATGATCAGCCGGGAGCTGTTCCGCGGACCGGGCTTCGCCGCCGGGATCGGCCTGAACTCCCTCGCCGCCTTCGCGATGATGGGCTCCGCCTTCTTCACCACGCAGTACCTGCAGTCGGTGCTCGGCATGTCGACGATGGAGGCCGCGCTGTGGAGCCTCGCCCCGTCGCTGGCAGTGGGGGCCGCGGCGCCGACGGCCACGGCGATCGCCCAGCGGACCGACCGCACGCATGTGATCTCCGCCGGCTTCGTCATCGCCGCCGCCGGGTTCGCCGTGCTGGCCCTGTCGGGCACGGACTCGCTCTGGCTGCTGCTCATCGGCTCGGCCGTGATGAGCTCGGGCATCGTCACCGTGATGGCGCTCGTCTCGGACCTGGCGCTGGCCACCGCCCCGCCGGAGAAGGCGGGTTCGGCCGCGTCACTGCTGGAGACCGGCCAGGAGTTCGGCGGCGCGATGGGCATGGCGCTGCTGGGGGCGGTCGCCACCGCGGTGTACGGAGCGGACCTGCCGGACTCCGCACCGGAGGCCGCCCGCAAGACGCTGCCGGGGGCGCTGGCCACCGGCGACGCGTCGCTGATCTCGGCGGGCCGGGAGGCGTTCGTGCACAGCATGCAGTACGCGTCGGTGGCGGGGTCGCTGATTCTGCTGGCAGGGGCGGTACTGGCGGTCATGCTTCTGCGACGCGGTGGCCAGGTCCGGAACGAACCGGTTCCGACGCACTGAGGGCTCTCCCGTGCGCCCGCCAGGGATGACGGGACAGCCCTCGGGCAGGCTTGCCGGCCTCGCCCTCCTGCCCGCGATCGCCGGACAGGCCCGGGCATCGGGCCTGTCCGGCGATCCACTTGTCAGGCGTCAGAACTGGACGTCGGAGCACGCGTAGAACGCGTTCCCGGTGTCCGCGATGTTCCAGACGCTCAGGATGATGTGCCGCCCCGTCTTCTGAGTGGGGATGGTGCCCTGCTGGGTCAGGGTGCCCGGGGGCTGCTGACCGCCGTACGGCACGGTCATGAAGGGCTGAGACTCAAGGGCCGCCCTGGTGAGCGGCTTGGTGGGGTCCCAGCCGTTCTTGGTGATGTAGTAACGGAAGTCGGTCGTGGCATGCCGGGCGGTGAACTGCCAGCGGAAGCTGAAGCCCTGGCCCGCGGTGACCTTGGTGGCGGGCCAGGTTCCGCCGCGCGGGTCGTCGAGCGCGGCGAAGTTGTCGTGGGCGCCGGAACAGATCTTGCCGTCGGCCGGACCCGCCGCGGGGAAGCCCTTGGGAGCCTCGACGCTCTGGGGCTCCCACTGGATGGCTCCGCAGTCGGTGACGGTGCCGTTGGCGCAGAGCTTCTGGCGGCTGATGGGGTTGTCGGTGTAGCCGTGACTGCCGGCACTGCTCGTCGCGAACATCGAGACGCCGGCTATCGCCAGGCCCACTAAGCCCGCGCTTGCCCGTTTACGCATTGCTGTGGCTCCTCAGGGACGTGGGGGAAGTTCCATGAGCTGTGCTGCGTGCGCAATGGTGCGGTCTAGACCAAGTCTCAGATTATTGACACGCCATGAACATGTCCAGACCAATGGGAAGGGGAGTCCGGCCCCCACGAAGGCGGCGCGGCGGTGCGGTCAGGAGCCATCGCCGCCGCTGCGTCCGGTGTAGAAGGCCACCGTCAAGTCCTTGACCAGTGCCTTCCGTTCGTAGTCGTCGAGCTCGACGAGGCCACGCGCGGTCAGCCGGTTGACCGTGTCGTCCACCGCGTCGACCACGGATGTCAGCACGCTGTCGCGGTGTTTGGCGTCAATGGCGGCGATCCGGCGGCGCTGCATGGCGGCGGCGACCTCCGGCGCGTACTCGATACCGGTCGGCTGCGCGGAGTACACCTCGATGCCCACCGGCTCGCAGTCCGCCTTCAGCATCCGGGTCAGCGCGTCGCCGACCGCTTCCGCGTTGCGCAGGGTGTGCGCGTCCTCGTGGAAGGCGTCGGCGGGCAGCTGCGAGAGGACGCGCGCCATCGCCGACTCGACCTGCTCGCGCAGATACTCCTCGTGGTTGGCGACCCCGAGCGTCGCCCGCACGGTGTCCCTGATCCGCCACACGACGAGGACGACGACGCGCAACGCCGTACCGTTCGCGTCCACCGCGGGCAGCGGTTCGCTCCGCCAGTGCCGCAGCCGTACGTCGACGCGGCGGCGCAGAAGCAGCGGGCTGAGCCAGACGAGCCCGGTCCGGCGCACGCTCCCCCGGTAGTCGCCGAAGAGCGTCAGCACCCAGGCGCACCCGACCCGGCCACGGCCCAGCCCACCGAGAGCGAAGAGCACCAGGGCCGCCAGCAGCACGAGCACCGCCCACGTCCCGAGGCCGATCCCGTCGTACGGCCGCGCAGCGATCCCGGCCCGCGCGAGCACCCCGCGGGGCAGCGCGCCGGCCCACCACAGCACGGCCCCGGCGGCGGCGCTCCCGGCCAGCCCGGCGAGCAACGCAAGCCACCCGGGCAGCACGGGCGCCGGCCGCTCGGCCAGACAGGGATCCCCGGCAGGTGCGGGCCGGGTGGGCGCCTGCACCTGCCCGCCGCGTGCCACGGGCGGCCGCCGCACCCCCGGCACCTGCTCCTCGCCCCCGGGCCGCTGCGCCAGACCGGCGGGCAGTTCGGCGGCGTCGGCACCCTCGGGGTCGTCACGGAAGAGGAGGTGCACGGGGATGGCGGTCGTGCGCTCGTTGGCAATGACGCCCTTCCGCCGTCCGGGCCCGGCCTCGACGGAGGCCGTGGTGGGGGGTGCGGAGTCGGGGCCCGGCCGTTCGGCCGGGAGCGGGCCCGAAGGCCGCGCGGCACCGGCCTCGACCGCCGGAGCGGAGGACGAAGCCGGCACCGATGCGGCAGAGCCCGAACCCTCGACCTCCGTAGCGGAAGACAACGCCTCGGCCTCCGGGACGGAGGACGAAGCCGGGACCGACGGGACGGACACCGAGGCCGAGGCCGCGCCGAGCGCGGAGTCCTCCGTCTCACCCGGGACCAGGTCGAGCACCAGGTCGACGACGGATTCCGAGCCGGCGGCACCCGGCTCGGTGCCGGTCCGGGAGTCCCCTCCCGCACCGCCGCCCGGCTCCTGCCCCGGGCCCGGCACCAGGCCCGCCCCCGCACCGGGGCCCACGCCGCACCCCGAACCCTCACCGTCGTTCACCGGCTCTCCTTCCGTCCCGCTCTCCGGGCCTCCGGAGCTGCCCGACACCGTGGATCGCATTCCCGCCTCCGTCATGTCTGTTCCGTCACGCGAAGAGTCGCCGCCAGGTCTCCGGGCCGGGGTAGCCGTCGGCCTCGGCACCCCGCCAGCCCTGGGCCCGCTGGAAGGCCTCGACATTGCGCCGGTCCGCCTCGGTCCACCGGGGGCCGGGGCCCGACACGTAGTACTTGCCGTATCCCTTCTTCACCAACTGTCTGCCGAGCTCGAGGACATGACTGTTGGACTGACCCGGCCGGAAATAGCTCCGCCCCGGGAAGACCGGAGCAGTGTCGGCGCCTCCCGACTCGCCTCCTCCCGGCTCACCGCCCCCGCTTCCGTTTCCGCTCGCGGTTCCGTCTGCAGGGATGTCGTGTCCCTTTCCGTTCACCAGCAGACTCCAGGTGTCAGGGCCGGGGATGCCGTCCGCCTCCTTGCCGGACCAGCCCTGAGCCTTCTGGAACGCCTGGGTCGCGCGCCGGTCCGCGTCGCCCCAGTCCGGCCCTGGGCCGACCTTGTAGAACCGCTTGCCGCCCCGGTCCACGAGCATCCGGCCGAGCTGGGTGACGTACGCATTGCTGGCACCGGGACCGAACTTCGCGGCGCCCGGGAACGCCGCCGGCGTCGCCTCGGGGCCCTTGCCGCCGGTCGTGGCGGACAGGCCCTTGTAGCTGTACGGAACGTAACTGCCCGAATTGGTCCAGTACGCCATGGGCGTCGTCTGCTTGCGTGCGTGCGCCGGCGTCTGCTCGTACGCCGTGTAATGGGTGTGGGTGTAGTCCGTCCAGCCGCCGAAGATCGTGACGTGCGAGCCGTTCGTGGGGTTGGCCGCGTTATGAAAGAGCAGGATGTCGCCGGGCTGCAGTTCCTCCCGGGCGATCTTGTTCCCGAACTGGGCGAGACTGCCGGTCCACTCGTTGCCCTTCAGACTCCAGGCCATCGACACATATCCGGAGCAGTCCTGCCGGTAGCCGTCGGACCAGTACTTCGTCATGCTGTACGGCACCTGCTCGCTGACCCACTTCTTGGCCCGGTTGATGATGTCCGTCCGCGTGGTCTTGGGCGTCTCCGGCGTCCCGCTCGTGGACGACGGCGGACCCGCGGATCCGCTCCCCTCCAGCGGGCCGGGGGCACCCTGTGGGCTGCCGGGGTCCGAGTCGCTGGAGCCCGGGTCTCCGGCGTCCGGACCGGCGGCGGCGTCCGGATCGCCGGGATCCGCATCGCCGGGATCCGCATCGGCCGGCGGCGTCTCGTCCGCCCGGGCCGCCCAGGCGGACCCGGCGGAGCCGGCGGTGTGCCCGGTCGCCGCGCTCGCCGCTTCGCCGGCGCCGGCGCCCGTGCCGAGGACCACTCCGGCCGCCGTCACCATCACCAGCGCGCGGCGTGCGCCATGGGCGGCGGGATGTCCTCCGTGCCGCGTCGACAGGGCCTGGGCAGCGGCGCGCCGCTGTGCGGCGCACCCTGCACAACCGCAGTCGACGGCAGGTACGTACTCCTCGAAGACCGGCGCAGTCATGCGAATCCCCTCCGTACTCGTCGAGATCTTTGGGCGCATCTGGACGGGCGTTCCTGTCTCAACTCTCGTGACATAATGCATTTTGACGGACAGAAGTGAAAAAACGACCATCCGACAGGCCGCGACGGACGGGAAATGGTCAGGAGCACACCTGGCAGTCCGGTAGAGTTCTCCAGGTCAGCAGGCGCCGCTAGCTCAGTTGGTTAGAGCAGCTGACTCTTAATCAGCGGGTCCGGGGTTCGAGTCCCTGGCGGCGCACGCAAAGTCAAGGCCCTCTCACCGAGCGTGAGGGGGCCTTGTTCGTATGCGCTCAGCCACTCCACAGCCGGCGAGCCGCATCGGCCGGCCATGATCGACGGGCCGCCACCGGCCGGCATCTACCCCGCCCGACCGCCTCCACACCCTCGCCCAGCAGCCCGAAGGCTCCCTCGCGCACCTCCGTGCGCCCCCCTTCACAAGAGCCACCAAATCGTACATCTAACCGGTAAACACCCTGTTTCACCCTTGCGGCAACGACCTGGGCCATACAACCTGTCATGGGGTCATCGGCTTCAACCAACCCGATGGCGCCCGCAGTTGGAGGGCAGTACGGGGGAAGTTCCGGTTGTCGGACCGCGGGGTGGGGGCCCGCTCACGGGCGGATGCCACGACGGCATCCTGCAACCGGAAGGGCCCCGTCCCGTGCCTCAGGGGACGGTGGCCCGCCACGATGCCGCCCGTGGCCGACCGAGGGGGGATCGGCCGCGGGCGGGACGACCGACCGATCACGCACTGACCATGCGTGCAGGGGGATGACCCATGACGTCGACGCCGACAGGCGCCGGGCAGGACAATGCCTCTTCCCGGACCGCACAGCTGCGGTCACCGCACCGGGTCCGGACCGGGACCCGGCGGCGGCACCCGAAGAAGGCGCTGCCGCGTTACGACTACGAGCACTACAGCCGCCTCGCCGGGCCACTGACCCAGCCCGATCCCGACAAGCCCTACACCGTCCGGTTCCGCTCGCTGCTCTCGCAGGAGCCGCACAGAATCCGCGCGGCGCTCCTGCTCGGCGCCGCACCGCTCGTCTCGCTCGGCCTGTTCGTGTGGCTGATGCAGCCCGAGCACTGGACGCAGCGCGACCCGAACCTCAAGAACGGCACGCTGCTGGTCCTCGACATCGTCATGCTCGTCTCGATCGGCCTGATCGAGCTCTTCCGCACGATGAACGTCCTGTCGAACGCGCACGCGACGCTGGTCGCGCGCGACCCGGTCCCGGTCGTGCCGGAGTCCGGTACCCGAGTCGCCTTCCTCACCTCCTTCGTCCCGGGCAAGGAGCCCTTGGCGATGGTGACGAAGACCCTCGAAGCCTCGGTTCGCATCCGGCACCGCGGGCCGATGGACGTCTGGCTGCTCGACGAGGGCGACGACCCGGCGGTGAAGGAGGTCTGCGCCCGGCTCGGGGTGCACCACTTCTCCCGCAAGGGTGTCCCGCACTGGAACCAGGCCAAGGGCGCGCACCGCGCGAGGACCAAGCACGGCAATTACAACGCCTGGCTCGACGCGCACGGCAGCGCGTACGAATTCTTCGCCTCGGTCGACACCGATCACGTACCGCTGCCCAACTACCTGGAGCGGATGCTCGGCTACTTCCGTGACCCGGACGTCGGCTTCGTCATCGGCCCGCAGGTCTACGGCAACTACGACACGTTCGTCACGAAGGCCGCCGAATCCCAGCAGTTCCTCTTCCACGCGCTGATCCAGCGCGCGGGCAACCGCTACGGCGCCCCGATGTTCGTCGGCACCAGCAACGCCGTACGAATATCGGCCCTCCGCCAGATCGGCGGCCTGTACGACTCGATCACCGAGGACATGGCGACCGGCTTCGAGATGCACCGCGCCCGCAATCCGCGCACCGGCCGCACCTGGCGCTCCGTGTACACCCCGGACGTCCTGGCCGTCGGCGAGGGTCCGACCGCGTGGACGGACTTCTTCACCCAGCAGTTGCGCTGGTCGCGCGGGACGTACGAGACGATCCTCAAGCAGTACTGGCGAGGGATCGGGACACTCCCCTTCGGCAAGCTCTTCAACTACACGATGATGATCATCTTCTACCCGATGTCCGCTCTGAACTGGATTCTGGCGGCGCTCAGTTGCGCGCTGTTCCTGGGCATGGGCGCCTCGGGTGTGCAGATCGACCCCGTCGTCTGGATGATGCTGTACGGCAACGCATCGGCACTCCAGATCGGCCTGTACATCTGGAACCGGCGGCACAACGTCTCGCCGCACGAGCCCGAGGGCTCCGGCGGACTGGCGGGCATGATGATGTCCGCGCTCTCCGCCCCGGTCTACGCACGTTCCCTGATGGATGCCGTGCTGCGCCGCAGGAGCTCGTTCGTGGTGACGCCCAAGGGCGACTCGTCCAGCCCGGACACGCTGTTCGGCACCTTCCGCATCCATCTCTTCTTCATGCTGGTCTTCGGCGGTTCCCTGATCGCCTCCTTCGTCCTCGGCCACAGCCACCCGGCGATGCTCACCTGGGCCACGCTGGCCCTGCTGATCACTGCGGCGCCGATCCTCGGCTGGCGGTACACCGTCCACACGGAGAAGAGGAAGCGGCGCGTCGGGCCACCGCCGCCGCAGGGCGCCGCACCCGCCCCGCGCCCGGCGCACGCCCCGCAGGAGAGACCCGACCGGGTCCTGGACGAACACACGATGCAGAGCGCCCTGGGGGGACGTAAGCGATGACGTACCGTCCGAGCCGCCGTACCCGCCGCATGGCGATCAGTACGGCGGTGGTTCTGGCGCTCGCGGCAACGAACGGGCCGTGGCTGTACCGGTTCGGCAGCGAGCGCTACCACGCGTACACGATCGACAAACCGGAGTACAAGGCCGCCAACGGCCACTGGGATCTCCTGGACGTCCCGTCCGCGTTCAGGATCAACACGATCCATGCCGCGCTGCTGCACACCGGCAAGGTGCTGCTCGTCGCGGGCTCCGGCAACAACCAGAAGAACTTCGACGCCAAGAGCTTCCGGTCCGTGCTCTGGGACCCGAAGACCGACACGTTCACGAACATCCCCACGCCCAGGGACATGTTCTGCTCCGGCCACACCCAGCTGCCCGACGGCAGGCTGCTGATAGCCGGCGGCACGAAGCGGTACGAGAAGCTCGAGGGCGATGTCACCAGGGCCGGCGGCCTGATGATCGTCCACAACGAGAACCCGGACAAGCCGGTCACCCTGCCCGCAGGCACCCGGTTCACCGGCAGGGAGAACGGGAAGACGTTCGTCTCCAAGGATCCGGTGCTGGTGCAACGGGCCACCAAGGTCTTCGACAAGCGCACCGGCGCGTTCCTGCGCAACGACCCCGGGCTCGGCCGGATCTACGTCGAGGCCGAGAAGTCCGGCACGGCGTTCGAGACGGGCGCCCAGGACAACTACCGGATCACCGGCCTCTCCGGCTCCGACACCCGCAACGTCTACGGGATCGCCCAGAAGCTCGCCCTCGACAAGAAGGACTTCCAGGGCATCCGCGAGGCATACGAGTTCGACCCGGTCGCGGAGAAGTACGTCTCCGTCGACCCGATGAACGAGGCACGCTGGTACCCGACACTCACCACGCTCGCCGACGGCAGGGTCCTCGCCCTGTCCGGGCTCGACGAGATCGGGCAGATCGTGCCCGGCAAGGACGAGATCTACGACCCGAGAACCAAGAAGTGGCGGTACACCGGCATCGTCCGGAGGTTTCCCACCTACCCAGCGGTCTTTCTCCTCCCCGACGGCAGGCTCTTCTACTCCGGCTCGAACGCCGGATACGGCCCCGCCGACGTCGGCCGCGACCCCGGCATCTGGGACCTGGCGACCAACCGGTTCAAGAAGATCCCCGGACTGAGCGACGCCGACGAGATGGAGACGTCGGCGACGGTACGGCTGCCTCCCGCCCAGGACGAGAAATTCATGGTCATCGGCGGGGGCGGGGTCGGCGAGTCGGCGAGGTCCAGCGAGAAGTCCCGGCTGGTCGACCTGTCGGCGCCCGATCCGAGGTTCAGGGACGGCGCCCCGCTCGCCGAGGGCACCCGCTACCCGAGCGCCTCGCTGCTGCCCGACGACTCGGTGCTGGTCACCGGCGGCTCCGACGACTACCGGGGGCGCGGCGGCTCGAACATCCTGCAGGCACGGCTCTATGACGCGAGGACGGACACCTACGAGCGGGTCGCCGACCCCGCGGTCGGCCGCAACTACCACTCGGGGTCCGTACTGCTCCCCGACGGACGCGTCATGATCTTCGGCTCGGACTCTCTCTTCGCCGACAGGGCGAACACCCGCCCCGCCGTCTTCGAGCAGCGCATCGAGCTCTACACACCGCCGTACCTGTACCGCGACGCGCGCCCGGTGCTGACTGCGGGGCCGAAGAGCCTGGCGCGCGGTGGGACGGGGATGTTCGCGACCGCGCAGGGGGCGGCGATCACGTCGGCGAGGCTGATGCGGCCGAGCGCGGTGACGCATGTGACGGACACCGACCAGCGTTCGGTGGAGTTGGGGCTGAAGAAGACGGCGGGGGGCATCTCGGTGACGGTGCCGAGGAACCGGGCGCTGGTGCCGTCGGGCTGGTACATGCTGTTCGTGACGGACGCGAGGGGGACGCCGTCGGAGGGCACGTGGGTGAAGGTCCCCTGAAGCCGCATCCGGCCCGCTCGGCGACCGTTCAGCCTCCTTCGCCGGGCGGGCTCCGTCGCGGCACGCCCCCTACTTCGTGTTGTGAGCCAGTTCCAGCGCGTACTCCGGCCACCACGCCCCCGCCTTCGGACCGCCCTTGCAGGCGCCGTCCGACTCTCCCGGCCGCTTGACCCAGAGATAGGCGTCGACCAGGTCCTCACCGGTGCGGGTGGTCGGCGGTTCGCCGAGCGCACGGCCCGGGGGGTTGCACCAGTTCTCCTTCGGATCGCCGCCACCATAGGGGCCGTTGCCGTTGCGGCTGGTGTCGATCACGAACGGCTTGTTGCCGACCTTCGCCGACAACTGCTTGCCGAAGTCCGTACTGGACTCCGTGGTCTGGAAGTTGGAGACGTTGACGGCGAATCCGTCCGCGTCGGCGATGCCCGCCCGCCGAAGCGGCCGGAAGAGCGCGTCGGGGGTGTGCCAGCCGGCGTTGCCCGCGTCCATGTAAACGCGGGTGTGGGGCAGTTGCCTCAATCTCCGGACGGCGCCCCGCAGGAGGTCGTACCGCTCCTCGTGGAACTCCTGCGGAGTGCAGCCGTCGACGAGGTGCAGCAACGCGTCCGGCTCCAGGACCACCGTGGCGCGGCGGTCGCCGATGCCCTGGGCGACCTTCTCCAGCCAGGCACGGTAGGCGCTGCCGTCGGCGGCGCCGCCCTTCGAGAACTGGCCGCAGTCGCGGTGCGGGATGTTGTAGAGGACGAGCAGCGCCTCCCGGCCGGCCTTCGCGGCCGCCTCGGTGAAGCCCTCGGCCTCGGCCTCGGGGTTGTCCGGGCCGATCCACTCGCCGACCGGCTGCCGGGCGATCTTCCTGATCAGTTCGGCGTTCCTGTCGTCGCCGTCCTTGAGGTACGCGGCGACCTGGCGGGCCGCGTTCCCGTCGGGGTTGACCCAGTACGGGTCGCCACCACCGGGCCGGCGACCGGCCTCGGCGGAATTCCCGTCCCCGTCGCCGCCGGCCGGGGAACACCCCGCGAGCAGCACCATCGCGCCGATCGCGGCCACTGCTCCCGCACGCAACCGGGCGGTGCAATTGCCGTACATCCACTCCCCCTTGGGTGCCGGACAGGTCCGGGCGCGTCCATCGTGGCACACCCCGGGTGTCCGACTTGCCCGTATGTACGAGGACGTTCGCGGACGACAGACTCGTGACCGGTTCTGGACGTACCGTCAAAAAACGACTGGGCCAAGACCGTTCACCGTCCTAGAGTGTTCACCGGTGGCCCATACGCCCCCTTGCCCTCCCGTGTCGGCGCCGGGCTTCTCCCGCAGCCCGCGCACCGCGGTCGAGGACCGGCCCGGCTGGCGCCCCAGGGGGAAAAGGGCGGCCGGCCGGGCCAGGTATCCGTCTCCGCTCCGCTCAGGACGCCCCTGCGCGGGCCTGATGGACATGAGCGCGGCCCTTGTCGGCGGACTCGGCCGGCTTGTGCACGGCCTCGGCCGGCTCGACTGCGGCCGCGGCGGACTTGTCCGCCGCCTTCTCCCCGGTCAGATAGGCCGAGACGACCACATTGGCGGTGTACTCCCGCAACGCGCGGTCGAACGCGCCGCCGCAGGTGATCAGCCGCAGCTCGGCCCGTCCGTCCTTGCGGGGCCCGTACGCCTTCTGGGCGTTGAAGCGTTTCCGGGTGATTACCTGGACGTCGTCGATGGTGAATTCGGCGACCGTCCCGTCCGCACGGACCACCCGGACCTTCGCACCGGGGCGGGCCGCGCTCAGCCCGTAGAAGACGGCCGGTTTGGTCTGGGTGTCGACGTGGCCGACGAAGAGGGCGGTGCCGGCCGCGCCGGGCCGGGTGCCGCCGTCGTACCAGCCGACCGCCTTCGGCGAGGCGAAGGACGGCGGGTCGATCGCTCCCGCCGCGTTCAGGCCGCGGGCGACGACGGGCGCCTTGATGCCGATGGAGGGGATCTCCACCCGCTCCGGCGCCGCACCCTTGATCGGGGCGTGCGCGGCGGGCAGAGGTACGCCGAAGGGCCGCCCGACCGCGGCGACGTCACCGGTGGTCGGGCCGGAGCCGGATCCGTCGGCGAGGCCACGGCCCCAGAGCCACAGACCCAGTAGCAGGATGGCCCAGGCCACACCGGTGAGCAGCCGGCCGTTGCCTGCCGGGCGGTTCGAGGCGGGCATCTCACTCAGTCCGTGACCGGGCGGCGACGGCGGGCGCTGCGCAGGGCGACGGCGACGGCCGCGACGGCTGCCAGGACCAGCCCGATCACGGTGTGCACGGTGCCGGGGCCGGACTGCTCGGCGGTTTCGCCGGCAAGGACGGTTGCGGTGCCACCGCCTCCGGCGGCGACCGGGGCGATCGGCGTGAGGGGGGCGGTGCTGCCGCGGTCGACGACGGTGACGGTGCCGGACGCCTGGGTGTTCTTGTCGTCGTCGCAGGTCACCCAGATGTCGTAGTCGCCGGCCGGGGCGTCGGGACGGACCTTGGCCTCGGCGAAGAGCCCGTCACTGCCTTCGGGCGAGAAGCTCGCGTCGGATTCGAAGGCGTCGGAGACCCCTTTGGCCTTGTCGGTCTTGCAGCCGTCGAACTGCAGGTCCACTTCACCCCCGGGGGCGACGGAGGAGGGATCGACCGAGAGGGTCGCGCGGGACACGGAGTCCTTGTCGCGGCCGGAGTCCGATCCGGAGTCGGAGTCGGCCAGTGCGACCGGGGCGGACAGCAGGGTCGCCGCGACCACCGCTGCTCCACAGAACGTGAGGGGTATGGAACGCATCGTGAACCTCCTTAGGGAAGGTTCACGCTTCCGGCGGGTTTTCGCATCCGCAGGGGCGGCGGCGCTGGTCAGCGGGGGTGCCGCGGAAGGGTCCGGGAACGTTTCCCCGTACCCCTTCCGCCGGATGCCCGCCGGGATCAGCCCACGTCGACGAGGTCGACCAGATCGGCGATGGAGTCGACGACCGTGGACGGCCGGAAGGGGTAACGGTCTATGTCGGCGGGGGTCGTCAGACCGGTCAGCACCAGGAAGGTGTGCATACCCGCCTCCAGGCCGGCCAGCACGTCGGTGTCCATCCGGTCACCGATCATGGCGCTGGTCTCGGAGTGGGCACCGATCGCGTTCAGCCCGGTGCGCATCATCAGCGGGTTGGGCTTGCCCGCGAAGTACGGGTCCTTGCCGGTGGCCTTGGTGATCAGCGCGGCGACGGCACCGGTGGCGGGCAGCGGGCCCTCGGCGGACGGGCCGGTCTCGTCCGGGTTGGTGCAGATGAAGCGGGCGCCACCGTTGATCAGCCGGATCGCCTTGGTGAGCGCCTCGAAGGAGTAGGTCCGGGTCTCACCGAGAACCACGTAGTCGGGGTCGTGGTCGGTGAGGACGTACCCGATGTCGTGCAGCGCGGTGGTGAGTCCGGCCTCGCCGATGACGTACGCGGTGCCGCCGGGCCGCTGGTCGTCGAGGAACTTCGCGGTGGCCAGGGCGGAGGTCCAGATGTTCTCCACCGGCACGTCCAGGCCCATGCGTGCCAGCCGCGCGTGCAGGTCGCGCGCCGTGTAGATCGAGTTGTTGGTGAGCACCAGGAACGGCAGCCCGGACTCCCGCAACCGCTTGATGAAGGCGTCTGCACCGGGGATCGGCGTGCCTTCGTGGATGAGGACTCCGTCCATGTCGGTGAGCCAGGATGTGATCGGCTTGCGCTCTGCCATGTGGGACTCCTGCCGTACGCCGTGTGCGGGGACGCCGGCGGCACCGCGTTGTGCAGCGCCGACATCCCCGATTTTAGGCCGAGGCGCTGGTGGGCCAAGGGGCCCGTACCGGTTTGCGGGATCCGGCCGGCGAGGGCCGGCGCCTCGCCCCGGTCATGGCTGACGCGCAGCAACGTGGCGTCGGTCAACTCCCGGTGCAGACAGTCCAGTTCAACGGATCTTTCGGAGCGCGGCCGGGCGCGGGGCGCAGAGCGTCCGGCGCCGCGGGTCAGCGACGGGCACGGCGCAGCCGCCTGGACCACGCCAGGAGGGCGGCGCCGCCGAGCAGCAGGGCCGCGGCCGTGGCCAGCGCGGGCCAGGGGTTGGTGGAGGTCCGGCCGGTCTTGGCGAGCTCGGGAAGGTCCTGCGGGGCCCGGTCGGCGCCCGGGACCCGTCCGGAGGCAGGGGGGTTCTGCGTGCCACCGACGTTCCCGAGACCGTCCACGCCGCCGACGGCATCGGTGTCGCCGGTGCCACCGATGGCTCCGGTGCCGTCGGTGGCACCGGTGCCGTCGGTGGCACCGGTGCCGTCGATGCCGCCGACTGCTCCGGTCGCGCTGTCCCCGGTTCCGTCGGGAGCGGTGTCCCGCCCCCGGTCGCCGCTCCCCGCCACATCGCCGGTCCCGCCCACATCGGTGCTCTCGCCGGTGCCGGAGGTGTCTCCGGTGTCACCGACCTCACCCGTGTCACCGGTATCGCCGATATCCCCGGTGTCGCCGTCGTCCTCGATGACGTTGAAGGCGTAGTCGTCGGACTCGCCGACCCAGTCCCCGTCGTCCTTGGGCTTCGTCCTGCCGTCGGCGCTCACGGCGCGATGCCGCTGGACGATCGCGGCCGTGGCGGTGATCCGGCCGGGCCCGGTGTCGGAGGTGAACGCCATCCGGACCCGGACGGTGACCGTGCGGCCCGCGGGGACGGTGAAGCCCTCGAAGGCGTCGTCCCCCTCACCGCCGCCGAAGACTCCGATGTGCTCGTCGCGGTCGGTCGTCTCCCAGCTGACACGGTGCTGGACGTCGGGCTGGGCCTGCTCGGAGAACTCCAGCTGGATCTGGTCGGAAGTCAGCCTCCGGTCCTCGTCGACGAGGACCAGGACCGGATGGATGGACCGGCAGGACTCGGAGGTCGTGTTGGTCAGATCCAGCAGCCAGGTGCCGTAGCCGCCGCCCGGGGTGTACTCCTGCGGGCCGCCGTGGATCCGCGTCGCGATCGGGAAGTCGTCCGAATCCGGTGAACCGCAGGCGGGCTGCTGGTCGGCGGTGACGGAGAGCGCGGGGACCGTGGCGGCAGCGGCGGCGGTCGGGCCGCCGAGGACAGCGGGGACCACGCTGGCGACGGCCAGCCCGAGGGCGATTCCGTGACGCGGCCGCGCGGGGGCCGGTGAGGCGGAAGCCACGGGCGGGGACGGCGGAGGCGACGACGGTGGCGGTGCGGACGGTAGGTCCGGGGACGGCTGGGGGGACATAGGGGGCACCCTTCGCTGCTCGCGAACGGTCGGATCGCCCCGTGCCCGGAGGTCACCGGCTGTCGGCGGCGACGCTGTCACGCGCGCGCGACCCGCAGGGCACCGACATGCCGGGGTGCCGCCCGGTCGGCCGACTCCGGCCCCTCGATCGGCCCACGTCCGTATCGCTCCAACGGCCCTGGCCGTGATCCGTCGGTCACAGCACTAGGCGCCGCCGCTGCCGACCCGCCCGAACAGCGGGGCGAGGACCAGCTGCGCGGCCCCCTCGGCGACCGGCCTGCCGCCACCGGCCGTGGTGACGAGCGGCACGCTCGCGCCGGTGCCGTCGCGCCGGACGCGTTCCTCGATCACGGAGCGGACCCCTCGTACGTACGTGTCCGGATCGGCGCCGACGGTACGGCCGCCCAGCACGACCCGGTCGATGTCGAGCAGCCCGACCAGGTTGGCGGCGCCGGTTCCGAGCACCCGCGCGGCCTCCGCGACATCGCCGTCGGCGACGGCGGCGAGGCAGAGCGCCTCGATGCAGCCGCGCCCGCCGCAGGTGCACGGCGGGCCGTCCAGTGCCACGGTCTGATGCCCGAACTCACCGGCACCCGTGCGGGGCCCGCGGTGCAACGCCCCGCCGAGGAACAGCCCGGCACCCAGCCCGGTCCCGAGATGCAGATACGCGAAGTCGCCCGGGCCGTCGGCCCGCAGGGCGAGCCCGAGGGCGGCGGCGTTGGTGTCCTTGTCGACGACGACGGGCAGGCCGGTGCGGGCGGCGAGGGCGTCCCGGAGCGGGAAGCCGTCCCACTGCGGAAACCCGGTGACACGGTGCAGCACGCCCCCGCGGTGATCCAGCGGTCCCGGCACGGCGACGCCGGTCCCGAGCACGGTGCGCGTGGGCCCGGCACCGTCCGCGTCCCCCAGCAGGGCCACGATCTCGCCGGCCGTCACCGCGACCACGTCCCCGGCCGGCGCACCGAAGTCCAGCGGCGCCCTGCGGCTCGCGACGACCGTCCCCGACAGGTCGACCAGGACCGCCGTCAGCTCGTCGCGGTCCAGGTGCAGCCCCACCGCGTGCCCCGCGTCCGGGACCAGGCGCAGCACCGTGCGCGGCTTGCCGCCCGTGGACGCGCGATGGCCGGCCTCCGCCGCCAGGCCCTCCGCCCGCAGCCGGGCGGTGATCTTGCTGACGGCCTGCGGCGTGAGCCCCGTCCGTTCCGCCAGCTCCAGCCGGCTGATGCCCCGCTCGCCCGCGACACGCAGCAGGTCCAGCACGAGCGCCGCGTTGTGGCTGCGCAGTGTCGGCAGATTTGCCCCGGCATTACTCCTGTTCACGGCCCCATTGTCCCTCTCGCTTGCACTTTGGCAACAGCGTTGCTTAAGTGGATTGCATGACTGGCATCACGACTCCCCTCCGCGTCGGACTCGTCGGCTACGGCCTGGCGGGCTCCGTCTTCCACGCCCCGCTGATCGCCACGACCGAGGGGCTCGTCCTCGACACGGTCGTCACGTCGAACGAGGAGCGGCGGACACAGGCCCGCGCCGAGTTCCCCGACGTCACCTTCGCCGCATCGCCCGACGAGCTGTGGGCCCGTGCGGACGGCCCCGACGCGCTCGACCTGATCGTGATCGCCTCCCCCAACAGGACCCACGTCCCGATCGCGACGGCCGCGCTCAAGGCCGGTCTGCCGGTCGTCGTGGACAAGCCGATCGCCGGCACGGCCGCCGAGGCGCGCGAGCTCGCCGCGCTGGCCGAGGAGCGCGGCCTGCTGCTCTCGGTGTTCCAGAACCGCCGCTGGGACAACGACTTCCTGACCCTCGCCCGGCTGATCGCGGACGGCGAGCTCGGTGACGTACAGCGCTTCGAGTCCCGTTTCGAGCGGTGGCGCCCGCAGCTGAAGGGCGGCTGGCGCGAGTCGGGCGACCCGCAGGAGATCGGCGGGCTGCTGTACGACCTGGGCAGCCACGTCGTCGACCAGGCGCTCATGCTCTTCGGCCCGGCCGTGCGGGTGTACGCGGAGACCGACGCGCGCCGCCCCGGCTCCGCCACCGACGACGACACCTTCCTCGCGATCACCCATGCGAACGGGGTCCGCTCGCATCTGTACGTCAGCGCCACGACCGCCCAGCTCGGCCCGCGTTTCCGGGTGCTCGGCTCGAAGGCCGGTTATGTGAAGCACGGGCTGGACCCGCAGGAGGCCGCCCTGCGCGACGGCCACCGCCCGTCCGCCGACGGCGGCTGGGGCGAGGAGCCGGAGGAGCTGTGGGGCCGCATCGGTTCGGGCGAGTCGCCGCTGACGGGTGGCGGCGCCCCGGTCCGTACCCTGCCGGGTGACTACCCCGCGTACTACGCGGCGGTCGCTGACGCGGTGCGCGGCAAGGGTGACAATCCGGTGACGGCCCTGCAGGCCGCCGCCGCCCTCGACGTCCTGGAGGCCGCCCGCCGCTCGGCCCGCGAAGGCGTCACCGTAACCCTGCCCACCGTTTCCGAGGAGCAGACCGCATGAACCCCACCGCTCCGACCATCTCCGAGCTCATCGCCCAGGAGCGCCGGCTGACGCTGCCGCATTTCAGCTACGACGACGCGTACGCGCTCGGCGGCCTGCTCGTCTCCATGGCCCGGGAGCGGCACGCGCCGGTCGCGATCGACATCCGGCGCGGTGCCCAGCAGCTGTTCCATGCCGCGCTGCCCGGTTCCAGCGCCGACAACGACGCGTGGATCGACCGCAAGCGCAAGGTGGTCGAGCGGTACGGCGAGAGCTCGTACCTGGTCGGGACGCGGTTCCGGGCGAAGGGGACGACGTTCGAGGACTCCTCGCGGCTGGACCCGGACACGTATGCCGCGCACGGCGGTTCGTTCCCGATCGCCGTCGAGGGCGCGGGCGTGATCGGCTCGGTCACGGTCTCGGGTCTGCCGCAGGCGGACGACCACGCACTGGTCGTCGAGGCGCTGGAGCGGTTCGCCACCTCGATCGTCTGATGGCATGCAGGAGGGGTGGGGCACTGCCGGCGCAGCACCCCACCCCTCCGATCTTTGAACAGAAGAGCAGCAGAGCGGTTACGCGCCCTTGAGCTCCTGCCGCTGCCGCCCCAGCCCCTCGATCTCCAGCTCGACGACGTCGCCCGCCTTCAGATACGGCTTGGGCTCCGGCTGCCCCAGGGCCACCCCGGCCGGCGTGCCGGTGTTGATGACATCGCCCGGGTACAGCGTCATGAAGTGGCTGAGGTAGCGCACGACCTCGCCCACCGGGAAGATCTGGTCGGCGGTCGTGCCGTCCTGCTTCAGCTCGCCGTTGACCCAGAGCTTCAGCGGCAGCGCCTGCGGGTCGGGCACCTCGTCGGCCGTCACCAGCCAGGGCCCCAGCGGGTTGAACGTCTCGCAGTTCTTGCCCTTGTCCCAGGTGCCGCCGCGCTCGATCTGGAACTCGCGCTCGGAGACGTCGTGCGCGACCGCGTACCCGGCGACATGACCGAGGGCCTCCTCGGCGGAGTCCAGGTAGCGGGCGGTGCGGCCGATGACGACGGCGAGCTCGACCTCCCAGTCGGTCTTACGGCTGCCGCGCGGCACCAGCACGGTGTCCTCGGGTCCGACGACGGTGTCCGGGGCCTTGAAGAAGAGGATCGGCTCGTCCGGAATCGCCGCGCCGGTCTCGGTGGCGTGGTCGTGGTAGTTCAGCCCGATGCACACGATCTTGCCGATCCGGGCGAGCGGCGGCCCGACCCGGAGCCCGTCGGCGTCGAGTACGGGCAGCTCGCCGGGCGCGGCCGCGGCGGCCCGAACCCGGGCCAGCGCGGGCTCGTCGGCGAGCAGGCCGCCGTCGATGTCGGTGACGATGCCCGACAGGTCACGCAGCGTTCCGTCCTGGTCCAGCAGCGCCGGTCGTTCCGCACCTGCCGTACCCACGCGAAGCAGCTTCAACGGTCTGTCTCCCCTTGGTCGAGATCGGGCCCGTCGGATGGGTGGCGGCCATCGCAGGCTTGGCCGATCCTCCAAGACATCGGATCACTCCGCAAGACCCTGTTCACACACTGGACCGGCCTGCCCGCGGTGACGGTTGCGCCGCGTTGGCCCCGCCCCTTACGCCACGGTGGCCATGGCGGCGCCCGCGACCGGCATGTCGCGGTAGAGCACGGTCCGCTCGACCGCGGTCCAGGTGGTGCTCGTGACGATGTAGAGCGCGGCGGCGAGCGGCACGTACGCGATCGAGACGAGCGTGAAGAAGGACATCAGCGGCATCAGTTTCGTCATCGCACCCATGCCCGGCATCGGCTGCCCGTCGGGCCCCGTGGCGGAAGCGGTGGGGGCGGCGGCGAGCTGGCGCTTCGTACGCCGGTAGTTGAAGGTGGCGACGGCAGCGACGATCACGAAGAGACCGAGATAGACGACGCCCTGTGCACCGAGCGGCCCGCCGTGCGCGAGCGCGTTGTGCCAGCGCTCGCCGAGCGGGGCGCCGAAGAGCTCGTGGCTGAGCAGCGCGTTGGGGTCGCCGCCGATCTTCTGGCTGGAGAAGAGGTGGTAGAGCAGGAAGAAGGCGGGCATCTGGAGAAGGCTGGGCAGACAGCCCGACAGCGGCGAGACCTTCTCCTCCTTGTGCAGTTCCATGAGCGCCTTCTGCATGCGCTCGGGGTTCTTGCCGTGCTTCTTGCGCAACTCGGCGATCTGCGGCTGGAGTCTGGTGCGGGCCTTCTGCCCGCGCGCCGCGGCCCGCGACAGCGGGTGCACGGCGAGCCGCACCAGCGCCGTGAAGAGGACGATCGCGGCAGCGGTGGCGGCGCCCTGGAAGAGCGGGTGGAGCAGATCGGCGAAGGCGCCGACCAGACTGGCGAAAGCGGACATGAAGACGGACATGGATGAGCCCTCCGGGGGTCTCGTCGTGCCGGGGAAGAGAGTTCTGGCTCGGCATGACGGCCCGCGTGGGGGTCCGCCGGGTACGCGAATGCGCGTGTACCCAGGCAAAAGAAGGTGGGCGAAGTCCCTACGCGGCCGTCAGGAGGGCACGGCCGGGGGCTCGGGGCCGCCTGCGTCCCTTGGCGTCGGGGTCGCGCTGCGGCAGGAACGCGGTGCGTTTCTCGCGGTCGCGCATGGCGGTACGGACCTGGGTGCGGGGCACCGGGGCGGCGCAGCGGGCGCTGATGACCGAGCAGGCGACGAGTGCGGAGCCGGCGGCCGCAGTGGCGGCGAGCGCGACTGCGGCGGAGAGGCTGCCGCCCTCGGCGAGGAGCACTTCGACGAGGAGGAAGAGCAGGAGTCCGACGGGCCGGGGCAGCCGGGTGATGCCCTTGCGCAGACGGTTCATGCTGCTGCTCATCGGCCCTCCCCCGCTCACATCTCGGTCACTCGGTCTTCCGGCGCGCGTGTACGCGGCCCTTCAGCCGTTATACACGATGCCGCCGAGAGGGGGCCCGGCGTCGGACGGGCGCTGCCTCCGCCGGCGCGTGGTGCGAACAGGGCGCGGCCGACCGGATGACCGGGGTCCGGGGCGGGCCCGCCGCCCGGCCGCAACCCGATGTCCTCGGGCGGTACGGCCCGGGCGCGGGCCGGGCCGTTGCCGTATCCCCGGCTCCGTTCCGTACGCGGCGTGGGGCGACGAGCCGCAGCGGGTGCGTGCCGGGGATGCTCGCCGCCCCACACGCCGAGGGTGCGGACGACCGGCCGGACGGTTTTGCCGCTGCCGGTGAGGAGGCGTTCGTCACACGGCGGGGACTGCTGGTAGCGACGCCGGGCCCGGACGCGGCGAAACGGTACCGCTCCCGGTCATGACGGCCCCGGTGGCGACGGTGGGCGTCACTCTCCTGCGGGACCGCCGCCCGCCTCGCCGGCGCCCGCCCCGACAAGCTCCGGATCCCCGGCCGCTTCCGTGCCTCCGGTCCTCCCCGATTCGTACGCTGCGTCCGCTTCGTCGCGCGCGAGCACATCGCTGTCCGGGCGGTCGTCGTGCGCGCGCGGACCGGCGTACGTCACCGCGAGCGCGACGGCGAGGTTGGCTCCGAGCGCGACGATGCCCGCGTTCACGCCCCACACCGGATCGTGCTCGGTAAACACGAACCCGCAGACCACCCCCACGCCCACGACCAGCCCGGCCATCGCGCCGAGCAGCGTCAGCCGTCGCCACATCAGTCCCAGTAGCACCATGGGAAGCAGCTGCGCCATCCCCTCGTACGAGATGAGGGAGAGCCGCACCAGTGTGTTCGGCGCGGTGTACGTCAGCACGAGCGCGATCGCACCCGCGGCCACGACGACGGTCTGCGCGGCGCCCTTCTGCCGCTGCTGCCAGCGCGGCACGAGCGAGAGCACGCTCCGTCCCCACATGGTGCCGATGACGAGCATGAAGACGGCCATGGGCACGATCGACGACAGCGCGGCCGCCACCCCGATGACGCCGACGGCCCAGGCGGGCAGCGAATCCACGACGAGCTTGAAGAGCGCGAGGTTGGACTCGGCGCCGACGAGCCCCGGCACGACGAAGAGGGCGGCCATGCCGAGCAGCATCGGGACGAAGAGCAGCACGTTGTACGCCGGCAGCCACATCGCGTTGCGGCGCAGCACGTCGGCGTTCTTCGCACCGAGGTAGCCGGCGACGGTGGTCGGGAAGATCACCACGGTGAGGGAGTTGAGGAACGAGGTGGTGATGAACCAGGCCTGCCCGAGCCCGCTGTCGCCGTGCCCGGGGAAGGTCAGCCACTCGCTCTTCTCGGTGACGAGCCGGTCGAGGAAGGCCTCGTACCCGCCGAAGTAGTGCAGGGGTACGTAGAAGGCGAGGAACCCGAGCGTGGCGATCACCAGTACGTCCTTGAGCACGGACACCCAGGCGCTGCCGCGCAGCCCGCTGACCACGACGAATCCGGTGGTGACGGCGAAGGCGACGAAGTAGGCCCAGTTCAGGCTGATGGCACCGTACGAGATGGTGGAGACGACGACGCCCATGCCGGTGATCTGGAGCTGGATGTACGGCAGCAGGAACACGGTCGCGAGGACCGCGACGAGGGCGCCGAGCCAGGGCCGCCCGAAGCGGTGCGCGACCATGTCGGTGATCCCGACGAGCCCGTGCCGGCGCGCGTACGCCCAGAGCATCGGCCCGACGACGTACCCGACGGCGTAGCCGCAGGACATGTACGCCACCACATAGAGCACGGGGGCCCCGTAGTTGTAGCCCCATCCCGCGGCGCCGAGATAGCTGAAGCTGGTGTAGCCCTCACCGGCCATCAGCACCCAGATGAAGACGGTCCCGAGACTGCGCCCGCCGACGGACCACTCGGCAAGCCCGTCACGGCCCCTGTTCCCGCGGCCTCGCACGGCGAGGAGCCCGAGAGCGACGGTGATTACCATGAAGGCCCCGAAGACGGAGGTCGCGACCGCGGCGTTCACCGGCGGTCCCCCCGCCGGGTCAGCCACACCGCGACGGGTGTCAGCAGGGTCGCCCCGAGCAGCCACACGAAGAGGAACGGCAGTCCGAGCACGACGGGACGGACCCGGTTCACGAACGGCAGCGCCCCCAGGTACAGCACGTAGGGAACCAGCAACCACAACAACTGCGGACGTCGACTGAGCACGTCGGAAGAGCTTAGCGACGCGGCACTAGCGACCTCGCACCCCCGCCAGCCTCCCCCAGACGACCAGGCGGTACCGGGAGGTGAATTCGGGCGTGCACGTGGTCAGCGTCACATAGGAACCGGGCTCGCTGTACCCGACGGCGGGCTTCAGATTGCTGCGCGGCACGGCGGCGATGACCCCGCTGTCCCGGGCGGCGGTCTGCGCCAGCGTCTTGTCGACGACGTACGTGTAGACGTGCTCCCGGGTCTCGACGGTGATCCGGTCACCGCGCCGCAGCCGGTTGATGTAGCGGAACGGTTCGCCGTGGGTGTTGCGATGCCCGGCGAGCGCGAAGTTCCCGGTGGCGCCGGGCTGCGCGGTGCGCGGGTAGTGCCCGACGTACCCCTTGTCGAGGACACCGCTCTTGCTGATGCCCTGGGCGACGGGGGCGGTGAGCCCGAGACGCGGGATGCGGAGGACCGCGTAGGCCTGGTCCCAGCGGGGTGCGGAAGCTGCCGTCGCGGGTGCACCACCCGCCCGCGGGCGCCCGCCCCCCTTGCCTTCGTCCGTATCCGCATCCCCCTGCGCCGGGGCGGACGGAACAACCGGGTCCCCGCCCCACTCCTGCCCCCACTCCTGCTCCAGGGACTGCACGGTGTGCCGGGCATCGGCCCTGGCCTGCCGGTTGGTCCACCACAGCTGATGGACCACGAGGAGCAGCAACACCGCACCGAGCGTGACCACCGCCTCGGCGCCCGCCCAGAGCCCGCGCGCGGCTACGCGCCGCCCGCGCCGGCGCCGTTGCACCATGACCGGTATCCGCTCCCTCACGGCCCGCACGATAAGGGCATGACCCGTAACTCTCCAGGGTCGGAACAACCCTCCGTGCAGCCGCCGTACAGCAGTACGGTGTGGTTCATGCGCCCCGACACGCCTGCTGACCACATCGCCGAAGCCGAGCGCCTGCTGCGCACGGCGGCGCAGTACCCCGACGACCGGGAACCGCTGCACCTGAGGGCCGCAGCCCACCTGGAACTCGCCGGCGAACGCGCCCGCGCCGCCACCCTCTACGACGAACTCCTCGCCACGAACACCGCCGACCCGCACCTGATCAAGGCCCTCAAGGCCTCGAACCTCTGGGAGTACGGCCACGACGCCGAGGCCCGCGCCATCATCGAAGGCATCCGCACGGCGGGCCCCCTCGAAGCGGGCCCCTGGCAGATCGCGGCCGAGACCCTGGAATCGCACGACGAGCTGGAGTCGGCCCACGACTACTTCACGACCGCGCTGACCCTGCTCCTGACACCCGGCGAGGAAGTCCCGTACGCCACCCAGTCCCTGCTGACCGGCCGCCACCGGGTACGACGCCTGCTGGGTGTCGAGCACGACGTCTGGGACGAACTGACCGACACGCTCCACACCGCCACGGTCCCGCTGGACGAGCTCCACGACCCGAAACGGCTGTGGTCACTGGGCTCCTCCGACCCGGGCGAGCTCCAGGCCGAGATCACCCGCCTCCGCGCCGAACTGGGCACCTACCGCACCGCGCTCTCCCGTCCGTTCCCGGTGGCGGTCCTGCACTGGACGGAACCGGAACTGAACGAGCTCATCGCCGCGTACCCCACCCTGCACGCGGAGTACCCCTCCCACACCGACCACCTCGCCGACCTGGAAGCCGCCCTCCGCGACCTCCACTCCGCGGGCACCCCGAACCTGGGCATCGTCACAGGCACGGTCCCCTCGTACGAGGCCTTCGCCGCCTCGGAAGCCGCCTCCCCTTCCGACCCGAACCTCCTCCCCCAGTACGCCACCACGCTCGCCGCCCGCGGCCGGGCGGTGCCGTGGCCGCCGGCCCGGAACGCGGCTTGCTGGTGCGGGTCGGGGCGGGCCTATCGGGAGTGTCACGGGGTGGCGTAGCAACCTGGGAAGGCCACCGCATCGTTGAAGGGCCCCTCCGGATCCTCCACCCGGATCGGGGCCCTTCTCCTGCGTCTTCTCGCAGCCGGCGCTCGACACAGCCGACCACAACAAGGCACGCGATCTGGGGACGAACCAGCATCTGACAGCGGCCGGTTGGACCGTTCTGCGCTTCTGGGAGCACGAGCAGCCCGAGAACGCCGTGCGACTCGTCGTCGAGGCACACACAGGCCGAAATGCCACCGAATCTCTCCAGCCTCGATCCTGCATGAGGGTTCGTCAGCCGCCTGACGGACCCTCATGTCCGTTCAGAGCGGGAGTTTCTGCTTGTGGGCAGGTTGCGCGAGGACCACCTGCTCCGGATCGCCTGCGGACTGCGCTTCCCCACCCCGGTGGGGGACCGGATCCGTCCCGGCGGGGCCGGGACGGCGAGCACAACACGTCCTTCGCCGGCCTCGTGGCCGGCAAGGTCATGCCGTTGCCGGAGGCGTCGAGCCTGCTGAGGTGTGAGGTCCCGCCGTTGAATCCGCACCATCGAGCCGCGGCTGCGGAAGTTCCCGGGGCCGTCGCCGAGCGGCGTCGGTCACACACGGTCTGTGTCTCCCGTCGGCTGCTGCGGTCGCCGTCCGGTCGCTCAGGCCGGATCAGCGAGCGGCGTCCGACACGGTCGGATGCCGCGGCCGGAAAGTCCGGCTGCGTTCTGCGCCGCGGCTTCCGGGCGTGCCGGAGACGAGCCGCGCGCTGCGGCCTGTCCGCACCTCCGCGCTGCCGCCCTGGCAGTGGTCCGGGGGCTGTGAAACGCTGAATCCATGGCATCAATGTCCGGCGTCTGTACATCGATCTCGAACGACTGAGCCCGGCTGCCTGTCGGGAGAGTCCCACGGATCCAGGCTCCCGTTCGGGAGAACGGAAACGCCATGACGACGACCGACCGCGCTCACGACCGCGACGACCACAGGGACCCCACCTTGTACCGCACTCCGGCGGACGCGGTCGCCGCACCCCGGGAGAAGCTCGCCTATGTCGTCGGGTTCGACCCGGCCGCACAGCGCGCGGATGCCCTGTTCACGGTCGGCACCGACCCCGAATCCCCCGTGTACGGCCGCGTGACCTCCCACGTCGAGCTGCCCGGCCTGGGCAACGAACTGCACCACTTCGGCTGGAACGCCTGCTCGAGCGCGCTGGCGCATGCCGGTCATCATCACGCTGCGCGGCGCTACCTGATCGTTCCGGGACTGCGCTCCTCCCGGCTGCACGTCTTCGACACCGACCCCGATCCCGCCCGCCCCCGCCTCGTCAAAACGGTCGAGGCCGAGGAGTTGGCCGCCAAGGCCGGATACTCGCGTCCGCACACACTCCACTGCGGCCCCGACGGCATGTTCCTGTCCTGCCTGGGCGGCGCGAACGGTGCGGACGGGCCTGGCGGCGTCGCCCTGCTGGACCACGAAAGCTTCGAAGTGCTGCGCGCCTGGGAGAGCGACCGCGGACCGCAGCGGCTCGCCTACGACGTCTGGTGGCATCTGCGCCAGAACATCGCCGTGACCAGCGAGTGGGGGAGCCCCTCGATGGTCGAGGACGGCCTTGTCCCCGAACTGCTACTGGGCCGCCAGTACGGCCACTCACTGCATTTCTGGGAGCTGGACTCCGGCCGGCACCTGCAACGCGTCGATCTGGGGGATGAGAACCAGATGGTGCTGGAGCTGCGTCCCGCGCACGACCCCGAGGCAACATGGGGATTCACGAACACCGTGGTCGACGTGGAGGACCTGTCGGCGTCCGTGTGGCTGTGGAATCGAGAGGGCGATCACTTCGTGGTCCGCAAGGTGATCACCGTCCCTGCCGAGCCCGCGCGAACGGAGGACCTGCCCCCAGCGCTGCAGCCGTTCGGCGCCGTGCCCCCGCTCATCACCGACATCGACCTGTCGGTGGACGACCAGTGGCTGTACGTATCCGCATGGGGAACCGGCGAGCTGTTCCAGTACGACGTGAGCGACCCGTTCCATCCGAGGCAGACCTCGTCCGTGCGTCTTGGCGGCGTCGTCGGCCGACAGCCGTTCCCCGCCGAGCCGGACATTCCGCTGACCGGCGGAACCCAGATGGTCGAACTCAGCCGTGACGGGCGGCGCGTGTACCTGACGAACTCCCTGTACTCCGCCTGGGACGCGCAGCTCTATCCCGCGGGTATCGACCCCTGGATGGTCAAACTCGACGCCGACCCCGCGCACGGCGGGCTCTCCGTCGACAGCAGCTTCTTCCCGCACGGCCCGGACTTCCTCGGCTTGCGCGTGCACCAGACGCGCTTGCAAGGCGGCGACGCCTCCTCGGATTCGTACTGCTACCGCCGCTGACCGCTCATGCCCCGCCGCCTCGGGCGCCGGCGCCCGAGGCGGCTGCCGCCCCGAAGAGCGTCATCAAAGAACCGGCCGCCCGACGCCAGAGCACCGCGCACCTGGCAGGTGCAGCACATCGAACGAGCCCAGCCGAATTCGCGAAAGGCCGGGCCGGACGCCACGCACCTCACTGAAGTGGTCAACGAAGTCCTGGCCGGTCACTGCTGCTTGATACAACTGCATGCACAGCAGACGAATCGAGGGGGACTCGGCCATGCCCAACGACCTTGCAGGCGACACAGCTCCGGTCGCTGGGCTCTACGAGACGCTGATCACCCGTCGCCTCGAGGAGCGTATGAAACAGCTCGATACCTCGGGCCGGCGCTCCATCGATGAAACAGTCGGCCCGGAATCTGCACCTCACGTGCTGTCGCGACACATCGGGAACGTCGTGCGGCAGGTTCTCCAGGGTCTCTCACCTGCGGAGCAGGTGATCGCCGCCAACCACATCCTGGAGTCTCTCAACACCATCGAAGGTGCAACCGAGTGGGTCGATCTCGTGATTGAGGGCCCCCGGCAGTTGCTTGCCGTCGCGGAGCACGAGGCTCCCGGCGTCTACGCGATTCGCCCCGCTACGCCGCTCTCCGAGACGGCGCTCATCACCAACTCACCTGACGACCCGAGCCTGGGCTTTGAGCTGCGGGCCGAATTGGCCACAGCGGACCGTGTCGATCTGCTCTGCGCTTTCGTGAAGTGGCACGGACTCCGAGTCCTTGAGCAGTCGCTCGCCTCTGCACGCGATCGCGGCGTCCCCATCCGCGTACTGACGACGACCTACATCGGCGCCACGGAACGTCGCGCGCTGGACCGCCTGGTCCGCGAGTTCGGCGCCGAGGTGAAGGTGAATTACGAACTCCGTTCAACCCGTCTCCACGCCAAGGCATGGCTGTTCCGCCGCGCCAGTGGCTTCGACACGGCATATGTAGGCAGCTCAAACCTTTCCAAGGCTGCCCTGCTCGATGGGCTCGAGTGGAACGTGAGACTGTCGTCGGTCGCCACGCCGTCCGTCCTCCGCAAGTTCGAGGCAACCTTCGACGCGTACTGGAGCGAGCGCTCCTTCGAGTCGTACGACCCCGACAACGACGCACAGCGACTCGACGATGCCCTGTCACACGCTGGCGGATCCAACCGGAACGGTGCTGCACCACTCTCGCTCTCGGGACTTGAGGTCCGTCCTTATCCGCACCAGCGCGACATGCTCGAACGCCTCCAGGTGGAACGCACCGTCCACGGCCGGAACCATAATCTCCTGGTAGCGGCGACGGGCACCGGCAAGACCGTGATGGCAGCGCTGGACTACAAGCGCCTGCGGCAGACATGGGGCCGCGATCCACGCTTGCTCTTCGTGGCTCACCGCCAGGAGATCCTGGAGCAGTCTCTGCGCGTCTACCAGAACGTGCTGATTGACGCGAACTTCGGCAAGCTCTTCGTCGGTGGAGAGATCCCTGACACATGGACACATGTCTTCGCCAGCGTTCAGTCGCTCAACTCTCGTGCGCTGGAACGCTTTTCTCCGGACCATTTTGACGTCATCGTGATCGACGAGTTCCATCACGGTACGTCTCCCACCTACCGCCGCCTACTGGATCACTTCGAACCGCAGGAGCTCCTGGGGCTCACCGCCACTCCGGAACGCATGGATGGGCTCAACATCCAGGACGAGTTCTTCGAGGGCCGGATCGCAGCAGAGATGCGCCTCTGGGAAGCTCTCGAGAACGACCTGCTCAGTCCGTTCCACTACTTCGGCGTCACCGACAACACCGACATGAGTGCCATCACCTGGAAGCGGGGATCGTACGACGCCACGGCCCTGAGCAACCTCTTCACCGGCAACGACGCACGGGCCAGACTCATCGTGCAGGCCGTGAGGGACAAGGTCGCCGATCCGGGCGCGATGCGCGCCCTGGGCTTCTGCGTGTCGGTGGCCCACGCAGCGTTCATGGCCGACTTCTTCCGGCGAGCCGGCCTCAACGCCGTCGCGTTGTCCGGCGAGACGCCACGCCATGAGCGCCAAGACGCCCTTGCGCGACTGAAGGCCGGAGCACTCCACGTCATCTTCTCTGTCGACCTGTTCAACGAGGGTCTCGACATCCCCGATGTCGACACCCTGCTCCTGTTGCGCCCCACGTCCAGCGCCACCGTGTTCCTCCAGCAACTGGGACGGGGCTTGCGCCGGACCGAGGACAAGGCCGTCCTCACTGTCCTGGACTTCATCGGTCAGCACCGCAAGGAGTTCCGCTTCGAGGAGCAGTTCCGCGCGCTGACCAACCTGACCCGCAATCGCCTGCTCGCCAACATCGAGCACGACTTTCCGCAGTTGCCCTCTGGCTGCCAGATCATCCTGGAGAGCAAGGCCAAGGAGCTGATCATTGACAACATTCGCAGCCAGATCAGCGTCAATGTCACCCAGCTCGCGCGTGAGGTCGCCTCGTACGCCGAGCCACGGCTCGCGGATTACCTCAAGGGAAGCGGTCGAGAACTCAAGGAGCTCTACCGTGGCAACGGGAACTCATGGACGGGTCTGCTCCGCCGCGCCAAGCTCCTCGGCGAGACCGGGCCGGAGGGAGAGGCAGCGCTACTCAAGCGGGTATCGGCCTTCCTTCACGTCGATGACCCGCTCCGAGTCGCCGCGTACAGCAAGCTCCTCACTGACGACGCCCCCACCTACGACGAGCTCAGCGAACAGGAGCAGGCATACGCCCGCATGTTCTTCTTCTCGCTGTGGCCGTTGGGCGGTGACTTCAACAGCTACCAGGAGGGCTTCGACACCCTTCGCCCCCACCATGCCTTCCGTGACGAACTCAGCCAAGTCCTCGCCCACGTGCTGGATCTCGCCGATCACGTACCCGTCGCGCTGCTCGGCGGTCACGCAGGCCTGCCGCTGACCGTCCACGCCTCATACAGTCGCGAGGAGATCCTCCCCGCCTTGGGGCAGTCGTACGTGGGCGGCTTCATGCCGGGGCACTTCCGCGAGGGTGTGAAGTGGTGCGAGGACATCCAGACCGATGCTCTACTGATCACTCTCGAAAAGGACGAGAAGGACTTCTCCCCAGAGACTCGATACAAGGACTACGCCCTGAACGAGTCCCTGTTCCACTGGGAGTCCCAGAACCAGACCTCGGAGACATCGCCCACCGGCGTTCGCTACCGGGCCCACAAGGACAAGGACACGCACATCCTCCTCTTCGTGCGCCGCTACAAGAAGACGGATATCGGCGGACCCCAGCCGTGGATGCTCCTAGGACCAGCCGAGTACGTCGAGCACAAGGGCAGCAAGCCCATGGGAATCGTCTGGAAGCTTCGGCATGAGATGCCAGCGGACGTGTGGACGTACTCGGCAATCGCCGCGGGTTAGCGACCCGGATCGCTTATACGCCAGAATCGACGATGAGCTCGCAGGAATCGCTTCCCAATGCGATGTCGCGCCACAGTCCTCAACGGAATTCGCCGCAAGGACGGATCTCCCGTATAGCGATCCACAACATGAAGATCATCGGTCAGGTAGAGAGCGCCACGATCAAGTCGCACATGGCAGTTTGGGCATAGGCACAGCACATTCCCTTCGACATCGGGACCGCCTACTGCGCCACCGAGCGCCTGTATGTGCGCTCCCTCGGCGTAGCTCTTACCCTCCGCCCCAACCATCAGCGCCAGGCCGCAGAACTGGCATGTGTACTCGTGCCACCGCTTAACCCGGCGGACAACAGCAGTGTCGCGGACGATGCGTTCGACCGTGGACGTGCGTCGTTGCGTAGCCGCGTCAGGCAGATCACGATCGCCCCCATCGACCGCACCTTGACCTTGCCGATCGAGAATGTCTCGGACCTGTTGTTCAATGGGCGTGAGCTCCTGCCTCTCGGCTGGGAGGCGGAGCAGCTTAAACCGGCAGATCCGAAATCCGGCCTTACCAACTTCGGTCCATTCATCGACTACCTGGTAGAGACCGTCATACCGGTAGCCGCTGACAGGCGAATACTCGTGCTCGCCCTCGCTGCCGCGGATGACGCGTACGGGGTTGGCCATAAGCCGACTCCGCCTGAGACCCGCGTTCCCACGGTTCTCCCAGGTCTGGTCCTCTACCTGCCGGCCAGTGTTGCGATCTCGGCCTCCAGCACCTGTATAAATGACCTCATCCCACTTGTCGAGATCGTCTTCATAGCCCTGATTCAGCACGATCGCATCGGCGACTCGCTCCCCGTCGGCATCAAGCCCCCATGAGATACCTGCCTCACGCTCTTTGTGAAGCTTGGCATCCTTGACAGCTTGTCGGGATTCAAAATGGACGCCTGGAAGATACTCACCTACATGCCCGAAGACAGCCCTGTACGCAGCCATGCGAACATACTTCCGGCCGCCTGCTCGCTTTCGATCACGTACGTCGTCCCCTGATCTCAAATGGCCTAATTTATACTACACTTGACCTGAAGGCGATCGGTCAGTGTTGCCCACGCCTCTCGAAGTGCGCCTGCGCCTGATCCAGCGCCTCGTCCGGGTCGCAGCCGTGGGCCCTTAGCCAGTGGAGAAGGTCGGCGATCAGGACAATCGCCACCTTCCCCTGGAGCACAGCACGAGATCGCCCTGCTCCGACCATCTCGGCACCCGAACCCCCCGCGTAGAGCGTCAGGAATGCCTCGCCCTTAGCGACCCTGGGGTCGTCGACGTGACCACCCGGCGTGACGAGCTGCGTGGACAACTCGCACCATACGACCTTGGAATCTGCGCCCAGAATCACGCCCCAGCGTTCCGACACCGCATCCACCAGCGCCAGCCCACGCCCAGATTCAGCGTCCGGGCCGGCCGAGAGCAGTGTCGGCAGGGCTCGGGGGTCCGGGTCGCGTAGGCCGATCCGGAGATACGTATCCCGCATCTCGACCACGAGCGTGCACGGCGTCCCCTCACCGACGTGCCGAATCGTATTCGCCGCAAGCTCGCTCACGCAGAGCTCGGCGGCCTCGGTCACATCCGACAGCCCCCACAACCGCAGATGCAGCCGCATGACGCGTCTCAACCCGGCGACTTCTTCGGGCTCCGCCAGAAAGGGCAGTTCCCAAGGCTTCCGCGTCATGCAACCGTCGATCCCTTTCACCACGAGCGCACGCCTTTCGCCGGTGCGAGAACCCGCTCTTCACCCATCGTGAAGATCGGTGACTCACAGTTGTCCTGGACCAGAGAATGCCAACTACCGATCCCTCTGTGCAATGTGCACGGCGAGATTCGCTCCTTAGAGTGATTGGCTAAGTCGGCCAGTTCCGATGGGATGGAATCTCCGTTGTGTGAGAGGGAGTTGATGTGGCCGGTTCACCGACAGCGCGCCGCCGCCGACTGGCGATCGAGCTCAAGAAGCTCCGCGACGAGAGTGGCCTGACCTGCAACCAGGTCGGCAAGGAGCTCGACTGGAGCGGCTCCAAGGTCAATCGATTGGAGACCGGCCAGGGTCGGGTTCAGCCATCGGACGTGGACGCGTTGTGCCGTTTCTACGGAACGTCCGACGAACTGCGCGACCTCCTGAAGTCCCTCGCGAAGGAATCCAAGACCAAGGGCTGGTGGCACGCCCACGGCGACGCGGTTCCTTCGTGGTTCTCGGTCTACGTAGGACTGGAGCAAGCCGCCTCCGATCTCCGCAGCTATCAGGGGGAGTTCATTCCTGGCCTGCTTCAGACGGCGGAGTACGCAGCCGAGCTGAGCCGGGCCTCGGCCGACCTGTCTGATGACGAGATCCAGCGGCTGGTCGACGTACGCATGCGCCGGCAGCAGCTCCTGACGGCCGAGAATCCGCCGGACCTCTGGACGGTGATTCACGAGAGCACTCTCAAGCACGTAGTCGGCAGCCGAGCGGTCATGGCCGGGCAGCTGGAACGTGCTCTCGACATCGCGAGGCTCAGAAATGTGACCGTTCAGGTGCTGCCGTACGACGCCGGGGCGTACCCGGTCACAGGTCCGTTCACCGTTCTCGGCTTCCCGGAGCAGGAGGACCCTGACGTGGTCTACCGGGAAGGACTGACCGACTCGGTCTACCTCGAAAGCGCTGCGGATGTCAGCCTGTACACAAAGGCGTTCGACCATCTCAGGGCGCTGGCTCTCAGCCCTGAACGATCGAGCTCGTTGATCCGCGAAACCCTCGAGGAGCATTCCCGATGAACCTGCCCCCCGCCCCCACCCGGTGGCGAAAGAGCAGCTACAGCAACGGAACGGGTGGCGAATGCGTGGAGGTCGCGGACCTGTATTCGGCGGTTGGTGTACGGGATTCCAAGCAGCCCTGTGGGCCCTGCATAGCCGTACGCCACAGCGCGTGGGCAGGCTTCGTCGCATTCCTGCGCACCCAGTAGGTCTAGGTCCGATCCACCTCGCCACCCTTCACGAGGTGCCCGGTGCTTCAAGCCGTGCCATGCTCTGCGGAGGAATCGTCAAGGTCTGTGGGTCAGCCAGTTGGGCTGGTCCCGATGCCTCAGCTGCCGGCTTGCTGCGTTTCGGACGCGGCGGGTCCGTCCGCGTTCGGCCAGCAGTCTGAGGGCCCTCGGTGAGGTCACGATCTGGGTGGTTGCGGCCATGCGCTGGAACCAGTCGGATGCGCTGGTGAGCTCTTCGGCGGCCCACGGCTTGCCCAGGGCGATGCTTCTGAGCAGGGTCCACTCGCGGAGGCGGCGAGTGAGGAAGTCGCGATCCGCGATCGCCTCGGCCAGGGTCTGGGCCCAAGCCGTGAAATGGGGATCGGTCAGCAGATCGGCGGCCCGGCGGTCCAGATGGCGGGCCACCGCGCTGTCCCCCATCGTCACGTCCTGGTCCCGCAGTACGGCAGACACCAGGTCGGTCTCGTCCGCCTCGGCAACGGCCTCCAGGACCTGCAGGTAGCGGGCGAAGCGCCGGTGCTCGGCGGGCTCCTCGTCGGCGTGTGGGCCGGTCATGCCGCGATCCCTTCCGGCCGCTCAACGAACTGGCCGCGCTCGAAGCGGGCACCGGCCCGGACCAGGGTAACCAGGTGGGGCACGTTGACTGCACGCCAGTGAGCCTGCGCGGACGGGTGCTGAAGCTGTGCCACGCCCGCGGTGGCGCTGACCGGCTTTGACGGCGTGCTGACCGACGGAGGCGAGTACCCCCGCCGGTCAGCGGATACGGCCGGGTCAGGCCGTAGCGCAGCTGGTGCCGCTGAGGGTGAACGCGGTCGGGGCGGCGTTGGTGGCGCCCTTGGCGGCGGTGAAGCCGACGGTGACCGTGCCGTTGGCGGGGATGGTGGTGGTGTAGGAGGCGGGAGCGACACTCACCGTGCCGCCGTCCTGGGTCGGGACCCCTCCCCACATGTTGGTGATGGTCTGGCCGTTGGCGAAGACGAAGCCGAGCGTCCAGCCGTTGATGGTGGTGGCGCCGGTGTTGCGGATGGTGATCTCGCCCTGGAAGCCGTCGGGCCACTCGCCGACAGCCCGGTAGCCGACGGAGCAGCCCACGCCGGGGGTGCTGCCGCCCTCGTCGGTGGTGACGCTCGCCGTGGCCGAGCGGGCGGAACGGTTCCCGGCCGCGTCGCGGGCGTAGACGGCGAAGGTGTACGCCGTGTCGGCGGTGAGGCCGGTCACGGTGGCGGTGTTGGTCGCGGAGGCGGCGACCGTGGTCTCGGAGCCGCCGCTCACACGGACGATGTCGTAGCCGGTGACGCCGACGTTGTCGGTGGCGGCGGTCCAGGTGAGGGTGACGGAGGTGGCGGCCACGGCGGTGGCGGTCGGGGTACCGGCAGTGGACGGGGCCTGAGTGTCACCGGGGTTGCCGCCTGCGTAGACGGTGGCTTCCCGGGAGGTCTGGGCGATGCCGTTGACGCCGTTGAAGATGCGCCGGCCCCAGGAGCTGAGCCGGCTGGGATCGAAGTCGATCGCCAGGTCGAGGATCGGGTCGGTGTTGCCGCTCCAGGACCATGCCAGGTAGCCGAGCCGGAGCTGCTCGGCGGTGGCCATCATGGTGTCCTCGTCCGGGTCGCCGTACTGGTCGGCGGGACCCCCGAACTCGCCGATGAGGATGGGCAGTCCGGCGTCGACGAAGGCATGCAGGTAGTCGGTGACCTTCTGGGCGGTGTTGTAGACGCTGTACATGTGGATCGAGAAGATCAGGTTGCCGGTGGAGTCGGCGTCATAGACGGACTGGGCGTTGGCACGCATGACCCCTTGCCAGTCCTGGCCCCAGTTGGGCGCATCCACCATGATCGTGTGCTGGAACCCGGCGTTGCGCAGTTTCTGGACGGCGGCGATCGTGGGCGCGGTCCAGCCTTCGGGGTTGGTGTTGCCCCGGGGCTCGTTGCCGATGTTGATGATGACGTAGTTCTCTTCGCCGGCGAGTACGTCCTTCAGGCCGATCCAGTAGTCGGCGGCCTGGTCGAGGGTGCCGGCCGCGGAGTCCTCGCCGTAGCCGGTGGTGTCGTGCACCTCCAGTACGCAGATGAGCCGGTTGGCCTTGCACTGGGCGACGATGCCTGCCACTTCCGCGGGGCTGTTCTTGGTCCAGCGGTAGCCGTCGGAGAGGACGACGCGGACGGTGTTGGCGCCCAGCGCCTTGATGTCGGCCAGCGACTGGGTCTCGCCCGGGTACCAGGTGTGGGCGTGGTTGACGCCACGCATGATGAAGTCGTTGCCATTGCCTTCGAGTAAGCGGCCGTCACTGATGTGGAGGCCGGTGGCAACGTCGCTGGGCGACTGGGCGTGGGCGGCGGTCGGGCCGAGCGTGCCGAGAACGACGATCCCGAGGAGGGTGGCCAGTCCGGCCAGGAGGGCGGTGACGGGGTTTCTTCGTGTCGTACTTCTTGTTGTTCTCACTGTGACTCCAGAGGGTGAGCGCCAATGAACCTGAGCATCAGAAGAAACGTGGGAGCGCTCCCATGAAGCCATCATGTCAGGGGCGCGTCAAGTCATCGCGCACGCTCCGGCCCCTGAACGGCCGGGGTACGGGTGCGAGCCCGACCTGGCGAAGCCGTGGTGGGGGAGGCGGATGTGCTGCAGGCACTCGACGCGTATGTGGAGCACCTGTAGGGTCCCGGGCTCTGCAAGGGGAGGGACGGATGGGGCGGAGAAGATCCGGCGTGCCGGTGTGGCTTCCTGTGGCGGCCCTGTTGCTGCTGCTCTGCGGCTGCAGGATCGGCATGTCGGACGACGTTCCCCCGCCGCCGCCCCGGGCCGGGGCGTGGAGCATCGACTACGTGGGCCCGCCCGGCCAGGTGCAGATGGCGGATCTCGCGGCGGTCTCGGCCACCGAGGCGTGGGCGGTCACCGAGGAACGCGGGGCGGCGGACAGTGGGAAGCCGGGCCTGCTGCGGCTGCGCGACGGCCGGTGGTCGGCCATACAGATCCCCGCCCAGCTGCGGGGACAACCGTGGTTGCGGCTTGCCGCCGCGGGTCCACGCAGTGTGTGGCTCTACCCGGACGCGTGGGGCGGTGTGCCGCCGCAGAAAACCGGCGATGCACCGAGCGGCCCATGGAAGCGCAGCCCGGCGTTGCGCTGGGACGGCACCCGCTGGCACCAGGTCCCGCTGGACTTCCCCCCGGTGGACCTCGATGTGGTCTCACCGGACGACGCCTGGGCCCTCGACGCGTCGGGCGCCGCTCGGCACTGGGACGGCACCCGGTGGCGGACCATGCCGCTGCCGGCCCGCGGCATCGACATCGAGGCGCGAGCTGCGGACGACGTGTGGGTCGCCGGGGACGAGGCATTCGACGACCGCCCGAAGCAGCCCGCGGCAGTCCACTGGGACGGCAGAGGCTGGCAGCTGACCCGCCTGCGCCGTTACGAGGCCCCGTACGACGCCAAGGTGGTCGACAACGGGTCGATCCTCTGGGGTATCCGCGCGGAATCCGCGAGCGATGCCTGGGCCCTCGGCGTGCACTCGGTCGTTGACGGGCGCGATGAGGACCGCGAGGAGCCCCGGGATGTGGACGAGCACATCCTGCTGCACTGGAGCGGCACCCGCTGGCAGCCGGTGCCCGAACCGCCGCGTTCCTTCAGGGACAAGACCTACGGCAAGGCCGTCCCCGACGGCACCGGGGGCATGCTGCTCGGCGCCTGGACGTACCGCACCGCAGAGGGCACGTACTTCCGCATCGACGCACCGCCGAAAACAGAGGGCTGGCAGGAGACCGACATTCCGCCCCTGCAGCATCGATGGCTCACGATGGAGGAGGCAGACGTCATCCCCGGGACGCACACCATCCTCGCGGCAGCCGATCTTGTCGGCCACAACAGCATGACGCAGCCGGCCGTCGTCCGTCTGACGCTCGACGCGCCCTGGCGTTCTCTTCATCAGCAACCCCAGGCCGACGTGGGCCGCGCCGGAAGCCTGGGCCTTCCACGGGGGAGCCCCCGACGCGTCCTCGCGTCGGGGGCTCCCCCGTCCCCGTAATACCGGCCACTGCTACATGCCGACCGTTACCCGCTCACGCACACTGGCCCGCCGGACGCTCGCGCGTCACCAGGTCCGTGTAGCCCGTGGTCCCGTCGATCCACACCACCCGCTGCCCGCCGTCGGCTGCCGCATAGAGCTGCTCCCCGCGGTTGCAGGAGACGCGCACCGCCGGGCCCGTGCCGTCCGTCGGGACCTGCCAGAGCTTCGCGAGCGACTCATTGCGCAAGACCGTGTCCGGTACCTGGGCGGTGACCGTCGCCGAGGTGTCGCTGACCGTCAGGTCGAAGGCGTAGAGCGCGCCGTCGCCCGACTCGGGGGTCAGGTCGAGCGGCTTGGAGCCGTCGTAGCCGGCCCGGCGGACCGCCATCGTGCCGTCGGCGTCGTCGTCCGCCAGCCACAGGACATGGGTGCCGTCGAGGCCGGTACCGCCGATTGCCTGCGCCTGGTCGACGCCCGGCATCAGCGTGGTCTTGCCGGTGGCCAGGTCGAGGGTCTCGATGCCCAAGTGGTAGCCGGACGCGTCCGGCCAGCTCTTTCCGTACGCGACGGTCGTGCCCTTGACCGAGGGCAGCGCCGAGCTCTTGGAGTACGAGCCTCCGTCGACGTACGCCTGCTGTCCGGTCCTGATGTTGACGTAACCGGCATGTCGGCGGCCGTAGGGGTCGAACTCCTCGAAGACCACGATGTCGCCATCGATCTTCAGCCCGCTGATCGAGGTGTAGGAGGACCAGATCTTCTTCGGGAGCCCGCCCGAGATCGGCCGTGTGTAGACACCGATGCTCGATGTGCCGAACGAGGCCCAGACGACGGTCTTGCCGTCGGTCGCCGGGTAGACGTTGTAGTTCCCGTCGTTGGAGCTGATCATCCGCAGCCCGCCGCCGGTGGTCCTTCCCGCCCAGACCGAGAACGGTTCCGATCCGTCGTCGTTGGACCGGGAGGCGGCCCACCAGCCACCACCCGCGCCGGTCCCGGTGGAGTAGGTGTTGAGCCTGCCCAGGAGCTTGTCGGAGTCGACGCCGAGCGCCTTCTCCCAACCGGACACAATGCCGTGGGCGTTGAACGACCGTGTGACGACGGCGAGCTGCTTGGAGGTCACACCGAGTGCCTTGGCCGCCGCGATCGTGGCGTTACGTCCCTGGGTGAAACCGTCCAGCGGCGTCATGTACTCGGCGAGCGCCTTGTACGCGATCTTGTCCGCGAGGTCGGCGCCCAGGTCCTGGCGGATGTCCCAGAGGGCACCCGAATAGATCGTGGAGTTGAGGTGGACGCCGCCGTTGTCGCTGCCGTAGGTGACCCCGAGGAAGTTCTTGGAGGTGGTCGCACCGTCGTTGAGGTCGCGGAAGGCGCACTCACGCGGGGTCGCGCTGCGGCAGAGGTCCTCTCCGAGCAGCCCGGAGTCGGGGTCGCTCATGGACGTACCGGATTCGGTGACGTCGATGGCGTTGCCGAAGTAGTCGGCGATCGCCTCGTTCATGGCGCCGGACTGGCCCGCGTACACCAGATTGGCGGTGTTCTCGACGACGCCGTGCGTCATCTCGTGGCCGACCACGTCCAGGTCGGCGGAGAGCGGCTTGTACTCGGCGTCGCCGGTCCCGTACACCATCTTGGCCCCGTCCCAGAAGGCGTTGACATACGGCTGCCCGTAGGAGGTGACACCGACCATGGAGTTGATGTCCATGCCGCGCCCGTCGAGGCTGTCGCGGCCGTGGACCTGCTTGTAGTAGTCGTAGACCTTGCCGGCTGCCCAGTGCGCGTCGACCGCGCCCGCGTCGGTGGCGTCCTGCCCGAACGTCTGGGTGTCGGAGCCGAACTCCCTGACTCCGCTGGGCCAGCCTCCGGACACCTCGCCGACGTCGTGGCCTCGGGCGTCGAGGGTGTTGATCGCGCCGGAGGTGGTCTCCCACATATGGGCGTAGTCGTTCATCGTGTACTGGCCGCGCCAGGCGTAGTAGTACAGATCCAGGTCGACCGTGGTGCCGTCGAGCTTGACGCCGGTGCCGGTGGTGCCGGGGAACTCCTGCCCCGGGGCCGCAGGTTCGTCGGCCGTCGCGGTGGCGGCGGTCGCCGCGGCCGCGTTGCTCCGGCTGCCCTGGCCGGGCGCACCGAAGGTCTTGATCGAGCTGTACTGAAGGAGGGGGAATCCGGCGCCCGCGTCGATGTAGACCTGCTGCAGCACCGGTTCGCTGGTCGCCGGGTTCGTCCCCGAGACGGTGACCTGGCGCGTCAGTACGCCCTTGCCCTGCGGCAGGACGACCAGCTTGCCGGCGGTTCCGGTGAGCGGCTCGCGGTTCTTGGCGGCCGCACTCCCCTTGGTGAGCTTGGCGCTTCCCCCGCTCAGCTGCTGGGCGACGGCGGCGACCGCGCGCTGCACGGCGACCTTGTCGGAGACCTTGGCGGTGGTTCCGGTGTCGAGCTGCGTGAAGTACTGCCCGGAGGTCCCGGTGACGGTCCGCTTCCCGCCCTCGTTCCTCATCCGCACGATGTACTGGCCGCCGAGTACCTCGAGACCGTGGTACGTCTGTCTGAGCCGTACGGTCTCCTCGGATCCGTCCTTCAGGGTTTGCACGGCCTTCAGATCACCCTTGGGGTCACTGATGCGGTACCGGCTCTTCCTGTCGGCGAGATACCCGGTGGCGGCGGTGGGCGCGCTCACCTTCGCATCCGCCGGTTCCTTGATTCCGTCCACCAGTGCCGGGGTCGCGGTCTCCGTCCCCGGGATGACTTCTGCAGGCGTCACGGCCGGCGGGGTCGCCGCCTGGGCCGCGGGTACGACGCCGACGAGCAGAGCGGCGGCTCCCAGCAGGGCCGCCACGCCGCTCACCCCGCCTATGCCGTTCGATCTGCCTGCACGCGCTCTGGATGTACGCAAGGTTCCCCTCCCACGCTGGCTGTCCGGGCGCGCCCATGCAACCTGGAGTGACCTGAACCCATCAATGCGTCACGCGTGTTGACAAGTGGACACACACACTTGTGTGGGTGCAGTGACCAGGAAAGAATCCGGTCATGATCCAGGGGGCGGAACTGCAGGACCTCGGCCTGGAGGAGGACGAGGAGAGAGTCTACGAAGCCTTGCTCAGACAACGCGCCGCGCGCCCCGAGGAGTTGGCGCGCATACTCGGCCTTCCGCGCGAGCGGCTGAACGCCGTCCTGACCCGGCTCTCGGACCATGGCTTGGCCACCCCCGCCGACTCCGCCTCCGCGCTCCCCCGACCGGCGGCCCCGGCAGCCGCGATCCGCACCCTCATCCACCGCCGCCAGGCCGAACTACACCTGCGTTCGGCGGAATTGGAACGGCTGATGATGTCAGCGGACCGGATCGCGGGCCGCCTGATGGAGGGTTCCCCCAGCGCATCGGAGGGCGGAATAGAGGTGGTGACCGGCACGCACGCCGTGGGCGAACGAGCCGAGTCGCTGCTGGCCTCGGCGGAACAGGAGGTGATGGTGCTCGATCGCCCCCCGTACGTCAAAGGCCCCGAAGACCTGGACAGTTCACGCTCTCCGGGCCTGGATATCAAGGCCCTCCTCGGCAGGGGCATAGAGGTCCGTTCGGTGATAGACCGCGAAGGCCTCTCCTACCCCGGCAGAATGCGCTCCCTCAACAACCTGATCTCCCACGGCCTCCGTGTCCGCGTCACCACAGGCGTCCCTACCAAACTCATCATCATCGACCGCCGCATCACCCTCCTCCCCCCGACCGAGACCACGGACCCCACAGCCACGGCCCTGGTGGTCGGCGACGCCTTGCTCCGCAACGCTCTGGTCCCTCTCTTCGAAACGGTCTGGGACCAGGCAACCCCTCTGGGCGACGCCGACGCCCCCCTTTCCGAGACCCAGAAAGAACTCCTCGGCCTGCTCGCCTCAGGACTCAAGGACGAGGCGATAGCCCGCCGCATGGGCGTACACGTCCACACGGCGCGCCGCCGCATCACACATCTCCTGGACTCCCTGAACGCAGAGACCCGCTTCCAGGCCGGCGCACAGGCGATACTGCGGGGCTGGCTCGACGCCTGAGCTCTGCGCAGGGGTGGACCGTCTCCGCACCGCCTTCGGTTCCGGCCCCCTCGTTCTCGACCATCCGCCGGGACGTGACCGATTCGCTTCGATCTCCGCGAACCGTTCACGCCACGGGATGCGATCAGGCTCCGGTGCGGGGGCGCTGTGAGACGACGCACCACACACACCTTCGCTCGAGCCCGCTGCACGCGGCCGGCACAACCACCGTCACCCGAGACGCCCGGTCCCGCCCTACTCGCTCAGCCCCACGACACCCCAGCCCCGACGGTCGGCCTCGGTGAGGACGCGTCCCCAGTCCGCCAGCAGGTCGGTGAATTCGTCGAAGCGGCCGATCCATGCCCCGGGTTCGGCGGCGTGCGGCGACCCGTCCGGTCCTCGGTGGCCCTTGACGCTCCTGACCCGCGACGGACGTGCCGACGAGACGGCGGCGGCTGTCGTCAGCCGCGCGACGCAGGTCGGGTCCCACGATGCCGAACTGGCGCGCTGGGTGGAGCTGACGCACGCGAGGCCGACCGGCTGCATGTGTGGATAGGAGAGGGGCGCGGACCGGAGAAACGCGCGGGAAGGGATGCTCAGACCTCGCCGCCCTGCCCCTTGTCATCCGGGCCCTGTGCCGCCGGCTCCATCCGCACTGCGTGCGCGACTCGACCCGACGATCGGGCTCGCCCGGCACCCACCGAGGATTACTGTTCGGTAACACGGGTGCGCGGGGCTTGGCGGCGCAGGCGGCGAGGGATGGAATCTCCACCATGACTGAGTGGACCGGCCGCACCGCCGTCGAGATCGCTTCCGCCGTACGTGAAGGACGGGCCACCGCGGCCGACGTCACCCGCCAGCACCTCGACCGCATCGCCCGGCTCGATCCGGACCTGTCCGCGTTCCGGCACGTGCGGGCGGAACGGGCGATGGCCGAGGCGGAAGCGGTGGACCGGCGGGCCGCCCGTGCTTCCCTGCCGCTCGCGGGGGTCCCGGTCGCGGTCAAGGACAACATCGCGGTCGCCGGCGAACAGGCCCGTAGCGGATCCGCGGCCACATCGCCGGACCGCAGCTCCAGCGATCACGTGATCGTCGAACGGCTGCGGGCAGCGGGCGCCGTGGTGGTAGGTCTGACCAACGTGCCCGAGCTCTGTCTGGTCCCGATGGCCGACAGTGTCTACGGGATCGCCCGCAATCCCTGGAACGAGCAGCGCACACCCGGTGGCTCCTCGGGCGGCAGTGCGGCGGCGGTGGCTGCCGGCCTGGTACCGCTGGCGCACGGCAACGACGGGTTCGGGTCGATCCGGATCCCCTGCGCCTGCTGCGGAACGATCGGGATCAAGCCGGGGCGGGGGGTCGTGCCGCATGCACCGGACGACCCGACCTGGTTCGGCCTGGTCGAGAACGGCCCCATCGCGACCACGGTGCGGGACGCGGCCCTCGGACTGGCCGTGATGGCCGACGAAGCGAGCTTCGCGCAGCTCGGCGAGGTGGGGGCGCTGCGCATCGGCGTGTCGGTACGGCCGGTCTCGCCCGGCTTTCCGATCGCGGCCCGGTACCGCCGCGCCGCGCTGGAGGCCGGGACGCTGCTCCAAGGGCTCGGGCACACGGTGACCCGGCACATGCGGCGCTACCCGGCATGGCTGGGACCCGCGTCGCTGAGCTCCTGGTACGCGTCGGCGCGGGCCAGCGCCGTGGGACTCGACCGTGCCGGACTCGACCGGAGCACGCGCCGGCTGACCGCGATCGGCGGGGCATTGGCGGCCGTGCACCTGGACGGGGCCCATGGGAGGGACCGCTGGCGCAGCGACGCCGCGGAACGCTTTTTCGGGCAGACCGACGTGCTGCTGCTCCCCGCGCTCAGTCAGCCCGCGCCGCAGGCCAGGCGCTGGGGCGACCGCGGTGGGCTGCGCACCTCCGCGATCAGCACCCGCACGGCCTCGCTCTTCGGCTCCTGGAACATCGCGGGCTGGCCGGCACTGGCCGTTCCCGTGGGTGTGGACGCCGACGCAATGCCCGTAGCGGTGCAGCTCGTGGCCAAACCCGGCGGCGAGAAGCTGCTGCTGGAACTGGCCGCGCAGATCGAGGCGGCCAAGCCCTGGCCGCGGCACGCCCCCCGATACGCACGCAGCGACGGCAACAGAGAGACGGCGGGCGCCGCGGAGGACTGACCAAGGCGGCACGCCGACAGCCACGGCCTGCCCACCCGCGGGCAGGTGGCCGGCGCTGTCGCAGACCGGGGACAGCCCTTAGCGCCGTTCGTCCCAGGCCTTGCTCTGCAGGAAATAGGTGTCGTACAGCTCCTGGACCTCGAGCAGGCTCTCCGGCGGCACCTTGCCGTAGGCGATGCGCTCCAGGTGGCGGAAGTACTCGAACCGTTCGACTCCGGGTGTGATGACGATGAGGATGTCGGCGTCGCTCCCGGGGGCGGCCGCGAAGGCATGCGGGAGATTGGGCGGCACGATGACGAGATCACCGCGCTCAGCGGTGACCACCTGCTCGCCGGACAGGAGTTGGGCGGTGCCGTCGAGCAGGTAGAACATCTCGACGGAGCCCGCGTGGTGGTGCGGCCTGGCGCCATCGGCACCGTCGGTGAGGGTGACCCGTTGGGTGGACAGCGCACCGCCGGTCGCGCTGCTGTCGGCCAGCAGCCGGATGGAAGTCGGGGCCCGGCCGACCACTTCGGCCTCCGCGGAGCGGACGATCACGGACTCGTCGAAGTCCGGCACGATGAGCGACATCTCATGACTCCCCGGTATTGAGGTGATCGGTTTTCGGGCGGGGACAGCGGAACTGGGCCGGCAGGCACGATGACGACCGTCGCGAAGTGGTCGCTGCAGGTGGTGGCGTTGACGACGTCGCGGTACGCCTTCCGCATTCTCGTTCGCCCCCTGCTGAACGAATGCCGTCCTGCCGCGGGCCATTGAAGCACTCCGCCCCTGTGTGGGGCACGGGTATTCGGCCGGGGAGGCAACGGGGGCGCGGCCGGGGGACAGGCCGGAGGCACGAAGCGTGTGCAGATGGTTCAGTCCGCCGCTGTCGGCCGGACAAGTCCTGGGGCCGCTTGCACATGCCCGACTGGCACCGGAGCCGACGGTAGCGGCTGCGAGGATGCCGTCATGGAGCAGACGCCGAGTGGGGCCGGAGCCTCGGGAGCGATGGGCGGGCCGAGATGGCGCCATCTGCTGGGCACGATCAGAACGTCAGTGCCGGTCGGGTCGCCGGACCGGGGAGCCCAAGTGGCGACAAGCGCGCCGGCAGCGAGGTACGTGCCGACAACGAGGGCAACGATGCCGGCGTGACGACCTGACAGGGTCGAGACGGTTGAAGCACGCGTGGTGAACGTGCCGGTCATGGCCGCTCGTTGATGACGGCGGACATGACAGTGGCTCGCCGTGGATGGCGAGCCTGTCGTCCCTCGTGGCCACCGCCCGGTGGCCCTCAGGCGTGCCGTCTCGACCGCAGCCTTGGTGCGGGTGCGCCCGGGTTGGGCGCGCCGTGGGCAGCTGCGGGATCGGCTGTCGTGGGCAGGCCGGTCGCGGGGGACGCGGCCTGCGGTGATTCTCGTCCGGTCGGCCCGATTCGGGGGCCTGGGGCCCGCTATCGGTTGGGTGACCGGGGTGGTGCGTCGGGCTTGATCAGTAGGCCGAGTTGACGTTGTCGATCGAGCCGTAGCGGTGCGCGGCGTAGTTCGCGGAGGCGGTGATGTTGGCGACCGGGTCGTAGATGTTCTGCGAGGTGCCGGCGACGTGGTACGCGTTGAAGGTGGGGTCGATGACCTGCATCAGGCCCTTGGACGGGATGCCCTTCATGGCGTTGGAGTCCCAGTTGTTGATGGCCTGGGGGTTGCCGGAGGACTCGCGCATCAGGTTCTTGCGGATGCCCTCGTAGGTGCCCGGGATGCCCTTGGCGTGCATGACCTTCAGCGACTCCTTGATCCAGGTGTCGACGTTGCCGCCGGACGGGGCGGGAGTGGCGGCCGAGGCGGCCGGGGCGCTGACGACGGTGCCGGCCATCACGGCGGCGCCGGCCGCGACCATGCCCAGCGAGATCTTCTTGGTCTTGGTCATGCGGGCGAACTTCGTGGACATCGCGGCGAACTGCATGCGGAAATTCCTGTTCTGTCGGGGGGTGATGCCAAGAATTGTTAATCAGGAACGAATCCCGGGTCAATGACCCCCTCTTACTACGATGATTAGTATCGGGTTCCTGAAATGATCTGGAGATGCCCAAGACGGCGGGGAACGCGCGTCGCCAGGTCTACTATTCGGCTTCATAGTGACACGGGCCATATGGCTCACCCCACACGGCAAATGCCTCAAAACGGCACAAGAGTGACGCAGATCATGTGACCTGCGCCATATCGAGGGCACTGAATTCGCTCACCGTAATAAAGAGAATGCATTCCGTATTGGCGAATGGTGCGGATCGCAGGGGGAATCCATCGGAATCCCGGACAGGGCCCCCTGACAGGTGCGCGGCGGTCCGATGGCGGCCTGCGTCGACGCCACACGGCGCATGCCACCACCGGCGGATCGGCGTTGATTCGGCACCGAGTGGCCGCACGCCTGCGCGAGACGAAGGAAGCCGTCTGCGCCGGCCGGGCGACGCACGTCGTACGAGTGGGGGTGGGGTCGGCCCTCGACCCCCGAAGCCGACAGCACCCCCCTATAGAGGGGTGTGCCGGGCGCCCGGCACACCACGCGATCCGCGGGGCGTGACCCTCGCGGCCGCCGACAGAGCCGATTCGGCGATTCACTTCCAGTGACGGACCAGCGCTTTCCGTAATACCCGCAGGTCAGCACGGATATTGAGGCGGACCCAACTCCTCCGCACCACTCAGGGAGTGCCCTTCATGCGTCTCCGGACCGCCATGTCTTCCCGGCGTCGGCCGCGAAGGCGACTCCTTCCTCTCTCCTCCCCTTCGGCAGCCACGCCCCCGAGCGGCTGAAGCTCCGGCCGGTCGCCTTCACCTATTCCTGCGTCACCGGTGGCCGCCCGGCACGAGCCGCCTCGCGCTCATACCGGGGCTGCGTTGCGCGCGGGGGCAGTCGACGTCGGGCAACCTGAGGTCCGGCGCGCCTCGCCGATGCGGCGCAGGGCGCTCATCTTCCCTCGTACAAACGGCAGTTCGGCGATCCCGGGCCGCGGGATCGAGCAGTGTGGTGGGACGAGACATGCTGATGCCCCATGGGATCCGCCTGCTGTCCGGCAGTCCGCGCCGCGGCTCCTCCGAGGAAACCGTGATTCGCCCCGCGAGGCCGTGGCGCCGAGAAGATGCACTTCGTCCGAGCCCACTCGACACTGGAGACCGTCACAGGCATGACCCCCGGCACCTTCGTGGGGGTCCGGCGATTCGGTCCCGGGAACGGCTCGCGTTGCAGACCGCGATGCACCACTGGAGGCTTCACCATGTCGACCAACGAGCCGGCGAAGACAGAGCAGGCACCACGCTCCGAAGCGTGGAAGAACGCGCTGACCGTGCTGCAGACAGCGAATCCGCCGCACGTCCCGGAGGGTGCCGAGGTGATGACCATCATCGTCGAATTCCCCCCGGGCGATCCGGGAACCCCTCCGCACCGGCATTCCGGCCCGGCATTCGGCTACATGCTGGAGGGCGAGATGCTGTTCGAGCTCGAAGGCGATCCGGAACGTGTGATCAAGGCCGGGGAAACCTTTTGGGAGCCGGGCGGCGATGTCATCCACTATCAGGACGGCAACAACCGCACGGATTCCCGGAGCCGTTTCCTCGTGACGATGATGTGCGCGCCGGGCCAACCCATGCTTACGCTGGTCGATGACGAGGAGCTGGCACAGCGCAAGGACCGGAGGGCGCCGCGGCCCGCGTGACCGCGGCGGTGCAGTCCACACGTTTCCGGAAGCCGGTTCCCGCATACGGACGAGCTGTCCGGCACGCGGAAATGAACCATGGGAACCGAGTAATCGCCCGGCGATGAACCAATCGCCGACCCATTGCCGGAGAATCTAGCGAAGAAAAGGTGACCCATGAAGATCGCAGTTCTCGGCGGCACCGGCCGGATCGGGTCGCAGGTCGTGAAGAAGCTGAAGGCGGCGGGGCACGAGGCCGTGCCGCACTCGCTGTCCACAGGTGTCGATGTCATCACCGGTCAGGGTCTGGAGGAGGCGGTGGCCGGCGTCGATGTCGTCGTCAATCTGACGAACTCCCCGACGTTCGACGACTCGTCCCCGGCGTTCTTCCGGACCTCGATGGACAATCTCTTGGCCGCCGCCCGGAAGGGCGGGGTGGGCCACATCGTCATCCTGTCGATCGTCGGCGTGGACAAGGTGCCCGACCTCGACTACTACCGGGCCAAGGTCCTCCAGGAAGACATCCTCAAAGCCGGGCCGATCCCCTACTCGATCGTCCGCGCAACCCAGTTCATGGATTTCATGGACTCGGTCCTGGCCTGGACCACTGAGGGTGACACCGTCCACCTGCCCACCACCCCGATCCAGCCGATCGCCGCCCAGGACGTCTCCGACACTGTCGCCGAAGTCGCTGCCGGCACCCCTCTGAACGGCACGCTCGACGTTGCCGGGCCCGACGTCTTCCCTCTCGACGAACTCGGCCGGATCACCCTGAACGCCCGTCCCGACGGCCGCACTGTCGTCACCGACGACACCGCGGGCATGTTCGCCGCCGTCCAGGGCGACGTCCTCACGGCCAAGGGCGACGCTCGCATCGCCCCCACGCACTACACCGACTATCTGGCCTGAGCGACGCGGCTCCGTCAGGTGTAGTCCTCCCGGGGCCCTGCACTTTCGTCAGCGGACCGTGGGCGAAGAGCTGGGGGCGTCCACGGTGTCCCTCTCCATGGCGGGAACCTTGCTCGGCGGCATCGGCTGGGCAGTGACCAGCACCCGCCCGTAGGCGCCCATGGCCACCACCATCACGGCCAGGATCAGCAACCACCGTATGCGCAGACGGGCCGGCAGGCTCAGCGCCCACGGCAACGGACCGCCGTAGGGTGGCCGCCCGGAACGTCGTTTGCGGTTGGCACGGCGACTCAACGGCGTCTCCTTCTGTTCGCGGTCCGCGAGTCCGGACGCGCACGTCCGATCTCGTCCCGATAGGCGAGGAGTTCGAGGGGCATGTCGAAGGCGACTGCGGCCACTGTCTGCGGACCGTAGGAGGTCGAGCGGCTGTAACGGGCGACGAAACGCTCGGAACGCAGTGATCCCTCGACCACCTCCACTTCCGTGCCCAGCGCCGGGATACCGACGGCCTGGATGCGGGTACCGTGCTGCTCCGACCAGAAGCGCGGCACGGGCGTGAAGCGCGCGGCGCGCTCAGGCCCGCGCAGCAGCGCGTCGGCGGCGTGCTGCCCCATCTCGACGGCGTGGATGAGGTGCTCGACGCGACGTGGCTCGGCGTCGAAGCGGGGGTTCGGCCAGCGAGCCACATCGCCCGCCGCAACCACGCGCCGAACAGTCCGACCCCACTGGTCGACCACATGGCAGGTAGGACCGCAGAGCACACCGTCGGAGACATCGAGACCGCTGCCCCGCAGCCACTCGGTCCGCGGCACGCTGCCCAGGCCCAGCACCACGAAGTCGCAGTCGAGCACCTCGCCGTCGCTCAGCCGCAGTCGGAGCCCGTCCCCGTGGTCCTGCCAGTCCCTGATCTCCACGCCGAGCCGGACGTCGACACCCGCCCGGCGCTGGATGTCGCCGACGACCTCGCCGATCTCGGAGCCCAGCACTCGGCGCAGCAGCGGTGCGCTGTGCACCACCAGGGTGACGTCCATCCCGTGCTCCCTGGCAGTGCAGGCCAGTTCGCAGCCGACGAATCCACCGCCCAGGATCACCACGTGGTGGGCTCGCGCAGCAAGCATCGCGCGGCGCACCGCGTCGGCGTCCTCAAGGGTACGGATGGTGCGGACCCGCTCGCTGAAGACCGGCGCCTCGGGGAGGCGCTTGGCATCCACTCCGGTGGCGATGACCAGCCCGTCGAAGGGCAGAAGCTCGCCGCCGCGCAGTTCCACCGAGCGCTTCTCAATGTCCAGGCCGACCATCCGGGTGTCCAGCAGCCAGTGGGCGTCCAGCGCCTCATCCGCGCGAAAGGTGAGATCCTCGCCGCTCAGATCGCCGGACAGGTACTGCTTGGACAGCGGCGGGCGGCTGTACGGACGGCGGGCCTCCTCGCCCACCATGACGAGTTCGCCGTCGAAGCCGCGCTCCCTGATCCTGGTCGCTGCGCTCACGCCCGCCAGCCCGCCGCCGGCGACGACGATGCGCTTTCGGCTCGCGCGTGCCGCGGAGCCGCTGCGCAGCGGGCGCGCGGGTCGTCGATCACCGGCGGAACCGCCGGCCGTACTCTGGCCGCCGCGGATCGTGATGGCCTGCATGGGGCAGCAGCGCACGGCCTGCCGCGCCTGTGCCGCGAACTCGGCCGGCACGCTCCGGGTGTAGTGCAGGGACCCGCCTTCGGAAACCCGGAAGACTTCGGGGGCCTCCTGTTGGCAGATGCCGTAGATGTGGCAGCGATTGTTGTCCACGCCGACCCGCACTGGCTCGCCCTCCGGAACCAGCACGGGATGTACGAGTTCGAAAGAGTCCGATTGCACGGGCTCCCGATGAGCGGGTTCCGGCCGTTGCACCGGTCGCGCGAGGGGAGACGGCTGCATGTACCGCTGCGGGTAGGGGTGGCCGGGCTGGGTGTGCGGCTGAAGCTGATGGCCCGGCGGTTCCGCCAGCGGTACCGGTGCGGCGTTGACGGGCATGGGGTACCAGGGGCCGGTGTGAGGTTCCGTCATCTGGAGGCTCCTGATTCACCGGGGAAAGCACGTTGCCGCAACCTGGAGCGTGACGGAAAAATGCGGATCAGGAACGTGAGCAGGCAGGTGCCGGCTCCGACGGCGATGCCGATCGCCACGAGGTTCTCGTGCCGCGGCTCCGGGTGCACCAGAAAGATATGCAGCCAGATCAGGGCGAAGGCCACATAGGCGAGCTGGTGGAACCTCAGCCAACGGTGGTAGCCCAGGCGGCGTTGCAGCCAGACGGAGCAGGCCACGGCAATGGCGAGTTCGGTTCCAAGTATGCCGAATCCCACCGGAATGCGCTGGACCCCACCGACGAACGGAAGGGTCAACTCATGCACACCCATCTGCCAGATCGGCTGATAGAGGAAGGTGAGGCCGTGGACCGAACCGAAAATCAGGGCAGAGAGCGCCAGCGTCATGTGGGTCCCGTAGAAAGTAGCCCGGTTGACAGTGCGCTGCATGAAGCGGAGTCGCAGAACGACTCCGAGGACAACGGTGGCGACCATGAGCACATAGGCGATGATTGCCGCCAGCCTGGCGATCTGGTGTACACCCGTGTCATATGGGATGTTCTTGCCGTACGCGTCCAATGGAGATCCCGGTACCGGGGGCGCGGCAGCGGTCGCGGGGAACGCAAACAGCACAGAAGCGGCAAGAAGCGCGAACAGAACGCCGAACAGACCCGCCAGCGCGGGAGCAATCCGTCGGCGGCGCACAACCGCAGTCGTTGTCATCTCCTGGACTCCCTGCATCGACGCGCCCATGGGTGCGGTACGGCAAAGGTCAGGACCAGCTTTCCTGCGAAAGCAGGTTTTCGTAGCCGAAAATTCGCCCCATGATTACCGGCACCAACTCCCGGGTAACCTTCACACAAAAACCTTTTCCCCAGTGGAGCACGTTACTTCGGGCGCAGACGCTACACCAAGATTTGAGGTGGGTCGATCCGCACCAGACGAGCCAGGTGGAAGTGGGCGAATGGGATAAAGATTGAAGTATCAGCAAAATTCCTCCCGCCTGGACTCGCCGTCTCTGAGTACCCTCTGAGTTCCTTCTAAGCGCTTGATTTCAGCTGCCTTATCCGCGTCGAATTTCGGGCCGCCAATTCCCGTTCCCAAGGAAGCAGGGTTCGTCGATCACCTGAAGCGGGTGCCATGGGGAGGTCACGGCACCGTCCTCTTTCCCGTCGCCGATCGAGCACAGCCTCTCAACTCCGGAGGTGGGCGGACCGTCCCTCCCGGTGACACCTGCCTCCGCACACGGCCCCATCTGCCTCCTCGTTTTCAAGGAGCTAAGGAGCTGGGGAGCACGTAGGTGTGACGCCACGGCGTCAGCGGTAGTCCTCGAGGTGGCCCTGCATCCACGTGTTGATGCGGTCGCGGGTGCCGAACGGTTTGGAGGGGTGCTTCTCCACGTTGACTCCGGAGGTGTCGCCATTCAGCGTCCTGCGCCGGGTGGCGATCCGGACAACGGGCTCCCCGAAGTGGTCCGTTCCGCCGTTCGGATATGCCTTCATCGACGCTTCCAGGGCCGTCAGTTCGTCGTGGACCCGGCTCAGGAAGGAGGCGCAGTCGCCCGCACCCAGGGTGCAGGTGTCGTCCAGGGTTGCCTGGAGAGTGGCGAACGCGTCGCGGATCTGCGCGGGCCTGCGCCGATCACTCCCGAAAAGGCCCCGAGAACATGCGGGACGCCGAAACCGACCAGGGTGAACTGGCCACCGGCGGACCTCAGGAAGCGATCCCGACTCACGCTCCGCCCGTTCGCACCCAACCATCCCTGCCTGTATCGCTCCCGCCCTTCATCCGGTGATCAGCGTCTGGAGCGCGGGCGCGTACAGATCGGCGAGGCGTTCGGGGGTCTCCAGCGATGCCGCGCCCTCGCGGTGCAGGCTCAACGTGGCGCCCAGGCCCAGCAGATGCCCGGCGATCAGCTCGGCGCGCAGGGTGCGGTCGCTGCCGGGGAGGCGGGCGGTCAGCGCCTCGGTGACCTGTTCGTGGAAGCGGTCGCGCAGCAGTGAGCGTTCGTCCTGGTTGCCCAGGGAGTACACGACGCGCAGGAGCGGGTCCAGCTGCTGTTCGCGGCGGCGGCGCACGAGGGTCACCACCATGTGGCGGCCCAGCATCTCCAGGGGTGCGTCGAAGAGTTCCCCGGCTGCCGGTCCGAAGTCGGCGACGATGTTGAACAGTTCTTCCTTGCGGCCGAAGTGCTTCACGACCAGGGAAGGGCTGACTCCCGCGTCCGCGGCGATCCCCCGGATGGTCACCTCGGCGTACGGGCGCAGGGTGAACGCCCGCCGGGCCGCCCGCAGGATCGCGTCCCGGCCGGTCCCGGGGTCGGCGGGTGCCGGAGCCGGAACGGTGGCCTGGCTGCCGGTCATGCGCCCTCCTCGATCGTGACCGCCCGCGCACCGCCTCTGCGGTCGCCACGGCTCTCCTCGACCGTACCCTCAGGGGGCGTACGCGTGCCCGGCAGGAACAGCGTGACCGCCAGCGCCAGCAGTGCCGCACCCGCCGCGATCAGGAAGACGACCTGGTAGGCATGGAGCGTCGGGGCCGTCCGGCCGCCCACCCGGAACGTGATGTCGGCGAGGACCGCCGCCACCGTCGCGCTGCAGAACGCCTGGCCGATCGACCTCATCAGCGTGTTGAGTCCGTTGGCCGCACCCGTCTCGCCGACCGGAACCCCGCGCATCACGAGCGCGGGCAGCGCCGAGTACGCGATGGCCGTGCCCGAGGCGACGACCGTCGCACCTGCGATGATCAGCCACAGGCTGTGGCTGGTGAAGTACCGCACCACATAGCCGGTGGCGATGATCCCCGCCGCCAGCGACAGGCTGACCTTCGGCCCGTAGGCCGCCGAGATCCGCGCCGACACCGGCGAGAGCGCCACCATCGCCACACCGCCCGGCAGCAGGCAGAGCCCGCTGACGACGAGCGAGGCGCCGAGCCCGTAGCCCGTCGCCTTCGGCTCCTGCACCATCTGGGCGGTGACCAGCGAGTTCGCGTAGAAGGCGAAGCCGATCAGCAGGGCAGCGATATTGGTGAGCAGGACGGCCGGGCGGGCCGAGACCCGCAGGTCGACCATGGGCGTCGTGACGCGGAGCTCGTACGCACCCCAGAGCAGCGCCACCACCACGGCCGCGACGAGCAGACCGACCGTACGCGTCGACGTCCAGCCCCAGTCGGCGCCCTGCGTCACCGCGAGCAGCAGGCAGACCAGGGCCGCGGACAGCCCCAGTGCGCCGACGGCGTCGAAGCGGCCGCGGGTGCGCAGCGGCGACTCCGGTACGCAGCAGAGGACCAGCACGATGTCGATGAGGCCGATCGCTCCCGACACCCAGAACATGGTGTGCCAGTCGAAGTTCTCCACGACAAGTGCCGCGACCGGCAGGCCGACGGCAGCGCCGATGCCGAGCGTCGAACTCATCAGGGCGACCGCGGAGAGCACCCGCTCGGGCGGGAGTTCGTCGCGCAGAATGCTGATGCCCAGCGGTACGACGGCGAGCGCGGCGCCCTGGAGGGCCCGGCCGGTGATCAGTACGCCGATGTGGGAGCTGACCGCGCACAGCACCGAGCCCGCCACCAGTACGGCGAGCGAGGCGACGAGCACCCGCCGCTTGCCGTACATGTCGCCGACCCGGCCCAGGACGGGCGTGAAGACGGCCCCGGTGAGGAGCGTGACGGTGACCAGCCAGCTCGCGGCGGTGGGGGTCGCGCCGGTGAGGGCCGGGATGTGCGGGAGGAGCGGGACGACGATCGTCTGCATGACCGCGACGACGACGCCGCAGAAGGCCAGGACGCCCACGGCGAACCGGGGGTGGTGCGGGGTCCGGGTCTGCCCGGCAGCCCCGTCGAGGGCGGATATGTCCGCGGACATGCATGCTCCGTACGGTGCTCGGTAGTGGTGCGGGTGGCGGAACCATGAGGAGGTGCACATGCGTTCACCCCAGGGTAAACGCATGTGCACCCCCTCCCGCAATCCGGCGTCCGCCCACCGCGTTAGCCTCGGAAGTCCGGCAAGACACGAAGAACCGGACAGTGAGAAGGCGAAGGTGGCGACAATGGCGAAGGTTCCCGCGGCTGCGGTGGCGGCGAGCGGACTGGTCGGCGGATACGCGATCGCGCGGTGGACCAAGAAGCGGCCGCTGGGCGGAGTCGCACTCGCCGCCGCCGGGTCCGTCGCCGCGTACGAGTGGAACCGGCAGGCCGGGCCCCGCGCGGCCACCGCTCTGACCACGGCGTACGTCGTCGCGTTCGCCGGTTCGCACCCGCTGGCCAAGAAGCTCGGCGCCTGGCCGGCCGTCTTCACCGTCGCGGGCACGGTCGCCGCCGCATCGTGGGCGGTCACCCGCCGCGCTGCCTGAGCGCGATTGCCCGAAATCGTGCCCGGCGCCCGGGCTCTGAACCGAGCGGGGTCCGGTCACTGCGGCTTCACCGGCGAGGGGAGATCAGCCGCCCTGGCCCTGCGGGCGAGTGCGGCAGGGCGGCGCGGAGTGATTTTCTCGCGGGGCTGAACGCGGGAGCGGTGGGGCGCGTATTCAAGACCACTCCCCCGCGTAAGCCGGGTGCGTACCCGTACGACAGGACGGGTACGCACCCGGAACCCTCACCGGAGCAGGCGCACAAGCGCCGCCGGAAATCGACGACGACACACTGAGTGAGTCACTCCTGGGAGACGACTGCCCCCTTGAGGATCAGTAATCTCTCTCCGATTCAGGCGGTAGCCGCTCCAGCGGGAGCGAGGGATGTCTTCACCAGCCTTCCCGACCTGTTGATCAACAGATCGGGGACGTCATCCTCGTAGAAGCGAATGTGCCCGATCACTCCCTCGGTGCTGGAATTCCACGCGAGTCGCTCCGCGAGCGAATCCAGCTCGGGGAGGAATTCGGCGTGCACCTCCTGGCGCGCCGTCAGCGACCACCCGCTGTCCGTCCGGGCGAACTCGCCCACCAGGACCCCGCCGATTCGCGCCGCAGGTCCGCGCGCCGCAAGCAGGGGGAACACATCGCCCGTCTCGCCGACGGGGTCCTCCGCTTCCCTCTCGCCGCCGGCCTCGATGCCGAGGTGCCATCGCAGATCGGCGAGTACGGAGCCGGGTACTGAGGCATGCAGGTCAAGGGCGAAGTCCACGGCGTACACGTCACTCATGTCCGCAGCCTAAGGGCTGTCCCGTAATCCCTGGTGGATCAGCGCGCGGCGTCAGATGCGGTGCATCGCAAGGCGGAGGGACATCCGCATACTGGGCGTATACGGGCGTTCCGACAACGCGGCGAGGTGCCGTAGCTGACGCCGCGCGCCCGCCGGGGGTTACGGGACAGCCCTTAATACTCCGGCGGTGGTCAGCTCGCTGTCGTGTCCGAGCAGCCGCGCGCAGGACGGAACCGCGCGCCGCACCCGGTGACTACGCGCCGAACGCCCGCGACACCGTATAGATCAGCAGCCCGGCCAGCGCACCCACCACCGTGCCGTTGATCCGGATGAACTGCAGGTCGCGGCCGATGTGCGCCTCGATCTTCTTCGACGTCTGATCCGCGTCCCAGCTCGCGACCGTGTCGCTGATCAGCGACGTGATCTCCGTGCGGTACGTCGTGACGACATACACCGCCGCGTCCTCCAGCCAGCCCTCCAGCTTCGCCTGGAGCCGCCCGTCCGTCGCCAGCCGGGCCCCCAGCGACATCAGCGAGGCGCGCGCCCGCAGCCGCAGTTCGCTCTGCTCGTCCTCCGCCGCCGCAATGATCATGCTGCGCACGGACGACCAGGCCGACGCGATGACGTCCTGGACCTCGCGGCGCCCCAGGATCTCCGACTTCAGCCGCTCCACCCGCGCCCGGGTGTCCGAGTCGGTCTGCAGGTCGGCCGCGAAGTCGGTCAGGAACGTGTCGATCGCGCCGCGCGCCGGATGCCCCGGCATGTCCCGCATCTCCGTCACGAAACGCAGCAGCTCCTTGTAGACCCGCTCCCCCACGCGCCGGTCGACGAACCGCGGCGTCCACCCGGGCGCCCCGCCCTGCACCGCGTCCATCACCGAGTCGCCGTGCAGCACCAGCCAGTCGTGCGCCCGTACGCAGAGCAGGTCCACGACCCTGCGGTGGCCGCCGTCCGCGACGATCTTCTCCAGCATCTTGCCGAGACCCGGGCCGACCTCCGCCGCGTTCGCCCGCCGGGTGATCGCCTCGCCGACCACCGCCTGGACGTCGGAGTCGCGCAGCACGGTCAGCGCACCGCGCAGCGCGGTCGCCAGCTCGGCAGTGACCCGGTCCGCGTGATCCGGCTCCGCCAGCCAGGCACCGAGCCGGCCGCCGACGGCCAGAGCGTGGATCCGGCCGCGTACGACATCGCCGGAGAGGAAGTTCTCCCCGACGAAGGAACCCAATGAGGCTCCGAGCTGGTCCTTCTTGGTAGGGATGATCGCGGTGTGCGGGATCGGCAGGCCCAGCGGACGCTTGAACAGTGCGGTGACGGCAAACCAGTCGGCCAGCGCACCCACCATCCCCGCCTCGGCGGCCGCGGCGACGAAGCCCGGCCAGCCCACCGCACCCGCGTTCTTCGCCCAGGTGGCAAGGACGTACACGAGCGCGACGAGCAGGAGGAGCCCCGTGGCCGTGGTTTTCATACGGCGCACGCCGCGCCGCTTCTCCTCGTCCGCGGCGGTGTACGCGAAGGACGCCAGGGGGGCGGGGCGCCGGGAGCCGGGAGTGGCTGTTCCGGCAGATGTGGTGGATGAGCCGGGGGTGGTGCGTGCGGCGACGGAGGCCGGGCGCGGGCCCGCGCCCGGTTCCAGGGCCGGGTCAGGGCCCGCACCCGGATGCGACATGTCCGCCCCGGGCCACGGCTCCCCGTCGCCGTGCTCCTCGGGTCCGGTCCGTTCCATCCGTTCCATCCGCTCCACCCGTCCGCGTACACGTACGCATCGCCCCCGGTGCCCGTACGCATTGTCCTTACCCGACCTACTCCCGGGCCGCATATTGAGTTCCCCGCGCCCTGCCTCATCATGAGATCAGCCCCCTTCAGCACGAGGAGACACGCCGCCCATGCCCAGGAGCCAGGGAACCGCCCTGCTCGTCGCCCTCGTGGCGGGAACCGCCGCGCTCGTGGCATACGCCACGGCCGTGCTGTTCTACGGTTCCGCGCCGAAAGGGGTCAGCACGGCGTCGGCCGCCCGTTCGCCCGTCGCGCCGGCCCACTCCAGCGGTGTCTGGATCGGCACCTGGGCCGGCGCACCCGCCCTCGGTGTGGCGGACACGGACGTGGACACGCACGCGAACGCATACGCCAGCACGAGCACGGACTGGCCCGCCGGCCATGACCCGACGCGGCGCACCATCCGTAACGTCGTGCACACCAGCATCGGCGGTGACGCCGCCCGCATCACCCTCTCCAACCTCTTCGGTACGCGCCCGCTGCTCATCGACGAAGCCACCGTGAACACCCGGCCCGTCACCTTCCGCGGCGCGCCGACCGTCACGATCCCGGCGGGCGGGCAGTTCGTCAGCGATCCCGTCGTCGTTCCCGTCGCGGCCGACGCCGACCTCGTCGTCACCCTGCGCGCACCCACCACGTCCGGGCCCGTCACCATCCACCCGAACACCCACCAGACGTCGTACGTGGAGGACGAGCACGGCACCTGGCGCAGCACCCTGTGGCGCTATCTCACCGCCGTGGACGTCCGCAACGACACCGCCGCCGGGGCGATCGCCGTCATCGGCGACTCACTGAGCGCGGGCAGCGGTTCCACCCTCGACGTGAACGGCCGCTGGCCCGACGTGCTCTCCGACCGGCTGCACGGCCGGTACGGGGTGGTCAACGAGGGCATCGCCGGCAACCGCATCCTGCTCGACGGGCAGGGCATCGGGGCGAGCCACGGGCAGCGGGCGAGCGCGCGCTTCGACCGTGATGTGCTGGGTGTCGCCGGAGTGAAGACCGTCGTCATCGCGCTCGGCATCAACGACGTGCAGCTGTTCCCGCAGGAACGGGACCCGCAGCGGATCGCCGACGCGCTGGCGGACCTGACCGAGCGCGCCCACGCCCACGGGCTGCACGTCGTCGGGGCGACGCTGACGCCGCACGAGGGGTCACGCAACTGGGCGCCCGCGCAGGACGCCGTACGGACGCAGGTCAACGCGCTGATCCGGGCGGGCGGCATCTTCGACGACGTCGTCGACTTCGACAAGGCGGTACGCGACCCGCGCCGGCCGAGCCGGCTCCTTCCGCAGTTCGACAGCGGCGACCATCTGCATCTCAACGACCAGGGATATCTGCGGCTGGGACAGCGGGTGGATCTGCGGACCCTGTACCGGGAGAGGGCGATGTCCGACCAGCTCTGACCGAAGACGTCCGGCGCGGCCCCTCCGACCGGAGACGCCCGGCCGGCACCGACGACGTCATCCGCAGGCACGCACGGCAGTGCGCATCGCGGCCGGGCGCACCACCGTGCCTGAGCGGCCGGGCAGGGTCTATGCGTCCCCGGGGCCCTTCTTCAGCTGCCGGGACCGCTCCTGCGCCTTCAACTGCTGCCTCTCCGCCTTCGTCCGCTTGCGCTCCACACCGACTCCGCCCATCAGCACGAAGCCGGTGATCCGCACCCGCGGCGAGCCCGGCGAGGGGACGCCCGCACCCATCGCCCGGTCACCGAAGCCGCCCATGATGCCGGTGCCGGTGACCTGGACGTCCAGCTCCGGCGGGACCGTCACCTGCATCCCGCCCATGATCGCGAAGCAGCGGATCACCACCTCGCGGTCCTCGAAACGGGCTTCGCGCAGATCGATCTCGCCGCCGCCCCACATGGCGAACGCGGTGAAGATCCGGCCCACCGTCCACGTACCCCTGCGCCCGAAACCGCCCCAGAAGGCGAACGCACCCCTCGACGTGGCGGGACCGCCGATCCGTTCCGCCCAGTTGACGGCAGGCGAACCCGTCCGGGCCGCGGGCACGCTCCCCGAACCCACCGGCGCCACCGCTGCCCCCGGCGCCGGAAGATCGCGGACCAGCGGCTCCAACTCGCTGTGCGTACGGGCCTTGTAGGCGGCTTCGAGCCGCTGCTCGAACTCCTCCATCTGCAACCGGCCCTCGGCCACCGCGTCGCGCAGGGTCTCGGCGATACGTTCACGCTCGGCGTCGGAAGCACGCATGTCCGGAGATTCGCTCGTCATGCGAAACACCCTATTGAACACGCCCGTTCACGTCACCGATCCGCTGCCGCCCACACCCCGCCGGCCCGGATCCACGCCGTCACACACCGTCGGCCGACGCGTACATCTTCGCGATCACGGCCTCGATGTCCGGCTCCCGCACGGACAGGTCCACCAACGGATAGTCCGCGGCGATCCGCGCCACCAGCGGCGCCGCCGAACCGGACGCCGGGAAGGCCAGCCACTGCCTCGGCCCCTCCACCTTCACCGTGCGCACCGACGGCTCCGACTCCAGCCGGATCGGCGGGAGTTCACGCTCCAGATCGACGACCAGGGTGCGCTCGCTCTCGCCCACCTCATGCAGGCCGGCGAGCGCCCCGTCGTACATCAGACGGCCGTGATCGATCACCATCACCCGCCGGCAGAGCTGCTCGATGTCCGTCAGATCGTGGGTGGTCAGCAGCACCGTCGTACCCCGCTCGGCGTTCAGGTCCCGCAGAAACCCACGGACCTTGGCCTTGGAGACCACGTCGAGGCCGATCGTCGGCTCGTCCAGATACAGCACCTCAGGATCGTGCAGCAGCGCCGCCGCGATATCGCCGCGCATCCGCTGCCCGAGCGAGAGCTGCCGCACCGGTACGTCCAGCAGCTCGCCCAGATCGAGGAGTTCGACACACCGGTCCAGGTTCCGGCGGTAGCGGGCGTCCGGGATCCGGTACATCCGGTGCACCAGCCGGTACGAGTCGCGCAGCGGCAGGTCCCACCAGAGGGTGGTGCGCTGGCCGAAGACCACACCGATCCGGTGGGCCAGCCTCGTACGCTCCCTCGAAGGGTCGATGCCCGCGACCCGCAGCCTGCCGCCGCTCGGCGTCAGGATGCCGGTCAGCATCTTGATGGTGGTCGACTTGCCCGCGCCGTTCGGGCCGATGTAGCCGACCATCTCGCCGCGCGCCACACGGAAGCTGATTCCGTCGACCGCGCGCACCTCGCGGCGCTCACTGCGCAGGAAACCCGTCCTGCGGCGTACGTCGAAGACCTTCTCGACACCGTCGAGCTCGATGAAGTCCGTATCCGTGTCCATGCCTCGTCCTCGCCCTCGTCCTCGTCCCGCCTGCCCCGCTCTTCAGTTGCCCGTGCTGCGGTACGAGCGCAGGCCCGCCCGCCACGCCGCCCCCGCCAGCACCCAGCACACCCCCGCCACCACCGGCGGCAGGAACGCCACCCACTCCGGCAGCCCCAGCGGGTACGGCCGGCCCAGCACGTACAGCGCGGGCAGCCAGTTCACGAAGGCCAGCGGCACGACGAACGTCACCCCGCGCACCAGATCCTTCGCGAAGACCGTCGGCGGGTACTGGAGGAGCGTGTTCCCGCCGTACGTGAAGGAGCTCTGCACCTCGGCGGCGTCCTGCGCGAAGAACTGGAACGCCGCCCCGCCCACGAAGACCGCCCCGAAGATCGCCGCCCCGCTCAGCAGCATCAGCGGCACCACCGCCGCCCGCACCGGTGTCCACGCGATGTCCAGCGTCACCAGGGCGTAGCCGAGCACCAGCAACCCCTGCGTGATCCGCCCCAGCCTGCGCAGCGCGAACCGGTCCGCCGCCACCTGGGCGAGCACCGGCACCGGGCGCACCAGCAGCGTGTCCAGCGTGCCGTCCCGGACCCGGCGGCCCAGCCGGTCCATCGACCCCAGCACCAGATCCGCCAGCCCGAACGCGGTGCCCGACGCCCCGTACAGCAGGGCGATCTCCGGCAGCGAGTAGCCGCCCAACTCGTCGACGTGCGCGAACATCAGCATGATCGCGACGAAGTCGAAGAAGGTCGCCGCGAAGTTCCCGAACGTCGTCATGACGAACGAGGCGCGGTACGCCATCGTCGAGCGCAGCCACATCGAGGCGATCAGCCCGTACGCACGAACCCCTTCGACCAGCCTCGGCCGCTCGGCGAACACCGCCTCCGGCCGGGCGTCGACCTCCTCGGCAACCTCGGCAACCTCAGCCACCCTGAACCACCACCCTCCGCGTCGCCACCGACTGCACCAGCCGCCCCGTCAGCAGCAGCGCCAGCGCCCACCCGCCCTGGAACGCGAACGCCTCCACCAGCCCCCACCCCGTGTGCTTGCCGAGGAAGACGTCGGCCGGCACCTGCAGCAGCGCCGACCACGGCAACGCCCGCGCCACCTCGCCCAGCGCACCCGGGAACAACGTCAGCGGAAGCAGCATCCCGGAGAAGAACATCCCTGCCAGGAAGGCGATCTGCGCCGCGCCCGCCCCGTCCATCAGCCAGAACGCGGACAGCGCCACCAGGTAGCGCACCGCGAAACTGACCACGACACCGAGCGTCACCGAGACCAGGAAAGCCAGCCAGATCCCCGGCGACACGGGCAGCGCCAGCGGGAAGGCCAGCGCGCCCAGCACCATCGGCACGATGCCGCGCGCCAGCAACTGAAACGCCGCCCGCCCCAAGTCCCCGGCCAGCCACCACATTTGGAGATCGACCGGCCGGTAGAGGTCGATCGCGACATCGCCGGTACGGATCCGCTCCATCAGCTCGTCCTCGAAGCCGCCGCCCATCATGGCGCAGGTGGCGAGCAGCGCCTGTCCCAGCCACACGTAGGTGAGCGCCTGGGACATGTCGTAACCGCCGAGCTGCGGCCGCTCGTTCCACAGCGCCGTATAGGTGTACGCCAGGATGAAGCCGAAGACGGTGTTGGTGAACACTCCGGCCGCCGTGGCGATCCGGTAGGTGGAGTAGCGCCGGTAACCGCCCGCCGCAACCATCGCGTACAGCCGCACCTCAAACGCCCCCGCAATCGTTCGCACTCGGACGCCCTACGGCGTCTGGCACCAAAGCGCACGACCTTAGTCCAGCGGGAGCAGCCGCCGCGACCGCTTTTCGACCCCCCTTCCGGAGGTCGATCCAGGGCCTATCCCATAGAAAAGTGCACTATGGGGGAATTGACCGCGGCCGAGGAGTCTTCACCGACATGAGCGACGAGCCACAGCAGCAGAGCGGAGCCTCCGGAGACGGGAACTGGGCCCCGAGAGACCTGCCTGCCGGACCCGGCGCCCCCGCAGGCCCCGCGGCCGCGCCCGGAGGGAAGAAGGGGCGCGGAAACCGCCCCAAACGCACCGGCTGGCGGCGGGCCGTCCCGACCTGGAGGGTCGTACTCGCCACGCTCCTGGTGGTCGCCCTGGTCCTGATCGGCGGCTTCATCGCCGGGTACTCACTCGTCGGCATCCCTCCCGCCAACCCCACCGCCACCGCGCAGTCCAACGTCTACCTCTACGAGGACGGCTCCGTCATCGCCCGCGACGGCGACGTCAACCGGGAGAACGTCACCCTCTCCCAGGTCCCCCTCCACGTGCAGCACGCCGTCCTCGCCGCCGAGGACCGCAACTTCTACTCCGAGCGCGCCGTCGACATCAAGGCCATGATCCGCGCAGGCTGGAACACCCTCACCGGCAAGGGCAGACAGGGCGGCTCGACCATCACCCAGCAGTTCGTGAAGAACTATTACCTCGGCCAGGAACAGACCGTCCTGCGCAAGATCAAGGAGTTCTTCATCGCGATCAAGCTCAACCGGGAAGTGAGCAAGAGCCAGATCTTCGAGGGCTACCTCAACACCAGCTACTTCGGCCGCAACGCCTACGGCATCCAGGCCGCCGCCCAGGCGTACTACGGCAAGGACATCGGCGAGATCACCACCGCCGAAGGCGCGTACCTCGCCTCCCTCCTCAACGCCCCCAGCGTCTACGACGTCGTCGTCCACCCCGAGAACAAGGCCGCGGCCGTCGCCCGGTGGAACTACGTGCTCGACGGCATGGTCAAGGAGAACTGGCTCAGCCCCACCGAGCGCGCCACCATGACGTTCCCCGTGCCCGGCAAGGTGAAGACCTCCACCGGACTCTCCGGGCAGCGCGGGTACATCGTCCAGGCCGTCAAGGACTACCTCACCACCCACAAGGTCATCGACGAGAAGACACTGGCCACCGGCGGCTACCGGATCACCACCACACTCGAGAAGAAGAAACAGAACGCCCTCGTCGAAGCCGTCAACGACAACGTGATGTCGCAGACGAGCAAGGAGCGCACGGCCGACCGCAACGTCCGCGCCGGCGGCGCCTCCATCGACCCCGCCAACGGCCGGGTCGTCGCCCTGTACGGCGGCATCGACTACACCAAGCAGTACGTCAACAACGCCACCCGCCGCGACTACCAGGTCGGCTCCACCTTCAAACCGTTCGTCTTCACCTCCGCCGTGGTCAACGACGCCACCACCCGGCACGGCCGGCGCATCACCCCGTACACCATCTACGACGGCTCCAACAAGCGCATGGTCCAGGGCCCCGACGGGCCCACCGGATACGCCCCCGCCAACGAGGACGACATCGACTACGGGCGGATCACGGTCCGCGCCGCCACCGACAAGTCCGTCAACGCCGTCTATGCGCAGATGGCCGAGGACGTCGGCCCCGAGAACGTCAAACGGACCGCCATCGCCCTCGGCATCCCCGCAACCACCCCCGACCTCAGCGCAACGCCGTCCATCGCGCTCGGCACCGCCACCGCCAGCGTCCTCGACATGACCGGGGCGTACGCCACCCTCGCCAACCACGGCAGGCACCGCGCGTCCACCCTCGTCGTCAGGATCAGCAAGAACGGCGAGGACCTCGCCCTCCCCCACCGGAACACCGAACGGGCCGTCAGCCGCGAAGCCGCCGACACCACCACCTCGATCCTGCAGAGCGTCGTCGACAACGGCTCAGGAACCGCAGCCCAGGCCGCCGGCCGCCCCGCCGCCGGCAAGACCGGCACCGCCGAGGAAGACAAGGCCGCCTGGTTCGCCGGCTACACCCCCGACCTCGCGACCGTCATCGCCGTCATGGGCCAGGACCCGGACACCGGCGTGCAGACACCGCTCTACGGAGCACTCGGCCTGCCCCGCGTCAACGGCGGTGGCGCCCCGGCCCAGACCTGGGCCCAGTACACCGGCGCCGCGCTGCAGGGCACCAGCGTCCAGGACTTCGACCTCGAACTCCAACGCGGCGCCGAAGAACCACGCCTGCCCACCGACTTCGAGACCGGCCCGACCGAAACCGGCACGCCGTCCGCAACCCCGTCCAGCACACCACCGAGCAGCCCGGCCGGCACCCCGCCCGCCGTCCCGACGCCACCCGCCGGCAGCGAACCCGCGACCGAGCCCGAGCCCACCGGCCCCCTGTTCGGCGGAGACGGCGACAACGGCGCAGAGGACCACAACGGCATCCACGACTTCCTCCCCCGGGGTGCCGACAGCACGGACCCGACACCCAGCGGCTGAAGAACACCCGGCGGCGGCCTCACGGCTCAGTGACCCGAGGTCGCCTTCAGCCCCACCACGGCCACCAGCAGGAGCGAGACGAAGAAAATCCGGGCGACGGTCACCGGCTCGTGCAGCACCACCATGCCGAGCACCGCCGCCCCCGCCGCACCGATACCGACCCACACGCCGTACGCCGTACCGATCGGCAACGACTTCGCCGCCTGCGACAGCAGCACCATGCTGGCCACGATCCCGAACCCGGTGAACACACTCGGCCACAGCCGGGTGAACCCGTCGGTGTACTTCATCCCGATCGACCAGCCCACCTCCAGCAGACCGGCCACAAGCAGCAGAACCCACGCCACGACGGCACCTCCGACACCACAGACACGGACATCACGGGTGCGTCGTCTTTGCGGAAGCCCGGTACGGCGCGTCTCGTCGGGGTCCCACCAACGTAGCAAATACATGCAGATGGCCTGGTGACGCCAGTCACCAGGCCATGCATCACAGATGTCGGGGGCTACAGATACAACCCGGTCGAATCCACCGAACCCTCGAACCGGTCCGCCGCCACCGCGTGCAGATCCCGCTCCCGCATCAGTACGTACGCCACCCCGCGCACCTCGACCTCCGCACGGTCCTCGGGGTCGTACAGCACCCGGTCACCGGGCTCAACCGTCCGCACATTCTGGCCGACCGCAACCACCACGGCCCAGGCCAGCCGACGACCGACCGCAGCCGTCGCCGGAATCAGAATGCCGCCGCCCGAACGCCGCTCGCCCTCGGGCGTATCGGACCGGACCAGCACGCGGTCATGCAGCATGCGAATGGGCAGCTTGTCGTCGGTGTTCTCGCTCACGACCCGTAAACCTACCTGCCCGACGCCGCCGCGCACGCCTCCGGGGTCAGCCTTCTCAGCGCTTCTTGCGCCGCACCGACACCGTGACCAGCCCGACCACACCGACGGCCAGCAACACCGTCGGAATCACCCGCTCCAGACGCGCCGCACCGTCCTGCGACACGAACCGCGCCTTCACATCGGACACCGTCCTGTTCACCGCGACGAACGCCCGCCCGGCAGTCCGGTCCACGGCCTCGACAGCCTTCGCCTTCGCGTCACCGATGATCGTCTTCGGGTGCACCCGCACCCCGATCTCATCGAGCACCACCGCAAGCTGTTCACGCCTGCGGATGATGTCCGCCTCGATCTGCGCAGGGGTCCTGGCATCCGACACTGCGCCGCCTCCGTGGTCCTCGTCCGGTAAACCTTCGTCGACAGTCTGTCAGCTCGACGGGCCGCGCACCCGGCGGCACCCCTATTACCCTCGGTGCCGTACACGCCACACGCCCCTGAGGAGAACCATGAGCGAGCGACTCCAGCCCGGCGACACCGCCCCGGACTTCGCCCTGCCCGACGCCGACGGCAACACCATCTCGCTCGCCGACCGCAAGGGCCGCAAGGGCCGCAAGGGCCGCAAGGTCATCGTCTACTTCTACCCGGCCGCCCTCACGCCCGGCTGCACCAAGCAGGCCTGCGACTTCACCGACAACCTGGAGCTCCTGGCCGGCGCCGGATACGACGTCATCGGGGTCTCCCCCGACAAGCCGGAGAAGCTCGCCAAGTTCCGCGAGAAGGAAAACCTCAAGGTCACACTCGTCGGCGACCCGTCCAAGGAGACGCTCGAGGCCTACGGGGCATTCGGCGAGAAGAAGCTGTACGGCAAAACGGTGACGGGTGTCATCCGCTCCACGGTCGTCGTCGACGAGGAGGGCAAGGTCGAACGGGCCCTGTACAACGTCAAGGCGACCGGCCATGTAGCCAAGATCATCAAGGATCTGGGTATCTGACATACGGCTCCGACCTGCCGGAACGGCCCGCACCGCGGCGGAGAAGCGGTGCGGGCCGTTCCGCATTTTTTCGGATATCGGACGTGACTCTCCGATAAACGGTTCGTTACTCCGTACGAGACCGCGAACACGCGGCCGGGAACGGAGGGGATCGATGGCGGTTCGATACACCCGCGAGCTGCTCGAAGAGGCAGCACGTGAAACGACCAACTTCGACGACGCGGTCCGCTGGTGCGGGGGAACGCCCACGGCGGGCAGCAGGCGCTACCTCCGCCAGAAGATGACTGAGGCGAACATCGACACATCGCACTTTCCGAAGAAGTGGGTGCGCTACACCGAGCAGGCTCTGAGGGAGGCGGTCGCGGCCTCCGTCTCGGTAAAGGACGTCTTACAGCAATTGGGCATCAGTCCGGTCGGCGGCAGCCACACACACATCAGCAGGCGAATCGCGGCGCTGGGCATCGACATATCGCACTTCTGCACGCGCCGAGGCCGTATCAAGGGCTCACGCGGGAATCCGCTCGTACTGGGCTCACCGCAGGACGGACGGATCCCCGGTGCGCGGCTCCGCCGAGAACTCCTCCGAATCGGAGCATCGGAGTGCTGCGCGATGTGCAGCACCGGCACCGACTGGAATAACAAACCACTCCGGCTTGAGGTCGATCACAGGAACGGCGACTGGTGGGACAACCGTCCGGAAAACCTACGGTTCCTCTGCCCCAACTGCCATTCGGTGACAGACACTTATCGGGGCCGGAAGCGGAGGACGGTGTGAGCTCGCCCCAATACACACGCGACCGGCTGGCGCGCACCGCCGCCGAGTCATCCAGCATGGTGGATCTGATGCGCAGACTCGGCGCCACACTCGGGAGTGGACCGCGCAACTACCTGAACAAGCGCCTGCGGCACTACGGCATAGACACATCCCATTTCCGGGAGGAGCCACTGCCGGAGCGAGAACGCCGCTCGTACTCGAAGGAACTCCTCATCGAGGCTGCGGCACAGTCCCACAGCATCCGGGAAATGCTGGAGTACATGGGCTACCCGCCGCAAGACAGCCCGTACGGCCATATCCGCAAGAAGCTCGATCAGTACGGCATCGACACCTCACACTTCGGGCGTGGCCGCCGATACGGCGTGACTCTCCTGCCCCGAGACAAGTTGGGCGTTGCTGTGTCGGCGTCCTCGAGCATCGCCGGCACCCTCAAGCTTCTCGGCCGTGTCGACAACGGCGCCGGCCGCGCTCTCGTGAAACGGAGCGTCGAAGCGCACGGCATCTCAACTGACCACTTCACAGGGCAGGGCCACTTCCTCGGGGTCTCCTCCCCGTCCCGCAGACCTGCGGTCGACGTGCTGAGGCAGCTCGACCCGCCTTCACCCCGGACGAGAACCGCTCTTCTGCGACGCGCGCTTGATGATCTCGGCGTCCTGCACATTTGCACTGCGTGTGGCATCGGCGATGTCTGGCAGGGCAAGCGCCTTGTCCTGGAGATCGACCACATCAACGGCGACCGAATCGACAACCGTCGCGAGAACCTGCGGTACCTGTGTCCGTCGTGCCACAGCCAGACCGAATCCTTCTCGAACCGACGTGGCCGCGCACAGTAGAGTGTGCCCGCGGGTCCGTACCCCAGCTGGCTAGAGGGCGCCGGTTTAGGTCCGGTGTGTCGTGGGTTCGAATCCCACCGGGCCCACAGGCAAGAAGCGGTCGCCACCTTCGAAATGAAGGTGGCGACCGTCTGTGCGTCAGCCCACCAGCTCCCGCACCACCGGCACCAGCGCCCGGAACGCCTTCCCGCGGTGGCTGATCGCGTTCTTCTCCGCGGCCGTCAGCTCCGCGCACGTCCGGGTCTCGCCCTCCGGCTGGAGGATCGGGTCGTAGCCGAAGCCGTTCGTGCCGGACGGGGTGTGGCGCAGGGTGCCGAGGAGGCGGCCCTCGACCACACGCTCCGTGCCGTCCGGGAGGGCGAGAGCCGCCGCGCAGGCGAAGTGGGCGGCGCGGTGGAGGTCGTCGATGTCGGAGAGCTGGGCCAGCAGCAGGTCCAGGTTGGCGAGGTCGTTGCCGTGGGTACCGGACCAGCGGGCCGAGAAGATGCCGGGGGCGCCTCCGAGTACGTCGACGCAGAGGCCGGAGTCGTCGGCGATCGCGGGGTGGCCGGTGGCCTGCGCGAGGGCGTGGGCCTTGAGGAGGGCGTTCTCCGCGAAGGTGACGCCGGTTTCCTTGACGTCGGGGATCTCGGGGTATGCGTCCGCGCCGACGAGTTCGTGGGGCAGGCCGGCGTCGGCGAGGATCGCGTGGAGTTCGTTGATTTTCCCGGCGTTGCGGGTGGCGAGGATCAGGCGGGTCATGTGCCGATTATCGCGGGGGCGTGCCGGGCCCGGTGCTACGAGGTGCAGACGTTGCCGATCTCCTTGGCGGCGTCGGTGACCGGGGTGATGTCGGGGGTGGCATCGCCGTTGTCGATGGCGGTGCGGACGTTGTTGACGCCGGCCTGGAGGTCGTCGACGGCCTTGCCGAGGTCGGCGTTGTCGGTCGTGTCGCCGAGGTTGCCGAGTTCCTTGTCGATCTGGTCGAGGGCCTCGGACGCCTGGGTGGGGTCGTTCGAGGCGTTGGAGACGGCCTGCTGGAGGTTGCTGACGCTGGTGGCTATGGCATCGGCGGTGCGGACGCAGTCGAGAGCCTTGTCGACGGCGCCGCAGCCGGTCGCTGTGGCGAGGGCGAGGGTGAGGGTGGTCAGGGTCAGCGCGATGGTGGTGCGGCGGTGGCGGGTGGCCTCGGCCATGGTGCGGTTCCTCCCCGGGTGCGGATACGCGGACGGGCGCACGGTTCGATCCGTGCGCCCGTACGCGTAACGACGCTCTGGGGTGCGTACTTGGTTGCTTCTTTACTCGCCGAGGGTGCGGGCGAGCGCCAGGTGCTGGTGCGCGGTGAGGTCGACGCAGCCGGCGGTGGCGAGGTCGAGGAGCGCGTTGAGTTCCTTGCGGTCGAACGGTTCGGCCTCGGCGGTGCCCTGGACCTCGACGAAGCGGCCGTCGCCGGTGCACACGACGTTCATGTCGGTCTCGGCGCGGACGTCCTCCTCGTAGCAGAGGTCGAGGAGGGGGGTGCCGTCGACGATGCCGACGCTGACGGCGGAGACGGTGCCGGTGAGCGGTTTGCGGCCATGCCGGATGAGCTTCTTGCCCTGGGCCCAGGTGACGGCGTCGGCGAGGGCGACGTACGAGCCGGTGATGGCGGCGGTGCGGGTGCCGCCGTCGGCCTGGAGGACGTCGCAGTCGAGGACGATGGTGTTCTCGCCGAGGGCCTTGTAGTCGATCACGGCGCGCAGGGAGCGGCCGATGAGCCGGCTGATCTCGTGGGTGCGGCCGCCGATCTTGCCGCGCACGGATTCGCGGTCGCCGCGGGTGTTGGTGGAGCGGGGCAGCATGGAGTATTCGGCGGTGACCCAGCCTTCGCCGCTGCCCTTGCGCCAGCGCGGGACGCCTTCGGTGACGGAGGCGGTGCAGAAGACCTTGGTGTCGCCGAAGGAGATGAGGACTGAGCCCTCGGCGTGCTTGCTCCATCCGCGTTCGATGGTGACGGGGCGGAGCTGTTCGGGGGTGCGGCCGTCGATACGAGACATGGCGTCGAGCCTATCGGCTGTGCCGCAGGCCCCGGTCCGGGTGGGAGCGGGGCCTGTGGGGTGCGGAGCCGGACGGGCTCAGTGGGTGGTCACATCATGTCTTCGATGTCGGCGGCGATGGGGTCGGCGTCGGTGCCGATGACGACCTGGATCGCGGTGCCCATCTTGACGACGCCGTGGGCCCCGGCGGCCTTGAGCGCGGCTTCGTCGACCTTGCTCGGGTCGATGACTTCGGTGCGGAGGCGGGTGATGCAGCCTTCGATCTCTTCGATGTTGTCGATACCGCCGAGCCCGGCGACGATCTTCTCAGCCTTGCTGGCCATGTCGTTTCTCCCTGCTGTTCGCGTCCGCGTGCCGGCCCACCGTGGGTCCGTTTCGTCACGGTAACGCACGGTTGGCCCAACTTCGCGGGCGAGCTGTCGACCCATCACCAATGATGACGATCATCGGCGCCCTGTCTTTTCGGGCGGGCTCCGCACCGTAACGCAACTGGTCTACACCAGTTTGCACCGACCGCCAAACGTGGCCCGTTCCGGGAGGACGCCGATGAGCTCAGACAGCGTCGCCCTGCCGCGGAAGCAGTGGTGGAGCGGTCTCTTCCAGGGCCTCCAGAAGATGGGGCGCAGCCTCCAGCTCCCGATCGCGGTGCTGCCGGCCGCGGGCATCCTCAACCGGCTCGGCCAGGACGATGTGTTCGGCAACAAGGGGCTCGGCTGGAACGACGTCGCGAAGGTCTTCGCCGCGGCCGGTGGAGCACTGCTCGACTCCGGCTTGGGTCTGCCCCTGCTGTTCTGCGTCGGCGTCGCGATCGGCATGGCCAAGAAGGCGGACGGCTCGACGGCGCTCGCGGCGGTGACCGGCTTCCTCGTCTATTACGCGGTGCTGCACGCCTTCCCGGTGGACTGCGCCCCGGGCTCCACCTTCACCGACGGCGGCACCTGGTTCGGCACCTGTGTCACCGGCGACGCGAAGGTGACGGCCGCCGAATACCAGAACCCCGGGGTGTTCGGGGGCATCGTCATGGGCCTGCTGTCCGCCTGGTTCTGGCAGCGGTACCACCGGGTCAAGCTGGTGGACTGGCTGGGCTTCTTCAACGGCCGCCGGCTCGTGCCGATCATCATGGCGTTCGTCGGGCTGCTCTTCGCGGCCCTGTGCGCCTGGCTGTGGGCGCCGGTCGGCGACGGCCTGACCAGCTTCTCCAAGTGGCTGACCGATCTGGACTGGCTGGGCTCCGGCATCTTCGGTGTCGCCAACCGCGCGCTGCTGGTCATCGGCCTGCACCAGTTCCTGAACACCTTCGTCTGGTTCCAGTTCGGCGACTTCACCAAGCCGGACGGGACGGTCGTGCACGGCGACATCAACCGGTTCCTGAACGGCGACCCGACGGCCGGGCAGTTCACCACGGGCTTCTTCCCGATCATGATGTTCGCGCTCCCGGCGGCAGCTCTGGCGATCTACCACTGCGCCAAGCCGCATCGCCGGAAGGCGGTCGGCGGCATGATGCTCTCGGTCGGTCTGACATCGTTCGTGACGGGTATCACCGAGCCGATCGAGTACTCGTTCCTCTTCGTCGCCCCGCTTCTGTACGCCATCCACGCGGTGCTCACCGGGGTGTCGATGGCGGTCAGCTGGGCGCTGGGCGTGAAGGACGGCTTCAGCTTCTCGGCGGGTCTGATCGACTACGTCATCAACTGGAGCCTGGCGACGAAACCGTGGCTGATCATTCCGATCGGCCTCTGCTTCGCAGTGGTGTATTACATGCTGTTCCGATTCGCGATCACCAGGTTCAACCTTCAGACACCCGGGCGCGAGCCCGACGAACTGGAGGCGGAGATCGAGAAGGACCTCGTCAAGTAGGCCGCCGACCAGGATTGCGCCCGGCAGGCAAGGGCCCTCGGACCTCAAGGTCCGGGGGCCTTTCGTCATGTCACGGCAGGTATCGATGAGCTACTGCGAAGTAGTGGACATTTGCATGTTCCTTATCCCACCCACACCGTGCTAAAACTGGTCTACACCACTGAGTGGTCCAGACCACGTGGCGCCCGTCACGTTTCTAGAGTCGCCGCCCCCGAAAAAATCCCTGTACCTGGCGGCGCCTTGCCTACTGGAGGAAGTTGATGACCACGGCCACCGCCTCGGCGGCCCCCGCAAAGAAGCGGGGCTCCGGCCTGTTCCAGGGCCTGCAGAAGGTGGGACGCAGCCTTCAGCTGCCGATCGCCGTACTGCCGGCCGCGGGCATTCTGCTCCGACTCGGGCAGGCGGACATCCACGACAAGCTCAACCTGCCTGACAAGGTCACAGCAGTGTTCGCCACCGCCGGTGGTGCGATCTTCGACAACCTGCCGATGCTGTTCTGCATCGGTGTCGCGATCGGCTTCGCCAAGAAGGCGGACGGCTCCACAGCCCTCGCGGCCCTCGTCGGCTACCTGGTCTACAGCAACGTACTGAAGGCCTTCCCGGTCACCGAGGCCAAGGTCCAGAACGGCGCGGACATAGCCGCGACCTACAACAACCCCGGCGTGCTCGGTGGCATCGTCATGGGCCTCCTCGCCGCCGTGCTGTGGCAGAGGTTCCACCGCAAGAGGCTCGTCGACTGGCTCGGCTTCTTCAACGGCCGCCGGCTCGTCCCGATCATCATGGCCTTCGTCGGCACCGTCATGGGCGTCTTCTTCGGTCTGGTCTGGGAGCCGATCGGCGAGGTCATCTCCAACTTCGGCGAGTGGATGACCGGTCTCGGCGCCGTGGGCGCCGGTCTGTTCGGTCTGATCAACCGCGCGCTGATCCCGGTCGGCATGCACCAGTTCGTGAACACCGTCTCCTGGTTCCAGATCGGCGACTTCACCAACTCCGCAGGCGCGGTCGTCCACGGTGACCTCAACCGCTTCTTCGCGGGTGACCCCGGCGCCGGACAGTTCATGTCGGGCTTCTTCCCGATCATGATGTTCGGCCTCCCGGCGGCCGCGATCGCCATCGCGCACTCCGCCCGCCCCGAGCGCCGCAAGGCCGTGATGGGCATGATGGTCTCGCTCGCACTCACGTCCTTCGTGACGGGTGTGACCGAGCCGATCGAGTTCTCGTTCATGTTCATCGCCCCGGTGCTGTACGCGATCCACGCGGCCCTCACCGCCCTGTCCATGGCGGTGACCTGGGCGTTCGGCGTGCACGCCGGCTTCACGTTCTCGGCGGGCGCGATCGACTACGGCCTGAACTGGAACCTGGCGACCAAGCCCTGGATGATCATCCCGATCGGCCTGGTCTTCGCGGCGATCTACTACGTGGTCTTCCGCTTCGCGATCACCAAGTTCAACCTCCCCACCCCGGGCCGTGAGCCCGAGGAGGAGATCGAGGACCTGACGAAGGCGTAAGCCTGAACCGCACCAACGCAGGAGCCCCCGCCTTCCGATGGGAAGGCGGGGGCTCCGTCGTACGTACGCAGGGCCTAGATCTCGTAGACCGCGCCCGGAACCGCCAGCTCCGCCGGGCCGCCGTAGACCGTACGGGCGTCCGCCAGATTGCGGTTCGCGTCCGTCCACGGTGGGATGTGGGTCAGGACGAGCCGGCCCACCTTCGCGCGCGCGGCGAGCTCACCCGCTTCACGGCCGTTGAGGTGGAGGTCCGGAATGTCCTCCTTGCCGTGGATGAACGACGCTTCGCAGAGGAACAGGTCTGTGCCCTCGGCCAATTCGTCCAGCGCCTCACAGGTTCCGGTGTCGCTGGAGTACGTCAGCGAGCGGCCGTCGTGCTCGACGCGGATGCCGAAGGTGTCGACGGGGTGGCAGACCTTCTCCGTACGGACCGAGAACGGGCCGATGTCGAACGAGCCGGACTTCAGCGTGTGGAAGTCGAAGACCTCGCTCATCGCCCGGTCGGACGGGGTGTCGCCGTGCGCGGCCGTCAGCCGCTGCTCGGTGCCGTCGGGGCCGTAGACCGGAATGGGCGCCGGGCGTCCACCGTCGTGCCGGTAGTAGCGCACGACGAAGTACGCACACATGTCGATGCAGTGATCGGCATGGAGATGGCTGAGGAAGATGGCGTCCAGGTCGTAGAGGCCGATGTGGCGCTGCAGCTCGCCGAGGGCGCCGTTGCCCATGTCGAGGAGCAGCCGGAAGCCGTCGGCCTCTACGAGGTAGCTCGAGCATGCCGAACCCGCGGACGGGAACGAGCCGGAGCAGCCGACGACGGTGAGCTTCATGGAGCGTGAACCTCCGAGACGTGGGAACGGGGAGGGTTCGTGCGATTTGTTGAGCGTAAGGGGCTACACACCCGGTCGCTCCTCCAGGGCCTGCCGTTGTGGGCGAACTCACCTGCTCTGTCACCGGTTCGATGGAAGCGGGTGCGAAGGGCGGGACGGCTGATGCGCCGGTACGGTCGAGTGCATGGACATGTCCTGGTGGCCGGCGTTCGGCGCGGTCGTACTGCTTGCTCTCCTTACGGCGATAGCCGACGGACGGGGCCGGGCCGGAGGCAGCAACCGGCGTCCGGGCGGCCGCCCGCGTGGCCGCACGCGCCCGCCGGGGAGGACGGAGGGGCCCGGGGGCGGGCAGGGGCGGGCGCCGAGGCCGGGCGAGATCTGGTGGGCCGAGGTCCCGTACGAGGACAGGCCCGGGTCGAAGGACCGGCCCTGCCTGGTGCTGTCGGTACGAGGTGATGCGGCGCGCATCGCGAAGATCACCAGCAGGCATCGCGAGGATCGGCCGGGAGTGATCGCGCTGCCGCCGGGCGCGGTGGGCGATGCGCGGGGACGCGCGAGCTTCCTGGAGACGGACGAGCTGCGGGAGGTGTCGGTGCGGGGGTTCCGGCGGCGGGTGGGGACGGTGGACGCGACGGTGTGGGAGCGGGTGCGCGGGTCCGGGTGACGGGGTCCGGTGCCGCCCGGCTCCTCCTGCCCCCGGACGGAAAAAGTCCTCGGTCGTCGGGTGGGCCGGACTTCCGGCCCACCCGACGACCGAGGACGGTGCGCAGAAGGGCGGCTACGCCCAGAGCTGGCCGTGCAGCGTCTCGATGGCGGCTTCCGTGGTCGGGGCCGTGTAGACGCCCGTCGACAGGTACTTCCAGCCGCCGTCCGCGACGACGAAGACGATGTCGGCCGGCTCTCCGGCCTTGACCGCCTTGGCACCGACGCCGATGGCCGCGTGGAGTGCCGCGCCGGTGGAGACGCCCGCGAAGATCCCCTCCTGCTGGAGGAGTTCGCGGGTGCGGGTGACGGCGTCGGCGGAGCCGACGGAGAAGCGGGTGGTGAGGACCGAGGCGTCGTAGAGCTCGGGGACGAAGCCCTCGTCGAGGTTACGGAGCCCGTAGACCAGGTCGTCGTAGCGCGGCTCGGCGGCGACGATCTTGACGTCCGGCTTGTGCTCGCGCAGGAAGCGGCCGACGCCCATCAGCGTGCCGGTGGTACCGAGGCCCGCCACGAAGTGGGTGATGGAGGGCAGGTCGGCGAGGATCTCCGGGCCGGTGGTGGCGTAGTGGGCGCCCGCGTTGTCCGGGTTGCCGTACTGGTAGAGCATCACCCAGTCGGGGTGCTCGGCGGCCAGTTCCTTGGCGACGCGGACGGCCGTGTTGGAGCCGCCGGCCGCCGGGGAGGAGATGATCTCGGCGCCCCACATGGCCAGCAGGTCGCGCCGTTCCTGCGAGGTGTTCTCCGGCATGACGCAGACGATGCGGTAGCCCTTGAGCTTGGCCGCCATGGCGAGCGAGATGCCGGTGTTGCCGCTGGTGGGTTCCAGGATGGTGCAGCCGGGGGTCAACCGGCCGTCCTTCTCGGCCTGTTCGACCATGTGGAGCGCGGGGCGGTCCTTGATCGAGCCGGTGGGGTTGCGGTCCTCCAGCTTGGCCCAGATGCGGACGTCGTCCGACGGCGACAGCCGGGGCAGGCGGACCAGCGGGGTGTTGCCCACCGCGGCGAGCGGGCTGTCGTACCGCATCAGTTCATGCCGCCGGCGACGGCCGGGAGGATGGTGACGCTGTCGCCGTCGCTGAGCTTGGTCGAGATGCCGTCGAGGAAGCGGACGTCCTCGTCGTTGAGGTAGACGTTCACGAAGCGACGGAGCTGGTCGCCGTCGACGATGCGCTCACGGATGCCGGCGTAACGGCCGTCGAGGTCCGTGAAGAGGTCGGCGAGGGTCTGTCCGTTGCCCTCGACGGCCTTGGCGCCGTCGGTGTAGGTGCGGAGGATGGTGGGGATGCGGACCTCGATGGCCATGGCGTGGGCTCCTGTCGAAAGCGGAGAGGTGGCGTGGGGCGCGCGGCTCTGCCCCCGCGCAGGGGTTGGTGCTGGACGGCGCTGCGGGCCGCGGCCGGGCTCAGGCCGTGCGGCCGGCGGGGCGACGGCTCGTACAGATCGCGCTGGACAGCCTGCACAGGTCGACGTGCAGCCGCGCCACGAGCAGCATGCCCGGCGTCTTGTCGCTCACGTCATGGGGAACCATGGGCTCATCGTATCGATTCCCGGCCCGGAAGCCGGTATGTGATCTCACGTGGTGGATGGTGACCGTTCGCCTGGTGGACATCGGCGGGCGGGAGGGGTACCGGGAGGCGCGGCCCCTCCCCCGTGCCCGCGGGTGGTCAGGCGGGTTCGTACGCCTCGACGACCTCGACGTCCTCCTCGGTGATCACGCCGTCGACGATACGGAACGAGCGGAACTGGAAGGGGCCCGCGTCGTCAGTGTCGGCGGTGGAGACGAGCACGTAGTGGGCGCCGGGCTCGTTGGCGTAGGTGATGTCCGTGCGCGAGGGGTAGGCCTCGGTCGCGGTGTGCGAGTGGTAGACGATCACCGGCTCCTCGTCGCGGTCGTCCATCTCGCGGTACAGCTTCAGCAGGTCCGCGGAGTCGAACTCGTAGAACGTGGGCGAGCGGGCGGCGTTGAGCATCGGGATGAAGCGTTCGGCGCGGCCGGTTCCGGCCGGGCCCGCGACCACGCCGCACGCCTCGTCGGGGTGGTCCGCGCGGGAGTGCGCGACGATCTGGTCGTACAGCGCCTGGGTGAGGGTCAGCATGGCGCCAGGATAAGCAGAGGGCCCCCGCGACTCCGAGGAGTGGTACGCGAGGGCCCGCATGCTGGACAGAGGGTGCCGGGGTCGCCGGATCAGCTCTTGGCGAAGGCCTTGTTCTCGGGGTTGCGGGCCTTGAGCACCAGGTACGAGACACCGAGGATCAGGGCCCAGAGCGGGGCGCAGTACAGCGAGATCCTGGCGTCCTTGTCGACGGCCATCATGACGATGACCATGCCGATGAAGGCGAGCGCGAAGACGCTGGTGTACGGGGCTCCGGGGGCCCGGAAGGCGGACTGCGGAAGCACGCCGCGGTCGGCCAGGAAGCGGTAGCGGATCTGGCAGACGAGGATCATGATCCAGGCCCACATGCCGGAGATGGTGGCGAAGGAGACGACGTAGGTGAAGGCGTCGCCGGGCCACTGGTAGTTGATCCACACGCCGACGAGCATGAGCGCGGCGGAGAAGGTGGTGCCGACGAGCGGGGTGCCGCTCTTGGTCAGCTTGGTGAAGAACTGCGGGCCCTGGCCGTTGAGCGCGAGGTCGCGCAGCATGCGTCCGGTGGAGTACATGCCGGAGTTGCAGGAGGAGAGGGCCGCGGTCAGCACGACGAAGTTGACGATGCCCGCGCCGATGCCGAGGCCCATCTTCTGGAAGGCGGCGACGAACGGGGAGATGCCGGGCTCGAACTCGGTCCACGGGACGACCGAGAGGATCATGATCAGCGCGCCGACGTAGAAGACGGCGATGCGCCACGGCACGGTGTTGATGGCCTTGGGCAGGACGGTCTTCGGGTCCTTGGACTCGCCTGCGGTGACGCCGACGAGCTCGACGGCGAGGAAGGCGAACATCACGATCTGCAGGGTCATGAGGGTGCCGCCGATGCCGTGCGGGAAGAAGCCGCCGTCGGACCAGAGGTGGGTCACGCTGGCGGTGTCCCCGGCGTCGGAGAAGCCCAGCGTGAGAATTCCGGCGCAGATGAGGATCATGCCGACGATGGCCGTGACCTTGACCATCGAGAACCAGAACTCGAGTTCACCGAAGAGCTTCACGGAGATCAGGTTCACGCCGTACAGAATGATGGTGAAGATCAGTGCGGAAACCCATTGGGCGATGTCGAACCAGTACGTCATGTACTGAGCCGCTGCGGTGACTTCGGTGATTCCGGTGACGACCCAGAAGAGCCAGTAGGTCCAGCCGGTGACAAAGCCCGCGAAGGGCCCGACGAATTCGCGCGCGTACTCCGAGAAGGAGCCCGAGACCGGGCGGTACATGAGGAGTTCGCCCAGGGCCCGCATGATGAAGAAGATCACCAGGCCCGCAATGGCATAGGCCAGGATCAGGCTGGGGCCCGCTTTGGCGATGGCCTTGCCCGCGCCGAGGAAGAGGCCGGTGCCGATGGCCCCGCCGATCGCGATCATCTGGATCTGACGGGCGCCGAGGGCGCGCTGGTATCCCTCGCCCGAGGTGACCGCGTCGGTTGCGGCCGGACGGCCGTCTTGTCCCTTGTCGACCTTCGCCGATGTCATGGTGATGCGCCTTTCTCCACGCCGATCCGCGCGTGCAGGCTGCGGATCAGGTCCTGATCCCCCCGGATATGGATGGAGTGCGACCGGCGGTCCGCCGGCTGTAGCGCCCTCGGGAACAGGGGTGGCGTCCCCGAGTGGTCGTGAAGATTTATCACGGGCCCAGGGGTGAGCCATCGGACATTATGTGGCGCATGCCACAGGAAAAAGCGGACAAGGGGTTTCTGTTTGCCGCAAAAAAGGCCGTTCAGGTGACGGGATCGTTATTCGGATTTGAGCGTTCGTTGAGCGAACACGCGGCGACGGCGGAGCTCGCCGGAGCCTTCTGCGCCGACTACGGCATCAGGGTCTCGACGAGCGTTTCCTGGAGCGCGCCCAGCCAGAGATAGGCCATGACCATGGGCTTGCGCGGGTCGCTGTCGGGCAGCCGGTAGAGCGATCCCTCGCCGCCCTCGTCCTCGTCGGAGACCTCCAGGCGGGTGCCGATGGTCAGCCGGAGGTCGTTGAGGGCGCCGAGCCAGTTGCGGCACTCGTCGGCGGTGAGCGTGAGGGTTCCACCGTCCTCCCCGGCCGGGACCGCGTCCAGGGTGCGCACGACGGTGAGGGCGTCGTCGCGCTTGCGGGTGCGCAGGTCGTTCTCGGTGTACCTGCGGAACTCGGCGGACGCGGCACGCAGTTCGCTGTCGTCGTCGCCGTAGGCCTCCGGGAAGAGCCGGGCCAGGGCCGGGTCGGCAGGCGGTTCGCTGGGCCCTTCGGCGAAGAGGGCGGCGAGCGGGTCCTCGCCCTCGGCCGGTTCGTCGCCGGGGCCGATCAGCTCCAGCAGCTGGACGGCGAGGGAGCGCAGGATCGCGATCTCCACCTCGTCGAGCGCGACGGCCGCGCCGCCGCCGGGGGTGGCCTCGAAGTGGCCGGCCATGGGTTTTCTCCGATGGTGGGTCGGGCGGGGCAGTGGACAGGTGGACGGGCCGGGCGTGTCAGTTGCGGTCCTGCGTGAGGGTGGCCCAGAGCCCGTAGCCGTGCATGGCCTGGACGTCGCGTTCCATCTCCTCACGGCTGCCGCTGGAGACGACGGCACGACCCTTGTGGTGCACGTCGAGCATGAGCTTGTGGGCCTTGTCCTTGGAGTAGCCGAAGTAGGCCTGGAAGACATAGGTCACGTAGCTCATGAGGTTGACCGGGTCGTTGTGGACCAACGTCACCCAGGGCACATCGGGCTCGGGAACGACGACGTTCTCCTCGGCCGATTCCGGACGCTCGATCTCTACGGGGGCGACGCTCACGCACCCCATGCTGCCACCCGGGAGGGGGCACCGCACAAACGGACCCGAGATCTCGTCACTCTGACGAAATAGGGGTAGCATCCACGGCATGAACTCTGCGGACCTTGGGCGACGGGTCGGTGTGCCGTCGACCGCGCTCTTCACCGACCAGTACGAGCTCACGATGGTGCAGGCCGCACTGAAGGCCGGTACCGCCGACCGGCACTCGGTCTTCGAGGCATTCACCCGCCGGCTCCCCGAGGGGCGCCGCTACGGGGTCGTCGCCGGCATCGGGCGGGTACAGGACGCGGTGGAGAACTTCCACTTCGACGACGAGATGCTCGCCTTCCTGCGCGCGCAGGACATCGTCGACGGACCGACGCTCGACTGGCTGGCCGACTTCCGCTTCAGCGGCGACATCTGGGGCTATCCGGAGGGCGAGGTGTACTTCCCCGGCTCGCCGATCCTGCGGGTCGAGGGCTCCTTCGCCGAGTGCGTGCTGCTGGAGACGGTGATCCTCTCGATCCTCAACCACGACTCGGCGATCGCCGCGGCGGCGTCCCGGATGTCGGTGGCCGCGGGCGGGCGCAGGCTGATCGAGATGGGTGCACGCCGCACCCATGAACTGTCCGCGGTGGCGTCGGCGCGCGCCGCGTACATCGGCGGCTTCGACACGACGTCCGATCTGGCGGCGGGGTTCCGCTACAACATCCCGACGGTCGGCACGAGCGCACACGCGTTCACCCTGCTGCACGACTGCGAGCGCGACGCGTTCCGGGCGCAGGTCGACTCGCTGGGCCGGGGCACGACGCTGCTGGTCGACACGTACGACGTCGCGGAGGCGGTCCGCACGGCGGTCGAGGTGGCCGGGACCGAGCTGGGGGCGGTGCGGATCGACTCCGGGGACCTGCTGCTGGTCGCCCACCGGGTACGGCAGCAGCTCGACGAGCTGGGGGCCGCGGAGACCAAGATCGTGGTGACGTCGGACCTGGACGAGTACGCGATCGCCTCGCTGGCCGCGGCGCCGGTCGACGCCTACGGCGTCGGCACGCAGCTCGTGACCGGCAGCGGGCAGCCGACCTGCTCGATGGTCTACAAACTGGTCGCCCGGGCGACCTCCGCCGATCCTGCGGAACCGCTGCAGCCGGTGGCGAAGAAGTCGCTGGGGGCGAAGTCCTCGGTGGGAGGCCGCAAGTGGGCCGCACGGCGGCTGGACGAGGACGGGGTGGCCGAGGCCGAGGTGATCGGCACGGGCCCGGTGCCGGACGAGCTGGCCGACCGGCAGCTGCTGGTCGAGCTGGTCAGAAGCGGTGAGGTGGTCGCCCGCGAGCCGCTGGACGTGGCCCGGGATCGGCATATCGCCGCGCGCCGGGGGCTGCCGCTGTCGGCCATGCAGCTGTCCAGGGGAGAGCCGGTGATTCCCACGGAGTACGTGTGAACGGAGGGTGGCAGGGAAGGCGTGAACGCCAATAGCAGCGATACGCCCCCTCCCGCAAGGCGGCCGCAGTCTCTAGGCTCGATTCCAGCCCCTCCGTGACCGTTCCGCCTCCTTCCGCTCCCCGCTCGTCCGCTCCCCCATCGAAGGACACCCGCCATGCATCGCGCGTTGATCGTCGTGGACGTTCAGAACGACTTCTGCGAGGGCGGCAGCCTCGCGGTGGCGGGGGGCGCCGATGTCGCCGCCGCCATCACCGACCTGATCGGCGAGGCCCAGGCCGGTTACCGCCATGTGGTGGCGACCCGGGACCACCATGTCGACGCGGGTGACCACTTCTCCGCGCAGCCGGACTTCGAGCGCACCTGGCCGGCGCACTGTGTCGCCGGCACGGAGGGGGTGGGCTTCCACCCGAACTTCGCCCCGGCGGTCGCCTCCGGGGCGATCGACGCGGTGTTCGACAAGGGGGCGTACGCAGCGGCGTACAGCGGCTTCGAGGGCCTCGACGAGAACGGGGTGGGGCTGGCCCGGTGGCTGCAGGACCGCGGTGTGACGGAGGTCGACGTGGTCGGCATCGCCACGGACCACTGCGTGCGGGCGACGGCGCTGGACGCGGTGCGGGAGGGGTTCACGACGCATGTGCTGCTGGACCTGACGGCGGGTGTCTCCGCGGGGACCACGGGGCGGGCGCTGGAGGAGCTCCGCGACGCAGGGGTGGAGCTCTCCGGCAAGCCGGTGGTGTAGGCGGGGGATGGTTGCCGGGGTCGCCCGCGGCCGCTGTGCCGTCGAGCTCGCCCGGGCCCCGAAGCCGTGCTGGGCCCCTCGACGGACCGGATGTGCCGGCGTGGCGCCCGCATGTGCAGGCCGTGATCGCCCGGGGCCGATACTCAGGCGCCGGACGGTCCGGACGCTGCCGGTGTGACGCCCGGGTGTGCAGGGCGGGCCTGGATGTGCGCGGCGCTTCGGGGCGGCGACAGCAGCGTTCTTATCGGGTGCCAGAGTTCCTGGGCCCGCTCCGGTCTGGCCCGCCACAGGAGGCCGTCGGGGTGGTGCAGGACCGCGGTGATCTCGTCGGGGGTGGGGGGTTCCGCGTTGCCGCGGAGGTAGACCGCCCGCAGGCCCAGGTTGCGCAGGCGCGTCAGGGCACGGGCCCGGTTGGCCGCATGGACCAGGACGCGGACCGGCGCACCCGGACCTGTCCCGTCCGCCGGGCCGGTCAGCGTGATCGCGACCACCACACTGCCGTTCGGCAGCTTGCTGAATCCTCCGCCTGCCATGCTCCGCGCTCCCCCATGAGACATCGTGTCAATAAGAATGCGAACAAGAGGCACCTAAACACGATCGGCCGCCGCCCGCTAGAGGGCGACGGCCGATCATCTTCTGACCTGCGGTGATGCGAGATTATCGGTGCGAAGCGCCGACCTTGACCGTGATCGTCGAGCCGCTGAGCGGCTCGCTGACGATCGTGATCCGCGTGTTGGTGTCAGCGACCTTCACGCTTCCGGTCTCGTTCTCCTTGTACCAGTAGGTGCCCTTGTGGTCGTCGAAGACCGGGACACCCAGCTGCGGCTTGATCTTGACCGCCACGTCGGCCTTGTGCAGCGTGAAGCCGTCGGTCGGCCACCAGCTGAACGGCGCGTCGAAGGGCTGGATCTTGTTGCGGATGACGGTGCCGTCGGCCCACTTCAGCGGCTTGGCGTGCGCGTCGATCGGCAGGATCAGGCCCTTGCCCGGGTGGGCGGAGACGTTGTTGTCCTTCTGGGAGGTGTCCCAGAGCCAGATCAGCAGACCGTTCTGGTACGGGTAGTGCTCGACCCAGTCAGGACGGGTCGTGGAGAAGCCGAAGTTGTACGGGCCGACCTTGAGGGTCTGGTCGTACGAGACGTACTGGCGGTTCTCCGCGAGGTAGTACTGCGGGTACTCCTTGGTGAACGACGCGCCGACCCGCGAGAAGCCCTTGGCCGTCCAGCCGTTGTCGTCACCCTCGGCGTTGTCCGAGAAGAGCGCGGCGCCATCGGCGTTGACCGCGATGGTGTCGGCCGCGAAGCCCACACCGCCCGCGCCGCCGTCGGTGGTGTAGCGGAACCGGATGTCGATCTTCTTGCCCGCGTAGGCGTTCAGCGAGTACGAGAGCTTCTGGTACTTGCCGGAGACGTCGGTCAGGGCCGGCTTGTCACTGGCGTCGCGCGGGATCGCCTTGCCGTCGGCCGTGCCGTCGATCGCGGTCCAGCTCGTGCCGCCGTTCTCCGACACCTCGGTGTAGAGGTAGTCGTAGTCCTTCTCGATGTCCCACCAGCCCGAGAGGTCCAGGGACGCCGTGGACTTGCCGGTCAGATCGACCGAACGGGACAGGGTGTTGTTGAGGTTGTCACCCATGTCGCTCCACCACTGCTTGGAGCCCTCGGCGGGCGTCGTGACAGCGGTGGTGACAGCCTTGTCGGGCAGCGTGACGACGAGCGCCTGCTTGTCGTTGGTGTTGTACTCCGAGACACCCAGCTTGTGGACCGAGTCCGTCGCGGCCTTGGCCGAGGCGTAGTTGAGCCAGCCCAGCTGCAGCTTGTCCCAGGCGGTCATGTCGCCGGGCATGTCACCGATGGCGTTCTTACCGGTGCCGAGCCAGGAGCCGGCCGACATCAGGGACCAGAAACCGACCGAGTTCTCGGCGGTGTTGGTGGTGTCGTAGAGGTCCGGCAGACCGAGGTCGTGGCCGTACTCGTGGGCGAAGACGCCCAGACCGCCGTTCTCGGGCTGCGCGGTGTAGTCACCGACCCAGATGCCGGTGTCACCGATCTGCGTACCGCCGGCCTTGTTGTCGGCCGGACCGGTCGCGCCGGCGTTGGTGCCGTACGCGTACCAGCGGTGCGCCCAGATCGCGTTCGCGCCCTCGAAGCCGCCACCGGCGGACTCGTCCTCACCGGCGTGGACGATCTGGAAGTGGTCGATGTAACCGTCGGGCTCGTTGAAGTTGCCGTCGTTGTCGAAGTCGTAACGGTCCCACTGGTCGTACTGAGCCAGATCCGCCTTGATCTGCTCCTGCGTACGGCCCTTGGCCTGCTGGTCGGCGGCCCAGGCGTTCACGCCGTCCCGGATCATGTCCCAGGAGTTGGCGCAGTTGGACGAACCGCAGTAGTTGGAGCCGTAACGGGCCTCGTTGTACGGGACCTTGACCCAGTCCGAGACCTCGCCGTCGACCGAGTAGCGCCCGGAGGACGTCTTCTCGTAGTACGTCTTCAGCGAGTTCTTCCCGGTGCCCTCACCGAAGTAGAGGTCCTGGAAGTGGGCCTGGTTGTAGTCGGCCTGCCAGGCGGTGCTGTTGTCCTTCGCCGGGTCCGGCTTGGCGATCGTGTTGTGCAGGGGGCCCGGCGTGCCGCCGTACTTCTTGACGGGCGGCTTGGGGCCGTCACCGTCGGGGTCGAACATGGTGGTGTTGTCGACCTGGTCGCCGAACTCCACCAGAACCGTGAAGATCTTGTCCGTCTTCTCACGGCCGAGTTCGACGTACTTCTTGTCGTCGAGCTTGACGACCTTGGAACCGTCGCGCGTCGTCACCTTCTTGTCGCCCGCGATGACCTGCTCCAGGGCGGCCTGACGCTGCGCGTCCTGCTGCTTGCTGTAGGGGCCCTCCAGGTCGTGCGCGTTGCCCTTGCCCGACCCCGGATCACGGCGGTCGACGATGGAGCTTCCCGCGCCCGACGACTTCGCGTCGGCCTGGGCGGTGGCGAAGGCCGACGCCGTCGCGGCTGTCGCGGCCATGGCCACGACAACCGCTGTGGCGCGAAACGCCCGTCTCTTAGTGGTCACTTGATGCTGTCCTCCCCGGCGTCCGCGGCTGCAGCCTCGGGAGTATGGAGGGGCCGCACGCGGATACGCATCACAAGTGACGACATTCGACCGGAGTTACGGGAGAAAAGACAGACCTTGACTTGAACAGGCCAAGTGCATTATGTGTAAGCCACATTCCGGTATCCGAACGACCGCCGGACAGCCGCACGGCGCGCCGCAGGCCCCCTTTGGAGCGGCGGATGACTCAGTGCGCCCCCCGTGCACCGGTACCGTGGGTTAGGTCACGCTTACTAGCGGTTCCGCCCGGGCATCCACCGTCGTAGAGTCGCTTCACAGTGCGACCGCGTTGAGAGACTGCCCATCCGACGCCCCGAGGACGGATACCGCCATGCCGCGTCCCACTGCTGCACAGCTCTCCTATGGATCGGTCACCGTCGTCTTCTCGACGTTCGCCATGCTGCTGCTGTCCCGTACCAGTGCGGGCATCGGCATCGTCGTCATAGGCACGGCGGCGATGGCGCTCGGCCTGCTGGTGGCCGTCACCGTACCCGCGCCGCTGCGGGCGAAAACGCGGAAGGCGGCGAGGACGGCAACCGGGGTTCGTACGAACCCTGCCGTCCCCACCGCCACTTCCGGTACCTCTGCGGAGGAGGTCGCCGTCGACGACGTCCACCGGACCAGGATCCCGGCCGGGCGCGTGGGCGAGCACTCCCTGCGCCGCTGACCGGCGCCCGGCTATACGGCCGTGACCACCACCGTCTTGGCCGCCTTGTCCTGCAGCCCCTGCCGGTACGGCTTGTCCGTGAACATCAGCACGATGTTGATCAGCCACCACAGGCACGGGCAGCACAGCAGTGCCGGCAGCCACAGCACCACGGCCCGCAGGAACGAGGCGCTGGTGTCCGGCACCCGGCCGTCGTTGAGCATCGCGACCCGGAGTTTGAACAGCCTCTTGCCGATGGTGCGGCCGTCCTTGTGCGTGAAGTACGTGTCGTACGCGACGTAGGCCACGAGCGCGATCAGTGACCAGAGCAGCTGATGCCCGCTGTAGGTCTGGTTGAAGACATCGCCGACGTTGTCGTCGTTGCTGTTCGACATCTCGACCGCACCGCCGAACGGCAACGAGATCAGATACAGCGGGATCGAGATGATCAGGAAGTCGATCAGCCGGGCCAGAATCCGCTTGCCGGGCTCGGCGAGCGGCGGCATGCCCGCCAGCGGGTCCGTGCCGCCGTACGGGCCGCCGCCGTAGGCTCCGGGATCGTACGGCGGAGGAGGGGGCGGAGGGGGCGGCGGAGCACCGTCGTAGGGCGATCCCGACCCCGGCCCCGAACCTGCGCCCGGCCCGTGCCCCGGCCCCTGCCCGGAACCCGACGGGGGCTCCTGCGGCTTCTTGAGGAACGGGTCGTCCTCGGGCGGCTGGCCGGGCGTCGGCTGATCGTTGCTCATGGGGGCAGTGCACCCCGGCCCGGGGGTGCCCGCAACGGCTCAGGTGCGTTCGGGGGAACGCGGCACGGCGCCGCTGCCCCGCACCCGACGGGCCGTCAGTCCTGCGGGCCCGCCGGGCATCGGACGCCGGCGGGTCAGTCCGCCACGAAGGTGTGGGCGGCCTTGTCGTGCCAGCACTGCCGCCACGGGCGGTCGAACAGACACCACATCACGTCGAGCACGCCGATCACCAGGATGCCGAGCACACCGTAGACCAGCCAACGGCGCAGCGCCGCCCCGAAGCCGGGCGCGTCATGGGACTCGATGTCCCGCACTTCCAGTCCGCAGAGCTTCTTGCCGAGCGTGCGCCCCCACTTCGCGGTCGGCAGCGCCTCCAGCAGCACGCCGAGCACCAGGAACGCGGCGAGTACCCCGCCGAACAGGACGGATGTCGTGGAGTCCACCAGCCAGACGGTGACCGTCCGCCCGGACAGCTTCGCCGCGTCGATCTTCTGCTCGATGTGGTCCATCGCCCGGGTGACGAGCGGGTACGCGACCGCGCCGACGAGCGCGCCCAGCACGACCGTGTCGATGAGCCGGGCGGCGAACCGCTTGCCGAGCCCGGCAGGGCGGGCCGCCGCCTGGGCCTGGGCGAGCTGCTGGAAGTGGTCGTTGACCGGGGGCTTCCAGGGCACGACGGGCTGATCCGGCTGGGCGGGCCGGGCACGCTGAGCCATCTGCGGGCTGCCGAACTGCGGCTGGCGTTGCTGCTGCTGGGGCGGGACCTGCTGCGGCTGCTGTTGCTGAGGGGTGGCGAGCTGATGGACCTGCTGCGCCCAGGAGGAGGCGCCGCCGCCCGGTCCCGGAGCGATCGGACCATGGGACGCCGGGGCAGGCGCGGGTGCGGGCGTGGAAGCAGGCGCGGGTGCCTGCGGGGTGGCGCCGGAGCCGACCGCGCGGATCGACATCGTCCCGTTCCCAGCTTCCTCCCCGGCCTTGCCGGACCGGGCCGACCGGCCGCCCTTGCCCGTGGGGCGGATCGCGACGGTGTTCTCGGGGGCATGGCCGCCGCCGTCCCGCATACCCGGCAGTGCGCCGCCCGTGGGGTCCGGCATGGACGGCCTGCGCGGATCCGTCGGAACCCGGTCCGCCGGCGCGTCGTCACCCGGGGCACGGTCGGCGGGGGCACGCCCCGCCGGCGTACGCGGATCGCGGCCCAGTGCTCCGGCTCCGCCCTGCTCGCCCGCTCCCCGTTCGTCACCGGGCTGCCCGGTACCGCCCCAGGACACCCGCCGGTCGCGTTCGCCGCCGAAGCCGGTCTGCCGGGAGGCGTCGGCCTGCCAGGCGGACGAGGGTTCGGGGCGGTCGGAGTCGTACGGCTCCTCGTCGAGGAAGACCGGACCGGTCTCGTCCACCGGTGCGTACGTCGGACCGGATGCCTGCGCGGGTTCCGGTGCCGGCACCGGAGGCTGTTCGGACCGCGGCTGCGGTGCGGGGGCCGCGCCGGCGGGCGTCTCGGGAGCCGACTCGCCCTGCCGTGGCGCGGGACGGCTGGTGCCGGGCACCCACGAAGCGCCGTTCCAGTACCGGACATATCCGGGAATGGACGGGTCGGGGTAATACCCCTCGCGGGGCCTGTCGTCACCGGGTGCCGGGGTTGGGGCGCTCATCACCGTGGTCCCGTATCTCTTCGAAGCTTCAAGTCAACGGTCCACATCTACCAGACAGCCGCGTACCCCCGGGCCAGTCCCGGCGTTTGGGGCACTTTCCGGTCGCCGTGAAGTTTTTTCCGGAAGTCGCGTAATAGGTGGCGGGGAGGGCGCTCTCTCCCTGTGCGGGCCGGTCAGGGGACCGGTTCACCGGCACCGAAAGGACGTATCCCATGGACACCCTGGTGGAACGCGAACTGGAGCTGAAGCTGGTCCTGTCGCCCGAGTGCAGCATCCCCGTGCCGGCCCGGCTGACCTATCGCACGGAGGATCCGTACGCCGTGCACATCACCTTTCACATCGGTTCCGAATCCCCCGTGCACTGGACGTTCGCCCGCGCTCTGCTGGTCGAGGGCGTGTTCCGGCCGTGCGGGCACGGCGATGTACGGATCTGGCCGGCCAAGGTCGACCGGCGCAGCGTCATCTGCATGGCGCTGACCTCGCCCGACGGCAACGCGCTGCTGGAGGTGCCGTCCGCCGCCGTGGCCGCGTGGGTGGAGCGGACGCTGCGCCTGGTGCCGCCCGGTACCGAGTCCGCGCTGCTCGGCATCGACGCCGGTCTCGCCGAACTGCTCGCGCCGCTGCCGGCCGACGACCTGTGGATGAGCGACCTGTGGCCGTCGGACGAGCCGGCGGACGGCGAGGCCTGATGCCCTGCCGTCCGCGGAGGTCAGAAGACCTTGCCGGGGTTGAGCAGGCCCAGCGGGTCGAACGCCGCCTTGATGCCGCGGTGCATCTCGACGCCCACCTCGCCGAGTTCGCGGGCCAGCCAGTCCTTCTTCAGGATGCCGACGCCGTGCTCGCCGGTGATGGTGCCGCCGAGTTCCAGGCCGAGCGCCATGATCTCGTCGAAGGACTCGCGGGCCCGCCGGGATTCGTCGGCGTCGGTGTGGTCGAAGCAGACGACGGGGTGGGTGTTGCCGTCGCCGGCGTGGGCACAGACGCCGATGGTGAGGCCGTACTTCTCCGCGATGGCCGCCGTTCCCTCGATCATGGCGCCGAGCCGGGAGCGCGGTACGCACACGTCGTCGATCATCGTGGCGGACTTGACTGCTTCCAGGGCGGTCAGCGACATCCGGCGGGCCTGGAGCAGGAGTTCGGACTCGACGGCGTCGGCCGCGGGGACCACCTCGGTGGCGCCCGCGGCCGTGCACAGTCCGGCGACGGCGTCCAGATCGGCTGTGGGGTCGGGGGTGTCGAAGGCGGCGAGCAGCAGCGCCTCGGTGGACTCGGGGAGGCCCATGTGGCCCATCGCGTTGACAGCGCGGACGGTCGTACGGTCCATCAGTTCGAGGAGTGACGGGGTGTGACCGCGCTCCATGATCCGGCAGACCGCGTCGCAGGCGGCTGCCGCGGACGGGAATTCGGCGGCGAGGACGAGCTGCTGCGGCGGCTGCGGCTTCAGGGCGAGCACGGCACCGACGACGATGCCGAGGCTGCCCTCGGAGCCGACGAAGAGCCGGGTGAGGTCGTAGCCGGCGACTCCCTTGGCCGTCCGGCGGCCGGTCGTCAGGAGCCGCCCGTCGGCGAGGACGACTTCCAGGCCGAGTACGTACTCGGCGGTGACCCCGTACTTCACGCAGCACAGTCCGCCGGACGCGGTGCCGATGTTGCCGCCGATGGTGCACATCTCCCAGCTGGACGGGTCCGGGGGGTAGTAGAGCCCGTGCTCGTTCACCGCGCGGGAGAGCACGGCATTGATGACGCCGGGCTCCACGACGGCGATCCGGTCGACCGGGCTGATCTCCAGGATCCGGTCCATCTTCACCAGGGACAGCACGATGCAGCCGTCGGAGGCGTTGGCCGCGCCCGACAGTCCGGTACGGGCGCCCTGCGGGACGACCGGGACACGTAGCGCGGTCGCCGTGCGCATGACGTGCTGGACCTGTTCGACGGTGCGGGGCAGGACCACGACAGCGGGAATGCCCGCGTCGCAGAAGCTCGCCATGTCGTGGGCGTACGAGGCGGTGACGTCCGGATCGGTGATCAGGGCCTCGACGGGAAGGCCCGCGCGCAGTCGTTCAAGAAGATCATCCATGATCCAAGCGTGACACCCGGGGCCAAAGGTGTGAACCCGTCTGCGGCAGCGTTCCCAAGGCGCGGTGTGATCTTCGCACTGACGCAGAGTGATCGGCATGGACGTCATGCCGCAGCAGCCTCCGGAGTCCCCCAAGAAGGATCACGCGCTCCCCTCAGCCGATCCGTGCGACGACCCCCCGCAGACGCCCCCGCCCGCCGATCCCGAACCCCCGCTCGACCCGGACCCGGCATCGCTGGAGGAACTGCCGCCCCCCTCGTTGTCCACGACGCTGCGCAGGGCGGCCTTCGGCATGGTCGCGGCTGCCGTGCTGGTGGCGGGTGCGGTCGTGGCCGTACCGGACGACGACAAGAAGGCCGCGCCGCCGCCCGCGCCCGGAGCGGTCTCGCGCGCGCTGACAGCCACGAACGCGGGCTCCCCCTCCTCCCTCGCCGATCTGACGGCACTGATCGGGGACCGGAAGAGCTGGGTGGGCGCGCATCCGTCCGACGCACATTCGTGGGCGGTGCTCGGCGCGGCCTACGTGGAGTGGGGGCAGCGTTCCGCGGACGCGGCGTACTACCGGCGGGCCGAGCAGGCGCTGCAGCGCTCGCTGGACGTACAGCCGGGCGAGAGCGGCAACACGGCGGCCTGGGTGGGGCTGGCGGCGCTCGCCAACGCGCGGCACGACTTCGTCGAGGCGCGGAAGTGGGGCGAGACGGTCCGGACCCGGCAGCCGCAGGACTGGACCGTGTACCCGGCCCTGATCGACGCGTACAACGGGCTCGGCCAGTACACCGCGGCAGGCCGGGCGGTGGAGCGGTTCCGGGCGCTGCGCTCGGGCGTTCCGGCGCTCTCGCAGGCCGCGCAGATGTACCGGAACCAGGGCCGGAGCGCGGAGGCGCTCGCCACCGCGAAGGGTGCGGCGAACCAGGCCACCGCACCCGCCGAGAAGGCGGACTGCCTGTACCGGCTGGGCGAACTGGCCTGGGAGCAGGGCAGACCGGAGGAGGCGGTGACCCAGTACAGCGCCGCACTGCGGACCGACGGCACCCACCACCCGTCGCTCGCAGGCCGGGCACGGGCGCTGGTGGCCCTGGGCCGTACGGACGATGCGCAGCACGACTACAAAGCGGCCCTGTCCAAGCTGCCGCGCCCCGAATACATGCTGGAACTGGGCGAGTTGTACGAGTCGCTGGGCCTGGAGGGAGGCGCCCGCGGCCAGTACCGCCGGCTCCAGAAGACCCTGACCCGCGACAACGGCTACGGCGTCGACGACACGCTCCTCCTCGGCCGTTTCGAGGCCGACCACGGTGATGCGTCGGCAGCGGTGGAGCTGCTGCGGGCGGAGTGGAACCGGCAGCACCACAGCGCGGCGGTGGCGGACGCGCTGGCCTGGGCGCTGCACCGCTCGGGCGACTCGCAGAGCGCCCTGGAGTACGCACAGCAGGCGGCAGCCACGGGCGGCCGGACGGCGCTTTACGCGTACCACCTGGGCATGATCGAACAGCGGCTGAAGAAGTACGGCCAGGCCGGCCGCCATCTGAAAGAGGCCCTGAGCCTCAACCCCCACTTCAACCCGCTGTCGGCCCCGAAGGCCCAGAAGGCTCTGCAGGCCCTGGACGACGAGGGCCGGCCCCCCGCAGGCAACCCGCAGAAGGGGCCCTCGTCCGCGGCCTCACAGGCACCCGGCGGCCGCTGACGGGGGCAGCACGCGAGGCGGGGTCCCGGACCGGTCGGGGTCCCCGCCTCGGCGTACGAGCCGCTGGGCTCAGAGGTTGCCGCGCTTCTCCTGCTCGCGCTCGATCGCCTCGAAGAGGGCCTTGAAGTTGCCCTTGCCGAAGCCCATCGAGCCGTGGCGTTCGATCATTTCGAAGAAGACCGTCGGGCGGTCCTGGACCGGCTTCGTGAAGATCTGCAGCAGGTAACCGTCCTCGTCGCGGTCGACCAGGATCTTCAGCTCGCGCAGCGTCTCCACGGGGACGCGGGTCTCGCCGGCCCACTCGCCGAGGGTGTCGTAGTACGAGTCGGGGGTGTCCAGGAACTGGACGCCTGCGGCGCGCATCGCGCGGACCGACGCGACGATGTCGTTCGTGGCGAGGGCGATGTGCTGGACGCCCGCGCCGCCGTAGAACTCCAGGTACTCGTCGATCTGCGACTTCTTCTTCGCGATCGCCGGTTCGTTGATCGGGAACTTCACCTTCAGGGTGCCGTCGGCGACGACCTTCGACATGAGGGCGGAGTACTCGGTGGCGATGTCGTCGCCCACGAACTCCTTCATGTTGGTGAAGCCCATGACCTTGTTGTAGAAGCCGACCCATTCGTTCATCCGGCCGAGCTCCACATTGCCGACGCAGTGGTCGACGGCCTGGAAGGTGCGCTTGGCGGGGGGTTCGACGATCGGGGCGGCGGCGTCGAAGCCGGGGAGGTACGGGCCGTCGTAACCCGTGCGGTCGACAAGGGTGTGGCGGGTCTGGCCGTATGTGGCGATCGCGGCCAGCACGACCGTGCCGTTCTCGTCCTTGACCTCGTACGGCTCGGTGACACCCAGCGCGCCGTGCTCGACGGCGTACGCGTACGCCGCCCGCGCGTCCGGGACCTCGATGGCCAGGTCGACCACGCCGTCGCCGTGCTCGGCGACATGTTCGGCGAGGAAGCGGCCGTGATCGGTGGATGCTTTGATGACGGAGGTGAAAACGAAGCGTGCCGAACCATTGGTCAGTACATAACTGGCGGTCTCGCGGCTGCCGTTCTCCGGCCCGGAATAGGCGACGAGCTTCATGCCGAAGGCGGTCGAGTAGTAGTGCGCGGCCTGCTTGGCGTTGCCCACGGCGAAGACTACGGCGTCCATTCCCTTGACCGGGAAGGGATCGGCCTGCCGGGCTGTGTCAGGGGTGCTGTGCAGCGTCTCAGTCATGAAGGAAGGCTCCCTCCGCGCCGCAAGGTGCGCAATAGTTCGCACGTTCGCTGGGCAATCTGTCCATGGGACTGCTGGAATGAGCGGGCTATGTGTACAGGGTGACCAGAGGGGGACTCGCGTGGCGATCGATCATCTGGACGGGCGGCTCATCGTGCTGCTCGCCCGCGAACCGCGGATCGGCGTGCTGGAGGCGTCCCGCCGGCTCGGGGTGGCGCGCGGGACCGTGCAGGCACGGCTCGACCGGCTTCAGTCCAATGGCGTCATCCGCGGATTCGGCCCGGACGTCGATCCGGCGGCACTCGGCTACCCCGTCACCGCCTTCGCCACACTGGAGATCAAACAGGGCCAAGGCGCCGATGTACGGGCCCATTTGAGCGGCGTTCCCGAGGTGCTGGAGCTGCACACCACCACCGGGCACGGGGACATGCTCTGCCGGCTCGTCGCCCGTTCCAACGCCGACCTTCAGCGGGTGATCGACCGGGTTGTCGGTTTTGATGGCATTGTCCGCGCCTCCACGGCGATCGTCATGGAGAACCCCGTTCCTCTGCGCTTCATCCCGCTCGTCGAGCAGGCCGCGGGGGACAGCGACTGAGCCGAGGAGTGCCGTGTGAGCTTCTGGGAGTATCTGGTCAACAGGCACCAGCAGCTGCTCACCGACGCGTACCAGCACGTCAGCGCCGTCTTCCAGTGCATGGTCATCGCCACCGTTCTCGGCGTCCTGATCGGGATCGTCACCTACCGCAGCAGCTGGGGCGGCTCGCTGGCCATCACGTCGACGGCGGCGATCCTCACCATCCCGTCCCTCGCCGCGATCGGTCTGCTGATCCCGCTCGTCGGGCTGGGCGTTCCGCCCACCGTGATCACCCTGACGCTGTACGGGCTGCTGCCCGTCGTCCGCAACTCCATCGTCGGGCTGCGCGGCGTCGATCCGTCCCTCGTCGACGCGGCGAAGGGCATCGGGATGTCACCGATCGCCCGGCTCTGCAGAGTGGAACTGCCGCTCGCCTGGCCGCCGATCCTCACCGGGATCCGCGTGTCGACACAGATGCTGATGGGCATTGCCGCCATCGCCGCGTACGCCTCGGGGCCCGGCCTCGGCAACGAGATCTTCCGCGGCATCGCCTCGCTGGGCAGCGCCAACGCGATCAACCAGGTCCTCGCGGGCACGCTCGGGATCGTCATCCTCGCCCTGCTCTTCGACGCCGCGTACGTCCTGCTCGGGCGGCTGACCATTCCCAGGGGGATCCGTGTCTGAGACCGCCGCCGAAGCCGCCGGGACACCTGCCGCCACCTCGGGGGCCACCATCCAGCTGGAGGAGCTGACCAAGCGCTACCCGGGCAATCCGAACCCGGTCGTGGACAACGTCTCGATGGACATCAAGGCCGGGGAGACAGTGATCTTCGTCGGCCCGTCGGGCTGCGGGAAGTCCACCACCCTGAAGATGATCAACCGGCTGATCGAGCCGACGTCCGGCCGGATCAGGATCAACGACGAGGACGTCACCGACATCGACCCGGTGAAACTGCGTCGCAAGGTCGGATACGCGATCCAGTCGTCCGGGCTCTTCCCGCACATGACGGTCGCCGAGAACATCGCCCTCGTACCGAAGATGGTCGGCTGGTCGAAGTCGAGGGTGAAGGACCGGGTCGAGGAGATGCTCGATCTGGTCGGACTGGATCCGCGGGAGTTCCACGGGCGCTATCCGCGCCAGCTGTCCGGCGGGCAGCAGCAGCGGGTGGGCGTGGCGCGGGCGCTGGCCGCCGATCCGCCGGTGCTCCTGATGGACGAGCCCTTCGGCGCCGTCGACCCGATCACCCGCGACCATCTCCAGGACGAGCTGATCCGGCTCCAGCACGAGCTGCACAAGACGATCGTGTTCGTCACCCACGACTTCGACGAGGCGATCAAGCTGGGTGACCGGATCGCCGTCCTTCGGGAGCGTTCGCACATCGCGCAGTTCGACACGCCGGAGGCGATCCTCACCAACCCGGCGGACGATTTCGTCTCCGGGTTCGTCGGCGCGGGCGCGGCGCTGAAGCGGCTGAACCTCACCCGCGTACGGGATGTGGGGATCGCCGACTTTCCGACGGTGACCGTCGACGATCCGCTCCAGTCGATCTTCAACAAGCTGCGCAGCGGCCCGCACAACGAGCTGTTGATGCTGGACCGCAGGAACCGTCCGTACAAATGGCTGCGGCGCGGCGACCTGATGCGGGCGCGCGGCTCGCTGGCGCGCGCCGGGCAGCTGGTCCACGACACGGTGACCTTGGACGCCACGCTGCACGACGCGCTGGAGGCCGTGCTGACCGACAGCGGCGGCCGGGTCGCGGCGACCGGGCGGCGCGGCGAGTTCATCGGGGTCGTCGACATGGAGACCCTGATGAACTCCGTCCATGAACTCCTGCAGGCCGACCGGCTCGCCGCCATGGAGCACCAGCACGATCTGGAGGAGCTGCGCGCCCACCAGACCGAGCAGGAGCAGGGGGGCGGTGCGGACGCATGAGTCCCAACCGGGTGTTGCCCCCCGAGCCCGATGAGCAGCGGCCGCCGACCCGGCCGCCCGGCGAGCTCGACGTGCGGGGCCATGCCTACCACGAAGAGGAGGAGGAACCCCCGCCGCCCGCGGGGCCGCCGCGCCGGATCACCTGGCGCAAGCTGGTACTGGTCCCGGCCGCGCTGACGATCATCCTCGTCCTCACCTATCTGTGGATCACCAACGTCCCCCTCGACTCGATCGCGAAGAACTCGCTCTCCGGCGGCAATGTGCAGCTGCGCTGGTGGCAGCACGTCAAACTGACCGCGATCTCCACCTTCTGGGTGCTGATCATCGCCATCCCGCTCGGGATCGCACTCACCCGGCGCAGGCTCCGCAAGGGCGCCCCGATGGTCACCGCGGTCGCCAACATCGGGCAGGCGACCCCGGCGATCGGGCTGCTGGCGCTGCTGGTGATCTGGCTGGGCATCGGCCCGAGTACGGCGATCATCGGCATGGTGATCTACGCGGTGCTGCCGGTGCTCTCGAACACGGTGGCCGGTCTGAAGGCGATCGAACCGAACCTGGTCGAGGCCTCGCGCGGCATCGGCATGTCGGCGATCGGAACGCTCACGAAGGTCGAACTCCCGCTCGCCGTCCCGCTGATCCTGGCCGGCGTACGGACGGCGCTGGTGCTCAACGTCGGTACGGCGACCCTGGCGACGTTCGGCGGTGGCGGCGGGCTCGGGGACCTGATCACCTCGGGCATCCAGACGCAGCGGATGCCGGTGCTCGTGCTCGGCTCCGTGCTGACGGTGGTGCTCGCGCTGCTGGTGGACTGGCTGGCCTCCCTCGTCGAGGTCGCGCTGACGCCTCGCGGGCTGGAGGTACGGTGATGCGTACGGAGAAGGGAGCGGTACCGAGGACCGGGGCCCGTTCGGTCACGGCTCTGGCGCTCGCCGCCACCCTCGCCGCCGCCCTCGCCGGCTGCGGGCTCAAGAGCGGTTCGCCGATGGTCGACGACGTCGTGCCGGGATCCGTCGGCCGGGGACAGCCGCTGGACGGCGCCTCGTTGACGGTCACCTCGAAGAACTTCAGCGAGAACATCATCCTCGGCCAGATGATCGGCCTGATCTTCAAGGCCGCCGGAGCCGAGGTCCTGGACCGGACGAACCTGCCCGGGTCGATCAGTGCGCGCGAAGCCATCATCAAGGGCGACGCGGACGCGATGTACGACTACACGGGCACCGCCTGGATCACGTACCTCGGCCATGCGAAGCCGATCACCGATCCGCTGAAGCAGTGGGAGGCGGTCCGGGACGAGGACCGGAAGAACGGGGTGACCTGGCTGCCGCAGTCCACCCTCAACAACACCTACGCACTTGCCATCAGCAGGAAGAACAACGCGAAGTACCACCTGAGGACGCTCTCCGACGTCGCCGCGCTGGCGAAGATGGACCCGGCGGCGGTGACGGTCTGCGTGGAGAACGAGTTCGCCTCGCGCGACGACGGGCTTCCGGGCATGGAGAAGGCGTACGGGATGTCGATCCCGCCCCGCAACATCAAGAAGATGGACGCCGGGATCATCTACACGCAGGTGTCCAAGTCCGACTCCTGCCTGCTGGGCGAGGTGTTCACCACGGACGGCCGGATCAAGGCGATGGACCTCGAAGTCCTCGTGGACGACAAGCACTTCTTCCCCAACTACAACGCGGCGCCCATCGTCCACACCGCGACCTTCGACAAGTACCCGCAAATCGCGGGCCTGTTGGACCCGCTCAGCAAGCGGCTGACGACGGGGGTCGCGCAGGAGCTGAACGCCAAGGTGGACGTGGACGGGCAGGACCCGCACCAGGTGGCGAAGAACTGGCTGATCCGGGAGGGCTTCATCAAGAACGGATAGGCGCGGCAGGGAGTTACAAAGGTCTCCTTGCAAAGAAGCGTTGCAAGGCGACCTTTGCATCTCTGCAGTCCGCCTCGCCGCCCTCTCTGGGCCGACTCCGTCTCGGCCACGGGCCCGCCGCTCAGGCTGCACCCCGCGGAGCGCCTCCGAGGGGGTACGGGGCGGCGGCCCGGCCGCCGGGGTGAAGGCCGGACGCCCCACCGACATGGCGGAACACCTCCGTCACGGTCGCGGTCGGGCGGTCCGGGCAGTCCGGCCGTGCGCCTCCGGCGTCAGCAGCTCGGGACCTTGTGGCCCTGTTCCAGCGCCTTCAGCGAGGACACGGCATTCGCCAGCGTGGTGACGGGGATGAGCTTGAGCCCCTTGGGGAGTTCGGCGCCCGCCTCCCTGCACTCGGCCTTGGGGACGAGGAAGACGGTCGCCCCGTCACGTTTGGCGGCCTGTGTCTTCAGCGAGACCCCGCCGACCGCGCCGACCTTGCCGTTCGCCTCGATCGTGCCGGTACCGGCGACGGTGCGGCCGCCGGTGAGATCGCCGCCGGAGCCGTCGCCGTCGAGCTTGTCGACGATGCCGAGCGCGAAGAACAGGCCGGCACTCGGCCCGCCCACATCCGCGAGACGCAAGGTCACATCCACCGAGCCGGGGGCCTTGCCGAGGTACTTCATGGCCGCGTCGACGGCGGAGTTCTGCGACTCCCGCATGTCCTCGAGGTTGTGCTTCTCGATCTCCTTCTCGGAGCCGCCGGTCGGGTAGACCGAATCGCGCGGCAGGACCGCACGGTCCGTCCGGAACCAGCTGTCGATCACATCGCCCATCCCGACATCGGCGGTCGGCCCGGTCGCGATGATCGTCGTCATCCGCAGCTCTCCGCTGGTGGCCCGGGCCGGCGCGCCCTTGATGCTGATCACGGGTGTGCCGCGGACGTCCCCCAGCACGTTCGCGGTCGTGCCGGGCTGCGCCAGCGTGAACGGCAGCGGTGCGAAGGCGGCGACCCCGAACAGCGCGACGACGGGCAGGGCGCAGAGGGCGAGGGCGCCGGGGCGCGAGAGACGAGTGAGCACCCGCCCAATCTAACCGCCGGGGGCGGAGGGCGGGTGCGGCCGCCCCCGGCCCGCACGGCACTCATGGGCGCCGGACCCGGCCCGTCCGGCGTCCGAGGGCGCAACGGCGACACGGGAACGGCCCGGGCACTACCGCAGCGCGTCCGCCACCTCGCGGGCCGCGTCGACGACCCGCGGGCCGACCCGTTCCGGTACGGCGTCCGCGAGCATCACCACACCCACGCTCCCCTCGACCCCCGTCACACCCATCAGCGCCGCCGCTGCGCCGCTCGCACCCGCTTCGAGTTCGCCGTGAGTGAGGGTGAAGGCGGGTTCGGCCACCGGCTTCGCGCGGGCGGCGAGGATCGCCCGGCCCGCCGCCCCGCGGTCGAGCGGATGGCGGAAGCCGGCCCGGTAGGCCACGTGGTAATCGGTCCAGCTCGGTTCGACGACCGCGACCGCCAGTGCGTCAGTGCCGTCGACCAGGGTGAGATGGGCAGTGGCTCCGATGTCCTCGGCGAGGGAGCGCAGCGCGGGCAGCGCGGCCTCCCGTACGAGCGGATGCACCTGGCGGCCCAGGCGCAGCACGCCCAGACCCACCCTGGCCCGGCCGCCCAAGTCGCGTCGCACCAGGGCGTGTTGCTCCAGAGTGGCAAGCAGTCGGTAGACCACCGTGCGGTTGACGCCGAGCTTGTTGGACAGCTCGGTGACGGTCAGCCCATGGTCGGTATCGGCAAGCAGCTTGAGGACGCGTAGTCCCCGGTCGAGCGTCTGGGAGGTCTCCGCGGTCACGACGCCCTCTCCTCTGTGGTGGGTGGCGGCACCCTTACCGTGTGCGACGCCGGTCCCACGGCGACGCACGGAGAGGCCGCCGGCGGCCAAGGCACCGACTGCGCTCCGCGGCGGCGCTGCCACGGGGCGTTCACATTTTTTGGACAGTAGCGAGCCAGTCCGCTCAGCGGAAGACCTCGTCCAGAATCCGGGCGCCCGCGGAAAAGGGGTGCGGCCGCGGACCCATAAGTGCCGGTCAGCGGGGCGCAGCTGGAATCCTGACGATCTACGCGCGTCCAGGTCGGCCGACGCCTCCGCGACGCTCCGTGCACGCAAGTGAACCATCGTTAACTCACCGTGAACGCATGTCGCACAATTTTTTTCGCCCACCGGCGCTGCACCGCCCGGGATCGCGCCCATCGCCGGGTCTCCGGGCGGAGGACGGCGTTCCGGCGCCGGGGTCGTATCCCCCACGGGCATGTACGACGCCGGCCCGGGACGGAGGAGACTCCCGTCCCGGGCCGGTACCCGTCACTCCACGGCCCTCAGGACCTCACGGCCGGGGGCCCCACGGCCTCACGCCATCCGCGTGGCCCACTCCTGCACCTTCTTGATCCGCTGCTGGATCTGCCCGGCCGTGGCCTCCGCGCTCGGCGGACCGCCGCAGACCCGCCGCAGCTCGGTGTGGATCACACCGTGCGGCTTGCCGCTCTGGTGCGTGTACGCCGACACCATCGTGTTGAGCTGCTTGCGCAGCCCCAGCAGCTGCTTGTGCGTGACCACCGGCCGGGCCTCGGCCGGCTTCTCCAGCAGGTCGGCCTCCCCGGCCGGCTTCTGCCTGCTGTGCGCGATCTGCCGGGTCTGCCGCTTCTGGAGCAGCAGCTGCACCTGGTCGGGTTCGAGCAGCCCGGGGATGCCCAGGTAGTCCTGCTCCTCCTCGCTGCCCGGGTGCGCCTGCATACCGAACTCGGCACCGTCGTACAGCACCCGGTCGAAGACCGCGTCGGACTCCAGCGCCTCGAAGGGCAGCTGCTCCTCGGTCTCCTCGTCCTCCAGCCGCTCCGCGTCGGCGAGGAGCTTGTCCTCCTCCGAGAACGGGTTCTCCTCGTCGCTGCCCTTCTTGGGCTTGTCGAGGACGTGGTCCCGCTCGACCTCCATCTCGTTGGCGAAGTCGAGGAGCATCGGGATGGTCGGCACGAAGACGGAGGCGGTCTCGCCGCGCCGGCGCGATCGCACGAAACGTCCGACAGCCTGGGCGAAGAAGAGCGGGGTCGAGATGGTGGTGGCGTACACGCCGACCGCGAGGCGCGGCACGTCGACGCCCTCCGACACCATCCGGACCGCGACCATCCAGCGCGAGTCGTCCTCGCTGAACTTGTCGATCTTCTTCGACGCGGCCTTCTCGTCGGAGAGGACCACGGTCGCCTTCTCGCCGGTGACCCTCTTGAGGATCTTGGCGTACTCGCGGGCCGACTCCTGATCGGTCGCGATGACGAGCCCGCCCGCGTCCGGAATGCCCTTGCGCACTTCGGTCAGCCGCTTGTCGGCGGCCGCGAGGACGTTCGGGATCCAGTCTCCGGTGGGCGACAGCGCGGTCCGCCAGGCCTGCCCGATGGCGTCCTTGGTCATCGGCTCGCCGAGCCGGGCGGCGATCTCGTCACCGGCCTTGGTGCGCCAGCGCATGTTGCCGCTGTAGCTGAGGAAGATCACGGGGCGGACGACGCCGTCGGCGAGGGCGTTCCCGTACCCGTACGTGTAGTCGGCCGAGGAACGCCGGATCCCGTCGTTGCCCTCCTCGTACACGACGAACGGGATCGGGTTCGTGTCGGACCGGAACGGCGTACCGGTGAGCGCCAGCCGCCGGGTCGCCGGGTCGAACGCCTCCTGGCAGGCCTCGCCCCACGACTTCGAGTCACCGGCGTGGTGGATCTCGTCGAGGATCACAAGGGTCTTGCGCTGCTCGCACCGGTTGCGGTGCAGCATCGGGCGGACGCCGACACCCGCGTACGTCACCGCGACCCCGTGGTACTCCTTGCTCACGGGCCCCGCGCTGTACTCGGGGTCGAGCTTGATCCCTATCCGGGCGGCCGCCTCCGCCCACTGCTTCTTCAGATGCTCGGTCGGCGCGACGACGGTGATCTGCTGCACGACATGGTGGTGCAGCAGCCATGACGCGAGGGTCAGCGCGAAGGTGGTCTTCCCCGCGCCGGGCGTGGCGACCGCGAGGAAGTCGCGCGGCTGCTCCTGGATGTACTTCTCCATGGCGCCCTGCTGCCAGGCTCGCAGCTTCCCGGCCGTACCCCAGGGGGCGCGGCCGGGAAAGGCGGGTGAGAGGTGGTGGGAGGCGGTAGTAGTCACGGTCTCCGGTTCGGGGCTCTCGGGTACGTGGGGCGCTGTCCGCACGGGCCGGGACGGGCTCGTGCGCGATACGACAACCGGGCCACCTTACCGGGGGCCCGGCCGGAACCCCGTATGAACGAACCGTGGTTCGGGACCACTGAGACCGTCTTCACAGGGAACGTCCACCTGGCGAACCCGGGCAGCGGCTCCGCGATCTTGGGCATGTCCAGCGCCTTCTGGCACACGTCGAGCACGTACCGCTCGGCTTCGTCCGCATCGGAGTCCGCGTCCAGCGGATGTCCGTACATGATCCGCTGCCCCGTCGAAGAGGCGTGCGTGTGCGCTGATGGCGGTGATCACCGCGTCGTGGGCAGAAGACCGCACGCTTCGCCCCTCCCGCTCGGCACGCGCACGCAATACATCCAGCTCTTCACCGGTGAACCGCACATTCAGGCCGGCCGTGAACAGACGGTACGGAGCGTTACCAGTCGGTACTAAGGCTTGACCCGCACGCGCCCCGCCACCCACGCCCCCACCAGCGCCACCCCCGCCATCGGCAGGAACACCACGGCGAACGCGCCCGGATGCGCCCCGGACGCCCCTGTCTCCACGGCCTCGTGCGCGGCCCCCACCGCGCCGCCGCCGAGCGCGGCGAACGCCGCACCCCCCGCCGCCAGGAGCAGCACATTGGACAGCCCGTCGGAGATCTGCAGCGCGGCGGAGTTGGCCCCCGCCTCCTCCGGCGCCGACAGCTTCAGCAGCAGCACGCTCGTCGAAGCGATCACCATGCCCATGCCGAAGCACCCGACGGCCCAGGCCACGGCCACCGTCCACACCGGCACCGCCGCGATCAGCACCGAGGGCGCTCCCGCGATGGCCGCGGCGACCAGCACCATGCCGGCGACCATGAGCCGCTCCCGGTGCGGCTCGAAGCGCGGCCGGGCCTGGACGTACGAACCGAGCGCCCAGGTCCCGCCCCCGGCGGCGAGCGACAGCCCGGCCATCGTCGGGGACAGCCCGCGCTGCGTCACCAGCATCAGCGGTACGAAGGACTCGGCGGCGATGAACGACCCGGCGGCGACCCCGCGCAACAGCACCACCGACGGCAGACCGCGTGCCGCCCGCCCGGTGCCCGCGGGCAGCAGCCCCCGTACGGCGGGAACGAGGAGGGCGACACCCGCGGCGGCCGGAACCAGCGCCCACCAGTTCCGCTCCTGCCCCGCGTACTGCAGCAGTCCGGCCCCCACCGAAATGCCGAGCGCCAGCCCGATGCGCCGGCGGTCGTACGGCTCGACGGGTGCCGACGGATCGACGGGCCCGGACGCCATGCGCCGGATCGCGGGCAGCGCGAGGGCCAGCGGAAAGACCACCAGAACCGGAATCCCGACAAAGACCCAGCGCCATCCCAGATGCTCGGTCACGCTGCCGGAGGCGAGCGGCCCCACGACGGACGGGACGACCCAGCTCGCGGCGAAGGCAGCCATGATCGCGGGCCGGATCCGCTCCGGATAGGCCCGGCTGACCACCACGTACAACGCCACGATCACCAGCCCGCCCCCGAGCCCCTGCACCGCCCGCCCGGCGATGAACGTCCACATGCTGCCCGCCGTCCCCGACAGCAGCAGCCCGGCCCCGAAAGCACCGATCCCGGCGGCGAGCGGCGCCAGCGGCCCGCGCCGGTCCGCCCACTGCCCGGAGAGCACCATGGCGAAGAGACTCGTCGTGAAGTACGCGGAGAAGGCGAAGGCGTACAACGGAATGCCGTGCAGCTCACGGGCGGCAACCGGCATCGCGGTCCCGACGGCCGTCGCCTCGAAGGCGATCAGGAACACGACGGAGACGACGCCGATGCTGAGCGCCCGATAGGTCCGCCCGAGCACCCCTTCGGACTCGGCGACGACGGGGGTGTCCACGGGGCGGGGCGAGACATCGGCGTCACGCGGTTCGAGGGCGGTCATGAGCCCAAGAGTAAGGGGCAAGATCCGCCTTGGCCCCTGTCGTGAGACGGTTGCGCGCTCGTCCCTTGGTCGTAGGACCGAGGTGCCGAGCATGAACGCCGTATGGCAGTCGCATTGCACCGCGGCCCGCACCCTTGAGCGCGCCCGCCCACGCCCCTACGGTCGTCACATCAGCAAGAAGCGCACGAAGCACACGGCCGTGTGCCCGAGTGGTTCAGGGGCTCGACTGCAACTCGAGTTACACCGGTTCGAATCCGGTCACGGCCTCGCAGACGAAGCCGCCCGCCCCGGGGAAGTTCCGGGGCGGGCGGCTTTCCCTCGTCCGGAGCACGGGCCAAGGCCTCCCAGACAGCGTCCTCCGTCGTGAACCCGGCCTTGCGCCACACGTCCTCGCCGGTACCCCGGCCCTGCCACCCGCAGAAGTTCGGCCGGCAGCCCGGGCCCGTGTCAGGTCCGGGGCTTCAGCACGGGCTTCTCCGGCAGCCCGCCGTTGTTCTCGCACTGCAGCTTCTGTGCCACGGCAAGGGACGCGGCATGGATAACCGTGAGATTTACTTCACGGGAATCAGGCATGCTCTGTTGAACGTCCTTCGGTCGGCCAAAGTTTCCGAGTATGCGCATCGGACGCTCCTTCGACCCCTTGAACTGAGGGCTCACGCACTCGAAGTAGAGAGAAGCAGACATGGGAGTCGCCTCGGACTGCTTCCCCATGGTGTAGAGCCGCCCGCCCGCCGGGAGACGCAGATCGCCCACGTCTTGCGGCGCGTACATGGAAAACGCGATTCCTGCCCGGCTCGTTCTCCCACCGCCCTCCGGGGAAAGTCGGCACAACGTGTCACCTCCGGCCCAGCGATGACCGGACTCGTACCCGGCCTTGAGTGCATCGACAACCCGGTCCATACCATCCGGATTGGTCCAGGCGAACGACGTCGCCCCCGTGACGGACTCGATCGTCTTCGCCAGAGTGCCTTTGAACAGGCCATCGCACACCTCCTCCGCACTGACGTAATCCGGCGTCTTCTCCTCGCCGCCGCACCCGGTCGCCCCGACACCGACAACCATGGCCAAGCCGGTAATGCACCATGCCCGCCTCAACTGTCCTGCTCTCACACGCCTCACCTTCGGGCCTCGTCCTGCACCATTCCCGACTCAGTCCCCGGTCTCTGGATCATTGCCCTGCTGGTCCTCACGATCGTTGCCCACCGCGTATCCAAGCCTCATCGACTCCTTCAAGTCCTGACGGAAATCGGTGTCGGCAGCAGTCGTATGCCGCTGAAGGAACCCTTCCATGGGCGCCTCAGCCATGGACTCGCCGGAACGGAACACCCTGGTCTTCTCCTCACGGGTGAGTTCCTCGACTTTTTCCTTGTGCTCATCCACGGACTGGTCCGAGATATCCCCGATGAACTGACCGATTACATGCTCCACGGCTCCGCCGGCGGTATCACTGCCCAGCGTGATGAGCGTTGCCGCCGCCCCTGCGGCCGCGACCGGTGGCAGAAATGCGACCCCTGCGGCGACCCCCACACCGGCTCCGAACTCGATCCAGCCGGACCGTGCGGCCACGGCCTTCTCGTAATCCTCTTGCATCTTCATGTGCGATGCCACGACCTGATCTGCACGGGACTGGTCGAGCATGCCCTGCACCTCGGCACCGGTGCTCACCACCGCCCGCGCAGCACCGGTGTTGGGCACGCCGTTCGAGTCCACTTGATGCTCCAGCATGCTGGAGGTGTAGATCTGTTCGGCGTTGGAGACCGTGGCGTACGCATCCGGGTGCTGGCCCAGGGTGCTGAGAAATTGACGCGCGACGTCTCTTCCATTGTCTCTGATGCCGTCACCGTTCTCGGCGGAGAAGTCGAGGTGCCCTCCCGGGTTCTTACCCGGAGCGAAGATGCTGCCCGGGTCGTTCTTGTCGAGCGACCAGTTGATGTTGTCGATATACCCGGCGCCCATGACCCCAAGGCTGTCGGCCATCGCCTCCTGCCGTTTGAGCAGACCTGCGTCCGAGCCGTACTTCTCCATGACGTCCCGCATGACAGTGGCGTTGTCCGCGTCCCTCACGACACCGGCGTCCGGACTGTCGTACGGGTACCCGAGGGTCGCCGACTCCAGCGCGTGCCCGAGTGCGTCCGGCATATAGCCGAGTGACCCCTCCTGCTCCTTCCGGTCGAGCGAGTCGACGTCGCCGAAGGAATCCCACTTCTCGTTACCGAAGAAGTCGAGGTAGTTGTCAATGAGCTGGCCGTCCTTCTTCCCGAGATCGGCCGTCGCGCCCTTGTTGATCGTGCCGTCCTCGTTGTACGCGGTCGGCGGGTCGGTGAAGAAGTGCTTCGCCGCGTCCGGGCTGTGTCCGAGCGCCTCCAGCATGGAGGTGGTCGGGTCGTAGCCCGAGCCGTTGACACCCGACGGATTGAACGGGTTCTTGAACGGGCTGTTCACCATCTTGTTGCCGGCGAACATGTACGGGTCCTTCTGGTGCAGCTGCGCCACGTGCTCGGCGATCGGATTGAGGAACTTCGCGTCGTAGTTCCCGTACCGCATGATCCCGCCGAGCAGTTGGTAGCCGAACGGACCGCCGTAGTCGTGCTTGGCCAGCGGGATGCGCTCGGTACCGAGCTTGCGCAGCGCCGGCCCCCACTCAGCGGTGAAGTTCTTGTCCTGCGAGGCAGTGGCCAGGTTGAGACCGAGATTCTTCTGAAGGTCCTGGACGTCCTTCAGGCGCTCCTTGTCGACCTTGCCGCGCTCGTACGTGTCCGTCGACAACTGCCCGAAGAAAGCGAGCGACTTCTTCGGGCCGAGATTCTCGTAGAAGTCCTTCGAGAACTCACGGGACTTGCTGTTGTCGTGCAGCAGTTCGTTGAGCGCCTGCAGCTCGGTGTGCGTGATGTCGTGGCCCTTGGCAGCGAGTGCGGCAGCCCGGGCCGCCTCCTCCTGGTCCAGGTTCGTGTACTTCGGTGCACTGAAATCGGGGCCCTCGGTGACGTTCGTCTCAAGGGCGTTCTTGAAAGCGACGTCGGTGTCGTTGCAGTTGTCGACGATGAGGTCGATCTTCTTCTGCCATGCCTCGATCGTCTTCCTCTGCCGGCCCAGAAGTTCGAAGTAGTCGGGATCCTGGTTCGGTGAGATGCCGGATTCTTCCAACGGGTACCGAGCTGTGACCTTCCCCTTGGCGTCGACATGGATACCGGCCGCGGGCCCCTCGTCGTCGCGGATGCCGATCAGGTCGTCCTTGGCCTTCTTGATGGCCGTGTGGGCGTCCTCGAGGATCTGCTTGACGCCCTTGGCCTCGGCTGCGGCGTCCTTGAACTCCTTGGCCGTCTTGCTGATGAACCCCTTGGTGACGCCCGCGTTGACGCCTTCCCATTCGGCCTTGTCAGCCTTGGTCTTCATGCCGTCATTGGCGTCCTCGGCCAGCCGGTCCAGCTTGGTGACCATCTCCGACCAGTCGTCAGCCGCCGCCTTGAGTTTGGCGACGGGTGCATCGACTATGTCCTCGAATGTGAGCATGTGCATTCCCCCGCGGTTACTTCAGGTACTCATTCAGCTTGGAGACAGAGATCAGATCGCCGCCGATCTGAACGTCGTCCTTCGCGTGCGCGGCCTTGGTGTAGTTCAGGTGATCCGAGATCTGCGCACAGGCATCGAGGAGAGTCTTCAGGTGCGTGTTCCACCGGTCGTGGACCTTGAGCAGCGCCGATCCGCTGGCAAAATTGCCGTTGGTCAGTCCGATGGCCGCCTCGAAAGTGGCGGGCCGGGCGTGGTCGCCCTCCTTCGACACCCTGGTGCGCAAGTCGTACGCATCGTGCCCGACAGCACCCAGGTCGTCTTGATTGACGCTCAGATCGGGATCACGCGGCCCGCTCTGCCTCGTCTTGCCGTCGTCGACACCATTGAGTCGCATATCGACCTGTTGCGCAGACTCCGCGCGAAGCGCCGCCCATTCTGCATCGAACGTCACGAATTCCCCCGTACTCGGTTGTCCGGCCACCGGTTGGCCTCGGCCCCGCTTTCCCGTGTCGCCGCCCACGCTATCCAGATGGATTCATCCGCTGCGCGGCGAGGGGTGCCCCCGGGGAGCCCGGAAACGCTCCCCTCGCCGATCTCAGTCGGGCACCCGGGCGGGTTCATTGACGGCAGCACGCACATGCGAACTCACACGTTCGGCCCCTGCCCGGGAGTGCCTCCGTACGGCGAGTTGGGGCCGGGAGCGCCTGGCGGAGGACCATAAGCCGGATATGACGGCTGCTGCTGATACGAGTACGAGGGCCCATGGGGCTGCATCTCGGGCACTGCGGCCTTGCGGCGGCGGGAGCGGATGGTCAGGGCAGCAATTACCGCACCGACGATGGCCGCCGCGCCAACGCCCAGGCCGAGCCAAAGGGTGGTGCTGTGGGTGCCCTCCGCGGCTGCCGGGGTCATGGCAGCCGGCTTCTTCTCGCCGGCCGCGCCAGCGGATCCGGTCGGCTCCCTGGAAGCCTTCGCAGGCGGCGAGGCGGCCTCCGCGAGATCCGGGAGCGGGTACACGTCGGCCGGACCGGGGTCACCGGGGGTCTTCAACGCGATGCGTGGGCGGACGACGCCGTAACCGACGTAGTCGTTGCGCCTGGCCCCACTGGTCGGGCCACCGGCCGTGTTGAGCATGACCCGCAGGACCTGGTTGTTCGTCCAGTCCGGGTGCTTGGACCAGATGAGGGCGGCGGAGGCGGAGGCGAGGGCGGTGGCGTCGCTGGTGCCGTGGGACTCGCAGAATCCCGTTGCTCCACCGCAAGCGTGAATCATCTCGTCACCGGGTGCGGCGAGATCCACTTGCGGTCCGTACTCAGACTCTTCGGTCTTGTGCAGGTTTTTGCCAATGGCTCCCACCCCGACCACTCCGGGAGTGCCGGCCGGGTACTCGACCAGGTTCGCCGCATCTCCGCTGTTGCCGGCGGATGCGAAGATGAGCGCGCCCGTCTTCCATGCGTACTCGACGGCCGCTGTCAGCTCATCCGATCCGGTCGTAACACCCTGGGATATGTTGACGACCTTCGCCCCCTGGTCAACGGCATATCTGATAGCCCTGGAAGCGCTCTTGTGGAACGCTTGATCAGCGGCGGCCTGATTGGCGGCCTTGGCGCCGTCGGGTAGCCGTACGGGGAGTATCTTCGCCCTGGGCGCAAGCCCGAAGGCTCCGTTCCCTCCAGCTGCCCTGCCTGTTCCTGCAATCAGGCCGGCCATCCCTGTGCCATGGCCGCTGTAGTCATCGAACTCGTCCCCTGGAAGCCTGTGTTCGAGATTCAATCCCTTGAGCACTTGACCCACGAGGTCCGGATTTTTCGCATCCACCCCGGTATCGATGATGGCGACGGTAACCCCGTCACCCGTGCTCGTCTTCCACATCTCTTCGGCCTTCATCGCATCGAGATGCCACTGCTCGGAGCGTGCGGAACCTGCATGGGCAGGCACGGATGCGGCTCCGAGCAGCAGGACTCCCAACGCAGCCGAGACCGCAGTTCGAAAACGAGTGACGCCCGCATTGCCGCTGATACGCATCCGATTCTCCGCCGAATTCTTTGGTGTTCAGTCAATGACTGGAGGAACGACGCGTCGAGCTCCCTGCTGCCAGGTTTCCTCGTCTTCGGTGAGGTAGTCCGGTCGCTGCCCGCCTTCGCCGTCACGGGAATCACTGGGCCGCGATCCCGGAGAGACCCCGCCACGCCCCGTCGGGCCGGCGACACGGGCCCCCTCTGCCGACGCGGCGCCCCGTACCAGACCGGAGCCGCCAGGAGTGAACGGTCGCATGCTTGTGCGCCCCGACTGCTGGCCGCGACCGCCGACAACACCCCCGGGCTCCCCCGCCAGGCGGCGGCCGCCGATGATGCCGTTCTGACCGCCACCGGCGCCACCCACGCCCGCACCATGTCCCATCGATGCACGACCTCCCCGCATCCCCTCGCCGCCGGCCACAGTGCCCCGAGGCAGACCTCCCGCAGGACGCCCAGGACTCTGCGGAACAGGACGGCCGCCGACAATCCCACCTTCGGGCGACGGTCGGCCGACAATCCCGCTTCCCGGGCCGCGCCCCACCGGTGGCCGGACGGACGGGCGGGCGATGCCTGTCTGCCTGCCCAGGGTGTTGGCACCGGGTGAAGCCATCGGGCCACTCCCGAGCCCGGGCAGAGCCGGAACGGCGGGAGTCGGGCCGCCGTCTGCGCTGCCCCCGCCCGAAACACGGGGCGGGATCGTCGCCGGTGCCGACGGGGCATCAGTCAGTACGGCGGCTCCATCAATCGCCATGCCGACAGGCTGCGACGCGCCAGGTGTTCCCGAAGTGGTGGAGACGCCCGCACTGCCCGGCAGGGCAGTCACGTCGTTCGCTGAATCGACGCCCTGCCTCTCCGTACCCGCCCCGTATGCGGTGCCGGCAGTTACAGCTCCATTCCCGAAATCAGGCGTCGTTCCTTCGTTCCGGCTTCCGCGGCTCGGTGGAGCAATCGCCTCCGGCGGCGGCGGAAACACCGGCTTCTCCAGCGCGTTCATCTGCGAGGACGAGAACTCGTACGACTGCGCCAGCTTCCGCATCTCCCTGGCCGCCTCGTCGCGGTTCGCCTCGTTGGTGGCGATCAGCGTCTGCGCCGACTTCTTCGCCACCGCCGACGCGTCCGGGTCGTTGCGGGCAGCCAGGGCCGCGTCCAGGTCGGCCTGGGCGCCCGCGTGCGTACGTGGGATCGAGGCCTGGGCCGAGGCAATCGCGTCGGAGGCCCTCGCCAGCCACTTCGACGCGCCCTCGCTGTAATCACCCAGGCGCAGCGTCGAGTTGGCCAGATCTGCGCTCCAGGTACGGAACGCGTCGGCGCCCGCCCCCTTCCACTCGACCCACTGCGGGCGGACCTTCAGGTCCTCGGCGATCTTGCGGATCTCCGTCGCCGCACTCGCGAGGCGATCGGCTGCCCCCTGGATCTCCCCGCTCCTCGCCGCGTCCAGCCAGTGCAGCATCTGCTCATGGGACATGTCATCGAAGTTCGTGCCCACGCCGCTGTGTCTCCCTATCCCCGTCGTTCGCGTGCAGGGCACGTCGTCCTCGGCATCAGAGACCGTCCACGCCGGACGTGTCCGCCTGCCGATCCGCCGGCTTGCCCGCCTCCGCGGGCCGGTCGGTGCCCTGCTCCGCCCCGGCCTTCAGCGGGTCGTACTCGCCGCCGTAGTGTTCCTGCGCGTTGCTCTTGATCGCGAGCATGCGTTCGCGGATGTCCAGGTCAAGGTTCTCGTAGCCCTTGTGCGACGCGAGTACGGCGATGCCCATGCCCTCTATGGAGTCGGACAGTAGTTTGGAGAGTTGCTCCAGCTCCTTGATGACCGTCCTGTACGCACCGTGCAGTTCATCGGCCTCGTGCCACTCGCCCTGTGTACCGCCACCGAACTGAGGCCGCGTCACCCGGTCCTCGCCGAGCTTCCTGGAGTCGGCCGGTGATGCCTTGAGGTCGTCGAGGAGTTCGTCGATACGGTTGCGGAACTTCGTGAACGACGAGAGCTCGGTGACCAGGTCACCGACCGCGTCCTGCGCGAAGTCGACGGCCGACGCGAACGGCCATCCCGGCGTCGCCGTCGATCCCCCGGTGTCACTCGGCAGCACAGCGCCCTCCCCCGTATGCAACTGGCCACAGCCTTGCGGATCACTCTAGTCAGCAGCGGTGACAGCGCGCATCTTCGGGTTGCATGTGCAACGTTGAATCAGCCAGTGGTCGGGGCTGCCACCGCGGCCTGCGGCCGGATCGGGAGACGGTTTATCGGGCGGCCCGTTGCTGCGCGTACGGCCGAGGCCACCGCTGCGGGGGACGTCACCACCGGGACCGCCGAGGCCGGTTTGGCGCCGAAGGGGGCCACCACGTCTCGTTCCTCGACCAGTTTGACGATGCGAATCTCCGGCGCGTCCAGGGCCGTCGGAAGGGCGTAGCCGGTGAGGTCCGGGTGGCGGATCACGCCGCGGGCCGTGCGGAGGTTCTCGGTCAGGGCGGTGCCGATGCCCTGGGTGACGCCTGCTTCGATACGGGCCACCAGCTGGGACGGGTTGAGCACCCGGCCGACGTCCTGGGCGACGGCCATCTCCACCACGCGGATGGAGCCGAGTTCGATGTCGACGTCCACGACCGCGCGGACCGCGCAGAAGGCGAGGCCGACGAATGCGTCGCCCTGGCCGGACCCGTCGAGCGGCTCGGTGGGGTGGGGGCGGCACTGGGCGGTGGCCCAGAGTTCCTTGCCGTCCATCGCTTCGGTGACCGTGGTGGACAGCACCCCGTCGTACGAGGTGATCTTGCCGTTGGCGATCTGGAGCAGCTCCGTGGACATGCCGAACTTGTGGGCCAGCGGCTGGAGAAGCTGCGTACGGACCATCTTGGCGGCCCGTTCGACGGCACCTGCGGAGACCCAGGTGTGGCGGCCGTGTGTCGCGGGGCCGGCCGGTGGCTGGTCGGTGTCGACCGCGGCCACGTGGACCTCTTCGATGCCCAGCGTCTCCTGCACCACCTGGCGGGCCAGCGTCGAGAAACCCTGGCCGGTCTCGACCGCCGCGCAGATGACCGTGGCGACGCCGTCGTGGACCCTGACCGTGGCCGTGGAGACCTCGTCCGCGCCCTCGGCGCCGAGCATGTGGACCATGCCCAGCGCATAGCCGACGCCGCGGCGCACCGCGCCCGGTTCGCCCGCGCCCTCCGGACCGCCGGGCAGCAGCCAGTCGTCCTCCGGGGAGTCCTTGGGAAGGGCGGGAAGCGGGAAGTCCCGCACTTCGCGCAGGAGTTCCGCGACCGGGGCGGGACACGTCACCGTCTGGCCGGTGGGGAGGATGTCGCCGGTGGAGAGGGAGTTGCGCAGGCGCAGTTCGGCCGGGTCGATGCCCAGCTTCGCCGCCAGTTTGTCCATCTGGCCCTCGTACGCGGCGCAGACCTGCATCGCGCCCTCGCCGCGCACATGGCCGGACGGCGGGTTGTTCGTACGGACCGCCCAGCCCTCGATGAAGGCGTGCGGGACCACGTACGGGCCGCAGGCGAAGGCCACCGCGGCGGCCAGGGACTCGGACGAGGCGTCGGCGTACGCGCCCGCGTCGAGCAGGATCTGGGCCTCGACCTTGACCAGCCGGCCCTCCGCGTCCGCGTGGTGGCGGTAGCGGAGCAGCGTCGGGTGGCGGTGGGCGTGGCCGAGGAAGGACTCCTCGCGTGTGGCGGCCAGTTTGACCGGGCAGCCGGTGCGCAGGGCGAGCAGGCCGAGCGGCAGCTGGAAGCCGGGGTCCTCGCGGTCCCCGGTCGCGCCGGGGACACCGGTGACGACGATCTTCACCCGGTCGGGTTCCAGGCCGAAGCAGGCCGCGGCGAGGTCGCGGTCGGTGTGCGGGTCGGTGGAAGCGGTGTAGATCTCCACGCCGCCGTCGGGACGGGGGACGGCGAGTCCGGCCTCCGCTCCGATCGGAGCCGGGTCCTGGCGGCCGATCCGGTACAGCCCGTCGACGATGACCTCACCGGTGATGTCCGGGTCGCCGTAGCGCAGCGGGATGTGGCGGATCAGGTTGCCGTCCGGGTGCAGGGGTTCGGCCTCGAAGGCCTTCTCCGGGTCGGTGACCGGTTCGAGGATCTCGTACTCGACGACGATCGCCGCCGCGGCGAGGCGGGCCGTGTCGGGGTGGTCGGCGGCGACTGCGGCGATCGGTTCACCGTGGTGGCGGACCAGGTCGGACGCGAAGACCGGGCGGTCGACGACGCGGCGGCCGTACGCACCGTCCCCGGGGACGTCCTCGTGCGTGACGACCGCGCGCACGCCCGGCATCTCGGCCGCGGCGGTGGTGTCGATGGACAGGATGCGGGCGTGCGGGTGCGGGGAACGCAGCACGGCCGCCCACAGCAGTCCCTCGGCCCAGAGGTCGGCCGCGTACGGGAAGGTGCCCTCGGTCTTGGCACGGGCGTCGGCGGGCGGCAGCGACGCGCCGAGGCCGAACACGGGCGGCTCGGTGTCGGGGCCGTCGACCGGCGGGGTGGTGAGTGCCGTGCGGGTCGCGTTGGCCGCGGTGGCTGCGTCGTTGCTCACGCCATGCCTCCGTCCTGCAGATGTGGCTGGACACTACCGGCACCCGGGGCTGCCTGGTGCGGGATGCGGGCCTCCTCGGCATGCGCCTCCCCGGACGGGGAGGCGGGGCCCGGCACCGCGGCCGCTTCGGAGCCGGCCTCGCGGCTCGCGACGACCTCGTTGACGGCGTCGAGCACGCCCCGGTAGCCGGAGCAGCGGCAGAGGTTGCCGCAGAGCGCCTGGCGGGTCTCAAGCTCGCTCGGCGCGTGGTTGCCCTCCAGCAGGTCATGGACCGTCATGGCCATGCCGGGGATGCAGAAACCGCACTGGACGGCGCCGCACTTGGCCAGCGCCCGCTGGACGTCGGACGGCTCGCCGTCGACGGCCAGGCCCTCGACCGTTCGGACCTCGCTGCCCGCCGCCGTGGCCGCGGGGACAAGGCAGGAGGCGACGAGCCGGCCGTCGACCTGGACGTTGCAGGCGCCGCACTCGCCCTGCGAACAGCCGTCCTTGGCACCGGCGAGGCCGAGGCGCTCACGGAGCACGTAGAGCAGCGACTCGCCGATCCAGGCATCGGTGACGGGGCGGTCGGCGCCGTTCACATGCAGGACGTAGGAGGCGGCGGGATGGTCACTGGCCGTGTCGAGGGGCGCGGCCAGGGGCGGCGTGTCGGGACCGGAGCCGTCCAGGGGGGCGGTGTCCTGGGACGCCGGGTCGGCCGGGGCTCCGTCCGGGGTCCCGTCCGCGGACGGGGTCATGGCGGCGGGGACGTCGGCGTGCGTCCCGGCGTCGGGGGCGGTGACCGGTGCGGGGTCCGCGGCCGCGTCCTGCTGCACGTCGACGCGCGTGGACTCGGCGGCCGAGCCCTGGGTGATGTCCGCACCGGGCGCCGGAGTCCCCGCAGCCGGCTCGGCGACCGGCTGAGGCTCCGGCTGCGCGGCCCACGGCGCGGGCGCGCCGCCCGGCAGCGTGGCCGGCGGGGTCCGGTCTCCGTACCACTCGGAGGCCAGGGCCGACGTCGCGAACTCGCCGGACTCCTCCGGAAGGTCGCCTTCCGCGACCGGGATCGTCCACTGACCGGTGTGGCCCGGGTTCTCGGCGGCCGCCGCCTCGGGGAAGTGCCACTGGCCCGTGGCGGCACCTGTCTCCCCCTGCTGCGGGTACGTGTGCTGCTGCTGGTTCGGCTCCGGCCAGTGCACGGCGTCCGGCGCCTGCTGCTCCGCGGCGGGCTCCTGGCGGCTCGGCGTCTGGACGATCCAGCTGCCCGTCGCCGCCGGGTCGAGCCCGGCCGCAGGGGTCAGCGGCAGGATCATCGGCGGTACGTAGCCCTGGCCGGGGGCGGCCAGCGGGATGTTCGCCAGGTCCTCCGGCGGCAGCTGGACGAAGGCGGTCGCCTCGGCGTCGTACTCGCCGCCCTGCGGGGTCGGCTGCCAGCCACCGTGCTGCCCGGAGTGGTCCTCGTTGCCTTCGTTGCTGTTGGTGTTGCGGTTGCTCACGACAGTGCCCTCCCCAGCGCGCGTCGGGCGAGCGCGGCGACCGTGCGCCGCAGATGGAGTACGGCGGCGGGCAGCGGTGGCGCCTCGCCCCCGTCGGCGGGCGGTGCCTGGTCCGGAATGCACGCAGCGGCGACGTACTCGCCGAATGCGGCCAGTGCGTCGGGCGCCAGGCCCCGCTCGCCGTCCCAGTCGATCAGCGAGGCGATCCAGCGCTCGGCCTCCAGCGGGCGCAGCGGCATCGGCGCGATGGCGCCGACCGCGCAGCGCACCCCGCGCCGGGCCGGGTCGAGGACGATCGCGACGGACGCGGTGGCACGGCCGGGGCCGGTGCGGCCGGTCGCCTTCAGGAAAACCTGGGGGGCGTGCAGCAGCGGCACGCGGACGAAGCCGATCAGCTCCGCGGGTTCGAGCATCTCGCGGCCGGCCAGCAGGTGCGAGACGGGGATCTCCCGGCGGGCGCCGCCAGGGCCCGCGATGACGAGCTCGGCCTCCAGGGCGGCGAGCACCGGCAGGCAGTCGCCGGTCGGGGCGGCGGTGACGATGTTGCCGCCGAGCGTTCCGGCGTTACGGATCTGGGGCGGGCCGGCGGCGCGCGCGGACGCGGCCAGGGCGGGGATCAGGGCAGCGAAGTCGGGCCTGCCCATGCGTGCGTGGGTGAGTCCGGTGCCGAGCAGGGCGTGGCCGTCCTGGTAGTGCCAGCCGCGCAGCTCGCTGATCCGGCCGAGGCCGACCAGTCCGGAGGGGCGCAGCTGCCCCTTGTTGACGGCCGACATCAGGTCCGTGCCACCGGCCACGGGGACGGCGGCGGGCATGGCGCCGAGTGCCGCCACGGCCTCGTCGAGCGAGGCGGGCAGCGTCACGTACTGCGTCGCCTGCGGTGCGTGCGTGGTCAACCCAGCTGCCCCTTCCCGGTGTCCCGGCGTCCCGCTTGTTTCGCCGTACGGTACGTGCTCAAAGCCCGGACGTGGCAACTCTGGCACATCTTCCGATCGGACCGACGCGAGGGTCCGCGAAGGGTGCATCCGTCCTTGTTCTGGTGGATGCTCCCGTTTTCGCACCTCTTCGGCGCAGAGTGCGCATTGCCACGCTTCAGCGACTCCTGTACGACTTGTTCCGTTCGTGCGGTGAGCGCTCACCGGCCACCACGGTCCCAGGAACCGCGGCGGCCGGCCTCCCACTGCGGCCGGGCTCACACGTTCGGGGGCGCTCCCTCGATCGGGCGTCCGAGGATCCCGGGGCGGCGCTGCCACGGCAGGGGACCGCCCTGCGGCCGGTACTCGACGCCGAGTGCGTCGAGCCGGGCGTAGTGCGCGGTCATCCGGCGCTCGAAGTCGGCGAAGTCACGGTCGTCGGGGGCGGGCAGGGCGGACCAGGCGACTTCGGCGAAGGCCGCGAGCCTCGGGAAGACCTGGTAGTCGACGCGGGACCGGTTCTGCATGACCTCGGTCCACACGTTGGCCTGGGTGCCGAGTATGTGACGGGCCGCCTCCTCGGTCAGGCCCGGCGGTACGGGCTCGAAGCGGAAGACGTCCTCCAGGGTGCGGACGTACGCGATGGGCATCGGTTCGTCGGGGCCGCCGCCCTGGCGGTAGTCCAGATACACATGCTGCTCCGGGCACATCACGACGTCGTGCCCGGCCTCGGCCGCGGCGATGCCACCCGCGTACCCCCTCCAGGAGGAGACGGCGGCACCGTCGGCGAGCCCGCCTTCGAGGATCTCGTCCCAGCCGATGAGGCGGCGGCCGCGGGCGGTGAGCCAGGTGTCGAAGTGCCGGATGAACCAGGACTGCAGCTCGTCCTCGTCGGCCAGGCCGAGTTCGGCGATCCGGGTCTGGGCGGTCGCCGACTGCTTCCACTGGTCCTTGAGGCACTCGTCGCCGCCGATGTGGATGAACGGCGAGGTGGCGGCCGGGAAGAGGTCGAGGAGCTCCTCGAAGACGCCCTCGTAGAAGCGCAGGGTGCTGTCGGTGGGGGCCAGTACGTTCGGGCTGACGCCCCAGGTGTCCCAGACGGAGAGGGTGGTCGTGTCGATGACGTCGGTGTTGCCCAGTTCCGGGTACGCGCTGATGGCGGCCTGCGAGTGGCCCGGGATGTCGATCTCGGGGACGACACGGATATGCCGCTCGGCGGCGTACGCGACGATCTCGCGGATGTCGTCCTGCGTGTAGTAACCGCCGTACGGGGTCTCGTCCCACACCTCGGAGGCCCGGTGCCCGATCTTGGTACGGGTACGCCAGGAGCCGACCTCGGTGAGCTTCGGGTAGCGCTTGATCTCGATGCGCCAGCCCTGGTCGTCGGTGAGATGGAAGTGGAAGACGTTCAGCTTGTGGGCGGCGATGAGGTCGAGGTAGCGCAGGACGTCGTCCTTGGGCAGGAAGTGCCGGGAGACGTCGAGCATCATGCCGCGCCAGGAGAAGCGGGGACGGTCCTCGATGTCCGTGAACTCGAGGCGCACGGCAGCACCACTGGAGACGGGCGCCCGGCGGAAGGCATCCGGGCCCAGGAGCTGACGGAGGGTCTGGGCACCCCAGAACACTCCGGCGGCGCTTCCGCCGGTGATCTCGATGCTCCGGCCGTCCCCGGTGGACAGCCGGTAGCCCTCGGGTTCCAGGGCCGGATCGATGCACAGCCGGACGGTGTTGTCCGTGCCCTCGGCACCCGGTGCGAGCGACAGGCCGAAGGCGGCACCGATCGTGGCGCGGAGCCAGCGTTCGGTGGACTCGGTGCCGGCCTGCGCGGTGATGGTCGTGGCCCGGTCCATCAGGAAGCCGCACCGCGCCCGGTCGCCGACGCTCACCGGTGCCGGGATCAGTTCCATGTCCATGACGTCAGTCCTTAACCGCTCCGCCCGGCCCCGAGACCACGCGTCGCTGTACGAGTACGAAGAAGACCAGCAAGGGGATGGCCATCATCGTCGAGGGTATTTCGCGGTGCGTCGACCGGACCGGGGATCCCGGACGTCATGGGGTCCGCCGGGCCGCAGCGATGGCGGGGTGAGCGGCGCGCGGCGGAGAACCACGCCGGGTGGGGCGGAGGTTCGGCACATCGCTGCCGTGGCTGCCTGCGCGTTCCGCGGCGCCGGCGCCGTGACGGGTGCGGCTCCGCCGGTGCCCCGGCCTCGTCCCGCGCTGCGAACTACGCGCTCGCATCGGCGAGTCCACCGTCCTCACGGAGCCGATCGCGCCCGTGGCGTACCCGATGAGGTCCGGGGCGCTCCTGGGGTCATGGAGGGCGGCCTCGACGCGACGGGCGCGGGTGCGGACGGGGCTGTGCTCGGTCTCCGCCTTCGCACCCTCGTGGGTCTTCTCGATGCCGGTCACCACCGCGTCGGCCGCCTGCTCCTCGGGTCTGTCGCCGACCTCCCGGAACCGCCGGCCGCGCAGCGTCCCGGTCCTCTCGTCCCCCTCGGCGCCGGCGCCGGGAGTCCGCGGCGCGCAGGCGGGGCGGTCGGACCTGCCCGCACGAAGGCCGCGGCCGGGGCGGCCGGGCGAACCCGCGAAAAGGCCCCCGGGTGCGCGCACCAGCGCGCCTCCCGGGGGCCTCGGCCCGAACGGTGTGGGGACGGACTACTTCTTGTCCTTGCCGCCCTTGCCCTTGTCCTTGTCGCCACCGGCGCCCATGGACTCGTAGATCTCCTTGCACATGGGGCAGACCGGATACTTCTTGGGGTCGCGCCCCGGTACCCAGACCTTCCCGCACAGTGCGACCACGGGGGTGCCCTCCAGGGCACTCGCCATGATCTTGTCCTTCTGGACGTAATGGGCGTAGCGCTCGTGGTCGCCGTCGCCGTTCGACACCTGGGGTGTCGGCTCTACGAGGGTCCCCGTACCTGCCCCGCGCTCGGGCTCAAGAGTGCTCATAACAGCCAGGGTACTGAAAGCTCCCGCCTTCAGTTGAGCGAAGGGTCGTCCGGATAGGTGGCGATCATGGCAAGCTCACTGCGCTGGCGGCGCAGGACCGCCCGCCACAGCTGTTCCGGACGCGGCGAGGAGACGTCCCCGGGCTCCGACTCCACCACGTACCAGGCTCCCTCGGTCAGCTCCGTCTCCAGCTGTCCGGGACCCCAGCCCGCGTAGCCGGCGAAGATCCGCAGCGAGCCGAGTGCCGCGGCCAGCAGCTCCGGCGGCGCCTCCAGGTCCACGAGGCCGATCGCCCCGTACACCCGGCGCCAGCCGAGCGGCCCCTCGTCGCCGGGGATCACCGCGACGCCGAGCGCCGAGTCGAGCGAGACCGGACCACCCTGGAAGACGACATCCGGTTCGCCGGTCAGGCCGGCCCAGGACGCGAGGATGTCACCGACGCCGACCGGCGTCGGACGGTTCAGGACCACACCGAGCGAGCCCTCCTCGTCATGGTCGAGGAGCAGCACCACCGCGCGGTCGAAATTCGGGTCCGCGAGGGCGGGTGTGGCGACGAGCAGTCGCCCTGTGAGCGAGGACACCTCGGTCATGGCAGAAATGATCCCGCATCTTCGCCCTTCGCGGGAACCAAGTGGCGCGCAAGGCGCCCGGCGGAGCCCGAGCGCAGCTCAGGGCGCACCGGTGCGTGGGGAGCGCACGACCGGAAAGCGTTTGCGGACGGTGACCCTCCGCAAGGCCCGGCGAGCAGAGCGTGTTGTGGCGGATTCATGACGTTCGCACACCCCCCGTAGCCTTATGGAAGGGGGGTACATGCCCATTACCCTTTCGGTTGGCCCCCTGCCCGACCACTCCGGAACGCGAGATTCATGACCGGCACAGACGATGTCCTGCTTGTCCACGGCGGAACCCCGCTGGAGGGCGAGATCCGCGTCCGAGGCGCCAAGAACCTGGTGCCGAAGGCAATGGTCGCCGCGCTGCTCGGCAGCGGGCCCAGCCGGCTGCGCAATGTGCCCGACATCCGGGATGTGCGGGTCGTGCGAGGGCTGCTGCAGCTGCACGGTGTGACGGTCCGCCCCGGTGACGAACCGGGCGAGCTGATCCTCGACCCCACCCACGTCGAGAGCGCGAACGTCGCCGACATCGACGCCCACGCGGGCTCGTCGCGCATTCCGATCCTCTTCTGCGGCCCGCTGCTGCACCGGCTGGGCCACGCCTTCATTCCGGGGCTCGGCGGCTGTGACATCGGCGGACGGCCGATCGACTTCCACTTCGACGTGCTGCGGCAGTTCGGCGCGACGATCGAGAAGCGGGCCGACGGCCAGTACCTGGAGGCCCCGCAGCGGCTGCGCGGCACGAAGATCCGGCTGCCGTACCCGTCGGTGGGCTCCACCGAGCAGGTGCTGCTGACGGCGGTGCTCGCCGAGGGTGTCACCGAGCTGTCCAACGCGGCCGTGGAGCCGGAGATCGAGGACCTCATCTGCGTACTGCAGAAGATGGGCGCGATCATCTCGATGGACACCGACCGGACGATCCGGATCACCGGCGTCGACCGGCTCGACGGCTACACGCACCGGGCGATCCCGGACCGTCTCGAGGCGGCCTCCTGGGCGTCCGCGGCGCTGGCGACCGAGGGCAACATCTACGTGCGCGGCGCACAGCAGCGCTCGATGATGACGTTCCTGAACACGTTCCGCCGGGTCGGCGGCGCCTTCGAGATCGACGACGAGGGCATCCGCTTCTGGCACCCGGGCGGCGCGCTGAACGCCATCGCCCTGGAGACGGACGTGCACCCGGGCTTCCAGACCGACTGGCAGCAGCCGCTGGTGGTGGCGCTGACGCAGGCCGCGGGCCTGTCCATCGTCCACGAGACGGTGTACGAGTCCCGGCTCGGCTTCACGTCCGCGCTCAATCAGATGGGTGCGCACATCCAGCTCTACCGCGAGTGCCTGGGCGGCTCCGACTGCCGCTTCGGCCAGCGGAACTTCCTGCACTCGGCGGTCGTGTCCGGGCCGACGAAGCTGCAGGGCGCGGATCTGGTCATCCCGGACCTTCGCGGCGGGTTCTCGTACCTGATCGCCGCCCTGGCGGCGCAGGGCACGTCCCGGGTGCACGGCATCGACCTGATCAACCGCGGCTACGAGAACTTCATGGACAAACTGGAGAAGCTCGGCGCGAAGGTGGAACTTCCGGGCGGCGCACTGGTCTGAGGGCGGGTGCCCGAAGGGCGAAGGCCGAGGCGGGGGTTCGGGGGCACTGCTCCCGGGCCCCCGCTCTTCCGTCTCCGAGGGGCTCTCGCTCGAAGGAGAGGCCCCCGGGGGCCCGGCGCGCGGGGGGACAGGCACCCGGACGGTCCCACCGGGCCCGGCAACGGCCTCTCAGCGGGCCTCTGCGGCCGGTACGCCGAAGGGCGGTCACCCTGGTCGGGGTGACCGCCCTCCGTCGTGCCTACGGGGCTTACTTGCCCTTGGCGGCTTCCTTGAGCTTCGAGCCCGCGGAGACCTTCACGCTGTAGCCGGCCGGGATGTTGATCGGGTCGCCGGTCTGCGGGTTACGAGCGGTGCGAGCGGCACGGTGGGTCCGCTCGAAGGTCAGAAAGCCGGGGATGGTGACCTTCTCGTCGCCCTTGGCGACGATCTCACCGACGGTCTCGGCGAGCGCGGCCAGCACGGCGTCGGCGTCCTTGCGGGTCACCTCGGCGCGGTCGGCCAGGGCGGCCACCAGCTCACTGCGGTTCATGTTGTTACTCCCGTGTTCTTCTTGCCTGTGAGGCGTGAGATCGAAGCCGATGCTGCCAGGGCCCTCGGACAGTCCCCGGACCCGGGTCTGACGTCAGACCCTCGCGCCCGAATATGCATCCTGCCCCCACCTGCGGCGGGAAAGCCAATCCGGCCCCTCCGGAGTCACACGAAAGCCGCCACTGCCTCGTCGTGGTGACGTCCCGTCGACTCCTTGAAGCGGCCCGCAGCAGGTACTGGAGCGGCCCGCGGAGGTCCACAGCGGGTGCGGGGTCCTGCGGGGCTCGCTGCCCGCCCACCCTAAAGGGGGGTTTGGGGCCCCGCGACCCGCGACGCGCCGTGGTTCAGGCCAACGTGGGGCCCGTCACAGCGCCCCCGACGGTCCTCGCGGCCGCGCGGACGGCACCGGCGACCGCACCCGCGACCTTGTCGTTGAAGACCGACGGGATGATGTAGTTCGGGTTCAGCTCGTCCTCGGCGACCGTCTCGGCGAGGGCGCCGGCCGCGGCGAGCATCATCTCCGTGTTGACGGTGCGGGACTGTGCGTCCAGCAGACCGCGGAAGACACCCGGGAAGACCAGCACGTTGTTGATCTGGTTCGGGAAGTCGGAGCGGCCGGTCGCGACAACTGCCGCGGTCTGGCGGGCGATTGCCGGGTCCACCTCGGGGTCCGGGTTCGCGAGCGCGAACACGATCGCACCGTCCGCCATCGCCGCGACGTCGTTGCCGTCCAGCACGTTCGGCGCGGAGACACCGATGAAGACGTCGGCACCGACGACGGCCTCCTTGAGGCTGCCGGTCATCGACTCCGGGTTGGTGTTGTCGGCGATCCAGCGCAGCGGCGAGTCGGGGTCCGCGGCGACCAGGTCCTCGCGGCCGGCGTGCACCACACCGTGGATGTCGGCGACGACGGCGTGCTTGACGCCCGCGGCGATGAGCAGCTTCAGGATGGCCGTACCGGCCGCTCCGGCGCCGGACATGACGACGCGTACGTCGCCAATTCCCTTGCCCACCACGCGCAGTGCGTTGGTCAGGGCGGCCAGCACGACGATGGCGGTGCCGTGCTGGTCGTCGTGGAAGACGGGGATGTCGAGGGCCTCGCGCAGCCGTGCCTCGATCTCGAAGCAGCGGGGTGCGGAGATGTCCTCCAGGTTGATGCCCGCGAAGCCGGGGGCGATCGCCTTGACGATCTCGACGATCGCGTCGGTGTCCTGGGTGTCCAGGCAGATCGGCCAGGCGTCGATGCCGGCGAACCGCTTGAAGAGGGCCGCCTTGCCCTCCATCACCGGCAGGGCCGCCATCGGGCCGATGTTGCCGAGGCCGAGCACCGCGGAGCCGTCCGTCACAACTGCGACGGAATTGCGCTTGATGGTGAGGCGGCGGGCGTCCTCGGGATTCTCGGCGATCGCCATGCAGACCCGGGCCACACCGGGGGTGTAGATCATCGAGAGGTCGTCACGGTTGCGGATGGGATGCTTGGACGCCATCTCGATCTTGCCGCCGAGGTGCATCAGGAACGTACGGTCGGAGACCTTGCCGAGCACGACACCCTCGATGTCGCGCAGGCCTTCGACGATCTCGTCGGCGTGCGCGGTGGAGGAGGCGGCGATGGTCACGTCGATCCGCAGCTTCTCGTGACCGGAGGCGGTCACGTCGAGGCCGGTGACCGAACCGCCGGAGGACTCCACGGCCGTGGTCAGCTGGGAGACCGCTGTGCCGCTCGCGGGCACCTCCAGCCGGACCGTCATCGAGTACGAGACGCTGGGCGCCGTTGCCATGGCCGAGTCCTTCGCTTTCCCTAGCTTCATTGCTGCGCGCGGCCGGGGTTCTCGCCTCGGACACGCCTCCCGATATTCGCACCTACCGACCGGTAGCCGGTAATGAGTGCTGCCCCGGTCGACATTTTTCGGAAAGTGCTTTCCACCATACGAGATTTGATCCCGTAGCGGAACCCCGGCGTCCGCGGCCGGCGCGACACCGCGGATGCCGGCCGGGCCACCAACAAAAACAGACCCGGGCCACCGGAAGGTGACACGGGTCTGTCCTTTTCAGTTGAGCGGCACCGACCCGCCATGCTCGCCTCGCGGCAAGTGGTCGCTCGTAGCGACGAAGGTTGGGCCCGGGGGCTTGGATCGAGCCGGTGCCGACACCAGGCTAACAAAGTCCCCGGGATAAGTGATTCCCCCATCGCGGGTTGACTTGCCGCTCAGTCCCTCAGCAGGTCCGGAACCCCGTCCTCGTCGGGCAGATCCCGCTCCCCCGACACGACGGTGAGCTGCTGCGTCGCCCGTGTCAGTGCCACGTACAGCACCCGCAGACCGGCCGGTGACTCGTCGGCGATCTCCGCGGGCGAGACGACGACCGTGGCGTCGTACTCCAGGCCCTTCGCCTCGAGGCTGCCGAGCGCCACCACCCGGTCGCCGAGCTCGGCGAGCCACGTGCGGGCCTGCGCGCGACGGTTCATCGCGACGACGACACCGACCGTGCCGTCCACCTCGCCGAGCAGCCGCCGCGCCTCCTCCCGCACGACCCCGGCCAGATCGCCGTCGCGTACGGCCTCGAAGCGGGGCCGCACCCCCGTCGAGCGGACCGCGGCCGGGGACACCATGCCGGGCATCGCGAGTTCCAGCACCTTCGCCGCGAGCTCGGCGATCTCCGCCGGGTTGCGGTAGTTGACGGTGAGCGTGAAGTGGCGGCGGGGGCGCTTGCCGAGGGCCTCGTCCCGCGCCTCGGCCGCCTCGTCCGGATCGGACCAGGAGGACTGCGCCGGGTCGCCGACGATCGTCCAGGTGGCCGTCCGGCCACGGCGCCCGACCATCCGCCACTGCATCGGGGTCAGGTCCTGCGCCTCGTCGACGATGACGTGCGCGTACTCCGTGCGCTCCGCCGCGAGCCGCTCGGCCCGCTCGCGCTGCGTCTCCTCGCGCTGCGGCATCAGCTCCTCCAGGCCGGAGAGCTGGTCCAGCGGATCGAACTCACGCTTCTTCTTCGGCCGGTACGGGGTGCCGAGCAGGGTGTGCAGCTCGTCGAGGATCGCCACGTCGTGCACGGACAGGGGGCCCTGGCCCGAGCTGTCCAGTCGCTTCAGCGAACGGGCGAGGCGGCGCACCTCACCCTGGTTGAGGACCCGGCGCGCCCAGCGGCCGAGCCGCTTCTCGTCGGCCATCGCGGCGAGCACCCCCCGCGGGGTGAGCTCCGGCCACCATGCGTTGAGGAAGTCGATGAACGGCGTCTCGGTGGAGACGTCCTCGTCGAAGGAGGAGCGCAGTTCGGCGCCGAGCTCGGGGTCGGTGTAGCGGCCTCGGCCGGAGGACTTGTTCCACAGGGCGTCCAGGAGCAGCCTGCGGGCACGCGGGCGCAGCAGGTTGACCGGGGCGGTGCCGCCGAGGACGGACTGCCGGATGCGGTGGAGCTCGTCGGCGTTCAGTTCGACGCGGGCGCCGAAGGCGACCACGCGCAGCCGGGTGGGGGTGGTGAGAGGGGCGGCCGCCCCGTCCGCGGAACCCTCGGATCCGTCCGCGTCGCCGAACGACAGCTGACCGTCCTGCCCGCCGCCCCGGGCGCCCGCGGGCCGCGCCTGCTCCAGCGCCCCGCGGGCCGCCTTCCGCAGCACCTGGAGCATCCGGGAGGAGCCCTTGATCCGGGCGACCGCCGGTTCGTCGTACGTGGTGGCGCCCTCGACGCCCGCCGCCTCGTCGGAGAGCGAGCCGACCGCACGGATCGCGACCTGGCCCTCCTCGCCCAGCGAGGGCAGCACGCCTTCGGTGTACGCGACGAGCAGCGGGGTCGGCGAGACGACGAGGATGCCCCCCGCGTACCGCCGCCGGTCCTGGTAGAGGAGGTACGCGGCGCGGTGCAGGGCCACGGCGGTCTTGCCGGTGCCGGGGCCGCCGGAGACCTCGGTGACGGAGGCGGCGGGCGCCCGGATCACCAGGTCCTGCTCGGCCTGGATGGAGGCGACGATGTCGCGCATGGTGTGGCTGCGGGCCTGCCCGAGCGCCGCCATCAGTGCACCGTCGCCGATGACGGGCAGCTTGTCGCCGTCCTTGTACGCGGTCAGCTCGGGACGCATCAGGTCGTCCTCGACCCCGAGGACCCTGCGGCCCTTGGAGCGAATGACCCGGCGGCGTACCACCCGGCCCGGATCCTTCGGTGTCGACCGGTAGAACGGCGCGGCGGCGGGCGCGCGCCAGTCGATGACCAGCGGCGCGTAGTCGGAGTCGAGGACCCCGATCCGGCCGATGTGCAGCGTCTCCGCGATGTCTGCGGTGCGGTCGTCGCGTACGGCGTCGTCGGCCGCCTCGACGGAGGTGTACGCGCCGTCCGGGCCGCGCTCGCCGTCCTTGCCGAGCAGCAGATCGATCCTTCCGAAGAGGAAGTCCTCGAACTCGCTGTTCAGCCGGTTGAGGTGGATTCCGGCGCGGAACACCTGGGCGTCGCGTTCGGCGAGCGCTCCCGGCGTACCGACCTGGCCGCGTTTCACGGCGTCGTTCATGAGAAATTCCGCCTCGTGGATCTTCTCCTCGAGGCGGTCGTAAACACGGTCGAGATGTTCCTGCTCGACACCGATTTCCCGGTCCCGCAACGAATCGACAGCGGCATCCTGCGCGGCCACCGAGGCCCCCTTCTGACGTGCATTGGGCAGCCGTCAACCCTATGCGAAGGGGGGCCCGTCGCGCACCTGCCACGAGCACCGACGTGGCACGTCGAAGGTCTCGATTGCGCGTCGGACCCCGGCCGGGCGATTACGCGTCGATGTCCACCAGCCGTTGGCCGTCGAAGGTGCGCACCTCGAAATGGTCGATGTCGGCCCGGTCCATCGCCGCCCCGCCGTGGACGTAGAGCGGATATTGCGCGGACGGATGCGGGGAGTCCTTGATGCCGTAGCCCCACTTGGGTACGGACCAGGAGGTCACGATCTCCTCCTGGCCGCTCTTGGAGACGGCGATCAGGCTGCACTTCTGCGGACCCCTGACGTTCGACAGTTCCAGCACCGCATGCGTGCCCCACGCCTTCTTCTCCATGCCGACGGTGGCGGCGACCTTGGTGGCGGGGTCGGTCGCCTGCACCTTCTCCGTCATGTGGTGGAAGAACGCGTCCTCGGCGGGGCTGGTGGGGTGCGGGTCGGCCGCCCGGTTCGTGCCGCTGTCGCCGCCGGTGGCCGTGACCGCGACGACCGGACCGCCGATGATCAGCGCCGCTGCCGCCGCCACCAGATACATGCCGCGCCGTCTGCGCCGGGCCCGCTTGGCCGCGACCTCGTCGACCAGCCGGTCGAGCATCCGGGGGGCCGGCGGCACGGGGACGTGCGGGACGCGGCGGGCGCCGGGAGCGGCGGCGGGGGCGGCCTCCGCGAGCATCGCGAGCATGGATTCCATCCCGGCGAACTCGTCGAGATGGGCGGCGCAGAGCGGGCATCCGGCCAGATGCTCCTCGAACGCGGAGGCCTCGGTGTCGTCCAGGATGCCGAGGACGTACGCGCCTGCCGCGTCGTGCTCCGGCCCTTCCGCGGTGCCACCGGATCCGGGACCGGGCCCGGCCGGGGTGCCGTGGCCGCCCGGGGTGCCGAAGGCGTCGAAACTGCCGGGACCGCCGAATCCGCCGGGGACACCCGGGCGGCCGGTGGAGCTGGAGGGACCGGTCGGCCGGGGCCCGAAAGGCTCCCACTCGTGGTCGCTCATGCCGTGATCCCCCTCTCTTCGAGTGCGAGCTTCATCGAGCGCAGCGCGTAGAAGACCCGGGACCGCACCGTGCCGCTGGGTATACCGAGCACCTCGGCAGCCTCATTGACCGTACGTCCCTTGAAATAGGTCTCGACCAATGCTTCCCGATGGGCAGGGGTCAAATCGTCGAGCGCATCCGAGAGCGTCATCAGCCACAGCGCCTTGTCAATCTCGTCCTCCGCGGGAATGACCTCCAGCGGCGACGGATCGACCTCGTGCGGCCGGGCCTGCCGGCTGCGGTGGCCGTCGATGACGATGCGCCGGGCGACCGTCACCAGCCAGGGGCGGACGGAGCCGGTCGCCCGGTTGAGCTGACCGGCGTTCTTCCAGGCACGGATGAGCGTTTCCTGCACCACGTCCTCGGCACGCTGACGGTCGCCGGCGACGAGGCGGAGCACGTACGCGAGCAGCGGTCCGGCGTGTTCGCGGTAGAGCGCCCGCATCAGCTCCTCGTCGGGGACGGCGGAGGGGGACGGGGGCGGTTCACTGCGATGTCGAGCCCTGTGCGGACGGTCATCGGCCACGGCCGCATCCTTGCGCACCCGAACCTCCCGGTCGAGACCCTGTTGAGCTCCTTGGCCATCGAATACGGAGGAGTGGCGCGATCCATTCAATGCGGTTCCAAGATTCTTCCGGCCGGGATTCAGGTGACCCGGTCCGCCGGGACCATGACCGCCGCCGCCCGGCGCCGGTGCCGGGCCACCCGCTCCCGGTTCCCGCACACCTCGCTGGAGCACCAGCGACGCCGGTGCCCGCGAGACGTGTCGAGGTAGAGGCGGCTGCAGTTGTCACCCTCGCAGCGACGCAGCCCGGCCCGGGCCACCGGGTCGGTCAGGAGTTCCACGGCGTCGCGGGCCACGGCGGCCAGCAGCGCCGCGCACGCGGGCTCGGCGCTCAGCGTCCGTACCAGCAGCCCGTTCCTCGCACGCACGGCCTGCACGCCCGGGGTGGCCCCGGCGGCGAGTTCGTTGACGCGCTCCAGCGCCCCGTCGGCGCCGCGGCCGTCGAGCTCCGCGGTCAGCAGCCGGTCGACTCCGGTCCGCAGCTGCCGGAAGCTCGTGAGCCAGGTGTCGTCGACGGCGTCGAGGCTGGTGCCCGCCGGTACGAGTCCGGCGGCCACCAGCCAGCCGGCGAGCCGGTCCGCCCCGTCGAGCAGTTCGCAGGTGCCGGAGGTGCCGTTCCCTGTCGCCACCAGGTCCAGGCAGAGCCGCCCGCAGTCGAACCGCCAGTCGTAGGAGCCCTTGCCCGCCGCCATGCGCCTGTCACCGCCTCGGATCGCCCGTGGGAGCCACCACCAGAGTGCCCGTCGCGGCCCCTGCCCGTAACCCCTCGCGCAGCCCGGGTCGCCGCCGAACTCCCCGCGTACCGTGAGGTCATGAGCGAAGATCTCCGAACGGCCGCCTTCACCGCCGGACCCTTGCTGCTGCGGCCCTGGCACCAGGACGACCTGCCGGCGCTGATCGAGGCCTACCGCGATCCGGCCATGCGCGACCGGCTGTGGCACCTCGTGACGGACAGGGCGGACGCGGAACACTGGCTGCAGGTGCAGGCCGAGGGCCGGGAGTCCGGCACCCGGATCAGCTTCGCCGTCGTCGACACGGAGCACGGCGGCGAACCGGTCGGCAATGTGGCGCTGAAGTACCCGTCCCCCGGCTCCGGTTCGGCCGAGGTCGGTTACTGGACGGCGGCGTGGGCGCGCGGGCGCGGGATCGCCCCGCAGGCGGTCGAAGCGCTCACCGGCTGGGCGTTCACGGCCTTCGCCCAGGACGGTCTGCGCCGTCTCGAACTGATCCACCAGGTGAACAACGATGCCTCCTGCCGGGTCGCCGTGAAGACGGGGTACCCGCTCGCGAAGGTCCTCCCGGCCCGGCCGCCATGGCCGCTCGACGGGCATCTGCACGTCCGGGAGGCAGCGTAGGGCGGGCGCGGCCTGCGGGCTCAGCGGGCCGGCGGGCCGTCGTGCAGGATCCGCTGGAACAGCCGGTGGTCCCGCCACCCGCCGTTGATGTGCAGAAAGCGCGGAGCCGTACCGAACTCCTCGAAGCCGCACTTGGCGAGCACGCGCTGCGAGGCCGCGTTGTCGAGCACCGTCCCGGCCTCCACCCGGTGCAGCCGCAGCCCGTCCCTGGCCACGGTGCAGATCTGCTGCACGGCGGCGGTGGCCAGACCGCGCCCCGCGTACGCGACATCGACCCAGTAACCGAGCACCGCGCTGCAGAACGCCCCGTACACGATGTTGGAGAGCGTGAAGGAGCCGATCGCACGGTCCTCGGCGTCGGTGATCACCCAGGGCATCGCCCGCCCCGCCGCACGGTCCGCCAGCATCCCGGCCAGGCGCTCCTGCTGCCCCTGCTCGGTGTAGAAGGCGTCGGGCCGCACGGGCTCCCACGGCTGCATGTAGGTACGGCTGCGGGTCAGGGCGTCGGCGAGCGAGGCGGCGTCGGCCGCGGCGACGGGGCGCAGCCTTACCTCCGCGTCGAGCCGGTGGACGTCATTGATCATCCCTGCACGGTAGCCCGGTGTTGTCGCCGCCCGCGGCGCACTCAGGAATCCGCGTACTTGGCGTCCGCCGCCGGGTCCAGCGCCAGCCGGTAACCGCGCTTGACGACCGTCTGGATGAGCCGGGGCACCCCCAGAGCCGTCCGCAGCCGGGCCATGGCCGTCTCCACCGCGTGCTGGTCCGTGCCGCTGCCGGGCAGCACGCGCAGCAGATCGGCGCGGGCCACGACCCAGCCCGGCCGGCGGGCCAGGCTGTGCAGCAGGGCCATGCCGGCGGGCGGCACCGGGCGCAGTTCGTCGTCGACGAGGACCGCGTGTCCGCGGATCTCGACGCGGTGGCCGGCGACCGGCAGCGTACGGGCTCCGCCCGGCAGTTCCCGGCAGAGCAGCTGGACGAGCGGGCCGAGCCGGAAGCGCTCCGGCTGGATGGTGTCGATGCCGCGGGCCTGCAGCGGCAGTGCGGTGACCGGGCCGACGCAGGCCGAGACCACCTCGCCCTGCAACGCGCCCAGGATCTCCGGGAGCAGCCCGCGCTCGTCGGCCCGGTGCAGGAAGGAGACGGCGGCCGGGGCGCTGGTGAAGGTGAGCGCGTCCAGGCCGCGGGCGGCGGTGATGTCGAGCAGCCGGTCCAGCGGCGCGGGGTCCTGGGGGGCCATCCAGCGGTAGACGGGTACGACGACGACTTCGGCGCCGCCGGCCCGGAGCGACTCGACGAAACCGGGCAGCGGTTCGCCGTGCAACTGGAGGGCGATCCGGCGGCCCTCGACGCCTTCGTCGAGGAGCCGTTCGAGGACCTCGGCCATGGACTCCGAGTCGGGCGACCAGGCCTCGGTGAGCCCGGCCGCCCGGACGGCGCCCTTCACCTTCGGGCCGCGGGCCAGCAGTTCAACCGTGCGCAGCCGGCCCAGCAGCCGGTCGCCGATGCCCCATCCGTCGGCGGCCTCGATCCAGCCGCGGAAGCCGATCGCGGTGGTCGCGACGACCACGTCGGGAACCGTTTCGATGAGTTCCTCGGTGGCGGCGAGGAGTTCGCTGTCGTCGGCGAGCGGGACGATCCGCAGGGCAGGGGCGTGCAGGACGGTGGCGCCCCGTCGCCGCAACAGGGTTCCGAGTTCGTCCGCACGGCGTGCGGCGGTCACGCCGACCGTGAAGCCTGCGAGGGGCCCGTGCTGTACGTCGTCGCGCATATGGTCTACCGGCTCTCGTCCTGCTGCTGCTCGATGAATGCCGAGGACCGAGACTGCCAACAACGCGTGACAGGCCGGGTTCACCCGTATTTCCCATCCGTTACGTCGTCCGGCGCCGGACGCTCGCGCTCACACCTTTGCGTAGCCGAGCTGCGGCTTCGCGGAAACGGCGGCGGGACGGCGAAGGTATACCGCCCACGTGACCGTGAAACACACGCCGTAGAAGACGAGGAAGGACCAGAAGGCCGCCGTTCCCGTGCCCGCGGTCTGGAAGGACTGCCGGAACGCCAGGTTGATGGCCAGCCCGCCGACCGCGCCGACGGCGCCGATGAGCCCCATGGCCGCCCCGGACAGCCGCCGCCCGCAGGCCGCCGCCGCTTCGCCGCGCAGCCCCTGGGCGATCGCCTTGGCGTGGAAGATGCCGGGGATCATCTTGTACGTCGATCCGTTGCCCAGCCCGGTCAGGACGAACAGGGCGATGAACCCGGCCAGGAACACGGTGAGCGAGGCGGTCCCGGAGGCGTACACGACGACGCCGGTCGCGGCGGCCATCGCGGCGAAGTTCCACAGGGTGATCCGGGCGCCGCCGTACCGGTCGGCGAGCCAACCTCCCGCGGGCCGGATCAGGGAGCCGAGCAGCGGGCCGATGAAGGTGAGCGAGGCGGCCTGCAGCGGGGTCCGGCCGAACTGGGTCTGCAGGACGAGCCCGAAGGCGAAGCTGTAGCCGATGAAGGAGCCGAAGGTACCGATGTAGAGCACCGACATGATCCAGGTGTGCGGGTCGCGCACGGCGTCCTTCGCCGCGCCGGTGTCGTTCTGCACGGGGGCCAGGTTGTCCATGAAGTTCGCGGCGCACAGGGCGGCCACGACGATCAACGGCACGTACACCGCGAGCACGGTCCGCGGGTGGGTGGCGCCCGCCGTGCCGATCACCAGCAGTCCGACGAGCTGGACGACCGGTACGCCGATGTTGCCGCCGCCCGCGTTGAGCCCGAGGGCCCAGCCCTTCTTGTGCAGCGGGAAGAAGGCGTTGATGTTCGTCATCGACGAGGCGAAGTTCCCGCCGCCGATCCCGGCGAGCGCGGCCACCACGAGGAAGGTGGTGTACGAGGTCCCGGGCTCCATCACGACGAATGCGGCGACGGCCGGAACCAGCAGGGACAACGCGCTGATCACCGTCCAGTTGCGGCCGCCGAACCTGGCCACGGCGAAGGTGTACGGGACCCTGACGACGGCCCCGACCAGGGTCGCCGTCGAGATGAGGAAGAACTTCCCGGCCGGGTCGACGCCGTACTCCGGTCCCATGAACAGGACCATCACCGACCACAGGGTCCAGACGGAGAATCCGATGTGCTCGGAGAGCACCGAGAACCACAGATTGCGGCGGGCGATGCGCTCGCCCTTCTCCTGCCAGAAGACCTCGTCCTCCGGCTCCCACTGCTCGATCCACCTGCCGGCCATCACGCCTCCACGGTTCGCGTTCCACGGGTGTCGGGTCGTCCGCCCCGACGCTAGGGAGCGCGCGTTTCGACGCCGTGCCGTGAGGTGACCGGTGGGCAACCTTGCTCTCACCGGGCCGCGAGGTGACCGGTGAGGGCAGGGCCGGTCACCGCGGGGAGTGGGCGTGCCTCCGTCTCGCGGGCGCGCCGGCCAGCCACAGCCGCGGGGAGCGCTTCGCCGCGATGTCCTCGACCCAGCCGACCGCGAGGATCGTCACCGCCAGCAGCGGCCAGACCATCAACAGCATCAGTACCGCGTAGGACGAGTCGATGTACGTACCGAGGTGGTCACCGACCCAGGGGACGTTCCACAGCTCGTCGATGAGCGGCGACGTAGCCATGATCAGCAGGTTGTGCCAGAGATAGATCGTCACCGCCCGGTTGTTCGCGAGGGTGACCAGGCCGTCCCAGCGGGCCAGTCTGCCGGGCAGCCGCTGCCAGGACGGCGCGTACTGGAGGAGGATCACGCAGAATCCGAGCGACCAGGCCGCCTGGGCGAGCGGGATCTCGTCCAGGTTCCAGCCCTCCTCGGTGAGGTGGCCGGAGGCCCACCACAGGCCGAACGCCATGAGGATCGCGGCCGAGGAGATCACGAGGTGGCGCGGGAGCCGCCGCAGCACTCCTTCGTGATGCGCGAAGCCGAGGATCCAGCAGGAGCCGAACACCGCGAAGTCGACGAGTCCCTCGCCCGCCGCGCCGGGGACCGTCACCAGGCCGGTGCCGAACACGGCGGTGAGCCCCAGCGGGGCGAGCATCGTCGCCCAGGGCAGCTTGCGGAACGCCTTCAGCAGCAGCGGTGAGGCCAGCACGAACCAGAGGTACGCACGGATGTACCAGAGCGGCCCCACGGCCTGGTCGGCCCAGGACTGCTCGAGCAGTCCGCCCGGCGAGCCGCTGGCGTCCGGGTACGGAGGAGCGCCGACGGGCAGGATGTAGCAGCCCAACTTGATGAACCACCAGATCCCCTCCTCCTTCACGGGCTTCCAGCCGATCCAGAAGAGCACGGGCACGACGGTGAGCGAGAGCACCCACATCGGGGGCAGCAGCCGGCGGACCCGGCCGCGGATGACCCCCAGGGCGGGCCGGGCCAGCGAGCGGGCCATCAGTGAGCCGGCCAGGGCGAACATCACGCCCATGGACGGGAACAGGACGGTCAGCCATGCCCAGCCGAAGACGTGGTAGACGACGACACGGACCAGGGCGATCGACCGCAGGAGATCGAGATAGCGGTCGCGGCCCGGCCGGTCCGCGGTGGGCGGCGCGGTGGTGGCCTGCGCCCACGGGGTGGGCTGCGCCGGGATCCGTACGGTCCTGCGGCCGCCGGGCGGGGGGAACGCCGGGGTGTAGTTGCCCGTCATGCGACCGGCCTCCGGTCCTGGGTGTTCCGCCGCTGGCTCGGCATCGAACCGGGAGCCTCCACCGCTCCCGTGCGGCGCAGCTTCTGCCAGCGCAGCCGACCGCCGGTGAGAGCGGTGATCCAGGACTGGAGCAGCACCACGTACATGAGCTGCCGGTAGAGGATCTGCTGGAGGGGCAGCGAGAGCAGGTGCGTCAGGCGTTCCCGGTCGAGCCGGAAGGCGTACGCGGCACAGACGGCCTGCACCATGAGGACGCCGAACCAGGCGCCGACGGTCTTCGCGGTGGGGCCGAAGACCAGTCCGTACAGCAGGAAGACGTCGATGAGGGGGGCGAGCAGCGGGGCGACGACCATGAACAGGGAGACGAACGGCAGTCCGACGCGCCCGAAGCGGCCGGACGGGCCGCGTTCGACGACCGCGCGGCGGTGCTTCCAGATCGCCTGCATGGTGCCGTACGACCACCGGTAGCGCTGCGACCACAGCTGCTGCACGGTCTCCGGGGCCTCGGTCCAGGCGCGGGCGTTCTCCGCGTAGACGACGCGCCAGCCGTCGCGGTGCAGCGCCATGGTGACGTCGGTGTCCTCCGCGAGGGTGTCCTCGCTCATGCCGCCGATCCTGTCCAGCGCATCGCGGCGGAAGGCGCCGACCGCGCCGGGGATGGTCGGCATGCAGTGCAGCATGTCGTACATCCGCCGGTCGAGGTTGAAGCCCATCACGTACTCGATGTGCTGCCAGGAGCCGATCAGCGAGTCGCGGTTGCCGACCTTGGCGTTCCCTGCGACGGCGCCGACGCCCGGGTCGGCGAAGGGCTGTACCAGTTCGCGGACGGTGGCCGGTTCGAAGACGGTGTCGCCGTCCATCATCACAACGATGTCGTAACGGGCGTGTGCGATGCCGTTGTTGAGGGCGGCGGGCTTTCCGGCGTTGCGCTGGCGCACGACGCGTACGTTCGGCAGCCGCATGGCCTCGACGATGTCCGCCGTGCCGTCCGTGGAGCCGTCGTCGATGACGATGATCTCGATGGGATGGTCGCTCGCCACGAGGGAACGCACGGTGTTGGCGATGCATTCGCGTTCGTTGTACGCGGGCACGAGCACCGAGACCGGCCGGGCGAACGCGGCCCCCCAGCCGAACTCCCTCCCGCGGACCTTCCGGGCGTGCAGGAAGGAGAGCAGCAGCATCAGTGCGAAGCGGACGAGGACGAGCACCCCGACGACGGCGAGCCCGGCCACCAGCACGTCGGTGAGGTTCTCCGAGAGGTCGACGGCGAAGACGAACGCCTTGCCCTTCCACAGCGCGAAGCCGGTCACCGGGGTGTGCGCGCTGGGGGCGCCGAGGGCGGTGGTGAGGTCGGTGAACGTGTAGCCCCGCTGCTGCATCCGGGGCAGGAACTCGCCCAGCGCGGCCACGGTCTGGGACCGGTTGCCGCCGGAGTCGTGCATCAGGATGACGGCGCCCTTGCCGCCCTTGGGGGTGGCCTGTTCGATGATCGCGGGGACGCCGGGGCGCTTCCAGTCCTCGCTGTCGGTGTTGTTGACGACGGTGAGGTAGCCGCGGCTGCCGATGTACTGGGTGACCGGCCAGGACTTGTTGTCCATGGCGTCGGCGAACGACGAGTACGGCGGCCGGAACAGGGACGTCCGGATACCGGCCGCGCCCGCCAGCGCCAGCTGGTTCTGGGACAGCTCCCAGTCGATACGCGCATGCGACTGGTACGAGAGGTCGGGGTGGTCGAAGGTGTGCAGCCCGACCTCGTGCCCTTCCTCGACCATGCGCCGCACGAGGTCGGGGTAGCGCGAGGCCATGGTTCCGGTGACGAAGAAGACACCGTGCGCGTGGTACTTCTTCAGCGCGTCGAGGACCCGCGGGGTCCACACCGGGTCGGGCCCGTCGTCGAAGGTCAGCACGATCCGGTGGTCCGGTATGCGCAGCGACTTGGCGGGCCCGGTGGCGCTGCGGGCGTCGATGACCGGACCGCCGTCAAGAATCGCGTCGGGTACCCGATCGGTGGGCGCCGGGGGCCGGACCCGGTGGTCGGCGAGGATTTCGCTGTGCACGTAACCGCGCAGCATCAGCATGGCGAGCAGGGCGACGAGAAACACGGACGGCAGCAGATAGCGCATGGGAAGTCTGCGCCGGCGCGTCTGCTTCTGCCGGTTGCGCCTGCCCCGCACGGCGGGCGTTGTCATTTAGTGAGCGCCTTCTTGCTCTTGCACCGGAGGATCCGGGGTCTCGACGGGCGTTGTCGGTGTCTCGGTGGGACCGGGATCGGCCGACGGCGTCGGGGTGGCGGCGGGCGGTTCGGGATCCGGGGTTCCCGCGTCCGGCTGCGTGCCGCTGCCGGTGCTCGCGCTGCCCTTGGGCGGTACGACGGCGGTGGACGCCGAGGGGTTCTTGGCGGGCGTGGACGCCTTCGCGGAACCGTCGCTGCCCGACGGCGTCGGGCCGCCGCCACCGGCCACCTGGCCGGACTGCGTGGCGCCCGGTGTCGCGCCGGGCGGCACGACGGCGTCCGCGCTGCCCGACGGGGCCGGCGACGGCGCCTGGATGTCGTCCGCCTTCTTGTGCTGCTCCTGGCCGGAGAGCGGCAGCCAGGGCGCGCTGGAATTGCCGCCGAGGACGGCGACGACCAGCGTCACCGCGTAGCCGGCACAGACGGCGGCCAGGATCCAGCCCAGACGCCGGAACGTCTTGCTGCGCCGGCCGCTCTCGTCGACGAAGACGGGGCCGTCGGAGCCTTCGGGAACTCCCGGTTGTACGGGTAGTTCGGAGAGCTGACGTCCGAGACCGTCGAGCTGGACGGTGACATCGTTCGGCTCGTGTGTATGCCAGGTTCGGGCACCTTCACGCCAATGTTCCACAGATGTAGGCATATCCCCCACTCAGAAAATGGGTGCACGCGTTCGACCAGTTCCCTGTCGACGGACCGAGCCCCCACCCTGTCCGTGCGCCCCCCGGCACAGTGCACCCGGAGGTTGAATGTAGCGCACGGCGGTGGCGAAAAAGCTCACGACCGAGTGCGGCCCCGCAGGAGAGATACACCGGTTTCGAACACCCCGTCGCCGGACGGCAGATCAGCATCTTCCTGCATAATTCACCCCTATCGACCCCGAAGTTGAGCGAACGTTGGTCAATTATCAGCCAACACATCACTTGCCTTGGACAGATGTTCCCATTGCGTTCGACTCCCGGGCACTCGTGACGACCGGGCCTGTCGCGCCCTCACGCCTGGGACATCAGCTCCAGATCACCCTCGGGAAGCCAGCTGCCGGGCGGCAGCTCCAGCCCTCGCTCCGTCGCCGTCACCCCCGCCGCGACCCGCCGCAGCACATCCACCCCCGGATGTTTCAGCCCCTTCCGCCACACCAGCGACACCGGTGACAGCGGTACGGGGTCGACCAGTGGCCGTACGACCATCCCCGGCACAGCGATGAACTCGGTGCTCGCCAGCACCGACCAGCCCTGCTTCCGCACCACCCGGACGAACTCCTCCTCCCCCACGATCTCCGGGAAGGGCGCCACCAGTTCGATCCCCCGCCCCGCGAACAGCCGCTCCGCAAGATCGGTCCACTCCGCCGTGGCCGGGTTGCCCGCCGCCGCGTACAGCCGCTCCCCCGCCAGCTCCGCCATCGGCACCCGGTCGAGCGACGCCAGCCGATGGTCGTCACGCAGCAGTACGGTCAGCCGCTCGAAACACACCGGCTGGTGTGCCAGCCCCGCCCGCACCGCCGGATCGAGGCCCGCGACCCGGCCGAAGGAGACGTCGAGCCGCCCCGCCAGGATCTCCGCCGCCGCTCCCGTCAGCCCGCTCAGATAGCGCGCCACGAACTCCATCCCCGGCGCCTCGCTCCGGGCCAGCCCGAGCAGCCGGTGCCCCGTACCGACCGGGGCGCTGATGTCGACCAGGAGCGGGCGCGTCTGCACCGCCCAGGCGGCACGCAGGTCGTCATGGGCGGCGATCACCCGGCGGGCGTGCGGCAGCAGCCGCTCCCCGTCGGAGGTGAGGGAGACCTGGCGGGTGCTCCGTACGAACAGCTCCGCCCCGAGCTCGCGCTCCAGCCGGCGGATGTCGCGGCTGAGCGCCTGCTGGGCGAGGTAGAGCCGGGCGGCGGCACGGGTGAAGTGCAGCTCCTCGGCGACTGCGACGAAGGCGCGCAGGAGCCGCGGATCGATATCGGAGGAGGTCACGGGCCCGAATTTACAACACAGGTGCGTGAATGGGTGCGGATCAGGTGTTGGACCGTGCGGGCCGGCCACCGCGAGGGTTGAACCATGCCGTACGACACTCCCACCACTCCCCTGCACGGCGTCTGCGGAGACATGCTGGTGATCGCCCCGCGCACCGGCGCCCCCGCACGCCGCGCCTCCACCAACCCGTACCGCCGACTGCTCGCCACCCCCGGTGCCCGCGCCTTCACAGTGGGCAACCTCATCGCCCGGCTGCCGATGGGGATGTTCAGCGTCAGCGCCGTCATCATGATCGCCGGGTCGCGCGGCTCGTACGCCCTGGCCGGGGCGGTCACCGCGACCGGACTCGCCGCGACCGCCCTGGTCGCCCCCTGGACGGCCCGGCTCGTCGACCGGTACGGCCAGGGCAGGATCGCCGTGCCCGCCACCGCGATCGCCGTCCTCGGCTCGCTCGCGCTGCTGCTCTGCGTGCACTACGACGCTCCGGCGTGGACGCTCTTCGCCGCCTACGCCGCGACCGCCACCACCCCCAACACCGGCGGCATGTCCCGCGCCCGCTGGGCCCATCTGCACCGCGGCGACCCGGCCGCCCTGCACACCGCGAACTCCTTCGAGCAGGCCGCCGACGAGCTGTGCTTCATGCTCGGCCCCGCCCTCGCCGCGTTCCTGTGCGCGGCGTTCTTCCCGGAGGCCGGGACGCTGACCGGCGCGATCCTGCTGATGACCGGCGTGCTCATCTTCGCCGCCCAGCGCGCCACGGAACCCCCGGTGGCGCCCCGCACCCGGGCGGGCTCCCCGCTGCGCACCCGCGGCATGCCCGCGCTGCTCGCCGTATTCCTCGCCACCGGTGCGGTCTTCGGCGCCATGGAGGTCGTCACGATCGCGCACGCCGGGGGCGCGATCCTGGCGCTCCAGGCGGGCGGCTCGTGCGTGGCGGGACTGGCGTACGGATCGCTGCGCCCGGCCGCGGACGTCCGGCGCCGGCTGCTGTGCTGCCTGGCGGGAATGACGGCGCTGATGTCCCTGCCACTGCTCGCCGCCTCCTCGGCCGATTCGCTCCTCGTGCTGGCCGCCAGCCTGCTCCTCGCGGGCGCGGCGACCGCGCCGACCATGGTCACCGGCATGACGCTGGTCCAACGGCTGACCCCCGAGGGCCAGTTGAACGAGGGCATGACGCTCTCGGTCACCGCGCTGCTGGGCGGGATAGCCGCCGGGTCGGCGACGGGCGGCTGGATGGTGGAGCACACGGGGACGGTGACGGGGTACGTCGTCCCGGTGTGCGCGGCGGGCCTCGCCCTGGCCGTCGCGGCGGCCGGGATCCGCCGGTCATGACCTCGGGAACGGAAGCCCGGACACGAACGAGGACCCCGCTGCCGGTGGGCAACGGGGTCCTCGTTCACATGGGAATTGTGGAGATGGCGGGAATCGAACCCGCGTCCAACGGTGCAGAATCAGGGCTTCTCCGTGTGCAGTTCGCTGCGCTTTTCTCGGCCCCGGAGATCACGCGAACAAGCCTCCGACAGGCCCAGCCACTGTTTGATTTCCTTCCAGGCCCCGTGACCGGGTCTAGAAGTTTAGATCCCTTGATGATGCCAGGATCCGGGTCGGGATCACCCCCGGGCTGACACTTCGCAAGTCGCTACTTAGGCAGCGAGGGCGAAGGAATCGCGCTTGGAATCGGCGATTATTGGTTGCGACATATGGTTTACGAGATCATTGTCGCTTCCTCGACACGCTTCCCCTGCTTCGACATCCGCTGTCGAAACCGATCATCCCCATGTTGTTTTTTCAAACGCGCACCCGCTGTGAGGTGCAGTGCCATCGTACGTGACCAACGCACGACGGTGCCAGCCTATTCCTGCCGGAGCGCGTTCAGGCGCTCCGCTGACGCCGCCGGGCCGCCGAGATCGCACGGTTCGTCTCCCGCAGGTCCTGCTTCTCCCGCAGCGTCTGCCGCTTGTCGAACTCCTTCTTGCCCTTGGCGAGCGCGATCTCGACCTTGACCCGGCCGTCCTTGAAGTACAGCGCGAGCGGCACGATCGTGTGCCCGGTTTCCTGCGACTTCGACTCCAGCTTGTCGATCTCGGCCCGGTGCATCAGCAGCTTGCGCTTGCGCTTGGCGGAGTGGTTGGTCCAGGTTCCCTGCACGTACTCCGGGACATGGATGTTGTGCAGCCACGCCTCGTGCCCGTCGATCTGCACGAAGCCGTCCACGAGCGAGGCCCGGCCCAGCCGCAGCGACTTGACCTCGGTGCCCATGAGCACGAGACCGCACTCGTAGGTGTCGAGGATGTGGTAGTCGTGCCGTGCCTTCTTGTTCTGCGCGATGAGCTTGCGCCCTGTGTCCTTTTCCTTAGCCATAGTGCGGCCATTTTCGCACTACGACCCACCCCCGAGGCCACTCAATACTGTCTCGCCCCGCTGCAGGGTCCCGGAGCTGACCGCGAGGTCCGGCGTGATGCCGTGCCCGTCGACGCTGCGGCCCGCCGGGGTGCGGTAGTGGCCGACGGTCAGCTCCGCGACCGAACCGCCCGCGAGCTTGCTGGGCATCTGCACGGAACCCTTGCCGAAGGTCCGCGAGCCGACGGTGACGGCGCGGCCCCGGTCCTGGAGGGCGCCGGTGAGCAGCTCGGCCGCGCTCATGGTGCCGCCGTCGACGAGCACGACGAGGGGGCGTACGGTGTCGCCGCCCGGCTCGGCGTAGAGGGCGCGCTGCTCGCCGTGCACGTCGTACGTGGCGACCAGCCCGCCGTCGAGGAACGCCGAGGCGGCGATCACGGCCTCGGTGACGAGACCGCCCGGATTGCCGCGGAGATCGAGCAGCACCCCGGCGCCCGCGGGGGCGCTCCGGACCGCGTCGCGGACCTTGGCGCCGGCGCCCTTGGTGAACGAGTCCACCTTGATCAGCACAGCTGCGGAGGAATCGGAACGGTCCGTTCCGAGCTGCTGGACGGTGACGGCCTCGGTGGTGAGCCGCGCGCGGGTCAGCATCAGCTTCCTCGTCGCGCCGGTGGCGCCGCGCTGGACCCCCAGGGCGACGGTGGTGCCCGCGGCAGCGTCCGTACGGTCCCCGCGCAGCAGGGCGACGACCTCGGAGACGGGACGCCGGTCCACCCGGTGGCCGTCGACCGTACGGAGCAGGTCCCCCTGCCGGATACCGGCCCGGTCGGCGGGGCCGCCCGGCTGGACCCGGGCCACCGCGACCAGTCCGTCGGCGGAGCGCTTCGCGGCCAGTCCGACGCCCGTGTACGAGCCGTCGAGGGCCTGCTCGAACTCCTCGTACTCCCGCTCGTCGTACACCGCGCCCCAGCGGTCCCCGCTGCGGCTGACGACCTCCTCGGCCGCCTCCGTACCGGACTTGCCGTCGGCCACCGCCTCGGCGGCGGCGTGGGCGACCGCGTCGCGGTCGGCGGTGGAGGCGACGGCGCGGGTCTTGAGCGAGGCGCCGCCGGCTCCGCCGCCCTGCGGCAGCGATCCGGTGGCCGCCGCGGTGGCCAGGACGCTCGCGAAGACCAATGTCAGAGCCGCCCCGCGGCCGAGACCGCGGGGCCCGGAACGGTGTACGGGGCCCGACATGGCGCTGAGTCTAGGACAACGCCCCGAGGGCGCACGGCCGGTTGGCCGTGCGCCCTACGGGGCGCTTGTCACACCTTCAGGTACTTGCGGAGCGCGAAGAGCGCAGCCACGGCGGGCATCAGCAGCCCGATCGCAAGGACCAGCGGCAGCTTGGTGAAGACCGCGTCCCAGCCGATGAAGTCGATCAGATTCAGCTTCGACTGGAGGGCCAGACCGCCGTCGATCAGGAAGTACCGCCCGGCCAGCAGCATGACGCAGGCGAGCACGCCGCCGATGAGCCCGGCGAAGGCGGCCTCCATGATGAACGGCATCTGGATGTAGAACCCGGATGCGCCGACCAGCCGCATGATGCCTGTCTCGCGACGTCGGCTGAACGCCGAGACGCGGACGGTGTTCACGATCAGCATCAGCGCAATGACCAGCATCAGCGCCATCACGAAGAGCGCGGCCACATTCATGCCGTTCATCAGCCCGAAGAGGTTGTCCAGGATGGATCTCTGGTCCTGGACGGACTGCACCCCGGCACGGCCCGCGAAGGCGGTGGCGACGACCTTGTACTTCTTCGGGTCGTGCAGCTTGACGCGGAACGACTCCTGCATCTGGTCCGGCGTGATGTTGCCGGCCATCGGCGAGTCGCCGAACTGCTCCTGGTAGTGCTTGTACGCCTGGTCTGCCGACTCGTAGCTGACCTTTTCGACGGCCTCCATCTTCCCGAGGTCGGCTTCGATCTCCTTCTTCTGCTCGGCGGTGACGGCGCCCTTGGCGCAGTTGGCCGCCGACTCCGCGTCGTTCTTGCTGCAGAGGAAGATGGAGACGTTGACCTTGTCGTACCAGTAGTCCTTCATCGTGCTGACCTGCTCGCGCATCAGCAGTGCGCCGCCGAACAGGGCGAGCGAGAGGGCGACGGAGACGACGACGGCGAAGGTCATCGTGAGATTGCGACGGAGACCGACGCCGATCTCCGACAGGACGAACTGGGCGCGCATGGCGTCCTTTCAGTACTCGATGCTCAGCGGGTCCGGCGCGGCCGGATCCGCTCAGTGCTGGTAACCGTAGACGCCGCGGGCCTGGTCGCGTACGAGACGGCCCTTCTCGAGCTCGATGACGCGCTTGCGCATCTGGTCGACGATGTTCTGGTCGTGGGTCGCCATGATGACGGTGGTCCCGGTCCGGTTGATCCGGTCCAGGAGCTTCATGATGCCCACGGAGGTCTGCGGGTCCAGGTTTCCGGTCGGCTCGTCCGCGATCAGCAGCATGGGACGGTTCACGAACGCCCGCGCGATCGCCACGCGCTGCTGCTCACCACCGGAGAGCTCACCGGGCATCCGGTCCTCCTTGCCGCCGAGGCCGACGAGGTCGAGGACCTGCGGTACGGCCTTGCGGATCTCACCGCGCGGCTTGCCGATCACTTCCTGGGCGAACGCCACGTTCTCCGCGACGGTCTTGTTGGGGAGCAGCCGGAAGTCCTGGAACACCGTGCCCAGCTGGCGGCGCATGTGCGGCACCTTCCAGTTGGACAGGCGCGCGAGGTCCTTGCCGAGGACATGGACCATGCCCTGGCTGGCACGCTCTTCGCGCAGGATGAGTCGCATGAAGGTGGACTTGCCGGAGCCGGAGGAGCCCACCAGGAAGACGAACTCGCCCTTCTCGATATCGAGAGACACATCCCGTAGAGCGGGACGGCTCTGCTTCGGGTAGGTCTTGGAGACGTTGTCGAATCGGATCACGGATGCACCACGGTCGGCCGGGAGTAGGTGTGCGTGACCATACGCGAACCGGACTGAGCCGTGCAGGCGCGCGTCCAGTGATGGGCGATTTATGGCGGAACGGAACCATGCCTGGACACTGCAGGAACCGGAACGGACCGGGCGTTGTCCGGCGGGCCGCGCCGAAATCCGCCCGAGCTGGCACAGTGGAGGGGGAACGGATGCGTTTCCATGAGCGTTGTGCGGAGAGAACGCGTATGCGGCTCCGCCGCGCGGGAGGAGGAAAGCGCATGACCTATGACCGATTGGTGTGCGCAAACTGCGCGGCGCCCGTGAACGAGGGGCGGTGCCCGGTGTGCCGGGCAAGCCGCGCACGGCTGCAGCAGCAGGAAGAGCAGCAGGGACTCTTCGCGGGCCTGAGCCCGGCGATGCTGATCGCGCTGATGGTGGTGCTGGTGGCGGCACTGGCACTGCTGGCGCACCAGACCGTATGACCGTGTAGCTGTCTGTAGCCACCCCGCTCGGCGGAGTGAGTACGTGAGCAGGTGCGTACACAGAGGGGCCCGGGACGCCGATCGGCTGTCCCGGGCCCTTCTGTGCGTTCAGGCACACCTGCCGGCCATCGGGCCTCAGGCGGCCGTACGGCCGCCGTTCACCAGGCGAGGCAGGATACGGAAGCCGATGCCACCCGCGATCATCGTCGCGGCACCGAGCAGCAGGAACGAGGTCTCGGCCGCACCGGTCTCGGCGAGCTCGTCCTTGCCCTTGCCCTGCTCGACCGGCTGGTTGCCGACCGAGTCGGTGTCGGTGTTGTCCGCGCACTCGGCACCGTCGAGGTCGACGGTGCAGGTGTTGGCGCCACCGTCGTCGCCACCGGTGGAGGTGCTGCCGGAGGTACCGGAGCCGCCGTTGCCGCCACCGTTGCCGTTGGCACCACCGTTGCCGGAGTTTCCACCGTTGCCGGAGTTTCCACCGTTGCCGTTGGTCTCGCCCGTGGCGGTCGTCTCACCCGTGGCAGTGGTCTCGCCCGTGGCGGTCGTCTCGCCCGTGGCGGTCGTCTCACCCGTGGCGGTCGTCTCACCCGTGGCAGTGGTCTCACCCGTGGCAGTGGTCTCGCCCGTGGCGGTCGTCTCACCCGTGGCAGTGGTCTCGCCCGTGGCGGTCGTCTCGCCCGTGGCGGTCGTCTCACCCGTGGCGGTCGTCTCACCCGTGGCGGTCGTCTCACCCGTGGCGGTCGTCTCACCCGTGGCGGTCGTCTCACCGGTCTGACCCTGGTCGACACCGCCCGGGTCGCCACTCGTCGCGCCGTTGTCGCCGTCGCTGTCTCCCTGGATACCCAGGCCGACGTTGAGACCGTCCTCGTTGGCCTCGGCCTTGGCGGAGATACCGCCGATGTTGACACCGATACCCACGGCCTGCGCCGCACCGGCCGCGGTCAGCGAGGCGCCCGCGGCAATAACCGCGCCCGCGGCTATCCGCGCGACGCGGACTCGCGTCTTCTTGGTCATCTGCTGCTACCCCCAGTAGCTGTTCTCGTCAATGGAGCAGCCATATGCGGGCTCACGGCTCTGCCAGGGGTTGCGCTCTCGGCCTGCCGGGCCACATCGTGCCGTAGCCAAGCCGCCCTCCCCCGTCCACACCCGTCCCGGACATACGCATGCTGCAGTAGCACCCTGTCCAGAGTTAAGGACTACGTCAAGCCCGTTCCATGCAATGTGCACCGTTTTGCGAGCAGTTGACCGCCATTCAGAATCACGACTGTGACGCACTCACCACGGGGCCTACGCAACTCGGTGCCCCAACTCCCCTTCGGCGCGAAGGAATTCCGCACACGCCACGGCGGCACCCGGTACCGAAAACGGCGGTGCCGGAACCCCGTGGGGCTCCGGCACCGCCGTACACACGAACCGTCTGCTACTTCTCGCGCTGCTTGCGCCAGCGGATGCCCGCCTCCAGGAAGCCGTCGATCTCGCCGTTGAAGACCGCTTCCGGGTTGCCGATCTCGAACTCCGTACGCAGGTCCTTGACCATCTGGTACGGGTGCAGGACGTACGAACGCATCTGGTTGCCCCAGGAGTTGCCGCCGTCGCCCTTGAGCGCGTCCATCTTGGCCTGCTCCTCCTGGCGGCGGCGCTCGAGGAGCTTCGCCTGCAGGACGTTCATCGCGGACGCCTTGTTCTGGATCTGCGAGCGCTCGTTCTGGCAGGAGACGACGATGCCGGTCGGCAGGTGGGTCAGACGCACCGCGGAGTCGGTCGTGTTGACGCCCTGACCACCGGGGCCGGAGGAGCGGTACACGTCGACGCGCAGCTCGGACTCGTCGATCTCGATGTGGTCGGTCTGCTCGACGACCGGCAGTACCTCGACACCCGCGAAGGACGTCTGGCGGCGCCCCTGGTTGTCGAAGGGCGAGATCCGGACGAGCCGGTGGGTGCCCTGCTCGACGGAGAGCGTGCCGTAGGCGTACGGAACCTGCACGGCGAAGGTGGTCGACTTGATGCCGGCCTCTTCCGCGTACGACGTCTCGTAGACCTCGGTCTTGTAACCGTGCCGCTCGGCCCAGCGGATGTACATGCGCTGGAGCTTCTCGGCGAAGTCGGCGGCGTCGACGCCACCGGCCTCGGCACGGATGTTGACCAGCGCCTCACGGGCGTCGTACTCGCCGGAGAGGAGGGTGCGGACCTCCATCTCGTCGAGCGCCTTCTTGACGGACTCCAGCTCGCGCTCGGCCTCGGCGAGGGTGTCGGCGTCCCCCTCGTCCTCGGCGAGCTCGAAGAGAACCTCAAGATCGTCGATACGGCCGCGGAGGGCCTCGGTCTTGCGGACCTCGGCCTGGAGGTGCGAAAGCTTGCTGGTGATCTTCTGCGCCGCCTCCGGGTCGTCCCAGAGGGACGGCGCCGCCGCCTGCTCCTCGAGCGCGGCAATGTCCGCCCTCAGCGCATCCAGGTCCAGGACGGCCTCGATCGACCCCATGGTCGAGGAGAGGGACTTCAGCTCTTCGGAAATATCGACGACTGCCACGGGTCCAGCGTAACGGCTGTCGGCGCGGACCAGTCCCGGGCTGCTTGATCACGGGTCCGGAATCCTCGGGTACGGGACCGCCGGGCCGCCCGGTGGTCCCGTACACAGGGTGTCTCCGGGACCACCGGGGCCGGACTTCCGGAGACCTACGGCACCGCCGGTGCGGAGTTCCCCGAGTCCTGCGGTGTCGCGTCCGCGTCATTGCCGCTCAGGGCCAGCCAGCCGCCCACCCCCAGGGCGGCGCACAGCACGAGCGCCGCCGCGCCGAGCGTGATGCGGCGCTTGCGGATGGCGGCCGACTTGTTGCGGGCCGAGCCGGGGCGGGGCCGGCCGGGGGTGCGCGGGGCGCGGGCCGTGCCCAGGGGCCCGCCGGAGAGCTCGTCGGGGGCCGGGACGCGCATGCTCGTGTGGGTGTCCCGGTTGGAGTCCGGGGACGCGCCGGGGACCAGGGGGACCGCGCCGCGGCGGCGTGGTTCCTCGGAGGCGGGGCCGTACTGCTGCTCGTCGTAGGACTGCGGTTCCGGTTCGGCGTCCGGCTCGTCGACGTCCAGAGGCGGGATGCCGGCCAGGTGCGGGAGCTGCTCGCGCAGGCGGGCGGCGAGCTCGGAGGCGCGCAGGCGGGACGCCGGGGCCTTGGCCAGGCACTGCACCAGGAGCTGCCAGAGCTCGTCGGGGATGCCGGGGAGCGGAACGACCGTCTCCGTGACATGGCGGCGCAGCACGGCGCCCGGGTGGCCGCCGCCGAAGGGTGTGAAGCCCGCAAGGAGCTCGTACAGCACCGTCGCCAGGGCGTAGATGTCCACGGCGGCGCGCGGCGGAAGCCCCTCGACGATCTCGGGGGCCAGATAGTCCGGCGTGCCGATGATCTTCGTGGCCTTCGTGCGGCGCGGGGTGTCGATGAGCTTCGCCACACCGAAGTCGGTGAGCAGCGCCGGGTGCGAGCCGCCGGGACCGAGCGGGCCCTCCATGTCGAGCAGGATGTTCTCCGGCTTGACGTCGCGGTGGACCACTCCGGCGGCGTGCGCGGCGGCGAGGCCGTCGGCGATGTCCGCGACGATCGCGACCGCCGCCTCGGGCGCGAGGCGGCGCTCCCGGTCGAGGCGGGTGCGCAGATCCGTGCCGCGTACGAGATTCATGACCAGCGCCAGGTCGTTGCCGTCCACGACGAGGTCGCGGACGCCGACGATGTGCGGATGGTCGAGCCCCAGCAGCGCGGTGCGCTCCTGGACGAAGCGTCCGACCAGCTCCTGGTCGGACGCGAGGTCCTCGCGGAGGAGCTTTATGGCTACGGGGCCCTCAGGACCCTCGCCGAGCCAGACCGTGCCGGCGCTGCCGCGCCCCAGGATCTGGTGGGCGGTGTACCGGCTGCCGATATTCCGTGCCAAGACTGCTCCCTCAGCGGCTGGCGATGGACCGTCGCTCATGACCCCCGGTCGACAAAGTTACGCGTCGATCGGGGTGTTGCGCGCCCTGGATGGCGCCAACCTTCACTTCTACGGGCGAATTGACCCGTAGAAGTCGACAAAGCAACGTAGTTGGCGGTGCGAGGCCGCCCGGCCGATGGTCCGCGCCGTCCCGGCCGAGGTCCGGGTCCGCTCAGTTGGAGCCGCTGCCGCCCAGCTTCGAGAGCCAGTCCGTGGCGGCCGAGATCCCGTCGCCGATCGCCTGCCAGTAGCTCTTGCCCTGGGCCACCCAGTCCTGCAGCGGCGTCAGTTCCCAGATGAGCCAGCTCGCGACGAACAGCAGCACCAAGGTGAACAGACAGCCCTTGAGGCAGCCGAGGCCCGGGATCTTCGTCGGGTTGGCACTGCGCTGCCGCGGCTCGCGGGGCTGGCGCGGCGCCGGCTGCTGAGGCGGCTGCGTCTGCGGGGGCGCGTACTGCTGGCGCTGCGGCTGCTGGCGCTGCGGCTGCTGGGGGTACTGCTGGTGTTGCGGGTACTGCTGCTGCTGCGGATACGGCTGCTGGTACTGCGGCTGTTGCTGCTGACGGCGCTGCGGAGGCTGCTGCGGCTGCTGGCGCTGAGGGCGGCGGCGCAGCGGGTCCTGGCTCGGATCGAGGTACTGGACCTGTGTCTGCTCGTTGCGGTCGCGGGCCGCCTGCAGCTGGGACTGCCACGGGTGCGGGCCCTCGGGCTGCGGCGGACCGTCGGGGCGCTGCGGTACGGGCGGCATGACCGCGGTCGGGTCGGCGTACCCGCCCTGTCCCTGTCCGTACCCCTGGCCCTGGCCCTGGCCGGGGGCGTGGTTCATCACGCTGGTCGCCGCGTTCGGGTCGTACGCACCCGCATTGCTCGGCAGCACCTGTGTCGGGTCGGCCGCACCCTGGGTCCCCGGGACCGCCGGGGGCGCCGGGTCGGGGGCGAGCAGGGCGCCCACGCCGTCGGCGGCCGCGATCTGCGCCGAGTTCGCATGCACACCGATGCCGGCCGCGACGGTACGCAGTCCGCGGGCCAGGTTCTCGGCGCTGGGCCGCCGGTCCGGGTCCTTGCTCAGGCAGCGCTCGATGACCGTCCACAGCGGCGCCGGGACGGTGGTGGGGCGGCGGGGCTCCTCGCTGAGGTGCCGCTGCAGCACTTCGAGGGCGGTGCCGCCGGCGAACGGCGGGCGTCCGGTGACCAGCTCGTACAGCAGGATGCCCGCGCCGTAGATGTCGACCGCAGACGTCTGCGGGCGGCCCTCGGCGGACTCCGGCGCCACATAGGCGGGCGTGCCGACGAACTCATGCGTCCGGGTCAGCCCCGGGGAGTCGGCGAGCCGGGCGATGCCGAAGTCGGTGAGCATCGGATGCATCTGGCCGTCGCGCTCGGACAGCAGGACGTTGGCGGGCTTCAGGTCGCGGTGGACGACACCGTCGGCGTGACTGGCGGCCAGCGCGTCCGCGATCTGCGCGGTGAGGAGCGAGGCGGCGACCGGGGTGAGCGGGCCGTTCTCGCGGAGGTAGCGGTGCAGGTCGGGGCCGTCGACCAGGTCCATCACCAGGGCGAGGAGATCGCCCTCCACGACCAGGTCGCGGGTGCGCACGATGTTCTCGTGGGTGAGCCGCAGCAGCACGGAGCGCTCACGCAGGAACCGCATCACGACATCCGCGTCGTTGGCGAGCTCCTCCTTGAGAACCTTGATCGCCACGGTCTCGCCGGGCTGGCCCGCGACGGCCGCTTCGGAACCCGCGGTCTCCCGCTGGCGGGCGCGCCAGACGGTGCCCGTGGCGCCGCGTCCCAGCGGCTCCTCGAGCAGGTACTTGCTGCCTACCGGCCGCACGTCATGCGCTCCCTGCTGATCGTGGTGCTTGCGGTCCCCCGGGGACCGCCCAGGAGTTTCCGGCCCACTCTAATGCCGCTCCATGGCCTTCGAACGGGACACCGGCACGTCGTTCCCGGGTCGTCGACGGCGGGTGATCCGTCGTGCCCGGAACGTGCGGTTCGTCGTGCCCGGAGGAAGACGCGTGCACCGGTCGGATGGTTGCCGCAATGTAGCCGCACACCTGTGCTCAGGGCTGCTTCCGGCCGACCGGCCGACTCCGGTGCACCGCTGTGGAGGACGGCCCAAGCAGGCACTTTTGGGCCCACAGCCGACCTTTCAAGATCAATTCAAGGTGGCCCCCGGGCGTGTCGTCAGTGGCAGGTGCGAGGATGCCTCCAGCACGGAACCGTGGGGGCGGGAGCCCCGCGGTACGTGACGACCTGTACCGGACGACGCGTCCGTGCCGGGTGGGGGGAATCACAGGGCGTTTCCCCCTGCCGGGCACCCCGCGCAGAAGGGACCGCTGACGGCGATGCAGATCCGCCTGACCGTCCTCGCGCCGCGCAGCGGCCAGACCCCGGCGCGCGCCTGTGACGTGCTCGTCACCGCCCCCGCGGGGACGGCCCTGGCCGCCGTGGCCTCCAACCTGGCCGCAGCCGTCTCCGGGCCCGACGGCTCGCTGGGCACCGGTGCGGTGGTGCTGTTCGCCGGACGCGAGCGGCTCGACGCCCAGCGGTGCGCGCTGGGTGAGCCGCCGCTGGTCGACGGGGCGGTGCTGTCGCTCCAGGCCCCGGGCGACGACGAGACGGTGGACGATGCCGTTCCGGCGCAACTCCACGTGGTCGCGGGACCCGATGCGGGCGGCGTCCATCTGCTGCACGGCGGACAGATCCGGATCGGCCGCTCCGCCGACGCGGACGTCCCGCTCGACGACCCCGATGTGTCCCGGTTGCACGCCGCGGTGACGGTCTCCGAGGACGGCCAGGTCTCGGTCACCGACCTGGGCTCGACGAACGGCACCTCGCTGGACGGTACGGAGGTCCTCGACCGCCCGGTCCGGCTGAAGCCGGGTGCGCTGCTGCGACTCGGCGAATCGACGCTCCGGCTGACGGCGGGGGCGCGTACACCGACGCTGGCCACGGCACCGGACGGCGAGGGCCATCTGCGGGTGCCCCGGACGGCCGGAGACCTCCCGGAGGAGCCGGGGCCGGACGTACGCCGGGATGCGCCGTCGGATCCGCGGCCGGACGGGCACGGGTACGGCTCCGGGCATGCGTACGGCACCGCCGTCCCGCCCGGCTTCGGGCCCGGCGAGGGTGTCGCGCACGCGTACGGGAGCGGGGCACCGGCCGAGGCCGGTGGCCGGGGCGGGCGCCCCGATGTCCGGCGCGGCGGGATAGGAGCCTGGGCACGCAGGCTGGCGGGTAACAAGGGCGAGCCGGTGCACGAGGCCGCGCCCGACGAGACGGGACCGACGGGCCGGCCGGTCGGGACCGCGTCGTCGTCGACGGCTTCACGCTCCTCGTCCTCCTCGTCGCCCGAGGAGACATGGCCCGATCCGGCGGCCGTGCTGCTGACCGCGCTCGGACCCGGTCCGAGGCTGTGGGAGCGCTCCGCCGCGCACCCGGAGGCGCTGGTGGTCCGGCTCGGCACCACCGACCGGGCCGAGCTGCCCGCCGTGCCGGTGACCGTGGGGCTGCGGGAGGCCGGTTCGCTCGGGCTCGCCGGACCGCGGGAACGGCTGGCCGGGCTCGCCCGTTCGATAGTCGCCCAGCTTGCCGCACTGCACTCCCCGGCCGACCTGGAGATCGTCCTCATCAGTACGGACCGCGCCCGCAGCGCGGACGAGCGCAGGCGCGCGTGGGCCTGGCTCGGCTGGCTCCCCCATCTGCGGCCGATGCACGGCCAGGACTGCCGGCTGCTGCTGGCGTACGACCGGGAACAGGCCACCGCCCGTACGACGGAGCTGGTGCGCCGGCTGGACGACGGACCGCTCGGCACCGGCTGGGCCGGCGTCGACCGGGGCACGGTCGCCGAGGCCGCCCGGCGGTACGCGGGACCGCACACCGTGGTGATCGTCGACGGCGACCCCGGCTCCGCGGTGCTGCGCGAGACCACGGCCCGGCTGGCCGCCGCGGGCGCCGCGGCCGGGATCCATCTGATCTGTCTGGCCGAGACCCCGGCCGCGTCGCCCACCTCGCCGGTCGCGGCGACGTACGAGGCGGCCTGCCATGCGTCGATCGCGTTCCGCCAGTGCGGGGCGGTGGCGATGCTGAGCGGCGATGTGGCGACGGCACTGCGGCTGCTGCGCACAGCGGGCGGGCAGGCCGCGGGGCACGGCACGGTGGCCGCGGTGGACGCGGTGTCGGCGGCCTGGGCGGAACGGTTCGGGCGGGCGCTGGCCCCGTTGCGCACGGAGGCTACGGCGACGGCACCCGGCCGGCCGGTGGTGGCCGCCCTCCCGCCGTCCGCCCGCCTGCTGGACGAACTGGGCCTCGCCAGGGCCACCCCGGCCTCGCTGATGGCCCGCTGGGCCTCGACGTCGGACGACCAGCCGGGGGCGACGGTCCATGGGCTCGGCAGCATCCAGGTGCCCCCCGTCGGCGCCCACGATTCGGGCCGCACCCCGTACCCGGCCTCCGGCCCACGCGTGGGCGCCCAGCGCACGGCCGGCAGCGGCGGACCGGGCGGCCCGTTGCCTCCCGCGCACCCGGCTGCCCGCGAGGCGGACGACGTGTACGGATCGGGGCGCACGCCGTACCCGGGCAGCGACCCGTATCCCGGCACGGGCAACGACACGCATGCGGGCACGCCGAGGCATACGCCGGCACGTGGCGAGGACGGCCTGTCCGGCACCGGATCGGGGCGCACCCTCCACCCGGGCACGGACACCCCGTACCCCGGGACGGACACCCCCGGCAGCGGACGCACCCCGTACCCCGGCACCGAACCGTCACCGTCGGGACGCACGCCCTACCCCGGCAGCGCCCCGTCCGGGTCGAGCCGCACCCCGTACCCGCGGACAGACCCCGACTCCGGACGCACCCCCTACCCGGGGACGGACACCCCCGGCAGCGGACGCACCCCCTACCCCGGCACCGAACCGTCACCGTCGGGACGCACGCCCTACCCGGGGACGGTCACCCCGGACTCCGGCCGCACGCCGTACCCGGGTGGAGACCCGTCCGTCTCGGGCCGCACCCCGTACCCCGCCGCTCCCCGCATCGGCGCGCAGCGCGATGAGTGGGCCGGTGCCGATACGTCCAGCTCTCGCACCGCCCCGGGGCGAGCCGTGAGCCGCGTGAACGGGGACCGCAGCGGTGACGCGCCGCAGGTCGCTGTTCGGGCGGCCGGGGCCGGGAGTCCGGACCGGGCCGGTGAAGCCGCCCCGGCCCTCGCCGCGCGGCCCATCGTTGTTCTCGGGGCCGGGCCCCGGGGTGCGCTCAGTGTCGATCTGGCCGACGAGGGGCCTCATCTCCTCATCGAGGGCCCGGCCGGCAGCGGACGTACCGAGTTGCTGCGCACCGTGGCCGCCTCGCTCGCAGCCGCCGCGCGGCCCGACCGGCTCGGCATTCTGCTCGTCGACGGCGCCGGTGGCGAGCGCGGCGAGAGCCTGCGGCCCTGTACCGAACTCCCGCATGCGTTCATGCACTTGACGGCGTCCGATCCGGTGCGGATGCGCGAGTTCGCCCAGGCGCTGGGCGGCGAGCTGAAGCGGCGGGCCGAGCTGCTCGGGCGGTTCGACTTCGACGACTGGCACGCCCGGCACGAGGTCGCACAGCGGATGGTCGGTCAGCGGGCGCCGAGCGCCGCCGAGCAGCGCGGTGATCTGGACTCGGCGATGAGCGGCACGCTCCGGTTGCGGCCCGCCGCCGCGCGGTCCGTCGATCCCGGTCCGTCGCCGCTGCCCCGGCTCGTCGTGCTCGTCGACGACTTCGATGCGCTGGTCGCACCCGCGCTCGGCAGCCCCGGCCGGCCCGCCGCCGGTTCGGTCGTCCGGGCACTGGAGGCCGTCGCGAGGGACGGCGGCCGGCTGGGCGTGCATCTGGTCGCGACGTCCGCCCGTCCCGACCGCACGGAGGACACCGAGCTGGCCCATGGGGCGCGGCTGCGGGTGGTGCTCGACGCGCCCGTCGTGCCGCCGTCGCCGGAGGACCCGGCGCCCGGCCGCGGAAGGCTGGGGCATCCGGACGGGCGGGTGACGCCGTTCCAGGGCGGCCGCGTGACAGGCCGCATTCCCCGTACCGCAACACTTCGCCCCACCGTCGTCCCGCTGGAGTGGGAGCGGATGGGCGACCCGCCCACCCGGCGCCCGGTCCGTGAGCTCGGCAACGGGCCGACGGACCTGGCGCTGCTGGCCAGCGCGCTGGACCGGGCGGCCCGTTCGGTGAACGCCGAGCGAATAGCTCCGCTCGTGCCTCACCACTCCTGAGGCGTCCTCACCACTCCTGAGGCGCCCTCGGCCCTCACCGGCTGCCGCCGTCCCTCACCGGGCGTGCCCGATCCTTCGGGCACGCCCGGCGACCGAGCGTGCCTGACTTCACGTCACGAGCCCATCACGATCAATGAGTTGACGTGGAAAGCGGTATTGCGGCGCCCGCGCACCGGGCGTAGGACTGTGTGCGCACAGGAGCACACACGCAGATACAGAGACGGGCGCAGGCACACGGACACCAGCCCTCACGTACGGGCACGCGCACGGAAGAGACGGGGCACGAATGCGCACAACGCTTCGGATTCGCAGGGCCGCCATGGTCTTCACCGCCATCGGCGCACTGGCCCTCACCGGCTGCGGTGACGACGGCGGCAGCGGGAAGGAAAAGGCGGGCGGGAGCTCCGGGGAGACCCCTTCGGGCGTCGCACTGCCCAAGCTGGACGGCGAGAAGATCTCGGTCGCGGCCGTCTGGACCGGCCCCGAACAGGCCAACTTCGTGAAGGTCCTCAAGGAGTTCGAGAAGCGCACGGGTGCCACGGTCACCTTCGTTCCCGCGCAGGACCCGATCGTCAACTTCCTCGGTACGAAGATCGCGGGCGGTCAGCCGCCGGACGTTGCGATGATCCCTCAGGTCGGCGCGATCAAGCAGGCCGTGGAGAAGAAGTGGGCCAGGCCGGTCGGCGCCGACGCCAAGGCCCAGCTGCAGAAGAACTACTCGAAGGTCTGGCAGGACCTCGGCTCGGTGGACGGCACCCAGTACGGCGTCTACTTCAAGGCCGCCAACAAGTCCCTGATCTGGTACAACGCCAAGGCGTTCGAGAACGCGGGGGCGAGCGAGCCGAAGACCTGGAAGGACTTCCTGACGACGGCCGAGACGGTCTCCGCCTCGGGTGTCACCCCGGTCTCGGTCGGCGGGGCGGACGGCTGGACCCTCACCGACTGGTTCGAGAACATCTACCTCTCCCAGGCCGGCCCGGAGAAGTACGACCAGCTGGCCCAGCACACCATCAAGTGGACGGACCCGTCCGTCAAGGACGCGCTGACCACGCTCGCGCAGCTCTTCGGCAAGCCGTCCCTGATCGCAGGCGGTGCCGACGGTGCGCTGCAGACGGAGTTCCCGGCCTCGGTCACCCAGACGTTCACCGGTGGGGACCAGCCCAAGGCAGCCATGGTCTTCGAAGGCGACTTCGTCGGCATCAACATCGCCCAGACCAAGGCGAAGATCGGCACGGATGCCAAGGTCTTCCCGTTCCCGGCGGTCGGCGCCGAGTCCCCCGTGGTGACGGGTGGCGACGCGGCGGTGGCCCTGAAGGACGGCAAGGGTGCCCAGGCCCTGCTGACCTGGCTGTCCTCGACGGATGCGGCGAAGATCTGGGCCGAGCAGGGCGGATTCATCTCGCCGAACAAGGCCCTGGACACCGCCGCGTATCCGAACGAGGTGCAGCGCACCATGGCGAAGGCGCTGATCGCGGCAGGTGACGCCGTCCGGTTCGACATGTCCGACCAGGCCCCGCAGTCGTTCGGCGGGACACCCGGGAAGGGCGAGTGGAAGACCCTCCAGGACTTCCTGAAGAACCCGAAGGACATCGCGGGGACCCAGGCGAAACTGGAGTCCGACGCGGCCAAGGCGTACAAGAGCTGACGGGATGACGACAGCGGCAGCGGGGGGCGCCGAGACGGCGCCCCCCGCCGACAAGCGTCTCCCTGAGCGCTCCGAGCGCTCCCGGTCACCGCGCCCCCGCAGGAGTGTGACCGGCACCCGGAAGGCCGTCGCAACGGTGTTCCTGCTGCCCGCACTGGTCCTGCTCGGCGCTCTCGTGGTCTATCCGATCGTGTACTCCGTCTACCGGTCGTTCTTCGACCAGGCGGGTACGGGCTTCGCCGGTCTCGGCAACTACAAGGCGCTGTTCACGGACGACACCATCCGTACGGCGGTCAAGAACAACGCGATCTGGGTCGTCTTCGCGCCGACGGTCTCCACCGCGCTCGGGCTGATCTTCGCGGTGCTGACCGAGCGGATCCGCTGGGGTACGGCGTTCAAGCTGATCGTCTTCATGCCGATGGCCATCTCGATGCTGGCCGCGGGCATCATCTTCCGGCTGGTGTACGACCAGGCCCCGGAGCGCGGGGTCGCCAACGCCGTATGGGTGGGTGTGCACGACACGTTCGCCGAGTCGGCCGGCTATCCGAACGCCCACCCGCTGCCGGTCCACCCTCTCGAGGCGGGTGGCGGCGGATCGTTCGTCACGAAGGTGCCGGTCCGGGCCGGCGAACCGGTCTCCCTGCCACTGGTCGGTGTGGCCCCCGCGAAGATGCCGGCCGACGCGAAGCCCGCGAAGGCCGCACCGACGGAGCCCGGGAAGATCACCGGCACCGCGTGGCTGGACTTCACCAAGGGCGGTGGCGGCAAACCCAATGTCATCGACACCCAGGAGCTCGGCCTGAGGGGCCTCGAGGTCGAGGCGGTCCGGGACGGCAGGACGGTCGCCTCGGCGACAGCGGCGGCGGACGGCACGTTCACCCTGCCCGGATCCGCCGACGGCGCCCTGCTGCGGCTCCCCGCGTCGAACTTCAAGGAGCCGTACAACGGCGTCGACTGGCTCGGACCGACGCTGGTGACGCCGGGGATCATCGGCAGCTACGTCTGGATGTGGGCGGGATTCGCGATGGTGCTGATCGCGGCGGGGCTTGCCGGGCTGCCGCGTGAACTCCTCGAAGCGGCACGGGTGGACGGCGCGAACGAGTGGCAGGTGTTCCGCCGGATCACGGTGCCGATGCTCGCGCCCGTGCTCGCGGTCGTCCTCGTCACACTGATGATCAACGTCCTGAAGATCTTCGACCTGGTATTCATCATCGCCCCGGGCTCCTCCCAGGACGACGCGAACGTCCTGGCGCTTCAGCTGTACCGGTCCTCGTTCGGCACGGACGCGGACCTGGGGATCGGCAGCGCCATCGCCGTACTCCTGCTGCTGCTGGTCATCCCGGTGATGATCTTCAACATCAGGCGAATCCGGAAGGAGGGGCGCCGATGACCACCCCGTCGACCACGGCCGCGGCCACCCGCACGCCCACGGCCACGGCCACCGGAGCGGTGCAGGCGAAGCAGTCCCTCGGCGCACGGATCGCGGCTCGCGCCGGAGGCGGTGCGATGCGGGTCTTCCTCGTCCTGGTGGGCCTGTTCTGGCTGATGCCGACCATCGGCCTGCTGCTCTCCTCGCTGCGCAGCGGTGACCAGATCGCGGCAACCGGCTGGTGGAAGGTCTTCACCGCCCCGTCCCAGCTCACCTTCGACAACTACTCCCGCCTGCTGGACAATTCGACCATCACGCACTCGCTTCTGAGCACGGTGCTGATCACGGTCCCGGCGACGGTCCTCGTCGTGGTGATCGGCTCACTCGCCGGGTACGCGTTCGCGTGGATGGACTTCCCGGGTCGCGACTGGTGGTTCCTGCTGGTCGTCGGGTTGCTCGTGGTCCCGGTCCAGGTCGCTCTCGTACCGGTCTCCAAGCTCTTCGGCGAGATCGGGATCTTCGAGACGACCCTGGGCGTGATCCTCTTCCACACGGCGTTCGGTCTGCCCTTCGCGATCTTCCTGCTGCGGAACTTCTTCGCGGAGATCCCGCGCGAGCTCCTGGAGGCGGCCCGGCTCGACGGGGCGGGTGAGATCCGGCTCTTCACCCGGGTCGTGATGCCGCTGGGCGGTCCGGCGATCGCCTCGCTCGGGATCTTCCAGTTCCTCTGGGTGTGGAACGACATGCTGGTCGCACTGATCTTCGCGGACTCCGACTCCCCGCCGATCACCGTGGCGTTGCAGCAGCAGGTACGGCAGTTCGGCAACAACATCGATGTGCTGGCGCCCGGCGCCTTCGTGTCGATGGTGATTCCGCTCGCGGTGTTCTTCGCCTTCCAGCGCCAGTTCGTGTCGGGGGTGATGGCGGGCGCGGTCAAGTAGGTACGCCCCGCACGCCGCGCCGACCCCGCCGGAATCGATCATCCGTCGCACGGCCGGCCACACGCCACACAGATGTACGTCAACGTGGGGCGAGCCTCGTTCACCCTAACGAGCTCGCCCCACCTGGAACTTCGCGCGAATGCCACGTTTCGGCGTAACTCCTGCACTCCATTGACCGTTTGCGGAACACCCGCCCGCGCCAGCGAACGACCCATGGATGTGTTGTGCCCCGGTTCAGTGTCATCGTGCCCGCATGCCGGGTTCAGGCGTATCCGCACGAGATCCCGGACCCGATGCCCGGCCGGTCCTGCCAGGACGCCGGGATCACTGCGGTCGGCGACTGCTCACCCGACTCCTGCGGCGCGACCGTCGACGGGTCCGCCGCCCGCGGCAGCCGGGTGCGGGCCCTGCAGCCCCCGCAGGGCGTGGGCCTCGGCCCCCGTGACGCCGGGATCACACAGGCCACCGGCGACCACCTGATCCTCCTGGACGGTGGAACCACCCTCGGCCACGCGTCGCCAGGCCGGCCGGGCCTCGTCCACTGCGGTGACCGGGAGACGCACGAGGCGGCCCGCGGCACCGGCACCTTCCCCACGGACCGCTGGCGCTCCCGCTCCGCACGCCTGCGGGCGGACTTCCGCGTCCGGTTCCGTCCCTGCGACGACGGGCACGCCGCGCCGCGGGGGGTGCGCCGGGTCTTCCTCCGCGACACGACCGTGCTGGTGCCTCCCGCGTCGGTGCCGGACGGGCGGCCGGCGCCGAAGGCGCCCGTCCCGGCGCCCGCCTGACCGACCGCCCGACGCGCCGCCGCCCGCTGTCCCCGTTGTCCCCGTTGCCCCACGAGAAAGAGCGTGTATGCCCCGGCTGAGTGTCATCATCCCCGTCCGTCGCGTCCGAGGACATCTGCGCGAGTGCCTGGAATCGGTGCTCTCGCAGTCGTTCACGGACATCGAGGTGATCGGTGTCGACGACGGGTCACCGGACGGTTCGGGGCTACTGCTCGACGAGTTCGCCGCCCTGGACCACCGCGTACAGGCCATCCACCTGCCGGCCGGAGAGGGCGCAGGTCCCGCCGGACGGCGCAACGCCGGGGCCGAACGGGCCGTCGGCGACCACCTGATCTTCCTGGAGGGGAACTTCGTCCTGCTGCCGGGCGCGCTGCAGGCCGTGGCCGGGGCGCTGGACGCAGCGGGCGACCCGGAGCTGCTGCTGTTCGGCCACCACAAGCGGCCGTTCCGCGGCCGGCCCCGGCCGACCCGGTCGCTGGAGCTGCTGTGCGAGCTGCCCAGGGGCCGCCTCACCCTCGCCGACCACCCCGAACTCCTCGACCTCGCCCAGGTCTCCTGGAACCGGGCCGTACGCCGCACCCTCCACGAGTCCGAGAAGCTGGCCTTCGGACCCGGGCAGCACGGCGAGCGGATGTACGCGCTGCAGACGCTGGCCGCAGCCGAATCCATCGCCGTCCTGCCGGTGGCCTGCGTCGAGCACCGGAGGCAGCGCTATCTGCCGGACCTCGTCGACGAGTCGGAGCCCACGGACGGCACGACACCGCTCCACCTCGTCGAGGCGTACGCGGGGCTGATGACGTTCGTCCAGGACCGGCCGGCCCTGCATCCCCTGCGGACCCTCCTCTTCGAACGAGCCTCCCAGGAGCTGCTGTCCGGATATCCGGCGGTGGAGCGCCGACGCAGGCGGTACGTACGCTCCGTCGCCGCGTTCCACCGCACGCACCGGCCCGAGGGGCACCGGCTCCCGGGCGGGGCCCGGGGGCTGCGGCCGCGGCTGATCGGCGGTGGCCGTTACATCGCGCTCGGCAGCCTCGACACCGCCCTCGCCCTGCGCCGGTGGATGCGCTCCGTGCCCGGCGCCCTGCGGGCCCAGGCGAAGCGCACACTGACGGCGCGCTACTACTGGTGGCAGCGCAGGCGTCCGCTGGACAGCGGACTCGCCGTCTACGCCGCGTACTGGAACCGCGGGGTCAGCTGCAACCCGGAGGCGATCTTCCGCAAGGCCCAGGAGCTGGCCCCGCAGGTGCGCGGGGTCTGGGTGGTGTCGAAGAACCAGCGGGCCTCGGTACCGCCCGGCATCGACCATGTGGTGGCGGGGACCCGCCGGTACTGGGCGACGATGGCCCGTGCCACGTACTTCTTCAACAACGTCAACTTCCCCGACCACCTGGTCAAGCGCCCCGGTCAGATCCATGTGATGACCCATCACGGCACCCCGCTGAAGATCATGGGTCTGGACCAGCAGGATTATCCGGCGGCCGCCCAGGGGCTGAACTTCGACCGGCTGCTGCAGCGCGTCGACCGGTGGGACTGGAGTGTCTCCGCCAATCCGCACTCCACGGAGGTATGGTCACGCGCTTACCCGAGCGCCGCGCGGACGCTCGAAACGGGCTATCCGCGCAACGACGTCCTCACCACGGCGACCGCCGGGCGGATCGCGGAGATCCGGGCCGGGCTCGGCATCCGCCCCGGCCTGCGCAGTGTGCTGTACGCGCCCACGCACCGGGACTACGAGGCATTGTTCACGAGCCGGATCGATCTGGAACGGCTCGCCGACGCGCTCGGCCCCGACACGGTGATCATGGTCCGCGCGCACTACTTCTACGAGGGTGCGGGGCTGCCGGACCGTCCGACGATCCTCGACGTCTGCGACCATCCGCGGATCGAGGAGCTGTTCCTGGCGGCGGACGCGCTGGTGACGGACTATTCGTCGGTGATGTTCGACTACGCCGCCCTGGACCGCCCGATCGTGGTGCACGCCCCGGACTGGGAGACGTACCGCACGGTCCGCGGGGTCTGCTTCGATCTGCTGTCCGGGAAGCCGGGCGACACCCCCGGGGCGGTCTCCACCAGCACGGACGAACTGGCCCGGATCTTCCTCGACGGCAGCTGGAACAGTCCGGAGAACGAGGCGCTGCGGGCTGCTTTCCGGGCGAGGTACTGCCCGTACGACGACGGGCGGGCGGCCGAGCGGGTGGTGCGCAGCGTGCTGCTCGGCGAAGAGGTGTGATCGGGGTCGTCCGGCGAGCGTCTGCCTTCGCTCGCCGGACGGGTCTGGTTCCGCGGCCGCCCGCCCGGCCGGCGGGGCCGCTCAGCGTTGCTGGCCGGCCATGACCGTGGCGAGGCCGATGATCACGAGCAGGGAGCCGGTCCAGGTCCACATCGAGGTCCGCTCGTGCAGCACCGTGGATCCGGCCAGCACGATCAGCAGATAGCCGAGCGCGTTGAACGGATAGGCGATGCTCAGCGGCACCTTGGCCAGCGTCGCCATCCAGGCGAGTGCGGACACCGCGAAGACGAGGAGCCCCAGGACGACCCACGGGCTGGTCGCCGCGCGGATCGCCAGGGATCCTCCCTCGCGCCCGGCGGCCGCCGCGGCGCTCTTCATCCCGTGCTTGAGCATGATCTGGCCGCCCGCCGACGCGAACACGGCGAACAGGAGCAGCATCAGACTGGGCAGGGTCAAGGTCTTGCTCCTGACTGCGGCAGCGGGCCCTGGCCCGGTGGATTGCGTGGGGGCGGGCACGTCGGCAGTCGGATGGTCAGACCCCGATCCGGTCGGCGGGGACGTACTGTCGGTTGAGGATGTCCTGTACATCGACGTGCTCTCCAGCGATGATCGTCTCGGCCGCATGCGGGGTGAGCAGTGCGACGTACTGATAGCCGAACAGCGTCGGCCGGATCCTGGTCAGCAGCTTCGACAGCCCGCCGAGGATTGCGGTGACCGGTCCGCGGCCGCCGAGCAGTGACCAGAACGGTGCCCCGGTGGGGGTGATGCCGAGCACGTCGTAGCCCGCGTTCCGGACGGTGCGGCGCAGGCTGGCCCGGGTGAAGAAGCGCAGATGCGTCTCGTCGAGGATGCCGCGCCGGTCGTAGTCGAAGACCCCGAGCGCGACCCGCAGCCGTGCGTACCAGTGGCTGAAGTTCGGGACGGACAGCAGCACTCGGCCGCCCGGACGCAGCACGGTCGCGACCTCGGAGAGGACCCGTTCGGGGCGCGAGAGGTGCTCGATGACATCGCCGGCGACCACGTAGTCGAAGTCGGTGCCGATCTCGGCGGGCAGACCGTCCTCGAGATCGGCGAGGTGGAAGTGCGTGCACTTCTCGCGGACGCCCGGGACCTCGACGTAGTCGAGACCGGTCACTTCGTGGCCGAGCGCTTCGAGGCGCTGTGCGAACAGGCCGCCGGAGCAGCCGAGATCGAGGACGCGGCCGGGCGGCAGCGCGCGCATCTTCTCCAGGATGACGGCGTGCGAGGAGCCGTCGCCCTCCTTGAAGGCGTACTCGACGGGCTTGGGGATCCAGGCGCAGGTACCGAACCCCTTGACGGCCAGGCGGTATTCGAGGACGTCCTTGACGACGTCCTTCGCGTACTTCATGCCGTTGACGTAACAGATCTCGTCGCCGTAGTACGTTGGAACCGGGATCTCCTTGATCCGCATTCCTTCGTTGAGCAGCTGGACGATGATCTGGGTGTCGAAGTCGAACGCGTCGGTGTTCCGGTCGATCGGCAGCTTCTTGAGCGCGTCGACGCTGTAGGCGCGGTATCCGGAGTGGAATTCGGTGAGCTTCGAGCCGAGGAGTCCGTTCTCCAGACGGGTGAGAATTCGGTTGCCGAGCCATTTGTACATCGGCATACCGCCCTTGAGGGCGCTGCCGGACTTCATCATCCGCGATCCGAACACCGCTTCGCATTCACCGCGTTCGATGGGTTCGACCATTTCGGGCAGATATTCGGGGGCGTACTGTCCGTCGCCGTGCAGCAGCACGATGATGTCCAGTCCGTGCGCTGCGGCCAGGGCGTATCCGGCCTTCTGGTTTCCGCCGTACCCGAGATTCTTGGTGTGCCGCATCACCACGGTCCGCGGCATTCCCTCGGTCTGCGACCAGCGGCATCCTGCGGTGAAGGTCGCGTCGTGGCTCGCGTCGTCGAGAATCAGGATCTCGGAGACCCGGGACCTGAAGTCCTCCGGAATCCGGTCGAGGGTGTTCTCCAGCGTCGTCTCGGCGTTGTACGCGACCACCAGGATGCCGATCCTGGGACTCGTGCTTTCCTTCACGGGATGTTCTCCAGTCGTGCTCGGGTGTGGTCAGTTGACGGCGGAACCGGACGGTTGCGAACCACGGGGCGCCGTGGCCGATGCCTGTTCCGCAAGGGACGACGGGGGTCCGGCGGGCGGGGTGGCGAGGATCTTGCGGACGCCCGAGACCAGGCCGACAGCAAGGACGAGCCAGCCGGCGGCGCCCAGTTGCAGCACCGTCTCGCTCCAGCGCACCGGGGAGCGTCCCTGGTAGCCGAGGACGGCCGTCCAGCCGAGCACGCTGCTGTAGGCGAGCCCCTCCCAGAACCCGATGACGAACATGGCGGCCGCCGCCCAGGTCAGGTACTGCAGGCCGGACGCGGTGGACAGGAGCAGCAGCAGGCCCAGCGTCACGGCGACGGCGCCGGGCAGCTGCGTGGGCCGGACCAGTGCCAGCCAGACACCGACGGCCACGCAGATCAGCACCGAGAGGTAGTGGCCCTCGCCGCGGAGAAAGGCGATGAACGGCTCCGGCAGGCCGAGCACATCGGCGAACCGGACCAGGCCCCAGAGGCGGTAGCCGCCGCCCGCGTATTCCAGGACGTTCTCCTTGAGGTTCTCCGGCACGGTCACCAGGACGGGCCCCCAGATGAGCGCGGTCAGGGCGGTGAACCCGGCGGTGAAGCGGACGAGCACCGACCGGCCGCCGCGCAGCGCGCCGGCGAACAGCACCGGGATCGCCACGACCGGGACGAACTTGATGCCGATCGACAGTGCGGCGGCGACCCCGGCGGCCAGCGGCGCCTTCCGGTCGACGAGCAGATACGCGGCGGCGAAGGCGAAGGTGATCGCGACCGAGTCGGTGTTGCCGTGGTAACCCGATGTGGCGATCAGCACGGGGCTGAAGGCCACCCCGATCCCACAGGCGACCGCGGTACGCAAAGTGCCGCGCCGCCGGACGATTTCGAACACGACGAGTGCGCAGAAGAAGTCGGCGATCGAGGCAGGTGATCGGATCAACGTACCGAATGACATTCCTAGTTCGGATAGGCCATTCAGCCCGAGGAGCATCCACCCGGCCAGCGGCGGATGGTTGTAGACGGGCAGTCCCGGAAGCGGCTGCTCATAGATCCGAATGGGGCCGTAAACGGTGAGGGCCTTTGCGAACCCTTGAAAGAAACGCACATCGGCGGGGCCCGGCGTGTTCGCCGCGATCAGCATTCTGACGAGCAGCCCGACGGCCGCGGCGACGAGCACGACGGCTCGTGCGCGACGTACGTTCCAGGAGTCGCACCACATTCGGATACCCATGAAAACGAACGTAGCAACCCACAGCAGTGATTCAGCGCACCGATCAACATACTTAAGCAAATGGGTGAAACGGATCCCTGCGTATCCGCATGTCGACCGGCTGACCCGAATCACTCGAACGGTTCATGCGTACCTCGGCGCCCGCTCACGCGTTCTCGTTCACCAGCGCTTCATCCCGGAGTCCGGTTCCGGTTCCCGCGCGGGCACGGGACCGGAACCGGGGAACACACCGGTGCGGACCGGGTCGTCTACCCGTCCGCGGGCTGCAGCATCCGGTCGGCCACCCGCTGCGCCGCATGCCCGTCGTCGAGATCGCAGAAGTCCCGCCGAAATGCCTCATAGGCCTGCGCGTGTCCCGCCGTGGCCGCCACCGGGTCGCGCAGTGCCTCGACGAGACCGGCGGAGTCGGGGATCAGGGGGCCGGGGGCACGCGTCTCGAAGTCGAAGCAGAAGCCGCGCAGGGTGTCGCGGTAGTGGGCGAGGTCGTAGGTGTGGAAGAGCATCGGGCGGCCGGTCTGGGCGAAATCGAACATCAACGAGGAGTAGTCGGTGACCAGTGCGTCGCTGATCAGCATCAGCTCGCCGACGTCCCCGTAGCGCGACATGTCCCGTACGAAGCCGCTGCCGGTGTCCGGGAGCCGGTCTGTGACCAGATAGTGGCGGCGCACCAGCAGCACGGTGCCGGCACCGAGTTCGCGTTCGGCCGCGGCCAGATCGAGCTGAAGATCGAGGGCGTACCTGCCGCCGCCCTGCGGCCGGTCCTCGCGCCACGTCGGGGCGTACAGCACCACCTGCTTGCCTGCGGGGATCCCGAGCCGCTCCCGTACCGCCGCGGCGACCTTGGTGCGGTCGGAGGCGTGGAAGAGGTCGTTGCGGGGGTAGCCGCACTCGATCGTCTCTCCCCGGTAGCCGAATGAGCGCCGCAGGACGGGGGTGGAGAAGCTGTTCGGGGAGACCAGGACGCTCCACTGCCGTGCGCGCTGTTCGATGGTGGCGATGTAGCCGGCGTTGGCCTGGGCGGTGCCCGCGAGGTCGAGGCCGATGCGCTTGAGCGGGGTGCCGTGCCAGGTCTGGACGACGGTCTGGCCCTCGCGCCGCTCGAACCATTCGGGCAGCTGGGTGTTGGTGACGATGTGGCGGCTGCGGGCCAGCGCCTCGTGCCACGCTTCGGAACCGTGCACGACGACGGAGGCGCCTGCGGGGATGCGGGCCTGCTGGTCGCGCACGACCCACAGATGCTCGAACACGGTGGTGCGCGTGGCCAGTTCCTCGTAGATCGCGCGCGGCGAGTCGGAGTACTGGCGGCCGTCGAAGCTGCTGTACAGAACGGTGTCGCGCAGCGGCGCGGTGCGCAGGCCGGCGTACGCCTCGCGCAGCAGCCGCTTGCCACGGGCGCCGCGTTCCGCCGCGGTCAGCACCGACGCGCAGGTGACGAGCAGTTGATCGTGGTAGCGCCGTTCGATGACGTAGCTGCGGCCTCCGAGCGTGCGGGCGGCGGGGAGGGCGCGGTGGGCGGCGGCCGCGATGCGCAGCGGCATCTCACCGGTCTCGTCGGTGGCACCCTTCGTACGGAGGAAGAGGTACCAGTGGCCCTCGCCGAGCGGCAGTGGACCACCGGGCGTTTCGACGGCGTCCGGCCGCAGCCCGGCCCGGAACCGCCGCGCGCCCGCCGGGCCGGAGAAGACCACCGGGAACACGGCCTCCTCGTGGTGGCCGCTGTGCCTGGCCACCAGTTCGAGGGGGTGGCGGGGGTCGTCCGGGTAAGTGCCCTCCAGGAGCAGCAGCCCGTCCTCCATCCATCGCGCGAGCCCGCAGTCGGGCTGCACGGTCCGTTCGCTGATCAGCAGATTGCCCCGGGAGCTTGCGGTGAGCGCGAGCTCGCGCCGCTCGCCGTCGTCGTCGCTGCCGGCACCGGCGACTGCACCGACCGGGTAGCGGCCCGGCAGAAGGGGCCCCGGCACGTCGATCGGTGTCCTGCGGCCGTCCGGTCCGACCAGATGCAGGCTGTACACGGCGGCGCCCGCCCCCGCCGCCGCCGCCGGCCGCGCATCGGCGACCGCGCCGAGCGGGATCTCCGCAGTGAACCGCCGCCAGCCCGCCGCCGACGGCACCGCACCCTCGTGGACGGTGGCCGGACAGTCGAAGGCGGTGCCCGAGGACCGGTGGGTGAGGTGGATGCGCAGGGGTCCCTTGCCGAGGCGGTCACGGATCATTCCGTCGATCACCACGCTGCCGGTCCCGTCGTCCGCGTCGCCCGCCCGGTGCGATTCGAACCGGGCGTCGATCCGCTCGGCGTGCAGCACCAGCCTGCCGCCCTCGAAGGCGGGCACGATCCGGTGGTCGCCGTCCGGCCGGTGCACGGGCGGCGGCGCCGCGGACGCGTCGGCGCAGACGTCGGAGCGGCGCAGCATCCCGTGTCCGGCGATGCCGACTTCGAGGCGCCAGGTGAGCCGTTCGGTGTCGCCGTCGGCGGAGATCCGCAGCCGGGCCGGGTCGACGACCGTCTCGAAGCCGGACCGGTCGTAGTCGTGCAGACTCTGCCGGGACCGGGCGGTGGCCTCCGGTTCGTCGACCCTGCGCAGCCGCAGCGGCACCGCATGCCGCCGGCCGGCCCGCAGCCAGCCGGCCCGGAACTCGCTGCGGCGCGAGGCGGCGGGCAGGTTGCGGATGTACGCGTACCCCTTGAGGTGCAGCTTGCCGCCCTGCCAGTGCGCCTCGTGCAGCCGGGCGGTGAGCGGCAGGTCCCGGTCGTCGATCCGCAGCACCGAACGGGGCACCGGCCCGGTGAGGGCCGGGTACGAGGCGCTGCGGCGGCGCACGCCCTGGACGCCGAAGGCGCCGGGTTCGGCCTTGTCGTGGGCGAGCAGCGCCAGCAGTTCGCCGGTGCGCCGTTCGCGTACGAGATGCCACATCACCCGCAGCCGCAGCGGCAGCCCGTCGAGGACGGCCGGGTCGACCTGGTCGGTGAACTCGTTGGCGTACGTGAGGAAGGCGCGGCGGTACTCGTCGTCGCCGTCGGGCAGCGCCTCCATGAAGTACCAGAGGTCGTTGGCGAGTACGTGCGCCTCGTAGCGGCGTTTGTCGTCGGCGCTGCGGTGCTCGTCGAGGAAGGTGGACACGCCCAGGACGTGCGAGGCCCGGTCCTGGATGCCGCGGACCACGGCGCGACGGGTGGTGATCGAGCCGGCGCGGTCGCGCCAGTGGTAGACGGGGTCCTTGACGACGTCGACGGAGCGGGCCAGGAAGTGGGCGGGGAGGACGACGGGGATGTCCTCGTAGAGGGCGCCGACCGGGAAGGCGAAGGCGTGCTCGTCCCAGAACGCCCGGCGGAAGATCTTGTTGCAGGCGATCCGGTCGGCGGCGAGGTCCCAGTCGCGGGAGATGTGGGTGCGCAGCCGGGTGGTCGCCATGGGCTTGCTGAAGTTGGGCGACTGCTGGAGCTTGCCGGAGGACCGCAGCCGGAGCACGTTGCCGGACGCCATGTCCGAGCCCGTCTCCTCGAGTGCGCCGACGAGACGCTCGTACGCGCGCGGCGGGACGATGTCGTCGCTGTCCACGAAGGCGACGTAGCTGCTGTCCGGGTCGCAGTTGCGGACACCGGTGTTGCGGGCGTGCCCGAGTCCGCCGTTCTTCTGGCTCACCAGCCGGAAGCGGCTGTCCTGTTCGGCGAACGCGGCGGCCAGGGCGGCACTGTCGTCGGTGGACCCGTCGTCGACCATCACCACCTCCAGGTCGGCCATGGTCTGCTCGGCGAGGGACCTCAGGCAGTCCGTCAGATAGAGCTCTACGTTGTAGACGGGGACGACGACACTGAGCCGTGGCGGCATGTTGAGCACGTCCGTTCATACGGGGGCCTGGTTATCCGTATGGCTCAACCGTGTGAACGGCCGAGGGTCACCGATCAGCTCCTCGAACGAGTGACACCAGGGTCCGTACAGGAACAAACGTCGCATCGAGCGCTCGGCGGCGCACTCGTCGCCCAGTGCTGTGACCGGAAGGGTTTGCCGGGAAGCTCGCGGCGTCCGGTGCGGTGCATCGCAAGGCGGAGCATCGCCCGCGTACTGGATGTACTCGGGTGATGCGACAACGCGGCGAGGTGCCGTGCCGGTCGGCGCGAGCCGGTGAACCTTTCCGGTCACAGCACCAGGGGCGGAAACGGCTCCCGGAACACGCGTCGAAGCGCCCGGAACCGGGTCCCCGCGCCGGAGCACGGGCCGGAACGGCCGTGCGGCGAGGGCGCGGGCGGTCAGCTCTTCGTGAGCGCGGCGACCGCCGATGCGGCCAGGTCGTCCAGATAGCCCTTGGGCAGTTCGCCCCGGACCACCGCGAGCCGCCAGTACAGCGGGCCGACGATCAGGTCCAGGGCACGGTCCGGGTCGCTGTCCTCGGGGAGCTCGCCGCGGGCGACGGCGTCCCGCACGACCACCGCGGCGATGCCCTGCTGCGGGTCCAGCAGCGCGGCCTTGATCGCGTCGGCGATCTCCGGGTTCCGGGCCGCCTCGACCATCAGGTCCGGGATGACCTGCGAGGCGACGGGGTGGCGCAGCGCGTAGGCGGCCAGCTGGAGCACGGCGCGGACGTCCCCGTGCAGCGAGCCGGTGGCCGGAGCCGGCATGCCCTGGACGGCGACGGCGGAGACCAGGTCGAGGACGAGGGCCAGCTTGGACTTCCAGCGGCGGTAGACGGCGGTCTTGCCGACGCCGGCGCGCCGGGCGATGCCCTCGATCGACATCCGGGCGAAGCCGACCGCCGCCAGTTCCTCGAAGACGGCGCTGCGGATGGCATCGGTGACGTCCTCGCGCAGCACGGCGGCTCCGGCGGGGACGCGGCGGCGGGTTCCCGGGTCGGTGGTCATGGCGTCAATCATAGTGCGTAACGACGAAACGGTTGCGTTGCGACGTGGTCACGTCCTACTCTCGGCGTTGCGACGATACGGTTCCGTTCCGGCGTCCGCGATGGTTCCTGTCCTCCCGTCGAAAGCGATCGTGGTGAGCCAGACAACAGCCCCGCCGACAACGCCCGCGGCGACCGGTGCAGCCCCCGCCCCCCTCCTCCCGGTCTACGGACCGGGCGAGCTCGCCGCGCTCGCGGCCCGGCACGGGCTGACCGTGAGCGGGGCCAGGCCGACGCTGAGGGCGTACGTCCGGCAGCTGTGGGGCCGTCGGCACTTCATCACGGCGTTCGCCACCGCCAAGCTCACCGCCCAGTACAGCCAGGCGAAGCTCGGCCAGATCTGGCAGCTCATGACCCCGCTGCTCAACGCGGCGGTCTACTTCTTCATCTTCGGCGTCCTCATGAACACGAAGAAGAACGTCGAGGACTTCGTGCCGTTCCTCGTGACGGGCGTGTTCATCTGGACCTTCACCAGCAACTCGATCACTGTGGGCACCCGCGCAATCAGCGGCAACCTCGGCCTCGTGCGGGCCCTGCACTTCCCCCGCGCCTCGCTGCCCGTCGCGCTGGCCCTGCAGCAACTCCAGCAGCTGCTCTTCTCGCTGGGCGCGCTGGTGCTGATCCTGATCGGGTTCGGACAGTTCCCCCGGCCGTCCTGGCTGCTGGCGATTCCGGCGCTGTTCCTGCAGGCCGTGTTCAACACGGGCCTCTCGATGGTGATGGCCCGGCTGGCCGCCCGGACCCCGGACATCGCGCAGCTGACACCGTTCATCCTGCGGACCTGGATGTACGCATCGGGCGTCATGTGGAGCATGGACGCGCTGCTCAAGGGCGACAGGGTCCCGCACCTCGTGAAGCTGGCTCTGGAGTGCAATCCGGCCGCCGTCTTCATCGACCTGATGCGGTTCGCCCTCATCGACAGCTTCAGCAGGGCCCAGCTGCCCCCGCATGTGTGGGCCATCGCCACGGGCTGGGCGCTCGTGTGCGGGCTGGGCGGATTCGTGTACTTCTGGCAGGCGGAGGAGCGGTACGGGCGTGGCTGACAACAACGAGCAGGTACCGACCGTCGTCGTGGACGACGTCCACATCACGTACCGGGTCAACGGTGCCCGCACCGGAAAGGGCAGCGCCACCTCGGCGCTCAGCAGGATCGCGTCCCGGCGGCAGTCCCCCGGAGTGCGTGAGGTGCACGCCGTGAAGGGCGTCAGCTTCGCCGCGTACAAGGGCGAGGCGATCGGCCTGATCGGCTCCAACGGCTCGGGGAAGTCGACTCTGCTGAAGGCGATCGCGGGGCTGCTCCCGGCGTCGAAGGGCCGGGTGCACACCCAGGGCCAGCCGTCGCTGCTCGGGGTGAACGCGGCGCTGATGAGCGATCTGACCGGCGAGCGCAACGTCATCCTCGGCGGGCTCGCGATGGGCATGACGCGCGAGGAGATCCGCGAGCGCTACCAGGGGATCGTCGACTTCTCGGGCATCAACGAGAAGGGCGACTTCATCACGCTCCCGATGCGGACGTACTCCTCCGGCATGGGAGCCCGGCTGCGTTTCTCCATCGCCGCCGCCAAGAGTCACGACGTGCTGCTGATCGACGAGGCGCTGTCCACGGGCGACGCGAAGTTCCAGCGGCGCAGCAAGGAGCGGATCATCGAGCTGCGCAAGGAGGCGGGCACGGTGTTCCTGGTCAGCCACAACAACAAGTCGATCACCGAGACCTGCGACCGGGCGATCTGGCTGGAGGCGGGGACGCTGCGGATGGACGGTCCGGCGGAGGAAGTCGTCGCCGCGTACGAGAGGTTCACCAAGGCCAGGAAGTAGGTCGGCGGGCGGCGCGGACCACGGTCACGTCGCGGGCGGCGGGCGGGCGGCGGCCGGTGACGCGCTCACCTCACCCGGCTTCGCCCCCACAGCCGCAGCAGCACCCGCCCCTCCGGTTCGCCGCGCGCCAGCAGGGCTGCCGCCCGTGCCCAGTGGGCGGGCGGCAGCCCGTAGCCGGTGATCAGGCGGTGCAGTACGGCGGACGGGCCCGGCAGCATCAGCAGTTCACCGAGCAGCCGGGCGTCGGCCGGCGGGGCGTCGGTGGCGAGGACCAGGGCGAGCGCGTCCGGGCCGAAACGCTCCACGAGCGCGAGCCCGTCCTCCCCCGCCGCCAGCAGCCACGGCGTGAGCCGCCCGCTCTGCCCGCCGTGCGGCTCCCGCTGCTCCACCAGCAGCCGCAGCACCCGCGCCCCCGCCGGTCCCGCGAGCAGCGGCAACCATCGCGGACCCCAGGTGGTGACCGCTTCGGCGGTGCCCGGCAGCCGCTGCTCGACGACGGCGGCGGTGACGGCCACCCGGGGGCCGAACCGCACCCCCAGGGTGAGCACCGCCTCCAGTGCGGGCACGGGCAGCACCTCGGCGAGCGGAGTCAGTTCGGCGAGGGAGCGGCGCTGCTAGGGGCTGAGGCGGAGCCGGAGGGGGGATCCCTCCGGCGGGTTCGTGATCACCGCCCGGAAACCATGGGCGCCGGCCTCCCAGAAGTCAAGCATTGACCTATGCGGCAGTACCTGCGATCTTGGCAAGCGCTTTCTATCAGCCTGGCGTCAAGGGGGACGCATGACACACTCCGCCGCACCCGCCCCATCCACTTCTGCCGAGGACCGCCACGCCGGCCGGGCGCTGTTCTCCGGCCATCACACCCACCTGTGGGGCTTCCTGCTCGCGGGCTGGCTGATCAGCTATGCCGATCGCACCGTCACCGGGCCGGTCGTCTCCTGGATGATCGAGAACAAGACGGGATTCATCGGGGACGCCGCCAACCCGGCCACCCTCGGCGGTCTGATCGGCTCCATGTTCTTCACCGGATACATGCTCACGCAGTACGCGGGCGGGCGCCTCGGCGACCGCTACGGCCACCGCGAGATGCTCGTCGTCTCGCTGCTGTGGGCAGGCCTGCTGACCCTGGTGTCCGGGCTCACCGGCGGTCTGGTCGGGTTCGTCGTGGCCCGTGTGCTCACCGGCCTCGGCGAGGGCGTGTTCTACTCGAACGACCGCGTCCTGGTGATCGCGCACACGCCCCCGGCCCGCCGCACCATAGGACTCGGTGTGGTCCTGTCCGGCCTCTCCATCGGCCTGACGGCCGGCATCGTGGCCACGCCCCACCTCATCGACTGGGGCGGCGCGTGGGGCATGGGCGACCGGGCCTGGAGCATGCCCCTGTACGTCTTCGGGGCTGTCTCCCTCCTCGTCGCCGCCGCGACATGGGGCTTCTTCCGCGCCCGCGGAGACCGTCCGCTGCGCCTCGGTCCGCCCGCGCTGCGCCTCGTCGGCTACTCCGTCCCGGCTGCCGTCGCGATCGTCGCCCTGTTCCTGCTCGCGGACGAGTTCAGCTGGCCCGACTGGCTCACCGCCGTCGGTTCGGGAGTGCTGTTCCTCATCATGCTCACCGTGGTCATCCGGGGCATCGTCCGCACCGGGCGCTCGGTCCACCTCCTCAACCGCAATGTCTGGCTGGTGTACATCGCCTTCATCGCGGTGATGTGGAACCTCTGGTTCTTCTCCTTCTGGTCCGTGCAGATCGTCGTGGAGAGCGCGCACACCAGCTTCGGGGCAGCCGCGCTGACCGCGGCGTTCAACGCGGGCGCGGGCATCATCGGCTTCCCGGTGGGCGGCTGGATCGCCGACCGCAGGGTGCGGGCGGGCAAGGGCCGCAAGCCGCTGGCGATCACCTGCGCAGCCGTGCACACGGTCCTCGCGATCGCGTTCGGCATCAGCCTGCTCGACGGGAAGCCGTCGCTGCTCCTGCTCGGCCTGATCCTGTTCTGCTCGGGCCTCTTCTTCAACGCCCTCCAGCCGATCGTCCACAGCATCCTCGGCGACCTGGCCACCGACGAGCATCGAGGCTCACTGTTCGGCCTGTTCAACCTGGTCGCCGAGATCGGCGCGGTGGCGAGCCCCGTCGTCAGCGGCGTACTGCGCGACGCGACGGGAAGCTGGGCACCGGGCGTCTTCACCGCCGCCGGGGTGATGGCCGTCTCCGTCGTGCTCTACGGAATGGTGAAGGAGCGGATGCCGCTTCCCGCGTGACGGCATTAAGGAGATCCGCTCGACCCGCGCAGTCCCGAACCCATTGCTCGAAGGCCTGGTCACCTTGGTGGTGACCAGGCCTTCGAGCGATGTGCCGGGAGTGGGACGAGGGCCCGGCCCGCAACCGGGGCCCGTCCGGCGCCCGAGGACAGAACCCGGGCCCCACGGCCAGGAGCTGCATCGGGCCCGTCGCCTTCGGGGCCACGGGCGGGAACGAGAACGGGGCGGCCGCCGAACTCCACGGCAACCGCCCCGCCCCCACCGGTCCCTACGCGTGCGTACGCAGCAGCGTCCGCATCGTCCGCATGGCCACCGACAGATTCGCCAGGTCGAACGCGTCCGACCCCTGGATCTCCTCCAGCGTGGAGCGCGACCGCGTCAGGATCGCCGCGTTCTTCTCCTCCCACGCCGCGAACCGCTCCTCCGGCGTCGAGGTCCCGTTGCCCACGGACAGCACGTCCGCGGTGAGCGCCGCATGCGCGGCGTACAGGTCCTCACGGATGGACGCGCGGGCCATCGACTGCCAGCGGTCGCTCCGCGGCAGTTCGATGATCCGGTCCATCAGCTGCGTGACGCCGAGCCGGTCGGCGAGGTCGTAGTAGATCTCGGCAACGGCCAGCGGGTCCTTGCCGACGCGCTCCGCGATCGCCACGATGTCGAGCGCCGGGAAGGCCGACGAGAATCCGGCGACGCGCTGCGCCAGCTCGTCCGGAACGCCGGCCTCGCTCAGCTCGTCCAGGATCGACTGGTACCACTCCTGGTCGGCGCCCTTCAGCATCTTGGGCAGCTCGGCCCAGACCTGGTCGACACCGTCCTTGAAGAAGCCGATCGTGCCGGCGATCTCCAGCGGCTGCGGCCGGTTGCCGAGCAGCCAGCGCGAACCGCGCTCGACGAGCCGGCGCGAGTGCAGCCTGATCCGGGTCTGCACATCGGCGGCGACCTGGTTGTCGAGCGCCTCGACGGCGTCCCACACCTGGCCGAGGCCGAAGATCTCGCGGGCCGCGGCCTGGGCCCGCACGATCTCCTCGATCGACGCGCCGGTCTCTTCCCGCAGCCGGTGCAGGAAGGTCGAACCACCGGTGTTCACCGTGTCGTTGACCAGCACCGTCGTGATGATCTCGCGACGCAGCGCGTGTCCGTCGACCGCCCCGGGGAACTGCGCGCGCAGCTGCTCGGGGAAGTAGGCGTACAGCAGCTTCTGAAGGTACGGGTCGTCCGGCAGACTGGTCTTGATCAGCTCGTCGGACGTGGTGATCTTCGTGTAGGCCAGCAGCACGGCGAGCTCGGGCTGGGTGAGCCCCTTGCCGCTGTTCAGCAGCTCACGGATCTGCCGGTCGGTCGGCAGGAACTCCAGCGCCCGGTTGAGGTGCCCGTCGTTCTCGAGGCGGCGCATGAAGCGCTGCTGGGCGTGGAGCAGCGAGGAGGACTGGGCGACGGAGTTGGCGAGCGCGGTGTTCTGCGCGTAGTTGTTGCGCAGCACCAGACGCCCGATCTCGTCGGTCATGTCCGCGAGCAGCTTGTTGCGCTGCTTGACGGTCATGTCGCCGTCCCGGACCAGGCCGTTGAGCAGGATCTTGATGTTCACCTCGTGGTCGGAGGTGTCCACGCCGGCGCTGTTGTCGATCGCGTCGGTGTTGATCCGGCCGCCGCCCCGGGCGAACTCGATCCGGCCGAGCTGGGTCGCGCCGAGGTTGCCGCCCTCGCCGACGGCCTTGGCCCGCAGGTCCTCCCCGTTGACGCGGATCGCGTCGTTGGCCTTGTCGCCGACGTCCGCGTTCGACTCGGCCGACGACTTGATGTACGTGCCGATGCCGCCGTTCCATAGCAGGTCGACGCGGGCCTTGAGGATGGTCTTCATCAGCTCGGCGGGCGTCATCTTGGTGACACCCGACTCGATGCCGAGCGCCTCGCGGACGTGCGCGTTGACCGGGATCGACTTCGCGGTACGGGGGTGGATGCCGCCGCCCGCGGACAGCAGATCCTTGTTGTAGTCGGCCCAGGAGCTGCGCGGCAGGTCGAAGAGGCGGCGCCGCTCGGCGTACGAGGTGGCGGCGTCCGGGGTCGGGTCGATGAAGATGTGCCGGTGGTCGAAGGCGGCGACGAGCTGGATGTGCTCGGAGAGCAGCATGCCGTTGCCGAACACGTCACCGGACATGTCGCCGACGCCGACGACCGTGAAGTCCTCGGTCTGGGTGTCGTGGCCGAGCTCGCGGAAGTGCCGCTCGACGGACTCCCAGGCGCCGCGGGCGGTGATGCCCATGCCCTTGTGGTCGTATCCGGCGGAGCCGCCGGAGGCGAACGCGTCGCCGAGCCAGAAGCCGTATCCGACAGCGACCTCGTTGGCGATGTCGGAGAAGCTCGCGGTGCCCTTGTCGGCGGCGACGACGAGGTACGTGTCGTCCTCGTCGTGGCGGACGACGTCCACGGGCGGCACGACCTCGCCGGCCACCAGGTTGTCGGTGATGTCCAGCAGCGCCGAGATGAACGTCCGGTACGAGGCGATGCCCTCGGTCATCCAGGCGTCACGGTCGACGGCCGGGTCCGGCAGCTGCTTGGCGACGAAGCCGCCCTTGGCGCCGACCGGCACGATGACGGTGTTCTTCACCATCTGCGCCTTGACCAGGCCGAGGATCTCCGTACGGAAGTCCTCCCGCCGGTCCGACCAGCGCAGGCCACCGCGGGCGACCTTGCCGAAGCGCAGGTGGACACCCTCGACGCGCGGCGAGTACACCCAGATCTCGAACGCCGGGCGGGGCGCCGGAAGGTCCGGGATGGCCTGCGGGTCGAACTTCATCGAGACGTAGGAATGCGGCTTCCCGCTCGCCGCCTGCTGGAAGAAGTTCGTACGCAGGGTTGCCTTGATAACGGTCAGGAAGGACCGCAGGATCCGGTCCTCGTCGAGCGAGGCGACCTGGTCGAGCGCTCCGTCCAGCTCTTCGAGGAGACCGTCGATCAGCTCGGTGCCGGCGCTCTGCCGGCCCGGCGACATCCTGGCCTCGAAGAGGGAGATCAGCAGCCGTGTGGTGTGGACGTTGTTACGGAGGGTGTCCTCCATGTAGTCCTGGCTGAAGGTCGAACCGGCCTGCCGCATGTACTTCGCGTAGGCGCGCAGCACCATCGCCTGCCGCCAGCTCAGGCCCGCGCCGAGCACCAGGGAGTTGAAGCCGTCGTTCTCGGCCTCACCCGTCCACACGGTCGCGAACGCGTCCTGGAAGCGGTCCCGGGCGTCGTCGGCGAGGTAGGTGCCGCTGCCGTTGACCTGAGGCATTCGCAGACCGAAGTCGTAGATCCAGGCCAGCGTGCGGTCCGCGCAGCGCAGCTCGTACGGGCGCTCGTCGACGACCTCGACGCCGAGCCGCTGGAGCGCCGGGAGGACGGCCGAGAGGGAGACCTGCTCGCCGGTCCGGTAGATCTTGAAGCGTCGCTCGCCGGGGCCGGCACCGACCGGCTCGTACAGGCTGAGCGCGAAGTCCTTCTCGTCCCGCTTGAGCGCTTCGAGGTGGACCAGGTCGGCGACGGCGGAACGCGGCGAGTGGTCGGCCTTGTAGCCCTCGGGGAACGAGTGACCGTACTGGCGCAGCAGCTCCGCGGCCCGCTCCTCGCCGCACTCGGCGTTCAGCGCCTCCTGGAAGCCGTCGGCCCAGGAGCGGGCGGCCTCGACGAGACGGGCCTCGATGCGCTCCACCTCGGCGCCGGTGAGGTCGGGCAGCTCGGTGCCGGGCGCGACCCGGACGACGAAGTGCAGCCGGGACAGGATCGACTCGGTGTTCCAGGCGGTGAAGTCGACGCTGGTGCCGCCGAGCTCCTCCTTGAGGATGTCGATCAGCCGGAGTCGGACACCGGTGGTGTAGCGGTCGCGCGGCAGGTAGACGATCGCGGAGTAGTAGCGCCCGTACTCGTCCTGGCGCAGGTACAGCCGCAGCCGGCGCCGCTCCTGGAGGTAGAGCACCGAGGTGACGATGGAGCGCAGCTGATCGACGGGCGTCTGGAAGAGCTCGTCGCGCGGGTACGTCTCGAGGATCTGCAGCAGGTCCCGGCCGTCGTGGCTGTTGGGCGAGAAGCCCGCGCCCTCCAGCACCTCGGCGACCTTGCGGCGGATGACGGGCACCCGGCGCACGGACTCGGTGTACGCGGCGGACGAGAACAGCCCGAGGAAGCGGCGCTCACCGATGACGTTGCCGTCGGCGTCGAACTTCTTCACCCCGACGTAGTCGAGGTAGCTGGGGCGGTGCACGGTCGACCGGCTGTTCGCCTTGGTGAGGATGAGCAGCTTGCGCTCACGGGCCTTGGCGCGGGCGTCGGCCGGCAGCCGGTCGAAGGACGGGCTGACCGGGTGCGCCTCGTCCTCGCTGTGGTGCGGGTCGGAGCGCAGGATGCCGAGGCCGGTGCCGGGGACGGCGGCCAGTGCGTCGGTCTCCCTCAGCTCGTACTCGCGGTAGCCGAGGAAGGTGAAGTGGTCGGCGGCGAGCCAGCGCAGCAGCTCCCGCGCCTCGTTCACCTCTTCGTCGGCGAGGGCGTCGAGCGGCTCACCGGGCAGGTCGTCGGCGATGCGCAGCGCGGCCTCGCGCATCTTGTCCCAGTCCTCGACGGTCTCCCGTACGTCGGACAGCACCCGGAGCAGGTTCTCGGCGATCGTCTTGAGGTCGGCGCGGTCGGTCTCGCGGTCGATCTCGACGTGGATCCACGACTCGATCAGCGCGTCGTGCGGCAGCGGGGCCTTGGCCGCGTCGGCACCCTTGCGGACCGCGCCCACCGAGAGGCCGTTGCCCTCGGCGAGTACCTCGATGAGCTTGCCGGTGACATCGCGGCGGACGACGACCTGCGGGTGGATCACGAGATGGATGCCGCGGCCCTGCCGGGACAGCTCATTGGTGACGGAGTCCACCAGGAACGGCATGTCGTCCGTGACGACCTCGACGACCGAGTGACTGGACGTCCAGCCGTTCTCCTCGACCGTCGGCGTGTGCACCCGTACGTTCGCGGTGCCCTGCGGCCGGTTCTCCGCAAGGCGGTAGTGGGAGGAAGCGGCACCGAAGACGTCGACCGGGTCGCGACCGACGAGGTCCTCCGGAGCGGTGTGCAGGTAGTAGCGCTGGAGGTACGAGAGAAGCACGTCCTGGCCGGAACGCTCGTCCTGGCCTGCCCCCGTGCTGCCGGCCCCGGCGCCCGCAACGTGCACCCGGGTGCTACCGCCCGGGCCGCCGACCCCACCGCCCGGGTTGTTGTCAGCTACCTTGGCGGCCCGTGCGAGCAGCTCGGCCTTGGCTTCGTCCAGCTTGGTCTGCATGTCCTCTGGCTCCTGTCGCGCGCCGTTGCGTGACGTAGGTGAAAAAGGCGACGTACCGCCACGACACGGGGTTTCCGGTCTGGGACGACGCTATGCCGCTATGAGAGATGCCCGGGACCTTATCGGCCATTTTTGGCAGCGGGTCCGGGGCGAGGGGATCAGTCATGGCCCGGGCGCGTTGGCAGTCCGGGCGCAGGCCGGGGGCTTCGCTGCCCCCGAGGCGTATCGCGCTGATCACGGGGTCCAGGCTATCTCCCCGACACCCGGAACCGTCATGAGCCGTATGTGTACAAAAGAAGGCCCCGAACTTTGACACTCTGGACAGCGCGCAACGGACAGATGCAGGCTTACCGGAGACGTCCGCGCGAGGGGAGCCCCGCAGCAATGGCACCGAAAATCCTGATTGTCACCGGCGACGCCGCCGAGTCCCTGGAAGTCCTCTACCCGTACCAGCGGCTGCGCGAGGAGGGGTACGACGTCCACATCGCGGCCCCCGCCCGCAAGACGCTCCGCTTCGTGGTCCACGACTTCGAGCCCGGCTTCGACACGTACACCGAGAAGCCCGGCTACACCTGGCCGGCCGACCTGGCGTTCTCCGAGGTGGACCCCGGCGACTACGTCGCCCTGGTCATCCCCGGCGGACGGGCCCCCGAATATCTGCGCAACGACGCCGAGCTCCGCAAACTCCTCAAGGCCTTCTTCGAGACGGACAGGCCGGTGGCCCAGATCTGCCACGGCCCCCTGCTGACGGCGGCGATCGGCGAACTGGGCGGCCGCCGCGTCACGGCCTATCCCGCACTGGAACTCGACATGCAGGCCGCGGGTGCCACCTTCGAGGATCACGAAGCAGTGGTCGACGGCACCCTGGTCTCGTCCCGCGCATGGCCGGACCACTCGGCCTGGATGCGCGAATTCCTGAAGATCCTGCGCACCGCGGCCCCGGTGAGCTGAGGACGGGGCAGCCCTTGGGCCTGTCCCGCCCCTGCCACCCCTCAGCCGGCCATCTGCTCGGCGAGCGCCACGGCCTCGACCAGACTGTCCACCACCGGCACCCCGGCCGCCTCCAGGCTCACCCGGCTGTGCGACCCGCCGGTGTAGAGCACCGCTGCCGCACCGACATGTGCCGCGGCCACCGCGTCGTCCACCGCGTCACCGATGATCACCATGTGCTCCGGCGCTATCCCGTCCAGCGCGGCGAGGTGCCGCTCCATGTGCTGCGCCTTGCTGCCGCCGGACGGCCCGGTGCGCCCGTCGACCCGGGTGAAGTGCTGCTCGATGCCGTACCCCCGCACCACCGGAACCAGCTGGTCGTGGCCGTACATGCTCAGCAGTGACTGGCTGCGGCCCGCCAGCCGCCACTGCGCCAGCAGCTCCTCGGCCCCCTCGGTGAGCCCGCAGGCGACCCGCTGCTCGGTGTAGTACCGGTGGAAGATCCCGTCCATCCGCTCCCACTCGGCGTCGGTGGGCAGCCGGCCCATCAGCCGCTCGTAGAAGCGGGGGATCGGGACGCAGTACATCTCGCGGTACTGCTCGATCGTGATCGGCTCCAGACCGACCTCGGCGAACGCAGCATTCGTCGCGCCGACGACCGCGGCGTTGTCGTCGAGCAGTGTGCCGTTCCAGTCCCAGACCAGATGCATGCGGTGCTTCCCCTTCGTCCCCATGCAGAGAAAATACCCGCCGGGCAGGACAACGGGCGCATGGCCCGGGTCTGCGCTCGTCAGCCGATCAGGTTGGGGATCTCCTGCACGCCGAACCAGAGCAGCTCATGGTCCTCGGCACCGTCCACGGTGAACTGCGCGTCGTCGTCCCCGAGATCCGCCGCCCCGAGCACGGCCGCGGCCGCCGCCACGTCCTTCTCCGCGTCCTCCGCGTCGACGTGCACCGCGGCCGCCTTCACCAGCGGCACCGTGGAAGCAATGCGCACCTCGCCCAGCGACGACGGGTCCAGGCTGTGGTCGGGGTCTGCGACGGCTTGCCCGTCCGGTACGTCGACGGCCACGACGACCCGCCTGCGCACCGCGCCGGGGTCCCCGGCGATCAGGCGCAGCGAGGCGGACGCGGCCCGGTTGAGCGCCGCGTACTCCAGTTCCTCGATGTCGTCGGAGACGTACCACTCGCGCAGCGCGGGCGTCACCGCGTACGCGGTCAGCGGACCGGGGCCGACTTCGCCCGCCCGGTGCGCCGCTGCGAGACCGGAGAGGGTCAGGGGGACGTACACGCGCATGGCTGGCCGCTTTCGTAGTCGGAGACGCCCTCAGGATACGTGCGGCGTCCCCCTTCGGGGTTACGGGTACGACGCCCGGCCCGTCCACCCGGCAGCCGTCCGTCACCCTCTCCACGCCTTCCCCGAGCCCGTGCCGCAACGCGTCCGTCACCCGGATAGGTGAACTTCCCGCACCACGTCGGGCGGCCCGTCGGCGCTTGCAGGCACGTCCACCGCCGCCGTAGAAGATCCCCAACAGAAGTTACCGCCCGGTATACGTCCGGGCTCGATCACGGGGGCGATCAACGATGAGCATGAACAGGACCCGGCCCGCCGGACGCCACGACCAGCACAGGCCGGACGCCGTACCACCGCAGCGCCGCCGGACACCGCAGCGGATGCTGCGGCCCCACCACTGGTTCGCGGAGCGTCTGCTCGCGGTCCTCAGCGGGCAGCGCCCGGTGCACTGGATGCTCGGCCACACGATCGGCGAGGCGTACGACCAGCTCGCCGAACTGGCCCCGGCCACCCCTCTGAGGGCCCGTGGCGCCCGCCCGGTGGTACGCCAGTGCCACGGCGCGCAGCCGGCCCCGGGCGTGGTGGAGGCCTGCGCGAGCATCGCGGCGGGCGAGCAGGTGCGGGCGATGGCCTTCCGCCTGGAACAGGGCCCCGACCTCCGCTGGCGCTGCGCCGCAGTGGAACTGGGCATCCCCACCCCGCCCCGCACGACCCCGCCCACCGGATCGAACCGGTCCGTCGCCCCGGGCCGGTCCGGCGATTGACGACAGGACACCGCCCTCCACCACCCGCGGCAGCCCCGCAGGGGCCGTCGGAGTCAGGCCGTGCGAGGGCCCCCACGTCTTGAGGCCTGCAGGGGAGATCGGGGACAGCGCCCACCGGGCGCTCCGGCACCGACCTCACCCCGTACAGACGCGGCTGGGGCCGGGCACCCTCGGTGCCCGGCCCCAGCCGCACTGCAACACGGATCCACGTCCGGACGTTCCTCAGGCGCAGACCACTGACCGCATCTACTTCTTGCGGCGGCGGCCGCCGCCCCCGCTCTTCTGCGCCCTGCGCCGCTCCGCCCGGGTGAGCCCGTCCGACTCCGACGCCACTCCACCGTCACCGTTGGAGAAGTCGCCCTCGACGACGCCACCCTCCCCGTCCACGGTGGGAGCGGAGAAGTGCAGACGGTCGGGACGCTGCGGAGCGTCCAGCCCCTTGGCCCGGATCTCCGGACGCGCCCCGGCCGGCACCGCGGCGTCCTCCTTGGACAGCGACGTCCGCTCGGCCGCGTCCTGCACCGGAACCTCTTCGACCTGCTGCTCGACCTGGACCTCCAGGTTGAACAGGTAGCCGACGGACTCCTCCTTGATGCCCTCCATCATGGCGTTGAACATGTCGAAGCCCTCGCGCTGGTACTCGACCAGCGGGTCCTTCTGCGCCATGGCCCGCAGGCCGATGCCCTCCTGGAGGTAGTCCATCTCGTAGAGGTGCTCACGCCACTTGCGGTCCAGGACGGACAGCACCACACGCCGCTCCAGCTCACGCATGATGTCCGAGCCGAGCTGCTTCTCGCGCTCGTCGTACTGCTCGTGGATGTCGTCCTTGATGGACTCACCGATGAACTCGGCGGTGATGCCCGCACGGTCCCCGGCCGCGTCCTCCAGCTCGTCGACGGTGACCTTCACCGGGTAGAGCTGCTTGAACGCACCCCACAGTCGGTCGAGGTCCCACTCCTCGGCGAAGCCCTCGGAGGTCTCCTGCCGGATGTAGTCGTCGATGGTGTCGTCCATGAAGTGGCGGATCTGCTCCTGCAGGTCCTCACCCTCCAGGACACGACGGCGCTCGCCGTAGATGACCTCGCGCTGCCGGTTGAGCACCTCGTCGTACTTCAGGACGTTCTTGCGCGTCTCGAAGTTCTGCTGCTCGACCTGCGACTGCGCGGAGGCGATCGCCCGCGTCACCATCTTGTTCTCGATCGGCACATCGTCCGGCACGTTCGCCATCGACATGACGCGCTCGACCATCTGCGCCTTGAACAGCCGCATCAGGTCGTCGCCGAGCGACAGGTAGAAGCGGGACTCGCCCGGGTCGCCCTGACGGCCGGAACGACCGCGCAGCTGGTTGTCGATGCGCCGCGACTCGTGCCGTTCGGTACCGAGCACGTACAGCCCGCCGAGGTCCTTGACCTCTTCGAACTCCGCCTTCACGGCCTGTTCGGCCTTCGCCAGCGCGGCGGGCAGCGCGGCCGCCCACTCCTCGACGTGCTCGACCGGGTCGAGACCGCGCTGGCGCAGCTCCGCCTCGGCGAGGTCGTCGGGGTTGCCGCCGAGCTTGATGTCCGTACCGCGACCGGCCATGTTCGTCGCGACCGTGACCGCGCCCTTGCGGCCGGCCTGGGCGACGATCGTCGCCTCACGGTCGTGCTGCTTGGCGTTGAGGACCTCGTGCTGGACACCGCGCTTGGAGAGCTGCTGCGAGAGGTACTCGGACTTCTCGACCGAGGTGGTGCCGACCAGGATCGGCTGGCCCTTCTCGTGCTTCTCGGCGATGTCGTCGACGACCGCGGCGAACTTCGCGACCTCGGTGCGGTAGATCAGGTCGGACTGGTCGACGCGGACCATCGGCCGGTTCGTCGGGATCGGCACGACGCCCAGCTTGTAGATCTGGTGGAACTCGGCGGCCTCGGTCATCGCCGTACCGGTCATGCCGGACAGCTTGCTGTAGAGGCGGAAGAAGTTCTGCAGGGTGATCGTGGCAAGGGTCTGGTTCTCGTCCTTGATGTCCACCCCTTCCTTCGCCTCGATGGCCTGGTGCATGCCCTCGTTGTAGCGGCGGCCGGCGAGGATACGGCCGGTGTGCTCGTCGACGATCATGACTTCGCCGTCGATGACGACGTAGTCCTTGTCCTTCTTGAAGAGTTCCTTGGCCTTGATGGCGTTGTTGAGGTACCCGACGAGAGGCGTGTTCACCGACTCGTAGAGGTTCTCGATGCCGAGCCAGTCCTCCACCTTCGCGACACCGGGCTCATGGATGGCCACGGTCCGCTTCTTCTCGTCGACCTCGTAGTCGCCGGTCTCCTCGATGCCCTTGAGCGGGTTGCCCGCCTCGCCCTTGGTCAGGCGGGTGACCAGCTTGGCGAAGTCGCCGTACCACTTGGTGGCCTGGTCGGCCGGGCCGGAAATGATCAGCGGCGTACGGGCCTCGTCGACGAGGATCGAGTCGACCTCGTCGACCACGGCGAAGTTGTGGCCGCGCTGGACGAGCTCGTCCGCGGACCACGCCATGTTGTCGCGGAGGTAGTCGAAGCCGAACTCGTTGTTCGTGCCGTACGTGATGTCGCAGGCGTACTGCTCACGGCGCTGGGCCGGCGTCATGTTCGCGAGGATGCAGCCGACGGTCAGGCCCAGGAACTTGTGAACCCGGCCCATCATCTCGGAGTCGCGCTCGGCCAGATAGTCGTTGACCGTGATCAGGTGCACGCCCTTGCCCGAGAGCGCGTTGAGATACGCGGGCAGGGTGCCGACGAGGGTCTTGCCCTCACCGGTCTTCATCTCGGCCACATAGCCGAGGTGCAGAGCCGCACCGCCCATCATCTGGACGTCGTAGTGGCGCTGTCCGAGGACACGCTTCGCGGCTTCTCGGACCGTTGCGAATGCCTCGGGGAGCAGGTCATCCAGGCTCTCGCCGTCCGCGTACCGTTCCTTGTACTCGTCGGTGAGCGCCCGCAGCTCGGCGTCGGAGAGGTTGACGAAGTCCTCTTCGATGGAGCTGACCTGGTCCGCGATGCGGTGCAGTTTGCGCAGGATCTTGCCTTCGCCTGCACGCATGAGCTTGTTGAAGACGGACACTGAGGCTGGTCTCCTTGCCGGTCGGGCCTGGCACTGGGTCGTGTTATGGACGCTGGCGCGGGCACGGCAGGTGGGCCCCACCGCAACGGTCATCGTAAGCGAGGACCCCGCCGCGCCGGGAGGGCTGCCACCGCGTTGCCCCCGCCGTGCCCTGCAGAGTCAACGGCCGAAGGGCTCCGAAGGTGCCGGAAACCCCGAAAAGTGTTCGCATCGCCGTCGGCGCCTCACCAGAATCCGTACATGGAACCGATCACTCTCACCACCGAGCGTCTGCTGCTGCGGCCCTTTCGCGAGGGCGACGCGGACGAGGTGTACGCCGCCTGTCAGGACCCGGACATCCAACGCTGGACGGTCGTCCCGTCCCCGTACACCCATGCCGACGCGGAACTCTTCACCCGGAAGCTGTGCCCCGGCGGCTGGCAGGACGACTCGATGTACAACTTCGCGGTCGTCCGGCGCGAGGACGGAGCCGTCACAGGCGCGCTCGGCATCAACCGCCGCAACCTGCCGGGCACGTACGAGGTGGGGTTCTGGACCGCGAAGGAACACCGCGGTCTCGGCTACATGACGGAGGCGGTGCTGGCCGCGGCCCACTGGACCTTCACCTCGCTCGGGGCGGACAGACTGGAGTGGCGGGCCGAGGCAGGCAACGAACCCTCCCGGGCCGTGGCGCTGCGGGCGGGCTTCCACATGGAGGGCGACCAGCGGTCGGGGCTGCTGAACAAGGGGGTGCGACGGGACACCTGGATCGGCGCACTGCTCCCGTCCGACCTGGGCCTGCCGGGCGCCCATCCGTATCTCCCGGCCGCGGCACCGTCCGCCCCCGCGACCGGCGCGTCCACCGGTCTCCCCCCGGGGCTCCGGGGGACGTCCACCGCTCCGTGAACGGTTGTCGGTGCCGCGCTCTAGGGTGCAGGACATGACACCAGTACCGCCCCCCGCCGCCGAACTCTCCGCCGATCAGGCCCGCCGGATCGCTCTGCGCGCCCAGGGCTTCCTCGGCGCGCCGGACCGCCGGGCCGGGGTGCCAGGCGTGCTGCGGCATCTCGGCGCCGTACAGCTCGACACGATCTCGGTACTGGCCCGCTCGCACGAACTGATTCCGTACGCGCGCCTCGGCGCCGTCGGCCGGCGCACGGTCGAGGACGCCTACTGGTCGGCGGGCCGCAGTTTCGAGTACTGGTCGCATGCGGCGTGCATCCTGCCGGTCGAGGAGTGGCCTCACTTCGCGTTCCGCCGCCGCGCCTACCGCTCGCGCCCGCACTGGCACCACGACCTGCCGGACGGGGCCTACGACGCGGTGATCAAGCAGCTGCGCGCCGAGGGCCCGCTTACGGCGACGGAGCTGGGCGGCGCGAAGAACGGTGGGGAGTGGTGGGACTGGTCGGCGTCGAAGGTCGCCGTCGAGCGGGCCCTGATGTACGGCGAGGTGGTGTGCACGGAGCGGCGCAGCTGGAAGCGGGTGTACGACCTCGCGGAGCGCGCCCTGCCCGACGCCGTGCTGCACGACGACCTGGACGACACCGAGTGTCTGCGCCGGCTGGTCGCACTCGCGGGACAGTCCCTGGGGGTCGGCACCCGCGCGGACATCGCGGACTACCACCGGCTGAAGGGCGAGCAGTTCGACGCGGTGGTGGCGGACTCAGGTCTGGTGCCGGTGACGGTGGAGGGCTGGGCCAAGCCGGCCTGGGCCGACCCGGCGGCGCTGGCCTCGGAACCGCGCGGACGGCACCGTACGACGCTGCTGTCGCCGTTCGACTCGCTGATCTGGGAGCGGGCGCGGACGGAGCGGATCTTCGGCTTCACGCACCGCCTGGAGGCGTACGTCCCCAAGCCGAAGCGGATCCACGGCTATTTCGCGATGCCGCTGCTGGCGGGCGGCAAGCTGCAGGGCCGGGTCGACCCGGCGCGCGAGGGCACCACGCTGGTCGCGCGGCAGGTGTCCCTGGCGGGCCGCAAGGCCGTGGCGCCGATGGCCGAGGCCCTGGTGGAGGCGGCGTCCTGGGTCGGCTGTACGGACGTACGACTGGAACGGGTCGACGCACCGGAGCTGCGCGAGCCGCTCACCCGGGAAATCGCCCGAGCGCTCCGTTGACCATGCCCTCTCTTTACCTGCCGTGTCCCTACCTGATCTCGAGGATCTTCTCCCGCATGGCATAGACCACCGCTTCCATCCGGGAGTGCAACTGCAGCTTCTCCAGAATGTTGCGGACGTGGTTCTTCACGGTGTTCTCGGAAATGAACAGTTCCTTCGCGATATCGCGATTGTTCATGCCTGTGGCAACCAGTTTGAGGACTTCCAGCTCCCGGTCGGTGAGCCGCGGTGCCGGCACCAGTCGGCGCTCGTCGGTCCGCTGGATCATCGACTTGAACTCGGTGAGCAATTTGGATGCCATGGACGGGCTGATCTGGGACTGCCCGTCGGCAACCGCGCGAATCGCCGTGGCCACCTCGTCCGTGGAGATCTCCTTGAGGAGATAGCCGGTGGCGCCCGCCTTGATCGCGTCGTAGAGGTCGGCCTCCTCGTCGCTGATCGTCAGCATGATGATCTTCGCGCTGGGGGCCACCTCCTTGATGGACGTGCAGGCCTCGATGCCGCCCCGCTTGGGCATGCGCACATCCATCAGCACGATGTCGGGCAGCAGGTCGGCCGCCTTGTCGACCGCCTCGGCCCCGTCACCCGCCTCGCCGACGACCTGGATGTCCTCCTCCTGGGCGAGGACGATCTCCAGGCCTCTGCGGAAGAGTGCGTGGTCGTCCACCACCAGAACGCGGATCGGCTCCTTGCGGGAACCACTGTCCGCGTCCGCGCCGGTATCGGCACCGGCCGCGTCGTCTCCGTTGCTCGCACCGCATACGGGCCCGAAGGTGTCCGCCATCGTTCCTCCCCCTGAAGGCCATGGCCTGAAGTTCGCAAACTCTCCGCCAACGGCATTTCACAGAGCACCGATTGGCTTGGGACGCCATGCTTTCATGCCCGGACGTCGCAGCGGTGGTCCTGTCGTCGCACGATGGTGCCCCTGGCGCGAATTACACCCCAGGGGCACCACCGTGCGTGGCGTCAGCCGCCGAGCGCGCCGCCCGCGCCACCCGCCTCGTCAGCGGCCAGCGGGTCGGTCCTCAGATGAATGACACCGTAGTCGTAGGCGTGCCGCCGGTAGACGACACTGGGTTCCTTCGTCTCGGAGTCGACGAACAGATAGAAGTCGTGCCCGACCAGCTCCATCTCGTAGAGCGCCTGGTCGAGCGTCATCGGTGCCGCGACGTGCGTCTTCTCGCGCATCACCAGCGGCCCTTCGCCCTGTACCTCGAGCGAGCCGATCCTGGTGGTGGGTACGGACGGGCCGGTGCCTTCGCCGGTCAGGGCGCCTTCGCTGTTGAAGGCCGCCGTGCCCGGTACGGTCTCGGCGACTTCGGCGGCGGGAATCCTGCCGTTGCCACGGCGGCTGTAGCGCTTGTCGTGCTGCTTGCGCAGCCGCGCCTCCAGCTTGCCGGTGGCCAGGTCCAGCGCTGCGTACGGATCACCTGCGGCTGCTTCGGCGCGGATGACCGGTCCACGCGAGCGGAGCGTGATCTCCACCCGGTCGGAACGGTCTGCCTGACGGGGGTTTGGCTCCTTGGACACCTCGACGTCGAGGCTGATCACCTTGCCGTCGAACTTCTGGATCTTGTCCAGCTTCAGCTTTTCGGCCACGTGCTTGCGGAACCGCTCGGGCACCTCGGTCTTGCGGCCCTTGACGACGATGTCCACGCAGAACTCCGTTCCCGGATCGCTCCGCTCAGCGGCGGAGCATCTCCCTTTTGCACCAGGCCCCGGTTGTGGTCGCCGGAGCCGCGGACTCGGTGACTTCCACCTCCTCCTCCCCCGTTGGGGAGGACTCCACCCCACCGACTCTTTCTGAACGTCTGGACTACCGGTGAGTTACCTGCCCGAAACCTGGTGGTGCACTCGTCGAGGTGTGGCATTCACCATTCCTCACAACCGAACATAGCCTGCTCGGCCTGCTGTCGGCACCCGCTACTCGCACGTACCTCCGTTCAGGGTCTTTTACCTACTCACTACCTGCAATGATGCAAGTTCACCAGCAGTTCCGGTTTATTTCGAAGGCGGACGGGGACGCTGCCACGACGGCCGCCTGCCCCGCTCCGGAAAGCGCTCCTCCGCGCCCGCCCGCGGCATCGACCGCCCGTGCCGCCTCGGTCAACGTCGCCCCGGTCGTCAGGAGATCGTCCACAAGCACTACCCGTTCGGCCGCAAGCAGCCGCTCACCGCCGGCCACCACCTCCAGTGCGCCCGCCAGATTCGCCTGACGCTGCCGGGCGCCGAGTCCCGACTGATCGGCCACCGGGCGCCGTTGCCGCAGCACCGTGCCCACCCGGGCCGGCATCCCGCCGCGCCGCAGCTCCCCCGCCGCGGCCAGCGCGATCCGGCGCGCCGGATCATGCCCGCGCGCGGCCACCGCCCGACGCGAGGAAGGCACGGGTACGAGCAGCAGGGGTCCAGGGCTGCCCATCCGCCCCGTCCCGGCCCGTACGGCACCTGCCAGCGCCCTGCCGAGCACTCGGGAGAGGGGAAGTGCGCCACGCTCCTTGTGTGCCAGGAGCACCGCCCGTACCGCGTTCTCGTACGCGGCGGCCGCATGCACCACCGGTAGTCCGGCCGGCTCCGGCGTGGGTCTCACCCGCCGCGGCAACGCGCCGCACAGTGCCGCCCGGCAGTCCTCGCACAGCTCCGTCCGCGGCCTGCCGCAGCCACCACAGGCCACCGGCAGTACCAGTCCGGCAATCTCCCGCCACCACCCCCGCATACCTCCACTGTGCCCCCGGCCCACGAACCCGGCCACCCCTGTGGAAAACGCATGCGCCCTCGCCCGTGACCTGCTCAGCGTCCGCACGGAACGAGCAGAACGACAGGTGCCGTCGGGCGGATCACGGCTCCAGGAGATGTCCGGCGAATCATGGCCGGACAGCCCTCAGCCCGGGTAGACCAGCGACGAGCCCTTCTTGACCACCGTCTGCCAGTTGTCGCCCGGCGACAGCTTCACTATCCCGTCGCCCTCGGTGTCCGCCATCAGCGGCAACTGCTCGTCGTCCGCCGCCGCGACCGCCGACACCTGGTTGACCCCGGGCAGCACGCCCGAGGCCGGCGCCGAACCGTCCGCCTGCACGTAACGAACCTGCTGCACGCCGCCCTGCTCCTTGCCGACCACCACGAGACGGCTCCGGCCCGACCAGGACATCGCGGTCACATCCGTCAGCTGGGGCGCGGCCTGCCGCAGCTCCACGACGGAGACCTCCTGCTTCGAGGCCGTTCCCTGGCGCTCGATCCGGCCGATCTTCAGAGTCGTGTGCCCGTCCTTGGTCAGCAGCAGCGCGATCCGTACCCCGTCGGCCGACAGCCGCAACGCCTCCAGCCGCGCGCCGTCCAGGCCCGGCACCGTCACCTCGGACGGCTTGCCGGCACCACCGGCCAGCCGTAGCAGCCGGGAGTCGTCCGGATCCCGGTCGGCCACCCAGAGATCGCCCCGGCCGTCCCAGCTGGGCGCCGACAGCCGGTCGTCGGGCTTCTTGCCCTTGCTGGTCACTGCGGGCGCGGGCAGCTCGCCCTCCGACGCGACGGAGGACACGTACAGGGCCGCATTGTTCTGCGAGACCGCCGCCGCGACCTGCTCGTCACGGGACACACCGACTGCGCTCATCCGCACCGGCCCGTCACCCAACGGGCCGGTCACCGGCTCCGGGTCGCCGCTGCCCCTGGTGGACCCCGGAATACGCTGGACGTGCCCCTTGGCGTCGACGAAGTACTGGCTGTCGGGCCCGCCCGACGAACCGTCCGGAGCGAACTCCTCCGCCTGATCGGCGCCCAGCACGCACAGCGGCGAACTGTCGGACCGCTGGAGCTCCACCTGCTCGACCCGGGCCGACGTCAGGTCCTGCACGGTGTAAAGCACCTGAGAGGCCATCATGCGGCAGGAGCGCTGCCCGACGTTGTCCGCCTTCTTGTTCAGCGGAACCTTCAGGATGCTGCGGTCGTCGGGGGCCAGCGAGGTGACGCCCCGTCGCAGCGCCGTACTGGTGGGAAAGCGGGAATCGACCACCGGCCGCAGCCAGTTGGTCGGGCCCTCGATGAGACTGCGGACCGTCTGCGTCACGGTGTCCATCCCGGTGACGGGATCCGTCCGGTTGCGGACATAGACGGGGTCGGCGACCAGGGCGGACGGCCCTGCCGCCCGTCCGGCGGCGAAGTAGTACTTGTTGACGGAGCGGTAGAGACGCTTGAAGTCGGACTGGCCGAGCAGCAGACCGTCCGGCACGACGTCGATACGCCATTCCCTGCCGTCCGGTCCGTTCTCCTTCACCAGATGAAGGGTCCGGCTGAACTCCGAGGGCGCGACCGGCTGGTAGGCGCTCTGCGCGTCGACCGTCGCCACCTCCTCACCGGTCAGGGTGTAGCTGAGCTCCGAACTGCTGCTGCCGCTGTCGTGGAACGGGCGGTCGCTGCGGCTCGGCGCCTTGGAGAGCACCGTGGTGAGCGCGCTCGGCTTCCAGGTTCCGGCCGCCTTCTTCGTCAGGTACTTGCGGGTGGTCCTGAAGCCGGGGTCATCGCTGGTCATGGACTCCAGGAAGCCGTCGACCACCTCGTTCGGCGTGGCGTCGTCGCGCGGCGCCACCGCGTACACCTGCACCTGGGAGTCACCGGGCTGCGAGGCGTCGACCGCCTTGACATCCCCGGTGACGGGCATCGATCCGCACGCGGACAGCAGCACGACGCCGCATCCCAGCAATGCGGTCAGCGCCACCACACGTCCACGGCCGTCCCGACGACGGTCAGCGCCCACGAGTCGTGTCCTCCCGCTCCGGGGTCTGCACAGCGGATTCGATGTCTGCGCCCTGCCGGTAGTCGGCGGGGCGGGCGACCACCCGCGCACCGTTGCCCGGCAGAGCCGCCGGGTGCACCGAAGCGGGTGCCGTCCGGGGAGCCACGGGGGCACGCGCCGGTACGGGCAGCGGCGACCGTTCCGGGCCGGCCTGCTCCGGTACCGCCGTCAGCCGGTGCTCACTCCCGGTGGTGACGCCGTCCGCGCTCCGCTCCCGGTTCTCCCGGTTGCGGCGCGAGTCCTCGGGCTCCAGCGGTATCGGCGATCCGCGCAACGGCTCGTCCGCCGTACGCGGCAGCGTCAGCCGGAACTGCGAGCCGCCGCCCGGCTCACCCCACGCCTGCAGCCAGCCGCCGTGCAGCCGGGCGTCCTCGACGGCGATCGAGAGTCCGAGCCCGGTGCCGCCGGTCGTCCTGGCCCGTGCCGGGTCGGCGCGCCAGAACCGGTTGAAGACCCTGGTCGCCTCTCCGGGCTTGAGCCCCACTCCGTAGTCCCGGACGGCGACGGCGACCGCGCCACCGGCCACCCCCATCCGCACCACGACGTCCCGGCCCTCGCCGTGCTCGACGGCGTTGACGACCAGGTTGCGCAGCACACGCTCGACCCGCCGCGCGTCGGCCTCCGCTATCACCGGCTGCTCGTCGCCGACCACGCGGATCCGGGTGCCCTTGCGCTCGGCGAGCGGCTCGGCACCGCCGATCACCCGCCGCACGACCTGCCGCAGGTCTATCGGCTCGGCCTCCAGCGCCGCGGCGCCCGCGTCGAACCGGCTGATCTCCAGCAGATCGGAGAGCAGCGACTCGAACCGGTCGAGCTGGTCCCCGAGCAGCTCCGCGGAGCGGGCCGTCACGGGGTCGAAGTCGGCGCGCGCCTCATGGATGACATCGGCTGCCATCCGTACGGTCGTCAGCGGTGTCCGCAGCTCGTGCGAGACATCGGAGACGAAGCGCCGCTGCATCCGGGAGAGCTCCTCCAGCTGCTGGATCTTCAGCTGGAGGTTCTGCGCCATCTTGTTGAAGGCTTCACCGAGCCGGGCGATGTCGTCCTCACCGGTGACCTTCATCCGCTCCTGAAGACGGCCGGCGGACAGCCGCTCGGCGATCCCCGCCGCCATCCGAACGGGGGTGACGACCTGCCGCACCACGAACCAGGCGATGGCCCCGAGCAGCACGACCACGAACAGTCCCGCGGTCGCCAGCGTGCCCTTGACCAGGGTCAGTGACTTCTCCTCCTGCGTCAGCGGGAAGAGGTAGTAGAGCTGGTACGGATTGTGGTCGATGTCGTACAGGCGCTTGCCCACGACGAGCCCGGGCTGCGAGTCCTGGCCGTTCGCGTACCGGATCAGGGAGTACGTCTGGAACGCACCAGGCCCCTTGTCCACCGCCTCCCGCAGACTCTGGGGGATGCTGGCCGCTTCCACACTGCCGGAGCCGCGCGGCGCACGGGTTCCCTCGTCGGCGCTGAGCGCCACGACGTTGAAGGCGTTCTTGCCGCCACTGGCGAGCTGATCGACGAGCTCGGTCCGCCACGAGTTGTTGGCGGTCGCTCCGTCCCCGGCGTCGCCGCCCTGCCCACGGGGGGTGAGCGGAGCGTTGGCCTTGTCCTGGGCCGCCGCGAAACCACCGGCGGCCTGTGTCTGGGCAGCCTGGCCCTTCGCGTCGAGCAGCCCGTTGCGGACCTGCCCGATGACGACCAGGCCGAGCAGCAGCACCACACCGAGCGACATGAGCAGCGTGCCCGCGACGACCCTCAGCTGGAGGTTGCGCCGCCACAGCCGCACGGCGGGCAGCAGCGGACGCCGCACCCAGCGCATCAGCAGTCGCAGCACGGGACCGCCGGGCGCCCGGTCGTGGAACAACCGGCCGCCCTGCAGAAACATCCCGAACGACGAGGGCCCACGTTCCGACCCGGCAGCCCGCCCCGTACGGACTCCCGGCTCCCCGGGCTTCGGAGCAGCGCTACCCAGGGCCATGTCAGCTCGGTCCGGCCTTGTAACCGACGCCTCGGACGGTCACCACGATCTCCGGGCGCTCCGGGTCCTTCTCGACCTTGGAACGCAGCCGCTGAACGTGCACATTCACCAGGCGGGTGTCGGCGGCGTGGCGATATCCCCACACCTGCTCGAGCAGGACCTCCCGAGTGAAGACCTGCCACGGCTTGCGGGCCAGCGCAACGAGCAGATCGAACTCCAGCGGGGTCAGGGCGATCGACTGCCCGTCCCGCTTCACCGAGTGACCGGCCACATCGATGACCAGGTCCCCGATGGCCAGCTGCTCCGGAGCCGGCTCCTCGGACCTGCGCAGACGTGCCCTGATGCGGGCAACCAACTCCTTAGGTTTGAACGGCTTGACGATGTAGTCGTCGGCCCCGGATTCCAGGCCCACCACCACATCGACCGTGTCGCTCTTGGCCGTGAGCATGACGATCGGCACACCCGACTCGGCCCTGATCAGCCTGCAGACCTCGATGCCGTCCCGTCCGGGCAGCATGAGATCCAGCAGAACCAGGTCCGGTTTTGCCTCACGAAACGCAGCAAGTGCCTTGTCGCCGTCCGCTACGAACGACGGCTCGAACCCTTCACCACGCAGCACAATCCCGAGCATCTCGGCCAGTGCGGTGTCGTCGTCGACGACAAGGACGCGTCCCTTCATAATCGACATCATCCCATTAGCTAATCGTTATCTGCGATGACCTGGCACACAGCTCTGCCAGTCCTACCCCCGTGACCGGGGAAACTGCGCCTTCCTCCGTGACGATCGCCGTGATCAGTTCCGGCGGCGTGATGTCGAATGCGGGGTTGTAGGCCTGGGTTCCCGGCGGTGCCACAAGCAGCTGGCCCGTCTCCCCGGCAGACCCGGCCCGCAGAGGTGTGAGCTCTGTCACTTCCCGGCCGGAGCGCTGCTCCACAATGATCGACGCCCCGTCCGCGGTCTCCAGATCCACGGTGGTGGTCGGTGCCACCACAATGAACGGCACATGGTGGTATTTCGCAAGTACTGCCAGCGGATAACTGCCGACCTTGTTCGCCACGGATCCGTCCGCCGCGATGCGATCGGCCCCGATGAGTACGGCGTCGACCTCCCCCGCGGCGAACAGCGAACCCGCGGCGTTGTCCGTGAGCAAGCTGTATGCCATCCCGTTGCGCGCCGCCTCATAGGCGGTCAGCCGGGCACCCTGCAACAAGGGACGCGTCTCGTCCACCCAGAGCCTTCGCAACCGTCCCGCCCGGTGCGCCCCCAGCGCCACTGCGAAGGCCGTCCCCTCACCGCCCGAGACGAGCGCCCCCGAGTTGCAGTGGGTCAGGAGCTGGTGGTCTCCGCCGGGGAGTAGTTCGTCGAGGAGCGCCAAGCCGTACTGCGCCATACGCCGACTGGCCTCGGCATCCTCCCGGTGCAGCGCCCTGGCCTCCGCCAGCGCCGCGGCGGCCGCCTGCTGCGGCTCCGCGCCCTTGTCGAGCGCCGCCCCGTAGACCGCCGTCACGCGGCGCACCCCGTACCCAAGGTTCACAGCGGTGGGCCGCGCCCGTTCCAGCAGCCCCGCGGCCTCCGCCACGTCGTCGCCGCGGACGGCAGCCAGCGCCACCCCGTAGGCCCCGGCGATACCCAGCAACGGCGCTCCGCGCACGGCCAGCGTCCGGATCGCCCGCACCAGCGCGGGCACATCCGTACACACCAGCCCGACCTCCTCGGCGGGCAGCCGCGTCTGGTCGAGGAGCACCAGCACAGGGCCTTCCGGGGACTCGCCCCAACGGATGGAGGGAGGCGCGGCAGACTCGATGCCCACCGGCGATTGCGCGTCCTGATCAGCCATCCGCCCAGTCTGCCCGGTGAGCCGCCCACAAATGAAGGCGCGAAGGAGATGAAGCACCCCGCCCGCATCGGAGCAACGCGTGGCACGATGGCTGCCAACCTGCCGCCCCGATGAGCGGACAGGACCGTGAAGGAGCGAGAATGAACGACACTCCGGGCTGGGCCTCGCCCGGATCTGCCCTCTCCGACGGCCAGGAGACGGGCGTGCCCCGGCCTTCCGCGCGCATCGACGGCGGCGGCCCCGCTGGGAACTGGTCTCCCACACAGCCGCCCGCAGGGCAGTGGTCCCCACCGAGCCCCCCCGGCACCGGCCACGGCACACCGCCGCCCGCCCCCGGCTGGGGCAGCAGGCCGCAGGGATCCGGCTGGGGTCAGCAGCCACCCGCGGCCAAGCCCGGTGTCATCCCGCTCCGCCCGCTCGGCGTTGGCGAGATCCTCGACGGCGCGGTGTCCACCATGCGGGCCCACTGGCGCACGGTCCTCGGCGTCACGCTCACCGTCTCCGTGATCGCCCAGATCGCGATCATCCTTGTACAGCGCTATCTGCTGCCGGAGCCCGCGGTGGTCGACCGGAACGCGACCGGCTCCGAGGCGCTCCGCCAGGCCGCCGACTCCATGCGGTCCAGCGTCATCTACACCGCACCGTCGATGCTCATCACCCTGATCGCGACGCTCTTCACCACGTCCATGCTCACCGTGGTGATCAGCCGCTCGGTGCTGGGTCGCTCCGTGACGCTCTCCGAAGCATGGGGTGAAGCCCGGCCCCGCCTCCTTCGGCTTCTCGGCCTGACTCTCCTGCTGCCCCTGATGGCCGGCGGCATCATGGCGGTGGGTGTACTGCCCGGCGCGCTGATGGGATCCGCCGCAGGCGTCGGCCTCGCCGTCATCGGATTCCTGGCCGCCCTCGTCGTCATCGTCTGGCTGCTGGTCCGCTTCTGCCTCGCCTCGCCGGCGCTGATGCTGGAGCGTCAGTCGGTCACCGTCTCGATGCGGCGTTCGGCAAAGCTGGTCCGGGGCGCCTGGTGGCGGACCTTCGGCATCCTGCTCCTCACCTGGCTGCTGACGTTCATCGTGACCCTGATCATCGCGATCCCGTTCGCGATCATCGCGACGGTCGTGGACGGCCACGCGCTGAGCGCCCTCCTCACCGGTGAATCCGTCGAATTCGGCTGGCCTTTCCTGATCATCTCCGGCATCGGCGACATCATCGTCTCGACGATCACCTATCCGCTCTCCGCGGGGGTGATGGCTCTGCTCTACGTCGACCAGCGCATCCGCCGCGAGGCACTCGACCTCGAACTCGCCCGGGCCGCAGGCCTGCCCGGCTACGACACCGGGAACTGATGCCGTGTCGGGGGCGGGGGGCACAACAGCAGCAGCACGGCTTCTGATCCACGCGAGCCGCGACGTACCGGTGGACACCCCGCGCGTCCCCGCCCGCGAGGCGGCCAGGCACGAGCTGTCCAAGCCGATGTACCACGAGAACGACCCGAACCTCCTCCAGCGCGGCCTGGACCGCCTCTGGGGGTGGCTCGGCGATCTCTTCGCCACGGCCTCGAACGCAGCGCCGGGTGGACCACTCGGGCTGATCGTCCTCGTAGCGGTGATCCTCGGCCTGGCCGCCGCGCTCTGGTGGCGGCTGGGCACTCCGCAGCGCACCACCCGTCCCCCCGAGGCTCTCTTCGACGACAGCCCACGCAGCGCGGCAGAACACCGGACCGCCGCCGAGGCCCACGCTGTCGCCGAACGCTGGAACGAAGCCGTCCAGGAACGGATGCGTGCCATCGTCCGCTCCCTCGAAGAACGCGCCCTCCTCGACCCCCGCCCCGGACGCACGGCCGACGAGGCCGCCGCTGAAGCAGGCCGCTCGCTGCCCGCACACGAGATACCGCTCCGCGGCGCCGCCCGCGACTTCGACGACGTCACATACGGCGGCAGGACCGCCGACCGGCATACGTATCTGGCCATGCAGGCCCTCGACCTCGACATCGAGAACGCCAAACCCCGGCTGACCACCGCGGCCCGGGGAGCAGCCGAATGACCGCCGTCACCGTCTCCGCGTCCACGACCTCCCCCACACCCCGCCAGGTCTGGACCCGCACCCGCGGTCTGCTGTGCGCCGTCCTCCTGCTCGTAGCAGCCGGAATCGTCCTGGCCACCACACGCTCCGGCGACCAGCACGGCCGACTCGACCCCCGCTCCGCCGACCAGCACGGCAGCCGGGCCGTCGCCGAACTCCTCAAGGACCGCGGCGTCTCCGTCCACGTAGTCACCGCGCTCGACAAAGCCACCGCCGCGGCCGGACCCGACACCACCCTGCTCGTCACCGCCCCCAACCTGCTGACGCCGTACCAACAGAACGAACTCCGCACCGCCACTGCCGCCTCGGCCGGCCGCACCGTCCTCCTCGGAGCAGGCCCCCCGTCCGTGTCCACACTGGCCCCCGGCGTCCGGGCGGACTCCTCCGGTCCGGTATCCACCCGCGCACCGCGATGCTCCCTGCCCGCCGCCCGCACCGCAGGCAACGCAGATGCGGGAGGCTTCCGCTACACAGCGGGCAAACTCGCCATCGGCTGCTACCCCAGCGCCAATCTCCCCACCTTGCTCCTCGTGCAGGAGAAGGACGCAGGTGACACCGTCCTCCTCGGCTCCGCCGACCTCCTCTACAACAACCGACTCGACAGCCAGGGCAACGCCTCTCTGGCCCTGCAGCTCCTCGGCTCGCGCCCACATCTGGTCTGGTACCTCCCCTCGCTCGCTGATCCCACCGCCGCCCGCAACGGCGACGGCGTCCGCGACGGCACAGGCGACGGAACCAGTGACGGCACAGGCTCCGAGCGAAGCTTCTTCGACCTGATTCCGCCGGGCTGGCTGTGGGGCACGCTGCAGCTCGCAGTCGCAGCCCTGCTCGCCGCCATCTGGCGGGCCCGCCGGCTGGGCCCTCTCGTCACCGAGCTGCTGCCCGTGGCCATTCGCGCCTCGGAATCCACCGAGGGCCGCGCCCGCCTCTATCGCAAGGCGAACGCCCGCGACCGGGCTGCCTCCTCACTGCGCTCCGCCACCCGCACCCGTATCGCCCCCCTCATCGGGGTCCCTCCACGCGATGCCAACTCTCCCGCCGTGCTCCTTCCTGCCGTCTCCGCCCGCCTCAGCACGACCGAAGGCGACCTCAACACCTTGCTCTTCGGCCCGGCTCCGGCCGATGACGCCGCCCTTGTCCGTCTGGCAGACCAACTCGACAACCTCGAAAGAGAGGTACGCACTTCATGAGCGCCCCGCCCCCAGTGCCCGCCGGGAACACCGAGACCGTCGGAGACGACGACACAGCCCGCGCATCCCTGGAAGCTCTGCGCTCCGAGATCGCCAAGGCCGTGGTCGGCCAGGACCCGGCCGTCACCGGACTTGTCGTCGCGCTGCTCTGCCGAGGCCACGTTCTCCTGGAAGGCGTCCCCGGCGTCGCCAAGACCCTCCTGGTCCGTGCCCTCGCCGCGTCACTCGAACTCGACACCAAGCGTGTCCAGTTCACCCCAGACCTGATGCCGAGCGATGTCACCGGGTCCTTGGTCTACGACGCCCGCACGGCCGAGTTCTCCTTCCAGCCCGGCCCGGTCTTCACCAATCTCCTCCTCGCTGACGAGATCAACCGCACGCCGCCCAAAACGCAGTCGTCCCTCCTGGAAGCAATGGAGGAGCGTCAGGTCACCGTCGACGGAACCCCTCGCCTCCTGCCGGACCCCTTCCTGGTCGCCGCCACCCAGAACCCAGTCGAGTACGAGGGCACCTACCCGCTCCCAGAGGCCCAACTGGACCGCTTCCTCCTCAAACTGACGGTGCCGCTGCCGTCTCGCGACGAGGAGATCAACGTCCTCACCCGCCACGCCGACGGCTTCAACCCCCGTGACCTGGCGTCAGCAGGCGTACGCCCCGTCGCAGGCCCCGCCGACCTGGAGGCCGCTCGCGCCGCGGTCGCCAAGACCACGGTCTCCCCCGAGATCGCCGGCTATGTCGTCGATATCTGTCGTGCCACGCGTGAATCCCCCTCGCTCTCCCTCGGCGTCTCCCCCCGAGGCGCAACCGCGCTGCTCACCACGGCTCGCGCATGGGCCTGGCTCACCGGCCGCGACTACGTCATCCCGGATGACGTGAAAGCCCTGGCACTCCCCACGCTTCGTCACCGCATCCAACTGAGGCCCGAAGCGGAGATGGAAGGAGTCACCCCCGACTCCGTCATCACCGCTGTCCTCGCCCATGTCCCCGTACCCCGATGAGGCGGTGACCGTGGCCCTCACCGGACGAACCGCGCTGCTCGCCGCCCTGGGGTCACTCCCCGTAGGCATCCTGGCCCCGAGCTGGACAGGCATGCTCGCGGTCAATGCCCCGCTCTCCCTGGCAATTCTGTGCGACTACGCCCTGGCAGCGCCAGTGCGAACGCTCCAGTTCACCCGATCCGGTGACACATCCGTTCGACTCGGCGACGGAGCTGCGGTGCAACTGACTGTAACCAATCCCTCACGTCGTCGCCTGCGCGCACACCTCCGCGATGCCTGGCCCCCCAGCAGCTGGCCTGCCGGCACGGAGCAGGCCGCGTCCCGTCACACCCTGGACGTCCCAGCCGGCGAACGCCGCCGCATCACCACATTCCTGCGCCCCACGCGCCGCGGCGACCGCCGTGCCGAACGCGTCACCGTCCGCTCGTACGGACCGCTGGGGCTGGCGGCTCGACAGGGGGATCACCACGTCCCGTGGACGGTACGCGTCCTTCCGCCGTTCACCAGCCGCAAGCATCTGCCGTCCCGTCTTGCCAGACTGCGCGAACTCGACGGCCGGACCAGCGTCCTCACCCGCGGCGAAGGCACGGAATTCGACAGTCTGCGCGCCTACGTCCCCGGTGACGACACCCGCTCCATCGACTGGCGGGCAACAGCACGGCACGCGGCTGTCGCAGTCCGTACATGGCGCCCTGAGCGGGACCGTCATATCCTCATCGTCCTCGATACGGGCCGTACATCGGCAGGCCGAGTCGGTGATGTTCCCCGTCTCGATGCAGCAATGGACGCGGCCCTGCTTCTCACCGCTCTCGCGACACGCGCCGGCGACCGGGTGGACCTGCTGGCCCACGATCGCCGCACCCGCGCCCTGGTCCACGGACGCTCCGCAGGTGAAGTCCTGGCGGCCATGGTCACGGCACTGGCTCCGCTCGAACCGGAGCTCGTGGAAACGAACGCCCGAAGTCTCAGCGCCACTGCCCTGGCACGCGCCCCGCGTCGCTCTCTGATCGTGCTTCTCACCGGCCTGGACGCAGCCCCCGTCGAAGAGGGCCTGCTCCCCGTCCTCCCGCAGCTGACCCAGCGCCACACGGTGCTGGTCGCTGCGGTGGCCGACCCGCATGTGGAGGAGATGGCCGGCGCCCGAGGCACAGTGGACGCGGTCTACGAAGCGGCAGCGGCGACTCAGGCCCAAGCCCAACGACGCCGCACCGCGGAACAGCTCCAGCGCCATGGTGTGGTGGTCGTCGATGCCACCCCGGACAATCTCGCCCCAGCTCTCGCTGATGCCTATCTCGCCCTGAAAGCAGCAGGCCGGCTCTGATCCACCCCGGCAAGCGGGTCCGCACAGCAAGGAGCCACATTTGCCGGCCCGTGAACGCAGAAAAGCCCCGCACCAGAGGTGCGGGGCTTTCCCGGAATAATTGTTCGGCGGCGTCCTACTCTCCCACAGGGTCCCCCCTGCAGTACCATCGGCGCTGAAAGGCTTAGCTTCCGGGTTCGGAATGTAACCGGGCGTTTCCCTAACGCAATGACCACCGAAACACTATGAAATTAACCAACACCGGACAACAACACGGCCGTTCGTTATTTCAGAACTAACACAGTGGACGCGAGCAACTGAGGACAAGCCCTCGGCCTATTAGTACCAGTCAGCTCCACCCGTTACCGGGCTTCCACATCTGGCCTATCAACCCAGTCGTCTACTGGGAGCCTTAACCCCTCAAAGGGGGTGGGAATACTCATCTCGAAGCAGGCTTCCCGCTTAGATGCTTTCAGCGGTTATCCTTTCCGAACGTAGCCAACCAGCCATGCCCTTGGCAGGACAACTGGCACACCAGAGGTTCGTCCGTCCCGGTCCTCTCGTACTAGGGACAGCCCTTCTCAATATTCCTACGCGCGCAGCGGATAGGGACCGAACTGTCTCACGACGTTCTAAACCCAGCTCGCGTACCGCTTTAATGGGCGAACAGCCCAACCCTTGGGACCGACTCCAGCCCCAGGATGCGACGAGCCGACATCGAGGTGCCAAACCATCCCGTCGATATGGACTCTTGGGGAAGATCAGCCTGTTATCCCCGGGGTACCTTTTATCCGTTGAGCGACAGCGCTTCCACAAGCCACTGCCGGATCACTAGTCCCGACTTTCGTCCCTGCTCGACCCGTCGGTCTCACAGTCAAGCTCCCTTGTGCACTTACACTCAACACCTGATTGCCAACCAGGCTGAGGGAACCTTTGGGCGCCTCCGTTACTCTTTAGGAGGCAACCGCCCCAGTTAAACTACCCATCAGACACTGTCCCTGATCCGGATCACGGACCCAGGTTAGACATCCAGCACGACCAGAGTGGTATTTCAACGGCGACTCCACAACCACTGGCGTGGCTGCTTCAAAGTCTCCCACCTATCCTACACAAGCCGAACCGAACACCAATATCAAACTGTAGTAAAGGTCCCGGGGTCTTTCCGTCCTGCTGCGCGAAACGAGCATCTTTACTCGTAGTGCAATTTCACCGGGCCTATGGTTGAGACAGTCGAGAAGTCGTTACGCCATTCGTGCAGGTCGGAACTTACCCGACAAGGAATTTCGCTACCTTAGGATGGTTATAGTTACCACCGCCGTTTACTGGCGCTTAAGTTCTCAGCTTCGCCGACCCGAAAGTCAGCTAACCGGTCCCCTTAACGTTCCAGCACCGGGCAGGCGTCAGTCCGTATACATCGCCTTACGGCTTCGCACGGACCTGTGTTTTTAGTAAACAGTCGCTTCTCGCTGGTCTCTGCGGCCACCCCCAGCTCATGGAGTAAATCCAATCACCAGTGATGGCCCCCCTTCTCCCGAAGTTACGGGGGCATTTTGCCGAGTTCCTTAACCATAGTTCACCCGAACGCCTCGGTATTCTCTACCTGACCACCTGAGTCGGTTTAGGGTACGGGCCGCCATGAAACTCGCTAGAGGCTTTTCTCGACAGCATAGGATCATCCACTTCGCCACAATCGGCTCGGCATCAGGTCTCAGACTCATGTGTGACGGATTTACCTACCACACGCCCTACACCCTTACCCCGGGACTACCACCGCCCGGGCTGGACTACCTTCCTGCGTCACCCCATCGCTTACCTACTACCACCTTGGTTCAGCGGCTCCACCACTTTCCTTTCCCCGAAGGGTCCGGAACGGCTTCACGGCCTTAGCATTAATGGGCTCAGTATTGGGCGTTTCAAAGCGGGTACCGGAATATCAACCGGTTGTCCATCGACTACGCCTGTCGGCCTCGCCTTAGGTCCCGACTTACCCTGGGCAGATCAGCTTGACCCAGGAACCCTTAGTCAATCGGCGCACACGTTTCTCACGTGTGTATCGCTACTCATGCCTGCATTCTCACTCGTGAACCGTCCACAACTCGCTTCCGCGGCTGCTTCACCCGGCACACGACGCTCCCCTACCCATCCGTACTCCCGTTGGGGATATATGTACGAATGACACGACTTCGGCGGTACGCTTGAGCCCCGCTACATTGTCGGCGCGGAATCACTTGACCAGTGAGCTATTACGCACTCTTTCAAGGGTGGCTGCTTCTAAGCCAACCTCCTGGTTGTCTCTGCGACTCCACATCCTTTCCCACTTAGCGTACGCTTAGGGGCCTTAGTCGATGCTCTGGGCTGTTTCCCTCTCGACCATGGAGCTTATCCCCCACAGTCTCACTGCCGTGCTCTCACTTACCGGCATTCGGAGTTTGGCTAAGGTCAGTAACCCGGTAGGGCCCATCGCCTATCCAGTGCTCTACCTCCGGCAAGAAACACACGACGCTGCACCTAAATGCATTTCGGGGAGAACCAGCTATCACGGAGTTTGATTGGCCTTTCACCCCTAACCACAGGTCATCCCCCAGGTTTTCAACCCTGGTGGGTTCGGTCCTCCACGAAGTCTTACCTCCGCTTCAACCTGCCCATGGCTAGATCACTCCGCTTCGGGTCTTGAGCGTGCTACTAAAACGCCCTATTCGGACTCGCTTTCGCTACGGCTTCCCCACACGGGTTAACCTCGCAACACACCGCAAACTCGCAGGCTCATTCTTCAAAAGGCACGCAGTCACGACCCACATCCGAAGATGTGAGCGACGCTCCCACGGCTTGTAGGCACACGGTTTCAGGTACTATTTCACTCCGCTCCCGCGGTACTTTTCACCATTCCCTCACGGTACTATCCGCTATCGGTCACCAGGGAATATTTAGGCTTAGCGGGTGGTCCCGCCAGATTCACACGGGATTTCTCGGGCCCCGTGCTACTTGGGTGTCTCTCAAACGAGCCGTCAATGTTTCAGCTACGGGGGTCTTACCCTCTACGCCGGACCTTTCGCATGTCCTTCGCCTACATCAACGGTTTCTGACTCGTCTCACGGCCGGCAGACCGCAAAAGAGAGATCCCACAACCCCGCATGCGCAACCCCTGCCGGGTATCACACGCATACGGTTTGGCCTCATCCAGTTTCGCTCGCCACTACTCCCGGAATCACGGTTGTTTTCTCTTCCTGAGGGTACTGAGATGTTTCACTTCCCCTCGTTCCCTCCACACTGCCTATGTGTTCAGCAGCGGGTGACAGCCCATGACGACTGCCGGGTTTCCCCATTCGGACACCCCCGGATCAAAGCTCGGTTGACAGCTCCCCGGGGCCTATCGTGGCCTCCCACGTCCTTCATCGGTTCCTGGTGCCAAGGCATCCACCGTGCGCCCTTAAAAACTTGGCCACAGATGCTCGCGTCCACTGTGCAGTTCTCAAACAACGACCAGCCACCCATCACCCCACCCTTACAGGTGAGTTCACTGGGGCCGGCAACCGAAGGAACAGACTCAAACGAGCCCGTACCCTCAGATACCCAACAACGTGCCCGACACGACCCCTCACGATTCACGTTCCACGCCGAAGCAGTACTAGTGATCCCGAAGAACCGTGCCGAATAGTCAACGTTCCACCCATGAGCAACCACCGTCGAACATTTGCCGACGTAGTGGCCTCTGACCAAGCAAGCTTGGTAAGAAGTGCTCCTTAGAAAGGAGGTGATCCAGCCGCACCTTCCGGTACGGCTACCTTGTTACGACTTCGTCCCAATCGCCAGTCCCACCTTCGACAGCTCCCTCCCACAAGGGGTTGGGCCACCGGCTTCGGGTGTTACCGACTTTCGTGACGTGACGGGCGGTGTGTACAAGGCCCGGGAACGTATTCACCGCAGCAATGCTGATCTGCGATTACTAGCAACTCCGACTTCATGGGGTCGAGTTGCAGACCCCAATCCGAACTGAGACCGGCTTTTTGAGATTCGCTCCGCCTCGCGGCATCGCAGCTCATTGTACCGGCCATTGTAGCACGTGTGCAGCCCAAGACATAAGGGGCATGATGACTTGACGTCGTCCCCACCTTCCTCCGAGTTGACCCCGGCAGTCTCCTGTGAGTCCCCATCACCCCGAAGGGCATGCTGGCAACACAGAACAAGGGTTGCGCTCGTTGCGGGACTTAACCCAACATCTCACGACACGAGCTGACGACAGCCATGCACCACCTGTATACCGACCACAAGGGGGGCACCATCTCTGATGCTTTCCGGTATATGTCAAGCCTTGGTAAGGTTCTTCGCGTTGCGTCGAATTAAGCCACATGCTCCGCTGCTTGTGCGGGCCCCCGTCAATTCCTTTGAGTTTTAGCCTTGCGGCCGTACTCCCCAGGCGGGGAACTTAATGCGTTAGCTGCGGCACCGACGACGTGGAATGTCGCCAACACCTAGTTCCCAACGTTTACGGCGTGGACTACCAGGGTATCTAATCCTGTTCGCTCCCCACGCTTTCGCTCCTCAGCGTCAGTAATGGCCCAGAGATCCGCCTTCGCCACCGGTGTTCCTCCTGATATCTGCGCATTTCACCGCTACACCAGGAATTCCGATCTCCCCTACCACACTCTAGCCTGCCCGTATCGACTGCAGACCCGGGGTTAAGCCCCGGGCTTTCACAACCGACGCAACAAGCCGCCTACGAGCTCTTTACGCCCAATAATTCCGGACAACGCTTGCGCCCTACGTATTACCGCGGCTGCTGGCACGTAGTTAGCCGGCGCTTCTTCTGCAGGTACCGTCACTCTCGCTTCTTCCCTGCTGAAAGAGGTTTACAACCCGAAGGCCGTCATCCCTCACGCGGCGTCGCTGCATCAGGCTTTCGCCCATTGTGCAATATTCCCCACTGCTGCCTCCCGTAGGAGTCTGGGCCGTGTCTCAGTCCCAGTGTGGCCGGTCGCCCTCTCAGGCCGGCTACCCGTCGTCGCCTTGGTAGGCCATCACCCCACCAACAAGCTGATAGGCCGCGGGCTCATCCTTCACCGCCGGAGCTTTCAACCCCGTCCCATGCGGGACAGAGTGTTATCCGGTATTAGACCCCGTTTCCAGGGCTTGTCCCAGAGTGAAGGGCAGATTGCCCACGTGTTACTCACCCGTTCGCCACTAATCCACCCCGAAGGGCTTCATCGTTCGACTTGCATGTGTTAAGCACGCCGCCAGCGTTCGTCCTGAGCCAGGATCAAACTCTCCGTGAATGTTTTCCCGTAATCGGGACGACACACACGAGAGCGGAACAACCGGTCGGAATAGGACCGGTCGTTCACAGCGTCCTCGCTGTGTAAATTGCCCACCGGAACCACAAGGGCCCGGCAGGACTTTCAAAGGAACCACCAACCTGCCGAAACAGGCCGGGGTATCAACATATCTGGCGTTGACTTTTGGCACGCTGTTGAGTTCTCAAGGAACGGACGCTTCCTTTGTACTCACCCTCGCGGGCTTTCCTCCGGGCTTTTCCCTTCGGTCTTGCGTTCCCGACTCTATCAGACTCTTTCGTGTCCGATTCCCAGTCAGCGGGTTTCGCTTTCAAGGTTTCCGCTTTCGCGTTTCCCTTTCCAGCGGCTCCAACGTTACCAGAATCTTTTTCGCTTCCGTTTCCGGTTCGAATTTGATTCCGGCGGCCTTTGGAGAGGCCTTACCTTTCGGCGGATTCGACATTATCAGAAGCATTTCGGCCGAGCTAATCGGCTTCATGCTCCGGATAAGGGAATCGACGGCTCTTCAGGAATTCAATTTCCAGTGAGAGCGAGATAGATGCTAATCGCCGAGTCCCGACTTGTCCAGTCCGACTCAACCGTTTGAATCTACCTCCACCCGTCCGCCGTGTCAACAGCGTTTCGGGGCAAGGAGCAGACTAGCAGGTCAGCGGGGTCGTACGCACATCAGGCTGCAGCGGGAAGCTCGGCGCTTCGCTCGGTGGCGTCGAGATCTCCCGTGTCGCCGGCTCGGGCTGCTCGGCCGCCCAGGACATAGACGTAGGTGAGGAAGGCCAGCTCGGCCGCTATGCCGATGGCTATGCGCGTCCAGGTCGGCAGGCCCGACGGGGTGACGAAGCCTTCGATGACACCCGAGACCAACAGGACCAGGGCCAGGCCTATCGCCATGCCGATCGCGGCCCGGCCCTGCTGGGCGAGGGCCGATCGGCGGGTCTGTGGGCCGGGGTCGATGACCGTCCAGCCGAGGCGGAGACCGGTACCGGCTGCGACGAATACCGCGGTGAGTTCGAGCAGGCCGTGCGGGAGGACGAGGCCGAGGAAGGTGTCGAGACGGCCGGCCGACGACATCAGGCCGATGCCGATCGCAAGGTTGAGGACGTTGGCGAACAGGATCCAGATCACCGGGAGACAGAGAAACGCCCCCAGGACCAGGCACATCGCGGCGGCCTGGGCGTTGTTCGTCCAGACCTGGGCCGCGAACGAGGCTGCCGGATGGCTGGAGTAATACGTCTCGTACTCCCCGCCGGGGCTGGTCAGGCGACGGAGGTCGTCCGGGGCGGCGATGGCCGACTGGACTTCCGGGTGCGTACCGATCCACCAGCCCATGAGTGCGGCCAGCAACGTCGAGAGGACGGCCGTGGGTATCCACCAGTGCCGGGAGCGGTAGACGGCGGCGGGGAAACCCGCTGTCAGAAAGCGGGTGGCGTCGCGCCAGGAGGACCGGCGGGTGCCCGTCACGGTGGACCGGGCGCGGGCCACCAGTTGAGTGAGGCGCGCAGTGAGCAGCGGGTCCGGGGCGCTGGACTGGATCAGCGAGAGGTGCGTGGCCGTGCGCTGGTAGAGGGCGACGAGCTCGTCGGCTTCCGTGCCGGTGAGCCGGCGCCCACGGTGCAGAAGGTGGTCCAGGCGGTCCCACTCGGTGCGGTGGGCGTTCACGAAGACGTCGAGGTCCATGGTCGGCTGCTGCTCCAGGCATGGGTGCGTACGGGTCCGTACAACTGCGGCGCGCTGCGGGTCAGCTTGGCAGACTGGGCGCGCGAGGAGCAGGGAAGGTCGGCGAAGGGTGGGCGGGCGATGAGTGAGCTGGTGACCGGGGACGCGGTCGTACTGGGGCTGCGGCCCGCGAAACTGCCGAGCCGGGCATTGGCTCTGGCGATCGATCTGGTCGCGGTCTGGATCGCGTTCATCCTGGTGTCGATCGGGTTGGCCGTTGCGACGGCGTCACTGGACGAGGCGGCGAGTGCGGCCATTGCCGTCGCGACCTTTCTGCTGGTCCTCGTGGGCGCGCCGATCGCGGTCGAGACACTCAGCCACGGGCGTTCACTGGGAAAGATCGCGTGTGGGCTGCGGGTGGTGCGGGACGACGGCGGGCCGATCCGTTTCCGGCACGCGCTGATGCGCGGGGCGATGGGGGTCGTCGAGATTCTGATGACGCTCGGCGTTGTCGCGTGCACCGCGTCGCTGGTGTCGGCCCGGGGGCGGCGGCTCGGGGATGTCTTCGCGGGGACGCTCGTCGTGCGGGAGCGGGTGCCCTCGGGCCGCGGGGTTGCCGTACCGCCTCCGCCGCCGTGGCTGGTCGGGCGGTTCGCCGGGCTGGACCTGTCGGCGGTGCCGGACGAGCTGTGGCTGGCGATACGGCAGTACCTGACACGGATGCACCAGCTCGATGCGGAGGTCGGGTGGTCGATGGCCGAGCGGCTGGCCGGTGAGCTGGTGGCGCGTACGGGGGTTCCTGCGCCGCCGGAGGTGCCGGCCGCGGCGTACCTGGCCGGGGTGGTGAACGAACGGCAGGCGCGGGATGCGCGACGGGTGTTCGCCCCTGCTCAGGGCGCTGCCCCGGGGCAAGGGCCCGTGGGCGCCGGTTCGGGGCCGCCAACGGCGATCGGAGCCGTGGCATCAGCGGCGGCGGTCGGCTGGGCCGCACCGGCGGGCCCTGTGGTGGGCGAGGCGCCTGCGACCCCTGTGGGATCTGCCGGCTCCACGAGTTCCGGGGATTCCGGGGTGGAGGAGTCGGGAGGCAGGCGGACCGGTACCGGGTTCGCGCCGCCTGCCTGAGGGCTGTGCCGTCATCCCTGACGGATCAGCGCGCGGCGTCAGATGCGGTGCATCACCGGACGGAGGGACGTCTTCAGGCGGGGCGTGTTCGGCTGTCCCGGCAACGCGGCGAGGTGCCTCAGCTGTCGTCGTGCGTCCGCCAGGGACTGCGGGGCAGCCTTCAGCGCGGCGAGGGCGGGGTTTCCAGGTCCTCGAGCTCGATGCCCGGGGCCGAGAGGACTACGTCGCCGGCGATGTGGATGGTGTGCTGTTCACCGGTGTCCAGGGCGTTGACCTGGTATTCGTCCACTGTCAGAGGGCCGTTGTCAGTGGCGTGCGCTTCACTGTTCACCAGGGCCCAGGACTGGTCGACGGTACGGGGGGCGAGGACCGGGTCCGTGAAGGCGACGAGGCGGACGCGGGTCGCGGGGGAACCGGGGGTGAGGCGCAGCAGGCGTGAAGTCGCGATGAGGAACGCGGGGGATGTGCCGGTGAAGCCGTGGGCGCGGACGTTGCCTTCGGTGGCGTGAGTGCCGGTCGGGTCGGTGCGGACCCAGGTGACGCCTTCGAGGGCGGCGCCGCGGATCTGCCAGCTCGCGGCGTGGAGTTCGAGGCGGATGGGGCGGCCGAGTTCGTCGAGGGCCAGGTCGACGGAGCCGAGGTGGTCGCCGGAGGGGGCGATGGTCTGGGAGACGTAACGCCAGCCGGAGGGGCCGGGGGCGCAGTGGAAGTGTTCTTCGCCGAGGGGGGTGTGGTCGTGGGGATCGTGGAGCGAATAACGGCCGCGTGGCATGGGGTCCTTCGGGTTCCTCGGGCTGTGCGGGTGCGGTACGGCGCAGGCCCCCGACACGGGGGTGCGGGGGCCTGCGCGCGTATCTGCTGCTGAGTCTGCGGCTGTTCCGTCCGTCAGTGGCTGCTCACCAATCGGGGGTGGGCTGTGTGGTCACCGACGGACGGGACGGGTGCCGGATCAGTAGCGGTAGTGGTCGGGCTTGTACGGACCCTCGACCTCGACGCCGATGTACGCGGCCTGCTCGGGACGGAGCGTCGTGAGCTTCACGCCGAGCGCGGCGAGGTGGAGGCGGGCGACCTTCTCGTCGAGGTGCTTGGGCAGCACGTAGACGTCGGTCGGGTACTCCTCGGGCTTGGTGAACAGCTCGATCTGGGCCAGGGTCTGGTCCGCGAACGAGTTGGACATCACGAACGACGGGTGACCGGTGGCGTTGCCCAGGTTCAGCAGGCGGCCCTCGGACAGCACGATGATGACCTTGCCGTCGGGGAACGTCCAGGTGTGGACCTGCGGCTTGACCTCGTCCTTGACGATCCCGTCGATCTTCGCGAGGCCGGCCATGTCGATCTCGTTGTCGAAGTGACCGATGTTCCCGACGATCGCCTGGTGCTTCATCTTGGCCATGTCGGCGGCCATGATGATGTCCTTGTTGCCCGTCGTGGTGACGAAGATGTCGGCCTGCGCGACGACGTCGTCGAGCGTGGCGACCTGGTAGCCGTCCATCGCCGCCTGCAGCGCGCAGATCGGGTCGATCTCGGTGATGATCACCCGGGCGCCCTGGCCGCGCAGGGACTCCGCGCAGCCCTTGCCCACATCGCCGTAGCCGCAGACGACGGCGGTCTTGCCACCGATCAGGACATCGGTGGCGCGGTTGATGCCGTCGATCAGGGAGTGACGGCAGCCGTACTTGTTGTCGAACTTCGACTTCGTGACGGCGTCATTGACGTTGATCGCCGGGAAGAGGAGGGTGCCGTCGCGGTGCATCTCGTACAGCCGGTGCACCCCCGTCGTGGTCTCCTCGGTGACGCCGCGGATCTCGGACGCCAGCTGGGTCCACTTCTGCGGGGACTCGCCGAGGGTGCGGTTCAGCAGGGTGAGGATGTGGCCGTACTCCTCGCTGTCCGCGGTCGACGGGTCCGGGGCCGCACCGGCCTTCTCGAACTCGACGCCCTTGTGGACGAGGAGGGTGGCGTCACCACCGTCGTCGAGGATCATGTTCGGGCCGCCGGTGGGGGTGTTCGGCCAGGTCAGCGCCTGCTCCGTGCACCACCAGTACTCCTCGAGCGTCTCGCCCTTCCAGGCGAAGACCGGGACGCCGGCGGGGGCGTCCGGGGTGCCGTTCGGGCCGACGGCGATGGCCGCGGCGGCGTGGTCCTGGGTGGAGAAGATGTTGCAGGAGGCCCAGCGGACCTCGGCGCCGAGGGCGACCAGGGTCTCGATGAGCACGGCGGTCTGCACGGTCATGTGCAGCGAGCCGGTGATGCGGGCGCCGGCCAGCGGCTGCGTGGCGGCGTACTCCTTGCGGATCGACATCAGGCCGGGCATCTCGTGCTCGGCCAGCGTGATCTCCTTGCGGCCGAACTCCGCGAGGGAGAGGTCGGCGACCTTGAAGTCCTGTCGATTGGCGACCGTCGTCATAACGGGCTGCTCCTCGTAATGGGGTCGAGGGATGGGCACGGTTGGCTCTGCGGCGGCGGGCATACGAATGCCCGGGCGCTCGCAGCGCATCCGTCGGAGGCCCTCTCTCCCTCGCCCGGTCCGCATGCGCGGAGCGGCCGACCGCCATCAGCAGCGACGTCTGGCACTGTCACCGAATCTACACCGAACGGCCCGACCGCTCCCAGCCCACCCGGGGCCGGGAGCGGTCGGAACAGTGATCGGAGCGGGGACTCGTGGGCCGTAGGGGTCAGTGCTCGGGTTGCGTCGGGGCGTCCGGGGTCCTGGCCGGGTTGGTGCCTGCTGCGGCGGCCGCCTCGTTGAAGATGTCCGGTTCCAGATAGATGACCCGGGCGATCGGGACCGCTTCGCGGATGCGGGACTCGGCGGCGTCGATGGCGCGGGCGACCTCGGCGGCCGTGTCGTCGTGCTGGACCGCGATCTTGGCAGCGACCAGCAGTTCTTCAGGGCCGAGGTGGAGCGTACGCATGTGGATGATGCGGGTGACGGTTTCGCCGTCGACGGCCGCGGCCTTGATCTTGTCGACCTGGTCGGTGTCGGCGGCCTCGCCGAGCAGCAGGGACTTCGTCTCTGCTGCGAGGACGATCGCGATGGTGATCAGCAGGATGCCGATGCAGAGGGTGCCGATGCCGTCCCAGACGCCGTCGCCGGTCGCGAGCGTCAGGCCCACACCGAACAGGGCGAGCACCAGACCGATCAGTGCGCCGAGGTCCTCCAGCAGGACGACCGGCAGCTCAGGGGCCTTGGCCCGGCGGACGAACTGGGTCCAGGTGAGCTTGCCGCGGCTCTCGTTGGACTCCTTGATGGCGGTCCGGAAGGAGAAGCCCTCGGCGATGATCGCGAAGACCAGCACGCCGACCGGCCAGTACCAGGCCTCGAGCTCGTGCGGGTGCAGGATCTTCTCGTAACCCTCGTAGACCGCGAACATGCCACCGACCGAGAACAGGACGATGGAGACGAGGAAGGCGTAGATGTACCGCTCGCGGCCGTAGCCGAAGGGGTGCTGGGGGGTGGCTTCGCGCTGGGACTTCTTGCCGCCGAGCAGCAGCAGCCCCTGGTTGCCCGAGTCGGCGACCGAGTGGACACTCTCCGCGAGCATCGATGACGAGCCACTGAACAGGAACGCCACGAATTTGGCCACTGCGATTGCGAGGTTCGCGGCGAGTGCCGCCACGATCGCCTTGGTTCCGCCTGACGCACTCATGGGTGCCTGGTGTCCCTTCTTCGGTGCTGCGGCCCTGGCGCCGCGGTACGGCCGGACATTGTTGCAGCCGCTGATGCGGACGGTACGTCAGGCCACCACTGTGGCCCGGAACAGTGTCCCGGTACCGGACGCTTCGACCGTTTCCCCCGACGGCACGAAGACCGAGGCTCCGGGGGCGAGATCGAGGGTGCCGACGCGGGGTGCGCCCGCGGTGCAGAGCAGGATCTGAGGGGTGGACCTGGTCAGGTCGACGGGGGCTGCGCCGGGTGACAGGTCGAAGCGCGACAGCCGGAACTCGTCGACCGGGGTCTCGTACAGCTCCTCGCCGGAAGGCGACGCCTCGGGACGCAGGATGCCGGGGTCGGTCGCCTCGAAGCGGACGATGCTCAGCAGTTCGGGGACGTCGATGTGCTTGGGCGTCAGTCCGCAGCGCAGCACGTTGTCCGAGTTCGCCATGATCTCGACGCCGAGGCCGCCGAGGTAGGCGTGCGGTACGCCGGCACCGAGGAACAGGGCTTCGCCGGGCTGGAGTTGTACGTAGTTCAGCAGCATCGCCGCGATGACGCCGGGGTCACCGGGGAAGTGGTGTGCGATCCGGGCGTACGGAGCGTGGGCGCCACCGAGGCGTTCGGCGGCGGTGGCCGCGGCGGTCACCGTCTCGGCCATCTCGGCGGGGTCCGCGGTGAGGATCGCCGTGAGTACCTCGCGCAGGGCCGCCTCTTCGGGGTGGGCGCCGAGGAGATCGACGTACGGCTTGAGGGAGTCGACCCCGAGTGCCGACATGGCCTCTGCCGCCTCGGAGGGCCTGCGGAAGCCGCAGAGGCCGTCGAAGGGGGTGAGTGCGCAGATCAGTTCGGGCTTGTGGTTGGCGTCCTTGTACGTGCGGTGGGGTGCGTCGATGGGAACGGCCCGGCGCTCCTCGTCCTCGTAGCCCCGCTTGGCCTGTGCGAGGTCGGGATGGACCTGCAGCGAGAGAGGGGCGCCGGCGGCGAGCAGCTTGAGGAGGAAGGGGAGGCGGGGGCCGAACTTCGCGACGGTGGCCGGGCCCAGCTCGCGCTCCGGGTCGGCGGCGATGATGTCGGTGAGGGGCTGCTCGGCGGGGGCTGCTGCGGTGCCGTTGGCGGCTATGCGGGTGAGCCGGGAGGGTGCGCCGGGGTGGGCTCCCATCCACATCTCGGCCTGGGGCTCACCGGTGGGGTCGATGCCGAGCAGCTCGGGAATGGCGGTGGTGGAGCCCCAGGCGTAAGGGCGCACGGTGTTGGAGAGCCGGTCCATGGCGAGTTCGTCCTCGTGAAATGCGGTGGTGGGTGGCGCGGTGCGGTGGCCGTGCGGGGCAGGGCGGCGGCGGTCGGGCAGGTGCGGTCAGGCGTGGGCTGTCGAGGCCAGGGCCAGGTAGACCGCGGCGAAGTCGGTGACTGCGAGGAGTTCCGCGAGGGATTCGAGTTCGCTGCCCTCCTCCGGTTCGAGTTCGCTGATCGCCGTGTCGTGGCCGAGGGCGAGTTCACGGGCGGCAGGGGCCGCGCTCAGTCCGCCCGTGGGCCGGTCGCGGAGCAGGACGACGCGGGCGTGCAGGGGCTCCGTCTCGTCGACCCGGTCGCGGAAGAAGTCGTCCGGGTCGGCCCCGGCGGCGAAGCTGCCCGCCAGCAGCGCCCCGTGGGCGGGGAGTGCCTCGGGGAGCTCGGCGGCGAGAGCGGGACGGCCCGACAGCTCGGCCAGTACTGCAGCGAACCGGCGCCCGACCGGTCCCGCCGCGTCGCCTTCCGTCCACACCAGGGGCAGGCTGCCGGCAAGCTCCGCGGCAAGCGTCTTGGCCGGGTTGCTGTACGTGGCAATGGCCGGCCCGCAGCGTTCCGCGGTGCGGTCGAGGCGGTCGGCGACGCTCTGCAGCGCCTCGGCGGATGCGGTGATCAGGCCGACCCGGTCGAGCAGTGCGAGCAGCGGTGTGAACAGGGCCCACAGCGTTCCGGGGCCCGCGGCCGACGTCTCGGCGTCGTACTCGCCGTGCGGGGCGGACGCCATCGGTACGACGAGACCGTGTGCCCCGTCGACCGCCTCGCGCAGCGGGGACTGCCGGGGGGCGACGGCGACGACCGTGCAGCCGCGCCGGTAGGCCTGTTCGGCGAGCAGCGCGAGCCCCGGTTCGGAGCCGTCGGCCGTGACGATGAGCAGCAGGTCGACGGAGCCGGCCCAGCCGGGGAGCGTCCAGCGCATGGCACCCGCGGCTGGTGCGACACCCGTGGGGTGGATACGGGTGACGGGCGCGGAGGCGCCCGCCAGCGCGGTGATCAGGTCGGCGACGCCGGATGCGGCGGTACCGGAGCCTGCGACCAGGACGGCGCGGGGGCGGCCTTCCGGGGTCAGCTCCGCGATCCCGGCCTCCGCCGCGTGCCGGGCGGCGGTACGGACGCGGGCCCCCGCCTCGGCGGCGCCACGGAGCAGACCGCGGCGGTCGGCTCGGGCCAGGGCTTCCGGGGCGTCGAGCAACGACTCGTCGAGCATGGGGACGGGCCTCCGATCACGTGCGGATCACCGTGCGGGGTGCGGGGCGGCAGTGCTGCGGGTGTACGGGGGTGGGGCGCTGTGCCGGTGTGAGCCGGCGTTCCCGCGCCTCGCGTCACGCGGGGCGGCGGGCCTCGTCGACGAGGAGGACGGGGATACCGTCCCGTACCGGGTAGGCCAGGCCGCAGTCCGTGCCGGTGCAGACCAGTTCAGGGCTTTCGGCTGCCGACCGGTCGTCGAGCGGGGAGTGGCAGGCCGGGCAGGCGAGGATCTCCAGGAGGCCGGCTTCGAGCGGCATGGGGTGAGTCCCTTCAAGCATTCGAACAGAGGGTTCGGGTTCTCGCGGATCAGGCGACGTCAGCCTACCGCCGGGGTGGCGGGGGCGCGGCCCGGCCAGGGGCGCGGTGGTTGCGGAGCGGTTCGGGTGGAGTACGGGTCCGGGCCCTGCGGCGTGCCTGTTCCCCTGCCCACCCCTTCCGCACCGGGGCCCCGCCCCGGACCACGGTCCTCGAACGCCGGACGGGCCGGACTTCCGCCCGGTACGGGGCTGCGGGCAGGGGGGATGCGCGGTCCGGGACCGCGGACGGGCTCGGATCCCCGGACCGGCCGGGACCGCCGGGCTAGCTCGGGCTGCCGGACGTGCCGGAGGCCTGGCCGGTGCGGCGGATCAGCGTCAGGACCTCGTCCCGTACCGACGTCATCGTGCCCTCGTCCCGGGCCTCCACGTTCAGGCGCAGCAGCGGTTCCGTGTTGGAGGCGCGGAGGTTGAACCACCAGTCCGGTGCCGTCACCGTCAGGCCGTCGAGTTCGTCGAACGTGATGTTGTCGCGGGTCGCGAACGAGGCGCGTACCGCCGCCGTACGGGCCGGCTGGTCGTCGACCGTGGAGTTGATCTCGCCGGAGCCCGTGTAGCGGTCGTACTGGGCGACCAGCTCCGACAGCGTCCCCGGCTGGCCGCCGAGGGCGGCCAGGACGTGGAGGGCGGCGAGCATGCCCGTGTCGGCGTTCCAGAAGTCGCGGAAGTAGTAGTGCGCGGAGTGTTCGCCGCCGAAGATCGCGCCGTGTGCGGCCATCTCCGCCTTGATGAAGGAGTGGCCGACACGGGTGCGGACCGGGGTGCCGCCGTGTTCGCGGACGACCTCGGGGACCGACCAGGACGTGATCAGGTTGTGGATGACGGTGCCCTTGCCGCCGTTCCGGTCGAGTTCGCGGGCCGCGACCAGAGCGGTGATCGCGGACGGGGAGACACCCGCGCCACGTTCGTCGACGACGAAGCAGCGGTCCGCGTCACCGTCGAACGCGAGGCCCAGGTCGGCGCCCTCGGCCAGCACGCGGGCCTGGAGGTCGACGAGGTTCTTCGGGTCGAGGGGGTTGGCCTCGTGGTTGGGGAACGTTCCGTCGAGTTCGAAGTACATCGGTACGAGCTCGACCGGGAGGCCCGCGAAGACCGTGGGGACGGTGTGGCCGCCCATGCCGTTGCCCGCATCGACCACCACCTTCAGGGGCCGGAGGGACGTCAGGTCGACCAGGGACAGCAGGTGGTCCGCATAGTCGGCGAGCGTGTCGCGCTCGGTGACGGTGCCGGGGGCGGAGACCGGCTGCGGTACGCCCTGCTCGGCCCACTTCTCGATCAGGGCGCGGATCTCGGAGAGCCCGGTGTCCTGTCCGACCGGTGCGGCGCCCGCCCGGCACAGCTTGATGCCGTTGTACTGCGCCGGATTGTGCGAGGCGGTGAACATCGCGCCGGGCAGGCCGAGGCTGCCGGAGGCGAAGTACAGCTGGTCGGTCGAGCAGAGGCCGATGAGGGTGACGTCCGCCCCGCGCGCCGCGGCACCGCGCGCAAACGCCGCCGAGAGGCCGGGCGACGAAGGCCGCATGTCGTGGCCGATCACGATCGCCTCGGCGTCCGTCACCTCGACGAACGCCGCGCCGAACTGCTCGGCCAGCGATTCGTCCCACTGGTCGGGCACGACTCCGCGCACGTCGTACGCCTTGACGATCTGCGACAGATCAGCAGCCACGGGCCCGTCCTCCTGAGATCTCTGCGGACCGCCCAAACTACCCGGCGACCGTTCGGGCAGGCCGTGGGGTCTTCCGGCTGAGCGGTGGTGCAGGGGCGCGGCGGTGCGGCTGCCCTGCTGTGCCCACGGTGACCGGGGCACAGCAGGGATGTCGCACCGCCGTCAATCGGAGGTCGGTCCCGATCCCGTGCTCAGGGCAGCATCCAGCCCAGCACCGTCGTGCTCTGCGCCAGCACGATCAGGCACATCACCAGCAGCAGGCCCAGGCTCCACGGCAGCACCTTGCGCAGCAGGTCCCCCTCGCGTCCGGCCAGACCGACCGCCGCGCACGCGATCGTCAGGTTCTGCGGGGAGATCATCTTGCCGAGCACCCCGCCGGAGCTGTTCGCCGCGGCAAGCAGCTCCGGGGAGAGACCCGATTCGCGCGCCGCCGAGACCTGGAGTGCGCCGAAGAGTGCGTTCGCGGAGGTGTCGGAGCCGGAGACCGCGACGCCGAACCAGCCGAGCACCGGCGAGAAGAAGGCCAGTCCGGCGCCCGCCGCAGCCACGAACTGGCCGATCGTGGCCGCCTGCCCGGAGAGGTTCATGACGTACGCGAGTGCCAGTACGGAGGTCACGGTGAGGATCGCGTACCGCAGTTCGTACACCGTGGCCGCCCACTCGCGCGCCGCGTCCCGGGGCCGTACGCCGAGCACGACGGTGGTGACCAGGCCAGCCAGCAGGACGAGGGTGCCGCCCGTGGCGATGACCGGGAGCGTGAAGAGGTTGGCGCCGACCGGCTTGCCCGCCGGGTTCGCGACGTCGAGGAAGGGCCAGTCGAAGATCCGGGTCGCGTCGGCCAGCAGCTCCTTGACCGGCGGGATCTGGGCGATGGAGAAGACGGCGACGATGAGGGCGTACGGGACGTAGGCGCGCAGCACTTCCCGGTGCGGGTCCTCGTGATCGAGGTCCCCGCTCCGTACGCCTGTCAGGACTGCCGCACGCACCGGTTCCTCGGCCGGCCTGCGTGCCCCGGGGACGGCCATCAGCGCTGCCGCGCCCACGAGCGCGGCGGCGATGTCCGCGAGTTGGGCAGAGACGTAGTTGGATGCGGCGAACTGGGCGCCGGCGAAGGCGATTCCGCAGACGAGCGCGGGCAGCCAGGTCTCGCGCAGCCCGCGCCTTCCGTCCACCAGGAAGACCAGGATCAGGGGAACGAGGAGGGCCAGCAGCGGGGTCTGGCGGCCCACGACGGAGGCCACGTCGTCCAGCGGCAGCCCGGTGACCTGGGCGAGCGTCACCACGGGGGTGCCCATGGCGCCGAACGCGACCGGTGCGGTGTTGGCCACGAGCGAGACGACGGCGGCCTTCACCGGGTCGAAGCCGAGCGCCACCAGCATCACGGAGGAGATCGCGACAGGCGCGCCGAATCCGGCGAGGGCTTCGAGGAGCGCGCCGAAGCAGAAGGCGATGACCAGCGCCTGGATGCGAGGGTCGTCCGAGAGCCGCCCGAAGGAGCGGCGGAGGATGTCGAAGTGCTGGGTGCGTACGGTCATCCGGTACACCCAGAGGGCGTTGACGACGATCCACATGATGGGGAAGAGCCCGAAGAGCACGCCCTGAGCGCCTGCGGAGAGGGTCTGCCCGAGAGGCATGCCGTACGCGAGCGAGCCGACGGCTATCGCGACGGCGAGGCCGATGAGTCCGGCGCGATGCGCCTGCATCCGGACCGCCCCGAGCAGGACCAGCACGGTGACCAGGGGAAGCGCTGCGACCAGAGCGGACAGGGCGAGCGAGTCGGCCATGGGTTGGAGTTGCTGGACAAACACACTGACCTCCCCCGATTCCGCGATGCGGAAAGTTGTTTCTCACGAGTGAGGGAATAGTCGTGTCCACGACAAGTTCTGGTCAATGGCCCGTACGTGAAAACTTGTCACGGGAAATCATGGGCGGGGGACGCCCAGCAGTACTCCGCGGTCAGGAATCCGGCGAGCGCAGCACCCGAAGATGGCCACGGCGCGCGACCTCCATCGGGTCCGCGGCGTGCGAGCCGCCACCCCTGGCCTCGGCCGCCCGGTCGTGCGGACGCGCCGCTTCCCGTACGGCGTTGGCAAGCGCTTCGAGATCGTCACCGCTGGGGCGCGCGGGCACGGAGGGGTCCGAGAGGCGGACCACTTCCCAGCCTCGCGGCGCGGTCAGCCGCTCACCGTGCTCGGCACAGAGGTCGTAGCAGTGGGGTTCGGCGTAGGTGGCGAGCGGGCCGAGGACCGCAGTCGAGTCGGCATAGACGTACGTCAGTGTCGCGACGGCAGGGCGGCCGCACGCGGTGCGCGAACAGCGACGTACAGGGCTCACGATGTTGGACGGTACCGCACTCTTGAGCGGGCTGCGACGACTCTCCCTCAGGTCACCCCACCGTGTCGTACTGTGACGTCCGGCACAACCACCTTTCGGGCAACTACCCTGACCTGCGCCGGAGGAGAGAAGTGCAGGTCGCAACGGCAACGATTTCGGTCACCACTTGGTACATAAGCTGTCATTACGCAAGAGATCAGTGATCACAGGCAGGGCCTGAAACGGGCTCAAGCTTGGCTGGAATGTTCAACAGCGGACATGCGACTGCCCTGACGGTGAGCGGCGATCCGCCTGCCCCGCCGGGAGTTACGCTGCGTCGGTGATGGACAGTCCTGTACCGCCGCCCCACCCGTCCGAGCCGCGATCCGAGCCGCGTCCGCGGCGCAGGGACCGCCATGGCCGCGGCATGCGCGGCCCCGTGGCCCCGCCTCAGGTGCCGCTCTCGGTCAGCAGGGCGGAAACCTTCCGCGATCTCGTACAGGATTCGGTGGAGCGGCTGGAGCGGCGCTGGCCGCAACTGGCCGATGTCGACTTCATGGTCCTCGATGTGCCGGGGACGCAGGAGGAGACCGTGCCGCTCGGGCGCGCGGTGTCCGCGGGGAAGGACCGGCCCGCGCAGATCGTCGTCTACCGGCGCCCCGTCGAGATCCGGACCAAGAACCGCGACGAACGTGCGGTGCTCGTGCACGAAGTCGTGGTGGAGCAGGTCGCGGAGCTGCTCGGACTGTCGCCGGAGTCGGTGGATCCGCGGTACGGACAGGACTGAGCGTCCGTGAGCGGGGTACGGGGCGGTGCCTCGTCCGGCGCCGCCCCGTACCGATCGCTCAGTCGTCCAGGACCGAGAGGTCCTGCTCGGCCGCGGGCACCTCGACCGTTCCGCCGTCGTCCGGCAGGGTCTGCACCGTGAACATCGGGATGCCGTCCTCCGGCAGAGCGAGCGTGCGTGCGGCGTGCACCGGACCGCCCGACTCCGTCTCGACGGTCAGCGCGTAGCTTCCCTTGAGCCCGGCCGGTACCTGCGGGGTGACCGCGAGCGTCGTGCCGCCCTTCACCGTGTACGTCTTGACGGTTCGCTCCCCGCCGCCGCTGCCTGCGGACGCCGTGACCTTCACCGTGCCGGTGGCGCCCGGTGCGGTGAGCAGGAGGGTCGAGCCCTTGGCCCGGTTGTCGGCCACGGTGGCCTGTGCGCCCACCGGTCCGGTCGCCGGGATGTACGCGACCTCCTGCTTGTCGCCGGTGCCGCGGACCACACGCAGCGCGGCCACCACCGGGGTGGCCTTTCCGCTCTGTGCCGGGGTCAGCAGCAGGGAGCCCGCTTCACCCCTGGTGATGTCCTTCAGGTCGACGCCCGCGGTCATGTTGGACTTGACGTGGAGGTCCTCGTGCCCGGCCGGCGAGATCGCGCCGGTCCTGCCCAGCAGCTTCACCTTCAGGTCGGCGTCGTCCTCGCCGGGGGCGAAGGCGACCAGCCGTACGGAGGTGGCGTCCGCCGGGATGCCGGGGAGGACCAGGGTGCCCGCCGGGTCGACGGAGGCGGTGAGCCAGTCGCTGCCCATGTTGTCGCCCGCCGCCCTGACGACCGCGCCGACCCGTCCGGTACGGGTGGTGACGTGGACCGTCACGTCGTCGGCGGCCACATTGGTCAGGGTGGAGATCAGGACCGGGACGCTGGACCTGGCCGGGACCGTGATGCCCTCCCCCACATCGGATTTGAGCGAGCCGTCCGGCCCGTACAGCTCGATGTCGGCGACGGCGGCGGTGTCGTCCGGATTGGTCAGGTGCACGTAGTCCTCACGGGACTTCGCGGTGCTGGCTGCCGGGAACCAGAAGTCCGTGTCGGGGCCGGTGCAGCTGAGCCCGAGCAGGCCGCGGGACGCGCCCGCGACGACCGTGGTGGTCTGCTGGGTGGTCCAGCCGGGGGCCAGCCGGCCGGTGGCGGTACCGACCAGGGCGGGGGCGTCGGCGCCGGACGCGTCGGCGGTGACCGGTTTGCCGGGCTCCTTGAGGGAGACGACCGGCTTGCCGGAGTCCTCCTTCTTCTTCTTCGTGTCCTTCTTGGCGGTGGTGTCGTCGCCCGCGTCCCCCGTGGTGGGAACGGACGGCTTCAGTTCCGCGGTGCCCGCTTCTCCGCCGCCCTCGCTCGCCGGGGTGAAGGACGTGTACGTCGTCTCCGCGAGCTCCGAGAGGCCCGGTGCCGGGCAGAGCAGGCTGGAGCGCTCCACGGGCAGCCGCGCGGCGGCGGTCGCCCCCGTGGCTCCCGCGTCACCCGGTGCGGTGAGCGCGGCGAATCCGGTGACGGCGGCGAGGGCTACGGTGCCCGCGATGAGGGACAGATGGGTGGACTTCACTCGGACTCGCCTCGCGATGCGTTGCCGGTCGGCCATGGGTTCTGGACCGGGGCGGGGTTCTCGTCGGGGTGCTGCGGGTCGTACGGGGCCTGTTGGTCGTACTGCGCCTGCGGGTCGTAGGCGCCCTGCTCGTACGGGTTGTACAGGCCCTGCTCGTACTGACCCTGGTTCTGGTCGTACTGGCCCTGGCCCTGGTCGTACTGACCCTGACCCTGGTCGTACTGCTGCTGCGGGTAGCCGTACGGGTCGTACACCGGGGCTGCGCCCTGCTGGTACGGGTCGGCCGCGGTGGGCTGCTGCTCGCCCTGGTACTGCGCGTAGTCGGCGTTCCGGTACTGCTGCGCATCCCAATCGCCGTACTGCTGTTGCTGCGGCACGGACGCGTACCGGCCGTCGTCGCCCTGCGGCGCGTAGGGATCCTGTGTCTCGCCCTGCGGCGCGTACGGGTCCCCGTCGTCCGGCTGCTGCGCGTACGGGTCGGTCGTCTGCCGGGCGGGGTCGTACTCCCCCTCTTCCTCCGGAAGCTGCTCCCCGTCCTCGCCGTCGTCCTCGGCCGCCGCTTCCGCCTGCGCGGCCGCGCGCAGCCTGCGGGCCCGGCGTCCCTCGCCCGCGACCGGCTCCGCCGGAACCGTCACGGACTCCTCGGGCAGGTCGTCGTCGATCTCCCGGCGGCGGCCCGGCAGGGCCAGGACCAGCAGGACCACGCCGAGCGCCGCCTGGGCCCAGATCCATGCGGTGTGCGTGATCGGCGTCTCGTACGTGAGGTCCAGACTGCCGCCCTCGGCGGGCAGCTCGAAGCCCTGCGCCCAGCCGTCAACCGTCTTGCCGGTCAGCGCCCGGCCGTTGAGCGTGGCCTGCCAGCCGGAGTCGGCCGCGTCGGCGATCCGCAGCACCCGGCCGGAACCGCCCGCCGGGATCTTGGAGTGTGCCTCGACGGGCTGGGAGCCGACGGGCAGCTGTTCGCTGCCGGCACCGGGCGGGACGATCATGATCCGGGCGATCTGGCGGTCCACCCGCCACAGCGCGCTGCCGTCCAGCTGGCTGAGCCGGCTCAGTCCCGGGGTCGCGTCGAGCACCCGGCTCATCTCGCGCGGTGCGCCGTCCCGTACGAGTACGTAACGGATCGCGAATCCGCTGAGCTGGCTGCCCTGGTCGGCGCCGGAGCCCGCGACCAGATTGGCGACGACCTTGTCCAGGTGGCTGTTGGAGCCGCCCGACTCGGCCAGCTCGGCGTCGCCGAGGCGCGCGCCGGAGCCGCGGACCAGGGCGTACGAGACGGAGGCGGGCGAGGTGCCGTCGAGCACCAGGGTGCGGGGCTGGTCGCGGGTGCTGCTCTCCTCCGCGACGAACGCGGGCACCTGCACCGGATCCCGGCGCTCCAGCGGGCCGGCGGCGCCGCCGATCATCCAGCCGGCCGCGGCCAGCGCGGGGGCCAGCACCGCGGCAAGGGCGATCAGTGCGGCGACGGGCTGGCGCCAGCCGAAGCTGAGCTCCGCGACGCGCACCCGGGCGCCGTCCGCGCCGACGAGCGCGGCAACGATCAGCGCGATGCCGTAGACGAGGGTGGCGGGTCCGGCCCAGCCGGAGCCGTTGGTGAGCCCGGCGAAGACCAGGGCGACGAGTGCGACGACCCAGGCGGCGCGGACCGCGAACCGGCGCTCTCCACGCATCAGCGCGGCCAGTGCGGCGAGCACGATGCCGAGCAGCAGCAGACCGCCCGCGGCCTTCGGTCCACCGGGGCTGATGCCGAGCAGATCGAGCGCGGAGGCCGTGCCCGTACCGAACTCCAGGCCCGCTTCCTTCAGGAACGACGAGGGGTTGCCGAGCAGCGACACCGACCACGGCGCGAGGACGAGCAGCGGTGTGCCGATCGTGGCGAGGAAGCGGAGCCCGTACGCGGTGATCTCGTCGCGGCGCAGTGCGAGGACGCCGATGCCGAGGACCACGGCGAGCGGCCAGACGACGGGTGTGAAGGCCATCGTGAGGGTCAGCAGCAGGGTGTACGCCCAGGTGGCGCGCCAGCTGCCACGGGCGTACCCGCCGTGGCGGATCCCGTACGCGGAGACGGCGGCGCGGGCGATCAGCGGAAGCAGGATCGCCAGTACGGCGGTGCCGAGGCGGCCGGTCGCGAGGGCACCGGTCGCGGCGGGCAGGAAGGCGTACGCGATGCTCGCCCAGGCCCGCAGCAGCCGCGATTCGAGCAGCGGGCGGGAGACGAAGTACGCGGTGAGTCCGGCGAGCGGGACCGAGCAGACCAGCAGCAGCGTGAGGGCGAAGCCGGTCGAGCCGAGGAACAGCGCGGACAGGGCGGAGAGCACGGCGAGATAGGGCGGTGCGGTCTGGGTGCCGCCGGTGCCGATCGGGTGCCAGCCGTCCGCGTACCGCCCCCACAGGTCGGAGACGTCGGCCGGTGCGGGCAGCAGGGCGCCGCCCGCCAGCGCACCGCCGCCGAGGAGGTCGCGGCAGGCGACGAGCGAGACGAGGAGCAGGACGGCGAAGAGCACCGGGCCCGGCTTGCGGCCGATCCGCTTCAGCCGAGCGAACTGCTCGATCTCGAGGAAGTCGGCATCGTCACCGCCCGGTCCGGACTCGACGGCGCCGTGCCGCGAGCCGCCCGAGTCGGCATCGGATCCGCTGCCGAAGTTCCCGGCGACCTGTTCGAAGGTGGCGCGGACGGTCGCGCCGGGCGGCGGGAACAGCCCGCGCAGCTCGGCCGGGTCCACCACACCCGAGCCGCGCCTGCGCCGGGCCGCGAAGATCCTGCCCGGCCGCAGCAGCGTGCCGAAGAGGCCGGCGACCTCGTCGAGTGCCTGTCCCGGCACCTTGCCGACGAGGTAGGCGAGGGTACGCAGCAGGGTCCCGAGGACGAGCCTGAGCAGGACCCACGGAAGCATCTTGCCGCGGGCGTTGACGAGCATCGTGTAGACGGCGCCGGCCTTGTCCACGCGGTGCGGGGAGGCGACGAAGCGGCCGGCGCAGTCGATGGGGCGGCGTTCCCGGGCGGAGGCCTCGGCATGCCGGAGTATGGCGTCGGGGGCGACGAGCACCCGGTGTCCGGCGGCGTGCGCGCGCCAGCAGAGGTCGACGTCGTCACGCATCAGCGGGAGTCTGCGGTCGAACCCGCCGAGCTCCTCCCAGACGTCGCGGCGGATCAGCATGCCGGCGGAGGACACGGACAGCACGGTACGGACCTGGTCGTGCTGGCCCTGGTCCTGTTCACGCCGGTCGAGTCCGGTCCAGCGGCGCCCGCTGTTGGCGATGGAGACGCCGACCTCGAGGAGCTGCCTGCGGTCGTACCAGCCGCGGAGCTTGGGACCGACGATCGCGGCGTGGTGGTCGGTGTCGACGACGCGCAGCATCTCGGCGAGCGCGTCGGGCTCGGGAGCGCAGTCGTCGTGGAGCAGCCAGAGCCACTGCACCGGTTCGCCGTGCGGCAGCTCGGGCAGGTCGTAGGCGTCGTCGCGCCAGCTCCTGGTGACCGGGTCCCAGCCGCTGGGGCGCTTGAGGTACGGCAGGTCGTCGGGGGTGAGTTCACCGACCGTGCGGACCGCCTCGTCGACGGCCGTGCCGAAGCTCGTACGGCGTGCGAGGTGCAGGACGCGTTCGGCGCCGAGCGCCTCGGTGACCAGCCGCGCGGAGTCGTCGGCGCTGCCGGTGTCGGCGGCGACGACGTCCTGTACGGGGCGTTCCTGCCCGAGCAGCCCGGCGAGCACGTCGGGCAGCCAGCGTGCGCCGTCATGGGAGACGAGCACGGCGGTGACGACATGCCGGGGGAACTCTGGGGCGGCGGCAGCCGCGTACGGCGCCGTCGATTGGCTGTGCACGGACATCGAGGTACGGGCCCTCCGGCCAGGTCCGGGGGGCGGTCCCCCCAGGGGCTGCATCGGTGTACACGCGCGCTCCGTCGGGGCGTTGGCGCGTCTCGGACGGGGCCCCACACTAACGGTACGGACAGCCGGGGCGGCGCCGAGCGGGTGAGAGAGGGCGGCAGCAAGGTGGTACGACCGGTCCGGGTGCGGGGCGGTGGGCAGGGCGGCGGCCTGGCCCTGGGCAGGGCCGCGGACAGAGAAAAGGCCCGTCACCTGCGGGCAGGATGCAGGTGACGGGCCATGGCGGCCGGGGTGCCGGAGCGGAGTCCGGGGCGGTCCGTGATGTGGTCGTGGGTGTGGTCCGGGGTGGGGCGCGGAGCGTGGCTGTGGCGCTCCGGCGGCCGGGGCGTTCCGGTACATCCGGTCCGGCGGGCGAGCGGTCCGTGGGCCGGCCGGGCTCTGCCGGCGTCGTGCGCGGGCCTTCCCGGCGTCGCGCCCGGGCTCCGCGGTCAGACCGCGGCCTTCTTCAGGCGTCGGCGTTCCCGTTCGGAAAGACCGCCCCAGATTCCGAACCGTTCGTCATTCGAAAGGGCGTACTCAAGGCATTCGGAGCGGACTTCGCAGGCGAGGCAGACCTTCTTGGCCTCGCGGGTGGATCCGCCCTTCTCGGGGAAGAAGGACTCGGGATCGGTCTGGGCGCACAGTGCGCGCTCCTGCCAGCCGAGTTCCTCGTCCGCGTCCTCGACCAGCAGTTGCTGGAACAGCTCGGTCATGTGCGCCCCTCGTCTGTCTCTTGCGTCCCCGTGATGCAGCCGTTATCGATTCGGCAGAACGACACGAGTGAAATTACAAGTGTGTGGATCCGGGCCAGTCAAGCGGAGATCTGCTATTGGGTCCGGTATTCACTCTGCGGAACCAAGCGTAAGCGGAAAGTGTGCAAATCACCAAAAAAACTGACATATGCCACGGGCTTCACCGCACCCCCGTCCGCCACAGAGTGAGACGCCCGAAAGCGCGACCATGTTTCGATTCGATCACCGAAGCGATCAAGATCACAGTCGGGTCACGAGACCGCTGCGACGTTTACGGGCACGGTTGTTGCGCCACATCTCCGCTGCAATCACTGCACAAACCTTTCTCCGACTGGAGTAACCGGATGAGGTGAAACATTGCCCCCAAATCGGGCATTGGGTTGACAGCGGGACCTTTGCTCGGTTCTGCTTGGTGCCATGCCAGCAAAGTCAGCGACCCGCGTCACCCACATCCGTGGGTTCCGTACCGCTGTCCAGGCTCTCTGTTGCTGTTCCAGCTGTCTCAGCTGTTGATGCCGTCCCCGCTGTCGATGCCCTCGCGCTCCAGCTAGTCACGGCTCTTCCTCGGACCCGGCCCTCGCCGGCTTCTCTGCGGCCTCGTCCGCCGAGCGGTTCGGTTCCCACGGCCTCCGGTCCACGCGACACCCCCGCATCTGCGACTGCACCCAGGCCCCGCACTCCCTTGCCGAGGAACCACCGCATCCATGAACAGCGACAGCGACCTTCAGATCGCCGGCGACATCCTTGAGGTTCAGCACCTCCTCCAGCCCGCACGCACCCACCCGGCCACGGTGGCCGAGTTCGCCGGGCTCGCCCGCACCATCGCCGCCGACCGCGCGCAGTGGGCGCCGCTCGTCCAGTACGACGCGACCACCCGCTGGTACCACCGGCTCCGCACGGGCCCGGGCTACGAGGTGTGGCTGCTCAGCTGGGTCCCCGGCCAGGGCAGCGGGATGCACGACCACGGACTCTCCTCCGGCGTACTGACCGTCCTGGAAGGAGAGTTGACCGAGCGCACGGAGCGCGGCAGCCGATCGCTGGAACCAGGCGCGCAGCGCGTCTTCGCGCCCGGATATGTCCACGAAGTGGTCAACGACTCCCTCGAACCGGCCGTCAGCCTGCACATCTACTACCCGGGTCTGACCGAGATGCCGATGCACGCGGCGCAGTGCGCCCCGACGGCCGCCGACGTCGTACCCGCCTGACAGCCCACCCGTCGCCCGCCACCACCCCACCAACGATCAGGCTTCGCCTGACAGCCCACCCGTCGCCCGCCACCACCCCACCAACGATCAGGCTTCGCCTGACAGACTGTTGTGCATGCGCATTGTGGTTCTGGCCGGCGGTATCGGTGGTGCTCGTTTTCTGCGTGGCCTCAAGCAGGCCGCGCCCGACGCGGACATCACGGTGATCGGCAACACCGGTGACGACATCCATCTGTTCGGGCTGAAGGTCTGCCCCGACCTCGACACCGTGATGTACACCCTCGGCGGTGGCATCAACGAGGAGCAGGGCTGGGGACGTACCGACGAGAGCTTCCAGGTCAAGGAGGAACTCGCGGCGTACGGCGTGGGCCCCGAGTGGTTCGGGCTCGGTGATCGTGACTTCGCGACCCACATCGTCCGTACGCAGATGCTCGGCGCGGGCTATCCGCTCAGCGCCGTCACCGAGGCGCTCTGCGCACGCTGGAAGCCGGGGGTCCGGCTGCTGCCGATGTCCGACGACCGGGTCGAGACGCATGTCGCGGTCGAAGTGGACGGCGAGAGCCGCGCGATCCACTTCCAGGAGTACTGGGTGAAGCTGCGTGCCTCCGTGGAGGCCCGGGCGATCGTGCCGGTCGGCGCGGAGCAGGCGAAGCCGGCGCCCGGTGTGCTGGAGGCCATCGCCGAGGCCGATGTCATCCTCTTCCCGCCGTCCAACCCCGTCGTCTCGGTGGGGACCATCCTTGCCGTGCCCGGGATCCGGGAGGCGATCGCCGAGGCCGGTGTGCCGGTCGTCGGCCTCTCCCCCATCGTCGGGGACGCGCCCGTGAGGGGTATGGCCGACAAGGTGCTTGCCGCGGTGGGCGTCGAGTCGACGGCCACGGCCGTCGCCCAGCACTACGGTTCCGGGCTGCTCGACGGCTGGCTCGTCGACACGGTGGACGCCGGGGCGGTCGACGAGGTGGAGGCCGCGGGCATCCGCTGCCTGGCCGTGCCCCTGATGATGACGGACGTGGACGCGACGGCCGAGATGGCGCGGCAGGCGCTGGCGCTGGCCGAGGAGGTACGGGCGTGAGCGGCGGCGCGGCCACCCGCGAGGCGCCCTCGTACCGGGTGTGGGCGCTGCCCGGGATGCCCGAGGTGCGGTCCGGGGACGATCTCGCGAAGCTGATCGCCGCCACGGAACCGGGGCTGGTGGACGGCGACATCCTGCTCGTCACCTCGAAGATCGTCTCCAAGGCGGAGGGCCGGATCGTCGAGGCGGCGGACCGGGAAGCGGCGATCGATGCCGAGACGGTACGGGTGGTGGCGCGCCGTGGCACGCTGCGGATCGTCGAGAACCGGCAGGGGCTGGTCATGGCCGCGGCCGGGGTCGATGCCTCGAACACCCCCGCGGGCACGGTGCTGCTGCTGCCGGAGGACCCGGACGCGTCGGCCCGCGCGATCCGGGACGGGCTGCGGGACACCCTCGGCGTCGAGGTCGGAGTCGTCGTCACGGACACCTTCGGGCGGCCGTGGCGCAACGGGCTGACCGATGTCGCGATCGGGGCGGCCGGGGTGCGGGTGCTGGACGACCTGCGGGGCGGGACGGATGCGTACGGCAACCCGCTGAGCGCGACCGTCGTCGCCACCGCGGACGAGCTGGCCTCGGCCGGCGATCTGGTCAAGGGCAAGGCGGAGGGTCTGCCGGTCGCGGTGGTGCGGGGTCTCTCGCACGTGGTGGACGGGGCGGGCTCCGGTGGGTCCGGTTCCGGTGACTCCGGTTCCGGGGCGCGGGCGTTGGTGCGGGTCGCGGCGGACGACATGTTCCGGCTCGGGACGTCCGAGGCGGTACGGGAAGCGGTGACGCTGCGGCGTACGGTGCGGGAGTTCACGGACGAGCCGGTGGACCCGGGGGCGGTACGGCGTGCCGTGGCCGCGGCGGTGACGGCTCCGGCGCCGCATCACACGACGCCGTGGCGGTTCGTGCTCCTGGAGTCCGAGGAGTCGCGGACCCGGCTGCTCGACGCGATGCGCGAGGCGTGGATCGCGGATCTGCGCCGTGACGGCAAGAGCGAGGAGTCGATCGCCAAGCGGGTACGGCGGGGCGATGTGCTGCGCCGGGCTCCGTATCTTGCGGTGCCGTGCCTGGTGATGGACGGCTCCCACACCTACGGGGACGCGCGGCGGGATGCGGCGGAGCGCGAGATGTTCGTGGTCGCGGCGGGGGCGGGCGTCCAGAACTTCCTGGTGGCGCTGGCCGGTGAGCAGCTCGGGTCGGCGTGGGTGTCTTCGACGATGTTCTGCCGGGACGTGGTGCGCGAGGTGCTGGATCTGCCGGCGGAGTGGGATCCGCTGGGGGCGGTGGCCGTGGGGCGCGCGGCGGGCGTGCCGAGGGAGAGGGAAGAGCGGGACGCGGAGGGGTTCGTCGCGGTGCGGTGAGGGGTGGGGTGCGTTTCCCCCCACCCGCCCGCTTCCTGGGGCAGCCCGGGGGTTCGGGACGTGGCCTTCGGTCGTGCTGTGCCCTCGATCACCGGACGGGCTTGGTTCTGCCGCGCTTCGTGTGAGCTGCGGGCGCACGCCGGCAGGGCTGATTTCGCTACGCCTCGTCACCACCCGCGGGGAGAGGCGAGCAGGGCTGATTTCGCTACGCCTCGTCACAACCCGCGGGCGCGGGACCAGCAGGGCTGAATCCGCTGTGCCTACAAGCGGGCGATGTCGCCCCTTGTCATGCGCGGGGCTCTGCGGGACGGGGTGTGGCCCGAGAGGAGGATCAGGCGGGTGGCTCGATGACGCTGCCCCTCGTAGGGGGTGAGCAGGGCCAGCATTTCCTCGTCGTCGGCGTTTCTGTTGCCCGCCAGGGCGTGGCCGATGATGCCGGGGAGATGAAGGTCGCCCACGGTGACCGCGTCGGCAGCGCCGTTGGCTCGTTGGAGGGTTTCGGCCGAGGTCCAGGGGCCGATGCCGGGGATCAGTTCCAGTCGGGCCGTCGCCTCCGGCAGCGGCATCGTGGCCGCTTCCTCCAGACGGCGTGCCACCCGTACCGCGCGCAGGATCGTGGCCGAGCGTTTGGCGTCGACGCCCGCACGATGCCATTCCCAGGACGGGATCAGGGACCAGGTGCGCGCGTCCGGCATCACATGCAGGCCGTGTGTGGTGAACAGGGTGGCCGCGGGACCGGGGGCCGGGGTGCCGTACGTCCGGACCAGGAGGCGCCAGGCCCGGTACGCCTCGTCGGTGGTGACCTTCTGTTCCAGGATCGACGGGATCAGCGACTCCACTACCAGACCGGTGCGCAGCAGCCGCAGGCCCGGGCGGCGGTGCTGCACCGCGGCGACCAGGCGGTGGCGGGGACGGAAGGCCTCCGGGTCGTCCTCCGCGCCCAGCAGGACCGGGAGCTGCTCCAGGAGCCATGAGGCGCCGGGGCCCCAGGCCGTCGCCCCGATCCGGCCGCCCCGGTCGGTGACGTGGAGCGTGCCGGGGCCGGCCGGGGTGCGGGTGGCCCGCCAGACCGAACCGTCCCGGTCGATACGGAACGTGGGGTCGGCGGGGCCACGACGCAGCGGGCCGAGGACGAGGCGCAGGTCGAGCGGGCCCGGCGGGGTCCACTCCCTGGTCAGCGCCGCCGCTTCCCGGGGTGCCGCCGGGTCCGCTGCCGCCTGGCGCGGGACAGGCCTGCGCGGGGCGCTGCGGGGGGCGAATCGTCCTGCCACGGATGAGGTCCTCGGTCGTCGGGGCTGCCTATCGAGCGTACGCGCCGCAGGGGCCGGTCATTGGTCCGACGAGAAACGCACGCACGCGTCCGGCAGTGTCGCCCCGCACCAGATGCGGACGCCGTCACGCAGTTCGTTGTCCGCACCGACCTGCGCCCCGTCGCCGACGACCGCGCCGGCCAGCACCGTACGGCTGCCGATCCTGGCGCCGGCTCCGACCAGCGAGTCCGTGATCACCGCGCCGGGTTCGACGACCGCGCCGGCCAGCACCGTGGAGCCGTCGATCCGGGCGCCCGCACCGATCAGGGCGCCTTCGCCGACGACCGTACCGCCGACGAGTTTGGCGTCGGCGGCGACGGAGGCGGTCGGCAGGACGAGCCTGTCGCCGCACCGGCCCGGCACGGCCGGGGACGGGGCGCGACCGAGGACCAGGTCGGCGGAGCCGCGTATGAACGCCTGCGGGGTGCCGAGGTCCAGCCAGTACGTGGAGTCGACCATGCCCTGGAGGTGCGCGCCGGAGGCGAGCAGTCCGGGGAACGTCTCGCGCTCCACGGAGACCGGGCGGCCGGCCGGGATCGTGTCGATGACCGAGCGGCGGAAGATGTACGCCCCCGCGTTGATCTGGTCGGTGACGATCTCCTCGGGCGTCTGCGGCTTCTCCAGGAAGGCGGTCACCCTGCCGGTGGCGTCCGTCGGTACGAGACCGAAGGCTCGCGGGTCCTCGACCCGGGTGAGGTGGAGCGAGACATCCGCTCCGGATGTGGCGTGCGAGGCGACCAGTGCCCGGATGTCGAGGCCGGTGAGGATGTCCCCGTTGAAGATGAGAACGGGTTCGTCCGGGCCGGAGACGAGCCGGGACGCCACGTTGCGGATGGCTCCGCCGGTGCCGAGCGGTTCGCGTTCGGTGACGTACTCGATATGAAGGCCGAGCGACGAACCGTCACCGAAGTACGGCTCGAAGACCTCCGCCAGGTACGACGTGGCGAGGACGATGTGCTCGACCCCGGCGGCCCTCGCCCGCGCCAGCTGGTGCGTCAGGAACGGGACGCCGGCCGCCGGAACCATGGGTTTCGGGGTGTGCACCGTGAGCGGGCGCAGTCGGGTGCCTTTGCCACCGACCAGGAGAATCGCTTCTTTTGCCTCTGTCACAGCACTGTCTCTGCTTCCTGCTGGGGCCGGCCCTGGTGTCGGCTGGCCAGTGTAAGCAGACCGGTCGGATCATCCCCGGTCAGCGCCCAGCAGGGCAGTCCGGCGCTCTCCGCCGGAGTCCGCACGGGCCGTCAGCGGCCTTGCAGATGGGCGGAGCTGGTCCGGGCTGTGCCGAGCTTCTTGTAGAGACGGGTTCCCGGGCATTCGGTTGCGAAGCCGTCCCGATGACCGGAGATGACGTTGAGTTTGACCTTTTTTCCCTTCTTGAAGCGATTTCCGCCACCCGAGACAAGGACCGTCCTGCCGCGGGGGTTGGCGCCGAACAGGCCGAGCTTCCAGGCGGTCAGCTTCGCAATGGCCGTCACCGCGGCGGCCGGCGGATTGGACTTGGAGAAGGTGCCGAGCACTGCGATGCCCATACTGTTGGTGTTGAAACCGAGGGTGTGCGCCCCCATGACCGCCTTCGTCACGCCCCCGGCGCGTCCTTCGTAGATGTTTCCGCACTTGTCGACGGCGAAGTTGTAGCCGATGTCGCGCCAGCCATTGCTCTTCACGTGGTAGCGGTAGATACCACGAAGGACCGAGGGCGCTTGGGAACACGTGTAGTTGTTGCCCGTCGCGCTGTGGTGGATGAAGGCGGCCTTGACGGTCTTCGTGTACGCGAAGGCGTGCTCACGGAGCTTCTCGTCGGCGCCCCAGCCCTTGCGGGTGACGATGCGCGGGCGGGGGCCGATGTACGGCTTGCTGCCCGGCGCGGCGCCGGCCGCTGACTCCGCCTCCACCTCCGTCCGCTCCTTGCTCAGCGCCGGGATGACGGAGCCCTGGACGGACGTACCGGAGCGGCCGCCGTTTCGGGACTCGGCGCCTGCCTCCTCGACGCCGTCCTCGGTGCCGTACTCGTCCGTGCCGGTCACCGGCGGCTGCTGCGGATCCTTGCCGGGGTCGACGAGTTCGAGCCGCAGCCCCTCGGGCAGCGCGACGCTGGTGCTGCCCGGCACCCGGACGTCCGTCGTCTCGGGGCTGACCCGGACTTCCACGCCGTCGCTGTCACCGACCCAGAGCGGGGCGGTGGAGCCGCGGACGGTCCCGGAGTCGCGCTCGGCACTCCCGGGGTCGGCGGCGTGCTCGGCGTTGTGGGTCTCCAGGTCCTGCCAGCCGGACCACCAGCCGGTGTCGAGGGCGCGGGTGCGGACCTGGACGCTGCCGTGGAGTTCTGCGTCGGCGTCGTCCCAGACCACACCGACCAGGGAGAAGGGGTGGACATCGCGTCGGGGCAGGCCCTGTACGGCGGGGGCGCCGGTCTCCCGCGTGGACGCGCCGGCCAGCGGCGACAGCGGCAGGGACTGCGTCGACCCGGGCACATCGGCGGGATCGGCCGCCTCGGCCGCTGCGTTGACGGAGGTGTCGGGGGCGGCGCCCGCGGGCGCGGCCAACGGCAGTATCAGGGCTGCTGAGCAGGTGACACCAATGGCTGATGCAATGAAGGCACGCATACGAACGATACTGGGCACAATCCAACAACTCCGGCTACCGGGATATCTCGGGACAACTGACGGGCCGTCTGCCGAACCGGTGTACCCGATGCCTGTGGCACCCGGTCCGGCCCGCCACCGGCGCGTACCCTTGCGCGGATGAACGCCAGCGACCGCACCCCTGCCGACCTGCTGCGTTCCGCGCTCGCCGCGGACCCGGCCCGTCCCATGGTCACCTTCTACGACGACGCCACCGGAGAGCGCGTCGAACTATCGGTGGCCACCTTCGCCAATTGGGTGGCCAAGACCGCCAACCTGCTGCAGGGCGACCTCGCGGCGGAACCCGGCGACCGGGTCGCCCTCCTGCTGCCCGCGCACTGGCAGTCCGCGGTCTGGCTGCTCGCCTGCTCCTCGGTCGGCGTCGTCGCCGATGTACAGGGGGACCCCGCCGCCGCCGACCTCGTCGTCACCGGCCCGGACACGCTGGACGCCGCGCGCGCCTGCCGCGGCGAGCGGATCGCGCTGGCCCTGCGCCCACTGGGCGGCCGGTTCCCGCAGCCGCCCGAGGGGTTCGCGGACTACGCCGTGGAGGTGCCGAGCCAGGGCGACCGGTTCGCGCCGTACGCGCCGGTGGATCCCGACGCGCCCGCGCTCGTCGCCGGCGGGGTCGAGCTGACCGGGGCACAGCTGGTGGCGCGCGCCCGCGAGGACGCCTCGGAGCTGGGGCTGGCACCTGGATCGCGACTGCTGACGGGACGTACGTTCGACAGCTGGGACGGGCTCAGCGCCGGGCTCTTCGCCCCCCTGGCCGCCGGTGGCTCCGTGGTGCTCTGCCGCCATCTGGGGGAGCTGGGCGCGGACGGGCTCGCCAAGCGCGTGGAGAGCGAGCGGGTCACCAACACCGCGGTATGACAAGCGCGCTGACGGGCACTCATCCGGCCCATACCGGGCCGAGCCCCCGAGCCTGCGCATCAACTCCGGTACATCATCGGCGGTACAGACCATTCAGGTCCTGAAGTACAACCCAGCGTGAGGTTCAGCCGTCTACTCCTGCGACCGGCGGCCCAGCGCGCCGCCGAACGTGAAGGATGGACGCAGACGTGACCGAAAGCGCCGGCCCGCCGACCGGCCCCGACCACTCGGCCGCGGACCGGGACCCGTCGCAGGGCGGGGGCGGGCCCCACCAGGACCCGCTCGACACGGACGGCCCGGCCAGGCGCAGGCACCGCTGGCTGCGCTGGGCGGCGCTCGCCGCCTCACTCCTCGTCCTGGTCGCCGCGGGCGGCGGCTGGTGGCTGTACCGGAAGCTCGACGCCAACATCACGACCGACACGTCCGCGGCAGCCGAACTGCGCGCGTACGAGAAGGAACGCCCCGAGTCCGTCGTGCACGACGCGGAGAACATCCTGCTGATCGGCTCCGACAGCCGCCTCGGCGACAACCGCAAGTACGGCCGCAGCTACGGCAACACCCAGCGCTCCGACACCACGATCCTGCTGCACCTCGCCGCGGACCGGAAGAGCGCCACCGCCATGTCCATCCCGCGCGATCTGATGACCGAGATCCCCAGCTGTCATCAAGCGGACGGAAAACCCACCAGGAAGCAATTCGCCCAATTCAACTGGGCCTTCCAATTCGGTGGCACCGCCTGCACGGTCCGCACCGTCGAGCGGATGACAGGCATCCGCGTCGACCACCACATGGTCGTCGACTTCAACGGATTCAAGGACATGGTCGACGCGGTGCACGGCGTCGAGATCTGCCTCAAGGAGCCGGTCGACGACCCCGACGCGCACCTCAAGCTCCGCGCGGGGCGCCAGACCCTCGACGGCGAGGAGGCGCTGGGGTACGTACGGGCCCGCAAGTCCATCGGGAACGGCAGCGACACCGACCGGATGGACCGCCAGCAGCGATTCCTCGGCGCTCTGGTGAACAAGGTGCAGAGCAACGGCGTCCTGCTCAACCCGACGCGCCTCTACCCTGTGCTCGACGCGGCCACCAAGTCGCTGACCACGGACCCGGGCCTGAACAGCCTGAAGGACCTGTACGAACTGGTGCGCAGCATGCGTGATGTACCAACCGAAAAGGTGCAATTCCTTACCTTGCCGCGCAAGCCGTACCCCGCCGACCCGAACCGGGACGAACTCGTACAGCCCAACGCGGACAGACTCTTCAAGCGGTTGCGTGACGACGCCCCCGTCAAGGTGGTCCCGGCGGAGGAAGCGGACCGCAATTCGGACGGTCCGGGCTCCAGGAGTCCGACTCCCACACCTACCTATTCGGGCAGCAATGCGGCCACCGACCCGTGCAAGCAGTAAAGCAATTCCCAAGCAGACGTCGACGATCGGCACCTAATGAGCAGAATGACCGGTTGTAAGGACCGTGGAATGTGTCACGCCCGTCGCTTCAGGCCGAATCGGGCCGATAGTGTGACGCGATCCGGTGCTTCCGGCCGTCAGGTCGCGCACTGCTGGAGCGAAAGATCGAGCGCCTTGCCGGGGAAGGCGCCTCGCGTGGCACCGACGGAGGACTCAAACAACCGTGGACGCGCAAAGCCGTGGGCGGGCGGACGAAATCGACCCCGCAGACCAGTGGGTACTCAACCCGCAGACCGGCGATTACGAATTGCGACTGACCCAATCCGGAGGGGATTCATACCGCACGCCGAGTGCGCCGAGTCCGCGTGGTTCCGGACGCAGAGGTGCGGTTCGTGACGACGACGGCGAGGGCAGGAGCGGTGCACGGGACGGCAGCGGCCGGGGCCCCGCACCACGCCGCGAGGTGCCCGGGCAGCGCGGTCGCCGCCCGGCCAACGGCCCGCGCGGTCCGGAGGGTTCCGGTCCCGAGGCCGGGGGCCGGCGCAAGCGCAAGCAGAAGAAGGGCCGTCGCAAGAAGGCGCTCATCTGGACGGGCGGCGTGATGGCGTTCGTACTCGTCGCGCTGTCGATCGGCGCCTACGCGCTGTACCAGCACTTCAACAGCAACCTGAGCACCGTCGACGTCGGCGACGTCGGCAACAAGAACGTCACCTCCGAAGGCCCGCTGAACATACTCATCATCGGTACCGACAAGCGGACCGGTAAGGGCAACGAGGGGTACGGCGACAAGGGCAGCACCGGCCACGCCGACACCAACATCCTCTTCCACGTCTCCAAGGACCGCACCAACGCGACGGCGCTGAGCATCCCCCGCGACCTGATCACCAACATCCCGGACTGCACCACCAAGCAGCCGGACGGCACGGACAAGGTCATTCCGGGGACGCAGGACATCCGGTTCAACGTCAGCCTCGGCCAGGACGGGCGCGACCCGGGCTGCACCATGCGTACGGTCGAGGAGATCACCGGCCTGAAGGTCGACCACTTCATGATGGTCGACTTCAACGCGGTGAAGGAGCTGTCCACGGCGGTCGGCGGCGTCAAGGTCTGCCTGGCCCACGCGGTCAAGGACCCCAAGTCGCATCTCGACCTGCCGGCCGGTGAGAGCACGGTCCAGGGCGAGGACGCCCTCGCGTTCGTCCGCACCCGGCACAGCTTCGGCAACGAGAGCGACCTCGACCGGATCAAGGTGCAGCAGCAGTTCATCGGCTCGATGATCCGGCAGATGAAGTCGGACGACACCCTGACCAGCCCGACGAAGCTGTACAAGCTGGCGAACGTCGCGACCAGTGCCCTCACCGTCGACTCCGCCATCGGCACCGGCAAGAAGCTGGTGTCGCTGGCCAAGGAGCTCAGCAAGGTCGACACCAAGAACATCACCTTCGTGACGGCCCCGGTGATAGACAACCCGGCCGAGAAGGTCCATGCCACGGTGGTGCTCAACCCCGCCAAGTCCGATCCGCTGTTCGCGATGATGCGTGAGGACACCTCGCTGACCGAGGTCGCCGCGCAGAAGAAGGCGGCCAAGAGCAAGCAGGACGCGCTGCTCAAGGGCACCAAGGCGGCCGCCGCCGACGTACGGGTCGATGTCCTCAACGGCGGCGACATCCCGGGCGCCGCGCAGCAGACGGTCACCTGGCTGCAGAACGAGCAGGGTGTGCTCAAGTCGACCAACAAGGCCAACGCCCCCGAGAAGATCTCCAAGACGACGCTCACGTACGCGCCGAACCAGGCCGACCAGGCCCGGGCGCTCGCCGCCATGATGGGGCTGCCCGGATCGGCCCTGAAGCAGGGCACCGTGGACGCCGAGGGCCTACAGGCGATGGTCCTGACCCTGGGCGCGGATTTCAAGGGCGCGGGTGTGCCCGTCACCGGACCGGCAAAGGCGCCGGACGGCATCCAGAAGGCAAGTGCCGACAAGGCAGAGTGCGCGAAGTGACGCCCGGTCACCGCGCCATGGCAAGAGTCTGAGCAGCAGGGGGGGTCCTGGTGGTACGGAGCAGCACGCCCGGAGAGGGGACGCGACCACGCGTCCGGCACGCCGGCCAACTCGGCTGGGACGACGGTCTGTACGACGACGCCCCGTCCGCCGGCCCCGACGACGGGCACGACGGCGGACGGAACGACCGGCGCAGCGGCGCGGGCGGGGACCGGGACCGCCCGGGCCCCGGCCGCGCCGAACGCCGCCGCAACCAGTCGCACCGGCACGGCAAACGCGGCAAACGCCGCGTACTGCGCTGGATCGCCTGGACGCTCGCGGTCGTCATACTCGGCACCGGCACCGCCGGATACCTCTGGTACGAGCACCTGAACAGCAATCTCCGCAAGGGGCAGCGCAGCGCCGGGAACAGCGGCGCGAAGAAGGCCGCCCCGAACGCCGCGGGCCAGACCCCGCTGAACATTCTGCTGATCGGTTCGGACGACCGTAACTCCAAGGAGAACCTCAAGCTCGGCGGCTCGAAGTCGAGCGTCGGCGCCAAGCCGCTGGCCGATGTGCAGATGCTGCTCCATGTGTCGGCCGACCGGAAGAACGCCTCGGTCGTCAGCATTCCGCGTGATACGCGCGTCGACATCCCGAAGTGCGTGGACCCCAAAACGAAGCAGGAGTCCCCGGCCACCAACGGGCTCATCAACGAGACGCTCGGCCGCGGCGGCCCCGGCTGCACGCTGGACACCTGGGAGCAGCTGACCGGCATCTACATCGACCACTGGGTGATGGTCGACTTCACCGGTGTGGTCGCCATGGCGGACGCCGTGGGCGGCGCCGATGTGTGCGTCAAGGACAACGTCTACGACATCCCCAAGCCCAGGGTTCCCGGCGGCTCGTATCTGAAGCTGACCAAGGGCACGCACAAGGTCCAGGGCAAGCAGGCCCTGCAATGGCTGCGTACCCGCCATGCCTTCGAGAGCGACTTCGGCCGGGCCAAGGCCCAGCACATGTACCTGAACTCGGTCATCCGTGAACTGAAGAGCCAGAACGCCTTCACCGACACCGGGCGGCTGATGGATCTCGCCGAGACCGCGACCAAGTCGCTCCAGGTCTCCGAGGAGATCGGCTCCGTGAAGAAGCTGTTCGACCTCGGTATGCAGCTCAAGAACGTGCCGATGAGCAAGATCAACATGCTGACCATGCCACGGGTCACGGACCCGGAGGACGACAACCACGTGCTGCCGAAGCCGGGCGCCGCCGACACGCTCTGGGCGCTGCTGCGCGACGACGAGTCGCTCGACCCGAAGGACCGCGCGAAGACCGGGACGAAGGACAAGGGGCCGGCCGCGACCGCACCCGATGCCCTCGACCTGACGGTGGTCAACGGCACCGCGGGCGACGGTCAGGTCGCCACCACCGGCCGTGCGGCGGACGTCCAGGACATCCTCCGGTCCAAGGGCTTCACCAAGGCCGGCGCCACGACCGTTCCGGGGTCGGCGCTGACCACCGCGGTGACCTATCCGAAGGACTCGGGTGCCCAGGGCAAGTCGGACGCGCTGTCGGTCGCCAAGGCCCTCGGACTGCCGACCAGTGCGGTCAAGGTGTCGGCGGGGGTCGAGACGCTGACCCTCACGGTCGGCTCGGACTGGCGCACGGGAGCGGCGTATCCCAAGAAGGCGGTCGACGAGGACGACCCGCTGAAGGACACCGAGGCGGTCAACGGGGCACAGGCGGACGCCTGCATGGACGTCTACTGGCCGTACCGGTTCTAGTCAGGGCCCGTACGACGCGACAGGGGCGCCGGTCGTTCTCCCCGGAGAACGACCGGCGCCCCTGTTCGTGCGTCCGTACCGGATCAGACCGTCTGCCGCGCGGCCGCCGGGCGGCGGCTGGCGATGACCCGCTTCGCCAGCGAGCGCGGGCTGGTCAGGAAGCCGTAGCCCCAGGACATGTGCATGGTGGCCAGCGCCACCGGGATCTGTGCCCGTGCCTTGAGCGGCAGGCCCTTGCCCGCCGGGAGGGACCCGGCGATGATCGCCGCGGCGTAACCGGCCGGGACCACGAAGCCCCACGGGGTCAGGGCCGCGCCGACGACGATGCCCGCCGCTATGGCGCAGACGGCGGCCGGAGGGGCCAGGTAGCGCAGGTTGATCGAGCCGGCGTGGTAGCGGGCGACGACGTGGCGCCAGCGGCCGTAGTCCTTGTACTGCTTGGCCAGCGCCCGCACCGAGGGGCGCGGCCGGTACTGCACCTTCAGCTCCGGCGAGAACCAGATCAGCCCGCCCGCCTCGCGGATCCGGAAGTTCAGCTCCCAGTCCTGGGCGCGGATGAACTCCACGTTGTAGCCGTCCGCCTTCTCCAGCGCCTCGCGGCGGAAGACCCCCAGGTAGACGGTCTCGGCCGGGCCCGCCTGGCCGCCGGTGTGGAAGGCCGCGTTGCCGACGCCGATCCTCGAGGTCATGGCCGCGGCGACGGCGTCCTCCCAGGCGTTCTCGCCCTCGGCGTGCATGATGCCGCCGACGTTCTGCGCGCCCGTCTCCTCCAGGAGGCGGACCGCGGTCGCGATGTAGTTCGGCGAGAGCATGCCGTGACCGTCGACCCGCACCACGACGGGATGCGAGGAGGCCTTGATCGCGGCGTTGAGCGCCGCGGGGGTGCGGCCGGTCGGGTTGGGCACCGTGTGGACCCGGGAGTCCTCGCGTACCAGCTCGGCGGCGATCTCGTCCGTACGGTCCGTGGACGGGCCGAGCGCGATCACGACCTCCATCTCGCCGGAGTACTCCTGCTCCAGGATGTGCCGGATCGAGTTCCTGAGATGGCGTTCCTCGTTGAGCACCGGCATGATCACGGAGACGGCGGGGTACTGCGCGGCAGGCATGTGGTCCTCGGGGGGTCCTCGGGGGGCGCCGGGGGTTCGCACCCCAGGAGGCGGCGTATTCGGCCGCCACGTTACCGCGAATGGGGGACGGGGGCGCGCGCCACCGGGTTGCTCACCGGAGTGGAGATCGTATGGGCCTACTGTGCGAACGGTCCCCCTTGCACCGCGGAGGTCCGTCCGTGCCCACGCCGCACCGCTCCCCTCGTCCGCCGCACCGCCGCACCGCTCCCCCGCGGCACAGGTCCAGAAAGCAGGACGAGAGGCCCCGCTGGGGCATGCGCGTGGCGACCGGTCTGTCCGTGCTGGTGCTCGGGGCCGGCGGGATCGGCCATGCGGTGGTGACGAGCCTGGAGACCGGGATCGACCGCATCGACCCGTTCAAGGACATGAAGAACCGGCCCCGTGCCGGCAACGGCACGAATCTCCTGCTCGTGGGCACCGACGGACGCGACCGGATCAGCCAGGAGCAGCGAAGGAAGTACCGGCTGGGCGGTGCGCCCTGCCACTGCACCGACACGATCATGCTGGTGCATCTGTCGGCGGACAGGGAACGCGCGAGCATCGTCTCGCTGCCGCGGGACAGCTACGTCGAGATCCCCGGGCGCCGGGGGCCGGCCGGTGACGACGCGCGCACCACCCATCCGGTGAAACTGAACGCCGCCTACGCGGAGGGCGGTCCCGCGCTGACCGTACGGACCGTCGAGAACATGACGGGCGTCAAGGTCGACCACTACCTGGAGGTCGACTTCCCCAGCTTCATGAAGACGGTGGACACCCTCGGCGGGGTGCAGATCTGCACGGCCCGGCCGATGAAGGACTCGTACACGGGACTCGACCTCGCCGCCGGTACCCACCGGCTGGACGGCGGGCAGGCGCTCCAGTACGTGCGCTCGCGCCACATCGACGCGGCCGCCGACCTGGGCCGGATGCAGCGCCAGCAGAAATTCCTCGCCTCGCTGATCAAGCAGGCGACCAGCAGCGGTGTGCTGCTGAACCCGGTGAAGTTCCGGAACGTCGCGGCGACGATGCTCGGTTCGGTCCGGGCCGACCGGGGGTTCGGTACGGATCAGCTGCTGGACCTCGGCCAGGCCATGCGCGGCTTCACTCCGGCGTCGTCCGAGTTCGCCTCCGTGCCGATCAGCAATGCCTCGTACCCGGTCAAGGGCGTCGGCTCGACAGTCAAATGGGACCCGAAGAAGTCGAAGATGCTCTTCGAGACGCTGCGCGAGGACAAGCCCCTGGCCTTGGACCGGCCGAAGGCGCCGAAGGCGCCGAAGGTGCGGACGGTCGATGTCGCGCCGCAGGGGATCCGGGTCCAGGTCTACAACGGGACGCCGAAGAACGGACTCGGCCGGGCGGTCGACAACGCGCTCCACGCCACCGGCTTCGACACGACACGGACCCCGCTCAACGCGGATCTGCGCGAGCATAAGCGCACCCTGATCGAGTACGACCCCCGGTGGGACCGGTCGGCGAGATCGCTGGCGGCGGCGCTGCCGGGGGCCGAGCTGCGCGCGGTCGCGAAGCTGGGCCGGACGATGAAGGTGACCGTCGGGTCGGCCTTCGGCAAGGTGGAGCGGGTGCGGGCCGAGGAGCCGCAGCGGGGCAGGTTCGACGCGGTCACGGGCGACCAGGTGGCATGCCCGTAGGAACGTGCCCCGTACGTGCCGCCGCCCCGCGGGAGCTGCCGTCAGTCGACGTCGATGCCGTCCGCCACGCGCTTCTCGCGCAGTTCCCTGATCGCGCGGCGCCGGGCGAGGCGGTGCGTGCGCCGGATCTGCGCCTCCTGGTAGCGCCGCTTGTCGCGCTCCGTCTCCGGGATGACCGGCGGTACGGGCCGCGGCTTGCCGTCCCCGTCGACCGCCGCGAACACCAGATACGCGCTGCCGACCTGCTGGGCGGGGGTCGATTCGTTCCACCGCTCGGCCATGACCCGGACGCCGACCTCCATCGAGGAGCGGCCGGTCCAGTTCACCTGTGCGCGCACGTGAACAAGGTCACCGACGCGGACCGGCTCCAGGAAGACCATCTCGTCCATCGAGGCCGTCACCGCGGGTCCGCCGGAGTGCCGGCCGGCCACGGCGCCCGCCGCGTCGTCGACGAGCTTCATGATCACGCCGCCGTGCACCGTACCCAGCAGATTGGTGTCACTGCCGGTCATGATGTGGCTGAGGGTGGTCCGGGACGCCGCGGTCGGCTTGCCCGGAATATCGCCCTCCGGGCGCAGGGCCTGATCTGTCATGCCGTCCACCTTATGCGGCGGCCCGAGGACGCGGACATTGCATCAGCTTGGCAACAGCCCTGGCCCGATATCTCACACCCCCTGTAATACCGGCCGGTCCGGGCGGCACACTGGTCCGCATGAGCGACAGGCCCGGTGGATGGACCGATGACAACCGCGACGACCGCTACGGACGGGGCAGCGACAGCACCCAGCCCGAGGGCGCCCGTGTGATGCGGCACGTCCAGCGGCAGCCCGCACCGCCGCAGCAGCGACCGGCACCGCCGCAGCAGCGCCGTCCGGAGCCGCCGCGGTACGCCGACGGCTACGACGACGGCGCAGGGTACGACAACGGTTACGGCGCCGGTCAGGTCTACGGCGGCGGCAACGGCGGCGGCCGGGGTTACGGCGGAGGTGACGGCGGTTACGTCCAGGGCCGGCCCGCGCCGGACTGGCGCCGCCGAATAAAGATCGGCGCCCTGACCCTCGTGGTCGTGGTGCTGGCCGTCTCCATCGGCACGTACTTCTGGGCCGACTCCAAGCTGAAGCGTGACGTCGACCTCTCCAAGGTGATCGAGCGTCCCGGCGAGGGCGACGGCACCAACTATCTGATCGTCGGTTCCGACAGCCGCGCGGGCATGTCGGCCGAGGACAAGAAGAGGCTCCACACCGGCTCCGCCGAGGGCAAGCGGACCGACTCGATGATGATCCTGCACGACGGATCGAACGGCCCGACGCTGATCTCCCTGCCGCGTGACTCGAACGTCGAGATCCCCTCGTACAAGGGCTCCGACTCGGGCAAGCTCTACCCGGGCCGCGGCCGCTTCACCAAGCTGAACGCTGCCTACGCCGAGGACGGCCCCGAGCTGCTGGTCCGTACCGTCGAGTTCAACACCGGGCTGCACATCGACCACTACGTCGAGATCGGCTTCGGCGGCTTCGCCAAGATCGTCGACGCGATCGGCGGGGTGGAGCTCGACATCCCCAAGGCGTTCAAGGACAAGAACTCCGGCGCCGACTTCCAGGCGGGCAAGCAGACGCTGAACGGCGAGCAGTCCCTCGCCTTCGTGCGGACCCGGTACGCCTTCGCGGGCAGTGACCTGGACCGTACGAAGAACCAGCAGAAGTTCCTCGCCGCACTGGCCAGCCAGACGGCGACGCCGTCCACGATCCTCAACCCGTTCAAGCTGTACCCGACGATGGGCGCCGGTCTCGACACCCTGATCGTCGACAAGGACATGTCGCTGTGGAACCTGGGCAACATGTTCTTCGCGATGAAGGGCGTCACGGGCGGTGACGGCACGTCGATGAACATGCCGATCTCGGGCTCCACCGGCGGGAACCTGGTGTGGGACAAGGCCAAGGTCAAGCAGCTGGTGCAGCAGCTCAACAACGACGAAAAGGTCACCGTCTCCGGCAACTGACGGCGGACGGCAGCGGGGCCCGGGCGGCGAACCGCCCGGGCCCCGCTGCGTTCGTCGCCACCCGTGCGACCGCCCCTACACACTCCCCTGAGCCAGCAGCGCCACATGCGGGAGAGCCAACTCGCCGTCCTCCTTGGTGAATTCGGCACGCAGCACGTCGTACTCCCGCTTGGCCGCCGCAACCCCCTCCGGCCCCCGGCTGTTGACCAGCCGGCCGATCGCGGCGACCCCGGACGCGGGGCCGGACCACCAGTCCTCCGCGCCGACGTGGTGGTCCCAGGCGAGGACCTCGGTCCGTACGTCGTCGAGGCCGGCCGCGGACATCAGTGCACCCAGCCCCTGCGGGGTGCGCGGGAAGTCGTGCTCGGCGTCGACGGTGGCCAGCCACTGCGGGCGGGTCAGTCCCGCCGCCTGTGCGGCCCGTCCCACCAATGCCTGCCCGGCGGCGCCGGGCACCTGCCAGATGGTGACCGCGACCCGGCCACCGGGACGGGTGATCCGGCGCAGCTCCGCCAGAGCAGCCGCCGGTCGGCCCACGTGATTGAGCACGAAGTTAGCCACCGCGGCGTCGAACTCACCTTCTTGGTAAGGGAGTTCGGGCAGACGGCCGAGCTGGACATCGACTCCGGGCGCGGCGCGCCGGGTCGCCTCGACCATTCCGGGTTCGGCGTCCACGGCCCGTACGACCGCCCCTCGCCCGGCGGCCGCCGCCGTCACCGTGCCGCTGCCGCACCCCACATCGAGCACCCGCACTCCGGCCCCGACTCCGGCCGCGTCCAGCAGCCGCGGCACCGGATGGGCGCAGAGCCTGGCGAACGTGCGCGCGTACGCCTCGGCACGGCCGTCCCAGATCCGCCGCTCGCTCACGTCGAAGGCGGTCACCGCGCATCTCCCAGAGGTCCCTGCGGTTCGAGCTCGTCCAGATCCTCGTACAGCGCATCCAGAATCCGTCCCGTGGGCTCGCCCTGCGGGGACAGCTCCGCCAGGCACCAGCCGGGCAGCTGTTCCTCGACCTCGGGCGGCAGATCACCGTCGGCCGGGTCGGCCAGGCTGTAGAGCAGGCCGAACGCGGTCTCCTTCGCCACCTCGCGGGCTATCTCGCCCAGTTCACCGGGTGTCAGCCCGAGCCGCAGCGCCCGCTCGACGGCTCCGCCCGCGAGGCCCTCCTTCCGGTACGCCTCGACCCAGTCGGGCGCCGCCGAGCCCCAGGCATCGATGTCCTGCCAGACCATGCGCAGGAGCCGGTAGCGGGCGAGCTGCGGGATGTTCTCCTCGGCCTCCGAGTCGGCCCAGCCCGGTGCGTCGTCGGCCCCGAGTGCGGTGAACAGGCCGGTGAGCGTGTCGATATCGGTCATGTACAGGGAAGTTACGCCATCCCGAGCGTTCGTTCGGGGAGCGTTCACGAACCCGCTGCGCAGGGAAGAGCGATCGGCCCCCGGCAGGATGCCGGGGGCCGATCGGTGGTCACCAACTGTTCGCAGCGGTCGCCGAGTTGCGGAGACCGGCAGGGTTACGGCAGGTTACGGGCCATGACGATCCGCTGGACCTGATTCGTGCCTTCATAAATTTGCGTGATCTTGGCGTCGCGCATCATCCGCTCCACCGGGTAGTCGCGCGTGTAGCCGTAGCCGCCGAGGAGCTGGACCGCGTCCGTGGTGATCTCCATCGCGACGTCGGAGGCGAAGCACTTGGCCGCGGCGCCGAAGAACGTGAGGTCGCCGTCGAGGCGCTCGGACTTGGCCGCGGCCGAGTAGGTGAGCTGGCGGGCCGCCTCCAGCTTCATCGCCATGTCGGCGAGCATGAACTGGACGCCCTGGAAGTCACCGATCGGCTTGCCGAACTGCTTGCGCTCCTGGACGTACCCCTTGGCGTAGTCGAGGGCGCCCTGCGCGATGCCGAGGGCCTGGGCCGCGATCGTGATGCGGGTGTGGTCCAGGGTCTTCATCGCCGTGGCGAAGCCGGTGCCCTCCTCGCCGATCATGCGGTCGGCGGGGATCCGGACGTTGTCGAAGTAGACCTCGCGGGTCGGGGAGCCCTTGATGCCGAGCTTCTTCTCCGGGGCACCGAAGGAGACACCCTCGTCCGACTTCTCCACGACGAACGCCGAGATGCCCTTGGACCGCTTGGTCGGGTCGGTGACGGCCATCACCGTGTAGTACTCGGAGACGCCCGCGTTGGTGATCCAGCGCTTGACACCGTTGAGGACCCAGAAGTCGCCGTCACGGACGGCCTTGGTCTTCATGCCGGCGGCGTCGGAGCCCGCGTCGGGCTCGGAGAGGCAGTACGAGAACATCGCGTCGCCCTTGGCGAGCGGGCCCAGATACTTCTTCTTCAGCGCCTCGGAGCCGGAGAGGATCACCGGGAGCGAGCCGAGCTTGTTGACGGCCGGGATCAGGGAGGAGGAGGCGCAGGCACGGGCCACCTCCTCGATCACGATCACGGTGGCGAGGGCGTCGGCCCCGGCGCCGCCGTACTCCTCGGGGACGTGCACGGCCTGCAGGTCGGAGGCGACCAGGGCGTCCAGCGCCTCCTGCGGGAAGCGGGCCTCCTCGTCGACCGCCGCCGCGAACGGGGCGATCTTCGCCTCGGCGAGCGCACGGACCGTCTCGCGGAGCATGTCGTGCTCCTCGGCCGGACGGTACAGGTCGAAATCGGTGGAACCCGCCAAGACGCTCACTCCCCAAGGATGCTAACTACCGTTAAGTAACCCAATTTTATGCGCCATGCCCCGCAAAGACCTATGAGAGGTCCACGTGAGCTGCATGACAGGGGTCCGTAAGACCGGTAAAACAGGGCATCCGAAGGCACGACTATGCTCGTTCACCGCACGACCGTCCGCATCTCCCAGGAGCACTCCATGGCCCTCAAGCTCACTGTGATCGGCACCGGCTACCTCGGCGCCACCCACGCCGCGGCCATGGCGGAACTCGGCTTCGAAGTGCTCGGGCTCGATGTCGTGCCCGAGAAGGTCGAGATGCTGAGCGCCGGCAAGGTCCCCATGTACGAGCCGGGGCTGGAGGAGATCCTCCACAAACACGTGGCGGGCATCGAGGGGTCCACCGGGCGGCTGCGCTTCACCACGTCGTGGGAAGAGGTGGGTGCCTTCGGCGATGTGCACTTCGTCTGCGTGAACACCCCGCAGAAGCACGGCGAGTACGCCTGCGACATGAGCTATGTGGACAGTGCCTTCGAGTCGCTGGCGCCGCAGCTGACCCGGCCCGCCCTGGTCGTCGGGAAGTCGACCGTGCCGGTGGGTTCCGCCGCCCGGCTCGCGGCGCGGCTCGCCGAGCTGGCGCCTGTGGGCACGGACGCGGAGCTGGCCTGGAACCCGGAGTTCCTGCGCGAGGGCTTCGCCGTGAAGGACACCCTGCACCCGGACCGGATCGTGGTCGGTGTGGAGAGCGAGCGGGCCGAGAAGCTGCTGCGCGAGGTGTACGCGGTGCCGGTCGCGGAGGGGTCGCCGTTCGTGGTGACGGACTTCCCGACCGCCGAACTGGTGAAGACCGCCGCGAATTCGTTCCTGGCGACCAAGATCTCGTTCATCAACGCCATGGCGGAGGTCTGCGAGGCAGCCGACGGCGACGTCAAGAAGCTCGCCGAGGCGATCGGCCACGACGAGCGGATCGGCGGCAAGTTCCTGCGGGCCGGGATCGGCTTCGGCGGCGGCTGCCTGCCCAAGGACATCCGCGCGTTCATGGCGCGCGCCGGTGAGCTGGGCGCGGACCAGGCGCTGACTTTCCTCCGCGAGGTCGACTCGATCAATATGCGGCGCCGGGGCCACATGGTGGAGCTGGCCCGGGAGGCCGTGGGCGGGGACTCGTTCCTCGGCAAGCGGGTGGGCGTGCTGGGCGCGACGTTCAAGCCCGACTCGGACGACGTACGCGACTCGCCGGCCCTGAACGTGGCAGGGCAGATCCATCTGCAGGGCGGCCAGGTCACCGTCTACGACCCGAAGGGCATGGACAATGCCCGGCGGCTCTTCCCGACGCTCGGGTACGCGGAGTCCGCGCTGGACGCCGTGCGCGGTGCGGATGTGGTGCTGCACCTGACGGAGTGGCGCGAGTTCCGTGAGCTGGACCCGGCGGCGCTGGGCGAGGCCGCAGCCCACCGGATCATTCTCGACGGCCGCAACGCGCTGGACGGTGCACTGTGGCGCGAGGCGGGCTGGACGTACCGGGCGATGGGGCGGCCCCAGGCCTGAGCATGCGTCGCCCGCCGGCCCCCGCATGCGTCCGGGCCCGCGTCTCCCTCTGTCGTTCAGGTCTTCGGGGAAAGACGCGGGCCCGGGTCGTTCCCGGGGCCGTTACGGGGCCGTGGGGGCGTCGAGTTCTTCGATCGTGGCGTGGGACGGGCCGCGCTGCGTACGCAGGTCACGGGCGACGTCCTCCGCGTCGCGCAGCACCCGTACGGCGTTGCGCCAGGTGAGCTTGGCGAGGTCGGTGGCGGACCAGCCGCGGCCCAGGAGTTCCGCGATCAGGTTCGGGTAGCCCGCGACGTCCTCGAGGCCGGTGGGGAGGAACGCGGTGCCGTCGTAGTCGCCGCCGATACCGATGTGGTCGATCCCGGCGACCTCGCGCATGTGGTCGAGGTGGTCGGCGATCGTCGCCACGGTGGCCATCGGGCGGGGGTTGGCCGCCTCGAACTCCGCGTGGATCTTCATCGCCTGAGCGGTGGTCTCGAGGTGGTGCAGTCCATGGGCGCGCATGTTCTCGTCTGCGGCCCGGGTCCAGGCGACGGCCTCCGGCAGGACGAACTTCGGCACGAAGGTCGCCATGGCGATACCGCCGTTGGCCGGGAGCTGTGCGAGCACGTCGTCGGGGATGTTGCGCGGGTGGTCGCAGATCGCCCGCGACGAGGAGTGCGAGAACATCACCGGCGCGGTGGACGTGGCGAGCGCGTCGCGCATCGTCGTCGCCGCGACGTGGGAGAGGTCGACCAGCATGCCGGTGCGGTTCATCTCCCGTACGACCTCGTGGCCGAACGGGGAGAGACCACCGACGCCCGGCTCGTCGGTCGCCGAGTCCGCCCACGCGATGTTGTCGTTGTGGGTCAGCGTCATGTAGCGGACGCCGAGGGTGTGCAGGGCGCGCAGGGTGCCGAGCGAGTTGTTGATGGAGTGGCCGCCCTCGGCGCCCATCAGGGAGGCGATCCGGCCTTCGGCGCGGGCCGTCTCCATGTCGTCGGCGGTCAGGGCGCGCCGCAGGTCCGCGGGGTAGCGGTCCAGCAGCTCGGCGACCACGTCGATCTGTTCCAGGGTGGCGCTGACGGCATCCTCGCCGGCCATGTCGGACCGTACGTAGACGGACCAGAACTGCGCGCCGACGCCGCCGGCACGCAGCCGCCCGATGTCGGTGTGGAGGTGGGCGGACTGATCGGTGGCGATGTCGCGTGCGTCCAGGTCGTATCCGACCTGCTCGCGCAGCGCCCACGGCAGGTCGTTGTGGCCGTCGACGACGGGGTACTCGGCGAGGAGTTCCGCCGCCTGTGCGAGGTGGTCACCGGAGTGGTCCGTGATCCGGCCCGCGATCTGATCCGCCATGGTCGCCCGCTTCCTCTTCTGGTCGTCTACTTGCCGAAGCCGAAGGACTCGCTGCCCTCGACCTTGGTGCGCAGCCGCTTGCCCTTCTCCGTCGCCTGGTCGTTCAGCTCCTGCTGGAACTCCCGCATGCGCGCCAGCAGCTCGCCGTCGTGGGCGGCGAGGATACGGGCGGCCAGCAGGCCCGCGTTGCGTGCGCCGCCGACCGAGACGGTCGCGACCGGAACGCCGGCCGGCATCTGCACGATGGAGAGCAGGCTGTCCATGCCGTCCAGGTACTTCAGCGGAACCGGGACACCGATGACGGGCAGCGGGGTGACGGAGGCGAGCATGCCGGGCAGGTGGGCGGCGCCGCCCGCACCCGCGATGATCGCCTTGATGCCGCGGTCCGCGGCGTTCTCCCCGTACGCGATCATTTCGCGCGGCATGCGGTGGGCGGAGACGACGTCGACCTCGTAGGGGATCTCGAACTCGTCGAGGGCCTTGGCCGCTGCTTCCATGACGGGCCAGTCGGAGTCCGAGCCCATGACGATGCCGACGAGCGGCGCGGCGGGGGAAGTCATTCGGTGATCGTTCCTCGCAGGTAGTCGGCCGCGTGCCGGGCGCGCTCACGCACGTCCGCCAGGTCGTCGCCGTAGGTGTTGACATGGCCGACCTTGCGGCCGGGCTTCACGTCCTTGCCGTACATGTGGATCTTGAGCTGCGGGTCGCGGGCCATGCAGTGCAGATACGCCTGGTACATGTCCGGGTAGTCGCCGCCGAGGACGTTGGCCATGACCGTCCAGGTGGCGCGCGGGCGCGGGTCGCCGAGCGGCAGGTCGAGTACGGCCCGGACGTGGTTGGCGAACTGCGAGGTGATCGCGCCGTCCTGGGTCCAGTGACCGGAGTTGTGCGGGCGCATCGCGAGCTCGTTGACGAGGATGCGTCCGTCGGCGGTCTCGAAGAGTTCGACGGCGAGGTGGCCGACGACACCGAGTTCGGCGGCGACCCGCAGGGCCAGCTGCTGGGCCTCACCGGCGAGCTTCTCGCTCAGCCCGGGAGCCGGGGCGATGACCGTGTCGCAGACGCCGTCGACCTGGATCGACTCGACGACCGGGTAGGCGACGGCCTGGCCGTGCGGCGAGCGGACGATGTTCGCCGCCAGTTCCCGTACGAAGTCGACCTTCTCCTCCGCGAGGACCGGGACACCGGCCCGGAACGGTTCGGCCGCGTCCGCCTCGGAACGGACCACCCAGACGCCCTTGCCGTCGTAGCCGCCGCGGACCGTCTTCAGGATGACGGGGAAGCCCCCGACCTCGGCGGCGAACGCCGCCGCGTCGGCCGGGTCCGTCACGATGCGGTGGCGGGGGCAGGGCACGCCGATCTCCGAGAGCTTGGCGCGCATCACCCCCTTGTCCTGGGCGTGCACCAGTGCGTCGGGGCCGGGGCGCACGGGGATGCCGTCCGCCTCCAGGGCCCGCAGGTGCTCGGTCGGGACATGCTCGTGATCGAAGGTGATCACGTCACAGCCGCGCGCGAAGGCGCGCAGGGTCTCCAGGTCGCGGTAGTCGCCGACGACGACTTCGCTCACCACCTGGGCAGCTGAGTCCTGAGGGGTGTCACTCAGGAGCTTGAATCTGATGCCGAGGGGGATGCCCGCCTCGTGGGTCATACGGGCGAGCTGACCGCCACCGACCATGCCGACTACCGGAAACGTCACTCCTCCAGGGTATCCGCCGCGCCGGGGAGCACCGGACGATGCCCTGCCGGGACGGGTTCCGGGGCGTCTGCGGCACAGCGCCGCCGCCCTGTACGGCGGCCCACAGGCAACCCACGGGCGGGCTGGATAGCATGGCCGGGTCGACCGGATCCAGGGACGGGGTTGAGCGATCACCATGAGCGAACGGGGCGCACTGCGAACCCGGCTGGACCGGCTGGCCCGAGAGGTCGCCAAGTTCGGCGCGGTCGGTGCGCTGGGTCTGCTGGTGAACGTCGCGGTCTTCAACCTGCTGCGGCACACCACGGACCTTCAGGTGGTGCGGGCCAGCGTCCTGGCGACGTTCGTCGCCATCCTCTTCAACTACGTGGGCTTTCGCTACTGGACGTACCGGGACCGTGACAAGACCGGCCGCACCCGCGAGCTGATGCTGTTCCTGCTGTTCAGCGCGGTAGGCGCGGTGATCGAGAACGGCGTGCTGTACGCGGCGACGTACGGGTTCGGGTGGAACAGCCCGGTCCAGAGCAATGTGTTCAAGATCCTCGGGATCGGCATCGCGACGCTGTTCCGGTTCTGGTCCTACCGGAGCTGGGTGTTCAAGGCGCTGCCTGCCAAAGACGGGGTAGGTGTGGTGGCGCAGGGGCGGGCGCCGGTGCCGGCGGAACCGGTGGAAGCGGTACAGCGGTGAGGCACCGGGGTCGTCCGGTCACTGCTTCGCCCTCGATGGCCGGGCGGGCTTGATCTCCCTGCCCTCGGCCCGACAGCCGCAGCCCGGAGCCCCCGGTTCAGCGCACCGGGCGTTCCGGTTCCCGGCGGGTGACGGGGACGCGGCTCAGGAACAGGGCGAAGACCGCCGGCTGCAGTTGGAGCAGTTCCAGGCGGCCGCCGTCCGCCTCGGCCAGGTCACGGGCCACCGCCAGGCCGATCCCCGTCGAGTTGCGGCCGCTGATCGTCCGCTCGAAGATCCGGGCACCCAGGTCGGGCGGGACGCCGGGGCCCTCGTCCGTCACCTCGATGACCGCCTGGTTGCCGGTGACCCGGGTACGCAGCGCCACCGTGCCGCCGCCGTGCATCAGTGAGTTCTCGATCAGTGCGGCCAGCACCTGGGCGACCGCGCCGGGGGTGCCGACCGCCCGCAGACCCTGTTTGCCCGAGCAGACGATGGCGCGGCCCTCGCCACGGTAGGCGGGCCGCCACTCCTCGATCTGCTGCTTGACGACCTCGTCGAGGTCGAAGACGACCGCGGAGCCGGTGCGCGGGTCGCGGGCGTTGGTCAGCAGCCGTTCCACCACGTCGGTGAGGCGCTCGACCTGGGTGAGGGCGATGTTCGCCTCCTCCTTCACCGTGTCCGGGTCGTCGGTGACGGAGATCTCCTCGATCCGCATGGAGAGCGCGGTCAGAGGGGTGCGGAGCTGGTGGGAGGCGTCGGCGGCGAGCCGGCGTTCCGCGGTCAGCATCCGGGCGATCCGTTCGGCGGACGAGTCGAGGACGTCGGCGACCCGGTCGAGTTCCGGCACTCCGTACCGCTTGTGGCGCGGCCGCGGGTCGCCGGAGCCGAGCCGTTCCGCCGTCTCGGCGAGGTCGACCAGCGGCGAGGTCAGCCGGTTGGCCTGGCGTACGGCGAGGAGTACGGCGGAGACGATCGCGAGCAGCGCCACCGCACCGATGATCATCAGGGTGCGGCCGACCTCGCGGGTGACGGCCGAGCTGGACTCCTCGACGGTGACCTTCTCGCCCTGCTCCCCCGTCGCCGTACTGCTGATGACGCTGCCGGTGGGGCGGGTGCCCACTTCGAGGGGGGCGCGGCCGGGGATCCTGACGAGCGCGTACCGGTTGTCGTCGACCTGTTCGGCGAGCACCGTGGGGTCGATCCGCTCGGACTCGACGAGCCGGCTCTCGACCACGCTGATCAGTCGCAGCGCCTCGGAGTCGACGCTCTCCTGGGCGCTGTTGCTGATGGTGCGGGTCTCGACGATGACGAGGGAGACACCGAAGACGGCGATCACCACGAGCACCACGGCGAGCGTGGAGTTGATCAGTCGGCGGCGCATGGTTGTTTCTGTACGTCAGCTCTTCTCGAAGCGGAAGCCGACGCCCCGGACGGTGGCGATGTAGCGCGGGTTCGCGGCGTCGTCGCCGAGCTTCTTGCGGAGCCAGGAGATGTGCATGTCGAGGGTCTTCGTCGACGACCACCAGGTGGTGTCCCAGACCTCGCGCATCAGCTGGTCGCGGGTGACGACCCGGCCCGCGTCGCGGACCAGGACCCGCAGCAGGTCGAATTCCTTCGCAGTGAGCTGGAGTTCCTCGTCGCCCATCCAGGCCCGGTGCGACTCGACGTCGATCCGCACGCCGTGGGTGGCGGGCTGCGGGGCCGGCTCGGTGGAACCGCGGCGGAGCAGCGCCCGCACCCGGGCGAGCAGCTCGGCCAGGCGGAACGGCTTGGTGACGTAGTCGTCGGCTCCGGCGTCCAGACCGACGACCGTGTCCACTTCGTCGGCGCGGGCGGTGAGCACCAGGATCGGCACGGCGTGCCCCTCGGCGCGGAGCCTCCGGGCCACTTCGAGGCCGTCCATCCCGGGCAGGCCCAGGTCGAGCACGACCAGGTCGATGCCGCCCTGGAGTCCGGCGTCGAGCGCCGTCGGGCCGTCTTCGCGGACCTCGACCTCGTAGCCCTCCCGCCGCAGGGCGCGGGCCAGCGGCTCCGAGATGGATGCGTCGTCCTCGGCGAGCAGTACACGGGTCATGGGGTGATGGTAGTCCGCATGGGGCGGCTGCCGTGAGGTGATCGACAAGGCCTTCGGGTCAGCGACACGGAACGAGGCAGGCCTTGGAATGTGTGAGTCTGGTTGCACCGATCCCTGTGATCCATGTCTCAAGTCCTTCCATATCCGGCAGTGTGGTGTCGTATGGTGGCTCAACGCCTGTTGCACTACTCAAGGACCTTTGAGCAGCTTTGAGCGCCGAAGGTCTCTTTGGTATGCGGGCCGACACCCGTCGGCCTTGACGCAGTGAATGACCTGTGGCCGGGCCCGGAGCGCAAAGAAGTGCCCCGGGCGTGGATCCCGATGCGGTCCGTCCCCCGACTCCGGCATCGACTCCGTACGCGTACGGAGACCGGAGCGAATCCCTCTCGGGCGTGAGGGGTGGGGCGCAGCCGTATCGGTGCCGGCCTCCCCCCACCGGGCGCGTCACCCTCACAGGGCGTCGCGTCCCGAGCAAGCAAGGATCGACCATGGCGTCCAGCCTGACGAAGGACTCAGCCAGCACGTCTGGCTCCGAGAAGACCTTCTTCGGCCACCCCCGCGGCCTGGCCACTCTCTTCATGACCGAGATGTGGGAGCGCTTCAGCTACTACGGCATGAGGGCCCTGCTCCCCCTCTACCTGATCGCCCCCAACGGGCTTCACATGAACCCGGCCACGGCCACGGCGATCTACTCGGTCTACGTGTCGCTGGTGTACCTGCTCGCCATGCCCGGTGGCTGGTTCGGCGACCGCGTCTGGGGTCCCCGCAAGACGGTCGCCGTCGCCGGTGTGGTCATCATGATCGGCCACCTGGCGCTGGCGCTGCCCGCACAGGGCACGTTCTTCGCCGGTCTCGGCCTGGTGGCCATCGGCTCCGGTCTGCTGAAGTCCAACATCTCGACGATGGTCGGCCAGCTCTACGACGGCCCGGACGACGCACGCCGTGACGGTGGCTTCACGATCTTCTACATGGGCATCAACGTCGGTGCCTTCGCCGCGCCGCTGGTCATCGGCACCGTCGGTGAGAACGTGAACTGGCACCTGGGCTTCGCGCTCGCCGCGGCCGGCATGGCGCTGGGTCTCGTCCAGTTCCTGCTGGGCACCCGCCACCTGAACGAGCGCAGCCTCGTCGTTCCGAAGCCGCTGTCCGCCGCCGAGCGTGCGAGCACGCTGCGCAAGGGCATGATCTGGATGGCCATAGCCGCGGTCTTCTACATCATCACGGTCGTCACCGGCGTCTACACGCTCAACTGGATCCTCGTCCCGATCACCGTCGCAGGCCTGGTCATTCCGGTGCTGGTCCTGGCGCGCATCAAGCGCGACAAGGAGCTCAGCGCCTCCGAGCAGTCGAAGATGTCCGGCTACATCTGGTTCTTCGTCGCCGCCGCCATCTTCTGGATGATCTACGACCAGGGTGGTTCGACGCTCGCGATCTTCGCCGACTCCTCGGCCGACAACACCGTCTTCGGCTGGGAGTTCCCGGTCTCCTGGTACCAGTCGGTCAACCCGGTCCTGATCATGGCGCTGGCCCCGGTCTTCGCCGCCTTCTGGCTGGCGATGAACCGCCGTGGCAAGGAGCCGAGCACGATCGTGAAGTTCAGCTCCGGTCTGGTGCTGGTCGGTGCGTCGTTCTTCCTCTTCCTTGCGCCGCTGATGATCGCCACGGACGGCCACAAGGCCGCCGCGATGTGGCTGGTCGCGATCTACTTCGTCCAGACGGTCGCCGAGCTCACGCTGTCCCCGGTGGGTCTCTCCGTCACCACGAAGATGGCTCCGGCCAAGTACGCCAGCCAGATGATGGGTGTCTGGTTCCTGGCCGTCACCGCCGGTGACTGCACGACGGGTCTGCTCTCCATCGCGGGTATCGACCTCAACGGCACCGGTGTGGTCGCTCTGCAGGCCGCCCTCGCGGTGGCTGCGGGTGTCGCGATCTTCATGTACCGCAACAAGGTCAAGCAGCTCATGGGCGACGTGCGCTGACGCACTGATCGCTGATGCGCTGATGCGCTGACCGCTCGTACGAAGGGCCGTCGTACCGGTTGACCGGTACGACGGCCCTTCGCGTTGCCCCGGTACGGAGCTCAGCTCACCTGGTGCCGCGCAGCCGGCGCCAGGGGGTGAACGTGAACACGGCGCCGCCGAGCAGGATCGCCGTACCGGCGACCAGGCCGAGCGCGCGCAGGGTGCCGTTGTCCTCGGCACCGGTGGCAGCCAGCCCGCCACCGGAGTCCGTACCGCCGGCGCTCGCCGCGCCGCCCGTGGCCGCTCCGCCGGCCGCCCCGCCGGCCGCCCCGCCGGGCTGGGACGCGGTGTCCAGTTCCAGGGAGACCGCGACGTCGGCGGGCGGGGTGCACGTCGTCGTCGTACCGAGCGCCATCACGGTCAGCACGCCCGGGCTGAGGGTGGACCTGCCGCTCGCACCCGGCTTGTACGTTCCCGTGAGATCGGGGATCTCGATCGGATCGCCGGACTTGATGGGCTCCTTGTTGGTGGGGCCCTCAACATGGACCGTGCCCTTGTCGGCTCCGCCGAGCTTGACCTCCATGGAGGGCTTCACCGAGTCGGCCGGGATGTCGGCAGGGCTGTCCATGACCGACTTGCTGAACTTCACCGTGAGGTCGAAGCCGCCGCCGTTCTTCTTCGCGTCGATCTTCACCGGAGAGGTGGCGTTCTTGTCGCCGATCGGCGTCTTGCAGGCGTACGCGACGGACACCTCCTTGCCTTCGAAGTCCGTCTGACCGCCGTTGCCGCCACCGCTGGATCCGGTGGTGGTGCCTCCGGAGTCCGTGCCCCCGTTGTCCGTACCGCCGGCGCTCGCGCCTCCGCTGTCCGTACCACCGGCCGTCGTGCCGCCTGCGGTCGTGGTGCCACCCGCAGCCGTGGTGCCGCCTGCGGTCGTCGTTCCGCCGCCACCGTCCGTGACCTTGATCGTCGCGCCCGGCTGGACGGTCTCCTTCGGGGAGCACTTGGTGTCGGTGGAGATCGGCTTGGAGACGTTGATGTTGTACGCGTCCGGCGTCAGCGTGATCTCGCCGGCCTTCTCCAGCTTCAGCATGCCCTTCATGTCGGGCAGCACCATGGGGCTGTTCTTGGGGATCGGCGGGTTCTGCCGCGGCCCTTCCATCGGCAGGTCGCCACCGGCCGCGCCGCCCACCTTGATCGTGCCGGTCGGCTTGACCGTGTCCTTCTCCAGGTCGAGGACGTCGGGGTTGCTGGAGGCGGCCTCGACCGTCTTCCACACCACCTCGACGGTGTCCCCGACCTTCGCCTCGGCGGGCGCGGTCAGCTGCACCTTGGTGGTGCCCTGCACGGGCGGAAGCCCTGAGATGGACGGCGGTATGCACTCCGTCCTGTACGAGACGTCGGCGGCCTGGGCCGGGCTCGCGGCCAGCAGGATTCCCGCGCCGCCGAGCATCAGCGCGACTCCGGCCGCGCTCATCCTCCGTTGGGTGCTCACGAATGTCCCTTCGTCGTGGGTCTGTTCTCTGACGGTGCGGATTCCGGTGTGAACCACGGCAGCGCGGCCGTGCCCGCAGCAGGCCCGGTGCGTCCTGACGGGGACGCCGTCGCTGAATTCACGGGGACGGTGTCCGGTGCCCGGCGCAGCTTCGGAAGTTTCGCGGTCATCTCGCTGAGCTGCGGGTGGCGATGGCGTCCGGGCCGGGCCGAGGCGTACGGCGTGCGGGGCCGGACCTTGTCGACGACCGCCATGCCGATCCGGAACACGGCGGCCGGCACGACAACGCAGAGCAGGACCCAGAAGAGGGTGACGCCCCAGGGGCGGCCCACCCCCCACGGCTGTTCGGCCAGCACCTTCGTCCCGTACCGCAGGGAGATCCGGTAGTCGCCGTGCGCGCCCGCCGCCAGCTCGACCGGGAGTTCGATCTGCGCCTTGCGGCCGGGCGCCACGGTGCCGCGCCACTGCTGTTCCTCCCACTGCGGCGCGAAGACCCCGTGGGCCGTGCCGACCTCGAAGACCGGGTCCTTGACGGGTGCCGAGCCGAGATTGCCGACGGTGAACACGAGCTTCCGGGCGGGTGGGGCACCGAACCAGGTGAGGATCCCGCTGTCGCCGTCCAGCCGGGTGGCGGCGAGCACCGCGAGCTTCCCGCTGTCGGTCTGCTTGGGCAGTGGGGCGACCGGGTGGCCCGCGACGACGAACACGACGTCGGCGAGGGCCTGTTCCCCGGTGACCGTCGCGACATGCACCACGCACGGGCACGGTTCGGGCGGCTCGGCGACCGGCATCTTCTTGCCGAAGGCGCCCTTGGCGTCGGTGGTGACGGCGCGTCCGTCGGCGTTGGAGCAGGAGTTGGTGCCGCCGATGACGCCCCTGCCCGGTGCGGACTGCCCGCAGATCAGCATCATCAGCAGGGCGTGGGGCCGCCAGCCGCTGCCCTTGACGGTGATCTCACCGCCCTTGCCCGCCTGCTGTTGCGACAGGGTGACCGTGGGCCGGCCGTCCGCCGCGCGGGCACCTGCTGCGGGCAGGAACAGCAGCGCGGGCAGCAGGGCGGCGAGCAGCGCGGCGGTCCGGCGGAGGCTGCCGGGCGGAAGGATTGCCGCTCCGGTCCGTCGCCGCGCGGAGCCGGTCGTCCGCCGTTCCGCGGCTCCGGTGTGTCGTCTCACGTGTCCGCTCCCGCCTGCACCAAGTGCCTTTCTTCCGACGTGGGTTGCGATCGCGGGCTCGCGTCGCCCGGCGGCCGCCGCTGTCTGTGCCGGTACCCGTACGCACCGAGGACGGTCGCGGCGAGGACCAGCAGTGCGCCGCCGGTGACCGGCACCCAGGGGACCAGGACCGCTGAGGCCGCCGCCTCGCTGTGCGCGCCGCCCTCGGCGGTGACCCGCAGCCGGACGGTGACGGAGTCGAGTGCGGGGACGTCCCGCCACGGTTCGGTGAGCTTCACCCGCTGTCCGGGCAGCAGTTCCACCGGCAGGGTCCGGGCCTCGCGCCGCAGCAGCGTGCCGAACACCCCGTCCGCGCCGACGGCGAGGCGCGGGGCGAGGGCGGTGTTGCCGCGGTTGACGAGGGTGTAGTGGATGGTCCGGCCGGACACGGTGACGTCCTCGACGGTGAGCGCGGCCAGGGTCGGCCCGCCGACCCGCAGATGGACGCGGACGCCGACCGAACGGCCGGCGCTCTCGGCGACGATCGCGCCGGGGTGGTCGCCGGGCGCCGCCGTCGTCGGCACGGTGACGGAGAACGGCACGTCGGCACGGGTACGGGCGGGCACGGTCACCGTGTCCGCCGCGAGCCGCAGCCAGGCACCGGTTCCGGTGGAGTTCTCTGATCCACGTAGCGCGAAGTCGCCGTCCTCGGCGTTGTACGCGTCGGCTCCGCGCAGCCGTACGGTGACCGGGGTACGGCCCGGGTTGGTGACGGCGAGCCGGTCCTGCAGGACGGTGCCGGGCGCGCCCTCCAGGTAGAAGTACGGTCTGCCGTCGTCCTTGCCGGTCCCGGTCCCGGCGCCGCCCGCGGCGGGCCGGGCCGTCCAGTCCGCGGCGCTGCCGGTCCGTTCGGCGGCACCGGCCGCCGGGGTCATGACGAACGCACACAGCAGAAGGGCGAGGGCGGCTCGGGCGGCGTGACCGGTCAACGACGTCATGGGCAGGGCTCCCTGGTGCGTACGTGCGGGACGCGGATGCGGCGGGGACGGTTCGGGCTCAGCCCGTGGCCCGCTGCCCGCGCCGGGTCAGCCACAGCACTCCGGCCGCACCGGTCAGCAGCACCGTGCCGCCGAGCATCCCGAGCGCCGTCGCGGAGTCGAGCGGACCGGTCTTCGGCAGTTGGCCGCCGTCCGATGTGCTCTGTACGCCGCCCGCCGCCGTCACATCGAGCTCCAGCGACGGCTTGGGGCTGTTGCCCGGGGTGCAGGTGGTGGTCGTGCCGAGCGCCTTGATGGTGAGCACCCCGGCGGTGAAAGTCACCTTGCCGCTCTTCTTCGGGGTGTACGTACCCGTCAAGTCACTGATTTTGATGGGGGTGTTGGCCGGGACGGCCGCGGCGTTCGCCGGTCCCGAGACCCGGACCTGGCCCGATTCGGCGCCGCCCAGCAGGATCACCGCACTGGGGTTCATGGCGCCCTTGCCCAGTTCGACGGGGCTGGACGAGACACCCTTCTGGAAGGACATCGTGAGCGTGTAGCCGCTGCCGCTCCTGACGCCCTTGATATCGATGGGCGACACGGCGCTCTTGTCGCCGATCGGGGTCTTGCACTTGTAGTCGACGTCCACGACCGTGGCGTGTGCGGCGGGCGCGGCCAGCAGCACCCACGAGCCGGCCAGCGCGGACGCCAGCGCGAGAGCTGTTCGCTTCGGGTACGACACCTCGAGTTCCCCTCATGCCGGTAGTCGCCGCACGACGCATCACATCGACGCAAGTTACTGACGACACATCAGATCGGGCGCTCAAGGTACGCCTGGGGCCTTGTGGAGGGAAGACAAAGAGCGCGCCGATCGGGCGCGCTCCTGCGGGATGCGAAGTCAGGTTGTACGGAGTCGGGGCCGGGCCCTGACTACGCGGGGGCGGCCAGCTCCGCCCAGACCGTCTTGCCCGGTTCGCCCGGCACGCGCAGGACCCCCCAGTCCAGGCAGAGCCGTTGCACGATGAACATGCCGTGCCCGCCGGGCCGGCCCGCGCGGTGCGGGGTGCGCGGGGCGGGCTGTCCGGCACCGCCGTCGAGAACCTCCACCCGCAGCACCTTGGAGGTGCAGGCGATGCGCAGCTCCTCGGGCCCTTCCGCGTGCAGGCAGGCGTTGGTGACCAGTTCGGAGACGACCAGGAGGACGTCCTCGGCGGCCGCGCGGCGGTCGGCGGTCGACGCGGGCAGCCAGCCCCACTCGTGGAGGGCCTGGCGGGCGAAATCACGGGCCGTCGGCACGATGCCGCTGACCTGTCGCAGCGGCAGCGTGCGCCACTGCCGCTCGACCGGCTCGCCGGAGGGTACGCCGACGCCGTCGCCCGCCCCCTCCGGCTCGCGGCCGAGGTCGCCCGGCGGATGCTGCCGGGTGGTGCTCATCAGCGCTTCACCTCACCGATTCACCATGTCGCCATTGAACAGATACACATACAGATGCGGGCACCGACCGGATACGAAGCCCGTGGGACGCCCGGCACCGGCCGGGTTCTCTTCTGCCCGGCCGAATCGTGACAACACCCACTTCGCCTGCGCGGTTCGCGTGACTCGGGCAACACGCCGGCCGCCCGGTGTCATGACACACGCCACGGTCAGGCGTCCAGAGCCTCTTCCAGGGAGTCGTGGACGGTGAAGACCGCCTCGGCCCCGGTGATCTCGAAGACCCTCGCCACCACCGGCAGCATTCCGGCCAAATGGACCCCTCCCCCGGCCGCCTCCGCCTTGAGACGGGCACCGAGCAGCACATTGAGCCCGGTGGAATCACAGAACTCGAGTCGCGAACAGTCGACCACCAGGCGCACACGCCCTTGCTCGACCGCGCTCTCCAGGGGCTCACGGAGCAGATCGGCGGTGTGGTGATCCAGCTCACCCACCGGCGTCACGACCTCACTGCGCCCCTCGGTCCGGGTCTCGACCTGAAGTCGGCCCCGGTTCGCACTGCCGACCGTCCGGCGGTCCATGCCTGTCCCTCTTCACCGTTCGTCACTGCCTGCGTCACCGCACGCCTCACTGACTGTCACTGCACATGCGGTTGCGTGTGCAGCTGTCGCTGACGTTCGTAAAACAGTACGCGTTCCGTACGCCACGCGGTAGCCAAAGACCCCAATAAACCGGACATTTACTCTCAATTAGTGGTTGTAACTCGCCGTCGGAACCGGGTAAGGGTAGGAGGACACCCGAAACACGGCCGGCTTTGGAGGCGCCGCTTCACCGCAGGAACACGTATGGGCATCGGCAGCCATATGCCGAGAACGATGGAGGAGACCATGTCACCCCGGCTCGACGAACCGCGTACCCACGACGCGACGTCGGCATGTCCTCAGGGACTGACCGAATCAGACTCCCCTGCCACGGCCGCCGTCCCGGGCCAGCGCAGCAGCACACGCACCACCAGCAGGGCCGGAAGCACCGGCGAAGGACTGCAGGGACTTCCCGAGATCCCGCCGTATTCCGAAGTGGGTCCGCTGGACGCCAGAGCGCTGTCGAAGACGCTCTTCGCCCGGCTCGAGTCCCTCGAAGAGGGCACCCACGAGTACGCGTACGTACGCAACACGCTCGTCGAACTGAACCTGGCACTGGTCAAGTTCGCCGCCTCCCGGTTCCGCTCACGCAGCGAACCGATGGAGGACATCGTCCAGGTCGGCACGATCGGCCTGATCAAGGCGATCGACCGGTTCGAGCTCAGCAGGGGCGTCGAGTTCCCCACGTTCGCGATGCCGACCATCATCGGCGAGATCAAGCGGTTCTTCCGCGACACCAGTTGGTCCGTGCGCGTCCCGCGCCGACTGCAGGAGTTGCGGCTCGACCTGGCCAAGGCGGGCGACGAACTCGCCCAGCGGCTCGACCGGGCGCCCACGGTGAGCGAACTCGCCGAGCGCCTCGGACTCACCGACGACGAGGTCGTCGAAGGCATGGCGGCGAGCAACGCCTACACCGCGAGCTCGCTCGACGCCAAGCCGGAGGCGGACGACGCCGAGGGCGCGCTGGCCGACCGGATCGGCTACGAGGACCACGGACTCGAAGGCATCGAGTACGTCGAGTCCCTGAAGCCGCTGATCGCCTCGCTGCCCGCCCGCGACCGGAAGATCCTCTCGCTCCGCTTCGTCGCCAATATGACGCAGTCGGAGATCGGTGAGGAACTCGGCATCTCCCAGATGCACGTCTCGCGGCTGCTCTCCCGGACACTGAACAGGCTCAGGAAGGGCCTGACGCTGGAGGAGTGACGCCCCGGCACGTTCCGCGCGGCCCCGCACGACCTCGTACGGAAGGACCTGACCCGGCAACGGGCAGGTCCTTCCGCATGACTGACGTGCCGTCCGCGCGGTCAGAGCATGCGCTCGCCGCGCTGCCAGATGGCCTGCACCAGCGGGACCCCCGGCCGGTAGGCGAGGTGGACATGGCTGGGGGCATCGAGGAGAGCCAGGTCGGCGCGGGCGCCGGGGGTGATCCGGCCGATGTCCGTGCGGCGCAGGGCCGCGGCGCCGCCCGCGGTGGCGGACCAGACGGCCTCATCCGGGGTCATGCCCATGTCGCGGACGGCGAGCGCGACGCAGAAGGGCATGGATGAGGTGAACGACGAGCCCGGGTTGCAGTCCGTCGAGAGCGCGACGGTGGCGCCCGCGTCGAGGAGGCGGCGGGCGTCGGGCCAGTTCGCGCGGGTAGAGAACTCGGCGCCGGGGAGAAGCGTGGCGACGGTGTTGCCCTGGGCCAGGGCGTCGACGTCCGCATCGGTGAGGTGCGTGCAGTGGTCGGCGGAGGCGGCGTCCAGCTCGACGGCGAGCTGGACACCGGGGCCGTAGGTCAGCTGGTTGGCGTGGACCCGGGGGTGCAGCCCCTTGGCCATGCCGGCGGTGAGGATCGCGCGGGCCTGGTCACCGTCGAAAGCGCCCTTCTCGCAGAACACGTCGACCCAACGGGCGTACGGGGCGCAGGCGTCGAGCATCGGTCCGGTGACCAGGTCGACGTATCCGGCGGGATCGTCCGCGTAGTCGGGGGACACGACGTGGGCGCCGAGGTAGGTGACCTCGTCGGTGTGCCGGGCGGCGATACGCAGGGCGCGGGCCTCGTCCTCGACGGTGAGCCCGTAACCGGACTTGGTCTCGAACGTGGTGGTGCCCTGGCGGAGCGCCTCGCCGAGATAGCGGGCGATGTTGGCGGAGAGCTCGTCGTCGGTGGCCGCGCGGGTGGCGGCGACCGTGGTCCTGATGCCGCCCGCGGTGTAGGGGCGGCCCGACATCCGGGCGTTGAACTCCTGGGTGCGGTCGCCCGCGAAGAGGAGGTGGGAGTGGGAGTCGACGAACCCCGGAATCACTGCGCGGCCGCCCGCGTCGACGGCGTTGTCGGTGGCGGGTGCTCTGCTCGACTCACCGGTCCAGACGATGCGGTCGCCCTCGATGACGACGGCCGCGTCCAGGATCAGGCCCAGGGGGGAATTGTCACCGAGGGAAGGGTCGTTGGTGACCAGACTGGCGATGTTGGTGAGGGCGGTCGTCGTCATCGGGGGGCTGCTCTCCTTGCGGTGGTCCGGCGTCAGCCGTGCAGGGCTGAGATGGCCGAGGCGAGTGCTGCGGGGACGTCCTCGACGAGCGCGTGCTGCCCGTCGCGGACGATGTGCCGGCCTGCCACGACCGTATGACGCACATCAGCGGCGGAGGCGGCGAATACGGCTGCTTCCGCTGCCAGTCGGGGCGCCGGTCCCGCTGTCCTGACGGAGTCCAGGGCGACGGTGGTGAAGTCGGCGAGGGCGCCCGGTTCGAGGGCGCCGGCGTCCGGGCGGCCGAGTGCGGCGTGTCCGTCTGCGGTGGCTGCGCGCAGCAGCGCGGCTGCCGTCCAGTGGCCGCGGGTCCGGGTGCGCAGGCGCTCGTTGAGCTCCATCGCGCGGGCCTCTTCGAAGAGGTCGATCACGGCGTGGCTGTCGCTGCCGAGGGAGAGCGGCGAGCCCGCGCGCTGGAGGGCGACGGCGGGGCCGATCCCGTCGGCGAGATCGCGTTCGGTGGTGGGGCACATGCAGGTACCGGTGGCCGAGGCGCCGAGCAGTGCGATGTCCGCATCGCTGAGGTGCGTGTTGTGGACGCCGGTGGTGCGCGGGCCGAGGACCCCGTGGTCGGCGAGCAGCCGGGTGGGGGAACAGCCGTGGGCGGCCTGGCAGGCCTCGTTCTCCGCGACCTGTTCGGACAGGTGGACGTGGAGGGGCGCCTGACGTTCCTCGGCCCATGCGGCCACGGTGGCGAGCTGCCCGGCGGGCACGGCGCGTACGGAGTGGACGGCCGCGCCGATCAGGGCGTGGTCGCTGCCCTTGAGGAGGGAGGCGCGTTCGGCCCAGGCCTCGGCGGTGGTGTCGGAGAACCGCAGCTGGTGCTGGTCGGGCTGCTGGTACTGCCCGGCGCCCTGCCCGAACCCGGCGGCGAGATAGGCGGTGTCCAGCAGGGTGATCCGGATCCCGGCCGCGTCGGCGGCGGCGATCAGGGCCTCGCCCATCGCGTTCGGGTCGTTGTACGGGGCTCCGCCCGGCGCGTGGTGCAGATAGTGGAACTCGCCGACCGAGGTGATGCCGGCCAGCGCCATCTCGGCGTACACGGCGCGGGCGAGGTCGTAGTACGACTCGGGGGTGAGGCGGGCCGAGACCTGGTACATCAGCTCGCGCCAGGTCCAGAAGGTGCCGGAACCGACCTGGACCGTGGAGCGAAGGGCGCGGTGGAAGGCGTGCGAGTGGGCGTTGGCGAGACCGGGGAGGGTGAGCCCGCGCAGCACGGTGGCACCCGGAGGCGGGGCGTCGACGCCGGTACGGACCCCGGTGATCCGCCCGTCGGCGACGTCCAGGGTGACGCCCGGCTCGACATGGGTGCCGAGCCAGGCGTGGGACAGCCAGAACGTCACGGTGTCGTGCATCTGCCCCGTCGCTGTCGTTGTCAGCTGCACGCGAGACCTTCCAGTACATCGGCGAGTGCGATCACCCCGGCCGCGCAGTCGTCCTCGGCGGCGTATTCGGCCGGCGAGTGCGAGATCCCGGTGGGGTTCCGTACGAACAGCATGGCGGTAGGCACCGAAGCGGACAAAATACCCGCATCGTGCCCGGCTCCGGTGCCGAGGACGGGCACGGCGCGGCCCGCGTCGCCGCCGTTGTCGCCGCTGCCCGCAAGGATCTTGCCCAGCTCGTCGCGCAGGGCGTGCTGGAACTCCACGACGGGCGTGAAGGACTCCCGTACGACGTCGAGATCGATGCCCGCACGCTCGGCGTGCTCCCGGGCGGCCCGCTCGATGCCGGTGACGACGGCGTCGAGAGTGTCCTGGTCGGCGGCGCGCGAGTCGAGCCAGCCACGGACGAGGGAGGGGATGGCGTTGACCCCGTTCGGCTCGACGGCGATCTTGCCGAAGGTGGCCAGAGCCCCGGTGAGCTGTGCCTCGCGGCGGGCGGCCAGCACGGTCTCGGCGTACGTGAGCATCGGGTCGCGCCGGTCGACGAGCCGGGTGGTACCCGCGTGGTTGGCCTCGCCCCGGAAGTCGAACCGCCAGCGGCCGTGCGGCCAGATGGCGGAGGCGATGCCCACCGGGTCGCCGGTGAGGTCGAGGGAGCGCCCCTGTTCGACATGGAGCTCGACGAACGCACCGATACGGGCCAGGCGTTCGGGGTCCGGGCCGATGGCGTCGGGGTCGTAGCCGGCCGCCTCCATCGCCTGCGGCAGCGTGATGCCATCACCGTCGCGGAGCTGGTGCGCCTTCTCGACGGTCAGCTGCCCGGCGGCGAGCCGGGAACCGACGCAGGCGAGCCCGAACCGGGCCCCCTCCTCGTCACCGAAGTTGGTGATGGCGAACGGCCGGGTGAACTCCGCTCCCCTGCGACGGAGTTCATCGAACGCGGCGAAGGAGGAGACCACGCCGAGCGGACCGTCGAAGGCGCCGCCGTCGGGCACGGAGTCGAGATGCGACCCGGTGACGACGGCGTCGTCACCGAGCGGATCCCCGAGCCAGGCCCACTGGTTCCCGTTCCGGTCGGCCTCGTACACGAGCCCACGGGCCTCGGCCTGCGCCCGGAACCAGTCGCGGCAGTCATGGTCGGCAGCGGTCCAGGCATACCGCCGGTAGCCACCGCTCCCGGCGTGCCGCCCGAGGGGAGCGAGCTCCTTCCACATGGTGTGGAAGGACGCCTGCGGACGATCGTTCGCAGCGGAACGATCGGGTGCGACGGAACCCGTACCCGGCACCGTCACTGCCCGCCCTCGGTCATCGGCACCCGCACGCCCTTGTCCGCGGCGACGGACTCCGCGATGTCGTACCCCGCGTCGACGTGCCGGATGACGCCCATGCCCGGGTCGTTCGTCAGCACCCGGCGGATCTTCTCGCCGGCCAGCTTCGTGCCGTCGGCCACGGTCACCTGCCCCGCGTGGATGGAGCGGCCCATCCCGACGCCGCCACCGTGGTGGATGGAGACCCAGGAAGCGCCGGACGCGACGTTGACCATGGCGTTCAGCAGCGGCCAGTCCGCGATCGCGTCGGACCCGTCGAGCATCGCCTCGGTCTCGCGGTACGGGGACGCCACCGAACCGCAGTCGAGGTGGTCGCGGCCGATCGCCAGCGGCGCGGCCAGCTCACCGCTCGCCACCATGTCGTTGAACCGCTCACCGGCGCGGTCCCGCTCGCCGTAGCCGAGCCAGCAGATCCGGGCGGGCAGTCCCTGGAAGTGCACGCGTTCGCCGGCCATCTTGATCCACCGGTGCAGCGACTCGTTCTCGGGGAAGAGTTCGAGCATCGCCTTGTCGGTCTTGTGGATGTCCGACGCCTCACCGGACAGCGCGGCCCAGCGGAACGGGCCCTTGCCCTCGCAGAACAGCGGCCGGATGTACGCGGGGACGAACCCGGGGAAGTCGAACGCCCGGTCGTAGCCCGCGAGCTGGGCCTCGCCGCGGATCGAGTTGCCGTAGTCGAAGACCTCGGCCCCGGCGTCCATGAAGCCGACCATCGCCTCGACGTGCTTGGCCATCGCCTCGCGCGCCCGCTGGGTGAAGTCGGCGGGCTTCTCGGCGGCGTACGAGGCCATGTCGTCGAAGTCGACGCCGATCGGCAGGTACGCGAGCGGGTCGTGCGCGCTGGTCTGGTCGGTGACGATGTCGATCGGGGCGCCCTCGGCGAGCATCCGGGGCAGCAGCTCCGCGGCGTTGCCGAGCAGCCCGATGGAGAGCGGCTTGCGCGCGTCGCGCGCTTCGACGGCGAGCTGGAGCGCGTGCTCCAGGGAGTCGGCGCGCACGTCCAGGTAGCGGTGCTCGATGCGGCGCTCGATGGCGCGCGGGTCGCAGTCGATGCAGATCGCGACGCCGTCGTTCATGGTCACGGCGAGCGGCTGGGCGCCGCCCATGCCGCCGAGTCCGGCGGTCAGGGTGATCGTGCCGGCCAGCGTCCCGTTGAACTTCTTCGCGGCGACGGCGGCGAACGTCTCGTACGTGCCCTGCAGGATGCCCTGCGTGCCGATGTAGATCCACGACCCGGCGGTCATCTGCCCGTACATGGTGAGTCCGAGCGCCTCCAGGCGGCGGAACTCCTCCCAGTTCGCCCAGTCGCCCACCAGGTTGGAGTTGGCGATCAGGACGCGCGGCGCCCACTCGTGGGTCTGCATGACACCGACCGGCCGCCCGGACTGGACGAGCATCGTCTCGTCCTGCTTGAGCGTCTGCAGCGTGCGCACCATCGCGTCGTACGAACGCCAGTCGCGGGCCGCCTTGCCCGTGCCGCCGTAGACGACGAGCTTGTCCGGGTGCTCGGCGACCTCGGGGTCGAGGTTGTTCTGGAGCATGCGCAGGGCGGCTTCCTGCTGCCATCCCAGGGCGCTCAGTTCCGTACCGCGCGGTGCCCGTACGGGGCGGGGTCCTGACATGGCAATGCCTCCTCGCGACTGTGATGCTTCTATTCACATCCTGTCGCCCTGAATACTTGTAGTCAACAGGCGCGCCCGAAAGACCTGCCCCGGAGACGGCGAGCGGCATCGAACACGGACAGAACGCGACAGGGGCGACAACGGGTCCGACCGATTCCGACCACCTTCCGCATGTACCAATGGAAAATGCCAGAACGCCCACCTGGGGCGAGCACGTTGCGTAGCCTCGGAGTCACAGCCGCACGTCCGGTCGGGAGGGAGCCCGCGTGCCCGGAATCGACGAGTGCCTGCTCGAAGTCATGAGGCTGCCCGGTGCCCGAGGCGCCGCGGTGGTCGACTGGACGAGCGGTCTCGCCCTAGGCACCATCGGCGACTCGCCCAACGGCGACCACGAGGCTACCGCCGCCGAGACGGCCGAGGTCGCGCGCATGGCGGCGGAGCAGCCCGCGTTCGCCCCCTCCGTCCCGGAAACCTCAACAGGCCCGGGAGAGAGCCCTGTTGCGGAGAAGAGTACGGCGCCACCGGTGGAGGACGTCATCGTCACCACCCACGCCGGCTACCACATCCTCCGATTCGTCGAGACGGCCTTCGACAGCAGTGTCTTCCTGCACCTGTGGCTCGACCGCTCCGACGGCAACCTGGCGCTCGCCCGGATCCGGCTGAGCGAGATGGCGGAGCGGCTGGTCCTGGCATGAGCACCACCGCGCCCGAAAGAACACTTCCCGACAGAACCCCTTCCGAGAGAGCCTCCCCTGTGAGAGCAGCTTCCGCCCTCTCCCCCATGCTCCAGCGCCTCGCCGCCGAGCGTGCCACCGGCGCCCTGATGCGCGACCGCGGCACGCTCTACCTCGCCGACGGCCAGGTCGTGCACGCCGAGAGCCCTGCGACGCCTGGCATCGACATTCTGCTCACCACGAGCGGCACCGTGCACCGCGACGGCTGGTGGGACGCCGTCGCCCAGGCGGGTACCCGCCAGCGGGTCGGCCGCTACCTCGTGGACAGCGGACGGATACCCGGCGGCGCCCTGGAGCTCTGCCACTTAGGGGCGTTGTACGACGCCGCCTTCTTCGCCCTCGCCCCCTCCCGGACCCCGGCCCGGTTCCGTTACGGGGTCTCGCACTGGATCGGTCCCGTGCACCCCGTCCCCGTCGATGCCGTGCAGCGCGAGACGCTCCGGCGCCGGGAATTGCTGGACCGGATCTGGCCCCATGCGACGACCGACACCGCCCCGCTCGTCCGGGCGGCCCACCCCGTCGACGTCCCCGTCCCGTCTCGGCGGCGCCGCGTGCTCGACCTGGTGGACGGAGTGCGTACGGCCTCCGACATCGCACAGCACCTGGGCCGCTCGGCATTCCACATCCTCGTCGACCTGCGGCGGCTCACCGCGGCCGGACTGGTCGAAGCGGTCCGGCAGACGGCGGCCCCGTCCGCCACCGCGCCCGGCCGGATCACGCTTCCCGAGGTCACGGCCGATCCCGACGTCGCCCTGCTGCGCCGGCTCAGAGACGCATTGGAGGCCCTGTGATTCGCGCGCTCAGACAGCGTGCCGGGAGGAGACAACTGATGGTTCCCGAGGCCGAGGTCCAGGACGTCCTGGCCGAACTCCAGCGGCTGCGCGCCCGGGTGCCGCTCCTCGCGGGCGCGCTGACGGCCAGCACCGACGGACTCGTCCTGGCCCAGGACACCCCGGGCGTGGAGGCGGAGGGCATCGCCGCACTGACCGCGGCCGCGCTCGGAGTCGCGCTCCGGATGACGGAGGCGACCGGCCGGGGCGGCTTCCGCGAACTGCTCGTACGAGGAGAGACCGGCTACGTCGCCACGTATGCGGCGGGCTCGTCCGCCGTCCTCACGCTCCTGGCCGAGGACCGGATCAATGTCGGCCGGCTCCACCTGGAAGGCCGCCGGACGAGCACCCGGATCGGCGAACTGGTCGATGCCGCACTGCAACGCACCGCGCAGCCCGCGCCCGCACCGCACGCGCCGCGCCCACGCACCCCGCCGCCCGGCGGCCCCCTCCCGCACCGCACGTAACACCAGCCCTGTCCGCACCAGGGGCGCCAGATAACGGAGCCGGTCACCTCGGCCGGCAAGGAAAGGAAACGAGCACTCATGGCCAACACCGAAACGTCACTCAAGGAAGCAATGACGTCCATCGAGGGCACCCTCGGTGTCGCTCTCGTCGACTACACCAGCGGCATGGCCCTGGGCACCCTCGGCGGCGGCAAGGACTTCAACCTGGACGTCGCGGCCGCGGGCAACACCGATGTCGTACGCGCAAAACTCCGCACCATGGAACACCTCGGCATCAAGGACGAGATCGAGGACATCCTGATCACGCTCAGCGGCCAGTACCACCTGATCCGGCTGCTCAAGGCGCGCGGCACCAACGGGCTCTTCCTCTACCTGGTGCTGGACTCCGGCCGCGCCAACCTGGCGATGGCCCGCCACCAGCTGAAGCGCATCGAGGCCGAGCTGGAGGTCTGACCCCGGCAGGACGCCCTCAGCGGCGCCGCGCCCCACCGGGCGCGGCGTCGCCCGCCACCGGTCCGGTCGTCCGGTACGCCGCGACCTGCCTGCCCGCGGGCCGTCCCTTCGCCACCCAGTCGGTCCGCACCCAGTACAGGACGTCGTCCTTGCGCTCGCGCTGCCCGATCCGGACCGCCTTGAGCCAGAGCCCGGCCCCCGCGCCCGCGAGCATCAGCCCACCGGCCCCGGGCAGCAGGAACCCGCAGGCGACTGCCACGAGAAACCCCCCCAGCAGCCACCACCGGTGCCCGCGCCGCCAGTTGCGTACGGTCACGGCCCGGTCCTGGAGGAAGTCGGTCCGCCCGGCCCGGGTGGCGGCCCCGGCCAGTGCCGCGTACCGCCGGCCCCGTACGAGCGCCACCACGGCCGCGGTGACCAGAAAGAGCGCTGCTCCGGCGAGCAGCCCGATCCGCCGGCCGGTGAGCCCCGGGACGAGCACACCGACGGCGGCGGCCAGCAGCCCCGGCCACCACAGCGGTGCGGCTCCCGCCCGTACGATCACGGCCACCCTCGCCAGCGACTGCGCTCCGCGCCCCACGTCCGTACCCCTCTCGACAGAGATCGGTGCTGTGTTCCGTGGGCGCAGATTAATGACTGATTCTGAGCAATGTCTGAGCAATGCCTGAGAATCGGCAGCCGGTTCGCCACCGTCGGCTCACACCTTCGCCAGCAGCCCCGTGCTCACTCGGCGAACAGCCCGCGCGCCGCCGCCCGCGCGTCGAACTCCTCCAGCCGCGCCTGGGCGTCGGGCAGGTCGTCGCACATCGCCTCCAGCAGCACTCGCCCGAGCAGCATCGGCGCACACGCCGTGTCGAAGGCGAGCCCGGTGCCGACGGCCGCCGGAATCAGCAGATCGCTGTGTCCGGCCACCGGGGCGAACGCCGAGTCGGCGACCGACACCACGGTCAGCCCCTGTTCCTGGGCGTACGCGAGCGCTTCCACGACCTCCTTCGGGTGGCGCGGCAGGGCGAAGCAGAGCAGCGCGCTCGCCCCCGCCCGCCGCGCGGCGTCGATGCGGTCGCGCAGCATGCTGCCGCCCTCGTCGAGCACGCGGACGTCCGGGTGGACCTTGGCGGCGAAGTAGCCGAACCCACGGGCCTGCGAGGAGGCGGCCCGCAGCCCGAGCACGGGCAGCGGCCGTGACGCGGCGAGCAGGCGTCCCGCCCGCTCGACGGGTGTCGGGTCGGCGAGCAGTTCGGCGAGGTGCTGCAGGTTCTCGATCTCGGCGCGGACGGCCTGCTGGTACTCGTTGTACGTGTCGTCGGTGGTGGCCGACGCGGCCGCCTCACCGGCTCCGGGCGCCACCTCGCGCAGATGCCTGCGCAGCGCCGGATACCCGTCGAACCCGAGCGCGACGGCGAACCGGGTGACCGACGGCTGGCTGACCCCGGCCAGCTCGGCGAGTTCCACGCTCGACAGGAACGGCACGTCAGCGGCCTTGCGCACCATGGAGTGCGCGATACGCCGCTGGGTGGGCGTGAGCCGGTGCCCCTCGAAGAGCTGCTGCAACCGCGCCGCCGGGCTGCTCCCGCTGCTCATGCTGTCCCCCTTGTGCCGGCGGGTCCGGTGTCCCGGCCCGTTCCGGTGAGTCCGGTGTTCCACAGGTCCGTGCAGCGGTCGAGCAGTTCCCCGGCCGCAGCCTTCACATCATCGGTGAGCGGCCGGTCGGCGAGGTCCGCGTCGAGCAGCGAATCGGCCAGCGCGAACGCCCGCCCGACCGGGAGCTCAGGATCGGGCCGAAGGTCGCGCAGGCGCAACGCCCTTACGGCGGAGACGAGTTCGCAGGCGACAACCTGCCGGTAGGCGCTGCAGGCGCGCAGCGTCTGACGGGCGGCCAGCGATGCGAAGCTGGCTTGCTCCTCGACGCCCCGGGAGAGCACGGCGTGCCCCAGCGAGGCAGGAGCGGAGAACGCCCGCAGATCACCGAGGGCGGCCCCGGCCGCGTACTCCAGGATCATCACGCCCGAGGAGGCGGGTTCGCCGTCCGCGAGGAACGGCCTCAGCCGGGTGAAGGACGGCTCGTTGAGCGCCGACAGCCGGGAGGTGGAGAGCCGGGCGACCTGGGTGACCGCAAGCCGGAAATGGTCGAGGGCCAGAGCGAGTTGGGCCATGTAGAAGCCGCCGTGGTGATAGGCGGCGGGGCTGTCGTTGAGACCGGCGTCCGGGCAGATCAGAGGGTTCTCGGCGGCGGCGTTGATCTCGACGGCGAGGACGCGTTCCAGCGCGTCCGCGGCGTCCTGCGCGGGGCCGTGGATCTGCGGCAGGCAGCGGAAGCCGTACGGGTCCTGGATCCGGCCGAGCGGCGGCCCCGGGCGGTCGGGGGCGCCGATCAGCTCTCGCATCCGGGCCGCGACCTGGTACGAGCCGGGGTGCGGTCGGGCGGCGTGCACCGGTTCGGCGTACGCCTCGTGCGAACCGTCGACCGCGAGCAGCGAGAGCGCGGCAACCGCTTCGGTGGCGGTGACGAGCCGGCGCAGCTCGTCGAGCGCGAGGGCGGCCTGGCCGAGAGTGAGGGCGTTGCTGCTGATCAGGGCGAGGGCGTCGTTGTTGTCGAGCGCCTGGGGCTCGGGGGCGGCGCCGGGCCCCTGCCAGGGGTGCTCCCCGACGAGCGCGAGGCCGACCTGGGCGAGGGCGGCGATGTCACCGGTGCCGACCGAGCCGAACTCGTTGACCACCGGGTGCGCGCCGGCCTCCAGCGCCTCGCAGAGCGCGGTGACGACGGTGGGCCGCAGCCCGGCGCCGCCCGCGAGCAGCTGGTTGGCGCGCACGGCGAGCATGGCGCGGACCTCGCGGGCGGGCAGCGGGTCACCGATGGCCCCGGCGTGGCTGCGCAGCAGGCGCAGCCCGTGACCGGCGGCGGCCTCGGTGGGCACGCCCTCGTTGCGATTGGCGCCGACGCCGGTGGAACGCCCGTACACCCGCCCGGTCGCGGCAAGCTCCCGGGCGGCGGCCCAGGACCGGTCGACACGCTTCATCGCCTCGATGCCGGGCACGGGCCGGGCGGTGCCGCGGGCGATCCGGACGACGTCGGCGACGGGGAGGGTCTCGCCGTCGAGCTCGACGACGGAGACGGCATGGTCCGCGGCCCAGCCGCCGAAGGGCGAGGAGTCCATCATGTGGGACGACATCATGCGCGAACCCTCCTCATTCAGACATTGCATCTCGCGGTTCGGGCTTCCGTAACCAGTGTTTTACCCCGAGGCATTGACAACCTATTCAGTTGGCAAGAACTCTGCATGACTATATGCAGCCGGGGCAAGGGACGACTGATGATCAAATTCGACGCAGTGAACAAGCGATTCCCGAACGGCACCACCGCAGTCCATGAGCTCAGCCTCACCATGCCGGAGGGCGGCATCACCGTCCTGGTCGGCTCCTCCGGCTGCGGCAAGACGACCACCCTCCGGATGATCAACCGCATGGTCGACCCGACCTCCGGAACGATCACACTCGGCGGCAGGAACATCCTCGAGGCGGACGCCGCCGAGCTCCGCCGGGGCATCGGTTACGTCATCCAGCAGGCCGGGCTCTTCCCGCACCGCACGATCCTGGACAACATCGCCACGGTCCCGCTGCTGCTCGGCCACGGCCGTAAGCGCGCCCGGGCCCGCGCGGCCGAGCTGCTGGAGACCGTCGGACTGCCCGCCGAGGCCGCCAAGCGCTACCCGCACCAGCTCTCCGGCGGCCAGCAGCAGCGCGTCGGAGTCGCCCGGGCCCTCGCCGCCGACCCGCCGGTGCTCCTGATGGACGAGCCGTTCGGCGCGGTCGACCCCGTCGTACGGACCCAGCTCCAGGACGAGCTGCTCCGACTCCAGCAGGAGCTGAACAAGACCATCGTCTTCGTCACCCATGACATCGACGAGGCCGTACGGCTCGGCGACCGGATCGCCGTCTTCCGCACCGGCGGCCATCTGGTGCAGTGCGCACCTCCCGCCGAACTCCTGGCCCGCCCGGCCGACGACTTCGTCGCCGACTTCCTCGGCGCCGAACGCGGCCTGAAACTGCTCTCGCTGAGCACGCTCGCGGACCTTCCCCGGCAGGCGGCGACGACGGTACGGGCCGACGAGACCGCCCCCGCCGGGCGTACCGACTGGCAGCTGGTCGTCTCGGCCGAGGGCGCACCCCTCGGCTGGCTCGACCCGGCCGCCACGCCGCGGGGCCGGGCGGGCGACGCCTCGCTCCTGCCCGTACGGCCGCTGCGCGACACGGACTCGCTGCTCTCCGCGCTGAACGAGTCGGTCGCCTCGCCGGCCGGCCTGATCGCCCGGGTCGACGACACGGGCGCACTGACCGGGGTCACCGCACGTGAGGCCGTCCACGTCCGGGCGGGCGACGCCCACACCGCAGCGGTCGCAGCCCCCCGGCCGGCGGCGGCCCCGGCAGGAAAGGGCAGCGCATGACCATCGACTGGTCGTGGATCTCCGACCACGCGAGCGACCTCGCCACCCTCACCGTCTCCCACCTCCAGGCCGCCCTGACCGCCGTACTCCTCGGTCTGCTGATCTCGGTCCCGCTGGCCGTCCTGGCCCACCGGGTGCGCCCCCTGCGCGGCTTCCTCCTCGGCCTGTCGAACATCCTCTTCACGATCCCGTCCATCGCGGTCTTCGTCCTTCTCCTGCCGGTGTCCGGACTGACCCGCACCACCACAGTGATCGGCCTGACCGTCTACACACTGGTCGTGCTCCTCCGCAACACCGTCGAGGGCCTGGACTCCGTCCCGGCGCGTACCAGGGAAGCCGCCAAGGCGATGGGCACCCGCCCGCTGCGCATCCTGCTCACCGTCGAACTCCCCCTCGCCCTCCCCGTGATCATGGCGGGCGTACGGATCGCCACGGTCATGTCGATCTCACTGGTCAGCGTGGCCACGTACATCGGCGACGGCGGCCTCGGCCAGCTCTTCACCGACGGGTTCCAGCGCAACTTCCCGACCCCGGTGGTCGTCGGCATCGCCCTGACCCTGCTGCTCGCGCTGGTCGCGGACGCGGCGCTGGTGGCCGTGCAGTACGTGCTCACCCCCTGGAAGCGGAAGCAGAGGGCCTGACCGATGTACGAACTCTTCGCGAACCTCGGCACCTGGCTGACCGGCGCCGAGCAGTGGCAGGGCCCGGACGGCATCGCGCACCGGCTTGCCGAGCACCTCCAGTACTCACTCCTCGCCACCCTGATCGCGACGGCGATCGCTCTCCCGATCGGCCTGCTCATCGGCCACACGGGGCGCGGCGCATTCCTGGCCATCAACCTCTCGTCGTTCGGCCGGGCGCTCCCCACGGTCGGTCTGGTGGTGCTGGTCTTCCTGGCCAGCGGTCTGTCGATGACCCCGGTGTACGTGGCTCTGGTCGCCCTCGCCGTCCCGTCGATCGTCACCAACACCTACGCCGGGATGACGGCCGTCGACCCGGAGGTGAAGGACGCGGCCCGCGGCCAGGGCATGCGCGGCCACCAGATCCTGTGGCAGGTGGAGCTCCCCCTCGCCCTCCCCCTGATCATGACCGGCCTGCGCCTCGCCCTGATCCAGGTCGTCGCCACCGCCACGGTCGCCGCGTACGTCAGCTTCGGCGGTCTCGGCCGGTACGTCTTCGACGGCCTGGCCCAGCGCGACCTGGTCCAGGTCCTGGGCGGCGCCGTCCTGGTGGCGGTCGTGGCCGTCGTCCTGGACCTGGCCCTGTCCGGACTGCAGCGCATCCTCTTCCGCCACCGCACCGCCTGAGGAGACCTCCCCATGACCCGCACGTCCCACAGCACCACCCGCCGTTCCCTGCTCGGCGGCCTCCTCGCCGCGGCCGCCGTCCCCGCCCTCGCTGCCTGCAGCAGCGGCATCACCTCGCTCGACGGCCAGGGGAACGTCGGCGGTGGCGGCGGCTCCAGCGCCGGCGGCCTCACCATCGGCACGGCCAACTTCACCGAGAACCAGGTGCTCGGCCACCTGTACGCCGAGACCCTGCGGGCAGCCGGAGTGAAGACGACGGTGCGCGCCAACCTGGGCACCCGCGAGATCCTCATCCCCGCCCTCGAGGGCGGGGACATCGACCTGCTCCCCGAATACCAGGGCGCCCTGCTGCACTATCTCGACCCGAAGGCGAAGGCCACCGAGGAGGGCGAGATGCAGAACGCCCTGGCCATCGCCCTCCCCAAGGGCCTCCAGATCCTCCCGTACGGCATGGCCGAGGACTCGGACGCCTTCGTCGTCACCCCCGCGACCGCCGAGAAGTACGGCCTCACCTCCCTCGCCGACCTGGCGAAGCAGAACGGAAAGCTCGTCATCGGCGCGGCCCCCGAGGTGAAGAAGCGGACGGTCGGGGCGGTCGGCCTGAAGGACGTGTACGGAGTCGAGTTCAAGGAGTTCAAGTCGCTGGACTCCTCCGGCCCGCTGGTCAAGGGCGCCCTGAAGAAGGGCGACGTCGACGTCGCCAACCTCTTCACCACCGACACGGACATCGCCGCCGAGGGCTGGGTGGTCCTCACCGACCCCAAGAACCTGATCCCCGGCCAGCACGTGGTCCCCCTGATCGCGGACCGCGCGGCGGACTCCACGGTCCGCAGGGCACTGGCCCGCCTCGGCGCCACGCTCACCACGAAGGACCTCACGGAGCTCAACCGCCTGGTGGACAAGGACAAGAAGGACCCGGAGGACGTGGCGCACGACTGGGCCGCGGCGCACGGCCTGACCAAGAAGTAAGAGCAGAAGGAGCATCCCCATGGCCGACTCCCTCGTCGAGCGCCGCTCGATCGACGTCGTACCGGACGACGAACGGCACGGCACCGCGTTCTCCCAGTTCACCCTCTGGCTCGGAGCGAACCTCCAGATCACCGCGGTGGTCAGCGGCGCGCTCGCGGTCGTCTTCGGCGGCGGCGCCTTCTGGTCCCTGATCGGCCTGCTGGTGGGCAATCTGCTCGGCGGCGCGGTCATGTCGCTGCACTCGGCCCAGGGTCCCAGGCTGGGCCTGCCGCAGATGATCTCCAGCCGGGCACAGTTCGGGGTGCGGGGCGCGGTCGTGCCGCTGCTGCTCGTGGTCGTGATGTACGTCGGCTTCTTCGCCAGCGGCAGCGTGCTGGCCGGCCAGGCGGTCGGCGAGCTCACCCACCTCGGGCAGACCCCCGGCATCCTCGTCTTCGCCGCGGTCACCGCGCTGATGGCAGCGATCGGCTACCGGGTGGTCCACGTCCTCGGCCGGGTCGCCAGTGTGGTCTGCGCGCTGGCGTTCATCTATCTCGGCATCCGGCTGCTGGACCGGATCGACCTCGGCGCCGCCCTCGCCGACCGCGCCTTCGACCTGCCGATGTTCCTGCTCGCGGTGTCGATCGCGGCCTCCTGGCAGCTGGCGTTCGGGCCCTACGTGGCGGACTACTCGCGCTATCTGCCGCGCAGCACCAGCGCACGCGCCACCTTCTGGTGGACGCTGTCCGGCACGACGCTCGGCTCCCAGTGGTCCATGGCCTTCGGCGTACTGGTCGCGGCATCCGCGGGCGAGGCGTTCCTCGACGACCAGGTCGGTTACGTGGTCAAGCTGGGCGGCACCGGACTGATCGCCTCCCTGCTCTACTTCGTGATCGCGCTCGGCAAACTGACCATCAATGTGCTGAACACCTACGGCGGGTTCATGTCGATGGTGACCGGCATCAGCGGCTTCCGCGGGCAGCGTGCGCTCTCGCAGCGCGGCCGCTCCGCGTACATCGCCGTGATCATGGTCGCGGGCACGGCGGTCGCCCTGCTCGGCAAGGACACCTTCCTCGCCTCGTTCAAGGACTTCCTGCTGTTCCTGCTGACCTTCTTCACCCCGTGGTCGGCGATCAACCTCGTCGACTACTACCTGATATCGCGCGAGCGGTACGACATCCCGGCCCTGTCCGACCCGTCCGGCCGTTACGGCGCCTGGCGCTGGGACGCGCTGACGGTCTACGCGGTGGGCATCGTCGCCCAGCTCCCGTTCCTGGCGACGACCTTCTACACCGGCCCGCTGGTGGAGCCGCTTGGCGGCGCGGACATCTCCTGGGTGATCGGCCTGCTGGTACCGGCCCTGCTGTACTGGCTGCTCGCCCGCCGCGACACGAGCCACGTCCCCACGGCAACGATCCTGCCGGCGGACCGGGTCCCGGCGGCCTGAGCCCGGTCGACGCCCTCCGGGTCCGGCGCCGGGCCGGCGCTCAGTCCTCCGTCCGCGTGGATTCGCGTGCCCGGCGCAGGGCCTGATGGGCCGACCAGAGCACGGACACCAGCGGGACGGCCACCACCGCCCCGATCACTCCCGCCGCGATGGCGCCGCCGATCACCGCGAGTGCGACGACCACGGGGTGCAGACGGACGGCCCAGCTCATCACGAGCGGGTGCAGCAGGTGGCCCTCGATCTGGCCGATGACCACGATCAGTGCGATGACGACAGCCGCCACGACCGGGCCCTTCGACGCCAGAGCCACCACCGCGGCGACGGCGAGGGCGATCGGCGAGCCGATCAACGGGATGAAGGTGGCGAAGAACTCCAGCAGCGCCAGGGGCAGGACCAGGGGTACTCCGAGCGCGAAAAGGGCCAGCCCGACGAGTACGGCGTTGGTGGCGGCCACCAGCACGATCCCATGGGTGTACCCGGTGAACGTCCGCCACGCCGCCCGGCCCACGATCGCCACCCGGTCCCGGGCCGTCTCCGGAAGCTGCTTGCAGAACCAGGCCCACTGGCGGTCGCCCGAGTGGATGAAGAAGACCGAGCAGAACAGGGCGAGAACGAACACCGTCACCACCTCCACCAGCCGGCCCACGCCACTGAGGGCCGTGCTGATGAGGGTGGAACGATGAGTCGACAGGTACTCCCCGATCCGGTCCCGGAGGTCCTCGAGCGCCTTCGGGTCCATCCGGAACGGGGGCGCTTCCAGCCATCGCTCGATCCTGGCCAGACCGTCGCCGAACTCCTGCTCCAGACCTGCCCGTTCTCCGGCGACCGCCTCACCGATGAGGCTGAGGACGCCGAGGACCAGGAGGATGCTGCCGATCAGTGCCACGGCGACGGCGAGCGGCCGCGGCAGCAGGCGGGCCAGGAGATCCGCGACCGGGCGCAGCATCGCGGTGACCACCAGGCCGAGGAAGACGGCCACCGCGACCTCGTGGAACCGCCCCAGCGCCGAGAAGACGCCGTACACAACGGCTCCCACGACGAGGATCCGCCAGGAATAGGCCGCGGCCGTCTGCAGCGCGGCGTTCACGCGAGGCCCGGACCACTGGCCGGGCGGCGCGTGCTGGGAGCCCGGGGTCCGGGCCGCAGGACGGGTGACGGAGCGCAGCGCCCGGCGTGACGGGGTGCGGGTCCGGTGCCGTCGCCGTTCGGGCGGCACGCGGGGGTCCGTGCTGTCGGGCTGCGGATGCGATCGCCTGGGCATCCCCTGCTGGTACCAGCCCGGGCTCGGCGGCCCCGGGCTCCTCCGGCGACATGCGCGGGAAGTCACCCTACGGGCGGAGCCCCGACCCCTCGGTCCACGTGACGAAATCGCACGGCAGAGGCGTCGGGCGCATACTGGGAGGACGCGTGAGATGGGAGGACCCCATGATCGTCCTCGGTGTCATTCTGCTGGTCATCGGCCTTGTGGCAGGTATCTCGATCCTGTGGACGATCGGTGTCGTCCTCGTCGTCATCGGCATCGTTCTATGGATCCTGGGCGCCGTCGGGCATGCGGTGGGCGGTCGCCGGCACTACTGGTAGCGAGGCGCCGGAGGCCGGGCGGAGCCAGGAGCACCGCCCGGTGCGTTCGCGGGGTGTAGATCCGGCATCTGCGGTGCGGCCGGGCGGGGCTCGCAGAGCTGCCGGCCCCACCTCGCCGGGGCCGCCTGAGGGCTGTCCCGTCGTCCACCGCCTCCGCACGGTCCGCTGTACGCCACCCGCAAGGACTGCGCGTACGCCGAGGACATCACGATCGGCAAGTGGACCCTCTCCACCGGGGGCCCGCCCCGGGGTACGACCCCGACCCCCGACAGGGGGGTTAGCCCCACTGTGCCGGGCCGCGTCGCTCCGTACCGTTGGAGCATGGAACCCCGTGACTCCGAGCTCAGGAAAGAGCTCAATGCCACCCTGCAGGCCCGCAGCGAACTGGGGCCCGAGTACGAGTCCGCGCTCATCGACTCGTTCCTGGAGAAGCTCGACCAGCGTCTCGACGTCACGCTCGACCGGCGTGTGCGGCGTCATCTCGCCGAGCAGCAGGTGACGGTCGCCCGAGGGGCCCGGGCGCCCCAGGTGCCGCTGGGGAACTTCGGTGAACGGTTCGGGTTCGGGATCATCTCGCTGATCCTGGCCATCCCGCTGTCCGCGATCGGGGCCGCGAACGCCGGGATCGAGGGGCTCGTCGTGGCCTGGCTGGGGATCGTCGGGGTCAACGCCTTCCATGCCGCCCGCAGCCGGCCGCTGTTCCGGCGCTCGGAGGCGTGCACGAAGTCCGAGTGGGAGGACTGAGCGGGCGTCGAGCTCGGGATGGGCGAAACCGGGCCGATGCGCGCCAAGGGGCGCCGGAGGGAGCGGACGGACATGCGTGACGCCGCACTTGACGCGCATGGATATGTCGCGGGGACCGCCGCACCCCCGGTTTCCCAGGGGGCGGGACGACGGCGGTCCCCGCGAGGGACGCGGGTCCGGGTCAGGGCCGGGCTGCCGCGTCCGGGCGACGGTGGAGGTCCGGGAGCCGCTCCGTAGTCCGTGTCGCCGTCTTGGGTGCCGGCCGGTTTCCCTGCCGACACCCACCAATGTGCCGGAGCCTTGTTAAGCCGGTGCTGCGGGTACGTGTCGTGCTCGTACCGTTTTCACGAAGCACCGATTGCGGCTCTACTGCTTCGGGCCGGCGTCCTTCGCCAGGAACGACAGCAGGTCCTGCCTGCTCACGACACCCTTCGGCTTGCCCTCCACCAGCACGATCGCCGCGTCGGCGGCGTCCGCACCGCTGAGCACCGACATCAGGTCCTCGACCGGTTCGCCCGAGCCGACCTGCGGCAGCGGCGGCGACATGTGCTTCTCCAGCGGGTCGGTGAGCGAGGCACGCTGCGCGAACAGCGCGTTCAGCAGCTCCCGTTCGACGACCGATCCGATGACCTCGGCGGCCATCACGTCCGGGTGGCCGGCGCCCGGCTTCACGATCGGCATCTGCGAGACGCCGTACTCGCGCAGCACGTCGATCGCCTCACCGACGGTCTCCTCCGGGTGCATGTGGACGAGCGTCGGGATCGCGCCTTCCTTGTGGGCGAGTACGTCCCCGACACGCGCCGACGGGCCGGTGTCCTCCAGGAAGCCGTAGTCGGCCATCCACTCGTCGTTGAAGATCTTGCTGAGGTAGCCGCGGCCGCTGTCCGGCAGCAGTACGACGACCACGTCGTCCGGGCCGAGACGCTGCGCAACCTCCAGGGCCGCCACGACCGCCATGCCGCAGGAACCGCCGACGAGCAGGCCCTCCTCCTTGGCGAGCCGGCGGGTCATCTGGAAGGAGTCCTTGTCGGACACCGCGACGATCTCGTCCGTGACCGTGCTGTCGTACGCGCTCGGCCAGAAGTCCTCGCCCACGCCCTCGACCAGATACGGGCGTCCGGAGCCGCCGGAGTAGACCGAGCCCTCCGGGTCCGCGCCGACGATCTTGACCGAGCCGCCGCTGACCTCCTTCAGGTAGCGGCCGGTGCCGGTGATCGTGCCGCCGGTGCCCACGCCGGCCACGAAGTGGGTGATCTTCCCGTCCGTCTGCTGCCACAGCTCGGGACCGGTGGTCTCGTAGTGCGAGCGCGGGTTGTTCGGGTTCGAGTACTGGTCGGGCTTCCAGGCGCCCGGCGTCTCGCGGACCAGCCGGTCGGACACGTTGTAGTAGGAGTCCGGGTGCTCGGGGTCAACGGCCGTCGGGCAGACGACGACCTCGGCACCGTAGGCGCGCAGCACGTTGATCTTGTCCGTGGACACCTTGTCCGGGCAGACGAAGATGCACTTGTAACCCTTCTGCTGCGCCACGATCGCCAGGCCGACGCCCGTGTTGCCGCTGGTCGGCTCGACGATCGTGCCGCCGGGCTGGAGCGCGCCGCTCTCCTCGGCCGCCTCGATCATGCGCAGGGCGATGCGGTCCTTCACCGAACCGCCGGGATTGAAGTACTCGACCTTGGCCAGCACCGTCGCCTCGATGCCGGCCGTCACATGGCCCAGCCTCACCAGCGGGGTGTTGCCAACGAGACTGATCATCGAATCGTGAAATTGCACCGTGATACTCCGGGGTCTCCGAGATGGTGCCGCCAGCGTATGCGTACGGGGATGAGATTGGGCGAAGCGATTGGGCGGCGGTCATTACGGGGCAGTTAGCTGTATGTACGGCGGTACGGCGACGAGGAGGTGGACCGGACTGTGTCAAGGGCAAGGGTGGCACGGCGGATCGCGGCGGGCGCGGCCTACGGCGGCGGCAGTATCGGACTGCTCGGTGCAGCGGCGGTAGGCGTGGTGCTGGCGGAGGTCCAGCTGGCGAAGCGGCAGGTGGGCGGGGGTATCGCGCCGGTCCCCCCCCGTGCGGACGGGCGGTACGGGGTGGCGTTCACCGGCCCGGCGGAGCCCTTGCTGCTCGGGCTCCTCGGCGACTCCACCGCGGCCGGTCAGGGGGTGCGCAGGGCCGGGCAGACGCCCGGGGCGCTGCTCGCCTCGGGGCTCGCGGCGGTGTCCGAACGACCGGTGGATCTGCGTAATGTGGCGCAGCCCGGCGCCCGTTCGGACGATCTGGAGCGACAGGTCTCGCTGCTGCTGGCCGACACGTCCCGCACCCCCGACGTCTGCGTGATCATGATCGGGGCGAACGATGTGACGCACCGCATGCCTGCCACCCATTCGGTGCGCTGTCTGACCGCCGCCGTGCGCAGGCTGCGGACGACGGGTGCGGAGGTGGTCGTCGGAACGTGCCCTGATCTGGGCACGATCGAGCCGGTCTACCAGCCGCTGCGCTGGCTGGCCCGGCGGGCGAGCCGCCAACTGGCGGCGGCCCAGACGATCGGTTCGGTGGAGCAGGGCGGTCGCACGGTGTCGCTGGGCGACCTGCTGGGGCCGGAGTTCGAGGCGAATCCGCGCGAGCTGTTCGGCCCGGACAACTACCACCCGTCCGCCGAGGGCTATGCGACAGCGGCGATGGCGCTGCTGCCCACGCTCTGCGCCGTGCTCGGGCTGTGGCCGGAGTCCGACCGTCTCGACGGGGCGCGGCGCGAGGACATGCTGCCGGTCGCCAAGGCGGCGTCCCAGGCGGCCCGGGAGGCCGGTACGGAGGTCACGGGGGCGCGGGCGCCCTGGGCGCTGCTCAAGCACCGCAGGCGGCGGCGCCTGCCGGCGGCCACGGAACCGCATCCGGCGCCTCAGCTGCACCCCAACGGTGCACACCCGGACGGCGCGCACCCGGACGTACAGCACGCCGACCATGCGCGTCCGGACGGTGCGCACCCGGATGGGCAGCACCCCGACCGTGCGCGTCCCGACGGTGCGCACCCGGATGGGCAGCAGCCCGGGGTGCGTCCGAGTGGTGATCCCCGCGCGGGAAGAGACCCCCGCGCGGGCGGGGACGCGGGCACGGATCCCGCTTCGCGGCCCGCCTGAACACCCCCGTCCGCCCGCCTCCGACCATTCGACTGAGCGGTCGCTTAGAAAAGAGGTCCGCATCACACGCCTCGCCGGGTGACCTCAGCGATACGGCCGGGTAACTTCCAGAGCAGTTCTGCCAGTCAGTCAGCCCTTCAGCCCTCATGGAGCCGCGTGATGCCCGAAGCCGTGATCGTCTCTGCTGCCCGTTCCCCCATCGGCCGGGCCTTCAAGGGTTCTCTCAAGGACCTGCGGGCGGACGACCTGACCGCCACGATCATCCAGACCGCGCTGGCCAAGGTCCCCGAGCTGGACCCGAAGGACATCGACGACCTGATGCTCGGCTGCGGCCTCCCCGGTGGCGAGCAGGGCAACAACCTGGGCCGCATCATCGCCGTACAGATGGGGATGGACCACCTTCCCGGCTGTACGGTCACCCGCTACTGCTCGTCCTCCCTGCAGACCAGCCGTATGGCACTGCACGCCATCAAGGCCGGCGAGGGCGACGTCTTCATCTCGGCCGGTGTCGAGATGGTGTCCCGCTTCGTGAAGGGCAACTCCGACAGCCTGCCGGACACGCACAACCCGCTCTTCGCCGAGGCCGAGGCCCGCACCGCCGCGCGCGCCGAGGAGGCCGGCGCGAGCTGGCACGACCCGCGTGAGGACGGCCTCGTCCCCGACGCGTACATCGCGATGGGGCAGACCGCCGAGAACCTGGCCGGGCTCAAGGGCGTCACCCGCCAGGACATGGACGAGTTCGGTGTGCGGTCGCAGAACCTCGCCGAGGAAGCGATCAAGAACGGCTTCTGGGCGCGCGAGATCACCCCGGTCACGACCCCCGACGGCACGGTCGTCTCGCAGGACGACGGCCCGCGCGCGGGCGTCACGCTGGAGGGCGTGCAGGGCCTGAAGCCGGTCTTCCGCCCCGACGGCCTGGTCACCGCGGGCAACTGCTGCCCGCTCAACGACGGCGCCGCCGCGCTCGTGATCATGTCCGACACGAAGGCGCGCGAGCTGGGCCTGACCCCGCTGGCCCGGATCGTCTCGACCGGCGTCTCCGGTCTCTCCCCCGAGATCATGGGTTACGGACCGGTGGAGGCCAGCAAGCAGGCGCTCAAGCGCGCCGGGCTGACCATCGACGACATCGACCTGGCCGAGATCAACGAGGCGTTCGCCGCCCAGGTGATCCCCTCCTACCGCGACCTCGGCCTGCCGCTGGAGAAGGTCAACGTCAACGGTGGCGCGATCGCCGTCGGCCACCCCTTCGGCATGACCGGCGCCCGGATCACCGGCACGTTGATCAACAGCCTGCAGTTCCACGACAAGCAGTTCGGTCTGGAGACCATGTGCGTGGGCGGCGGCCAGGGCATGGCGATGGTCATCGAGCGGCTGAGCTGAGCTGCAGCGGAGGGTAGGGGTCGCCTGAGGCACGAAGGCGGCACCTGCCCGCAGCGGAAGCGAAGCGAACGCGACCACAGGAACGAGCGGCTGAGCTGATCGCCGCCGGGATCGACCGAGTCGGCCTCTTCCGGCGGCGCCGTGCCGCCGAGGCGGCCGGTTCCGAGCCCCGACCGTGACCGAATCTCCCCCAGGATGTGACCTATCTCCTGGGGGAGATCCATTTGTGCAGGTCACACCCGCATCAGGGGTAAACCCCAGGCACAAAGACCTGTCCAATTCGTGACGTAATGCACTGACACGGAGTACAGGTACGGGCCAAGCTGATGTAGGAAGTCGAGGAATCAATTGAAACCGGGAGTATGTCAGTGAGCATCATGCCTCTTGCCCTGTTGCTGACCACCGCCGCTGCGACGGCGGTGGGCGCTGCTGCGCTGCACGCTGCTCACGGGCTGCGCAAGCAGGTCGCAGCACTGCGGATCGAGCTGGCCGCCGGCCACGCCCGTACCGTCGTGCCGCCGCAGAGCCGTGCCACGGCCACTCCCGCCGCAGAAATACGCGCCGCCGTCGCCGAGGCACTCGCCGAGGAGCGTGAGCGCGAGCTCGCCGAGGCGCGTGCGTTCTGGGCCTCCCAGGAGGCGCGCGACGCCGCCGACGCGCCGTCCCTGCTGGGCGGGCTCTCGGGGATCGGCGAGGACGCGCCGTTCTTCATGCCGCGCCAGGCCGACTTCGCGGGCCTGGAGGCGATGGACATCGACGCGGCCGAGGCGCTCGAAGAGCTGACGGAACTGGCCGAGCTGACGGAGATCACGGAGCTGCCGGAGGTCTCGGAGTTCGCCGAGGACTCCCCAGAGCTGGCCGCGGCCCGTCGCCGCCACCCCTCGCACCCCGACTTCGTACCGGTGCAGACCCCCGTCGTCACCGACCACGAGCGCACCGTGCACCGGCTGGAGGAGCTCGCCGACAGCCGCACCGAGCTCGCCGACGTCCGCCCCGGCCCGCTCGGCACGCTCGACGTCTATGTCTTCGCCGACGGCACCACGCTCTGCATGACCCCCGGTCACCGCGAGACGGCCGACCGCCTCGCCCGGGCGCTGCTGGCCGGTGAGCACCCGGTGCTGCTGGGCGGCTCCGGTGTCTCCGGCGCGTACGCCCTGACCTTCTCCTGCGGCAAGGACAACGTCTACATCCTCGCCGACCGCGTCATCGCCTCGTTCTGACACCCTGACGCCCGGGGAACCCCGGGTTCCCCCGCAGCGGCTCTCGTCGGCCGCTGCTTCCCGATGTGGTGACGGGACGGCCGCTACGCGAATGCCCGAGCGGTCGCCTCCTCCACGAATCGCACGGCCTCGTCCAGCTCCACGGGCGGGGCCTTTTCCAGTGCCACTGCCAAGTCCCGCCCCGCGACAGCGAGTTCGTCGCCGATGGCGAACATCCCGGCGTCCGGCATGACGCGCGGCTCGCGGCCCGGCGCCTCGATGAGCTGGGCCCGTACGGCCAGTTCCCTGGCCGTGGCCAGTCCTTCGGCGGCGGCTCCGCGCTGAAGTCTGCTCTGCGGGGCGGCGCGCAGCCGGTCGGCGAATCGGTCCACGGCGGTGACAAGGGCGGTCGTATCGAGCACCCAGTGACCCTACGCGCCGGGCCGGGATGGTTGCCAACAGGCCAACGCTCAGGCACGGTGTCGGGAAGGACCAGCAACGCGCACAATGCGTCGGAGGCGCCGATGTCCCATGTCTTCTCCGAAGAGACCCATCGCAATCTGCTCTCCCGAATCCCTCGCTGCACCGGTCGTGAGATCGCCGACTGGCTTCGCACCGTCGACGAAGGCCCCGCCCTACGGTTCGACGAAAAAGTCAGCTGGCTGCGGAGCGAACACGACCTCGCCTACGGACACGCAAAAGCACTCATCCACGAGTACGACCTGAGGCGGGCAGCACGGAAGCTGCTCTAGGATCGACGGCCCCCGGACAAGCGGAACGGCCCGCAGGCGATGCGCCTGCGGGCCGTTGCGTCGTGCGGGTGCGGGCGGTCAGTCGTCGCCGCTGAGGATGGAGAGCAGACGCAGCATCTCCAGGTAGATCCACACCAGCGTCATGGTGAGGCCGAAGGCCGCCAGCCAGGACTCCTCGCGGGGCGCGCCGTACGCGATGCCGTCCTCGACCTGCTTGAAGTCCAGGGCCAGGAAGCAGGCGCCGAGGACGATGCCGATCACGCCGAAGAGGATGCCGAGGCCGCCGCTGCGGAAGCCCAGGCCGTCACCCCCGCCGAAGACCGCGAACAGCAGGTTGACCACCATCAGGAGCATGAAGCCCATGGCGGCGGCCATCACGAAGCCGTAGAAACGGCGGGTGACGCGGATCCAGCGCATCTTGTACGCGAGCAGCACACCGGCGAAGACACACATGGTGCCCAGCACCGCCTGCATCACCACGCCGGGTCCGATGTACGTGGAGACCGCGCTGGAGATCACCCCGAGGAAGACACCCTCGAAGGCCGCGTAGGAGACGATCAGCGCCGGAACCGGCCTGCGCTTGAACGACTGGACGAGCGACAGGACGAACGCCACCAGGGCGGCGCCGATCGCGATGCCGTAGGACTTGCCGAGATTGGCCTCGTCGACCGGCAGCAGGGCCCAGGCGAGGGCCGCGCCGACCACGACGGTGCCCAGCGTGATCGCGGTACGCGTGACGACGTCGTCGATCGTCATCGCGCCGGTGCGCGCGGGCGCCTGCGGGGCGCCGTACTGGGCGTCCTGCTGGGCGTAGGGGTTGGTGGCGTACGGGTTCGCGGCGGTGCCCTGCGCGTACGGGCCGGCGCCCGTCACAGGGGCCCCGGCCTGCGGCGCCGCGTTGAAGCCCGCGTAGCCGTTGTCGCGGCTGAACCCCCGTCGCGAGAAGACCGGGTTGCTGCTCCTCATTGCTCTCCTCCATGGCCACCCTGCGTGGCCTTCCCACAAGAGTAATGGGTAGGCAAAAGAAGCACCCTAGTGCCAGAGGAGGATCTTTATGAACGTTGAGGGCTGAAGCAACGCTCGCCCGGCCGGCGTCTTCGCCGAAGCTCGTGGTGGTGCCCGGAACCGGACTCGAACCGGTACGCCCCCGAGGGGCAGCGAGGTTTAAGCTCGCCGTGTCTGCATTCCACCATCCGGGCCTGGCGCGCGGCTCCGCGTTGGCACATGACCCTATCCGGGGACGTCCCCCGATCAGCGGAACAGTGGCGCGATGTTGTCTTATTTTATTGACCCTTTGAGGGGCCGTCAGCACAGGTAGCAGGCATCCTCACATGCCTGGGCCGGATGGCGGGCACGAAGATCGACCACCGGGAATGACGGAAAGTCGCCGCCCCCGGACAGCCATGGGCCGTGATCGTCACGTGCCCGCCGCCCCCGCTGGTGCTGTGACCGGAAAGGTTCACCGGCTCGCGCCGCCCGGCAAACCCTTCCGGCCACAGCACTAGGCGAGAGTGTCGTTGACACACCGCAGAACGGGGCGGGCGCCCAGCGCCTCCGCGTCCGCGAGCACCGCCCCCGTCACCCGGAAGACGGCGCTCTCGCCCGGCAGCAGTGTCACGAGCATGTCGTCCACCTCGGCCGCCGGGTTCAGCCGGTCGGGGAAGAGGGCGAGATCCCTGAGCAGGGTACGGGCGGTCACCTCGACGCGGTATCCGGCCCCCGGTTCCTCACTCTCCGTGATCTTCACGTCGTAGCGGGCGGGCTCCAGGGCGAGGCGGGTGTCCTCCTCGTAGAACTCGACCGCCCGTACCTCGCCCAGCCGCGCCACGAGCACCTCCCGTGTCCGCTCACGCGGCTCGGCGACCGACCGCGGCAGCTCCACCCGGGTCACCGTGCGTGCGGCTGCGCTCACCGCGATCTCCTCGTCGGCCAGCACGGCACCGGACAGCTCGTGCCGGGTCGTCCGCAGTGTGCCCGCCCATGGCCGGTCCGAGTCGTTGACCAGGTGCACCGCGCCGTCCCTGACAACGATCAGCCGGTCGGCGTACACGGCCCGCAGCGCGTACCACAGCGGCTTGCGGCGACCGTCGCCGTCGACGGCCGCCCAGGAGACGACCGGCCAGCAGTCGTTCAGCTGCCAGACGATCGTGCCCATGCAGTACGGCATGTGCGAGCGGAAGTGCCGGATGCCGAAGGCGACGGCGCGGGCCTGGTTGAGCTGGGTGAGCCAGTGCCAGTCGTCGAAGGAGCCGCCCGGTTGCGGCAGGTGGTCGCCGAGGCCGCGGAGCAGCTTTCCCGCACCGTCCTCGGCCTTCTGGTGGTGGGCCAGCAGCGGGGCCGTCGCATCGAGCTCACCGCTGACGGCGCGGCGCAGGGTGGCGTACGCCGGTGGGCCCTGGAAGCCGAACTCGGCGACGAACCGCGGGACCCGGTCCGCGTAGGCGCGGTAGTCGGCCCGGTTCCAGACGTCCCAGATGTGGATCGTGCCACGTGCGGGGTCCTGCGGGTGCAGCTCCGGGGAGCCGGAGTAGGGCGAGCCCGGCCAGTAGGGGCGGGTGGGGTCGGTCTCGGCGCAGATCGCGGGCAGCAGCTCGTGGTAGTACCCGTGACCCCAGGTGCGGTCCCCCAGCTCCTTCTGCCAGCCCCAGTCGGCATGGCCCTCCAGGTTCTCGTTGTTGCCGCACCACAGGACCAGGGAGGGGTGCGGGGCGAGGCGGGTGACGTTCTCGCGGGCCTCGGCCGCCACCTCGTCGTACAGCGGCTGTTCCTCCGGATAGGCGGCGCAGGCGAACGGGAAGTCCTGCCAGACCAGCAGGCCCTTCTCGTCAGCCAGCTCGTAGAAGTCGTCGCTCTCGTAGAGGCCGCCGCCCCAGACCCGGATCAGATTGACCCCGGCGGCCACCGCCTGGTCGAGGCGGTCGGAGATCCGCTGCCGGGTGAGCCGGGCCGGGAAGCAGTCGTCGGGGATCCAGTTGACGCCGCGCACGAAGACGGGCTCGCCGTTGACGGAGATACGGAACGCCTCGCGCTCCAGGTCGACGCCGCGGAAGCCGGTCCTGCCGTGCCAGGTGTGGTCGCCGAGGCGGACCGTGACGTCGTACAGCGGCTGCTCGCCGTGGCTGCGCGGCCACCAGCGCTCGGCGTGCGGGACGGGCAGGGTGGTGGTGGCGCTGTCCTGCCCGGCCGGGACGGTGAGCCCGGCCCGTTCGCCGGCCACCTCGACGGTCGCTTCCAGTGCCTCGTCGCCGCCCCGGTCCACGTCCAGGGTCACGCTCAGCCGGGGCGTCCCGTCGTCCGCGAGGTCGGCCAGCAGCTTCACCGAGGCGATCCGCGGCCCGGTCCACGACTCCAGGGCGGCCGGCCGCCAGATGCCGGAGGTGACCAGGGTGGGTCCCCAGTCCCAGCCGAAGTTGCACGCCATCTTGCGGATGAAGGCGTACGGCTCGGTGTACGCGCCCGGCCGGTCGCCGAGCCGTTCACGCAGCTCCTCGGCGTAGGTGTACGGGGCGGTGAACCGTACCTCGACGGTGTTGGTGCCCTCGACGAGCAGCGGGCGGGCGGCGAAGCGGTGGCTGCGGTGCTGGTCTGCGGTGCGGCCGACGACGGTGCCGTTGAGCAGGACGGTGGCGACGGTGTCGAGGCCGTCGAAGACGAGATCGGCGCGCTCGTGGCCGTCGGGCGCCCAGTCGAACGTGGTGCGGTACGTCCAGTCGGTGCGGCCGATCCAGCCGAGCCGGGTCTCGTTGTCGTCCAGGTACGGGTCGTCGATGAGCCCGGCGGCCAGCAGATCGGTGTGGACGCAGCCCGGCACGGTCGCCGGTACGCCTCCTGCGGGGAGTGCGAGGGGTACGGGACCGTCGGCGTCGAGCGTCCAGCCGTCGTGCAGGGGCAGGTGGCGAAGGGTCATGCGGAGATCCTTCCGCAGTCGGGGAGTCCGGCGCAGGAGACGAAGTGGCCCGGCTCCGTCTCGTACAGGTCGCTGCTGTCCGTCCGGGGCCCTGCCTCGTGGAAGGCGCACGCCTCCAGGGGCTCGGGCAGGGTCCACGGGGTGTTCAGCCGGGGCACGGCGGCCAGGAGCGTACGGGTGTAGGGGTGGAGGGGGTTGCCGAACACCTTCTGGGTGTCGCCGCGTTCGACGACCCTGCCGCGGCGCAGCACGACGGTCCGCTCGGCGAGGTAGGTGCCCAGCGACAGGTCGTGGGTGATGTAGAGCACGCCGAGGCCGTTCTCCTTGAGGCCGGCCAGCAGGTTGAGCACGTCGATGCGGGTGGAGGCGTCCAGCATGCTGGTGATCTCGTCGGCGACCAGGAAGCTCGGACCGAGCAGGAGGGCGCGCGCGATGAGCAGGCGCTGCAGCTGTCCGCCGCTGAGCTGGTGCGGGTAGCGGCCGAGCACCTGGCCCGGGTCGAGACGCACGTCCCGTACCGCTTTCTCGACGCGCTCGGCCCACTCCCTGTCGGGGACGCCCGGATGGTATGCGCGGCGGATGAGGGCGAAGACGCGGTCGGCCTTGAAGACGGGGTTGTAGCAGCTGAACGGGTCCTGGAAGACCCCCTGGACCCGTCGGTAGAAGTCCTTGCCGGGCCGGACCTCGTGTCCGCCCAGGGTGAGGCGGCCGTCGCTGACCCGGGTGAGGCCGAGGATCATCCGCCCGATGGTGGACTTGCCGCTGCCGCTCTCGCCGATGAGCGAGACGACCTCGCCCGGTGCGGCCTCGAACGACACCCGGTCGACGGCGGTGACGGAGCCGCCGCCGAAGGCACCGGCCCGGTAGGTCTTGGTGACGCGGTCGAGGGTCAGCATCAGGCCTTCCAGCATGCGACGGTGTGGCGGGGGGCGATCTCGACCACCGGGGGTTCCTCGCCGCACTGCTTGTCGGCGAGCGGGCAGCGGTCGCGGAAGCGGCAGCCGGCCGGTGGGTCGAGCAGGGAGGGCGGGCTGCCCGCGATGCCGCTCAGCGGCCGGTCCGCGTGGCGGGCGCCGACCTCGGGCAGCGAGCCGAGCAGCAGCCGGGTGTAGGGGTGGCGGGGCTCGGTCGTCAGGACCTTGGCCGGGGCCTTCTCGGCGAGCCTGCCCGCGTACATGACCATGATCGTGTCGGCGATGTGCGAGGTCAGCGCCAGGTCGTGGGTGATGAAGAGCATGCTGGTGACCAGCCCCTTGTCGCGCAGCCCGGTGAGGGCGCCGACGACGGCCCGCTGGGTGGAGACGTCGAGCGCGGAGGTGACCTCGTCGGCGATGAGCACGGCCGGGTCGAGAAGGGTGGAGATCACCATGACGGCGCGCTGCTTCATGCCGCCGGACAGTTCGATGGGGTAGCGGTCCAGGACGTCGGGGTCCAGGCCCACCAGGTCGAGGCGGCGGTGCAGTTCGCCGGTGTCGACGCCGACGCCGCGTGAGGCGAGGAGTTCGCGGATCATGCGGCCGATGCGCCGGGTCGGGTTGAGGGCGCTCATCGAGTACTGCGGTACGAGCGATATCCGGTGGAAGCGGAAGGCGTTCATCGCGCGCTCGTCGGCGATCGGGACGTCCTCGCCGTCGAGGGTGACGGTGCCGCCGGCGTGCCGCATCCGTCCGTCCAGCCGGATCAGGGACTTGCCGAGCGTGGTCTTGCCGCAGCCGGACTCGCCCGCCAGGCCCAGGATCTCTCCGTCGGCGAGGTCGAAGCCGACGCCGTCCAGGGCCCGGACCTCGCCGCGCAGCGTGCGGTAGTGGACCCGCAGGTCGGTGACGGTCAGGGTCATGTGCTCAGGACTCCCTCAGCTTCGGGTTGAAGACCTCGTCGAGGCCGACATTGGCGACGTAGAGCGCGCCGACGATCGCGGTGATCCCGGCGCCCGGCGGGACGAACCACCACCACATGCCGAGTTGGAGGGCGCTCCACTGCTGGGCGCTCTGCAGCATCAGGCCGAGCGAGACGCCCTCGGTGGGGCCGAGTCCGATGAAGTCCAGCGACGAGGCGACGAGGATGGAGCCGCCGAAGAGCAGGATGAACGTCATGAAGAGGTACGAGCTCATGTTGGGCGCGACCTCACGGAAGACGATCCGCCAGGTGCCGCTGCCGCTGAGCCGGGCCAGGTCGACGAACTCCCGGGTGCGCAGCGAGAAGGTCTGTGCGCGGATCGCGCGGGCCGCCCAGGGCCAGGAGGTGAGTCCGATGAAGATCCCCTGGACAGTGACGGAGCGGACACCGAGGTAGGCGTTGATGATCAGCAGCACCGCCAGGGCGGGGATCACCAGCACCACGTTGGTGAGCATGTTGAGGATCTCGTCCACGGCTCCGCCGCGGTAGCCGGCGAGGAAGCCGACCAGCATGGCAATGACGGCGGCGATGGCACCGCCGATGACGCCCACCAGGAAGGTGGCGCGCAGCCCGTGCACGAACTGCGCGTACACGTCCTGGCCGAACGTCGTGGTGCCCAGCCAGTACGTTCCGTCCGGCGGCGCGGACTGCGCCCCCACGTATTCGTTGGGGTTGGCGTTGTCGAGCAGTGCCGGTCCCACCAGGCCGACGGCCAGCAGCAGGGCGACCACCGTGAAGCCGATGATCAGCTTGGGGTTGCGCACGGCGTAGTGCAGCGTCTCGCGGACGGGTCCGGCCGCGGGGGCGGGCGCCGTTGCGGCGGGGGCCGTCGCGGCGACGGGCGCGGTGGCCGGTTCGGGCCGGGTGCTCATGACTGGCCTCCTGCCATGCCCGTACGGGTCCGGGGGTCGACCACGACGTACACGACGTCGATGAGAAAGTTGGCGATCAGTACGCCGATGACGATGAACAGGAACGCGCCCTGGAGCAGGAAGAAGTCCTGGTTCTGGATCGCGGCCAGGATCAGGGAGCCGAGCCCGGGATAGGCGAAGACGATCTCGGTGACCAGCGCTCCGGCCACCAGCACGCCCAGTTGCAGGGCGAGACCGGTGATCTGCGGCAGTACCGCGTTGCGGAAGGCGTAGCGGCGGATCAGCCGCTGCGGTGCGCCGAGGGCCGACAGATAGGACGAGTAGTCGGACTCGAGCTCGTAAATGATCATGTTTCGCATGCCGATGGCCCAGCCGCCGAGCGCGACCAGGAAGAGGGAGAGGAACGGCAGCACCCAGTGGTGCAGCAGATCGAGGGCGAAGTCCGTGGTCCAGCTGGGCTGGACGTCCAGGCTGTAGCCGCCGGAGAGAGGGAACCAGCCCGCCTTGGAGCCGAGCGCCCAGGCGAGGATCACGGCGATCCACATGTACGGCATCGCGGTCAGCAGATATCCGGCCGGGAGCACGGTGTTGTCGAGCACCTTCCGGCGGGCCGCGAGCGCGCCCAGCCAGTTGCCGGCGAACCAGCTGAGCAGGATGGCCGGGATCATCAGCCCCAGGGTGTACGGGAGCGCGTCGAGGAGCACATCGCCGACGGGCTTGGGGAAGACCCAGATGGACAGCCCGAAGTCGCCCTGCAGCAGGGCGCTCCAGAAGTGCAGGTACTGCTGCCAGACGGGTTCGTCGAAGCCGAACAGGTTGTTGTAGTAGGAGCGCATGGCCTCGACCGCCTCGGGCTGGGAGACCCTGGCGCGGGCCACCATGGCGGCCACCGGGTCACCGGGCATGAAGCGCGGGATCATCCAGTTGACGGTGACGGCGATGACGAAGGTGAATCCGTAGATCAGGAGTTTTCTGGCGAAGTAGCGGCGCAAGGGGGCTCCCCGGGCAGAGCCCGGCCGCGCGGCCGCGGTCAGGGCGCGGGCCGCACGGCGGGGCGGTCGTGGAAGGGTCCTGCCCGGCCCGCTGTGCGGGCCGGGACTCATGGACCTGCGGCGAACGGTCAGACCGCGCCGGTCACTTGGCGGGCTTGAGCTGGGTGAGGGCCTCGAATCCGCCCATCTCCAGCCAGTTGCGCCAGAGAGCGGGGGCGTACTTGGGCGCACCCGGGGCGTCCGACGGCCAGTTCTTCCAGGTCCCGGTGGTGGACTGCGACCAGAGGCCGTTGTACCAGAGCGGGATGACGGGCATCTCCTTGAGCTGGATGTCCTGGATCCTGGAGATGACCGCCTTCATGCCCTCGGTGTCGTCGGTCTTCACCCCGCCGAGTTGCTGGACCAGCTTCCATGCCTCCTCGTTCTCGTACCGGCCGAAGTTGACCGTGTTCTGCTGCTTCTGGACCGGCAGCTGGAACATGTACTCGTAGTACGTCCACGGGGTGTTGGACAGCTGGCGCTCGTTGTTGATGACGAGGTCGAAGTCGCCCTTGCCGCGCTGCTCGTTGAGGGCGTTCTGGTCGGGGAACTCGGTGGTGATCCGGATGCCCGCGGCCTTGCCCGAGGCGGCGATGACCTTCGCGGCCTCCATCCAGTCGGTCCAGCCCGTCGGCACGGCCAGCTTGAGGCTGATCTTCGAGCCGTCCTTGTTCTCCACGAACCCGTCGCCGTCCGTGTCCCTGTACCCGGCGTCGGCGAGGGTCTGCCTGGCCTTGCCCGTGTCGTAGGAGAAGCCCTCCTTCGCCACCAGGCCCTGGTCGACGAACTGGTTCCACTGCGGGAGCAGTCCGGTCGGGTCGGCGGGCTTGACCAGCTCCCCGTACACCCCCTTGACGATCTTCCCGACGTCGACGGACGCGGCGAGCGCCCTGCGGAACGCCGCGTCGTCCATCGGCTTCTTCGTGGTGTTGGGCACCAGCCAGGCCGTGTTGGCGGAGAGCATGTACGGCGGCTTGTCGTAGTACGAGACGACCTTCTTGGTCTTGATGAGCGAGGAGGCGCCCGGCAGGAAGTTGTTGCTCAGGTCCAGCTGCCCCTGGCCCAGCTGGCCGATGACCACCTCGTTGCTGGGGTTGGACACGTCGACGATGTACCGGGGCGCGGGCTTCATGCCGAGCCCCTTGACGCCCCACCAGTCGTCGCGCCGCTGCCACACGACACGGTCCTGGGTGTGGCTCTTGAGGGTGTACGCACCGGTCCCGACCGGCTTGTCGTTGACGCCGTCGAGGACATCCTTCTCGGAGCGCTTGCTCCAGATGTGCTCGGGGACGATCGGGCGGCCGTAGAGGTTGAAGTCCCACTCCTGGTAACGGGCTTGCTTGAAGGTGAAGCGGACGGTGGTGGCGTCCACCGCCTTCACGTCAGCAAGCCAGTCCCACAGGGTGTGGAAGGACGACGCCTCGATCTTGCCGATCCCGTAGGAGTACGCGACGTCCTGGGCGGTCAGCGGCTTGCCGTCGGACCAGGTGATGCCCGGGCGCAGCTTCACCTCGTAGGTCTTGTCCGCGGTCCAGCCGCCCGACTGCGCCAGCCAGGGCGTGAGCTTGCCCGCGTTCGGGTCGAAGTGGAACAGCGTCTCGTAGACCAGCCCCTTGGTGCCGGTCGCGTGGTCCCAGTCGTGCAGCGGGTTGTAGTTGGCCGGTGGCCCCCACTGCGTACCGGTCGTATAGAGCGTCTCGTTGCGCGGCAGTGCGCCGCCCGCCTTGCCGCCCGAACCGCCGGAGCCGTTGGACGAGGAGCCGCCCCCCGTGCACGCGGTGGCAGCGAGCCCGATCACGGCAAGCGTGGTGGCGATCCGCACCCGGATTCCCGTACCCATCGTCCCTCCCATTCCTCCGCCGTCCCTGTGAGCGGAGTCACTGAACCGGGTAAGTGCCGTGAAGCTATGGCTGTCGACAGGCAGTGTCAAGAGCGCGGGAGCGCTCCCATTCCTTTATTTTCAGGGGTAGTTGAGCGATCATCACCTCACGGGGAGAAGCCGCAGGTACGGGCGCCGGCAGTTACGATGACCGCTGAACACGAACCGGTTAAGCGAGGCCGTATGCCCAAGCAGCGCCCCACGATCGCCGACATCGCGCACCGCGCCGGGGTCTCCAAGGTGGCGGTGTCGTACGCACTGAACGACCGGCCCGGGGTCTCCCCGGCAACCCGTGCCGCCATCAAGGCCATCGCCCAGGAGATCGGCTGGCGGCCCAACAGTGCGGCGCGTGCGCTCACCCACGCGCGCGCCGACGCCGTCGGCCTCGCCCTGTGCCGGCCGGCCCGGCTGCTCGGCATGGAACCGTTCTTCATGGAACTGATCAGCGGCATCGAGAGCGAGCTGTCCCCGCGCGGCTGCGCCCTTCTGCTCCAGGTCGTCAACGACCCCGCACAGGAGCTGGAGGTCTACCGCCGCTGGTGGGGAGAGGGCCGGGTGGACGGCGTGTTCCTCGCCGATCTGCGCAGCCCCGACCCGCGGATCGAGGGCGTCGCCGAACTGGGAATGCCGGCCGTGGCGATCGGGCACCCCTCGGCGGCCGGCCCGCTCACCCCCGTGTGGTCGGACGACTCCGGGGCCCTGCGGGACACCCTGGCGTATCTGACCGCACTGGGCCATCGCTCCATCGCCCGCGTCGCGGGGCTGCCCGACCTGATCCATACGCAGCTGCGCGACCGCGCCCAGGGCGAGATCTGCGCCGAACTGGGCCTCGGCGAGCCGGTGGTGATCCACACCGACTACTCCGGCGAGGAAGGCGCCCATGCGACCCGGCAGCTGATCAGCTCGCCGCAGCGGTCCACCGCCATCATCTACGACAACGACATCATGGCCGTCGCCGGCCTTTCGGTCGCCCAGGAGATGGGGCTCGACGTGCCCGGCGATCTGTCGCTGGTCGCCTGGGACGACTCCCAGCTGTCCCGGGTGGTGCGGCCGCCGCTGACAGCGCTCAGCAGGGACATCCCCGCATACGGCAGCCATGCGGCACGGACACTGCTGGCCCTGGTCACCCACGGGACGGCGCCCGGCTTCGAGGACACCGCGGCCCGGCTCGTACCGCGCGGCTCCACCGCGCCGCCGCGCCGGTAGCGGGCGTCCGGGCGGCCTTCCGCAGAAGGACGGACTCAGGGTCGGTGTCATACCCGAGGAGGACGAAACGGCCCTCCGGTGCGACTCAAGTGGCCCCCGCGAACGGGCACGGGGACTGACGACCTGCGGCCTTCGGGCGATGAGGATGGAGTGGCCGACCCCGCCCCGACCGAAGTCCTGAACAGGAGTGTCCCCGTGACCATCACCTCCACCGCTCACCGCGCCACCGCGGTGGCCGCCCGCGCCACGGATCTGTCGAAGATCTACGGAGAGGGCGAGACCAAGGTGACCGCCCTGGACCGGGTCACCGTGGACTTCCCGCAGGGCGAGTTCACCGCGATCATGGGTCCGTCGGGCTCCGGCAAGTCCACCCTCATGCACTGCGTCGCCGGCCTCGACAGCTTCAGCAGCGGTTCGGTACGGATCGGTGAGACGGAGCTCGGCTCCCTCAAGGACAAGCAGCTCACCCAGCTCCGCCGGGACAAGATCGGTTTCATCTTCCAGGCGTTCAACCTGCTGCCCACGCTGACCGCGCTGGAGAACATCACCCTGCCGATGGACATCGCGGGCCGCCGGCCCGACGCCGAGTGGCTGCGCAACGTCATCGCGATGGTGGGGCTGTCCGACCGGCTGAAGCACCGGCCCACCGAACTCTCCGGCGGCCAGCAGCAGCGCGTCGCGGTGGCCCGCGCCCTGGCCTCCCGTCCCGAGATCATCTTCGGTGACGAGCCGACCGGCAACCTGGACTCCCGCTCCGGCGCCGAGGTGCTGGGCTTCCTGCGCAACTCCGTGCGCGAACTGGGCCAGACCGTGGTGATGGTGACCCACGACCCGGTCGCCGCCTCCTACGCGGACCGGGTGATCTTCCTTGCGGACGGGGCGGTCGTCGACGAAATGATGCGGCCCACCGCGGACGGGGTCCTCGACCGGATGAAGGCGTTCGACGCCAAGGGCCGTACCAGCTGAGTCCCGTACAGCTGCGACCGCCTCCCCGACCCCGCTTCCGGACCCCATCCCAGGACTGACAGACATGTTCCGTACCGCCCTGCGCAATGTGCTCGCGCACAAGGCCAGACTGCTGATGACCGTGTTCGCCGTGATGCTCGGCGTGGCCTTCGTCTCCGGCACCCTGATCTTCACCGACACCCTCGGCAACGCCTTCCGCAACCAGTCCGCGAAGAGTTACGACGACGTCGCCGTCGCGGTCACCGGCCACGCCGACCGGCGCGACGAGGAGACCTCCGGCATCGACGCCGCCACGCTCGGGAGGATCCGGTCCCTGGACGGGGTGGCCACCGCAACCGGCCGGGTCTCCGGCTTCGCCGGGGTCGCCGACCCGGACGGCAAGCTGATCGGCAACGGCTGGTCCAACACCGGCGGGAACTTCTCTCCCGGCACGAACGGCAAGGACGCCTCGTACACCTTCGTCGACGGCAGCGGCCCCGCCGGCGACGACCGGATCGCGCTCGACAAGGAGACCGCGAAGAAGGGCGCCTACGAGGTCGGCGACCGGGTCCGGGTCGCCACCAACGGGCCGGTGAAGGAGTACACCCTCTCGGGGATCTTCACCACCGAGGACGGCGCCGTCAACGCGGGCGGCAGCCTGGTCCTCTTCGACACCCCGGTCGCCCAGCAGCTCTATCTGAAGCCCGGCTGGTTCCAGGACGTCACGGTCACCGCCGCGGCAGGCGCCTCGGACGCGACGCTGCTGTCCGAGGTGAAGCCGCTGCTGCCGAAGGGCGCCACCGCCCGGACCGGCAAGGCCCTCGCCGACCAGCAGGCCGAGGACATCGAGAACGGCCTGGGCAACCTCAACACCATCCTGCTGGCCTTCGCGGCCATCGCCCTCTTCGTCGGCGTCTTCCTGATCGCCAACACGTTCACCATGCTGGTCGCCCAGCGCACCCGGGAACTGGCACTGATGCGCGCCGTCGGCGCCTCCCGCCGCCAGGTCAAGCGCTCCGTGCTCCTCGAGGCGGGCGTCGTCGGCGCCATCGCGTCCGTCATCGGCTTTCTGCTCGGTCTCGGTCTCGCCACCGCGCTGCGCTCCGCGATGAGCCTGCTCGGCGGGCGGATCCCGGCCGGACCACTGATCGTCTCGCCCACCGCGATCGGCGCCGCCCTCGGCGTCGGTGTGCTGATCACCGTGCTGGCCGCCTGGCTGCCCGCCCGCCGGGCCGCGAAGATCCCGCCGGTCGCCGCGATGAGCAGCGTCCACGCGGTGGCGACCGTGAAGTCGCTGGTGCTGCGCAACTCGATCGGTGGTGTGCTCACGCTGCTCGGTGCCGCCGCGATCGTGACGGGCGCGGCGACGGCCGGTGACACCGGCCGGCTCGAGGTCGGTCTCGGTGCGTTCCTCGCCCTCGTCGGTGTCATCGTGCTGATCCCGCTGCTGTCCCGGCCGGTGATCGCTCTGGTCCGCCCGCTGCTGCAGCGGCTGTTCGGGGTCTCCGGCAAGCTGGCCGCGCAGAACGCGGTCCGCAACCCGCGGCGCACCGGAGCCACCGCTTCCGCTCTGGCGATCGGTCTCACCCTGGTCACCGGCATCTCGGTGCTCGGCGTCACCCTCGGCCGGGCGGTCGACCGGATGACGACGGACAACATCCGGGCCGACTACATGGTGACGATGGCGAGCCACGGGCCGCTCGACACGTCGGCGCTCGGCGCCCTGCAGAAGACCGAGGGCGTCACGGCCGTCTCCGGGCAGCAGGACGCCTCGCTCGAGATCGGGGGCAGGTTCCACGCCGCGTCGGGGGTCGCCCCGGGCGACGTCGAGAAGGTCTTCGCGCTGAAGACGGTCTCCGGCTCGCTGGCCTCGCTCGCCGACGGCGAGATCGCCATCGGCGACAAGACCGCCGAGTCGAACCGCTGGAAGACCGGCGACACCCTCCCGGTGACGTTCGGCGACGAGCAGAAGGGCAAGCTGAAGGTCGGCGCGATCTACCGGCAGAACGAGTTCGTCTCGCCGATCCTGATCTCGGCGGACATCGCGAACCGGCACGACGCCCGCCCGTACATCGCCGAGATCTGGCTGAAGATGGACGGCGGCGCCACCGAGGCCAATGAGCAGGCCGTGGTGGACGCGCTGGGCGACAGCCCGGCCATGAGCGTGATGGACCGTCAGGACATCCGCGACACGTTCGGCGGCTCCGTGAACCTCGCGATGAACATCATGTACGGCCTGCTGGCGATGGCCCTGATCATCGCGGTGCTCGGAGTCGTCAACACCCTGGCGATGTCGGTCTTCGAGCGTCAGCAGGAGATCGGCATGCTCCGGGCGATCGGCCTGGACCGGCGCAAGGTCAAGCGCATGATCCGGCTGGAGGCGGTGGTCATCTCGCTCTTCGGCGCGGTGGTCGGCGTCGGTCTCGGGATGTTCCTCGGCTGGGCGATCGGCCAGACGTTCGCGTCGAAGATCGAGGGCTACGTCCTGGTCGTCCCGTGGGACCGGATCGCGGTCTTCCTGGTGCTCGCCGGGCTGGTGGGTGTGCTGGCCGCGCTCTGGCCGGCCCGCAGCGCCGCGAAGCTGAACATGCTGACGGCCATCAAGACCGAGTGACGCGGCCGCGCCCAGGACGGAGGGCCGGTACCCGGCGGCGGACGCCGCGGGGTACCGGCCCTCTTCCGTCGGCAGATGTGTCAGCCGCCCGCGGACGCCCTCCAGTCACGCGCGCGCAGCGGCATACCGGAGGAACCGCCCTTCGCCGGACGCACCGCGAGGATCTGGTTGACGCCGATCTTGTTGTGCTCGAAGGAGAGGGCGGAGGCCGCCATGTACAGGCGCCAGACCCTGGCCCGGCCGGGCGAGGTCAGGGCGACCGCGCGGTCCCAGTGCTGCTCCAGGTTGGCGACCCAGCGGCGCAGGGTCAGTGCGTAGTGCTCACGGATCGACTCGACGTCCCGGACCTCGAAGCCGGCTTCCTCCAGCGTCGCGACGGTCCGGCCGACCGGGGCGAGTTCGCCGTCGGGGAAGACGTACGCGTCGATGAACTCGTCCACGTGGTACGCGGACTCGTCCCTCTCGGGGCGGCGGGCGATCTGGTGGTTGAGCAGCCGGCCGCCGGGCCTCAGCAGCGCGTAGAGGTCGTCGGCGTATTCGCGGTAGCGGACCGAGCCGACGTGCTCGGCCATGCCGATCGACGAGATGGCGTCGTACGGACCGTCCCTGACGTCCCGGTAGTCCTGGACCCGGATCTCGATCCGGTCCGTCAGCCCCTCCTCGGCGATGCGCTTGCGGGCGAACGCGGCCTGTTCGGTGGAGAGGGTCACTCCGGTGACCTGGGCGCCGTACTCCCGGGCCGCGTGGATGGCCATGGAGCCCCAGCCGCAGCCGACGTCGAGGAGACGGTCGCCCTCCTTGAGGGCGAGCTTGCGGCAGACCAGGTCGAGCTTGTCGCGCTGGGCGTCCTCCAGGCTCCCGCCGTCCTCCCAGTAGGCGCAGGAGTAGACCATGGACGGCCCGAGGACCAGTTCGTAGAAGTCGTTGCCCACGTCGTAGTGGTGGCTGATGGCCTCCTTGTCGCGGCGCCTGGTGTGGAGGGGGCCGGTGCGGCGGCGGACCTCCTCGGCGGGCGGGGCCGGCGGCGGCCAGGGCCCGGCCAGTTGGAGCAGGCCGCGGGCGGCGGCGCGCACCTTCGGGTCCCGGATCGGGTGGACGGCGTCCTTCGCGTCCGCCCCGCGTTCCCAGAGCAGCCCGGCCATCAGGTCCAGGGTCTCGTACAGGTCGCCCTCGATGTCGAGTTCGCCGGCCACCCAGGCGCGGGCCAGGCCCAGTTCGCCCGGCTTCCACAGCACCCGGCGCACCGCACGGCGGCTGCGGACGACGAGTACGGGGGCGCCGGGCGGCCCGGATTCGCTGCCGTCCCAGGCCCGGATCCGGACCGGTACGGGTTCTCCCAGCAGTTCCTCGGCGAGAGCGGTCAGCCGCAAGGCGGCGTCTGCCATGGCGTACACCTCCGTGATGGTGTTTCCCAACGTGCCCCAATATGCCCAAACATGCCGTGCACCACGCCCGGCACCCGCGGCGCCACGACGAAGCACATCCCCGTCAACGCCCTCGGGTGCCCGCGCCATCCCGTAGTGGCGCAACGGATCGGCAAAATACCTGTACACCACACAGAGTTTCCGGGTCCCGCCCGCGGGCCGGGACGATCAGGACGAAGGCCCCGGAGACGGCCACTCCGGGTACGGCGAAGGGGCCGCCCGCACCACGGATGGCGGACGGCCCCTTCGGGCGTTGTGCACATGCTGCACGGATGCGAGCATCCGCGGGCGGACTAGGAGGCCTTGGCCTTCTCGCCCTCGGCCTTGGCGGCGACCGGAGCCGGGGCCGGCTTGGCGGCCTCGTAGAACTCCTCGCGCGGCGTCTCCATGGCGCCGAGCGAGACGACCTCGCGCTTGAGGAACATCGCAAGCGTCCAGTCGGCGAAGATCCGGATCTTGCGGTTCCAGGTCGGCATCGCCATGCCGTGGTAACCACGGTGCATGTACCAGGCGAGACGGCCCTTGAGCTTGATCTTCATCTTGCCCATGACGATCATCGCGACGCCCTTGTGCAGGCCGAGACCGGCGACCGCACCCTTGTTGGCGTGGCTGTAGTCCTTCTGCGGGAAGCCGCGCATCCCGGAGATGACGTTGTCGCCGAGGACCTTCGCCTGACGCAGCGCGTGCTGGGCGTTGGGCGGGCACCAGGCGTTCGGGTTGCCGGCCTTGCGGCCGACCATGTCCGGAACCTGGGCGTTGTCGCCCGCGGCCCAGATGTAGTCGGTGCCCTGCACCTGAAGCTTCTCGGAGGTGTCCACGTGACCGCGCGGGCCGAGCGGCAGGCCGAAGCGAGCCAGCGCCGGGTTCGGCTTCACGCCGGCCGTCCACACGATGGTGTTGGAGTCGACCTCGAGGCCGTTCTTCAGGACGACATGACCGTCGACGCAGGAGTCCATGGAGGTCGAGAGGAAGACCTCGACGCCACGGGACTCCAGGTGCTCCCGGCCCCAGGTGCCCAGCTTCGGGCCGACCTCGGGAAGGATCTTGTCGGCGGCGTCGACGAGGATGAAGCGCATGTCCTCGCGCTTCACGCTCGTGTAGTACTTCGCCGCGTCGCGGGCCATGTCCTCGACCTCGCCGATGGTCTCCGCACCGGCGAAGCCGCCGCCCACGAAGACGAACGTCAACGCCCTGCGGCGGACGTCCTCATCGGTCGTCGAGTCGGCCTTGTCCAGCTGCTCGAGGACGTGGTTGCGCAGGCCGATGGCCTCCTCGATGCCCTTCATGCCGATGCCCTGTTCGGCGAGGCCGGGGATCGGGAAGGTGCGGGAGACGGCGCCGAGCGCGATCACCAGGTAGTCGAAAGGCAGCTCGTACGCCTCGCCGACGAGCGGCGCGATCGTGGCGACCTTGCGGTCCTGGTCGATGGTGGTGACCCGACCGGTGAGAACCTCCGCCTTGGGCAGCACGCGTCGCAGCGGGACGACGACGTGCCGGGGGGAGATGCTGCCGGCGGCGGCTTCGGGGAGGAAGGGCTGGTAGGTCATGTACGACCGCGGGTCGACGACCGTGACGGTCGCCTCGCCGTAGCGCATCTTCTTGAGAATGCGCCGAGCTGCGTACAGGCCTACGTACCCACCGCCTACTACGAGGATCCTGGGACGCTCCGTGGTGCTCATGCCATCGAGTATCCACCCCCCTCGGAGGGCACGCTCGTGAGCCCCTTCACAAGGTCTCCCCCACCCTCTGCTACACTTCGCCGCCCACGTGACCGAGGTCATGACGGCACGAGGGAACCACCGTGCCGCGGCGAACGTTGTTCACCGCTTGTGAGCAGGCTGTTGAGCCCGACGGCGGAGTGGACCACCCGCTTCTTCCCACCCGCTCGCAACATCCCCGAAACCCTCCCGCACACCCGGCGGACGCGCCCGTAGAGGGCCGTGGAGGCCCGTACGGAGCAGAAGTGTGCTCCGGAGCGCCGAATTCCTTGTGAAGAAGTTCACGAACTTCGTCGCGGCGTGTCTTCGCAGGGGGGCCGGGAAGGGCCCGCGAGAAGCCGAAGATGCCTCAAAGGGGCAGGCGGGAGTGCGTATGAGCGGATCGTCGACCGCGCTCCCCGCACCCCGCCGTGCCCCTCGCCGCCGGCGCCTCGCCAAGGGCTGTCCCGTCATCCCTGATGGATCCGCGCGCGGCGTCGGATGTGGTGCATCGCAAGGCGGAGGAGCGTCCCCCTACGGGCCGTATTCGGGCGTTCCGGCGACGCGGTGAGGTGCCGCAACTGCCGTCGCGCGCCCGCCAGGGACTACGGGACAGCCCTCAGGCGACGGACCAGCCGATGCCGTCCAGGATGTCGTGCTCGCTGACGACGACTTCGCGGGCCCCGGTCCGCTCCATCACGGCCAGCAGGACGAGCGCCCCGGAGGTGATGACATCGACCCGTCCCGGGTGCATCGCGGGGATCGCGGCGCGCTCGGCGTGGGTCGAGGTGACCAGCCGTCCGGTGATCTCCTGGACCTGCTCGAAGGAGAGCCGTGAGTGGTGGATCGCCTCCGAGTCGTACTCCTGCAGCCCCAGCGCGATCGCGGCCACGGTGGTGACGGTCCCGGCGAGGCCGACGAGCGTGGCGGCCTCGGTCAGCGGGACGGTCTCCTCGGCGAGATCCAGGGCGGCGTCGATGTCCGCGCGGATCGCCGCGATCTGAGCCGGCGTGGGCGGGTCGGTGACCACACCGTCGTGCACGAGGTGACGCTCCGTCATCCGTACGCAGCCGATGTCCACGGACCGTGCGGCCAGGACCCGGTCGTCGCCGACGACGAACTCGGTGGAGCCGCCGCCGATGTCGACCACCAGATACGGCTTCGCGAGATGGTCGCTGCCCTCCAGCTCCTTGGTGGCGCCGTCGAAGGAGAACTGCGCCTCCTGGTCACCGCTGATCACCTCGGGCTCCACGCCGAGGATGTCCAGCACACCACGGACGAACTCGTCCCTGTTCTCCGCGTCGCGGGAGGCGGAGGTGGCGACGAAGCGCAGCCTCTCGGCGCCGTGCTCCTTGATGACCGCCGCGTACTGGCGGCAGGCGGCGAAGGTCCGCTCCAGCGCGTCGGGAGCGAGCCGGCCGGTGCGGTCCACCCCCTGCCCGAGCCGGACGATCTCCATCCGGCGGTCGAGCTCGATGAGCTCACCCGTGGCGGGGTCGGCGTCGGCGACGAGCAGGCGGATGGAGTTGGTTCCGCAGTCGATGGCGGCAACGCGGGTCATGGGTTCTCCTGTCGTGTGCCCGGGGCTCCGCCCCGGACCCTGGTCCTCAATCGCCGGACGGGCTCGACGTGCCGGGCTCGTCCGCGGGTCCGCACGGCGTCACGCACGGGCCCTTGCGCCACCACTCCGGCAGCATCGCAATCGCCTCGTCCCCCAGCGGATTGACCCCTGGCCCCGCCGCCAGCGAATGCCCCACCAGCACATGCAGGCACTTCACCCGGTCCGGCATGCCACCCGCGCTCGGGAAGCCCTCCAGCACCTCGATGGCATCGCGCCGGGCGATGTAGTCCTCGTGCGCGTTGCGGTACGCGGCCGCGAGCTCCGGGTCGGTGCCCAGACGCTCCGTCATCTCCTTCATGACGCCGTTCGCCTCCAGCGTGCCGATCGCGGAGGCCGCGCGCGGGCACGTCAGGTAGTACGTCGTCGGGAACGGCGTACCGTCCTCCAGCCGGGGCTGCGTCTCGACCACGTCCGGGTTGCCGCACGGGCAGCGGTGCGCGATCGCGCGCAGCCCGCGCGGCGGGCGGCCGAGCTGCTGCTGGAACGCGGCGATGTCCGCCTCGGTGGGCGCGGTTGATTCGGTCTGGGGAGGGGGCGTTTCCATGCCTGCCTTGGTTCTACTCGAGATGCTGAGCTGCGGTTCCGCAGCGGAATGAAAGGGGCGAAAGAGCGGTCGGAGGAGAGGTCAGTTCCGGTCGGCGGAGTCCACGCCGTCCCACAGGTTCGAGTGCCACGGCCGGTCGGTCTCCTGCGGCCCCCCGCTGCGCTCCTTGGCCGCGTCCGGGTCGACCACCGTGTAACCGGTCTCCCCGGGAAGGACGTAGTGCAGGTGCTCCCGCGCCAGCCGCCGGATGTACGCGTCGTCCTGGAGGCGCGCCTTCTCGTCGCGCAGCTCCTCGGTGCGCGTCTGCGCCTCCCGCGCCAGCCGCTCCTGGTCGGCGATCTCGTCGCGCTGCGACACGTACTGCCGCATCGGGTACGCGAGCGCCACCACCAGGGAACAGACGACCAGCGCGAGGAACGCGGCCCGTCCGGTGAGCCGGGAGCGACGCGCCTGACGACGGTTCTGGGACCGGTAGACGCGGGCGGCGGTCTGCTCTCCGAGCAGCCGCAGCCGGGTCGCGGTGGAGAACCGGTCCCGGTCCTTCGCGGCCATGTCTCCGCCTCCCCATTACGCACGTCCGTCCCCGCACACGGTACGGGACCGAGTGCGGGGACGGTCGGAGGCCGGGGCCTTTGACCCGTGACGGGCCTGCGGCCTGCGATCAGCCCTTGCTGCGCCGATCAGTGCACGGAGCGCCGCACTGCATCAGCTCGCAGGGCGCTGTGCCTGTTCAGTTCGCGGGGCGCTGTGCTGTTCAGTTCGCAGGGCGCTGTGCCTGTTCAGTTCGCAGGGCGAAACCGCGGGAAGGCGGAGCGGCCCGCGTACACCGCCGCGTCGTCGAGGATCTCCTCGATGCGCAGCAGCTGGTTGTACTTGGCGACACGGTCCGAGCGGGCCGGGGCGCCGGTCTTGATCTGACCGCAGTTCACCGCGACCGCGAGGTCGGCGATGGTGACGTCCTCGGTCTCGCCGGAGCGGTGGGACATCATGCACTTGAAGCCGTTGCGCTGGGCCAGTTCGACGGCGTCCAGGGTCTCGGTCAGCGAACCGATCTGGTTGACCTTGACGAGCAGGGCGTTGGCGGAGCCCTCCTCGATGCCACGGGCCAGACGCTCCGGGTTGGTGACGAAGAGGTCGTCGCCGACGATCTGCACCTTGGAGCCGAGCTTGTCGGTGATGACCTTCCAGCCGGCCCAGTCGTCCTCGTACAGCGGGTCCTCGATGGAGACCAGCGGGTACGCGGAGACGAGCTCCTCGTAGTACTCGGTCATCTCGGCGGCCGAACGGGACTTGCCCTCGAACTCGTACGAGCCGTCCTTGTAGAACTCGGACGCGGCGACGTCGAGCGCGAGCGCGATGTCGCGGCCCGGGACGTAACCGGCCTCCTTGATCGCCTCGACGATGAGGTCCAGGGCGGCGCGGTTCGACTCCAGGTTCGGCGCGAAGCCGCCCTCGTCACCGAGACCGGTCGACAGACCCTTGGTCTTCAGGACCTTCTTCAGCGTGTGGTAGACCTCGGCGCCCCAGCGCAGGGCCTCGGAGAAGGACTCCGCACCGATCGGGGCGATCATGAACTCCTGGATGTCCACGTTGGAGTCGGCGTGCGACCCACCGTTGAGGATGTTCATCATCGGGACGGGCAGCAGGTGCGCGTTCGGGCCACCGAGGTAGCGGAACAGCGGCAGGTCCGATGCCTCGGAGGCGGCGTGCGCGACGGCCAGCGAGACGCCGAGGATCGCGTTGGCGCCGAGCGAGCCCTTGTTCTCGGTGGCGTCCAGGTCGAACATGGCCTGGTCGATCAGCCGCTGCTCGGTCGCGTCGTAGCCGACGAGCTCCGGGCCGATCTGCTCGATCACGGCGAGGACGGCCTTCTCGACGCCCTTGCCCTGGTAGCGGTTGGGGTCACCGTCGCGAAGCTCAATGGCCTCGAACGCACCGGTGGAGGCGCCGGACGGAACGGCAGCACGGCCCGTGCTGCCGTCGTCGAGGCCGACCTCGACCTCGACCGTGGGGTTTCCGCGGGAGTCGAGGATTTCCCGGGCTACGACGACGTCGATGGACGGCACGAGGCATCTCCTTCTGGGATATGACGCTGTTTGTGCAGGGTCGCTTTGGCCTTGCGACAAGAGCCTAACCGTCCCGGACCACTGCGTTCGGCGACCGCCCGACTCCTGGGACGAAAAAGGACCCAAGGGCCCCCATAGGCGGACAAAGATCAAGAAATCTACTGGCCGGTAACTACAACAGGTGAACGGAGAGCGCAGAAACCCCGGCCCGGCGCGTACGGGGGAATCCGCGCCGGGTCGGGGTGCTCAGGGAGAGGAGAGCCCTCTTCTGCAGGGTCGTACTACTTCGTCAGGTGGAGCTGCTGACCCGGGTAGATCAGGTCGGCGTCCTCGACGATGTTCTTGTTGAGCTTGAACAGCTGCTGCCAGCCGCCCTTGACCTTGTGCGCCGCGGCGATCTTGCTGAGCGAGTCGCCGGACTTGACGGTGTACTCACCGTCGCCCTTCGCGACCTTCTCGCCGGCCGGCGTGGTGACGGTCTTCCTGGCCGCGGTGCCGCGGTCCGAGCGGGAGGCGGCGGGGGCTTCGGTGTGCTCGGCGGGCTTCGGCGCGGCCGGCTTCGACTGCGCGGCCGGGGTGCTCTGCGTCGCGCCGGTGTCGACACCCGGGTCGACACCGTCGTTGGTGAGGTTGCCCGCACCCGCACAGGACCAGGCGCCCGGGCCCTGCATGTCGAGGAGCACCTCGGCGGTGGCGATCTGCTGGGCCTTGGTGGCCAGGTCGGCCCGCGGGGCGTACTTCGTACCGCCGGCGGCGGCCCAGCTGGACTGCGAGAACTGCAGGCCGCCGTAGTAGCCGTTGCCGGTGTTGATGGACCAGTTGCCACCGGACTCGCACTGGGCGACGGCGTCCCACGTGGCGACGGACGCGGCGGAGGCGTTGGTCGCACCCATCAGGGGAACGGCGATGGCGGCACCGGCAACACCCGCGAGCGTGGCGACACGGACGGCCTTGGACGGGCGACGGTGCTTGCCCTTGCTGTTCAGCAGCATGGAATCTCCTCACCGACGCCTACGAGGTGAGCTGTCGGGTTCGGGCCTAGTGAGTTGCCCGGTCGCACGTCCTGGCGTGCGACTTCACCCCGAGCCGATGCTGACGGTCTTTCGACCATCGGCCCCGGCGGCTTACCTGGGTCCCCCGCTCCTGCCTACGGCGCTTTACGCGTCTGTTCCCTTCGACCGACGGCAGGATTCGGCGTGACGATCGACGGGGCCCGCGGTGCGAGCAGTTCCGACCGTAAACATAGGCAACCCCCATATTCAAAGATGGACATACCGGACAATCAACCCTTACTTGCATCCGGCTCGTCATCGTTTTCGCAGGTCGGGGGCGATGCGGACGGACTCCGCAGATGCGACACGCCAGTTGACGCAAAGAGACCCATGTCTCACTTACGCATAAGCGGACATAGGCCTCTGAACTACCCCTATTTTGGGGGCATTTTTAGCTGTTGATCAGACCGGTCTCAGTTCACCTTCACATCGAGAGCGAGGCTCTGGCCAGGGAGAATGAGGTTCGGGTCGGCGCCGACGGCGTCCTTGTTCACCTCATAGAGCGCGGGCCACCCGCCGGGGACGTGATGTGCATCAGCAATCGCCCACAAGTTGTCGCCGGGCCGCACCTCGTAGGAGCCGTCGGCCGCCGGGGCGCCTGCGTCACGCCCCTCGCTGTCCCCGCGGGAAGCATGGCGGCCCGACTCCCGGCCGTTGCCCGCCCCTGTGTCCTGGCCCACTTCGGAGGCCGGCGCGCCGCGGTGCTTGCCGCTCGACTCACCGCCGAAAGAGTCCGAGGAATCAGAGGAGTCGGTCGATTCGGAGTAATCGGATGAATCAGATGTATCGGACGTCGATTCGCTCGACTTCTTGTCCGATGCCTTGCCCGACGACTTCTTCGAGGCGCTCTCCGACGCCTTGGTGGACGACTTCGCACCGTCCGACGCGCTCACCCCGCCGGACTCCTGCGCGCCCTCGGTCGGTTCGGCCGACGGCACGGTGCCCGGGTCGACGCCCGGCAGCGCCCCGTCCACCGTGAGGCCGGAGATCACCGCACAGCTGGGCCACGCCTTCGGCCCCTTGTCGTCCAGGACCTTCTCGGCGATCGCTATCTGCTGCGAGCGGCTGGCGAGGTCGGCACGCGGGGCGTACGCCTCACCTCCGTACGACTTCCAGGCGTCCTGGGAGAACTGGAGACCGCCGTAGAAGCCGTTGCCGAGGTCGGCACTCCACATGCCGCCGCTCTCGCACTCGGCGACCCGGTCCCAGGTCGTGGCGTCGGCCGCGTGTGCACCGGCCGCGCCGAGCAGCGGGATGGCGATGGCCGAGCCGGTCACGCCTGCGGCGACGACGATGGCGGGTGCCTGACGAGGGCGACGGTGCCTGCCGTTCGCGGAGCCCATGGGAGTGCCTTCCGTGTGACTGACAAAGTGACGGGTGCGTCGAACGGTGAACGTATCCGCAGTCGAACGCTTGTCACAAGTCGATGCAGCACAGATCACGTGAAAGTCACGGAGTTGACAGCGAGTCACCTTCGTCGCAGCGATGTCCGGGTTCGAACTCCACGGGAAGAGTGCGCAGTCCGCGCATGATGAGCCCACCGCGCCAGCGCAAATCGGTAGGTTCCCCTGCAAGCCGCAGGTCAGGCAGGCGTCTCAACAGCGTGGCGAGGGCCGCCTGGCCCTCCAGCCGGGCGAGCGGCGCCCCCAGACAGTAGTGGATGCCGTGCCCGTAGCCGAGGTGCTGATTGTCACGCCGGGCGAGGTCGAGCGTGTCGGGGTCCGCGAACCTTTCCGGGTCCCGGTCGGCGGCGGCGAGCACCACCAGTACGGGGTCGCCCGTCGCGATCCGCTGCCCGCCGAGCCTGAGCGGTTCGGTGGCGAACCGCCAGGTCGCCAGCTCCACCGGGCCGTCGTAGCGCAGCAGTTCCTCGATGCCGGTCTCCAGCAGCCCCGTCTCCCCGGCATCCAGCGAGCGCTGCAGCCGCTCCCGCTGCCCGGGGTTGCGCAGCAGGGCGTACACCCCGTTGCCGATGAGGTTGACCGTCGTCTCGAACCCCGCGAAGAGAAGGATGAAGGCCATGGCGGCGGCCTCGTTCTCGGTGAGGTGCTCGCCGTGGTCGCTGGCCCGGATCAGCCCCGAGATCAGATCGTCGCCGGGGTTCTCCCTTTTGCGGTGGATCAGTTCGGCGAGATAGCCGCGCATCTTCTTGACCGACCGGGCCACACCGCCGCGCGGCCCGCCGCCGTGGCGGATCATCATGCCCGCCCAGTCCCGGAAGTCGTCCTGGTCCTCGCGCGGCACGCCGAGCAGATCGCAGATCGCGTAGATCGGGAGCGGGAACGCGAAGTCATGAATGAGGTCCGCGCTCCCCTCCTCGATGAAGTTGTCGATGAGGCGGTCCGTCAGCTCCTGCACACGCGGCGCGAACTCCGCGACGCGGCGGGGCGTGAACGCCTTCGAGACCAGGCGGCGCAGCCGGGTGTGGTCGGGCGGGTCGATGTTCAGCAGATGCGTCATCAGCTCCGCCTTGCGCTCGCCCGGGATGCCGGTCTTCCCCTTGGCATGCGCCGGCTCGGCGTGGTGCGCCGGGTTCTTGGAGAGGCGGGTGTCGGCGAGTGCCTGCCGGGCGTCCGCGTACCGCGTCACGAGCCACGCCTCGACCCCGCTGGGCAGCGCGGTGCGGTGCACCGGGCTGTGCTCGCGCAGCCAGGCGTAGGCCGGGTACGGATCGGTGGCGAACTCCCAGGTGAAGAGTTCGGGCGCACCGGGAGGGGCGCCGGCGGGGCGATCGGCAGGGCAGCCGGCGGCGTTGCCTGCAGACCGCTCGGCGGGGCTGTCTGCGGAGCTGCCGGTGGGCCGGTCTGCGGGGCTGTCGGCGGGGCTGTCGTTCACCCCCTGACGTTATCCGTTGGCCTCCGCGGCAAGAATCGCGTCCCGGTAGGCACGGCCCGCTGCGCGCAGGGCGGCCTCGGGGTCGGTGCCGTCCCGTTCCGCGCGTACGGCGAGGGCGAGGAGCTCGTACCCGATGCCGTCGCCCGTGGGGAGCGCCACATCGAGTCCCGCGGTACGCACCCGCCCGGCCAGCTTCGCCGCCAGCGCCAGACCGGGCTGGCCGAGCGGCACGCCCTCGGTGACCGATGCGCGCTGCTTCTCGATGGCCTTGGTGCGCAGCCAGTGCGCGTGCACGTCCTCCGGGGTCTCGGCGGTCTCGTCGCCGAAGACATGCGGATGGCGGTGGATCAGCTTCTCGACGAGGGTGGCCGCGACGTCGTCGACAGAGAACGGCGCGTCCTCGTCCTCCTCCGCGATCCTGGCGTGGAAGACGACCTGGAGCAGTACGTCGCCGAGTTCCTCTCGCAGCTCGTCGCGGTCGCCGTCCTCGATCGCCTCGACCAGTTCGTACGCCTCCTCGATGGCGTACTTGGCGAGCCCCTGGTGGGTCTTCTGCGACGTCCAGGGGCACTCGGCCCTGATCCGGTCCATGACCTGGACCAGATCGAGGAGCCGGGCGCCCGGCAGGTCGTAGGAGCCGGGCAGCAGCTCCAGGTTCGGCATCCGGACCCTGCCCGATCCCGCCAGCCGGGCCAGCCCGTCGGTCAGCGGCTGGTTGCCCTCGCCGCCGGTCAGGACCACGACGGTCCGGCCGCCCGCACAGGCGTCGACGAGCTCCTGCGCGGTGGGCGCGGCGTGCGCGACCGTGACACCCGCCTCGCGCAGATAGGGCAGCTGGGGGTGGTCCGGCTCGGCGCAGAGCACCCGGTCGGCGGCGTGCAGCGTCTGCCAGGCCGGCCAGGACAGCAGTCCGGGCGCGACCCGGTGGCTGGCGGTGAGCAGGACGATACGACCGGGATCTTCAGCGTTCACCCCACCAACCTACCTACGCGCCGGCGGCGGTCTCCTGCTGGGCGGGCTTGGTGACCTGGGTGATCCACGGGGCCTTGAAGTCGGCGAGCTGGGTCTGCTTGTTGTTCCACGTGCCGAAGCGCGGGTTGACGTCGATGTGCAGCGACGTCGACGCAGCGGTGAGCGCCTTGCTGACGGCCGCCACGCCATCGGGGGTCTGCAGGTCGGCGCCGAGCGAGTCGGCCAGCTTCTGCACCTGGATCTGCTCCCGCAGAGCGGCGTCGATCTGGCTGGGGGCCAGCCAGCTCGCCGTGAGCAGCTGCTGCTGCCACGCCTTCTCTCCACCGCTCTGCGCGGCCTGTGCCTGCCGCATCTCCTGGATCTCCTTGCGGCTGACCGTCACGCCCGCGTCCGCCGAGGCCTTGTCCAGGATCCGGTCGAAGATCAGTCCGTGCAGCTTGGCCCGGCCGAGCTGCCCGGACTTGCTGATCAGCTGGACCGAATCGTCGGAGTCGCCCTGCGCGGTGCGTACGTCCGCCACCTGCGCCTGCACGGTGGACACCTCGATCCGGTCCCCGCCGACCACGGCTGCGGCACCTGGGTGGGCCTGGCTGCCGCAGGCGGAGAGCAGCGGCGCCGCGATGAGCGTGGCAGCGGAGACGACGAGCGCGGTGCGACGGCGGCGGTGCAAAGGAGCCTCCCGGGGAGAGATTGTGCGGCGGTGCACAAAGCCTTGCGGTGATCGATGTTAGGCAGTGGGCGTGATCCGGGCCACTGGTTCGACCAACGATTCGGGAGGAGTTGGGGATGTGGGCCTGATCCGGTGCACTCAGCGCACCTGTTCGACCGCTTTCGGCCGCGTGTCCGGCCGCAGCATGATCGCGCGCGAGACCACGAAGGTGATCGGGATGGCCGCCAGTGCCGCGACCAGCGGTGCGTAGCGGCTGCTGAACCCCGCCCGGTCGACCAGCAGCCAGACGCCACCGGTCGTGATCACGAAGTTGGCGGCGTTGGTGAGCGGGAAGAGCAGGAATTTCCGCCAGGTGGGACGTATCCGGTAGGTGAAGTACGAGTTCAGCAGAAACGACCCGATCATGCTGGACACGAACGCGATCACATGCGCGGCCAGGTACGGCAGCACGGTCAGCAGGGCCAGGTAGCAGCCGTAGTACGTACCGGTGTTGACGACGCCGACGAGGGCGAAGCGCGCCATCTGGACCGTGACCTTCATCGGCGCGCGAGCTCCCGGGTCCTCTGCTGATTCGGTACGCCGGTGTTGGACGCCTTCACCAGGAAGTGCGGGCGCCGCTTCACCTCGTAATAGATACGGCCCACATACTCGCCGACCACACCCACCATCACCATCTGGACACCGGCGAGGGCCGTGAGCACGACGATCAGCGTGACATAGCCGGGGGTGTCCACCCCTTGCACCAGGGCGACGCCGACGATCCAGGCGGCGTAGGCGAAGGCGAGGGACATCAGCACCATCCCCAGGTACAGGGCGGCACGCAGCGGCTTGTTGTTGAAGGAGAGCAGCCCGTCCAGCCCGTAGTTGAGAAGCTTTCCGAAGGTCCAGGCGGAGCGGCCCTGCTCACGGACCGCGTTCTCGTAACCGAAGGTCGTCGTCCGGAATCCGACCCAGGCGAACAGGCCCTTGGAGAACCGGTTGTATTCGGTGAGTTCGAGGACGGCGTCGACGGTGCGCCGGGACAGCAGCCGGAAGTCACCGACACCGTCGACCAGCTCCACGTCCACCAAGCGGTTGATCAGCCAGTAGTAGGCGCGGGCACTGAGGGTGCGGGTGACGCGGTCGCCCTTGCGGGTGCGGCGGGCGATCACCTGGTCGTAGCCCTGGGCGTGTTCCGCCAGCATGCGTCCGATGAGCTCGGGCGGGTGCTGGAGGTCGGCGTCCATGATGATGACCGCGTCACCCTCGGCGTGCTGGAGACCGGCGAGCATGGCGGCCTCCTTGCCGAAGTTGCGGCTGAAGGAGAGGTACCGGGTCCGCGGGTCGGCGGCGGCGAGTTCCTCCAGGACCGCAAGCGTGCGGTCGGCACTGCCGTCGTCGACGTAGACGAGCCGGAAGTCATGTCCCAGGCGCGTCATTTCGTCCGTGACGCGCTCATGGAAGCGTTCGAGGATCTCCTCCTCGTTGAAACAGGGCACTACCAGCGAGATCAGCACGTGGGTATCCCATCCCGGCAACGGGACCGGTCCGGAGGGCTGCAGATGGACAACGAGCGACCATCACATGAATTGAATGATTAAAGGACCAATTCGACGCTGAGCATTGCTTTCGAGAATGCGATATTCGTCCGCATGCCGACCCTTCGCTCCCGTACGGCCGCACCCGCGCTCGCCGCACTGATCACCACGGCCGCCGTGTGCGCGGGCGACGCCGTGGCCCGCACCTTTCCTTTCGGGCCGCGCACCCGCAGCGTCAATGACCTCGGCAACCAGTTCGTGCCGTTCCACGCCCGGCTCTGGGACCTGCTGCACGGCCGCGGCGACGGCGGGGTGCTCCTGAACTGGTCGTCCGGGTACGGGACCAGCTTCCTGCCGGACCTCGGCACCTATCTGACCAGCCCGTTCGCACTGCTCGTGGGGGTGTTCCCGCGCGACCGCATCGACCTTGCGGTGTATGTGGTGACGGTGCTGAAGATGGCGGCGGCCGCGGCGGCCATGGCGTGGCTGCTGCCGGTGCTGCGGAGCGGGCGCTGGTGGGTGGCCGGGGTGCTCGGCGCCGCGTACGCGTTGTGCGGCTGGTCGGTCATCGAGGCGTCGTACAACCCGATGTGGCTGGACGGGCTGATCGCCCTGCCGCTGCTCTGCCTGGCCGCCGAGTGGGCCCGGACCGGGCGCCACCGGGTGGTGGCGCCGCTGATCGTCGCCGTGGTGTGGACAGCCAACTTCTACACGGCGTACATGGCGACCCTGGGGGCCGCTCTGGTGCTGGTGGTGCGTCTGCTGACGGAGGGCGACAAGGGCAGGGCGGCGGTACGGGGGCTGGCGCGCGCGGTCGGGACCGTGCTGCTGGGGGTCGCTCTCGCGGCGCCCGTCCTGCTTCCCGTCTACCTGGGCACGAAACACGCCTACCCCGGCTGGGTCCGCACGTTCCAGCCCGCGCCCTGGCCCGATGTGTTCGCCCGGCTGCTCCCCACCACATACAGCTTCTTCACCCCCGCCCTCTTCCTGGCCACGGTCGCGCTGCTCCCGGCCTGCGCCCTCGTCTTCCACCGGCGGGTGCCGGGACGCGAACGGTGGGCGTGGGTGGGGCTGGTGGCGGTGGTCGGCCTGTCCCTGCAGTGGAGGCCGACCCATCTGCTCTGGCACGCGTTCGCGACGCCCAACGGCAGTCCGTACCGGCAGACGTTCGTGTTCGCCGGTCTGGTCGTGATGGCCGCCTGGATCTCCCTCTCGTACGGACGGCCCGGACGGCGCGCCCTGATCGCCGGGTGCGGGGTACTGGCGCTGGTCGCGGCGGGAGCGACCTTCAGCGACAAGGTCGAGATCACGAACTGGGCGTACCTGTTGTTCGCGGCCGGTCTGGTGGCGACGGCCGCCGGGCTGGCTCTGCCCGGCCGGGGCCGCTGGGCGCCGGTCGCCGCCGTGCTGCTGGCCGGGGCGCTGGTGGGGCAGGCGGCGGCGGCCACCGCGTTCGCCGACCGTCAGCGCGTGGCGAACCTCGACGACTACGCGCCGTGGGGCGAGCGGCAGAGCGTGGAGGCCGCCGCAGTGGCCGGTGCGGACGGCTGGCCCGCATACCGGACCGACCCCGGCGGGGAGCTGAGCACCTCCAACGATCCGCTGCTCGTGGGCGGTCAGGGCGCCGCGTACTACAGCAGCCACACACCGGACGTGCTGACCCGCACGTTCGCCGCCCTCGGCGCCGGCTGGACGTCCAACGGCCGGGCCATGCACAGCCTGAACAACCCCGTCACCGACGCGATCTTCTCGGTCGGCGCGCGGGTGTACGGGCCACGCGACCCGCACCAGCGGACGAACATGCCGCCCGACGACCGGCCGGTGACGGTGACCCGGCAGGAGGTCCCCCCGCTGGTGACCGTGCGGCAGCCGGGCTCGGCGCCGTCGTTCGGCCGGTCGCCGTACCGCAACCAGGAGGCGCTGCTGGGCTCGCAGGTCTATACGGTGCCGCAGCAGACGCTCCGGAGGATGAGCGGTGGACCGGTCAAGGAGCAGGACCCGTACACGTACGTGGTGGGGCACGGCACCTACCGGCTGACCGCCCTCTGCCCGGCGGGCAGCGAGGCGTTCCTGTGGGCGCCCGGACTGTTCGGCTCGGCCCGGCTGGGCGATCAGCCTGGCGCACAGGAGACCGAGATCCGCGGGCTGTTGCCGTCCCGGCGCGCGGCGATGGAGTCGCTGGGGCGCGTGGCGGGCGGCGACGGGCAGGCCGTGGCCGGGAGCGTTCCGGTCGTCATCACCCTGACGTCCGCCCACACGGGAACCGTGCCGCACGAGTCCCTCGGCTGCCTGGACCGGGGCCGGCTGGCGAAGGCCGTGACCGGGCTGCAGCGCACAGGAGCGACATCCGTCCACGTCACCGACGACGGCATACGGGCCGACCTGCCGCCCGGCAGCCACGGAACCGTCGTGCTCGCCGCACCCCGGATCGCGGGCTGGAGCTGCCAGGGGCACCCCGCCGACTCGTATCTGGGCCTGGTCGCGGTCCCGGTTCCCGCCCACACGACCACCGTCGACTGCACGTTCCGGCCGCCCGGCCTGCGGGCGGGATCGGCGGCCGCGGCGGGTGGGCTGCTCGTCCTGATCGGGCTGGGAGTGCGCGGAGCACTGCTGCGCCGGCGCTCCAGGCGACGGGAGCTGGTGCTGGCGGGTCCGGACTGACGGACCACCGCCGGTGCACGCGCGTGAGGTGCGGCCGGTGCGGGTGCCGGTGACACCAAGTCCGGGACCGGCGGCGCGCAGGCGGGAGCCGGAGCAGGACGGGCGGCAGGCGTACCCGGCCCCGGCGGCACCTTCGGGGCGTCGTCCCTGACCGGCCGGGCACCGACGAGCCGGCCCGGACGTGATGCAAGGTGGTCGATCAGCACACCGGCCTTGCTCCCACCGGCCATCCGGCCCGTTTCCAGCACCGCACTCTCTCGGCGGTGACCGGCACAAGGGGCCGGGCGCCGCGTTGCATCGCGGCGGCAGCCGCCCGTCCGCTCAGCCGCCGCGGACCCGCACCTGGCGGTCGAGCTGGCGGCGCAGCTCCACCGGCAGCGGGTGGTGCGGCCCGTACATCCGCTCGGTGTCGTACAGCAGCGCCTGGAGCTGCCCGCGCGCCGCCGCGTGGTCGCCTACCGCGAGCAGCAGATAGCCGATGCGCTGGCGGATCTCGAAGGAGCGGGCCGGGTCGTTGCCGGTCGCGTACTGGTTCTCGTAGTACGGCAGGACCGCGCGGTACTCCGCGAGTGCGGCCGCCGGTTCGCCCAGCTGTTCCAGGCACTGCGCCGCGTCGTAGCGGTACTGCAGCGTCTGCGTGTCGGCCGGGCCGGACTCCGCCGCCCGGTCGTCGGCGAGGCGGCGCAGTTCGGGCAGGGCGCGGCGGTACTGCCCGTCGTCCATGAGCGTCGCCGCGTACTGCTTGCGCAGGATGCGGACCACCGGTGAGCCCTCGCCGTGCTGCTCGGCGGCGGCCGGAAGGATGCCGCCGAGGATGTCCACGGCCTGGGTGATCCGGCCCTGTCCGAGCAGCTGCTTCACCTCGTCGACGGCGGCCGCGACATCCGGCCGGGCGGGCATCGGCGCGGGCTGCGCGGCGGGCGGGGTGGTGACACGGTCGGGCCACGGCGCGTGCGGCCGCAGGAAGGGGCGCGTCGGGTCGAGCGGGCCGGACGGCAGTCCGGTGGAACGCGACGGGAGGAGCGGGGTGAGGTGCTCGTACACCTCCTGGGCGCTCGCCGGGCGGTGCTGCGGGTCCTTGGCGAGCAGCCGCAGCACCAGCGCCTCGAGGGGCTCGGGGATCTCCGGCCGGAGCTGACGGACCGGGAGCGGAGGCTCGTAGAGGTGGCGGTGCAGCACGCCGAGGGCGGTGGATCCGGAGAACGGCACGTCGCCGCTGAGCAGTTCGTGGAGGAGCACCCCGAGCGCGTACAGGTCGGTGTACGGGCCGACGGCGCCGCCCATCGCCTGCTCGGGCGCCATGTAGGCCGGGGAGCCGATCGGGGTGCCGGTGTGGGTGAGGCGCGTCGTGTCGTTGTCCAGGACGGAGGCGACGCCCAGGTCGAGGACGGTGACCGTGCCGTCCGGACGCACCATCAGATTGCGGGGCTTGAGGTCGCGATGGACGATCGGCACGGCGTGCACGGCGGAGAGCGCGGCGCAGAGCTGGGCGGCCACGGCGACGGACCACTGCCAGGGGTACGGGTCGTGCTCGGCAAGATGGTCGGCGAGGTCGGAGCCCTCGACGTACTGCATGACGAGGAACAGGTCGTCGCCGTCATTGCCTGCGTCATGGACGGTGACCAGGCCCGGATGGTCGACCTGGGCGGTGACCCGGCACTCGCGCACGAACCGGCGCCGCAGCTCGTCGACGGCGTCGCTGCCGGCGGGACCGGCAACCTTGTCGGGCCGGAGCAGCTTCACCGCGACCCGGCGGTCGAGGCGCTGGTCGTACGCCGTCCAGACCTGGCCCATGCCGCCCTGGCCGAGGATCGTCGCCAGTTCGTACCGCCCTGCGATGACACGGCCGCTCAACGGCCCTCCTCCTTGCGGAGGTAGTCGCTCAGCTCGTCGAGCTCGGCGCGGACCTGGTCGATGCGGTGCGGCGGGGTGGGTACCGCCGCGTGCTGCGGCTCGGGCGGCGTGCGGGGCTGTGCGGGCTGCGGCACGGTCCCCGGCTGGTACCGGGGCGGCTGGGGCTGCGGGTACTGCTGCGGCTGCACGGCCAGCGGCGGCTGTACGGGCACCGTCGGATACCCGTACCCCTGCACCGACGGCACGTACCCGCCGGTGAACTGCTGCCTCGCGAGCTGCTCGTAGTGGCGGACGTCCGCTGTCAGGTAGTAGGCGCAGGCACCCAGCATCGCCAGGAACAGCAACGGTATGAGGACGAAGTCGATGCCATTGGCCTCGGCGTTCTCGCCGTCCCTGCCGATGGTCGGCACGAGGACACAGATGAGCACGAAGCCGGCCCCGGTCAGCCACCAGTCGCTCGTCCTGCGGCGCACGATCGCGAGGCGCAGCAGCGGGGCCCACAGCAGCAGACCGATCGAGCCCACCGTGAGCACGACGAACAGCACACGCATCGAGACGATCCAAGCCCTGCTGGGCATCCGACGCGGCGGCATCGGCGTCGGCGTCGGTGGATGCCCCGGGGCGTACATGGCTGCTCCTGGTACCTGGTGGGGAACGTGCTGGGCGCACCTGTCAGCGCGCGCAGATCTGGCTGACCTGAGCGTAAAGGGCGACACCGACAACGGTCCCGGGGTTGTACCGAACCGTTGTGGTTCGGCTCACTTCGGCGTGACCGTGCCGTCCGTCAGCCCGTCGTACATCCCCTGGACCAGCTGTCCGCCGAGCCGTCCGGCAAGCCGGAGCGCGTCCTCGAACGCGGCCAGAGCGCGGAACTGCGCCCCGTACCGCTGCTGTTCCGCGAGTGGCAGCCGTGGCAGCTGGAGGCGGCGGGCGTCGAGCCGGGTCGCGGTGGACGCATAGCTGCTGGCCTGCCGGTTGTTGGCCGTACCGCGCAGGAACCCGGCGAGGAACCACGGGTCGAGGGCAGCCGGATCGGGGCGCAGCAGCTGGAGGTTGCGGCCGAGCGCGGCGCCCGCGGTGGCCTCGTCGATCACCCGGGCGACGGTGCCGCCGCCGAGGACGGGGACGACGACGTCACCGGGCTCGACGAGGACCGGTTCCTCGGGTGGCCCGTCGGTGGTCGCGGGGGCGGCGGGAAGCGTTCCGGACGGGGCGGTGGAGCCGAGGACGTCGTGTTCCGTGAGGACGGGGCCCTGTCCGGTGCCGGAGCCACCGGTACGGAGCTGGAGGGCGCCGGCCCGGGCGAGTTCACCGACGGTGGTGAGCGGCCAGCGGGCCGGGTCGGACGGGTCCGCGGGCGACGGGGTGAGGGCGGCGGTCTGCCGCAGCGTGTCGGTCAGCCGGGAACGTACATGGGTGAGTTCGGCGGGTCCCCCTCCGGCCGTCGGGGGCGGCAGATGACGGGCGGGGGCCAGGTCCACATCGTCGTCGAGGAGTTCGATGACGGGGACCACCCGGCTGACTCCCGGACGGTCCCGGCCCGTTCGGCCCGCGGCGCCGTCCGGCCCGGCGCCCGCCCCGTTCCGCTCCGCCCGGTCGAACGGCTTCCAGGCGTCCAGTACCGCGCTGTGCACCGCCTGCCAGTCGAGCCGGTCGCGGCCGCCCGGCGCGGGCGTGGCGGTGGCCGGTTCGGTGGGCTCCGAGGTGTCCACGAGCAGCAGTTCGGGCGAGGGCCGGACACCGGCGCCCGGCTTGCGCAGCACCCAGAGGTGGAGCGGGATGCCGTACGGGGGTGCGGCGCCGGCCGGAAGGGCGACGACGGCACGCAGGGCGCCGCGGCGCAGCAGATCGGCGCGGATCCGGCGGCCGGAACGGCGCGACGCGGCGGCCGGCGGCATCAGCAGGACGGCGGTGCCGCCCTCGCGCAGATGCGCCAGGGCGTGCTGGACCCAGGCCAGTTCGGACTCGGTCCGGGCGGGGAAGCCGTACTCCCAGCGGGGGTCGTAGGCGAGCTCGTCGTGGCCCCAGTTGCGCTCGTTGAACGGCGGATGGCAGAGCACGGCGTCCACGGCGAGCTGCGGGAACGCGTCGGCGCGCAGCGTGTCACCGGCCCGTACCGCCAGCGTGCAGCTCTCCGGGGCGGAGTTCAGGGCGAGGCGGAGGGCGCTGAGCGCGGCGAGGTCCGGGTCGGCGTCCTGCGCGTACAGGGCGGACGGACGGCTGACGGCACGCAGCAGGGCGCCGGTGCCCGTCGCCGGGTCGAGAACCGTGCGGGCGGGCCGACTGCCCGTCCCGACGAGGGCTGCCATCAGTTCGGCGAGGCCGGGCGGGGTGAGGGTGAACTGGCGGGGGTTGGCATCGAGCTGGCGGCCGAGCAGGAACTCGAAGGCCTGGTGGGCGCCGGTCTCGGCGGCGAGTTCGGCGGCGGCGCGCAGAAGGGGGACGGACGGCAGGAGTTCGTCCCTGCCGGGAGCGCGCACGGCCCGCACCCAGCCGGTTTCGCGGTCCGCCTGCGGTGACGTGCCCGGTGTCGTGTCCGCGGCGGCCGGGCCGAAGCGCGCGGTGAGCAGGTCGCCCAGGGCAAGGTGGAGCACCTCGGCCATCCGCTCGTCCGACACCGCGGTGATCTCCAGCCAGGCGGTGGGCCTGTCCCGGACGTACAGCAGGGCGCAGCCGGTGTGGACGAGGGCGGGAACGGCGCCGGCGGGGTGGCCCGCCAACTGTTGCCAGACCCGCTCACGGAGCGGGACCTCGGCGAGCTTCCCCTGGGCGCGCAGCCACTGTTCGACCTCGGGCAGGGCGAAGGAAGGGCTGGTCTCCGTGCCGCCGACCGGCTTGGGGAAGTCGGCGTGGCGGCGACGCCAGTTGCTGACGGCGGCACGCCCCACTCCGGCGAGCCGGGCGATCCCGGCCGCGGTCACCTCTGTCGAGTTCTCCGGCACTGACTGTCTCCCTGGTCCTGGGTGTCCTGGTCCTGATCCGTCCGCGCTGCCTGCTGTGTTGTCGAGCATACCGAGCTGTTCACGCAGAACCGATTCACGGCGTGCATTAACCCGTCACGCGTGAACGGTGTTGACTCGGTTCACAAGCTCTGCTGTTATTGACCTGTCGCTACATCAGGTGGCGCAGCAGACCGCTCACCACTCACCCCTGCACATGCCGGAGGGCACAGCCATGTCCCAGTTCACGCAGCCGCCGCAGTCCCCGCAGCCCCAGCAGCCGTACACCCCCGCCCACACGCCGGGCCTGCGCCCGGCCCGCAACGGGCTCGGCGTCTCCGCGCTGATCCTCGGCATCATCGGCGCCGTCTCCGGCCTGATCCCGTTCTTCTTCTGGCTGGCGGGCATCCTCGGCGTCATCGCTCTGATCCTCGGCCTGGTCGGACGGGGCCGCGCCAAGCGCGGCGAGGCCACCAACAAGGGCACGGCCACGTTCGGCGCCGTCCTCGGGCTGGTCGCACTGATCCTCTCGGTGGTCGGTGCAGTGATCACCTTCAAGGCGGTGGACGACGCCGTGAACGACCTCAGCAAGGCGGTGGCGGACACCACGGCATCCGCAAAGCCGGAGGCGGGCGACGCGGGCTCCACCGCGGACAAGGGCAAGGACAAGGACACCGGGAAGGCGCTGGAGGCCGGCGACTCCGCCGTGTACGACGACGATCTGACGGTCACGGTCGGCGACGCGACCTCGTACACCCCCGACTCGTTCGCCTCCGGTCACACCAAGGGCAACCGGGCGTACCGGATCGCCGTCGTCGTCGAGAACGCGGGCAAGGAGAAGTTCGACGCGGCGCTCGTCAACGTCGAGGCGAGGGCCGGCAAGGACGGTGTGAACGCCGAGCAGATCTTCGACGGCAAGGTCGGCGAGGGCTTCAGCGGCACGGTCCTGCCGGGGAAGAAGGTCACGGTCCAGTTCGCCTTCGACGCCCCGGCGGACGCCGAGAACCTGACCGTCGAGGTCAACCCCGGCTTCACCTACGCCGCCACCCAGTGGGACCTGAAGCTGTAGAGCGCCCCGGCCGGAGGCCCGCCACGCGCCGCCCCGCCGCCACCCCGCGGACCGCGACACTCTGCGCCGCCGAGGCCCTGGCGCTCACAGCCTGCGACCCGGTGTTCGCCCAGCAGCAGGACACAGCTTCGTTCGCCCGGCCGTCGGGCCCCGGGGGTCGCCGACAAGGCGCCGACAAGGCCCCGGCGGCGAGGCCCTGCGCTCCTGCGACCGGCAGGGTCTCCTCGACCGCCCGGCGGCGAACGGCGGCACCGCCCGCAAGGGCGGGCCGACGGCCGCCGGCTCCCTCCCCGCTCCGGCCCTCACCCGCACAGCGGGCAGGGGATCGTGGCGGGCGACGGCCGCCACGGCGGGAGGACCCCACCGCCTGACGCCGGACTTCAGCACCGGAACCCCGGTCGCCGTCGCGTTCTCCGTGGCCGACGAAGCGTTCAGTGAAGAGACCGGCCGGCTGACACGTGCGGAACCCGTCCACCCCGGCGGGTTCCTGCCGCGTTCACACCCGGTGCCGCACCCACACATTGGGCTCCACATACACCGCGTACCCGTGCGCCACCGAACACTGCACCGGCACCAGCGCCCCCGGCACCTCCACCGGACCGTCCTCGTCGAACGGCAGCCCGGTCCAGGACCGCCACCGCGCGAGGGAGGCGGACACCGTCATCGACACCGGCGCCACCGCCTCGATCACCCCGCCCGCGCGCACATGGACACGCAGCCAGGGGTCGTACGGAAGCCCGTCCTCCGTCCGGGTCCGGCGGGCGTACTCCTCCATCGGAACCGAGGCGTTCAGGTGCTTGGCGTTCGGCCGCACCGGAGCGACGACCTCCCGGAACCCGAGCCGTCCGGCGTTCTCCCGCATCGCGGCGACCATCCGCCCCGAAATCCCTTGCCCCTGCAGCCCCTTGGCGACGCAGATCTCGATCGCGCTGACCGTGTCCGGCATACGCCCGTGCTGCAGGTCGGAGAACGCCCACAGCAGCACCTGGTCCCAGCCGCCCTCGGGCAACTTCCCGCGCCCCGGTGCGTGCAGCGCGAACGGCACGCTGTAGGCCCGTGCGACGACGGTGCCGTCCGGGTCGGTCGCGACGAGCGCGTACTCCGGGAAATCGACGGCGAGCCTCGGGTAGTTCGCCCACCCGACGAGATCCTCCAGGACGAACTCCGGCCAGGTTTCGGGCATCTCATACATGGGCCGGGCAAGCTCCGGGCGCACGGCGAGGGTGGTGATCGTCAGTTCCATCCACCACACGCTAGTGCTGTGACCGGAACGACCGGCCCGATCCGCATCCGGTGCCCCGCACACCCACGCGCTCCCGCACCGGGACGGGCCCTCTTCCGGGGCGCGTCAGGACGGGGCCGGGCCGTCGGATGCCGCGCTGCGGCGCGAGTAGTGGCGGGCCTGTCGTGCACGGTTTCCGCATGACGGCTTGCACCATTCCTGCCGTCCGTGGCTCTTGACGAAGTAGCGCACACAGCGGGGCGCGGTGCAGGCCCGCAACTGCTCGCGCTGCGGACCGCCCAGGAAGTCGATGGCGGCGCGGGCCAGGGCAGCGACCAGCCCCACGTGCGGATCGTTCTCGGCGGAGAGAAGCCGGGTCGTGGGGGCCCCTTCGGCGGGCCAGTCCAGTTGCGGGGCGACGAGTTCCCGGCCGGCTGCCGCGTTGAGGCCGGCCAGGGCCTGGTCGACGGTCATGAGCCGATGGGCGTCCGCCGGGCTGGGCGGAGCCGGGCTGACCGTTCGGGCGAACAGTGTCCGGACGGCCCGCCGCAGTCCGACGATCCGGCTCCTGAGGTCCTCGTCGGCCGTGATCTCTCCGGCCGGGACGTGGCCGGCCAGCAGGTCGCTCTGCCGGCGAATCCAGCGGGTCGTCCCCTCGACCGTGGCGAGGTCGTCGGTGACGCCGCCGTTTCCGTCATGGCGGATCGTGCTCGCCAGTTCCAGAGCCGTCCAGCGCTCCACAAGGCCTCCCTGTTCCTCCCGTGCCCGGTCGCCGGCCACTTGATGGCACCTGCGGGCACAGTCTAAGGTCCCTAACGGATAACTGAGAACTTCCGTTAGGGACGGAGTGCGCACCCGCACTCCGGGGCGGCACGCACCGCCGCCCGGGCCCGCCACAGAAGGAGAGAGAACAGTGACGCTGTTGCTTGCCCACATCAGTGATCTGCACCTGGACGGCAGCGAAAGGGCGACCAGGCGGGCCACTCGCGTCATGGACCATCTGCGGGCGCTGCCCCGCCCGGTCGACGCTCTTCTGGTCACCGGAGACATCGCCGATCACGGCGAGGAGGCCGAGTACGAGGAAGCGGCCCGCATCCTCGACTCCCCCTTCCCGGTGCTCGCCTGCCCCGGGAACCACGATGTGCGCCAGGCGTACGGCAAGGTCCTGCTCGGGGAGTCACCCGACGGCGGCCCCGTCAACCGGGTCCACCACATCTCCGGCACCGCGGTCCTGATGTGCGACTCCACGATCCCGGGGCGCGACGAGGGACGCCTCGACGCCCGGACCCTGGCCTGGATCGACGCCACTCTCACCGGACTGCCCGAGGACCGCCCGGCGTTGATCGCCTTCCATCAGCCGCCGGTCGAACTCCACCACCCCCTGCCCGACTCCGGGAGACTCGAACAGCCCGAGCAGCTGGCCGCCCTGCTCGACGCACACCCGCAGGTGGTCGCCGTGCTCACCGGCCATGCCCACACCGCGGCCGCCTCGACCTTCGCCGCACGTCCGCTGATCGTCGGACCGGCCGTCACCTGGACGCTGCGCATGCCCTGGGAGGGCGACGACGCCGCAGACCGCGACCAGCCGCCCGGTCTCGCCTTTCACGTCCTGGGCGACGACCGCCGTCTGACCACTCACTTTCGCGTCGTGCTCTGATCCCCGCGGTTCCTGGAGCCCCGGGGGCCGAGCGCCCCGGGGCCGGGGCCCTGGAAGCGGACGCACACCGGCCCCGAACCGAGCAGCGTGGCAAGGGCCGTCGCGCGGGGCGCCGGCGGCGTGGTCCGCGGCGTGGCCGCGCCGCGGCCCGGACGGACGAGCCTGGGCGGCCCCGGCGGGCCGGCCTGAGGCGCACTCGTGGCGCAGCTCAGGGTGCTCGCCCTCGCCCGCCGCATGGTCGCGCCGTGCGCCCGGGAGCCCCGAGCGACGAGGAGCCGGTCACGGGCCGCTGCCGGCAGCCTGCCGACCCGCCCCGGTCGAGACGTGCGGCTCCTCAACCGCCGCACTGGCGCAGCATCGTCTGCTTGTCCGGCGCAGTGACCGGCATCCTGTACTTGATGGCGACCTGGGCGAACCGGACCGCGTAGGCGCACCTGATCTGCTTGTTCGGCGGCAGCCAGGACGCGGGCCCGGAATCGCTCTTGGCGGAATTGGCCCGTCCCTCGACCGGGATCAGATTGAGCACATCATTGGCCAGTTGCTTGCGCTTGCTCTCCGGCCAGCGGGACGAGCCCATCTGCCAGCTGTACGACAGCGGCACCACATGGTCGATCTGCACCTCGGCGGCCTTCGCCTTGCGCCACTCGATGGTCTTCCCGGTGTACGGATCGTGCAGCGTCATGGCGACGACCACGCAGTCGGAGCCGGAGCGGAAACGGAGGTTCCGGCCATCGCGATGCAGAAGATCGTTTCGCGTGTCGCACCCGTTCCGCGCCAGCGGCACCCCGTCCGCCGTGTCCATCCAGGCGTAGCCGAACTCGTCCCGTGCGTAACCGGTCTTCGGTCCGCGCCCCTTGGTGGCCACCTTCTCGACGATCTTCCGGGCGGCGGTCCGGTCCGCCTCGGTGGTGAGAGACGCGAGGCCGGGCTTCGTACCGTCCTCGTTGGTCAGCGGGCTGACACCGAAGCCGCCCGCCTGCTGCCCGCCGCCCGCCGATCCGCTGTCGCCGGCGGTCACGTCATCGGGGTCGCAGCCCGTCAGGGCCAGGACCGCCGCCGCGCTCAGGGCGGGCAGCATCACTCGGTACGCGCGGGGAGTTATCACTCGAGACCGTCCTGACGGGGAGAAAGCCGAACCCGGGAATCCTACGGACGTCTTCCCCGTCCACGGACGTTCAAGGCCGCGGTACGTGAGGGATGCGGCCCGCATCACACCGCGCCGCGCCTCACACCTTCCCGATGCCGAGCGTCGTCTCGGACGGCAGCAGCCCGGACCCGAGCGCCGCCACCCACAGCGGCCCCAGCAGCTCTACCAGCCGCTCCCGCTCCCCCGCGCCGAGCGCCCGCCAGGGGGCGGCCGCCTGCTCGTCCGTCCGCCGTTCGACTTCGGCACGCAGCGCCCGGCCCGCCTCCGTCGCCGTACCGTCCTCCTCCAACAGCCTCCGCCCGGTCAGTCGTTCACGGGCCGCGTTCCACTCCTTGTCGCTCCACCCCCGGCTCGCGAACACCTCGGGACGTGCGGCGCCGATGCCGGCGAACGAGACCAGCGACTCGACCGGGTCGAGTCCGGCCTCGGCGAGCGCGGCGACATGCCCGTCCCCGCGGTGTTCGCGCAGGATCGTCGCCGCATGCCAGAGCACCCGGTGCGGTTCGTCCGGCCAGGGCAGGGCGGCGTTGGCCTCGGCCAGCGGGCGGCCGGTCACGTCCGCGGCCTCCGCGACGCGCCGGGTCAGTGCGGCGGCCTCGGCGGTCTCCGGGCCGGCGGCCTGTTCCCCGAGAAGCGCACGGTACGCGCGGTCGACCGCCCTCGCCCGGGCCGCGAGCACGGCGTCGGGCGAGGCGACGGACCAGGCCGCCGGAACGTGCTCCCGCACCGTCTGCGGGCTGAAGCTGTAGAAGGTGTCGACGACACGCTCCGCACCGGCCGCCCCCAGCGGCGCCGCGCGCCAGGCGAAGTAGCTCGGCCAGCGCTCATCGGTGCGGTAGCCGAGCGCGGCGGCCTCCTCGAAGACCTCCGGCGCGTAGTAGAGCACCGCGTGCAGAGGCTCCAGCAGGTGCCACATCTGACGTACGCGACCCAACTCTTCGGACATGTCTCCGCCCCTCCGGCCGAACCTGCATCTTGTCGCTGACTAGTTCTAGAGAATCCTCGCCCTCCACCAACTTGTCAATGACTAGATTCCGCGTACTGTGCTGTCATGAGCAGCGAGCGCACCTACCACCACGGCGACCTGCGACGGGCCGTCCTCACCGCCGCACTCGACGTCATCCGCACCGAGGGCCCCGGCGCCCTGAGCCTGCGCGACCTGGCCCGCCGGGCCGGCGTCTCCCACGCCGCCCCCGCCCACCACTTCAAGGACCGCACGGGCCTGCTCACCGCCATCGCCGCCGAGGGGTACGGGCTCTTCGCCGACGCCCTCGCCGATGCGCCGGACCTGCGGGAAAGGGGCGTGCGGTACGTACGGTTCGCGACCGGCCACCCGGCGCACTTCCAGGTGATGTTCCGGCCGGAACTCCACCACCCGGACGACCCGGAACTCCTCGCGGCGAAGGCTCGCGCGGCGCAGGCGCTGCGCGCGGGGGTCACCGGCCTCCCCGCCGAGGGACGCGGCGACGACCCGCGGCTCGCCGGCATCGCCGCCTGGTCCCTGGCCCACGGCTACGCCACCCTGCTCCTGAGCGGCAATCTGGACGACCCGCTGGGCGACCGGAACTCCGAGGAGGTGTTCCGGTCGCTCGCCGGGCTGCTGTTCAGGAACCCAGAATCGTCGTGAGGAACTCCCCGGTCCACGCCAGCAGTTCGCGGCCGACGACCGGCTTGCCGCCGATCTTGCCCGTGGTCGGGCGCGGCACCAGGATCTGGTGGAGGGCCGGCTTGATCACCGTCTTCGGGTAGAGGCGCTTCAGCCGCAGCTCCTGCGACTCGCGCAGCTCCACCGGGGCGAACCGGATGTTCGGGCCCTGGAGCACGATGTCGCCGACACCGCAGGCGCGGGCGAGCATCCGCAGGCCCGCGACCAGGAGGAGGTTCTCGACCGGCTCCGGGAGTTTGCCGTAGCGGTCGGTGAGTTCCTCGCGGACCGCCTTGATGTCGTCCTCCGTGGTGGCGGACGCGATCGCGCGGTACGCCTGCAGGCGCAGCCGCTCTCCGGGGGCGTAGTCGTGCGGGACGTGCGCGTCGACCGGGAGCTCGATCTTGACCTCCAGCGGCGGCTCCTCCTCGACACCGCCCTCGAGCGAGGCCCGGTAGTCGGCGACGGCCTCGCCGACCATGCGGACGTACAGGTCGAAGCCGACGCCCGCGATATGGCCGGACTGTTCGCCGCCCAGGAGGTTTCCGGCGCCGCGGATCTCCAGGTCCTTCATGGCCACGTACATGCCCGCGCCCATCTCGGTGTGCTGGGCGATCGTGGCCAGACGCTCGTGGGCCGTCTCGGTGAGGGGCTTCTCCGGCGGGTACAGGAAGTACGCGTAGCCGCGCTCGCGGCCGCGGCCGACACGGCCGCGCAGCTGGTGGAGCTGGGAGAGACCGAAGTTGTCGCCGCGCTCCACGATCAGGGTGTTGGCGTTGGAGATGTCGATGCCGGACTCGACGATCGTCGTGGAGACGAGCACGTCGAACTTCTTCTCCCAGAAGTCGACGACGACCTGCTCCAGGGCCTGCTCCGACATCTGCCCGTGCGCCGTCGCGATCCGGGCCTCGGGGATGATCTCGCGCAGCCGCGCGGCCGCACGGTCGATGGACTCGACACGGTTGTGGATGTAGAACGCCTGCCCCTCACGCAGCAGTTCACGACGGATGGCCGCGCCGATCTGCTTCTCCTCGTACGGCCCGACGAAGGTCAGGACCGGGTGGCGCTCCTCCGGAGGGGTGGTGATCGTCGACATCTCGCGGATACCGGTGACGGCCATCTCGAGCGTCCGGGGGATCGGCGTCGCGGACATGGTCAGGACGTCGACGTTGGCCCGCAGCTTCTTCAGCTGCTCCTTGTGCTCGACGCCGAACCGCTGCTCCTCGTCGACGATGACCAGCCCCAGGTCCTTGAACTTCGTCTCCGACGAGAACAGGCGGTGGGTGCCGATGACCAGGTCGACCGAGCCCTCGCGCAGGCCCTCCAGGGTCGCCTTCGACTCGGAGTCGGACTGGAAGCGGCTGAGCGCCCGCACATTGACCGGGAATTGGGAGTAGCGCTCGGTGAACGTGCCGTAGTGCTGCTGGACCAGGAGCGTCGTGGGGACGAGGACGGCCACCTGCTTGCCGTCCTGCACCGCCTTGAACGCGGCGCGCACCGCGATCTCCGTCTTGCCGTAACCGACGTCGCCGCAGATCAGCCGGTCCATCGGAACCGACTTCTCCATGTCCTCCTTCACCTCGGCGATCGTGGTGAGCTGGTCCGGCGTCTCCGCGTACGGGAACGCGTCCTCCAGCTCGCGCTGCCACGGGGTGTCGGGGCCGAAGACGTGGCCGGGAGCCGCCATCCGCGCCGAGTACAGCTTGATCAGGTCGGCGGCGATCTCCTTGACGGCCTTCTTGGCGCGCGCCTTGGTCTTCGTCCAGTCGGCGCCGCCGAGCCGGTGCAGCGTGGGCGCCTCGCCGCCGACGTACTTGGTCACCTGCTCCAGCTGGTCCGTCGGGATGTAGAGGCGGTCGCCGGGCTGGCCGCGCTTGGCGGGGGCGTACTCGACGAGGAGGTACTCGCGGGTGGCGCCCTGCACCGTGCGCTGCACCATCTCGATGTAGCGGCCCACGCCGTGCTGCTCGTGGACGATGTAGTCGCCCGTCTCCAGCGTCAACGGGTCGATGGTCTTGCGGCGGCGGGCCGGCATCCGGCCCAGGTCCTTGGTGGCGGTGCGCTGACCGGTCAGGTCGGTCTCGGTGAGCACGGCGAGCTTCAGCACCGGGTCCACGAAGCCGTGGTCGATCGCACCGCACGAGACATGGACGACGGACGGCGCGATCTCCGCCAGGTCCGGGTCGAAACGGGCCGGGATGCCTTCGCCGCCGAGCACCTCGACGGTGCGGGAGGCGAGGCCCTGCCCCTCGGTGACGTACACCGTGCGCCAGCCGTCGGCGAGCCAGCCCTTGGTGTCGGCGAGCGCCCGGGCGGTGTCGCCGCGGTACGACTCCGGGGCGTGCATCGCGAGCTTCAGGGTGTCCTCGTCGAGCTCTGCGTCGGCGGCGAACGGCGAGACCGACCACCACATCATGTTCAGCTCACGGGCCCGGTCGCGGACGTCCGCGATCCCCCACAGGGACGCGGCACCGACATCGATGGGTGCCTCGCCGCCACCGGCCGTCGCAGCCCACGAAGCCTGCAGGAACTCCTGGCTGGTGGCGACCAGGTCAGCCGCCCTGGTGCGGACCCGCTCCGGGTCGCAGACCAGCGCCATCGAGCCCTTCGGCAACACGTCGAGCAGCAGCTCCATGTCGTCGACGAGGACCGGCGCGAGGGACTCCATGCCCTCCACCGCGATCCCCTCGGCGATCTTGCCGAGCAGTTCGCCCAGCTCCGGGTGGAGTTCGGCGAGCGCGGCGGCCCGTGCGCGTACCTCGTCGGTCAGCAGCAGCTCACGGCAGGGCGGCGCCCACAGTCCGTGCTCGGCGATCTCCAGCGACCGCTGGTCGGCGATCTTGAAGTAACGGATCTCCTCGACGTCGTCGCCCCAGAACTCCACCCGCAAGGGGTGCTCCTCGGTCGGCGGGAAGACATCCAGGATGCCGCCGCGGACGGCGAACTCGCCGCGCTTCTCGACCAGTTCGACCCGGGAGTACGCGGCTGCCGCCAGCGCGTCGACGGTCTTGCCGAGATCGGCGCCCTGGCCGATGCGCAGCGCCACGGGCTCCAGGTCGCCGAGCCCCTTGACCTGCGGCTGCAGCACGGAACGCACCGGTGCGACGACGACGCTCACCGGGCCGGTCTCCGGATCGTCGGCCCTCGGGTGCGCGAGCCGTCGCAGCACGGCCAGGCGGCGGCCCACCGTGTCCGAGCGCGGCGAGAGCCGCTCGTGCGGCAGGGTCTCCCAGGACGGGAACTCGGCGACGCTGTCCGGCGGCAGCAGCGTCCGCAGGGCCGCGGCCAGGTCCTCGGCCTCCCGCCCGGTCGCGGTCACGGCAAGCACCGTCCGCCCGGCCTCACGGGCCAGCGCGGCCACGGCGAAGGGGCGGGCGGCGGGCGGGCCGACGAGGTCGACATGCATGCGGTGGCCGTCGGTGGCGGCCTTCACCGCTTCGGCGAGTGCCGGGTCACGTACGACGGCATCCAGCAGACCGTGCAGGCTCATGAAGCGCTTCCGTCCGGGTTACGAGGGCGAGGTTCCGGCAGCCGGCTGCTGCCAGGGGGCAACGCGAAGGGCCCGACACGTATCACGGGCCGGGGGTTCCCAGCGTACGACTCCCCTGTGACACCCGCGCCCGCAATCCGGCGCACCGGGCCGGATTGCGGCGCCGCCGGCACGTCTGCCCTCACCTGGGTGAACAAGTTTTCTCCCGGCGAGACGGCGCACCGCCGCAGCCGCAACGCGCCCGGCCCCGGGGTGTTTGGAGGAACACCCCGGGGCCGGATCCGTCATCCTACGTGGACCTGCGCCCGCTATTCGGTCGCGATCGCGTTCAGCACGTTCATCCGGCCCGCCCGGAACGCCGGGACCAGGGCCGCGAACAGACCGACGAAGGCCGAGCCGACGAAGACCGTGAGAATCGTCGGCCACGGGATCTCCAGGACCTGGAGACCCTCCAGGGCCAGCAGCTTCTGGGCCGCCGTGCCCCAGCCCATGCCCAGACCGAGGCCGAGCAGGGCTCCGAAGAGGGCGATGACCACCGACTCCAGGCGGATCATGCGGCGCAGCTGGCGGCGGGAGAGGCCGATGGCGCGCAGCAGACCGATCTCACGGGTCCGCTCGACCACCGACAGGGCCAGGGTGTTCACCACGCCGAGCACCGCGACGATGATCGCGAGCGCCAGCAGACCGTAGACGATGTTCAGCAGCTGGCCGATCTGGTCCTTCAGGTCCTGCTTGAAGTCGGCCTGGTTCTGCACGCTGTACTGCGGGTACGCGGCGAGCGCGTCCTTGAGGGCGGCGTACGCCTCCTTCTCCTTGCCGTCCTGCGCCTCGGCGAACATGAGCATGTTCTTCGGCATCCTGTCGGCGGGGACGTACTTCTCGGCGGTCGTGATGTTGGTGTACATCGCACCCTTGTCGACGTTCGTGTCGTCCGAGGTGATCGCGGCGACCCTCAGCTTCGCCGTCTCCCCGTCCTTGAACGCGACGGTGATCCGGTCGCCGACCTCGACCTTGTGCCGGGTGGCGTACCCGTCGCCGACCGACATGGCGTCCTTGCCGTAGGCATCGGCCAGGTTCCCGGAGACCGTCTCCCGGCGCAGGTCGTCCCTGTACGTCGGGTCCGCGGCGACGACACCCTCGTCCTCGACCGCACCGTCGGGGGAGGTGAGCTTGGCACCGACCGACTTGTAGTGGGTGATGTGCTCGATACCCGGGACGGCCTCCAGCGCCTTCGCGGCCTGCGGCACGATCGGCTGGGGCGGGTTGCCGCTCGGCTGGACGATGAAGTCCACACCGACCGACCTGTCGAGCTCCTCGGTCGCCGAGGCGACCATCGACGAGCCGACGACGGAGAGGCAGGCGACCAGCGCGAGGCCGATCATCAGGGCCGCTCCGGTCGCTCCGGTACGCCGCGGGTTGCGCAGCGCGTTGCGCTCCGCCATCCGTCCGACCGGGCCGAACATCCGCAGCACCACCGTGCTGAGCACCCGGACCACGAAGCCGGCCAGCAGCGGGCCGATCACGATGAAGCCGATCAGGGTGAAGACCACACCCGCACCGAGGAAGAGCGAACCGTCGGTCGCCTCGTCGGCCTGCGCCGCGGTGTACAGGGCGGCGCCACCGGCGGCCGTGAGGACCAGACCGATCAGGGCCCGTACCCGTCCGGCGCGTCCGTCCGCCGGGGTTCCGGCGTCGCGCAGGGCGGCCATCGGGGAGATCTTCCCGGCCCGGCGGGCCGGGACGTACGCGGCGACGACGGTGACGATGACGCCGAGCGCCAGGCCGATCACGGGGGTCGTCCAGGCGACGGTGAGGTCGTCGGTGGACAGCTCCATGCCCATGGCGCCCATGAGCTTCATCAGCCCGACGGCGAGTCCGATGCCCGCGCCGACACCGAGGACCGAGCCGACGATGCCGAGGAACAGCGCCTCGACCAGCACGGACCTGTTGACCTGCCTGCGGCTGGAGCCGATGGCCCGCATCAGGCCGATCTCGCGGGTGCGCTGGGCGACCAGCATCGAGAAGGTGTTGACGATGAGGAAGATGCCGACGAGGAAGGCGATCCCGGCGAAGCCGAGCATCGCGTACTTCATCACGTCGAGGAAGGAGCCCATCGAGTCCTTGTTGGCGTCCGCGGCCTCCTGCTGGGTCTGGAGCTTGTACGCGGCGCTGTCACCGAGGGCGGCGGCGACGTTCTTCTTCAACTGCGTGTCACTGACACCGGGTTCGGCGGTGACGGAGATGTGGGTGAACACATCGGGCTTGCCGAGCAGCTTGGTCTGCGCGGTGGCGGTGTCGAGGTAGACGACGGCCGCACCCGGGTTGGTGACCTTGAAGGAGGCGATACCGCTGATTCTTGCCCTGATGTCGCCGGTGACGGCGATGGTGCGCAGCTCGTCACCGATCTTCAGGTGGTGCTTGTCCGCGGTGTCGGCGTCGACCATGACCTCGGTCGGTCCGCGCGGTGCGTGGCCGGAGGTGATCTCCATCGAACGCAGGTCGTTCTGCGTCCAGTTGCCCGCGATCGTCGGGGCGCCGGTCGAGGAGCCCATGTTCTTGTCGTGGCTGTCGACGACGGTGACGGACATGCTGGTGACCGCGCCCTCGGCGGTCTTCACCCCGTCCGCCTTCCCGGCCTGCTCGACGGCGGCGGCCGGCAGGGAGACCGGCTTGCCGCTCTGCGGCATGTCGTCGACGTCCTGCGCGTTCCTGGGGCTGACGGTGACATCGGCCGAGGTCGCCGCGAACAGCTTGTCGAACGTGGTGTTCATCGTGTCGGTGAAGACGAGCGTGCCGCACACGAACGCCACCGACAGCAGGACCGCGACGGCGGAGAGCGCCATCCGCCCCTTGTGCGCGAAGAAGTTGCGTACCGAGGTCTTCCAGATGGTCATGACGTCCGCCCGCGCGCGTCGAAGTCCTTCATGCGGTCGAGGACCTGGTCGGCCGTCGGGTTCTGCATCTCGTCGACGATGCGCCCGTCCGCGAGGTACAGCACCCGGTCCGCGTAGGAGGCGGCCACCGGGTCGTGGGTGACCATGACGATGGTCTGGCCCAGCTCGTCGACGGACTTGCGCAGGAAGGTCAGCACCTCGGCGCCGGCCCGCGAGTCCAGATTCCCGGTGGGCTCGTCACCGAAGATGATCTCCGGTCGGGCGGCGAGGGCCCGGGCCACCGCGACCCGCTGCTGCTGGCCGCCGGACAGCTCGGTGGGCCGGTGCTTCAGCCGGTCGGCGAGGCCGACCGTCTCCACGACCTGCTGCAGCCAGCCCGCGTCGGGCCTGCGGCCCGCGATGTCCATCGGCAGCGTGATGTTCTCCAGCGCATTGAGCGTCGGGAGCAGGTTGAACGCCTGGAAGATGAAGCCGATCCGGTCCCGGCGCAGCTGGGTGAGCTTCTTGTCCTTGAGCTTGGTGATCTCGGTCTCGTCGAGATGGATCTCGCCCGAGGTCACCGTGTCCAGACCGGCCAGGCAGTGCATCAGGGTCGACTTGCCGGAGCCGGACGGCCCCATGATCGCCGTGAACTGCCCGCGGGCGATGTCCACATCGACATGGTCGAGCGCCACGACCCGGGTCTCCCCGGCCCCGTACGCCTTGACGACCTGCCGCGCCCGCGCAGCGACGGCCGTACGCCCTCCAGTGCCCCCGTGCCTGGGAATGGTTACAGCCGTTGTCACGGTGATTCTCCTTGTGTCGGTCGATGCCTGTACGGCAGTTGATGCCGTTGTGCCGGGTCGGACCCCGGATGGCGGGCCATGCCCGGAACGTCGTGGTGTACGCACTGAGTCTCGCGTCCGGAAGTGGTCCGGCGCGCTGGTGCCCAGTGCAGTCTTGGAGTGGGGTTTTCCCCACCCCGCCCCCTGCGGTCAGCCGCAATCGCGGCGCACAACCACGTTAGGGAACGGCTCCCCGGCCCCACCTCCTCCGCCGGGAGGAACCGCCCCTGGGCACAAGTGAGGAGCTACCCCTAGGGGTCTGCGCCCCCGGGCGGAGCCGGCTCTCAGGGACTCCACCCGGAGGTGGCGGAGGACCGTTCCGCCGCACCGGCGCGGCAGCAGGTGAGACAGTGTCCCCGGGAAAGTACGTGCATAGGGAAGGGATCTTTGTGAACGGCGCGGGCGGCGGTACCGAAGCGATCTCCGGGTCCGGACTGGACCCGGCACCCTCCACCGCCGCGCCCCGGGGCCGCGGCCCGGTCGTGGCCGCGCTGATGCTCGGCATGGCCCTGGCCGCGATCGACGGCACCATCGTCTCCACCGCCGTCCCGCAGATCGTCGGCGATCTCGGCGGCTTCGCCGTCTTCTCCTGGCTCTTCTCCGGCTATCTGCTGGCCGTCACCGTCACCCTGCCGGTCTACGGCAAGCTCTCCGACACCTTCGGCCGCAAACCCGTCCTGATCGCCGGCATCATCCTGTTCCTCGCCGGCTCGGTCCTGTGCGCCGCCGCCTGGAGCATGGCCGCCCTGATCGCCTTCCGCGTCGTCCAGGGACTCGGCGGCGGCGCGCTGCAGGGCACGGTCCAGACGATCGCCGCCGACCTCTACCCGCTCAAGGAACGCCCCAGGATCCAGGCCAAGCTGTCCACCGTCTGGGCCACCTCCGCCGTCGCAGGACCGGTGATCGGCGGACTCCTCGCGGCGTACGCGGACTGGCGCTGGATCTTCCTGATCAATCTGCCGGTCGGGGCGGTCGCCCTCTGGCTGGTCGTACGCCACCTCCAGGAACCCTCCCGCACCCGCCCCGCCCCCGGCACACCCCGGCTCCGGATCGACTGGGCGGGCGCCCTCGCCGTGTTCGCCACCGGCGCCCTGCTGCTGACCGCACTCGTGCAGGGCGGTGTCGCCTGGCCCTGGCTGTCGGCGCCGTCGCTCGGCCTGCTGGCCGCGAGCGCAGCCCTGGCCGCACTGACCGTCGTCATCGAGCGGCGCGCCGCCGACCCGGTCATCCCCGGCTGGGTGTGGCGGCGGCGGACCATCGCCTCGGTCAATCTGGCCCTGGGCGCGATGGGCCTGCTGATGGTCGCCCCGACCGTCTTCCTGCCGACGTACGCCCAGTCGGTCCTCGGCCTCGGCCCGATCGCCGCCGGTTTCGTGCTCTCCGTGATGACGCTGAGCTGGCCGGTCTCGGCGGCACTGTCCAACCGGGTCTACAACCGCATCGGGTTCCGCCGTACCGCGATCATCGGCATGGGCGCCGCCCTGCTGATCCTGCTGTCCTTCCCGCTGCTGCCGTATCCCGGCGAACCGTGGCAGCCCGCCCTGATCATGCTGCTGCTCGGTGCGGCACTGGGGCTGTTCCAACTGCCGCTGATCGTGGGGGTCCAGTCGACGGTCGGCTGGTCCGAACGCGGTACGACGACGGCCTCCGTGCTCTTCTGCCGGCAGGTCGGCCAGAGCCTGGGCGCCGCGCTGTTCGGGGCCGTCGCCAACGGCGTCCTCGCGAACCGTCTCGCCGACGCGCCCGTCGCCGGACTGCCCGGCGACCTCGATGCGATCTCCCACGCACTGGACGACCCGGGGGCGATCTCCGCCGCGGCGACGGACTATCTGCGGCGGGCCGTCGACGCGGCCGTCGACCAGGTCTACCTCGGGGCCGCGGCGGCCGCGGCGGTGGCTCTGCTGGTGCTGGTCTTCGTGGCGCCGCGACGCTTCCCGGTCCTTGCCGAGGAGACCGACGCCGCCACCGAGAGCGCCGCCGAAGCACCACGGGACTAGACATCTGAAGGGTTACCGTAGGTAGTTTCGACCAACCCCTCCCCAGCGGAGATACTCGCTAGTAACGTACGCGCTTCCAACAGCGCACACGCGCTTCTGCCTTGCAGTCCTTCCCCGGGCCCGAGCCATGCAAGGAGCAGCACCCTCATGTCGTACGAGCCTCCGAACCACCCCCGGTACCAGCCCCGCCACCAACGGCCGCAGCCCTCCCACCGGCCCCAGTACCAGCCTCCCCAGGACCCCGGCTTCCTGCTGCCCTGGCAGAGTTCGGCGCCCGCGACCCCACCGCAGTGGCCGAATCCGCCCGTCACCCCCGTCCCCGCCCCCGGCCACCACAGCGACCTGCGCAGACTGCGCGCCGCCTACCGCATACTGCGGCGCGGCGCGACGCTCACCGCGCTCGGCTTCTTCACGCTCTTCCTCCTGCTGTCCGGCTTCGCACCGGGCCTGATGACCCACCCCCTCGGCAGCGGCGTCACCACCGGACTCGCACTCGGGCTGTGCCAGCTCCCGGTGACCCTGCTCGCGATCGCCCTGTACGAACGGACCGCCCGGCACACGGTCGATCCGCTCTCCGCCGAACTCCGCAGAACAGGAGGGGCCCGATGAACGGATTCAACGAGTCCGCACAGACGATGTCCCTGGTGGCGTTCATCGCCGTGGCCACCGTCACCCTGCTGCTCTGCGTGATGACCGGCCCGGACCGCGACGACCTCGACGAGTTCTACACCGGCTACCGCTCGCTCTCCCCGATCCGCAACGGCCTCGCCATCGCCGGCGACTACCTCTCCGCCGCCACCCTCCTCGGCACCACCGGAATCATCGCTCTCACCGGATACGACGGGCTCGTACTCGCCCTGAGCACCGCCCTCTCGCTCGTCCTGCTGATGTTCCTGCTCGCCGAACCCCTGCACAATGCGGGCCGGTTCACGATGGGCGACATACTCACCCGCCGCGCCCCCGGCCGCGCGGTCCGCATCGCCGCGTGCGCGGTCACCCTCGCCGCACTCCTCCCCCTGATGGTCGTACAGCTCGCGGGCAGCGGTGACCTGCTCGCCTTCATCCTGGGATTCGACAACTCCGGGTTCCGCACCGGCGCGATCATCGTGCTCGGCATCGTGATGATCAGCTATGCGGCGATCGGCGGGATGAAGGGCACCGCCCTCATCCAGATCCTCAAGACGGTCTTCCTCGTCGCCGCCTGCCTCACCATCGCCGTACTCGTCATGAACCACTACGACTGGTCCACCGGCGCACTCCTCGCAGCAGCACAGCACGGCAGCGGCGCCGGGGCCGCCTATCTCCACTCGGGGCTCCAGTTCGGCGGCAGCGGCCTCGACATGGTCAGCTCCGAACTGACCGTGGTGCTCGGCGCCGCCTGCCTGCCGCACATCACCATGCGCATGTCGAGCGGCCGCAGCGCACAGGACGTCCGCCGCTCACTGTCCTGGGCGATCTCCGTGGTCGTCGGACTCTGCCTGCTGCTCACCGTGATCGGCTTCGGCGCCGCGGCTCTCGTCGGCCACGACCTGATCGTCGCCGCCGGAGCCCAGGGCAACGGTGCGATCCTGCAGGTCAGCGGGGCGGTCGCGGGCAGCAGCGGGCTCGGCGCGCTGGTCGTCACGACCATGACGACGGCCATCTTCCTGACACTGCTCGCCTCCGTCGCCGGCATGATCCTGGCCTGCGCGAACTCCCTCGCCCACGACCTGTTCGCCCACGGGCTGCACGGAACACGCAACCGGAACAAGGAACCGGTCGCCGGCCGCATCGAAATGGGCACGGCGCAAGGAGCCGCAGTCGCCGTCGGCCTGCTCGCGATCACTCTCGCGGTCCTCGCCCGGCACTGGAACCTCCAGGCGATGGTGACGCTCTCCTTCTGCGTCGGGGCATCGGCACTGGCCCCCGCGCTCGTCTACAGCATGTTCTGGCGGCGCTACACCCGTACGGGCCTGCTCTGCACCCTCATCGGCGGCACCACCGCCGTATTCGTCCTGATCACCGGCACCAATCTGGTCTCCGGCTCCCCCGGCGCCGTCTTCCCCGGACACGACTTCAACTGGTTCCCGTTCACCACGACGGGCCTCGTCTCCATCCCGATCGGCTTCCTGGCGGGCTGGCTGGGCACGGTACGCAGCCGGCGTACGGCCACCGAGGAACGCAGCCAGTACGAGGCCGTCGAACCGTGGATCCTGGCAGGCGCACCCCCGGCAGCGACACGCCGCTGACCCTCGCGCACCCCTGCACGGACCGACCGGGACCGGTCCACGCGCGGACTCCGTCTCCGTCCGCTCGGCCCCGCGACACCCGGCCCCGCGACACCCGGCCCCGGGGCGCTCGGCCCCGGGGCGCTCGGTCCCGGGGTGCTCGGTCCCGGGGTGCTCAGTCCCCCACCTGAGCCCCACGCCCGGTGAGCGCCGCGAGCGAGTTCCGTACGTGCGCCATGTGCGCCTGGACCTCCTCGCGGCCCTCGTCGTGCTCCCGCAGGACCCGCTCCGTCTCCCGGACCACCCGCTCCTCACGCACCCGCGCCACCGCGATCAGCTCCGCGCCCTGCGCCTCGGCGTCCTGCTGGCCGTGCCGCGCCGCCTCCACCGTCTCCGCCAGCGCCCGCCGCGCCTCGTCCAGGCGGGCCTCCGCCTGCTCCGTCAGCGCGTCGAGACGCACGGCCTGCGCCGCCTCGGCGTCGGCCAGCTCACGCTCGGACGCCTGCCACCGCTCGCTGTGCTCCTGCTCCTGGTGGGCCAGCACGCCCGCAGTACGGCGGCGCGTCCCGGACATCGCGGCCTCCGCCTCGTCGCGCACCTCCGCAGCACCCTTGCGGGCCGCGGCAACCATCTCGTCGGCGCTCCGCTGCGCGGCGGACACCGTCCGGTCGGCCTGCGCCTCGGCGGCCGACCGGATCGCGTCGGAATCCGCACGGGCCGAGTCGCGGAGCGTACGCGCTGCCGCATCCGCCGCATCCCGCAGCGCCTGCGCCTCCTCCAGCGCGGCACTGCGCACGGCCTCGGCCTCCCCCTCGGTGAGTGACAGGATCTCCTGCGCCCGCTCACCGAGCGAGTCGTACGTCGGCGGAGCGAGCGCGGCCACGGCCTCGGCCAGCCGGGCCGACTCGGCCCCCAGCTCCTCGGCCCGCGCGGTCAGCCGGGACAGCATCGCCCACGCCGCGTCCCGCTCCGCCGACAGACCGGCCACGGTCCCGTCCACCTGCTCCGGGCGGTAACCACGTCCGCGCACCGCGACGAAGCCATGCGCGGACACCGGTGCAGCACTCATCCTTGACGCCTCTCTCCGACTCTCCGACCACCAAGCAATACGCCAAGGATGCGGCAATTGGCTGAGAAGTCCGAATCGTTTCGCTTCTTTCCGGACGGAAGCGACGGGTCTCACAGGACCGGCACCGGACACAGAAAGGCGCCCGGCCCCTCACGGGGTCCGGGCGCCTCTCACACAGAACAGCAGGTCAGATCAGGCCGTCCCACATCTGCTCCAGCAGCACCGACCACCAGCTCTCCGGCGACGCCAGCGCCGCCGCGTCCAGCGCCACCAGCTGCGCCTGGAAATCGACCGTCCAGCGACCCGCCTGCTCCGGATTCAGACCGAAGCGCAGCCGCCACATCCGGCCCAGCAGCGCCATCGAACGCACGAACTCCGGCAACCCGGTGTTCACGAACTGCGGCGGCACCGACTGCCCACCGGGACCCGCCTCGACCGGCACGGCCACGATGTTCGCCGTGCCGTACTGCACACAGATCGCCCGCCCGAAGTCGGACCCCATGACGAGATACGACCCCGCATCGGCAGCCGGCTGCACCTGCCGCTGCACAGCCAGCTCCGCCAGCGTCGGCACCACCGGCTGACCCGGCTGCGCCCAGAAGAACGGACCGAAGTCGGCGGGCAGACCCGCCCACACCAACGTCCGCGCCACGATCTCCGGCACCCCCTGCCGGGACACCGCACGCTGGTCGAAACGGAGCACACCCTGCGGCCCGAAGGACTGCATCAGCTCCTCCGCGACGGCCTCCGGCGGGAGCGGCATCGCCGGCGGCATCTGCGGCAACGGGGCCCGCACCGGCGCCGGCCGCGCCGGACCGTCCGCCACCTGGTGCAGCTCGCCCTGGTGCGTGAGCAGATGCTGCATGCCCTGCTGACGACTGGCGTGATCGGTGCCGTACGGAGCCACGCTGGTGATCCGGACCTGCGGCCAGGTCTCCCGGATCATCCGCGCACAGTAGCCACCGGGCAGCTCGCACGACTCCAGCTCGGTGTGCAGCTCGATGACCTGCTGCGGCGGCACATTCATGGCCCGCAACTCGTGCAGCATCTGCCACTCGGGGTGCGGGGTGCCGGGCGCCGACCGGCGGATCAACTGCTGCTCGCTGCCGTCGGGCGCGCGAAAACGCAGCACGGCCTGATACCCGGGGCCGACGGTCGGCTGACCCGCCGGTGCCTGCGGATAGCCGTACGCCGGGGGCGGCGGGGTGTGCGGATTCGGCGGTACGGGACCGGGGGCGCCGACCGGCGGCATCCCGGGCGCACCGGGCGGACCAGGAGGCTGCGGAGCGGGCGGCCCGGCCTGGCCGGGACCCGCGAGCATTGTGGCGGCATGGTGCGCACCGCCACCGGGCGGCGCCGGAGGCGGCGGCGTGGAACCGGGCGGGCCGGGCGGCTGCGGCGCACCGGGCGGACCCGGAGGCCTCGGGGCACTCGGACCACCCAGGCTCGGATCGGCCAGCACGGTCGCAGCGTGGTCGAAACCGCCACCGGGCGGCGGCGTCGAACCAGGAGGACCGGGCGGACCGGGAGGCTGCGGAACACCGGGCGCACCGGGCGGACCCGGAGGCCTCGGCGCACTCGGACCACCCGGACCCGGATCGGCCAGCATCGTCGCCGCCCGGTCGAAACCGCCACCGGGCGGCGGCGTCGAAGCAGCAGGAGCAGGGGGCGCGGGCGGGCCGGGAGGACCGGGCCGCTGAGGCGCACCCGGCGGACCGGCCTGCGAGACGAGCTGCGTCGGCACATAACCGCCCGCCGGAACACCGGGCGTACCCGGCCCCGAAGGCGGCGGCACCGGCACACCCGGCCGGGCACCCGGCGTACCGGGAGCACCCGGCGGCGGCGGAGCCGTCGGACCGCCCCCACGCGCACCACGCGGCGGCCGCACGGCCTTGCTGGTCGCCGCATCCGCGATGTCACCGCTCCCGGGACCGGCCGGCGCACCAGGACCCTGCGCACCCGGACCCTGCGGATTCAGCCCCGGAGCGACCGCCGTCCGCGGCAGCTGACTGCCGCCGGACATCAGCGCGGTCGGCGCATCCGCCGACACCACCGGCGGCGGAGTGCCGTCGTCATCGGCGCCCGAGAGCGGCGGCGCGAACACCGTGGCCGGCAGCTCGACCGCCCCGTCGTCGGAGTCCGCATTGGTATCGGTACCCGCCCACGGCGTCGACCCGCTCGGCGACGACGCCGGAACGCCGTCCTGCGCCGTCGGCTCGTACGCGACCTGCCCAGCGGGAGCCGCCCACGGCGTCCCACCCGACGGCGCCCCCGAAGCATCCACAGCCTGAGGAGAAGAAGAGGAAGAAGACGGAGAAGGAGGGGGAGTCTCCCCCGAACGCTCCGCCCGGCGATCCGGAATCCCGAGCTTGTCCGCCGCCTCCTGGAGCCACTCCGGCGGACTCAGCAGGAACGACGTCTGATTCAGATCGACACGCTGCGGCGGCTCCGGAGCCGCCGGCGCCGCATCGACCGCGCCGTACTCCTCCTCGTACCGCCGTATCACCTCACCCACCGGCAACCCCGGCCACAACGTGGCCTCACCGCTGTCCCGCGCGATCACCAGCCGCTGCCGGCCACCGTCCGAGACCGGACCCTCCGCACGGTCCTCGGCCCACACCACGAAACCCAGCTCGAACTCACGGACCCGCACCTCACGATGCTGATACGCGGGCACCTCACCGTTGACCCACTCGTCCGCCCGCTCCTGCGCCTGCGCGAAGGTCACCATCGCGCTCACCCCTCCACCGGGACGGCGTACGCAAAGCCACCGTCCACCATCAGGTTTGCCACGGTCTCCAACTCCGGCGGGTTGCCCGCCAACCGCTGCAAAAACGCGTCGAAGTCCGCACCGCACGGCAGCAACAGCCGGTCCACGCGCTCCTGCACACCCCAGCCGTCCTGATCCCTGGCATCGTCGTACGCACAGAACCAGACCGAACCGACCCCGTCACCCCGGACCTTCACCGCGAGAATGCCGCCCTGGACGAAACCGACCCCCAGATAGTCCTTGGTCAGATGGTCCCGCAGGCACTTGTTCACATACACCAGGTCATTCACCGCGGCCTCGTCGCGCACCGTGAAGAACGGCTGGTCGACCAGGAGACCCAGCTCCGCATACAGCGCCGCACCGACCGGCGCCGAACCACCCGCCGCCTTCAAGAACGAGCGATACGCACCCGGCAGCCGGTATCCGAGATCCTCCTCCACACCCAGGATCTGCTGCTCACCGACCGCCACCGACCCCTTCGGAAGCCGGAAGTGCGCAGGCCGCGTCTCCTGCAACGGACGCGTACCCCGCTTGCTCTGATCGACCGCAGCCGTGGCCAGACCACCGTGATGCCGCAGCAACGCCTTGGCCTCGACCGGCACGAGCTCCATCCGCCGGCCGCCCGGCACGTGATGCCAGGTCCAACCATGCGGAGTGGCCACCGCCGGAATCGTGTCCCACAGCTCATGACCGGCCGCAGCCAACGCCGCATTGGCCGAAACGTAATCGGTGAGCCTCAACTCATCGACACCGAAGCCCTGCGGAGGCTCCGCTATCTCGGCGGCGGCACGCGCATACGGCGTGAAAACCGGACAGCCGTTCTCGTCCACGCGCACACCCCTCGGGTGGCGCGACGCCCGGACCGGATCCGGGAAGTGCACGACCTGCCCGGCATAGGCCGCGTTCGGTGGCGCGGCTTGCTGCCCGAGCCGACCTGTCGTCATGGCGGTTGCCCCCTGCTGCGTCTGACCGATGAGGACCGACCGGCCCATGGGGGCGGTCCTCGCACAGCCTATGCGGTGGCGCAACAGGGGGACCCGCCCCTCCACTTCACCCCCCGTTCCGATCACGAACCGTCACGAGCGGGTGACGGACAAGCGACGGTCCGGCCACTCCCCGCGACACGCAGACACGTTTCACCGCCCCAGCTTCCCCACCACCTGGCACATTTGGCAGGCTGTCACCGCAACCCGGGGACGTGCACACCTGCAGCTGCCGCTGCGGGCACGGGAGGGACATCCACACCATGCACACAGCACAAACAGTCACATCCGGGGACCCGCGCCTCAGCTGGAGCAGCACCGAGACCAGCCGCACACCCCGCCTGCACCACCGCCGCGACGGCATCCTGCCCGCCGTGGCCGCAGCACTGTCCGTCCGCGGCGAGACACTGACCTGCACAGCGGGCAAAGGCGACCAACCGCCCGTACTCCACCCACTCGTCCAGGACTTCCTCGACACCCTCACCAGCAACCAGCGCGAACGCTTCACCGGCCGCTGCCCCGAAGCCATACTGCTCTCCCGGCAACTCACCGCCGCCGAGACCGAACGGTCCAAGCGCGCCCAGCGCAAACCGCTCACCAACGGCGAAGCCCGCCGCGCACTCAAACACGCACGGCTCACCGCACGCCGCATCCGCGAGGACGGCGACCCCCTGCACGGCAGCTACGCACCGCCCTGCCGATCCTGCACGGCGATGCTCGCCCACTTCGGCGTACGCCCCGTCGACCTCACCACCAGCGCGGCAACCACCGCCGAGAAGGGCTGATCGCGCGCCGATGCACGACCGAACCGACCATCCCGACCTGCCCGAACAGGCCGACCGCACCACCCACGCGGACCGCACCGCCACGACCGCACGCTTCCCCGCCGACGTCGACGCCGCCCTGCGCACCGCAGGCTGGCAGCCCGGCCGCTGGGACATCCGGCAAGCAGAGGAATGGGCCGACGCACTGCGCGCCCACGCCTCCCCCGCCGGCCACCAGCACGCAGTCTTCCCCGCAGCGGTGGAGGCATGGGCCGAATTCGGCGGCCTGCTCATCACGGCCTCCGCACCCGGGCGGCACATCGCACCCGCCTCCGTACGCATCGACCCACTCAGCGCCCTGCACATGGCCCGCACACTCGCCGACCTCGGGCGGGCACTGGAGACCGAGGTCAGCCCGCTCGGCGAAGAAGGGAACGGACAGGCAGTCCTCGCGATCGACATCGAAGGACGCGTCTACAGCATCGATCACACCGGGGACTGGTACCTCGGCGCCGGCATCGACGAAGCACTGGCAACGCTGGTCGGGGGAATCCAGCCGGAACGGCTGACGTCCGGCTGAACCGGATTCCGCGGCGGGCACAACGGCAGGCCACGCCCGCCCCGCGGCCGTCCCGCCCTCGATCGCCGGACGGGCTCGACAGCCCGCCCCCGGTCCGGCACGACCGCCCCGTCGCCCGCTACGCCGGTCCCTGATCCGGCAGCACCGCCGAAACCCGGAAACCACCCGCGTCCGTCGGACCCGACACGAACACACCCCCCAGACCCAGCACCCGCTCCCGCATCCCCACCAGACCGTTGCCACCGCTCGGCAGCCCCGCATCCGCCGCAGCACCGTCCGACGGACCGTTCTCCACCTGCATCGCAACCTCCGAACCACGATGCGCCAACCGCACCCACGTCCTCGCACCCGCCGCATGCTTGTGGACGTTCGTCAACGCCTCCTGCACCACCCGGTACGCCGTCTGCTCCACCTCCGGCGCATACGGGCGCGCCTCACCGTCCACCGACAACTCCACCGTCATCCCCGCCGCCCGGGACTGCCCGACCAGCACCTCCACCTCGCGAAGCCGCGGCCCCTCCTCCGTGGCCGCCGCAGCCGCCGCAGCCGCCGCCCGGCCCACCGCGGCCAACGGCACCTTCGCCACCCGCGCCACCGCCGGATCACCCGTGCGCAGCACACCCAGCATCTCGCGCAACTCGGTCAACGCCTGTCGGCCCATATCGCCGACCAACGCCGCGTTCCGCACCGCCTTCGCCGGATCCTTCGGTGCCACCGCCTGCAGAGCCGCCGCATGCACCACCATCAAGCTGACCCGGTGCGCCACCACATCGTGCATCTCCCGCGCGATCCGCGTCCGCTCCTCCGTGCGCGCCCACTCCGCCCGCTCCTCGGCCCGGTCCGCGAGCAGCGACAACTCCCGCTCCAACGAATCCGCCCGCTCCCGCAAGCTCTCCATCAGCCGGCGCCGCGCCCCTATGTAAAGACCGAACAGCACCGGCGGGGCCGTCAGCCCCAGCGACATCAGAAGGGACAGCACGGGCACATACCAGTCACCGTGCCCCAGGTCCCCGGCGTGCACCGAGACACTCTGCTGCAACCGCACGTACGCGACGATGAACGTGCCCACCAAGGACATCCCCGTCAGCACCGCGGTGATTCTGCGCGGCACATCCGACGCGGCCAGCGTGTAGAGACCGACCAGGCCCATCAGATAGCCCATCTCGGCGGGCGTCGTCGCGATCGAGACCAGCACCACGGCGATCGGCCAGCGCCGCCGCACCACCAGCACGGACCCTGCAAGCAGCCCGAAAACCACTCCGAAAGGCACCGGCACCCCGGCGTCCCCCGCGAAACGCACCCCCTCCAACGCGCACTCCAGCGCGGACAGCAGCGCCAGCCACACATCCAGGACGACACTGCGCCGTCGCTCCCACCACGCATAGCCGCGAGTGGTCGATCCCGCGCCTTCCCGGTGTTCCCCCGTTGCGGTCATGGCATCCAGACTACGGGCGGCCGCATCCCATTTTCGGGCGACCTGGACAGCACGTACCGCGTTCGAACGGCGACGAAATGAGCGACGATCGCCCGAAATGGCGAATCGACCGCTCATTCGACCCAGACGTCCGCATTCCGGACAACACTTGATCCGTGACAGACATCACCAGCAAATACGCCGACTTCGAAAGCCTCCGCGAACAAGCCGTCGCTCTGCATCGCGAAGGCCTCAGCCGCCGCCAGATCCGCGACCGGCTGCTCGTGAACAACAACGACATCCTCAACCGCCTCCTCGAGGGCGAGCCCGCCCCGGAGTGGACGAAGCGCCCGAACACCAAGGACGAGCTGCGGGAAAAGGCCCGGGAGCTGCGCCGCCGGGGCATGACCTATGACCGGATACAGGTGGAGCTGGGCTGCTCCAAGAGTTCCATCTCGCTGTGGGTGCGGGATCTGCCGAAGCCGGCGCGCAACCGAACGCAGGAGGAAGCCTCAGCCATCGCCCGGCGCGGCTGGGAGGCAACGCTTCACAGGCGCGAGACGGAACGCCGGAAGACGCAGCAGGATGCGACGGACGAGATCGGTGCGATGAGCGATCGCGAACTCTTCCTGCTGGGCGTCGGCCTTTACTGGTCGGAGGGGTCGAAGTCCAAACCTCACCGCCTCGCGGAGAGAGTCACTTTCATCAACAGCGACCCTCGAATGATCGAGGTCTTCCTGACATGGCTCCAGCTCCTCGGCGTGAGTGCGCAGCAGTTGCGCTTTCACGTACACATCCACGAGACGGCGGACGTGACCGCGGCCGAGCAGTACTGGAGGGACCTGACCGGCGCCGACAGCGCGTCGTTCGGCAAGACGTCGATCAAGAAACACAACCCCAGGACGAACCGGAAGAACGTCGGCGAGGGCTACCGGGGCTGCCTGGTCGTACGCGTTCTCAAAAGCGCCGACCTGTACCGTCGCATCGAAGGCTGGTGGTGCGGCATAGTAGGGGCTGCAAAACGAGCCGATCATCAAAATCGGACATAAGGCGCACACCATCCCGGGTCGTCTAATGGCAGGACAAATGGTTTTGGTCCATTGAATGAGGGTTCGATTCCTTCCCCGGGAGCCCCTGAGTGCGGGCCCCGACCTCACCGGTCGGGGCCCGCACTCATGTCCGCCCCGTACGCCCCCGGTATCCTGCGGTTGTCCACCACCCAAAGCCGAAGGGCATATCTGTGAGCGTCCACAGCCCGGCAGCCGTCGTCGTCCTCGCAGCGGGTGAGGGCACCCGCATGAAGTCGAAGACCCCCAAGGTCCTGCACGAGATCTCCGGGCGCTCGCTCGTCGGGCATGTCGTCACCGCAGCCCGCGAGCTGGACCCCGAGCACCTCGTCGTGGTCGTGGGCCATGCGAGTGAGCAGGTCACCGCGCATCTCGCCACCGTCGACAGTCAGGTGCGGACCGCCTACCAGGCCGTTCAGGGCGGTACAGGCCACGCCGTGCGCGTCGCGCTCGAAGAGCTCGGCGGCGTGATCGAGGGCACCGTGATCGTCGTCTGCGGCGACACCCCGCTGCTCTCCGGCGACACGCTCACCGCGCTCGCGGCCACCCACTCGGCCGATGCCAACGCCGTCACCGTGCTGTCCGCGGAGGTCCCGGACGCCACGGGTTACGGCCGGATCGTCCGCGACGCGGCGAGCGGTGCGGTGACCGAGATCGTCGAGCACAAGGACGCGACCGACGCCCAGCGCGCGATCCGTGAGATCAACTCCGGCGTGTTCGCGTTCGACGGGCGGCTGCTCGCGGACGCGCTCGGCAAGGTCCGTACCGACAACAGCCAGGGCGAGGAGTACCTCACCGACGTGCTGTCCATCCTGCGTGAGGCCGGGCACCGTGTCGGTGCGTCGGTCGCGGCCGACCACCGCGAGATTCTCGGGATCAACAACCGGGTGCAGCTCGCGCAGGCCCGTGCGCTGCTGAACCAGCGGCTGCTGGAGCGGGCGATGCTGGCGGGTGTGACCGTGGTGGATCCGGCGACGACGGCGATGGATGCCACGGTGACGTACGAGCAGGACGCGATCGTGCACCCGGGTACGCAGCTGCTGGGCACCACGCATCTTGCGGAGGACGCGGAGGTCGGTCCGAACTCGCGGTTGACGGACACGACCGTCCATGCGGGGGCGCGGGTGGACAACACGGTTGCGGACCGGGCGGAGATCGGGCCGGGGGCGACGGTCGGCCCGTACGCGTATCTGCGTCCTGGTACGAGGCTCGGTGCGCAGGCGAAGGCCGGTACGTATGTGGAGATGAAGAACGCCACGATCGGTGAGGGCACGAAGGTGCCGCATCTGAGTTATGTGGGTGACGCGACGATCGGTGATCACACGAACATCGGTGCCGCGAGTGTCTTTGTGAACTACGACGGTGTGGCGAAGCACCACACGACGATCGGGTCTCACTGCCGGACCGGTTCGGACAATATGTTTGTGGCACCTGTCACGGTCGGGGACGGTGTGTACACCGCTGCGGGCTCGGTGATCACCAAGGACGTACCGCCCGGTTCGCTGGCTGTCGCCCGTGGCCAGCAAAGGAATATCGCGGGTTGGGTGGCTCGTAAGCGTCCGGGCAGTGCGGCTGCGCAAGCGGCTCAGGCGGCGGCGCAGGAAGGCGACGACGAAAGCTGACCGGAAACGGCTGCGTCGCGCACGGCGTACCGTGATAGATGCTCACCCCATTTCGGCTGGCTCGTTGCACATCGGACACATGCGTGCAGCGCCAGGAACACGTCTGAGGAGACTGTGCTGTGACCGGGATCAAGACGACCGGCGAGAAGAAACTGATGCTCTTCTCCGGCCGCGCCCACCCCGAGCTGGCCGAGGAGGTTGCGCACCAGTTGGGTGTCGGCCTCGTGCCGACGAAGGCCTTCGATTTCGCCAATGGTGAGATCTACGTCCGTTTCCAGGAGTCCGCCCGCGGCGCCGACTGCTTCCTGATCCAGAGCCACACGGCTCCGATCAACAAGTGGATCATGGAGCAGCTGATCATGCTGGACGCGCTGAAGCGCGCGTCGGCCCGTTCGATCACGGTGATCGTGCCGTTCTACGGTTACGCGCGCCAGGACAAGAAGCACCGTGGCCGCGAGCCGATCTCGGCTCGTCTGGTCGCTGATCTGATGAAGACCGCGGGTGCGGACCGCATCCTCACGGTCGACCTGCACACCGACCAGATCCAGGGCTTCTTCGACGGTCCGGTCGATCACCTCTTCGCGCTGCCGATCCTTGCCGACTACGTCGGTGCGAAGGTCGATCGTTCGAAGCTGACGATCGTCTCCCCGGATGCCGGACGTGTGCGCGTCGCCGACCGCTGGTGCGACCGCCTGGACGCGCCACTGGCGATCGTCCACAAGCGCCGCGACAAGGACGTCGCCAACCAGGTGACCGTCCACGAGGTCGTCGGCAACGTCAAGGGTCGGGTGTGTGTCCTGGTCGACGACATGATCGACACCGGTGGCACGATCTGTGCCGCTGCGGACGCCCTGTTCGCGCATGGTGCCGAGGACGTCATAGTGACGGCGACGCACGGTGTGCTGTCGGGTCCGGCGGCGGACCGGCTGAAGAATTCGAAGGTCAGCGAGTTCGTGTTCACGGACACGCTGCCGACGCCGGGTGAGCTGGAGCTCGACAAGATCACGGTGCTGTCGATCGCGCCGACGATCGCGCGTGCGGTGCGTGAGGTCTTCGAGGACGGTTCGGTGACGAGCCTCTTCGAGGAGCAGTAAGCAGCACTGCGGAAAAGATCCACTTTGGGTGCGGCCTCCCCGCCGGGTAGACTCAGCGAGTTGCTCGGCGAGGGAGGCCGTACTCATGGGTACGGCGGTCCGTTATCGACGCGCTCTTCGTAGCAGGCCTGTCGTGGGCCGGGTGACCATCCCGTTTTCGTCACCCCACGAGGAGTGCAGTCATGGCCGAGATCAAGCTCGCCACCCAGCCCCGTTCCGAGTTCGGCAAGGGTGCTGCCCGCCGCGCCCGTCGTGACAACCAGGTTCCCGCGGTCGTCTACGGCCACGGCGCCGAGCCGGTCCACATCACGCTGCCGGCCCACGAGCTGCTGCTGGCGCTGCGTACCCCGAACGTTCTGATCGGCCTGGAGCTCGACGGCAAGAACGCGCTGGTCATCCCGAAGGCTGTGCAGCGCAACCCGCTCAAGGGCGACATCGAGCACGTCGACCTGCTGACCGTGAAGCGCGGCGAGAAGGTCAACGTCGAGATCGCGGTGCACGTCGAGGGCGAGCTGGCCCCGGGCGGCAACCTTCTCGAGTACGTGCAGAACACCCTGCTCGTCGAGGCCGAGGCCACCCACATCCCCGAGTCCGTCACGGTCTCCGTCGCGGGCCTGGACGCCGGTGACTCCATCCTCGCCAAGGACATCCCGCTGCCGTCCGGCTCGGTGCTGGCCGGCGACGAGGACGCTGTCGTCCTGCAGGTCGTCGCCGCGCAGGCCGAGGAGCCGGCCGCCGAGTCGGCCGAGGCCGAGGGCGCCGAGGCCTGAGCCTCGCCCTTCACGCTTGACCTGCTTGACTGACGGGGCGGCGGTTCCTTCTCCGGGGACCTGCCGCCCCGTCGGCCTGTATCCGGGCCATCCGGAACCATCCGTACGCGAAGGAGACCGAGCGCAGATGTCCGAAGCCACCGACCCCTGGCTCATCGTGGGCCTCGGCAATCCCGGTCCCGAGTATGCGGCGAACCGGCACAATGTCGGCTTCATGGTCGCCGACCTTCTCGCGGAGCGGATCGGCGGGAAGTTCAAGCGGGCGCAGAAGGCCCAGGCGCAGGTCGTCGAGGGGCGTATCGGTCCGCCGGGGCCGGCGAACCGCCGGGTGATTCTGGCCAAGCCGATGTCGTACATGAATCTTTCCGGTGGCCCTGTCACGGCGTTGCGCGATTTCTACAAGGTGCCGACCGATCACATCGTGGCGGTCCATGACGAGCTGGACATCGACTACGGGATGCTGCGGCTGAAGCTGGGCGGCGGCGACAACGGGCACAACGGGCTGAAGTCGATGACGAAGGCGATGGGCTCGGAGTATCACCGGATCCGGTTCGGGATCGGCCGCCCGCCGGGCCGGATGCAGGTCGCCGACTTCGTGCTGAAGGATTTCTCGTCCACCGAGCGCAAGGAGCTCGGCTATCTCGTGGACCGGGCGGCGGACTCGGTGGAGTGCCTGCTCGCGGAGGGTCTTGAGCGCGCACAGAGCGCGTACAACTCATGAGATAGCAGGGCGATCCCGGATCATTTCCGACCAGGGTCCGACGTGAAGTTGACCGAAAGCGTTCGCCTGCCCAAGGATCGCTCCCCATGAAGCGGAGCACTTCCCACCGCGCACTGCTCTACGGCCGCAGCGCCGCCCTGGGCTGCGTCGTCCTGCTGTTGCTCGTCGCGGGCGTCCTGTCGTCCTGGTCCTCGGCGCAGCACATCGTCCTCGCCAAGGGCCGTGAGCACGGCACGATGACGGTGACCGGCTGCGGCGCGGATGTCTGTACGGGTTCGTTCGCCCCGGCCGACGATGCAACCGCGCGTGCGCGTGTGAGGGTCGAGAAGTCCGTCGCGGTGCGGAAGGGCGGCAGGTATCCGGTCGTGGTGAAGCCCGGGACCGACGTTGTCGTGCGCACGGGGCTTCCGGGGTTTCTGCATGCCTGGGTGCCGCTCGGCGGCGCACTGCTGCTCGCCGCCCTGGTCATCGGCGGCGGTCTGCGGCTCACCCGGACCGCATGGGGAACCGGGATCGCGGGCGCGGTCCTGCTGGTGGCGACGTTCATCGCCCTCTGAGCCGTGCCCCGAGCCGCGCCCCGAGCGACTCCCGGGCCGCACTCCGGGCCCTTCCCCCGAACGCCCAGAGGCGCGGACGCCTGTGCGGGAGCTGTGTGTTCGCCCGATCGTTATCCGAGACCATTGGGGCAGAGCGATGCACAGGGGGCGGATGTGAACACATCAACCTTGACGGGCTGAAGCAGCCACAGGAAGCTGAGCCCTCCCCCCCACGGCATCCCTCATCTCTCACGTTGGACTGCCCATGCGCATACTCATTCCCGCCGGCGCTCTGGTCACCGCGGTGACCGCCTCGCTGCTGCTGGCACCTTCCGCCTCCGCGACGCCCAAGGGCGACAACGGCACGGTGAAGATCCACGACGCCAAGACCGGCGAGGAGCTTCGCAGGAACGAGCCGAAGGTCTGCTCCTTCTACCTCGACGCCTTCGGCTTCGACGCCACCCAGAAGGTCCAGTGGCACATCGAGGCCTGGGCCAACAACGACCTGGACAAGGGCGAGACGGTCAGGACGGGCGACTTCGCGCTCGATGGTTCCGGCCACGGCCGTACCACCGACATGACCCTGCCCGACGGCCAGTACAAGCTGTTCTGGAACTTCGAGGGCGAGAACGGCAAGGCCAAGCACAAGGTCTTCAAGAGCGACTGCGAGCCGGGCAAGCCCGGCGAGGAACCCACGAAGCCCGGTGAAGAGCCCACGAAGCCCGGCGAGGAGCCCTCGGCCACGCCGTCCACCGGCCCTTCCGCTCCCGGTGGCGAGCAGCCGTCCGGCGCCCCGTCGCCCTCGGAAAGCACCCCGGCCGGCGCTTCGGCTACCCAGGACGGCGCGTCCGGCAACCTCGCCGAGACCGGAAGCAGTGCCCCGGTCGGCATGTTGGCGGCAGTCGCCGTGGCGCTCGCCGCGGCCGGCGGCTTCCTGGTGATGCGTCGCCGCAAGGCTCAGCAGCACTGACGTCCGCGCAGCGAAGTGCCCCCACCGGATGCGTCCGGTGGGGGCACTGTCGTGCTGCGGGTGAGAGGGTCAGCCGGTGTTGCGCAGACCTGCGGCGACTCCGTTCACGGTGAGCAGCAGGGCTCGGGCGAGCAGCGGGTCGGCTTCCTCGCCGCGTTCGGCGGCCGCGCGCTGGCGGGCCAGCAGGGAGACCTGGAGGTAGGAGATCGGGTCGAGGTAGGCGTCGCGGATGGCGAAGGTCTGCTGGAGCACCGGGCTGGTGCCGAGCAGTTCGGTTCCGCCGGTGACCTTGAGGACTTCCCGTACGGTCAGTGCGTGCTCGGCCTCGATGTCGGCGAAGACGTGCTTCAGTTCGTCGGGGACGAGTGTGTCGACGTAGTGGCGGGCGATCCGCAGGTCGGTCTTGGCGAGTGTCATCTCGACGTTCGAGATGAAGTTCCGGAAGAAGTGCCACTGTTCGTGCATCTCGTCCAGGACGGTGTCCAGGCCGGCTTCGCGCAGTGCCTTGAGCCCGGAGCCGACGCCGTACCAGCCGGGCACGATCTGCCGGGACTGGGTCCAGCCGAAGACCCACGGGATGGCGCGCAGTCCGTCGAGGCCGGCGCCGGAGTCGGGGCGGCGTGACGGGCGGGACCCCAGGTGCAGTTCGGCGAGCTGGTCGACGGGGGTGGAGGCGAAGAAGTACGCGGGCAGGTCGGGGTCCTCGACCAGCTTGCGGTAGGCGGCGTGGGCGGCGTCGGAGACGGTGTCCATGGCCGCGTCCCAGCGGGCGAGGGCCTCGTCGGACTGGCGGGGTGCGGTGTGCAGCGCGGAGGCCTGGAGGGTGGCCGCGACGGTCAGTTCCAGGTTCTCCCGGGCGAGTGCCGGGATGAGGTACTTGTCGGAGATGACCTCGCCCTGTTCGGTCACCTTGATCTCGCCTTCCAGCGTGCCCCAGGGCTGGGCGAGGATCGCGTCGTGCGAGGGCCCGCCGCCGCGGCCGACGGTGCCGCCGCGGCCGTGGAAGAGGCGCAGGCGTACGCCGTAGCGGTGTGCGACGTCGCGCAGCCGGCGCTGGGCGCGGTGGATTTCCCACTGGGAGGTGGTGATGCCGCCGAACTTGGAGGAGTCGGAGTATCCGAGCATGACCTCCTGGACGTCGCCGCGCAGGGAGACGAGTCGCCGGTAGGAGGGGTCGGCGAGCATTTCGTCGAGGATGACGTCGGCGGCGCGCAGTTCGTCGGTGGTCTCCAGGAGCGGCACGATGCCGATCTTGGCCCAGCCGCCGTGCAGGTCGAGCAGTCCGGCTTCGCGGGCGAGTACGGCGGCGGCGAAGACGTCGTCGGCGCCCTGGCACATCGAGATGATGTACGACTCGATGACTTCGGGGCCGAACCGTTCGAAGGCTTCCTTGATGGTGTGGAAGACGCCGAGGGTCTTCTCGCCCGCGGCGTCGAGGGGGGCCGGGGTGGGGGCGAGCGGGCGGCGGGAGCGGAGTTCCTTGGCGAGGAGCTTCTGCCGGTAGTCGCGCGGCATGTCGGCGTAGCGCCAGGATTCCTCGCCGAGCCGGTCGAAGAGCTGGCCGAGGGTGTGGTGGTGGGCGTCGGCGTGTTCGCGTACGTCCATGGTGGCGAGCTGCAGGCCGAATGCGGAGAGTGTGCGGATGGTGCGGTCCATCCGGCCGTCGGCGAAGAGGCCGCCGCGGTGCTCGCGCAGGGAGGTCTGGATGAGTGCGAGGTCGGCGATGAGTTCGCTGGTGCCGAGGTAGTCGCAGCCGGGGCGGTGCGGGGTGCCGCCGGCGAGGCGTTCGCGGGTGTTGACGAGCTTCTGCCGGATGCAGGTGGCCTTGAGGCGGTACGGCTCCTCGGCGTTCAGCCGCTTGTAGCGGGGGCTGATCTCGGGGAGTCGTTCCAGGTCGGCTTCGAGGGAGGTGAGCAGTTCGTCGGTGGCGCCGGTGTAGCGGATGGAGTTGGAGAGCTGGGCGCGCAGGTAGTCGACGAGTTCCAGGGCGTCGGTGATGCCGTGCTCGTGCTGGAGGATCAGTACTTCCCAGGTGACGGCGGGGGTCACGTTGGGGTTGCCGTCGCGGTCGCCGCCGATCCAGGTGCCGAAGGTCAGGGGGCGGGTGCCTGCGGGCAGCTGGACGCCGACCCGCTCCAGCTCGGCGGCGAGGTCCTCGAGTACGTCGCCGACGGCGTTGGCGTGCAGTTCGTCGAGGTAGTAGATGGCGTTGCGGGCTTCGTCGGCGGGTTCCGGGCGGACCACGCGCAGTTCGTCGGTCTGCCAGATGAGGTCGATGTTCTCGGCGAGCCGCAGGTCGTGGCGGCGCCGGTCGGCTTCGATGACGGGGGTGTCGAGCAGTTCGGCGATGCGGCGGAGCTTGTTGAGCACGGAGCGCCGTGCGGCCTCGGTGGGGTGGGCGGTGAACACGGGCCGCACGTTGAGGTTCTTGACGGTCTCGCGCAGGTGCTGCGGGTCGGCGTCCTTCAGCCGGTCGGCGGTGCGGGCCAGGAGCCCGCCCTCGGCGGCGCGCCGGTCGCGCATCTCGTGGGCGCGGTGGACCTGCTCGGTGACGTTGGCGAGGTGGAAGTAGGTGGAGAAGGCGCGCACGAGTTGTGCGGCGGTCTCCAGGTCCGTGTCGCCGAGGAGTTCGGCGGCGGCTTCGCCGTCGGTGCGGGTCAGGGCACGGACGCGCTCGACGAGGTCGAGGAGTTCCTGGCCCTCCTGGCGTACGAGGGTCTCGCCCAGCAGATCACCCAGGCGGCGGATGTCGGCGCGCAGTTCGGGGCTGGCGGCGGGGGTCTGGTCGGCACTGCTCACAGTGTGCGGCTCCTTGCAGCGGATGAGGAGGTGCGTGGCGAAGCGTCTCCCTACAAGGGTGGTGGCGGGAGACGGGTGGGCACGTCTGTCAGGGGGTCCGGGGGGCGCATGATGCGGTCACCCGCCCGGGAAAGCAGAGTGCGGACCGCGCTGTCCGACGGTTCCAGGATAGGTGTCGACGGCGTCGGTGCGGTTCGCGGCCCGCTCGGTGTTCCGTCGGGCCCGGGGGCTCGCACCCGCCCGGTCGGGCTCTCGTGCTGCGGGCCTCCGCGCTGTCATACTTACGAAGCCGTAGGTTACGGATGCGTAGCCAGAGCTTTCCGTCGTACTCCTCACCCTCCAGGGGCTCCCCATGAACACCACCCCCGACGTGATCGGCGACGCCCGGGAACCGGCGGCCGACGGTCCGGATCTCCCCTCCGCCACGCTCGGTGGCGACGACAAGCGGTCGATCGAGCAGATCGCCCTGCTGCTGTTCATCGTGGTGCCGTTCGTGGCCCTGGTCGCGGCGGTGCCGCTGGCGTGGGGGCGCGGGGTGAGCTGGCTCGATCTGGGTCTGCTGGTCGCCATGTACTACATCGGCTGCCACGGCATCACGATCGGTTTCCACCGCTACTTCACCCATGGTTCGTTCAAGGCGAAGCGCCCGCTCCGTATCGCCCTGGCCGTCGCCGGGTCGCTCGCGGTGGAGGGGCCGCTGGTGCGCTGGGTGGCGGACCACCGCAAGCATCACCGTTTCTCCGACGCCGACGGCGATCCGCACTCGCCGTGGCGGTTCGGGGAGTCGCTCCCGGCGCTCATGAAGGGCCTGTGGTGGGCGCACATCGGCTGGATGTTCGACGAGGAGCAGACGCCGCAGCACAAGTACGCCCCGGACCTGATCAAGGACCCGGCGGTTCGCGGGGTCTCCCGTCACTTCCTCACCTTCACGATCGTCTCGCTGGCGGTTCCGCCGCTGGTCGGCGGTCTGGTGACGATGTCGTGGTGGGGTGCGGCGACGGCGTTCTTCTGGGGCTCTCTCGTACGGGTGGCGCTCCTGCACCACGTCACGTGGTCGATCAACTCGATCTGTCACGCGGTCGGCAAGCGCCCGTTCAAGTCCCGTGACCGGTCCGGGAATGTGTGGTGGCTGGCGGTTCTGTCCTGCGGCGAGTCGTGGCACAACCTGCACCATGCGGACCCGACGAGCGCCCGGCACGGGGTGCTGCGGGGCCAGGTCGACTCCAGTGCCCGGCTGATCCGGTGGTTCGAGAAGCTCGGCTGGGCGTACGACGTGCGCTGGCCGGACGCGTCCCGGATCGACTCCCGGCGCAAGCCCGCACGGGCCGACGCGGCATGATTGACGGCGTGGCGACCGACGGCAGCACGAGCAGCGAGAAGAACCGGCCTTCCTCCACCCGGCGCACCCGCCGCGTGCGGATGACGGGCAAGGAACGCCGCGAGCAGCTGCTGGACATCGGCCGCACCCTTTTCGCCGACAAGGGTTTCGAAGGCACGTCGGTCGAGGAGATCGCGGCCCGCGCCGGTGTCTCCAAGCCGGTCGTGTACGAGCACTTCGGCGGCAAGGAGGGCCTGTACGCGGTGGTGGTCGACCGTGAGATGCGCCAGCTGCTCGACATGGTGACCAGCGCACTGACGGCGGGTCATCCGCGTGAGCTCCTGGAGCAGGCGGCGTTCGCGCTGCTCGATTACATCGAGACGTACACGGACGGCTTCCGCATCCTGGTCCGTGACTCTCCCGTCGCCCAGTCGACGGGTACGTTCGCGTCCCTGATCAGCGACATCGCCACTCAGGTGGAGGACATTCTGGGCCTGGAGTTCAAGGCCCGCGGCTTCGACCCGAAGCTGGCGCCGCTGTACGCGCAGGCGCTGGTCGGCATGGTGGCGCTGACGGGTCAGTGGTGGCTGAACGTGCGCAAGCCGAAGAAGGCCGAGGTGGCGGCGCATCTGGTGAACCTGGCCTGGCACGGCTTGGAGAACCTGGAGTCGAAGCCGCGGCTGATCGGACACCGCAAGAGCTGAGCGGCGCGGGGCGCCCACCCGGCACCCGCGCGCCTGCGGCTTACGCGGCTTCTGCGGCTTCTGCGGCTTCTGCGGCCTCCGTACCGCCACTCCGAACAGCAGAACCCCGTTACTTCTCAATCGTTAAACCACCTCGGCCCCGTGGGTCACAGCTGTAGAGTCTGCGACTGTCCCGGGCACCGATTCACCATGCATGTAACGCATCCGTGAATCCGTTCGACCCGGTTCCACCACTGACCCCTGGGGGGGCTTTGTCTTCTGTGGAACCCGCCCTGTCCGCGCTCGCACGCCCGAAGCGTGCGCGCCGGATCGCGGCTTGCACCGCTCTTGTTCTCTCGGCCGGCATGCTGCTGGCCGCCCCGGCCTCGGCCGATGCCACACCCGCACCGCACCGCACTGTGACGGAGCGGCCCACGTCCTCGACGGGCCTGCGGCCGACCCTGACCCTGCCGAAGCACACCGCCCGGAAGCAGAAGGCGGCAGCGGCGGAAGGTGCGGGCGGCGCGGCCGTTGCGGCGAAGCCCCGTGCGGACTTCGACGACGACGGCTACTCCGACCTGATCTACCGGACGTACGACGCCGAACTCCTCATCTCGCCGAGCACCGCCGATCAGGCGCATGCGTTCGAGATCCCCGGCAAGGCTCCGGACGTGCACAAGGACGTCATTCCGGTCGGCGACCAGACGGGCGACGGGGTCGCGGACGTCCTGACCCTGTCGCCGTACGGCTCGCTCTCGTTCCATGCGGGTATGTCGGCGGCGGGCACCGGGAACTCGACCTGGACCGGCAAGGGCTGGCAGATCTACAACAAGGTGCTCTCGCCCGGTGACCTGACCGGCGACGGACGGTCCGACCTGCTGGCCCGCACGCCTGCGGGCGAGCTGTACCTGTACGCGGCCACCGGCAACACGGCCGCCTCCCCCTTCTCCGCACGGGTGCTGATCGGTAAGGGCTGGGGCGCGTACGACCAGCTCATCGGGGCGAACGACGTCACCGGGGACGGCATCGCCGACCTCTACGGGCGGACCGTCTCCGGCGAGCTGTACTTCTACACGGGCACCGGCTCCACGGCAGCCCCGTTCACCGATCCCGACCACGTCGGGCGTGGCTGGAAGATCTACAACCAGGTCATCGGCGTCGACGACCTGAACGGCGACGGCCGGGGCGACCTGCTCGGCCGCGCGGTCAACGGGGACGTCTACGTCTACCTCGCCACCGGCACCGGCGGCGAACTCGCGACGCGTGTGGCGGGCGGCACCGGTATGAACGTGGCATCGCTCATCGCCGGCACGGGCGGCGCCCCTGACTACGGCAAGAGCGATCTCCTCGGGCTCGACTCCGAGGGCACGCTCTGGGCCTACTGGTCGCTGAACAACGGCAAGCTGAGCCCGCGTGCCCGCTGGAGCGACGTGGGCGGGTGGAAGGGCGCCAAGCCCGTCGGCGCGTCCTCGCTCAAGGAGACCACCCTGGCCAGTCTGCTGGAGGTGTTCGACGGCGGGCTCTACAACTACACCTACATGGACAGCGTTCACAGGATGAGCAGCGCCTGGGGCAGCTACAACGTCACCGTCGGCCCCGGCGACCTGACCGGCGACGGCAAGGGTGACGTGCTGACCCGCGACACCGACGGCTACCTGTACATCCATCCCGGCAACGGCACAGGCAGCGGTTTCGATGCCCGCATCAGGGTCGGCGGCGGCTGGAACGCGTACAACATGATCATCGGCGCCGGCGACTTCACCGGGGACGGCCGCACCGACGTGGTGGCCCGCGACTCCGCGGGGGTGCTCAAGATGTACCGGGGCACCGGCGACAAGTACAAGCCGTTCCAGTCCCCGTTCCCCGTCGGCAGGGGCTGGAACACCTACACGAAGCTGGCCGCGCCCGGCGACCTCACCGGGGACGGCAAGGCCGACCTCGTCGGGGTCGACCGCAACGGCAGCCTCTACCTCTACATCTCGAACGGCTCCGGCCAGTTCGCCGCCCCGGTCAGGCTCGGCGGCGGCTGGAACACGTACAGCATCCTGAACTGATCACCCCGCACCACACAGAGCGCCCTGCGGCCGGGCTTCCGGCGGCAGGGCGCTCCTGCGTGCCGGCGCCGGGACTCATCCCACCGGCTCCAGGAACTCCAGCCGGTTGCCCACCGGGTCGTGGGAGAAGAAACGCCGGTGGCCCGGCAGACCGGTGTCCCAGCGGACCTCCGCGCCACGGGCCTCCAGCCGCGACGCGTACGCGTCGATGTCCGTGACGCGCAGGCCGGGGTGCGCCTTCCTCGCCGGGCGGAAGTCCTTCTCGACGCCCAGGTGGAGCTGGACCGGGCCCGCCTGGAACCAGCAGCCGCCACGAGCGGCCAGGACCGGCGGGTCGCGGCTTCTGTACTGCCGCCCTGCCGTTCCGAACGGCGGGAACTCCGTTATTACTCAATCGTTAAACCACTTCAGTCCCGTGGGTCACAGCTGTAGAGTCTGTGGCTATCCCGGGCATTGATTCACCATGCATGTAACGCATCTGTGAATCCGTTCGACCCGGTTCCACCACTGACCCCTGGGGGGGCTTTGTCTTCTGTGGAACCCGCCCTGTCCGTGCCCGCGCGCCCGAAGCGCGCGCGCCGGATCGCGGCTTGCACCGCTCTTGTTCTCTCGGCCGGCATGCTGCTGGCCGCCCCGGCCTCGGCCGATGCCACACCCGCACCGCACGCCCCGGCCGTCGAGCGGCCCGCGCAGCCCCGGCTCGACCGGCTGCCGACGCTCACGCTGCCGCAGCGCACCGCCAAGAAGTCCCCGGCCGCGCGTGTCGCGGGCGAGGCCGACGCGGTCATCCCGGCGAAGCCGCGTCAGGACGTGGACGGCGACGGGTACAGCGACCTGATGGAACGCGGCATCGACGGACAGCTGTACGTCTACCCGTCGGCCGGTGCCGAAAGCCACACCTACACGATCAACGGCGACTACGAGGAGCAGTACAAGGACATCATCGCGCCGGGCGACCTCGACGGCGGCGGCGGTCCCGACTTCTTCACCCTGTCGGCGACCGGCACCCTCTCGCTCTTCCAGAGCTGGGGGGCGGACAGCACCGGCTACGCCACCTGGTCCGGCAAGGGCTGGCAGATCTACAACAAGGTCTTCGCTCCCGGCGACCTGAACGGGGACGGCCGGGGCGACGTCCTGGCCCGTACGCCCTCGGGTGAGCTGTACCTCTACACGACCACGGGCGCGGTCGAGAGCAACCCGTTCACCTCGCGGGTCAAGGTCGGCAACGGCTGGGGCGCGTACGACCAGCTCGTCGGCGCGAACGACATGAACGGCGACGGCATCGGCGACCTGATCGCCCGTACGACCGCCGGCGAGCTGTACTTCTACGCCGGCACCGGCACCGCCGCAACCCCGTTCAAGGGCCGGGTGAAGGTCGGCAACGGCTGGAACGCGTACAACCAGCTCATCGGGATCGACGACCAGACCGGCGACGGCCTGGCCGACCTCCTCGTGCGCACCCAGTCCGGCACGATGTACTACTACGAGTCGACCGGGTACGGCACCTTCCTCCCCCGCAGCACGTGGGGGACGAACTGGAACGTCGCATCGCTGTTCCTCGGAGCGGGCGGAAACCCCGACTTCGGCAAGAACGACCTGATGGGGCTGGACGGCAAGAACAACCTGTACTGGTACTACGCGAAGAACAACGGGGCATTCGGCGACCGCCAGCTCATCGACCAGTTCCCGTCGGGCCTCAGCTTCACACTGGCCTCGTCCTTCGACAAGGACGGCCAGTCCGACCTGCCGATCGTGTACAAGGGCACGCTCTACAACGGCGATTACACGATCGGCAACGGCTGGGACATCTACAACAGCCTCGTCGGTCCGGGCGACCTGAGCGGCGACGGCAAGGGCGACCTGCTGGCGCGGGACCGGTCCGGCAACCTCTACCTGTACCGCGGCAACGGCACGGGCAGCGCGTTCGCCACCCGGATCAAGGTCGGTTCCGGCTGGGGTGCGTACAACAAGCTCCTCGGCGCGGGCGACTACACCGGTGACGGCCGCACGGACCTCCTGGCCCGCACCACCGGCGGCACCCTCTACCTGTACGCGGGCACGGGCAACGCCTCCGCCCCGTTCAAGTCGCGGGTCTCCATCGGCGCCGGCTGGAACACCTACAACAAGCTCGCCGCACCCGGCGACATCAACGGTGACGGCAAGGGCGACATCGTCGGCGTCAACTCCGCCGGCGACCTCTACCGCTACACCTCGACCGGAACCGGGAAGTTCGCGGCGAAGGTCCGGGTCGGCGGCGGCTGGAACACCTACCGCAACCTGTACTGAGCACCCCGCACCACACAGAGCGCCCTGCGGCCGGGCTTCCGGCGGCAGGGCGCTCCTGCGTGCCCGCGCCGGGACTCATCCCACCGGCTCCAGGAACTCCAGCCGGTTGCCCACCGGGTCGTGGGAGAAGAAACGCCGGTGGCCCGGCAGACCGGTGTCCCAGCGGACCTCCGCGCCGCAGGCCTCCAGCCGCGACGCATACGCCTCGATGTCCGTGACACGCAGGCCGGGGTGCGCCTTCCTCGCCGGGCGGAAGTCCTTCTCGACGCCCAGGTGGAGCTGGACCGGACCCGCCTGGAACCAGCAGCCGCCGCGGACGGCCAGGACCGGCGGCTTCGGGATCTCCGTCATGCCGAGGGTGCCGGCGTAGTAGGCGCGCAGAAGGTCCTCCGCACCTTCCGGGGCGGCCAGTTGGACGTGGTCGAGGGCGGCGATCATCAGCTCTCCCGCCGGGACTTGTGCGCCACGGCGAAGATGCGGCGGAACGGGAAGACCGTGCCGTGCGGGCCCTTCGGGTACGCGGTGCGCAGTGCATCGCGGTATTCGGCGAGGAAGGCGTCCCTGGCCTGCGGGTCGTCCGCGAGCGCCGTCAGGACCGGGCGCAGACCGGTGCCCTTGACCCAGTCCAGGGCGGCGTCCTCGCCCTGGAGGAGATGCAGGTAGGTGGTCTCCCAGACGTCGGCGGTGATGCCGGGGGCGGTGAGGCGGTCGAGGTAGGCGGTGGGCGTCAGGACCGCGTCGCCGTGGCGCAGGATGCCGCCCAGGCGGGAGCGCCAGCGGGGCGACTCGGCCAGTTCGCGCATCAGGACGTGGGTGGGCTGGTCGAAGTTGCCGGGGACCTGCAAGGCGAACGTACCGCCGGGGGTGAGGGCGTCGAGCCAGGCCGGGAAGCGGTCGGCGTGGCCGGGGACCCATTGGAGCAGCGCGTTGGAGACGATCACGTCGTGCGGCTCCGGCGGCGTCCAGGTCGTCGCGTCGGCCTCGGCGAAGTCCAGGAGGGGGGTGGCGTGGGCCTGGGCCCGTTCCAGCATCTGGGGGGAGTTGTCGTAGCCGGTGATGCGGGCCTTGGGCCAGCGGTCGGCGAGGAGGGCCGTGACGTTGCCGGCTCCGCAGCCGAGGTCCGCGATGCGCGGTGCGGGGGCGGCCGGGGGCTCGGGGATGCGGGCCAGGAGGTCGTGGAACGGGCGGGTGCGGTGGTCGGCGTGGCGCAGGTACTGCTGCGGGTCCCAGGTGGGTGTCGTCATGCAGCAAGGATCACCAGCCCACTATCTTGATGTCAAGACACTTGAATTCAAGAGACTTCATGTCGACAGACCCTTTACACTGATCCACATGGAGGACGAGGTCGACCGACTGGTCGCAGCATGGCGCCGCGAGCGCCCCGACCTCGACGTGGAACCGCTCGAGGTGCTCAGCCGCGTCTCGCGCCTCGCCCGTCACCTCGACCGGGCCCGCCGGATCGCCTTCGCCGAGCACAACCTCGAGCCGTGGGAGTTCGACGTGCTGACGTCGCTGCGCCGCGCGGGCGCCCCGTACCAGCTCTCCCCCGGCCAGCTGCTGACCCAGACCCTGGTCACCTCGGGCACGATGACCAACCGGATCGACCGGCTGACCAAGAAGAACCTCGTCGAGCGGCTCCCCGACCCCAGCGACCGGCGCGGCGTCCTCGTCCGGCTCACCGCCGAGGGGCGCGACAAGGCCGACCAGTCGCTGGCCGGGCTGCTCGCCCAGGAACGGGCCATCCTGGGCGAACTCTCCCGTCAGCAGCGTTTCGAACTGGCCTCGCTGCTACGCCAGTTGACCGCCCCGTTCGACAACATCCCCGGCTAGCTCGGCAGGTCCGACACCGGCCCGCCGGGCCAGGGCGACCGCGGCCAGGGTCGAGTGCACGCCCAGCTTCCCCAGCACGTTCTGCATATGCGTACGCACCGTGTGCGGCGAGAGGAACAGCCGCTCCGCCACCGCCTTGCGGCCCAGTCCCGCCACCATGCAGCGCAGCACTTCGCGCTCGCGCGGGGTCAGCGACTCGACCAGGCGCTCGCTCTCGGTGCGGTGCTTGCGGGCCGCCGTCAGTTCCCGCAGCACGCCGGTGAGCAGCGCGGGCGGAAGGTGCGTCTCGTCGCGCAGCACCCCGCGGATGACCGTGAGCAGCCGCTGCAGCGAGCAGTCCTTGGCCACCCAGCCCGACGCTCCGGCCTGCAGCGCAAGCGCGGCCCGGCGCGCGTCGTCCTTCTCGGCGAGCACCACCGTGCGGACGGACGGCTGGCCCGCACGGACCCCGGCGACCAGCGAGATCCCGTCGACCGGGCTGTCACCACTGCGCGGGACGGGGACCGGGCCCGGGACGGCGCGTCCGCCCGGCGACAGGCTGCCCAGTTCGGCATCGACGAGCATCACGTCGTACGTGCGGCCTTCGGCGGCCGCGCGCTCCAGGCAGCGCAGCGCGGCGGGGCCGCTGCCCGCCGCGGACACCTCGACGTCCGGCTCGGCCGCGAGGGCCGCCGCAAGCGATTCGGCGAAAATGCGGTGGTCGTCCACCACGAGAACCCGGATACGGACCACAGGAACCCCCAGCTGCGTCTGGCCCGGGGCCACCCCCGGCACCCCGACGGGGCGGACAAGTGCGGGTACGACGCCCGGAGCGCTGAGGTGAACCGCAATGCCACGGCCGCCGCCGTGTGCCGGCTGCCACCCCGCCCCGGGCGTCGTACCCGACCGTCTCGTACCCCTGAATCAGCACCGGCCCCCACCGGTGCTGTGCATCAGCGTACGGCTGAGGGCCCGAAGCGGAAGGCAATTGACAGAACTGATGGACCTCGGTGTTTAGGGTGTGGTTCATGTTTCGTCTTGAGACAGAAGTAGACAAAGATCGTCGTCTTCTGCTGGGTGAACGGCTGCATCACAGCAATACGGAGCGCTCACCGGAGCTCCGCACCCTGCTCGCCACGCCGGCCGAGCACGAACTCCCGCTCGAGGTGTGGGCGATGGACGACCGAGGTGCGCTGGCCGGCGGGCTGGCCGGACGCACCTGGGCCTACTGGCTCCATGTGGATCTGCTCTGGGTCGGCGAGGAGCACCGCGGCTCCGGCCTCGGCTCGCAGCTGCTCGCCGAGGCGGAGCGGGTGGCCGTGGCGGACCGCGGCTGCACCCGCTCCCGGCTGGAGACCTGGGGGTTCCAGGCTCCCGGCTTCTACCGGAAGCGGGGGTACGAGGTGAGCGGGCAGGTCGACGACTACCCGCCCGGAGTCACCGAGTTCATCCTGACGAAGTCCTTCGGCTGACCCACGGGCTCAGCCGGTGCGGCGGGCGCCGGCCGACGGGACCGCCGGAAAGACCCCGGGCGTCGCGTATCCCGCCGAAGTGAACGCCTCCAGCACCGACTTGGTGACCGCGTCCGCGTCGCTCTCCTCCACCAGCACGATCGCCGAGCCGCCGAAGCCGCCGCCGGTCATCCGCGCGCCGAGCGCCCCGGCCGCATTCGCCGCGGAGACCACCAGGTCCAGTTCGGGGCAGGAGACCCGCAGATCGTCGCGGAGCGAGACATGGCCGGCCGTCAGAACGGGGCCCGCGGAGCGCACATCGCCCGCGTCGAGCAGTGCGATGACCTGCTCCACCCGCGCGTTGTCGCTGACGACATGGCGTACGTACCGCACGACCGACTCGTCCGCGCCGGCCTCGGCGAGGGTGTCGAGTGCAGCGCCGAGACCCTCGTACGGAAGGTCGCGCAGCGTCCCTATGCCGAGCGCCCGCGCACCCGCCTCGCAGCCGGCCCGCCGCTCCGCGTACGCGCCGTCGCCCAGCTCGTGCTTGACCCGGGTGTCGACGACCAGCAGCCGCAGTCCGTGCGCGGCCAGGTCGAACGGGACCTGGCGCTGGGTGAGGTCGCGGGTGTCGAGGTGCAGGGCGTGGCCGTCGGTGCAGCAGGCCGACGCCATCTGGTCCATGACGCCGCACGGCACGCCGACGAACGCGTTCTCGGCGCGCTGCGACAGGACCGCCAGTTCGGAGGCGGACAGGCCGAGTTCGAAGAGGTCGTTGAGGGCGAGTGCGGTGACCACTTCGAGGGCGGCGGACGAGGAGAGTCCGGCGCCGGTGGGGACGGTCGAGGTCAGCTGGATGTCCGCGCCGGTGACCTGGTGGCCGGCCTCGCGCAGCGCCCAGACGACGCCGGCCGGGTAGGCCGCCCAGCCGTGCCCGGAGTGCGGGGCCAGCTCGTCGACGCGGAGCCGGACGACACCGCCCGGCACGTCGGTGGAGTGCAGCCTCAGCTCTCCGTCGGTACGGCGGGCGACGGCCGCGCGCGCGGTGTGCGGCAGCGCGAGCGGCATCACGAAACCGTCGTTGAAGTCGGTGTACTCACCGATCAGGTTGACCCGGCCGGGCGCCGCCCAGACTCCTTCCGGGGCAGCGCCGTACAGCTCGGTGAAGGCGGTGACCAGCTCTGCGTTGTCGGCCGTGTGGTCGGTCATGGCGCGGTGGGCTCCTCTCGGCGGGCGAACGTCCAGGCGTCGGTGACGATTCCGGCCAGGTCGGCGCGGGACGGCTGCCAGCCGAGCCGTTCCCTGGCGGTGGCGGCGGAGGCGACCAGCACGGCCGGGTCCCCGGCGCGGCGCGGGGCCGCGGTCTCGGGGACCGGGTGGCCGGTGACCTTGCGGACGGTCTCGATGACCTCGCGTACCGAAAAGCCGTTGCCGTTGCCGAGGTTGCAGATCAGGTGCTCGCCCGCGGTGGCCGCGTCCAGGGCCAGGAGGTGGGCCTCGGCGAGGTCCGCGACGTGGATGTAGTCGCGGACGCAGGTGCCGTCGGGGGTCGGGTAGTCGTCGCCGTAGACGGAGATCGACTCGCGCCGGCCGAGCGCGACCTGGAGGACCAGCGGAATCAGATGCGACTCGGGGCTGTGCCGCTCCCCGTGGCTGCCGTACGCGCCGGCCACGTTGAAGTAGCGCAGCGAGACCGCGGCCAGTCCGTGCGCGGCCGCCTCGCCGCTGATCATGTGGTCGACGGCCAGCTTCGTCGCGCCGTACGGGTTGGTGGGGGCGGTCGGGTCGGACTCCGTGATGGGGCTGGAGACCGGTTCGCCGTAGGTCGCGGCGGTGGAGGAGAAGACCAGGGTCCGCACCCCGGCGTCGCGCATCGCGGCGAGCAGCGCGGTCGTGCCGCCGACGTTGTTCACCCAGTACTTCTCGGGGTGGACGACGGACTCGCCGACCTGGGAGTACGCGGCGAAGTGCAGCACCCCGTCGTAGGAGGGGTCCAGCCAGCGCGCGGCGTCCTGGATGCGGCCCTCGATGAACTCGGCACCGGCGGGGACGCCCTCGCGGAATCCGGTCGACAGGTCGTCGAGGACGGTCACCCGGTGACCGGCTTCGAGCAGATGCGCGGCGACCACACTGCCGACGTAGCCTGCGCCGCCGGTGACCAGGTACTTCTTCCGGGGGCTGGGCAGGGGGTCGCTCTGGACGTCGCTCCGGGGCTTGCTCACTCGCTCGCTACCTCTCGCAGTCGCTGGGCCGCGGCCTCCGGCGGCACATCGTTGATGAACACACTCATGCCGGATTCGGAACCCGCGAGGAACTTCAGCTTGCCCGAGGTGCGTCGGATGGTGAAAAGCTCGAGGTGGAGCCCGAACTCCTCACGACCCGCAACCCCGAACGGCGCCTGGTGCCAGGCTGCGATGTACGGGGTCGGCGGCTCACCGGGGCCGAAGATCCGGTCGAATCGCCTCAAGAGTTCCAGATAGACCTGTGCGAACTCCGTGCGTGCGGCGTCGTCGAGTGCCCGCAGGTCGGGGACTCGGCGGCGCGGGTACAGATGGACCTCGTACGGCCAGTGGGCGGCGTACGGGACGAAGGCGACCCAGTGCTCGCCGGTCAGCACCATGCGGTCGCCGTCGGCCAGCTCGCGGGCCACGACGTCGTCGAAGAGATTGCCGCCGGTCCGCTCGCGGTGCGCCTCCATGGAGCGGAGCATCAGCTCGGTGCGCGGGGTGACGAAGGGGTACGCGTAGATCTGCCCGTGCGGATGGCCGAGCGTCACACCGATCTCGGCGCCCCGGTTCTCGAAGCAGAACACCTGCTTGACCTGCTCGAACCCGGCGAGTTCGGCGGTGCGGTCGGTCCAGGCGTCGAGGACCAGAGCCGCCTGCTCCTCGGTGAGGTCGGCGAAGGACGCGTCGTGGTCGGAGGTGAAGCAGACGACCTCGCAGCGGCCGGAGTCGCCGGCGAGCGAGGGGAAGCGGTTCTCGAAGACGACCACGTCGTACTGGTCGTCGGGGATCTCGCTGAGCCGCCCGTCCCGGGACGGGCAGAGCGGGCATTCGTCGGCCGGCGGATGGTACGTGCGGCCCTGGCGGTGCGAGGCGATGGCGACGCTGTCGCCGAGAAGCGGGTCGCGGCGGACTTCGGAGGAGGTCGACACGGCGTCGAGCGGCCGCCGGTCGACGGCGTCGCGGACCACGTCGTCGCGGCTGTCGTAGTAGAGCAGCTCACGGCCGTCGGCGAGCGTCGTAACCGTCTTCTTCACCAGGTTCCTCCAAACATAACCGCACACAACAAATCACAAGCCAACACGCACGTCAATGGTCCGACACCACCGCATGTGACCCGGATCTCGCGCACACTCATGCCCCCGGAAACAGGGATTCGCACTCATGCGATCAGAATCCGACAAAGGTCCCCATCGGAACTGTTCATTTGTGGCGGTCGGAGCGCACGTTCCTTGCAGTTCGCCCGGCGCACACCGCTGATCGCCACGTTCCCGAAGATCTTCATCGTCTTCCTCGTGATGATCCCGGGCCCGGTCGCCGCCGTGCTCGTACCGAAGATCGGTGTGCCGGGTCCGGCCTCACGTACGACGACGCCATCGCGCTGCTGATGCAGGAGCTGCTGCCGAACGGCGTGCCCGGCATCGCGGTCACCGGTCTGCCGGCCGCCTTCATGGCCGGCATGGCGGCCGACGTCTCGTCGTTCCACGCGGTGGTCACGACCGACGTCCGGGCGCGTTACGTGCAGAAGGACCGGCCCGCCGCGTACCACCTGCGGTTCGGCCGGATGATCACGGCGGCCGGGATGCTCGCCTCGGTCGGCACGGCCTTCGTCGCCGCCGGCTTCTCGAACATCACGAGCTACCTCCGGACGCCGTTCTCGTTCTTCGGCGTCCCGATGTCCGCGGTCCTCATCATCGGCATGTTCTGGAAGCGCGCCTCGATGAAGTCCGGGGTCCGGGGGCTCGTCGCGGGCACCATCGCCGCGGTGATCAATTACTTCGCCTGATCAAGTGCACCGCACAGCAGGGGCCGGATGTCACCCGGCGTCCGGCCCCTGCTGTTGCGGGACCACCGGCGCCCGGTCCAGCAGCCCGGTGCGGGCCGCCAGCGCCGCCGCCTCCAGCCGGGAGCCGACGCCCAGCTTCATCAGCACCCGCTGCACATGGGTGCGCGCGGTGCTCGGCGCGATCCGCATCCCGGCCGCGATCAGCCGGGTGTCCTCGCCCTCCGCGACCCGCACCAGGACCTCGATCTCGCGCGGCGTGAGCATCTGCAGCAGCCGCTGCCCCTCGTCGTCCGGCTGGGCGGCCGGGTTGAGCAGCTCCGCGAAGGCGCCCTGCAGCAGTTGCGGTGCGATCGCCGCCTCCCCGGAGCGCGCCCTGACCATCGCGCGCTCGACCCCCTCGATCCGCTCGTCGTGCCGGACGTAACCGGCGGCTCCGGCCGCGAACGCCGCCGCGATCCCGCGGGGGCTGGGCACCGGCCCGAGCACCACCACCGCCACCTGCGGGCGCTCCCGCTTGATCCGCGCGATCGGGTCGAACGCACCCGGTTCGGCCGGAGTCGCCGTGCCGAACAGGCAGACCTCCGGGGCCCTGCTCACCACGAGCTCCGCCGCACCGGAGGTAGGCGCGGCGGCCGCGAGCACCCGGTGACCCCGCAATTTCAGCGCCGAGGCGAGCGCCTCGGCGAGCAGTCGGTGGTCATCGACCACCATGAGCCGCACGCCCATTGATTGACCCCCAAGGCCTGGGCCCCCCGGCCCTTTGACCCGGCAAGCTACACGCTTGTTCGACGTGGCGCGCCCCTTACCAGGCAGAAGACCCCCGGAAAGCCGAATTATGTGCCGTTCCGGTTCGGTTGACGGGTGCGGGACGGACACAAGTGGATCAGTGGGCGTACAGAAACGACCGGCCCTGCCGGTCGAGTGATCGACCGGCAGGGCCGGTGTGCGCGCGGTGCCGCCGCCGGGTCAGCCGGTGGCGAACGAGAGCGCGAGGTAGCGCTTGTCGTCGAGCGTGGTCGTGGTCGGCTTGCTCGCCATCACCTCGGAGATGTACATCCGCCCGTCCGCGAAGAGGATCTCCGCGTAGTCGAGGGAGTAGCTGGTCTCCGCCTCCCGGACGGACTCGTCGCTCGGGTTCTCCATCAGCACGGTCTGCTTGAAGGTGGCGCCGTCGATGGAGACGATCTGACCGCCCTTGTCGTACGGGGGCGCCTTGTACGCAAGGATGTTGGAACCGTCCATACGGATCGGGAACATCGTGTACCGGTCGCCCGCGTCGGCCTTGTCACTGGTCGGCTTGCCGGTCGTGAGGTCGAACGAGACGATCTCGTTGGTGTTGCCGTAGTCGCCGGTGCCCTCGTGCTCCTCGGTCGGCAGGTAGAGCCGGTTGTTGCCGACGACGAGCTGCTGGCAGCTCTCGACCTCGGTGGAGCGGCAGCTGGCGGCGTACTTCTCGGCGTCCGCGGCGATCTTCGTGAGGAGCTTGCCGGTCGATGCGTCGATCGAGAAGAAGTCCGAGATCCCGCTGCCGTCACCGGCGGTGTCGCCGACATCGGCCGCGACGACCAGCGGCTTGGTGGAGACGATGCTCGCGTACTCGACGCCGGGCGGCATCTTGTACGACGAGAGCGGGGCGCCCGTAGTCGGGTTCAGCGCCTGGATGACGAGCTGCGGGCTCTCGTACGTACCGCACTTGCGGACCACCGCGAGCGCGTCGCCGCCGCCGTATCCCTTGTCGTAGCAGCCGTCGGTGGCGACCTTCGGCTTCCAGCGCTCGGCGCCGGTGTTCAGGTCGAAGGCGGCGCCGCCGTCGGTGCCGCCCGCGGCGACCGTGGTACCGCTGAGCGTGATCTCGTCGAACCTGATCGGCTCGTCACCGCCGGTCGCGGCGGTCACCGACTTGCTCCACATCAGCTTGCCGGTGTTCAGGTCGAGTGCGCCGATCTGGTTGCACTGCGGGTACTTCTGCTCCTTGGTCGGCTTGCTCGCCTCGAAGGCGATGGCCGTCTTGTAGTCCTTCGACATGTGCCGGGAGGCGGCGCAGAGCTGGCCCTGCAGCGGGATCGACCAGAGCCTGGTGCCCTTGGCCTTGTCGTAGCCGACGATCTCGTAGACGCCGGTCTTCACATAGGCCTTGTCGGTCAGCCAGGAGCCGTCGAGCTTCGTGACGTCGGTGACCTTCGGCTGCGGGAGCTGGAACCCGACGGTGGCCTTGGTGTTCGCCGGCGCCTTCTCCTTGCCGCCGCCACCGATGCCCTGGTCCTCGCCGCCCTTGTCCCCGCCGGTGGTGCCGCCGGAGTCGGACTGGGACGTGTCGCCCTTCTTGTCGTCGCCGCCGGAGACGAGGAAGATCCCGCCGCCGACGATCAGCGCCACCGCGACGACCGCGGCCACGATGATCTGCGTCTGCGTGGAGAACTTCTTGCCGCCGTTCCCGCCCTGCTGCGGCGACGCGTACTGCGGCTGCATCGGTGCGGTCGGATAGCCGTAACCGTAGCCCTGCTGCGGCGGCTGACCGGGCGGCAGCCCCTGTCCGGCCGGGGGGCCGGACGGGTAGCCGTAGCCGGGCTGCTGCGGGGGCGCCTGCGGGTATCCGTACCCTGGCTGCTGCGGCGGACCGGCGGGCGGCGTCTGCGGAGCGCCGAAACCACCGGCGGGCGGGGTCTGCGGGGCGCCGAAACCGCCCTGGGGCGGCTCGTTGGGCGGCTGGGGCGGCTGAGTCATGGCGTACGTACCTCGTCGGAGGAAGGGAAGTCGGTCGGTCGGAACCCGTCGTGGTCGGCCGGGGTCCGTCGGGGGCCTGCGTGAGCCGTCACTTGCCGAAGGCCATCATGGTCTTCGTCTCCAGCTCTTCCTTGTCGTTGCTCGCGCTGACCCGTCCGCTCGCGATGAAGGAGCGGCCGCCCGCATAGACGATCTTCGCTTCCCAGAACGAACTCTCGATCTGCGACGTCGACTCGGGGTGCCGGAGCAGCATCTGCGGGGCGCCGCCGGTCGGGGCGAGGGTGGCGATCCCGCCGCCCTTGTTGTAGCCGCACTCCACGTAGAGCAGCACGTTGCCGCCCTCCATCCGCAGCGGCTTCACGGTCTGTTCGGCCGGGGCCGCGGCCTTCCACTTCGGCTTGCCGGTGTTCAGGTTGAACGCGACGACCTTGTTCGTACGGGCGGAGCCGCTGGAGTCGGGCTGGGTCGCCATGTAGAAGGTGTTGGCGTCGGCGGTCACACCGGTGCAGCCGTCCAGCGACTTGCCGAAGACCGCGAACGTGCTGCCGCAGTCCGGGGCGAACTTGTCACCCTTGTCGCCGATCAGCTGGGAGCGGAGCGTGCCGTTCTCCTTGATGGCGAGGATGCTCCACTTCTTCTTCTCGCGCTGGGTCAGTGAGACGACGAGCGGGCTCACCGAATAGACCCGGTCGATCTCCCAGCCGCGGGCCGGCCGGTACGTCCACCTGGGCTTGCCGGTGACCGGGTCGACTTCCTGGAGCTGGTGCTGCGGGTTGTCCACGTCGTCCGTACGGCAGCTGGACGCGGCAATCAGCTTGGAGCCGCCGGCGAAGGCGAACGGCTGGCAGTTGCCCTCCTGCTTACCGAACAGCTCCTTGCCGTCGCTGACCCGGTACGCGTTGGAGTTGCCGGTCCGGCCGACCGTGACGGTGTCGGCGCTGATGGCGAGGGAGATGTCCGACATCATGTCCCAGATGCCGTTCTTCGTGATCGACTTCTTCCACCCGGCCCTGCCGGTGCTGAGGTCGATCATCTGGAGGTCCGAGCAGTCCGCCTTGTCGGTGGTGCCGTTCTCGACCCCGATGACGATCTTGCCGTCGGTGGTGGGCTGCGCGGGCGCGGCACATATGTCGGCCGGCAGCTTCAGCGTCCACTTCTGCTTGCCGTCGGCCACCGAGTAGCCGGAGACCGCGCGGTACATGCCCTTGACGACGGTGTCACCGACGACCCAGGGGCCGTACACGTCCGCGCCGTTGCGCGGCAGGTCGACATCGTTCGTCTGCAGCCAGAGGGCCTTCGCCTCGCCCGGCTTGCGCCCGGCGTTGAGGTCGTCGTCGGCCTGCCGTCCGTCGCCGTTGCCGTCGCCCTCGTCGACGGAGGGCGAACCGCTCGGCGCCTTGCCGTCATTGCTCTCGTGCGCGACGGGCTTCTTGTCGTCGTCACCACCGCCGGTCGCGAGGAACACGCCACCGGCTATGACCACCGCGGCCGCGACCGCGGCGGCGATGATGACGGCGGGCTTGCCCTTGAAGGGGTTGCCACCGCCCGTACCGCCGGGGACCGGGGCGCCGGGGTACTGCTGCTGCGGGTAGCCGTAACCGGGCTGCGGCTGCTGGCCGTAGGGGCCGGGCTGCTGGGCGTACGGACCCGGCTGCCGGCCGTACGGACCGGGCTGCTGGGCGTACGGACCCGGCTGGTTGTACGGCCCCGGCTGCTGCGGGTAGCCGTAGCCAGGGGCCTGAGCCGGCGGCTGCGGGTAGCCGTAACCCGTCTGGGCGGGCGGCGGCGTCGGTGGCGCGGCCGGCATCTGCGGTGGTTGGGCGGGCGGTTGACCCTGCGGCGGCGGGCTCTGCGGCGGCTGCCCGGGTGCCGCCGGCTGAGGACTCCCCTGCGGCGGCTCCTGCGGAGCGCCGAAGCCTCCCTGCGGCGGTTGCTGGCTGGGCGGCTGGGTCATCAGCACGTCCCCCTTCGTGCGGTCCGGTGTCCGTTCCGGTCTCCCCCGCGATTCCGCTGGGCTGAATTCCCCTCGGAAAGGAGCGAATCGGGCATGGCTTCCGCGGCGTTACGACAGTCGAGCGGGGCTTCTTTGTACCACCCGCAACACATCGCACGCCGAATCGGTCCCTCCCCTGTTCCCAAGGGAGAACCGCCCCGTGATGCCGCCGTTACGCAGCCGATTCAACTCTTCGTGAACGGCCGCCGGTTCGGGCCCGCCGCCACGAAGCCGCTCCCTGCCCGTCCACCGGAACCGGCTCCGGCGCCGCTCGTCGAACAGCGGCACCGGAGCCGGCAAGTCCCCTGCCGGATCAGGCCTCCTCGGCCAGCTCCAGCCAGCGCATCTCCAACTCGTCGCGCTCCGCGACCAGTTCACGCAGCTCCGCGTCGAGCTTCGCCACCTTCTCGAAGTCCGTTGCGTGGTCGGCGATCTGGGCGTGCAGGGTCGTCTCCCTGCTCGACACCTTGTCGAGCTGCCGCTCGATCTTCTGCAGTTCCTTCTTCGCCGCACGCGCGGCCTGCGGCGAGACGGCCGTCGCGGCCGAGGCCTCCTTCGCCGCCGGTGCGCCGGCCGAGGCGGGCATCGACTCCGCCTCCATGCGCAGCCTGCGCTCGATGTACTCGTCGATGCCGCGCGGCAGCATCCGCAGCGAGGTGTCGCCGAGCAGCGCCATCACCCGGTCCGTGGTCCGCTCGATGAAGAACCGGTCGTGCGAGATCACGATCATCGATCCGGGCCAGCCGTCGAGGAGGTCCTCCAGCTGCGTCAGCGTCTCGATATCGAGGTCGTTGGTGGGCTCGTCGAGGAAGAGGACGTTCGGCTCGTCCATCAGCAGGCGCAGGATCTGCAGCCGGCGCCGCTCGCCGCCGGACAGGTCGCCGACCGGGGTCCACTGCTTCTCCTTCGAGAAGCCGAACTGCTCGCAGAGCTGGCCCGCGGTCATCTCGCGGCCCTTGCCGAGGTCGACGCGGTCCCGTACCTGCTGCACCGCCTCCAGCACCCGCAGGTTCGAGTCGAGCTCGGTGACCTCCTGGGAAAGGTAGGCGAGCTTGACCGTCTTGCCGACGACGATCTTCCCGGCGGCGGGCTGCTCGTCGCCCTGGGTGCGGGCCGCTTCGGCCAGCGCCCGCAGCAGCGAGGTCTTGCCCGCGCCGTTGACCCCGACCAGCCCGATCCGGTCACCGGGGCCGAGCTGCCAGGTGAGGTGGGTGAGCAGCGTCTTGGGTCCGGCCTGGACGGTCACGTTCTCCAGGTCGAAGACGGTCTTGCCGAGCCGGGCGTTGGCGAACTTCATCAGCTCGCTGGTATCGCGCGGCGGCGGCACGTCGGCGATCAGTTCGTTGGCCGCCTCGATGCGGTAGCGGGGCTTCGACGTACGGGCGGGGGCGCCGCGCCGCAGCCAGGCCAGCTCCTTGCGCATCAGGTTCTGCCGCTTGGACTCCTCGGTCGCGGCGATCCGCTCCCGCTCGGCCCGGGCGAACACGTAGTCGCTGTAGCCGCCCTCGTACTCGTGGACCGTGCCGCGCTGGACGTCCCACATGCGGGTGCAGACCTGGTCGAGGAACCAGCGGTCGTGGGTGACGCAGACCAGTGCCGAGCGCCGGTTCTGCAGGTGCCGGGCCAGCCAGGAGATGCCCTCGACGTCGAGGTGGTTGGTCGGCTCGTCGAGGACGATCAGGTCCGGTTCGGCGATGAGCAGCTTGGCGAGGGCGATCCGGCGCCGCTCGCCGCCGGAGAGCGGCGCGATGACGGTGTCCAGGCCGTGCTCGAAGCCGGGCAGGCCGAGGCCGCCGAAGAGTCCGGTGAGTACGTCACGGATCTTGGCGCTGCCCGCCCACTCGTGGTCGGCGAGATCGCCGATGACCTCGTGGCGGATGGTCGCCTTCGGGTCGAGCGAGTCGTGCTGGGTGAGGACGCCGAGGCGCAGGCCGCCGTTGTGGGTGACGCGGCCGCTGTCCGCCTCCTCCAGCTTGGCGAGCATCCGGATGAGGGTCGTCTTTCCGTCGCCGTTGCGGCCGACGACTCCGATCCGGTCCCCCTCGGACACACCGAGGGACACACCGTCGAGCAGGGCACGGGTGCCGTACACCTTGCTGACCTGCTCGACATTGACCAGATTGACGGCCATTTCACTCCTGACAGGGGGATCGATCGACATCCCAGGGTAGTCGCCGCGCGGCTGGGACAGCGTGCGGTGATCCCTCAGGGGCAGGGACGGGGACTTCCGCGGCGCGAAACCCTGTACGGGTACGGGCGACGGGCTCGCCGAGCAGGTGCGGTGCGGCCACCGTGCCCGGTGCCCGCCCGGCAGCCGCCGTCAGACGACCGTGGCACCCGGCGCGGGGGACTCCGCGACCCGCGCGGTGCGGCAGGTTCCCGACGCCAGAAGCGCGTCCGCGACCTTCCGTGCCGACTCCGCGTCCGCCGCCAGGAACGCGGTGGTCGGCCCTGAGCCGGAGACCAGTGCCGCCAGGGCACCTGCCCCGGTACCCGCGGCGAGGGTGTCGGCGAGCGAGGGCCGCAGGGAGAGCGCGGCGGGCTGCAGGTCGTTGGAGAGCGCCTCGGCGAGCGCGGTGGCGTCGCCGGTGCGCAGGGCGTCGAGGAGCGCCGGGGAGGCTTCCGGTACAGGGACGTCGGTGCCCGCGGTGAGCCGGTCGAACTCGCCGTAGACGGCCGGGGTGGAGAGCCCGCCGTCGGCCACCGCGAACACCCAGTGGAACGTACCGCCGGTCTCGACCGGGGTCAGCTGTTCACCGCGGCCGATGCCGAGCGCGGCGCCGCCGACCAGGGAGAACGGCACGTCGCTGCCGAGCTCCGCGCAGATGGCGAGCAGCTCGTCCCGGGTGGCGCCGGTGGACCAGAGGGCGTCGCAGGCCACCAGGGCTGCCGCGCCGTCGGCGCTGCCGCCCGCCATGCCGCCCGCCACGGGGATGTCCTTGGAGATGTGGATGTGCACGTCGGGCGCGATGCCGTGACGTTCGGCGAGCGCGATCGCGGCGCGGGCGGCGAGGTTCGTGGCGTCCAGCGGAACCTGGGCGGCATCCGGGCCCGAGCAGGTGACGGTCAGCGCGTCGGCGGGGGTGACGGTGACCTCGTCGTACAGGCCGACGGCGAGGAACACGTTGGCCAGGTCGTGGAAGCCGTCGGGGCGCGGGGCGCCGACCGCGAGCTGCACGTTGACCTTGGCGGGGACGCGGACGGTGACGCTCACTCGCTGCTCCCGGCGGATTCGTTCCCGGTGGACCCGCCCGTGTCGGACCCGGTCGTGGCGGACTCGTCCGTGTCCGGCTTCTGCGCTGCGGGCTTGTTCTCCGCGATGGCCGCGAACTCCTCGACCGTCAGCGCCTCGCCCCGCGTCTGCGGCGAGATCCCGGCCGCGACCAGGGCGGCCTCGGCGGCGGGTGCGGAGCCCGCCCAGCCGGCCAGGGCCGCCCGCAGCGTCTTGCGGCGCTGGGCGAACGCCGCGTCGACGACCGCGAAGACCTCGGCCCGGCTCGCGGTGGTCGTGATCGGCTCGGTACGCCGGACCAGCGACACCAGCCCGGAGTCGACGTTCGGGGCGGGCCAGAAGACCGTACGGCCGATGGACCCGGCCCGCTTGACCTCCGCGTACCAGTTGGCCTTCACCGACGGCACGCCGTAGACCTTGTTGCCCGGCCGGGCGGCCAGCCGGTCGGCGACCTCGGCCTGCACCATGACCAGGGTCCGCTCGATGGTCGGAAACCGCTCCAGCATCGTCAGCAGGACCGGCACGGCCACGTTGTACGGCAGGTTGGCGACCAGGGCGGTGGGCGCCGGGCCCGGCAGCTCCGTGACCAGCATCGCGTCGGAGTGGACCAGCGAGAACCGGTCGGCGCGGCCCGGCATCCGGGCCTGGACCGTGTCCGGCAGCGCAGCGGCCAGCACATCGTCGATCTCGACGGCGACGACCCGGTCCGCCGCCTCCAGCAGCGCCAGCGTCAGCGAGCCCAGACCGGGTCCGATCTCGACCACCACGTCGTCCGCGCGGACCTCCGCGGTCCGCACGATCCTGCGGACGGTATTGGCGTCGATGACGAAGTTCTGTCCGCGCTGCTTGGTGGGGCGTACCCCCAGCTTCGCGGCCAGTTCGCGGATGTCTGCGGGGCCCAGGAGGGCGTCGGGCTCTGTGGTGCTCACCCGGTAAGCCTACGGCCGCAGTGCGGCCACGGGCTCGCCCCCCGTTGCACGTACAGCTTCTTCGCCCGGAACGTCTGCTCGGACGCCGGGGCGTCCTGCGGGCGTCCGCGGCCGCCGAGGGTGTGCCAGGTCTGCGTGTCGAACTGGTAGAGCCCGCCGTACGTACCGCTGGAGTCGACCGCGTCGGACCGGCCGCCGGACTCGCAGGCCGCGAGCCCGTGCCAGTTCAGCCCGTCGGCGCCCGCCACCGACTGCGGACGGACCCTGGTGCCGACCTTCACGATCCGGTCGACCGGGTAACGGACGACGTCCACGTCCAGGACCCGCGGCCGCTGCCGGACGCCGTTGACGGTCCGCAGCGCGTACGTGACCCGGCGGGCGCCCGTTCTGCCCTCGCGCTCGACGACCTCCGTGCCGGCGAAGAGCGAACTGTCCTCGGACCTCTGTTCGCTGTACGGGATGGACTCCTCGCGCACCTCGCGGGAGCCGGTGATCCGCAGCACGGAGACCGTCTGGCCGTCGCGCGGGAAGCTCTGCGGGGCCACGGAGGTGGTGTCCTCGCCGTGCAGGGTGATGCCCGCCTCGGCGAGTGCCTCGGCCACGGTCGCCGCGTTGGTGCGGACGGTGCGCTCGCGGCCGTCGGCCATGAGGGTCACGGTGCGTTCGGTACGGACGTCGAGAGCGAGCCCGGTGCGGCCGATCGAGGAGGCGCGGGCGACGGAGAGGTAGGCGCCCTCGGCGCGCACCCCGAGCTGGCGCAGGGCGCCGTCCACGGTGCCTGCGGTGGTCCACACCACGTGCCGTACCCCGTCGAGGGTGAGGGTCACCGGGCGTCCGTGGCGGACGGTGATCTCGTCGTCGTTGTCGAGGTCGCCGCGGGGCGCTGGGGTGACGACGTCGTGGGCGCCGACGGCGATGCCCTCGTCGTCGAGGAGTTCACCGATGTCGTCCGCAAAGGTGTGCAAGGTGCGCGGCTCCCCGTCGACGGTGAGCCTGACCGCCTTGTCGTGGGCGACGAACGCGCTGGTGCCGCCGGCCAGGAAGGCGACGACCAGGGCCTGCGGGACGAGCCGTCGCAGGTTCTCGGGACGGGCGGCGGCCTTGCGCCGGCGCGCGGCCCGCCGGGCCTCGGCGCGGCCGCCGGGGCGGGGGACGGTGCGAGGGTCGCCGGTCCCGGGCCCGGCCGCCGGGCGGGGCGGGACCGCACCGTCCACGACGGTCGGGTCGTGGAGCGGCCAGGGAGCACCGAGTGTCTGCTCCTCGTGGAACGGCGGGGGCGCGGGGACGTACGGCGGTGTCGCCACCGCTGTACGTCCCGTACGCACTCCGCCCGGCTTCGCACGGTGACTGCCCTGCGCATTGATCACGACGCTCCAGAAGGTCCGTTCGTCCCGGTGGCCCGATGGGCGTCCGGGACGATAGTGGAGCTTCGGTCACTCTCCAAAGCGGCGCGACCACACACCGTCGCTGTGTGATCCGTCAGTAATCGAATGCGCGAGCGGTGTTGTCGTTGATCGCCGACGCCAGGGTGTCCTCGTCGACGCCCTTCACCTCCGCCATGGCGCGCAGCGTCACGGGAATGAGATACGGCGCGTTGGGCCGTCCGCGGTACGGGGCGGGGGTGAGGAACGGCGCGTCCGTCTCGACCAGCACCAGTTCGATCGGCGCGACCATGAGCGCGTCCCGCAGCGGCTGGGCGTTCTTGAACGTCACATTCCCCGCGAAGGACATGAAGTACCCGGCGTCCGCACAGATCCGCGCCATCTCGGCGTCACCGGAGTAGCAGTGGAACACGGTCCGCTCGGGCGCGCCCGCGTCGGCGAGGACGCGCAGCACATCGGCGTGCGCCTCGCGGTCGTGGATGACGAGCGCCTTGCCGTGCCGCTTGGCGATCTCGATATGGGCCCGGAAGGACTCCTCCTGGGCGGCCATGCCCTCCGGTCCGGTACGGAAGTGATCGAGCCCGGTCTCGCCGACGCCGCGCACCCGGTCGAGGGCGGCCAGCTTGTCGATCTCGGCGAGCGCCTCGTCCAGCGCCGCCTTCCCGCCCGGCTCCCGCGCCCCCTGGCGCGACCGCCCGTCCGGGTCCCCGTGCACGATGCGCGGCGCCTCATTGGGGTGCAGGGCCACCGCCGCGTACACACCGGCATGCGCGGCCGCGGTCTCGGCCGCCCAGCGCGACCCCTGCACGTCGCAGCCCACCTGGATCACTGTGGTGACGTTGACCGCGGCGGCCCTGGCCAGGCCTTCCTCGACGGTGGCGTCCTGCATGTCCAGATGGGTGTGCGAATCGGCGACCGGTACCCGCAGGGGTTCGGGCAGCGGCGGGGCTTCCGTACGGCTCATGCCACGATCGTACGAGGACCGTGGCGCCGCCCTCACTTGCGGTGGAAGGGGTGCAGCAGGTCGGAGAGGTGCCAGTGGTGCTCCGAGGCCGCCGGCGCGGCGGCCTCGCGTTCACGGGTGTCGACGCCCTCGGCAGGTCCGTTCTCCTCCGGGAAGAGCGTCCGCTGGACGGTCGAGACCCGGCCGGACCGCATGATCCGGACCACATGGCCTCCGCAGTTCATGCAGGTGGGCCTGGACAGGGGGGACGGCACACGTTCCCCGTCCGCCTTGTAGATGATGAAGTCGTTGTTGGAACCGTCGACGTGGTGCTCGATCTCGTAGGCCTGTTCCCAGCCGTATCCGCACCTCATGCACGCGAAGGCGTACGCCTCATGCACGGTGGTTGCTGCGATCTCGCTCATGCCTGCTCCTCTTGTCCGCCGGACAAGCACTCCGGAGAGTGTGTCCCTGATCCAGTGGACGCCCATACCGGCGGGAGCGCACCAAGCCCTGTCGAGTATTGGAGCGGTCTTGGCCATCTCGTGGCAAAAAGGGGCAGGTGCGCGGCTCGTGCTTTGCTTTTCAGGATAGTCCTTTGCCCTCCGCTGGACCGGTGCGCGAGGCGTTCTTCGCCGCCACGACGGCGTCGAAGACCTCCCGTTTGGGCAGCCCCGCCGCCGCGGCGACGGCGGCGATCGCCTCCTTGCGCCGCTCCCCCGCCTCCTCGCGCACCTGCACCCTGCGTACCAGCTCGGCGGCGTCCAGTTCCTCGGCCGTGTCCGCCGCGCCCTCGACGACGACGGTGATCTCGCCGCGTACGCCTTCGGCCGCCCAGACCGCCAGCTCCGCCAGCGGGCCGCGCTTGACTTCCTCGTACGTCTTGGTCAGCTCGCGGCACACAGCGGCCCGGCGGTCGCCGCCGAACACCTCGGCCATCGCGGCGAGGGTGTCGTCGAGCCGGTGCGGGGCCTCGAAGAAGACCATGGTGCGGCGCTCGTCGGCGACCTCGCGGAGCCGGCCGAGCCGTTCGCCCGCCTTGCGCGGCAGGAAACCCTCGAAGCAGAACCGGTCGACGGGCAGACCGGACAGGGCGAGCGCGGTGAGCACGGCGGACGGGCCGGGCACCGCGGTGACCTTGATGTCCTTCTCCACGGCGGCGGCGACGAGCCGGTAGCCGGGGTCGGAGACGGACGGCATCCCGGCGTCCGTGACCAGCAGTACCCGGGCCCCGCCGCTCAGCGCCTCGACGAGTTCGGGCGTACGCGCCGACTCGTTCCCCTCGAAGTAGGACACGACACGCCCTGTGGTGTGGATGCCGAGCGCCTGCGTCAGCCGGCGCAGCCGCCGGGTGTCCTCGGCGGCGACGACGTCCGCCGTCTCCAGTTCCTTGGCAAGCCGTGGCGGGGCGTCCGCCACGTCACCGATGGGGGTCCCTGCGAGTACCAGCGTTCCAGTCGTTCCAGTCACATCAGCCATCCTCGCAGCACGGGCGACAGCAGTCGCACAGATGCGTTCCCTACGATGGCGCGGTGACGAGTACTGCGCCCGAAGCCCAGCAGGGTCAAGACGCCAGGGAACAGCGCTGCGAAGAGCCGCCTTCCTGGCAGCAGCGGCTGCGCCGCTTCGGCCATTCGCCGCGCCCCGGAATCGGGCTGCGGGAACGGCTGGTCCCGCCGTACACGCGGCCGGGCCCGCAGCTGTGGGCGGTGCTGGGGGTGTCGCCGCCGACCGCCGACCGGCTGGTGCGGTGGTCGGCGTGGGGCGGGCCGCTGCTGGTGGCGCTGGTCGCGGGGGTGCTGCGGTTCTGGCACCTGGGCAGCCCGAAGGCGGTGATATTCGACGAGACGTACTACGCCAAGGACGCCTGGGCACTGATCAAGCAGGGGTACGAGGGGTCCTGGCCGAAGGACGTCGACAAGTCGATCCTGGCCGATCCCTCGGCGGTGCCGGTGCCGACGGATCCCGGCTATGTGGTACATCCGCCGGTCGGCAAGTGGATCATCGGGTTCGGCGAGCAGCTCTTCGGGTTCACACCGTTCGGCTGGCGGTTCATGGTGGCAGTGCTCGGCACGCTGTCCGTGCTGATGCTGTGCCGGATCGGGCGGCGGCTGTTCCGGTCGACGTTCCTGGGGTGCCTGGCGGGCGCGCTGCTCACCGTCGACGGCCTGCACTTCGTGATGAGCCGCACCGCGCTGCTCGACCTCGTGCTGATGTTCTTCGTGCTGGCGGCGTTCGGCTGCCTGCTGATCGACCGGGACTGGGCGCGGCGCAGGCTCGCCGCGGCGCTGCCCGTCGACGCCGACGGGGTGCTGCGCCCGGACGCGCAGATCGCCCGGACACTGCGGCTGGGATGGCGGCCGTGGCGGATCGCGGCGGGTCTCTCGCTGGGTCTGGCGTTCGGCACGAAGTGGAACGGCCTGTACATCCTGGTCGCGTTCGGCCTGTTGACGGTCCTGTGGGACGTCGGTGCGCGCCGGACGGCGGGAGCGGTACGGCCGTACGAGGCGGTGATCACGCGGGATCTGCTGCCCGCGTTCGTCTCGACGGTGCCGGTCGCGATCCTGACGTACCTCGCGTCGTGGACCGGCTGGATCGTCAGAAACGATCCGGCACACCACGGTTACTACCGGAACTGGGCCACCACCGACGGCAGGGGAGGTAGCTGGACCTGGCTGCCGGACTGGCTGCGCAGCCTGTGGCACTACGAGTATCAGGTCTACGAGTTCCATGTGAACCTGACGTCCGGCCACACCTACCAGTCCAACCCCTGGAGCTGGATCGTCCTGGGCCGCCCCGTCTCGTACTTCTACGACGAGCAGAACGGCTGCGCCGCCTCGGAGACCGGCAAGTGCGCCCGCGAGGTGCTGGCGCTCGGCACGCCGCTGCTGTGGTGGGCCGGCTGCTTCGCCCTCGTGTACGTGCTGTGGCGGTGGTTCTTCCGGCGTGACTGGCGGGCGGGCGCGATCGCCTGCGGTGTGGCGGCGGGCTGGCTGCCGTGGTTCTTCTACCAGGAACGGACGATCTTCTTCTTCTACGCGGTCGTCTTCGTGCCGTTCCTCTGTCTCGCGGTCGCGATGATGATCGGCGCGATGATCGGTCCTGCGGCGGGCACCGGGACCAAGCGGGAACTGGGCCTGGTGACGGGCGATCCGTCCGGTGAACGGCGCCGGGCCGTGGGGGCGATCGCGGCGGGCGTGCTCGTCCTGCTCATCATCTGGAATTTCATCTACTTCTGGCCGCTGTATACGGGCATGTCGATTCCCGAGAATTCCTGGCGCAACCGCATGTGGCTGGATACCTGGATCTGACCGGCCCGTTCACGCCATTGCCGATAGCAGTCCAATAACAACTGCCTCCCCCGTCACTACCGTCCCGTAGAGTGCCCACAAGCGCTCTCTTGAACATGTTCAAGGGAGCCTCCTGGGGAGGGGGACTGCAGGGATGCGCAGTGGAGCCAAGGTCGCCGTGGTCGGCGGAGTGTTCGCGCTGGTGGTCGGCGGGGTGGGGTACGGGGCGTACAACGTGCTCGACGGGCTGGGCGGCGGGGGCAGCACGGACAGCCGCTCCACCTCCGCCGAGGTGAAGACGGGGCCGCCGAGCAAGGCGGAGATCGGCGAGACGTCGAAGAAGTTCCTCGACGCCTGGGCGGCTGGAGAGGCGGCGCAGGCGTCCCAGCTCACCAACAACGCGACCGAGGCCGAAACGGCGCTCAGCGGATACAGCACCGATGCCCATGTCACCGACGCCGTGATCACGCCGGGCCCGGCGACCGGCACGACGGTGCCGTTCACGGTGAAGGCGACCGTGAGCTACGAGGGGAAGTCCAAGCCCTGGTCGTACTCCTCCGAGCTGACCGTGGTGCGCGGCCTGACCACCGGCCGGCCGCTGGTCGACTGGAAACCCTCGGTGATCCATCCGGAGCTGGCGGACGGCGAGTCGCTGAAGACCGGCGAGGCGTCGACCCCGTCCATCGAGGCGCTCGACCACAACGGCCGGGTGCTGACGAAGGAGAAGTACCCGTCGCTGGGGCCGATCCTGGACACGCTGCGCGAGAAGTACGGGGAGAGGGCCGGCGGCACCGCGGGCATCGAGACCTGGATCGAGTCCTCGAACGAGGACACCCCCGACGAGACGCTGCTGACGCTGTCCAAGGGGAAGCCCGGCACGCTGCAGACCACGCTGGACGCCACTGTCCAGGCGGCGGCCGAGAAGGCCGTCAAGCAGTACAGCCAGGCCTCGGTGGTCGCCGTCCGGCCGTCCACCGGCTCGATCCGCGCGGTGGCCAACAACCCTGCGACCGGCTTCAACGCGGCCATGCTCGGCAAGCAGGCGCCCGGTTCGACGATGAAGATCGTCACCGCGTCGATGCTGATCGAGAAGGGGGTCGCCGCCGCGAACCGTCCGGTCGAGTGCCCGAAGGACGTGATGTACCAGGGCCGCACCTTCCACAACCTGGAGAACTTCTCGCTCCCGGCCACCGACACGCTCACCACCAGCTTCGCCCGCTCGTGCAACACGGCCTTCATCAAGCTGATCGACGACACGCACGACGACGCCGCACTCGCCAAGGAGGCCCGGGACGTCTTCGGGATCGGCCTCGACTGGCAGACCGGCATCGCCTCGTTCGACGGCAGCGTGCCCGAGGCCGTCGGCGGTGAGGCCGCCGCGCAGTACATCGGCCAGGGCACCATCCAGATGAACGCACTCAACATGGCGTCGATCACCGCCACCGCACGGAACGGCACCTTCCGCCAGCCGGTCCTGGTCCCCCAGGACCTGGACGGCCGCCCCCTCGCCACCGCGTCCCGTTCGCTGCCCGCGTCCGTCTCCCAGCAGGTGACCAACATGATGCGGCAGACCGCGAGCTGGGGCACCGCCAAGGCGGCGATGGCCCCGGTCGGCGGCGACAAGGGCGCCAAGACCGGCTCGGCGGAGGTCGACGGACAGGCCACCTCCAACAGCTGGTTCACCGGCTTCAGCAACGACCTCGCGGCCGCGGCGGTCGTCCAGTCCGGCGGCCACGGCGGCGACGCGGCCGGCCCGGTGGTGGCGGCGGTGCTGCGGGCGGGGTCCTGAGCGGCCTCATCGGACGGACGATCCGGAGGCACTCCGAAACCGCGTCGCATGCCCGGTACACCGACCGCTAGCGTGCAAGGCATGAGTACACCCGACACCACCCCCGCCGCCTCCCCCTCCGACGCCCACCCCCGCTTCGCCGAGGCCCTCGGCGAACTGGGCCTGGAGGTCGAGATCCGCCGCTTCCCCGATGCCACGCGCACCGCCGCCGAGGCCGCGGCCGCGATCGGCTGCGAGCTCAGCGCGATCGTCAAGTCGCTGGTCTTCGAGGCGGACGGAGCGCCGGTACTGGTCCTGATGGACGGCTCGTCCCGCGTCGACGTGGAGCTCGTACGGCAGGAGCTGGGCGCCGGAAAGGTGAAGCGCGCCGGGGCCGATCTGGTCCGGGAGACCACCGGGTACGCGATCGGTGGGGTGCCGCCCTTCGGTCACCGTACGAAGACCCGGGTGCTGGCCGACCGCGGACTGCTCGACCACCCCGTGGTGTGGGCCGCGGCAGGCACCCCGCACACAGTCTTCCCGCTCGACCCCACCTCGGTCATCAAGCACGCCGGCGGCACCGTGGTGGACGTGCGCGAGCAGTCCGAGTGACGCCGCTGGTCGTCCTCGCGGTGCTGGTCGCGGCCGTCACGCACGCCAGCTGGAACGCGATCGCCCACGCCATCAAGGACCAACTGCTCTCCTTCACCCTGATCTCCGGCGGCGGGGTACTGATCGGTGCGGTGACGGCCTGTTTCGTCCCGCTGCCCGCCGCGGAGGCGTGGCCCAGTCTCGTCGCCTCGGCGGTACTCCATGTCGGCTACATGGTGCTGTTGATGCGGTCGTTCACGCTGGGCGACTTCGGCCAGATGTACCCGATCGCGCGCGGCACCGCGCCCTTGGTGGTGACGGTGCTGGCGGCGGTCTTCATCGGCGAGCGGCCGGACGGCTGGGCGACGACGGGGGTCGCGGTCGCCTGCGCGGGGCTGCTCGGCATCGCACTGTGGGGCATCCGCGACAGACGAAGCCGCCCGCAATGGCCGGCGATCGTCGCCGCGCTGGCAACGGGTCTGTCGATCGCCGGGTACACCACCGTCGACGGGGTGGGCGTCCGCGCCTCCGGCACCCCGCTCGGCTACATCGCCTGGCTGATGATCCTGGAGGGGCTCGCCGTGCCGGCGTACGCGCTGTACCGCCGCCGTCGGCAACTGATGACCCAGCTGAGGCCGTTCGCGGTACGGGGACTGTTCGGCGCGGCCCTGTCGGTGACCGCGTACGGGCTGGTCCTGTGGGCGCAGACGAAGGCACCGCTGGCCCCGATCGCCGCCCTGCGCGAATCGTCCATCATCGTGGGCGCGGCAATAGGGGCGGTGTTCTTCAAGGAGCGGTTCGGCGCACCGAGGATCGCGGCGGCAGGGCTGATGGTCGTCGGGATCGGACTGATGCTGCACACGAGTTGAGCGTGCGGACCTGCCGTGACGGGCCCGGCGAGCGGCGGCCAGCGGGGCCGGCCACGCGCGGTCACACTCCGGAACGACACGCTCACGGTGCGCGGCAATCCCGGTCCGTGGCCGCCGGTACGGCGGGCCGACGGGCGTGCTGGAGAGGTTTTCCGGCTGCGGAATGACATACGAAATACAGGCGCCCGTCGGTGGACTTTGAATGGTTTCCGCTGCCGAACCGGGCGGCAGCGCCTTTGCGTCGTCACGCGAGGCGGTGCGCACAGCAAGCCATTATCCTGGTACCGGGGATCGCAGGGTAATGAATGTCCGCAACTGTCCACCCAGCACAGGGGACAACGGATGAATCACGACCAACGGCGAGCGGAGCTCGCGGATTTCCTCAGGACACGACGGCTGGCCCTTCAACCGGAAGCGGTCGGCCTGGCATCCCGGGCGTCGCGGCGACGGACGCCCGGCCTGCGGCGGGAAGACGTCGCGGACCTCGCGAGCATCAGCGTCTCCTGGTACTCCTCCCTCGAGCAGGCCCGGGACATCCGGGTGTCCGAGCACGTCCTCACCTCGCTGGCCGAGGCGCTGCGCCTCAACGCCGAGGAGCGCGACTACTTCTTCGCCCTGGCCAGCGAGGGCGGTGACACGCGTGCCGGCGCGAGCGCTCCCTCGGACGGTGTGCCGCCGACGCTCCAGCGCATCCTGGACAGCCAGCAGCCGCATCCGGCATTCGTTCTCGGTCCCCGTTTCGACATTCTCGCCTGGAACCGCGCCACCACCGATGTCTACGGCGATCTGACCGCCGTTCCTCCCGAGCACCGCCACATGCTGCGGCTCTTCTTCGGCGGCCATCTGCGCGAACTCATTCTGAACTGGGAGCCGAGCGCCCGCTCCCTGCTGGCCGAATTCCGCGCGGCCACCGGAATGTACGTCCACGAACCGTGGTTCACCGATCTGGTCGGTGAACTGAGCTGGAACAGCGCGGAATTCAACGGATGGTGGCAGCAGCACGAGGTCGAGCGGCACCGCGTCACCGCACGAGAAGTGAAGCACCCCCGTGTCGGCCGGCTGGTGCTGGAGGAGATCGCACTCGTCGTCGACGACTGCTCGGGGCAGCGGATCGTTCTCGGGATTCCGCAGCCCGGCACCGAGACCGAGAGCAAACTGACGGCACTCTCCTGGCGTCCGCGCCGGGCACATGTTCCACCGCGGCATGCACATCGAGCGCCGCGTCCGGCGGAACGACGCAACAGTCACTGACCGAGGACCGCCCGGCACGTGCGTACGCAACGGGCAAGGCCGGCGGCCGCCATCGGGCTCACTCCTGCGCGATCGCCCTGCGGAAGCCCGTGTTCACCGCGAGCAGGCCGCCGTCCACCCGCAGCGTCGTCCCCGTGATCCAGGACGCGTCGCGCGAGGCGAGGAAAGCGACCGCTGCCGCGATGTCGTCCGGTTCGCCGACCCGGCCGAGGGGATAGACCGTACTCACCCGGTCCAGTTCGGCGTCGCGCCCCGCCCAGGCGTCCGTGCGGATCGTGCCGGGCGCCACCAGATTGACCCGGACCCCGCGCGGACCGGCATGGCCGGCGAGCGTACGGGTCAGACTGCCCAGGCCGGCCTTGGCGGCGCTGTAGGCGTGATTGCCGAAACTCTGCTCGCCGTTGACCGAGCCGATGTTGACGATCGCTCCCCTCCCCGACGCCACCAGATGCGGCAGCGCCGCGCGCGAGCAGCGGTACGGGCCGGTGAGCGTGGCGTCCAGATCACGCTGCCATACGTCGTCGGGCTCGTCCTCGAAGAGGGGGGCGTCGGGGGTACACCCGTAAGCGTTGTTGACCAGGACGTCGAGCGAGCCGAACGCGTCGACGGTACGGGCCACCGCCGCCTCGACCGCCGCCCGGTCGCCCACGTCACAGGCGAGCGCCTCCGCAGTGCCGCCCGACTTGCGTATCGCCGCCGCCGCGCGCTCGGCGCGGTCACCGTCCAGATCGGTCACCAGGACGCGCGCGCCCTCGCCGGCCAGCCGGCGGGCGGTTGCCGCGCCGATGCCCTGTCCCGCGCCCGTGATGAGTACGCCGTATCCGTCGAACCTGGAATCACCGGTAGGAGTCATAGCGCCGACCGTACTGCTCGGACCAGGGCCTGGGCACGGGGGTCGGCGGTGACTCCCTTCTGCAGACCGTTCGTCACATAGCCGAACGCGATGCCGGATTCGGGGTCCGCGAAGCCGAGCGAACCGCCGCGTCCCGGGTGGCCGAAGGAGCCGGGGGCGAGGAGCGGGGCGGCCGGGCCGTGCAGCATGTAGCCGAGGCCGAAGCGGGTGTTCACGACGAGCACCCGGTCCGGGCCCGCGGACTCCTCGGTGCGGGCCAGGGTGAGGGTGGCCGGGGCGAACAGCCGGTGGCCGTCGATCGGGCCGATCATCGCGGCGTAGCAGCGGGCCAGGGCGCGGGCGGTCGCGATGCCGTTGGAGGCGGGAAGTTCGGCCGCCCGGTAGGCGTCGTCGTTCTCGTCGGGCAGCGGGTCGATCGCCCCGAACGCACGGCGGGTCAGCGACTCCGGGTCGCGGTAGGCGTCGACGACCGACCGCTTGGGGCGTATCCGCAGTGCACCGCCGTTGTCCGGGAGGGCGGGAGGCTCGACCGGACCGATCCGGCCCACCCGGTGCGCCTCGTCCGCCGGGAGCCCGAACCAGAAGTCCAGGCCGAGCGGGCGGGCTATCTCCTCGGCGATCCAGCGGCCCACGGTGCGCCCGGTGACCCTGCGCACCAGCTCGCCGACGAGCCAGCTGTACGTCTGCGCGTGGTAGCCGTGTGCGGTGCCGGGCTCCCACTGCGGGCGCTGCGCGGCGACGGCCAGCGGCCCGGAGACCGGGTCGGCGGCCTCCTGCGGCGTCAGCGGACGGTCGAGGGCGGGGACTCCGGCCCGGTGGGCGAGGAGATGGCGGACGAGGACCCGTTCCTTGCCGGCCGCCTTGAACTCCGGCCAGTACGTGCCGACCGGCGCGTCCAGGTCCACCTGGCCGCGCTGGTGCAGCAGCAGGGGTACGGCGGCCGCGATGCCCTTGCCCGCCGAGCGGACGATCTGCACGGTGTCGACCGCCCACGGTTCGACGCCGTCGACGTCCCTCGTGCCGGCCCACAGATCGACGACCTTGCGCCCGTCCCGGTAGACGGCGACCGCGGCCCCCCGCTCGCCGCGCTGTTCGAAGTTACGGATGAACGCGTCCCTGACCGGTTCGAATCCGGCGGCCACCGTGCCCCGTACGTCCACGCCTGCTCCTGCACTCCCGCTCATCCCCCCATGGTGCATCGCGCCGCAGGTGAGCTGTACCGCGGGTGACCTTCATCCCGGTACGACCGGGGCGGTCGCACGTCCCGCGCCGGTCACGCGCCCACGGTCACCGAGCGCGGGTCGAAGCCGAAGGGCAGCTCCAGCCGGTGGGCGCGCATCAGCTCCTCGTCGCAGAGCAGTTCCTGCGTGCGGTCGTCGGCGGCGATGACACCGTCGCTGAGGATGACGGCGCGCGGGCAGAGCTCCAGGGCGTACGGCAGGTCATGCGTGACCATCAGCACAGTGACGTCCAGCGACCGCAGGATGTCGGCGAGCTCACGCCTGGATGCGGGGTCCAGGTTGGACGAGGGCTCGTCCAGGACGAGGATCTCCGGGCGCATCGCGAGCACGGTGGCGACGGCGACACGGCGGCGCTGGCCGAAGGAGAGGTGGTGCGGGGGCCGGTCGGCGAACCCCTCCATGCCGACCTGCTCGAGCGCCTCGACGACCCGCTGCTCCAGTTCGGCACCGCGCAGCCCGGAGGCGGCGGGCCCGAAAGCGACGTCCTCACGGACGGTCGGCATGAAGAGCTGGTCGTCGGGGTCCTGGAAGACGATGCCGACGCGGCGCCGGATCTCGGCGAGGTTGCGCTTCTCCACCGGGAGCCCGGCGACGCGGACGGTACCCGCACCCGCCTCGAGGATGCCGTTGAGGTGGAGAACGAGAGTGGTCTTGCCGGCGCCGTTCGGGCCGAGCAGGGCGACGCGTTCGCCGCGGCCGACGGTCAGGTCGACGCCGAAGAGCGCCTGGTGACCGTCGGGGTAGGCGTAGGCGAGGCCGCCGACCTCGAGGGACGGTGCGGTGACAGGGGGCAGGCTCATAGGTTCCATCCCAGCAGACAGACGACAAGGGCGAGGACGGGGAGTGCCGAGGCGTACGCCCACTGGGCACGGGACGCCGTCACGTCGTCGATGACCGGCATGGTGCCGGTGTAGCCACGGCTGACCATGGCGAGATGAACGCGTTCACCGCGCTCGTAGGACCGGATGAAGAGCGCGCCCGCCGAGGCGGCGAGCACGCCCCACTGCCGTACGCCGCGTGCCTCGAAACCCCGGGAGCGGCGGGCGATCGACATCCGCCGCATCTCGCCGGAGACCACATCCCCGTACCGGATCATGAACGAGGCGATCTGGACGAGCAGCGGCGGCAGCCTCAGCCGCTGGAGGCCGAGCAGCAGGGCGCGCAGTTCGGTGGTGGAGGCCAGCAGTACGGAGGCGGCGACACCGAGCGTGCCCTTGGCGAGCACGTTCCAGGCGCCCCAGAGGCCGGGGACACTGACGGAGATCCCGAGGAGTTCGGTCTGCTCGCCGGGCACCACGAACGGCATCAGCAGCGCGAACGCGACGAACGGCACCTCGATCAGCAGCCGCTTGAGGAGGAAGCCGGCGGGGATCCGGGCCACCCCGGCGGCCCCGGCGATCAGCACCGCGTACAGCGCGAACGCCCAGACCGCCTCGCGCGGCGTCGAGACGACGACCACCACGAAGCAGAAGACGGCGGCCAGCTTGCAGTGCGGCGGCAGCTCATGGACCGGGGAGTGCCCGTGCCGGTAGAGCTTGTGCGCATGGCCGGCGCCCATCAGACGGTCTCCTCGGTGCGCATTGCAAGGGCGTCCGCCGTACGGCGGCGGCGTACGGCCCAGAAGACCCCGCTGCCGACCACGATCGTGGCACCGACCCCGATCACTCCGGCGAGGCCGCCGGAGACACGGGCGTCGGAGACGTCCCGGACGCCGTAGTCGGCGAGCGGGGAGTCCTTGGACGCGTGCGGCTCGGCCTTCTTGTCGATGCCCTGGTCGGCGGCGACCTTCTCCAGGCCGTCCGGGCTGGCGGAGGCGTAGAAGGAGACGAAGCCGGCGAGGACGAGGGCGGTGACCAGTCCGGTGACCCAGACCTTGCGCGTCGACCGGGCGACGGGGGCGGTCTCCCGGGCCGGTGCGTCGACGAGCTCGCCGCCGACCCGGAGCTTGAGCGGTGCGGTGAGTCCGTGGGCGCCGTGCACCAGGTCGGGGCGGACGGCGATGACGGCGCCGACGGTCAGTGCGGTGATCAGGGCCTCGCCGATCCCGATCAGGACGTGCACGCCGGCCATCGCGGTGAAGACCTTGCCGATCGGGATGTCGGTGGTGCCGCCGATCCAGTAGATCAGCGTGAAGACGACCGCCGCGGCCGGTACGGAGACCAGCGCGGCCACGAACGACGCGGCCGTCACGGAGCGGCGGGTCCGCGGCAGTACATGGAGCAGGCCGCGGAAGAGGGCGTAGGCGACGACGGTGGTCGTGATGCCCATGTCGAGGATGTTGACGCCCAGCGCGGTGAGCCCGCCGTCCGCGAAGAGGATGCCCTGCATGAGCAGGACGACGGATAGGCAGAGCACTCCGGTACAGGGACCGACCAGGATCGCGGCCAGCGCCCCGCCCAGGAGATGGCCGCTGGTACCCGCAGCGACCGGGAAGTTCAGCATCTGCACCGCGAAGATGAACGCGGCGACCAGGCCCGCAAGCGGCGCGGTGCGCTCATCGAGCTCGCGGCGGGCGCCCCGCAGACTGACCGCAACGGCACCCGCGGCGACGACACCGGCGGCGGCGGAGACGGGTGCGTTGATGAATCCGTCGGGTACATGCATAGAGGAGGCTCCGCTTCCTGCGTTGCTGCGCGGGGGCATGAACCTCTCGATAATAGGGCCTTGTTGCGAACCATTCGCAAGAGCGCATACTTCACAGCTGCGCCCGCCATCCCACGCCCTCGCCGCGCCGACCGGTCAAAATATGGGACATTAGAGGGCAAGAATGAACGAAAAGGAGCAGTCGGCCATGTCCCTCGTGATCGAAGAGCACACAGAAGCCCGGCTCATCACCGAGGCCACCGACACCTTCGCGGTCCCCGTCGACCTGCGGTACGACGCCACCTCCGACCCCCGTACCGTCCATGTCTCCTTCCCCGGCGGCACCGACTGGGCCTTCGGCCGCGACCTGCTGGAAGGCGGGATGCGCTCCCCCGCCAGGCGCGGCGCCATCCGGATATGGCCCTGCGGCCGGGCGCAGCTGGTCGTGGAGAAGCACTCGGCGGACGGCGTCGAGGTGGTGCAGTTCGACAACGCGTCGATGAACCGCTTCCTGGACCGCATTCACGACGAGAGCAGTCCTGAGGCCGCACGGACGGTGACCACCCGGACGTGACGGCATGGATGAGCCCCCGTGCCGCTCGCACGGGGGCTCATCGTCGCTCCGGCCCCCCGTCCCCACAGGCAACCGGCGCAGTCCGGGGCCGCGCTCCGCTCACACGCGGGCCCCGGAGCCCGTAAGGATCAGACGCGGATCAGCTCGCGCTCACCCTGGGCGTCACCGCGGCCGTCACCGTCGGTGGGCGTCTCGCCGAGCTGCTTGCGCAGCCCCTCGCCCTCCACGTCCACGTTGGGCAGCAGCCGGTCCAGCCAGCGCGGCAGCCACCAGGCCCGCTTGCCGAGCAGGGCGAGGACCGCGGGCACGATCGCCATCCGGACGACGAACGCGTCGAAGAAGACCGCGATGGCGAGCGAGAAGCCGATCATCTTGATCATCGACTCGCTGGAGCCGATGAACCCGGAGAAGACCGCCATCATGATCACGGCCGCGGCGGTGACGACGCGGGCACCGTGCTTGAAGCCGGTGACGATCGCCTGCGGGGGCTTCTCCCCGTGGACGTACGCCTCGCGCATCCGGGTGACGAGGAAGACCTCGTAGTCCATGGCGAGACCGAAGACCACACCCACCATGAAGATCGGCATCATGGACATGATCGGGCCGGTCTGTTCGACGCCGAAGAGCGAGCCGAGCCAGCCCCACTGGAAGACCGCGACGACCGCGCCCAGGGCCGCGACGACCGAGAGCAGGAAGCCGAGGGCCGCCTTCAGCGGCACCAGAACCGACCGGAAGACCACCATCAGGAGCAGGAAGGCCAGGCCGACGACAAGCGCCAGATACGGCAGCAGCGCGTCGTTCATCTTCTGCGAGAAGTCGATGTTCATCGCCGTGGAGCCGGTGACCAGGACCTCGGCGCCGGTGTCGGACTTGATGTCCTTGCCGGCGTCGCGGATCGCGTGGACCACGTTCTCCGTCTCGGCGGAGCTCGGCCGGTCCTGCGGGACGACGGTGATCATCGCGGTGTCGCCGGCCTTGTTGAAGGTGGCCGGGGAGACGGCGACGACGTGCGGGATACCGGAGATGTCGTCGGTGACCCGAGTGACCGCGGTCCTGCCGTCCGAGCTGTTCGCCGTGTCCACGACGACCATCAGCGGCCCGTTGAAGCCGGGGCCGAAGCCGTCGGAGAGCAGGTCGTAGGCGCGGCGCTGGGTGGTGCTGGTGGGCTGCGAACCGTCGTCGGGCAGGCCCATCTCCAGCGAGGCGGCCGGTACGGCGACGGTCCCGAGGCCGATGACTCCGACCAGCAGTACCCAGACCGGCCTGCGCAGCACGAACCGCGCCCACCGGGTGCCCATGTTCGGCTTCGGAGCCACCGCGGTCTCCGCCTCGGCGGCCTTGCGCGCCTTGCGTCCCATCACCCGCTTGCCCGCGAAGCCCATCATCGCCGGGACGAGGGTCAGCGCGATCAGGACGGCGATCGCGACCGTACCGGCTGCGGCGAAGCCCATCTTCGACAGCATCGGGATGTTGACGACGGCCAGGCCGACCAGGGCGATGACGACGGTGAGGCCGGCGAAGACGACCGCGGAACCGGCCGTGCCGACCGCCCGCCCCGCCGCTTCCTCGCGCTCGCGGCCCTCGGCCAGCTCGGCGCGGTAGCGGGAGACGATGAAGAGCGCGTAGTCGATGCCGACCGCGAGGCCGATCATCATCGCGAGGGTGGAGGTGGTGGAACCCAGGTCGAGCACGTTCGCCAGCGCCGTGATCGTCGAGACACCGATGCCGACGCCGATGAGCGCGGTGAGCAGCGGCAGCCCGGCCGCGATCAGCGACCCGAAGGTGATGACCAGCACGACCGCCGCGATCGCCACACCGATGATCTCGGTGGCGCCGGTCTCCGGCATCACCTGGAGCGCGTCACCGCCGATCTCCACGGTGAGCCCGCTGTGCTGCGCCGCCTTGCCCGCGTCCTGGAGGTCGTCCCGGGTCGCGTCGGTCAGCTCCATCGAGTTGACCTTGTAGGAGACGGAGACGTAGGCGGTGGAACCGTCCTTGCTGACGGCATGCGCCGTGTACGGGTCGGTCACCGAGGCGATCTGGTCCGAGCCGGACTTCAACTCGTCCGCGATCTTGCGCACCTCGGCCTTGTTGGCCGGGTCCGTCATCTTCTCGCCGTCGGGCGCCTTGAAGACGACCCGTGCGGTCGCGCCGTCGGCGCTGGCGGCGGGGAAGCGCTGTTCCAGCAGGTCGAAGGCCTTCTGAGCCTCCGTGCCCGGAATGGAGAAGGAGCTGGAGGTGGCGGTGGACGCGGAGGCCGCGCCGAATCCGGCGAGCGCCAGCAGCGCCACCCAGACGAGGGCGACATAGCGTCGGCGCCGGAAGGCGAACCGTCCGATTTTGTAGAGGAATGTGGCCACGGAGGCGTACTCCCGGTCAGGTCGTATGAGTGGAAAAGGGCGTGAGGAACCAGCCCGACGACGAGAGCGGCGTGTCAGGTGAGGCTTGGGGAGGGCCGTACGGGAGGGACGAGGGGTCAGACACCGAGAGCGGGGAGGATCACGGAGTCGACGTAATCGACGAGAAACGCCTGGTCGACGGCGCGGTCCTCGACCAGCTGCCGAGCGGCGAAGGCGCCGATCAGCATGTGCGGTACATAGGGCAGCGCCGGGTTGTCCGGGCGCAGCTCACCTCGGTCCACGGCTCGGCGCAGCAGCATGTCGAGGCCGGTCATCTCCGGCTCGATGAGCAGCTCGCGCAGCGCCTGGTGGAGATCGGGATTGTCGTGAACGGCATGCATCAGGCCCCGCATCAGCGCCGAGTCCTTCTCCATCTGACAGTCGTCGGTACGGCCCAGTGCTGCGTGGAAGTCACCGCGCAGCGACCCGGTGTCGACTTCGGCGAGGCCGCCCGGCTTGTTGTGCCGCAGCGCCTTGACGACCAGCTCGGGCTTGCTCCCCCACTGGCGGTAGAGGGTGGCCTTGCTGGAACGGGTGCGGGCGGCGACGGCGTCCATGGTCAGGGCGTCGTAGCCGACCTCGCGCAGCAGGTCGAGCACCGCGGCGTACATCTCGCTCTCGCGCTCAGCGGTGAGCCTGGTGCGTGCCATGGTGCAACCTCCTGCTCTTCGGCTTGCGCGCCGGCCGGTTTCGTACGGCAGTTCGCCGAACGAAACTGTTTCGTACACCTCGACGGTACTCCGCCGCTACAGCGAAACTGCATCGTTTCGCTTGTGTGTTGCACCACAAGTTGCCGCGGCCCCCCGACCCGGAAAACATTGGGGGGTGAGTGACGACGTCGCGTATCTCCGTTTCCCGCACCTCCACGAGGACCTGCTCTGCTTCGCGGCCGAGGACGACCTCTGGGTCGCCCCCCTCGTCCCCGAGGGGCAGCGGCCCGGCCGGGCATGGCGGGTGACCGTCGACCGGACGCGGGTCAGCCACCCGCGCTTCTCCCCCGACGGCACCCGGATCGCGTACACGACCTGGCGCAGTCTCGACCCCGAGATCCATCTCGCCCCGGTCGACGGCGGGCCGGCCCGCCGGCTCACCTACTGGGGGTCGACCGACGCACGGGTCTGCGGCTGGACCCCCGATCCGGGCGAGCAGTCCCAGATCCTCGCCGTGTCCTCGCACGGCCAGCCGTTCTCGTACTTCTCCTGGGCGTACAACGTGCCCACGGACGGCTCCCCCGGCGCGAAGCTCCCCTGGGGCCCGGTCTCCGACATCGCGGTCGGGGAGATCGACGGCGAGCGGCGCACCCTGCTGCTCACCGGCACGCCGCCGCACGAACCGGCCGCCTGGAAGCGGTACCGGGGCGGGGCGACCGGGCGGCTGTGGCTGCACGGCGTGCGGTTGCTGCCCGATATCGGCGGCCATCTCGACTCGCCGATGTTCGTCCAGGGCCGGATCGCGTTCCTCTCCGACCACGAGGGCGTCGGCAATCTGTACTCCTGCCTGCCCGACGGAAGCGATCTGCGCCGCCACACCGACCACGACGCGTTCTACGCCCGGCACGCGTCCAGCGACGGCAGCCGGGTCGTCTACCAGTGCGCGGGCGAGGTGTGGCTCGTCGACGACCTGTCACCGGACGCCATGCCGCGGAAGCTGGAAGTGCGGCTCGGCGGGCCGCGGGCCGGACGGCGTCCGTACCAGGTACCGGCATCCAGCCATGTCGACTCGCTGTCGGTGGACGAGACGGGCCGGGCGAGCGCCGTCGCGGTACGCGGCAGCCTGTACTGGCTCACCCACCGCGACGGGCCCGCCCGCACGATCGCCGACACCCCGGGGGTCCGCGTCCGGCTGCCCGAGATGCTCGGCTGCACCGGCCAGGTCGCGTACGTCACGGACGCGGACGGCGCGGACGCGATCGAGATCGCCCACCTGCCTCGCGCCAGCGGCGACAGGGCCCCGCGCCGGCTGGCCTCCGGGCAGGTGGGCCGCGTCGAGGAGTTCATCTCCGACTCGGAGGGCGAACGGCTCGCGATCGCCACGAACGACGGCCGTCTGCTGCTCCTGGAGACCGCCGAGGAGTCCACCGGCGGACCGACCGAACTGATCTGCTCCACCAACGGTCCCGTCCGCGACCTGGCGTTCTCGCCCGACGGGGCCTGGCTGACCTGGTCGCATCCCGGGATCGGCCGCTCCCTGCGGCAGATCAAGCTGGCCCGGATCATGGGGCCCGGCGCACCGATCATCGTCGACGTCACCAACGGCCGCTTCGAGGACGAGAACCCGGTCTTCACCGGCGACGGCCGCTACCTCGCGTTCCTCTCCTGGCGCGGCTTCGACCCGGTGTACGACGTCCACACCGGCGACCTCTCCTTCCCGCTCGGCTGCCGCCCGTACCTGGTCCCGCTCTCCTCGGCCACCCCGTCGCCGTTCGCACTCTCACCGGAAGGACGTCCGGCGGCAGGTGGCCTCGACCCGGTCGACGCCCCGGAGACGGCTCCGGCCGAAGGAGCCACGGTCACGGTTGAGTTCGAGGGGCTGGAGAACCGGGTGACCCCCTTCCCGGTCACCGCTTCGAAGTACTCGGCTCTCCGCCCGGTCAGCGGCGGCGGGCTCGTCTGGCTGCGCTGGCCGATCTCCGGCGCCCTCGGCGAGACGTTCGTCAACCCTGCCGACACCTCAGGGCGCCCCACCCTCGAACACTTCAACATCACCAAAGCCAGGAAGACCGAACTCGTCGGCCATCTCGACTGGTTCGCCGTCAGCGGCGACGGAACCAGGCTCGTCGTCATGGACGACGGCGACCTGCGCGCCGTACCGGCCACCGAGACCGGCGACAGCGACTCGACGGTCTACCTCGACCTGCGGCGGATCCTCCACGACGTCGATCCGCCGGCGGAATGGCGGCAGGCCTACGGGGAAGCGGGCCGCATCATCCGCTCCTACTTCTGGGAGCCGGACATGTGCGGCATCGACTGGGAGGGCGTGCTCGACCAGTACCGTCCGCTCGTCGAACGGGTCGCGACTCCCGACGAGTTCGCCGACCTGCTGCGCGAGGTGCTCGGCGAACTGGGCACCTCGCACGCGTATGTGGCGCCCGCCCGGCGCAACGAAGGACCGCCGCACTACCAGCGGCCGATCGGGCTGCTCGGTGCAAATCTCGTGTGCCGGGACGGGGTCTGGGTGGTCCGGCGGATCCTGCCCGGTGACTCGTCGGACTCCAAGGCCCGTTCACCGCTGTCCGGAACGGGCATCCGGGACGGCGCGATCCTCACGCACGTGGACGGCCGCCCGATCGACCCCGTCACGGGCCCCTACCCCCTCCTCGCCGCAGCCGGCGGCACCACCGTGGAGCTCACCTTCCGCCCCGGCGAGGGCGAAGGCCCGGCGCGCCGTGTCGCACTCGTCCCGCTGGTCGACGAACGCCCCCTGCGCTACCAGGACTGGGTGGCCAAACGCCGGGAGGTCGTGCGCGAGCTGAGCGGTGGCAGGTGCGGCTATCTGCACATCCCCGACATGGGCGGATCGGGCTGGGCCCAGTTCAACCGGGACCTGCGCCTGGAGGTCTCCCGCCCGGCACTGATCGTCGACGTGCGCGGCAACGCGGGCGGCCACATCAGCGAGCTGGTGGTCGAGAAACTGACCCGCACGATCCTCGGCTGGGACCTGACCCGCAACGCCCAGCCGGTCTCGTACGCCTCCAACGCTCCCCGGGGCCCGGTGGTGGCCCTCGCCGACGAGGCGACGTCCTCCGACGGCGACATGATCACCGCCGCGTTCCGGCAGCTGAAACTCGGACCGGTGGTGGGCCAGCGGACGTGGGGCGGCGTGGTCGGCATGACCGGGCGGCACCGGCTGATCGACGGCACGGTCATCACGGTGCCGATGAACGCGGCGTGGTTCGACGCCTACGGCTGGTCGGTGGAGAACCACGGCGTGGAACCGGATCTGGAGGCCCTGCGCTCCCCCCTGGACTGGGCGGAGGGCCGGTACGCGGTGCTGGACGACGCGGTTCAGGTGGCGCTGGACCTGCTGGAGGCCCACCCTGCTGCAACACCGCCGACGTACGACTCCGCGCCGAACCGGGTACGGCCGCCTCTCCCACCCCGGTGACCGGCGCCCCGGCTCTCCGTCCTCGAACGCCGGACGGGCCGGGCGCCGCGCGTGCACGGCCTTGCCATGGCCTCCGGAACGTGCTCGCCACGCTTGCGTCCTCAAACGCCCGGACGGGCCGGCCTCAACCGCCCGGACGGGCTCGATGGCGCCGACGCGGCTCTCGCTCTGCCGCTGCGCGCGACCCTCCCGCCCAGGCGGAAATCCATGAGCTCTTCCGGCGATTGAAGAACGGGAGTCCGAGGGCAGCGCCACCGGGAGGCCGACGCGCGAAGGGCTCCGCTCCCCCCGATGAACACACCCAGGCCCTCGGGCAATTGAGAGGCAGGGAACCGGGACACCGCCCGCAGAAAGCCGACGCTCAGGACCCGTCCATCGACCAACGCACCCAGTCTCTACAGTGGTTGGAGAACAAGGTCCGGGGAGGCCGGCGCGTCCCGGAGCCCCGTTGTCGCCGAACGCACCCAGCCCCTCGTACGATTGAGAACAGAGGGCGGGGGTGCCCGAAACAACGACCCCCCCCGCACGCGAAAGGGCGCGCCCGGTTTCCCGGACGCGCCCCTCACCCGCGCGAAGCCTCAGCCACATCCTCGCGCAGGCGACCAACGATCAAGTCAAGACTGGTCGTCGATCCGGTTGCGCGAGCCCTGCGCAGCACTCCGCGCAGCACCCGGCGAGGCGCTCCGCGCCCCGCCTCGCGCAGCGCCGCGCGTCGTGCCCTGGGCCTTGTCATGCGCCCGGTCCGACTGGGGCGACCGCTGCCGCGCGTCGCCGCCCTTCTTCTCGCCGACGTTCTTCTTCGCCTGGTCGGCGAGCTCCTGCGCCTTGTCCTTGAACTGGTCTGCAATACCCATGCTGTTCACTCCTAGTGGGGTGTTCGGGATGCGATGGGGGTGACCCTCGGAGGGGCCTCGACCAGAGTTACACGGCGGCACATTCCACGCATTTCGATCAGTCACGCTGCGTACGCGCACCCCGCGCGCTCTCGTCCGCCGCGCCCCCCGCGCCCACGAGCCCCTTGCTCACGCCCGCCAGCCGCGGCCCGAACCGTTTCATCTCGCGCTGCCCGACCACGCCGATGAGCGCCGGCAGGTAGCCCCGCATCGGCTGCATGCCGCGCAGCCACCACTGCGCATACACATGCGCGGACCGCCGTTCGATGCCCGCCACGATCCGGTCGATCGCCGGGCCCAGGGGGTACGTGCGGTTCGACGGCCACGGCAGCCGCTGCCGCAACTCCCGCATGACGTCGTCCTCGTCGGCGCCGCGCACCATGTCGGTGTCCGTCCAGGACAGATAGCCGACGCCGACCTTCACTCCCTGGTACCCGACCTCCGCCCGCAGGCTGTGCGCGAACGCCTCCACGCCCGACTTCGACGCGCAGTACGCGGTCATCATCGGCGCCGGAGTGATCGCGGCGAGCGACGCGATCTGCAGGAAGTAGCCGCGGCTCTCCGTCAGTACGGGCAGGAACGCCCGTCCCGTCACCGCACCGCCGATCAGATTGACCTCGATGACCCGCCGCCAGGCATCCGGGTCGGAGTCGACGAACGGCCCGCCCGACGCGACCCCGGCATTGGCCACGACGACGTCGACCTTTCCGAACCGCTCCTTCACCTCCTGCGCGACCTGTGCCATCGCCACATGGTCGGTGACGTCCGCGTACCAGTGGTCGCTCTCCGCGTGCAGCCGCTCGGAGACCTTCTTCAGTTCGTCCGGCTCCAGGCCGACCAGCGCCAGCTTCGCACCACGCGCCGAGAGCTTGCGGGCCAGCAGTTCGCCCACGCCGCGTGCCGCGCCCGTGACGACCACGACCTGTCCTTCGAGACTGCGCCTGCCGCTCATACGACCTCCTCCTCCACACTGTCACTGGCGGTGCCGGCAGCGGGGGTGACATACCCGGCCACCAGTTCCCGGATCTTCGCGGTGACCGCCTCCGGCGCCTCCACCGGCGTCATGTGCCCCATGCCCGCCAGTTCGGTGAGCCCGAGGGAGACGGGCAGCGCCGCCGCAAGGGCGCGCGCGTGGACGGGCGGCGTCAGCCGGTCCTCGGTACCCGCGATCACGGCCGTGGGCACCCGCAGTTCCCGCACCCCCGCGTCGAGATCGAGCTCCGCGAGCACGTGCCCCCAGGCGACCCGCGGCGCCCGCGGGCAGGCGTGCACGATCCGGGCGCAGGACTCGACCCGCTCCGGGGCCGAGCCGGAGCCCATCGTCGCGTACTTGAGGATCCGTTTCGAGACGGGAGTGACCGGACCGAGCGGGGCCCGCGCCCCGAGGATCGCGCGGGTTATCCGGGTCCGGACCGCGCCGGCCCGCATCGGCACGACGAGCGACTCGTCGATCAGCCGTGAACTGCCGGTGCTGCACAGCAGTACGGCTGCCGCGTGCTCGCGCAGCCCGGCCCGTCGCGACGCGGCCATCAGCGTCATGCCGCCCATGGAGTGCCCGGCGAGCACCGTGCGCTCACCGGGGGCCAGGGCCGTGGCCAGCACCGCTTCGAGGTCGTCGGCGAGCGCGTCGGTGCTGTACCCCCCGCGGCCGACGGCGGGCGTACGGCCGTGGCCGCGCTGGTCGTAGGCGATGACCCGGTGGTCCACCGCCAGGTCCCGGATCTGCGCGGCCCAGAAGTGGGTGCTGCAGGTCCAGCCGTGTGCCAGCACCACCGCGGGCGCGCCGTCCGGCCCGTGCACCTCGACGTGGATGCGGGAGCCGTCGGCGGAGACGGCGGTCAGTTCCTGCGCGGGCACCGGTGGGGCGTCCTCGCGCCGCAGCAGCCGGCTCATCGGGCGACCTCCTCGGCGACGGCCTTCCGCGCGACGGCGGTCCCGGCGGCGTCGGGCTTCGGCGGCCGGATGACCTCGTACTCCCCCAGGTCCACCGTCTGCGTCGCCCGGCGGAACTCACCGGTCGTACCCGGCCAGACCGTGGTGTTGCGCCCGTTGGCGTCGAGATACCAGCTGGTGCAGCCGCCGGTGTTCCACACGGTCCGCTTCATCCGCTCCTGGACCCGCCGGTTCCACACCCCGACCGCCGACTTCCGCGCACCGAGCGCGACCCGCCCGCCCAGGACGTTCAACTGGCGTAGATAGTCCGCCATGTAGTTCAGCTGGGACTCGATCATCAGGATCATGGAGGAGTTCCCGAGCCCCGTGTTGGGGCCGATGATCGTCATCCAGTTGGGGAAGCCCGCGGCGGTGGCGCCGCGCAGCGACTGCATGCCGTCCTTCCAGGACTCGGCGAGCGTGATGCCCTCCGCACCGACGACCCGGTCGGCGATCGGCATGTCCGTCACATGGAAGCCGGTGCCGAAGATGATCGCGTCGACCTCGGCCTCCGTCCCGCCCCCAGAGCCTCCGGCCTGGGAGGTGCCCCCTGCGGCGACGACCGTGGAGCCGCGCACCTCGGTCAGCCCGGCGGCGACCACATCCACATTGGGCTGGGCGAGAGCCGGGTAGTAGCTGCTGGAGAGCAGGATCCGCTTGCAGCCGATGCGGTACGACGGGGTCAGCTTGGCCCGCAGCGCCGGGTCCTTGATGGCCCGGGCCATGTTGGACTTCGCGATCCTCTCGACGAGGCCGAGCTCGTTCGGGTGCTTGGTGAAGGCGCTGACCTGCAACTCCCGTATGCCCCACAGCAGTCCGCGGCGCGCGGCGCCGGTGAACGGCAGCGTGCGGTGCAGCCATCGCTCGGCACCGCTGATGTTGCGGTCCATGCGCGGCATGACCCACGGCGGGGTGCGCTGGAACAGGGTGAGACGGCCGACCTTCGGCTGGATCGCCGGCACGATCTGGATGGCGGAGGCGCCGGTGCCGATCACGGCCACGCGCTTGCCGGTCAGGTCGTAGTCGTGGTCCCAGCGGGCCGAGTGGAAGACCTTGCCGGGGAAGTCGGCGAGACCGGGTATGTCCGGCATCTTCGGGTCGGAGAGCGGGCCGGTCGCGGAGACGACGACATCGGCGACGATCGTGGTCCCGTTCGAGGACTCGATCGTCCAGTTCAGCTCGTCGTTGTTCCACCGCATCATCGTCACTTCGTGGCCCAGCCTGATGTGCGGGCGCAGTCCGAAGGTGTCGGCGACGTGTTCCAGGTAGGCGCGGATGTGCTCCTGTCCCGAGAAGGTGCGCGGCCAGTCCGGGTTGGGGGCGAACGAGAACGAGTAGAGGTGGGACGGCACGTCGCAGGCGCAGCCCGGATAGCTGTTGTCGCGCCAGGTGCCGCCGACGGAGTCGGCCCGTTCCAGGACGACGAAGTCGGTGATGCCGTCGCGGCGCAGCCGGACGGCGGCCCCCAGGCCCCCGAATCCGGATCCGATCACCGCCACTCGTACATGCTCGTGCTGGGCCATGCTGCCGCCTCCCGCGGTACGTCACACGACTCTGCCAGCAATCACTGGCATTGTTGGGAGAGTAGAGCAGGGCCGTACCGATGGGTAGGGGTCCGGCAAGGGAAAGTTACCGACGGTACAACATAGGGTGCCGTTGTGGCTGAAGGACGCGAGCACCGCGAATACCGCATGGAGGAGCTGGCCAAGGAGGCCGGCATCCCCGTGCGGACCGTGCGCTTCTACCGGGAGCGGGGTCTGATCTCGCCACCGCGCCGGGAGGGACGCATCGCCTGGTACGACGACCACCACCTGGCGCGACTGCGGACCATCACCGGCCTGCTGGAGCGGGGTCACACCCTCACCGGGATCGCCGATCTGGCCCGCACCTTCGAGAGCGGCCGCGATGTCGCCGAGGTCCTGGGGCTGGGCGAACCGACCGAGGAGACCCCGGTCCACCTCACGCCCGAACAGCTCGCGGACTACTTCGAGGGCGAGGTCACCGCGGAGAACCTCGCCGCCGCCCTGGACCTGGGCTATCTCGCCACCGACGGCGACGAGATCGTGCACATCAGCCGCCGCCTCCTGGAGGTGTCGGCGGAGCTGGTACGGGAAGGGGTGCCCCTCTCCGCGGTGCTCTCGGCGGGCCGCGAGGTCCGCGCACACGCGGACGCGCTCGCCGATCTCTTCGTCGGGGTGATGCGGGCCCACTCCACGGAGCCGGAACCGCCCCAACTCCGCCCGCTCGCCCGCGCGGTGGTGGACGCGGAACTGTCGATGGCCCTGGACCGCAGGCTGCGCCGGGACGACGACACCCGGTCGCAGCCGTCGGAGCCGTAGCACTCGGAGCGGTACCCCCACGAGCCGCGGCCGAAATTGCGTTGCCCGCGCCCCGCCCGTGCGCAAGGCTTCCGCCCATGCCCGAAACCAATCCGAGCGGTTCGCACGGGATCGAGGCCCTGTTCTCCCGCGGACGGCTGACCGCGATCCCCCGCAAGCCGGCCCGCCGCGAACAGTTGCTCGTCCACCTGACGCAGACGCTGTTCGAGCCGGACCGCACCTACAGCGAGCGCGAGGTCAACGAGGCGCTGCTGACGGTGCACGACGACTACCCGGCGCTGCGCCGCTACCTGGTGGTGGCCGGCCTGCTGACCCGGCCCAAGGACGGCAGCAGCTACCGCCGGACCCGGTGACCCAGCACCGTAGACCCAGCGCCGCTCCGGCACCGTTCGCCCTGCGGGACGGGGAGCCTGCACCGTCAGGGCGAAGTGGCACGCGGCGGCGGTCGGCCGGTTCATGAACGAGGTGTCCCGGGACTTCGTCATGAAGTTGTATGTGGCCCCGGGCGTTCGGCCGCCGGTCGTGCCATCGGTGCGCGGGCGGGTCCTCCTGCCGCTCCGCTACAGATCGAACACAGCCGTCACCGGCGCATGGTCGCTCCACCGCTCGGCATGCGTGGCGGCCCGCTCCACCCATGCCTTCACCGCACGCCCGGCGAGACCGGCGGTCGCCACCTGGTAGTCGATGCGCCAGCCCGTGTCGTTGTCGAAGGCCCGCCCCCGGTAGGACCACCAGGAGTACGGCCCTTCCTCGTCGGGGTGGAGCGCACGCACCACATCGACGTACTCGGCCTCACCGAAGACCCGGGTCAGCCACTCCCGCTCCTCCGGCAGGAAGCCGGAGTTCTTCTTGTTGCCCTTCCAGTTCTTCAGGTCGGCCTCCTGGTGGGCGATGTTCCAGTCGCCGCACACCAGCACCTCGCGGCCGTCGGCCGCGGCCCGCTCCCTGAGGCCCTTCAGGTACGGCAGGAACGCGTCCATGAAGCGCTCCTTCTCGTCCTGCCGCTCCGTGCCGACCTCGCCGGAGGGCAGGTACAGGCTCGCCACCGTGACACCGGGCAGGTCGACCTCGACGTACCGGCCACTGCCGTCGAACTCCTCGCTCCCGGCGTCCCCGAAGCCACCGAAGCCGATCTGCACCCGCTCCGGTGCGCGGCGCGTGTAGAGCGAGACCCCGGCCCGTCCCTTGGCGCCGGCCGGCGCGTGCACGGTGTGCCAGCCGTCGGGCTCGCGCACCTCGGCAGCGAGCTGCTGCGGTTCGGCGCGCACTTCCTGCAGGCAGATCACATCGGCGTCGGTCTGCGCCAGCCACTCGGTGAAGCCCTTCTTCGCGGCGGCGCGGAGCCCGTTCACATTTACAGTGGTCACGGTGAGCATCCCGGAACAATACCGACAACCGCTGTCGCATACATGTACCATACTTCGCATGCATATCCAGCCGCGGTCGTTCGACCACCCCGACGCCGTCAAACTCAACGACGAGGTGCAGCTCGAGTACGCCGAGCGCTACGGGGACGAGGGCGATGTCACACCGCTCGACCCGTCGATGTTCCGGCCGCCGAACGGTCTGTATCTGCTCGCCTACGACGAGTCGGGTGCACCGGTCGCCACCGGCGGCTGGCGCGCCCAGGACCGGAACGGGGAGGGCTACTCGGACGGCGACGCCGAACTCAAGCGGATGTTCGTGATCCAGCAGAGCCGCGGGCAGGGTCTGGCACGCCGCATCCTCACCGCCCTCGAAGCGGACGCACGGGCGGCGGGCCGCAACCGGATGGTGCTGGAGACCGGCAACCAGCAGCCGGAGGCCGTCGCGCTGTACGTCTCCAGCGGCTATGCCCCCTGCGAGAAGTTCGGCTACTACCGCACGTACGAGAACAGCCTCTGCTTCGCCAAACCGCTCCAGGAGTCGTGAACCGGGCCCTGTTCCGGTCCACGGCCTCCTGAAGGACACGAACTGCGCGGCGCCGAACGGCTCGGGCTGTTCCGGGTTCGGCAACTGCCCGGCAGCCGACGACGAGGGCGCCGTGCGCGATCAGCCGGTGCACAGCGTCGACGTCCGAGACCGGCGCGCCTGCGGTCCGCGCCTGACACAGGGTCACGACGCGGCACCGGCGGGCGTAGGCACCGCCTGCCGGCGCTCACCGCACGCGCGCGACACCCACATGGAAGCCGCTGCGCTCATTCTCCGGAGCCGGCTCCTCCTGGTACCACTCCGCTGCCGTCACCAGCCCGGGCTCGACGAGATCCAGACCGCCGAAGAACGGCTCGACCTCACTGCGCGTGCGCATCCGCAGCGCGATGGCGCCCCTCTTGTACGCGGACTCGGTCTCGTCGCGGAGCTCCGGATGCTGGTCGGCCGTACCGTGCGACAGCACCAGATAGCTGCCCGACGGCAGGGCGTCCACCAGCGTGCGGGTGATCCCGTACGGGTCCTGGTCGTCGGGCAGGAAGTGCATGAGCGCGATCAGGGACAGCGCGATGGGCCTGCCGAAGTCCAGCAGTTCACGGGCGCGGTCGAGGATCAGTTGCGGCTGCCGCACATCCGCGTGGATGTAGTGGGTGGCCCCCTCGGGACTGCTGACGAGCAGCGCCTCCGCATGACGCAGAACGATGGGGTCGTTGTCCGTGTAGACGATCCGGGCCGAGGGCGTGATCGCCTGGACGATCTGGTGCAGGTTCGGCGAGGTGGGAATGCCGGTGCCGACATCGAGGAACTGATCGACGCCCCGGCGCGCCAGCCAGGCGGAGGCCCGCTGCATGAAGGCCCGGTTCCGCGCCGCATTGGCCCGTGCCTCCGGGGGCAGCTTCTCCCCCACCGCCTGATCGACCGGATAGTTGTCCTTGCCGCCGAGGAGCCAGTCGTAGACGCGCGCCGGATGGGGTTTGCTGGTGTCGATCTGGGGCTTGAGCGGGCCGGCCGTCACAGGACGCTCCTCCGTACGGGAATCGCGGGCGGAAAACTGCGCCTCGTCCTGCCGCGAGGTCGCCACGGGGGGCACCCGGCGGGCGGGGCGAGCGAAAACAGCGTAGGCGCCCCGGAGTTCGACCGTTGTACGAACCACGAACCTTCGCCGCCGCACGAACCGCTCTTCTCCGCCGCAACCGGACGGCCGGCCGGGAGCGAAGCTTTTCCGGCTGCACTCCGCTGCCGGACGACGCCAAAGAGCCCCTACCGGGTTTCCCCGGTAGGGGCTCTGAGCTGCGGTGGACCTGTGGGGATTTGAACCCCAGACCCCCTCGATGCGAACGAGGTGCGCTACCAGACTGCGCCACAGGCCCTTGCAACGAGTGAAACTCTAGCACCCTCACCGGGGTGCTCGGAAATCCGCTCCCCCGCTGGTCAGCCGGGTCGGTCTCGCAGCAGGTCTCACTCGTTGGCGGCGCGGGGCCGGTCGCCGTCCTCGTACTGGTCGAAGAGCGGGGTCCGGCCGCGGTCGCGGGTGCGGCGGGAGGTGTTGGTGCGCTGGCGCGGGGCCGGGTCCACGGGTGGCGCCGCGGGGGCCGCCGTGCCCGTCTGCGTCGGTTCGGCGGTGCTGGAGCGGGCCGCGCTCCAGGTCTCCGGATTGCCGACCTCGACGCCGCCCGTGGCACGTGGGGCCACAGGGGCGGTGACGTACGTCGGCAGCGGGACCGGGACCGGCTCCCAGCTGTCGCCCTGGGACCGGCCGCGTTCACGCTGCTGGTCGACCCATTCCGCGTGGTCCGTCTGCTCGACCAGCGCGCGGCGGCCCGCTTCCTGCGGGGACACCGTGGGAACGGGATCGGACTCGGGGCGGCGCGCTTCGGGCTCCTCGTCGGGCTCGGCGGGCGCCGTCGCCGCGGGCTGGTGCCTGCGGGGGCGGTTCTCGCGCAGGTGCTGCGCCGCCACCTCCGCCCTGCGCCGGTCCATGGTGAAGGCGAACCGGCGCCGTTCCTGGGCGCGCAGATGCACGATGTACGTGCTCAGCAGCACGGCCGGCACCGCGGGCGCCCAGAGGAAGTGGAGACCGCCGACCGCGGCGACGATTGCGCCGAGGGTGAAGGCGAGGAAGAGGATCGACGTGGTGCGCCGGCGGCGCGCCAGCACCTGCGAGCGCTGGGCGCGCCGGGCGCGCTCCGCGTCGATTCCACCGGGGCGCGCGCGCCGTGCGGGCGCGGGCACAGTCGGGCGTGCGGGTCTGTCCTGGGTCTGCCGCTCGGGCGCCTGCGACGCGGAAGCCGCACGCTCCGGCGCATGCGCCGGGTCGCTCACGCGGGCTTCGGTATGCGCCGGAGGCGCGGCAAAGGCCCGGACGTCCACGGAATCCATTCGGTCCGTGACCACGTCCGGGTCGGCGTCGGGCTCCGCCTCCTCGGCGGTGCGTTCCCGCAGCTCCTTGGCGTACCGGCGCTCCATGGCCGCCCGTCCGGACAGCAGCCGGATGGCGGTGCTGAAGCGTTCCGTCGGACGGGCTTCGTTGAGCTCGTCCTGCCTGCGGAGCCACATCGGCACCAAGTAGGCGGCCCACGCCCCGACGATGACTGCATAGATGAGGCCGCTGCTGCTCACGTCTCACACCGTAGAGGGGTTTGCATGGGGGCATCCGCCAATTGGCCCGGTGTGTCGCACGATCCGGCTGATATCACGGACTTTTTTTGTGATTGCTCGGATCAACAGTCGGCGTTTGCATGCTCGTTAGTAGTCGCGGCGCGATCAATTTCGAACACTTATTTTATTTCGCGTGGCGCTCCGGCCGCGCCCGATGCCATCGGCGAAGCAGCCCGTCGGGCACTTCCTCCGCGGTGAGCGCGAAGATCAGATGGTCCCGCCATGCGCCGTCAATGTGGAGATAGCGTGGCCGCAGCCCCTCCTCGCGGAATCCGAGTTTCTCCACGACTCTTCGGCTGGGCCCGTTCTCGGGGCGAATGCACACCTCGATGCGGTGAAGTCCGACCGACCTGAAGCAGTGGTCGACGGCGAGGGCGACCGCCGTCGGCATCACACCGCGGCCCGCCACCTCCTGGTCCACCCAGTAACCGATATGGCCCGAGCACATCGATCCCCACGTGATGCCGGCGACCGTCAACTGCCCGACCAGGCGGCCCTCGTACTCGATGGCGAAGGGCAGCATCCGGCCCGCGTTCGCCTCCGAGCGCAGGTGGCGGATCATCTGACGGTACGTGGGGCGCCGGGCCACCGGGCCGCCCGGGCCGGGCGGCGGGACGGTCGCTTCCCAGGGGCGCAGCCAGTCACGGTTGCGCCGGTTGACCTCGCGCCACACACTCTGGTCACGCAGCTTTATCGGCCGGAGGGCGATCACGCCGTCCGTCAGGGTCACCGGCCAGGTCGGGACGTTCAGCTCGGGCTCCCGGGTCGGGGGTGGTCGCCGCCGCGGAGCTGGTCGACGGCGTGCACCAGAAGGCGTTCGAGGACGGCGAGCCCGTCGCGCACCCCGCCGGTGGAGCCCGGCAGGTTCACGACGAGGGTCCGGCCGGCCACACCTGCGAGGCCGCGGGAGAGCGCTGCCGTGGGGACCTTGTCGCGGCCCTCGGCGCGAATCGCCTCGGGGATGCCGGGGATCTCGTGGTCGATGACGCGGCGGGTGGCATCGGGGGTGCGGTCGGTCGGCGAGATGCCCGTGCCGCCGGTGGTGACGATGACGTCGTACGCGGCGGCCACCCCGGCCCGCAGGGCCTGCTCGACGGGGTCGCCGTCGGGGACGACCTGCGGCCCGTCGACGGCGAAGCCGAGCGCGGTGAGCGCCTCGACGATCAAGGGGCCGCCCCGGTCGGCGTAGACCCCGGCCGAGGCACGGTTCGACGCGGTCACGACGAGTGCGGTACGGGGGGCGGGCAGCGCGCTGCCGGGCGGCGCGGCCCGGTGCTCGTGGGCGGAAGGCGCGCCCTCGCGCTCACCGCCGGCCGGCACGGCCTCGGGCACCGTCATGCGTCCGCTCCCTCCGGCGCGGGGCGCCGGTAGTCGCCGGACTTACCGCCGGACTTCGCCTCGACCCGGACATCCGTGATGACCGCGCTCTTGTCGACGGCCTTGATCATGTCGATCACGGTGAGCGCGGCGACCGAGACGGCCGTCAGGGCCTCCATCTCGACGCCGGTGCGGTCCGTCGTCCTCACCGTGGCGAGGATCTCCACCGCGTCGTCGGCGACGCTCAGGTCGACCTTCACGCCGGAGACGGCGAGCGGGTGGCACAGCGGGATCAGCTCGGGGGTGCGCTTGGCGCCCATGATCCCGGCGATACGGGCGGTAGCCAGGGCATCTCCCTTGGGAACGCCCTCGCCTCGGAGCAGTTCGACGACGCGCGGCGAGACGAGGACCCGGCCGCTGGCGCGGGCCACGCGCGCGGTGACGTCCTTCTCGGACACGTCGACCATCCGGGCCGCGCCCGCCTCGTCGATATGCGTCAGCCTGTTCTGCGTACTCACTGAACTCCGCCTAGCGGTAGGGCGCCGGTTGCCCGCTCGGCCCGCACCGGGGTGCGGCCGGGGGTCCGGGGGGTGTCCCCCGGTAAGGCACAGCGGCAGACACCGTACCGCCACCGGCTCGCGTTCAGCGGAGCAGGATCACCTCGGTGACCGCGCCCGACTCCGCGGAGGTGACGTCCTCGGGCAGCACGATCAGCGCGTCCGCCTGGGCAAGGGCGGCGATCAGATGGGACCCGGAGCCGCCGACGGGCGTGACGGTGCCCTCCTCTGCGTCGTACGTGCCGCGCAGGAACTGGCGCCTGCCGGCCGGCGAGGTGAGGGCCTTGTCGGTCTTCAGGGTGGCCCGGACCCTCGGGCGGTTCAGCTCTTCCAGGCCCATCAGCTTGCGGATCGCGGGCCGCACGAAAAGCTCGAACGAGACGTACGACGAGACGGGGTTGCCCGGCAGCGCCAGCAGCGGCGTGTGCTCGGGGCCGATCGAGCCGAAGCCCTGCGGCTTGCCCGGCTGCATGGCGAGCTTGCGGAAGTCGATGCCGCTGCCCGGCTCGTCCTCGTCGCCGACGGAGGACAGGGCCTCCTTGACCACGTCGTACGCGCCGACGCTGACACCTCCCGTGGTGACGACGATGTCGGCGCGGATCAACTGGTCCTCGATCGTGGCGCGGAGCGTATCGGCGTCGTCCGCGACGGCACCGACCCGGTAGGAGATGGCTCCGGCGTCACGCGCGGCGGCCGTCAGCGCGAAACTGTTCGAGTCGTAGATCCGGCCGCCGGTCAGCTCCTCGCCGGGCTGCACCAATTCGCTGCCGGTGGAGATGACGACGACGCGCGGCCGGGGCCGCACCTTCACGGTGGAGCGGCCGATCGCGGCGAGCAGCCCGATCTGCGGCGGCCCGATGACCGAACCGGCCCGCAGGGCCAGATCGCCGGGCTGCACATCGCTGCCGCGGGCCCGCACATGGGCACGGGCCGCGACGGGGCGGTGGACGCGGACCTCGCCGCCCGCATCCTGCGGGGCGTCGCTGTGGGCGCGCATGGTGTCCGCCGGGCCGCCCCCCGTACCGCCGTCGGTCCATTCGACCGGCACGACGGCCTCCGCACCGGCCGGCAGCGGGGCGCCGGTCATGATGCGGGCGGCCTCACCGGGGCCGACGGTCTGGTCGTCGGAGAGTCCGTCGCTGCCGGCAGCGACGTCACCGATGACGGTGAGCACCGCGGGGAACTCCTCGCTGGCGCCCTCGACATCGGCGATGCGGACCGCGTAACCGTCCATCGAGCTGTTGTCGAAGGGCGGTAGGGCGATCTCCACCATGACGTCCTCGACGAGGACACAGCCCTGGGCCTCGGGCAGTTGCAGCTCGATGGGATCGAGCGGCCGTACCGCGGCGAGGATGTCGTCCAGGTGCTCGTCCACCGACCAGATCGTGCTGCTCAAAGTGCTACATCTCCTCGGTGACGTAACTGCGGAGCCAGGCGCGGAAGTCCGGGCCCAGGTCTTCACGTTCGCACGCGAGTCTGACAATGGCGCGGAGGTAATCGCCGCGGTCGCCGGTGTCATAGCGACGGCCCTTGAACACGACACCGTGCACGGGGCCGCCGACCTTCTCGTCCTCGGCGAGCAGTTGCAGGGCGTCGGTGAGCTGGATCTCGCCGCCGCGGCCCGGCTCGGTCCTGCGCAGTATCTCGAAGACGGCGGGGTCGAGGACATAGCGGCCGATGATGGCGAGGTTGCTGGGCGCGTCCGCCGGATCGGGCTTCTCGACCAGGCCGGTGATCTTGACGACGTCACCGTCGACGGTGGTGTCGACCGCCGCACAGCCGTACAGGTGGATCTGTTCCGGCTCGACCTCCATCAGCGCGATGACGCTGCCGCCCTCGCGCTCCTGGACCTCGACCATGCGGGCGAGCAGCGGGTCGCGCGGGTCGATCAGGTCGTCGCCGAGGAGCACCGCGAACGGCTGGTCGCCGACGTGCGGGGCGGCGCACAGCACGGCGTGGCCGAGGCCGCGCGGGTCGCCCTGGCGGACGTAGTGCATGGTGGCGAGGTCGCTCGACTCCTGGACCTTCCGGAGCCGGTCGGCGTCTCCCTTGCGGGTGAGTGCCGACTCCAGTTCGTAGTTGCGGTCGAAGTGGTCCTCGAGCGGGCGCTTGTTGCGTCCGGTGATCATGAGTACGTCGGAGAGGCCGGCTGCCACCGCCTCCTCGACGACGTACTGGATCGCAGGCTTGTCGACGACAGGCAGCATCTCTTTGGGAGTGGCTTTGGTGGCCGGCAGGAAGCGGGTACCGAGGCCTGCGGCCGGGATGACGGCCTTGCTGATCCTGGGGTGCGACTGAGTCATGCGCGTAACGATAGCCCGTGCCTTTGGGGTGAAGATTAGACTCCGGTTAACTTTGTACTTCTATATGTACATACGAGAGACTCATGGGTGCCCGTTGAATACCGACATGTCCGCAAAGGCCGCTCTCCGGCGTGAGCTGCTTGCCGGGCGATCGCTCCTGAGCGGGGACGACGTGGAAAGCACCGGGGTGGTGCTGGCCCGTGGGGCGATGGACCTCCCGGAGCTGACCGGGGCCCGCACCGTCGCCGCGTACGTCTCGGTGGGGAGCGAGCCGGGGACCCGTGCGCTGCTGGACGCACTGCGCGCGCGGGGCGTACGGGTGCTGCTGCCGGTGCTCCTCCCGGACAACGATCTCGACTGGGCCTCCTACGAAGGTGCCGGCCGCCTTGCGCGGGCAGGACGCGGGCTGCTGGAACCGGACGGTCCGCGGCTCGGGCCGGCCGTCGTCCTCGACGCTGACGTGGTCCTGCTGCCGGGGCTCGCGGTGGACGGGCGCGGGATGCGGCTCGGCCGCGGCGGCGGTTCGTACGACCGGGTGCTGGCCCGGCTCGCGGCGGCCGGGGCGCATCCGGCCCTGATCGTCCTGCTCTACGACAACGAGGTGGTCGCGCAGGTTCCCGTGGAACCGCACGACCACCCCGTGGACGCCGTGGTGACACCGGCCGGAGCGCGGCGCTTCACCGTCTGAGTCCGGCCCGGACCGCGTCGGGCCCGGCACCCTGGTGCCGGCCCGCCGCGGTTGTGCCGCCCCGCCCCGTCAGGACGGCTTGAGCGTCAACGTGTCCTTCGTCGCCTCGGCCACGGCATTCGTCCCGAAGGACCAGTCGAGCAGATCGCCGTTGGCCCACAGATCGGTCTGATCCGTGTAGTGCGCGCTGAACGCGTGCCCGGAGGCGCCGGTGAGGTTGATCCAGCGGGACTTGTCCCAGTCCCCCACGTTGACGACCATCCGCATCGACGGGACCCAGATGACCTCGTAGCCGCCCGCGGCGTTCCAGCCCGTGGCGTTGACCGCGGCCTCGCCGCCGCCCAGGTTCCACGGGCCGCGGTTGAGCGCCCGCTGGAGCAGATCGGGACCTTCGGTACCGAGGGTCTGGTTCTTCAGGGTCAGCTGGTGCAGCCGGCCCCAGCTCCAGGTGGTGATGTCCTTGCCGAGCTTGGCGGTCAGCTCCCAGCGGGCGTCCTTCATGGCGCGGGCGAAGAGCTCGTCACGGTTCCCGGTCGCCGTGTCCTTGCGGTTCTTCGGCGCCTTCCACCAGTCGTTGTTCTCGTCGTCCATGATGCTCGCGACCACCTGGTACCAGCGATCGCCGCCGTCCGGCTGCGCCGAGTCCGTGTCGCGCTGGCCGCATTCGCGCACCGGCTTGTCCTGCTCGTCGACCGGGCCCGTGCTGTCGGCCGGGAGCACGGTGAGGCACTCGCCCTCGACCCGCAGCTCCTTGGGCAGCTTGTCGCCGAAGGCCAGCTTGAGGATGTTGCGCCAGACCGCGTTGAAGTACGCGGCGGCCGCCGAGTCGGGCTCCTGGGTGTAGTCCCAGCCCTCCAGGAGCTTCTGTGCCTCACGGACGCTCTTGTCGGAGACGTTGATCTTCATCAGCTCGGGCACCAGCAGCGCGGCGATCTCGCTGGTGTTGTCCATCTGCATCTTCTGCATGTCGTCGGTCGAGATCTTCCCGCCGCCCTTGATCTTCGACTCGATGAGGTCGTTGATCCGCTGGCTGCGGGTGCCGTAGCCCCAGTCCTTGGTGAGCAGGTGGGGGTACTTCTTCTCGTCGATGACGGCCTGGTTGGCGGTGACGATGTAGCCGCGCTTCGGGTTGTACTCGTACGGCAGCTCGTCGAACGGGATCGGGTCCTTCCGCCAGCCGTACTCCGACGTCCAGCCGGGGCTGGGCATCGTGCCGTCTCCCGTCCTGCGGACCGGGATCGTGCCGGGCGCCTGGTAGCCGATATTGCCCTTGGTGTCCGCATAGATGAGGTTCTGCGAGGGGACCTCGAAATGCCTGGCGGCGGCCCGGAAGGTCTTGAAGTCCTTGGCCTGGTTCAGCTCGAAGACGGCGTCCATGGAGTGGCCGGGCTGCAGCGCGGTCCACTTCAGGGCGACCGCGTAACCGTCGGCCCGGTCCGGAGCGGAGTTGGTGACGGGGGCCTTCTGGCCGACCTTCTCCAGTTCACCGCTGCGGTCGGAGACCAGCGGCCCGTTGTTCGTCTCGCGCACCGTGATGTGGCGGCTGGCACCGCCCGCGACCTTGATGGTCTCCTTACGCGTGACGAAGGGCTTCACCTTGCCGTCGTACTGGTAGCCGTCGCCGGAGACCTTCTCCAGGAAGAGGTCGGTGACGTCCGCGCCGAGGTTGGTGAAGCCCCAGGCGATGTCCTGGTTGTGACCGATTATCACGCCGGGCATGCCGGAGAAGGTGTAGCCGGCGGTGTCGTACCGGCAGGTCGCCGAGAGCTGCCGGCAATGCAGCCCCATCTGGTACCAGAGCGACGGCAGCTGCGGCGCCAGGTGCGGGTCGTTGGCGAGCAGCGGCTTGCCGGTGGTGGTGTGGGTACCGGAGACGACCCAGGAGTTGGACCCGATGCCGTTGCCGTTCGGGCCGAGCAGCGCGGGGATCTCGTCGAGGGTGTCGGAGAGCGAGGAGAGCTGGGTGTTCAGGCCCTCGGTGGCGCCCTGCACCGTGCTCGAACCGACGCCGGTGGACGGCGTCGCCGTCGGGTCGAACACGCCGGTGACCGGCGAGATCGCCCCCTGGCCGACGATCGGCCTGTGCTTGTCGTACGGGTACGCGGGGTACAGGTCCGCGATCTGCTTCTTGCTGAGCCTGCTGGTCATCAGCGAGCGGTCGATCTCGTCCTGCATGTTGCCGCGCAGGTCCCAGGCCATCGCCTTCAGCCAGGCGACCGAGTCGACCGGGGTCCACTCGGTCGGCTTGTAGTCGTTGGTCAGGCCGAGCGCGGCGTACTCGACGGAGATGTCCTTGCCGTCGCGCCCCTTGAGGTAGGCGTTCACCCCGTCCGCGTACGCCTGGAGGTTCTTCTTGGTGTCCGCGGACAGGACGGTGTCGTACTCCTCCTGCGCGATCTTGCGCCAGCCCAGCGTGCGCAGGAAGGCGTCCGTGTCGACCTGGCCGGAGCCGAACATCTCGGAGAGCCGGCCGGCCGTCATGTGGCGACGGACGTCCATCTCCCAGAAGCGGTCCTGGGCCTGGACGAAGCCCTGGGCGCGGAACAGGTCGGCGTCGGAGTCCGCATAGATCTGCGGAATTCCATAGCTGTCGCGTTTGACGTCGACGTTCCCGGAGAGGCCGTCGATCTTGACCGACCCGTTCGTCTGCGGGTACGAGGCCCGCACGGTAGCTACGGACCAGAACGCGCCGTAACCGATACCCGCGACAAGCGCCAGCACCAGGACGATCACGATCAGGCGGGCACGTCGCCCCTTCTTCTTGCCGGTCTTCTCGCCGGCGGAGCCGGAAGAGCCGGAAGAGGCGGTTGTGTTGGCGGGCATCGCTGTCCTTCGAGGGGCAGGGTGGTCCTGGGAGTGCAGGAGCAACCATAGGCGCAGCACCGAAGCGAGTCCGACGCGGTACAGGGATGCATCGAATTGACGAGCGATCGCACGAGCACTCGACCGCGTCAAGGAAACGTTAAAGATTAGGTAAGGTAACGAAGTACCGGCCGCCGGAGGACGATCCGGCAGGCGTACGCAGGGAAGGAACAGCCACTGACTGTCCACGCGCTCAACGAACTCCTGCTCGTCTGCTCGATCGTCCTGCTCGTCGCCGTGGCGGCGGTACGCGTCTCGTCCCGCAGCGGCCTCCCCAGCCTGCTCCTGTATCTCGGCATCGGGATCGCCATGGGGCAGGACGGGATCTTCCACGTCAAGTTCGACAACGCCGAGCTCACCCAGGTGTTCGGCTACGCCGCTCTCGTCGTGATCCTGGCCGAGGGCGGCCTGGGCACGAAGTGGAAAGAGATCAGACCGGCGCTGCCCGCCGCCGCCATGCTCTCGGTCGTCGGCGTCGCGGTGAGCGTCGGCGTCACCGCGGCCGGGGCGCACTATCTGGTCGGCCTGGACTGGCGGCAGTCACTGATCATCGGCGCGGTCGTCTCGTCGACCGACGCCGCCGCGGTCTTCTCCGTGCTGCGCAAGGTGCCGCTGCCGGCCCGGATCACCGGTGTCCTGGAGGCCGAGTCCGGCTTCAACGACGCCCCCGTGGTGATCCTGGTGGTGGCCTTCTCGACCAGGGGGCCGGTGGACAGCTGGTACGTACTGGTCGGCGAGATCGCCCTGGAACTGGCGATCGGCGCGGCCGTCGGTGTCGCCGTCGGCTGGCTCGGCTCGTACGGGCTGCGGCATGTGGCCCTGCCCGCGTCCGGTCTCTACCCGATCGCGGTGATGGCGATCGCCGTGTCCGCGTACGCGGCGGGCGCCATGCTCCACGGCAGCGGCTTCCTTGCCGTCTATCTGGCGGCGATGATCCTCGGCAACGCCAAACTGCCCCACTGGCCCGCCACCCGCGGCTTCGCCGACGGGCTCGGCTGGCTGGCCCAGATCGGCATGTTCGTCCTGCTCGGACTGCTGGTCGCCCCGCACAACCTGCTCGAGGACTTCTGGGCCGCGGTGATCGTGGGTCTGGTGCTGACGGTGGTCGCGCGCCCGATGGAGGTCTTCATCTCGCTCATCCCGTTCCGGATGTCCTGGCAGGAGAAGACCTTCATGTCATGGGCGGGGCTGCGCGGCGCCGTACCCATCATCCTGGCCACCATTCCCATGGTGTCCGGGATCGAGGGCTCCGCCCACGTCTTCAACATCGTCTTCGTGCTCGTTGTCGTCTACACGCTGATTCAGGGGCCGACCCTGCCCTGGCTGGCCAAGGCCCTGAAGATCGCCGAGGATCCGTCCGAGGCGACCGACCTGGGCATCGAGTCGGCGCCGCTGGAACGGCTCCGCGGACATCTGCTGTCGGTGGCGATCCCCGGGAAGTCGAAGATGCACGGCGTGGAGATCGCCGAACTGCGGCTGCCCGCCGGAGCCGCGGTCACCCTCGTCGTCCGGGACGGGAAGAGCTTCGTACCCGGACCGTCGACGACGCTGCGCCGCGGCGACGAACTGCTGGTCGTCGCGACCGATCCGGTGCGCGACGCGGCCGAGGCACGGCTGCGGGCGGTCGGCGAGGGCGGCAAGCTGGCCGGGTGGCTGGGGACCGACGGCGGCACCGATGGAATCGGCAGGACAAGGACGCACCACCGATCCGAGGCCGAGAAGATCTGACGGCACACAATCACAGGCACGCACCGGATCCTGCCCTGTAGCATGAAGGAAACGTGATCGACAAAGATCGATAGGTCCGGTCAACGCCGGATCGACCAACTCTGCCTGACGCAGAGCTGGCGCGACCGTATGGCGGTCGTGGCGTCCTCCGCCTCTGCTGCGAGCGCCCGGCATCTACCGCAGTTCCGCGCGAAGAGGACAGCTCTCGGCAGCTCCCGTCCACGGCCGGCGCCCACAGGTGCGGACCGACGACGGGAGCACGGCTACCAGGCGGCAGAAAGGCATGGACCGTGGCGTCCACGGTCTCCGACCGCCCCGGTTACGGGCGGCTGCTGCGCACCCCCGGTGCGTGGACCTTCCTTCTTCCGGGCTTCACCGCACGGCAGCCCTTCGCGATGCTGACCATCGGCATCGTGCTGCTGGTGCAGCACACCACCGGTTCGTACGGCAGCGCGGGCGCCGTCGCGGCCGTCACCGGTGTCTCCATGGCGCTGTTCGCACCGCAGAGCGGCAAGCTCGCCGACCGCATCGGCCAGCGCGCCGTCCTGCTGCCGGGCGTTCTCGTGCACGCGGCGTCCGTTTCGGCGCTGACTGCACTCGCCCTGGCGGAGGCACCGCTGTGGCTGTTGTTCCTGGCCGCCGTGCCGACGGGTGCGTCCGTCCCGCAGATCGGCCCGATGGTGCGGGCCCGCTGGGCGGCCCTGCTGGGCGCGGCACCGGGCCGGAAGGCCTCGCCCCTGATGCCGACCGCCGCCGCCTTCGAATCGGTGACGGACGAGCTCACCTTCGTCATCGGACCCGTCCTCGCCACCGCCCTCTGCACCGGAGTGCATCCGGCGGCCGGACTGATCGCGGAGGCCGCGCTGACGCTGGCCGGCGGCCTGCTCTTCGCGGCGCAGCACCGCACCCAGCCCACGGTCCGCGCCACCACGTCCATCGCCTCCGAACGGCACACCTCCGCCCTGTCCGTGGCGGGCGTACGGGTGCTCGCGGTGGCCTTCCTCGGGATCGGCGCCGTCTTCGGCGGCATGCAGGTCTCGCTGACCGCGTTCGCCGAGGAGATCGGCCGGCCCGGCGCGAACGGCCTGCTGTACGGGATCTTCGCGGCCGGCAACATGCTGGCCGGCATCGCCTGCGGTGCCATCGCCTGGAAGAGCGGCCCGCGGCGCAGGCTGATCGCCGGGTACGCGGCGCTGACGCTGACCGCCTCCGGGCTGTGGGCCGTGCACTCCGTGCCCCTGCTGGCCGGGCTCGGCCTGCTCGTCGGACTCTCCATCGCACCTGCGCTGATCAGCGGATACACGCTCGTCGAAGCGCTCGTTCCGGCGTCGGCGCGGACCGAGGCGTTCACCTGGCTGACAGGCGCGGTCGCGCTCGGCCAGGCGGCAGCGGTGACGGTCGCCGGACAGCTCGCGGACGCCCACGGGGCGAGCACCGGATTCGTGGTGCCGCTGGTGGGGACCGTACTGGCGCTGGTGACCCTGGTGACCCTGCGTTCGCGGCTGACACCGAGGGCATCGGGGAAGGCCTCCGGACGGACCGTGGCACGTGGTATCGGTCACCGAGAGCCGGTCACGGTGGACTGATCCAGCGGAATAGGTCAGTATGGAGCGTCGTTAGCACTCATAGAGTCAGAGTGCCAGGAGGATCAAGTGCCGACCTATCAGTACCAGTGCACCGAGTGCGGCGAGGGCCTCGAGGCGGTGCAGAAGTTCACCGATGATGCCCTGACCGTGTGCCCGAGCTGCGAGGGACGCCTGAAGAAGGTGTTCTCGGCGGTCGGCATTGTCTTCAAGGGTTCCGGTTTCTACCGGAACGACAGCCGCGGCTCCTCGTCGAGCAGCTCGCCGGCGTCGTCGTCCGCGAAGGCATCCGGTTCCGCTTCGTCTTCGTCGACGGGGTCGGACTCGAAGTCGTCCACGCCTGCGCCCGCAGCTTCTTCCTCTTCCTCGTCGTCGTCCTCCGCGTCGGCGTCGAGCGGTACGTCGGCCGCCTGAGCCGGAGTACCCCGCTTCGCACTTCGTCCGAGGGCCCTGCCGATCCGATCGGTGGGGCCCTCGGCGTTTTCGGGCCCCGCTACTGTGATCACATGGTGAACGCAGAGATCGGTGTCATCGGCGGCTCGGGCTTCTACTCCTTCCTGGAGGATGTCACCGAGGTCCGCGTGGACACCCCGTACGGACAGCCGAGCGACTCCCTCTTCCTCGGTGAGATCGGCGGCCGCCGGGTCGCCTTCCTCCCCCGCCACGGCCGGGGCCATCATGTACCGCCGCACCGCATCAACTACCGCGCCAACCTGTGGGCCCTGCGCTCCGTGGGTGTCCGTCAGGTGCTCGGCCCGTGCGCGGTCGGCGGACTGCGCCCCGAGTACGGACCGGGGACGCTGCTCGTGCCGGACCAGATGGTGGACCGCACCAAGGCCCGCACACAGACGTATTACGACGGGGAGACCCGGGCGGACGGGGTGGCACCGAACGTGTTGCACCTGGGCTTCGCCGATCCGTACTGCCCCGAGGGGCGCAAGGTGGCGCTCGCCGCGGCCCGCGGCAAGGGGTGGGAGGCGGTCGACGGCGGAACGCTGGTGGTCGTCGAGGGGCCGCGCTTCTCGACCCGGGCCGAGTCCCGCTGGCATGCAGCGATGGGCTGGTCGGTCGTCGGGATGACCGGGCATCCCGAGGCCGTGCTCGCCCGTGAGCTGGGGCTCTGCTACACGACGATGACGCTCGTGACGGACCTGGACGCGGGCGCCGAGGCGGGCGAGGGCGTCTCCCACGGAGAGGTGCTGAAGGTGTTCGCCGCCAATGTGGACCGGCTGCGGTCGGTGCTGTTCGAAGCGGTGACGGCGCTGCCCGCGGTGGGGGACCGCACCTGTCCTTGTGCACACGTGCTGGACGGGATCGAGACGGGGATCGAACTGCCGTAGCGGATGTCGGCTCCGGCCCTTGCGGCGCGGGGCCGGGGCACGTGCGGGTGACGGCTCCGGCCCTTGCGGCGCGGGGCGGAGGCACATGCGGGTGACGGAGTTGTCCACAGCAGGCGGGCTGTCCACAGGGCCCGGCAGGAATCCCGCGGACGGTGGATCGTGAGGGACGTGGGAGTTCATCCGAACTCCGTCGGACTGAGGGCCTTGGCTTCTCACTCCTCACTCCACGCTCCGTCACGGCAGGTGGTGCCGGCCATGTTCCCCGTTTCTCCGCACGCTTCCCCGTCCGCTCGCTCGTCCCCTTCCCCATCCGCCGCCTCGGCCTTCTCGATGTCCGCCGCTTCGGCCTTTTCGCCCGATGTACGCCCGGCGGTCCCCGGTCCGCCGATGTCTGCGCCCCCACCGTGCGGGGTGCCCGCGTTCGCACCACTGCGCGTGCGCGGGTGTGGCGGGCGTCGATTGCGGCGGGCGGTGTGGCGGCAGCGCCGCGCGATGGCGGCCGGCCTGGCGCTGACCGCTGCGGCGCTGGCCGCGACCGGACTCAGTGGCGGTAGCGGCGCGGCAGGCGCACGAGGCTCGTCCGGGGCTGCCGGGGCGGCGCCGGACGATGAGCGGCGGCCGGTTCAGCTGGTGTCCGCGCCGGTCCGGATCGCGGATGCGGCGACGGTGCGGCTGTTGCGGCCGGGCGATCGCGTCGATGTGATCGCAGGCGAGGGGCCCGGGGCCGACGCCAGGGTGGTGGCCAAAGGAGCCGCGGTGGCGGCGGTGCCGCGGACGGCCGCCGATGGTTCTACGGAGGGCGGCGCGCTGGTCGTGCTGTCCGTGCCCCGGAACACGGCCGTGTCCCTGGCCGGCGCGGGAATCTCGGCCCGCCTGGCGGTGACGCTGTGCTGAACCGGACGCACCGCCCTGTTCGCACTGATGAGCTGTCACGTCACCGGCCCGAAGGTGCAGATCGGGTGGTTCCACCGCGTACTGCCGTAGGTTGCGGAGCAGTTCGCTCCCCCCACGGCACATGCGGAGGAAGACTCACTCGTGACCGAGAAGAAGAAGGTCAGTCTGATGGAGGGCTTCAAGGCCTTCCTGTTGCGCGGCAATGTCATCGACCTGGCGATCGCGGTCGTCATCGGCGCCGCGTTCACCAACATCGTGAACGCGATCGTCAAGGGCGTCATCAATCCACTCGTCGGTGCGTTCGGCACCAAGGATCTGGCGAGCTGCAGCTCCTGCCTCAAGGGCCCCTGCGTCACGGACCCCAGGACGGGCGAGGCGACCGAGGGCATCCGGATCCTCTGAGGTTCGGTGCTCAGCGCCACGCTCAGCTTCGTGATCACTGCGGCCGTCGTCTACTTCCTGATGGTGCTGCCGATGGCCAAGTACCTCGCCAGGCGAGCGGCGATGCAGGCTGCCGAGGCGGGCGTGCAGGAGACGCTGGAAGTGAGCGAGCTGGAGGTGCTGAAGGAGATCCGCGATGCGCTGGTCTCGCAGCGCAGCAGTTCGGCGGACGAGGGCCGCGGCCAGGACCCGGGCCGCGGCCACGACGAGTAGCTCAGATGTGGTGGGGGGGCTTCTCGTCGAGGAAGCGCGCGAGGTCGGCAGCGCTGCCGCCGGCCGGAGCCCGCTCACCCCACGCCCGGTCCGTATCGTCCGCGGACTGCTGGTCCAGCGGATCGTCGAAGATCAGAGCCGGCTTGGGTTTCCTCTGTTCCGGCCGTGTCGGCTGCGTGGGCTTCGAATCGCGCGGTCCAGGGGCGGGGGCGGTGCTCATACCACCAGGGTACGGCGGCGGTCAGCGATCCTTCGGGTCGAGCATCCAGAGCCCCAGGACGACCAGGAACGACAGACAGAGGAAGCCCGTACCCCACCAGGCCGTTCCGGTGTTGCCCTCCATCCACTCGTCGACGACGACGGTCAGACCCCAGAGCTGGCCGATGACGACGGTCATGGCCAGGGCCAGCCGGGCCGTCAGTTTCGAGGAACGCTCGGGTTCCTGGTCGGTACCCGCTCCCGGGCCCGGACCGGTGTGGCGGACCCGGGGGTCGCCGTAGCCACTGGTGGAGCGGAGCTGCGGATAGCGCTCACGGACGGGACGGTTCAGCTCCGGCCGGGCGCTGCCCGGGTGGTACTCCGGGTAGGCCCCCTGCTCCGGACCTGTGGGCTGCTGGGCGCCGCTCATGTCCGCCCTCCGGAGGTCTCGGCTTCGGTTGCCCCGGTAGGGTGCGCCTGCGCACCGGGAGTCTGCGCGGGGGGCGCCTGCCCACCGCCGTCCCGGACCGAGGGACAGCCGATCCGGGAGGCGAGGTCCGGGCGCTCGGAGCTGATCTGGCGGCACAGGCCCTGCTCGATGCTCTCGCCGGAGCGGGTGGTGCCGACGGCCCAGACACTGCCGTCGGTCTCCTCCGTGAGCACCACCTTGGGCAGTGGACGGGGCGGGGGTCCGGCGGTGACTTCTCCGGTGCGGGCATCGAAGACACCTTCGTGGCAGGGGCAGTAGAGCTCTCCTTCCGCACCGCGGTCCTTGCGCCAGAGCACCGCGCAGGCGAGATGGGTGCAGATCGCGGAGTAGCCCACGAGGGTGCCGTCGTCCAGCCGGACGGCGACCGCACTGTCCTCCTCGTCGGGGTAGCTGAAGGCGATGGACTCGCCGGGCAGGAGCCGGCCGGCGATCCTTCTCGGCGCGGGGGCCTTGCTGTCATCGGGTTCCCCGTGGCGCGGGAGCATTCCGCCGGCCACACCGAGGCTGCCGACGGCGAGTCCGCCGGAGACGGTGGCGACGATCCGGAGGTAGTCCCGCCGGGTGGTGAGGGAGTCGGCGGCGATCCGGTCGTGGAGGGCTTCACGCGGATCCCCGCCGGGACGCCGGTCCCCGGCCGGTGGCTGCTCGGTGACGCTCATCGGCGGGCGTCCTCCCCGTTGACCTCGACGATGGGAAGACCGCCGGGCACAGGCCACTGGACCTTGTCGGCGGGGACGACCATCGCCACGCCGGTACGGACCTCGGTCTCGCCGAAGGTGAAGGTGTCGGCGACCTGGACACCGGGCCGCTCGGCCTGGAGTTCCTCCGCCGTTCCGTAGAACAGCGCCCCGGTCGGGCAGACGGTGGCGCACATGGGGGCGAGACCGTAGGCGGTGCGGTCGTAGCAGAGGTTGCACTTCATCTGCAGCTTCGCCTGGAGGTCGATCTTCGGGACGCCGAAGGGGCAGGCGTTGACGCAGTTGGCGCAGCCGATGCAGCGGGTGGTGTCGGCCTGCTGCACCACGCCGTCGGCCGTGACCAGGATCGCGTCGGCCGGGCAGACCTCGGCGCACGGTGCTACCGGGTCCTCGCAGTGCATGCAGACCGTGGGAAGGGAGGCGACGGAGTGGCCTTCGTCGGTGTAGTCGAGGTGGATCATCGATTTGCCGCGGTGCGAGTCGCACTCCCGGCAGGCGGAGACACACGCCTGGCAGCCGATGCAGCGCCCGGGGTCGATGAAGATCGTTCTTCCCATCATCCGGGTCTCAGCCCCTCTCCGATGTGCCACGGCCCTGCGGGGACGTGGGCGGCAGGGGGTCGGTGCGGGAGACCTGGGCCGCCGGATAGGCGACGTGGCCGGGTGCGACGGGAGGCGCGGGGACCTCGTCGATCGCTTCGGCGTGCTCGATGCGGCAGGCGCACACCTTGTATTCGGGGATCTTGGAGCGTGGGTCGAGGGCGTCGATGGTGAGTGCGTTGGCAGCGGTGGGGATCGGCCAGTGGTACGGGATGAAGACGGTGTCGGGGCGGATCGCCTCGGTGACGAGGGCGGGGAAGACCTCGCTGCCGCGCCGGGTGACGACACGGACCGGTTCGCCGTTGCGGAAGCCGTGGGAGGGGTGGATCTCGGCCCAGGGACGCGGGGTCTGTTCGACGAGGCCGCCCAGGCGACGGGTCTGGTTGCCGGAGAGGAAGTGGGCGACGGTGCGGCCGGTGGTGAGCGACATGGGGTGCTCGTCGTCGTACGGGTCCATCGGCAGGTGCCAGTCGACGACCTGCATATGGATCTTGCCGTCGGGGTGGTAGGTCCGGCCGTCCTCGAAGAGCCGGGGGGTGCCGGGGTGGTCGGTGGAAGGGCAGGGCCAGGCGATGCCGCCGGTCTCCTCCAGCCGTTCGTAGGTGATGCCGTAGTAGTCGTTGACGGTCCCGGCGGAGGCGATCCGCAGCTCGTCGAAGACGGCGCGCGAGTCGGCGAACGCGAATTTGTCGCCGGAGCCGAGCCTCCGGGCGAGTTCGCACATCACCCAGGTGTCGGTCCGTACCCCGGCAGGCGGGTCCTGGGCCTTGTTGTGCTTGACGACGCGGGCCTCGGCGTTGGCCATCACCCCTTCGTCCTCGGCCCAGGTGGTGACGGGGAAGACGACATGTGCGTTGGCAGCGGTCTCGGAAAGGAAGAAGTCGAATTGGGCATGGAATTCTGTGGCGTCGTACCCCTCCTTGACCACTGTGTAGTTGGGCAGCGAGACGAAGGGGTTGTTGCAGATGCCGATCAGACCGCGGATCTCGCGGCGCTGCATCTGCCAGACCATTTCCATCATCGAGGTGCCGGCAGGCGGGAGTTCGGACTCCTCGATGCCCCAGATCTCGCAGATCTGCCTCCGGTGCTCCTCGTTCATGATCGAGCGGCCGCCGGGGAGGAGGTCGGACTTCTGACCGTGCTCACGGCCGCCCTGCCCGTTGCCCTGGCCGGTGATGGTGCCGTAGCCGGCACCGGGCTTGCCGATGTGGCCGGTGGCGGCGCAGAGGTTGATCACGGAGAGGCAGTTCTCGACGCCCTGCGAGTGGTGCTCGATGCCACGGGCGTGCCAGGCCATGGCCTTGGGGGCGCGGGCGAAGGCGCGGGCGACCTGGACGATCTGCTCGGTGGGGATGTCGCAGATCTCGGCGGCGCGGGACGGCGGGTACTCGGCGGCCTTGGCCTTGACCTCGTCCCAGCCGGTGGTGTGGGCGGCGAGATAGGTCTCGTCGGTGAGGCCCTCCTCGATGACCACGTTCAGCACGGAGGTGAAGAACGCCGAATCGGTGCCCGGCTTGAGGGCGACGTGGATGTCGGCGGTTCGGGCGATCGCGGTCTCGCGCGGGTCGACGACGATCAGGACGGCGCCGCGGTCCCGGGCTCCCCACACGTACTGGGTCATCACGGGGAAGCATTCGCCGACGTTGGAGCCCGCGATCAGCAGGCAGTCGGTGAGCAGGATGTCGGAGAACGGGTTGCCGGCCCGGTCGATGCCGAAGGCGAGCTTGTTGGCGCCCGCGGCGCTGACCATGCAGAGGCGGCCGTTGTAGTCGACATGCCGGGACTTGAGGGCGACCCGGGCGAATTTGCCGACCAGATACGTCTTCTCGGAGAACAGGCTGGCGCCACCGAGGAGCCCGAAGGCGTCGTTGCCGTAGGCCTGCTGGATGCGCTTGATCTCGGAGACCGTGAAGTCGAGCGCCTCGTCCCAGGAGACCTCGTGGAACTCCTCGTCACGGGAGCGGCGCATCAGCGGGGCGGTGAGCCGGTCGGGGTGGTTGACCTGCTGATACGCGTTGATGCCCTTGGGGCACAGCCGCATCCGGTTGATGTCGTGGTTGCGGGGTTCGACGCCGAAGACCTTTCCGCCGCGGTCGACGCGCAGATACATCCCGCACTGGACGCCGCAGAAGCAGCAGTGGGTGGGGACGAGGGTCTCGCCGTTCTGGTCGGCGTGCCACCGGTCGGCTGGGATGCCGCCCGCGTCCCGGAAGGCCCGGGTGCCGGGCGGGGCGAGCGAAGGGTCGAGCGGGACAGCCGCACCTGAGGCGCCGGCTCGTGGATCCGCGGTCACTTGAAGCCCTTCTTCACACGGGAGAGGTAGGCACTGCCACGCAGGACCCGCTTGCAGCGCGGGCAGTACTCGGCCCACTCGTCGAAGTCGAGGCTGAGGTCGCGCATGGTCCCGCGCAGGTTCTCGACGTACGGCCCCGTGTCGATGGGTTCCTCGCAGCGGCGGCAGCTGAAGATCTGCTGGTCCTGCCGGGCGGTGTACTTGAACAGCTGCATGCCGACCGCGGCCGGGCGCTGGACGATGTGGAAGAACTTCCCGAACGGGATGTAGATGAGGGTGAAGACCACCGACACCATGTGGAAGATCGCCAGGAACTCGTAGCCGCCGCCGTGCAGGAAGATCGACGAGAAGGTGAGCAGCAGCCCGGTCACGGAGATGACGATCAGGGCGATCAGCGGTACCAGGTCGTAGGCGAAGCGCTGGCCGGTGATGGCGCCGCGGTCCTTCATCCGGCGCCACAGGAAGTAGCAGGCGCCGGGGATGACGAGCACGGCGGCGATGTCCAGACCGTGGAACATCAGCCGGCCGACGACGTTCAGCGCACCGAATCCGATGACTTTGAAGCCCCAGATGCGCATCTCGTAGCCGGGACCCGAGCCGGTGCCTGAGGTGAAGGTGAACCAGCCCCAGGTGAGCGGGAAGGTGATCAGGGCGGCGAGGATGCAGCCCCAGAAGATCAGCTGGTGAGCGGCCCAGCGGGCGTGGGAGCGGGCGCCGAGGAACTTCTGGAAGCCCAGATAGGTGGCGATCATCTTCGGCAGGGCGGTGGGGGCGTTGCGGAAGTTGGTCATGGAGAAGAAGCTCCGCCGGCCCTGGTCGAACAGACGCCGGGCGCCGGGGGCGGAGACCCAGACCGTGTAGCGGTAGGCGACGCCGAAGGCGAGGAAGACCGTGGCGACCGCATACGGGAGGAGGGCCGAGTCGAAGTTCTCCAGAAAGCGGCTGCCGAAGACGATCGCGAGGATCAGCAGGACGGAGACGATGACGCCGACCGCGGTCGCGCGCACGGTGACGGATCGGACGGCGCCGGTGCGGGGACCGCCCGCGGGTGGGACGGGTGCTGCCGCGGCCCGGCCCGGTGCGTCTGGGGCTTCTGGGGGCTCGGTCACCCGGCCACCGTAGGAGCGTATGGGGTGATTCGCCCTGTTTTGATGCGCGGCGGGGTGAGTCCGTCACTCGACAGCACGGTGTCCGGGAGCGTGACGGTCCTCGGTGCAGAACCTCGACCAGGACGCTGTCCCTGTATGCCTGCGCGTCCCGCCACTGAGCATTCGAGTGGTCTGCTGTGCTGGGGTCCATGCCCCGGATGACTGCCCGCAGCCGCACCGAGAAACACCGCACCTCGACCCCGCTGGAACTCTTCTTCGACCTGTGCTTCGTCGTGGCCGTCGCCCAGGCAGGCGGTCGCCTCGTGCATGCCCTCGCCGAGGGACACCCCGGCACCGGAATCGCCGGCTATCTGGCCGTGTTCTTCGGGATCTGGTGGGCCTGGGTGAACTTCTCCTGGTTCGCCTCCGCGTACGACACCGACGACACGCTCTACCGCCTGGTCACGTTCGTCCAGATCACCGGTGTGCTCATCTTCGCCGCCGGGGTGCCGCGCGCCTTCGACAACGGGGACTGGACGCTCGGCGTCATCGGCTATGTGGTGATGCGGCTCGCCCTCACGAGCCAGTGGCTGCGGGTGGCCCACTGTTCCGAGGGCGCGGAGCGCAGGGTCGCGCAGCGGTACGCCACCGGGATCGCTCTGGCCCAACTGGGCTGGATCGGCATACTGTTCGTGCCCACCGACACCCGTACCGCGGTCTACGTGGTGCTCGCCCTGTGTGAGTTGTCGGTTCCGGCCGTCGCCGAGCGCGAACGCGGGACGAGCTGGCATCCGCACCACATCGGCGAACGGTACGGCCTGTTCACCATCATCGTGCTCGGCGAGACGATCGCCGCGGCAACGGTCGCCGTCCAGGAGTCGGTCGATGAGCACGAGGCGCTGGGCGAACTGCTGCCCGTCACCGCGGGCGGACTGCTGATCGTCTTCTCCGGCTGGTGGATCTACTTCGCCGTGCCGATCCACAACTATCTCCGGGGCAGCAGGCAGTCGTTCATCTGGGGATACGGCCACTACGCGATCTTCGCTTCGGCCGCCGCGATCGGCGCGGGCATCGAGGTCGCGGTGGAGGAGGTCACCGGAAAGGCCCATGTGTCGACGGCGGCCGCCTCGGCCGCCGTGACCGTCCCCTCGGCAATCTTTCTGCTGACGGTCTGGCTGCTGCACGCCCGCCACTTCAAGCGCGACCTCGCGGAGCAACTGCCCCTGCCCCTGGCCGCGGTGACCATCCTGGCCTGTACCTTCGCCGGGGAGTATGCGGTCTTCGCGGCAGGCCTGGTGGCGGCCGCGGCCGTGGCGGCCGGAGAGGTGCTGTCGCGGCGCCCGGCGCCGGACGGACCGACTTCCACCTCCGTTCCGCCGACCCACGCGTGAGGAGCACACGATGGCCGGACAGCACACCGGGCAGGGCCAGGCACAGGGTGCGCAGCCGCCGACCGCCCTCCCCGCGGCCGGGCGGGACGCGCTGACGGATGTCGCCGGGCTGCGGGTCGGTCATGCGCGGGTGCCGGGCGACGGCGCGCTGAGCGGCACGACCGTCGTCCTCGCCCCCGAGGGCGGTGCGGTCGCCGCCGTAGACGTACGGGGTGGCGGCCCGGGCACCCGGGAGACGGACGCGCTCGACCCCCGCAATCTGGTGCAGCGCGTCGACGCCGTCGTCCTGACGGGCGGCAGCGCGTACGGACTGGACGCGGCGTCGGGCGTGATGGCCTGGCTCGAGGAACAGGGCCGGGGCGTGCGCGTCGGCCCCGAGCCGTCACAGGTGGTGCCGGTGGTTCCGGCCGCATGCATCTTCGACCTGGGCCGGGGCGGCGACTGGCGGGCCCGGCCGGACGCCTCGACCGGCCGCGCCGCCGTCGAGGCGGCGGCGGACACGGAGCCGGGGGCCCCGGTCGACGAGGGCGGAGTGGGCGCAGGTACGGGAGCGGTCGCCGGCGGAATCAAGGGCGGCGTGGGCACGGCAAGCATGCGGCTGCCGTCCGGGATCACGGTCGGCGTGCTGGTCGTGGTGAACGCGGCGGGTTCGGTGATCGACCCGGTGACCGGGGTGCTGTTCGGGGAGTACGGCGCCGACGAACCGCCCGTGTACCCCACGGCGCAGGCTCACGGAACCGCCGTGCGCAGACTGGCCGAAGCACGGGACGCGAGCGCAGGCCCCTCGTTCAACACCACCCTCGCCGTCGTCGGGACGGACGCGGAGCTCACCCGGGCGCAGGCCCAGAAGCTCGCGGGGACGGCGCACGACGGGCTGGCGCGCGCGGTGCGTCCCGTGCATCTGCTGACCGACGGAGACACGGTCTTCGCGCTGGCCACAGGCGAGCGGCCACTGGCACCGGAGGGCCCGGCCGCGCTGAACGAGCTCCTGGCGGCCGGCGCGGACGTCCTGACCCGCGCCGTCGTGAAGGCCGTACGGGCGGCGCAGGGCGTCGACATCCGCCGGCCCGGTGCGGGCACGTACCCCTCGTACGGCGATCTCTACGGAACCCGCTGACCCACCCGCCCCGGTACGCCGGTCCGGCCTGACCGCCCGGACCGGACTCGGAACCCGCACACGCCGACTCACCGTCCCCACAAGGAAGTTCGGACGAAACGCCAGGAACCATCGGCGCGCGTCGTACGTTTTCCAGAACCCCGGTCACGATGTCGGACCCAGGGACTACGTTTAGCACGCATCACGTCACACGCGGCGACGGCCTGGAGACAGAATCTTGAGCGATCCGTACGAGACAACCGAGCAGCACCTCGAGCGACTCCTGCGACGGGCACTCAACTCCTTCGAGCTGCCCGACAGCACGGTCGACCGGCTCGGCACGGCACTGGCACACAGCAGCTCCCTGCACTCCTCGCACCACAGCTCCGTACTGCACCGCGAGACCTACCGGCATACGTTTCTGCTGGCCGACGGCTCGACCCTGACCCTGTGGGAGCTGGTCCACGGCGGCGCGGCGGATCCCAGGTTCCGGACGCGGCCCACCCTCCAGCACCACGAGCTGTACGACGACGAGGCCGACGCCCATGTCGCCGCCGCCCGGCTGGCCGGCAGCTTCCACGACATGCCGGTGTTCGGTGAGGAAGGCACGCAGGCGGATCTGGAGACCCTCACGGTCCTGATGGCCGCGCCGCCGGCCCCGCTGCCCCGCATGTACGCGCCGGACAACTCCGCGGACCACGCCCGCCGCGTACTGCGCCGCGCAGAGAACGGTGACGTGCCGGGCGAGGAGACCGCGCGCCTGCTGCGGACCGCCTTCGCCCACCACATCACCCAGATCTTCGGCCGGCAGTGCCGGGTCGACGGGCGGGACGCCGGATTCACGCTCTACGAGCACGCGTTCCTGCTTCTCGACGGCAGCGAGACGAGCCTGTGGGAGGTCGAGCACACCGCGACGCCGGACGGCCGCCACATGTGCGAGGTGTACGGGGACGAGCAGGCGGCGCGCGAGGCGATGGAGAACCGTACGCGCATATGCTGACCGGCGGCCGAGCCCGCCGCACGCGAAAGTGCCCGCACCCCTGAGGGGTGCGGGCACTTTCGGTCGGCCGAGCAGGGTCAGCGTGTCAGCGCGGTCTCCTTGACCGCCTCGTCCGGCGCGGTGACGGTGTCCTGGACGTCCTCGTCCTCGCCGCCCTCCACGTGCTGCCGCGGTCGCGCCGGCAGCGCGAACATCACCAGGAAGATCAGCGCGAGCACCCCGGCCACCCACCACAGCGAGTGCTGGAACGCCTCGGCGAACGCCGGACCCATCGCCTCAGGCGCCAGCCGGTCGCTGATCGACCCGAAGAAGACGACCGAGACCAGGCCGAGCCCCAGCGCGTTGCCCATCTGCTGCACCGTGTTGATCAGCCCGGACGCCGATCCGGAGTGCTCCTTCGGCACCTCGGACAGAACCGCGTCGGTCAGCGGGGCCACGATCAGCCCCATCCCGAGCCCCATGACGACCAACGGCAGCGCCATCTGCCAGGACGTGATCGACATGCCGTACCGGTCGGACTCCCAGATGTAGATCAGCAGCCCGGTGACCATCAGCAGCGCGCCCGCCTGCAGGACCTTGCGGCCGAACCGGGGCACCAGCTTCTGTACGGAGATCCCGGCCGCGAACGAGACGGCGATCGAGAACGGGATACCGGTCGTGCCCGCCCGCAGCGCGCTCCAGCCGAGACCCATCTGCATGTACAGCGTCCAGACCAGGAAGAAGATGCCGAGGCCGATCCCGAAGGTCAGCTGGACGGCGATGCCTGCCGCGAAGCTCTTGACCCGGAACAGCGAGAGCTCGACGAGCGGCGAACCGTCCTTGCGTGCCTTCGCCCGCTCGAACAGCACCATGGCCGCGAACACCAGGACACTGCCGATCATCGACATGTACCCCCACAGCGGCCAGCCCAGCTCGCGGCCGCGGGTCAGCGGGTAGAGCAGCATCAGCAGTCCCAGCGTCACCAGCGCGACACCGACCAGGTCGAGGCGGAGCGCCTTCGGGGCCTTGGACTCCGTGATGAACTTCCGGCCCAGGACCAGTCCGGCGATGCCGACCGGCAGGTTGATCAGGAAGATCGGCCGCCACTCCAGGCCCGCGATGTTCCACTCGGTGAGCAGCGCGCCCAGCAGCGGTCCCGAGACCGCGCCGAGGCCTACGATCGCACCGAACAGACCGAAGACCTTGCCGCGCTCGTGTGCCGGGAACGTGGCGTGCACGATCGACAACACCTGCGGGACCATCAGCGCGGCGGTGCCGCCCTGCAGGATGCGGGAGGCGACCAGCATCTCCGGGTTCGCGGCGAAGCCGCAGAGCGCCGAGGCCAGGGTGAAGCCGCCGATACCGATGAGGAAGAGCCGCTTGCGGCCGTAGATGTCGCCGAGCCGGCCGCCCGTGATCAGGCCGGCCGCGAAGGCCAGGGCGTATCCGGCGGTGATCCACTGGATCGAGCTGAACGAGGCACCTGTGTCGCGCTTGATGCTCGGTATGGCGATGTTGACGATCGTGACGTCGACCAGGTCCATGAAGGCCGCGGTCATCACGATGGCGAGCGCGAACCAACGGCGCCGGTCCGACGGGCCCGGGGACACCGTGGGATCGGCCGCCGTGGACGGCACGGATGCGGAAGAAGTCATAGGAAGAAGTTAAAGGCCCATTAGGTCAGGTCATGACCCAATGGGCGCGCATCCTGGATCCATGACCGATACCCCGGCACGGCTGCTGAATCTGCTGTCGCTCCTGCAGACGCCTCGCGAGTGGCCGGGCAGTGAGCTCGCCGAGCGGCTCGACGTCAGCCCGCGCACCATCCGCCGCGACATCGACCGGCTGCGCGACCTCGGGTATCCGGTCGAGGCGTCGCGCGGCTCGGTGGGCGGCTACCGCCTGGTCGCGGGCGCCGCCATGCCGCCGCTGCTGCTCGACGACGAGGAGGCGGTGGCCATCGCGGTGGGGCTGCGCGCGGGGGCCGGACATGCCATCGAGGGAGTCGACGAGGCGTCCGTAAGGGCCCTGGCGAAACTGGAGCAGGTCCTGCCGTCCCGGCTGCGGCACCGGGTCTCGACCCTGCAGAACGCGACCATGCCGCTGACCCGGGGCGACGGTTCGACCATCGATCCGCACACGCTGACGGTGATGGCGGCGGCGGTCACCGGGCGGGAACGGCTGCGTTTCGCGTACCGGGCGGGGGACGGCGCCGAGACGAAGCGGCAGGTCGAACCGTACCGGCTGGTGAGCACGGGGTGGCGGTGGTACCTCGTCGCGTACGACCTGGGGCGCGAGGCGTGGCGTACGTTCCGCGTCGACCGGGTGAGCGAGCCGTTCGCCACGGGGGCCCGCTTCGCGCCGCGCGAGCTGCCGACGGGGGACGCCGCGGCGTTCCTGACCAGTTCCATCCAGCGCCGGACGCCGGAGCTGGCGGTGGAGGTGAGTTTCGCGGCTCCGGCGGATTTCGTCTCCGCGCGGCTGCCCGCGGCGTTCGGCCCGCTGGAGTCCACCGGCGAGCACAGTTGCCGGCTGCGTGCGGTCCTGACGGACTCGCTGGAGTGGGTGGCGCTCCGTCTGGCACTGCTCGACTGCGAGTTCACCGCGCACGAACCGCCGCAGCTGGTCGAGTTCCTGAGCGACCTGGGCGCCCGGCTGACGCGTGCGGCCGCGCTCTCCGCACCCGGCGCCGGAAACGAATGAGCCCCGGCGCCAGGGGGGGGTGGGCGCCGGGACTCAGCTCATGGGGTCCGCTCGAAGCGGCCTATATCGGAGGCTACTGGACTCGGGGTCACGCCGCAGCGTCAAAACCCGTGTCGTGGGCCATTCGCTTGAGTTCGAGCAGCGCGTGCTTCTCGATCTGCCTGATCCGCTCGCGCGTCAGACCGTGCTGCTTGCCGACCTCGGTCAGAGTCCGCTCGCGGCCGTCCTCGATGCCGTAGCGCATGCGGATGATCGACGCGGTGCGGTTGTCGAGCTTGCCGATCAGGTCCTCCAGCTCCTCGCTGCGCAGCAGCGTCATCACGGACTGTTCGGGCGACACCGCGGAGGTGTCCTCCAGCAGATCCCCGAACTGCGTCTCGCCCTCGTCGTCCACCGACATGTTGAGGCTGACCGGGTCACGGGCCCAGTCCAGGACGTCACCGACACGCGTGGCCGTCGAGTCCAGCTCGGCCGCTATCTCCGCGTGCTCCGGCTCTCGCCCGTGCTCGCGGTTGAACTCCCGCTGGACACGGCGGATCCGGCCGAGCTCCTCCACCAGATGGACGGGGAGCCGGATCGTGCGCGACTGGTCGGCTATCGAACGGGTGATGGCCTGACGGATCCACCACGTCGCATACGTGGAGAACTTGAAACCCTTGGCGTAGTCGAACTTCTCGACCGCGCGCACCAGGCCTGCGTTCCCCTCCTGGATCAGGTCGAGCAGGGGCAGCCCTGCCCGCGGATAGCGGCGGGCGACAGCAACGACGAGTCGAAGATTGGAACGGATGAATACGTCTTTGGCGCGCTCGCCTTCGGCGACCAGCGCCTCCAGCTCCTCACGCGTCGCCCCGCCGGCTTCGCTCTCCACCACACCGTCAAGGACCTGCCGGGCGAAGACGCCGGCCTCGACGGTCTGCGACAGCTCGACCTCCTTGGCGGCGTCGAGCAGAGGTGTACGCGCAATCTCGTCCAGGTACATGCCAACCAGGTCGCGATCGGCGATGTCTCCGCCCATGGCGCGAACGCTGCTTGCCCGGCTGGTCCCACCGGAGTCGGACGAACGACGGGCGACGGCACGGGTTGCCATGCGTGCTCCCTTGCTGAGTAGGTCGCGACACCCTCTCGGGTGCCCTGCATCCGATGGAAACAACGACTGGAATCCGGACAGAATTCCCATGCCTCGCATTCATTTCGCGATCATGCAGTATCCTGTCCGGCCGCGAAGGGAGCACAGATGTCGGAGTCTCATACAGAGGTGCAGGTCAGGCCCGGCGAGGAGGGTGATCTGGCAGCCCTCACGGACATCTACAACCACTACGTCCGTGAGACCGCGCTCACATTCGACACCGCACCCTTTACACCCGAACAGCGGCTGCCGTGGCTGGTCTCCCATCCTGAAGACGGTCCGCACCGCCTTCTGGTTGCTCAGGATGTCCGCATTGTCGGCCCCGCATCGGTCCTGGGCTACGCCACCAGCAGCGCCTTCCGCCCGAAGGCGGCGTACGGGACGTCGGTGGAGGTGAGCGTGTACTGCGCCCCGTCGGCCACCGGACGCGGCATCGGCACGCTCCTGTACAAGTCGCTCTTCGAGGCCCTCACCGACGAGGATCTGCACCGCGCGTACGCGGGCATCACCCAGCCCAATGACGCCTCGGTCCGGCTGCACGAGCGCTTCGGTTTCCGCCACGTCGGTACGTACTCCGAGGTGGGCCGGAAGTTCGGCACGTACTGGGACGTGGCCTGGTACGAGAAGCGACTGGGACCGGAGGCCTAGGTCCGGCGCGGTCCAGGGCTGGGTCCACAGCCCGTTACGGGCGCCGGGGCCCGCGCCTAGCGTGTTCCAGCATGACCGACGCGACAAGGAACACCGACACGACAGGCATCACAGGCACGACGAGCGCCTCGGACACGCCGGGCGCGGAACATCGGGCAGGCGCACCGGGCGCCTCGCCCGTCGACCCCACCGGCACACTCGACGAGGCGCTGGAGCGGCTCCACACCGCAGGCCCCGAACGGAACGGCTGGCTCAGCAACCACGGCCCGATGGCCGTCGAAGCACTCGTACGGCACGGCCAGGCACCGGCCGTCCACCGCTGGCTCGACCACTACAGCCACAAGCTGGAGGACATGCCGGCCCCCGCGACCCGGGTGACCACGGAGAACTGGCGCACGGCCCTCGGCGACCCGCGCAGGATCGCCGACTGGACGGCGTACTTCGAGCGGGAGACGGCCGAGCGCCCCTGGCAGGACGTCCTCACCGCATGGTGGCCGCTCCTGCTGCCGGGCATCGCAGCGGGCGCCACCCACCCTGTGATCCGGGTCGGCCACGCGGTACGCACCCTGCTCGGCGGCGGCGCGAGCGCACCCCGGATCGCCGAGCTCGCGCACGGCCTCGGCTACTGGGCGGCCCGCCACCAGCCGTTGCCCGCGCTGACCTCGCTCGCGCCCGCACCGAGCGCCGCAGCCGCCCTGGACGCCGTACCGCCGGTCGCCGATCAGCGCGGCGGCATCCGCGACCGGCTGGCGCAGCTCACCGCGTTCCCGGTGTGGCCGGAGCGGTTCGCGGACGACCCGGACGTGGCGCATGCCCGGCTGACGGAACTGGTCCGGGCCGCGACCCACCGCTACGCCACCCACGGCCACGGCGCGCCGATCATGCTGGTGCACGCCGCGACGGCCCCCAATGCCGTGCTGCGTACGCTGCCCGCTCTCCCCCGCGCCCTGTGGGCACCGAGCCTGGCCGCCGCCTGGGCAGCGAGCGCCGCGGTCACCGCCGCGTACAGCCCGGCCGAGGCCGCCCCCCGGACCGCGGCGCCGTCCGCGGACGAGATCTTCGCGCGGGCCGCGGCGCACGGTGACGATCACACGATCAAGTTCACCGACACCGCGCTGGATATCGGTGACGCGACGGCTCTCGCCGCCGCGCTCCGCTCGATCGAACTGAACCCCCCGGCCCTGTGACCAGCGCGGCCGGCCTCTCCCGGCCCGGCCGCCGGCGGCGCTCAGCCGAACTGCACCGACCGCTTCGCGAGGCCCATCCAGAACCCGTCGATGACGCTGCGCCCCTGGCCGAGTTCGCCCTCCGCGGCGCCCAGCGTCACGAAGAGCGGCGCGAAGTGCTCGGTGCGCGGATGGGCCAGCCGGCCGGCCGGGGACTTGCGCTCGAAGTCGAGCAGCGCGTCGATGTCCTGTGCCTGCAGCGCCCGGTGCCCCCAGTCGTCGAACTCCACCGACCAGCCGGGGTTGCCGCCGCCCGTGTGCCGCAGCGCGGCGAGGTTGTGGGTGAAGAAGCCGCTGCCGACGATCAGCACGCCCTCGTCCCGCAGTGGTGCGAGCTTGCGCCCGATGTCCATCAGCTTCTGCGGGTCCAGCGTCGGCATGGAGATCTGGAGTACCGGGATGTCGGCGCCCGGGAACATCTCCGCCAGCGGGACGTACGCCCCGTGGTCGAGCCCGCGGTCCGGGATGTCCTGGACCGGCGTACCGGCGCCGCGCAGCAGCTTGCGTACGTTCTCCGCCAGGCGCGGAGCGCCCGGGGCTGCGTACCGCACCTGGTAGTAGTGCTCGGGAAAGCCCCAGAAGTCGTAGACGAGCGGAACGGTCTCGGTCGCGCCGAGCGCGAGCGGGGCCTCCTCCCAGTGGGCGGAGACCATGAGGATGGCCGTGGGCCGGGGCAACTCGGCGGACCACGCGGCCAGCTGGCCCGGCCAGACCGGGTCGTCGGCCAGCGGCGGTGCGCCGTGGGAGAGATAGAGGGCGGGCATGCGCTCCGCGGTGACAGTCATGACACTCCCCATCCACTACTGCTCAAGGCACGTCTTCTGCCGGGGCCTTCTGACGCATGTGAAGTTTCTTGAAGCTTCAAGTTCCCAGCTGCAGAGACCTTAGCTCCATCTAGTTCAACTTTCAAGAAAAGGTCGTACAGTGGAGTACATGACCACGGCATCCGCCGGCGGGACCCGCTGGCTCTCCGACGACGAACAGAGTGTCTGGCGTGCGTACCTCCACGCCACCACGCTCCTGGAGGACCATCTCGACCGCCAGTTGCAGCGCGACGCCGGCATGCCGCACATCTACTACGGACTGCTCGTCCAGCTCGCCCAGGCACCCCGGCGCCAGATGCGGATGACCGAGCTGGCGAAGGACGCCAAGATCACCCGCTCCCGGCTCTCGCACGCCGTCGCCCGGCTGGAGCGGAGCGGCTGGGTGCGACGCGAGAACTGCCCGTCCGACAAGCGCGGGCAGAACGCGGTCCTCACCGACGGGGGGTACGAGATGCTCCGCCGCTCCGCGCCGGGCCATGTCCGTGCCGTGCGCCAGGCGATGTTCGACCGGCTGACACCGGAGCAGGTGCGCTCGTTCGGCGAGATCATGCAGGTCATCGCATCGGGTCTGGAGCCGGACGGCACCGACGCGGACCTCCCCTGGTTGCGTTAGAGGGTCTCCGTCCGACGCACCGGGTCCCGGCACGGGTCTGCCCCGGCTCCGCCGAGCGGAACCGGGGCAGACCCGTCTTCACGTCACTCACGTGACTCCACGTGCGGCATCACGCCGCGCGCCTCGCGTCAGTGCGCGACGACCGGAACCTTGAACTCGTCCTCGACCCCGTCAGCATCCCCCGAACCGGAGCCCGACTTCACCTCGGTCGCCGACGGACGTCCGGCGTTGATGAACGTCACCGCGATCGCAGCGGCCACCACCAGGATGCCGACCGCCCACCAGATGGCTCCGGTGAAGCCGTGCACCATCGACTGGAGCTTCAGCAGCTCCGGGTCCGTGGCGGCCAGCGCGGCGTGCGAGGTGGCGTAGGCCGTGGCGGCCGAGGCGGCAATCGTGTTCAGCAGCGCCGTACCGATCGCGCCGCCCACCTGCTGCGAGGTGTTGACCATCGCGGACGCCACACCCGAGTCGCGCGGCTCCACCCCGTGCGTGGCCAGCGACATGGCCGGCATGAACGCCGTACCCATGCCCAGACCCAGCAGGAGCTGCGCCGGCAGGATCAGTGCCGGGTAGGAGGAACCGATCTCCAGCTGCGTCAGCAGCAGCATGCCCACGGCCGCGGCCAGGAAGCCCGGGCCCATCAGCTTGCGGGCCGGGACCCGCGTCATCAGCCGGGCACCGATCTGCGTCGAACCGGTGATCATGCCCGCGATCATCGGGAGGAAGGCGAAGCCCGTCCGGATGGGCGAGTACCCCCTCACGACCTGCAGGTAGTACGTCAGGAAGAGGAACAGCCCGAACATCGCGATGATGGCCAGCCCCAGCGAGAGGTAGACGCCACCGCGGTTGCGGTCCATCACCACGCGCAGCGGCAGCAGCGGCGACTTGACCCTGGCCTCGGTCAGGACGAACGACAGGAGCAGCACACCGGCCGCGACGAACATGCCGATGGTCAGCGGGTCCGACCAGCCGCTGGACTCGGCGCGGGTGAATCCGTAGACCAGCGAGACCAGACCCAGCGCGGAGAGCACCACACCCGGTACGTCGAGCGACGAGCGGTTACGGCTGCCGGACGGCTCGCGGATCACGAAGTACGCACCCGCGGCCGCGACGACGGCGAACGGGATGTTGACGAAGAACGTCCAGCGCCAGTTCAGCGCCTGGGTGAGGAAACCGCCGAGGATCAGGCCGACGGCGCCACCGCCACCCGCGATCGCACCGTAGATACCGAACGCCTTGGCGCGCTCCTTGGCATCGGTGAACATCACGGCGAGCAGCGAGAGCGCTGCAGGGGCGAGCAGGGCACCGAAGACACCCTGGAGCGCGCGCGAGCCGAAGAGCATGCCCTGGTTCTGGGCCGCGCCACCGAGCGCGGAGGCCAGCGCGAAGCCGATCAGGCCGACGACGAAGGTGCGCTTACGGCCCCAGAGGTCGGCGATCCGGCCGCCGAAGAGCAGCAGCCCTCCGAAGGCGAGGGCGTAGGCCGTGATGACCCACTGCTTGTTGGCATCGGTGATGCCCAGGGCCGTCTGGGCGTGCGGCAGCGCGATGTTCACGATCGTGGCATCGAGCACGACCATCAGCTGCGCGAGCGCGATGAAGGCCAGTGCTTTCCAGCGACTGGGGTCAGGGAGTCGGATATCAGCTGTTTTTGACATGGAAAAGCCACCTAAGGACGCGCGTGGACGCGAAGAGTCGTGAACCGTGACCGCGACAGGGCGCGGCCGGTGAACGGTGAAGATGAGGAGAGGGAGTGCCGGGATGGGAACGGACGTGAGGTCAGTCGTGAGATGGGAGTGGTGAGGGCGCGTCGGACACGCAGCCGGGCTCCTGTTTCAGCAGCCCGGTACGGGCGTCATGGCCGGCGCCGCAGATCCTCCAAAGTTGCCGCCGCGCCCGGCAGTTCGGACCGGGCCGGAGCCTCGAGGCCATCCAGGAAGAGCTGAAGATGACGGTGGGTGAACCGGTCGACGTCCAGGCAAGCGGTGCCGGGCAGCGGCCGGGTGAGCTGGGAGAGGCCGACCAGTACGTCACCGACGGCGATGTCGGTGCGCAGGCGCCCCGCGGACATGGCACGCGCCACGAGCCCTTCGACGGCCTCTTCGAGGCGGCGACGCTCGGCGTGCAGTTCGGGATGACACGTGTCGAAGCCGCCGGACAGCATCGGACAGAGCGCCCCGATGCGTTCGTCGGCCGCCGCATGGACGAAGCGGCTGAGCGCGGCGAAGGGGTCGGCCTCCCCGGCCGCCGCCTCCTCCGCGCGTTCGGTGATGCGGGAGGTGACCGAGAGGACGATCTCATGGGTCAGCGCAGCCCGGTCGGGGAAGTTGCGGTAGAGCGTGGCGTTGCCGACGCCTGCACGGCGGGCCACGTCGTCGAGCGGCACGTCCGGCCCGAACTCGACGAACATCTCTCGCGCCGCCGTCACGATCCGCTCCCGGTTGCGCAGCGCATCGGCCCGCGGGCGGGGCGTGCGGCGCGGCGCCGTTCCGGTGCCGTCATCGGTACCGGTGGCACGGTCGATGTCAGAGGCGATGCGAGCGACGATCTCCACGACGGCAGTCCTTCCCTTCCGGCTTTTGCTGTTCCTGCTGCGCTTTCGACGGCCTCGGTGCGTACAACCGGGGAACGCCTCCCCGTTTCGCGGGGACACGGGTTCAAACGGGGAAGGGGTCCCCAGTTATTTCCCGCCCTCTATGTGACCTGCATCACACGCGGCGAATGAGGAATCCACCGATCGGCGCACCCAACGCGCGGCAGGGCACCGCCCGCCACAGGGTGATCCACAGAGCGCAGTCAGGGTCGGCCGACTGCCGCGGACCGCGAAGGCGCCTCTATGCAGCAGCCCCGCCACCGGATACGCGACCGCCGCCGCAGCCTCGCACTGGCCGGGGCGACCACCCTGGTCATAGCCGCCACGGCTTCCGCCAGCGGCACGCTCTCCCTTCCCAACCACGCCTCCGCGGGCCCGGTGGCCAGCACGGAGGTGGCGGGGCGCGGCCCGTGCCGGATGGCCACGACGATGGGCGTGCAGATGTCGGAGGGGATGCCGACGCCGAGCGGCTACTCCCGGTCCACTGGCAAGGTGAAGGCACTCAACCTGATGATCGACTTCCCGGACGCACCGGGAAGTGAGCCGGCCATGGACCGGCTCCACGAGTTCTTCCCGCAGACCACGGCCTGGTTCCGCACCAGTTCGTACGGACGGCTCACCTACCAGCCCTCAACCCCCGTGAAGAGCTGGCTGCGCATGCCGCTGCCGTTCTCGGCGTACGGGATAGAGCGCGGCGCATCGTACGAGCCGGGCTACCGCCATCTGGTCCAGGACATCGTGGCCGTCGCCGACGACAGGGTGGACTTCAGCGCATACGACCTGGTCAATGTACTGGTCACACCGAACGCCGGCCCCTCCGCGCTGGACACCGTCCTGTCCGTGACCTTCTCCGGCAACGACGACGCCCCGCTCGCGGACGGCGTCCCGCTCGCCAACACGTCCTTCGTCTACAGCCGCCAGGACGACGGCTCGGGGTCGTTCGCGAAGACCGGCTACCGCGTCCTGCCGCACGAGAACGGCCACGTCTTCGGCCTGCCCGACCTCTACACCCCGGACGGCGGCGGTGCCGTCGGGCACTGGGACATCATGTCCGAGGACTGGGGGGCCGGCAACGATCTGCTGGGCTGGCACAAGTGGAAGCTCGGCTGGATCGACAACAAGCGGGTCAGCTGCGCCTCCAAGCCGGGCACCACCGATCACATACTTCACCCGCTGGCCACCCGGGGCGGCCTGAAGCTGGCCTTCGTGCCCCTGTCCGAGGAGTCGGGTTACGCGGCGGAGGTACGGACGCAGGCGGGCAACGACCAGGCCGTCTGCAAGCCCGGTGTACTGATCTACAAGGTGAGCTCCGACGTGGACACCGGCGAGGGGCCGATCACCGTCGAGGACAGCACCAAGAACAGCGGCGGCTGCACGCGGGCCCCGAATGTGCACGCCGAGCTCTCCGACGCTCCGTACAAGCCAGGCGAGACGTTCACGGACCGGGCGAAGGGGATACGCATATCCGTCGTGAGCAAGGACTCCAAGGGCAACTACCGGGTCCGCATAACCCGCTCCTGATCGACGCCCCAGCGACCTCCCGCTCCCCTCCCCGGGCCCCCTCACCCAGGGCTCCCCTCCCCTTTCCTCCTCCGCACCTCGTCCTCCCTTCTCCGCACCTCGTCGTCGACCGGCCCGCGCAGCTCGCGTTTGAGGATCTTCCCGGTCGGATTCCGCGGCAGCGGTTCGTCGCGCACGAGGACATGGGCCGGGACCTTGAACGCGGCCAGTGTCCGCCCGACGTGCGCCCGCAACTCGTCAGCCGTGACGGTGGCTCCGCTTCGCAGCCGGACGACCGCGGCGACCTCCTCGCCGAGGACCGGGTGCGCCACACCCAGCACCGCTGCGTCCTCGACATCCGGGTGATCGTGGAGCACGGCCTCCACCTCCACGCAGTACACGTTCTCACCGCCGCGGATCACCATGTCCTTGAGCCGGTCCACGACGCTGACCCGTCCGTCCCGTACCAGCGCAAGATCACCGGTGCGGAACCATCCGTCCCTGAACGCCTCGGACGTCGCCGCGTCGTCGTTCCAGTAGCCGCGGACCAGGGACTGGCCGCGCAACCACAGCTCGCCGACCGCGCCCTCGGGCAACTCCTCGCCCGCCGGACCGGCGATCCGCACCTCGGTGGCGGGCGTCGGCCGGCCGACGCTGTCCGGATGGAGCCGGTAGTCGTCGCCGAAGTTCGCCAGGACGCCGCCGCTGGTCTCGGTCAGGCCGTAACCGTTGCGCGGCTCGATCCGCTCGCCGTAGCGGGCGGTCAGCTGCGCCACCAGGTCGGGCGGGGCGGCGGCCCCGCCGGTGTTCAGCATCTGGAGGCTCTCCAGCTCGTCGCCGGCCCGCTCGGCGGCGGCGAGCAGCCGTAGGGCGGTGGCCGGGACGCCGACGAAATGCGTGACGCCATGCTCGCGGATCAGCCGCAGCGCCTCCTTCTCGTCCCACTTCCGCATGAGCACGAGCGCACCGCCCGCTGCCATCGCCGCGTAGAAACTGGTGAACGCGGCGACATGGAAGAACGGAAAGCTCATCAAGGCGACGGGGGCGGGCCCCTGTCCCGGAATGATCCCGCGGCGGAGCGCGGAGGCGGACGCGAAGAAGCGCGGGTTGAGTGCAGCGCCCACCTGGGCGAGGTGAGTGGCAACGGCGCCCTTGGGCCGGCCGGTGGTGCCCGAGGTGTAGATGATCGTCGCATCGTCCTCGGGGCGGATCTCAGCCTCGGGAGGCGCGGCGAGCGGGTCGGGCACGGGCAGGTCCTCGTATCGCTCGGCACCCGACGGAACCTCGCCGTCCCGGTGATGGAAGACGACCACGTGTGCCTCGGTCTTCTCCGCCCAGGCGGAGACGCGCGGCAGTCGCTCCCCGTCCACCAGCAGCACCCGCGGTTCGCAGTCGTCGAGCGCGTACGCGAACTCGTCCGTCGTCCACCAGGCGTTGAGCGGAACGGCGACCAGGCCTGCCAGCTGTGCCGCCCAGAAGGCGATCTGCCACTCGGGGTGGTTGCGCATCGCGACGACGGCCCGGTCGCCGGGGCGCAGCCCGTACACCTCACTCAGCCGGCAGGCCAGCGCGGACGCGGCGGCGAAGAACTCCGCATACGAGTAGCTCCGCTCGGCGGCGATCAGGAACGGCTGGTCCTCGAAGGCCCAGGTGGTCTCCACGAATTCACGCAGAGTCCTGGGCCCGTCCGCATACACGAGCGACCCCGCCTGCGGGCCGTCATGCACCCGCACGACCGCGAACGGGGCTCCGGGGCCGGTCAGCGCGGCATCGACACGGGCGGCGGCTGACGCGGCGTCGGTGGCCGACACAACAGACCCGGGAACCGGGCCGGTGCGTGTCGGGTCGGAGTGGGTCGGGTCGGAGTGCGACACGATCGACCTTTCTAAGCGTTCGCTCAGTACATTCGTGACGCTAGGCCCGCCTCCTCGCACCGTCAAGGCACCGCCACGGGGCCGCTCCGGCCTCGCCCCGCCGGCACCACACCCCCGGTCGGCACGCACACCGAACTCAGCGACGCGTGCGACCGCCATCCCGCTCCACCCCACCTCGCCCACCTCCCCGCTCACCTTCGGACTCGCCTTCGGGCCGCCCCGCACGGCGCTCGACGTGCTGCCGGATCTCGCTCATCAGGTGCTCCTCAAGCCTGGTCAGACTGCCGGGGGACAGCTCCGGATCGCCGGGGGCGGGCAGGAGCCGCGCCAACTCCGCGTGATCGAGCGGCTCATCACGACGCGGCCAAGGGGTGCACTTCATCGGGTCCTCTTCTCGATCGACCGGACCGCAGCAACACGGTCACTCTGCACTTGTCCGCTCCTCGCACACGGTTCCGGTTTTCTTCGCATGCGACGCAGCTCCCCCTCGGTGAGCCCACGCAGCCGGGTCCTGGCGCGCGAAAGCCGCGACCGCACCGTCCCGACAGGCATCCCCAGCGCCTCTGCGGCCTCCGCATACCCGAGCCCGGACCACACACACAGCGCGAACACCTCACGCTCGGAGCGCCGCAACTGTCCCAACGCGGTCTTGGCCGCCGCCAGTTCATCGGAGTCCGCCATCCGCCCGACCAGCTCGTCGGCGAAGTCGGGCACTACATCGCGCACCGGCATCCGAGCCAGCGCCCGGTCATGACGCCGGGCCGCCCTCCTCGTATTGCGCAGCACATTGACGGCGATCCCCATCAGCCAGGGCCGTGGGCTGTCGCCTTCGTCCCGTAGCTTCTCCCTCAGCCGCCACGCCTCCAGAAAGGTCAGCGACACGACGTCCTCGGCCGCACCCCAATTCCCGGTGCTGCGCACCGCGTACCGGTAGACGAGCTGGGCGTAATCGCGGAACAGCTCCCGGAAGGCTTCCGGCTCCCCCGCGCGGATGCGGGCATGCATCGAGTAGTTCACGTCCTGTCTTGTCCCCCCGACCGCCATCGTTGCAGTGACCTGCGTCACATCAATGCTCCCTCGCCTGACCCCTTCCCGCTCCGGCGTCCCACTCCAACCCAGAACGCCCCGAGCCCCACCCAGCCCGAACGCGGGTCCTCGAGAACCGACCTGCCGCTACGCCCCCGCCTGCCTCCCTCACCCCCGCACCTCATCCGCTACCCTGTCCTGGACTGCTGCCAGCAGCAGCGCCTTCGCCTTCGTAGCTCAGGGGATAGAGCACCGCTCTCCTAAAGCGGGTGTCGCAGGTTCGAATCCTGCCGGGGGCACCAGGCAAAAGGCCCCGGACCGATCATGGTCCGGGGCCTTTGACATCAGTTTTTGACATCAACGAGGGCGGTCACTCACGGCCGGGGCGCCTCTTGAGCAGCCGGTCCATGTGGCTGATGGCCTCGCGCTGCGTGTCGTGGACGACGTGCGTGTAGACGTCCATGGTGATGCTGATCTGGCTGTGCCCGAGGATCGCCATCACGACGCGGGGCGCGACCCCGGCCGCGGTGAGGAGCGTCGCGCAGCCGTGCCGGGCATCGTGCAGCCGGACGACGCGGAGGCCGGCGGAGTCGGCAACGCGGGTGAAGGAGCGGTACACGTTGCGCGGCTCGACCGGGCGCCCGGTGCGAGTAGTGAAGACGTGGCCGTTCTCGTCCCAGGACTCCCCCGCACGCTGCTTCGCGGCCGCCTGGCGCATCCGATGCCAGCGCAGCGGCGGGATGCACATCGCCGGGAGCGGCAGGGCACGATGGCGGCGGTTCTTGGTCTCGTCGTCGTAGAGGACTCCGCGCCGTCGCTGGGTCTGCTGCCGGACGTAGATCACGCGGTGGTCCAGGTCGATATCCGTCCAGCGGAGACCGACGATCTCGCCCCGGCGAAGGCCCATGGCAATGGCGAGCACGAAGGCCGCGTACAGCGGGTCCTTACGGGCGGCGGCGAGGAAGTCCAGGGTCTCGTCGAGTGTCCAGGGGCTCAGCTCCCGGGACTTGGCACGCGGCGGTTCGACGAGGGCGGCCACGTTCCGGGTCACCAGTTCCTCGCGGCAGGCGGCGCTGAGAGCCGTACGCAGCACGCGGTGAGACTCCTTGGCAGTGGCCGCGGTCGACCTGTTCTCCAGCTGAACGATGAAGCGCCGAACATCGGCGACGCCGAGGGATTCCAGCCGCTTCGAGCCCAGCATGGGCACGAGGTAGAGCCGCACGTGAGCTTCGTACTTGTCGTACGTGCTCAGTTTGCGCCGGGTCTTGACGATGTTGTCCAGCCAGTACGGCAGCCACTCCGAGAGCCGGGCCGAGCGAGTCGGCACGGGCACGCCCTGGTCGACCTTGTCGAGCAATTCACGGCGCTTGGCGTCGCACTCGGCCCAGGTCTTGCCATAGGCGAACTTGCGGGCACGGGTGCCGTCCGGCTGCAGGACGTAGACGGCAGCCTGATAGCGGCCGTCCTTGCGCTTGGTGATCGTGCCCGCGCCGTTGGGGTTGCGCTTGCGCAGGGAGGCCATCAGGCAGCCTCCCCGATCTCGCGGGTGATGAAGTCCCGTACGGCGTCTGCGGGTACGCGCCGGGACCGGCCGATGGTGATCGAGGTCAGTCGGCGCGAACGGATCAGGTCGTAGACCGTGGAGCGTCCGAGCTTGAGCCGCGCCATGACCTCGGGCACGGTCAGCAGTTCAGCCGTGGCGGTGGTCATGCTGCGGCTCCTTCCAGGGCGAGCTGGTCTTGCAGGGCTTCGCGGGCGGTTTCGCGGTTGAGCTGGATATCGCGAGCGATGGAGGCGGCGAGAGCGGATTCCCCGGGGGTGTGGCCGTGCCCGGCGTACTCCCAGGAGGCGAGGACGAGCACGGTGTCCGGGTCACCGAGGGCGTCTTGCTCCTGGGCGGCGCGGAAGTCGGCGCGGATCTGGCGGAGTGCGCCGAGGGTGGTGGAGTAGCGACGGGATTTGGTGGAGAAGTGGCCGCGGAAGCCGAGCATGTGCGCCCAGGCCGCCAGCTTCCCGTCCGGGTAGAGCGGGGCGAGGTCGAGGCAGGCCTCGATGAGGCGACGCGGATGCTCGGGCACGTCCAGGAGATCGAGCACTTCCCGATTCCCGATGCGGCGGTCGAGGCTGCCGGTCGACTCGGCGGCTTTCGTGGCGTACTTCGCCACGTAGGACGCCACCGCCTGCTCGGTGATGTCGGAGCCGTCGCCGAAGGCATGGATGGGCCGGATGTCGAGCTGTCGGCCCCACTGGAAAGGCCGGCAGGGCTGGTCTCCTGCGGCGGGCACGGTGATCGAGGTGTACGAGTGGGCGACCGCAGCCCGGATCGCGTCGGTAAGCAGATCGGCCGAAGCCCAGGACGGAGGCGGCGAATCGGGACCGTCGGGTCCGTCGAGGCGGATCACGGCGTGGAAGTGGATCGCGCCACGCTTCTGGAACTCGGCGACCTTGCCGTACGAGACCCGCAGCACGTCTTTCAGCTCGCGCTGTGAGAGTCCGGCGCGGGCAGCGAGTTCGCGGCGGAGCCGGGTGGTGAAGCGCTGCCAGAGTTGCCCGGCGTGGTTGTTGAACAGGACCGTGCCCGCGTAGTCGTAGGTCGTCGAGTCGAGGGCGGTGCCGAGGGCGGGATCGTCGTCTGCGTGCTGGGTGCCGCAGCGGCAGACGCGGCGATCTGGGCGGTTGTGGACGGGCCCGAAGGAGGGGGCGGTGAGGGTGGCGAAGACGCGGGGGTGATCGCGGACGGCTGTGGGGATGTCCTTGGATTCGTCTCCGGCGAGCCCAGCACGGATGAGGTGGTAGGTGTCTCCGGCGTAGGTGTAGGCGCAGGAGGGGCAGCGAGAGGCGCGGCGGTTGCCGCAGGCGACGCGGAGCCGTCCGTCAGGCTCGGTGTCGGTGGAGTAGCGGCGCAGGGTCTCCCCGGTGGTCTTGTCCTTCGCGAGGGTCCATCCGATGAGGTGGATCGGGTCGGAGCAGCCGCCGGTGCGGTGCACTTGGTCTTTCCAGCGGTCGAAGCCCGGGGACCCGGCCACCCGGAGGACGTCTCCCAGGGTGGCCGGGTTCAGGCCCGCCAGGGTGGCGGTGTCGGTCATGCGCGGCCCCCGGTGAGCGAGGCGGCGCGGGCGGGAAGGGTGCCGGTGCCCTGGCAGGTCATGCAGTGGGCGGTGATGGTGCGCAGGTGGCCGCGGTTGTCGCGTCCGCCGAGGGTGATGGCCGCAGAGGCGAAGCCGTCGCAGGCCGGGCATTTACGGAGCGTGGGCCGGTCGCGGTCGGTCATGATGGTGGTTCCTTCCGGATCAGTGGTTCGGACAGGGGCAGGGCTTCCGGGGCGGCGCGATGCTTGGCGGCTTGGGCCGTCCCGGGGGCCGGTCAGCGGTGGTTGTTCGAGGCCATGAGCGAGCGGATGACGAGCGCGCATATGGCGACCGAGGCAGCGGTGACGGCGACCGCGAGGAGCATGGAGACCAGCACGGTGCCGACGACCAGGACCACGGCTGTGCCGCCGCCTATGACGGTGAGCAGGGCGCCCGGGGTGAGCTGGACGGTGGGGCGGGACTGTGCGGGCGCCAGGGCGGTCGGGACCGGTACCGGGGGCGTGGCCGGGATTTGCTGGGGACGCTGCTCGATGACGGTCGGCTCGATGACGAGCGGGCTGACGATGCCGGTCGGCAGCGGATTGGTGGGGATCTTCGGGCGGAGCATGGTGGTTCTCCCTTCTGGGTCGGGTTACTTGACGGCGGTGTCGATGACGGGAGCGAGCAGGCTGTCCGCGAGGAGGTAGCCGCCGAGGAGGAGCACGGCGACGAGCCACCAGGGCGGGCGGATGAGCTTGATGCCGAGTGCGCCGACGACGATCAGGGCGAGCCAGAGCGGTACGTCCATGGCAGCGATCTCCTAACGGACCTTGCAGCGGTGGGTACGGGCGGCGAGCTGGGCAGCGGGCTGGCTGGTGTAGTCGGCGGACCAGCCACACCGGTCGTTCGTGCACACGGCGGCGTGCTTGGTCTGGCCGTGGCGGTCGCGGTGGGTGCCGATCTGCACGGGGCCGATCCGCATCACGGAGTGGAAGAAGTCGCGGGCAGGCATGGCGGAGTGTCCTTCCTGTCAGGTGAGTTGGGCGGCGATGGCTTCGGCCATCGGGGCGGGCACGCCGAGGCGGGCGCGCAGGGTGTCGGTGTCGATCGGGGTGCCGGTGCGGGCGTGGTGGTCGGTGGCGAGCTTTCGGGCGTGGTTGACCAGCGCGGCCGGAACCGGCGGCGAGGCAGGGGCGGGCAGGGCCGGGGGTTCCTCGGTGGCCAGCGCAGGGGCGGGATCCGGCTCAGCCGGAATGCGCGCGGCCGCGGGTGCCGGCGGATTCGGCTCCCGCTCCTTTGCCTCATTGGGGGTGTGGGCGAGGAGGGTGCCGCCGAGGAAGGCGAGGGCGGGCCATCCGGCGACGCCGAAGCGCAGCCAGGCCGGAGGGTTGGCGAGGTCGAGGAACCCGGCGGTGGCCACGTTCGCGCCGAGCGAGGCGACGAGGGCGATCAGGAACCAGGACCAGGCCAGCCGCGAGGCGCCGCCGTTGCGCAGTCGGCGCCAGGCCGCGACGAGGAGCAGGTCCACGCTGATCGGGTAGGCCCATGCCTTCCAGCCGGTCTGTCCGGCCGCGGCGGCGAGGTCGTGAAGGTGCGCGAAGGACAGGGCACCGGCGATCACGGCCTGTACGAGGACGGCGTCCATGCGGATCATGGGACGGGACATCGTGGGCTTCTCCTTCCAGAGGTGGGGCCGGGACGGGGCGGGGTGTCGAGGACCGGCCGCCCGGCCCCGGCGGGTCTCAGTGGGTGGGTCCGGATCCAGGCATGGGGCAGGTAGGGACGTGGCGCGAGGCGGTCGCGCCGACCGGTGGGGCGGTGGGGATCAGGCCGCGGCCGGAGCTGTCTCGACAGCCGGTGCCGGTACGGGAGCCAGGTGCGGCAGCGCGGGGCGGAAGGCCGCCAGCTCGGGCAGATCCGGGGTCCGGTCGGCGTGCCGGTTGCAGGTGTTCACGGCCTGCCGCAGCGTGATGTGTGGAGTCCGGATGCGAGCCCATCCGGCGGCCGAGTCCCCGGTCACGGCGAGCCCCGGCATGCTGGTGGGGATCTGGATCGCGGCGAGTACGGCGTCCGGGGCGATGTCGCCGAAGGCCATGTTGGCGGACGACTCGTCGTTGACCCGGTGGGCTGTTCGGCCGGTCAGCTGGGCTCGGAGCATCGTGATGCCCCTGCCGAGTTCAGAGCCGAAACGCTGCCCGCAGATCTCCATGTAGATCCCGGCGGCACGGCCGAGCTGGGCGAGGCGAGCCAGGGCGGTGATGATCCGGTCCCGGCGCTTCTCCTCGTCCTTGGTGGCGAACAGGGCGAGTTCGGCGACCTCGTCGACGAGTAGAACGATCGGGGTCGGGCGCAAGCCGTCGGGCAGGTCCCAGATGTCGGCGGCGATCTCCGCGTCCGGGACATCGGCGGTGATCCGCTGCTCGGCGCGGATCAGCTGGTAGACGCCTTCCATGCGGGACACGAGCGCGTCGAGGAGGGCGGCGGCGGTCTCGGGGTTGTCGGCGAGCGCGGAGAAGCGGCGAGCCAGCGGGAACAGTTCCACGCCCTGTTTGCAGTCGATGCCGACCAGGGCCACGTCCTGTGAGGCGAGTTCGGCGACCAGGTTGCGCTGGTACACGGACTTGCCCGACTTGGTAGCGCCCACCGTGAGGCCGTGGGGCATCTCCCGGTAGTCGCGGTAGTGCACGGAGCCGTCCTCGCACAGGGCGACCGGGACCCGCATCGGCGTGCGGTCGACCTTGGCGGGCATCTGCACCCGCTTGAGGACGTCGTAGCCGGTCATCCGGACTTCGACCACGCCGGAGCGCAGTTCGCGGGAGGTCACGCCGTACATCCCGAAGGAGTGGCGCAGCCGGTCCGAGGCCGCGGAGATGTCGAACGCGTCCTGACCGGGCCGGAGTTTGAGGCGGAGAACCAGACCGGTACGGGTCGGGCGCAGTCGCAAAATGCGCGGCGGACGCGAGTCCGGCGCCGGCCGGTTGGTGACCCGGGCCAGGGTCAGGCGCCAGCGGGAGGGCGGAACGGTGAGGCCGCATGCGTCCATGACCGAGGCGTACCGAACGGTCACGCGCAGCACGGCCAGGGTGACCCCGAAGGTCATCCAGTACCAGGCGGGACGCCGCCACCGCAGAAGAGCGGCGGTGACGACGACCAGCGCCAGTAACGCGATCAGCCGCGACACGGCTCAGGCCGCCTTGGGCTTCGAGGCGTCCGCGGCCAGCGAGGTGACAGCGACCGCCCGGAAGCTGATTCCGTGCCGCTTCGTGCCGTTGAACTCGTTCTCCCACGGCCGCGCAACCAGGCCGGTCAGCGCCACCGGGGTGCCCATGACCAGCTCGCCGGAGATGCCAGTCTCAGGAACGGCAACGGACAGGACCTCGGCCTCACCGTTCGCTGCGAACATCACGTCCACGGTCATCAGCGTTGCGCCCGTTTCGGCGTCCGTGGCGATCTCACCGGTCCGGCGGTCCTTGACCTTCGGCTGCGGGGACTGGGCCACCATCACGGCGGCGGTCGAGGTGTCTACGGGGATCTGACGCATCGTCTTGTCTCCTGTGTTTGAACTGAGTTGTTCCGACGTTTCGTCGGCGAGACAAGAAGACCGCGAGAGGTGATGGACGTATCACGGTCCGTATGGACGTTTAGGGACGTCTGAGCTATCGTCAAAACGTCCCTACGTCCCAGGAGGGCACGTTATGGCGAACGAGCGTCTGCGCGCGGCCATTTCGGCGAAGAGCGAGACCATTCAGTCTCTCGCTCAGCACGTCGGAGTGGACCCCAAGACCGTGGAACGTTGGATCACGACAGACCGCACCCCACACCGTGGCCACCGTTGGAAAGCCTCAAGCTTTCTCGGCATCGATGAGGTCTACCTCTGGCCCACTGTTGAGAAGCAGGCGGAGACAGCGAGCACGTCCGAGCTGATCACGTACTACCCGCACCGCGGAGCCGTGCCGGCGTCGCTGTGGTCGTCGCTGATCGACCGGGCGACGAGCCACGTCGAGATCCTCGTGTACGCGGGGCTGTTCCTGTTCGACGGACACCCCGACCTTCCCAACCAGCTGATAGAGAAGGCCAAGGGCGGGGCCCAGGTACGGATCCTGCTCGGCGACCCAGATTCAGAGATGGTGCACCAGCGAGGCGAGGAAGAAGGTATCGGCGACGACCTTGCCGCCCGGGCTCGGATCACTCGCCGCTATCTCGAACCGGCAACCACCACGCCAGGCGTTGAGATCAGGCTGCACGACACGATCCTGTACAACTCGATCTATCGCTTCGACGACGACGTGTTGGTGAACCCGCACGTCCTCGGAGCACCCGCAGGACAGAACCCGGTCCTGCACTTCCGCTACATCCCCGGTGCCCGGACCTTCCGGCACTACATGCGGAGCTTCGACTACACGTGGGAGCACGGCCGTCCCGCCTAGCCGGACCGGGTGACGAACGTGCGACGCTGGAGACATGGCCCGCGTCGACTACATCAATGATCCAAATGCACCGAAGGCGAACAGCATCGTCCCTTCAGTCACCGCCGTGGCTCTTAACGAGGCCGGGGAAGTCTTGCTCATCCACAAGACCGACAACGATCTATGGGCGCTGCCGGGCGGCGGCGTCGACGTAGGCGAGTCGGTCGCCGATGCCGCAGTTCGGGAGACGAAGGAAGAGACGGGGTTCGACGTCGAGGTGACCGGACTGGTCGGCCTCTACACCAACCCCGCGCACGTCATGGCGTACGACGACGGCGAGGTACGGCAACAGTTCTCGATCTGCTTCACGGCCCGCATCGTCGGCGGCAAGCTACGGACAAGCAGCGAGAGCAAGGAAGTTGCCTTCATGGACCCGATCAAGTTGGACGAGCTGAACATCCATCCGTCAATGCGGATGCGAATCGAGCACGGCTTGGCCGTCAGGCCACAGCCCTACATCGGCTGATTACCGAGACGCACAGTTGTCCGCTCGACCGCGGCACCGAGATACGGCCGTGCCTTGCTGATCGCGGTGTGCACCTCGCTGCCCGGCTCGTAGCGGACCAAGATTTCATCAATCCGCCGGCCGAAGTCGAAGGACTGGCCAGCGGGCCCCGTCGTCATGTCGGCGTAGATGAGCGCGTCCAGAAGCGGGGAGTCCTCCCGCTCGTACACGTCCAGCTCAGCGGAGAGCCCGCGTTGCTCTGCCTCGTAGACGGCGCCGGAGTGATGGGCGACCAGTCGCACGAGCCGTGATGGCGCCCCGAGGGTTTCCAGGTAACGAGCGCCATCGATGGGGTGAAACCCGGTATCCCGCAGCTCTGGGGCGTATCCGATGTCATGGAGCCACGCAGCGGCAACGAGCAGATCCCGCTCATCCGCTGGCACAGCCGCCGAAGCCTGGCGAGCACGTTGTGCGACAGCTTGTGTGTGAAGCCAGCGATTCCCAAGCGGCGGCAACAGCGACTCGGCCAGCTCGGCCGCTCCCTGGGGCGTGTCCAATGCGGAAGGCATGAATCGCACCGTAGCTCAGATGGTCGGCCTGCCGACAGCTCTCATGGAGCCCACAGGCGATGAGCGCGGTAAGAGTTTCCCTACTTCATCAAGGCGGCTCGCTCCGCTCACCGCACGCGGCCCGGCCCCCGGCCGGACCTGCGCTCCTGTCTCCGCCCCGCTCCAGCCCGGCCGGCGCCCGGGCCGCGCTCAGAGCAATCAGTCGCTTGAGGCCAGAGAAGTGGTACGTCGTGGCTGGGGCGGTCGGCTCCGCGGCTTTACGGAGCCACTTTGGCGCGAGCCTCGAAGATCATGGCCCCAACGTCGTGCTTTACCGGGCAGGTCAACAGACTGCCCGACGCGCCGGAAGCTTACGGGGCCATGATCACTCGCGCCAAAGCAGCGCCACCCCAAAGCCGCTCCACCGACCTAGCGCAGTCAGCTTGCTCACGGTTGGTCGTCGGGCCGCGCACGGCTGTGCGACTCCGGCCTGTGCCAGTTCACAAGATTGCGCACGAACCGTTCCGTGGGGCGGACCCCTTGCCGTCGGCTAATGCCAATCACGGGGACGTCTGAGGCCGATACAGCGGCCAACAGCGACAATAGTCAGTCAGAGGTGATTGGCTGGCGCGCCGACTCCTTCCCGGTCTTCGGGTCGGTTGCGCCGATCACGCCACCAGCTCCATACCGTGTGCCCCACAAGAGACGCGCCGACAACGCATGCGGTGACGCGGATCACGGTCCAGGTAATTCCGACAATCGCATCCTGCGAGTCCGCTTCTGTGTGCAAGCGCTGAGAGGTCTCAATGTAGGCGGTCAGCGGAATAAGGAGGCGGAAAAGTAGGCCGCCAATGCCGGGCGTCCGTGCCAGATTTCCCACGAGTCCCACGGGGGCACCGAAAATTAACGCGACTATTCCCCACACGAGAATGCGAGAGGAAAGCCCTTCGCCAGAGGCGCCCGATTCCAGCCCGGCCGGGACTGCGGGGTACATGTCCTTAAAGAGGTAGTATGCAACCACGCCTATAGCCAACCCCAAAGATGACAGCAGTGCTGACTCAATTTTGGATCGGCGGAAATAGCCCACCAAGAATGCATAACAGGCCCACGACCACCCTCCGGAAAAGACCACACTTAGGGTGACACAAACGGTGTTGTCCAACTTTCCGGAAATGGGACCCGCTAGGCCGAGTAGCAAACCCGTCCCGATAGACACAGCGCTGGGTGCAACACGAGTGCGCGGAAAGCGCATGATTCCTCTTCCCCGTTCCGTGATTAAGCCAGAGCTGGAGGTGGCACTACTCGGGGGCTGCGCGGGCAACCGACCAGCCCCCGAGCGGCACACCAACCTACCGCACCCTGCAAGGAGTTACTGATTGGTGCGGGAATCAGAGCCTAATCGATGCTGTAGTACGTAGAGCAGGTGTAGGCGAGACCCGCAGTGAGGTGGGCGTTAGAGGTGTCGTTGGCTGGAGCCCAATCCTTCTTCGTGCCGCCAGCGATCTTCACCGTGGACGCGTGGCCCTTCGTGTAATGGTAGTAGTTCGAGTAGCAGTACTTATTGAATACACCGGTGCTGACTTCCGTGGTGTACCAGCCGTAACACCAGTCGCCGCCACTGGCATTGACGCAGGCCTCCGACAGCGGGCTAACGGAGCCCGTCGCAGCGTCCATCTTGATCGTCACCACACCCCACTCAGAGGGGTTACCCAGCTCTGCGGGCGGCTGGGTGCCGTCCCCACGATGGTGGACGGTGACGGTGGCTCCGGGGGTGCTGGCGATTGCAGACGCGCTGAGCTGAGAACTGTCCGCGGTGGCCGGCGCCACGAGGCCGCCAACAGCCAGAGCTGCGCCAGCGATGGTGAAAGCGACGGATCTACCGGTGATCTTCATGAAACCCCTCCCAGTGATTCCCCGTGTGGGGACTGGGATCATCGAATGGCATATGCCTGGCTGTAAAGCCAAGTAGAACCGGTTGGCTGAAAGCCCGTCTGTCTGATCTGTGGGCCCTGTCTGGATATTTCTGCATCCTGGAACGTCTGATTTGTTTGCATTGCGGCAATATCTCACTGTGGGTCGCTGATCCTGGCGCCGTCACCCATAGTTGTGGCCGGTGGCTCATAAGCACTCCGACATCCTCGTGCGGGAAGAAGGAGGCGGCGCGGCCGATCCTCACCGCGCTGCGAATGAGCCCGGATTCACCGGCTTGATGTCTGTGGACAGTTTCTCGGGGAATGAAGAAGCGCCTTGTGACCTGCGATGATGGGGTTTCTCTAGGACCACATCAGGCACGATCAGCAAGGCACTTCCAAGATGCAATCTTCCCATGCCACAGCGGCGGTCTCTTCCGCGTTCGATGACCCGAACCTGGTCGCGTACGACGGGCTGGCGCCGGTGGTGCGGCTGGCCGAGCGGTGCGGTCTGCCCGCGCTGGTCCGGGAGTACATCCGTCGCCGGCCTCGAAGGACGGCGCTGGTGCCTTCCCCGCGGCGAAAGTGATGTCACTGGTGGGCGGCATGGTCACGGGCGCCGACAGCATCGATGACATGGACCGACTACGGCATGGCGCGATGGGCCGCCTGTTCTCCGGAGTGTGGGCCCCGTCCACACTGGGGTCGTTTCTGCGCTCCTTCACGCACGGGCATGTGAAGCAACTGCACGCGTGACCCGCCGGTTCCTTCCCGAACTGGCCCGTCATGCCCCGCTGCTGCCCGGCGCGGACCACGTCGCCCACGTGGACATCGACGACACCATCCGCCGCGCCTACGGCTACGCCAAGCAGGGCGCCGGCTACGGATACAGCAAGGTCAAGGGCCTGAACGCACTGCTCGGCATCGCCTCCACAGAGCTGTGCAACGGCTTCAACCTGTCGGACGACGAGCTGCGGACGCGCAGCGGATATACGCGCGAGGAGATTCGCTCCGTCCTAGGGATGATCGACGACGCCATCCCGCCTCTGGCCATCTGAGCTGAGCGTGATTCAAGGAGCGCCCTCCTGGGGCCGTCTCGGGGCCGTGGAAGGGCGCTCAACGATGACCAACGCTGACAACTGCCGACAGCTCAGCAGCAGGTCACAGCGTCGATCGATGCTGTGGCCGCAGGTCGGAGACCCGGCGTGTCACTTCTTCGGCTACTGAGCGCCTTGACTGGTCAAACCAGACACCGCCCGCGCTGCCACATTCAGGAGCCGGGAGGAAAAACCACAGATCGCAAGGGTAGTCGCATGCGACGATCGTGCCGTGACCACTACCGACCCTTCGTTTCGCCGACGCCTGCTGGTCGAGTCGCTCACTGTGCTGGCCGCTGATCCCTCGGTCCAGGCGGTGTGGCTGGAGAAGTACGACATCCCCACGGATGAGATCGCCTTGGACTTCGACCACGCCTTCCGTATGTCAGAGCAACTGGTGGAAGAGGGACAACTCAGCCACGATGTGCTGCCCGACCTACACGGCATAGACATGGTGTTCAACGAGATGAGCGGTGAGCCGAACGCCGCCAGGTGGGCCACGGACGCGCTATCCAGCGATGCCGGGTGGATCAAAGTCCGCGAACTGGCCCGCCGGGTCCTCATCGCAGAACTGGGCGAGTGGAGAGCGCCCATGCCGGCCATTTGCGTGATCCGTTGAGGGGCTGTGCGGCCGTGCCACTCTCGTGCCAGAACAGGCGGGGACTCAGGGGGAATCACGGTGCGCAGGGGGACGCATCACCCACTCCATCCGAGGCGGGGAATCCACAGGTCAGGCCTGTGACCACCTCACCTCGCTCCTAAAGCGGTGCTTGTGCCTCAGGTGGGGCGTCACTGAGCCGTCCGGTGCTTGATCGGGACGTATCGAAGACAGCGGCCACCACTTCCGTACGCGTACATTCCTGGCTGGAGGGCATCAGGTGTGCCTACACACCGAGCGTGAGCCCGGGCCCCTTACCGGCGGCAAGCCTGCCATGCAAAGATCACGCCCGGCGGCCATCGAGTCGCACACCTGTCGCATGGGGGACTCGCTGTGGATGTCATCGGATGGACCGTGTTGGCCCTGTACTGGCTCCTGACATTCGTTCCTGGCATTGCCGCCATCTGCGTCGGATGGGTCCCCCCATGGTTCAGAAAGACGGTTTCGTCGCCGCGACTTGGAGGCTGGGCGGACGTCTGCGCAGGCGTCGGGGGCACAATCATCGTGGGTCCTGTGCACCGCCACTTGGAATCGACGCCAATGGCGACTTTCGCCACAATCGTGGGCTTCTGCTTCCTCTTCAGTGCCTTCGGCCTCTACCGACGGTCCTACCGGCCGAAGCCATCCGGAGCAATGACATACCAGTACAGAGCGGCCCCGGCCTTCCTCGCCGGTGTTGTACAGCAGCGAGATACAGCAACCACCGAGCCCACAACCGACCCCCCACCAGCCGCAGACGCCGAACTGACTTGATTATCGGACCCCATCGACCGACGCTGCCATGGTTCGCATCGAGAGGCCGGCTGAGTGTTCAACTGCGTGACAACGGCAACGCATAGCAGCGGACGTCCACGCACGCTGACGGACTATCACAACAGTTGAGTAGCCCAGCGACCCAAGGTCGATCGCCCGGCCAAGTTGCTTCGGGACGAAGGGGTCAGTCATCCGTATCTTCTGGACCAACGTCGCGGAAGACACTTCTGTAGTAACCGCTCCGAACAAGGTCGTCGACGACATCAACCATCCCGGGGATGCCTCGATCGCGGACGATCAGCCCATCCCAGACGTAGAAGTACCTGCCGCTAAGGCATTCACCGGTCTGTCGCCAACGGTCCATGGTGCGGCGGACATTGTCCAGGGTGTAGATCGTCCCCGACCAGCGTTCCCCGCTGTCAAAGATCACCCACATGTCGACGTCGTCGATCTCGTCGAGTGGTACCCCGGCATCGGGCACGAAGCAGATTTCGTAGCCGTCAAGTTGAACGCGGTAGAACGCCCCGTCCCACACCAGGTTGGCTCCCCCACCACTTGGCCACGCAAAGCGGATGTCAGCCCACCTGGCCCGGCTCGAACGGGCTGGCCCCCTCCACAACGGGCCGGTGCTGCGGGTCTACAGCTGCCGGCCGACGCAGGCAGGGTGATCGTAGATCAGGGCTGAGTGCTGCCGCACTGTGGTTTCCTGCGCGACCACCTAGACCCGGGCCGTCTCCGGGCCGTCCGAGGTCAGCCGACGCGGGCCGACAACGACAGAAGCCCACGGTATCTGAGCTGGTCAGAGCCGTGGGCTTCTTCGGGACCGCTGATCAGCGGAAGGGCTGATCAGTAGACCGGCTACTGACCACAGTTGCCGGCGCTTGCCACGCCCATTGAGACTCCACCGACCTCGTGCACGGCCAATGGACGAGCTCGGGCTCACTCTCGCTTCATTTGCTCAAATGTAGGAGGGTAATTCATGAGTGATTTTTTGATCCTCTCCCAGGCCGGCTCTCTGAATGAATTGTCAGGCGCAACCTTGAAGCGATGCGGAGAAGTAACCTCTCCCCGCGCCACCCTTTCTCTATAGTTCACGGCTTTTCCATCCGCATGACGAGATCGGTCTTCGATCCTCTCTATAAGGCCGAATCGAGACAGGGTCAGATGTGCTTCGTAAACGTCCCGCGACAGGTTATAAATCCACTCCCTTTCTCGCTCCCCGCAGTACACACCGTGCTCGGCATGCACGCCGGGGAAGCGCCCCGCTAGGTGCCTGAGCACGAGGTATATGCGGATCTCCGCAGGAGTCAGTAGGTACACCCAACCCTCCCTGAAGAAGTCAACAGGGAGCGAGACCGTTGAGGGGGAATTCTCGTACCACTCAGGCACGGTGTACCCATACTTCTCAAACTGGGCACTTCCGGACTCATGTAGGAGCATCAGCGGATAGGGGTTCGTGGGATCGCCAATATTCCGCACTGCAAGATTCTCATCTGCCAAGCGCTTGAAGGCGGACTTAATCTGACGGGCCCGGTTCTGCGCCGCAGTAACTGGCGCTTTGGCTTGCATGTTTTCCGTGGCCGCAGACACCACGATTGAGGACCAAGAGATTTCGCGGCGAGAACCTAGAATTGGCAGGGGGCACGGCCCGGCCATGCCATCCCTTTTTCGAGTCTGGGCTTCATACAATCCCAGCAGATAGACCTGAAGGTTAATTCCACGAGGCGCAGATATGCGCTCTATGGGCGGTTTACTGTATGCGTACCCACTGAAAAATTCGGATCTGATTCGTATGTGTGATGGCCAGGGCCCTCCCCGTCCATGCAGGGTGCGGAGACTCCTGGTCGCCTCCCGCAGCCGCGGAATCCTGCCTCTCAGGGCCGCCATCCGGCGTGCGCGGCGATCAGCATTCCTTGGCACGTCAGCCCCTATCTGACCCTTTGGCCCGCATCACATACAGGCTCTGACCAGCGGTTTTCGCCGTACGGCCGTAGGGACTACATGCGGGCCAAAGGGTCACCAATTCGACTCCTCAGGCAGTCCGACCCTTTAGCCCGCAACGCACCCGGCCTCTGACCAGCGGTTTTCGCCGTACGGTCGTAGAGACTACATGCGGGCCAAGAGGTCTTGTGAGGAAGCGCGCAAATCCAGGCCGGATGAAGGAAAGTGACGGCACGTCGGTAACGGCGAGCGGCCCCCTGGGGCAACAGGAGGCCGCGCTCACACCCATTCGATACACGTCTCACGAAGAAGGTGCCGTACATGAAGGTACGCCTCTACTACAGGATCCGTCAGGTGGTCAGCCGTCGTCCGACGACGGTCCTCGTCGGACTGCTGACGCTGGGCGTGACCGTCAGCGTCTGGATCAGCCCGAAGCTTGCCGTCCCCATCAGTACGGGGGCTGCGGTGCTGGGAGCCGCCGTCCCGGCGGCTCGCTCAACGCGGCCTCGCCTGCCCGTGCACGAGAGGGATGCTCCCAACGATGCCGCACTCTGACATCCACGGCTGACATCAACGACGCCGGACGGGGGCGCACACCAGTGACCCTGTCCGGCTGTTGCACCAGTCGACGACCGTAGCCGGACCGTGCACGGATCGAACTCCTAAAGCGGGTGTCGCAGGTTCGAATCCTGCCGGGGGCACAAGCGTGACCAGGGGAGACGCCCCGGGCCGGGATGGTCCGGGGCGTTTTGACGGCAACGACCCACAGCTGGCAGGCAGGCGACCGCTACGCGATACGGGTTGACTGACACCCGAATCCTTCGGCATCACAACACGCTTCGGCCGATGGACTACGGCCACGGCGTCCTTGACGGTCCGCGCTCGGGTATGCCCGCTCCCGGAGCCGATCGCACATGATGGACACCGCCTCCCGGGGCAGGCACCGAACGCGCTCAAGGCGGGGACCCAATCCTCAAGGCCCGCACGCCGGTCGATCAGGGTGTTGTCGAGGTCGAAAAGTGCCGGCACGCAGCGAAACCACGGGGCGGGCCATCCGTCACGCACTACAGCCTCGAGGCTTGGCATTCGACGCGGGACCCGGACAGCTGGGTCATGGATCACAGACTTTCCCTGTGTTCATCAAGTACCCGTCGTCGCTTCGCTCCTCCGGGCGGGCGCGGGCGGCCGGAGGCGCTCGCGCTCATGTCTCCGCCCCGCTCGGCTCCACTACTTCAGCCAGCCACTTCGGCGGGAGCCTCGAAGATCATGGCCCCACATCGGGCACTGACGGGCAGGTCGGTTCAACCCAGGTAGAAGTCCTTTCGGGCGGTTACGAACGCCTCGATGGACTGGGCGGGGATGCCTGTCACGCGCTCGACGCCATCGGCAGTGCGGTTGTAACGGTTGTCCCGGTGCAGCTGGGCCATGGTGGCAACGTGCTGTTCGAGGTGCGGGGGCATCCCCAGCTTCGGGAGGTGGGCCTCCCAGCGCTCCGGGGGCATGTCCACATAGGACACCGGCCTGCCCAGCGCCCGGGAGAATTCCGCGGCCAGCTCCGTCATGTCGACCGAGCGCGGCCCGGTCAGCTCGTAGACCTGCCCGATGTGGGGAGCCGGATCGCGGAGCACGGTGGCGACGACCCGGGCGACATCGTCCACGGCGACCGGCGAGGTGCGTCCGGTGCCGAACGGCAGCGCGATCGTGCCGTTCTCCTGAATCGACCGCGCCGCCATCATGGTGAACAGCGGAGTGTCCAGGAACGCCGTCGGCCGGATATGCACCACCGGCAGACCCGACCAGTCGAACACCTGCTCCGCCAGCCAGTGCAGCCGCTGCTGGTGCGACTCCTCCGTGCTGGTGGCGGTCATCTGCGACACCGTCATCTGCGACAGGTCGACCAGGGCCTCCAGCTTCCCGTACTCCTTCGCAACGGAAGCCACCACGGTCGCCGCCAGTAGATGGTCCGGCGACACGCGCATCCCGAAGTACATCCGTGCCACGCCCTGCAGCGCGGCCGCTACCGTCTCGGGCCGGGTCAGGTCACCGATGACGACGTCTGCGCCCAATGCCCGCAGCTCAGCGGCCCGCGCGTCATCGCGGCGGACCATGAAACGCACCGGCACATTCTGAGCACGCAGATGCTCGAAGACCGTGCGGCCCACGCCGCCGACACCGGGGATAAGGACAAGGTTGTTGGCAACCATCGGGCGATCTCCTTCGAAAGTAATGGGAAATATCTGAGTGTTGAGGTGTGATCAGAGCGTCAGCGGAGCCGTCAGCAAGGCGTTGGCCCCCCATGCCACCGTGGGTCCGTGCGGCGATTTCACACGTCGTGGCGGCTCTTCGAGCAGCCGCAGTACCGTCTCGATGACGGCAGTTTCGGCGACGACACCGCGGGGGCGTCCCCGGCAGGCGGTCGCCTCCGGTGTCTCGCGGGGATGATTCGTAATCACCGTCGGGCTCATCAGACGGTCCGGCGCTGGGACTTAGCACCGCTGGCGGCCGCGGCCGCAGTCTTGCCCGGCACGAAGACCAGCACGACGACCGCGCCGACCAGGGCGACGGCTGCGGACCCTACCGCGGTGATGTGCATGGCGTGGATGAAGGCGTCGTGCGCGGACTGCACCAGGGCCCTGCCGGCCGGTCCCAGCTTCTCGGCGACGGTAAGGGTCGCCTGGACGGATTCACCTGCGGCGTGCCGGTCGGAGGTGGGCAGTACGTTCAGGTGGCCGTCGATGCCGCTGCGGTACGTGGTGGACAGCAGCGACCCCAGCACGGCGACGCCCATGGCCCCTCCGACCTGCCGGAAGGTGTTGTTGACCGCGGATCCGGAGCCGGCCTTCTCCCGCGGCAGCGACGACATGATCATGACGGTGGCGGGCGGCATCACATGGGCCATCCCCGTGCCCATCAGGAAGAACAGCACCTCCAGCACCCAGATGGGGGTGTCCTGGCCGAGCAGCAGGAAGCCGGCGAAGGCCACGGCGGTCAGGACGAGGCCGGCGGTGCACACGGCTCGGGCGCCGAAGCGGTTGACGACCAGCCGGGCCCGCGGGGCGAAGAACATCTGGGAGGCGGCGAGCGGCAGCACGAGCAGTCCGGACTGCAGGACGCTGTAGCCGCGCACGCTCTGGTTGTAGAAGACGCTGAAGAACGTGACGCCCATGAGCGCGAAGAAGACCAGGCCGATGGCGGCGACGGAGGCGGAGAACCGCCGGTTGCGGAAGTAGGTGACGTCGAGGGCCGGATGGTCGCTGCGGGCCTCGTACACCACGAAACCGGCAAGGACCGCCAGGCCGCCCAGGATCGTCGCCCACACCTCGGGCCGGGTGAAGTCGCCCAGCTGGCCGCCCTTGATGATGCCGTAGACCAGCACCGCCAGACCGACGATCGACAGCAGCACGCCGACCGGGTCGAGCCTACCGGGCCTGGGGTCCTTGGAATCGGGGACGATCGCCACCATCGCGACCATCGCGGCGACCACGATCGGCACATTGACCAGGAAGACCGAGCCCCACCAGAAGTGCTCCAGCAGAACACCGCTGGCGATGGGGCCGGCGGCTATGGCGAAACCGACCACACCGGTCCAGATGCCAATGGCTTTGGGCTGCTCCTCGGGCTCGAAGACGTTCATGATGATCGCGAGGGTGGCGGGCAGGATGAAGGCGCCGCCGAAGCCCATCACGGCGCGGAAGGCTATGAGCTGCCCGGAGGAGTCCGACAGCGCGGACAGCACGGATCCCACACCGAACACGGCCATGCCGAGGAGCAGCATCTTCTTGCGGCCGAGCCGGTCACCCAGCAGACCCGCGGTGAACAGCAGTCCGGCGAAGACCAGCGTGTAGGAATTGACCGCCCACTCCAGCTGGCTCTGGGTGGAGCCGAGTCCGGTGGGAGCAGGCTGGGCGATGGTCTTCATCGCCACGTTGAGGATCGAATTGTCCAGCATCACCACCAGGAGGCTGAACGCGAGCACGGCCAGGATGGCCCAGCGCCGGTGGTGGACCACCTCGGAAACGCCTCGTCGCTGGGCAGGCGGCACGGGTGGTGTGGACGCCGCGGGCGTCGAGGACTCGGTGGGGGTGGGTGGCGATGCCACAGGGGTCTCCAGTGTTGTCGGTGGTTCTGCGATTGCCGGGCGGAGGCCGTCGACCTCAGACGGTGGGAGGCAGCGCAAGGCCCTGCTTGGCCTACCGGTGACCTCATCGGCATCAAATAGATGTCACTAGAAATCTAAATTGGGGCTAGGATAGATGTCAAGCGACATCCATCTGAGGAGAGTGATTCCATGGGCCGCGTGTCCCAGGCGCAAGCACAGGAAAACCGGCAGCGCGTCGTAGCAACCGCTTCTCGGATGTTCCGTGAGAAAGGCACAGCGGTCAGCGTCGCCGACCTGATGAAGGCCGCCGGGCTCACCCGTGGCGGGTTCCACAAGCAGTTCGTCTCGAAGGTGGACCTGGTCGACGAGGCCATCGCCCACGCCTTCGAGGATCCGGCGGCACACTCGCCGGCTGGGCGAGAGGAGCCCGCCGGAGACCACGAAGCCGCCCGCCGCACGCTGATCGAGCAATACCTCTCGGTCTGGCACCGCGATCACGCCGGGGAGGGCTGCCCCGTCTCCGGATTCGCCGCCGACCTGGGGCGCGAACCCGACCAGGCCGCCCGCTCCCAGCACGTCTACATCAACGGGGTACGGAACCGAGCCGCCCAGCTGGCCACCGGCGACGACGACGGCATGGCCCAGCTCTGCACCATGGTCGGTGCCCTCGCCCTCGCCCGCGCCACCCGGGGCAACCCGATCTCCGAAGAACTACTGCAGGCAGCGCGTACGGCTCTCACCAAGAGCGGCGCCGGGCAGTGCGAACCAATGCACCGCGCGGACTGACCGAGGCCGGCCGGCCGTGCAGGCCGCCGCCCGGGCCCGCAAGTCGGCTTCAGGCCGAACCCGGGCAGGGGACCCGCCTTGACCACCTCGGCGCGGAGGTCGAATCCACCGAGCAAGTCAACGCAGCCACCGACGAAATGAAGAGCGACGGCAGTTTCTGACGGCAACGTCAGCACACTGACCCGGTCCTGAGCGCCTCCCAGAACACTCGCCGTGCCCTGCCACGGGCTTGGCGCCCAGGCGGCCCGTTCAGTTGGTCGAACTCCTAAAGCGAGTGTCACAGGGTCTGAGCGTGCCCGGGGCGCCGCGCACAGCTCCGGGACTCAAAAGGGCCAGGGCTGCGGTGGGACGCCGACCGCTTGACCGCGGTCACCCGCGGGAGGAGGATCCGTCCACCGATCAAGGAGATGTAATGCTGCGGTTCATGGACTGGTCCGTAGTCGCGATGGGGTGCGCGCTGGTCCTCGCGGGTGTCGGCAGCCAGTGGTGGGAGCGGACCAGGGTTCGGAAGGGAGCGAGTCCCGATCAGGACATGCGCTTCTTTCGGGCATGGCTCCCTCTCCTCATGGGCCTGGGGATGATCGGCGGCAAGGTGCCGAGCCTGTTGTCCGCGCCCCACTCCGTCGTCATGATCATGGACACTCTCAACGTTGTGCTGGCGGTCACCGTGCTGGTCTTGGCCCTCCGGGCGGCGCGTCGCTTCTTTCGGACGCGCGGTCTTCGCACCCTCGAATGACGGCAACGCTGACGGCAACGAGCGCGGGCGGCGCCGGCAGCTTGTCGCGGAAGTGGCACGGATGTGCTGGGCCAGGCCTCTGGGGCGTGCCCGCATCTTCTAAGCGCCGGATCACATCCCGGGTGCGTGTCTAACTGCGTGACAACGCCGACGTACAGCGGCGGACAAGCGCGGACGTCTGCGCACCAGCGCCGCAGGTGAGAGGAACAGTCGGCCAAAGTCGAGCGCCCAGCCAAGTTCCTTCGGGACGAAGAGCGGTCGTGCCGCAGCCGTGCCAGAACGGGCGGGGACTCACGGGGAGTCGGAGTACGCAGAGGCGCGTGTCACCGACCCCACTCAAGGCAGGGGAACCGCAGGTCACGCCCAAGGTCGCCCCACCTCGCCCCTCAAGCGGGTGTCACATGTTCGAATCCTGCCGGCGCACCAGCCAAATGGCCCCGGACCGATCATGGTCCGGGGCCTTTGACGGCACCAGTTGACGGCAGTCGCGTCTCAGCGCCGACAGGTCGAGTTATCGCGTGGGCTTCATGACGTGCCCCAGCGCGAGAAGACCCATGCCGACCGCGAGTGGCGACAGGCAGTGCCGCTGGTCAGGTGGGGGTTTCGAGTCCGGCCAGGAGGTAGGCGACGTCGAGTCCGGCGGTGAGGTAGGGCTCGAAGGTCTGGTTGTTCAGGACCCAGGGCGATCGTCGCTGTCGGATGAGGTCGATGGCGGTGGTGGCGTCCTGGCCAAACTCGATCAGGGTCTGTGCAACGACGAGGGCGGAGCGGTTGTAGCCGGAGTGACAGCGCACGAGAACGGTGCGGTCGTTCCGTACGGCCTCTGCGGCGGTGACGGCCAGCCGTTGGACCGGGTGGAGCTGCTCGGCTGTGAGCGGGTTGTCGGGGATCTCGCTGATCAGATGCTCGACTCCAGGGGTCGATCCGTGGCCTGTTCGAGTGCATAGGCTGATGACCAGGTCGAATTGAGCGTCGACAACGGCAGTCTGCACAGCACCGTCGGGGCCGGCCCAGAAGTGTCGGCCAATCCATGGCCGCGGCCCGACTTCGTTCCACGGTGCTTGTGGTTCGGGGCATCGCGGTTCTTCTGACGTGTCTTCACCGGCACTCCTCTCCCAGAGAACCAACGACACGGTCAGGCGCTCGCGTTCCCTCCTTGAGCCTGTGGTCAGCCAAGGAGCTGACCACGCGCAGAGGCTATGGACCAAGCTCAGGTGGCCGGCAGATGGCGCTTGAGAAGGCGGCCCGTGTGGCTGATCGCCTCCCGCTGCGTGTCGTGCACGACGTGCGTGTACACGTCCATCGTGATGCTGATCCGGCTGTGCCCGAGGATCTCCATGATGACCCTCGGCGCGACGCCGGCCGCCGTCAGCAGCGTGGCGGAGCCATGTCGGGGCCCCTGATCGCCGAGATCGACGCCCAGCAGGCGGCGTGACCTCCTGACCGACTCCGCCATACGCGAGGTCACCGTCATCGGCTCCGCCCCGGGTACGTGGACGAGTGCCCCGAGTCGTTGCGACGACGGCTCGGGCGCCACTGCCACGTGGAATGCCCGAGCCGCCATACAGGCGCAGGAGCGAGCCGGCCCGGGGGACCAGCCCGCTCCTGCGGTCGGCGCCCGTATACCTCCCCATGAGAGCGGGCGCCCCGACCCGTGTGATCGGGTCACCTTGTCCAGCGCGCCGCGCGTCGGAAACATCACCGGCCATGGGGGATGGCCACGGAGTCAACACTCTTGTGTGGACATCGACTTGAGACCGTCACGATTCAGTTGCCCGCCATGCACGTATCCCGGCGAGCGCAACGCTTCCCGCAGGATCGACGCAACGCGCAACTCGACTACTCTGCACCGTGGGTGTCGTACCGTCGGATTTCGCACGGGTGCCTCCTGGAGGGGGCGTCGGCTCCATATGCGGCCCTCGCGGGGCAGGTACGCTAAGGCCGCTGCGGCGCCCCCTCCATCCGTGCTCTCTCGGTGAGCCACGGCCTGTGGCGATCAAGACGTCTTCGGGCATGAGGAAGAGACACAGTGCTGATAGCGGACCGATACCGGCTGCGGGACGCCATCGGGCGCGGAGCGATGGGCGAGGTTTGGCGCGCCTTCGACGAGACACTGGACAGACCGGTAGCCGTGAAACTGATGCTCACCCGGGATGCCGACCCCACCGCGGCCTCCCGCTTCCGCCTGGAGGCGCAGACCGCCGGCCGCCTCAACCACCCGCACGTGGTCGGTGTCCGTGACTTCGGCGAGTACGACAACCGCCTGTTCCTGGTGATGGACCTGATCGAGGGCGACAGCCTCGCCGGGGCGCTCGCCGCCCAGGGAGCACTCCCCGCCGAACGGGTCGCCCGTATCGCCGCCGAGGCCGCGGGCGGACTCGCCGCCGCCCACCGTCAGGGCATCGTCCACAGGGACATCAAGCCCGCCAACCTCCTGCTGGACGCGGACGGCACCCTGAAGATCGGCGACTTCGGCATCGCCCGCTTCCTCGACGACCCCGGTAACGCCCTCACCGCCACCGGCCACATCGTCGGCACCAGCCTCTACCTCGCGCCCGAACGCGCCCTGGGCCGCGCCGCCGGTCCGGCCTCCGACGTGTACTCCCTGGGCTGTGTGCTGTACCAACTTCTCACCGGGAGGCCGCCGTTCCAGGCGGACTCCGCGCTCGCAGTGCTGCATCAGCACCTCGACGCCGTCCCCGTGCCGCCCCGGCAACTCGGCGCCAGTCTCCCGCCCGCCTTCGAGAGCTACCTGCTCGGCCTGTTGGCCAAGGAGCCCCAGGAACGGCCCACGGCCGAGGAAGCGGCGGACTGGTTCGCACACGGGGCCTGGCGCGGAACACCGGAACCCCTGCCACAGGAACACCAGGACCACACCCGCCGGGGCGGGCTGCCCGTAACGGGCTCGAGACCCACTGGGCTCGCGACGCCCGCGCACACCGCAGCTACCGGGGGCGTCTTCGTCCCGGCGGCGGACACCGAATGGAGGACGAGTGTGCACCGAGCGGTGCCGCGCCGACCTCGCCTGTCGCTCCTCCGCCGTTCCAGACTCGTGGCCGCGCTGGGCACCGCCGCCCTGTTCGTCGTGGCGCTGCTCGTCGGCATGGCCTGGTTCTCTCCCGACACCGGCTCGGCGCAGGGGCCGCAGGCTGATCCGTCCACGCCGCTGTCCTCCTCTCCCTCCACACCGGCACCCTCCTCCTCTCCGTCACAGCCCGCCGCCCAGGAGACACAGAAGGCGGCCGACAACACCAAGCCGAGGCCCGACAAGCACGGCGGCAAGGGCAAACACTGACGAGAGCCGGGGCGTTCCGCGCTGCTCCGGCGTGGTGCAGTCCTCCCCGAGAGGTGACCCTCCTCTCACCGTCTCCTGCCGGCCCGGGTCGCCCCCGCCGCTCGGTCGTCCATACAGACAGCTGGTACTCCAGCCGTAGTTCGACATTCGGGCTGGTCAGCGGCCTGACGGCGGGGAGTTCAGCTGGGCCGTCACAGGCGTGCGAGGGCTTTGGCCATCTGGTGCCGGAGAACAGTAACCGCGCCGCGCGTGGTGGCAGTGGCGGGCGCGCGCTTGGTGGCGTCGTCTCCATCGTGACCAGTTCACGGCGTGGTCGCGGCGGTCCCGGGGTGGAGGGCCGGCTGCCAGGAGACGGCGGATCTCGGCCATTCGTTCTTGGCGCTCTGGAAGCACTCCTCGATCTTCCAGCGGCATCCGGCGATCCGGGCGAGGTCCGCGAGAGTGGCGTCGAGCGGGGCGCTGGCCCGGTAGTAGGCGATCTCGTCGGGGTTGGAGATGCTGCGGCGGGCGAGCATCCACCGTCGCCGGGTGGGCGCGTCGCCGTCGCGTTCCTGGACGACGGGAATCAGGGACGAGCGGTTGATGACCAGGCGGATCTTGTTGTCCCAGGTGCCCAGCGTCGCCTTGTTCGTTTTCGTCTTGAACATCGAGCCTGTGCCGTTGTCGTACTTCCAGGCACAGAGGTATCCCGGCGGGCAGTCGCTGACCGCGGCTTGCGCGGGCGCAGCGCCCGCACCGGCCGGGCCGAGCGAGAAGAGCCCCAGTGTCGCGGCCACGGAAGCCACACGCCGAGGCAGTGACGTGCGCATTCCTTCCCCTCCCTGCCGCGGCGCTCCCGGCATAGGGGCCGCGCCGCGAGGGGGACCGTACCGCTGCCCTTCCTCGCCCCGCCGCGCGGGTCACCTGGTCCGCACGTACACGTCGCCGCGAACGGCCGTTGAGGCGGGCGCCGTTCAGGTCGGGAACCGACCTATATGGCTTCCGACGTGTCTCTCGAACGGCGGAACAGGAACCAACAGAAGGCGGAGATCATGGCTGTCAGCGAGAAGACCACCCGTGAAGTGACCGAGGTCCCGGCCGTCACCGGCGAGCGCGCCGACTGGCTGGAGATGCTCGAGGGCCTCGTATCGCGCGTGGACCACCCGCTCGGCCTCGTGCAGGCCCACCCCCAGCGGGCGCAATGCCTCCCAGACGGGCCGAAGTCAGTAACGGGGAACAGCGGGGTCCTACGGAGCGAGCGGTGCCCAACCCCAGCTCAGCGAGATCCCAGCTCATCCGTCACCCGCGTACGCGACCTTCCGAACTTGCTACGCCGAATCGGAGGCCGGCCCGGGCAGCAGGCCCTGTGGAGGACTTCGAGCAGTCCGGCCCGGTCACCCAACCGATGCCAGGGCGGGGACGACGGGAACCGATGGAGCTGACTGCTCGGCCCAGACGATCTTCCCGGTGGGGGTGAAGCGGGTGCCCCACCGCTCGGCGAACTGAGCGACGAGGAAGATTCCGCGACCGCCTTCGTCCATGTCCGTTGCGTAGCGCAGATGCGGGGAGGTGCTACTGCCGTCGCTGACCTCCACCACCAGGGTGGTATCGCGCAGAAGGCGCACGTGGACAGGGGGTGCCCCGTAGCGGATGGCGTTGGTGACCAGCTCGCTGAGGATCAGTTCGGTAGCGAATGACGTCTCCTCCAGGTTCCACTCGGCCAGCTTCGCGAGCACCTCGGTGCGCAGGGCGGGCACCGAGGCGGGAACAGCCGGGATGTCCCATTCGGCGATACGGTCACGGGGAAACGCGCAGGTGCGGGCGACCAGGAGAGCGGCGTCATCGACCGAACGGGCGGGCAGCACCTTCTCCAGGATCATCTCGCACGTCTTTTCCGGGTCGAGCCCCACGCCGGAGAGCGTGTCGCACAGCAGCTTCAGGCCGCTCCCGATGTCGCGGTCCCGGTTGTGGATGAGCCCGTCGGTGTAGAGCACGAGTTGCGTGTCCTCCGGCAGGTTCCGCTCGACGGCCTGAAAGCGCAGGCCGCCCAGACCGAGCGGGGGTCCTGCGGGCAGGTCGACAATCTCCACACGACCGTCCGGATGGACGATGGCGGGCGGAAAGTGACCGGCTCTTGCCATCGTGCAGCTACGGGAGGTCGGGTCTTAGATCGCATACAGGCAGGTAGCCACGACGTTCACATCCTGACTGGCGCCCGCCCCCGCATCCATCTGATTGACCACGTCGTCAAGGCGGGCCAGCAGCTCGTCGGGCGGCAGGTCAAGGGTGGAGAAATTGAGGACCGCGGTGCGCAGTCGACCCATGGTGACAGCGGAGCGCAGGCCATGGCCGACCACGTCCCCGACCACCAGGGCGGTGCGGAAGCCCGGCAGAGCGATCACGTCGAACCAGTCCCCGCCGACCTCGGCCTCGGCGGGCACGTACCGGCACGCCACCCGGGCGGCGCTGGTGTCCGGCAGTACACGGGGCAGCAGGCTGCGTTGCAGCGTGGTGGCGATGGCGTGCTCACGGGAATAGCGGCGGGCCAGCTGAGAGACCGCCAGGCCGACGACCAGCAGCAGCCCGGCGGTGACGATGTCGTCCGCGTTGTTGAAGCGGATGAAGCTTTCGTACGGGGTGGTGAAGAAGAAGACGAACCACACGGCGGCGGACAAGGCCGTGAGGGCCGCGGCCAAGCGGTTGCCGAGGGCAGCCACCGCGGCCACGACCAACATCAAGATCAGGGCCACGTTCGTGTGGGACAGGATGTCTCGGACCGGCAGCAGGACCACGCATACGGCAAGCGGGACTGCCACTGCCGCAAGGAGCGCGGTCAGCCCCCTGACCGGATTACGAGGCATGCATACCTCCCTTCCCCGGTGAACCCCGACGTCTCCCATTCCTTGTTGCGCACCTGTCCACCCATCTGGAGGAATCCGACCAGGACATGCGCAGCCGCCCTCGCTTGCCGGTCAACGCGCGGAGACCCCGTTGATTCGGGGAGCATCATCAGGCCGTACACCGGGCGGACATTCGAGCAGCGTGGAGGAAGGTACCCGATGCAGTAGCGGAGTCACCTTGACAGACCATTTCGCAAGGTGCCCCACGAGCAGGCGTCGCGATCCCGCAGGACACCGATGCCGCTCCTGGCATTCTCCTCAGCCGGCCCTGCGTCAGTGGTGCTCAGGCCGTCAGGCCCTCGATGGCGACGGGAAGATGGCGCGGGCCGCGCAGCACCGCGTTGGCACGGTACGGCGGCGGGTCCTCGAGCAGGCCGGAGAACTTGACCCGGCGGAAGAGTTCGGGCACAGCCACGTGGAGCTCTATGCGGGCGAGAGGCGCGCCGAAGCAGTAGTGGATGCCGGTGTAGAAGCCCAGGTGCTCGTTGTCCTTGCGGTCCGGATCGAACCGGTCGGGGTCCTCGAAGCGCCGGGGATCGCGGTTGGCCGCGGCCAGCATGAGCCAGATCGGCGAGCCTTCGGGGATCGTGGTGCCGGCGACGTCGATGTCGGCCAGGGCGGTGTGGTCCACGGGACGAACTGGACCGGAGGCTCGTACCGCAGCACTTCCTCGACGAGCGGGACGGCCAGGTCCGGGTCCTTCTGGAACCGATCGAGGACGTCGGGGTGGCGCAGCAGGGTGAGGGTCGTATTGGTGATCGCGTTGACGGTGGTCTCGTGGCCGGCGACCAGGAGCAGCACCGCGGTGGCCTCCAGGTCTGCCGGTGTCATGTCGGGGGCGAGCGCGCTGAGTATCCCGGGGCCGGGGTGGCGGCGTTTGGTCTCGATCAGATCGGACAGGTAGGCGCCCAGGTCCTGGCGCGCCCGCTGTGCCTTTTCCTGACCGTCGGCGCCGTCGGAGCGAGGATCGAGTCCGGACGCCAGTGCGTCGGCCCAGCCGTGGAAGCGTGGTTCGTCCTCGCGCGGCACGCCCAGGACCTTGCAGATGGCGGTGACGGGAAGGGGGTAGGCGAAGTCCTCGACGATGTCGACCTGGTCCTTGCCCTCGAAGGCGTCGAGCAGCTCGGTGACAACCTTGGCCAGCTCTCCGCGCAGGCCGTCGAGGAACCTGGGGCTGTGCGGCGGACCGAACGCGGTTGATGGTGTCGCGCAGCCGGTCGTGGACGGGCGGGTCGGTGAAGATGAAGCTGGGCGGCAGGTTGGACTCCGCCTGTCGCCCGACGCGGGCGTAGCCGGGTGGACGGTTGCTCGTGTCGTTGCTCAACCGTGGGTCGTTGGCCAGGCTCCGCACCTCGTAGTAGGTGCTGACCAGATAGGTGCCGTCGTCCTCCCGCCTGACCGGTTGCTTGCGCAGTTCCGCGTAGAGGGGATAGGGATCGGCCCGATTGGCGTAGTCGGTGATCTGCGCGGAGATGGTGCCGGACGTCATGGTGACTCCTGAGGGCTCCGGGCGGTGCAGGGCCGGTGATCAGGCATGCGACGGAACGAACGTGACACGCCGTTCGCTCGGTGAGTACCCCGTCAGTGTGACGGTGGGCCCGTGGGTGGGCAGATGGGGGTCGGGGAAGGCCGGGTCGACCGGCTGCAACGTCTCGGTCCGGCGGTCGACCGTGCGGTACTCCGGCGGGAAGGGGGCGCCGGACGCGATCTGCTGCTCGTAGAACCCCAGCCACTTGGCTCCGTCGAAGGACGCTGCGGCGATGACACGGCCGCGGTAGCCGTACACCGCGACGAACCGCTCCTCGGCGAGTGTCCCCTGGGCGACGACCAGCTGGTCGCCCAGCGAGGGTACGCCCACCGACTTGATGTTGACGCCGAACTGGGTGGACCAGAACATCGGCAGCCACAGGTGCGGGCGGCGCTCGGGCCCGGCACAGATCATGTTGTGAGCGGCGATCTCGGCCTGCTCGACCGCGTTGCCCCAGTGCTCCAGCGCCAGGAACTGGTAGTCGAACAGCGGGTGGGGGCTGCGGGCGACGTCACCGGCGGCGTAGATGTCGTCGGTGACGATGCCGTTGACGTCGAACACCCGGCACCCGGCGTCGCACGCGATGCCCCGGGGCCCCGCGGCCACCCCCGAGCCGGCGAGCCATTCCGTGTTCCGCATCGCACCGAGCGAGACGACCGCCACCTCCACGTCGATCGACGAACCGTCGGACAGATGGGCGCGCCTGAGCCGTCCCACATCGTCGCCCTCCAGGGCGGTGACGCTGACGCCGCACCGCAGGTCGACCCCGTGCTTGCGCTGCAGCCGGTCCGCGACCGCACCGATCACTCCGCCGAGCGCGCCCACCAGCGGTGCCGGGCCGCGCTCGGCGACCGTGACCGCGAGGCCCAGCTCCCGGCAGGCGGAGGCGACCTCCGCGCCGGTGAAACCGGCGCGGAGGTCACCAGCACCCGGGACACGCCCCCGGTCAGCTTCCGCTGCAGGCGGGCCGAGTCGTCGCGGGTACGCAGCACGAACACCCCGTCCAGTGCGGCCTCTTCCGGGTGGAACCAGGGCCGCGCCCTGGTCCCGGTGGTGATCAGCAGGCGGTCGTAGGGGACGGTGTCGCCGTTCGTCAGGCGCACTTCCTTGGCGTCGCGGTCCAGGCCCTCGGCGGCCACGCCGAGACGCCATTCGGCGCCGATGTCCCGCCGCCGCGGAAGCGCGGTGTCCTCGGGCCGTGCCCGTCCGAGCAGCGCCTGCTTGGACAGCGGCGGCCGGTCGTAGGGTTCGTACGGCTCGTCGCCGATCATGGTCAGTGATCCGGTGAAGCCCTTCGCGCGCAAGGTCTCCGCCGCACGCAGACCGGCCAGCGAGGCACCGACGACGACGATGCGGCCCTGGCGCCGCAGGACCTCGACGTCCGTCTCAGCCGACATGGGGCTCCACCCCCTTCGTCGGCTCGTCGGAGTAGTCGACAAGGATGGCCTGGACCGGGCACGCGGCAGCAGCCTTCTCCACCCGGCCACGTTCTGCCTCGTCGAAGCGAGGTGAGAACAGCAGCGCCTCTTCCCCGTGCAGCGCGAAGACGTCCGGGGCGAGGAAGACGCACTGTGCGTACCCCTGACACCGGTTGAGATCGACGACAAGCCTCATTGGAATCCGCTCCCTGCACGGGCCGCGGTGGCCGAGCCCCGCAGCCGTCTGCGCTCGGTCCCTATGGCCGGTGGGCATGCCTCCTCTTCAGGTTCAGCCCTCCGCCCAGGTCTCGCAAGGCGTGGGCGGCGCCGGGATACAAGGCCCTGCGCGAGGCGAAGGGAAGCTCCTCGGGCCGCCGGAGGACTACCGGGGGTGCGGTGAAGTTGTCGATCGGCCGGTGCCTCCGAAGAGTCCGCCGTTCCCTCCGGTCCCACCACAGGCGGGCTGCTCAGCTCGGTGCTGGCTCTACCGGGTCGGGCGGGAACGTCTCCGTCGTCCGTGGCTGACAGCCTGGGAACATGCGTCGCCTCGGGTAAGGGACACAATGAGGTGTATGGGTGTTCAGCGCGCCTCGGTGGACCGCCTCCTTGAGCAGCCGTCGGGCCGCGGAATGGTGGCCATCCCGCTCGCGCTGATCATCGTGATCACTGTGGTGGACATCCACTCGCCGGCCGATGTCCATCTTGGGCCGTTGCTGGTCATCGCACCCGCACTCACCGCCTCCTTCGCCGGCCCATGGCTGACTGCGGCAATCGGCGTTCTTGCTGTGGCCGCTCAGGTATTCATCGCTGTTCTCCACGGCGGGCTGGCCACGACCAACCACATTTCGCAGATCATCGCCCTGACCGTGCTCTCCGCTCTGGTGGTTTTCGTCTGCTCCGTGCGGGAGCGGCGTGGTCGTCAGTTGAACCGGGCACGATCGGTGGCCGAGACGGCACAGCGAGTTCTGCTGCGGCCTCCGCCCCGCCGGATCGGGCCGTTGCGCGTGGCCTGGCTGTATCTGGCCGCCGAGGACGAGACCCAGATCGGCGGCGACCTGTTTGCGATCGCTCGCGCCGCCCATCCCGGCACTCGGGTGATCATCGGTGACGTCCGCGGCAAGGGCATGGCCGCCATCGGTGAGGCATCGGTGGTGCTGGGCGCGTTCCGTGAGGGTGCTCACCGGTACGCCACGCTGGCCGAGCTCACGGCGGCACTTGAGGAGAGCTTCTGCCTGAACGTGGAGGAGGTGGCCGATACCGAGCACGACCCCGGAGAGCACTTCATCACCGCCCTCATGCTCGACATTCCCGACCACGGCTCACAGGCCCAGATGATCAACTGCGGCCATCCCCCGCCCCTGCTGGTGCACGATCACCAGGTGACGACCCTGCATGCGCGCCGCCCCGCACCCCCGCTGGGTATGTGCACATTGCCCGCCGCATCGCCCGCTCCAAGCAACCGCGCCGACCCGTTCCCCTTCGAAAGCGGCGACATCCTCCTGCTCTACACCGACGGCGTCATCGAAGCCCGCTCACCGACCGGAACCTTCTACCCGCTCGCCGAGCGCGTTGCGTCCTTCTCCACCTCCAGCCCCGATGCCCTGCTGCGCCACATCCACGACGACCTGCTCGCCCACGTCGGCGAGGTACCCACCGACGATGCCGCTCTCCTGGCCATCGAACGCACTGCCGCCCACCAGCTCCACGGGCCGCACCTGGAGTAAGTCATCACCAAGCGCTTCCCAGCCGGTCAAGTTCCGCATCCACGCGCCGGCGTAGCTCGCAGAGGAGCCGCCGGGACTGTGCGGGCGAACGGGAAGTGGCGGTGATCGTGCTCTATGAAAATCCTGCTCAGGGGTCCCGGACCTGCTCACCCTGGCTCCCCGCCCACAGGCCGCTGACCTGCGGACGGACGCCACACGGGAGGGGGCGCCCGATAACCGGCCAGGGTCGGGAGCGCGGACGTCCTGCACACCTACCGGTGTCGACCGCACCGACGAGTAGCGAGGGCCACGGCCGGGGTTCAGTAGCGCAGCACTGCGGCGATTCGGTCATGCTCGGTGAGGCGGTCGTCGGGGAGGAAGACCACTTCGGTGCCGTGGTCCAGAGCGGTCTCGACGAGTTCGTCGACGATGTCCTCGCGAACGCCGGCCTCCCAGCCGCCCTCCGGTTCGCCGCTCAGTGGGGTGAGGTGGCCGTCGGTCAGCCGAACGGTGGGCTGGAAGTGCTCCTCGACGGCGATCATCGCGGCGCGCCCGGCGCTGGCAGCTTCCCAGACCTCGTCCAGCCCGGCGGCGAAGGTTCGCCGACTGCGGGCATCGTCCAGCGCCGTGTCGACCCGGCTGGTCTCCTGGGCCGCCAGTGCGGCGCGGGCGGGTTCGAGTTCCTGGAGAAGGACGCTTTCGGGGCCGTCGGTAAGGCCACCCTTGATCACTGTGGCGGCCGGGGCGCGGGCTGCGGTGCCGACCTCCTGCAGCAGGGTCACGGCCTCGGCGAGTCCGACGAGAAACAGTGGGCGGGGCTCGGCTGACAGCATCGCGGCGAGCGCGATGTCGACGGTGCGCATGAAACGGCGGGTGTCCTCATCGCTGAAAGTGCTCGGCTGGTCGCCCACGCGTTCCTTGTGCTGGACGTCCCACTCGCCTTCCGGTGCCAGGGCGGGGAATCCATTCCCCTCGTGCTGGTGGAGGATGCCACCTGCGCCGCTCCACAGGGTCGCCGTGTCGGCGGCGACGGCCAGCACCCAGTAGGGGTGGGCCTGGGCCTTGGCAGCGACCAGGTTGCGGGTCAGGAAGGTGTCGCTGAGGACTACCCGCTCCGGGACGTGACGCGGCACGGTCCAGATCTGGTGCTCCTCAGTGGTGGCGTACAGCACCAGGCCGTCCATGGCATGGCGCAGATCGATGTCGGCCACGGCCCGCTCCAGCTGGGCGTGCAGGTCAATGCGGTCCTGGCGCGATGCCTGCGGGTCGGTGTCGATCCGGCGCTCGGCTTCCGCGAGGAGGTTGCGCAGCTGCACCGCGTCCTGGGCGTTTTCCGGCTCGCGCCGGTGCGTCGGCATAGTCAGGGAGACCGCCGGGTAGGGCCTGTCGGACCGCAGGTCTCGCAGCATGTCGGAAGTCAGGGCATCAGTTTCCATGAGGGTGCCTTCCTGGTGAGCCCGTTGCTCTTACAAGCGCTTCTGCAACCTCGCCATGTAGGGGACGCTCTTAGACCGCTTCGTACAGATGGGCCCGGCCGCCGCGCCATTCGATCCAGTGCGGGTCGTCGAGACAAAGCTCGGCGTCATGGATTCCAGCCCGCCGGAGAAGTTCGACCAGGTCGCGGACGACGCCGACCATCTCATCGTTGATCGAGACCACCCGACCCGCGGGGGAGCACCGGTGCACGACTATCGGGGCGCTCATGCATCAAGAGTGCTCCCGCTCGGCTGCTCGTGCACACCGCGCAGCCAGCTGTCCGTACCCACTGCAGCAGGGGGCCGTGCCGGCCTCAGCGAATCGGTGTCGCCTGCCGTGTCCCCACAGACCCGGCCCAAGGGAGGCGCGAGGTCAACTGGCCGAAGGTATGTAGGGGCTACGTTCCTGTTCCCCTGGTCGCTGCGTCGGGACAGCTCGGCAGAGTCACAGACGACGAACTCATGGGTTGGGCGGCGTAAAGACGTCCCGCGCATCGAGCAGATCGCTGAAGAACGCCTTCGGCCGTAGCGCCAGGGCCTGAACCCGTTCCGATTCGCTGATCGGGACAACGTTCACCACCCGAACGGCTTCGGTGCTGGTCTGTATGGAGCCGGTTTGCTCGTCGGTCCAAGGGCCCGCCAGGAAGGCGCGGCGGCACCCCGGGAAGGTCGGCACGTCGTCAGGAAAGGTGGCTACCTCGCCCCAGCCAAGAGCCCGCCCAAGCGTCCACGGATACGCCGCCAGGTTTGCCAGGCACATTGCGATGAGGCCTTCGTCCTGCGGCTCCACGTGCCCACGACGGAACAGACGGAGTTCCGCCCGGCCGCCTGTTCGGCCGTCACGGGAGGGCATGGATTCGACCGACATCCCGACCGTGGTGAAGACGGTGACGCCCGACGAATCCGCCGCCCTGTGGACCATGACGTCGATCCGGTCGAGCGGGCCAGGGCCGTTTTCGAAGGTGATGCCGGCGTCCTCCTCCCCCAGCTCCTCCTGTAGCCGGTGGAAAACATCACGGACGATGACGGGTGCGGGCATGCGCGGGACTGTACACAGTGTCACCGTGCACCATGCCCGAGCGAAAAATCCATGCTCTCGCGCATATGCCACAGGTGGCGGTGGACGTTCTTACGAACATGCGCTCGGTCTTCTGTTCCGCCGGCCTCGACACGGGCGGGAGTTCAGCTGCCCCGGCGGGCGCAGATCATCGGGCGCCGCCCGCACGCTGCTGCGCCCGGTACGCCTGCCGCAGCTCGCCGACACCCGCGCAGGTGGTCCGGGGCCTTCAGGCGGTGGAGCTGCCGTTGACGACCGCTTTGCCACGTGCCTTCCGCGTGGTGGGTCAGGCCGGGGTGTCGGTGTCCTGTGCGGAGGCCGCGAACGCCTCGGGGCCCTGCTCCGCCGCTGCCGGGTCCATCCACATCACTTGCCAGCCGTGACCGTCGAGGTCGTAGAAGCTGCGTGAGTACATGAAGCCGTAGTCCTCGGCGCCATCCGCCTCGGAGCCGCCCGCCGCGAGTGCAGCGGCGCTGACCGTATCGACCTCATCGCGGGACGACACGCTGAAGCAGTACAACGCCAGCGTGTGCGTCGTGGGATCGGCCATCGGCAGTTTCGCGAACTCCGCGAACTTCTCGCGGCTGAGCAGCATGACGAAGGCGTGCTCGCCGACCAGCATGCAGGCGGCGGTCTCGTCGGTGAACATCGGGTTGAAGCCGAACCCGAGCTTGGCGAAGAACGCCTTGCTGAGCTCGAGGTCCGCCACGGGGATGTTCACGAACAGCGTGCGGCCCGGGTGTGCGGGATTCGTCATGGTGGGTCTCCAGTCGGTGACTCGATGGCGTACGTACTGGCAGACCGGCCCGGCCGGCGGAACTCATCGGTGTATCTTCGCCGGCTGCCCGGACACCGGACGCCGTCGCATGGATATCTTCGCCTCACGACGCGGGGCGCGACCCCGGCCGCGGTGAGGAGCGTCGCGCAGCCATGCCGGGCATCGGGCAGCCGGACGACGCGGAGGCCGGTGGAGCCGGAGACGCGGGTGAAGGAGCGGTACACATTGCGCGGCTCGACCGGGCGACCGGTGCGGGTGGTGAAGACGTGGCCGTTCCCCGGGAGAGGGGGCGCTGTGGAATCGCTCGGATGCTCGATCGTCGCTGTCGGCTGGGGTGCTCTCGTCGGCGCGCTGCTGCTCTGTGTGGTCACCGGCGTGGTGGTCACGCGCTGGCGCCGCCGAGCCATTGCAGCCCCAGGGGAAGCCGAGCAGGGCCAGAAGGGCCGTGCCCCTCACGTGCCCGATCGGTAGGCGACCAGCGGGGAGCCAGGGGGAACGGCGGCGAAACCTCGGGGAACGCGCAGGTCAGTGGCCTGCCGGGTCAGACTGTACCCGCATACGGGATCTTCCGAACTGGTGCTCGAGGACCCTTGTGCCCGCACGTGACCGGGCCAAAGACTCCACCGACCAGTGCGGTCTTGGGGAGGTGAGGTGCGTTCCCGCCCGGAGACGGCTTAGCCTCTGCTGGTCCGCCTGGCCTCGGGCGGTTCGAGGGAGGGGTGTTCATGCCGCAGCGGGGAACGGGCATCGGGCTGCGAGTCGCGTCCTGGGTACTGGTGCCACTCGGGCTGGTCCTGATGCTGGGGGGCATCGGATACTTCTTCACGCATTACCAGGGGGTCACCGTCATGAGCGAGGCGATGGAGCCCACGTACCGCCCAGGCGAGCGGCTGATCATCGAGCGCATCGACGCGGGCGAGATACGCAGGGGTGATGTCGTACTCGTCCATGTGCCCGATCGCTATCAGGACAGACCGGTCCTGCAGCGGGTCATCGGGATGGGCGGCGATCACGTGGTGTGCGACGGCCATCGGATCACGGTGAACGGGAAGCCGGTCGACGAACCGTATGTGATGCGCGGCGAAGTGAACCCGGCAAACGGACCGTACGACGTGCAGGTGCCGGACGGGCGGTTGTTCCTGCTGGGCGACCACCGGGGGAATTCGAACGACTCGCGGTTCTTCCTCTACGAGCAGTCGGGCAGCGTCGCTGCCTCCGGGGTGCTCGGGCGGGTGCAGAAAAGTCTTACTGTGCCAGCGGTGTCGGTGGCGCTCGGGGTCCTCGGGATCGTGCTGACCCTGGTCGGGATCGGCCTGGGGATCGGAGGGTACGTGGCCGGGCGGCGTGCCCGGCGGCCGCTCGCGGCTGTGCCGCCGTGGCCCACGGCCTGAGCGATCTTGAGTATGCGTGTCGTGGCCGGCGCGAGCGCGGCGGCTCGGTGTGTCAGGACACGATCGGCGACAGCATCCACTACCGGGACCACCGGGCCATCCCGCATCGCTGACTCTTGGTACGGCCGAGGTGGCACATCGGTCCACCGGCGCAACCTGACCGCCGGACCGGCCGTACAGGGTGCGGCCCTGCGCTGACATCCGCCGCTGACATCGACGAGCAGGGACAGCCGCAGTGTTCAGCGGCCGCCGACGGTCTGGATGCCCATGGGTGAAGTCCGTCAGACGCGACGGAGATCGAACCCTGAAGCGGATGTCATCGCACCGCGGAGCGCCCTCCCGGGGCCGTAGGCCGTGCCCGTGGCATGCCCGATCGGAAGGGACGCCATGGGGAGCCGCAGGAATGAGCGGCGAACCGTCTGCGATCGCGCAGGTCGGCGCCTTGCCGGGTCGGCCACCGGGCGCGTGCGGGGTCTTCCGGACCAGTGCTCACAGCCCTTTGCGCCGGCGCTCGACTCAGCCTCTGAGACTCCGCCGGCCTTGATCTTTCTCTGCCCGCAGAGTCAGTTTTCTGCTAGGAAGCTGCCATGGAAGCAGCGCTGGTCGGACTTGCGGGCACAACGGTGGGAGCTGTGACCGGCTTTGCGGGCGCATGGCTCGCTCAGCGCGGACAGGTACGTATCCAGCAGGAACAGCGAGCGCATGCAGAACAGGTGCGCTGGCTGGATGACAAGAAGGGCCTGTACAGGGATCTCTTGATCAGGCTCTACGGCTGGCACGACTCGCTGGCCTCCATCCTGAAGGATGAGGATGACGGGAAGCTCTTCGACAACCGGTCGACCGCTTACAAGTGGATCGTCGAGGCATCCCTGATATCTGGCGACGAGGTTCGTTCCGCTGTGAGTGACGTGCACCGTGCCCTGCTTCGCGTCCAGACAGTGATCTTGGACAGCTCCTCACCGGCGGACGAGTGGCCACTTCAGGGTGTGGAGGATGGCCTTTCAGCGCTGGAAGACGCGCTGCGGGCCGAACTGGCCATGCCGGCGCGCGTAGGCTCGCGACCCCGGCTGGGCCGCCGTTGAGGAGCTGCGAGGTGCCACAACCGCGCCGGACCGGGCGGGGATCCACGGCGAACCGCGGTGGCTGGTAGCGACAACAGTCAGCATCCGCCGAAGTCGTCCTGCCGCAGGTCAGGTCCCAAATCGCCCCACTCGCACCTCGAAGCGGGTGTCGCAGGTTCGAATCCTGCCGGAAGCACCAGCGCATAGGCCCCGGACCGATCACGGTCCAGGGCCCATGGCATCCCACTTCGCCCCCCAGCCGCCGCCTCGACCGCACACGGCGGGCTCAGCGACCCGGCCTCGGCGTATGTGCGGCGCAGCCATCGCGGCGCGGATGACACCTGACGCATACGATTCAGACATCCAGTCCGTTATGCGGGGATTTGAGGAGTCTCACCATGGAGGGAATTGCCGACATGGGCGGCACCCCGGGGTGGGGGCCCGTTCATCCGCCGAGGCGTGATGAACCCGTCTTCGAGGAGCCCTGGCAGCGCCAGGCATTTGCGCTGGCGGTTCTCTCCGGCCGCATTGCGTGCGGTGGCGTCAACACGGACGCCTTCCGGTACGCGCTGGAGCGACTGGACCGATCCGCCTACCTGGACGACGGCTACTACGGCCGCTGGCTCAATGCCGGGGAACTGATGCTCACCGAGAGCGCCATCCTTGCGCCGGGCGCGATCGACGCCCGCGCCCGCAACCTGCGCGGCGAACGCGTGGAGGAGCCGCCGATCCCCGAGCCCGCCCGGCCCGACTACGCGCCGACCGCCGAGGGCTCGCTGCGATCCGTGGACACCGCGCCGGCCTTCGCTGTCGGCGAGCGCGTACGGGCCAAGGCCATGTCGGTGCCCGGGCACACCCGACTGCCGGGTTATGTGCGGGGACATACCGGCATGGTCGAGGTCATCCAGCCCGCTTTCGTGCTACCGGACACCAACGCCCACTTCCAGGGCGAGAACCCGCAGCACGTCTACTCGGTGCGATTCGATTCACAGGAGCTGTGGGGCGCCGACGCCGAACCCTTCGCGCTCACCGTCGAGATGTACGAGAGCTACCTGGAGACCCCCTCATGGCCACCACCGGATCAGGCGAACGCCTTTCCCCTGCTCTGCGCACCGAGGCGCTCGAGCAACTGCTCACCGAACGGAACCTGCTCGACACGGAGCTGATGAACGGGATCATCACCACCTACGAGACCAACGTGGGCCCGCTCAACGGCGCCAAGGTCGTCGCCAAGGCGTGGACCGACCCGGAGTACCGGCGACGGCTGCTCGACGACGGCACCGCGGCCATCAAGGAGCTCGGCTTTTCGGGGCCGCAGGGCGAGCACATCGTCGTTGTGGAGAACACCGCGACCACCCACCACGTGGTGGTGTGCACGCTGTGCTCCTGCTACCCGTGGCCGGTGCTGGGCCTGCCGCCGAGCTGGTACAAGGACCCCGCCTACCGCGCACGCGTGGTGAAGGAGCCCCGCACGGTGCTGTCCGAGATGGGACTCGAACTCGACGACGACGTGCAGATCACCGTCCACGACAGCACGAGTGAGGTGCGATGGCTGGTACTGCCCGAGCGGCCGGCCGGCACCGCGCACCTGACCGAGGAACAGCTCGTGCCGCTGGTGACCCGGGACGCGATGGTCGGTGTGGCCAAGGTGGCGGCACCGTGACCGCGCCGCTGGACATCGAAGGCCCGGCCGCACCACCGCGCTCCAACGGCGAGTTGGTGTTCGCCGAGCCATGGGAGAGCCGCGCCTTCGGCATGGCCGTCAGCCTGTACGAGGCAGGCGCGTTCACCTGGCCGCGATTCCAGGCCGCACTGATCGCCCGGATCGCGGCCTGGGAGACCACTCCGGCCCAGGACGAGCCTTACAACTACTACCAGCTCTGGCTGGCCGCCCTGGAGGACGTGCTCGTCGGCCTGTGCACCGTGTCCGCGGACGAAGTCACCGCACGCGCCCACGCCTTGGCGGAACGTCCCGCAGACCATGGCCACCGGGAGGGCGACGACCACGGCCACGATCACCACGCGCACTGACCCCGAGGCGCCGCCGGCGTCTCGGGAGCACCACCGCGGACCCGACGGCCCTCCACCGGGTCCCGGCCGCTGCTCCGACATCCGGATGACCGGGTTCCGCACACTGTCGGCCGGGCAGCAAGTGGACCTCATCCGGGAAGCCTCGGGCTGCAGACAGGATGGCTGCGACTACCGCGGGGTGAACATCGCGCCTCGGTCGGCCTGACACCCAAACCTGTCATCAGCGACGGCGCACGGCCACGGTCCCCGGCATTTCGCTGCGCGATGCACCCTCTACCGCGACACGTAATGGCGTCCACTTACTCGGACTCCTCAAGCGGGTTTCGCAGGTTCGAGTCCTGCGTGGGCACAGAAGAAGGGGCCGGCTCAGAAGGCGTTCCCCCCATGCCTGCCCTTCGCTCCCGGCCGGCACGCCGTACAAGAAGCTGCGGAAGCCTCGCGAGGCCGACCCTCTGTTCAACCGGTTGCTCATCGGCCCCATCGACCTCAGCTACGCGAACCTGACCATCCCCGGCAACACCGGCCACCGCCTCATCACTACTGTGCGCGACCTCCTCCATGGGCGAGTGGGGGCGTGGGCGCTCTTGGAGAGGGTGAATGAGTGATCGGAATGCCCGACACGGGTCCCTGATGGGAGATGAATCCGCTCCAAATGTACTTTTAGTGCCCATTCGATTGCAGCGGGTAATACAGTTCCGCAATGCACAGGCCCGGAGGGCAAGATTCATGCGCAAGCTCCAGAAGGTCGCGATCACCGTTGCAGCTGTCGGGGGCCTGGTCGCCCTCGGCGCGGGAAGCTCCTACGCCGCCGACTACAGCGACCCCCCCTGCGGAAGAACTCAGCCACGCCCCGCCATCGGCCTGTTGGATGACATGGCGCCGCAAGCGCCGCAACCGGCTGTGAACCAGGCCAACCAGGCGGTCGGTAACGCCGGCAGGACAATCCAGGTCAACCAGGCAATCGGAAACACCGGCAAGACGAACCAGGCCAACCAAGCCGTCGGAAACACCGGCAAGACAATCCAGGTCAACCAGGCAATCCGAAACACCGGCAAGACGAACCAGGCCAACCAAGCCGTCGGAAACACCGGCAAGACAATCCAGGTCAACCAGGCAATCCGAAACACCATCGCACTCGGCTTCTTGCTCACGCCGGCCCCCTAACAGGCGCAGAGTGCGCCGAGCAGCTTCCAGCAGGGGAACCTGGCGCAGGGTACGGCCGGTGAGGCCAGCCAGAACGAACGTTGCGGATCGAACGCAGTGACCCCGATCCCGGGATGAACACGCCGAACCTGCCGATCAGCCTCGACCACGCGAACCCGCCACGGCCTCGTGGCGGGTTTCGTCGGTTTCGGAGTGGGACCGGACGAACGAGCCCCGGCCCCGCCCAGAGGTGCGTGGGCGGGGCCGGGGCATGGCGCTGACCTGGGGCGACTCGTGGGCCCGAGGTCATGCAGAGCCAGCTGCACGAGTTACTCGCCGGCGGGAGCCCACCGACCCTGGTCACGCCTGCGTCACGCGACGGTGATGCCCACCACCCCACGATGACTGGTGCAGGCAAGCGCAAACCCGCTTTCACATGCAAGGAGACCGCCATGGTGATCCGGCATCGCATACCTCGTCTGATAGGCGCGTCCAGCTTGGCCGCGACGCTTGCTCTCGGAGCAGGCGCGGGGGCCGCCGCCGCAGCACCTCAGGGGGTATCAAAGTCAGAGACCCCGACTGCGGCACCGAATTTCTGCGGCCAGCAGCCCAACCCGAACATCTGCCCGCGGGGCACCGTTAACCAGGGGAACCAGGCGATCGGCAACACCCGCAGGGTCAACCAGGGCAACCAGGCGATCGGCAACACCGGCAGGGTCAACCAGGGCAACCAGGCCATCGGCAACACCCGCAGGGTCAACCAGGGCAACCAGGCGATCGGCAACACCGGCAGGGTCAACCAGGGCAACCAAGCCATCGGCAACACCGGCAGGGTCAACCAGGGCAACCAGGCCATCGGCAACACCGGCGGAGCCAACCAGGGCAACCAAGCCATTGGAGGCGGCGGAGCCAACCAGGGCAACCAGGCCATCGGCGGCGGCGGAGCCAACCAGGGCAACCAGGCCATCGGCGGCGGCGGCCCGGTCAACCAGGGCAACCAGGCCATCGGCGGCGGCGGCCCGGTCAACCAGGGCAACCAGGCCATCGGCGGCGGCGGCCCCGTGAACCAGGGCAACCAGGCCATCGGCGGCGGCGGCCCGGTCAACCAGGGCAACCAGGCCATCGGCGGCGGCGGCCCGGTCAACCAGGGCAACCAGGCCATCGGCGGCGGCGGCCCGGTCAACCAGGGCAACCAGGCCATCGGCGGCGGCGGCCCCGTGAACCAGGGCAACCAGGCCATCGGCGGCGGCGGCCCCGTGAACCAGGGCAACCAGGCCATCGGCGGCGGCGGCCCCGTGAACCAGGGCAACCAGGCCATCGGCGGCGGCGGCCCCGTGAACCAGGGCAACCAGGCCATCGGCGGCGGCGGCCCCGTGAACCAGGGCAACCAGGCCATCGGCGGCTTCGGCCCCGTGAACCAGGGCAACCAGGCCATCGGCGGATTCGGCGGAGCCAACCAGGGCAACCAGGCCGTCGGTGGCGGTGGCGGAGCCAACCAGGGCAACCAGGCCGTCGGTGGCTTCTAAACACACCACCCATGTGCCGACCCACTTCGACAAAGCGAACCCGCCACTGGCAACAGTGGCGGGTTCGCAGATGTTCACCACCGAGGACGTGGCGCACGTCATGGGGCCGCACCCCCAGGATCGTGAGGCCCCCCGGCACGGGCAATCCACGGACGGGTATCAACCGCCACGGGATGCCCCTACATGGCATCCGGCCGTGGTCACTCCTGCACGTATCCGCCACCGGGGTGCGACTGCCGCAGTTCGGCCACGAGCTGGCGCAGCTGCTGCGTGGGGCAGAGTCCCAACTCGTTGCGGAGACGCTGCGCGTAGCGTTCGAAGTGGTCCAGCGCCTCGACCAGGTTGCCCTCCGCCAGGTAGGCGCGGATCAGCGAGACCTGACTGCTCTCCCGCAGTGGATCTGCCTGGACGGCCGTATGGGCGGCCGTCACCGCCCCGGCGAACTGCTCAGCGTCGATGAGTTCTCCCGCCAGCTTCTCGAGGGCATGGAGTCGAAGCTGACGCCAATGCTCCGCCTCGAGCAAGGCCCACTCGTCGTACCAGCCGGGCAGCAGATCGGCGGAGAGCTGGTCGACGGTCGCCGCGTTGAGGCCGAGGTCCTCGGCCGGGACGCCGGGGTCGAGTATGCGTTCGGCCAACGACCGGGCGTGATAGAGGTCGACGGTGACCTCCCGCGCGAGGCGCACCTCGTTGGGAGAGACGTCCAGTGCTTTCCGGCCGAGGTCGTGCAGGCGTGACAGCGCCGCCCGAAGGTTCGTGTTCGCCCTCTGTTCGGACGCTTCGGGCCAGAGACTTCCGGCGATCAAGGTCCGAGGAACAGAGGCGCGGTAGTTGAGCGCGATGGACGCCAGGAGTCGCTTCGAGCCGAGCGGGACTGCCACCGGGACGTCGCCGACCACCAGGTCGAAACCGCCGAGAAGAGCTATGTGTACGGACGGTCGGCTCTTCACGGCCAGAGAAGAGAAAGCGAGCTCATCTGAACTCATGTCTGTGTGATCATTTAGGGATCGGTCCACCCGGGCGCCCGCCGACTGGCAGCAGCACCACTGCCCAAGGATTCGCGATCTTCACCTCCCAACCAGAATCCATGCTGCTCTGTCCGTTGAGGGTTGTCTAATCGTCCAAATTGTGCTAATAAGCCCGACCTCTGGTCGGGGGCAGCCCACCCCTTGCGAGTACCGCGCGCATGCCGGAACGGCGTGGCTCCCGGTCGCCCGGGGTCCGTTCAAAAGCCTCCGCGCCCGCTCGGAGTGGCATGGGCCGGGGAACGGACGGAACCGACGCGGCAACGAAGACCACGAGCATGCGCTGCCCGGCGAAAGGCAGGCTCAGGGCGAATATCCCGCCTCCGGTTCCTTGCATCCCGGCCCTTACGCCATCGGCTGGCAGTCCGTTCCAGCGCACTGACATGCAAGCGCCCCGAAGCACCGCATCCGAGGAGTGGCGCGCGAGCAGCACACCAGGGTCCGCCGGGAGAAGGCCGACGATCTCGCGGGCCTCGTCGCCCCGGTTGAACGCTCCACCACTTCGGCGACGTCGCTGCGGAGGTATGGGGAGCGAGTCACCCTGAATCAGTACGCCAGGGAAGCGGCGGCCGGGCAGGCGCACCACTGCGCTGTCGCCACGGTCCGTGAACGGCCCAGCCCCGACACACTCCCTACCGACATCCGACCCGGCATCAGGCGGCACCAACCACAATGGACAAGCCCGGTGTTGAGCGTTCCCGAGCTTTCGTGCTCCAGGCGGTCAGGTGCTCCCCGAAACCCGTCCGCGCGAACTCCCGGGGCCTGTGCGGGACGTTGAATCCTGCCCGGCGCACAACGCGTCACGTCGCCTTCCCAGAATTTCTCCCTCAGGTCTTCGTCAGGTGCCGGCGCCTCCGCCTCGCCGGAGGGTGGCCGGCGCCCGGACGACAGACCGTCCTCGGCGGGTTCGCTACTCCCTGCCTCCTTCAGAGCCTGCAGGGCCGGTGTGCCGGATCTCGCGGATCAGCCGGTACGACTCGCCCGCGAGCCGGATCCGATCCTCGTCGTCCACGTGACAGCCGAGGCGTTCCGGAAGACCCCGCAGATACGCGACGGCGGGGCCGGTGAAGCGGACCCTGCCGTTGCCGAGGTGCGTGATCCCTTCGGGCTCGGCAAGCGCGGCGAGCCAGACGGCGTGGTCCTGGCGTACCTCGGTGGTGTACGTGGTGTCGGAGCCGACTCCCTGTTCCAGGGCGTACAGGACGTCCCCGTACCGGGCATGGCCGAGGACGGCGCGTACGGCCGCATCGATGCTCAGCAGGCCGGCGTCCACCTGGTCGCAGGCGAAGACGCGGCCGGGGCGGGCCCGGGCGTACGCGAACCAGGTTCCCGCACGGGACGGGATGACGTAGCCGACCGGATAGCCGCCGGGGAGGCCGTCGTCCACACATACGTACACGATCTCGGCGGCATCGCTCCGCTCCCGGGTGAGGAAGAGCCTCCGCTGTTTCAGCATCGTCGTGAGAGAGCTCTCGATGACGGCCATGTTCGTGTTCCTTCCTCGGGAGGGGCGGCGGCCGCTCCCCGTCGACGGCCGCCGCTCTTGCAAACCATTCAGGAAGGCGCTGCAATGCGAATGAAATTCTGATGATGCGCGGAGCGGAGGCCTTCGGGTGGGCTCGGGATCTCGTCGACGGCTACGGCTCGCGGTGCTCGGGCCGGTGCGGGCCTGGCGTGACGGCACGCAACTGCCCCTCGGGCCCGTCCGGCAACAGGCGGTGCTGGCCGCGCTGGCGTTGCGTCCGGGTCTCCTGGTGAGTCGTGAGCAGTTGCTCGACGGGGTCTGGGGGGAGAGGCCGCCGAAGTCCGGCCGCAAGGTGCTGCCCAGCTACGTCTACGGGCTGCGGAAGAAGCTCGACGAGGAGGGCGGCGGGCCGGCCGATTCGGTGATCCGCGGGGAACGGGGCGGGTACCGCCTCGTCGCCGACGGAGTCCGGCTCGACGTGACGGAACTGGCCGAGCAGGTGGACGGCGCCCAGCGCGCGATGGCGTCCGGCGATCCGGCCACGGCGGCGGACCGGTTGTCGGGGGCGCTCGACCTGTTCGGCGGGGAGCCGCTCGCCGGGCTGCCGGGACCGTACGCGGACGCCGAGCGGCAGCGACTGCTGGAGCGGCGGCACACGGTTCAGCTGGAGCGGCTCGAATGCCTGGTCCTGCTGGGCCGGTTCGCCGAGGCCCTGGACGACACCGCTGCTCTGGCCGCGTCCCATCCGTGCGACGAGTCGCTGTCGGCACTGCGCATGCGCGCCCTGTACGGCAGCGAACGCCAGGCGGAGGCGCTGAACGTCTATCAGGACATGCGCAGGCGCCTGAACGACGAGCTCGGCGTCGACCCCGGCGAGGAGCTCCAACGCGTGCACCAGGCGGTACTGCGCCAGGACGACGTACGCCTCCTCGGCCCTGCGGCTACGCGTTCCACCGCTCCTCCTGCTCCTGCTCCTGCTCAGCCCGAGCCCCGCCGCGCGGTCAATGACCTGCCGGGTGACGCCGGCCGCCTGATCGCGCGGGACGCCGAACTGGCGCAGCTGATCGCGCCTTCCGCGCCCGGAGCCGTATCGATCGTCACGGTGGACGGTACGGCCGGAGTCGGCAAGACCGCGCTCGTCGTACGCGCGGCCCGTGAGCTCAGCGCCGAGTACCCGGACGGCTGCCTCTTCGTGGACCTGCACGCGCACAGCACGCAGCGGCGGCAATCGCCGGAGCGAGCGCTGCAGCGACTGCTGCGCTCGCTCGGCGCGGCCAAAGGCGAGTTGCCGAGCGACCTCGAAGAACTCACTGCCGTCTGGCGCGCGGCAACGAGCTCGCTACGGCTGCTCCTCGTGCTGGACGACGCCCTGGACGCCGACCAGATACGACCGCTGCTGCCGGCAGGCGCGGGAAGCAGGGTGCTGGTGGCCGGCCGGCGGCGGCTGGCCGAACTGGACGCCGACCGACGGGTCACCCTGGAGCCCTTGGACAGCAGGGACGCGGTGTCCCTGCTCACGCACATCATCGGAGAGGAGCGTGCAGGCAGGGAGCCGGAGGCGACGCATCAGCTGGTCGGACTGTGCGACGGGCTGCCGCTGGCACTGCGCATCGCCGGGTCGCGGTTGCAGAACCGCAGCACCTGGACGGTGGAGTACCTGGCGGGCCGCATGGCGGGCGACGAGCACCGGCTCGGCGAACTGAGCGTCGGGGATCGCAGCGTGGAGGCAGCCTTCAGCCTGTCGTACGAACAGCTCGCACCCGAGCAGCAGCGCGCATTCCGCGCCCTGGGCCTGGCGCCGACGGTCGAGTTCGACGTGCTGACGTCGGCGACCATGCTCGATCGGCCGCCCTACGCCACCGAGCAGCTCCTGGAGAGCCTGGTCGACACGAGCCTTCTGCAGCAGCCGCGTCCGGGCCGCTACCGATTGCACGACCTGGTTCGCGTGCACGCACGGCGCCTCGCGGAAGCCACGCCTGCCGAGGCGGCCACCGCGCGCACGGCCGCACTCCGGCTGTACCTGGACGCGGCCCGGATCGCCAGCGACTGGGGCCTTCGCAATTTCCCCACCGGACCCCAGCCCGTCGACGCACCGTTCACGCACTGGGAGGACGCGGAGACCTGGCTGGACGCGGCCGGCGGAGAGCTCGCCGATGTCGTCGGACACGCCGCGGCCCTCGGCGAAGCCGACTACGCCTGCTGGATCGCCGAGGCGCTGTGCGACTACTTCGTACGGCAGGGCCGCTACCACGAGTGCCAGACGGCTCTGGAGATCGCACTCGCGCACGTGGACGGGGCCACCGACCAGCGGATGCCCGCCGCATTGCGGAACTGCCTGGGGTACACCGGCGTGTACCAACGCCGGTACGCGCAGGCGCGCACCTTGTTCACCGAGGCACTGGACCTCAGCCGGTGCCGCCCCGACCCGCACGAAGAGGCCAGGACTCTCGCCGGGCTGGGGGCTCTCGACCTGAGTGTGGGCGACGGTGACCGGGCGATTCTCCATGTCACCGCGGCGGTGGACCTGGCCCGGCGACTGCGCAGCGACTGGGTCGTCTCGATGGCACTCGTCATCCTCGGCCTGGCCCACTACTTCGGGAGACGGAACGAGGAGGCGCTGGCCTGCTTCGCCGACGCCCGTACCCACGCCGAGAGAGACGGCAGACCGCGCATGCTCGGCAGGCCCCTGAGCTGCGCCGCCGACGTCCATCTCCGCCTCGGCCACCACCGTGAGGCCAAGCACCTGCTCCGCCAGGCGGTCGACCTGGTTCAGCAGGGTGGGGACATCTTCCTCTGCGCGCGCAGTCTGACCCGGCTGGGTACGGCGGAGCAGGGCGAGGGGAACCTGAGCGCGGCCATCGCCCTGCATCACCAGGCCCTCCTTCTTCAGCGCCAGTTGCTGTCCCCGCTCACCGAACCCAGTTACGAATGGCTGGAGATGGACATCCGTTCCCGTCTGGGCCGCGCCTACGTGGCGACGGGTCGCGTCCGCGAGGCGCACCAGCAGTTCCAGGCCGTGCTCGACGTGCAGAGCGCCCGTGCGCGCCGCGCTGACCGTGCACGGGCGAGCGAGGGCCACACCGACCGCGAAGCCCGGTAGAGGGTCGGGTTCGAATCCCGCCGAGGGCACCGCGTACGAAGCCGCCCCCACTGGGGCACGGCCGAAGACCGCATCGCCCTGCGCCTATGGCGCAACCTCCGTCCCGGCCGAGGCTGCAAGTACGAGGCGGCTGAACTGGGCCCGGTAGGCGCTCGGGGTGAGCCCGGTGCGACGCACCACATGGCTGCGGAGAGAGTCCGCCGTGCCGAGCCCGCAGGCCCGGGCCACCTGGTCCATCGGCAGCCTCGTCGTCTCCAGCAGTTCCTTCGCTCGCTCGATGCGCTGGTGCAGGAGCCACTGCAGGGGGCTCACGCCGCTCTCCGCATGAAAGCGACGGGTCAGCGTGCGTACGCTGACCCGCGCGTGCCGGGCAAGGTCCGTGAGGGTGAGCGGCTCGTCGAGGTGCCGCATCGCCCAGCCCCGGGTGTCCGCATAGCTGTTGCCGAGCTCGGGCGGGAGCGGGGTTTGCGTGAACTGGGTCTGACCACCGGGCCGTACAGGGGCGACGAGCGCGGCGCGGGCCACCCGGTTGGCCACGGCGGCGCCGTAGTCGGAGCGGATGATGTGCAGGCACAGGTCGATGCCGGCGGCGTATCCGGACGAGGTCATGACGGACCCGTCGTGCACGTAGAGCACGTCGCCCTTGAGGTCGAGCGCGGGGTAACGGGTACGCAGTTCCTCGGCGAGCTCCCAGTACGTGGTGGCACTGCGCCCCTCCAGCAGTCCTGCCTCGGCTAGTACGAACGCACCGCTGCAGATGGAAGCGATCCGTCTGCCCGCGGCTGCGGCGTCGCGGACAGCGGCGACGGTCAGCGGATCGGGTTCGTAGCGGTGCCCGGTGCCCGCGACCAGCACCGTGTCCGCGTCGTGCACGGCGTCCAGACCGCGGTCCACCACCAGCGAGAGCCCACCGGTGGTGGCGATCCTGCCGGGCACCGGTGTGCAGACGATCACCTCGTAACCGGGTCCCCCGTCCACCTAGGCCTTCTCGAAGAGCATTTCGGGGATCGCGAGGTTGAACATCGACACGGGGGACGGGGCGATCACGGCGACGCGGTGTGCTCGGTGCGGCTGGAGCTGCGGCATGGCCAGAACCTCCGGACGTATGGCATTCAGGCCACTACTGTACGCCGCCGGAGATCGTCAGAGTTGAGGCATGGCTACGGACCACATCACCGACATCGATCAACTGGCCGCCAGGCAAGGCAAGTTGTTCAAGGACGTGCGTCAGCCCTCCCCGGGCCTGACCCTCGCCGCCGCCCTGCTGGGCTTCACGCTGACCTGCCTCGACGCCTCCGTGGTGAATGTGGCCCTGCCCTCGATGGAGTCCTCGCTGGGCGGCGGGACCACAGGACTGCAGTGGGTGGTGGACGCCTACACCCTCGCGTTCGCCGCGCTGATGCTGTCCACCGGCGCCCTCGCGGACCGGGCGGGCGCCACCCGGACCTACGCGCTCGGCATCACGGTGTTCGCCCTCGCCTCCGCGGCCTGCGGCTTCGCCCCGAATCTGCCGGTCCTGATCGGGGCGCGGGTGGTGCAGGGTGTCGCCGCCGCCGTGATGCTGCCCGCCTCGCTCGCCCTCGTACGCCAGGCGTACCCGGACGACGCCGCCAAGCGTGCGCGCGCCGTGGCGTTGTGGACGGCGGGCGGCTCGGCGGCCGTCGCGGTCGGTCCGGTCGCGGGCGGGTTGCTGATCACCGCGTGGGACTGGCGGGGGGTCTTCTTCGTCAACCTGCCGCTGGCGGCGCTGGCCCTCGCCCTGCTGGTCCGCGCGCCGCGGTCGGTGCGACGGCCCGCACCCCTGGACCTGCCGGGACAGCTGACCGCCGTCATCGCCCTGGCGGCGCTGGCCTTCGCGGTGGTCGAGGGCGGTACGACGGGTCTCATCGCGCTGGTCGTCGCGGTGGCTGCAGGCGCCGTGTTCGTGCGGATCGAGGCCCGGCAGCCGCATCCGGTCGTCCCGCCGGGACTCTTCCGCAACCGCACCGTGGCCATCACGGTCGCGGCGGGTGCGGCAGTCAGCGTGGCCTTCTACAGCATGATCTTCGTCTTCAGCCTCTTCTTCCAGCAGGTGCAAGGGCGTTCGGCGCTGTCGGCCGGGCTGATGTTCCTGCCGATGACGGGCGTGATCGCAGTGACGAATGTCGTCGCGGGCAAGCTGGCCGCCCGCTTCGGTCCGCGTCTGCCGATGCTCGTGGGCCAACCGCTCGCGGCGGCGGGACTGCTGCTCCTCCTGCAGGTCGACGGCGAAACACCCGCAGCCCTTCTGGCCCTCCTCCTGGTACCGCTGTCACTGGGCTGCGCGCTGACGGTGCCGCCGCTCACGGCGGCGATGATGGACGCGGTGCCCGACGACCGGGCCGGACTCGCAGCAGGCGTACTCAACTCCGCCCGCCAGGTGGCCGGGGGCCTGGGCATCGCCGCCTTCGGCACGCTGATCACTGACGGATTCATGGCGGGTATGCGGGTGAGTCTGCTGGTCAGTGCCGGGCTGCTGGCAGTGACGGGGACGGCCACGGTGTGGATGCGGGTGCGGCCGGGCGCGGGGCGCGCGTAACGCACTGGACGGGCCATCGACGCGGGACGGGGAATCGGCACTGCATGCCGAGAAGCCCGCCGTGACCCGACCGCCGGCTCGCGGCGTCTCCGCGGCTACGGGGAAGACCGTTCATGGCCGTCGCGGCCGCTCGCTCAGGTTCTGCACCTGGGCGTACGTCGGCACCTGCGCACCCCCGCTCCCGCCCACCGGCCGGCCCGCCCTGATCTCCGCCGCCAGGCCCAGCGCCGCGCCCAGTGCCGCGCGGTACAGCAGGGAGCCGAGGCTCACTCTCTGCACCCCCAGTGCGCCCAGTCGGGCAACCGTGGGTCCGGACGGCGAGTAGAGGATGTTGAGCGGTGCGTCGATGTGCTTCACCAGCGCGGAAATCACCGTCGAGTCGGCCAGGCCCGGCACGAACACACCGTCCGCACCGGCCTGTTGATACGCGTCGAGTCGCCGTGTCGTCGCGGCCGCCTCCTGCCCGCCCAGCCAGTACGTGTCGGTGCGCGCGTTCACGAAGAGGTGCGGCACCTCGGCCTTCACCGCCGCGATCTTCGCCGCGTGCAGTTCCACGGGTGCGAGCGTGCCGTCGGACCTGCCGTCCTCCAGGTTGATGCCGACCGCCCCTGCGTCCGCCAGTTCACGAGCCAGCTCGGCCACCTCGGCCGGGTCGTCACTGAATCCGCCCTCGGCGTCCACCGAGAGCAGGTACGGCCCGGAACCCAGCCGCCGGGCCAGGAGCACGGTCTCCGCCCGCGTCGCCCCCGCACCGTCGGGCAGTCCGGCCGCCGCGGCAACCGCAAGGCTTGTGGTGCCGATGGCGGGGAAGTCCTGCTCGGCCAGGGCCGTCGCCGAGGCGTGGTCCCAGGCGTTGGGGAGCAGCAGCGGTGTCGATGCGTGATGCAGGGCGGAGAACGCCGTGAAAGCGGCCAGGTCGGTCATGGTGTCCGGGTCCCTGTCAGGTGTTGGGGGGCGTGAGATGGCGTTCGGGGTCCGTGGCGCGCGGCCGCGCCACTCAGGACGACGTGACGCCCCTCGGCCTCGGGCGGCGGCCCGGAGCGGCGCAGGTCGGGCACCAATAGCCCTCCTGCTGGACGTAGATCCACCCGAGCTCCCCGATGTGCGGGGAGGCGACGGTGGCACTGTGCAGGATGTGACCGAACAGATCGGCCTCGATGTCCGGTGGCGGTTCCGCGATGACCATGTCGAACACGGCCCGCGCCTGGCATCCCCAGCGGTCGCACTGGAGGTGGAACCGCACAGGACCGGGCGGCTCTCCGTCGGTGGTCAGGCTCATACATCCACTATGGGCTCCCGGTTGGGCGGATACATGCCGTTCTGCTCCATATCCGACGGCCGGCGTCAGCGGCAGTCCACCTTCAGCTGCGCCGCGGCGTGATGCGCTCCCACCCGTGCCTCGTCACCCCAGTCGCGGCCCCGGTCGATCAGCTGTACCGCAAAGGTGTTGCCCTTGACCGGGTAGCTGCTCACCTCCACGGGGCTGCCACGGTGCACGGTCTGGCGCACGGCGAAGCCCGTATAGGCGGAGTCCGCGTCGTCCGGGTCCGAGAGCACGCGGTACACCGTGGGATCACCCGCGACGTCGCGGTCACGACCGCTGTCCGGTACGAACACGGTCAGCGCGCACTCGTGGTAGCCGCTGCCCAGGTGCCAGGACCATGTGGCGGTGTTGCCCCGGTCCTCTGTCGGGCTGCCGGACATCGGCACGGCGCTGAACCGTCCGTCGCACGTGCTGCCCCGGTAGCCGCCCGAGGCGACCGTGTACCAGCCGTTGTCACCGTTCTCGAACCGGCCGTGCTCGCGGTACTCGCCCGTCGAGCATCCGGGTCCCGCCCAGGCCGCGTACGTGTGACCACCGGTGTCGGACGACGGCGCGGGGGTACGGGACGGGCTTCGCGGGGACGAGGGGGTCGGCGACGTCGCAGACGTGGGGGCCGGATCCGGTCTCTCCGTTCCGGACGGACCGATCCGGGTGGGAGCGCCGCCGCCGATGCCGGCCCTCGGGACACCCGCACGGCCCACCGCGCCCGTATTCCTGCCGTCGCCACCACCACCGCCCGACACGAGCAGCGAGGTGCCCGTCACCAGCGAGCCCGCCACCACCACAACTCCCGCCACGAGCAGGACCTTTCCGCCGCGGGGCAGCGTGGATATCCGGCCCGCGAGCGTCTCGCGGGCGATCCAGGAACCGTCCCCGCCGGCCGAGCGGGCCACCGACCCGCAGTCCGGACAGACCATCCCCGGCAGCGCGCCCCGCTGTTCACCGCCGCACCGTTGGCACCTCATGGCAGCACACCATGCCAGGGCAGAGCCCCCAGAGGGAGAGAACAGGCACGATTTGCCTGTGTCCACCCTGTGCCCGCACTGTGCCCACCCTGCGCACGACGCGCACTCGCCCCTGCCCCCGGCGTCCCGGCGGCCGTCCGGCAGGGCTCAGCGCAGCTCCTCCGGGCAAGGTGTGCCGGGCGACAGCTGGTACGGGGCCGCCATCCGGTACACCCCGGGTCGCGGCGCGAGCAGTTCCGTCCACTCGTCGCCGTACTCGTCCTCGTCCACCTTGATCAGGCAGCCGTTCGTGTTGACGAACGTCCGCGGACTGTCCTCGTCCGCGCGCTTCTTGGACTCCTCGGTCTCCTGCGGCCGTTCCACGCTCTTGCCCTCGTCGTCGACCAGGGCGAGCCAGCGCGAGTACGGGATCCGGATCAGCACCCGGCCCGCCCGCCTGACATGGATGGTCAGCTCGCCGGCCCCGGCCCGGTCCACCGTCGCCGGCGGGTCGGCCAGCGGCACCGGGCCGTCGACCGCAAAGAGCTGCCAGTTCGCGTCGGACCAGACGGCCCTCAGATACGGCTGGCCCTTCTCGACCAGCGCCGCCTCCTGCACCGCCCCGCTGGAATCCGGCTCGCCCTTGGGCAGCACCACGTAGTGCACGGCCCAGCGGTCGAGCCACTGGCGGTAGTTCGCGGAGTTCAGGGTGTCGTCGTAGAAGAGCGGGTTGCGCCCCATGTCCGCCTGCCGGTTCCAGCCGCGGGCCAGATTGACGTACGGGGCGAGCGCGGACGCCTCCCGGTGGCTGCTGGCAGGCACCACCTCGACCCTGCCGCGCTCGGCGCCGACCTGCTGGAGCTCGTTGACCAGCGGGGCCAGTTCCCGCGTCCAGGAAGCGGCGGGGGCGGTACGGGCGATGTCGTCGACGCCCTTGAAACCGACCCAGAAGTTCATCCCGACGAATGCCAGGATCAGCGCGTACCAGCGCCGCGACCGCGGCACGGCGTACGGCAGCGCGGCGAGCAGCACCACCCCGGCGAACAGCATCGCCATCCTGGTGACGTTCGAGCCGATCTGCGAGTCGATCACATAGGTCAGCAGCGTCCCGACCCCGTACACGGCGGCAGCGGTTCGCACCGTGCGCCAGTCGGACGGCACGAGGACGAGGACGAGAACGGCGAAGAGGAACGGCAGGGACAGCGTCGCGAGCGACATCGGCTGCGTACCGGAGAACGGGAACAGCCACGACGACAGCACCACCACGGCGACCGGCGCCAGGCCCAGGGCGTACGCGCCCGGGCGCCGCTTGTTCAGGAACAGCGCGGCGGCCACCACACCGAGGAACAGCCCCGCGACGGGACTGCCCGCCGTGGCCAGCCCGGCGAGCGGGGCGGCGACGGCCGCCTTCGCCCAGCGCTTGTGGCGCCACCGGTACGGCCAGCAGAACACCGCGGCCACCGCGCCCAGCGCGAACATCATGCCGAGGCCGAACGTGACCCGTCCGGACAGTGCGTTGCACAGATACGCGAACACTCCGGCGAGCGAGCAGGCGAGCGGATTGCGGACGGCCCGGACCCGGACCAGGATCAGCGCGGTCAGCCCCGCCGACACCGTCCCGGCGATCATCATCGTCGTACGCACGCCGAGCACCGACATCAGGTACGGCGAGACCACGCTGTACGAGACCGGGTGCATACCGCCGTACCAGGCGAGGTTGTAGGCCGTACCGGGATGCCGGCCGACGAACTCGGCCCAGGCGTCCTGCGCCGCGAGGTCGCCGCCGCTGTTCGCGAAGAAGAGGAACCAGAGGACGTGGGTGACCGCGGCGGCCGCCGTCGCGACGGTGACGGGGTGCTGCAGCAACTGCCTGGCACGGACCTGCCGGCTGCGGCCCGGCCCGGGCGGCTCGGTGGCCTCGGCCCGCGGTTCCGGGGTACGCGGAGCGGGCAGCCGGACATTCATGCTGCCGCCACTGCCGCTCGTCACGTCGCCTCGCACATCGCTGTCCCCGGCCGCCCCACGGCCGGGTATCGGCTCCGCGGTGGTCACTACGGTTTCTCCCCGTCTCCGCCGGCCCCGTTCCCCGTCTCCGTATCACCTGTGGGGACGCCGTCCGGCGCTCCCCGGTTGTCCGGGGACGCTAACACGTACGCAAAGGGGGTGGGAGTGCCGGTATCGGCGCCCCCACCCCCGTCCGCATCAGTTGATTCGGGTCAGCTTCTCGCCGAAGGTCGGCCCCGTCAGATCGCTCTGCAGCGCCACCGCCACCTTCACCTGGCTGGAGCCCTCACCCACGGTGAGCGTGCCGACGTGGGTTCCGGCCGGCGCCTCGTGCGGGAGCGTCTTCCCGTCGTCGGACAGTTCGAGCTTGACCGTCAGACCGGGCCAGCCGGCCGCTGCCACGTCCTCGGTCGCGACGACCGGGGTGGTACCGCCGAACCCGTTGTCGACCATGCCGACGACATCGCCCTTCCTGACCACCTTCCCGCTCTTCAGCAGGTTCTCGGTCGCGATCATCACGTCCTTGCTGACCGCGTTGACGGTGTCGATGATGGGCGACTTGTGCTGGCCCAGCACCGCGCCGACGATCAGCTGGTCGGTGTCGCCGACCATCTTGTGCGCGGCGAAGAGCAGGTTGCCGCCCGCCTTGCTCGTGGAGCCGGTCTTGATGCCGAGGGCGCCGTTGTACGGAACGAGGGTGTTGTAGTTCCGCCAGTTCTTGCCCGACGGGTCGGTCCACGACGGCAGCTTGGTGATCGCCATCAGCGCCGGGATCTCCACCAGCTTCTGACCGAGCTTCACCTGGTCCTCGGCCGAGCTCACCGTGGTCGCGTTGAGTCCGGACGGATCCGTGTACGTGGTGTTCTTCATGCCGAGGGACTTGGCGGTGTCGTTCATCTTCTTGACGAACGCCTCCTCGGAACCGGCGTCCCAACGCGCCAGCAGCCGCGCGATGTTGTTCGCGGACGGAATCATTATGGCCGAGAGGGCCTCCTGCTCGGTGAGCTTGTCCCCGGCCTTCACGGTGTTGAGCGTCGACTCGCCCGCGGCGTCCAGCTTGCCGTCCGACTCCCCCTTGGCGTCGACCGTGATGGACGGACCGGCTTCGCCCTTCTTGAGCGGGTGGTCCTTGAGCACGATGTACGCGGTCATCGCCTTGGCCACACTGCCGATCGGCACGGCCTTCTGCTCGCCGAACGAATCCACTGTGCCGAGGCCGGTCGCCGCCATGTAGCCCTGGCCCTCGTTCGGCCATGGCAGCGACGGCTTGCTGCCCTCGAAGGTGTACGTCGGCTTCGCCGTCAGCCGGAGCTCGGGCGTCGGCAGCGGGCGCACCGCCTGCACGATCGCAAAGGCGATCAGCAGGAGCACGACCAACGGGGTCCAGATCTTGACCCTGCGGACGGCCGTGCGGACGGGCGTCTCCGGCGGCGGAGGCGTGTTCGTCAGCTCGGCCAGCAGGTCGAGCGGCGGCCGCGGCGGCATCGGCTGCTGCCGGGTCCGCTCGGCGCCGCTGAGCGAAGGGGCGTCGGCCTGCGCGGGTGCGGCCGCGGGTGTCTCGGGCTTGCGGAACGCGGGTGCGGGCCGTGCTTCCTCGCGGCGCAGCGGCACGAACTGGCTGGTGCGCTCGGCGGCGCTCCCGGACGCGGACCCCGGCTTCTGCCCGGGCTTCTGCGCAGGCTTCGACGCGGGCGGAGTGATCTTCTTCAGTGCGGTCGTCGGCTGGTCGATCGGGTGGGGCCGGACCGTCTTGAAGACGGCCGTGGGCTGGTCGATTCCGCGCTTGTCCTCGGCGGGCCCGGAGGACTCGGTGTCCTTGGCCGCCCGGGGAGTCCCGTCCGGGGTCTCGGCGTCGTCGGCCCGGTCGGCCGCCTCGCCCGCGTCCGCGGCGGCGTCCGCGTCCCCGGCGTCGTCGGAAGCCCCGGGCTCCTCGGCGTCCGCGTCCCCGGCGTCGTCGGATGCCGCAGGTTTCTCGGCCGCCGCGCCCCCGTCACCGTCCGCGTCGTCATCGTCCGCGGCGTCGGAACCGGCACCGGCGTCGCGCGACGCATCCGGCTCGTCCCGCTCCTCCACGTCGGCGTCCACGTCGGCGGGCGTCGTCCCGTCGTCGGTGGCCGTCGCCCCCCTGTCGCTCGCCTCGTCGACGTGCCCGGGCGTGTCGCCCTCCGTGACGTCGTCACTCCCGGTGACCGACTCGGATTCCTCGTCCTGCCCGGCCTTCTCGGCGGCAGCGCCCTTCCCCACCCACGCGGCGACGGCCGCACGCAGCCGCGCGTCCGTCTCCTCGGATGCGGAGCCGGTTGCCGCCTCCTCGGCCGCCTCCGCGTCCTGGGCGGCCTCCGCGGCCTCCGCGGCCTCCTCCGGCTCGTCGGCCGCCTCGGGGCCCTCAGCAGCCTTGTCCGCGCCCTCCGGCCCCCGGGCGCCCGCAGAGCCGCCGAGGCTCTGGCGGGAGTCCGGCGTCTCGTCCTCGCCGGCCTCCGCAGGCTTCGTACGGAACACCGCCGTCGCCGTGTCCAGCCCACCGCTGGTTCCGCTTCCGGCTCCGGTTTCCGCCGCGGCAGCCGGTTCACGGAAGACGCTCAACCGCGGATCGCGCTCGCTCCGAGCCACGCCCGACGACTTCTGCTGCTCCGACTTGTCGGGGGACTCGCCCGCCACCGATGCCTCCTCCATGCGCCGCGGGGAAGCCCCGCGCTGTCCGAACCATCTATCAGTGTCCTGTGTGAACCCTCGGCCGCGCTGCAAGACGAGAACGACATACCTACTGGTTCCCGTACGAAGCACCCAGGCGCTCTCGACAGACCAATGTGAGAGGGGTCACCCTGTCATTCATCCACGCGGGGAGGCATGGATGGGCAGGAGCCGCAGAACAATTCCGGAGGAGCTTCTGCTGCTCGCTCTGGACCCGACCACGGGTACCACAGCGCAGCCGCAGTCGCTCGACCTCGGCCTCGCCGGAGCTCAGCTAGTGGAGCTGGCTCTGGCAGGACGGATAGCCCCTGACGGGGATCGTATCGCCGTGGTGATGCCACGGCCGACAGGAGATCCGACTCTGGACTCCGCACTGGAACTGCTGCGCCGACGCGGCAGCCCGGTTCGGGCCGTCCACTGGATCGGCGGGCCCCGGCTGGGGCTGCGCCAGACCTATCTCTCGCATCTGGAGCGATGCGGCATGGTGCATGCCGTGGCGGGACAGATGTGCGGGGTGCTGCCGACGACTCGCTACCAGGCGACGGACACGGCGATCAGCCGGGACATCAGGTCCCGGCTGGACAGTGCGATCCGCACCGGCGTACCGCCGGACCCGCGGACCGCGGCGCTCGCCGCACTGGCCCACGCGGTCGGACTCGGCAAGCACCTCTACCCCGGGAACGAGGGGCGCTCGTCGCGCTCCCGGCTCCGGGACCTGATCAGACACGACCCCATGGGCGGCCTCGTGGCGCACGCCGTGATGGATGTCCAGAACGGGGCGGTCGCACAACCGCGCCGTAACCAGGCGGCGGGAGGACCGTTGCAAACGCAAGTGCCGTCGCAGTCACGTCGCGACAGCATGGTGCACACCGCGGCCCACTAGGGCGGCAGACCGCACCACCGGCACCACCCGCGCCACAGGCCGCACCGCACCACAGGCCGGCATCGGACAACCGAATACCGCCGCACCGACGTCCCCAAGACCCGGTTCGGGAGCCGCACCACGCGCGGGGCAGCCGGTTGACCGGCTGCCCCGCGCGCCTGCGTGTGGCCATTTCCCAGCGCGACCAGGGCAACGGGTGGCAATCTGCTGAGCAGTAGATACGCACAGCTACACAGCCGGAGGTGCCGTTTCCGTGCCGACCAACGTCAATCCCACCGTCAGGCGACGCCGGTTGGGCCAGGAATTGCGCCGCCTGCGCGAACTCAAGGGCATGACGGCCGAGGAGGTGGCGGAGCGGCTGCTGGTCTCGCAGTCGAAGATCAGCCGCCTGGAGAACGGCCGACGGTCCATCAGCCAGCGTGACGTCCGCGACCTCTGCGGCGTGTACGAGGTCGAGGACCACCGCATCGTCGACTCGCTCATGCAGATGGCCAAGGACTCCCGCCAGCAAGGCTGGTGGCACGCCTTCGGCGACATCCCGTACAGCGTCTACATCGGCCTGGAGACCGACGCCGAATCGCTGCGGGTGTACGAACCCCAGGTCGTACCCGGCCTGCTGCAGACCCGGAGTTATGCCGAGGCGCTGATCAACGGCGCACTGCCGGAGGCGCCGCCGTCCGACATCGAGAAGCGCGTCAGTGTCCGCGCACGCCGGCAGGACCGCATCACCGACCAGGAACACCCGCTGCGGCTCTGGGCGGTCATCGACGAGTCCGCGCTGCGCCGGCTGGTCGGTGGCAAACAGGTGATGATCGAGCAGCTGGAACAGCTCGTCGAGCTGTCGCACCTGCCGCATGTGACCGTGCAGGTACTGCCTTTCGAGATGGGCGCCCACCCGGGCATCAACGGCCAGTACGCCATTTTGGAATTCCCGGACACCGCGGACTCCAGCGTGGTCTATATCGAGGGCGTCACCAGCGACCTCTATCTGGAGAAAGCGAATGACGTGCAGCGATACAGCGTCATGTACGAGCACTTGCGGGCCCAGGCGCTGAATGTGGAACAGACCCGGCACTTCATCGCGGACATCGCAAAGCAGTACGCCCAGCTGAACACCGGCTGAACACCGGCCATTCACCGGCAGAACACCGGGTGGACCGCGTTGGAACCGGACACATTCCACAAAGTCCGTTATGCGCGAAAAGGAGCGATGCTACTGGTGAGGCGGCGGAACGGTACACCGTCGCCGCCTCAAAGCGGAAGACCCGCATGGAATATGCCATCCGGTCGAGTGAACGGCCCCTTCACGCAACGATGTTGGCGAGTAGCGTCGATCACGCCAGCGGTCATGCGGTTGGTATCTCTCACACAACTCTCTGAACCGGAGTGAACATGGCTATTCGTCAGGGTGCTACGGACAATTGGACGAAGTCGTCGTATTCCGGGGGGAACGGCGCTTGCGTCGAGGTCAGGTCCCCTCTCGTGCAGGCGATCGCGGTGCGTGACTCGAAGGCCCCCGAAGGCCCCTCGATCACGTTCGTGCCCAGCGCGTGGAACGCCTTTGTCTCCGACATCGCAAAGGGCTCCGTCGCCGCCTGACGATGCTCTTCCACAGAACGCGGTGCGGCACCGCCGGCGGTGCCGCCGGAAGCCCTCTCGACTGGTTCGCCGTCCTGGCCGAGGGGGCTCCACCGTTCGGGCCCATCAACGCAGTTGATCCACAAACCGGTCCGTGCCGGGTACGGTCGGAATGAACGGCGCCACTAGCTCCACCCGCCCCAGACCGGACTCCGCGACCGCCGCGTCGAGCCCGGTGAAGTGCTCGGCCCAGCAGTCCCGCGGATCCTCCTGGAGGAACCAGAGCAGGGTCAGCCGGGTGTCGACGCCCTCGACCTGCTTCACATAGGTCATCCGGTCGCCCGGCAGCGGCGTGGGACGGAAGACGGTCACCATCGCCGCCGGTGAGCCGCCGAGCCGTTTCGGCAGATGCCGGGAGCGCAGCCACTCCAGCAGCCCGGCCCGCTGCCCCGCGCCTTCGGCGTCGATCACCTGGAGCACCAGTCCGCGGTACGGGTGGTCGAGAGCGTGGTGGTCCCGGGGACCGGCGGCACCGTCCCGGTAGACCGTCGCCTCGTGGTCCTGGAACGCGGTGAACACATGGGTACGGTCCTGATAGACGCGGCCGTCCCGGTTCAGCCGCTTGTTGATCCCGACGGTCCACTTCATGTGGTCGTCGTAGCGCCCGTCCGTCACCCAGTACGTGGACAGGTAGCACCCGGCTCCCACCGGCTGCGCGACCGCGGACTTCTCCGGATAGCGCAGCCCCTGGAGCTCCCGGGTGGCCACCCAGCGCCGCCCCGCGAACATCCAGGGCATCGCCATCGCGCCCGCGTAGTAGTGATCGTCCTCGTACCAGCGGTTGTACGCGTACTCATGGCCCGGGTGCGGTTCCACCATGGTGATCAGCGCGTGGCCGGGGTGGACTCCGTAGGGCCCCAGCGCGGCCAGTTCGGCGTACGTGTCGCTGCGCGTCTCGTCGCTCATGCCGTTCCCCTTCCGTACTCCGCCGCAGCGCCCTACTCTGACGCACCGTCAGAAAATCTGCCAGGGGCCGGGAGGCACCGATGTTGCTCGCGGGGAAGACCGTCGTGGTGTCCGGGGTAGGGGCCGGGCTGGGGCACCGGATCGCCGAGACGGTGGTACGGGACGGAGGCAGCGCGGTCCTCGGGGCGCGCACCGCGGACCGCCTCGCCAAGTCGGCCGCGGACATCGACCCCGAGGGCCGGCGCACCGCCCACCTGGCCACCGACATCACCGACGAGGCGCAGTGCGAGGCGCTTGCCGCACTGGCACTGGAGCGGTTCGGGCGCATCGACGCGGTGGTCCACGTCGCGGCCTGGGACAGCTACTTCGGCGGCGTCGAGGACGCCGACCTCGCCACCTGGCAGTCGGTGCTGGACGTCAATCTGCTCGGCACGCTGCGGATGACACGCGCCTGCCTGCCCGGCCTCAAGGAGCGGGGAGGCTCCGTGGTTGCCATCGGCACGCAGTCGTCGGTGGCCGCACCGTCCCAGGTGCGGCAGGCGGCGTACGCGGCGTCGAAGGGCGCGCTCACCTCGGCGATGTACTCCATGGCAAGGGAGTTCGGCCCGCACCGGATCCGGGTGAACACGGTACTGCCGGGCTGGATGTGGGGGCCGCCGGTCCAGGCGTACGTGCGGTTCACCGCGCACTCCGAAGGCATACCGGAGGCCGAGGTGCTCGGCAGGCTCACCGAGCGGATGGCGCTGCCCGAGCTGGCCACGGACGGCGACGTGGCGGAGGCTGCGGCGTTCCTGGCCTCCGACCGGGCCCGGGCGATCACCGGTCAGTCGCTACTGGTCAACGCCGGCGAGCTGATGCGCTGACCGGTGCGGCGCGACCGACGGACTGGCGCACTGATCCACTGCCGCCGGGGGCGGCTCTCCTCCTTCTCGGCCGCACGGGACCCGCATCCCGTGCGGTCTTTCTGTGCTCTGCGGTGCTCTTGACGTTCTGCACAGCCTGACGAAGTGCCCGCTCATGGTGTGGCCGCCGTCACGTTCACTACAACGCCCCCGCTGGTCAAGAACAAGTAAAATCGTTCGACTTGCTGATCCGCGTTCACATTTATGATCGCGAAAAACCTTGACCGGGGTACCGAACAGGCGGTTCAATCCCCGATGTCCCCGCTCCCGCACGGGGGCCCCGCTGGGCGGCCGTACTGACGAAGTGCGTACCCCGTTCATAAGGCGGACCCCAGGAGGGGGCACATGAACAGTCTCGACTGGGTCGTGCTCATCGGCTACTTCGGCGTGATGATCGCGATCGGACTCTGGTCCCACAAGCGTGTGGACAACGTCAGCGACTTCTTCACGGCCGGCGGCAAGATGCCGTGGTGGCTGTCCGGCATCTCGCATCACATGTCCGGCTACAGCGCGGTGATGTTCACCGGGTACGCCGGCATCGCGTACCAGTTCGGTGTCACGTCGTTCGTGACCTGGTCGCTGCCGATCGCCATCGGCATCGGTATCGGCTCCCAGCTCTTCGCGCCGCGGCTCAACCGGCTGCGCTCGCGACTGCACGTCGCCTCGCCGCTCGAGTACCTCAAGAACCGCTACAACATCCAGACGCAGCAGGCGCTCGCCTGGTCGGGTCTGCTACTGAAGATCGTGGACGTCGGCGCCAAGTGGGCGGCCATCGCCACCCTGCTCTCCGTCTTCACCGGCATCTCGATCACCCAGGGCATCTTCATCACCGGCTGCATCACCGCCGTCTACTGCACGGTCGGCGGCCTGTGGGCGGATGCGCTGACCGAGCTCGGGCAGTTCGTCATCCAGCTGTTCGCCGGGATCGCGATGCTCGTCACCGCCATGGCCAAGCTCGACGGCATCAGCACCCTGTGGACGGTCTGGGACAAGCTGCCCGAGGGCCACACCGACCCCACGGCGGACCCGTACACGGTGACCTTCCTGCTGGCGTACCTCTTCATCAAGACCTTCGAGTACAACGGCGGCATGTGGAACCAGGCCCAGCGCTACATGGCCACGGACTCCCCCGCGTCGGCGAAGCGTTCGGCACGGCTCTCCGCCATTCTGTGGCTGGTCTGGCCGACGGTCCTGTTCTTCCCGATGTGGTGCGCCCCGCTGCTGGTCCACGCGCAGAAGCCGGACGCCTCCGACAGCTACGCCCTGATGACCGAGCAGCTGCTGCCGCACGGTCTGCTGGGTCTGGTCGTCGTCGGCTTCTTCTCGCACACGATGGCCATGTGCTCCTCGGACGCCAACGCCATCGCGGCGGTCTTCACCCGGGACATCGCCCCGGTCCTCTCGAAGGCGGCCCGCACATGGAGCAACCGCACCGGTCTGCTGGCGGCCCGCGTGTCCACGCTCGGCTTCCTCGGTCTGTCGATGGCGCTCGCCACCCAGATCAACTCGCCGACGTTCAAGGACATCATCTCCGTCGTCATCAAGTGGGTGGCCGGTCTGATGGGCCCGATCGCCATCCCGTTCATGCTGGGCCTGCTGCGCAGGTTCCGTAAGTCGGGCCCGACGGCGGCACTCGTCAGCTGGGCCGCGGGTCTGCTGGCGTTCTACTTCACCAACTACAACTTCGACGGTTCGGTGAAGACGAGTGTCGCGCTCCAGTACCAGGTGGCGCTGCCGCTGGCGATCTCGCTGGTGCTCTACATCGCGATCGGCTTCATCAAGCCGGAGGACACCCCTGAGCGCGACGCGCTGATCGAGATAATCAACTCGGACGGCGACGGTTCGTCGACGGGCGCGACGATTCCGGCGCAGGCCGGTACGAGCGACGCGGCTGTCGCGAAGGGCGTGAAGGACTGATCCACCCGCACAGAGCCGAGGGGCGGGGGACGGACACGGCGGTGTCCGTCCCCCGCCCCTCGTACGTGCGCCCGCTGATCCGTCATGTGCTCCGCGGATCAGCGGTGCAGGAGCCGACGGACCGCTCAGCCGCGCGGATAGCGGGTCAGCCAGCTCGGCGCGGAGGCCGACGGGCCGTGCAGGGCCGGGCCCTGGGTCATCTCCATGGCGAAGTCGTCGGCGAGTTCGAGGAGGGTGGGCCGGCCCTCCAGTTCGGCGAGCCAGGCCGGCGGCAGCGCGGTCTCGCCGTGCAGCGCGCCGAGCAGGGCCCCGCACAGCGCCCCGGTGGCCGCCGACGGGCCGCTGTGATTCACCGCGAGCCGCAGCCCGTGCCGCACGTCCTCGCCCACCAGGGCGCAGTACACGGCGACGGCCAGGACCTCCTCGGCCGAGTCCGTGTCGCCGAGCGCCTCGATGAGCGCGGGACCGGGGATGCCCTGCCGTACGGAGCCGAGGGCCTGCTGGAGGGCGTCGGTGACCTGTACATGGCCGGGCCGTTCGGCAAGCAGTGCGAGGGCGTGCTGCACGGAACCGTCCAGCGTCTCGCCACGGGCCAGGCCGTGCACCATGACGGCGAGGGCGCCCGCGGCCAGCAGGGCGGTGGGGTGGCCATGGGTCTGGGCGGCGCATTCGACGGCCAGCTGGAGCACGAGCTGCGGCTCCCACCCCACCAGCAGTCCGAACGGGGCGGACCGGGTGAGGGCCGCCGAATCGCGGGCGGCAGGGTTCCTGGGCAGGTCGAGGGTGCCCATCGTGGTGTCGCCGAAACCGGTGAGGCATTCGCGGGTGGGGGCGCGGCGGGCGTACAGCCACTCCTCCTGGGCGAGCCAGCCGTTCTCCTTGCGGCGCTCGTCGGGCCCCCAGTCGTGCTGGGTGGCGGCCCAGCGCAGATGGGCGCGGTACACGTCGGTCGGCGGATGCCAGGCGCCGGTGTCGCGGCGGACCTGGGCGCGGATCAGCCCGTCCACGGTGAACAGGCTGAGCTGGGTGACAGCGGTCACCGCACCGCGTCTGCCGTACGCGGGGACGAAGTCGGTGACGGCGTCGGGACCGTGGGCCGCGCGGATCTCCTCGAGCGACAGTCCGCCGACCGCCGCGCCGAGCGCGTCACCGATGGCACCGCCCAGCAGACAGCCACGGACCCGGCTGCGGAAGTCCTGCTGCTCGGCACGGCCCCAGACACCTGTGGCTCCTGCGCTCACCACGCTCCTTCCCCGACCGTGTACGGCCTGCGAGCCCCGACTTCGCAGCACTGTAATCGAACGGGGAGGGGCCGATCGGGGACCGGATCGGTATGTACGGAGCAGCTCTCGCGGTCGATCGGGCCGCGGCCGGTCGCATCGGCGCCCGGGCCGCGGCCGCCCGGTTCAGCTCGGCAGCACCGGCAGCAGTTCCGGGAGGTGCCCGTCGGAGGCGGCCGCCGCCCGCTGCCGTTCCTGCGGGACCTCCCCGTACAGCGTGGTGCGTGGCCTCGCCGGACGGCCCGCCAGCTCGGCGATGGCCTCCAGATCCCGGATCGATCGGTACGAGCCGTAACCGGAGCCCGCCATCCGGGAGATGGTCTCCTCCATCAGCGTGCCGCCGAGGTCGTTCGCGCCGGAACGCAGCATCTCGGCGGCGCCGTCCGTGCCGAGCTTGACCCAGCTGGTCTGGATGTTGGTGATGTGCGGGTGCAGCAGGAGCCGGGCCATGGCGGTGACGGCCCGGTTGTCACGGTCGGTCGGGCCCGGCCGGGCGATGCCCGCGAGGTAGACCGGCGCGTTGGTGTGGATGAACGGCAGCGTGACGAACTCCGTGAAGCCGCCGGTCTCCTGCTGGAGCCGGGCCAGGGTGCGCAGATGACCGAGCCAGTGGCGGGGCTGGTCGACATGCCCGTACATCATGGTCGAGGACGAGCGCAGCCCCACCTCGTGGGCGGTCCTGATGACGTCGAGCCAGGTCGCCGTCGGCAGTTTCCCCTTGGTGAGCACCCAGCGGACCTCGTCGTCGAGGATCTCGGCGGCGGTGCCCGGAATCGAGTCGAGCCCGGCCTCCTTGGCGGCGGTCAGCCAGTCACGGACGGACATCCCGGTGCGGGTCGCACCGTTGACGACCTCCATCGGGGAGAAGGCGTGCACATGCATGCCGGGAACGCGCTCCTTCACCGCCCGCGCGATGTCGAAGTACGCGGTCCCGGGCAGGTCCGGGTGGATGCCGCCCTGCATGCACACCTCGACGGCGCCGACGTCCCACGCCTGTGCGGCCCGGTCGGCGACCTGGTCCAGCGAGAGGGTGTACGCGTCGGCGTCGGTGCGCCGCTGGGCGAACGCGCAGAACCGGCAGCCGGTGTAGCAGACATTGGTGAAGTTGATGTTCCTGGTGACGATGTACGTGACGTCGTCGCCGACCACGTCACGGCGCAGCTCGTCCGCGATCCGGCAGAGCGCGTCGAGGGCGGGCCCGTCGGCGTGGAGCAGGGCGAGCGCCTCGTCGTCGGTGAGCCTGGTCGGGTCGTCCGCGGCGACGGCGAGGGCGGACTTCACATCGGTTTCGATGCGGGACGGCACCATGCCGGGGGCGGCGGCTTCGCGCAGCGCCTCCCAGTCGCCGTACACCTCGTCGAAGTCGTCACGGCGGTCGGCGGTGCGGCCCTCGGTGTCGATGGTGCGGTGCAGATCGGTGCGGCCGGAGGCGTTGAACCCCTCGTCGGGCTCCTGCCAGGGCAGACCGGCCGGGATCGCCCCTTCCTTCGCCAGCCCGGTCTCCGGGTCGGCGAGCGCCCGGACGTGCGGGAGGAGGCGGGGGTCGAGCCACGGCTCGCCGCGCTGGATGAACTCCGGGTAGATGGTGAGCCGTTCACGGAGCGCGAAGCCGGACTCGGCGGTCCTGGCGGCGAGTTCGTCGATGTGCGGCCAAGGCCGCTCGGGGTTCACATGGTCCGGGGTGAGCGGCGAGACACCGCCCCAGTCGTCGATCCCGGCGCCGATGAGCAGTGCGTACTCGGCGTCGACGAGGTTCGGCGGAGCCTGGATGCGGGCGGACGGGCCGAGGATGTGGCGGGCGACGGCGACGGCGGCGGCCAGCTCCTCCAGCTCGGCGTCCGGCATCCCGCGCATCGCCGTGTCGGGCTTGGCGCGGAAGTTCTGGACGATGACCTCCTGGATGCCGTGGTAGGCACGGGCCGTCCTGCGCAGCTCGAAGAGGGAGTCGGCGCGCTCCTCGTACGACTCGCCGATCCCGATCAGGATCCCGGTGGTGAACGGGACGTTGGACCGGCCCGCGTCCTCGAGCACCCGCAGCCGGACGGCCGGCTCCTTGTCCGGGGAGCCGTGGTGCGGGCCGCCCGGCTCGGACCACAGGCGGGTCGCCGTCGTCTCCAGCATCATGCCCATGGACGGGGCGACGGGCTTGAGCCGCTGAAGATCGGTCCAGGTCAGCACGCCGGGGTTGAGGTGCGGAAGGAGTCCGGTCTCCTCGAGCACCCGGATCGCCATGGCCCGTACGTACGCGAGGGTGTCGTCGTACCCTTCGGCCTCCAGCCACTCCCGCGCCTCGGGCCAGCGGTCCTCGGGCCGGTCGCCGAGCGTGAGCAACGCTTCTTTGCAGCCCGTCGCGGCGCCCTTGCGGGCGATGTCCAGCACCTCGTCGGGCGACAGGAACATGCCGTGGCCGGCCTTGCGGAGCTTGCCGGGGACGGTGACGAAGGTGCAGTAGTGGCACTTGTCGCGGCAGAGCCGGGTCAGCGGGATGAAGACCTTGCGGGAGTACGTGATGACGCCCGGCCGGCCCGCGGCTTCGAGGCCCGCGTCCCGCACCCTGGCGGCCGACGCGGCGAGGTCGCGCAGGTCGTCGCCGCGCGCCTGGAGCAGGACGGCTGCCTCGGCCCCATCGAGGGCGACTCCGTCACGGGCCCGCTTGAGGGCACGCCGCATGGAACTGGTGGTGGGACGTCCGCGCTGAGGATCGGTCATGAACCGAGCATACGAGCGAGGCGAGCGGGCGGGCGGAACGCCCGCAGGGGAGGCCGGGGCCCCACCCCGGCGTGGCACAGGCACCCGTCCGGCGCGGCCGGCGGCCGGGACAGAACCGCGGCCGGTGGCGTCGTGGACCGGGCGCGGTCCGAAGCGCATCCGATCTTGGAAAGGGCTTACACGCAACGGGCTCCCGTGTTTAGGTGAGGGCCACCATCACCGGACCAACGACGAGGTGTCATATGCCGGTCAGAGCCAGGAAGTTTGCCGTCATGGCAGCGATAGCCCTCGTGGCCGGGACGGTCGCCGGGCCGACCGCGGCGGCCGAGCGCGACCACGGGCTGCCGCTCGGCCCGCGCGGTCTTCCCGAGACCCGCACCGTCGAGACGCTCCAGCCCGGCGTCACCCTGACCACGATCGTGCGCGGCGAGTCCGATCCGGCCGACGGCTGGACCGTCGAGATCGCCGTCCCCGGTGGTGGCAACGACCCCGACCCCGATGCGCCGCCCACCGCCGTCGGCGACCGGGCGCATGCCGACGCGCTCGTCGACGCCTTGTCCGGCAAGGGCTTCACTGCTCGCGTCGAGGAGGTCACAACCCCTGCCGTGGCCGATTTCGCCGGCGGGACGCTCGGCTTCCGGGTACGGATCGGGCTCGACGCCGACAAGGCGGCCGCCAACACCCTCCTCGCGCGGGTGCGGGGCGCAGGCTTCACCGCCTCCGCCGTCTTCACCGGGTGGGACGGCGCCTCGACCGACCGCGGCCCGTGGCGTGTCCAGTTGCTCACCATCGACCCCAGGAAGTTCCGCGGCGACCTCGTCGGCGACTTCGGGCCGGACATCGAGCGGCGTGAGACCACCAGCGTGCTCGCCCGGGCCCGGAACGCGACTGCGGCGGTCAACGCCGGGTTCTTCGTGCTCGACCCCGCCGCCGGCGCTCCCGGCGACCCCGCCGGCCTGGGTGTCTACGACGGGAAGCTGCTGAGCGAGGCCACCGACGGCCGCCCGGTGTTCACGTTCGGCACCGACGCACAGCACGCGGGCGTCGACCGGTACAGCTGGACCGGCCGGGTCCGCAGTGGCCGCACCGCACTGGCCCTCGACGGCATCAACCGCGTCCCCGGCCTCATCCGCAACTGCGGCGGCACCCACGACGACCAGCCCACCAGCCACCCGCTCCACGACACGACCTGCAAGGACCCCGACGAGCTCGTCGCCTTCACCGCGGACTACGGCGCCTCCACGCCGGCCGGCCCCGGCGTGGAGGCCGTCCTCGACCGGCAGGGGCGGGTGACCGAGGTCCGCGAGCCCCGCGGCGGCGCGCTCCCGGCCGGCGCCCGCTCGATCCAGGGCACCGGCACCGAGGCCGCCGCCCTGCGCGCGATCGCCGAGCCGGGCGCCCGTCTGACCGTCAGCGGGCAGCTGACCGACGAGCGGGGACGACCGGCCCGCACTCCGCAGATGGCGGTCAACGGCGGCCCGGAACTCGTCCGCGACGGCCGCCCCCATGTGACGGTGCAGGCCGACGGCATGGTCCGGCCCGGCGACCCGAGCTTCTACTACGGCTGGGCGGCCAAGCGGAACCCGCGCACGATCGCCGGCGTGGACGCGCACGGCCGGATCATGCTGGCCACGGTCGACGGCCGCGCGGTAGACAACCTCGGTCTGTCCATCCCGGAGAGCGCCGCGGTGGCCGACTCCCTCGGCATGGAGAGCGCCGTCAACCTGGACGGCGGCGGCTCGACGACGATGGTCGTAGACGGCAAGCTGATCAATCAGCCGTCCGACGCGGCGGGCGAGCGCCCGGTCGGCGACGCAATCCTGGTGCTGCCCTGACCGAGTGGGGGGCCGGCGGTGGGTCCGGTCCCGCCGACCTGACGTGAGGGGGCGCCCCCACCACCGGTGGGGCGCCCCCTCTGCATACGTACCGCTACCGCTTCCCCTGCCCGGTCAGCGGGCGACCGCCTTGGTCGCGCTGCTGGTGGCCGAGCCGCTCGCGTGGCCCGTACGGCGGGCGGTGACCTTCACCGTGACCTTCTGACCGCTCTGGGCGGATTTGAGCGTCAGCGAGGACTTGGTCGCTCCCGCGATCGCCTTGCCGTTCGCGTACCACTGGTAGGCGTACGAGGTCGGGGCCGGCGTCCAAGTGCCGTGACCCGCCGTGAGGGTCCGGCCCACCTTCGCCGTGCCGGAGATCGTGGGCTTCACGGTGACCACGATGTTCGCGGTGCCCAGTGCGTCACGGACGTCGAGGTGCAGGGTGTCCTTGGCGTCGCCGGTAGTGACCTGACGGCAGAGCAGCTCGCCGGGGGCGCCCAGTGCGCCGCCGGTGGACGGGCCGCCGACCTCGGTCGCCGGATTCGCCGTGCAGCCCCTTGCAGTCGCGGTGACGTCGCGGCGGCTCAGGGTGTATTCGGCGGTGCTGTCATGGCCGGTGACCAGCACGGTGTGGGCGACGCCGGGAGCCAGATCGCAGGTCGTCCAGGTGGAGAGGGACGGGTAGATCGAGCAGACCTGCTTGCCGTGGTCGTCCAGTACGGAGAACTCGGCGGTGGACGTGGTGTTGGGCGCTGCCTGGAACTGCAGGTTCTCCCGCGCGCTGTGGTCGTCGGCCGGGATGCTCAGACAGCGCGAGAAGACACCGCCGCCGGTCGAGAACCGGGCCGCGGGGCTCGTCGCGGTGAAGTCGCCCCCGAGCCACCGGCCCGGTGTTCGTCTCGCACCGCACCACACGGCCGATTCGAGGCCCAGGCGGACGGCTGCCGACGGCAGTCGGGGCTGCAGCCCCCCGAGGGCATCGGCAACTTCCTCCCGGGCACGGGCGTCGAGGTGCAGATCGTCCGCGAAGGCCTGCCGAGGTCACAGATACTGCGCGTAGTCGTCCAGCGTGCGCAGCACCTCCGCCTCACCGGCCGGGGGCAGCTGCAGGACGACCTCCTGGACGCCCAGCTCCGCGTAGTGCGCCAGCTTCCCCGCGCTCGGCAGGACGGCGTACGGCACCACCTGGAGCTGCTCCGGGTCGCGGCCCGCCGCCTCCCAGGCCGTGCGCAGCACGGGCACCGACTCCGTGAGGCCCCGGCCGCCGATCGGGAGCCAGCCGTCCGCGTACTCCGCGATGTGCGCGAACAGCCTGGGGCCGGCCGCGCCGCCGATCAGGGTGCGAGGGCCGGTCACCGGTCCGCGCGGCTTCTGGACCGGCTTCGGATAGGCGTGGCTGGCCCGTACCGAACCGAACTCGCCTTCGTGCTCGGTGGGTTCCTCCGTCCACAGGGCGCGCATGAGCGCCATCCGGTCGCGGCCCAGCTCCCGCCGCGTCGACCAGGTCACCCCGTGGTCCGCGGCCTCCTCGACGTTCCACCCGAAACCGAGGCCGAGCGTGTACCGGCCGCCCGAGAGATGGTCGAGCGTGGCGATCTGCTTCGCCAGGACGATCGGGTCGTGCTGGGCGATCAGTGTGATGCCGGTGCCGAGTGCGAGGCGCTCCGTCACCGCGGCGGCCTGACCGAGCGCCACGAACGGGTCGAGGGTACGGCCGTACTCGGGCGGGAGGTCGCCGCCCGCCGGGTACGGGGTGTCCCTGCTCACCGGGATGTGGGTGTGTTCCGGCAGATAGAGCCCGGCGAATCCGCGCTGTTCGAGTCCGCGCGCAAGCCGTACCGGCGTGATCGTCTCGTCGGTGAGGAAGATCGTGGTTGCGATCCGCATGCGAGGACACCTCCGTCGTCGTAAGGCGCCAACCTATGCGGTGCCGGTCAGGACCGCCCAGGGTCTCGCGCGTCGCGCTTCCTGCCGTGACTCGCCTTCCGTTTGCCGTCAGTTCATGGCCCCATAGGAGGGTTCGGGTCCGTCGCCCTCGTCACTCACGACACTCTGGGGAGCCACTCGTATGACCGGATCGCACACCCCGCAGAACAGCCCGCTCGGCAGGCGCGGCCTTCTCGTCGGGACCGCCGCCACCGCCCTAACGTTGTCCACCGTGAGCTTCGCGAGCGCCGCGCCCGGTGAGGACGGCGGCAAGGGCAGCGGTACGGGCCGGGCCGACCGGACGGAGACCGTCCGCGGCACCCTGCCGGCCGGGTCGCCCGATTTCGTCTATCTTCCGGTCGAAGTGCCGCACGGCGTACGGGAGATCGCCGTCTCGTACACGTACGAGAGGACGCCCGTCCCGCCCGGCACCCAGGGCAACGCCCTCGACATCGGCATCTTCGACGAGCGCGGCACGGAGCTGGGCGGGAGCGGCTTCCGCGGATGGTCCGGCGGGGCGCGTACCGGCTTCTTCATCCGGGCGGACGAGGCGACGCCCGGCTATGTCGCGGGTCCGGTGCGGGCCGGGATCTGGCACATCGCGCTGGGCCCGTACACCGTCGCCCCCGAAGGGCTTCCGTACGAGGTGACGATCACCCTGCGCTTCGGCGCGCCCGGCACCACCCCGGCGCCCGTGTACCCGCCGGAACGCGCGAAGGGGCGCGGCCGCGCCTGGTACCGCGGCGACTGCCATCTGCACTCCGTCCACTCGGACGGCAGGCGCACCCCCGCCGAGATCGCCACCGCCGCGCGCGCCGCCGGGCTCGACTTCATCAACAGCAGTGACCACAACACCCACACCGCGCACGGTGCGTGGCAGGGGCTGTGGGGCGACGACCTGCTCATCCTGACCGGCGAGGAGATCACCACCCGCAACGGCCATGTGGTCGCGCTCGCCACCGACCCCGGCACCTTCGTCGACTGGCGCTACCGGGCCCGCGACAACCGTTTCGGGCACTACGCCAAGGCTGTGCGCCGCGCGGGCGGGCTGGTCGTGCCGGCCCATCCGCACGCCACCTGCATCGGCTGCAACTGGAAGTTCGGCTTCGGCGAGGCGGACGCGGTGGAGGTGTGGAACGGGCCGTACACCCCGGACGACGAGGTCGCGCTCGCCGAGTGGGACAACTCCCTCGTCGCCGCCGTGCGCGCGTCGAGGCCCTGGATTCCGGCCATGGGCAACAGCGACGCGCACCGCGAGCCGGACCAGGTGGGCCTGCCGCAGACCGTCGTCCTCGCCGGGGAACTCTCGCGCGAGGCGATCGTGGCGGGCATCCGGGCCGGGCACTCGTACATCGCCGAATCGTCCGCCGTCACCCTCTCCTTCGGCGCCTCGGGTGGGCGGGGCGGGCACGCGGGGATCGGTGAGCGGTTGCGGGCGGCCGCGGACAGCCCGGTGACGGTACGGCTGGAGGTCGCCGGGGCGCCTGGCTGCACCGCTCATTTCGTCACGGACCAGGGCACGTTGTTCACGTCGGCGCTGCCGGAGTCGGGCGCGGGCACGGTGGAGTGGCGCACGACTCCCGCGTACGCCGCCTATGTCCGCGCCGAGGTCCGCCACCCGGCGGCCGTGCCGGGGCTGCCGGGGGCGCTCGCGGCCCTCACCAATCCGGTGTTCCTGGACATCGATCAGTCACGATGAACGACGGCCCGGCTCAGGAACGCGAGCCGGGCCCGCTTCTCCGGCTTCTCGATCTCCGGTCCCAGCTCGAACCCGGCCCGGACCATCCGGGCGATCGCCTTCGTGTTGCGGGCGTCGGGTTCGACGACGACCCGCAGATGGGCGGGGTCGCTGAAGACGTAGTCGACGAACACGGAGAGCAGCGCGCCGGTGTAGCCGGGTTCCGGTCCGGTGCCACCCGTGGGGCCGATCAGCAGGTGCACGCCGTGGTCGCCGGGCCGGACGTCGTAGCACTCGCCGACCGGGTCGGCCTCCGGCTCGTACGTCTGGAAAAGGGCGGCCGGTACACCGTCGCGGTGGGCGAGATAGGCGTGGTGCGTGGTGAGCGAGTCCAGGAACTCATAGGTTTCCAGGACTTGTTCACGGCTGTACCCACCCATGCCCCAGAAGCGGGCGCGGTCCTCGGTGACCCAGGAGTGGAGCAGGTCGATGTCGCGGGCCGGGTCGACGGGGACGAGGCGCACGGTGCCGAAACCGTCGACCTCCCGCTCGAACACGGCGGACTCGGCGCTCGTACCGGCACTCATGTCAGGTCTCTCCCCTTCTCGGTGCAGCAGATTCCAGTCCGTGACCACGGGGACGAGTTCGCCCCGCACCCACAGCGGGAGTTGATCGCGGTGATGGGCGGCCGTCGGCACCCCGGACGCCCCGAGCGGCACCACCCAGAGACTGTTCTCGCGCCGCGCCAGGTCCCACACGTACCGGGCGGCGGGGCCGCGCGCACTGTGGTCGGTGATGCCCGGGACGCTGGAGGTGGACAGGACGCAGTCGTGGTCGCCCGCCAGCCCGGGCCAGGTCTCGCCCGGGTCGGCGGGCAGCGCCTGCCAGGGGGCGAGCCGGTGCGACTCGCCCCAGGGGGCGGTCGGTCGCCCACCGGTGACCTGCTCCAGCGCCACGTGTTCGAGCGCCGCAGTGACGACGGCCAGCCGGTCCGCGTGCGACAGCGGCCCGCCCTTGCCCGTCAGCAGGCCCTCCAGCGCGTACGCAACCCTCGGCACCGTCGCCAGCCACGGCCGGAACAGCTCCGGATACGGGTCCCGGTGCACCGTCCTGCCCAGCGGGCCGAACGTCGGGTGCGCGGCCAGCCGGTGGACGACCTCGGCACGCAGCGCCGCGTACAGCGTGGCGTCCGTGCTGTCGGCGTCCATCCGCCGGTCCCAGCGCAGCAGTCGGTCACTCAGCCGCACGGCCTCCGGACCGGTCACCCCTGCCGCCTCCTCCAGCAGCCCCAACAGGGGCCGGGCGGAGGCGAGATGGGTGTCCATGTGGATGGCCGCCATGTCCTCGGCGGTCCAGTGGGCGGACTCGTCGAGCAGTTCCTGTATCCGGTCGGCGCGGTGCGGGGGCGCGAACTCGATGCCGAACGGGGCGGCGATCCCCCGCTGGTTGGCCATCACCGCCGTGCCGTGGACGTCTGCGCGTTCCATCGGTGCGTGGCGGCCCTGCCAGGCGTACGCGGGGTCCCAGGCGGGCACGGTGCGCAGCCGGTTCGCACGCGGGCGGACGGGCACGTGTCCGGCGACCCGGTGAAGCGTCGCCCCTGCCGTGTCCGCGGCCAGCACCACGTTGACGGGCTCCACCCAGCGGTCCAGGACCGCATCGAGGTCGGCGGTCGTGCGGGCACGGAGCAGGGCGGGCAGCACGTCGAAGCCGAGGTCGCCGGTGACGCGCGGCGGGTGGCGCAGACTGACGGCTTCCCCGCCGTCGCCCGGACCGCCGATGATCACCGGACCCCGGGCGGTCTCGACGATCTCGACCGGCACGGGGTCGGCGCCCGCCACGTCGATGGTCTCGGTGTGGGAGGCGGCCGGCTCCCAGCCGTCCGGACCGAGCGCCTCCACCCCGCCGGCCGGTGTGCGCCGCAGCCGTTCCCGGTAGAGGTCCTGGTAGTCGGCCATGGCATTGGTGATCGCCCAGGCGACGTGGCCGGTGTGGCCGAAGTGCGCGATGCCGGGAACACCGGGGACGGCCAGGCCCACCACGTCGAACTCGGGGCAGGCGAGCCGGATCTGCTGGTAGACGCCCGGGTCCTCGATGAACCGGTGCGGGTCACCCGCGATGATCGGGGACCCGGTGGCGGTGCGCTCGGAGGCGACGAGCCAGCCGTTGCTGCCGGAGGTGCCGGGGCCGTCGGTGGCGAACAGTTCGGTCGCGTCGTCGCCCAGCCTGCGGGCGACCTCCTCGCGCCAGAGCTTGGTGGGGAAGCCCGCGAACAGGATGTGGGTGGAGAGCCAGACGCCCAGCGGCGTCCAGGGCCGCCATGTACCCGGGGCGAGTCCGGCAGCGGCGAACTCAGGTGCCTGTGCGGCGCCTTCACGAAGCGCCGCGTTGATGCCGTCGACGTACGAGCTCACCCACGCGGCGGTCCCGGGTGACAGGCGCTCGAAGCAGCGACGGGCGGTGTCGTCCAGCCGGCTCCGGCGGGTGAACCGGTCCCACTCGACCGCCTCCGCACCGAGGAAGGCGGCCGTGCTGCCCTGCGCCCGGTGCCGTTCGACCTCGATCTGCCAGGCGCGGTCCAGGGCGGCGTTACGGCCCTGGGCGTGGGCGAGTTCGAGGGCGCCGGCCGCCCGTAGGTGGGGTATGCCCCAGTCGTCCCGGTAGACCTCGTTGCGCATGCCGTTCCCGCCCTCGCTCGACTCCCCAGCCCTCAAAAATTTAGGTTAGCCTAACCTAAAAGCGATCACGGATGGTTTTCCGGGGAAGGAGACAGCTGTGGGGCACGGCTGGGAGGGCGTCGTCCTCAAGCTGATGCGCGGGAGGGACTTCGAGTTCACCGTGACCGGGGCCGAACAGGTCACCGACGACTTCCGCCGGGTGCATCTGACCGATGGCGGGCTGCTCGCCGCGACCGGCGGTGCGCATCCCACGATGTGGGTCAGGATCTGGTTCGAGCAGGCGGGCAGGCCGCACCAGCGCGCCTACACCCTGGTCGACCCCGACCCGGCCGCCGGAACGTTCAGTCTCGAATTCGCCCTGCACGACGGGGCCGCGAGCGACTGGGCGCGCAAGGCGCAACCCGGCGACACGATCGAGGCGACGCTCCAGGGCACCGGCTTCGCCCTGCCCGCGCCACGGCCCGCCCGGCTCTTCGTGATCGGCGACCCGGCCTCCCTGCCCGCGATCAACTCCCTGCTGGACGCGGTCCCGCAGACCCCGGCGACGATCTGGTTCGAGACCGCGCACGCCTCCGACGAGGAACTGCCGTTCCGCCTGGACCCGGACCGTCACACCCTGCACCGGGTCCCGCGCCGCGACGCGGGGACCCACCTGGTCGACCAGGTGAAGTCCGCACTGCCCGCGCTGCTGGGCGACCCCTCGGAGGCATACGTCTGGATCGCGTGCGACACGGCGACGACGCGCTCGCTGGCCACGTACATACGCAAGGAACTGGCCGTTCCCAGGGAGCGGGTGAACGCGCTGGGGTACTGGCGCGCGACCGCCTGAGCGCGGCGCCCGTCCCACCCCCGGTGGCGTGGCTCAGCCCGGCCAGACGATCGCCTGCAGTTCGCTGTACGCGTGCAGCGCGTACGAACCCACGTCGCGTCCCACCCCGCTCCTCTTGAACCCGCCGAACGGGGCCTCCATGTTCCGCCCGATCGTGTTCACCCCGACCCCGCCGGCGCGCAGCTGCCGCGCCACCCGGAAGGCCCGCGCCACGTCCCCGGACCACACGTAGTCGATCAGCCCGTAGTCGCTGTCGTTGGCGAGTGCGATGCCCTCCTCCTCGTCGTCGAAGGGGACGACCACGACCACCGGGCCGAAGATCTCCTCGCGGACGACCCGCATGTCGTTGGTGCAGTCGGCGAGGAGCGTCGGCGCGACGTAGAAGCCGCGGCCGACGTGGGCGGGCCGTTCGCCGCCCGCGACGACCCGGACGCCCTCCTTCCGGCCGAGTTCGACGTACGACTCGATGCGGTCGCGATGGGCGGCGGAGATGACCGGACCGACGATCGTTCCCTGCGCCGCCGGGTCGCCGACCGTCAGACGGCCCGCGTATGCGGCGAGCTTCCCGATCAGCGCGTCGTGGCTGCCCCGCTGGACGAGGACGCGGGTCGGGGCCGTACAGATCTGTCCGCTGTAGAAGGAGAACGTCGTACCGATGCCCGCCACCGCCGCATCCAGGTCGGCGTCGTCGAGAACGACCGCGGCGCCCTTGCCGCCCAGCTCCATCAACTGCCGCTTCATTCCCCGCCCGCACACCTCGGCGATGCGCTGTCCGACGGCCGTGGAGCCGGTGAAGCTGACCATGTCGACGTCCGGTGAATCGACGGCCGCCTCGCCCGCCTCGGGGCCCGAACCCGTGACGACGTTGACGACGCCCGCCGGCACGCCCGCTTCCGCGAGGGCCCCGGCCATCCGGTAGACCGAGAGCGGGTCCTGCGGCGCGGGTTTCACGACGACCGTGTTGCCCATGGCGAGCGCGGGGGCGATCTTGCCGGCCGGGTTGGCCCACGGGTTGTTGTACGAGGTGATGCAGGTGACGACGCCGACCGGCTGGCGTACGGCGACCGCGCCGAACACCCCGGCCCCGCCCATCGGTCCGGCCTCGTTGATCTGCGGCGCGATCGCCTCCTCGACCGGCTCCAGGGCGCCCCGCGCATACCGCCGGAAGCGGGCCGCGCCGACCGCGACCTGCATGGACCGGGCCGTTCCGGTCGTCGCACCGCTCTCCGCCTGCGCGAGTGCCGCGTGCGCTGCGACGTCGCGCTGCATCAAAGCGGCGGCCCGGTCGAGGATCGCGGCCCGCTCCTCGGGGCGGGTGCGCGACCAGGCAGGGAAGGCCTCGCGGGCCGCGGCGGCCGCCGCGTACACCTGCGTGCGGCTCGCCTCGGGGGCGAGACCGACGACCTCCTCGGTGGCAGGGTTGATCACCTCGTAGTGGCCATGGGCGGGTTCGGTCCACTCACCGCCGATGAAGAGTCGCTGGGGTGCGGGGGTCATTGCGTGCTCACCGTCCGGGTGTCGCGGCCGGAGCGGAGCACCGTGCCGGGGACCGCACCGGTCACCTTGTCCTCGCGCAGCGTCTCGACGCCGTTGACGCGGACCGACACGATGCCGATGGCCTTGGAGTCCAGCCGCGGGCTGTCGCCGGGCAGGTCGTGTACGAGGGTGGCGGGCCCGGCGTCGATCCGCTCGGGGTCGAAGAGGACGAGGTCGGCGTGGAAGCCTTCCTGGATGCGGCCCCGGTCACGCAGCCCGAAGAGCCGGGCGGGGTCGTCGGTGAGCATCCTGACGGCATGTTCGAGGGGGACGAGTCGGCGGCCGCGCAGGCAGTCGCCGAGGAAGCGGGTGGTGTACGGGGCGCCGCACATCCGGTCCAGATGGGCGCCCGCGTCGGAGCCGCCGAGCATGACGTCCTCGTGCTGCCAGGTCTGCTGCCGCAGCGCCCAGGAGTCCGGGTCGTTGTCGGTGGGCATGGGCCACAGCACCGTACGGAGCTCGTCGGCGGCGCAGATCTCGACGAGGCAGTGGAACGGGTCCTGTCCGCGCTCGGCGGCGATGTCGCGCACGACGCGCCCGCCGAGGCCCTCGTTCGCCGCGCTGTACGTGTCGCCGATGACGTACCGGCCGAAGTCGGCGAGGCGTCGGAAGACACCCGCCTCCTTGCTCCCGGCACGGCGGAGCATCTCGGTGCGGGTAGCGGCGTCGCGGAGCCGCTCGATCCGTTCGGGGACGGGCAGGGAGAGGATCTCGCCCCAGCCGGGGATGAGGTTGAGCGCGCAGAAGGTGCCGAGCGACATGTTCATGGGGGTGAGGATCGGCATGGTGAGGGCGACGATCCGGCCGCCCGCCCGACGGGCGCGTTCGCTGGGTATCAGCTGGCGCGGTACGCGGTCGGGGACGGCGGCGTCGACGGTGAGGACGTTCCAGTTGAGGGGGCGGCCGGCGGCGGCGGACATGTCGACGAGAAGGTCGATCTCCTCGTCGGAGAACCGGTCGAGGCAGCCCGCGACGATGGCTTCGAGCTGGGTGCCTTCGTGCTCGCCGACGGCCCGGGAGAGGGCGAGGAGCTCCTCGGGGAGCGCGTGCCGGGATGCGACGGGCTTCCCGTCACCGTCGGAGTGGGTGGACGACTGGGTGGTGGACAGCCCCCACGCCCCCGCGTCCATGGCGCCGTGGAGGAGCCGCAGCATCGCGTCGAGCTGGGCGGGCGTGGGCTGTCCGCCGACCGCCTCGGCGCCCATGACGTGGCGGCGCAGGGCGCAGTGGCCGACCATGAACCCGGCGTTGACGGCGATCCGTCCCTCGAGGGCGTCGAGGTACTCGCCGAAGGTCGACCAGGACCAGTCGACGCCTTCCTCCAGGGCCGCGAGGGCCATGCCTTCGACCTTGGACATCATGCGGCGGGTGTAGTCGGCGTCGTCGGGCCGGCCGGGGTGGAGCGGTGCGAGGGTGAAACCGCAATTGCCGCCGGCGACGGTGGTGACGCCGTGGTTCATGGAGGGGGTGGCGTACGGGTCCCAGAAGAGCTGGGCGTCGTAGTGCGTGTGGGGATCCACGAAGCCGGGGGCGAGCACGAGCCCGGCGGCGTCCTCCGAGGTCACGGCCTCCTCGGTGAGGGTGCCCGGCTCGGCGACGACGGCGATGCGGCCGTCGCGGATGCCGAGGTCGGCGGGGTACGAGGGAGCGCCGGTGCCGTCCACGACGGTCGCTCCGCGAATGAGGTGGTCGAGCATGTCGGGTTCCCTTCTGTCCTGTACGGGATGCGGCCGGGGTGCGTACGACCGCGGTACGCACCCCGGCTCGCGGAGCGGCGGCCCGGGAAGACGCCGCTCCGGCTCGAGCCCCTCCGGCGATCGAGGAGCGGGGATCCGGGGGCAGCCCCCCGCCTACGACGCCGCGCGGAACCGCGAGGTCCGGTGCACCGGATCCGTGTCGATCTCCGGAATCACGTGCTCACCGATCAGCCGGATGGAGTTCAGCGTGTCCTCACGGCTGATCCCGATCGGCAGCCCGAAGCTCAGCTGGTCCGCACCCGCCTGCTCCCATCGCCGGCACTGCCGCAGCACCTCGTCCGGGTCACCGCAGATCATCAGCTCCTCGGCGATCAGCAGCTCGATGATCTCCTCGCTGTACTCCGGCAGCAGCTCCGGCCACTCGGGAATGCCCTCGGGCCTCGGGAACGTGTCGTGGTAGCGGAACAGCAGCGACTGCAGGTAGTTCAGCCCGCCGTCCACCGCGATCTCGACGGCCTTCGCATGCGTCTCGGCGCATATGGCCGTCGACGTCACCATGACGTTGTCGTTGACGAAGCCGCCGACCGGCTCCGCGTCCTTGACGGCCGTCTTGTACGAGTCGACGACCCACTCCATGTCGGAGACCTTCTGCACGCTGAACCCCAGCACGCCGAGTCCCTTCCTGGCGGCCATGGCGTAGGAGGACGGCGACCCGGCCGCGTACCACATCGCCGGGTGCGACTTCCCGTACGGCTTCGGCAGGATCTTGCGGGGCGGCAGCGACCAGTGCTTGCCCTGGAAGCCGACGTACTCGTCCTGGAGCCACATCTTGGGGAACTCGGCGATGGTCTCCTCCCAGAGCTCCTTGGTGTGGTTCATGTCGGTGATGCCCGGCATGAACCCGAGAATCTCGTGGCTGCCGGCCCCGCGCCCGGTGCCGAACTCGAACCGTCCTTCCGACAGATGGTCGAGCATGGCGACCTTCTCGGCCACCTTCACCGGATGGTTCACGGGGGCGAGGGGATTGAAGATGCCGGACCCCAGGTGGATCCGCTCCGTGGCGTGCGCGAGGTAGCCCAGGTACACGTCGTTGGCGGAGAGATGCGAGTACTCCTCCAGGAAGTGGTGCTCGGAGGCCCAGGCGTACTTGAAGCCGGACTTGTCCGCCTCGATGACGTACTCGGTCTCCTCGATCAGCGCCTTGTGCTCCGCCTCGGGGTCGACCGCAGCGCGCGCGGCGGGTACGTACCCCTGTACAAACAGCCCGAATTCCAAGGAGGTTCACCGTCCTCAATCATTTCTGACACATCGTCAGATCGTGATGCGACCGACTGTTCCACCGACGGTCCGACCCGTCAATAGCTGACGCCCCGTCAGGCGATCCGGCACTCAGAACAGGCTGACACCCGCCAGCCACCCGCCGTCGATGACGAATGGCTGCCCGGTGATGTACGAGGAGTCCTCCGAGGTCAGGAAGAGCGCCAGGGCCGCCACCTCCTCCGGCCGGCCGATCCGCCCGAGCGGTACGAGCTTCCTGTAGAGCCCGGCCACGGCCTCCCTCGACTCCTCCGGGTCCGCCGCCGGATCCAGCGTGGCCGGGTTGGTCATCGCGGTGTCCACGGCCCCCGGGCACACGGCATTGACCCGTATCCCCTTTCCCGCGAGCTCGACCGCGGCGACCCTGGTGAGCCCCAGCACGGCATGCTTCGTCGCCGCGTAGGCCCCCACGAAGGCCATCCCCGTGAGCCCGGTGTACGACGCGGTGTTGACGATGGTCCCGCCACCGGCGGCCTCGATCTCGGGAGCGACGTTCTTGATGCCCAGGAAGGCGCCGACCTGGTTGACCTGCACGACCTGCTGGAACTCGTCCAGAGGCGTGGACACCAGCTCGTTGAACCGAAGGATCCCGGCGTTGTTGACCAGCCCGTCGATCTTCCCGAAGGCCTCCTTGGCGACGGCCACCGCGCCCTGCCACTCCTCCTCCTGGCCCACATCGAGATGCACGAACCGGGCGACCCCCTCCCCCAGCTCCTTCGCCAGGGCCTCCCCCTGGTCGTCGAGCACATCGGCGATCACCACCTGCGCGCCCTCCGCGGCGAAGAGCCGTGCCTCCTGCTCGCCCTGCCCGCGCGCCGCACCACTGATCAGCACGGTGCGCCCGTCCAGCTTGCCCATGTCCCTACTCCCTCACTGCTGTTCGAGATGTGGAGCGACATCGGCGGCGAACGCCGCCATCTGATCGGTCAGCTCGCTACGGCTCCGGCTGCGGAACCGCACCTGGATCTGGTGCACACCCATCGCCCCGTACGCGCGCAGCGACTCGGCGAGGGACTCCGCCTTCCCGCTGAGCGTGCGCCGCCCCACGGCCCAGCCGGGCTCCCCGACGTACAGCGGCTCGGTGATGGCACCGACGACCAACGGCTCCTCGATACCGGCCCCCTCCCGCAACGCCCGCACCGTGGCGATCTGCTGCGGCAGCCGGCCCCTGGGATCCCCCTGCGGCAGCCAGCCGTCCCCGCGCAGCGCGGCCCGTCGCACGGCGGCGGGCGAGGAACCGCCCACCCAGACGGGCACCCGCTCCTGCGCGGGCCGCGGCCGCTGCCCCAGCCCGCTGAACGAGAACCGTTCCCCGGCGAACTCCGGGTACTCCTCCGGCCCGAGCGCGGCCTTCAGCGCGTCGATGGTCTCGTCGAGCACGCCGCCGCGCCCGTCGAAGTCCGCCCCGAGCACCTCGAACTCCTCCCGCACGTGCCCGGCCCCGACCCCGAGGATCAGCCGGCCGCCGGACAGGTGGTCGAGGGTGGCGTACTGCTTGGCGGTGGCGAGCGGATGGCGCAGCCCGACGACGGCGACATGACTCATCAGCAGGACGCGTTCGGTGATCCCCGCGAGAAAGGCGAGGGTGGCCACGGGGTCGTACCAGACGGTGCTCATGACATCGGCGAGCCGCCGCGGTATCGCGACATGGTCGCAGCTCGCGAGATAGGCGAAGCCGGTGCGGTCGGCGGTCCGCGCGATCTCGGCGAGGTCACCGGGACCGGCCGCGGCCTCCCAGGCTTCCGTGTAGATGGTGCTCTGCGACTGGACCGGGAGCTGCATCCCGTACGACAGCCGCCCGGTGGGCAGTATCGGCACCGGGTCGCCTCCCTTCCTCCGTGTCCGCCCCGATCAGATCTGACGCTCCGTCATTTTTTAAGGCGGGTGCCATCGTCGTACCTGACGATGCATCAGACAAGAGGGTGGGGAGAACGGCGGATCCATCGCCCCGGGCGGGCGCCGGACAGCCGCGGACGGCGGCCGGCTCCACGACCGCATGGGTGCCGGAGGCACTCGGTACGGTCGTCCGCATCACTCGACGTCACTCGATCCGGACCGGGGAGCAGCCATGTCGACCAGGTGGACCGTGACGCTCGACTGTGCACACCCGGCCGGACTGGCGGAGTTCTGGGCCCTCGCCCTCGGTTACGTGCCGAAGCCTCCGCCCGCCGGTTCGGGAGCTGGGAGGAGTGGTTCGCCCACCACGGCATCCCGGAGGAGGACTGGGACGACGGTGCGTACCTGTGCGATCCGGACGGGGTGGGGCCGACGCTGTCCTTCCTGAAGGTGCCGGAGCCGAAGGTGGCGAAGAACCGCGTGCACCTGGACGTACAGGCCGGCGGCGGCCGCGCGACGACGTGGGAGGTGCGGTGGCCGCGCGTGACCGAGGCGGTCGCACGCCTGACCGCCGCCGGCGCGACCGCGGTGCGCGAGCACGAGGTGGACGGCCGCCCCGACCACGTGGAGATGGCCGACCCGGAGGGCAACGAGTTCTGCGTGCTCCGACTCCGGCTCCGTCACACCGCGGGTGAACCGCCGGGCAGTGTCTGCGCGAGCCCGCACAGGACGAGGCCGGCTTTCGGCGCGCACCAACTCCTGGGCACGCAGAGCGCCTTGCGCCTGCCCCACGGCCGAGGGATGGTCCCGCCCGCCGGCCCTCACGGGATACGGGCGGGACCGCCCGGCGGATCCGCGTCAGCAGTCCGGAATGACCGTGCCGTTGTTGTCGCGGGCCTCGTCATTGCCCCAGCGGGAGAGGTAGTAGGCCGAGACATACGCGCCGTAGCCGTTCTTGCCTGTGTACACCGTGTCCAGGTCGGTCCTCAGCCACCAGTGGTTGTAGGCACTGCCCGAACCGACCTGGGCGCCCCAGACCTTGCAGTACACGTAGTTCGTGCCCGCGTTCAGTACGCCCTGGGCATCGGCGGTGCTGGGCGCGGCGTAGCCCGTCGCGTCGGCGAAGGTGTCCACCCAGTACTTGGTGCTGCCACTACCGCACCCGTTGTCGCTGGTCAGGTACTTGCTGTAGTACGACCCCGGGTACGGGGCCAGCGACTGACCATTGATCGCGATGGTCTGGCCGACCCCGTTGTACAGCTGCTCGTAGTGGATGTGGGCGCCGGAACTGTTGCCGGTCGAGCCCGTCACGCCGATCTGCCGGCCCTGGGAGACCGAGGCGCCGTCGGCGACGGAGTACGAGGAGAGGTGGAAGTAGTAGGTCTGCCAGCCGCCACCGTGGTCGATCACGATGTAGTTGCCCGCGCCGCTGGGCTGGGAGTAGCGGTGTGCGGTCCCGCCGGACGAGGCGAGGACCGGGGTCCCGGTGGTCGTCCCGCCGTCCGTGCGGACGAAGTCGAGCGCCGATCTGACCTCCGCCGAATGGTGGCTGTAGGTCCAGGTCTGGCCGCAGGGGAACGGCGCCTTGAAATTCGGCGCGGCAGCGGCGGGGGTTGCGGTGAGAAGTCCTGCGAGCAGAGCCACGAGGGCCAGTAAGGCGATACGTAGGGAGCGCATGCGTCCTCCGAGTCGGATCCGGGCGTGGAGTGCGGTGCGGGGCATCAATCCGGGTTGAACGGACTCAAGAGTGCCGGAGTTTCGCCGTCCCCAGTAGACCCGGTGGACCCCGTGAGGGCCGGGACGGACCCGGGGCGGACCCGGGTAGGCCCGCCCTGCGCGGTCGCGCCCGGGTCCGGGTCCCTACCTCCGGTACAGCGCCTCGATCTCCGCCGCGAAGTCCCGCGCGATCGCGTCCCGCTTCAGCTTCAGCGACGGCGTCAGATGTCCGCCCTCCTCCGTGAAGTCCACCGGCAGGACGGCGAACGCGCGGATCGACTCGGCGCGCGAGACCAGGCGGTTGGCCTCGTCGACCGCGCGCCGGAGCGCACCGCGCAGCTCCTCGTCCACCACCAGGTCCCTGATCGGCACGTCCTGCTTCTTGCGCATCTGCCGCCAGTGCAGCAGCCCGTCCGGCTCCAGCGTGATCAGGGCGGTGACGAACGGGCGGTTGTCGCCGACCACCATGCACTGGCTGACCAGCGGGTGCGCGCGCAGCCAGTCCTCCAGCGGGGCCGGGGCGACGTTCTTGCCGCCCGACGTGATGATGATGTCCTTCTTGCGGCCGGTGATGGTGAGGTAGCCGTCCTCGTCGAGGGCGCCCAGGTCGCCGGTGGCGAACCAGCCGCCGTCCAGTGCCGGGACCGGTGTGCCGCGTTCGGTGTCCCAGTAGCCGCTGAACACCTGGCCACCGCTGAGCAGCACCTCGCCGTCGTCCGCGATCCGTACGGCGGTGCCCGGCAGCGGCCAGCCGACCGTACCGAGGCGTGGCTTGAGCGGTGGGGTGACGGTGGCGGCGGCCGTGGTCTCCGTCAGCCCGTACCCCTCGAAGATCTCGATGCCCGCGCCCGCGTAGAAGGCGGCGAGCCGGCGGCCCAGCGGGGAACCACCGCAGATCGCGTACCGGACGTGTCCGCCGAGGGCCGACCGGATTCGGCGGTAGACCAGCGGGTCGTACAGGGCCCTGGCGGCGCGCAGGCCCCAGCCCGGGCCTGGGCCGGTGCCGTGTTCGGCGGCCTCGACGGCCTGCCCGTACCGCTGGGCGATCCTCGCGGCGCGGTCGAACGACGAGGCCCGCCCCATCTTCTCGGCGGTGGCCCGGCCGGTGTTGTAGACCTTCTCCAGCACGTACGGGATGGCCAGCAGGAACGTCGGCCCGAAGCCCGCCAGGTCGGCGAGCAGGTCCTCGGTCCTGATGGACGGGGCGTGGCCGAGCCGCACCCGGGCGCGCAGACAGCCGACCGCGACCATCCGGCCGAAGACGTGCGACAGCGGCAGGAAGAGAAGGGTCGAGGCCGGCTCCTTGCTCACCGATTTGAAGACGGGGTGGAGGAGTTCGACGGCGTTGTCGACCTCGGCGAAGAAGTTGCCGTGGGTCAGGACGCAGCCCTTGGGGCGCCCGGTGGTGCCCGAGGTGTAGATGAGGGTGGCGGTCGTCTCCGGCCCCAGGGTGGCCCGGCGGGCGGCGACGGCGGCGTCGGGCACGTCCTTGCCGAGCGCCTTCAGCCGGCCGAGCGCACCGGTGTCGAACTGCCACAGGTGGGTGAGGTCACCGAGCTGCTTGCGTTCCTGGCTGATCAGCCGGCCCTCCTCCGACGTCTCGACGGCGCACGCGACGGCCCCCGAGTCCTGGAGTATCCAGCGGGCCTGGAAGGCGGAGGACGTGGGGTAGATGGGGACGGTGACGAGTCCGGCGGCCCAGCCGGCGAAGTCGAGCAGCGTCCATTCGTACGTCGTACGGGACATGATCGCGATCCGGTCACCGGTCTGCAGGCCCTCCGCGATCAGCCCCTTGGCGACCGCCAGCACCTCAAGGGCGAACTCTTCGGCCGTCACGTCCTGCCAGCTGCCGTCCGGCTGCTTGCGGCTGAGGACGGCTTCGGCCGGGGCCTCGCGGGCGTTGTCGAACGGGATCTCGGCGAGCGATCCGCGCCGGACGGGCGGCGCGAGCAGCGGCACCGAGACCTGCTGCACGGAACCGTCGGCCGCCCGGACCTTCGTCGGCTCGACCAGAGCGGGTACGGCGGGCGTCGCGGCGGGTGCGGCGGCAGAGGCTGGCGTGGACACGAGCGGCTCCTCAACGTGGGTCGGGCAGTACGCAGGGTCCGTCCGGCGGCCGTTCTTCCTCGATGGCCGGACCGTCGGGAGAACGTCCTCGCTGCGGGATGTCCTCGATGGCCGAACGGACGTGGATATCAGGGGCGTTCGAGGATCGCGGTGACCCCCTGGCCGCCTGCGGCGCAGATCGAGATCAGCCCACGGCCCGGAGCCTCCCGCTCCGCGAGCAGTCCGGCCAGGGTGGCGACGATCCGCGCCCCGGTCGCGGCGAACGGATGCCCGGTCGCGAGGGACGATCCGGCCACGTTCAGCTTCGCGCGGTCGACCGGGGCGAGCCCCTGCTTTTCCCACGCGGCCAGTGTGGCGAGGACCTGGGAGGCGAAGGCCTCGTGGATCTCGAAGAGGTCGAAGTCCTCGATACCCAGCCCGGCGCGCTCCAGCATCCGCGGTACGGCGTACGCGGGGGCCATCAGCAGCCCGTCCTCGCCGCCCACGTGGTCGACGGCGGCGGTCTCGTACAGCGAGAGGTACGCGAGCGGCTCCAGGCCGTGCGCCTCGGCCCACTCGTCGCTCGCCAGCAGCACGGCGGCGGCGCCGTCGGTGAGCGGGGTCGAGTTGCCTGCGGTCATCGTCGCGTCGGGGTGGCCGGCGCCGAACACCGGCTGGAGCGTGGCGAGTTTCTCCACCGTGGAGCCGGGGCGGAGGTTCTGGTCGCGGGCCAGGCCGAGGTGGGGGACGACGAGGTCGTGCAGGAAGCCCCGTTCGTACGCGGCGGCGAGACGCCGGTGGCTGGTGGCGGCCAGCAGGTCCTGCTCGGCGCGGCCGATGTCCCAGCGGCGGGCGGTGATCGCCGCATGTTCGCCCATCGAGAGCCCGGTGCGGGGCTCGGCGTTGCGCGGGATGTCCGGGACGAGATGCCGGGGCCGTATCCCTGCCAGTGCCCTGATCCGTCCGCCGGCCGTTTTTGCCCGCCGGGCCGCCAGCAGCAGCCTGCGCAGCTGGTCGTTGACGCCGAGGGGCGCGTCGCTCGCGGTGTCCGTGCCGCCCGCGATCGCGGAGTCGACCGCGCCGAGCATGATCTTGTTCGCGGCGGCGATGACGGCCTGGAGACCGGTGCCGCAGGCCTGCTGGATGTCGTACGCGGGGGTGCGCGGGTCGAGCGCCGAGCCGAGGACGGTCTCGCGGGCCAGGTTGAAGTCGCGGCTGTGCTTGAGGACGGCGCCTGCGACGAACTCGCCGACCTGCTGCCCCTGGAGCCCGAACCGCTCGACCAGACCGTTCAGTGCGGCGGTGAGCATCTCCTGGTTGGAGGAGTGCGCGTACGGGCCGTCGGAGCGCGCGAACGGGATACGACTGCCGCCGATCACCGCGACCCGGCGTGGCTGCGGGAGAGCGAGAGGGATCATCTCGACCAGCTCATCTCGACCTGCTCCTGACTCTTAAGTAACCTTACTCCACAGTAAATCTATGACCGAGCAGGGAGTCTGGACAATGGCCGACCGCTATCTGCACGTCACCGGCACAGCACCTGGCCGATTTCTGACCCGTAGGCTCGGCCTGCCACAGCCGGCACGGCTGCGCCGCTGGTCGCTGGAGACGCAGTCGCTGGACGGCCCACTGCTGCATCTGACAGCCGGGGAATCCACCGTGACGGACGAACTCGCCCCGGCGCTCGCCGCGACCGGCCTCACGGTCGCCCGCAGCACCGGACAGGCACCCCGCCCCGCGGCGGTCGTCGTGGACGCGACGGCCGTTGCCACCGCCGCCGGACTCGGCGACGTGCACGCCGCACTGCACCCCGTGATCCGCTCGGCGGCGCCGGGCGGCCGGATCGTAGTCCTCGGGGTGCGGCCCTCGGCCGACGACCATCATCAGGCGGCCGCCCAGCAGGCCCTCGAAGGGTTCGTGCGCTCGCTCGGCAAGGAGATCGGCAGGGGCATCACCGTCCAGCTCCTGCGGATCGTGCCCGACGCGGTCGCCTCGGCCGAGTCCACCCTCCGGTTCCTGCTCTCGCCCCGGTCGGCGTACATCAGCGGCCAGGTCGTCGAACTCACCGGCGCCGCACCCGACCCGGTCGCCGACTGGGCCGCGCCGCTCACCGGCCGCACCGCGCTGGTCACCGGTGCCGCGCGCGGCATCGGCGCCTCGGTCGCGTCGGTCCTCGCCCGGGACGGCGCACAGGTCATCTGCGTCGACATCCCGCAGTCCCAGGACGAGTTGACCCGTACGGCCGACCGGCTCGGCGGCTCGGCACTGCCGCTGGACATCACCGCGGACGACGCCGCCGAGCAGATCGCCGCCGCGGCCCCCGGCGGCCTGGACGTCCTCGTCCACAACGCGGGCATCACCCGCGACCGACGGCTCGCCAACATGCCCGCCGACCGCTGGGCCCAGGTCGTCGAGGTCAACCTCGACAGCGTGCTGCGCACCACCGACGCGCTGCTCAAGGCGGGCACCGTCAACCGCGGCGGCCGGATCGTCGCCACCGCGTCCATCGCCGGCATCGCCGGCAACAACGGCCAGACGAACTACGCGGCCAGCAAGGCGGGCATCATCGGACTGGTCCGCTCCCTGGCCCCGCGCGCCGCCGCCGACCACGGCGTCACCGTCAACGCGGTCGCCCCCGGCTTCATCGAGACCAGGATGACCGCCTCGGTCCCCTTCTTCATCCGGGAGGCGGGCCGTCGCATGAACTCCCTCTCCCAGGGCGGCCTTCCGGTGGATGTCGCCGAGACGACCGCATGGTTCGCCCAGCCCGCATCGACGGCCGTGAACGGCCAGATCGTGCGGGTCTGCGGCCAGAGCCTGCTGGGCGCGTGACGCCGATGCCGGCCGCCACCCCCTCCCGGATCCTGACGGCGTCGCTCGTACGCGGCGCGCTCACGTCCCCGTTCAAGCGGGCGGACCGGCCCGACGCCGTACTGCCGGCCGACCGCCTCGTCGCCCGGGACGTACGCATCGCCCCCGGCCCGCTCGCCTCGTACCGCAGGATCTGCGGCTTCCCCGAGTCGGGCGCGCTGCCGCTCACGTACCCGCATGTGCTGGGCTTCCCGCCGGCCATGCGGCTGATGACCGGGCGGACCTTCCCGCTGCCCGTCGTCGGGCTGGTCCACACCTGGATAGAGATCACCCGGCACCGGGAGCTGCACCCCACCGACGTACTCGAACTGACGGTGTACGCACAGAAGTTGACGCCGCACCGGAGGGGGACCGAGGTCACGGTGGTGACCGAGGCGCGCACGGGCGGCGTGCTGGTGTGGGAGTCGCGCAGCGGCTATCTCTCCCGGCACGCGGCGCACGGGGCCCCGCCCCTTGCCGCCGTCGCGCCTGCCGCACCCGAGCTCCCCGCCGTCGCCGAGTGGCGGCTCCCCGGCGATCTGGGCCGTCGTTACGGCGCCGCCTCGGGCGACCGGAACCCCATCCACCTGTATCCGCTCACCGCCCGGCTGTTCGGCTTCCCGAGGGCGATCGCGCACGGCATGTGGACGGTCGCCCGCTGCCTGGCCGAGTCCGCCGACCCGGGCACGATCCGTTGCGTGCGGGCCGACTTCAGGGCTCCTGTGCTGCTCCCGGCGACCGTGACCTATGCGGCGGACGGCGCGGGCACCGCCTTCCAGCTCCGCAGCGGCGACCGTGTCCACCTCACCGGTTCGACGGCGCCCACGGACGGTCGTGCATGAGGTTCCCCAGGCCCGCCCACGCGAAGTTCATAAGTGTGGCCGCGGCCTCCTTCGCCGAGACGCCCGGGGTGTCGTTCGCCCAGCCGGCCAGCGACTCCGCGGCCCCCACGAGCGCCTGAGCCAGGCCCGCCACATCGCGGTCCGCGAGCGCCGGATCATGGTGCGCCTCGCGGGCCGCGGCGCCGATCAGACCCGTCACGAACGCAACGATCTCGTCCCGCATCGCCATGACCTCGGCGGCGAACGGCTCCCCGTGCGTACGCGCCTGCCGATGCAGCACCGCCCAGCCGTCCGGGTGCTGCGCGGTGTGCGTGAAGAACGCCCGCAGCCCGGCCCACAGTTGCCGGTCCGCCGGCAGCCCGGGCTCCACCCCCGACCGCACCGCCGTGACCAGCGCCTTTGCCTCGCGCTGAATACAGGCGGTGAAGAGCTCCTCCTTGGAATTCAGGTACAGATAGACCAACGGCTTGGACACCCCGGCCAGCTCCGCGATCTCGTCCATCGAGGCCGCCCGGTATCCCAGCTGCCCGAATGTCTGCACCGCGGCGTCCATCATCTGCTGCTCGCGCACGGCACGCGGCATCCGTTTGCTCTTCACAGCACCCACGTCCGACTTCCTCCCCACCCCACTGCGCCACTCCTCGGCAAGACTACGGCGCCGCCTCCGCGCGCGTCGTACGGAGAGCGCCTCCGGGCCCGCACCGTGGCCGGTCTCACCCCCGGCCGGCCCCGGTCCGTCGCGTGCGTACGCACACACGAGTGAGCGCCCCCGGTCCGTTGCGGACCGGGGGCGCTCACCGAAGAGGTGTCCGTTACGCGGCGACCGGCACCCTCACCGGATCCGCGTCGCGAACCTCGTCGTCGACCGGGGAGGACGAGGCCGAGTTGTACGCGTCGAGGTCGAGGATCTTCTCGCGGGCCGAGACGATCACCGGGACGAGCGCCTGGCCGGCCACGTTCGTCGCCGTGCGCATCATGTCCAGGATCGGGTCGATGGCCATCAGCAGACCCACGCCCTCCAGCGGCAGACCCAGCGTCGACAGTGTGAGGGTCAGCATGACCGTCGCACCGGTGAGACCGGCGGTGGCCGCCGAGCCGATCACCGAGACGAACGCGATCAGGATGTAGTCACCGACACCCAGCTGGACGTCGAAGATCTGCGCGATGAAGATCGCCGCCAGCGCCGGGTAGATCGCGGCGCAGCCGTCCATCTTCGTCGTCGCCCCGAACGGGACCGAGAACGACGCGTACTCCTTCGGGACGCCGAGACGCTCGGTGACCTTCTGGGTGACCGGCATCGTGCCGACCGAGGAGCGGGAGACGAAGGCCAGCTGGATCGCGGGCCACGCGCCCTTGAAGAACTGGAGGGGGTTCACCTTGGCGACCGTGGCGAGCAGCAGCGGGTACACGCCGAACAGCACCAGGGCGCAGCCGATGTAGACGTCGGCGGTGAACGTCGCGTACTTGCCGATCAGGTCCCAGCCGTAGTCGGCGATCGCGTAGCCGATGAGGCCGACGGTGCCGAGGGGGGCGAGGCGGATGACCCACCACAGGGCCTTCTGGAGGAGCTCCAGGATCGACTCGCTGAGGGTGAGGATCGGCTGGGCCTTCTCACCGAGCTGCAGGGCGGCGATACCGGCGACGGCGGCCATGAAGACGATCTGCAGGACGTTCAGCTCGGTGAACGGAGTGATCACGTTCTCCGGGATGATGCCGGTCAGGAAGTCGAGCCAGGAGCCTGCGTGCTCCGGCAGCTTGCCGTCCTTCGGGGTCAGGCCGGTGCCCGAGCCCGGGTTGGTGATCAGACCGATCGCGAGGCCGATGGCGACCGCGATCAGCGAGGTGATCATGAACCAGAGCACGGTGCGGCCGGCCAGCCGGGCGGCGTTGTTGACCTTGCGCAGGTTGGTGATGGACACCAGGATCGCGAAGAAGACGAGGGGCGCGACGGCCAGCTTCAGCAGCTGGACGAAGATGTGGCCGACCTTGTCGAGCGTGGTGTAGAGCCAGTCGATGTCATAGCTGCGGGTGAGCCAGCCGAGCAGTACACCGAGGACGAGACCGGCGACGATCTGGGCCCAGAACGGGACCTTGGGTATGCGGAAACCGGAGCCGGACGGCTGGCCGGTACCGGCGGTGGTGGACGCGGGATTCGCGGACACGGACACACTCCAGATGTGACGCATCGGGGCGCACGGAGACGAAAGGGGGACGGGGGTGCGGCGCCCGCGTCAGGGGCGGCGCCGCTGCATGGTGCCGGTTCAGACGTTGCGGCAACAGACCGCGGACATACAGCGGCAGAGATCGACATGCAGGCGCACCACGAGCGGAATGCTCGCTCGGTGGCGTGGGCGCACAGCTGTCTTCATGTCGAACACGTTAACACCTGAACTTTGAGAACCTCAAAGGTCTTCTTTGGGGGACTCCGACGGCAGCCCGCCCCGCGCAGCACAACGGAACACAAAAACCCCAGTACAGGAGCGCACGCTCCGGCACTGGGGTTTCGAACGGAAACGGGTGGGGTGTGAGGAACCTTACGTGACCTTCACTCGGCCCTCACCCGGCCTGCACCGCCTACGGGGCGACGCCGTCCTCCTGGCCCTGGTTCGCCGCCAGCTTGGCCTTGGCGCGGTCGATCTTCGGGGCGATCTGGGCGGACATCTCGTCACGCTGCTTGCGCAGCAGGACATAGCTGAGGGGTGCGGAGATGAGCAGCGCGAGCAGGACGACCCACATGACGTTGGACCCGCCGAGTCCGGAGGGCAGCAGGCCGTACGAGACGGCCACGGCGACGACGGCGAGACAGCCGACGAAGATGCTCAGGCGCATCAGCGTGTACCGGATCGTTGCGCTCGGCTTGGCAGCGGACACGGCTGGCCTTCTCTCTACGTACGACAAACCCTGCCCGACCAGTGAAGCATGCCCCGGAATCGATCACTTCGGCGGGCGGCGGCCCGGAACGCCGGGAGCGGCATTCAGCCCAGCGGGAGCAGCATGATGATGTCGTCGCGGTCGTCCCCTTCGGCGACCCGGATCGCGCCGGGCACCCGGCCGACCTCCTTGTAGCCGCACGACGCGTAGAAGCGGTCGGCTCCGGTGCCGCCCCGGCAGGTGAGCCGGACGGCCTCGATGCCCTCGATCCCGCGGGCGGCGTCCGCCACGGCGGACATCAGTTCGCGGCCGTAGCCGTTGCCCTGGTGGCGGGGGTGGACCATCACCGTGTACACCCAGAGCCAGTGGGTCATCAGCCGGTGGGTGTTGTGGGTGAGGAAGGCGGACGCGGCGACGGCGCCCTCCCCGTCGTGGCCGACCAGCAGGCGGGTACGCCCCTCCGCCATCGCGACGAGGTGCTTCACCAGCGCGGGCCGTATGTCCTCGCCGGTCACGGGCGGCACGAAGCCCACGGCGCCGCCCGCGTTGGAGACATCGGCCCACAGCGCGCAGATACCGTCCCGCAGGGTGCGGTCGATCTTGGGATCGAGCTCAAACGTAAGTGCCATAGCGGCAGGCTAGCCATTACCGCCCGACCGCCTCAAATGCCGTCCAGCACGCGAGAAAGCCCCGGCCGGGGACGGCGGCCGGGGCTTTCGTACAGAGCGCAACTCTCGGCAGAACGGGCTGCGCGGAACCCGCCGGTCGTCAGACCCGCATCGGCTGCGGCGCCTCGCGGCGCTCCGCGTCCGGACCGGGGTACTCACGGATGATCTCGTACCGGGTGTTGCGCTCGACGGGGCGGAAGCCCGCGTCCCGGATCAGCTCCAGCAGATCGTCACGGCCGAGCTTGTTCGGCGTGCCGTAGTTGTCCGCGTCATGCGTGATCTTGTACTCGACGACCGAACCGTCCATGTCGTCCGCACCGTGCTGCAGCGCGAGCTGGGCGGTCTGCACCCCGTGCATCACCCAGAACACCTTGACGTGCGGGACGTTGTCGAAGAGGAGACGCGAGACCGCGAATGTCTTCAGCGCCTCGGCACCAGTCGCCATCGTCGTCCGCGCCTGCAGCTTGTTGCGGACCTTGCCGTCCTTCATGTCCACGAAGTCGTGCTGGTAGCGCAGCGGGATGAAGACCTGGAAACCGCCGGTCTCGTCCTGCAGCTCGCGCAGCCGCATGACGTGGTCGACGCGGTGACGCGGCTCCTCGATGTGCCCGTACAGCATCGTCGCCGGGGTCTTCAGACCCTTCTCGTGTGCCAGCCGGTGGATGCGCGACCAGTCTTCCCAGTGGGTGTTGTGGTCCACGATGTGCTGGCGGACCTCCCAGTCGAAGATCTCCGCGCCGCCGCCGGTCAGCGACTCCAGGCCGGCCTCGATCAGCTCGTCGAGGATCTCGGAGGCGGAGAGCCCGGAGATGGTCTCGAAGTGGTGGATCTCGGTGGCGGTGAACGCCTTGAGGGAGACCTGCGGGAGGGCTTCCTTGAGCGCACTGAGCGAGCGCGGGTAGTAGCGCCACGGCAGCGTGGGGTGAAGCCCGTTGACGATGTGCAGCTCGGTGAGGTTCTCGCCCTCCATCGCCTTCGCGAGGCGGACGGCCTCCTCGATGCGCATCGTGTACGCGTCCTTCTCGCCCGGCTTGCGCTGGAACGAGCAGTACGCGCAGGACGCGGTGCACACGTTCGTCATGTTGAGGTGCCGGTTGACGTTGAAGTGCACGACGTCGCCGTTCTTGCGCGTGCGCACCTCGTGGGCGAGGCCGCCGAGCCAGGCCAGATCGTCCGACGCGTAGAGGGCGATACCGTCCTCACGGGTCAGCCGCTCCCCTGCGCGGACCTTCTCCTCCAGCTCGCGCTTGAGCCCGACGTCCATGCGGCTGCCTCCCAGAAGTCTCTGACGTGCTGTGCGATGCGTGCGTTCCTCCCGGAAAAACCGGGTGGAACCCCCGGTCACCCGGAGGCTCCACCACGTTACGCCTACGACTCCTCGGGGAGTTCCCCGACCCGGTTCTCCCATTTGGTGGAGAGCACGATCGTGGTGCGGGTCCGGGAGACGCCCTTCGTCCCGCTGAGCCGGCGGATGGTCTTCTCCAGGCCGTCGACGTCGCCGACGCGCACCTTGAGCATGTACGAGTCGTCGCCCGCGATGAACCAGCAGTCCTCGATCTCGGCGAGGTCCCTGAGCCGGCGCGCGACGTCCTCGTGGTCGGCGGCGTCGGAGAGCGAGATGCCGATCAGGGCCGTGACCCCGAGCCCGAGGGAGGCGGCGTCGACGGTGGCGCGGTACCCGGTGATGACACCGGCGGTTTCCAGCCGGTTGATGCGGTCGGTGACGCTGGGCCCGGAAAGCCCCACGAGCCGCCCGAGCTCGGCGTACGAGGCCCTGCCGTTCTCCCTGAGGGCCTGGATGAGCTGCCTGTCCACCGCGTCCATATGACTGAAACCTTCCATTGTTCAGCAGTACCGCGAGTTTACGTATAGAATCTAAGGCATGCAGGGTCCACACCCTGCAGATCTTTCAGATTTTCAAAGAAGTTCTTTCGAATCCTCAGGAGTGAAGAAACCGTGTACACGATCGAGATGGCCTACGCCCGGATGCGCGAGCTGCAGGACCTGGCCAACCGCTCGCGTGCCCACCACCCCGACGCCGCGCACCGGGTCGACAAGACCCGCACCCCGCGCGTCCCGAAGAAGCGCTGAGCCCCGGCCCCACCGGCCCGGCCTCAGTGGCGGGAGCCACCGAGCTCCCCCTCCCACCGGCGGTACAGCTGATGCGGCACCCCTGCCGCATCCAGCACCCGCCCCGCGACGAAGTCCACCAGATCCTGGATGTGCGTCGCGCCCGCATAGAACGCCGGAGAGGCGGGCAGCACCACGGCGCCCGCCTCGTCCAGGGCCACCAGTTGCCGCAGCGTCTGCCCGCTCAGCGGGGTCTCGCGCACCGCGACGACCAGCTTCCGCCGCTCCTTGAGCGTCACGCTCGCCGCCCGCTGCAGCAGATCCTTCGAAAGCCCCAGCGCCACACCGGCCACACAGGCCGTCGAGGCCGGCACGATCAGCATCCCCTTCGCCGGATACGACCCCGACGACGGCCCGGCCGCGAGATCACCGGCCGCCCAGTGCCGTACCCCGTCGATGTCCACATCGAAGGTGTGCGGTTTCCCGTCGGCGCCGCGCGCCAGCCAACTGCGCAGGTCCTCCTGCCAGTGCGCGTCGCGGAAGGCGATCCCGGTCTCGTCCAGCAGCGTCAGCCGCGACGCCCGGCTCACCACCAGGTCGACGCTCTCCCCCGCGGCCAGCAGACCGCGCAGCACGGCAGCGGCGAATGGGGTGCCCGAAGCACCGGAAACCCCGACAATCCAAGGCCGCCGTTGCTGCTGACTCACTGAAGTCCCGGATTCCACACACCCGAGCCTATCCGGCACGGGGCCTGCGGAACCGAGTGAGGGGCTCCAGGCGTTCCGACAGATGAAGGACGGGCCGCAACAGCCCGCATACAGGGGTGGACCAGCCACGGACAGGGGGGCGGCCATGACCGGTACCCGTACAGGCGCGTCCGCACGGGCGATGACGGCCGGTGCGCTGATGCTGGGATGGATCGCGCTGCTGTGGGTGCTCGAATCCATCGACATGGCGACCGGCCAGGCGCTCGACACCTACGGCATCACCCCGCGCGAGCCGGGCGAGCTGCTCGACATCGTGCCCTCCGCGTTCCTGCACAGCGGCTGGGAGCATGTCGCCTCCAACACGCTTCCGCTGCTGGTCCTCGGCTTCGTCGCCGCCCTCGGCGGGATACGCCGGTTCGCCGCCGTCGCCCTCACCGTGATCGTGGTCAGCGGCCTCGGCGTCTGGCTGACCGCGCCGCCGTACACGGTCACGCTCGGCGCTTCCGGCGTCGTCTTCGGCCTCTTCGGCTATCTGCTGGTCCGCGGCTTCGTCGACCGCAGAGCGCTCGACATCGTGGTGGGGTTCGTGATCGCGGCGATCTACGGATCGCTGCTGTGGGGCGTCCTGCCGACCGACTCCGGGATCAGCTGGCAGGCGCATCTGTTCGGGCTGATCGGAGGGGTGGGCGCGGCGTTCGCGTTCCGCCGCCCGCGCCGCACCGCCCGTCCGGCACCCCCTGCTCCTACGGTGTGAGGCCGCGCACCAGCAGGTCCAGCAGGGCGCACGCGAACAGCGCGATCCCGATGAACCCGTTGACGGAGAAGAACGCCCGGTTCAGCCGGGACAGGTCGTGCGGCCTCACCACGCGGTGCTCGTACACGAACGCCACCGCGACGATCACCATGCCGACCCAGTAGAAGAGCCCCGCATCCGTCGCCACCCCGAACCAGACCAGCAGCCCGGTCGTCACCGCGTGGCAGACCCGGGCGCCCCACAGCGCGGCCGGGACACCGAAACGGGCCGGGACCGACAGCACACCGTGCGCGCGGTCCGCCTGGACGTCCTGGCAGGCGAAGATCAGGTCGAAGCCGCCGATCCACACACCGACCGCGAGACCGAGGATCACCGCGTCCCACGACCAGCTGCCGGTGACCGCCAGCCAGGCACCGATGGGCCCCATGGCCTGCGCGATCCCGAGGATCGCGTGCGGGTAATGGGTGAACCGCTTGCCGTACGGATAGACGACCATCGGCACGACGGCGATGGGCGCCAGCGCCAGACAGAGCGGGTTCAGCAGGGCGGCGGCCCCGAGGAAGACGACGACGGCGACGAGCGCCCCCGTCCACGCCGACCGCACGGACACGGCACCGGTGACCAGCTCGCGACTGGCGGTACGCGGGTTACGGGCGTCGATCTCCCGGTCGATGATCCGGTTCGCGGCCATCGCGAACGTCCGCAGCCCGACCATCGCGACGGTGACGAGCAGCAGCCGCCCCCAATGGATGTTCTCGTCGAGCCGGAACATCGCGGTCAGCGCGGCGATGTAGGCGAACGGCAACGCGAAGACCGAGTGCTCGATCATCACCAGCCGCAGGAACGCCCTGACCCTGCTGGTCGGATGCGCGGGCCCGGGGCCCAGCGCCGCTTCGGCCGCACTCACAGCCCGTACTCCTTCCACCGGCGGTCGACCTTCGCCGCCGTCTCCGGGTCGGACTCGACCATGTTCGGCCAGCCGCCGTCCCGCGTGTAGCCCTCCTCGGGCCACTTCTTCGTCGCGTCGATGCCCGCCTTCCCACCCCAGAACTGCTGGTAGGAGGCATGGTCGAGATGATCGACCGGGCCTTCGGTGACCGTGAGGTCCCGGGCGTAGTCGGTGTTGCCCAGCGCCCGCCACGCCACTTCGTGCAGATCGTGGACATCGCAGTCGGAGTCCACGACGACGATCAGCTTGGTCAGCGACATCATGTGCGCGCCCCAGATGGCACTCATCACCTTCTGGGCGTGCTTCGGGTACTTCTTGTCGATCGAGACGATCGCACAGTTGTGGAAGCCGCCCGCCTCCGGCAGGTGGTAGTCCACGATGTCCGGCACGATGATCTTGAGCAGCGGCAGGAAGAACCGTTCGGTGGCCCGTCCCAGCGGCCCGTCCTCCGTCGGCGGCCGGCCCACCACGATCGACTGGAGCAGCGGGCGCTTCCGCATGGTCACGCAGTCGATGGTCAGCGCGGGAAACGGTTCCTGCGGCGTGTAGAAGCCGGTGTGGTCGCCGAACGGCCCCTCGGGCAGCATCTTCCCGGGCTCCAGCCACCCCTCGATGACGACCTCCGCGTGCGCCGGGACCTGCAGCGGCACGGTCTTGCAGTCGACCATCTCGATCCGCTTGCCCTGGATGAACCCGGCGAAGAGGTATTCGTCGATGTCGCCCGGCAGCGGGGCGGTGGAGGCGTACGTCACCGCGGGCGGCGCCCCGAACGCGATCGCGACGGGCAGCCGCTCCCCGCGCTTGGCGGCGACCTGGTAGTGGTTGCGGCTGTCCTTGTGGATCTGCCAGTGCATTCCGATGGTGCGCCGGTCGTGGCGCTGGAGCCGGTACAGACCCAGGTTCCGCACCCCGGTCTCCGGGTGCTTGGTGTGGGTGAGCCCCAGGTTGAAGAAGGAGCCGCCGTCCTCGGGCCAGGTGAAGAGCGCGGGCAGCCGGTCCAGGTCCACGTCGTCGCCGGTGAGAACGACCTCCTGCACGGGGGCGCTCTCGGACTTCACCTTCTTCGGCGGCACGTGCACCATCGACCCGAGCTTCCCGAAGGCCTCGCGCACCCCGACGAAGCCGTGCGGCAGTTCCGGCTTCAGCAGACCGCCGATCTTCTCGCCGATGTCGGCGTACGACTTCAGCCCGAGCGCCTTCAGCAGCCGCCGGTCGGTCCCGAACACGTTCATGGCCAGGGGCATCGACGACCCCTTGACGTTCTCGAAGAGCAGCGCGGGCCCGCCCGCCTTGTTCACCCGGTCGACGATCTCGCCGACCTCCAGATAGGGGTCGACCTCGGCCTTGATGCGCTTGAGCTCGCCCTCGCGCTCCAGCGCCCGGAGGAGGGAACGAAGATCGTCGTAAGCCATGCGGACCAGTATCGGCCACGGGCTACCCTGGCCCCGTCACCGGGGCGGGACAGCGCCCCGCCATCTCTCCGCGGGGGGACCCTTCCATCATGTTCCGGGCCTTGATCTATCTCCTGCCTCTGGCGCTGACGATCTATGCGTTCATCGACTGTCTGAACACGCCGGAGGACGAGGCCAGGCACCTGCCGAAGATCGCCTGGGTCTTCATCATCCTGCTGTTCTGGATCGTCGGCCCAATCGTCTGGCTGGCCGCGGGAAAGATGCGCCATGTGCCCGCCGGAGGCCGTACGCCGTCGGAATGGCACCGCAACCATCGCCACGAGTGGGTGGCGCCGGACGACAATCCGGAGTTCCTGAAGGCGCTGAAGGAAGAGAACAAGAAGGACGAGTCGCTCCTCAAGGACTGGGAGGCGGATCTGCGCCGCCGCGAGGAGGAGCTCAAGCGCCGCGAGAGCGGGGCCGGGCCGGAGGAGTCCGCTCCGCCCGCCACTTGACCGCGCAGGATTCACGGGTACAGCCGCTTTCCGTTCGGCCGGACGCCGGACGGGCTTGATTTTCGGGCCTGTCCGGCGCTTGAGGACACCGCGCGGCCGGGAAGGTGAACGGCATGAAGGACAGGGACGACGCCAAGAGCACCGGCCGTGACGCCGACCGGGCGCGGCTGGTGACCGCCGTCGCGGAGGCCCGCGCCGGACTGGCGGAGGGCGGCATTCCGATCGGCGCCGCACTGTACGGCGCGGACGGCACGCTCCTCGGCAGCGGGCACAACCGCCGCGTCCAGGACGGCGACCCGTCCATGCACGCGGAGACCGCCGCCTTCCGTGCTGCCGGCCGGCAGCGCTCGTACCGCGGCACGACCATGGTGACCACCCTGTCGCCCTGCTGGTACTGCAGCGGTCTGGTGCGCCAGTTCGGGATCTCCCGGGTGGTCATCGGCGAAGCGGCGACCTTCCACGGCGGGCACGACTGGCTGGCCCGGCACGGCGTCGAGGTCGTGCTGCTCGACGACGCCGAGTGCACCGCCATGATGCGCGCGTTCATCCAGGACCACCCGGACGTCTGGAACGAGGACATCGGCGATGCGTGAACCCAGGGCCCCGAGGATTCCCACCATCGATCTGCGGCCGTGGCTCTCCGGCGACGGCGGGGCCCGCCGCACGATCGCGGCCACCGTCGACGAGGCGCTGCGGACGGCCGGCTTCCTGCTGGTCACCGGGCACGGCGTGGATCCCGCGCTGCGGACCGCGATCCGCGACACCGCGCGGGCGTTCTTCCGGCTGCCCGCCGCCACGAAGGAGCCGTACGCGGTCAGGGTCGGCGGCCGCGGCTGGCTCGGCCCCGGCGCCGAGGCCAACGGCTCTGCGGAGGGCACACGGACGCCCCCGGACCTCAAGGAGTCGCTCTCCTTCGCCGCCGAGGACCCCACCGGGGACCCGGCGGTCGACGCCGAGTGGTTCCTGCCCAACACCTGGCCCGGAGAGGTGCCCGGGCTGAAGGCCCTGGTGACGGAGTACCTCGCGCAGATGCGGACCCTGTCGGACCGGCTGCTGGGGCTGCTCGGCGCGGCGCTCGGCGAGCCCGAGGACTTCTTCACCCGGCACACCACGCACCCGACCTGGGGTTTCAACATCAACTGGTATCCGGGCACGGAGGTGGTCGGGGAGCCGCAGCCGGGCCAGTTCCGGATCGGCCCGCACACCGACTTCGGCACGGTCACGGTGCTCGACCGGCAGGCCGGGAAGGGCGGACTGCAGGTCTTCACGGACGCGGGCGGCTGGGAGGACGCCCCGTACGACCCCGATGCCTTCACCATCAACATCGGCGACCTCATGGCGCGCTGGACGGGTGACCGCTGGCGCTCCGGCCGGCACCGGGTGCTGCCGCCGCCCTCCGACGTCCCGGCCGAGGAACTGATGTCGCTCGTCTACTTCTACGAGTGCGACCCGCGCACCACGGTCGAGTCGGTGCCCGCGCCGACCGGCCGGGTCACGTATGAGCCGGTGGACTCGCACACGTATCTGCGCGCGAAGCTGGACGCGATCTCGGTCGGCTGACGGCGCCGCCCCTCACGAGGTGCCCGCCGCCGTCCCGGAACGAACTGCCTGCCGACGGATCAGAACTGCCTGCCGACGTCGTCGCCGGAGCGCCCGGGGTCTTCCGCCGCGTACCCGTCCCGCAGTTCCTGCCACCGCGTGAACGTCCATGCGGACCAGTCGGCGGGGTGCCCGTCCAGCGCCTGGACCAGGTATTCGAAGTGGTGGTGCCAGCCCGCCAGGCGGTCCAGTCGCGACGCGTCGTCGCCCCGGAACTCATTGGTGAAGCGGAGCACCACGTGGTCGCCACGGGGCGGCTCCAGGTGGAAGCGGATCCGGCCGTGCGCCCCTTCGAGGGTGTACTCGGCGACCCGCTCGACGTCCCACGCGGTGACGGTGCCGGAGGCGACCGTGGCGTTCCCGGCCTCGTCGGTGTTGAGCCAGCGCAGCGTGACCCTGCCGCCGATGCGCGGCTCGAACGGTTCGGCGGCGGCGAGCCACCCCCGCAGCCCCTCGGAACCGGCAACGGCTGCCCACACCCGTTCGACGGGGTGGGGCAGCCGGAGCGTGAACCGCAGGATGCGCCTGTCGCCGTCGCTCTCCGCGGCGCCACGTTCGATCACGGGATACGTGTCGCTCATGGTTCCAGCGTGGCCCGGTGGGACGCGTTCCGCACCCGTACGGATGAAGGCACCCGTACGGGTGACGGGCGCGGTGGCTCAGACGCCGGCGTAGGAGTGCTTGCCGGTGACGAAGATGTTCACGCCGTAGTAGTTGAACAGCCAGCAGCCGAAAGCGATCAGTGCCAGGTAGGCGGCCTTGCGCCCCTTCCAGCCCGCGGTGGCCCGGGCGTGCAGGTAGCAGGCGTACGCGACCCAGGTGATGAAGGACCAGACCTCCTTGGGGTCCCAGCCCCAGTAGCGGCCCCAGGCGTCGCCCGCCCAGATCGCGCCCGCGATGATCGTGAACGTCCACAGCGGGAAGACGGCGGCGTTGACGCGGTACGAGAACTTGTCGAGGGTCGCCGCGGCGGGCAGCCGGGAGAGCACCGACTGGGCGAACGATCCCGGCTCGGTGCCGTTCGCGAGCTTGCTCTCGTAGCTGTCACGGAACAGGTAGAGCAGGGTGCCGACCGCGCCGATGTAGAAGACGGCGCCACAGATGATGGCGGTGGAGACGTGGATCCACAGCCAGTACGAGTGCAGGGCGGGCACCAGCTGGTCGCTGGACGTGTAGAGCACGGTGGTCGCGATGCCGAGATCCAGCAGGACGGTGGTGACCAGCAGCAGGCCCATCCAGCGGACGTTCTTCTTCAGCACGAGCAGAATCAGGTACGCGGCGACGGCCACCGTGGAGAAGGTGATCGAGAACTCGTACATGTTGCCCCACGGGGCGCGCTGCACCGACAGTGCGCGGGCGACGACCCCGCCGGCCTGGACGAGGAAGGCGAGCACGGTCATGGAGACCGCGATCCGCCCCCACAGATCGCCCTTGAACGTGCCACCGGCGGCGCCGGGCCCGTCCGGGACGTCACGCGAACCGGCCGCGGAGCGCGTGACGATCTTCGGCCGGTCCAGTACGGCGGTGGCGCCGCCCTGCTGAGCGACCTGGACCTGGATCTTCGCCGGGGAGGAGCCGGCGGCGCCGGCCCCGGTCAGCGCGGCAGCGGTGCGGCCGACCTTGCTGCGGCTGCCGAACACCCATTCCGCGATGTGCGCGAAGAAGGCGATGGTGTAGACGGCCATCGACGAATAGATCAGCACATTGCTGGTGTGTGCCAGATTCTCGTTGGTTGCGGCGGCGAGATTCACTTCTCAGCCCCTTCGGCAGGTTCTTCGGAATGTGCTTCGGCAGATGCGTCGTCGGGCGCGGTGGGCGCCATGTCATGGAGCGTGACCGCGAGATCGGCCAGCTCCTCGGGAAGCTTCGCGGACTCGCTGCGGCCCAGTCCCGCCATCTCGACGACGGTGACACCGTCCGCTCCCCGGACGGCCCGGACCCAGACCCGGCGCCGCTGGATGAACAGCGAGCCTGCCAGACCGGCGATCGCTCCGATGGCGCCGGTGAGCGCCCAGCCACTGGCGGGCTGCTGCGAGATCTGGAAGGTGGCCCACTGCTCGATGCCTTCGAAGGTGATCGATCCGGCGCCGTCGGGAAGCTTCATCGTCTCGCCGGGCAGCAGCCGCTGCTTCAGCTTGTCGCCCTTGCTGTCCTTGAACGCCTTCATCTTCGAGGTGTTCAGCTGGTACACGTTCTGCGGCAGCCCGGAGTCGACGCCGAGGCTGCCGTGGTACCCGTTGAGGGCGAGCACCGGGAAGTCCGCGGCCGGGAACTGCGAGAGCATCGTCCCCTTGCCGTTGCCCGCGAACGTCGGGACGAAGAACGCCTGGAAACCCAGCTGGTCCTTCTTGCCGTTCTTGTCGCGGTAGCCGTCCATCACCTTGATCGCGCCGGTCGAGGTGGCGTTGGAGTCGATCGGCAGCAGGGGAACGGCGGTCTTGTAGACCTCCTTGCCCCTGCCGTCCTTGACGGAGACGACCGGGGCGTACCCGTGCCCGATCAGATAGACCTTGGAGCCGTCGACCACCAGCGGCTCGTTGACCTTGATCACGGCCTTCTTCGGCTTGCCGTACGCGCCCTCGGCATACGTGACGTGGGCCTCGTACTTCCGCGGGGTGCCGATCTGCGGGCCGTTGCGCTCGTACGTGCCGATGAACTTGTCGAGGGTGAAGCTGAACGGGACGAGCGAGTCCGTGTCATACAGCGATCCGGACTTGAAGTCGTCGTACTGGGTCAGCGTGTTGGAGAAGCCGTCGCCCTGGACGATCAGCTTGCCGCCCTCGGACTTGAAGAGCTGCCCGGTGGCGAAGGCCACCAGCATGACGATCAGCGCGACATGGAACATCAGGTTCCCGGCCTCGCGCAGATACCCCTTCTCGGCGGCGACCGCGTCACCGACGGCGTGCGCCCGGAAGCGCCGCTTGCGCATCATCGCGAGCGCCGCCTCGCGGACCTCCTCGGGCGCGGCGTCCGTGCGCCACGTCGTGTACGCGGGCAGCCGGGTCAGGCGCCTGGGGGCGCCCGGCGGGCGGCTGCGCAGCTGGCCGATGAACTGGCCGGTGCGCGGCACGATGCAGCCGATGAGGGAGATGAACAGCAGGATGTAGATCGCGGAGAACCACACCGAGCTGTAGACGTCGAAGAACTGGAGCTTCTCGTAGAGCGGCGTGACCGCGGTGTGGGCTTCCTTGAAGGTCTGCACCTTCAGTTCGTCCACGCTGTTCTGCGGGATCAGCGAGCCGGGGATGGCGCCGAGCGACAGCAGGAAGAGCAGGATCAGCGCGACCCGCATCGAGGTGAGCTGGCGCCAGAACCAGCGGGCCCAGCCGATGACGCCCATGGCGGGCAGCGTGGCCAGGGCCTCCTCGCGCGGGGCGGTGGACAGCTGTGAGCCGGCCGCGCCGAGCTCGGCCGCGTTCTCCCGCTCCTGCCTGCCCTCGCGCTCGCCCGGGCTCTCGCCCTCGCGCTCGCTCTCGTTCGCGTGCTCTTCGGCCGCGTCGGTCCTGGTGTTGCTCATGGAACTCAGATCCCCACCGTGAAGCCGTTGGACCAGCCCTGCAGTTCCTGCATCATGCTGGCCCACACACCGGTCAGCAGGAGCAGTCCGGTCACGATCATCATTGCGCCACCGATCCGCATGACCCACGCGTAGTGGCGCTTGACCCATCCGAAGGCACCGAGCGCCTTGCGGAAGGCGACTGCGGCGAGCACGAAAGGCAGGCCGAGTCCGAGACAGTACGCGAGGGTCAGGACGGCCCCGCGTCCGGCGGTCCCCTGGTCGATGGCGAGCACCTGCACCGAGGTGAGCGTCGGGCCGAGGCACGGCGTCCAGCCGACCCCGAACAGCACTCCGAGCAACGGCGCTCCGACGAGACCGGTCACCGGCCTCTTGTGGATGCGGAATTCGCGCTGTGTCATCCAGGGCATCAGCCCCATGAAGAAGAGACCCATCAGGACCATCAGGACGCCGAGGATCTTGGAGATCGCCTCGCTGTGGTCCTGCAGCCGCTCCCCGAAGAACCCGAAGAGGGCGCCGCCGGAGACGAACACGGCGGAGAAGCCGAGCACGAAGAGCGAGGCGCCGACGACCATGCGCCCGCGTCTGGCCTGGGCCAGATCGGTCCCGCTGACCCCGGTGACGTACGAGAGGTAGCCGGGCACCAGCGGCAGCACGCACGGCGAGAAGAACGAGACGAGTCCGCCGAGCACGGCGATGGGCAGGGCCACCAGCAGGGCCCCGCTGAACACGGTCTCGTTCATGCCCGTGGTCGCGGCGAGCGTGAGCACAGGATCACTTCTCCGCGATCAACGGGTCGATCATCTTGTGGAGCCTGACGTCGTCGAGAGCCGCGAGGGTGCGGGCCGCGATCTTCCCGTCCCGGTCGATGACCACGGTCGACGGGATGGCCTGCGGGTTCAGCGTGCCCTTCGGGAAGCGCAGGATGAGCTTGCCGATCGGGTCGAAGAAACTCGGGTAGGTGATGCCGTTGTCCTTCTCGAAGTTCACCGCCGGGCCCTTCTCGGCGTCCCGGGTGTTGATCCCGATGAACTGGACGCCCTGGCTCGCGGTCTCCTGCGACACCTTCGCGAAGTGCTTGGCCTCGAGACGGCAGGGGCCGCACCACGAGCCCCACACGTTCAGCACGACGACCTTGCCCTTGTAGTCGCCGATGTCCAGCGGCTTGCCGTCCAGCGTCGTCCCGTCGAGTTTCGGCGCGTCCTGACGGTCCGCCCTGGCCACCGTGGAAATCCCGCCACTGCCGGTGACGAAGTGCGAGTTGCCGCCACCACGGGCCTGGTTGCCGTCACCGCCGCAGGCGGTCAGGGTCAACGCCAGCGCGGCGGCCGCTGCGGGCGCGGCGAGCAGGGTGAAGCGGCGTCGGGGTGCGCGGCCAAAGCTCATGTGAAAAGTTTCGCATGGCGGTTTCGGGGATCTTGCGCACCCCCCTCGGTGCCCGTAAAGCCCGTTGTCAGGCCTGTTTAAAGAAGGCGTTCCAGCCACCGTCGGGCGACTGGCCGACGTCCAGCGTACGGAGCTTCGCGAGCACGGCCGGGTCCTGGACGTCGAGCCAGTCGACGAACTGCCGGAACGAGACGAGCCGCACATCAGGCTTCCCCGCGATCCTTTTGATGGTCTCCTCGACCGCATCCATGTAGATGCCGCCGTTCCACACCTCGAAGTGGTTGCCTATGAAGAACGGTGCGCGATTCGATCGGTACGCCCGGTCGAAACCGGCGAGATACGCCTGGGTGGCCTGCGCGCGCCAGGCCGGATAGCGCGACGGTATTCCCTGGGTGGAATTCACCGACTGGTTGGCAAGTATGTTGTAGTCCATCGACAGCACTTCGAAGGTGTGCCCGGGGAACGGTATGCCCTGGAGCGGAAGATCCCACAGGCCCTGGCGCTTCTCCGGCCAGATCTGGGTGCCGCCGGGCGAACTCGCGTCGTAGCGCCAGCCCAGTTTGCGCGCGGCGGGCAGCAGATTGTCCTGGCCGAGCAGACAGGGGGTGCGCGCTCCGACGAGTTCCTTGCGGTAGTCGAAAGGCAGTGGCTCGAGATCGGTCCAGCCGGTATTGGTGCGCCATTCGGTGACGAAGGAGACCGCCTGATCGATTTCGTTCTCCCACTGGGCGGGCGTCCAGCGGGCGACCGATCCGGAACCGGCGCAGAAATGCCCGTTGAAGTGCGTGCCTATCTCATGGCCGTCGAGCCAGGCCCGGCGTATGTGCCCCAGCGTCTCCTTGATGTGGGCATCGGTGAGATAGCCGATGTCGGAGGCGCCCGTTCTGTTGTTCGGCGGCCGGTACAGAGATTTCTTCGACTCGGGCAGCAGGTAGATCCCGGAGAGGAAGAAGGTCATCGCCGCGTCGTGCTCCTTGGCGAGATCGAGAAAACGCGGGAACAGACCGGTACCGACCTCACCCGCCCCGTCCCAGGAAAAGATCACGAACTGCGGCGGGGTCTCGCCGGGTTCCAGCGGAACCGGCGCGGAAGGCTGGTTCGGCTGCTCCCCGGTGTCCGCGGTGGAACCGTCACCGATCTGCCGGACGTCCTCACCTCCGGCGCCGTCCCCCTCGGCCTTGCCGTCCGCGGTCTCGCTCGGGCCGGGGTCCAACCGCCTTCCTTCGGGAGGCTGCGGAGAACCGCAGCCCGCCATCCCGACGGCAGCCGCGGCCCCCAGTCCGGCTCCGAGCAGACTCCTTCGGCTGATGTCGCGCATGGCGTCCCCATCTGCGGTCGTTCCGGCCCAACTGCATACAAACTGGCGAAGGCTTAGATGAGCGAAACAACGCAGGGGTTCCGCCGGCCGCCAATTTCTGTGTGCCCGGAGCGACCGCCGGTCGAACACACCGCGGGCCCCGGCCGGCAAACCGGCGGGGCCCACGGCATCGGCGAGAAGAAATCTGGTGCTGTGACCGGAAGGGTTTGCCGGGAAGCTCGCGGCGTCCGGTGCGGTGCATCGCAAGGCGGAGCACCGCCCGCGTACGGGATGTACTCGGGTGATGCGACAACGCGGCGAGGTGCCGCACCGGACGCCGCGAGCCGGTGAACCTTTCCGGTCACAGCACTAGCTAGGCGCCGAACGCCTTGGACTTCCCCTTCACCGGCTTGGCGCCGGCGAGCAGATGCACCGGAACCAGATCACGGGCCGGCTCGCTGTAGCCGACGGAGACGATCTTGTCGCCCTGATACGTGAAGCTGGTCAGCGAGGCGAGCGTGCACTGCCGCTTGCGCGGGTCGTGCCACAGCCGGCGCCGTTCGACGAAGCTCCGCACGATCCAGATCGGCAGCTGATGGCTGACACAGACCGCCTCGTGCCCACGCGCCGCGTCACGCGCGGCGTCGAGGGCGCCCATCATCCGTACGACCTGCTCGATGTACGGCTCGCCCCAGGACGGGCGGAACGGATTGGTGAGGTGCTTCCAGTTGTCCGGCTTGCGCAGCGCCCCGTCACCGACCCCGAAGGTCTTGCCCTCGAAGACATTGGCGGCCTCGATCAGCCGCTCGTCGCTGGCCAGGTCGAGGCCGTGCGACTTGGCGATCGGCGTCGCCGTCTCCTGGGCGCGCTCCAGCGGGGAGGCGACGACATGGGTGATGTCACGGCCTTCCAGGTACTCGGCAACCCGGTCGGCCATCTGCCGGCCGAGCTCGGACAGGTGGTAACCGGGGCGGCGCCCGTAGAGCACGCCGTCGGGGTTGTGCACCTCCCCGTGACGCATCAGATGAACAACGGTGATGTCCTTGGCGGCGGCGCTCACGCGGTGGCCTCCGATGCGGCGCGGGCGGCGGCGGGCAGGGCGGCGGCGATCCGCTCGACGGCCCGCGCGTCATGGGCGGTGGAGACGAACCAGGACTCGAACGCGGACGGCGGCAGATAGACGCCCTGCGCCAGCATCGAGTGGAAGAAGGCGGTGAAGCGGAACGCCTCCTGCTTCTTCGCGTCCTCGTAGTTCCGCACCGGCTGGTCGGTGAAGAACACGGAGAACATGTTGCTGGCCGAGGACACCGTGTGCGCGACGCCCTCCTTGGTGAACGCCTCGCTCACCAGGGACCGGATCTCCGCGGAGACCGCGTCGACCTTCGCGTACGCCGCGTCGTCGAGCAGCCGCAGCTGGGCGAGACCGGCGGCGGTGGCGACCGGGTTACCGGAGAGCGTGCCCGCCTGGTAGACGGGGCCGACGGGGGCGAGGTGCGCCATCACGTCGGCGCGCCCGCCGAAGGCCGCGGCCGGGAAGCCACCGCCCATGACCTTGCCGAAGGTCATCAGGTCGGGCCGCACCCCGTCGATACCGAACCAGCCGGCCTTCGAGGTACGGAAACCGGTCATGACCTCGTCGGAGATGTACAGCGCACCGTCGGCGGCGCAGATCTCCTTGAGCCCGGCGTTGAAGCCGTCCAGGGGCGGCACGACGCCCATGTTGCCGGGCGACGCCTCGGTGATCACACAGGCGATCTCGCCGGGGTGCGCGGCGAACGCGGTACGCACGGCCTCCAGGTCGTTGTAGGGCAGCACGATCGTGTCGCCCGCCTGCGCGCCCGTGACCCCCGGGGTGTCCGGGAGGCCGAAGGTCGCGACCCCGGACCCGGCGGCGGCGAGCAGCGCATCGACGTGCCCGTGGTAGCAGCCGGCGAACTTCACGACCTTCGCCCGGCCGGTGAATCCACGGGCCAGCCGGATCGCGGACATGGTCGCCTCGGTGCCGGACGACACCAGCCGTACCTGCTCCACCGGCTCGATCCGGGCCACGATCTCCTCGGCGAGCGCGACCTCACCCTCACCGGGCGTACCGAACGAGGTGCCGCGGGCGACAGCCTCCTGGACTGCAGCGATGACCTCGGGGTGGGAGTGGCCGAGGATCATCGGCCCCCACGAGCACACGAGGTCGACGTATTCACGGCCGTCGGCATCGGTGAGATACGGACCGGTACCGGACACCATGAAGCGGGGCGTACCGCCCACGGCCCGGAAGGCACGGACGGGAGAGTTCACGCCGCCGGGCGTCACGAGGGAAGCGCGGTCGAAAAGCGTCTGCGAAACTGGGGCGTCATAGGGAAAGCTCACACAAGCCATGGTGTCAGAGCCACCGGCGGTCTTGCGGACAGGTGTTTCACACCACGCCCGTGGGGGAGGTCACTGACACGATGATCGGGTTGCGCGGCGGGGGCTGTGTCTCCTAAGTAGTAGTCGGGTGGATGAGATATGCATCGCGGTGGCGAAGTGGGCGAAGGGACCGACGACCTGGGGCCCGAGCCTGCCCGGCGCGGTCGGCACCGGCGTGAGGCTGAGCGCAAGCAGGGCATACGGGCCGACAGTGCCCGGGCCGGAAGCGGGAGTGGTGGCCGGGTGGGGGTGACCTACAAATATTTCGGGGCCCCGGACGGCGCCACTGCCGCACGTGTGCCCATTTCGATGCGCCCCGAGGAGCTCGGCGGCGACGAGCTGGGCATGGGCGGCATGTTCACCAAGATCAAGCCCGAGACCGTCGCGGCCATGGTCCTCACCGGCATCCAGGGCATACCCCTGCACAAGGTCCCCCCGCTGGAACTGGTCGTCCTGCACCCCGACTACGCGGTGGTCAAGCTCCCGATGACGGTCGTCGACCCGCTGCGCGACGTGGGCGAGGAGTCGGTCGGCGCCGCGGCGTTCATCTGGTCCACGGTCCCGGACCGCGGCGGCCCGCGCGACGCGTTCAACGTCTACCAGCTACTCCACGAGTGGCAGGACTTCTCGCACCGCCTGCATGACGCGGGGCACCAGGCGTACTGCCTGGTGTGGCCCTGAGGCAGCCCCGAACCGGCCCCGAGCGGGTCCCGGCACCACCCCGTGGCGAGGCTGTCACCCCGGGGCTCTACGGTTCTCCCCTGTTCTCGTGCACGCTGCACGTCCGGGAGGGGACCCATGACCACCAGCGCCGTATCCGCTCGTCTTGTCGCCACGCTCACTGCGCCCCTGGCCCGCGAACGCGACGCCGCGTACGCGCCGTCCGTCCTGCGGTGGCCGGATCGCCGGCTGCTGATACAGCGCGGCGACTTCGAGGCGGTCGCCGTCGATCTGGACGCCGAGTCCGCCCCGCAGACCCGCTTTCCCGCTCCCTGGCCGCGTCGTTTCGGTACGTTCACGGTGGCGCCGGACGGGGATCTCGCGGTCTTCGCAGGGGTGCACGCGGTGCGCGCGGTGGACCCGGCGGGCACGGTGCTCTGGGAGGTGCGGCACGGTTGCTGGGACGGGGGCTGCCGCGTCCTGCACGAGTCGTTCGAGGAGTACGCGGACAGCAGGGCGCATCTGTACGCCGACAGCGGCTCTGTGGTGTTCTCGGCGGACGGGTCGCTCGTGTGGGCCCATGTCCGCGGCCCCGTGGCCGCGGCGGCCCCGGACCCCGAAGCGCTCGACGAGTGGCTGGTCATCGATGCGGCCGACGGGCGGGTGCTGGGGCGGGCGGACGCGCAGACCGTGGCGGCGGGCTCGGAGCACGTACCGCATCCCGATCCGGCACAGATGGGGCTGAGCGTCGGGGAGGGCCAGGACGGGGCGCCGCTGCTGTGGGGACGGTGGGACGGGGTGGAGCTGTCCGTGGAGCACTTCGGCGAGGAGGAGCGGATCCTGACCTCGGTGAGCCCCACGGGTGAGCACTTCCTGACGGTGGCTCACGATCTCGACTCGCTGGCGCTGCACCGGGTCGCGGACGGTGCGGTGGTGGCCGAACTGGAGGCCGGGGACGCCGTTCCCCGTCACCCCGGCGCGGATCCGGACGACTTCGACGCCGACGAGGTCATGTGGGACTACGAGTGCGGGTTCGTGGACAAGGACACGGCCATCTCCAGCACGGACGTGGAGGAGGAGTGCGGGCCGGTCCGCCACTGGCTGCTGGAGACGGCGGGGATGCGGCCGGTCGGGCAGGTCGCGTACCCGTTCCCGGTCTCCGGCACGCCCACGGCCCTCGGCGACGGCACCTGGTACACGGTGTCCGGGTCCGGGGACGTCCTGCATCTGTGGACCTTGGACGCGTAGGACGGCCCACGACGGCATTCGGCCATTCATTGGCCGAAGAAGGATCTTCAGCCGACCTGCCGACTCTGCCGATGCACCCCGTACAGCCGATATCGCCGGAGCGGCCGATGCAGGTGACGCAGCCGGTGGAGTCAGTCGGCGTGCAAGGCATCGACGTCGAGGAGGTCTGCTCATGGGCGACACTCTGCTGGCCCTGTCCATCCCCGTACTGGTCTTCGCCGCCGGGATCCACGCAGGGTGCGAGACCTGGTGGCGGCGCCGGATGCCGGCGCCGCCGTCCCCGTACACCCATCAGGCGGCACGCCTCGCCGGGCACGAGACGGTCGCGGCCGCCGAGGAGATCGTCGTCGGGGCGTACGCGACGCTGGAGGGGCTCTACGGCACCTCGGAAGGCGCCATTCCGGCCATGGGAGCCACCAGCGCCCCAACCGCCCCGGGGCTTACGCCCGGGGCGGTTGCCAGTCCGGGTCACGGCCGGTCACAGCCAGCATCCGCTCGAAGGGGCTAGCACCGTCCGCCACGGGGAAGGGCTCACCGAACACCTTCGCCTTCCGCGCATTCGGAGCCATCTCGGCGAGCCCGGGCCCGAGTTCGCTCACCACGGCCTCGTCCGGGACGTACTCCTGTCCGGTTGCCCGTGCCAGGTCCCACGCATGCACGGTCAGATCGCCCAGCACCATCCGCGCGACGGTTCGGGCGGGGAACCCCATGGAACCCGCGGTCCCCTCGTCCGCGCCCGGCGCACCCCACGCCGCCACCAGCTTGGCCGTCTCCTCGTCGAAGCGGCCCCGCCAGTCCCCGGCCACCGCGGTCGGCCTCGCGCCGAAGTCCGCCTCCTCCCGGGCCGCCAGGGCCTGGAAGTTGACGACCACCTGGAAGAGATGGTCGACCAGGGCCCGCACGTCGTACTCCGTGCACGGTGTGGGGTCGCCCAGCCGGCTGTCCTCGATCCCGCGTACGACGGGAGCAGCACTGTCGGCGGCCGCACTCAGCAGTTCACTGATTTTCTTCATGCTGTGACCGTCCGCCCGGCGGCGGCCCGTGTCTTGAACAAACGCGACACCATCGATTCGAACTCACGTTCACCATAGGATCGGCGCCATGTCTGCTCCTCGACGCGACACCCGGGGCATCGTCGACGCCCGCGAACTCTTCTCGCATGTGCACTTCCGCCGCCGCGAGCCCGCTCCCGGACTGCGGACACAGGTGGACTCCTACTGGCTGATCGACTGGGACCTGCCGGAGCCGTACACCTCGCACGTGGTCCCGCACCCTTCGGTGAACCTGGTCTTCCAGCGCCACGAGAGCAGTGGCGAGGCCGCCTTCGCGGAGGTCGCGGGCATCGATCTCGGGCTGTTCGCCCAGAAGCTGGAGGGCAGGGGACGGGTGTGCGGGGTGAAGTTCCGGCCGGGCGGCTTCCGGCCGTTCGCGCCGGGCCGCCCGGTGTCGGAGTGGACGGGCCGGCGGCTCCTGGCGCACGAGGTCCTCGCCGTACCCGCTCCGGTGGCGGCCGTGCTGGACCCGGCCGAGGAGGACGCACGGGTCGCGGCGCTGGACGCGTACCTGCTGGCGCTCGCCCCGGAACCGGACCCGCAGGCCGAGCGCGCCATGGCTCTGGTCGAGCGCGTCCGCACCGACCGCACGATGCGCCGGGTCGACGAACTCGCCCGCGTCGAAGGGCTGTCGGCACGCTCGCTGCAGCGGCTCTTCGCCGCGTACGTGGGCGTCAGTCCCAAGTGGGTGATCCTCCGCTACCGCATCCACGAGGCGCTGGAACGCGCCGAGTCGGACCCCGAGGTGGACTGGGCGGAGCTGGCCGCGGACCTCGGGTACAGCGACCAGGCCCACCTGACCAGGGACTTCACATCGACGATCGGCGCCCCGCCGACGGCACTCGCCACCCGTTGACGGTCGGTACCGGTGGTTGTCGGTGGTGCGGCCTACTGTCTTGGTATGGAACGCACCTCGTCATCACCGGCGCCCGTCGTACGGATCGTGCCCTGGTCGGACGACGACCTGGAGCTGCTCCGCCGCGCCAATGCACCCGAGCTGATGGACCATCTGGGCGGCCCCGAGTCCGAGGAGCAGCTCATGGCGCGCCATGACCGCTATGTGGAGCTGAGCGCGGACCGCACGGGCCGGGGCAGGATGTTCCGGATCGCCCTGGCCGACGTCGGCGGGGACGAGGCCGTCGGCACGATCGGGTTCTGGGAGCGGAGCTGGGAGGGCCGGCAGGTGTACGAGACGGGGTGGGCCGTCCTCACCGGGTACCAGGGGCGCGGCATCGCGGCTGCCGCGGCCGTGGCCGTCGCCGAGCAGGCCCGGGCGGAGCGCAGGCACCGCCATCTGCACGCGTACCCGTCCGTCGACAACGCCGCGTCGAACGCGGTGTGCCGCAAGGCGGGCTTCACCCTGCTCGGCAAGTGCGACTTCGAGTACCCGCCCGGCCGTGTGCTGCTGACGAACGACTGGCGGCTGGACCTCGGCCCGGCGCCCGTCCCGTAGCCCCGGCCCGTGGTCGGGCCCGCGGCCCACGCCTGCCTCAGTCCGCTTCCGGGACCAGCCGCTTGCTGAAGTGGAAGGCGACGATGTCCAGCCGCTCCCGCAGATAGAAGCGGTGGGCCCGCGTGCGGTGCGTCCCCGAGTCCAGGGCGAACGCCCGGCAGCCCGCCTCCCGGGCGCGCTGCTCCAGATGCCCGAGAAGCCGCCGGCCGGCGCCGGTGGAGCGGGCGTGCCCGGCGGTGACCAGGTCGTCGACGTACAGCTTGCGGATCTGGCTGGTGTTGTCGACGATCCGCCACCCGGCCGCGCCCACGCATGCGCCGCCGTCGTCGTAGGCGGCGGTGAAGCGGAGCCCCTGCGCGTACCCCCGCTCGTAGACCTCGCGGAAGAGGTCCTCCGTCAGATGCGGACGGAGCTCGCGCAGGACGGGGAGCAGGTCGGCGGTGAGCCGGGCGTCGCCGGGTTCAAGATCGAGAATCTTCATGCGGGAACTGTAGGACGGGCCACCTGAGCCCCGGAGGCCTGTGCCGGGCGGGCCGTCGCCGCCGCGTTCCGCGCCCGGGGTGCCGCCCCCCTCGAATCCCCTGGCTGACGCGGACCGCCCAATGGCATCCTGGCGGCGTGAACGGACCGGAGATCCATCTCGTAGTCGACCCCGAACTGCGGCTCTTCGTCGCCCACGAGCGCCGTAACGGGCGTACGGCCGTGACCACCGACGGTTCCTCGACTCTCGGCCATGTCGTGGAGTCGCTCGGAGTCCCGCTCACCGAGGCCGGTCAGCTGCTCGTCGACGGCCGGCCCGTTCCGGTTTCGCACATCCCGGGCGCGGGCGAGCTCGTGGAGGTCCGCGCGGTGGTGCGCCCGCAGCGCATCGAGGGCGCGCCGCTGCGCTTCCTCCTCGACGTCCACCTCGGCACGCTCGCCCGGCGGCTGCGGCTGCTGGGGGTCGACGCCGCGTACCGGAGCGAGGACATCGGGGATCCGGCGCTGGCCACGCTGTCGGCGACGGAGCAGCGGGTGCTGCTCTCCCGCGACCGGGGGCTGCTGCGGCGGCGGGAGATCTGGGCCGGGGCGTACATCTACAGCGACCGGCCGGACGACCAGCTGCGGGACGTGCTGGAGCGGTTCGCACCGGTGCTGGCCCCGTGGACCCGGTGCACGGCCTGCAACGGGCAGCTGACCGAGGCCGACAAGCAGTCCGTCAGCGGACAACTGGAGCACGGTACGCAGCGGTCGTACGACGTCTTCGCGCAGTGCACGGAGTGCGGGCGGGTGTACTGGCGTGGCGCCCATCACGCTCACCTCGAGAAGATCGTCGCCAACGCGGTGCACGAGTTCGGCGACGCCTCCGATCAGGCCGCCCCGCCCCGCTAGTGCTGTGACCGGAAAGGTTCACCGGCTCGCAAACCCTTCCGGTCACAGCACTAGGCGCGCCTTCTGCGGCCTGCACGGCGCGCACGGGGCCGGGCCGCAGGCCGGCACTCCTCGCCGGGGCCGCCGCGTGCGCTACGGCTGCTCGGCGGTCAGATAGCGCTGCACGGTGGGAGCGAGCCAGGCGATCACTTCCTCGCGCGGCATGGAGACGGCGGGTGCGAGGCACAGCACGTACCGCGCGAGCGCCATCCCCAGGATCTGGGAGGCAACGAGCGCGGCGCGGCGCGGGGCATCGGCCGGGTCGGGGCAGACCGCAGCGGCTATCGGACCGATCTGCTCGGCGAAGACGGCCCGGATGCGCTCGGCCCCCGCGTCATTGGTGACACCGACCCTGAGCAGCCCCGTCAGCACGTCGTCCTGCTCCCAGCGGTCCAGGAAGTGTGTGACGAGTACGGCCCCGATGTGCTTTCCGGGCAGCGCGCCGAGCTCGGGCATGCGCAGATCGATCACGGACGCGGCGGCGAACAGCCCCTCCTTGTTGCCGTAGTAGCGCATCACCATCGACGGGTCGATGTTCGCGTCGCGGGCGATGGCCCGGATGGTGGCGCGCTCATAGCCGTCGGCGGCGAACCGCTCACGGGCGGCTTCGAGAATCGCGGCCTTGGTGGCGTCCGAGCGGCGGGGGGCGCCGGGGGTCTGCGTCATCACGCCAACAACTGTAGGCCAACAGGTGTTGACATGCCAGATCCGCCGGATCTATATTTGCCAACAAGCGTTGACCTACAGCTGTTGACCCACATTCGTCGGCAACCGGCTCCAGGAGGCCGCCATGACCGGCAAGCCCAGCACTCGCGCACACGCCGAACCCCTGCACCAGGCCGGCGACACCCACGAAGCCGTCGACGTCCTCGTGGTGGGAGCGGGACCCACCGGACTGCTGCTCGCAGGCGATCTCGCCGCCCGCGGCCTCTCGGTCACCGTCGTCGAGCGCCGCCCGCACCGGACGAGCAACATGACGCGCGCCTTCGCGGTCCATGCCCGCACCCTCGAGGTGCTCGACGCCCGCGGCCTCGCCGACGAGCTGCTCAAGACGGGCTCCCGCCTCACCGGTCTGCGACTCTTCGGCGGCCTCTCGCTCGACCTGTCCGGACTCCGGTCCCGCTTCCCCTTCCTGCTGATCACCCCGCAGTACGAGGTCGAGCGCCTGCTGGAGCGCCGGGCACTGTCCGCGGGTGTGCATTTCCGTTACGGCACGAAGCTGACCGGCCTGCACCAGTCCACCGACACGGTCACCGCCGAGGTGCAGGACACCGACGGCACGCCGGACACCCTCTCCGCCCGCTACGCCGTCGGCACCGACGGAGTGCGCAGCACCGTCCGTGAGGCGCTCGGACTCCCCTTCCCCGGCAAGTCGGTGATCCGGTCGATCATCCTGGCCGACGTCCGGCTCGCCGAAGAACCCGCGGACCTCCTCACGGCCAACGGCGTGGGCGAGGCGTTCGCCTTCATCGCCCCGTTCGGTGACGGCTGGTACCGGGCCATGGGATGGAACCGCAACCACCAGGCCGACGACACCGACCCCGTCGAGCTCGACGAGCTCCGCGAGATCACCCGCCTCGCCCTGGGCAGCGACCACGGCATGCATGACGCGCGCTGGATCTCCCGCTTCCACAGCGATGAACGCCAGGTGCCCGCCTACCGCACCGGCAGGGTCTTCCTCGCCGGGGACGCCGCCCATGTCCACTCCCCCGCGGGCGGGCAGGGCATGAACACCGGACTCCAGGACGCGGCCAACCTCTCCTGGAAGCTCGCGGCCGTCCTGCGGGGGGACGCGGCGGATCCGGAAGCGCTCCTCGACAGCTACCACGCCGAACGGCACCCGGTCGGCGCCGCCGTGCTGCGCAGCAGCGGCGCACTGGTCCGCCTCGCCATGGCCCGCACCCCGTGGCAACGGGCGATCCGCACGGCCGCCGCCCGCTTCCTGTCCCTGGTGCAGCCGGCCGCCGACAAGGCGATGGGCATGATCTCCGGCATCGCCATCGCCTACGCCGCGCCGCGCGGTGCGCATCCCCTCACCGGAAAGCGCGCCCCCGACCTGGGACTGGTGGAGGGCCGCCTCCAGGAGATGCTGCGCGACGGCGAGTTCGTCCTCGTGACCCCCGCCGACATGCCCACGCCGGTATCGCCGACCCCACTGGTGCACGCGCACTGGACGGGCGACCGCACCACCGTGCTGCTCGTCCGCCCCGACGGCTATGTCGCCTGGGCGGGCGAACGGCCCGACCCGGCGGCCGTGCGGGCCGCACTCACGCGATGACCGCCGCGCGCCCGCGCCGCGGCCGGCGGTCAGAAGACGTACTCGTCCCCGGTGGCGGGCGCCAGCACCTCGTGCTCGTTGTTCTGCGGGTTCCGGTCGGTCGCGCCGCCGTTCCACAGCGTGTCGATGCGGACGACCACCTCGTTCGGCCGCCCTGTGAGCTGCAGTTCGAGCGCGAGCTGCCGCCCCGCCGACCCGTCCGCAGGCAGCGGACCCGTCCGGCACAGCACGGTGCGGGCGCCGGCCTGCAGACAGGCATCCGGCATCTCCTGCCGGCCGACGAGGTTCACCGAGAAGCGCAGCCGCACGGTAGCGGCGGCGAGGCTCGACGGGCCGTGGTTCTCACTGAACAGCCACACACCGAGCCCCCCGCCCCACAGCGAGACGTGCCCGTGATGGGAGACGTCCGCCTCCGGTGCCACCGACCGGTACACCGGGACCGGCACGGCCGCGGCCACCGGTACGGGCACCGGGGCCGCCACGGCCGCCTGTCCGAACCCCCACACCACAGTCGCCGCCGCGGCGGACAGCATCAGCCGAGCCTTACGCATCACTACCATGTCCTGAAGATAACGATCAGCCCGAATCATTCGTATTTACACACTGACTCGACGCGCCAACTCCACCCGCCTGCCTCACAGGCCCACTCGCCCTCCCGCCAGACACCCGCGTGAAACGCTGTTCCCATGGTCGTCGCCCGCTCAGCCGCACTCTTCGTCGTCGCCGCGCTCTTCGAGATCGGCGGCGCCTGGCTCGTCTGGCAGGGCGTGCGCGAACACCGGGGCTGGATCTGGATCGGCGCCGGAGTCATCGCCCTCGGCGCGTACGGCTTCGTCGCCACGCTCCAGCCCGACGCCGAGTTCGGCCGCATCCTCGCCGCGTACGGCGGGGTCTTCGTCGCGGGTTCGATCGCCTGGGGCATGGTCGCCGACGGCTACCGCCCGGACCGCTGGGACGTGATCGGCGCACTGATCTGCCTGGCCGGCATGGCCGTGATCATGTACGCCCCCCGCAACCACTGACCGCACCTGCCGCACCGGGCACACCGGCCGCCCATTCGCCGCTCACGGACGGCCGCCGAACGCCCACCCCTCCCGCCTGCCTATCCTGGCCCCGTACCGATCAGCTGTCCGAGGAGTCGAGTCCGCATGGCCGCCACCCCCATTGCCGTCATCACCGGAGCGAGCAGCGGCATCGGCGCCGCCACCGCCCGGCAGCTGGCCGCTGCCGGCTATCGCGTCGTCCTGACCGCCCGCCGCAAGGACCGCATCGAGGCGCTCGCCGCCGAGATCAGCGAAGCGGGCCACGAGGCCACGGCGTACGCCCTGGACGTCACGGACCGCGAGGCGGTCGACGCGTTCGCCACCGCCTTCCGCACCCTCGCCGTCCTCGTCAACAACGCAGGCGGCGCCCTCGGCGCCGACCCCGTCGCCACCGGCGACCCGGCCGACTGGCGCCAGATGTACGAGACGAACGTCATCGGCACTCTGAACGTCACCCAGGCCCTGCTCCCCGCCCTCACCGCGAGCGGCGACGGCACCATCGTGGTCCTCTCCTCGACGGCGGCCCTCTCCGCGTACGAGGGCGGCGGTGGCTACGTGGCCGCCAAGCACGGCGAACACGTCCTGGCCGAGACGCTCCGCCTGGAGATCGTCGGCACCCCGGTCCGGGTGATCGAGGTCGCCCCCGGCATGGTCAAGACGGAGGAGTTCGCCACCACCCGCTTCCGCGGCGACAAGGAGAAGGCCGCCAAGGTCTACGCGGGCGTCGACGCCCCGCTCACCGCCGACGACGTGGCCGACACGATCACCTGGGCGGTCACCCGCCCCAGCCACGTCAACATCGACCTCCTGGTGGTCCGCCCACGCGCCCAGGCCTCCAACTCCAAGGTCCACCGCACCCTTTGACCGTGCCGACGCGCGCAGAGGAGCCCCGGACCACCACCACAGGGTCCGGGGCTCCTCCGTTCATCGGCGCAAGGGCGCTCAGCCCTTCACGCACACCACCTGCTTGAGCTTCGCGACGACCTCCACCAGGTCACGCTGCTGTTCCATGACCTGCTCGATCGGCTTGTACGCAGCCGGGATCTCGTCCACGACGCCGGAGTCCTTACGGCACTCCACGCCCCGCGTCTGCTCCTCCAGGTCCCGCGTCGAGAAGCGCCGCTTGGCCGCGTTGCGGCTCATCTTCCGGCCGGCGCCGTGCGAGGCCGAGTTGAACGACTCCGCGTTCCCCAGACCCTTCACGATGTACGAGCCGGTGCCCATCGAGCCCGGGATGATGCCGAGGTCCCCCGAACCGGCACGGATCGCACCCTTGCGGGTGACCAGCAGGTCCATGCCGTCGTACCGCTCCTCCGCCACGTAGTTGTGGTGGCAGGAGATGACCGGCTCGAAGGTCACCCGGGCCTTCTTGAACTCCTTGCGGACCACGTCCTGGAAGAGCCCCATCATGATCGCGCGGTTGCGCTTCGCATACTCCTGGGCCCAGAACAGGTCGTTCCGATACGCCGCCATCTGCGGAGTGTCCGCGATGAAGACCGCCAGATCACGGTCGACCAGGCCCTGGTTGTGCGCCAGCTTCTGCGCCACCCCGATGTGGTGCTCGGCGAGCTCCTTGCCGATGTTCCGGGATCCGGAGTGCAGCATCAGCCAGACCGAACCCGACTCATCGAGGCAGAACTCGATGAAGTGATTCCCGGACCCCAGTGTCCCCATCTGCTTGGTGGCCCGCTCCTGACGGAATTTGACCGCGTCGGCCACCCCGTCGAACCGGCCCCAGAAGTCGTCCCAGCCCGTCGCCGGGATGCCGTGCAGCCGGCCCGGGTCCACGACGTCGTCGTGCATCCCGCGGCCCACCGGAATGGCCTGTTCGATCTTCGACCGCAGCCGCGACAGGTCTCCGGGCAGGTCGTTGGCCGTCAGGGAGGTCTTCACCGCCGACATACCGCAGCCGATGTCCACCCCCACCGCCGCCGGGCAGACCGCACCGTGCATCGCGATCACCGAGCCGACGGTCGCGCCCTTGCCGTAGTGCACATCGGGCATGACGGCCAGCCCCTTGATCCAGGGCAGGGTGGCCACGTTCTGCAGCTGCTGCATGGCACCGCCCTCGACCGAAGCCGGATCGGCCCACATGCGGATGGGGACCTTGGCCCCCGCTACCTCCATGTACGACATAGTTCCTCAATTCCCCCGAAAAGTCTGATAGCGCAAAACCGGTGCCAAGGTCGGCAAACAAGTCGGCCGACCGGCATTCACAGCGGCGCGTGCGATACACATTGTGTCCACCGGCCGCCATCGAGCGGCAACCGTTTTTCGCACGAAGGGAGCCGAGGACCGTGCGACAAATGGCGTACGTACCCGGCGTCGCGCTCCTTGCAGCGCTCGTCGTCGGCTGTAGCGCCGATACCGGAACCGAAGGCTCCGCCGCCGACGACAAACCCGGCGACCCGATGACCTCCGTGGCGCCGGCAGGCAAGTACCGCACGCTTCCAGAACCTTGCCGCTCCATCGGGCAGTCCACACTGAAGGACCTCCTGCCGGGTATCGCCGAACTGCCGGAGGACCAGCAGGAGAAGGCGTACGCGGGCACGGCCTCCGTCACCTACGACACGGACCGCCGCGTCGGCTGCACATGGAAGTCCGAGGCACCGGACTCGTCCCGCAGCCTCTCCCTCGACTTCGAGCGGGTCGTCTCGTACGACACCTCGGTGAGCGACGACGACCGCGCCGACGAGCTGTACGCGAAGAAGCGGGACGCCGCCCATCTGCCGGCAGGCTCCGTCACACCGGACGGAACGAAGGACGATTCCCCCTCGGACTCGCCCTCGGGCTCCCCCTCGAACACCCCTTCCGGCCCGGCGCAGGGCAGCGGGAAGAGCAACGGGACCACAGGCACCGCCGACGATCTGCAGCCGCGCGTCCTCGACGGTCTCGGAGATGCCGCATTTCTGGACGATCTGCTCACACGGACAGGTTCCACCGCACAGCACCGCACGGTGAGCGTGGTATTCCGCACATCGAACGTCCTCGTGACCGTCCGGTACACCGAGCAGCCCGCCCTTGCGACGACGATCCCGGACAGCAAGGAACTGCAGGACAAGGCCCAGTCGCTGGCCCGGAAGCTGGTCGACAGGTTCAGCGAATAACGGTGCGCCGGGCGCCCCCGGACGGGCACCGAACCGGTCGGCGAAGTGTCCGGCCGAGGCGGCATCCGGCCGCCGTCCGTCGTACCGTGGCCCTCCGGAACACCTGCCCGACCGCGATCCCGCCCAGCCCCGCCCCCGACCGCCGCGCCGCCCGCACGCGCCATCCGAGTGAAGGAACCATGCACCGATCAGCCCCGCGACTCACCCGCATACTCGCCTGCGCCGCCGTCCCGGTGATGCTCGTCGTCGCCGGCTGTTCGTCGGACTCCGGCAGCAAGGAGTCGGACGGCTCGTCCTCCTCGGCCGCTCCGGGCGCGAAGAAGCCGGAAGCGAAGGTGGAGCCGGCGAAGTTCGCCGGGCTGCCGGACCCGTGCAAGTCGATCTCCTCGAAGACGATCACCACCCTGGTGCCGAAGGCCAAGAGCAAGGGCGGTACGGCAGCCACGTCCAGCGACACCGCGGCGCGCGCCGGCTGCTCCTGGAACGGCCTCGACGACAACGGCGTCAAGGGCTCGCAGTACCGCTGGCTCGACGTCGGCTTCACCCGCTACGACTCGGACCAGGCCCTCGGCAGTGGCGCCGAGCGCGCCCAGGAGGACCTCGCGAACCAGGTCGCCAAGACCAAGGCGACCGAGGGCGCCAAGAAGGTCGTCGGGTCCCCCGTCAACGGGATCGGCGACCAGGCCACCAAGGTCACGTACGACCTCAGCAAGACCGGTGAGGACTTCAAGTACGCGACGATCGTGGCCCGTACAGGGAACGTCGTGGTCACCCTGACCTACAACGGTGCGGGCTACGCGGGCGCGAAGACGCCGTCCGCGGACGACATCCTGAAGGGCGCCGAGAAGGCCGTCAGGGAGGCCGTCGCGGCGGTCGCCGGCACGGACGCCGGTGCCGGTTCCGGCGAGCAGAAGTCGAGCCCGTCGCCGTCCAAGTCGTCGTCGGACAAGGCGTAACGAAGAGCCGGACCCGGCACCGGCGCATCCGGCAGCTGTCCCAACAGCCCTGCACAGAAGCGGTTTCACGAAGTCCGGCGCTCCCCCGGGAACCGGACTTCGTCCCTCCCCGCGCAACACACCCCCCGCACATGTGCCAGGCTGTGCCCGCCAGAGGTCGGAGAAGGGGATACAGGGAGGGGATCGCGGGTGGCCGCGATGCAGCTGACACGCACGCACCGAGTACTGATCGGGGTCGTCGTCGCCGGCGCGGCAGTCATCGCCGCGATCGGCTTCGCGGGCTCGTACGCCGCCGTGCGCGCGCTCGCAGAACAGAAGGGCTTCGGGAATTTCTCCCTGGTCTTCCCGATCGGCATCGACGCGGGCATCTGCGTGCTGCTGGCGCTGGACCTGTTGCTGACCTGGATGCGGATCCCGTTTCCGCTGCTGCGCCAGACGGCCTGGCTGCTGACTGCGGCGACGATCGCCTTCAACGGCGCCGCGGCCTGGCCCGACCCGCTGGGCGTCGGCATGCACGCGGTGATCCCGGTGCTGTTCGTGGTCGCGGTCGAGGCCGCCCGGCACGCGGTCGGCCGGATAGCCGACCTCACGGCCGACAAGCACATGGAGGGCGTCCGCCTCACCCGCTGGCTGCTCTCCCCGGTCCCCACGTTCAAGCTGTGGCGCCGGATGAAGCTGTGGGAGCTGCGTTCGTACGAGCAGGTCATCAAGCTCGAACAGGACCGGCTGATCTATCAGGCCCGGCTCCAGGCCCGCTTCGGCCGCAACTGGCGCCGCAAGGCCCCGGTCGAGTCCCTGATGCCGCTCAGACTGGCGAAGTTCGGCGTCCCGCTGGCCGACACCGGCCCGGCCGGGCTGGCGGCCGCGGGCATCGAACCCGCGCTGCTGCCCCCGGCCCCCGCCCCGGCCGTCGAGACGGCACAACCCCAGGCCGAACTGCCGTACGCCCCGCAGCAGCAACAACAGCAGGCGCAGTACGCCGACCCCCAGCAGCACCAGCCAGCGCACCAGCAGCAGCACGCCCACCCCTCCGACCCGGCCGCCGAGGCGTGGCCGCAGGAGGGCCCCGGCTCGCACGACAGCCCGTGGTTCGCGGCTCAGCAGGTCTCGGAGGGTGCGTACGAGGGCACGTACAACCCGACGTACGTCGAGGGCCTGGAGCCCACCCCCGTCATGATCCCGTCGGGTCCGGGCGGCCGCACCCGCCCCCTGGGCAACGTGGGCACGATCGGCGCGGTCCCGCACCCCCGCAGCGAGGAACCCCTGCCGGAACAGCCGCAGCAGCCGCAGCAGCCGCAGCAGCAGCCCGAGGCGGACCCGGCCGAGTGGGCGCAGGAGGACGCGGAGTTCGGCGAGATCGCGTACGAGGTGTTCGCGGCGTACGTGAACAACCACAACGACTACCCGAGCGTCGAGGCCCTGGACATACATGTCTCGGACGGCCACAACGTCAGGCACCCCCGCAGCGCCGCCCTGATCCGCCGTCTGATGCCGGAGTTCAAGAACCGGTACCACTCGGAGCTGGAAGCGGATCACATCGCTTAGACCGGCACCACCCGGACCGCCCGGCGCTCGAGGACGGAACGCCCAGGACGGAACGCGCAGCACGGAGGGCCGTCACCCGCATCACCGGGTGACGGCCCTCCGTGCAACAGCAGCAGGCGGCTACGCGCCCAGCAGCCTCCGCACCCGGTCCGCCCCCACGGCGAGCAGCAGCGTGGGCAGCCGCGGTCCCGTGTCCCGGCTGACGAGCAGCCGGTAGAGCAGGGCGAAGAACGACCGCTGCGCGGTCTTCAACTCGGGCGTCGGCTTGGCGTCCGGCTCCAGCCCCGCCAGGACCTTCGGCACGCCGTAGACGAGCGTCGTCAGCCCGTCGAGCGACCAGTGCGAGTCCAGCCCTTCCAGGAGCAGCCGCAGCGACTGGCGCCCCTGGTCGTCCAGCGAACCGAGGAGCTCCTTGTCCGGCTCGTCGCGGACGACGGTGCGGGCTTCGGCCGGGACCTGGCTGGTGATCCAGTTCTCCGCGCGGTCGAGCCGCGGCCGTGCCTCGTCGAGCGAGGTCAGCGGGTTCTCCGGGTCCAGCTCGCTGAGGATCCGGAGCGTCTGCTCGTCGTGCCCGGCCGTGATGTCGACGACGGAGGCGAGTGTGCGGTACGGCAGCGGGCGCGGCGTGCTCGGCAGCTCACCGGCGGCCGTGCCGACGGCCCGTGCGTACGCGGCGGCGTCGGCGGGCAGCACCGAGCCGTCGGCGACCTTGCGGGCCAGCGAGTCCCACTCGTCGTACAGCCGCTGGATCTCCTGGTCGAAGGCGATCTTGAAGGACTGGTTGGGCCTGCGGCGCGCGTACAGCCAGCGCAGCAGCGGCGCCTCCATGATCTTCAGCGCGTCGGCCGGCGTCGGCACGCCGCCCTTGCTGGAGGACATCTTCGCCATGCCGGAGATGCCGACGAAGGCGTACATGGGGCCGATCGGCTGCACACCGTCGAAGACCTCGCGGACGATCTGGCCGCCGACGACGAACGACGAGCCGGGCGACGAGTGGTCGACACCGCTGGGCTCGAAGATCACGCCTTCGTACGCCCAGCGCATCGGCCAGTCGACCTTCCAGACCAGCTTGCCGCGGTTGAACTCGCTGAGCCGGACGGTCTCGGCGAAACCGCACGCGTTGCACGTGTAGTTCAGCTCGGTCGTCTCGTCGTCGTACGACGTGACGGTGGTGAGGTCCTTCTCGCAGTTGCCGCAGTAGGGCTTGTACGGGAAGTAGCCGGCGGAGCCGCCGCTGCCGTCGTCCTCGCTCGCCGCGCCGGAGCCCGCCTCGGCCTCCAGCTCGGCCTCGTCGACCTTCTTCTGCTGCTGCGGCTTCTTGCCCTTGCCCGCGGCCGCCGGGTCCTTCTTCGTCCGGTACCGGTCGAGGACGGCGTCGATGTCGGCGCGGTGCTTCATCGCGTGCAGGATCTGCGCGCGGTACGTCCCCGCCGTGTACTGCTCCGTCTGGCTGATGCCGTCGTACACGACACCCAGCTCGTCCAGCGCGGCCGTCATCGCGGCCTTGAAGTGCTCGGCCCAGTTCGGGTACGCGGACCCGGCCGGTGCGGGCACGGACGTCAGCGGCTTGCCGATGTGCTCGGCCCACGACTCGTCGATACCGGGGACGCCGGCCGGGACCTTCCGGTAGCGGTCGTAGTCGTCCCAGGAAATCAGGTGGCGGACCTCGTACCCCCGGCGGCGGATCTCGTCCGCGACCAGGTGCGGGGTCATGACCTCGCGGAGGTTGCCGAGGTGGATGGGGCCCGACGGCGAAAGACCGGACGCGACGACGACCGGTTTGCCAGGCGCACGACGCTCCGATTCGGCGATGACCTCGTCCGCGAAGCGGGAGACCCAGTCGGCCTCGGTGCTGCTCTGACTCTGAGCCACGGTCGGCACGTCCTTCTCTCTGGTAGGGCTCGTAGGGGCAGCACCCATTCTCCCAGGTCCACCCGACAGTGCGAAAACGGCTTTACAGTGCGTGGGATACTGGGCGTGATCCCTTGTACCCCTACGGAAACGGCAGCCGTCCCATGGCCTCGGTCAATTCCCTCGCTTCCACGCTCCAGCAGCAGCTGGCGGACGCCCTGACGGCAGCTCTGCCGGATGCCGGCACCGCGGACCCGCTGCTGCGCCGAAGCGACCGGGCCGACTTCCAGGCCAACGGGATCCTGGCGCTCGCCAAGAAGCTGAAGGGCAACCCGCGGGAGCTGGCGTCCCAGGTGACGGCCGCGATCCCGGCGGGCGACCTGATCCAGGAGATCGAGGTCTCGGGTCCCGGCTTCCTGAACATCACCCTCAGCGACAAGGCGATCCTCGAGACCCTGGCCGCGCGCGCCGCGGACGACGAGGGCCGGCTCGGTGTGCCCTACGCGCAGACCGCGGGCACGACGGTCGTCGACTACGCGCAGCCGAACGTGGCGAAGGAGATGCACGTCGGGCACCTCCGCTCCGCGGTGATCGGTGCCGCGATGGTGGAGGTCCTGGAGTTCACGGGCGAGAGCGTGGTCCGGCGCCACCACATCGGCGACTGGGGCACCCAGTTCGGCATGCTCATCCAGTACCTGATCGAGCACCCGCACGAGCTGGACCACAAGGACGCCGACGAGGCGGACGGCGAGGCCGCCATGTCCTCCCTCAACCGGCTCTACAAGGCGTCGAGGGCGCTGTTCGACTCCGACGAGGAGTTCAAGGCCCGCTCCCGGGACCGGGTGGTCGCGCTCCAGGCCGGTGACGAGGAGACGGTCGCGCTGTGGCAGCGGTTCGTCGACGAGTCGAAGATCTACTTCTACTCGGTCTTCAACAAGCTCGACATGGAGATCCGTGACCCCGACATCGTCGGCGAGTCCGGTTACAACGACATGCTCGAGGAGACCTGCCGGATCCTGGAGGAGACGGGCGTCGCCGTCCGCTCCGAGGGTGCGCTGTGCGTGTTCTTCGACGATGTGAAGGGCCCGGACGGCAACCCGACGCCGCTCATCGTCAAGAAGACGAACGGCGGCTACGGCTACGCGGCGACGGACCTCTCCGCGATCCGTGACCGGGTCCAGAACCTCAAGGCGAGCACCCTGCTGTACGTGGTGGACGCCCGGCAGTCGCTCCACTTCAAGATGGTCTTCGAGACGGCCCGGCGGGCCGGCTGGCTGAACGACGAGGTCAAGGCCGTCCAGCTGGCGTTCGGCACGGTCCTCGGCAAGGACGGCAAGCCGTTCAAGACCCGTGAGGGCGAGACGGTGCGGCTGGTCGACCTGCTGGACGAGGCGATCGACCGGGCGACGGCCGTCGTGCGCGAGAAGGCCGAGAAGGTCGGCCTGACCGAGCAGGAGATCGTCGAGAACGGCGAGTACGTCGGCATCGGCGCGGTGAAGTACGCCGACCTCTCCACGTCCGCGGTGCGGGACTACAAGTTCGACCTGGACCAGATGGTGTCGCTGAACGGCGACACGTCCGTGTACCTCCAGTACGCGTACGCCCGGATCAAGTCCATCCTGCGCAAGGCGGGCGAGATCCGGCCGGTCGCCCACCCGGAGCTGGCGCTGGCCCCGGCCGAGCGGGCACTGGGCCTGCACCTGGACCAGTTCGGCGAGAACCTCGCCGAGGTGGCGTCGACGTACGAGCCGCACAAGCTGGCCGCGTACCTCTACCAGCTGGCCTCGCACTACACGACGTTCTACGACCAGTGCCACGTGCTGAGCGACGACAACCCCACCGAGGTCGTGGAGAACCGGCTCTTCCTCTGCGACCTCACGGCCCGCACTCTGCACCGGGGCATGGCGCTGCTCGGCATCCGGACGCCCGAGCGCCTCTGACATCACCCCGCACACGGCGATGGGGCCCGGCACCGATCGGTGCCGGGCCAACTCGCAGACCGGGCAGGCCCGGTCACGCCGGGGGCCGGACCGTCGGTCGTCGGTGGCGACCTCTAAGGTCACCGGCATGGCGACACTCCCGAACCCCCTGCCGTCACTGGCCGCTTCCGGACTCCGGCTCCCGCCCGGCACCCTGGTCGACGCGACACACGACGGCCCGTGGCACGAACCGCTGCTCTGGTACGCGGACGGGCCCGCCGCCCCGGACACCTGGCCCCGGCTGCTCGCCGAGGGCAGGACGGTCGGGCTGCTCCCCGTCCTCCTGGACGGCGGAACACGCGGCGAGTGGCCCGAGAAGTGGGAGCTCAGCCCCTCCATGACGTCGTACCCGGGTGACCACCACGCGGAGGACGTGCTGGGCGAGTTCTGGGAGGAGTATGCGGAGGACGAGCTGGAAGAGACGGCGATCGAGCCGTTCGGCCCGGAGTGGCCGGGCCTCGCTCCCGCCCGGGCCGTGAGCGACCCCGTCGACGCGGAGGAGCGGGCCGCCGGGATCGCCGCCCGGCTCACCGACACGGACGGCCGGATGCCGGGAGCCCGGGCGGCGCTGGTCCCCGCGCGGCGCAGCGCGGACATACCCGCGGCGATCGGCTGGACGGGACCGCTGAACCACGAGAACGACGTGGCGCGGCTCTGCGCGGTGCTCCGCTCCTGGGAGGACCGGTTCGGCATACGGGTCGTGGCGCTCGGCTTCGACCATCTGACCGTCTCGGTGGCAGCCCCGCCCACCTCGTCCGAAGAGGCCGTGGCGCTGGCCGCCGAGCACTTCGCGTTCTGCCCGGACAACATCGCCCACAACACTCCGGACACCTTGCAGGCCTACGCCGACCAGCACCTGCTGGGCCAGGAGTCGTGGTCGTTCTGGTGGGACTGAGGACGCACCTCGCCCGGTCCCCGGCAAACTCCCGCCGGGGACCGGCCGCTTCCGCCGAGGAATACGACACCGCGCTCGGGGAAGCACACACATCATGGACCGGACAGACAGCCTCACAGACAGCCTCGTCGAACAGTTCCGTGCGCTGCCTGCCGAAAGCGACAAGAAACGTGAACTCGTCGCCGACATGGGCGACTTACTCTCGGACCGGCCCGACCATCCGGTGATCGTTCCGTTCCTCACCTCGCTGACCGCCGACACCGAGGAGTACGACGTCGCCAGGGTCGAGGCCACCAAGGCACTGCGCCTGCGGCCGCCGACCGAGGCCGAATCCCGGCTCCGCGCGGGCCGGGCGCTGCTGGCGGTGCTGCGCGGCCCCGACGAGAACCTGGTCCGCCAGTACGCGGCCATGGCGCTCGGGCCCTACGCCGACGATCCCGAGGTCCACGAGGTGCTGGCAGCCGCCATCATGGACGACTTCGACCGGCTCGTACGGGACAACGCCCTGGCCGCACTCGACGAGGCGGGCCCCAGCGACAAGCGGATCGAGGTGCTGCACCGGCTGTCCGAGGACGCCGCGCTGGGCCACGAGGCGGTCCGCATCCTCACGTCCTGGGGCCTGGAACCCGCGGCCTGATTCGGCGCGGGCTCCAGGTGTCCGCTGCTACGAACGGCGCAGCCGCTCGGCGACCTCCGTCGCCCAGTACGTCAGGATCATCTGCGCACCCGCGCGCCGGATCCCGGTCAGGCTCTCCATGATCGCCGCGTCCCGGTCGATCCAGCCCTTCTCGGCGGCGGCCTCGATCATCGCGTACTCGCCACTGATCTGGTACGCGGCGACCGGCACGTCCACCGCGTCGGCGACCTTCGCAAGAACGTCCAGGTACGGCCCGGCCGGCTTGACCATGACCATGTCGGCGCCCTCTTCGAGGTCGAGCGCCAGCTCGCGCAGGGACTCCCGGGTGTTCGCCGGGTCCTGCTGGTACGTCTTGCGGTCGCCCTTGAGCGAGGAGCCGACGGCCTCACGGAACGGTCCGTAGAACGCCGAGGAGTACTTCACCGTGTAGGCGAGGATCGACACGTCCTCGTGGCCCGTCTGGTCGAGCGCGTCGCGGATGACGCCGACCTGGCCGTCCATCATGCCGCTGGGACCGACCACATGGGCGCCCGCGTCGGCCTGGACCTGGGCCATTTCGGCGTACCGCTCGAGCGTGGCGTCGTTGTCGACGCGGCCGTCGGCGGTCAGGACACCGCAGTGACCGTGGTCCGTGTACTCGTCGAGGCACAGGTCCGACATGACGACGAGATCGTCACCGACCTCCTCGCGCACCGCGCGCAGACCGACCTGGAGGATGCCGTCCGGGTCGGTTCCCGCGGTCCCCCGGGCATCCTTCTTCTCGTCCGCCGGAACGCCGAAGAGCATGAGCCCGGAGACCCCGGCCGAGACCGCGTCTACGGCGGCCTTCCGGAGGGTGTCCAGGGTGTGCTGCTGGACACCGGGCATGGCCGAGATGGCGACGGGCGCGGTGATGCCCTCGCGTACGAACGCGGGCAGGATCAGGTTCGCCGGGTCGAGCCGTGTCTCGGCGACCATCCGCCGCATCGTCGGGGTCGTCCGCAGCCGCCGGGGGCGGGAGCCGGGGAAGTTTCCGTACACAGTCATCCTTCGACGATAGACCCGTACACATCACCGTCTTACCGACACCCGTGCCGGAAAAACGAACGGGAGAACGGGCCGGCGAACAGGCAGAGGCCCGGCTGCCGAAGCAACCGGGCCCCTGAACACTCCCGAACGGGCCGGTCAGGTCGTCGTGCGACGCCTGCGCGCCCCGGGACGCCGCTCGCTCGGCCGCGTCACCGGGTCACCGGCCTCCTTCGCCGCCTCCCGGCGCTGCGCGCCGAACTCGGCGAGCGCCTCGGCCAGCTTGTGCACCGACGGCTCCGGCGACAGGACGTCGACCCGCAGGCCGTGCTCCTCGGCGGTCTTCGCGGTGGCGGGGCCGATACACGCGATGACGGTCACGTTGTGCGGCTTGCCCGCGATGCCGACCAGGTTACGGACGGTCGACGACGAGGTGAAGAGCACCGCGTCGAAACCGCCGCCCTTGATGGCCTCACGGGTGTCGGACGGCGGCGGCGAGGCGCGGACCGTGCGGTACGCAGTGACGTCGTCGACCTCCCAGCCCAGCTCGATGAGCCCGGCGACCAGCGTCTCCGTGGCGATGTCGGCGCGCGGCAGGAAGACACGGTCGATCGGGTCGAAGACCGGGTCGTACGGCGGCCAGTCCTCCAGCAGACCGGCGGCGGACTGCTCACCCGACGGCACCAGGTCAGGCTTCACGCCGAAGTCGATCAGCGCGGCCGCGGTCTGCTCGCCGACCGCGGCGACCTTGATCCCGGCGAAGGCGCGGGCGTCGAGCCCGTACTCCTCGAATTTCTCCCGGACGGCCTTGACCGCGTTGACGCTGGTGAAGGCGATCCACTCGTAGCGGCCCGTGACGAGACCCTTGACCGCCCGCTCCATCTGCTGGGGCGTACGCGGCGGCTCGACGGCGATCGTCGGGACCTCGTGCGGCACGGCGCCGTACGAACGCAGCTGGTCGGAGAGCGACGCCGCCTGCTCCTTCGTGCGCGGCACGAGCACCTTCCAGCCGAACAGCGGCTTGGACTCGAACCACGCGAGCTGGTCGCGCTGGGCGGCGGAGCTGCGCTCCCCGACCACGGCTATGACCGGCTGGTGCCCGTCCGGCGACGGCAGCACCTTGGCCTGCTTCAGGACCTGGGCGATCGTCCCGAGGGTCGCCGTCCAGGTGCGCTGCCGGGTCGTCGTACCGGCGACCGTGACGGTCAGCGGGGTGTCGGGCTTGCGGCCGGCCGAGACCAGCTCGCCCGCGGCGGCCGCGACCGAGTCCAGCGTCGTCGAGACGACGGCCGTGGCGTCGCTCGCGCCGAGCTCGGTCCAGCAGCGGTCCGAGGCGGTACGGGCGTCGACGAACCGGACGTCGGCGCCCTGCGCGTCACGCAGCGGCACGCCGGCGTACGCGGGTACACCCACGCCGTTCGCCACACCCGGCACGACCTCGAAGGGGATGCCTGCGGCGGCGCAGGCGAGCATCTCGGTGCCCGCGTTCCCGTCGAGTCCCGGGTCCCCGGAGACGGCACGGACGACCCGCCTGCCGCCCTTCGCGGCCTCCATGACAAGATTGGCCGCGTCCCTGAGAACGGGAACGTCGGCGGCTGTTGACGAGACGTCAACAACCGTCAGCTCAGGCGTGCTTACGCCTGCCCGCGCGTGGCCGCGGACGACGCCGAGCACGTCCGGCTCGGCGACAAGAACGTCCGCGCTCGCGAGCGCCTCGACGGCGCGCAGAGTCAGCAGTCCCGGATCGCCGGGACCGGCGCCGAGGAAGGTGACGTGCCCTGCGGACAGGACCGGAAAGTCGGATGCGGCGGGGCCGGTGGGGCTCAAAGTGCTCGCTCCCCCATAAGACCGGCCGCACCCTTGGCAAGCATCTCGGCCGCGAGCTCGCGACCGAGGGCCGCCGCGTCGTCGTGCGACGTGGGGACGGGACCGGTGATGGACATCTGTACCAGCGAGGCGCCGTCGGTGGAACCGACGACACCGCGCAGGCGCAGTTCATTGACAGCCTGACCGTCGGCCAGGAGGTCGGCCAGCGCACCCACAGGTGCGGAGCAGCCGGCCTCCAGGGCGGCGAGCAGGGAACGCTCGGCGGTCACGGCGACCCGGGTGTACGGGTCGTCGAGCTCGGCGAGCGCGGCGGCGAGGTCCGCGCTGGTTGCAGCACATTCGATCGCCAGTGCTCCCTGGCCGGGAGCGGGCAGAACGGTGTCGACCGGCAGGAAGTCGGTCACCTCACCGGTCCGGCCGAGACGGCTGAGTCCGGCCGCGGCGAGAACCACCGCGTCCAGTTCGCCGCTTCGTACAAATCCGATCCGCGTATCGACGTTGCCCCGGATCGGTACGGTCTCGATGTCGAGGCCATGACTGCGGGCGTACGCGTTGAGCTGCGCCATGCGGCGCGGCGAGCCGGTGCCTATGCGGGCACCGGGCGGCAGCTGCTCGAAGGTCAGCCCGTCCCGCGCCACCAGCACGTCGCGCGGATCCTCGCGCACGGGCACGGCGGCCAGCACGAGGCCCTCGGGCTGGGCGGTCGGCAGGTCCTTGAGCGAGTGGACGGCGAAGTCCACCTCGCCGCGCAGCAGCGCCTCGCGCAGCGCGGCGACGAACACACCCGTGCCGCCGATCTGCGCGAGATGCTCCTTCGAGGTGTCTCCGTACGTGGTGACCTCGACGAGCTCGACGGCACGCCCGGTCACCTCGCTGACCGCGTCGGCGACGTGGCCGGACTGGGCCATGGCGAGCTTGCTGCGCCGGGTGCCCAGCCGGAGCGGCGCGCCGGCCTGCGCGCGCAGGGGTGAGTTGTCGGTCATGACCGCCCTCGATTCGGGTCGTTCAGGTCTGCCCGGGAGACGGCCGCGACCGTCTGCGGGTCGAGGTCGAAGAGTTCCCGCAGCGCGTCGGCGTACCCGGCGCCGCCGGGCTCGCTGGCGAGCTGCTTGACCCGCACGGTGGGCGCGTGCAGGAGCTTGTCGACGACGCGGCGCACGGTCTGGGTGATCTCGGCGCGCTGCTTCTCGTCCAGGTCGGGGAGGCGTCCGTCGAGCCGTGCGATCTCGCCGGCCACCACATCGGCGGCCATGGTGCGCAGGGCGACGACGGTCGGGGTGATGTGGGCGGCGCGCTGGGCGGCGCCGAACGCCGCGACCTCGTCGGCGACGATGGTGCGGACCAGGTCGACGTCGGCGGCCATCGGGGCGTCCGCGGACGCTTCCGCGAGCGACTCGATGTCGACGAGGCGCACACCGGCGAGCCGGGCGGCCGCTCCGTCGATGTCGCGCGGCATGGCGAGGTCGAGCAGGGCGAGCCGGACCGGCCCGGTGGACTGCGCGGGCACGGTGGCCCGGCGGACGGCCTGCGCCTGTGCGGTCGCGGGTCCGGAGCCGTTCTCCACCCATGCCGCGTGCTGGTCGAGATCGGCGGCGGGGGCGGCGGGCGCCTCGACGGTGCCGACGGCCGCGTCGAACGGCAGGCCGAGCGCATCGGCGACGGCCTCACCGGTCAGCACGAGACCCGTCGCGCCGGTGCAGGACACGACGACATCGGCACGTGTCAGTTCGTCGGAGACCGCGGCCATCTCCACGGCCCGGGCGACCACACCCGTACCGCAGGGCTGGTTGAGGATCTCGACGAGCCGGTCGGCGCGGGCCCGGGTCCGGTTGGCGACGACGATCTCGGCGACACCGGTACGGGCCAGCGTGGCGGCGGCCAGCGACGACATCGAGCCGGCGCCGATCACCAGGGCACGCTTGCCGCCGGCCCAGTCGGCGGTGTCCGCGCCGTCGGCGAGCTGCTGCAGACCGAAGGTGACGAGCGACTGCCCGGCCCGGTCGATCCCGGTCTCGCTGTGGGCGCGCTTGCCGACCCGCAGGGCCTGCTGGAAGAGGTCGTTCAACAGCCGGCCGGCCGTGTGGATCTCCTGCCCCAGCGCCAGCGCGTCCTTGATCTGGCCGAGGATCTGGCCCTCGCCGACGACCATCGAGTCCAGCCCGCACGCCACCGAGAAGAGGTGGTGGACGGCCCGGTCCTCGTAGTGCACATAGAGATACGGAGTGAGCTCGTCCAGTCCGACCCCGCTGTGCTGGGCGAGGAGCGTGGACAGCTCGGCGACGCCCGCGTGGAACTTGTCCACGTCGGCGTACAGCTCGATGCGGTTGCAGGTGGCGAGGACGGCGGCCTCGGCCGCGGGCTCCGCGGCGAGGGTGTCCTGCAGCAGCTTGGCCTGCGTCTCGGCAGCCAGCGACGCCCGCTCCAGTACGGAGACCGGGGCGCTGCGGTGGCTCAGCCCTACGACAAGGAGACTCATGCCGGCATCACGGCGGGCATGTCCCCGTCGGGTCCCTTCCGGTTGCTGCTCGCGGCGGCTCGCACGGGCGGCGCGGCCTGGTCGATGCCGCCCGCGGCGCCTTCCTCACCGGCCTTGCGCTGCTCGTGGAAGGCGAGGATCTGGAGTTCGATCGAGAGGTCGACCTTGCGGACGTCGACGCCGTCGGGCACGGAGAGCACCGTCGGCGCGAAGTTCAGGATGGAGGTGACGCCGGCGGCGACGAGCCGGTCGCAGACCTGCTGCGCGGCACCGGCCGGGGTCGAGATGACACCGATCGACACGCCGTTGTCGCCGACGATCTTCTCCAGTTCGTCGGCGTGCTGGACGGGGATCCCGGCGACGGGCGTACCGGCCATCGCCGGGTCGGCGTCGATCAGCGCGGCGACGCGGAAACCGCGGGAGGCGAAGCCGCCGTAGTTGGCGAGCGCGGCGCCGAGGTTACCGATGCCGACGATGACGACCGGCCAGTCCTGGGTGAGCCCGAGCTCGCGGGAGATCTGGTAGACGAGGTACTCGACGTCGTACCCGACACCGCGCGTTCCGTAGGACCCCAGGTAGCTGAAGTCCTTGCGCAGCTTGGCGGAGTTGACCCCTGCCGCGGCGGCGAGTTCCTCGGACGAGACCGTGGGGACCGAGCGCTCGGAGAGCGCGGTCAGTGCGCGCAGATACAGCGGAAGCCGGGCGACGGTGGCCTCGGGAATTCCTCGGCTACGGGTCGCCGGTCGGTGAGTTCGGCCAGTTGCCACGGTGCTCCTGCGGGATGAGCGGGGCTGCAGGCGGCCATATGTTCCAAGACCGCCCCGTCGAATGCAGGCTATGTCTTTGTGAACGCGTGCACAAAGATGGTGTCCGTTTTGTCCGGTCAAAGTGACCGGGGTCACGCGCATTCGTTGCGCGATCCCGGAACCTTGGATCGCATCAGCCCGTTGCAGGCCCGAAGGGGGCAAAGCAGCACACACTCCTCACGACTACGCCCCCGAGACCACTCAAAACGCCCATGATGGTAACCGGGTTTCGCTCACGAAAGCAGTGCGCTGCGCAGCCGCACCGGGTCCACCCGCCAGAACGTGTGCTGTTCGTTATCAATGAGAACCACCGGAATCTGCTCCCAGTACTCCCGGTGCAGCTCCTCGTCCTGGGTGATGTCCTTCTCCTCCCAGGACGCACCGGTCTCCTCGCACACCTCCCGCACCACCAGCCGCGCGTCGTCACAGAGGTGACATCCCGGCTTCCCGACCAGGGTCACCAACCGGTCCGCGGGCTTCTTCTTCGTACGACGCAGCAAAGCACTCATGCCTTCATTCTGCGCCGCCCGCCCGCTCCTTCCGGAAACGCGCCCGGCACACATCCGGTACGGACACGGCATGGAACCGGTACGCCCGGAATCGCCCGTTTAACAATTCGGCCCCCGAGAGTTCACGCCACCGCATCCCGGCAGGCCGGGAAGGGCCGAACGGACTGGCTATGCTCACGACATGGCCGCTCTTGGATGGCTCACACCCCGTAGACGTTCCGCGACAGCACGGAGCGTGCTGGCAGGCGAGGCAGCAGCCGAAGCAGCGCGGAAGTCGTCGCTCCACGCCGAACAGTCCCCCGAACGATCCACCGACACGACCCCCTCCACGACCGCGGAGCCGGAACCGGCCTTCCCTGTCGTCGGCGACGAACGGGCCGCCGCCTTCTTCGACCTGGACAACACCGTCATGCAGGGCGCGGCGATCTTCCACTTCGGCCGCGGCCTGTACAAGCGGAAGTTCTTCCAGCGCCGCGAACTGACCCGGTTCGCCTGGCAGCAGGCCTGGTTCAGGCTGGCCGGCGTCGAGGACCCCGAACACATGCAGGACGCCCGCGACAGCGCCCTGTCCATCGTCAAGGGTCACCGCGTCTCCGAGCTGATGTCCATCGGCGAGGAGATCTACGACGAGTACATGGCCGACCGCATCTGGCCCGGCACCCGCGCCCTCGCCCAGGCCCACCTCGACGCCGGGCAGAAGGTCTGGCTGGTCACCGCCGCCCCGGTGGAGACCGCCACGATCATCGCCCGGCGCCTCGGTCTGACCGGCGCGCTCGGCACCGTCGCCGAGTCCGTCGACGGCGTCTACACCGGGCGCCTGGTCGGCGAGCCGCTGCACGGACCCGCGAAGGCCGAGGCGGTACGCGCCCTGGCCGCCGCCGAGGACCTCGACCTGGCGCGCTGCGCGGCGTACAGCGACTCGCACAACGACATCCCGATGCTGTCGCTGGTCGGTCACCCCTACGCGATCAACCCGGACACCAAGCTCCGCAAGCACGCCCGGGCCCTCGACTGGCGGCTGCGCGACTACCGCACGGGCCGCAAGGCGGCCAAGGTCGGCATCCCGGCGGCCGGCGTCGGCGCCCTCGCGGGCGGCACCGCGGCCGCGGTCGCCCTGCACCGCCGCCGCCGCTGACCGCACATACACGGCCGGCCGTCTGCCGCACGCGTGCTCGGCCCCCGTCCAGGGGGCCGAGCCACGCCCGGCCCCCCGCCACCAATCGGGGCCCCATACCCACGAACCGCTCCCGCCAGTCGGATTGCGCGCACCCGACCACAACCCGTTGCGGCCGCAGGCAGATCACGAAGTAATCCGATCAATAACCGGTCACGATGTGCTACTTGATGCGCCTCATAGTCGCTACAGAAGCGACGGAACCGATGATTTGAGCAACTGGGTGTAGCACTGCCTGTACGAAGCGTTATTCTCCTCAGACGCATTCCGGAACCCACCACTCACTACGACGAGTGACGGTTTCGCACTGCACGTGATGGAAGCTCTGCCTCTGGGAGTCCCGTGTACCCACACGTCGGGGTTGACACCTCGGGCCTGGCTACGCTGCGCGCAACGGTCGCCGACCGCTTGCGCGGCTTCGTCCCCACCGCGTACGCCGTACCCGCCTTTGCCACCCCTGCACCTGTCGGCCCTTGCTATGCCCTGGCCGAGCGCGGTGCGGCGGTCGGAAGACGCAGCAACCGCGGCGCAACGACCACGTCCACCGTTCGTCGGCCGACCGCCGACAGCGACAGCGCGCGCATGATGGATCTCGTCGAGCGCGCACAGGCCGGTGAGGCCGACGCCTTCGGCCGCCTCTACGACCAGTACAGCGACACGGTGTACCGGTACATCTACTACCGCGTCGGCGGCAAGGCGACGGCGGAGGACCTCACCAGCGAGACCTTCCTGCGCGCCCTGCGCCGCATCTCCACCTTCACCTGGCAGGGCCGCGACTTCGGCGCCTGGCTGGTCACGATCGCCCGCAACCTGGTGGCCGACCACTTCAAGTCCAGCCGCTTCCGGCTGGAAGTGACCACCGGCGAGATGCTCGACGCCAACGAGGTCGAGCGCAGCCCCGAGGACTCCGTGCTGGAGTCCCTCTCCAACGCCGCACTGCTGCAGGCCGTGCGGCGGCTCAACCCCCAGCAGCAGGAGTGCGTGACCCTGCGCTTCCTGCAGGGCCTCTCGGTCGCCGAGACGGCCCGCGTGATGGGCAAGAACGAAGGCGCGATCAAAACTTTGCAGTACCGCGCCGTCCGCACCCTCGCCCGGCTGCTGCCGGACGATGCCCGCTGAGAACACGCTCGGCGACATGCGCGTCACGCACTGTTCCGATCATCTTTTGCGCGTAACCCGAGTGCCGAGCCGCTCGTTGTGCCGGTTGCAGGCCCCCTGTCGTCACTCCTTGCCCGCCGACACTCACTCTTTCGTGTGGAAACGCTCAAGGTGTGCAACCTTCCGGACCCCCAGGGGAGTCGACCGTCATGACGAGAGGAGGTGCCGCCAGTGATCGCAAACGTTTCGGCACACCGGCGGGCGAACGCCTTCGCCCAGGCCCTGGAGGAGCAGGAGCTCCCGGGTGCGGCGGCCGTACAGCCCGAGGACCCGGCCGAACAGGCCGACCACGGACCGCTGTTGGCCCTGGCGAACGGCCTCGGTGAGCTGCCGAGGCCCGAGTTGGATCCCCAGGTCAAAATGGTGCAGCGAGCCCAGCTCGTCGCCGCCATGGAAGCCATGTTTGCCGAGGGCGGCGCGTCCACGGGCCCTACCGTGCCCGAACAACGGGGCAGGGGGGCCCACCGGGCCTCCCCGCTCCGGAAACTGCGCCCCCGCTCCCGCTGGACGAAGGGCCTCGCCGCCGGCGGACTCACCGTCGGTGTGGCCGCGGGAGCCTTCGGCGGAGTGGCCGCTGCCAGTTCCGACGCCCTGCCGGGTGATTCGCTCTACGGGCTGAAGCGCGGCATGGAGGACATCCACCTCGGCATGGCCGACGGCGACGCCGACCGCGGCGAGGTCTACCTCGACCAGGCGTCGACCCGGCTGAGCGAGGCCCGCCGGCTGATGGAGCGCGGCCGAACGGGCGATCTGGACCACGAATCACTCGGCGAGATCAGGCGCACGCTCAACGGCATGACGCACGACGCCAGCGAGGGCCACCGCCTGCTCCACGCCGTGTACCAGCGCGACGGGGCGCTCGCCCCGATCCAGACCCTGGACTCCTTCTCCCGCTCCCACCGCGAGACGTGGAGCAGCCTGCGCGACCGGCTGCCGGTCCAGCTGACGGACGTCGGGGACGAGGTCAGCTCGGTATTCGAGGCCATAGACGAAGAGGTCGCCCCGCTGCAGTCCCTGCTCCCCCGCACCCCGGACCGGAGCACCGACATCCAGGAGCCCGGCTCCTCGCAGCCGACCGGAGACTCGCCGGGCACGGACGACCCTGCCCCCGCCTTCCCCGAAGCCTCAGAGGGCCAGACGGGCAGCAGAGGCACCCCGGACCCGTCCGACTCCGCGTCCACCTCGGAGGACGACCTGGTCGCAGGCGGCACGGACGGCCTCCTGGACCCACCGTCCCCGGGCGCCAGCCCGTCCACCACGGGCAGGGACAGCGCCCCGCCCACACCGGACGTCACGCTGCCGCCGCTGCTCCCCGGTCTGCTCCCGGGCCTGGGCATCCACAGCGACGACGACACGGACGACTACTGACACCCACGGACCCCGATCGCCGGCCACAGCGCGACCAGCTCCACGCGCTTGTCCGGCGATCGGGGTCCGTTCGGCGATGGAGGACGGAGCGCCCACCGGACGCGCCCGCCCACCGACACGCGCCGTCAGAAGAACACCGACCTCCGCTGCACCAACAGCTTGTACAGCGTGTGCTGAATCTGCTCCCGCACCTGATCCGTCAGGTTGAACATCAGCATCGGATCCTCCGCCGCCTCCACCGGATATCCCTCCGTGGGAATCGGCTCACCGAACTGAATCGTCCACTTCGTCGGCAACGGCAGCGCCCCCAACGGCCCCAGCCAGGGAAACGTCGGCGTGATCGGGAAGTACGGAACCCCCAGCACCCGCGCCAGCGTCTTCGCGTTGCCGATCATCGGGTAGATCTCCTCCGCCCCCACGATCGAGCACGGCACAATCGGCACCCCGGCCCGCAGCGCCGTCGACACGAAACCGCCGCGCCCGAACCGCTGCAGCTTGTACCGCTCACCGAACGGCTTCCCGATGCCCTTGAAGCCCTCCGGCATCACACCGACGACCTGCCCCTGCCTGAGCAGCCGCTCCGCGTCCTCCGCGCAGGCCAGCGTGTGCCCCGCCTTCCTGGCCAGTTCATTCACCACCGGCAGCATGAAGACCAGATCCGCGGCGAGCAGCCGCAGATGACGGCCCGCCGGATGGTTGTCGTGCACGGCGACCTGGAGCATCAGCCCGTCCAGCGGCAACGTCCCCGAGTGGTTGGCCACGACGAGCGCCCCGCCGTCCGACGGGATGTTCTCGATGCCCTTCACCTCGACCCGGAAGTACTTCTCGTACAACGGCCGCAGCATCGACATCAGGACCTGGTCGGTGAGTTCCTTGTCGTACCCGAACTCGTCGACCTCGTAGTCACCGGTGACCCGCCGCCGGAGGAACGCGAGCCCGCCCGCGATCCGCCGGTCCCAGCCGCCTCGCCGGACCTCGTCCTGCGTACCCTCCACGGGCTCCCCGTCCCCCTGCACCGCCTCCTGGACCGGCGCGGTGTCCAGCTGCCCGGGCAGGGCGCTCAGGGCCGCAGTGCCCACCGCAGGGCCCGCTCCGGACCGCCGCCGCGCCGACCGCGGCGCGCCGCCCGACCGTGAACGGTCGTCGTCGAACGGAATGACCTTGGCATCCGCCATCGTCGGTGCGCTCCTCTATCTCGCGCTGTGGGTCGGTTGTGTGGCGTCGGCCCCGGTGACGCCGGTCCCGCCGGCGAACGGCATCGCCGCCAGCCGGTCGACGGCCCTGCCGATCACCTCGGGCGGCAGCAGTCCGGGTGCCTGACTCCGTGCGAACTCCGCGAACGTCCCCGCGGTGGTGAATACCGGGTGGAACCCCAGCGTCTCGCGCATCTGCACGGTGGAGACCACCCTGCCGTGCGTGAGCAGCCGGATCTGCTCCGGTGAGAAGTCCGTCATGCCGACGGTACGGAGCGCCTGGCCCACCCAGGTGACGGCCGGCAGCAGCACCGGCACCGTCGGCCGCCCGAGCCGACGCGAGCACTGCGACAGCAGCAACACCCCGTCGCCCGCGATATTGAACGTGCCGCTGTTCAGCGTCCCGCGCCGCGGTTCGTGCGAGGCGATCCTCAGTACGTCGATGACGTCGTCCTCGTGGACGAACTGGAGCCGCGGGTCGTAACCGAACACCGTCGGCAGGACGGGCAGCGACAGATAGTCGGCGAGCGGCGAGTCCGCGTCGGGCCCCAGGATGTTCGCGAACCGCAGCACGCACACGGCCACGTCCGGCCGGCGGCGCGCAAAGCCCCGTACGTACCCCTCGACCTCCACGGCGTCCTTCGCGAAACCCCCGCTCGGCAGGGACTTGGGCGGGGTGGTCTCGGTGAAGACCGCCGGATCGCGCGGCGCGGAGCCGTACACACTCGTACTCGACTTGATCACCAGCCGCCGGACCGTCGGCGACTTCTGGCAGGCACCGAGCAGCTGCATGGTGCCGATGACATTGGTCTCCTTGACCGTGGTGCGGCCACCGGCCCCGAGCGCCTTGCCGCTGACGTCCAGATGCACGACCGTGTCGACGGCGCGCTCGGCCAGGACTCTGGCGATTGCGGGCTGCCGGATGTCCGCGCGGACGAAGTCGGCGTCACCCAGTTGGTGCCGCGGCGAGATCGCGTCGACGGCGATCACCCGGTCCACGTCGGGATCACGCTGGATACGCCGCACGAACCGGCCACCCAGCTGCCGGGCCGCTCCCGTGACGAGCACGACCTTCCCCAAGATCAGCGCCTTCCGTCGAAGAGGTTTCCCCTGGCCGTCACCGTAGCGGGTGGATGTTGCCCTGTGATGACTGCACGACGGCGTTCTGCCGAGTCTTTGGCCCAAATATGTGTATGGCCGCCCGCACCCGCTCACGTCGCCCGCACAAAGCACCGCAGCCCTCCCGCCGAGTCGGCGGGAGGGCTGCGGATTCACGAACTGCGTTCGCCTACTTCTTGTTGCGACGCTGAACGCGCGTGCGCTTGAGCAGCTTGCGGTGCTTCTTCTTGGCCATCCGCTTGCGCCGCTTCTTGATAACAGAGCCCACGACTACCCTCGCTCACTTCTCTTCACTGGTGCGGGGCGTCTGGGCCCACACGACCTACGTCGGCCTAGCCTACCCGCCACCGCGTGAGGGGCGTAATCCGAGGCGAACCTCAGGCGGACTCCACCCCCACCAGGGACTCGCGGAGATACTCGTGAACCGCTTGCTCCGGCACCCGGAAGGACCTGCCCACCCGGATCGCCGGCAGATGACCGCTGTGCACCAAGCGGTACACGGTCATCTTCGACACTCGCATGACCGAGGCGACTTCCGCCACGGTCAGAAACTTGACCTCGTTGAGAGGCCTCTCGCTGCCAGCAGCCATGACCCACCTGTACCTTCCGCACGAGACGCGCACCGGCTTCCCCTCCGGTGACTCTTCGTCGTTGTGCGCTCACTCCCCAGATTAGGGGCGGGTGATGCGAGTGGGGAAGAGGAGGGACCATCGGCCGCCTACTGTGACAGACACGCCCGATTGAGTACATAGCGAGTAAGCGGCCGGTAGTAAGCGGACCGCACGGCGTCGTCGAGCGGAACGGCGACCGCAACCTGACCCTCGGCCTCCCCCACGAACAGCGCCGGGTCGTCCGTGTCCGCGAGACCGATCGCCTCGATGCCCAGCTGACCTGCCCCGCAGACCCATCCGTGGTCCCCGACGACCAGCTCGGGCAGCCATCCGTGGGCAGCCACGGCGGCCTCCAGCGCCACCCGAACCGGCAGCGGGGAGTGGGTATGTGCGCCCGGCTCACCGCCCGGGGCCCGCACGCCGGTTTCGCGCACCAGCGCGACACCCCGTACGTAATCAAGGTGGTACGTGCGTACGCCGAACCGGGTCGTTATGTCGATACATCGCCCCTGCGCGGGGGTGAGTACGGGGCACCCGGCCGCCGACAAAGCGTCTGCCAGCGCGGCGTAGAACCCGAGCAGCCGGTGGGGATGCCCCGTCCCGAGCAGCACGGGCGCCCGCCGGACCGCGACACTGGACAACCGCTCGGCAAACGCATCCAGACCGGCCAGAGTCCGCTCCGGATCGATCACATCAGGGCCCGAAACATGACCAGGATCGGCCGAGACCCCGCACTTGTCTGCCATCAGCCGAAGCAGATCGGACTCCTCCCACCCCCATGCCGGATCGAGCCCGAGCAGCACCCGCGGATCCCTCGCCGCGAACAGCCGATAGCTCCGCAGGCTCACGTCCCGCGAGGTGGCCACGGACCCGGCCAGCCGGGACGCCAGCAGATGCGCACGCAGCGCTCCGGTGCTCAACACCCTGCCGATGCTCCCCCAACCACCCGGACGGAGGGCCAGAAGCCCGGTTACGCCCCACAGTTGGCGTAACCATTCCGCACCGCTGCGCGGAAACGGCCGCACCGGACCGTCTACGCCCGACTCAGGTCAGCAGCCCGCGCAACGGGAACGCCGCCCGCCGGGTCGCGAGCACCGCCTGGTCCAGCCGGTCCGCCGGGTCGTACCCGCCTTCCCACGGCTGCCACGAAGGCGTACGCCCGTCCGTCATCCGGGCCGGCCCCAGCTGCCGTGTCCGGGCATAGACCTCGTCCCGCCACGAAGCAGGGATCACTGCCTCCGGATCCACCGGCGCATGCGCGGCGATCCCCACCAGATGCGTCCAGGACCGCGGCACCACGTCGACGACCGCATACCCCCCGCCGCCGAGCGCCACCCACCGCCCGCCCTCCACGTGCTCATGGGCGAGCTCGTGACACGACTCCATGACCGCCCGCTGGGCGTCCAGTGACACCGCCAGATGCGCGAGCGGATCCTCGAAGTGCGTATCGGCCCCGTGCTGGGTCACCAGCACCTGCGGCCGGAAGTCCGCCAGCAGCTCCGGGACCACCGCGTGGAAGGCCCGCAGCCATCCCGCGTCCCCCGTACCGGCGGGCAGCGCCACATTCACCGCAGCCCCCTCCCCCGCACCGGCACCGGTCTCCTCCGGCCAGCCGGTCTGCGGAAAGAGCGTCCGCGGATGCTCGTGCAGCGACACCGTCAGAACCCGCGGGTCCTCCCAGAACGCGGCCTGCACCCCGTCCCCGTGGTGCACATCCACGTCGATGTACGCGACCCGCTCCACACCCAGCTCCAGCAGCCGGGCGATGGCCAGCGCCGGGTCGTTGTAGACACAGAAACCGGACGCGGCGCCCGGCATCGCATGGTGCAGCCCGCCCGCGAAGTTCACCGCGTGCGACGTGGCCCCGCGCCACACCGCCTCGGCCGCCGCCACCGACTGCCCGGCGATCAGCGCCGACACCTCGTGCATCCCCGTGAACGCCGGATCGTCCACCGTTCCGAGGCCGTAGTTCTGATCGGCCGCCCTGGGGTGCGCAGAGGCCGCACGCACAGCGGCCACATAGTCCTCACGGTGCACCAGCCGCAGCGTGGAATCCCCGGCCGGCTTGGCAGCCACCACATCCACCGCGGCGTCGAGCCCGAACGCCCGCACCAGCCCCATCGTCAGGGCCAGCCTGACGGGGTCCATCGGATGACCGCCCCCGAAGTCGTAGCCCGTTACTGCGTCATCCCACATCAACTGTGCGCGGCCGCTCATGCCCGCCACCGTATCGGGCAGGCTCCGCGCCGAACGACTTGGCGTACACGAGCGTCGCGAGCACCAGCACCATCGGTACGAGCATCGCGCCCCGGTAGCTCCACGCGTCCCCGAGCGCCCCCACCAACGGCGACCCCACCAGGAACCCCACGTAGTTGAAGACGTTCAGCCGGGCGACCGCCGTATCGCTCGCCCCGGGGAACATCCGCCCCGCCGCCGCGAACGTCTGCGGCACGATCACACAGAGCCCGAGCCCCAGCATGGTGAACCCGAGCATCCCGATCCACGCCCCGGACGCCACGGCCACCACCCCGAACCCGGCAGCGGCCAGCACACTCCCGAACCGCACCACGGCCACGGCCCCGAACCGCCGCACCCCGAAGTCCCCCACGGCCCGCCCCAGCAGGGTCGTCACCATGTAGACGTTGTACGGAACGGTCGCCAGCTGCTCCGAGCTGCCCAGCACGTCCTGCAGATACTTCGCACTCCAGTTGGAGACCGTCGAGTCCCCGATGTAAGCGAAACTCATCACCAGGCAGAGCGGCATCAACAGCCTGAACGTGACCGAAGTTCCCTGCGGCTCCTTCCGCTGCCCGTCCTCCTCCGCCTTCCCCTCCGCATACCACCGGCTTCCGACCAGCGCGGCCGGCAGCAGCAGGACAACCGCGGGAAGGTACGAGACCAGCAGCGTCAGATCCCAGTGCGCCCCGGCCCACGCCATCGACGCCCCGGCGATCCCGCCCAGGCTGTACGCGGCATGGAACCCGAGCATGATGCTGCGCCCGTACGCCCGCTGAAGGCTGACACCCATCATGTTCATGGAGGCGTCGAGCGCTCCGACGGCGAGCCCGAACACACCGAGCGCCACGGCCGCCTGCCACAGCTCGCTGCCGGCCCCGACAGCGAGCAACGTCAGCAGCACGACGGGCTGCGCCCACCTCAGCACGGAGCCGGGCCGTACCCGCGCGACCACCTTCTCGGTGGCCACACTGCCCACACCGGCCAGGATCGGCACGGCGGCAAGGAACGCGGGAAGCAACCCGTCGGATATCCCGTACCGGTCCTGAATGGCGGGAATCCGCGTCACGAGCAGAGCAAAGGTGACCCCTTGCACGAAAAAACTCAACGCCAGGGAGGCCCTACCGTGCCGCAACCGCGCATCTGTCATGGCCGCACAGCGTAGGGCCCTGGCCTACCCATGGGTAGATGAATCAGGCGAGCAATTCCCTCAGTTGGGTCATGTCGGAGAAGTGCCCGGTCACCCCCGCGAGCCGATCGGCGGGCATCATCGACGTGAACCCGTACACATCCATCCCCGCCGCCCGGGCCGCCTCCACGCCGAGCGGGCTGTCCTCGATGACGACACACCTGTCGGGCGGCACACCCATCCGTTCGGCGGCATGGAGGAACAGGTCGGGCGCCGGCTTGCCGCGGTTCACGTCCTCCGCACTGAAGATCCACTCCTCCTCGAACCACTGGTCGAGCCCGGTCTTGTGGTGCCCGACCCGGATCCGTTCGTGGCTCCCGGACGAGGCGACGCAGTACGGCACTCCGTCGGCGACGAGCTTCCCCAGCACGTCGCCGATCCCGTCGACCGGCTCCAGTTCCTCCTGGAACGCGGCGAAGATCCGGGAGTGGAGCGTGTCGTCGAAGTCCGCGGGCAGCTTGTCCCCGGTCCTCTCCTCGACGAGGTCGTGCACACGGTGCACGGCGGCGCCCATGTAGTCACGGAGCGATTCCTCGTACGAGGTGGGGTGACCGAGCTCGGTCAGGTAGCCGGAGAGGATGGTGTTGGAGATCGGCTCACTGTCGACGAGCACACCATCGTTGTCGAAGATGACCAGTTCGTAGCGCATGGTTCGAGCCTAGACGCTCGGAACGCAGAAAAGCCCCGTGCCACAAGGGCACGGGGCTTTCCCGGAATAATTGTTCGGCGGCGTCCTACTCTCCCACAGGGTCCCCCCTGCAGTACCATCGGCGCTGAAAGGCTTAGCTTCCGGGTTCGGAATGTAACCGGGCGTTTCCCTAACGCAATGACCACCGAAACACTATGAAATTAACCAACACCGGACAACAACACGGCCGTTCGTTATTTCAGAACTAACACAGTGGACGCGAGCAACTGAGGACAAGCCCTCGGCCTATTAGTACCAGTCAGCTCCACCCGTTACCGGGCTTCCACATCTGGCCTATCAACCCAGTCGTCTACTGGGAGCCTTAACCCCTCAAAGGGGGTGGGAATACTCATCTCGAAGCAGGCTTCCCGCTTAGATGCTTTCAGCGGTTATCCTTTCCGAACGTAGCCAACCAGCCATGCCCTTGGCAGGACAACTGGCACACCAGAGGTTCGTCCGTCCCGGTCCTCTCGTACTAGGGACAGCCCTTCTCAATATTCCTACGCGCGCAGCGGATAGGGACCGAACTGTCTCACGACGTTCTAAACCCAGCTCGCGTACCGCTTTAATGGGCGAACAGCCCAACCCTTGGGACCGACTCCAGCCCCAGGATGCGACGAGCCGACATCGAGGTGCCAAACCATCCCGTCGATATGGACTCTTGGGGAAGATCAGCCTGTTATCCCCGGGGTACCTTTTATCCGTTGAGCGACAGCGCTTCCACAAGCCACTGCCGGATCACTAGTCCCGACTTTCGTCCCTGCTCGACCCGTCGGTCTCACAGTCAAGCTCCCTTGTGCACTTACACTCAACACCTGATTGCCAACCAGGCTGAGGGAACCTTTGGGCGCCTCCGTTACTCTTTAGGAGGCAACCGCCCCAGTTAAACTACCCATCAGACACTGTCCCTGATCCGGATCACGGACCCAGGTTAGACATCCAGCACGACCAGAGTGGTATTTCAACGGCGACTCCACAACCACTGGCGTGGCTGCTTCAAAGTCTCCCACCTATCCTACACAAGCCGAACCGAACACCAATATCAAACTGTAGTAAAGGTCCCGGGGTCTTTCCGTCCTGCTGCGCGAAACGAGCATCTTTACTCGTAGTGCAATTTCACCGGGCCTATGGTTGAGACAGTCGAGAAGTCGTTACGCCATTCGTGCAGGTCGGAACTTACCCGACAAGGAATTTCGCTACCTTAGGATGGTTATAGTTACCACCGCCGTTTACTGGCGCTTAAGTTCTCAGCTTCGCCGACCCGAAAGTCAGCTAACCGGTCCCCTTAACGTTCCAGCACCGGGCAGGCGTCAGTCCGTATACATCGCCTTACGGCTTCGCACGGACCTGTGTTTTTAGTAAACAGTCGCTTCTCGCTGGTCTCTGCGGCCACCCCCAGCTCATGGAGTAAATCCAATCACCAGTGATGGCCCCCTTCTCCCGAAGTTACGGGGGCATTTTGCCGAGTTCCTTAACCATAGTTCACCCGAACGCCTCGGTATTCTCTACCTGACCACCTGAGTCGGTTTAGGGTACGGGCCGCCATGAAACTCGCTAGAGGCTTTTCTCGACAGCATAGGATCATCCACTTCGCCACAATCGGCTCGGCATCAGGTCTCAGACTCATGTGTGACGGATTTACCTACCACACGCCCTACACCCTTACCCCGGGACTACCACCGCCCGGGCTGGACTACCTTCCTGCGTCACCCCATCGCTTACCTACTACCACCTTGGTTCAGCGGCTCCACCACTTTCCTTTCCCCGAAGGGTCCGGAACGGCTTCACGGCCTTAGCATTAATGGGCTCAGTATTGGGCGTTTCAAAGCGGGTACCGGAATATCAACCGGTTGTCCATCGACTACGCCTGTCGGCCTCGCCTTAGGTCCCGACTTACCCTGGGCAGATCAGCTTGACCCAGGAACCCTTAGTCAATCGGCGCACACGTTTCTCACGTGTGTATCGCTACTCATGCCTGCATTCTCACTCGTGAACCGTCCACAACTCGCTTCCGCGGCTGCTTCACCCGGCACACGACGCTCCCCTACCCATCCGTACTCCCGTTGGGGATATATGTACGAATGACACGACTTCGGCGGTACGCTTGAGCCCCGCTACATTGTCGGCGCGGAATCACTTGACCAGTGAGCTATTACGCACTCTTTCAAGGGTGGCTGCTTCTAAGCCAACCTCCTGGTTGTCTCTGCGACTCCACATCCTTTCCCACTTAGCGTACGCTTAGGGGCCTTAGTCGATGCTCTGGGCTGTTTCCCTCTCGACCATGGAGCTTATCCCCCACAGTCTCACTGCCGTGCTCTCACTTACCGGCATTCGGAGTTTGGCTAAGGTCAGTAACCCGGTAGGGCCCATCGCCTATCCAGTGCTCTACCTCCGGCAAGAAACACACGACGCTGCACCTAAATGCATTTCGGGGAGAACCAGCTATCACGGAGTTTGATTGGCCTTTCACCCCTAACCACAGGTCATCCCCCAGGTTTTCAACCCTGGTGGGTTCGGTCCTCCACGAAGTCTTACCTCCGCTTCAACCTGCCCATGGCTAGATCACTCCGCTTCGGGTCTTGAGCGTGCTACTAAAACGCCCTATTCGGACTCGCTTTCGCTACGGCTTCCCCACACGGGTTAACCTCGCAACACACCGCAAACTCGCAGGCTCATTCTTCAAAAGGCACGCAGTCACGACGCACCGAGCAAGCTCGATGCGCGACGCTCCCACGGCTTGTAGGCACACGGTTTCAGGTACTATTTCACTCCGCTCCCGCGGTACTTTTCACCATTCCCTCACGGTACTATCCGCTATCGGTCACCAGGGAATATTTAGGCTTAGCGGGTGGTCCCGCCAGATTCACACGGGATTTCTCGGGCCCCGTGCTACTTGGGTGTCTCTCAAACGAGCCGTCAATGTTTCAGCTACGGGGGTCTTACCCTCTACGCCGGACCTTTCGCATGTCCTTCGCCTACATCAACGGTTTCTGACTCGTCTCACGGCCGGCAGACCGCAAAAGAGAGATCCCACAACCCCGCATGCGCAACCCCTGCCGGGTATCACACGCATACGGTTTGGCCTCATCCAGTTTCGCTCGCCACTACTCCCGGAATCACGGTTGTTTTCTCTTCCTGAGGGTACTGAGATGTTTCACTTCCCCTCGTTCCCTCCACACTGCCTATGTGTTCAGCAGCGGGTGACAGCCCATGACGACTGCCGGGTTTCCCCATTCGGACACCCCCGGATCAAAGCTCGGTTGACAGCTCCCCGGGGCCTATCGTGGCCTCCCACGTCCTTCATCGGTTCCTGGTGCCAAGGCATCCACCGTGCGCCCTTAAAAACTTGGCCACAGATGCTCGCGTCCACTGTGCAGTTCTCAAACAACGACCAACCACCCATCACCCCACCCTTACAGGTGAGTTCACTGGGGCCGGCAACCGAAGGAACAGACTCAAACGAGCCCGTACCCTCAGATACCCAACAACGTGCCCGACACGACCCCTCACGATTCACGTTCCACGCCGAAGCAGTACTAGTGATCCCGAAGAACCGTGCCGAATAGTCAACGTTCCACCCATGAGCTAACCACCGTCGAACATTTGCCGACGTAGTGGCCTCTGACCAAGCAAGCTTGGTAAGAAGTGCTCCTTAGAAAGGAGGTGATCCAGCCGCACCTTCCGGTACGGCTACCTTGTTACGACTTCGTCCCAATCGCCAGTCCCACCTTCGACAGCTCCCTCCCACAAGGGGTTGGGCCACCGGCTTCGGGTGTTACCGACTTTCGTGACGTGACGGGCGGTGTGTACAAGGCCCGGGAACGTATTCACCGCAGCAATGCTGATCTGCGATTACTAGCAACTCCGACTTCATGGGGTCGAGTTGCAGACCCCAATCCGAACTGAGACCGGCTTTTTGAGATTCGCTCCGCCTCGCGGCATCGCAGCTCATTGTACCGGCCATTGTAGCACGTGTGCAGCCCAAGACATAAGGGGCATGATGACTTGACGTCGTCCCCACCTTCCTCCGAGTTGACCCCGGCAGTCTCCTGTGAGTCCCCATCACCCCGAAGGGCATGCTGGCAACACAGAACAAGGGTTGCGCTCGTTGCGGGACTTAACCCAACATCTCACGACACGAGCTGACGACAGCCATGCACCACCTGTATACCGACCACAAGGGGGGCACCATCTCTGATGCTTTCCGGTATATGTCAAGCCTTGGTAAGGTTCTTCGCGTTGCGTCGAATTAAGCCACATGCTCCGCTGCTTGTGCGGGCCCCCGTCAATTCCTTTGAGTTTTAGCCTTGCGGCCGTACTCCCCAGGCGGGGAACTTAATGCGTTAGCTGCGGCACCGACGACGTGGAATGTCGCCAACACCTAGTTCCCAACGTTTACGGCGTGGACTACCAGGGTATCTAATCCTGTTCGCTCCCCACGCTTTCGCTCCTCAGCGTCAGTAATGGCCCAGAGATCCGCCTTCGCCACCGGTGTTCCTCCTGATATCTGCGCATTTCACCGCTACACCAGGAATTCCGATCTCCCCTACCACACTCTAGCCTGCCCGTATCGACTGCAGACCCGGGGTTAAGCCCCGGGCTTTCACAACCGACGCAACAAGCCGCCTACGAGCTCTTTACGCCCAATAATTCCGGACAACGCTTGCGCCCTACGTATTACCGCGGCTGCTGGCACGTAGTTAGCCGGCGCTTCTTCTGCAGGTACCGTCACTCTCGCTTCTTCCCTGCTGAAAGAGGTTTACAACCCGAAGGCCGTCATCCCTCACGCGGCGTCGCTGCATCAGGCTTTCGCCCATTGTGCAATATTCCCCACTGCTGCCTCCCGTAGGAGTCTGGGCCGTGTCTCAGTCCCAGTGTGGCCGGTCGCCCTCTCAGGCCGGCTACCCGTCGTCGCCTTGGTAGGCCATCACCCCACCAACAAGCTGATAGGCCGCGGGCTCATCCTTCACCGCCGGAGCTTTCAACCCCGTCCCATGCGGGACAGAGTGTTATCCGGTATTAGACCCCGTTTCCAGGGCTTGTCCCAGAGTGAAGGGCAGATTGCCCACGTGTTACTCACCCGTTCGCCACTAATCCACCCCGAAAGGCTTCATCGTTCGACTTGCATGTGTTAAGCACGCCGCCAGCGTTCGTCCTGAGCCAGGATCAAACTCTCCGTGAATGTTTTCCCGTAATCGGGACGACACACACGAGAGCGGAACAACCGGTCGGAATAGGACCGGTCGTTCACAGCGTCCTCGCTGTGTAAATTGCCCACCGGAACCACAAGGGCCCGGCAGGACTTTCAAAGGAACCACCAACCTGCCGAAACAGGCCGGGGTATCAACATATCTGGCGTTGACTTTTGGCACGCTGTTGAGTTCTCAAGGAACGGACGCTTCCTTCGTACTCACCCTCGCGGGCTTTCCTCCGGGCTTTTCCCTTCGGTCTTGCGTTTCCGACTCTATCAGACTCTTTCGTGTCCGATTCCCAGTCAGCGGGTTTCGCTTTCCAGGTTTCCGCTTTCGCGTTTCCCTTTCCGGCGAGTCCGACTCTATCAGATCCTCTCGGGCCTGATTCCCAGTCAGCGGGGTTTGTCCTACTGGCTGTTGGGCCGTTCGGACGAGTGAGACCTTAGCGAACCCCTGGCCCCGACGCTAATCGGGGTCACGCTCCTTCGAACGTGGATTCTTCATTTCGCGAATGCGCACGGAAAGCCGCACGACAGGTGTCGATGGCTCGTTGTGGTTACTGCGGAATGGCTGTCCGGGGACCGACCGGGGTCGGCGCTCACGTCGGACAACTCGGAGTACATTACGGATGCAGGCGGGCCGTGTCAACCATGGGTGGTCCCTGGGTGTGGCGGAAGGCCAGGCGGTAGTCGCGGGGACTGGTGGCCAGGTGGGCTGCGAAGTGCTGACGCATCGTGATCTCGCTGCCGAAGCCCGTGCGGCGGGCCACCTCTGGCAGGGGCAGGTCGGTGCGTTCCAGAAGCTGCTGAGCTGCGGCGATGCGTTGCGTGATCAGCCAGCGCACGGGCGTCGTGCCGGTGGTCGCCTGGAAGTGGCGAGCGAAGGTGCGGGCGGACATGCCGGCGCGGGCGGCGAGGTCGGCCACCGTGTGCGGTTCGGCCAAATGGGTCAGGGCGAAGTTCCGTACCGAGGCGAGGGTGTCGGCGTCCCGCTCGGTGTGCGGGGTGGGGTGCTCGATGAACTGGGCCTGGGTTCCGGTCCGGAACGGGGCCGTGACCATCGAACGGGCGATCGCCGCTGCGGCTTCGGCGCCATGGGTCGTACGGACGAGGTGGAGGCAGAGGTCGATGCCGGCCGCGGTCCCTGCCGACGTCCAGATGTTGTCCTCGTGAAGGAAAAGGGCGTCCGGGACGACCGTCACCTCGGGGTGGTGGGTGCGCAGGAGCTCGGTGAGGTTCCAGTGGGTGACGGCCCGTCGGCCGTCGAGGAGGCCTGCCTGGGCAAGGGTGAAGGCGCCACCGCAGAGCGCGGCGATGGGGACGGAGCGGGCGTGGGCGCGGCGCAGGGCTTCGAGGACCGGGGCGGGCGCGGGTGTCAGGTGGTCGTCGAGGCCGGGAACGACGATCAGGTCGGCGCGGGCCAGCCAGGCGAGGGTGCGGTCCGGGGTGAGGGAGAGGCCCCCGCGCAGCGGGATGGAGGCCGGATCGGCGGCGGCGCGGTGCAGGTCGAATAGTGGAACCCCGCGGTCGGTGCGGTCCACGCCCCAGACCTCGGTGATCACCGAGACGTCGAAGGCCCGGACGCCCGGGAACGAGACGAGGGCGATGCGGGTGGGGGCAGGGGCCTGCGTGGTCGCCATGCTGGCAGTAAAGCATCGATCGATGACTTTCCGACCTCTGGGCGACGGGGCGGCGAGGCGGCAGCATCGTGGTCATGGAGATCGCAGAGAACGCAGCGCTGGTCGTGGTGGACGTTCAGGAGGGCTTCGAGGAGGAGGCGCACTGGGGGCCGCGGAACAATCCCGATGCGGATCGGAACATCGCCGAGCTCATCGACGCGTGGCAGGCGAGCGGCCGGCCCGTCGTGTTCGTACGGCATGACTCGCCGAAGCCGGATTCGCCGCTGCGGCCGGGGTACCCGGGGAACGACTTCAAGGCGTACGTGGAGGAGCGGCGGGGGAAGGGCAGCGGACCCGAGCTGTTTCTGACGAAGACCGTGAATTCCGCCTTCTACGGGACACCCGATCTGGGGGCGTGGCTGAGCGAGGGCGGGGTGCGGCAGATCGTGGTGGCCGGAATCCAGACCAATATGTGCGCGGAGACGACAGCACGCATGGGCGGGAATCTCGGGTACGAGGTGTTCTTCGCGCTCGATGCCACGCACACGTTCGACGGGGTCGGGCCGTGGGGGTGGGCACTGAGTGCGGACGAGCTGGCGCGGGCCACCGCTGTGTCGCTGCACAGTGGTGGCTTCGCGAAGGTCGTGACCAGTGCGGAGCTGGTGGCTGCCGCGGGGAAGTGAGGGTCAGCCGTTGCCCGAGGCCAGCTCGCGGCTGCGGTCACGGGCCGCTTCGAGGGCGGCGATGAGGGCGGCGCGTACGCCGTGGTTCTCCAGCTCGCGGATGGCACTGATGGTGGTTCCGGCCGGGCTGGTCACGGCCTCGCGGAGCTTGACCGGGTGTTCGCCGCTGTCGCGAAGCATCACCGCGGCGCCGATGGCGGCCTGCACGATCAGGTCGTGGGCCTGGGCACGGGGCAGGCCGAGCAGGATGCCCGCGTCGGTCATCGCCTCGACGAGGAAGTAGAAGTACGCGGGTCCCGAGCCCGACAGCGCGGTCGCCGCGTCCTGCTGGGACTCGGGAACGCGGAGGGTCTTGCCTACCCCGCCGAAGATCGCCTCGGTGGTGGAGAGGTGGTCGACGGTGGCATGGCTGCCTGCGGAGATGACGGACATGCCCTCGTCCACCAGGACGGGGGTGTTCGGCATGACACGTACGACCGGGGTCCTCGCGGCGAGGCGGTCCTCGATGAAGCCGGTCGTGATGCCGGCGGCGGCGCTGATGACCAGGCGGTCGGCGGTGACGTGGGGGGAGAGCTCGTCGAGGAGCCGCCCCATGTCCTGGGGCTTGACCGCAAGGATCAGGATGTCGGCGCGCTTGGCGGCTTCCGCGTTGGTGACCGACTCGACGCCGTAGCGGGTGTGGAGTTCCTCGGCGCGCTCGGAGCGACGGGCGGTGACCAGCAGGTCGGCGGGGCGCCAGCCCGCCCGGATCATGCCGCTGAGCAGTGCCTCGCCGATCTTGCCGGTGCCGAGGACTGCGACTGTCTGGGTCATGCGGTTCACCCTCCGGACGGTGCGGTGGTTCGTGGTTCTGGTGCTGCGTCGTCGCCGCCATCCTCGCACCGGGACGGAGAGGCCATCCAGGGTCTTTCGTTCGGATCAGGCTGGATCAGGGAGCGGGGTCGGGTGCGTGCAGCTGCAAGGCGGAGGAAGGAGCCGACGCGGAGCGTCGGGGACTGACGACAACGCGGCAGATGTGCGTGCCCGACCCCGCGAGCCCAACATGATCCGAACGAGAGGGCCCCTGGGGTCTTTCGTTCGGATCAGGCTGGATCAGGGAGCGGGGTCGGGTGCGTGCAGCTGCAAGGCGGAGGAAGGAGCCGACGCGGAGCGTCGGGGACTGACGACAACGCGGCAGATGTGCGTGCCCGACCCCGCGAGCCCAACATGATCCGAACGAGAGGGCCCCTGGGGTCTTTCGTTCGGATCAGGCTGGATCAGGGAGCGGGGTCGGGTGCGTGCAGCTGCAAGGCGGAGGAAGGAGCCGACGCGGAGCGTCGGGGACTGACGACAACGCGGCAGATGTGCGTGCCCGACCCCGCGAGCCCAACATGATCCGAACGAGAGGGCCCCTGGGGTCTTTCGTTCGGATCAGGCTGGATCAGGGAGCGGGGTCGGGTGCGTGCAGCTGCAAGGCGGAGGAAGGAGCCGACGCGGAGCGTCGGGGACTGACGACAACGCGGCAGATGTGCGTGCCCGACCCCGCGAGCCCAACATGATCCGAACGAGAGGCCCTAGCTAGGCGGTGCGGCGCCGGAGGGTGGCCGCGCCGAGGGTGAGGACGAGGAGGGCGCAGCCGGCGACGATCAGGACGTCGCGGACGAAGTCGCCGGTCACGTCGGTGTGGTGGAGGACTTCGTTCATGCCGTCGACCGCGTAGGACATGGGCAGGATGTTCGAGATCGCTTCGAGGACGGGCGCCATCCGGTCGCGTGCGATGAACAGTCCGCAGAGCAGGAGCTGCGGGAAGATCACGGCCGGCATGAACTGGACGGCCTGGAACTCGGACGCGGCGAAGGCGGAGACGAACAGCCCGAGCGCCGTGCCGAGCAGCGCGTCGAGGAGGGCGACGAGGAGCAGCAACCAGGGCGACCCGATCACGTCGAGGCCGAGCGCCCAGACCGAGAGTGCGGTGGCCAGGAGGGACTGGAGGATCGCGACGGCGCCGAACGCGAGGGCGTAACCGGCGATCAGGTCGCCCTTGCCCATCGGCATGGCCAGGAGGCGTTCCAGGGTGCCCGAGGTCCGTTCGCGGAGCGTGGCGATCGATGTCACCAGGAACATCGTGATCAGCGGGAAGATGCCGAGGAGCGAGGCTCCGATGGCGTCGAACGTATGTGGACTGCCATCGAAGACGAACCGCAGCAGCGTGATCATCACGACCGGGATCAGGAGCAGCAGGGCAACGGTGCGCGGGTCGTGCGCCAACTGACGCAGGACCCTGGCGGCGGTGGCGAGGGTCCGGGCCGGGCTGAGGGCCCGGGGCTTGGGGGCCGGGCGGCCGGTGGCCCGGGGGGTGGTCCTCGCGTCGGTCGCGTTGTCCGTGTTGGTCGTGCTCATCGGGCGTTCTCCTGACGGCTGGCGGCCTCGTCGACCAGATGGAGGAAGGCTTCTTCGACGGTGGCGGTGCGGGCATCGGTGCGCAGCGCCTCGGGCGTGCCGTCGGCGAGGATCTCGCCCTCACGCATGAGGAGCAGTCGGTGGCACCGCTCGGCCTCGTCCATGACGTGGGACGAGACGAGCAGCGTGGTGCCGTGGTCGGCGGCCAGGCTGTGGAAGAGGGCCCACAGGTCGCGGCGGAGCACCGGGTCGAGCCCCACGGTCGGTTCGTCGAGGACCAGGAGTTCGGGGGTGCCGAGCAGGGCCACGGCGAGGGAGACCCGGGTGAGCTGGCCGCCGGACAGGGTGCCGGCGAGGGCGTCCGCATGGTCGGCCAGGTCCACATCGGTGATGGCCTGGGTGACGGCGGCCCGGCGGCTGTCCCGGTGGCTGCGGCCCGGTTGGAGGACGGCCGCGAAGTAGTCGAGGTTCTGCCGGACGCTGAGGTCGGTGTAGACCGACGGGGCCTGGGTGACGTACCCGATACGCGGGCGGAGGGTGGGGTGGCCCGCGGGGGTTCCGAGGACGTCGAGGGTGCCGGTGACCTTGGCCTGGGTGCCGACGACGGCTCGCATCAGGGTGGATTTGCCGCAGCCCGAGGGGCCGAGGAGGCCGGTGATCCTGCCGGGTTCGACGGTGAAGTCGATGCCGCGCAGGACGGTTCGGTCGCCTCGTACGACGGTGAGGCCGCGGGCCTCGATGGCGAAGCCCGAAGAATTCATCATGTGATGAATATTGGGTTCGACGGCGCCCCGCGTCAAGGGACCGGCGGCGCTGGATGCAGTCCGGGGCCGGGGCGCTCGGCACGGTGCCGCGGCTGCTACGGCACGAGCGTCGCGAAGAGGCCGCGGGAACGGGGCGGCACGGTGACGCGGCGGCGGTGCCCTGCCGCCGCCGCGTGCCGCTCCGGTGTGACCGTCAGCGCGTCGCCACGCTGAGGTCGACCACGTAACTCTCTTCGACCGTGCCGTCCGGAAAGAGCTCTGCGAGAATCTCGCGCTCCTCCGTGAGGAACCGGCGTGCGCCTACCTCGCCACGGACGAGGAAGGCGGAGTGGCTGCCGAGGTTGGCGAGATGGGTGTCGAGCGACACCTGACGGGTCCAGGACACCTTGCGGTTGACGAAGTCGAGCTCGGCCGGCAGGTCGCGGGGGCGGATGGACGAACCGTGGGCGCTTTCGTCCACGCCGAAGAAACGGCGGAGGCGGGCGTCCTGCTCGGCGATCCAGAGGACCGAGTGGTCGGAGACGTTCCACCAGAGCGCGAGGGCGCCGCCCGTGCGCAGGACGCGGACGGCCTCGGGGGCGGAGAGGGCCTGGTCGGTCCAGTGCCAGGACTGGGCGTACGTGATCAGGTCGGCCGAGGCGGTGGCGAAGGGGAGGCGGTTGCCGTCGCCACGCACCAGCGGCACCTGCGGGAGCGTCCGGTGCAGTTCTGCCGCCATGCCGGGGCCCGGCTCGACGGCCGTGACGCGGGCGCCGCGGTCGTGGAGGAGGCGGGTGGAGATGCCGGTGCCGGCGCCGACGTCGAGGGTGCGGGCGCCGCGCAGGGGACGGCTTGTGAGCTCCTCGATCGCGGTGAAGAGGGCGGGCGGGTAGCCGGGGCGGGCCGCGGAGTACTGCGCGGCGGCCCGGTCGAAGGAGAGGGCGCGGGACTGACCGTGGTGGGGCGTGGACTCGCCGGGGGCGGTGGGGGTGGTGGGGTCCGTGTGAGACATGGGGGCATCGTCGCCCGGGTGGGGCTACTTGCGCCGAGGTTTTCCGGGCTTGGTCGTCCTGCGTCCCGCCGGGTTCCCGGTCCGCGCCGAGCGGCGCTTCGCGTACCGCGCAACAGCCGTCTCGTACTCCGTGCGCCGCAGCTTCTCGCCCGGCGCCTCCAGGAACGACCGGAAGAAGTACGCGAGCAGCGAGCCGATGAAACCGATCGTCTTCAGACCGCGCAGATTGTCCTCGCGGGCCTGGTCGGCGGGGCGGTGGCTGAACCCCTCCCAGGTCTTGCGGAAGGCGACGGCGCTGCAGACGGCGAACATCAGGACGACCAGGATCCCGACGAAGCTGCCGACGTCGGCGATCTCCAGGCCCTGGTAGGCGAAGCGGAGCACGAAGCAGGAGGCGACGGCCGCGGCGAGGGAGCCGAGAGCGACACCGGCACGGCGGAGTCCGTAACGGCCGTCGTGCTCGACCCAGGTCGTGCCGAAGAAACGGATGGGCTCGGGCTGCGGACCGGGGGCGGTGGATCCGGGCTCGGTGGAGTCGGGGGCTTCGGGGTTCTCGCTCACGAGGTCGATTATCCCAGGGCGGCGGGGGTACGGATGCGGTCCGGCCCCCGGCGACCGCTGGTCACCGGGGGCCGGACGGGCCGTGTGCGTGCGTGTGTCAGCCGAGCTTGGAGACGTCACGGACCGCGCCGCGGTCCGCACTCGTCGCCATCGCCGCGTACGCCCGCAGCGCCGCCGAGACCTTGCGCTCGCGGTTCTTCGGCGCATACACGCCGTTCAGCGCCTCGCGGCGGGCGGTCAGTTCGGCCTCGGGGACGAGGAGCTCGATCGACCGGTCCGGGATGTCGATCCTGATCCGGTCGCCGTCCTCGACGAGCGCGATCGTGCCGCCCGATGCGGCCTCCGGCGAAGCGTGGCCGATCGACAGGCCCGACGTACCGCCGGAGAACCGGCCGTCGGTCACCAGGGCGCAGCTCTTGCCGAGACCGCGGCCCTTGAGGAAGGACGTGGGGTAGAGCATCTCCTGCATGCCGGGGCCGCCGCGCGGGCCCTCGTAACGGATGACGACGACGTCGCCCTCCTTGATCTCCTTGCGGAGGATCTTGTCGACGGCCTCCTCCTGCGACTCGCAGACGACCGCCGGGCCCTCGAAGGTCCAGATCGACTCGTCGACGCCGGCCGTCTTCACGACACAGCCGTCCTCGGCGAGATTCCCCTTCAGGACCGCGAGACCGCCGTCCTTGGAGTAGGCGTGCTCCAGGTCGCGGATGCAGCCGCCCGCCGCGTCCAGGTCGAGCGTGTCCCAGCGCTCGGACTGCGAGAAGGCCGTCGCGGAACGGACGCATCCGGGGGCCGCGTGCCACAGTTCGACGGCCTCGGGGGACGGGGAGCCGCCGCGGACGTCCCAGTTCTTCAGCCACTCGGCGAGGGTGGCGGAGTGCACCGAGTGCACGTCCTCGTTGAGCAGGCCGGCGCGGTGGAGCTCACCGAGGATGGCGGGGATGCCCCCGGCCCGGTGGACGTCCTCCATGTAGTACGTGCCGCCGGGGGCCACGTTGGGCGCGACCTTCGACAGGCAGGGGACGCGGCGCGAGACCTCGTTGATGTCGTCGAGGTCGTAGGCCAGCTCGGCCTCCTGGGCTGCGGCGAGCAGGTGCAGGATCGTGTTGGTGGAGCCGCCCATGGCGATGTCCAGCGCCATCGCGTTGTCGAACGCGGCGCGGGTGCCGATGGAGCGCGGCAGGACCGTCGCGTCGTCCTGCTCGTAATAGCGCTTGGTGATCTCGACGACCGTACGGCCGGCCTCCTCGTACAGCGCCTTGCGGGCGGTGTGCGTGGCGAGGACGGAGCCGTTCCCGGGGAGGGAGAGGCCGAGGACCTCGGTCAGGCAGTTCATCGAGTTGGCGGTGAACATGCCGGAACAGCTGCCGCAGGTGGGGCAGGCGTTCTCCTCGATGCGGAGGATGTCCTCGTCAGAGACGTTCTCGTTGACGGCGTCGCTGATCGCGTTGATCAGGTCGAGCTTGCGGACCGTGCCGTCGACGAGAGTGGCCCTGCCGGCCTCCATCGGGCCGCCGGAGACGAAGACCGTCGGGATGTTCAGGCGCATCGCGGCCATCAGCATGCCGGGGGTGATCTTGTCGCAGTTGGAGATGCAGATCAGCGCGTCCGCGCAGTGCGCCTCGACCATGTACTCGACCGAGTCGGCGATCAGGTCGCGGGACGGGAGGCTGTAGAGCATCCCGGCGTGGCCCATCGCGATGCCGTCGTCGACGGCGATGGTGTTGAACTCGCGCGGCACGGCGCCTGCCGCCTTGATGGCGTCGGAGACGATCCTGCCCACCGGGGCGAGGTGCGTGTGACCGGGGACGAACTCGGTGAAGGAGTTGGCGACCGCGATGATCGGCTTGCCGATGTCCTCGCTCGCTACGCCCGAGGCCCGCATAAGGGCGCGGGCGCCCGCCATGTTGCGGCCGTGGGTGACAGTGCGGGACCTCAGCTGGGGCATCGTCTCTCGCTCCTTCGACAGAAAAGACTGTCTTCGAGGTTACGCCTTGGCTCCAAGATCTGGACACGGTGTCCGGAATGCGGGACGGAGTGCTCGCTGTGTGGGCGGGTGGGGGTGCTCGCCGCCTCTCCGGTCCTCGCGTGCCAGGGTGGCCGGATCGCCACCCTGGCACGTCGAGCGGCTGCGCGGACGGCCGAAGACGTTCCGGGAGGGCCGGTCAGGCCTCTGTCAGGTAGCGCTGCAGGGTCGGTGCCACCATCGCCACGATCTTCTCCGGTTCCGCCGACGCCAGCGGCTCCGCCCGGATCACGTACCGCAGCATCGCGATCCCGACCATGTGCGAGGCGGCCAGTTCCGCGCGGAACGTCGCGTCCGGTACGTCCAGTGTCTCCGCGATCCGTTCCAGCAGCCGCCGCAGCACGAAACCGCGCAGCACCTTCGCCGCCGCCTCGTGCGTCAGCGCGGACCGCATGATCGCCAGCAGCGGCGCTCTGGACACCGGGTTCTCCCAGACGCCGATGAAGTAGCGGACCAGGCGCTCCCCCAGGCCGTCCGTGCCGTTGCCGATGATGGCCGGCAGCACCAGTGCGGGTTCGAAGGAGACCTCGATCGCCGCCGCGAAGACGTCGTCCTTCGTACCGAAGTAGTGGTGGACGAGTGCGGCGTCGACGCCTGCCGCCTTGGCGATGCCGCGGATCGACGTCTTGTCGTAGCCCCGTTCGGCGAACTCGGTACGGGCCGCCTCGAGGATGCGTTCGCGGGCCCCGGGGCCGGTGGCCTCGGCCGTACGGGCGGGGCGGCCGCGGCGTCTGGGGCGTTCGGCGGGGCCGCGCGAGTCGCTGTCCCCGTGGCTGGTCATGGGCGCGGCACCTGCGCCGTCGCGGACGCCAGGTGGAGCCGGGTGAAGGCGAGCGCCTCCGCCAGGTCGGCCTCGCGTTCGGCGGCGGACATGGCGCGGCGGGTGTTGACCTCGATGACGACATGGCCGTCGAAACCGGTGCGGGCCAGCTGCTCCAGCAGTTCGGCGCAGGGCTGGTCACCGCGGCCGGGCACCAGGTGCTCGTCCTTGTTCGAGCCCTTGCCGTCGGCCAGATGGATGTGTGCGAGGCGGTCGCCCATCCGCTCGACCATGGCCATGCCGTCGGTGCGGGCGGTCGCGGTGTGCGAGAGGTCCACGGTGAAGTGCCGGTAGTCGTCGTTGGTGACGTCCCAGTCGGGGGCGTACGCAAGCATCTCGCGGTCCCGGTACCGCCACGGGTACATGTTCTCGACGGCGAACCGGACATCCGTCTCGTCCGCCATGCGCCAGATGCCGGTGACGAAGTCGCGCGCGTACTGCCGCTGCCAGCGGAACGGCGGGTGGACGACGACCGTCGACGCGCCGAGCTTCTCCGCGGCCGTACGGGCCCGCTGGAGCTTCACCCATGGATCGGTGGACCAGACCCGCTGCGTGATCAGCAGGCAGGGCGCGTGAACGGCGAGGATCGGCACCTGGTGGTAGTCCGAGAGCCGTCGCAGCGCCTCGATGTCCTGGCTCACGGGGTCGGTCCAGACCATGACCTCGACACCGTCGTAGCCCAGACGCGCGGCGATCTCGAAGGCCGTCGCCGTCGACTCCGGATACACCGAAGCCGTCGACAGGGCGACCTTCGCATCCGGGATGCGCACCACTGGTTCTGCCACGGGGACAGGGTACGGGGAGGCTGTGCGCGCCACCGAGGAGCGGGGCGGAAAGTGAGCAGGACCATGGTCGGCGCCGGGCGCGCCCGGACGGGCTCGCGGGGCCCCGACGGCCCCGGGCGCGGAAGCCGGCCACCACCCGACGGCTCCCTTCTCGCCGGGGTCCGCCGGGCGGGTGGTGCGGGTCAGTTCAGAGCGGCGGCCGCTGCCGGGAGGTGGTCCAGGCGGCGCAGGATCACTCCCTCGCGCAGCGCCCACGGGCAGATCTCCAGCTCCTCCACCCCGAAAAGGTCCATCGCCCCCTCCGCGACCAGCGCCCCCGCCAGCAGCTGCGCGGCCCGCCCCTCGGAGACCCCGGGCAGCCGGCCCCGCTGGTCGGCGGTCATCGCCGCCAGCTTCGGCACCCACTCCTCCAGCGCCTTGCGGGTGAGCGCACGCTGCACGTACAGGCCCTCCGTGGACCGTGCGGCACCCGCGATCCTGGCGAGCTGCCTGAACGTCTTGGAGGTCGCGACGACATGGTCGGGGCGGCCGAAGCGGCTGAACTCGCCGACCGTACGGGCGATGCTCGTCCGCACATGGCGGCGCAGCGCCTTCACCTCGGCCGGGTCCGGCGGATCGCCCGGCAGCCAGCCGGAGGTGAGGCGTCCGGCCCCGAGCGGCAGCGACACCGCGGCGTCGGGCCCCTCGTCGATGCCGAACGCGATCTCCAGCGAGCCGCCACCGATGTCCAGGACCAGCAGTTTCCCCGCCGACCAGCCGAACCAGCGGCGGGCGGCGAGGAAGGTGAGCCGGGCCTCCTCCGCACCGCTGAGGACGACGAGGTCGATGCCGGTCTCCTCCCGTACCCGGGCCAGCACCTGGTCGGCGTTGCTCGCTTCCCGCACCGCGGACGTGGCGAACGGCAGCACGTCCTCGCAGCCCTTGTCCTCGGCGGCCTGCAGGGCATCCGCGATCGTCGTGACGAGCCGGTCCACACCCTCGGGGCCGATGGCCCCGTCCGCGTCGAGGAGTTCGGCCAGGCGCAGCTCCGCCTTGTGCGAATGAGCGGGCAGCGGGCGGGCGCCGGGATGCGCGTCCACCACCAGCAGATGAACCGTGTTCGACCCCACGTCGAGGACTCCGAGTCTCATAGCCGGAACGCTACTGCCCTCGCGGACTTACTCTTGGCCCGTGCCAAAGACGAAAAAGGCGAAGCCGGGCAAAGTCACGAAGAAGCAGAAAACGAAGCAGGAGATGCAGCAGCCGGAAGTGAACGGGCCGGACCGGTCCGAGGACGAGAAGGGGATCGACTTCGCACGCGCCTGGGTCGAGTTCCCCGACCCCGCGGACGACGAACAGATCTTCCGCTGCGACCTGACCTGGCTGACCTCCAGGTGGACCTGCATCTTCGGCAGCGGCTGCCAGGGCATCCAGGCGGGCCGTGCGGACGACGGGTGCTGCACGCTGGGCGCGCACTTCTCCGACGAGGACGACGAGAAGCGGGTGGCGGAACACGTCTCCCGGCTGACCCCGGATCTGTGGCAGTTCCACGATGTCGGCACGGAGACGGGCTGGGTCCAGCTCGACGACGACGGAGAACGCCAGACGCGTCGCTGGAACGGATCCTGCATCTTCCAGAACCGGCCCGGGTTCGCGGGCGGGGCCGGCTGTTCGCTGCACATTCTGGCGCTCCGCGAGGGCAAGGAGCCCCTGGAGACCAAGCCGGACGTGTGCTGGCAGCTGCCGATCCGGCGTACGTACGACTGGATCGACCGGCCCGACGACACGCGCGTGCTCCAGGTCTCCATCGGCGAGTACGACCGCCGCGGCTGGGGTCCGGGCGGGCACGATCTGCACTGGTGGTGCACGTCGGCGACCTCGGCGCACGGGGCCGGGGAGCCGGTCTATGTGTCGTACCGGCCCGAGCTCACCGAGCTGATGGGCAAGGAGGCCTACGAGCGGCTGGTCGAACTGTGCGAGGAGCGGCTCTCCTCGCTGCTGCCCATGGCGCCGCACCCGGCGGACCCGGTGCAGCCCTAGGGTCTTTCGACCGGATCAGCCCGGGGCGGGCTGAAGGCGTCCTTCAGTCCGTCCGTGCCGGGTGGCTCGGGCTTGTCCCCGGATCGGCGGGATCGGACGGAGCGGGCGGGTTCGACGAGCCCGACGGGTCCGGGGAAGGCGACGGGTCCGCCGGGGGCGATGTGGGGCCGGGCGACGGCTCGGTCGTCTCCGAGGGGCCGGGCGACGTCGGAGGCCGAGTCGACGGATGGGACGGCCGGGTGGGCCTGGCCGGTAGGGACGCTGCCGCCACCGCCCGGTGTCCGCTGATCATCACGGTCGAGCCCGACGGCGCCAGACGGATGTGCGCGCTCCAGGCCCCGGCCGGTTCCCTCGCATGGTCCACAGAGACCCGGATCGTGACGCTCTCCCCCGCGGCAATGGTGCCGGACGGCCTGCTGAGGCGCAGCCAGGGGGCGTCCGCCCGTGCCGACCAGGCCACGGGCGCACCGCCCGAGGCGGTCAGCGTGATCAGCGTCGTGTCGCCGGCCGAGCGGGCCGTGACCGCGAATCTGCCGGGGCCGTGCTGCCCCGTTCCGGAACTGATCACCTCGGCGGACACGTCCGGCGTGCCGCTGCCGTCCTTGAAGCGGGAGCCGGGCTGGGGACTGGCGTTGCCCGCGTTCTCGTAGCGGTCGTACGGGTTGCCGTCGAGGTCGCTCCGGTCGTCCGTCCCCGTCGCGGCGACCGATGAGCCGTCATGCCCCTCGCCGGTCAGCGGCGCGCCCCGGTAGGCGGACCACAGCGCGATCACAGGGGCGGCGACGACCGTGGCCACCAGCGTCGTCGTCACGACTCTCGCCCGCAGCCGGTCCCGGCGGGCGGCGTGGTCCTTCGGGTCCAGCGGGAAGCCCGTCCGGTCGAAGCGCGGAGTGCCGGACCGATTCCTCTGGGCGTGGATCATCGCCACGTACGCGGACGGCCGCGGGGCCTCCACGACCGGCAGTGCGGCGCCCGGGCTGACGGTCGCACCCGGCCAGGGGCCTTCGGCGCCCGCCCGCTCGGCGACGCGGCGACAGCGGGGGCAGTCGTCGACGTGGCGGACGAGCTCGCGGCGCAGGGGGACGGAGAGCAGGACACGGTGGTCGCCGGTGAGCCGGGCGACGCTGGGGCAGTTGCCGGTCTCCACGACGGCGAGGGCGGCCCGGGTGCGTTCCACCTCGCAGGCCGCGGTGGCGAGCAGCTCGCGGGCGGTCGCGGGGTCGAGCCCGAGGACGGCGGCAACGGCGCGCGGGGCGAGGTGGTGGCGGACCGCCAGTTCGAGCGCCTCGCGCTGTTCGGGGGTGGTGCCCGCGGCCTCGGGCCAGGCGAGCTGGGCGAGTTCGCGGCGGTGGGCCTCGGCGGCCGCATCGGTCTCGGGGGCGTTCGCAGCGGCTGCGCGGGCGGGGACGGGCGCGGGGGGCCTACGGGATTTCGCACGCGCCCCGTGGGCGGCCGTGGTCGGCCTGCCCGGCTGCTCGGCCGGCTGATGGCGGTGCGCCTGGCGGCCCCGTTTCTGCTTCTGCTCGGCGAGCTTGCGCAGGCACGTCCACCTGGCCAGCGCATACAGCCAGGTTTTACGTTCCTCCTCACCCTTCGGGCACCGCCCGTCCTGCCGTTCCGCGAGCGCGAGCACGGTGCCCAGCGCCTCGACGGCTGCGTCGTGATCGCAGAGCACGGAGAGGCAGTAGGTGAACAGACCGTCGAGATACGCCTCGTAACGGGCGGGCGTTCGCTTCGGCGACGACCGGGGCGCACGGTGCTGGGCCCGGTGTGCGCCGGTGGTGTGCGTGTGGATCTCCAGCCTGCTGCTCGTCACCTGGCGACCGTAGGCAGGGCCGGGCATGCGCTTGGCACCCCTTGCGCACATTTAACCCTTACGGATGAACGTATGCCTCGAAAGGGGACAGGAATATTCGACTCCGGCAGGGCTTTCCGGACGGCCGCGCCCTGCGCGCACGCCCCGCACCCGCCGCCGCGAGCCACCTGCGCACCCGCGCCGGGCGGCGTTGTCAGACCTCACCTATACGGTGGCGCCATGGCTGCCCGTACGAAATCCGCGAAGGACCGGCCGTCCTACCGCTGCACCGAATGCGGCTGGACGACCGCCAAGTGGCTCGGCCGATGCCCCGAATGCCAGGCGTGGGGGACGGTCGAGGAGTTCGGCGGCGCCCCCGCCGTACGGACGACGGCGGCCGGCCGCGTCAGCTCGGCCGCACTGCCCATCGGCCAGGTCGACAGCCGGCAGGCCACCGCCCGGTCGACCGGGGTCGACGAGCTGGACCGGGTACTCGGCGGCGGGCTGGTCCCCGGGGCCGTGGTGCTGCTCGCGGGCGAGCCGGGCGTCGGCAAGTCGACGCTGCTGCTGGACGTGGCCGCCAAGGCCGCCAGTGACGAGCACCGCACCCTCTATGTCACCGCGGAGGAGTCCGCGAGCCAGGTGCGGCTGCGCGCCGACCGGATCCGGGCGATCAACGACCACCTCTACCTCGCCGCCGAGACCGATCTCTCCGCGGTCCTCGGCCATCTGGACGCGGTCAAGCCGTCTCTGCTCGTCCTCGACTCCGTACAGACGGTCGCCTCGCCGGAGATCGAGGGCGCGCCCGGCGGCATGGCGCAGGTCCGGGAGGTCGCCGGAGCGCTCATCCGCGCATCCAAGGAGCGCGGCATGTCCACGCTGCTGGTCGGCCATGTGACCAAGGACGGTGCGATCGCCGGGCCCCGGCTGCTGGAGCATCTCGTCGATGTGGTGCTGTCCTTCGAGGGCGACCGCCATGCGCGCCTCCGGCTCGTCCGGGGCGTGAAGAACCGGTACGGAGCGACCGACGAGGTCGGCTGCTTCGAACTGCACGACGAGGGCATCACGGGCCTCGCCGATCCTTCCGGCCTCTTCCTCACCCGGCGTGACGAGCCCGTGCCGGGCACCTGTCTGACGGTCACGCTCGAGGGGCGGCGCCCGCTCGTCGCCGAGGTGCAGGCGCTGACGGTCGATTCGCAGATCCCTTCGCCCCGGCGCACGACCTCCGGTCTGGAGACGTCCCGGGTCTCGATGATGCTGGCCGTTCTGGAGCAGCGCGGCAGGATCAGCGCGCTCGGCAAGCGGGACATCTACAGCGCGACGGTCGGTGGCGTGAAGCTCTCCGAGCCCGCCGCGGACCTCGCGGTGGCGCTCGCGCTGGCCAGCGCGGCAAGCGACACACCCCTGCCCAAGAACCTGGTGGCGATCGGCGAGGTGGGCCTCGCGGGCGAGGTCAGAAGGGTTACGGGGGTGCAGCGCAGGCTGGCCGAAGCACACCGTCTGGGCTTCACGCACGCGCTGGTTCCGACCGATCCCGGAAAGGTCCCGCCCGGTATGAAGGTCACGGAAGTCGCCAACGTGGGAGACGCGCTCAGAGTGCTCCCGCGCCGGTCTCGGCCGGAGGCCCCACGGGAGGACAACGCGCGCCGGTAGACTTTGCCCTGGTCTCGCCCGTCCGTACGAACGGTATGAGTGACGTAGGGCACCGCAAACCTGTGACCGGAGGAGTGCAGTGGCAGCCAACGACCGGGCATCATCGCCCGGAAAGTCCGGCCAAGGCACCGGTAATGAGGCGCTGATGCGCGCCTCGTTGAGCGCCGTCGCGCCCGGGATGGCCCTGCGGGACGGCCTGGAGCGCATTCTCCGTGGCAACACCGGCGGGCTGATCGTGCTCGGCATGGACAAGACCGTCGAGTCGATGTGCACCGGCGGCTTCGTGCTGGACGTGGAGTTCACCGCGACGCGGCTGCGCGAGCTCGCCAAGCTCGACGGGGCGCTGATCCTCGACAAGGACATGACGAAGATCCTCCGGGCCGGCGTGCAGCTGGTCCCGGACGCCTCCATCCCCACCGAGGAGACAGGTACCCGCCACCGCACGGCGGACCGGGTCTCCAAGCAGTGCAACTTCCCGGTCGTCTCGGTCTCGCAGTCGATGCGTCTGATCGCGCTGTACGTGGACGGGGAGCGCCGCGTCCTGGAGGAGTCCGCCGCGATCCTCTCGCGCGCCAACCAGGCCCTCGCCACCCTGGAGCGGTACAAGCTCCGCCTCGACGAGGTCGCGGGCACGCTCTCCGCGCTGGAGATCGAGGACCTCGTGACGGTGCGGGACGTGACGGCGGTCGCACAGCGCCTGGAAATGGTCCGGCGGATCGCGACCGAGATCGCCGAGTACGTGGTGGAGCTGGGCACCGACGGCCGTCTTCTCTCCCTCCAGCTCGACGAGTTGATCGCCGGCGTCGAGCCGGAGCGCGAGCTCGTCGTGCGCGATTACGTGCCGGAGCCGACCGCCAAGCGGTCCCGCACGGTCACGGAGGCGCTGACCGAGCTGGACGGGCTCTCCCACACCGAGCTGCTCGAACTCCCGGTCGTGGCACGGGCCCTGGGGTACAGCGGCTCGCCCGAGACCCTCGATTCGGCGGTCTCGCCGCGCGGCTTCCGGCTGCTGGCGAAGGTGCCGCGGCTGCCCGGGGCGATCATCGACCGGCTGGTGGAGCACTTCGGCGGCCTGCAGAAGCTGCTGGCGGCGAGCGTCGACGACCTCCAGACGGTGGACGGGGTCGGCGAGGCGCGGGCGCGCAGCGTGCGCGAGGGGCTGTCGCGACTGGCCGAGTCGTCGATCCTTGAGCGGTACGTGTAGCGGTCGCGTCCAGCGGTTGCGAGACGTCACGGGGCCCGGTCGGTGGACCGGGCCCCGCTGTGCGTCGCGGACCTCGATCGGGGTCCGGTCGCTCCACTGCTCGCCCGCTGTGGCCGCTCAGTCCTTCGCGAGGACGAACGAGGCGCGCTGCACCGGCTCGCCAGGGGCCTTCGCCTCGACGAGATACGTACCGGGTCCCGCGTTCCCCGCGGGCGGCGTCGCGCAGTTCGGCGAGCTCTTCTTACGGTCCCACTCCACGGTGTGGACGACGGTCTCGCCCGCCGGGACCTTCAGCAGCACGCGGCCCGCGTTGCGCGGGCAGTCCCTGGAGGACCACACCTCGTCGTCGTCGCCACCGGCTTCGGTGATGGTCAGCACCGCGCTCTTCGGCCCGAGGTCGGCCTTGCAGCTGAGGGACGAGGTGTTCTTGGCGACCAGTTCGAACTTGGGCTTCTCGCCGGGGCCGTAGTTGAGATCGGTGCGCAGGGTCAACTGCAGTGCGGAGGAAGAGCAGTAGGGGATCGACGACCCGGCCGGAATCTGCTGGCCCTCGCTGCCGCCGCCGGACGTACTGCCCGAACCCGGTCCGGATCCCGCGTCGTTGCCGCCGCCGGTCCCGCCGGAACTCTCGTCCGTACCGCTGCCGTTGTCGCCGCTCCCGCCGGAGTCGCCCGACTCGTCGCGCCCGCCCGGCCGTTGGCTGATGGCCGGACCGGAACCAGAAGGTCCGGGGGTGATCGACTGTGCGGGGCCCGACCCCTTGGGCCGGGAGTCGTCCATGGTCTTCCCGCCGCCACCGGACATGACGGCCCATGCGATCAGCAGCGCGAGCAGCACGATCAGAGCAGCCGCCACGGCCCTCCGTCGCCAGTAGATGGAGGAGGGAAGCGGCCCGATCGGATTACGCAGAGATCCCACGGCCCAAACTGTACGAGAGTTCTGCGCCAACTCCCGCCCCACCCGCCGCTCCGATCCTCAAGTTTTGCGGATCATCATCATGGAACGGCGTGTTCCGCCGCCGCCTTTCCGCAGGTGAGACGCCTGACAATCACCCACTGTGACAACCATGCAAGGGCGGCTACAGTCTGTCGCCGAGCCTGCCGGGCCGCCGTCCCGGAGGAGGAGCCGGAGCCCGCATGCAGGGCCACCGGCGGGCTCGCTGTGGGGACAGACGGGTGGCAATATCACCCCAAGAGCCCTCAAGAGGGGCGACACCCCCGCTGCCATGACCGTTGTCCGCCCTTCCGTGCCAGGATCGACGAGCGATGACTGCCATGACTGCGACACAGACGCCCCCCACTTCCCTCCACACTCCCGTCATCGGGTGGTTCGACCAGCACGCCCGCGATCTGCCCTGGCGCCGCCCCGAAGCGGGCGCCTGGGGTGTGATGGTGAGCGAGTTCATGCTGCAGCAGACCCCCGTCAACCGGGTTCTCCCGGTGTACGAACAGTGGCTGGCCCGCTGGCCCCGCCCCGCCGACCTGGCGGCCGAGCCGCCCGGCGAAGCGGTCCGCGCCTGGGGCCGGCTCGGCTACCCGCGGCGAGCCCTGCGCCTCCACGGGGCCGCGCAGGCAATAACTGAACGGCACGGGGGCGACGTACCGAGCGAGCACAGTCAGCTGCTCGCACTGCCCGGGATCGGTGAGTACACGGCAGCAGCCGTGGCCTCGTTCGCCTACGGGCAGCGCCATGCCGTCCTCGATACGAACGTCCGCCGGGTGTTCGCCCGGGCCGCGACCGGCATTCAGTACCCGCCGAACGCGACCACCGCCGCCGAACGGAAGCTCGCCCGCGCGCTCCTTCCCGACGAGGACGAACGCGCGGCCCGCTGGGCAGCCGCGACGATGGAGCTCGGGGCGCTGGTCTGCACCGCGAAGAACGAGGACTGCACGCGCTGCCCCATCGCCACGCAGTGCGCCTGGCGGCTGGCCGGGAAGCCCGAGCACCAGGGGCCCCCACGTCGCGGTCAGAGCTATGCGGGTACGGACCGGCAGGTGCGCGGCCGGCTGCTCGCCGTGCTGCGTGAGGCGGTGACCCCGGTGCCGCAGGCGGCGCTGGACGCCGTATGGGAGGAGCCGGTGCAACGGGCCCGCGCGCTGGACGGCCTGGTCGCCGACGGCCTGGTCGAACCGCTTCCGGGCGGGCAGTACCGGCTGCCGCTCAGTTAGATCCTCCCGCTTGCGGGTCAGGTGGGCTCCCGCCCGCTGTTACACAACCGATGGACAGCCGTGCATCGGCCTATGGCTGCTCCGGACAGCGCCGTGACAACCGCTCCGTAACGTCTCCGACCGTCAGCTCGCGCGATCAGCGGCTGGCAGAGGTCACACGGGGATCCACGGGGACGGAGGCGGTTGGAATGGCGCATGGCGAGGTGCTCGAATTCGAAGAGTACGTACGCACCCGGCAGGAGGCCCTGCTGCGCAGCGCGCGCCGTCTGGTCCCCGACCCGGTGGACGCGCAGGACCTGCTGCAGACCGCCCTGGCACGGACGTTCGGCCGCTGGGACGGCATCGCGGACAAGTCCCTCGCCGACGCCTACCTGCGCCGCGTCATGATCAATACGCGTACGGAGTGGTGGCGGGCCCGCAGGCTGGAGGAGGTTCCCACCGAGCAGCTGCCCGACGCCAGCATCGAGGACGGCACCGAGCAGCGCGCCGACCGTGCTCTGCTGATGGACGTCCTGGGCGTGCTGGCTCCCAAGCAGCGCAGCGTGGTCGTGCTGCGACACTGGGAGCAGATGAGCACGGAGGAGACGGCTGCGGCGCTCGGTATGTCGGCCGGTACGGTGAAGAGCACACTGCACCGGGCGCTGGCGCGGCTGCGCCAGGAGCTGGAGAGCCGCGAGGCCATGAGCAGGGAAGCCAGGGCCCGTGAGGCCCAGGGCCGCACGGCCGGCGACCGCGTTCCGGCCGCCCGCACTCCGGAACGTGCACGGGTACGGGCGCAGGTGCGCGAACAGGCGGACCGGCGGCATGACGAACGGGGGCGGGAGCGGTGCGCGGCCTGACAGACAGTGGCGGGGCGTCCGGCAGGGGCGGGAGCCGGCTCACCGGCTGGGCGGCGGGCAGTACGGCCATGGCCGGACTCGCCGCCCTCGGCCTGCTCGCCGTCGGCTGCTCCACCGGGGGTACGGGTACCCGCGACGAGGGGCCGGCCGGCACCCAGCCGGTCGCCCAGGTCACACCGTCGGTCGCCGCCCCTCCCACCGGAAAGGCCGACCGGCGCGTCGATGCCGTCCAGCTGGTCAAGCAGGACCCCCGGGTGAGCGAGCGGGTCAGGACGGACCTGAAGCCGTGCACGGGGAACGAGTATCCGGTCGACAGCTCGTACGGCACGCTGACCGGCGGATCATCGGCGGACGTCGTGGTGAATGTGATGACCTGCGGCGACTCGGTGGGGGTCGGTACGTATGTGTACCGCCCGCGGAGCAACGGCACGTACGAGAACGTCTTCACCATGGAACAGCCCGCGATCTACGGGACCATCGACCGCGGTGACCTGGTGGTGACGACACAGGTGTACGAGAAGAAGGACGCCGTCGCGTACCCGTCCGGCGAGGAAGTGGTCACGTACCACTGGGCCGGCAACCGGTTCAACGAGCACGACCGGGTGCACAACGACTTCAACAGGGCCGTCGGCAACGGAGAAGGGGATCTCCCCGGGGCCGCGGAGCCGGCGAAGAGCTGAGACCGCCGGAGCAGAGCACGGCACGAGCCGAGAACCGAGAGCTGAGAGCAGTCGATGGCCGAGACCCACGTCCTGTTCGTCGAGGACGACGATGTCATCCGTGAGGCCACCCAGCTGGCGCTGGAGCGGGACGGTTTCACGGTCACCGCGATGCCTGACGGCCTCTCCGGTCTGGAGGCGTTCCGGACCGACCGCCCGGACATCGCGCTGCTCGACGTGATGGTGCCGGGCCTGGACGGGGTCAGCCTGTGCCGCCGCATCCGGGACGAGTCGACGGTGCCCGTGATCATGCTGTCGGCCCGCGCCGATTCGATCGATGTGGTGCTCGGCCTGGAGGCCGGCGCCGACGACTACGTCACCAAGCCCTTCGACGGCGCCGTGCTGGTCGCCAGGATCCGCGCCGTGCTGCGCCGCTTCGGTCATGCGTCGGGCGGGCAGCCGGGCGGCACGGAGACAGAGTCGCAGCCGGTCGGCGGGGTGCTGGTCTTCGGCGATCTGGAGGTCGACACCGAGGGCATGGAGGTGCGCAAGAGCGGCGAGCAGGTGGCGCTCACCCCGACCGAGATGCGGCTGCTGCTGGAGTTCTCGTCCGCGCCCGGCACGGTGCTCTCCCGCGACAAGCTCCTCGAACGGGTCTGGGACTACGGCTGGGGCGGTGACACCCGGGTCGTGGACGTCCATGTGCAGCGGCTGCGCACCAAGATCGGGCAGGACAGGATCGAGACGGTCCGCGGCTTCGGCTACAAGCTCAAGGCATGAACCGGGTGGCTCTGCGGACAGGGGTCCGCTGGAAGATCAGTATCGCGATCGCGGCGGTCGGCGCGCTGATCGCGGTCGCGCTGAGCCTCGTCGTACACAACGCCGCACGCGTCTCGATGCTGGAGAACGCCCGCGAGGTCCAGCTGGAGCGGCTGACGTATGCGCAGCTGCTGTACGAGGCGACGAAGACGAAGAACGCCGACCCCAAGTTCGGTGCCAAGCTCAACGACCCGACGATGCCGCAGAGCCTGCGGGCGGAGACCAGCAGGAACCGGCGCGCCACGCATGTCGACGAGTACGCGAACGGGGTGCCCGATGTGTGGGCGGCCGTACCGCTGGCCAACGGCGACGTGCTGTCGCTGCACACCCGTTTCGCCAACCGCAGTGCCACGATCATGGGCGATCTCGACCGGGCGCTGATCATCGGCTCCGTCTCGGTGGTCTTCGGCGGCTGCGCACTGGGCGTACTGATAGGCGGACAGCTGTCGCGGCGGCTGCGCAAGGCGGCGGCCGCGGCCGGGAAGGTCGCGCAGGGCAATACGGAGGTACGGGTCAGGGAGGCCATCGGCGGAGTCATCCGGGACGAGACCGATGAGCTGGCCCGTGCGGTGGACGCCCTCACGGACGCGCTGGGTGAACGGATCGAGGCCGAGCGCCGGGTCACCGCGGACATCGCGCACGAGCTGCGCACACCGGTGACCGGGCTGCTGACGGCGGCCGAACTGCTGCCGCCGGGCCGCCCCACCGAGCTCGTACGGGACCGGGCGCAGGCGATGCGCACGCTCGTCGAGGACGTGCTGGAGGTGGCCAGGCTGGACAGCGCGTCGGAGCGGGCCGAGCTGCAGGAGATCGCGCTCGGCGAGTTCGTCAGCCGGCGGGTCGCGCTGCTGGACCCGGATGTGCGGGTCCAGGTGGTGCACGAGTCGTGGGTCAACACCGATCCGCGCCGGCTCGAGCGCATCCTCGGCAACCTGCTGGGCAACGCCGCCAAACACGGTTCGACTCCGGTGGAGGTCACGGTCGAGGGCCGGGTGGTGCGCGTACGCGATCACGGGCCCGGTTTCCCGGAGGCGCTGCTGCGGGAGGGCCCGAGCAGGTTCCGTACCGGAAGCAGTGACCGTGCCGGGCACGGTCACGGCCTGGGGCTGACCATCGCGGCCGGACAGGCACGAGTCCTCGGCGCCCGGCTTACCTTCCGGAACGCGGCACCGCAGGGCGCGGCGGAGGGTGCCGGCGGCGCGGTCGCCGTGCTGTGGCTGCCGGAGCACGCCCCGACGAACACGGGCAGCTTCCCGGTCCTCCAGCTCGCCGAACAGCGCAAGGCGGACGGCGGGGCGGAGCCGCGCGGCACGGGGAGCACATGGAGCACGGGGCCGAACGCCTCCCCGGACGGCAGCTGATCAGGCGTACGGAACGGGCAGGGCCCCTGAGGTGCACGGTCCGCGCACCCCAGGGGCCCCGCCCGTTCTGTGGTCGACCAGGTCAGGCCGGTCAGACGGTCTCGGTCTGCATGGCGTCGGCCGCCGGTGCCTGATCGCTGGGCTCCGCCTTGGCCTCCGGACCCGCCCCCCGCAGCGGCACCTCCTTGACGAACAACGCCGCCACCAGCGGGATCACACCGACGCAGGCGCCGACCAGGAAGGCGATGTGCGTACCGGACGACACCGCGAACTGGTACGCCTCACGCACCGCGTCCGGAAGCTTCGCCAGGCTCGCCGCGTCCAGCTGCGCGGACCTCGCGGTGGCTCCTCCGCCGCCGCGGGCCATCATCTCGTCCTGCACCCGTCCGGTGAACAGCGCACCCATGATGGCGACACCGAAGGAGCTGCCGAGCGTACGGAAGAGGGTGGTCGCGGAGGAGGCGACGCCCATGTCCTTCAGCTCGACGCTGTTCTGCGCGACCAGCATCGTGATCTGCATCAGGAAGCCCATGCCCGCACCGAGCACCGCCATGTAGACGCCGGAGGTGAAGCGGGTGGTGCCGGTGTCCATCAGCGAGAGCAGGAACAGGCCGCCCACCATCAGGACGGAGCCGATGATGGGGAAGATCTTGTACTTGCCGCTGGTGGTGGTGACCCGTCCGGCGAACAGCGAGACGACCATCATCGACAGCAGCATCGGCAGGAGCAGCAGACCGGAGTTGGTCGCGGACGCACCCTGGACGGACTGCTGGTACAGCGGCAGGAAGAGCACCGCACCGAACATCACGAAGCCGGACATGAAGCCGATCACCGACATCAGGGTGAAGTTCCGGTTGCGGAAGATGTGGAGCGGCATGATCGGCTCTGCGGCCTTGGTCTCGACGAAGAGGAAGCCGACGAGCGAGACGACACCGATCGCGGTGAGCTCCATGATCATGGCGGAGCCCCAGGCGTACTCCGAACCGCCCCAGGTGGTGACCAGCACGATCGCGGTGATGCCGAGGGTCAGCAGCCCGGCGCCGAGGTAGTCGACCTTCGCCTTGGGGCGCTCCTTGTCCGGCAGGTGCAGCACGGCGGTGACCATGGCGAGTGCGACCGCGCCCAGCGGGAGGTTGATGTAGAAGCTCCAGCGCCAGCCGAGGTGGTCGGTGATGGTGCCGCCGACCAGCGGTCCGCCGATCATGGCGATGGCCATCACACCGGCCATCATGCCCTGGTACTTGCCGCGCTCGCGGGGCGGCACCAGGTCGCCGATGATCGCCATGACGCCGACCATCAGGCCGCCGGCGCCGAGACCCTGGATGGCCCGGAAGCCGATCAGCTGGCCCATGTCCTGGGCCATTCCGCTCAGTACGGAGCCGATCAGGAAGACCACGATGGACGTGAGGAAGATGCCCTTGCGGCCGTACATGTCGCCGAGCTTGCCCCAGATGGGGGTGGAGGCCGCGGTGGCCAGGGTGTAAGCGGTGACGACCCAGGACAGATGCTCCAGACCGCCGAGGTCGCCGACGATGGTCGGCATCGCGGTACCGACGATCAGGTTGTCGAGCATGGCCAGCAGCATCGTGATCATCAGAGCGAGCATCACCACCTGGACGCTGCGCTGCCGCGGCCCGGGTGCCGCGGTCTCCTCGGCAGCAGCCTCGTCGGCCGGTCTGCCGTCCGCCTTCCCGTCCGCCGCCTTCTTCAGATCCGCCATGATCCCTTTTCCCCGATCTCCTGCTCGTCGGGCACTTACTTGCCGCCCGGCTAGTTGACTACACTGGGAAAGTAGACCCGTAACTAGCCGGGCGTCAAGTAAGTTTTGGGAGAGCACCATGGGCAGCACATCGCAGCCACGCCGCGGCAATACGCGCCAGCGCATCCAGGACGTCGCCCTGGATCTCTTCGCCGAGCAGGGTTACGAGAAGACCTCGCTGCGGGAGATCTCCGAGAAGCTGGACGTCACCAAGGCCGCGCTCTACTACCACTTCAAGACCAAGGAAGACATCCTCATCAGCATCTTCGACGACCTCAACCGGCCCGTCGAGGAGCTGATCGCCTGGGGCAAGGAGCAGCCGCGGACCCTGGAGACGAAGAAGGAGCTCCTGTTCCGTTACAGCGACGCACTGATCGGCGCCGCCCCCTTGTTCCGCTTCATGCAGGAGAACCAGGCGGCCATGCGCGATCTCAGCGTCGGGGAGACCTCGAAGAAGCGGGTCATGGAGCTGCTCGATCTGCTCAAGGACCCCGACGCCGCCCTCGCCGACCAGGTCCGCTGCGTCAGCGCGCTCATCTCGATGCACGCCGGGATGTTCTTCCTCAAGGACGTCGACGGCGACGTCGAGGACAAGCGCGAGGCCGTCCTCGACGTCGCCGTCGGCCTGGTCACCCAAGCCCACAGCCCGGACCCCGCGAAGTAGCGGGGCCCGGGCTGCGGTGAGCGCGTCCGGTCGGGTCAGACCTTGACGCCTTCCTTGTACAGGAAGGTGACCGGGTTGACCGCGGAACCGTAGTTGGCGGTGTTCCGGATCTCGAAGTGCAGGTGCGGGCCACTGGAGTTGCCGGTGTTGCCGGACAGGGCGATCTTCTGCCCCTTCTCCACCGCCTGGCCGATGTGCACGTCGATCTTCGACAGGTGGGCGTACTGCGAGTACATGCCGTCGCCGTGCTTGATCACGATGGCGTTGCCGTACGCGGGACCGTCGCCGCCACCGTTCGGGCCGGCCTTCACGACCACACCGCTGTGCACGGCCTCGACCTTGGTACCGATCGGCACGGCGAAGTCCTGGCCGGAGTGCTTGTGGGCCCAGCGGGAGCCGTCGTTGCCGAAGCTGGCGCTCAGCTCGTACTGGTGAACCGGTGCCATCCAGGCGGAGGCGGACTGAGCCGCCTTCGCGGCCTCCTTCTTGACCGCAGCCGCCTTCTCGAGCGCGGCCTCCTTCTTGACCGCAGCCGCCTTGCTCTGCGCAACCGCCTGCTGGGCGACCGACTCGGCCGTCATGTTGACCAGGTTCGCCGCGTCGGGGGCGCTCGCCGGACCGGCCGCGAACGCAGCACCCGCGCCGAGAACCATCGACGTCCCCAGACCGGCTGCGACCACGACGCCACGGACACGGGAGACGGACGGGCGGCGGATGTGCTGGAACGTAGCGCGCTTCGACATAAGCGAGATCCTCCGGAGGTGAGTGGACCCGGCGTGTCTGCCGGGCTGGCCATACCTTGGTAACCCGGACCCCCAGGGATGCCCAAACACCCCATCTACGAACAAAAGCCGTAGTTGGATCCCCGGAAGTTCACCGCCACAGGTCCCGCGCCACTCGCGCTCCACCTCGCCGAATCTCTTCGGCCAGGGTGGGTTTAACCCCAGCTCCAAACCGCCCCAAACGGACATTTACTGGTGTTCGGAGCATCTCCGGCCATCGTCCCGAAAGCCCCGGCCCCCACCGGGGCGAAGGGCCCTCCCGCAGCCACCGCCGCATCCCCTAGGGCGCGTAGTAGACCCCAAAAGGCCTGTGTGCCTTGTCACCGCCGGTGGGCCCAAAGGCCGTCCGTTTCGGGACCTTCGGCCTGCAGCCCGATTGCGCCGGAACGAAGCGCATCCGGCTCCCGGGGGACAGCCGCGGCCGACGCGGTGCGGCCGCGGCGAGGGGTGCCCGGGAAGCCCGGCGTCCGCCCCCTCGGGCCCCCGGCGGCCTCCGCGTCGCCCACCGGGCCCGGTCGGACCCAGCAGGACGGCACGGCAAAGACGGCACGGCAAAAGGGAGTGCCCCGGAACCGTACGAAACGGTCCGGGGCACCCCCTTCAGCTGCTCAGACGCTCAGCGCGCCCTTACGCGTCCTTCGTCAGGTTCGGGCCGGCGCCGCCTGCCGCCTGCTCGATCGGCGGGACGTCGGGCAGTGCCGACTTCTCCTCACCGCGGAAGGTGAACTTCTTGGCCTCGCCCTCACCCTCGGTGCCCACGACCACGATGTGACCGGGGCGCAGCTCACCGAAGAGGATCTTCTCGGAGAGGATGTCCTCGATCTCGCGCTGGATCGTCCGGCGCAGCGGCCGGGCGCCCATCACAGGGTCGTAGCCCTTCTTCGCCAGGAGGGACTTGGCCTCCGCGCTGAGCTCGATGCCCATGTCGCGGTCCTTCAGGCGCTCGTCCACCTTGGCGATCATGAGGTCGACGATCTGGATGATGTCCGTCTCGGTGAGCTGGTGGAAGACGACCGTGTCGTCCACACGGTTGAGGAACTCGGGCCGGAAGTGCTGCTTGAGCTCTTCGTTGACCTTGTTCTTCATGCGCTCGTAGCCGGTCTTGACGTCGCCCTGGGCGGCGAAGCCCAGGTTGAAGCCCTTGGAGATGTCCCGGGTCCCGAGGTTGGTCGTCATGATGATGACCGTGTTCTTGAAGTCCACGACCCGGCCCTGGGAGTCGGTCAGGCGACCGTCTTCCAGGATCTGGAGCAGGGAATTGAAGATATCGGGGTGGGCCTTCTCCACCTCGTCGAAGAGGACGACGGAGAACGGCTTGCGGCGCACCTTCTCGGTGAGCTGGCCGCCCTCTTCGTAACCCACGTAACCGGGGGGAGAACCGAAGAGGCGGGAAACCGTGTGCTTCTCGCTGAACTCCGACATGTCGAGGGAGATCAGCGCGTCCTCGTCGCCGAAGAGGAATTCGGCGAGCGTCTTGGAGAGCTCGGTCTTACCGACACCGGACGGACCGGCGAAGATGAACGAGCCACCGGGGCGCTTCGGGTCCTTCAGACCGGCTCGCGTACGGCGGATCGCCTGCGAGAGGGCCTTGATGGCGTCCTTCTGGCCGATGACACGCTTGTGGAGCTCGTCCTCCATGCGCAGCAGACGGGAGGACTCCTCTTCCGTCAGCTTGAAGACCGGAATGCCGGTGGCCGTGGCCAGGACTTCGGCGATGAGATCACCGTCGACCTCGGCGACGACATCCATGTCGCCGGCCTTCCACTCCTTCTCCCGCTTGGTCTTCGCCGCCAGCAGCTGCTTCTCCTTGTCACGGAGAGACGCCGCCTTCTCGAAGTCCTGGGAGTCGATGGCCGACTCCTTGTCACGGCGGACGGCCGCGATCTTCTCGTCGAACTCACGGAGGTCCGGCGGCGCGGTCATCCGGCGGATTCGCATCCGGGAACCGGCCTCGTCGATCAGGTCGATCGCCTTGTCCGGCAGGAAGCGGTCCGAGATGTAGCGGTCGGCCAGCGTCGCGGCCTGAACCAGCGCCTCGTCCGTGATGGAGACGCGGTGGTGGGCCTCGTAGCGGTCGCGCAGACCCTTGAGGATCTCGATGGTGTGCGGCAGCGACGGCTCCGCGACCTGGATGGGCTGGAAGCGGCGCTCGAGGGCCGCGTCCTTCTCCAGGTGCTTGCGGTACTCGTCGAGCGTCGTCGCACCGATCGTCTGGAGCTCGCCTCGCGCCAGCATGGGCTTGAGGATGCTCGCCGCGTCGATCGCGCCCTCGGCGGCACCCGCACCCACCAGGGTGTGGAGCTCGTCGATGAACAGGATGATGTCGCCGCGGGTGCGGATCTCCTTGAGGACCTTCTTCAGGCGCTCCTCGAAGTCACCGCGGTAGCGGGAACCGGCGACCAGCGCACCGAGGTCGAGGGTGTAGAGGTGCTTGTCCTTGAGGGTCTCGGGCACCTCGCCCTTGACGATGGCCTGCGCCAGGCCTTCGACGACCGCCGTCTTGCCGACGCCGGGCTCGCCGATGAGAACCGGGTTGTTCTTGGTACGGCGGGACAGCACCTGCATGACCCGCTCGATCTCCTTCTCGCGCCCGATGACCGGGTCGAGCTTGGACTCACGAGCGGCCTGGGTGAGATTCCGGCCGAACTGGTCGAGCACCAGGGACGTGGAGGGCGTGCCCTCCGCGGGGCCGCCCGCAGTGGCCGCCTCCTTGCCTCCCGAGTACCCGGAGAGCAGCTGGATGACCTGCTGCCGCACGCGGTTCAGGTCGGCACCCAGCTTCACGAGGACCTGGGCGGCGACGCCCTCGCCCTCGCGAATCAGGCCGAGCAGGATGTGCTCCGTGCCGATGTAGTTGTGGCCGAGCTGGAGGGCCTCGCGGAGCGACAGCTCCAGGACCTTCTTGGCTCGGGGAGTGAAGGGGATGTGCCCGGACGGGGCCTGCTGGCCCTGGCCGATGATCTCCTCCACCTGCTGGCGGACCGCCTCGAGCGAAATCCCGAGGCTCTCCAGGGCCTTAGCGGCGACACCCTCACCCTCGTGGATAAGGCCCAGGAGGATGTGCTCGGTGCCGATGTAGTTGTGGTTGAGCATCCGGGCTTCTTCCTGAGCCAGGACGACAACCCGCCGCGCGCGGTCGGTGAACCTCTCGAACATCGTTAATCGCTCCTCAGAGCGGTCAGGCAGTAAGGGGTCGGTCCCCTCCCTGTCCTTCCGCAGCTTAGTCCCGCAAGCGGGGACCGCTCATTCCAACTGCCGACACCCGTCCTTGGCCTCCTGCCCCGAACGCCGACAACTGCTCCAACCCGATGGTGCGAGACGATGTTCCCGCAGGCCAGGCAGATACCCCTATCACCAGTACGCCGATGGCGAACGTGAGACGTCCAGACCTGCGTGTCGCCCCTCCCCACTAGGGATGTCTTACCCGCAATTACAGACAGTCCATGCGGCGCACGCCGGTTCCCTCCGCTATGGGCGAACATCCTCGCGCTCCTTCACGCGCCCGTACGCCCCCAATACGGACACGTTGTGCACGCAGTCGTGAACTCTGCGTAACCATTGGGGTCGCTCGGCAGTTCTTCCGGCATGGCACTCACCGTCCCGCCTCCGCGCTCACCGCTCGTCGACGACGAGCGGGTCAGCCGCGGCGACCGCGCACGGCGGTGGTACGAGCACGAACTCGGCTGGGCGACGGAGGGGACAGCTCCGGTGCGCCTGCTCACGGGGCTGCGGTTCGACGTCCTGGAACTTCCTGCGGCCGCGGGTCACGCGGCACTGCGGCGAGTGGGGTGCACCGGGCCGGTGGCACTGGCAGGACGGACCATGGGGCTGCTGGTGGCCCCGGGAAGCGCCGACGAGCTGCCGGGGCTGCTCGACTGGCTGGAGTGGGGCGGGGTGGCCCTCACGCTGACCGCCCTCGGCACGGGCGGGCGGATCGTCGCGCCGGAACCGCCCGGATGGGCTTCCGGCCTGCCGGGGGCCGCCGTATGGCTGCGGCCCCCCGAGATGTGCCACGAGGGGGAGTCGAGGCTTCCGGCCCTCGCCGGCCTCGGGAGCAGGGGTGGGGATACTCCCGATCTCGTACGGCTCGTGGACGCGGTGGCGACGGAATGCCACCGGGCCCGTTTGATGCATGCCACGACAGGACGGCCGACAACGGGGTACTCGGCCGATCAGTCGCCAGCTCAGCCGTTGGCCTTCTCGTAAGCTTCGCGAATCTCTGCCGGAACACGACCGCGGTCATTCACATTGTGACCGTTCTCGCGCGCCCACTTACGGATCTCGGCGGTGTCCTTGTTGCCACCGGGAACGGCGCGGCCCTTGCCACGGCTGCCGGCAGCGCGGCCACCGGTGCGCCGGCCACCCTTGGTGTACGGCTCGAGAAGACCACGGAGCTTGTCCGCGTTGGTCGTCGTGAGGTCAATCTCGTACGTCTTGCCATCCAGAGCGAACGTCACCGTCTCGTCCGCCTCGCCACCGTCGAGGTCATCGACAAGAAGGACCTGAACCTTCTGTGCCACCGGATTTCCTTTCATCGAAAATGCAGTACGCGGAAAGGAAACCGCTTTTCTCCGGAAAACACAAACCCCTGGCAGAGGTTCAGGAGCGCGAGAACACGGGAAACATGCGCGATTCGGACATAGGGGTTCCGGCTTCTTCCGCCGGTCACAGGTGCAGAAGCATCCGGCTGTTGCCCAAGGTGTTCGGCTTGACTCGTTCGAGACCGAGGAACTCCGCTACACCCTCGTCATAGGAACGCAGCAGCTCGCTGTAGACATCGGTGTCGACCGGCGTCTCTCCGATCTCCACGAAGCCGTGCTTGGCGAAGAAGTCGACTTCGAAGGTGAGACAGAAAACCCGGCGCACGCCCAGCCAGCGGGCGGTCTGCAACAGCTTGTCCAGTACTTGATGCCCCACTCCGGCACCTTTGGTGCTGTGATCGACCGCGAGAGTACGGACTTCGGCGAGGTCTTCCCACATCACATGGAGTGCACCGCAACCGATGATCCTGGCATCGGTGTCGCGTTCCGCGATCCAGAACTCCTGGATGTCCTCGTAAAGGGTCACCGTCGCTTTGTCGAGCAGGATGCCTTCGCGCACGTACCCGTCGAGGAGACGCCGGACCGCGGGCACATCGCTCGTCCTGGCACGCCGGACGGTGATGGCTGCGTTTATAACCGACGGTTCGGTATGAAAATCGGTATCCGGAAGCTCTGATGACATGTCCCGACGCTATCGCTCGCCGTCCGCGTCCGTGTCATCGGCCGGGCGATCACCGGTCGCCTGGAGGTCCGGCCTGACGATCCGCATCGCATCGCGCAGAGCGTCACGCTGCTCGGCGGACATCATGCCGAAGAACGCGACAAGGGCCGCGGCCGGGTTGTCGCTGTGGGACCAGGCTTCGTTCATCAGTGCGGCCGAGTAGGCGGCACGGGTCGAGACCGCCGTATATCGATATGCGCGGCCCTCGACTTCCCTGCGCACCCAGCCCTTCTGATGGAGATTATCCAATACCGTCATGACGGTCGTGTATGCGATGGACCGTTCCTGCTGAAGGTCCTCAAGGACTTCCCGCACGGTGACCGGACGGTTCCATTGCCAGACCCGTGTCATCACGGCGTCTTCCAGCTCTCCCAATTGGCGGGGCACAGCGTCACCTTAGTGCCAGATGTCCGAAATGGCAGGTTATTCGCACAATAAAAAAGGGCGTGCGGCTCCTGGTGAGCCGCACACCCTTCGGCAGTGCGAGATGCAGCGCGCGAGGCGCCGCGGCGCCGGGCACAGTGCGTGGTGCGCCGCGGCTCCGGTCCGGTACCGCGCGTGCGGGTCAGACGCCGTCGGTCCGCGCGGCCTGCTTCGCCAGCTCGGCGCGGCTGATCGCCGAATCCACGGCCGCGTCCTCCTTGGCCTTGTTGGGGCCGCCCTGGCTCTTGACGATCGTCACGACGAGGCCGATGAAGAAGGCGGCCATCACCACGGGGGGTACGAGCGCGGATACGTAGTCCATGGCGTCCAGAGTAGCGAGCGGAGTACGGACTTCCGCGCGCCCCCTCCGCGGGCCGCGCGGCTATCCCGCGAAGCGCTGCTGCGGCGGCGGGGCCGGACGGCGCCGCGGGGGGAAGACCTCCGAGGGCTTCGGCGCCGGGCGCTCGGACGGTGGCACGGGGCGGGCCGGGGCGGCCGGGGTCTTCGGCCGTTCGGGTTCGGCGGCCGCCGCCCTGCCGCCGGGCAGCGCGAGCAGCCGGCTGCGCGGTGCGGGGGTCGTCGCGGGGACGGCCCGGCCGGCGAGCCTCGCCCGCACCGACCGTTCCGCGAGCACCTGGCAGCGCTCCAGAAGCGCTGCTGCGACCGGTCTGCGGCGTTGGGCGCGCAGTGCGGCCAGGTCCTCGGGGAGGGGGTCGTAGCCGGCGGCCAGGGCGTCCTGGAGCAGCTCCAGATAGCTGGTGGCGGAGCCGGGGAGGGTGTCTCGGTAGCGGGCGAGGTCGGCGAGGAGGAACGCGCGCAGACGTCCCGCCTCGCCGGCCGCCTCGTCGACGGAGCCCGCAAGCCGCAGGCAGTCCTGGACATCCTCGTCGGGCAGGGGAGCAGGGTGGAGGGCGTTGGCGAGGGCGCGTCGGAGCACACGCAGCTCGTCCGCGCTGAACGCCATACCGCCGCGTGATCCGTAAGGCGTGGGCATGACGCGACAATACGTGCTAAAGGGACAAAATCGGCTTAGCTGGCCGATGGCGGCGCGGCGGCCGGGGTCGCGCCGCCGCGCCGTTCCCGCAGGTGCCGGGCGTTCTCCCTACATCCGGGCCACGTTGCGCTCGTACACCAGGCGCAGTCCGATGAGCGTGAGCCAGGGCTCGTGCTCGTCGATCGCCGAGGACTCGCCCAACACCATCGGAGCAAGACCGCCGGTCGCGATGACGGTGACATCGTCCGGATCGGCCGCCAGCTCCCGCTTCATGCGCTCGACGACGCCGTCGACCTGGCCCGCGAAGCCGTACACGATGCCCGCCTGCATGGCCTCGACCGTGTTCTTGCCGATCACGCTGCGCGGCCGGGCCAGCTCGATCTTGCGGAGCTGGGCGCCCTTGACGCCGAGCGCCTCGACCGAGATCTCGATGCCGGGGGCGATGACCCCGCCCACGTACTCACCACGGGCGGAGACCGCGTCGAAGGTGGTGGCCGTGCCGAAGTCGACGACGATCGCCGGGCCGCCGTAGAGATCAACTGCGGCGACCGAATTGATGATGCGGTCCGCGCCGACCTCCTTAGGGTTGTCCACCAGGATCGGCACACCCGTCTTGATGCCGGGCTCCACGAGCACGGCGGGAACGTCGCCGTAGTAGCGGCGGGTGACCTCGCGCAGCTCGTGGAGCACCGCCGGGACGGTGGCACAGATCGCGATGCCCTCGATGCCGTCGCCCAGCTCCATGCCGAGCAGCGGGTGCATGCCCATCAGGCCGTTGAGCAGCACGGCGAGCTCGTCCGCGGTACGCCGGGCGTCGGTGGAGATCCGCCAGTGCTCGACGATCTCCTCACCGTCGAACAGGCCCAGGACGGTGTGGGTGTTGCCGACATCGATGGTGAGCAGCATCAGACGCCGGCTCCATGGGTGTCGCGGAAGTCCAGGCCGATGTCGAGGATCGGCGAGGAGTGCGTGAGCGCGCCGACGGCGAGGTAGTCGACGCCCGTCTCGGCGTAGGCACGGGCGGTGTCGAGGGTGAGACGGCCGGACGACTCCAGGACCGCGCGGCCGCCGACGACCGCGACGGCCTCCTCGGTCTGCGTCGGCGTGAAGTTGTCCAGCAGGATCAGGTCGGCGCCCGCTGCCAGCACCTCGTGGACCTGGTCCAGGGTGTCGACCTCGACCTCGATGGGTACGTCCGGGAACTCGTCGCGGACCCGCTTGAACGCCTGGGCGACGCCGCCCGCCGCGATGACGTGGTTGTCCTTGACGAGCGCGGCGTCGGAGAGCGACATCCGGTGGTTGACGCCGCCGCCGCAGCGCACCGCGTACTTCTCCAGGGCGCGCAGCCCCGGGGTGGTCTTGCGGGTGTCGCGCACCTTGGTCTTCGTGCCTTCGAGCACGTCGGCCCAGGCACGGGTCGCGGTCGCGATACCGGAGAGCCTGCAGAGCAGGTTGAGCGCGCTGCGCTCGCCGGTGAGCAGGTCGCGGGTGCGGGTGGTGACGGTCAGCAGCTTCTGGCCGGGGGCGACGCGGTCGCCGTCCTCGACATGGCGCTCCACCTCGAACTCGGCCGTGCAGACGATGGACAGGACGGCCTCGGCGACGCGCAGGCCGGCGACGACACCGGCCTCACGGGCGGTGAAGTCACCGATGGCCATGGCCTCCTCGGAGACCGTCGCGACGGTCGTGACGTCCACGCCGTTGTCGAGGTCCTCCTCGATGGCGACGTGCGCGACGTCCTCGACCTGGACCGGGTCGAGGCCCGCGTCGGCGAGGAGCTGGGCGAGGTCGGGGTCGAGGCCGCACTCCAGGGGGTCCAGCTCGTAGCCGTCCTCCCCGCCGCAGCCGCAGGCGTCCCCGCAGCCGCCCGCGGACGGTGCGGGCGCGCCGATCTGGATCAGCGGTACGTCCACGGGTGTGGGGCGCGGATTCTCTTCGGGCGTGCTCACGGTTACGGCTCCTCGGGGGTGGGGTGGTTCATGGGTGCTGCTGCGCAGTCTGGTGCCCCTGACGGGCGTACGGGAGGAAATCCCTCGGACTCCGTCCGGCTGAGGACCAGCCGGCGGTCCGGGGTGAGCCGGACGACGAGGTGGCAGCGCCAGGTCTCGTCGTCGCGCTCGGGCCGGTCCTCGCGCCAGTGGCAGCCGCGGGTCTCCTCGCGCTGCCGGGCGGCGGCGACCAGGACGCGCGAGACGAGGAGCAGGTTGGTGGCCTCCCACGACTCGACGCCGGGCACGGCGACCTTCGGCTCGGCCGCCCGGGCGTCGGCAGCCGCACTGTCGTGCAGGGCCTCCAGCCGGTCGGCGGCGGTGGCGAGGCTGGTGGCGGAGCGCAGGACTCCGGCGCCCTGGGTCATGATCCGCTGGATCGTGGTCCGCACCTCGGGCGCGAGCAGCGGCGAGGGGGCGGGGAGACCGGCGGCGCGGTCCGTTTCGGGGACCACGGCCGTCGGGAGCGGGCGGTCCTCGACGATGTCGGCCGCGATGCGTTCGGCGAAGACCAGGCCTTCCAGGAGCGAGTTGGACGCCAGCCGGTTCGCCCCGTGCACGCCCGTGCAGGCGACCTCGCCGCACGCGTACAGCCCCGGGACCGTCGTCCGTCCGCGCAGATCCGTACGGATGCCGCCGGAGGCGTAGTGCGCGGCGGGGGCGACCGGGATCGGCTCGGTGATCGGGTCGATGCCGTGGGCGCGGCAGGCCGCCAGGATCGTGGGGAAGCGCTTCTCCCACATCTCGGCGCCGAAGTGCCGGGCGTCGAGGTACATGTGCTCGGTGCCGTGCAGCTGCATCTGGCGGGTGATGGCCTTGGCGACGATGTCGCGCGGGGCGAGCTCGGCCAGTTCGTGCTGCCCGAGCATGAAGCGGGTACCGGACGCATCGACGAGATGGGCGCCCTCACCCCGCACCGCTTCCGAGACGAGGGGCTGCTGGCCCTCGGAGTCGGCGCCGAGGAACAGGACCGTCGGGTGGAACTGGACGAACTCGAGGTCCGAGACCTCCGCGCCGGCCCGCAGCGCGAGAGCGACACCGTCGCCGGTGGAGACCGCCGGGTTGGTGGTGGCGGAGAAGACCTGGCCCATGCCGCCGGTGGCGAGGACCACCGCGGGGGCCCGGACGGCGCCGACGCCGTCGTGCTGGCCCTCGCCCATGACGTGCAGGGTGACGCCCGCGGTCCGGCCTTCGGCGTCCGTCAGCAGGTCGAGGACCAGGGCGTTCTCCACGGTGTGGAGGGCGGCGGCACGGACTGCCTCGACCAGGGCCCGGGAGATCTCGGCTCCTGTCGCGTCCCCGCCCGCGTGCGCGATACGACGGCGGTGATGGCCGCCCTCGCGGGTGAGCGCGATGTCGCCGGCCGCGGTGGTGTCGAACTGCGCGCCGGTCTCGATCAGGCGGCGTACGGCGTCCGGGCCCTCGGTGACCAGGGTCCGTACCGCCGACTCGTCGCACAGGCCCGCGCCCGCGACGAGGGTGTCGGCCAGATGCTGTTCGGGGGTGTCGCCCTCGCCGAGGGCCGCCGCGATACCGCCCTGCGCCCAGCGGGTGGAGCCGTCGTCGAGGCGGGCCTTGGTGACGACGACGGTGGCGAGACCCGCGGCCGCGCAGCGCAGCGCGGTGGTGAGGCCGGCGACGCCGGAGCCGACCACGACGACATCCGCGTCGATGGCCCAGCCGGGGGCGGGGGCGGTCAGCCGTATTCCGGTCACGTGTCGGCTCCGAAGGTCAGCGGGATGTTGTCGATCAGGCGGGTGGCACCCACCCGGGCGGCGACGGCGAGGATCGCGTCACCGGTGGTCCGGTCGTCGGGGATCTCGGTGAAGTCCGCCGGGTCCACGAGCGCCAGGTAGTCGAGCGCGAGCGGGGGCTGCTCGGCAGCCGCATCGTCCAGGATCATGCGCGCGGCGGCGCGTACCGCCGCGGGTCCGTCGTCCGGCCTGGCCCGGGCCACCGCCTGGGTGTCGGCGGCCGCCCGCGCCTCGCCGAGCCGGGTGAGGGCCGCGGCCCGGCCCACCGTCGCCGGGGTGGTCTGCGCACGGGCGTGCAGCGCCTGCTGGGCGGCGAGCCTGTCACGGGCCGCGAACAGCGCTCGGGACAGCGCGAGGGCGGTGCGGCGCTCCTCGGCGTCGAGGAACCGGTTGCGGCTGGAGAGCGCGAGGCCGTCCGGCTCGCGGACCGTCTCCACGCCGACGATCTCCACCGGGAAGTTCAGGTCGCGCACCATGCGGTGGATCAGCGCCAGCTGCTGAGCGTCCTTCTGCCCGAAGAACGCGGTATCGGGCCGGGTGAGGTGCAGCATCTTGGCGACGACGGTCAGCATCCCGTCGAAGTGCCCCGGGCGGAACGCCCCTTCCAGTCGCTCGCCCATCGGGCCCGCGGAAATCCTGACCTGCGGTTCGCCGCCGGGGTAGACCTCGTCGACGGACGGGGCGAAGACCGCGTCGGCGCCTGCCGCGCCCGCCACGGCGAGATCGGCGTCGAGCGTGCGCGGGTAGCGCTCGAGGTCCGCCGCCTCCCCGAACTGCAGCGGGTTGACGAAGACGGTGACGACGACCTGTCCGTCCGGGCCGGCGGCGGCGCGGGCCGCCCGGATCAAGCCGGCGTGGCCCTCGTGCAGGGCGCCCATGGTCATGACGACGGCCCGCGGTCCCTTGCCCGCGCCGAACGCGGCGAGCTCGGCGGCCGTACGGAGCAGCGTGCTGGAGGTCTCGGTCATCGGGTCTCTCCCGGTCCTGTGCTGCCTGTCGTGCCCGTGCCCGCGGCCCCGTCGGCCAGGACGCCCAGCAGGTCCTCCGCCAGCTCCGGCTTGAGCAGGCCGTGGGCGAGCGCGCGGTCGGCGGTGGCGCGGGCCATCGCGAGGTAGCCGGGCACGGTCTGCGGGGCGTGCTTGCGCAGCTCGCCGATGTGCGCGGCGACCGTGCCCGCGTCGCCGCGGGCGACCGGACCGGTCAGCGCGCCGTCACCGGAACGCAGGGCGTTGTCGAGCGCGGCGCCGAGGAGCGGACCGAGCATCCGGTCGGGGGCCGCGACCCCTGCCGTACGCAGCAGGTCCATCGACTCGGCGACCAGCGTGACCAGGTGGTTCGCGCCGAGGGCGAGCGCCGCGTGGTACAGCGGACGGGACTCCTCCGCGATCCATTCGGGCTCGCCGCCCATCTCGATGACGAGCGCCTCGGCGGCGAGCCGCAGCTCGTCCGGGGCGGTGACGCCGAAGGAGCAGCCGGCCAGCCGCTGGACATCGACGGCGGTGCCGGTGAACGTCATCGCGGGGTGCAGGGCGAGCGGGAGGGCGCCGGCTCGCAGGGCGGGGTCCAGGACCCGTGTCCCGTACCTCCCCGAGGTATGCACGATCAGCTGTCCCGGGCGGACCGCACCCGTCCCGGCAAGGCCCTCGACGAGACCGGGCAGGGCGTCGTCGGGCACGGTCAGCAGGACCAGCTCGGCCCGCGCGAGGACCTCGGCGGGCGGCACGAGGGGCACGTCGGGCAGGAGCGCGGCCGCGCGGCGCACCGACGCGTCGGAGACACCCGACACGGCGACCGGGCGGTGCCCTGCGAGCTGCAGAGACGCGGCGAGGGCAGGGCCGACCCTGCCCGCGCCCACGACGCCCACGGTCAGACGGGCGGGGCGGTCCCTCGCGTCGAGGGGCTCCTTGAATGGTGATGCGTTCACGCGGCGATGGCCTTCCGTTCCAGTCCGCGGGGGGTACCGGACGATTTCTCTGCATGCTACGCCAGCGTTTCGTCCGGACCCCGGGCCGTCCACAGGCTGTGGACGAACGCGTGGAGGGCCGCCGGGGCGGGGACCGGGCCGCGATGTGGGCGGCGGCCGCCTTCTGAGTAATGATCGTCCCATGACGGACACGGACGATCAGGTACAGCCGCAGGTGCGGGCGCAGTACGGAGTACGGGGCGGAGCCCCGGACGACGAGCAGGCCGAGCGCCTGAGGCGGATCGCGGCCTGGCGCCGGGCCGAGCGCATTCTGGCGCGGCCGCCCGTCGACCGCACCCTCGGCGAGCAGCTGGCCGACCTGACCGCGTACGCCGGTTCCGTCGCCGATCTGGAACAGCCCGCGGACATCTACGGCGACGGGATCGTCGGCGTACTGGAGGAGCGGATCGCCGGTCTGCTCGGCATGGAGGCCGCGGCCTTCTTCCCGACCGGAACGATGGCGCAGCAGGTCGCCCTGCGCTGCTGGGCGGGGCGCACCGGCAACGCGACCGTGGCGCTGCACCCGCTCGCCCACCCGGAGGTGCACGAGCGCGGGGCGCTGGGGTCGGTGAGCGGGCTGCGTACCGTCCACCCGACGTCCGAACCACGGCTGCCCACCGCGCAGGAGATCCGAGACTTCGCCGAACCGTTCGGCACGCTGATGCTGGAACTGCCGCTGCGGGACGCGGGGTTCGTGCTGCCGGAGTGGGAGGAGCTGGAGTCCGTCGTGGCGGCCGCCCGTGAACGCGATGCAGTGGTGCACCTCGACGGCGCACGGCTGTGGGAGTGCGCCCCCCGCTTCGGGCGCGGCCTGCCGGAGATCGCGGCGCTCGCGGACAGCGTCTACGTGTCGTTCTACAAGACCCTGGGCGGGCTTTCCGGGGCCGCGCTCGCCGGTCCGGAGTCCTTGATCGAGGAGGCCCGCACCTGGCGCCACCGGTACGGCGGCCTGCTCTTCCAGCAGTTCCCGGCGGCGCTCGCCGCGCTCATCGGCCTGGACCGGGAGCTGCCGAAGCTGTCGTCGTACGTGGCGCAGGCGAAGGTGGTGGCCGGGGCGCTGGCCGAGGGCTTCACCGAGTCGGCCGTTCCGTGGTTCCGGGTGCATCCCGAGCCGCCGCACACGCACCAGTTCCAGGTGTGGCTGCCGTACGGGGCGGACGTCCTGACGGAGGCGGCGGTGCGGCAGGCGGAGGAGACGGGCGTGGCGCTCTTCCGCAGGTGGCACCCGGCTTCGGCGGGGCCGCCCGGGCTCTCGTACACGGAGGTCACGGTGTCGGAGGCGGGGCTGGAGTGGACGGCCCGGGATGTGCGGGCTGCCGTGGAGGAGTTCGTGCAGCGGTTGGCGTAGCGGGGGTGCGGGCACCGGCCGTCCGGTGCCCGCACCGTCCTCAAGCGCCGGACCGGCGGGCGGCCGCCGACCGGGGCCGTGCCCGGGCACGGGCGCCCTCGCGGCGACGCGAGCACACCGGGCCCGTCCGATCACCGGTCCGTCCTCGGCCACCGCACCGCCCGCAGCGCGCCCGCCCGCCCGAGCCGAACCCACGGAGGGTCTCCCGGGCACGCTGCCGCTGCGGCAGCGTGCCGTGTCACGCGCTTTCGCGGGTGAAACGTTCCCGTAGTGCCGCGCGCCAGCGGCGCTTGGCCGGGCGGCCCGCCGTCACCGCGTCGAAGCGGCGCCGGTCGCGCGCCTCCCGCACCACCGCCCAGTCGTACCGCCCCGGCAGCGGCGGTGGCGGTTCCCCGTGCCGGGCCGCGCGACTGCTGTCGATCATGTGCTGCTGAATGGCGTCCATGACCTCAGCGTGAGCCGGTCCCGACGGTCCCGCGCGCCGATTGACGGCCACCGTCAAATGGCGATGTCACTTTCCCCGCACCCCGCACTATGGAGGGGTGAGCGTGAACATCGACATCGCGGGGCTGCCGCCCGAGCGCATCGTCTTCGAGACCTCGCCCCTCGCCGAGCTGGGGCTGGCCCTGCATGCGCTTTCCGAGCCGGGGCACCATCCCGGCCTGCACGGCTGGGCGACGGCCACCGCCGCCTCGCTGGAGGCCGATCTGGCGGACCGGCTGCACGAGGCCGACTTCCTGTGGCGCAACACGTTCTCCGACGTCTTCATGCCGTTCGCCGGGGTGCGCGGCGGTGACGGCCGGACCGGGGCGACGCTCGCCGAGGATCTGGACATCCTCGACCGGCTGGACGACGAACGGTTCGTAGCCTCCGCCCTGGAGTTCACCTGCGCCAGCCTGTACGGGATCGGCGCACCCTCCCCGCTCAGCGATCCGACGATGCGCGCCCGCGCCCTGGACATGGCGGCGGCGCGCGGCCCGCGGCAGCTGGAGTTCACCCGGCAGCTGCTGGGCGACCCCGCCCCCGTACGCCGCTGGGTCCGGCGGCTTTTCGAGGACTGCGACCAGGCGTTCTTCGCGGACACCTGGCGCCGGGTGCAGGTCCAGCTGGTCGCCGACGCCCGGCACAAGACCGATCTGCTGCGCCGCAAGGGGGCCGGTGAGGCACTGGGCGCGGTGTCCGCCGCGCTCTCGCTCGACGAGGACACGAGCAGGATCAGCGCCGACAAGATGACGGAGGGGTCGACCACCGCGACCGATCCGGCCGTCGGCGCCGGGCTCACGCTCATACCGACCAGCTTCGGCTGGCCGCATCTGATGGTGCTGCACGCACCGGGCTGGCGCCCGGTGATCCACTACCCGGTGCACCGGCCGGAGGTGCCCTCCCCCGCCCCGGTCGAACTGCTCCGGCTGCGGATGGAGGCGCTCGCCCACCCCATGCGCATGCGCCTGTGCCGCAATCTCGCCCGTTCCCCGTACACGACCGGTGAACTCGCCGACTCGCACAGCATTACGGCACCCGAGGTCTCCCGGCACCTTTCGGTACTGAAGAAGGCCGGTCTGGTCACCACGCGGCGGCGCGGCAGGTACGTACTCCACCAGCTGGACCTGACGGTGGTGGCGCGGCTCGGCAGCGACTTCCTGGAGGGCGTGCTGCGGTGAGGTGACCGGTGCGCCCGCCCGCGTCAGCCCGCCGCGCCCCCGCCGGCCCGCACCAGCCCCGTCTCGTACGCCAGCACGACGACCTGCACCCGGTCGCGCAGGTTCAGCTTGGTGAGGATGCGGCCGACGTGCGTCTTCACCGTCGCCTCGGAGAGCACCAGCCGCGCCGCGATCTCGCCGTTCGACAGGCCCTGGGCGACCAGCAGCATCACTTCGCGTTCGCGGTCGGTGAGCTTGCCGATGTCCTTGTGCTGGGGTTCGTCGGCGGTGCTCGGCAGCATCGACGAGAAGCGGTCGAGCAGCCGCCGGGTGGTGGACGGGGCGACGACCGCGTCGCCGCTGTGCACCGAGCGGATCGCACCGAGCAGTTCGCCCGGCGGCACGTCCTTGAGCATGAAGCCGCTCGCCCCCGCCTTCAGACCGGAGAAGGCGTACTCGTCGAGGTCGAACGTGGTCAGGATGAGCACCTTGGGCGCATCCGGCCGGGCGCAGATGCGCCGGGTCGCCTCGACGCCGTCCAGTCTCGGCATGCGTACGTCCATCAGCACCACGTCGACGGCGGTGGAGCGAAGGTTCTCGATCGCCTCCGCGCCGTCGCCGGCCTCGGCGACGACCTCCATGTCCGGCTGGGCTGCGAGCACCATCCGGAAGCCGGTGCGCAACAGCACCTGGTCGTCGACGAGCATCACGCGGATCGCCATGAGGGTCCTTGTCTCCTGTTTCCTGTCCAGCGGGGGGCTAGTGGGCGGGTTTGAGCGGCAGCAAGGCGCTGATCCGGAACCCGCCGCCGGGCCGCGGCCCGGCGTCCAGCGTGCCGCCGACCATGCCGACCCGCTCGCGCATACCGATCATCCCGTGGCCCGCGCCGTCGGCCCCGCCGTCCTCGTACAGCTCGTGCGCGGCGCCCCGGCCGTCGTCCTCGACCAGCAGCCCGAGCCCGTCGTCGAAGTAGACGAGCCGCACGCTGGCCCCGGCGTCCGGGCCGCCGTGCTTGCGCGTGTTGGTCAGGGCCTCCTGCACGATGCGGTACGCGGTCAGCTCGACCCCGCTGGGCAGCGGGCGCGGGGTGCCCTCGATCTTGAAGTCGACCGCCAGGCCGGTCTGCCTGACCTGCTCGATCAGGTCCTCGATCTGCTGCACATCAGGCTGCGGGACGTACTCCCCGCTGTCCCGGCCGTCGCCGGTCCGCAGCACGCCGAGCAGCCGGCGCATCTCGGCGAGGGCCTGCCTGCCGGTGCTGGAGATGGTCTCCAGGGCCTGCCGGGCCTGGTCGGGTGCCGCATCCATCACGTACGCCGCACCGTCGGCCTGCACCACCATCACCGAGACGTTGTGCGCGACGACATCGTGCAGTTCGCGGGCGATACGGGCCCGCTCCGCGGCGACCGCGACCTTCGACTGCGCCTCGCGTTCCCGCTCCAGCCGGGCGGCCCGCTCCTCCAGCTGGTCGAAGTACGCCCGCCGGGTCCGCAGCGAGTCGCCGAGCACCCAGGCGAGCACGAACGGCACGGTCATGACGACGACGACGAAGACGCGCTGCGCCCAGCCGCCCGTCGGCTCCTCCGGCCAGCGCAGCTGCGAGAGACCGGCCGCGCCGAGACTGCAGACCAGTGCGAGCCGTGAGGCCCAGCGCTCGCCGACCGTCGCCACCGTGTAGGTGATCACCAGCAGGGCGAAGTTCGCCACGCTCGGCCTGACGCCGAGCACCAGCTGTGCAACGCCCGTCGCGACGGCGAGCAGCAGCATCTTCTCCGGCGCCCTCCGGCGCAGTGCCACGACCAGGCAGAGGCAGATGATGACCGGCACGTCGGCGAGCCGGTGCGGACCACGGCTCTGGTCGGCCACGACAGACACGCCGGAGAGCCCGAGGAGGACGACAGCCCAGAAGATGTCGACGCCCGTCGGGTGTCTGCGGATGAAGTCGTAGAGACGCTGCACGTGACCCAGCGTAGGGACAGCCGGAAGGTGCAGGGGTCAGCCGGAGGGGCGATCCGGTTCCTGGGACCGTACTCCCCAAGGTGGAGACTTGGCCCCGTGACGGATGAGTGGCGTGGGTGGCAGGAGGCGGCCGAGACCGCTTTGTACGGGGACGGGGGGTTCTACCGGAGCCCCGAAGGGCCGGCCGGGCATTTCCGTACGTCCGTGCACGCCTCCCCGCTGTTCGCCGCCGCCGTGGCCCGGCTGCTGGTCAGGACGGCCCGGGAGCTGGGGACGGACACGGTCGACCTGGTGGATGTGGGGGCCGGGCGGGGCGAGCTGGTGACCGGGGTGCTTGCGGCGCTGCCGGGCATCGCCCCGGCAGGGCTCTCGGTACGGGCGTACGCGGTGGAGATCTCCGGCCGGCCGGAGCGTCTGGACCCCCGGATCGAGTGGTGCTCCGAGCCCCCGCAGGAGGTGCGCGGGCTGCTGTTCGCCAACGAGTGGCTGGACAACGTACCGACGCCGGTGGCGGAGACCGACGCGGACGGCGTCGAACGGTACGTCCTGGTCCGGACGGCGGACGGTTCGGAACGGCTGGGTGCACCCGTGACCGGGGCGGACGCCGCGTGGCTGCGGCGCTGGTGGCCGTCGGCCGGGCCGGGCAGCCGCGCGGAGATCGGCCGGCCGCGCGACGAGGCGTGGACACGGGCGGTCTCCACCCTGTCCGCGGGGCTCGCGGTGGCCGTCGACTACGCCCACGTACGGGAGGCACGGCCGCCGTTCGGCACGCTGACCGGCTTCCGGGCAGGGCGCGAGGTGCGGCCGGTGCCGGACGGCAGCTGCGACCTCACCTCGCATGTGGCGCTGGACGCGTGTGCGGCGGCCGGGGCTGGGGGCGGTGCGGTGCCCGGGGTGGTGGATCAGCGGGAGGCATTGCGAGGGCTGGGGGTCAGCGGGGAGCGGCCGCCGCTCGCCCTGGCCTCGACCGACCCGGCGGGGTACGTCCGGGCGCTGGCCGGGGCGGGAGAGGCGGCGGAGCTGACCGCGCGGGGCGGGCTGGGCGACTTCGGCTGGCTGATGCAGAGGGTGGACACGGACGCACCGGGCCCGTCCGGCGGCCTCTCGAGTCCCTCCGGCGATTGAGGAGCGGGTTCCGGGGCGACGCCCCGGAAGGAACCCGGCCCGGGGTGCCGGGCGGACGGGCCCGAAAGCCCGGGGCCCGGAGCACGCCGGACGGCACGCAGGGAATACTGGCCGTATGACGGAGACGACAGTCGGCATCGGCGGCGCGGCGGAGAGCACCGACATGGTGCTCAATATCGGGCCGCAGCACCCCTCGACCCACGGCGTGCTCCGTCTGCGGATCGTCCTCGACGGTGAGCGGATCCAGCACGCCGAACCGGTCATCGGCTATATGCACCGCGGCGCGGAGAAGCTCTTCGAGGCCCGTGACTACCGGCAGATCGTGATGCTCGCCAACCGCCACGACTGGCTGTCGGCGTTCTCCAACGAGCTGGGTGTCGTGATGGCCGTCGAGCGGATGCTCGGCATGGAGGTCCCGGAGCGCGCGGTCTGGACCCGGACGCTGCTCGCCGAGCTGAACCGGGTGCTCAACCATCTGATGTTCCTCGGCTCGTACCCGCTCGAACTGGGCGGTATCACCCCGGTGTTCTACGCCTTCCGGGAGCGCGAGGAGCTCCAGGCCGTGATGGAGGAGGTCTCCGGCGGCCGGATGCACTACATGTTCAACCGGGTCGGCGGCCTCAAGGAGGACCTCCCGGCGGGCTGGCTCGGCCGCGCCCGGGACGCCGTCGCGTCGGTCCGCTCGCGGATGGACGTCTACGACAGGCTGGTGCTCGGCAACGAGATCTTCCGGGGCCGTACCCGCGGTGTCGGCGTGCTGTCCGCCGAGACCGTGCACGCCTACGGGGTGTCCGGTCCGATCGCGCGCGCCTCCGGGGTCGACTTCGATCTGCGGCGCGACGAGCCGTACCTCGCGTACGGGGAGCTGCAGGACACGCTCAAGGTCGTCACCCGCACCGAGGGCGACTGCCTGGCCCGGTTCGAGTGCCTGCTGGAGCAGACCCACAACGCACTGGACCTGGCGGACGCCTGCCTGGACCGGATGGCCGCGCTGGCGCCCGGGCCGATCAACCAGCGGCTACCGAAGGTGCTCAAGGCCCCCGAGGGCCACACCTACGCCTGGACCGAGAACCCGCTCGGCATCAACGGCTACTACCTGGTCTCCAAGGGCGAGAAGACTCCGTACCGGCTGAAGCTCCGCTCCGCCTCGTACAACAACATCCAGGCGCTCACCGAGCTGCTGCCGGGCACGCTCGTCGCCGACATGGTGGCGATCCTGGGCTCGCTGTTCTTCGTCGTCGGCGACATCGACAAGTAGCCCGCAGGGCGCCCGGACCGCTACGAGATCGCGCTGCGCAGCTCGGCTACGTCCAGCTGCTCGGTCTCGTCGTGCACGGTCAGGTCGATGACCTTGCCGACGGCACGGTTCTCGACGGTTCCCGTACGGTGCGCGGCCAGCGCCTCCTCCCCCACCACGTCCGCGAGGTCCTCGTTCTGGACGGACTCGATCGAGGCGTGCGCCTTCTGCGTACCGAAGAAGTCGAAGCTGCCCTGCGGCACCGTGTGCCGGCGGGACGCGCTGTACGGGGCGACCGCGCTGGCGACCGGGACCGTGCGCGGCGCGGGAAGCACCGTCGAGGGGCGGACCGGGGGCAGGGCGGCCTGCGGGCGGCGGTGCTGCTCCGCGCCCTGTTCCACGGCCGCCGCGTGCTTCCCCTGCGGCTCCTCGGCCTCCCGGGCGCGCTCCTCGAGATCACGCTTCCTGGCCTGCTCGGCGGTGCGGCGGGCCTCCTGGAGCGCGGCGTTGCGGGTCAGGTCCTGCAGGGCCTGGGCGGCGCGCAGATACGCGGCCGGTGTCGGCGTGGAACGGGCGGTGGGCAGCTCCTTGGGAGCCGCGGCCGCTTCGATCGCGAGCTGCCTGCGGCCCTCCAGTGCGCTGGCCCGCTCGGTCTCGGCGTTGGCGTACCGGCGCAGCAGTGCGGCGTGCTCACCGCGCAGGCCGGCGAGCTCCACGCGCTTGCGGCGCAGCTTCGTCTCCAGCCGGACGCGCAGCGCGCGCGACTCGTCGAGGTCGGCCTCGAGCTCCGCTACGCGCTCCTCGGTCTTCCATTCGTCGCTGGCGCGGGCGCGCATCAGCTCCGCGACGCGGAGGCCCGCTTCCCGGTCCCAGGCGCGCATCAGATACGCGCCGGTGACAGCGGCGGCCGCCGTGGCGGCGACCAGTCCGCGCAGGACCAGAGGTTCGGAGAGCAGCCAGGCGCCCGCCGCACAGACGACTGCCGCTCCGGCGACGACCGAAGGAGGAAGGATTCTGTGCAGAGGTGGCGAATGGCGATGACGTCCACGTGGCATGGCCTGAAATTTACCGTGCGTAGGGGTCTCTTGGGAGGCCGCCCGGCAATCTGTTCCCCGGCAGTTACCTGACGGGCTTACCGGCGGCCTCCCAAGCCGTCACCTGCTACTTCTTGATCAGGCCTTTCGACTGCAGATAGGCCTTGGCCACATCGGCGGGCTTGGCACGCTCGGCGTCGACCTTGCGGTTCAGTTCCGCGAGGTCCTCCGTGGTGAGGGCCTGGGTGAGCTTGCCGAGTGCCTCGGCAATGTCCGGTGCGCCGGCGTCCTTGGCATTGAGAACCGGAAGGACGTTGTCCGCGTTCTGGAGCTTCTTGTCGTCGTCCAGGAACACCAGGCCGTAGCTGTCCAGCACCGCGTCCGTGGTGGTGGTCAGGACCAGCTGGTCCTTGCCGTCCTTCACGGCCTGCTTGGACTGCGGGGTGCCGACTCCCTTGGGGTCGATCCCGGTGACATCAATGCCGTACGTCTTCTTCAGCCCCGGTGCGCAGAAGGGCCGCACCTCGCACTCGTCACCCGCCGCGATCTTCACCTTCAGCTTGGACGCGCCGAGATCCGAAAGGCTCGTGAGCTTGTTCTTGTCGGCGAATTCCTTGGTGACCGCGAAGGCGTTCTGATCGACGGCGTCACCGGCCGGAAGCACCTTCAGTCCACGCGGGGTGGCGAGCTTCTCCAGAGCGGCGACGGTGGCCGTCGCATCCCCGGAGGCGACCGGCTTCTCCTCGGCCGCCTTGGCCCCGTTCACCTTGGCATTGAGGAATTCGGTGATCGTCGCGGCATATTCCGGTACGACGTCGATCTCGCCCTTCTCCAAGGACGGTTCGTACAGTTCCCGGTTCTTCACCGTGGTGACCGAGGTGCTGTATCCGGCGTCGGCGAGAATCTGCGCGTACAGCTCGGCGAGCACCTTGGACTCGGTGAAGGCGGCGGCGCCGACGACGAGCGAGCCCTTCTTCCCGGAGTCGCCGGGCGCGGCGGAGCCTCCCTTGTCCTTTTCGAGGCTGTCGCCGCCGCAGGCGGCGAGCGAGCCGGCCAGCGCGATCATGCCGATGACCGCGCCCGCTATGCGCGAGGTCTTGCTCATGTTGTTCTCCGTCCACAGCAACAGGGCTGTTCACAAGGCGAGATGGGCAATGGGGCGAGTGGCGGGGCGATGGGGTGGTGGATGCCGGTCACGCCGCCCGGCGGCGGCGCAGCGGCGACAGGGCCCGGTCCACACCCACCAGCACCGCCTCCACCAGCAGTGCGAGCACGGCGACGAGCAGCGCGCCCGCCACCACCTGGGGCGTGTTGTACGTGTTGAACCCGGCGGTGATGATCCGGCCGAGACCACCCTGACCGACCATCGCGGCGATCGTGGCCGTGGCGATCACCTGGACCGCCGCCGAGCGCAGACCGGTCATGATCATCGGGTAGGCCAGCGGGAGTTCGACCCGGACGAAGAGCTGAGCGCCGGACATCCCCATGCCCCGCGCCGCCTCCGCCACCGACGAGTCCACCTCCGTCATCCCGACATGGGCGTTGGTCAGCAGCGGCGGCACGGCGAACAGCACCAGCGCAATGACCGTCGGCACGTATCCGGCGTTGCGCAACGGCGACACCATGAACAGGGCCAGCACCGCGAAGACCGGAATCGCCCGCCCCGCATTGGAGATGTTGACGGCCAGCGCGCCCCCCTTCCCGATGTGCCCCAGATACAGGGCCACCGGCAGCGCGATGACGCAGGCCAGCGCGAGTGACACCCCGCTGACGTACAGATGCTCGGCGAGCCGGTGGCCCGCCCCGCTCTCCCCCGACCAGTTGGCCCCGGTCGTCAGCCAGGTCCAGGCCTCTCCGAGAACTCCCATGGGTCAGGCCCCCTCTGCCGTGGCGGCCGTGCCCACGGCGTCGTGGGTCGCGCGGATGCGGGTCCAGGGCGTCAGCAGCCGCTGCACCCCGAGCAGCAGCACGTCGGCGACTGTCGCGAGCAGTACGCAGAGCACCGAAGCGGTGAGCACCTGCGCTTTGAAGAAGCTCGGCAGGGCGTCCTCGATGAGGTTGCCGAGACCTCCCCGGCCGACGATCGAGCCGACGGTCGTCAGGGCGATCGTGGAGACCGTGGCGATCCGGATCCCGGCCATCACCGCGGGCAGCGCCAGCGGGAGTTCGACCTCCCACAGCAGCCTGCCCGGTCCGTATCCCATGCCTCTCGCAGCGTCCTTGGCCTCCTGCGGCACCGCTTCGAGCCCGGCCAGGATGTTCCGTACGAGAATGGTCAGCGAATACAGCACAAGGCCGGTGACCACCAGCGCGGCGGAAAGTCCGAACAGCGGAAGCAGGAGCGAGAACATCGCCAGCGACGGCACGGTGTACAGCACCGTCGTCAGTCCGAGCACCGGTCCCGCCAGCCGCCGGCTGCGGCGCGCGAGGAGCGCCAGCGGAAATGCCACCAGGAGACCGATCGCCACCGAGACCGCGGTGATCCAGATGTGCTGGACGGTCGCATCGGTCAACTCCTGGCTGCGGGACCGCAGATACTCCCCGCAGATCCAGTCGTTCGCCACCAGGCAGTTCTGTCCGGCCACCCGTCCCCCACCTCCCGATCACCGTGTCGCACCGATGTCCGGTGACCATATCCTCGACCACTGACAATCGCCGGGGCCGTTGTATTCCAGCAACATGTCCTTCACAGAACACCCGCCACAATGGGGAACCATGATCCGTTTCGAGCACGTCACCAAGCGGTACGCGGACGGCACGACCGCCGTCGACGATCTCTCCTTCGACGTGGCCGAGGGTGAACTGGTCACGCTCGTCGGCCCGTCGGGCTGCGGCAAGACGACCACCATGAAGATGGTGAACCGGCTGATCGAACCGACCGAGGGCCGGATATTCCTCGACGGGGACGACATATCCGCCATCGACCCCGTCCGGTTGCGCCGCCGAATCGGCTACGTGATCCAGCAGGTCGGTCTCTTCCCGCACCGGACGGTGATGGAGAACACCGCGACCGTTCCCCATCTCCTGGGCTGGAAAAAGCAAAAGGGCCGCGAGCGCGCCGCCGAACTTCTCGACCTCGTCGGGCTCGATCCGTCCGTTTACGGCGACCGCTATCCGGAGCAGCTCTCCGGCGGCCAGCGCCAACGTGTCGGGGTGGCCCGGGCATTGGCGGCGGATCCGCCGGTGCTGCTGATGGATGAGCCCTTCGGCGCGGTCGACCCGGTCGTCCGGGAACGCCTGCAGAACGAATTCCTCAGACTCCAGGAACAGGTCCGCAAGACGGTGCTGTTCGTCACCCATGACATCGAGGAGGCCGTCCGGCTCGGCGACCGTATCGCCGTCTACGGGCAGGGCTCCATCGAGCAGTTCGACTCCCCGGCGACCGTGCTCGGCGCACCCGCCACCCCGTACGTCGCGGACTTCGTCGGCGCCGACCGCGGTCTCAAGCGGCTCTCCGTCACCCCCATCGAGGAGAGCGACCTCGACCAGCCGCCCGTCGTCCACCTGGACGACCCGCTCTCCGTCGCGACCGGCCGGCTGCGCGCCGAAGGAGCGCGCTGGGCCGTCGTCCTGGACCGCGACGACCGTCTGCACGGCTGGATCCCGGCCGCCATCGCCCTTGACGGGGCCACGGGCACGGTCCGGGAGCACGCCCGCCGCATGGACGCCTGGCTCCCCGTCGGCGCCCCGCTCAAGCAGGCGTTCGCCACCATGCTCCAGCACGACGCGGGCTGGATCGCGGTGATCGACAAGGAGAGCACCGGCCGGTTCCTCGGGGTGCTCACCCCGGCCCGCCTCCATGAGGCGCTGCGCCGCTCGATCGACGCGGACGCCCAGGACGTGCCGCGCGCCGAAGTCGCCGTCGAGACCGTGGAGACCTTCAGCTCTCGCTGAGCCGGGTGCTCATCCATACCAGCGCCGAAGGGATCTCCCGCCGCCACGTGTTGAAGTTGTGCCCGCCGCTGTCCAGCACGATCGACGACACCTGCGCGGGCGCCTTCACCTTGCCCACGAACTGGCGCGTACCCCAGTAGTTCCCCTCCCCCTCCCGCGATGTGGTCACCAGGAAGGACGAGCCGGGCTGCGGCAGATGGTCCAGGCTCCACAGCAGATCGGCGCGCTCGCGGGCCCGCCTGCTCCCGTGGAAGAGATCGCCGGTCGTCAGGTCCTCGGCCGCCCTGTAGTACGCGGACAGCCCCGCGCTCGCCGCGAACCTGCCGGGGTGGTGCAGTCCGATCTTCAGTGCGCAGTAGCCACCGGTCGAATTCCCGATGATGCCCCAGTTGCGCGCCCGCTTCCCGACCCGGTACGCCTCCGACACCGCCTGCGGCAGGTCCTCGGAGAGGAACGTCTCCGTCTGCGGGCCGCCCTTTATGTCCACGCACTCGGTGTCCCGCGGCGGCGCGACCGTGGGCCTCAGCATCACCAGGATCATCGGCTGCGCCCGTCCGGCTTCCACTTGGCCGAGTGCCGTGCGCGGGTACTGAAGGCCCGTCAGAAGGTTTTCCGCCGTGCCCGGATAGCCGGTGAGGACGACGACCGCGGGAAACTTCCGGCGGGCGTACGCGGGCCGGAAGTACTCCGGCGGCAGGTACACGTACGCCGGACTCCTGATTCCCGACCGCCGTCCCGCGACGACGACCTTGTCGATCCGGCCGCCCACCGTGGACCGGGATCCGCCCGGGACATGTTCCGTCCCGACCCGGACCACATGCCGGGAAGCCGCCGCCCCGGCCACATGGTCCGTCACCACACCCGGCGCCTGCTCCCGGCCCAGGAGATCGGCCCAGGAGCCGTAGAACAGGAAGGAGTTGTTGGCCATCAGGCCGACCGCGGCGAGGAGCGTCACCTGGGTCGCCAGCAGCAGACCGCCCCGGCCGGACACCGCGGCCACGCCGGGTCGCGCCAGCCGCGGCCAGAGCCGGACCGTGGCGGCGAACAGAATGACGGCCGACGCCATGGCCAGGGCCAGAACTGTCTTGCTGGTGAGCCCCATGATGGGTGTGCTTTCTGTCGGGAATTTTCCGCAGGACGGGTGAACCTGCCGCCCGGAAGCCCCGTCCTAGAGAGCGCACATCGTCCGGAGCGCTTCGGCCGACGGACTCAACAATCTCTCGCGGAACCACGGGAAGCGATGTCTGTCACGCAAGATGGGGATAAGTCAGGATCGGTTCCGCATGCGGTGCGCAGGGTCGTGCGCGGGCCGCGTCCGGAGGCCGTACCGGCGCTCGTCGGTACCGCCTGCGCCGTCGTCGGGCTGATCGACATCGCCGCGGGCGTGTTCCCCCGCTTCAGGCACAGCAGGATGCACACCCTCGCCGAGGTTCTCCCCGGAGCCCTCGGCCCCTTCGCCGCCGCACTGTCGCTGAGCGCCGGAGTCCTGCTGCTCCTCCTCGCCCACGGCCTCAAGCGGCACAAGCGGCGGGCCTGGCGCGCCGCTGTGGTCCTGCTGCCGGCCGGTGCGGCAGCGCAGTTCGTCTACCGCCACTCGGTCATCGGCGCCGTCGTCTCGCTGACGCTGTGCCACCTGCTGATACACCATCGGAGTGAATTCGCCGCACTCCCCGACCCGCGGAGCCGCTGGCGGGCCCTGGCCAACTTCGTGCTGCTCGGGGCGGGTTCGCTCGGTCTGGGGCTGGTCATCGTCTCCGTCCACCCCGGCCACGTCGTCGGGAACCCCTCCATCGCCGACCGGCTCCAGCACGTCCTGTACGGGATGCTCGGCTTCGAGGGCCCCGTCGAGTACGCCGGAGTGACCTCGTGGACCGTGGCGTACTCGCTCGGCGCACTCGGACTGCTGACCGCCGTCACCACCATCTACTTCGCGCTGCGCCCCGAACACCCGGCCGCACGTCTCACCGAGGAGGACGAGGTCAGGCTGCGCGCCCTCCTCGGCAGGCACGGCGGCCGCGACTCCCTCGGCCACTTCGCGCTCCGCCGCGACAAGGGTGTCGTCTTCTCCCCCAGCGGCAAGGCCGCCGTCTGCTACCGCGTGGTGTCCGGGGTGATGCTGGCCAGCGGCGACCCGATCGGCGACGTGGAGGCCTGGCCGGGCGCCATCGAACGCTTCATGGACGAGGCCAAGGCGCACTCCTGGACGCCCGCGGTGATGGGCTGCAGCGAGACCGGCGGCGAGGTCTGGACCCGCGAGACCGGACTCGACGCGCTGGAGCTCGGCGACGAGGCGGTGGTCGACGTCGCGGATTTCTCGCTCGCCGGACGCGCGATGCGCAACGTGCGCCAGATGGTGAAGCGCATTGAGCGGGGCGGTTACGAGACCCGCGTCCGGCGCGTCCGCGACCTCGACGGGGCCGAATTGGACCGCATCCGGCGGGCAGCCGCCGACTGGCGCGGTACCGACACCGAGCGCGGCTTCTCCATGGCGCTCGGCCGGATCGGCGACGCGGCCGACGGCGACTGCGTCATCGCCACCGCCCACAGGTCCGGCGAGCACACCGCCGACTCCCCGTACGGCGACCTGAAGGCCGTCATCCACTTCGTCCCGTGGGGCACGGACGGCATGTCCCTGGAGCTCATGCGCCGCGACCGCTCCGCCGACCCCGGCATGAACGAGCTGCTGATCGTCGCCTCCCTCCAGGAATCGCCACGGCTCGGCATCGAGCGCGTCTCGCTGAACTTCGCGATGTTCCGCTCGGCACTCGCCCGCGGCGAGAAACTGGGCGCCGGCCCGGTGCTGCGGGTCTGGCGCGGCCTGCTGATCTTCCTGTCGCGCTGGTTCCAGATCGAGTCGCTGTACAAGTTCAACGCCAAGTTCCGGCCCCGCTGGGAGCCCCGCTTCGTCGTCTACCGCACCAGCCGCGACCTGCCCCGGATCTCGTTCGCCGCAATGCAGGCCGAGGGCTTCGTCAACGTCGGTCTGCCGCGTCCGTTCGCCCGCCGGTTCCCGGCCGCCGGGCCCCGCCCCTGCGCCCACGCGGCGGTCCGCGGCCAGGAGCACGGTGCACACCCGGCGTAGCACGGCTCCGTACGGGCCTACGCTGGTCGCATGAGTACGTTGCGTGGACGAGGCACGGTCCGAGGCCTTCCGGAGTGGGACCGCTGCGCGGTCATGGGTGTCGTCAATGTGACCCCGGACTCCTTCTCGGACGGGGGCCGCTGGTTCGACACCACGGCCGCGATCAAGCACGGCCTCGAGCTGGTCGCCGAGGGCGCCGACCTGATCGATGTCGGCGGCGAGTCGACCCGCCCCGGCGCCAGCCGGGTGGACGAGGCCGAGGAGTTGCGCCGCGTGGTCCCGGTCGTCCGGGGGCTGGCCCAGGAGGGCATCACGATCTCCGTGGACACCATGCGGGCCCGCGTCGCCGAACAGGCCGTCGCGGCCGGCGCGGCCCTCGTGAACGACGTGAGCGGCGGGCTCGCCGATCCGGACATGATCCCGGTCGTCGCCGCGTCCGACGCACCGTTCGTCGTCATGCACTGGCGCGGCTTCAGCGAGTCCATGAACAGCCGCGCGGTGTACGAGGACGTCGTCACCGAGGTCGTCGCGGAGCTGCGGATGCGGATGGACGCCGTGGTCGCGGGCGGGGTCGACCCCGAACGGATCGTGGTCGACCCCGGCCTCGGCTTCGCCAAGGAAGCCACCCACGACCTCGCTCTCGTCGCCCACCTCGACGAGTTGCGCGCCCTGGGCCGCCCGCTGCTGGTCGCCGCCTCCCGCAAGCGGTTCCTCGGCCATGTGCTGGCCCGCGAGGGCTCCGCCCCGCCGCCCGCCCGCGAGCGTGACGCGGCCACCGCCGCGATCTCCGCCCTGTCCGCCCGGGCGGGCGCCTGGGCGGTCCGGGTCCACGAGGTCCGGGCCACCGCCGATGCCGTACGGGTCGCCCGCGCGGTCGAGGGAGCCGCGTGAGCGAGCCCCCCGACGACCAGGCGGAGATCGCCGCCGACATCGCGGCGGTCGAGCAGGCGAACACGGCCTTCTACGAGGCGATGGAACGCGGCGACTTCGACGCGCTCTCCGCGGTGTGGCTGCCGGGCGAGGACCTCACCGTCTCCTGCGTCCACCCCGGCTGGCCGGTGCTCAGCGGCCGCGGCGAGGTGCTGCGCAGCTATGCGCTGATCATGGCGAACACCGAGTACATCCAGTTCTTCCTGACCGATGTCGGTGTCTCGATGACCGGCGACACGGCCCTTGTGACCTGCACCGAAAACATTCTCAGTGGCGGCCCCGCGGAGGACGGCGGCGAGCTCGGACCGCTGGTCGGCCAGCTCGTCGTCGCCACCAATGTGTTCCGCCGCACCTCGGACGGCTGGAAGCTCTGGTCCCACCACGGGTCACCGGTACTCGGCGATTCCGACGACGAGGACGAGGACGACGCGTCCTCCTGAGCAGGTATCTCCGCGAGGAGCGATTGGACTCCGGGGCGCGGGGTAGGTGAGGCGGCTACCGGCCCCTGCCACGGTCCTGTTCCCCGGCCCCGCAGGCGAGCACTGTCGGTGCTCGCAGGTAGATTCGAATGAGGACACCTCGCCGCCCGCACGCGGCCCTGTGCCCTACGACCAACGACAGCAGGAGTGATTCGCGTGGATCGTGTCGCGCTGCGCGGCCTCAGGGCCCGTGGGAACCATGGCGTCTTTCCCCGGGAGCGGGAAGAGGGCCAGACCTTCATCGTGGATCTGGTTCTCGGCCTCGACACCCGCCCCGCGGCAGCCTCCGACGACCTGACGAAGACCGTGCACTACGGCGTGGTCGCGGAGGAAGTCGTCGAGATCGTGCAGGGAGACCCGGTCGATCTGATCGAAACGCTCGCCGAACGCATCGCGCAGAAGTGCCTGGGGCACGAAGGCGTCGAGGAAGTGGAGGTCGTCGTCCACAAGCCTGATGCGCCGATCACCGTTCCGTTCGACGATGTGACCGTCACCATCACCCGGAGCCGAGCATGACTGCATTTTCCGTCGAAGGGCAGAGCGACCCGACCGTACAGCCGGTTCCCGCCTCCGTGGTCGAGCAGGTGGACGCCGCGGACGTCACGCTGTCCAACCCCAAGCAAGCCGTCATCTCCCTCGGCTCCAACCTCGGCAACCGCATGGAGACCCTGCAGGGCGCCATCGACGCCCTGGAGGACACGCCCGGCCTCCGGGTCAAGGCGGTCTCCCCGGTGTACGAGACGGAGCCCTGGGGCGTCGCGCCCGGCTCCCAGCCGTCGTACTTCAACGCGGTGATCGTCGTGAAGACGACGCTCCCGCCGTCCTCCCTGCTGGAGCGCGGCCAGGCCGTGGAGGAGGCCTTCGAGCGGGTCCGTGAGGAGCGCTGGGGACCGCGCACCCTCGACGTCGACATCGTGGCGTACGCGGACGTCGTCTCCGACGACCCGGCTCTCACCCTCCCCCACCCCCGGGCCCATGAGCGCGCCTTCGTCCTCGCCCCGTGGTACGACATCGATCCCGAGGCCAAGCTGGCCGGCCGCGGCCGGGTCGCCGACCTGCTGGCCGGCGTCGGCCGCGACGGCATACAGCCGCGCGTCGATCTGGAACTCCGCCTGCCCGAGTAGTCGTTAGGCTCAGGGCGGGCCGGAAACGGCACGGTTCGCAACGGACAGACACAACAGACGGACGGACAGGGCAGAGGGTCCCGTGGACCGTCTGCGAAGGGCGGCTCTCGCGGTGAAGCAACTACGGCTCGGGGTACTGGCCGGACTCTTCCTCGCGGCCGGCGTGCTGTCCTGGGGCGGCGCCCGCCTCTGGGACTCGCTCGCCACCTTGCCGAGCGTGCCACTCGCCGCACCCGTCGTGCTCGCGGTGATCGCCGTCATCCTGCTGGCGACGGCGCTCTCCATCCGTTCCCGGCTGCGCGCCCAGCGTGAGCGCCGGCCGGGCGCGAAGGGCGTCGAGCCACTGATGGCCGCCCGCGCGGTGGTGTTCGGCCAGGCCAGCGCCCTCGTCGTCGCGCTGGTCGCCGGCATGTACGGCGGCACGGGGGTCTTCCTGCTCGGCTCGCTCGACATCCCGGCCCGTCGCGACCAGGCGATCTACGCCGGCCTCGCGGTGCTGGCCGGCGCAGGGGTGATTGCCGCCGCCCTGTTCCTGGAGCGGGTCTGCAAGCTCCCGGACGACAAGGACGACGACAAGAGCGCCACCTCCGCCTGACGGACGGGCTCCGGCACCGCCCCGGCCTTCGGCACCGGCACCGCTTCCGGCGCAGACTCCGGCGTCAGCTCGCCATGATCAGGCTCATCGCCTCGGCGCGCGTCGCCGGGTCACGGAGCTGACCGCGTACCGCCGAGGTCAGCGTCTTCGCCCCCGGCTTGCGGATCCCGCGCATCGACATGCACATGTGCTCGCACTCGACGACGACGATGGCCCCACGCGGCTCCAGGATCCTCATCAGCGAATCGGCGATCTGCGTGGTCAGCCGCTCCTGGACCTGAGGCCGCCGGGCGTACACGTCGACCAGGCGTGCCAGCTTCGACAGACCGGTGATCTTTCCACTGGTCGCCGGGATGTACCCGACGTGCGCGACCCCCCGGAACGGCACCAGGTGGTGCTCGCAGGTCGAGAACACCTCGATGTCCTTGACCAGCACCATCTCGTCGTGGCCCAGGTCGAACGTCGTCGTCAGGACGTCCTCGGGCTCCTGGGACAGGCCCGCGAATATCTCCTTGTACGCCCGCGCCACCCGTCCAGGGGTCTCGCGCAGCCCTTCCCGGTCCGGGTCCTCCCCGACGGCCAGGAGCAGCTCGCGCACCGCGGCCTCGGCCCGCTTCTCGTCGAACTCACCGATCGAACTCTGGCCGTCCAGCGTCACCGGGTCGGTCATCTGTGCCTCGTTCCTTGTTCCCTCAACTGTCACCTGCGCGGACCTCGCGCAGACATAACAGAAAGCCGCGCCCCCACAGGCTAAAACCTGGGGGACGCGGCATCCATTCCGGGTCGGTCCGACCCCCGTGGCGGGGGTCACACCGGCGTCGGTACTAGCTCTCGGGACGGTCTTCCGGGACCGCCTCGGTGGCCGGCGCGGTGTCCGTCTGCGTCGAGCCGTTGGCGGTGGTGACACCGTTGGTCAGAGCCAGCTCCTTCGGCGAGAGCACCGGAGGCCTCGTCGACGGCGTACGCCGTGCGGAGCCGGTCCACGCCGGACGGGCCGGACGCTTCACGATTCCGGCGAAGATCTCGGCGATCTCCTCCTTGCCGAGGGTCTCCTTCTCCAGCAGCTGGAGGACCAGGTTGTCGAGAACGTCGCGGTTCTCGACGAGGATCTCCCAGGCCTCGTTGTGCGCGGTCTCGATGAGCTTCTTGACCTCTTCGTCGACGAGCGCCGCGACCTCTTCCGAGTAGTCGCGCTGGTGACCCATCTCACGGCCCAGGAAGGGCTCGGTGTTGTCACCGCCGAACTTGATCGCGCCGAGCCGCTCCGTCATGCCGTACTGCGTGACCATCGCGCGGGCCGTGGCACTGGCCTTCTCGATGTCGTTCGCAGCGCCGGTGGTCGGGTCGTGGAAGACCAGCTCCTCGGCCGCGCGCCCACCCAGCATGTACGCCAGCTGGTCGAGCATCTCGTTGCGCGTCGTGGAGTACTTGTCCTCCTCGGGCAGCACCATCGTGTAACCGAGGGCGCGGCCGCGGGAGAGGATCGTGATCTTGTGGACCGGGTCGGAGTTGGGCGAAGCCGCCGCGACCAGGGCGTGTCCGCCCTCGTGGTACGCGGTGATCTTCTTCTCCTTGTCGGACATGATCCGGGTCCGCTTCTGCGGGCCCGCCACGACACGGTCGATCGCCTCGTCCAGCATCACGTTGTCGATCAGCTTCTGGTTGCTGCGCGCCGTGAGGAGCGCCGCTTCGTTCAGCACGTTCGACAGGTCGGCACCGGTGAAGCCCGGGGTCCGACGGGCCACGGCGCCGAGATCGACGTCCGGGGCGACCGGCTTGCCCTTCTGGTGCACCTTGAGGATCTCGAGGCGGCCCTGCATGTCCGGCCGGTCGACCGCGATCTGCCGGTCGAAGCGGCCCGGGCGCAGCAGCGCCGGGTCGAGGATGTCCGGCCGGTTCGTGGCGGCGATCAGGATGACGCCGCCCTTCACGTCGAAGCCGTCCATCTCGACGAGCAGCTGGTTCAGGGTCTGCTCGCGCTCGTCGTGACCACCGCCGAGACCCGCACCGCGGTGCCGGCCGACGGCGTCGATCTCGTCGACGAAGACGATCGCCGGGGCGTTCGCCTTGGCTTGCTCGAACAGGTCACGGACCCGGGAGGCACCGACACCGACGAACATCTCGACGAAGTCGGAACCGGAGATCGAGTAGAACGGGACGCCCGCCTCACCGGCGACGGCACGCGCGAGCAGCGTCTTGCCCGTACCGGGAGGCCCGTACAGCAGGACACCCTTGGGGATCTTGGCGCCGACGGCCTGGAACTTCGCCGGCTCCTGGAGGAACTCCTTGATCTCGTGGAGTTCCTCGACGGCCTCGTCGGACCCCGCCACATCGGCGAAGGTCGTCTTCGGGGTGTCCTTGGTGATCAGCTTTGCCTTGGACTTGCCGAACTGCATGACCTTGGAGCCGCCGCCCTGCATCTGATTCATCAGGAACAGGAAGACGACCACGATCAGGACGAAGGGCAGCAGCGAGAGGAGGATCGAGATGAACGGGGACTGCTTCGACGGCGAGACGGTGTAACCCTTCTCGATGTCACCGCTCTCGAACTTCTTCTGCAGCGTGTCGGCGAGCTGGACGCCCTGGTCACCGATGTAGCTCGCCTGGAACTTGCTGCCGGACTCGCCCGAGAGTTTCTGGCCGTCCTTCAGCTCAATCTTGAGAATCTGTTCGTCACCGGTGGTCAGCTTGGCCTGCTCCACCTGGTCCTTGCTGATCGCCTGGATCACCTTGCCGGTGTCCACCGTCTTGTAGCCGCCCGACGAGCCGACGACCTGCATCAACACGACCACGGCGAGGACGGCCAGCACGATCCACATGACCGGCCCACGGAAGTATCGCTTCACGTCCATCCATACGGAGCGAAGTCGCCCCGTCCCTCCTGCCCGTAGGTAAATGCTGCTGTGAGATAAAGACTGTTCTTCGGACGGTACCCCAGCATTGTCACCCGCGACCGCCGGGGACGTCTGTCAAACCCGCCTTCGAATGGTCCAACGGCGGGCGACGGTCAAGGGTTCCCCACGGGACCCACCCAGGTCGGGCAGGCGCCGGGGACGGGGGTGCGGGCCGGTCAGCCGCCGTAGACGTGCGGGGCGAGCGTCCCGACGAAGGGCAGGTTGCGGTACTTCTCCGCGTAGTCCAGCCCGTATCCGACGACGAACTCGTTGGGGATGTCGAAACCGACCCACTTGCAGTCGAGCGCGACCTTCGCCGCATCCGGCTTGCGCAGCAGGGTGCAGATCTCCAGGCTGGCCGGCTCACGCGAGCCAAGGTTCGACATCAGCCAGGACAGCGTCAGGCCCGAGTCAATGATGTCCTCGACGATCAGGACGTGCTTGCCCTTGATGTCGGTGTCCAGGTCCTTGAGGATCCGGACGACACCGGAGGACTGGGTGCCCGCGCCGTACGACGAGACGGCCATCCAGTCCATGGTGACGGGGGTGGACAGCGCGCGCGCCAGGTCCGCCATCACCATCACTGCGCCCTTGAGGACACCGACGATGAGCAGGTCCTTGCCCGCGTACTCCGCGTCGATCTTCGCGGCCAACTCGACGAGCTTCGCGTCGATCTCTTCCTTGGTGAGGAGCACCGCCTGAAGGTCGGTGCCCATGTCCTTCTCGTTCACCCGCGTCTCTTTCTCTGCCTGCCCGGTCCGGGGTGGTGCCCCGGACCTGCGCGGCTGCTCGCCTGCATGTCAGCCGCTGTGCGTCAGCTCTGCCGAATCACCAGTCTGCCACCCTGGCGCCGGGCTTCGACTCGGCCGGGGAGGTTGATGGCCTGCTGGCCGCGCCAGCCGGTGATCAACCGGTCGACTTCTTCGATGTGCCGGGCGAACAGCGAACCTGCCGGAGCGCCGGCCTCCACGGCCGCCCGGCGCAGCACCCGGCGACGGACGGCGGGCGGCAGCGCGTACAGCTTGGCGCACTCCAACTGCCCGGCGTCGTCACGTACGGCGGAGTCCGCCTCGGCGGCCCAGGTGTCCAGGGCGTCGGCGTCGTCGCGAGAGAGCTGCGCGGTACGGGCCAGGGCCTCGACGACGCCCTTGCCGAGGGCCTTCTCGAGGGCGGGCAGGCCCTCGTGGCGCAGCCGGGAACGGGTGTAGGCGGGGTCGATGTTGTGCGGGTCGTCCCAGACGGGCAGGGACTGGACGAGGCAGGCCTTGCGGGCGGTCTGCCGGTCGAGCTGGAGGAAGGGACGGCGGTAGCGGCCGGCCGGGCCGGATGCGGCGGCCATGCCGGAGAGCGAGCGGATGCCGGAGCCGCGGGCGAGGCCGAGCAGGACCGTCTCCGCCTGGTCGTCGCGGGTGTGCCCGAGCAGCACGGCGGCGGCGCCGTGCCGTTCCGCCGCCGCGTCCAGGGCGGCGTAGCGGGCATCCCGGGCGGCCGCTTCGGGCCCGCCGTCGCGGCCGACGTGCACGGCTACGGCCTCGACCGGGTCGAGGTGCATGGACCTGAGCCGGGCGACGACCTCGGCGGCGCGGACGTCGGACCCGTGCTGAAGGTTGTGGTCGACGGTGATGCCGCCGGCCCGGACGGCGAGTTTGCGGGCCTCGAAGGCGAGGGCGGAGGCGAGTGCCATGGAGTCGGCGCCGCCCGAGCAGGCGACCAGCACCAGCGGGGTGCCGGGCCGGTCGAGGCGTGCGGGGCGATCGGGGAGTGTGGCGCTCCGCCTGCCGGAGCCGGCTTCGGCGAGCTCGGGGCGCGCGGCGCGGCGCTGGATGCGCCCGGCGTGTTCGGCATGTTCGTTGAGTACGTCGTGGAGTACGCGGCGGACCGCCAGGCGTATCGCCGCGACCGCAGGATGGGGACCCATGTCCGGTGCCCTTCGTGAAGTTTCGGGAGGTGCCTCGGAGCGTCGGGACGGAGGAGTGCCGTCACTCAGAGTGCGTCGATGGTGACAGAGCCAGGCCGTCCATCGAGCATTGCACGCCTTTCCATGCCACAACGGTCCCTCGGATGGGTGATTACCGGCGCGTACTTCTGTCGTCTTCCTCCGTCGGCCGCGCCATGATCACGACTCTGCCTTACGGTGCACCCTCGCGATCCAGTCCGCGGGGGAAGCGATCTCGGCCTTGGTGGGGAGGGTGTTCGGCGACGTCCAGACCCGGTTGAAGCCGTCCATGCCGACCTCCTCGACCACCGCGCGCACGAACCGTTCGCCGTCCCGGTACTGGCGCAGTTTGGCATCGAGACCCAGGAGCTTGCGCAGCGCCTGGTCGAGACGGGACGCCCCGCGCGCCCTGCGCTGCTGGAACTTCTCCCGGATCTCTCCGACGGAGGACACGACCTCGGGGCCGACACCGTCCATCACGTAGTCGGCGTGCCCTTCGAGCAGGGACATCACCGCGGTGAGCCGGCCGAGGATCTCGCGCTGGGCCGGGGTCTGGACGATCTCGACGAGGCTGCGGCCGTCGTCCTCGCCCTCCTCGCCCTCGGGCCGGCCTCCGGCGAGCGACTGGGCGGCCTCACGGAGCCGCTCCAGCACGGTCATCGGGTCGATGTCGGTCTCGTCGAGGAACGACTGGATCTCGCCCTGCAGATGGTCGCGGAGCCATGGCACCCCGGTGAACTGGGTGCGGTGGGTCTCCTCGTGGAGCGCCACCCAGAGCCGGAAGTCGTGCGGGTCGACCTCCAGTTCACGCTCGACGTGGACGATGTTCGGGGCGACGAGCAGCAGCCTGCCTCCTCCGCCGCCGGCGGAGGCCGGGAGGTCGCGGCCGGCCGGGGCGAACGTCTCGTACTGGCCGAGCACCCGGGACGCCAGGAACGACAGCAGCATCCCCAGTTCGACGCCGGTGACCTTGCCGCCGACCGCGCCGAGCACCGCGCCGCCCGGGCTGCTGCCGCGCCGGTCCTGCATCTTCTCCAGGAGGGGTCGGAGCAGTTCGCGGAAGCCCGCGACGTTCGCCTTGATCCAGCCGGACCGGTCGACGACCAGAACAGGGGTGTCCTCCGGTTCGGTCCCCTCGGGGATCATCCGGGTGAACGAGCGGACGTGCTCCTCCGCGGACTTGGCATGCCGGCGGAGCTCCGCGACGACTTCGCGGGCCTCCTCACGGCTGATCTCGGGACCCGGCCGCACAAGCCGGGTCGCGGTCGCGACCGCCAGATTCCAGTCGACCATCTCGGCACCACCGATGCTCGTCATGCGTCAACCGTACGTGTTCGGATCGCTCCGCGGTGAGCTGTTGACCGGCTCATCGGGTGCGGCCGGCGAGGCTCGCGGCGAGGGCGTCGAGAGCGGACTGGGCCTCGGCCGGTGAGGTCGTACCGGACGCCAGGAAGGCGAAGGCGAGCAGCCGCCCCTGACTGTCGACGACCGTTCCGGCGAGGGTGTTCACCCCGGTGAGTGTGCCCGTCTTGGCGCGGATCAGGCCGGTGCCGGTCGATTTCGGCGCGTACCGGCTCTTGAGCGTGCCGCTGAAGCCGGCCACCGGGAGGCCGGTGAGGACGGGGCGCAGTTCGGGGTGGGCCGGGTCGGCGGCTCGCGCCAGCAGACCGGCCAGCAGCCCGGCGGTGACCTTGTCCTGCCGGTTCAGTCCGCTGCCGTCGGCGAACTCGGCGCCGGCCAGCGGCAGATGCAGTTTCTTCAGCTGGGCGGTGACGGCCCGTCGGCCGCCCGCGAAGTCGGCCGGTTCGCCCGAGGCCAGGGCGGTCTGCCGGGCCAGCGCCTCGGCGATGTCGTTGTCGCTGTTGGTCAGGGCCCGTTCGACGAGGCCGGACAGCGGGATGGAGAGGTGCTCGGCGACGGGACGGGACTTCGCGGCGGGGCGGCCGGGCGCCGGGCCGGACCCGGTGCCGATGCCCGCGTCGTGGAGCAGTCCGGCGAAGGCGCGGGCGGCGTCACCGGCCGGGTCGCCGCTGCGCGGGGCGGGGCCGCTGTCCGAACGGTCGAGCCGCCCCTCATCCACCATCAGGGCACTGACCGGGGCAATGTTCTCATTGGGGCCGATCGGGTGCAGTGCGGGGCCGGAGTACCGGGACGTGTCGTACGCGAGCCGGACGGTGTCGATCCCGCGGTCGCGCAGCACGCGCACGGTGTCGGCGGCCAGCTCACGCAGCGCCGCCTTGTCGAGCGTGGGGTCGCCGCCGCCGACGAGGGTGAGCGCGCGGGAGTCCGGGGACGCCTGGACCGTCGTGGCGATGCGGTGTCCGGGGCCGAGGGCGGAGAGCGCGGCAACGGTGGTGGCGATCTTGACGGTGGAGGCGGGCGTCATGGCCGTGTCGGCGCGCTTGCCGTACAGCCGCTTGCCGGTGGCGGTGTCGATGACGACGGCGCTGCGGACGGTGCCGAGCGCGGAGGAGTTCAGCAGCGGGGTGAGGGTCGCGCGAAGGTCGGCCGTTGCCCCGTCCGGGGTGCCGGGTACGTCCGGTGCGGACTTGTTGATCCCGCTGCTCAGGCCCGCGAGGACCGCCGGGGCACTGGGGGCGGGGGCCGGTCCGGACGGTGCGGCGGGCTCGTGATGTGCGACACCTGTGCGGTCCTGCGCGGCGGCCCACTCCTGCTCGGCCTTACGCTGACCCGAGTCCCAGGGGCCGGCGGCGAGGACGGCGCCGGCTGCGAGCGCCAGGCCGAGGACGGCGGAGCCTGCCGTGAACTGCCAGTTGCTCAGTCCGTTCCATGTGCTCGGCCGGCTTGCTCCGGCACGCCCGCCGAGCTTCTTCAACGGATTGATCGATGGTCTTTTCACCGGCTCGGCCACCGTTGACCAGCCCCTTTCGCGAGCACACATCTCCGTGGGGGACACTTAATCACCAGTCGTATGTGTTGATCATGGAGGAGCCACCCGTGGAGTTCGACGTCACCATCGAGATCCCGAAGGGTTCGCGGAACAAGTACGAGGTGGACCACGAGACCGGTCGGATCCGCCTGGACCGTCGACTCTTCACCTCGACCAGCTACCCGGCGGACTACGGCTTCGTCGAGAACACTCTCGGCGAGGACGGTGACCCGCTGGACGCGCTGGTCATCCTGGACGAGCCGACCTTCCCCGGCTGCCTCATCAAGTGCCGCGCCATCGGCATGTTCCGCATGACGGACGAGGCCGGCGGCGACGACAAGCTGCTGTGCGTCCCGGCCTCCGACCCCCGGGTGGAGCACCTGCGCGACATCCACCACGTGTCGGAGTTCGACCGCCTGGAGATCCAGCACTTCTTCGAGGTCTACAAGGACCTGGAGCCCGGCAAGTCCGTCGAGGGCGCCGACTGGGTCGGCCGCGCCGAGGCCGAGGCCGAGATCGAGGCCTCCTACAAGCGCCTCGAGGCGCAGGGCGGCGCGCACTGACGTCTGCGGTCCCCGCAGTCGCAGGACAGGCTTGATTCCGGTTCCGCTTGCGGTTCCGGCCAGGGAACGGGCGGTACACCCTCACCGGTGTGCCGCCCGTTTCGTATGGGCGCCCATACTGGGCACAGGCGCAGCCGAAGACGCGCAGCCGAGAAGGAGCAGGGTCGAGTGGTGGCGGAACCGGGTGGTCCGGAGGACCAGAAGCCCCAGTCCGACGAGGCGCACAGCGCCTTCGTCCCGCCGGCCGGGGTGGGCAGGCCCGCAGCCGCGCCGGAGGACGACCATCCCAGTTCGGAGTTTGCCGTCCCGGCCTCCCTGGCCGAGCTGCCGGGGCCCGGCTCCGGCCCGGCACCGGCCTCCGGGTCCGATTCCGCTTCGGGCTCCGGATCGGAGACGGCGGGTTCGGCGTTCGCCCCGCCGCGCACCCGCGGCGCCAAGGAGCCGCTGCCCGCCTTCACCCCGGCGCACGGCATTCCCATGGTCCTGCTGACCAAGGAGGCCCCCTGGCAGGACCGGATGCGCACGATGCTGCGGATGCCGGTCGCCGAGCGGCCGGCGCCCGAGCCGGTGCAGAAGCCGGACGAAGCGGGGCCCGCGGTGCCGCGCGTGCTCGACCTGACCCTGCGTATCGGGGAGTTGCTGCTCGCGGGCGGCGAGGGCGCGGAGGACGTCGAGGCCGCGATGTTCGCGGTGACCCGCAGCTACGGTCTCGACCGCAGCGAGCCGACCGTCACCTTCACGCTGCTGTCGATCTCGCACCAGCCGTCGCTGGTCGACGACCCGGTGACGGCGAGCCGCACCGTACGCCGCCGCGGCACCGACTACACCCGGCTGGCGGCCGTCTTCCGGCTCGTCGACGACATCACCACCGAGGACGTCGAGGTCTCCCTGGAGGAGGCGTACCGGCGGCTCGCCGAGATCCGGCGCAACCGGCACCCGTACCCCGGCTGGGTGCTGACGCTGGCCGGCGGCGGACTGGCCGGGGCGGCGTCGGTGCTGGTCGGCGGCAACGCGCTGGTCTTCGTGGTGGCGGCGGTCGGCGCGATGCTCGGCGACCGGCTCGCCTGGCTCTTCGCGGGGCGCGGGCTGCCGGAGTTCTACCAGTTCGTGGCGGCGGCGATGCCCCCGGCAGCGATGGGCGTCCTGCTGACCCTGGCCCACCCGACGGACATCCCGCCGTCCGCCGTCATCACCGGTGGGCTGTTCGCCCTGCTGCCGGGGCGGGCTCTGGTGGCGGGCGTCCAGGACGGCCTGACCGGCTTCTACATCACCGCGGCGGCCCGGCTCCTCGAAGTCATGTACCTGTTCATCGGCATCATCACCGGTGTGCTGCTGGTCCTGTATCTGGGGCTGCAGCTGGGTGCCCAGCTGAATCCGGAAGCGGGATTCGTGCTCCACGACCGGCCCGTGGTGCAGATCCTGGCGTCGATGGCGCTCTGTTTCGCCTTCGCGATCCTGCTTCAGCAGGAGCGGTCCACGGTGCTCGCGGTGACCCTCAACGGCGGCGTGGCCTGGGTGATCTACGGGGCGATGGCCCGGACCGCGGGTATCTCGCCGGTGGCGGCCACGGCGGTGGCGGCGGGCCTGGTGGGGCTGTTCGGGCAGCTGTTCTCGCGGTACCGGCACACCTCGTCGCTGCCGTTCGTCACGGCGGCGATCGGTCCGCTGCTGCCGGGTTCGGCCACGTATTTCGCCCTGCTCGGTATCGCACAGAACGAGCTGGACCGGGGACTCGCCGCTCTGTCGACCGCGGTGGCGACGGCGCTGGCCATCGCGATCGGGGTGAACCTGGGGAGCGAGATCTCGCGGCTGTTCATGCGGGTGCCGGGGGCGGTCGGCGGGGCGAACCGCCGCGCGGCCAAGCGGACGCGCGGCTTCTGACGGCGGGTACGGACCCGATCGCCCCGTGATCAGCGCTTGGCGTGTCGGCCGCGGCCCGCGGGCGAGCTGCCGCCTCCGGCGACCGGGCCGTGCCCCTGCCCCTCGCCGCCCTGCGCGGCCGCTTCCTTCTTCGACTTGCTGCGGGCGCGCAGGAACTCGATCGCGATCGGCACCACCGAGATCAGCACGATCAGGACCAGCATCGCCTCGATGTTCTCGTGGACGAATTCGATCCGGCCGAGCCCGGCGCCGAGCAGCGTGACGCCGACTCCCCAGAGCACGCCGCCGATGATGTTGTACGTGATGAACGAGCGGTAGTTCATCCGGCTCACACCGGCGATGATCGGCGTGAACGTACGCACGACGGGCACGAAGCGGGCCAGGATCAGCGACTTCGGACCGTACTTCTCGAAGAAGTCGTGCGCCTTCTCGACGTTCTCCTGCTTGAAGAGGCGGGAGTCCGGCCGCTTGAACAGCGACGGGCCGACCTTGCGGCCGAAGAGATAGCCCACCTGGTCGCCGATGACCGCCGCCAGCGCCACCAGGATGCAGACCAGCCACAGCGGGGTGTGCAGCTTGCCCGTCGTCACCAGCAGACCCGTGGTGAACAGCAGCGAATCGCCGGGCAGAAAGAAACCGATCAGCAGTCCCGACTCGGCGAAGACGATGACCAGAACGCCGAGCAGCCCGAACTGCCCGATGAGGTAGTCCGGGTCCAGCCAGCTCGGTCCGAGCGCAAGCGTATTCAAGGGTCCGGGCTCCAGGATCGGTCGATGGCGGCTGCGTGGCCGCCCAAAGCTATCAACGCCACGGGGCGCCTCCGGGTTCCAGTGGCCCACGCGCGGATGCACAGGGGGTGAACCGGGACAAAGCTGTCTCCAGGAGGTGCCACACGATGGGCATGGAAGATTACGGCGGCGGCCAGACCGCACATTCCGAGGTTCTGGTCGTCACCACCAATGACGTCCCCGGGTACCAGGTGACCCAGGTGATCGGTGAGGTGTTCGGTCTGACGGTGCGCTCACGTCACCTCGGCAGCCAGATCGGTGCCGGGCTGAAGTCGATGATCGGCGGTGAGCTGAAGGGGCTGACCAAGACCCTCGTCGCAACCCGCAACCAGGCCATGGAGCGGCTCGTCGAGCAGGCCATGGCCCGCGGCGCCAATGCGGTGCTGATGATGCGCTTCGATGTGACGGAAGCGGCGGACGTGGGTACGGAGGTCTGCGCCTACGGCACGGCAGCCGTGATCAACAAGGCCTGACATGCGCATACGCCGGTACGGGGCCGCGGACTCGCGCCCTCGGCCCCGTACCGCACCCCTGCAGCCGGTTACGCCCGGCGCTCGGCATTGGCGTTGATCGCGTCCCGCAGATGCTCGGCCAGGCCGGGCCTGATCGAGGCGTAGTACGCGTGGAACTGCGGGTCGCTCACATACATCTCGCCGAGCCCGCGGTGGATCTCGTAGGTGCAGTCGTAGAACCACTTGGTGATGTGGAGCCGGTGCGCCTCGGCCAGCTCCGTCGCAGCCTCGCCGGTGGCCGGTTCGCCCGCTTCCATCACTGCGGTGTACGCCTCGCTCCACTCGGCGACCTCGGCCTGCATCCGCTTCCAGTCGTCCTTGGTGTAGCGGGCCACCCGGCGCTGCGACTCGGCGTACGTGGCCGTCCCGCCCCAGCGGCGCTCGACCTCCTCCGCGTGCTGCTCCGGGTCCTTGGCCCCGAAGACCTCGAATTTCTCCTCGGGCGTGAGATTGATGCCCATCTTCCGTGCCTCCATGGCTGTCTCGACGGCGGCGGCCATCTTCTGGAGCTCGGCGATCCGGCCGGACAGCAAGGCGTGCTGGCGGCGCAGATGGTCCTGCGGATCCGCGTCCGGGTCGTCGAGCAGCACCGCGATCTCTTCGAGCGGGAAGCCCAGCTCCCGGTAGAACAGGATCTGCTGCAGCCGGTCGAGGTCGCCGTCGTCGTAGCGCCGGTGACCCGCGTGGCTGCGCCCGCTGGGCGAGAGCAGGCCGATGGCGTCGTAGTGGTGCAGGGTGCGCACCGTGACCCCGGCGAAACCGGCGACCTGTCCCACGGAGTGATCCACGGCGTGATCCACCGCCACCCGCCCCCTTCCCTCTCTTCGCTCTGCGCGTCGGTGCGTCGGTACGTGTCCGAGCCTGAGCCCTGACGTGACGTGAGGTGCAAGCCCGAATTGCCTCACACCCGCCGGCAATAGGGGCGTTATGCCGCTTTTGCATGGCTATCGTGAGCCGATGGCCTCCGACTCGCCCGCGCTCGTCGAGCCCGCGTCCGCGCGCCGGCTGCTGCATCTCATCGTGCCCGCCCTGATCGTCGGCGTGGCCTCGGCACTCGTCCTGCTCGGCATCAGCCTGCTCGCGGAAGAGCTGCAGGACGTGCTCTGGGAGACGCTTCCCGACGCGCTCTCCCTCGGCAGGTACTCCTCGCTGTGGATGATCATCATGCTGACCGCGACCGGGCTTGCCGTCGGCCTGGCCGTCCGTACGGTGCACGGTCACGCCGGACCCGATCCGGCCACCACCGGACTGGTCGACGCACCCCTGCCGCCGGACGTCATCCCCGGACTGCTGGCCGTGACCGTCCTGGCGCTGGCGGGCGGGGTCAGCCTGGGGCCCGAGAACCCGATCACCGCTGCCAATATCGCGCTCGCCTTCTGGCTGGGCCGCCGGGCCGCCCCGCGGACTCCGGCCACCCTCTGGATCGCCTTCGCCTCGGCCGGCACCATCGGCGCACTGTTCGGCACCCCCGTCGCCGCGGCCCTGATCCTCTCCGAGTTGCTCGCGACCGGCAGGGGTGAGCCGGGCGCCCTCTGGGACCGGCTCTTCGGCCCGCTCGCGGCGGGCACCGCGGGGGCTCTCACCATGACCCTGCTGGCCCACCCCAGCTTCGACCTGTCGCTTCCGCCGTACCCCGGCCCGCACTGGGGCGATCTGCTCTCCTCGGTCGTGATCACATCCGCGGGGGCGTTGCTGGGACTCGCGGCGGTGTACGCGTTCCCGCGGGCGCACCGCGCCTTCCGCACGCTCCGCCACCCCGTCCTGATGCTGACCTGCGGCGGCCTGCTGCTCGGTCTGCTCGGCGCGCTCGGCGGGCATCTCACCCTCTTCAAGGGGCTGGACGAGGTGAAGCAGCTCAGCGCCGACCCGGGCGGCTGGTCGGCCGGGCAGTTCGCCGTCATGGCGGTGGTGAAGACGGCCGCTCTGGTGATCGCCGCAACCTGCGGCTTCCGGGGCGGCCGGATCTTCCCGGCCGTGTTCGCCGGGGTCGCGCTCGGGATGTGTGCCCATGCCCTGGTCGGCGCGGTACCTCTGGCGCTGGCGGTCCCGTGCGGGGTGCTGGGGGTACTGCTGGCCATCACCCGGCAGGGCTGGCTGAGCCTGTTCACGGCGGCGGTGCTGGTCGGCGACGCGACCGTACTGCCGCTGCTGTGCGTCGCCTCGCTGCCGGGCTGGCTGCTGGTGACCGGGCGGCCGCAGATGCAGCTCCACGAGGACGGCACACCACTGCGGTGAACCGGAGCCCGTCAGGATCCGCCGGGGTGATCTGCCGGGGCGACCCGTCGGGGTCCCGCAACCGCCCCGTCCGACGAGCCGGTTGCGCCACTTATCCGTATCGTCGCATTCGAACGATCACATCCCGGTATGCCCGTCGGAGGTTTCCCGCAATGCCCACGTCTGTCGACGTCGCCGTCCTTCACTGCTCCCCCGCCGGCACCGTTGCCACCACGGCCGAGGTCATCGCCGAGAGCACCGGGAAGGCAGGTGCGGAGGTACGGCTGCGCAAGGCGGCCGGACACGCGCCGCAGACGGTCATCGGCTCCCACCCGGGCCGGGCCGCGAGCACGAGGGCGACAGCCGCCCGGGTGCAGGCCGAGCGGGCCGTGAAGTCCACCCGGGCGGCCAAGACCGGCTTCGCCGCCGAGAACTGAGAAGGGCTGTCCGCCGATGCCTCTCCACAAAGGTTCGAATCGCGACAAGGAACCGTCCAAAGAGCGGCGCAGGCGCGCCTTGAACCCGTTCTTCGGCGAGGCGGATCCGACGGCCGGGATGACGTCCGCGCCGCCGCGGCACCGGCTGCCCGACGGACCGCTGCCGCCCTCGACCGCATACGGCCTGGTCCATGACGAGCTGATGCTCGACGGAAACTCCCGGCTCAATCTCGCCACCTTCGTCACCACCTGGATGGAGCCCGAGGCCGGGGTGCTGATGGGCGAGTGCCGGGACAAGAACATGATCGACAAGGACGAGTACCCGCGCACCGCCGAGCTGGAACGCCGCTGCGTGGCGATGCTCGCCGACCTGTGGAACGCCCCCGACCCCGCAACGACTGTGGGCTGTTCGACCACCGGCTCCAGCGAGGCCTGCATGCTCGCCGGCCTGGCGCTCAAACGCCGCTGGGCGACCAGGAACGCCGACCGCTACCCGGCGACCGCCAAGCCCAATCTGGTCATGGGCATCAATGTGCAGGTCTGCTGGGAGAAGTTCTGCAATTTCTGGGAGGTCGAGGCCCGGCAGGTCCCGATGGAGGGCGGCCGATTCCATCTCGACCCGCAGGCCGCCGCAGAGCTCTGCGACGAGAACACCATCGGCGTGGTCGGGATCCTCGGCTCCACCTTCGACGGCTCGTACGAGCCCATCGCCGACCTCTGCGCAGCCCTGGACAATCTCCAGGAGCACACCGGCCTCAACATCCCCGTCCATGTCGACGGCGCGTCCGGCGGGATGGTGGCACCGTTCCTGGACGAGGACCTGGTGTGGGACTTCCGGCTCCCCCGGGTGTCGTCCATCAACACCTCCGGGCACAAATACGGACTGGTCTACCCGGGCGTCGGCTGGGTCCTGTGGCGCTCGCCCTCGGATCTCCCCGAGGAGCTCGTCTTCCGGGTCAACTACCTGGGCGGCGACATGCCGACCTTCGCGCTGAACTTCTCCCGCCCCGGTGCGCAGGTGGTGGCGCAGTACTACACCTTCCTGCGGCTGGGCCGCGACGGCTATCGCGCCGTTCAGCAGGCCGCCCGCGACGTGGCGAGCGGGCTCGCCACCCAGATCGAGGAGCTGGGCGACTTCCACCTCCTCACCCGGGGTGATGAGTTGCCCGTCTTCGCCCTGACGACCACCCCCGAAGTGCAGGCGTACGACGTCTTCGACGTGTCGCGGCGGCTGCGTGAGCACGGCTGGCTGGTGCCCGCGTACACCTTCCCCGCCAACCGGCAGGATCTGTCGGTGCTCCGGGTGGTGTGCCGCAATGGCTTCTCCTCGGACCTCGCGGAACTGCTCCTGGAGGACCTGCGTCAGCTGCTGCCCGAACTGCGCGGCCAGCGGCATCCGTTGAGTCATGACAGGGACGTCGCGACGGCCTTCCACCACTGAGCGGATGGCGACGCCTGCGCTCTACCGCCCCGGCCGGGGAGCCGGGGCACCGGTCGCGTACGGGTTCTCCTCACCCTCGGCGAGTACACCGACGAACGGATCACCCTCACCCGCGAAGGTGTACGCACCGCCCTCGATCCGCGCGATCAGCCCCCGCGTCCACGCGGCCCCCGCGTCCGCCGAATGGACCCACATGTTCATGATCTCGCCGATGTGGCCCAGCGACTCGGGCCCCTCCTCCGGCGTGTAGTACTCGGTGACCGAGGCCCGCCAGGCCGCCAGCCCCGCCACCCGCTCCTTCAGCAGCGCGACCGCCTCGGACCTCTCCAGGTCGACGATGAAGCCGATGCCCGCCGACAGCACGTCCATCTTCTGGTCGTACGAGGTCAGCGCCGCGCGCAGCAGCGCAAAGTACTCCTCGGTGCCCCGCCCCGTGATCTCGTACTCGGTGCGGGGCGGCCCCCCTGCGGTACTCGGAGCGATCTCATGGGCGACCAGCAGCCCCTGCTTCGCCATCTGTTTCAGGGCGTGGTAGACCGAGCCCGGCTTGGCGTTGGACCACTCGTGGGCGCCCCAGTACTCCAGGTCGTTGCGGACCTGATAGCCGTGCGCCCGGCCGTGCTGCCGCACGGCGCCGAGGACCAGCAGCCGGATCGCGGACATCCACTCACCCTTCCTATTCAACTTTGACTAGGGTAGTCCGCCTCCTGCGCGATCAGCTCGAACGCGGTACGGCCGTCCAGAGACTCCCGGATGATGTCCGCATGCCCGGCGTGCCGGGCGATCTCCTCGACGAGATGGACCAGCAGCCAGCGCATCGAGCATTTCTCGTCCTTCGGGAACCAGGGCGCCTCGGGCAGCGGGAACGTGTCGTTCATGCTGCCCACCGCGTGGATGAACTCCTCGGTCTCCGCGGCGACCTTCGCCCAGAGCTCCAGCATCTGCGGGACGGTCTCGTCCCCGACGAGCCGGAAGCTGTCCGCCCAGGTCTCCTCGGTGCGGGCCTGCTCGTTGGGACGCTGCTGGGCGAGGCGCAGCCAGTTCAGCTCGGTCTCCGCGACATGCTTGAGCAGCCCGGAAAGAGAGAGCTCGCCGGCGCTCGGCCGGCTCGCCGCCTGCTCCTCGGTCAGCCCGATCAGCGAGCGCCGGATCGCGCCGCGCTGCGCCTCGACGAAGGAGAGGAGCGCCCCGCGCTCGTCTCCGTGGGCCTCTGCGGGAACGTGAGTGACCATGGTGTCCGCCTTTCGGAACCGTTCGGGCTTGCGCCCGGTGTCTTCCTGACACCGACCAAGCTACGGACCCTTGCGGACAGCTTCAGTCCTCAACAGGCGGGCATCAGAGCGAGAATTCGGTCCGGCCGTGCTGGATCGAGATCCACTTCTGGGTGGTGAACGCCTCCACGGTGGCATCGCCGTTCAGCCGCCCCGATCCGGAGAACTTCTCGCCGCCGAAGGCCACCAGCGGGTCGTCCTGGATGGTGGAGTCGTTCACGTGGAACATCCCGGTGACGATGCGCTGCGCGAACCGCACCCCGCGTTCGGCGTCGGCCGTGTGCACGGCGCCGCTCAGCCCGTACGGGGAGTCGTTGGCGATCCGTACGGCGTCCTCCTCGCCGTCGAACGTCATCAGCAGCGCCACCGGGCCGAAGATCTCCTGGGCCAGCAGCGGGGAGTCCTCCGGCAGCCCGGCGAGCACGGTCGGCTCGACGAGATTGCCGCGGGTGCGGCCCCGTACGAGCGCCGTGGCGCCTTCCGCGACCGCCTGGTCGACCAGGGCGGTCAGCGCATCGGCCTGGAAGGTGTTGATGACGGGGCCGATCTGGGTGGCCGGATCCCGCGGGTCGCCGGTCCTGAGTGCGGCCACCTTGGCGGTGAACTTCTCGGTGAACTCCGGCGCGATGGAGCGGTCCACCAGGATGCGGTTGGCGGCCATGCAGACCTGCCCCTGGTAGACGAAGCGGCTGAACACCGCCGCGTCGACCGCGTAGTCGATGTCCGCGTCGTCCAGCACCACCAGAGCGCTGTTGCCGCTGAGTTCGAGGACGGCCCGCTTGAAGAGTCCACCGGCGGTCGCGCCGACATGGCGGCCCACCCGGTCCGAGCCGGCGAAGGAGATCACCTTGGGTACGGGGTGCGCTATGAGCGCGTCGCCGATCTCGGCGATGTCGGTGACCAGGACGTTGAGCAGCCCGGCGGGCAGCCCGGCCTCCTCGAAGATCCTGGCGATCAGTCCGCCGCCGACGACGGGCGCGTTCTGGTTGGGCTTGATGACGACCGCGTTGCCGAGCGCCAGGGCCGGCGCGACCGACTTCATCGTCACCAGGAAGGGGAAGTTGAAAGGGCTGATCACGCCTATGACGCCGACGGGCACCCGGTAGACGCGGTTCTCCTTGCCCTCCACCGGGGACGGCAGGATCCTGCCCTCGGGGCGCAGCGCCTGCTGGATCGCCTCGCGCAGGAAGTCCTTGGCGCAGGCGACCTCGTACTCCGCCTTGGGCCGGGTGCCGCCCAGCTCGTCGGTGATCGCGCCGATGATGTCCTCGGTGAGTTCGTCCGTGATGCGCAGGGCGCGTTCGAGGACGAGGCGGCGATCGTACGGATTGGTGCCGGCCCAGATGCGCTGGGCGCGCTCGGCCGCGCGATATGCCTCGTCGACCTCGTGCGCGGTGGCGACGGTGATCGCCGCGAGCTTTTCGCCATTGTACGGATTGAAATCGATGATGTCCCAGGAGCCGGTACCGGTCCGCCACTCACCGTCGATGTACTGGTTGGCCAGCTCATTGAAGAAGGACATGCGATCCCTTACTGCAGGTGCAGACTCCCGTTGAGACGTCATCGTACTGATGTATCAGGACAGTTGGAGCAGGCCGCGAAGCAGATCGCGGCTCTCCTCGGGGCCCGGACTGTCGTGATGGAGCCGCACCATGGCCTTTTCGTACTGGGCGACTTCCTCGCGCTTGTCCAGATAGAGCGCACTTGTCAGCTGCTCCAAATAGACAATGTCCGACAGATCGGATTCCGGGAAACTCAGCATCGTAAAGGAACCGCTCTCGCCCGCGTGCCCGCCAAAACTGAAGGGCATCACTTGGAGCGTGATGTTCGGCTGCTCCGACATTTCGATCAGATGCCGCAATTGTGCGCGCATCACTTCGCGTTCACCGTAGGGACGGCGCAGCGCCGCCTCGTCCAGTACGGCGTGGAAGCGCGGCGCCCGCTCGGATACCAGCACCTTCTGCCGCTCCAGCCGGAGCGCGACCCTGCGGTCGATCTCGGCGGCGGGGGCGCCGCGCATGCCTCGGGAGACGACGGCGTGGGCGTAGGCCTCGGTCTGCAACAGCCCATGGACGAACTGGACTTCGTAGATCCGGATGAGTGAGGCAGCCCCCTCCAGACCGATGTACGTCTGGAACCAGCCGGGCAGCACGTCTCCGTAACTGTGCCACCAACCCGCCACGTTCGCCTCACGGGCCAGACCGAGCAAGGAGTCGCGCTCCACCTCGTCCGTGACACCGTAGAGCGTGAGCAGGTCCTCGACGTCCCTTGCCTTGAAGCTCACCCGTCCCAACTCCATGCGGCTGATCTTCGACTCGGAAGCCCGGATGGAGTAGCCGGCCGCCTCGCGGGTGATGCCGCGCGAGTCGCGCAGCCGCCTGAGCTGAGACCCCAGCAGGATGCGCCGCACCACGGATCCACTCGACTCGCCTGCCGCCACCGGTCCAACCCTCCCCATCGCTTCCTGGGCATCGGGGCTCCCCCTGAACCCCAAGAGCCGGATTCTGCCATCAAAACGCTTCAGCCCGTACTCATTCGATTACGGAAATGGAAGACTTTCAGAAAGCTGCGGAACTGCCTGCAGGAAGAAATGAGCAAGAACCGGTACGGGATCGGACAGGTCAGGCGCGTGCACGTGCATCTGCCCTTGCATCTGCCCAGCGCATTCGGAACCATGGACCCCGCGCACCTGCGTGCTCGTTCGTGTTGTGCCGCTGTACCACCGCAGTACTGCTACAGCCGCGAATCCCGGGACGGGAGTGCCTCGCATGGGGACGAATGGATCGACGATGCTCGAGCCGTTACGGCAGGGGCTTCCCCCCATCGATCCCTCAGCCGTCTCCGGGTCGGCCACCTGCACTCTTCCGGCCCGCTACGAAGCCGTCGGCGGGGCCAGGCAGTTCACCAGGGCGACGCTGAACCGGTGGGAGCTGAGCGACCGCTTCGACGATGTCGCACTGGTCGTGTCCGAACTCGTGACCAACGCACTGCGGCACGCACTGCCGGCGGACGCCCCGAGGGACCCCCAGGACGCCCCTGTGCGGCTGCACCTCATGCGCTGGACCTCGCGGCTGGTGTGCGCGGTGCGCGACCCCAGCCAGGAGAGCCCGGTCGCGGCCGAGGCGGCCGAGTCGGCGGAATCGGGCCGTGGCTTGTTCCTGGTGGAGTCGTTCAGCGACTCCTGGGGCTGGCACACATCCCCTGTACTGGGTACGGAGAACCTGCCGACGGAGGCGCCGGCTCCACGCGGCAAGGTCGTCTGGGCACTGTTCCGGCTGTCCGACGACGTGTGACACGTACGGGCCTGCGACCTGTACGCATGCACCTCGAGCAGGACCGGCCGCGGGCGCCCACGCGCGACCGTTCACGGGCGCGCGTGTGTCAGCCGCCCGCTATCAGGTGATCGAACTCCCCGTCCTTCACACCGAGCAGCAACGCCTCTATCTCGGCCGGCGTATAGACCAGGGCCGGCCCGTCGGGGTGGCGTGAATTCCGCATCGCCACATCACCGTCGGGCAGTTTGGCGAACTCCACACAAGATCCCTGGGAGTTGCTGTGCCTGCTCTTCTGCCAGACGACTCCGCGAAGCTCTGTGGCCGCCATGCCGTTGTACACGTGGTGCACAGGACGCTCCCCGAGTTGCAAGGTGCAAGTGTCAACTGTCTCGGATCATAGCTCTGTTCATATGCGCATGCATGAGCAGATGCACGTGCACGCGCGGTGGTCCTTTGATTACAGCTTTGCCGTCCCCGTCCGCCCCGCCCCCCAGGAGATAGACGAACGGAGCGTCTATTTGGCTCCCGTTCCCGGGAGTTGCTGCGGTTCCGCCCTGCCGTTCCCCCGTGAGCCGATCCGTGCACCCTGGTAGTTTTGCGCGGTCTTTCGTCGACAAGGGGGAAATTCACGTGCACAAACTCGTACGCACCGGAGCCGTCGTCACAGCGGGTCTGGTCGCCGCTGTCGCACTGACCGGTTGTGGCAGTGACGGCGGGAAGAACGATTCGGGCAAGGGCAGCACCGGCGGACAGGCCTCGGCCACCGGTGGCAGCGGCTCCGGCGGCAGCGACTCCGGGGACAGCGGTTCCGCCGGCGACGCATCGGCACTGGAAGGCACCTGGGCCGGGTTGACCGACGGCAAGGCAGTCGCCCTGTCCGTCGCCTCCGGGAAGGCCGCTCTCGTCGCAGACGCACACGTCTGCTCGGGCGAGGTGAAGGAGATGGGCAAGGTGATGCTGGTGCTGAAGTGCACCGACGGCAACACCGACCGGACCATGGGATCCATCGAGTCCAACGACGGCAAGACGATCACCGTGTCGTGGGACGCCGGCGGGAAGGACACCCTGGCCAAGACCAAGCCGGGTTCGCTGCCGACGGCACTGCCGGGCCTGCCCACTCCCTGAGTGCCCTTCTACGGGACGGCTCGGCCGGATCCTTCCGGGCCGGCCGAGCCGTCGTCCAGGCCCCGCGAGAACTCCTCCAGGGTTTCGAGCAGCAGGTCGCCCCCGCTCCGCACGACCGGGGTGGGCACCTGCCCGTGCGGACGGGTCTCCTCGTCCCACCGCGCGAGCGCCGCACGGACCGCATCCCAGCGCGGTGCGCGCCGCTCCCGCACGTCCTTCGCACCCTTCTCGGTGTCGCGGCGCAGCGCGTCGGCAAGGAACGCGGCGGCGGGTACGGGGGTGGCGCCGACCATCGGAAGGTGGGCCTCCAGCAGCATCGCGGCGCGGCCGAACTGGGCGAGGGCGTGCTGGGCGTCGTCGGCGGCGGTGCGGGAGAGGCCGCGGTTGCGCACCGGTTCGTGCTGGGCGGTCGCCACCGCCTCCTGATAGGCCACGCGGCACTCACGGGTGGCGAGGAGCGCGGCCCGGACGTCGTCCCGGCCCTCTTCCGCCGGGGCGGCGTACTGGTCGACGACGGCGGCGGCGTAGCGCCCGTCCGAGGCCAGCCAGTCGCCGAGCCGGTGGCGGAGCCGTGGCGTCTCCCAGGCCGGATAGACGGCGTACGAGACCATCGCGAGCAGGCCGCCCGCAAGGGTCAGGACGACGCGCTCGAGTACGGTCTGCGACCAGTCACCGCCCGCCATGCCGAGCAGAAAGACGACGTACGCGGAGACGCAGGCCTGGGCGACCGCGTAACCGGTGCGCATCAGCAGGTACATCAGCAGGGCGCACAGCACGGCGAGGACGGCGGAGAGACGCACACCGGGGTGGGCGGCCTGGACGACCGCGGTGGCGAGGGCGACCCCGACGATCGTCCCGCCGAACCGGGCCACGGAACGTGCGTACGTCTGGGAGAACTCGGGACGCATCGCCATGACGGCCGCCATCGGCGCCCAGTAGCCGTGGCCGAACGGCAGCGCGGTGCCGATGAGATAGCCGACGCCGACGACGACGGAGACCCGGAGGGCGTGCCGGAGAATCGGTGAACCGGAGCGCAGCTCGGCCCGCATCGCTCCCACGACGACGGGGACCAGCCGCAGCAGGGTGGGACGGCGACGGTGCGGGGCAAGGGCGTCGGCGGTTTCGGTGGCCTCCGCCTGCTCCTCCTTCGTGCCCTCGCCCTCGGCCGTCTCGATGACGTCGGCGAGCAGCGCGCCGAGGCGGGCTGCGGCCCGGCGGGCGGGGCCGGTCAGGAGCACAGCCGTGTCGGGGGTCTTCAGGGTGGCGACGGCGGGAGGGGCGAGGCGTACCGGGTCACCGTGGCGGATCGCGCGGGCCGCCGCGTCCAGTACGGATCCGGCGGCGGCCAGGAGTTCGCGGACCCTGTCTCGTTCGGGGCCCTCGTCCGGGACACCCATCGCCGGGTCCGCGAGGGAGGCGAGCACCGGCCTGATCCGTTCGGCGACGCCGCGGGAGCCGCGCAGTTCGGCCGGGCGGTGACGGGCCTGGCGCGGGGTGACGGCGGCGGCGCTGCGGGCCGTCATCAGCGGGACCGGATCGAACTCCGCGGCCGGGTCGTGGCGCAGTCTGCGGGCGTAGTCGGCCTCGGCCGCCAGCGCGTCGGCGAGGGCGTCGCGCTGGGCACCCCACCTGCGTACCGGGAAGAGGACGATCAGCGCCGCCTGGACCACCCCGCCGAACGCGATCATCGCGCTGTGCACGGCCGCCTCCGCGACCGAGGTGGGGAGGGTGATCGTGACCAGCATGATCGCGACGTTGGACGACGCGATGATGCCGCCCGTCGGCCCCGCCGCCCAGGCAAGTCCGGCCGCGAAGGTCCAGAGCACCAGCAGGGCCATGAACAGCAGGAGGCGGGGACCGGTGACGTAGCCGAGGAACGTCGATACGGCGAGACTCGCGCCGGAGACCAGGGCGAGAACGGGCCTGGGGCGCCAACTGCGCTGGAACGTGGCGATGGCCGCCTGGAAGGCGCCGAAGGCGGAGCTGGCGGCGACCAGCGGCCCGAACACGGCGAGACCGACCCCGATGACCAGGGCGAGCCCGGCCGCACCACGGATCGCGATGAGCGGTTCGAGGCGCCGCCGCTCGATCTTCAGCCCCGAGCGGGCGGTCTCCTTCAGCGCCCGGAGCCAGCTCATGCCCAGAGCCTAGCCGGAATGACCGCAATTCGGATCTATCTGGTATTCCTACCGATACGGCTGATATCGAACGGTCAGGAGCGGTCGATGCCGGGCCTTCGCTCGCCCATCCGGGCGCGATCGGCGGCGGCCGTGCCGTGCGCCCAGCCCTCGCCGTCCGTCGCTCCGCGCACCCGGGTGCTCGTCGTCCTCGGGAACATCCGGTCCGCGGCATCCGCGACCGCCACGTCCCGCGCCGCCAGGACCGGGAGCAGATCCCCTTCGGCCGCCGCCCCCTCCACCACCGAGGCTGCCGTCACCCGGGCGGTGTCGGCCGCGAGGCGGGCACCCAGCCGCTGGACGTACGCCATCAGGAAGGACTGGCGGAACGTCTTGGTCCGCTTGCGGCCGCCGGCCCGCTGGCCCGCCTCGGCCTTCGTCATCGCCGCCGTGCCCTGGACCAGCAGGGAGGTGTGGAGCAGTTCCACGGCCTCCAGGTCCGGCTCGAAGCCGACGACCGTCGAGAAGCCGAAATCGCTGTTCCACACGGCGCGGCAGCGGTTTGCCGAGGCGACGGCGTCGAGCAGGATCGCCTTTGCCGTCTCGTACGGGGCATCGACCCCGATCCGGCAGGCGCCCGGCGCCTCCTTGCTGTGCGTACGGGCGGCGAGGAGGGCCTCGTCGATGGAGTGCCGGGCCATCAGTTCCTGCGCTTTGGTGGTGAGGGCCTCCGCCTCCTCCGGGAAGCCGGTCGCCTCCGCCTTCGCGAGCAGGGCGCGGATCCGGGTCAGCATGCGTGGTTCGTCGTGCGCGGGCGGCAGGTGCAGCCGGTCACCGGGGGCGCCGGGCGGCGGACTGACCGGCTCGATCGCGGGAAGCCGGAGCAGCAGCCTGTAGAGACCGAGCAGAGCGGAGGCGTACGAGAACCGGTCGGGCCGGTTCCGGGGCGGCGGCGCGGGAAGCTCGGCGAGCTGGGACCGCCAGCGGTACGGCAGCTGCTCGTACCGCCCGGTCTCCGTGGCGATCAGGTCAGCGGCCAGGCCGACCGCGGTCTCGTCGAGTTCGCGGCGGACGATCCGTACGACATCGGCGGGCTGCCAGCCGCGTTCCCAGGCCCGGCGGACGAACTCCTCGCCGCGCCGGAACAGTTCCGCGTCGGCCGAGGGATCGGCGGCGAGGCGGGAAGCGCCGGTGTCGAGCCCGGTGTCGCCGTCCGAGTAGAGGGCTGCCGCGAATGCCTGGTCGATCACCGATTCCATGAGGTCAGGGTAGGCAGGACCGGACGGCGGGGAGGCCTGGCCCTCCCCGGTCGCGACGCCGGCGGCCATGCGCGACATTCATCCACACCCTGTGGATATCCAAACGGGCACCGGCGTCCGGTGCGCCGGCGCGGGCCCGTGCGTGGAACGGCACGACATCCCGACGACCACGGCAACCGGCACGAGCACGACGAGCGCCGTCCCGGCCGGATCGCGATGGCCGCACCTCACCTGCGAACCAGCGCTTCCGGCCCACCGATTCACAGACGGCCGGACACCCCCAGCCCGTCGCGGGGGCCTCGCCTGCCTTCGAGGCACCTTTGAGGCCATGGGGGAGATCGAGGACCGGGGTCCGGGGCGGAGCCCCGGCTTCGGGAAGCGGCGGGATGCCGCGAGTCCCCCGTGGTCCCGCAGCCCGGCCCATCCCCACCCCACCGCCCCGCGCGCAGCGCGCCCGCTGTCAGTCCCACCTGCCAGACTCACCACATGACCGAGCGCTGGGCTCTGACCGCCACAGAGGCCGGCGGAGCCCACCTCGCCCCGCTGGCCCCCATCGGCACGCCCACCGCCCCGGCCCTCACCGAACCCGACCTGGTGGAGGCCGTCCGTTCCCGCCCGCACGTCACGCGCTGGGTGTGGCGGTCGACCGCCGAGATCTACCCACGCCTGCTCGCAGCGGGCGTCCGGGTCAGCCGCTGCTACGACATCGAGGCTGCCGAATCACTCCTCCTCGCCCATGAGGGCCGGCTCGGCGAACCCCGCTCCGCCGCGGCCGCCTACGCCCGCCTCCACAACGCCCCCGTCCCCCCGGACCCCCCGTCCCGCGCCGCGGAGCCCGGCTCGCAGTCCTCCCTCTTCGAGCCGCCGTCCGGCACGGACATCCCGTTCGAGGCGCTCCTCCAGGTGTACGCGGAACAGCTGCGCCGCCACGACGCCACCGCCCACCCCGGCAGAATGCGCCTCCTGACGGCCGCCGAGTCGGCCGGCATGCTGATCGCCGCGGAGATGAACCGGTCGGGCCTGCCCTGGCGGGCCGATGTGCACCGAGACGTCCTGCACGAGCTGCTGGGCGAGCGCTACGCGGGCGGCGGTGAGCCCCGCAGACTGGCCGAGCTCGCGGACGAGGTGTCCGCGGCGTTCGGCCGCCGCGTCCGCCCGGACCTTCCCGCGGACGTGGTGAAGGCATTCGCGCAGGCCGGCATCAAGGTGAAGTCGACCCGCCGCTGGGAGCTGGAGGAGCTGGACCACCCCGCCGTGCAGCCGCTGATCCAGTACAAGAAGCTGTACCGGATCTGGACGGCGCACGGCTGGAGCTGGCTCCAGGACTGGGTGCGCGACGGCCGGTTCCGCCCCGAGTACCAGCCGGGCGGCACGGTCAGCGGCCGCTGGACGACCAACGGCGGCGGGGCGCTGCAGATCCCCAAGGTGATACGGCAGTCGGTTGTCGCCGATGACGGGTGGCGGCTGGTCGTCGCGGACGCCGACCAGATGGAGCCGAGAGTCCTGGCCGCGATCTCCCGCGACGCCGGCCTGATGGAGGTGGCGGGCCACGACGGCGACCTCTACACGGCGCTGTCGGACCGTGCCTTCCAGGGCGACCGCGACCACGCCAAGATCGCCCTGCTGGGAGCGATCTACGGCCAGACATCGGGCGACGGCCTGAAGAACCTGGCAGCGCTGCGACGGCGCTTCCCGCTGGCCGTGGCCTATGTGGACGACGCCGCGAAGGCCGGCGAGGAGGGCCGGCTCGTACGGACATGGCTGGGCAGGACCAGCCCGCCCGCCGCCGGAAGCGGGGACGACGACGAGGCGGGTATCCCGCAGGAGAGCGACGAGCAGTCGTCCGCCGACGGCGATTTCACCCCGGGCTACGCCTCGTCGAACGCCCGCGCGCGCGGCCGCTTCACCCGCAACTTCGTGGTGCAGGGCAGCGCCGCGGACTGGGCGCTGCTGTTCCTCGCCGCACTGCGCCAGTCGCTGACCGCCGCCGGGCTCCGCGCCGAACTGGTCTTCTTCCAGCACGACGAGGTGATGGTGCACTGCCCGCAGGAGGAGGCGGAGGCCGTGGTGGAGGCGATCCGGGCGGCCGGTGAACGAGCCGGACGGGCCGCCTTCGGCGAGACGCCGGTGCGCTTCCCTTTCACGACGGCGATCGTGGAGCGCTACTCCGACGCCAAGTAAGAGGGATCACTGACCGGAACCGGGCCCACCGGGCCGTTCGGCCACCTCGGGCCCCTTCCCCCTCCTGGACTGCATGGGTCGCATGGTTCGCGTCGACTGAGTGGGCTGAACGGTCTCCGCGGGCGGGACCGCACGCCCCATCCCGGCGCTCGGCCCGCCGGTTCCGCCGAATCCCGCCAGTCCGTGCTCGTAATGCACCGCACGCAGATGGTGATGCCGGTGCCGTCCGTTGAGCAGATGGATGACGAACGCGGTCAGCGCGATCATCGCCAGGACGACCACCACGGTGATCAAGGTGTCCATCAGGGACGGCCCCCTTCGCACGCACAGAAGGAAGTCGAGGAACCGACATACGGAGCATTCTCGACATTTACAGGCTACTCCGGCCGCCCCGGCCCCCTCGGGCGGCCCCTACCGCTCCAGCCGCCCTACGGAAGAACGGCCCGGACCACGGGCAGCGGGCAGCGGGCAGCGGGGCGGCGCTCGCGGCAGCCCCTCCGGCAGCGACCGCCCCTGGACCACCCACTGCCGGGCTGCGGGCACGTTCGGGGGCGTCCATCCGGGCTGCGCCCCTGCTGGCGCCGTCAGGAGGCGGAGTCGTACGTCACGACATCGCCCGCGGCGTACGTCGCCCCGGCCGCCCAGGTGCCGCCCGGACAGGTCGGCGGGCCCGCCGGGTCGGCGGGCGGTTCGGTCGGGGTGACGAGGGTGAGCCCGTACGCCTGCAACGCCGGACTGACCGGCTGGAAGCACGTCGCACCACCTGGCTGAAGTTGCCCGACCCCCCGGAGGCGACGCTGTACGCGTCGCCGCTCCGCAGATCCGCGAACGTCCACAGCTCCCCGGCCGACCGACGAAAAGTCACCGCGTCACGCGCCACACCGGCCGCGGCGAGGAACATGTCGGCTGAGGAGGTACGGGCGGCTTCGACGACCACCCGGTTGGTACGCACATCGGCGTATCGGACCCTCAGCCGCCGCTGCGGCCACCGGTGACCGACCGCGCCGCGCACCGCAGGGCGTCCCGGCGCGCAGGCGATCTCCCCGGCCGAGTGCCGCACCAGTAGGTTCCCCCTCATGCGAATAGGACAGCTGCTGGGTACCGGACGATCCGCCGACGTCTACGCGATCGACGACGCATGGGTCCTGCGCCGGTACCGCGACAGCAGCGACGCCACACCGGAACTCGCCGTGCTGTCCTACCTCTCGGCGTGCGGCTACCCGGTCCCCCGCCTCGGCCCGAGCCCGGCCACCGCCACCCCCTCCGACATGGTGCTGCAACGCCTGACCGGCCCCACGATGCTGAAATCGCTGCTCTCCGGCGCTCTCTCGTACGACGAGGGTGCCGCGATACTCGCGAGCCTCCTCACCGATCTGCACACGATCCCGGCCAGGCTCTCCCTGGACCCGGAGGACCGGATCCTCCACCTTGATCTGCACCCGGACAACGTGATGCTGACGGCCGACGGCCCGGTGGTGATCGACTGGCGTACAGCAGCGGAGGGGCCGCCCGCCCTGGACCGCGCCATGTCGTCGCTGATCCTGGCCCAAGTGGCGGTGGACCCCGCATCCCCGGCGGCAACGGGCGCCCGCTCGCTGCTCGCCGCCCTGCTCCCGCGCCTCGACGCCCAGGGCGGCGTCCCCGCCCCTCACCTCGACCGGGCCAGGCACCGCCGGAGCGCGGACTCGAACCTGAGCCCGCGCGAGGTAGCCCTCATCGACGAGGCCGCCGCCCTGATCGGGGAACTCTCCGGATGAGGTCCGGCCCGCAGGCGGATCGGCGACGAGCCACGCCGACGTCGATGTGCCGCACGACTCGCACCGGGCCCCGCGGACCGGGCACGCCGCCTTCCGCTCGTCAGCGGTCAATTCAGTCGCCTGCACGGGACATCACCACTAAGGTCCGCCCCATGATGGCCGCCGACGACGTGTTGTCCGTCCTTGCGGGGCTGCGTGACGCCGGCCTCGACGTCTGGGTCGGCGGCGGCTGGGGCATCGATGCGCTTGTGGGCGTACAGACCCGCCTGCATCGCGATCTGGATCTCATGCACCGGCTCGACCAGGAGCCGCTGGTCGTCGCAGCCCTCGCCGGAGCCGGCTTCGTCGAGACCCTCGACCTGCGTCCGGTGCGATTCGTGGTCACCCATCCGGCCGGCCAGGAAGTGGATCTCCATCCCCTGGTCTTCGCACCGGACGGCTCCGCCGCCCAGGCCTCACCGGACCCCGGGCGGCCGTTCGTCTATCCCGCCCGGTGCTTCGTCACCGGCAGGATCGACGGCACAACGGTTCCCTGCATCTCGGCCGAGCAGCAGGTCTACTTCCATCAAGGCTACGAACCAGCCGATCACGACCGTCACGACATGGCCCGGCTCCGTCAGAAGTTCGGCATCTCCACGCAGTTCTGACCGATGACGTCAGCACGACCCGATCCACCCGATCGAGCCATGAACCGCCGAATCCGCCCCCGGCATCCACCTCGCCGCGTAGCTTCACGGTGGATCACCGACCAGCGTCGGTACACCGCTCCCGCGAACGTGGCCCCGGGGGGCCCGGCCGGCCGTGCACCACCACTCCTCCGCTCCTCACGAAGGCTGATTCAGTGACCACTCTTCCGCCCGTGCTGCGCGACCTGATCGCCACAGGCCCCTTGGGGCACCTCGTCACCGTGAACCAGGACGGCAGTCCCCAGGTGTCCGTCATCTGGATCGGCCTGGACGGAGACGACATCGTCAGCGGTCACATGGACCTCCACCTGAAACTGCGCAATCTCCGGCGGGATCCGCGCTTCGCGCTGTCCTTCGAAGCGCCCCGCACCCCCGGCGTCTTCCTCGCGGAGCATGCCGTCCTGCGCGGTACGGCCGTCGTCGAGGAGGGCGGCGCCCACGCCCTCCTCACCCGTCTGGCTTCCGTCTACGTCGCCCCTGGATTCTCGTTCCCGGCCCCCGCGGACGCCCCCGGCTACCTCGTCCGTTACTCCCCGGACCGCATCTCCGGCGTCGGCCCCTGGGCAACTCCCGGACCGACCACCTGAGCCACCGCCCGCCCGGGCAGCCGGCTCCGCGGCAAAATCAGGCCCAACCGGCGATCGAGGACGGGGGGTCCCGAAATCCCCTCCCGAACCGGGGGCTCCGCCCCACGGACCCCCGATTTCGGGAAGAGGCGGGTAGGGGCACCGCGCCGTAGGCACCCCGGAACCCGGGCCCACTACTTCAGCTTGCGCCACTTCGCGTCCAGCGCGATCGACTTCAGCGCGGCCGGCGCAAGGGCCGGTTCCGCGCGGGTCGACGCGGAGGCCTGGTCCCCGCTGTTGAACGCGGAGATCACCACACGGAACCCGTCGGGGGCCACCGCGTCCGCCGTCCACTGCACCACGCCCGCACCGCCTTTCTCGCCCGCCTGCTTGCTCAGCCCCAGCACGGTGCCGTCGGGGAGCGTCGTGGTGTCTCCCCTGGGCGAGACGTCGGACATGTTCCGCTGGACATTGATCTGGACGAGGCTCCGCCCCCTTCCGTCGTCGACCACGGCGAAGGCGTAACCGTCCTGGCTGCCGCGGTCCAACACCTTGAGGTTCGCGGGCAGCGACAGGAGCAGCGTCTTCTGGACAGACGCGGCGGACGGATCCGCCGTGCCCTTTTCGGGGGTGCCCTCGGAGGCCGGCTTGCCCGCGGGCTCGAGGGCGGCGAGCACCGGCTTCCACTCCTTTGCCGTGACCAGAGCCTTCAACCGGGCCGAGGAGAGCGGCGGTTCGTCACGGCTTATCGGAGCGTCCTTCTCCGCGGCGGCGTTCCACTCGCTGACGTCGACCCGGTAGCCCTGCGGCGTGATCAGCGAGGCGGTCCAGTCCTTGGTCTCGGCCCGGTGGTCGGGGTACTCGTACCCCTTGTAGATCTTCAGCCAGGAGCCGTCGTGCAGCGTCTCGGTCGTGCAGGAGTCCTGCCCGCCCTGCGCCCCGCTCGCGCAGCCCTGGCTCTTCTTGAGCTCCGGCACCATCGAGGGGTCGATCCGGTCCACGACGAGCGAGATCGCTCCCTCGCCCTTGCCGTCGTCGTACACCCCGTAGGCCAGCGGCGGGATGTGCCCGCCCGTGCCGCGCCCCTCCGTCCTGGTGAGCTTCCCGCCCGGGAGGAGGGACTTGAGGATGGTGACCATCTGGTCGGCGGTAAACTCCCCGTCCTGGTCCTTCCCCGCGAGCGGCGTCGGCTTGGCCGGTGCCGCCACCGAGGCCTCCTGCGCGCCGCCCCCGCCGAGCAGCCCGTCCGCGTACGCCCCGCCCAACCCCACCAGCGCAAGCGCCACCACGCTGCCGGTGACCGCTGCCGTGCGCCGGCGACGGACCGTGCGGCGGCCGCGGCGCAGACCGCCCGCGATCAGGGCGGGGCGGTCGTCGAGGTGGAAGCTGTCGCCGGTGCGACGCAGCGAATCGCCCAGCTGGTCCTCAAATGGCATGGCAAACCTACCCGTTCGCGTCGATACGAAATGAAAGCGTCCTGGAGCGTTCTAGAGAGAGGCGAACTCGGCGAGACTTCCGCCCAGTTGCTCGCGCAGCTTCGCCAGCGCCCGTACCGCCCTGGTCCGTACGGCGGCCGAGCTGACGTTCAGCACGTCGGCGGTCTCCCCGATGGAGCGGTCCTCCCAGTACCGCAGCACGACGACCGCCCGGTCCTTCGGCGCGAGGCGCGCCAGCGCGTCGAGCAGCGCCACCCGCAGCGCCGGGTCGTCTCCGGCCGCCGCCCCCTCGGGCACCACCCCGACCGGGCGTTCCGTGGCCGAGCGGCGCCGCCGGTGGGCGAGGAAGGTCCGTACGAGAACGGTCTGGGCGTAGCCCGCAGGATTGTCGATCCGCGTGATCCGGCCCCAGAGCGTGTACATCCGGCCCAGCGTCTCCTGCACGAGGTCCTCGGCGAGGTGGGTGTCGCCGCACGTGAGCAGGCAGGCGGAGCGGTAGAGATGGCCGGCCCGCTCAGCCGCGAACTCACGGAAGTCCTCCGAACGGGACTGTCGCCTCATGCGCTTCCTGCCCTCCCCCTGTGCAGCCTTACACCTGTCTGATGCGGCAGCCAGGGCGGAATGTTTCACACACCCCCAAAAAAAAGTCCTTGACCATATACGCACCCAGCTCTCCCGCTTGCTCGCGCAGAGGCCGAAACACCTCCAGGACCGGGCGCGGCCCGCATCCGGCGGGAGGAGCACAGGGGTGAGGCATACCAAGGCAGTTGGGTCGCCACAACGGCCCTCGCCGTCATGGTCGCCGCCCACGGCCCACGCGCAGGCACAGTCGCAAGCCCAGGCACAGAGCGCCGCCACCACGGCCAGGAGATACCCGCCGGCCTGACCGCCGGCCGCACCGTCATCTGGTCACCGGCGGCAAACGGACACTCCATCCCCCGTCCCTCAAGACCGACCTGAAACCGTCACTGCTCGACACGAGCCGGCCCCGGCCATCGAGGCGATGCTCGGGGCAGGCAGATCACCGACCGCAGTCGTCCCCCTCGCCGGAGCGGTACCCAACGTCGGCCCCACCTCCTGGCGGGTGGCCGAAACCGCCACCGGCCGGATGAGCAGCTACCGGGAGTACGGAATGGACGACGGCAATCTCCCGGGCGCGGCACTGGCGACCGTCGGGGCGTGCGCATGGGTCACCCACCTGGCCCGAGGCCCGGCCGTCGGCGGAGCCTCGCTGTCGAGCAGACATCCGCCGCCGGACGGGTCGATCACGGTTGTGCCGGGCGGGAGACGACGTCCTGCCCTCGCCGGAAACCGCTCCGGAGCCTGTGTCCGAGACCACAACCGAGACCACCGGCCGCCGCACTGCCCGCGCCGCATCCGCCAAAAGCAAAAGCCCCAGGTCACGGCGAGTGAGTCCTGAGGCTTCTACAGAGCCGCCTTCGGGATTCGAACCCGAGACCTACGCATTACGAGTGCGTTGCTCTGGCCAACTGAGCTAAGGCGGCGCGCCCTGTCGCACCATGGTGCGATCAGCGGCGTCGCCAAGTCTACACAGTTTCCGGGTGTGCTCCGTACCGCCCTCACCCGGAGCCGTATCCGCAGGTCAGAGGGGAGGGCGGCGGATCAGGGGGTCACGAGCACCTGGTGCCGTCGGCGGGCGGGGTTCCGTCCAGGAGGTACGTGTTGATCGCCGTGTCGATGCAGTGGCTGCCGCGGCCGTACGCCGTGTGACCGTCGCCGTCGTACGTGAGGAGCCTGCCCGAGGAGAGCTGGCCGGCCAGGGACCGGGCCCACTTGTACGGGGTGGCCGGGTCGCGGGTGGTGCCGACCACGACGATCGGGGGCGCGCCCTTCGCGTGGATCTGGTGCGGGGTACCGGTGGGGCCGACGGGCCAGTGGCCGCAGTTCAGGGCGGCCCAGGCGAAGGCCTTGCCGAAGACCGGGGAGGCCTTCTCGAAGCTGGGAAGGGCCTGGTCGACGGCGCTCGGGGCGGCGAAGGCCGGAGGCGCGTCCAGACAGTTCACAGCGGCGTTCGCGAACATCAGGTTCGCGTACGAGCCGTTCGGCTCACGCTCGTAGTAGCTGTCGGAGAGGGCAAGCAGACCGGAACCGTCGCCCGCCTGCGCCCCGGTCAGTGCCTCGCGAAGCTGGGGCCAGCTCGATTCGTCGTACATGGCGGCGATGACGCCGGTGGTGGCCAGGGACTCGCCGAGCCGCCGGCTCGCACCGGTGGAGACGGGCTTGGCGTCGAGGTCGGCGAAGAGCCGCTTGAGGCGGGTCGCCGCGTCGGCGGTGGACGTGGTGCCGAGGGGACAGTCCGCCTTCTTCACACAGTCCGCGGCGAAGGACTGGAACGCGGTCTCGAACCCCTCGGTCTGCTCACGGTTCATGTCGATCGACGTGAGCGACGGGTCCATCGCGCCGTCGAGGACGAGGCGGCCGGTCCGGTCGGGGAAGAGTTCGGCGTACGTGGCACCGAGGTAGGTGCCGTACGACGCGCCGAAGTACGTCAGCTTCTCGTCGCCGAGCAGGGCTCGCAGGACATCCATGTCGCGGGCCGCCTCGACGGTGGAGACGTGCGGAAGGATCTTGGCGGAGTGCTGCTCGCAGCCGCTCGCGAACTTCGCGAAGGAACCGCTCAGCTTTGTGACCTCGGCGTTGTCGTCGGGGGTCTGGTCCACCTGGGTGTACGCGTCCATCTGCGGACCGGTGAGACATGTGACGGGTTCGCTGCGGGCGACGCCACGCGGGTCGACGGCAACCATGTCGTAGCGGGCGCGGACCTGCGCGGGGTACCCGATGCCGGCGTAGCCCTGGAGGTAGCCGATGGCCGAGCCGCCGGGGCCGCCCGGGTTCACCAGGAGGGAGCCGATCCGCTTCCCCGGACCGGTGGCCTTCTTGCGGGAGACGGCCAGCTTGATGTCACCGCCGTCCGGCTTCGCGTAGTCGAGCGGCGCCTTCATCGTGGCGCACTGGAATCCGGAGACGCCGCAGTCCCGCCAGTTCAGGTGCTGTGCGTAGTACGGCTTGAGCGCTGCAGGTACGGCGCGCATGGAACCCGACGTGCTCGTCGTCGAACTGCCGCTGCTGCAGCCGGAGATGAGAAGGCCGGCAGTGCCGAGCGTGGTGGCAAAGGTGCGGAGCAGGCGCCTGGTGTCCATCCTCGGAGCGTAGCCGCAAGGGGGTGATTCACCCGATTCATTACCCCATCGGGTGAAGCGGCGTCGTGGCACGCGGGAGCCCCTGTCCCCGCAGGTCCGCCCTTGTCGCGAGGCAGGGTCAGCCTGCGCGTAGTGCCATCGTCATGGCCTCCACCGCGAGCAGCGGCGCCACATTGCGGTCCAGCGCCCGGCGGCAGGCGATCACCGCCTCTATCCGGCGCAGGGTGCGCTCGGGTGTCGAGGATCCGGCGATCCGGTCGAGCGCGTCCCGTACATCGACATTGGCGAGCGCGATCTGCGAGCCCAGCTGGAGCGCCAGCACGTCGCGGTAGAAGCCGGTCAGATCGGTGAGTGCCAGATCCAGGCTGTCGCGCTGGGTGCGGGTCTTGCGGCGCTTCTGCTTGTCCTCCAGCTCCTTCATCACCCCCGCCGTGCCCCGTGGCATCCGGCCTCCGGCGACCGCGCCGAGGGCGGCCTTCATGTCCTCCGTCTCCTTGACGTCGACCTCTTCGGAGACCTGCTTCGCATCCTCGGTGGCGGTGTCGATGAGCTCCTGGGCCGCCTTCAGACAGCCGCCGACGTCCTCGACCCTGAGCGGGAGCTTGAGGACGGCCGCGCGGCGCGCGCGGGCCTTCTCGTCGGTGGCGAGCCGGCGGGCCCGGCCGATGTGCCCCTGCGTGGCGCGCGCGGCGGACGCGGCCCGCTCCGGGTCGATGCCGTCGCGCCGGATCAGCACGTCGGCGACGGCGTCGACCGGCGGGGTGCGCAGCGTGAGGTGACGGCAGCGGGACCGGATCGTGGGCAGCACGTCCTCGAGGGACGGGGCGCAGAGCAGCCACACCGTACGGGGTGCGGGCTCCTCGACCGCCTTCAGGAGCACATTCCCCGCGCCTTCGGTGAGCCGGTCGGCGTCCTCCAGGATGATCACCTGCCAGCGGCCCACGGCCGGGGAGAGCTGGGCGCGGCGGACCAGCTCACGGGTCTCCTTCACACCGATGGAGAGCAGGTCCGTGCGGACCACCTCGACATCGGCATGCGTACCCACGAGGCTCGTGTGACAGCCGTCGCAGAATCCGCAGCCCGGCGCGCCGCCCAGGGCGCGGTCCGGGCTGGTGCACTGGAGGGCGGCGGCGAAGGCCCGGGCGGCGGTGGACCGCCCGGAACCCGGCGGTCCGGTGAACAGCCAGGCGTGGGTCATCTTCGACCCGGGCGGCACCTGCTCCCCGCCGGAGACTGCGGTGACCAGCGCATCGGCGTCCCGGGCGGCGGCGCCGAGCTGCTCCTGCACTCGGTCCTGGCCGACCAGGTCGTCCCATACGGTCATGGGTCACTGCCCTTCCGGTGGTCGTGTACGTCCGGCTTCCCATTGTGGCGGAAGGGTCTGACAATCCCGGCGATCCGGTCCGTCCCCGGACCTCCGGTCACCGCGCGGCAGGCTCCCTGCCACGGGCCGACGGGGCCCCCGCACGCCGGCTTCGAGGCCGACGGTCGGCGGCCCCCCGGACATCTGCCGGGAGCCCGTCGGCCGACCCCGGTCAGCGGCGCGGGCGGCGGCCGCGTCCGGAAGTGCCGGGGTCCTCGTCGTCGCTGTCGCGGTCACCGAGCAGCTCGTCCGCCAGCGTCGGCAGATCGTCCAGCGGAGTCTCCTCGGCCCAGTCCGGACGAGGGCGCCGGCCACGTGGCCGGCGTTCCTCGGCAGCCGGCGGCGCGGCGTGCGGATCGTGGAACTGGGGCAGCTCCCGGGTGCGCTCGTTCTCGCTCTCCGGTGCCGCGTCGCCCGGGTGCTCGTCGCGGAAGATGCCGCGCGGAACCCGGTCCGCCGGGTGCTCGTCGCGTACCGCCGGGAGAACCGTCGTCTCGTCCGCGGCACCCGCGGCGTCGCGCGCCGAAGGACGCTCGGACCGGTCGCCGTGCTCGGACCGGCCGGAGCGCTCGGAGATCTTCGGAAGCATCGCCGTCTCGGCCTCGGGCGACGGCGGGGCGACGGGCGACGGCACCGGCTGGGTGATCTCGTTCGGGCCGACCATCGGCGTCGGCACCGTCAGCTCGTTGTCCGGAACGGACGCCGACCCCGCACGCGCAGCCTCTGCATGCGACGCGGACTGCACACGCGCAGCCTCCGCGGCCGCAGCCGCCTCGGCCTCCGCCTGCCGCCGGGCCGCTTCGGCCCGCAGCAGCGACTCCTCGGCCTTGCGCTGCTTCTCCAGGCGCCGCGCCTCGGCCTCCTTGCGGAGCCTGGCCTCCTCCTCGGCCTGCCTGCGCAGCCGCGCCTGCTCGACCTCGCGCGCCTGCTCCTCGGCCTCGCGCCTGACCCGCTCCTCCTCGGCGACCCTGCGGGCCTCCTCGGCGCGCTGCCGCGCCTCTTCCGCCTGCCGTTCGGCCTCGCGCTGCCGCGCCTCCTCCAGCTCGCGGCGCTGACGCTCCTCCTCCTCGGCGCGGAGCTTGGCGAGCTGTTCCTGGCGCTCGCGCTCCAGCCGGTCCTCCTCCGCCTTGCGGGCCGCCTCTTCCTCGGCCTTGCGCCGGGCCTCCTCCTCGGCCGCCTTCCGGGCCTCCTCCTGGGCCTTGAGCTCGGCCTCGGAGAGCGGCAGGAGCTGGTCGAGCCGGTGGCGTACGACGGTGGTGATCGATTCCGGTTCCTGGCCGGCGTCCACCACCAGGTAGCGGGTCGGGTCGGCGGCGGCCAGCGTCAGGAAGCCGCTCCGTACCCGGGCGTGGAACTCGGGCGGCTCGGACTCCAGCCGGTCGGGCGCCTCGGTGAACCGTTCCCGCGCGGTCTCCGGAGCGACATCGAGCAGCACCGTCAGATGCGGCACGAGGCCGCTCGTCGCCCACCGCGAGATCCGGGCGATCTCGGTCGGCGACAGGTCACGGCCGGCGCCCTGGTAGGCGACGGACGAGTCGATGTAACGGTCGGAGATGACGATCGCGCCCCGCTCGAGCGCCGGACGGACCACCGAGTCGACGTGCTCGGCACGGTCGGCGGCGTACAGCAGGGCCTCGGCCCGGTTCGACAGACCGGCCGACGACACGTCGAGCAGGATCGACCGCAGCCGCTTGCCGACCGGTGTCGCGCCCGGCTCACGGGTGACGACGACCTCGTGGCCCTTGGCGCGGATCCACTCGGCGAGCGCCTCCACCTGGGTGGACTTGCCGGCCCCGTCGCCGCCCTCCAGAGCGAGGAAGAAGCCGGTCGCCGCGGGTGCGACGGCCGGTTCGCCGCCCCGCAGGGCCTCGCGCAGATCGCGGCGCAGCGGCACTCCGGACCGGTCGTCCGTCCTGGCGAGGACGATCGCCGCGACCGGCAGCAGCAGGGCGCCGATGAGCATCAGGGCGAAGGCGGCGCCGCCGTGCGCGAAGACGAAGTCGTCGGCGGTCAGCCGGTGCCTGCCGATGGCGGCGGCCAGCAGCGGGCCTCCGACCGCGCCGAGCGCGATCAGGACCCGGACGACGGCCTGGAGGTGCTCGGTGGTCCTGGCCCGGCGGGGCTCCTCGGTCTCCTGGTCGACCAGCGTGTGTCCGGTGCGGGCGGCCACACCTGCCGCGTAACCGGCGAGGACCGCGATGAACACCACGGTCGCGGTGTCCGGCACCAGGCCCATCGCGAGGAGCGCGACCCCGGTGACGGCGGTGGCGAGGGCGAGCAGCCGCCGGCGCGACAGCGCGGGCAGCACCTTCTCCGCGGTGCGGATGCCGACCCCCGTGGCTCCGGTCAGGGCGAGGATCAGCAGGGCGAAGGTGACGGGGCCGCCGCCGAGGTCGGCCGCGTGCAGCACGGCCACGGCGGCCGCGGCCGCGATCGCCCCGGCGACCGCGGCGCACGTGGCGACGGTGATCGCGACGGCGCCGGTGCGGCCCCGGTCCGGGACACCGGCCGTGGACGGCCGGCGCAGGCCCTCCAGGGGCGAGCGGGGGCGGGGCGTCGGCGAGCCGGGCAGTTCGAGGAAGTACAGGGTGGAGATCGAGGCCGAGAACAGTCCGGCCGCGACGTACGAGCCGAGGGCCGCCTGGTGGAGGGAGAACCACTCCAGCCCCGAGCCCAGGAGATTGCCGACGAGCGTGGCGATCAGCAGGACGGTCGCGGCGGCGGGGACGGCGGCGAAGTCCGTACGGAGAGAGAGCCGCCGCAGTGCGTCGAGGTGGTCCGGCAGGGGGCGCACGGCGGCGCCCTCGGCAGGCGGGGCGGGCAGCAGCGCGGGCGCGGCGCCCTCCTTGGCGATGGTCCACAGCCGTTCGCCGGCGCCGGTGACGAAGACCGTGACGAGGATCATCATGAGCGCCTTGTCGGGCATCCAGTCGATCCACAGCGGTGCGACGACGAGCAGTGCGAGCCGCAGCCCGTCCGCCCCGATCATCAGCCATCGCCGGTCCAGCGGTCCGCCGGGCGCGGTGAGCGTCGTCAAAGGCCCCAGGAGTACGGCTCCGAAGAGGAGCGTGGCAAGGATTCGGGCGCCGAAGACGGCGGCGACGGCAAAGGCCGCCCCGCGGTATCCGGATCCGAATGAGCCCTCCAGGACCGCCGCTTGCAGCGACAGCAGCACCAGCACGAGAAGGGCGAGTGCATCGCCGATACCGCCGACGAGCTGGGCGCTCCACAACCGCTTCAGCGGGGGAACACGCAACAAGGCTCGTACGGCGCGCTCGCGTGAGTCTGCGGCAAGTGTGTCGGAGGTGGGGCTCACGACCGTTGGCTGCTCGGCTCGCGTCATCCGCCCAGCCTATCCGGAGCGGCGCGGTCACCGGTGGCCCCGTCCGAACAAACGGGCGCCGGGAGCGGGGCGGGGCGCCCGCGGCCGCCTGTTTCCCCGCCCGTCCCTTGCCCCCCTGCACCCGGTGTGCGGCCCGCCGGGTGGCGGGGCTCCGCCCCCGGCTCCCCGCTCCTCGAACGCCCGAGGGGATGACGATGCCGCGCAACCGCATTGACGCACGAAGGGCCCGGCACCTGGACAGGTGCCGGGCCCGAGCGCTTGCGCGTGCGTCAGTCCTCGGTGGGGGACGCCGCAGTCGCCTTCCTGGCCACGGCCTTCTTCGCCGTCGCCGACGCCGCCGTCTTCTTCGCGGCCGTCGTCTTCTTCGCCGCGGTCTTCTTGGCGGTCGCCGTCGTCTTCTTGGCGGCCGTCTTCTTCGTGGTCGTCGCCTTCTTCGCCGGGGCCTTCTTCGCCGTCTTCTTCTTGGCGGGTCCCTTGGCGCGCTTCTCGGCGAGGAGCTCGTAGCCGCGCTCCGGCGTGATGTCCTCGACGCTGTCATCGGTGCGCAGCGTCGCGTTCGTCTCGCCGTCGGTGACGTACGCGCCGAAGCGTCCGTCCTTGACGACGACCGGGGCACCGCTCACCGGGTCCGTGCCCAGCTCCTTCAGCGGCGGCTTGGCGGCGGCCCGCCCGCGCTGCTTCGGCTGGGCGTAGATCGCGAGGGCCTCTTCGAGCGTGATGTCGAAGAGCTGCTCCTCGGAGGTGAGCGAACGCGAGTCCGTGCCCTTCTTCAGGTACGGGCCGTAGCGGCCGTTCTGCGCGGTGATCTCGACACCTTCGGCGTCCTCACCGACGACCCGCGGCAGCGACATCAGCTTGAGCGCGTCGGCCAGCGTCACGGTGTCCAGCGACATCGACTTGAAGAGCGACGCGGTCCGCGGCTTCACCGCGTTCTTGCCGGTCTTCGGCGTGCCCTCGGGCAGCACCTCGGTGACGTACGGACCGTAGCGGCCGTCCTTCGCGATGATCTGGTTCCCGCTGACCGGGTCCGCACCGAGCTCGTAGTCACCGCTCGGCTTGGCGAGCAGCTCCTCCGCGTACTCGACGGACAGCTCGTCGGGCGCCAGGTCCTCCGGCACGTCCGCGCGCTGGTGGCCCTCGGCGTCCTTCTCCCCGCGCTCGATGTACGGGCCGTACCGCCCGACGCGGAGCGTGATGTCGTTGCCGACCGGGAAGGAGGAGATCTCCCGGGCGTCGATCGCGCCGAGATCGGTGACGAGCTCCTTCAGACCGCCGAGGTGGTCGCCGTCACCGTTGCCCGCGGCGGAGGCCGCGCCGCTGACGGTGTCGTCGCCCTCGCCGAAGTAGAAGCGCCTCAGCCACGGCACGGACTGGGCCTCGCCCCGCGCGATGCGGTCGAGGTCGTCCTCCATCCGCGCGGTGAAGTCGTAGTCGACGAGCCTGCCGAAGTGCTTCTCCAGCAGGTTGACCACGGCAAAGGAGAGGAACGACGGGACGAGCGCCGTGCCCTTCTTGAAGACATAGCCGCGGTCGAGGATGGTGCCGATGATCGAGGCGTACGTCGACGGGCGGCCGATCTCGCGCTCTTCCAGCTCCTTGACCAGCGAGGCCTCGGTGTAGCGGGCCGGCGGCTTGGTGGCGTGGCCGTCGGCGGAGATCTCGTCGGCGGACAGCGCGTCGCCCTGGGCGACCTGCGGCAGCCGCCGCTCACGGTCGTCGAGCTCGGCGTTCGGGTCGTCGGCGCCTTCGACGTACGCCTTCATGAAGCCGTGGAACGTGATCGTCTTGCCGGACGCGGAGAACTCGGCGTCCCGGCCGTCGCTCGACCGGCCGCCGATCTTCACGGTGACGGAGTTACCGACCGCGTCCTTCATCTGTGAGGCGACGGTCCGCTTCCAGATCAGCTCGTAGAGCCGGAACTGGTCGCCGGTCAGTCCGGTCTCGGCGGGCGTGCGGAAGCGGTCGCCGGAGGGGCGGATCGCCTCGTGCGCCTCCTGCGCGTTCTTGACCTTCCCGGCGTACGTACGCGGCTTGTCCGGCAGGTAGTCGGCCCCGTACAACTGCGTGACCTGCGCCCTTGCCGCGGAGACCGCGGTGTCGGAAAGGGTCGTGGAGTCGGTACGCATGTAGGTGATGAAGCCGTTCTCGTACAGCTTCTGCGCGACCTGCATGGTGGCCTTGGCCCCGAAGCCCAGCTTGCGGCTCGCCTCCTGCTGGAGGGTCGTCGTACGGAACGGGGCGTACGGGGAGCGGCGGTACGGCTTCGACTCGACGGACCGCACGGCGAACGCGGAGTCGGCGAGCGCGGCGGCCAGGGCCCGGGCGTTCGCCTCGTCCAGGTGCAGCACCTGGCCGGAGCCGGCCTTCAGCTGCCCGTCCGGACCGAAGTCGCGGCCCTGGGCGATCCGCCGGCCGTCGACCGCGCTGAGGCGGGCGGTCAGCGTCGACGGGTCGGACGCGTCACCGGTACGGCCGGTGCCGAACGTGCCGGTCAGGTCCCAGTACTCGGCGGAACGGAAGGCGATGCGCTCGCGCTCCCGCTCGACGACGAGGCGGGTGGCGACGGACTGGACGCGGCCGGCCGACAGCCGCGGCATGACCTTCTTCCACAGGACCGGCGAGACCTCGTATCCGTAGAGCCGGTCGAGGATGCGGCGGGTCTCCTGGGCGTCGACCATGCGCTGATTGAGCTCGCGCGGGTTGGCCACCGCCTCCCGGATCGCGTCCTTGGTGATCTCGTGGAAGACCATCCGGTGGACCGGGACCTTCGGCTTGAGCACTTCCTGCAGGTGCCACGCGATGGCTTCGCCCTCGCGGTCCTCATCGGTGGCGAGGAACAGTTCGTCGGACTCGGCCAGCAGCTGCTTGAGCTTCCTGACCTGCGCCTTCTTGTCCGCGTTGACGACATAGATGGGCTGGAAGTCATGCTCGACGTCGACGCCGAGCCGACGGACCTCGCCGGTGTACTCGTCGGGGACTTCTGCGGCGCCGTTCGGCAGGTCGCGGATGTGCCCGACGCTCGCCTCGACGACGTATCCGGGGCCGAGGTACCCCTTGATCGTCTTCGCCTTGGCAGGCGACTCGACGATGACGAGTCGGCGGCCGCCGTGTGCGGTCTCGCTGGTCGGGGACAACTTCGCTCTTCTCTCCGGTCGACACTCAGTGGGCATCCGGGCAGCGCGATGGCGCTGCCGACGGTGCTGTCGCTGCGGAGTGTGACGGTACAACCCGCCCCCGTGTCAAACGGCAAAAGCCCGCAACGGCCACTCGAACGGTAACCCGACTTCCGCCATTCCTGCCGCCCGGAGTGCCCGTTACGCAGTGCGTACGGCCGCTGCCTGCGGGTTTCGCAGCGCGGTGGCCGTGCTGCGGCCGCCGAGGGAGAGAAGCGGGGCGGCCGGGCGTGTTCGCGGGTCCCGGCGCGGTGGCCGCGCCGGGACGGCGGGCGGGGAGTGGATCAGATACGAGCGAAGCACCACACGCCGAGGACGAGGAAAAGTACGCCGAACAGAGTGGCGAGTGCGGCGGAGACGACGGGGCTCACTCCGTGTGCGACCGGCGCACGGTGTACGACGCGCGCCCCCGTCCATACCAGCAGCGCGGCCCCGAACAGCGCGAACGCCGTCCCGGCGAAGATCGCAGGTCCGCTCTCCATGTCCGTACGCCTCTCTGTCCCCGCCCGGCGCCGGGCCGATGCCCGCGTCGCGCCGCCTCGCTTCAGGGGGAGGCTGCCACGCACGGGCATCGCCGACACGAACCCCGGGTGAACTCCAGCCCTGCGGTCCGCGGCGCCGGCAGCCGGAGGCGGCAGCCGCCGCAAGCGGCCACCACCATGACTGGATTCACATCACGCCGAGCGCCGCGCGCCGGCGGCCGCCGTGTTCGAAGACCACCGGCGGGGCCACGGCGGGCACCCCTGATCCGGCCCTGCCGACGGTTGGGTGCCGAGCCGCCCCGTGTCGCGACCGCCTCCCGCGGACAACTGCCGTGCGGCCTCGGCAGCATGGGTCAGCGGCAGGACATCCCCGACGGCCCGCATCCACTCCGGCAGTGCCTCGCGCGGCACATTCGCCCCGGCGAGCAGAAGGGTACGGAACTCACCACGTCGGACGCCGGGAACACATCACGCAGACACAGGCCGAGCACCCCGGCGCAAGCCCGAGGGGGAAGCAGCCGGCCGCAGCGGCGGCGAGCACCGCACCGAGCCAACCGGAACCCGCAACCCCAGCCGAAGGCAGGCGGCGGCGAGCATGAAGGGGCTGGTGAGGACGCCGTTCAGCACATACGGCAGTGTGCGCCCGGACCGGAGCGGAGCCCGGGGAAGCGCGTCGATGTCTTCGGTCGCGAACGTCCGGGCGCAGATGAGGACTTCGTCCTCGACGAGGCGCCGCATGGCCGGTCAGTGCGGTTCCAGCGCGCCCTCCCCGTACGCGGCGTACACGTCCGCGAGTGCGGCGCAGGCCGCTTCGGGGCCGTCGAGATACGAGCAGAAGTGCGGATGGTCCGCCCGCTCCGGACAGCGCTCCCCGGCCCCGGCCCGTACGACGCCGGGCGGCGTGGTCCGGACGGTGTCCGGCCCCGACGGAGGATGCCCCGCCCCCGGAGGGGGCGGGACGTCACGTCAAGCCTGCCCCGCCGGCTCCAGGAACCCCTCTTCCACCAGCAGCCGGATCGCCTGCGGGGTGCGGTCGCGCAGGAGCACCGGGTCCTCGTTCATCAACTGGGCGATCGCGTCCAGGATCCGACCCGCGGGCAGTGACCCGTCACAGACGCCCGCGAAACCCGCGCCGACCGCATCGACCTTCGTCGCACGCCGCATACCGCGGTTCTGACGGAGCACCACATGCTCGGGGTCCTCCGCGCCGGGCAGCCCGACCTGCTCCTGCATCACCTCCGCGGCCAGCGTGAAGCGGTCGGCGAGCAGCGCCGCGTCGTCGTGGGTCCGCAGATAGTCCTGGCGGGCGAAGTGGGCCACCACGGCCGCTCCGAGCGGCTGCTCCACCGGATGAGGCCATTCCTCGATCACGACCGACGGATTCTCCACGGCCGATTCCGCCTTCCGCAGCGTGATCCAGCCGAACCCGACCCCCTTCGTCTTGCGGGCCTCGAACTCGTCCAGCCAGGCGTCGTAGCGCGCGGCGTACTGCGCGGGCTCCGTGCGGTGGTCGCCGCTGTCGCGCAGCCACAGCTCCGCGTACTGCGTGATGTCCTGCACCTCACGCTGGACGATCCAGGCGTCGCAGCCGCGCGGCACCCAGGAACGCAAGCGGTCCTGCCACTCCTCGCCCTCGACGTGCTGCCAGTTGGCGAGGAAGTGCGCATACCCGCCGTCGTTCAGCCGGTCGCCGGCCTGCTGCACCAGCGTCCGGCACAGGTCGTCGCCGCCCATGCCGCCGTCGCGGTAGGTGAGGCGGGCGCCCGGCGAGATGACGAACGGCGGGTTGGAGACGATCAGGTCGTAGGTCTCGGCGTCGACCGGCTCGAAGAGCGAGCCCTCGCGCAGATCGGCCGGGGCGGCACCGGACAGGGCGAGGGTCAGCCGGGTGAAGACGAGGGCACGGGGATTGAGGTCCGTGGCCGTGACCCGGGTGGCGTGCTGCGAGGCGTGCAGCGCCTGGATGCCGGAGCCCGTTCCGAGGTCGAGCGCGGAGGCGACCGGTGTACGCACGGTGATGCCGGCGAGTGTGGTCGACGCACCGCCGACGCCGAGGACCACCCCCTCCTCGTGCGAGCCGATACCGCTCGCGCCGCCGACCGCGCAGCCCAGGTCGGAGACGATGAACCAGTCCTGTCCCTCGGGGCCGCCGTACGGCCGCACGTCGACGGTGGCCCGTACCTCGTCGCCCTCCTGGACGACCCAGCCGTCCTCGATGCACTCGGCCAGTGGGAGCGCGGCACGGGCCGACTCGTACGCAACGGGACGCTGGAGGAGAAAGAGGCGCACCAGCGTGTCGAGCGGGGAGTCCCCCCGGGTGGCGCGGAGCGCCGGAACCGTCTCGCTGCGGGCGAGTGCGGCGTAGGCGGGCGCACCGAGCAGGTCGAGGAGCCCGTCGGCGGTGAAAGCGGCGGCAAGCAGGGCTTCGCGGAGCCGGGGCGAACGGTCGGGCGCGGGGAGACTGGTCGTACTCACCCGCCCATTGTGTCCGCTCCCGCTGACAACGGCACCGTCCCGGCCGCCACCTGAGCCGCCGGGACGGATCGTGCGGCTGCCGGTTACGACTTCTTGCTGGGCGAGGCGGACGGGGAAGCCGACTTCTCGGGCGCCTTCGAAGGCGCGATGCTCGGCGCGACGGAAGCCTTCGGCTTCTGGCAGCCCGGCTGCTTGGCCATCGCCTCGCCCACCTCGCCGGACTGAAGCTTCTTCAGCGCCTCGTCGCCGCTGGTACTGATCTTGTTCAGCTCGTCGGCGATGCCCTTCAGGCCGTCGGCGAACTTCGCCTGGTCCTTCGTGTTGAGCTCGTCGACCTTCTTCTGCAGCTCCGCGTACGCGGCCGAGGAGGCGTTGAGCTCCTTCACGGCCTCCTTCTGCGTGGTCTCACCGTCGTCGACCGGCGGTGCGCCCGCCGAGTCCACAGCAGCGCCCAGCGCCTTGTACGCCTGCGAGATCTGCTGGAAGGCGGCCGAGTCGGTCTTCTGGACATCGGCGGGCTTGCTGTTGTCCGCGGTCTGCTGCTGGATGGCGGCGTTGGCGTTCGCGATCTTCTGCAACTGGGGCTTGACCTGGTCACATACCTTCTTGGCCCAGTCGTTCACCTGGTTGTCACTGCTGTCGTCGCTGCAGCCCGACAGCGCGAGCACGAGTACCGCACCGCCGGACAGTGCGGCCGCAAGCTTCTTGTTCACCGGATCGGTCCCTTCCAAGGCTCTCGGCCCCGGAACTTACACGCCGGAAGACCTCCGTCCGGGTGTCGGTCGTCCGGAGAATGACCTTTTGCAGCCATTTGCACCAAGGGAAATGAGGGAGATGCCACTCCTGCGCGAACGGGTGAATGCACCGGCCCGATGCATGCACCGAAGAGGCAAAGGGGCGGACGGCGCATCAGGATGCGCCGTCCGCCCACTCTTTGATCAGCAGCTGCCGGGGAACCGACCGGCCGCTGCCCGGGTCCGGTCAGCCACTGTCTGCACGCAGCTGTGCGGCTCCCGGCGCCCGACTCACGAAACCGGCGCCGGATCGGTCGACTTGGCAGGCCTGTCGCCGTCCTCGTCGTCCTCGTCGTCGGAAGCGTCTTCGTCGCCCACGGCGATCCCACGCCGCTTGGAGACATAGACCGCGCCGACGATGACCGCAATGGCGAGCACCGCCACGACCGCCCGCACACCCGCGCTCGCGTCCGCCCCGTAGCTGAACTGCACCACTGCGGGGGCAATGAGCAGCGCCACCAGGTTCATCACCTTGAGCAGCGGGTTGATCGCCGGTCCGGCCGTGTCCTTGAACGGATCGCCGACCGTGTCGCCGATCACGGTCGCGGCGTGGGCATCACTTCCCTTGCCGCCGTAATGCCCGTCCTCGACAAGCTTCTTGGCGTTGTCCCAGGCGCCTCCGGAGTTGGCGAGGAAGACCGCCATCAGCGTGCCGGTACCGATCGCGCCCGCGAGATACGAACCGAGCGCCCCGACTCCGAGGGTGAAGCCGACCGCGATCGGCGCGAGCACCGCGAGCAGTCCGGGCGTGGCGAGCTCGCGCAGTGCGTCCTTGGTGCAGATGTCGACTACGCGTCCGTACTCCGGTTTCTCGGTGTAGTTCATGATCCCGGGGTGCTCGCTGAACTGCCGCCGCACCTCGTAGACGACGGCCCCGGCGGACCGGGACACCGCGTTGATGGCCAGACCGGAGAAGAGGAAGACGACCGCGGCGCCGAGGATCAGCCCCACCAGGTTGTTGGGCTGGGAGATGTCGAGGCTCAGTCCGAGCTCCCCGGCCCCGGCCCCGACGTCGTCGACCGCCGTGGCGATCGCGTCGCGGTACGAACCGAAGAGCGCCGACGCCGCGAGAACGGCGGTGGCGATGGCGATGCCCTTGGTGATCGCCTTGGTGGTGTTGCCGACGGCGTCCAGATCGGTGAGGACCTGGGCGCCGGCGCCGGTGACATCACCGGACATCTCGGCGATGCCCTGGGCGTTGTCGGAGACCGGACCGAAGGTGTCCATGGCCACGATGACCCCGACGGTGGTGAGCAGTCCGGTCCCGGCGAGCGCCACCGCGAAGAGCGCCAGCATGATCGACGTACCGCCGAGCAGGAACGCCCCGTAGACGCCGAGGCCGATCAGCAGCGCGGTGTAGACGGCGGACTCCAGACCGATGGAGATCCCGGCGAGCACGACGGTCGCCGGGCCGGTCAGCGAGGACTTGCCGATGTCCCGGACGGGACGCCGGTTCGTCTCGGTGAAGTAGCCGGTGAGCTGCTGGATCAGCGCGGCCAGCACGATGCCGATGGCGACGGCGACCAGGGCGAAGATCCGCGGGTCGCCGGCGTGCGAGGTGATGGCGCCGTCGGTGACGCCGTCCAGATCGGCGTACGAGGACGGCAGATAGACGAAGACGCCCACCGCCACCAGGACGAGCGAGATCACCGCGGAGATGAAGAAGCCGCGGTTGATGGCGGTCATCCCGCTGCGGTCGGCGCGCCGCGGGGCGACCGCGAAGATCCCGATCATCGCGGTGACCACGCCGATCGCCGGCACGATCAGCGGGAAGGCCAGTCCGGCGTCGCCGAAGGCGGCCTTGCCGAGGATGAGCGCGGCGACGAGCGTCACGGCGTACGACTCGAAGAGGTCGGCCGCCATGCCCGCGCAGTCGCCGACGTTGTCGCCCACGTTGTCGGCGATCGTGGCGGCGTTGCGCGGATCGTCCTCCGGGATGCCCTGCTCGACCTTGCCCACGAGGTCGGCGCCGACGTCCGCGGCCTTGGTGAAGATGCCACCCCCGACCCTCATGAACATGGCGATCAGCGCGGCACCGAGCCCGAAACCCTCCAGCACCTTGGGCGCGTCGGCTGCATAGACGAGCACCACGCAGGAGGCGCCGAGCAGCCCGAGCCCCACTGTGATCATGCCGACCACGCCGCCCGTGCGGAAAGCAATCTTCATCGCCCGGTGCGATACGGCGGTGAGATCCTTTTCCGGTTCGCCCGGCGCCGGAGTCGCTTCGCGGGCAGCGGCAGCCACCCGCACATTGCTGCGTACGGCGAGACGCATGCCGATGTATCCGGTGGCTGCCGAGAACAGGGCACCCACCAGGAAGAACACGGAACGTCCCGCACGCTGCGACCAGTTGTCGGCAGGCAGCAGCAGAAGCAGGAAGAAGACCACGACGGCAAAAATGCCTACGGTGCGCAACTGCCGGGCCAGATAGGCATTCGCGCCCTCTTGGACCGCTGCCGCGATCTCCTTCATACGGTCGGTGCCCTCACCGGCCGCCAGCACCTGACGTACCAGCAGCCTGGCGACGATCAGTGCGGCGACGGCCACGACGGCCACGGCGATCACGATGACGCGGTTGTCATCGGTGAGCACCGCAGCCGCGAGTGTGGTGGGCCGGTCGGAAAGTGCGGAAACTTCGGGCAGTTCTGCCAGTGGTGTGTTGAAGAACCCCGCCATACGTCCTCCTCGACGCTCAGCGCTCAAGACGTGGACGGATTGTAGGGAGCAGAACCTGATCAAAACAGTGCGCAGCAAAAGGTAATTGACCTTCACCGCCCGATCGGCAAATGATCGCGTTCTCGGATTCAGCCGAATGCAGTAAGGGGCCAGGCGCATTATCCGTAGATCATTGATCAAGCAGAAATGAAAAAGGCCCTGCTCAGCAGGGCCTCAAAGAATGGATCAGGTGATCGGGGCCGGGCGGGCCGGTACGGTCCGATACCCCGTCGCGCCTGTGGCGCCTCAGGAAACCGCAGGTGTGGGCGTCTTCGGCCAGCTCATCCGGATCACTCCGCCATCGGCCGCCGATCTGACTTCCACATCATCGACGAGACCGCTGATGACCGCGAGGCCCATCTCGTCCTCGCCGTCCGCGTCCGCCTCGGATTCCGGCTCGTCGCGCCCACCGCCGGGCGTGGCGCCGCGTGTCCCGGGCTCCGCATCGGATCCTGCTCCGCCCCCCGGGCCGGGCACCTCGTCGCCGACCTCGATGGAGAAGGACTTCTCCTCCTCGGTCAGGACGACCCGGATCGGAGCGGTGATCCCATGACTGCGGTGCAGCCCCACGGCACGGCTGCAGGCCTCACCGACGGCGAGTCGGACCTCGTCGAGCACTGCTTCGTCGACCCCGGCCCGGCGTGCCACGGCGGCTGCCACGAGGCGGGCCGTCCTGACGTGCTCGGGCTGGGCGCTGAAGCGGAGTTCAACGGTGGCCATGCGATCCCCCTCAGACATACGGGCGTGCATCTCAGGGGCCCGGGCGTGCCGCCCGGTACCCTGCTCTTCCTCCGGAAGCCGGTGGAGTACCGCCCCTCCGGCTCCGGCAGTCGGCAGCGTGCAGCCGACCGTCCGTCCGGTCCGGCCGCCGGGAGCCGATGGCCCGGCCCGGCGAACCGACGATTCAACGAACCGACGTTCCACCGAACCGGTTGACCACCGAACAGACTTTCTGTCCGGCTGTCCGCCGAACGGGCTGCCTGACTGCCGAACGGGCTGCCTGCCGGACCGGCCTTCGACCGATCCGGCCGCGGACCGACCTCAGTCGGTGGCCGCGACAGCCTCGTCGACCGTGGTGTGAATCGGGAACACCTTGGTCAGACCGGTGATCCGGAAGATCTTGAGAATGCGCTCCTGGTTGCAGACCAGGCGCAGCGAGCCCTCATGGGCTCGGACACGCTTCAGGCCGCCCACGAGCACGCCGAGGCCGGTGGAGTCGAGAAAGTCGACACCTTCCATGTCGACAACCAAGTGGTAGCTGCCGTCATTCACCAACTCGACCAACTGCTCGCGCAGCTTGGGCGCGGTATACACATCAATCTCGCCACCGACCTCGACGACCGTACGGTCGCCACCAGGGCCGGACACATTGCGAGTCGACAAGGACAGGTCCACGGATCCTCCAGCACCTTGCTATCGAGCGGTCGCCCCTCGGTCTCCCCGACGGAGCCAGGGGACGGATCGCCAGCCGCGATGGCATTCAATCACTTACCAGCAGCCATGCACGACGCCTTGGGACCATTGTCCGTCACGGCGGTGACACACTCGTTGCCGATGGCCAAGAATCACCGCCCCAGTCGACCACCCGAGAGCGGGGACTCCCGCCCCTCTCCCGCCATGGTCCTCCACCGGCTCGCCGCAGGCGCAAGCCGGTCCGCGCGCATCACTCATACGGAGCACTTGCCCCCGCGCACGGGAACCCATGCCATCTGGCCGGATCGCATCCGGCCAGAAGTGATCGCAGCCATCCGGAAAGCCGGAATCGACCACCCGTGGGCGCACCAGGCGGCCGCCGCAGAGCACGCAATGGACGGCGAGTCCGTCGTGATCGCCACCGGAACCGCCTCCGGCAAGTCGCTCGCCTACCTGGCCCCGGTCCTCAGCGTCCTGCTCGACGGCTCGGAGGCCCCCAACGGCCGTGGCACGACCGCCCTGTATCTCGCCCCCACCAAGGCCCTCGCCGCCGATCAGCGTCGTTCGGTGAAGGAGCTCGCGGCACCGCTCGCCAACGGGATCAGGCCCGCGGTCTACGACGGCGACACCCCGGTCGAGGAACGCGAGTGGGTACGCCAGTACGCCAACTACGTCCTGACCAACCCAGACATGCTGCACCGAGGGATCCTCCCGTCCCACCCCCGCTGGTCCTCCTTCCTGCGCGCCCTGCGCTTCGTCGTCATCGACGAGTGCCACACCTATCGCGGCGTGTTCGGCTCCCATGTCGCCCAGGTGGTACGTCGGCTGCGCCGCCTGTGCGCCCGCTACGGGGCCGATCCGGTCTTCCTGCTCGCCTCGGCCACCGCGGCGCAGCCCTCGGTCGCCGCGGGCCGGCTCACCGGCCTGCCGGTCAGGGAGGTCGCCGACGACGCCTCCCCCCGCGGCGAGATGGTCTTCGCCCTGTGGGAGCCGCCGCTGACCGAACTGCACGGCGAGAAGGGCGCCCCCGTACGCCGTACCGCCACCGCAGAGACCGCCGACCTGCTCACCGATCTGACCGTCCAGGGCGTCCGCTCCGTCGCCTTCGTGCGCTCCCGGCGCGGCGCCGAGCTCGTCTCCGTGATCGCCAAGGAACGTCTCGCCGAGGTGGACCGCTCGCTGCCCGCCCGGGTCGCCGCCTACCGCGGGGGATACCTCCCCGAGGAACGCCGCGCCCTGGAGCGCGCCCTGCACTCCGGCCGGCTGCTGGGCCTGGCCGCCACCACCGCCCTCGAGCTCGGCATCGACGTCTCGGGCCTGGATGCCGTCGTCATCGCCGGCTACCCCGGCACCAGGGCCTCCCTGTGGCAGCAGGCCGGCCGGGCCGGACGCGCCGGGCAGGGTGCCCTGGCCATCCTGGTGGCCCGCGACGACCCGCTGGACACCTTCCTCGTCCACCACCCCGAGGCACTGTTCCAGCAACCTGTGGAGTCGACCGTCCTCGACCCGGACAACCCGTACGTTCTCGCCCCCCATCTGTGCGCGGCCGCCGAGGAGCTTCCGCTCACCGAGACCGATCTGGAGCTGTTCGGGCCCGCCGTGGCCGAGCTGCTGCCGCAGCTGGAGGCCGCGAAGCTGCTGCGCAAGCGGGCGTCCGGCTGGCACTGGACCCGCCGCGAGCGGGCCGCCGACCTCACCGACATCCGAGGCGAGGGAGGCCGCCCGGTCCAGATCGTCGAGGAGGGAACCGGCCGGCTGCTGGGCACCGTCGACGAATCGGCCGCGCACACCGCCGTCCACGACGGAGCCGTCCACCTCCACCAGGGCCTGTCCTATCTGGTCCGGAAACTGGACCTGGAGGACTCGGTGGCCCTGGTCGAGCAGGCCGACCCGCCGTACTCGACGACCGCCCGCGACACCACCTCCATCGCCGTTCTGGAGACGGACACGGAGATCCCGTGGGGTGACGGGCGGCTCTGCTACGGCTCCGTGGAAGTCACCAACCAGGTCGTCTCCTTCCTGCGTCGCAAACTGATCACCGGCGAAGTCCTGGGCGAGACCAAACTGGACCTGCCGCCCCGTACGCTGCGCACCCGCGCCGTGTGGTGGACGGTCACCCAGGACCAGCTGGACGCCGCCCGCATCAACCCGGAGATCCTGGGCGGCGCCCTCCATGCCGCCGAGCACGCATCCATCGGGATGCTGCCGCTCTTCGCCACCTGCGACCGCTGGGACATCGGCGGCGTCTCCGTGCCTCTCCATCCGGACACCCTGCTGCCCACGGTCTTCGTGTACGACGGCCATCCCGGCGGAGCCGGATTCGCCGAGCGTGCCTTCCGCACCGCCCGAGGCTGGCTCACCGCCACCCGCCAGGCCATCGCGTCCTGCGAGTGCGAGGCGGGCTGCCCGTCCTGCATCCAGTCCCCCAAGTGCGGCAACGGCAACGATCCACTGCACAAACGAGGAGCCGTACGCCTCCTCGGCGAACTCCTCCGCTCCGCCCCGCCGGACCCGGGGGAGCCGGCGAACCCGACGGAACCGCAGCGATCCCCTACGGGCCCGGCAGCGCAGCGGCCCCCGGAGGGCCCGCCCGGGACCTGACCACCGGCGCGTAGGGCCCGAACCTCGCCCGGGCCGTCACATCGGCGATCTCCCCCTGCACAGCGCACCGCACCACCACCGCCCCCTGCGCCGTGGCCACCTCCTCGGCCGCCCGGCACGCCGCTGCCATCCCCTGCAACGCCCGGTCGGCCGCTGCCAGGGCCGCCAGGTCGGCCGCCCCGCCGGCCCGATGCCGGGCGGCCACCGCCTGTCCGAGCGCGAGTACGACCGCGAAGACCGCACACAGCGTCGCCGTGGTCATCGCCACCCAGACAGTCGCCACACCACGGTCCCGTTCCCCGCACCGACGGTGCCGCCGCACGCACCACATCCGCCAGGCACGCCGCGGAGCCGCCGGCTCCGCACCGGCCCCTTTCCGCGTCACGGCTCCACCCCCACCGTGTCCTCGGCCAGCGCTGCCGCCTGCGCGCTCAGCGTCAGGGTGAGTGGGCCGAGTCCCGGCGCCTGTGCGTCGACCCGTACCCGCCAGAGCTCCCCGGCCCGTTCCAGATCCACCCGCGCCCGGTCCGGCGCCGCCGAACGGGCGACTGCCAGTACCTGCGCCTCCGGTTCGGAGCGGGCCGCCGCCCGTGCCCCGGTTCTCGCCGCATCCACACACCGGATCTGCGCGGCGGCGGCCATCAGCGCCCAGACCAGGGCCAGGGCGAACAACAGCAGCACGGGAATCACCATGGCCGCCTCCGCCGTCACCGACCCCCGGTCACGGCCTTCCACGCCGTCCTTGCCCACGCCGTCCTTGCCCGCGCCGTCCTTGCCCGTACCGGTCCCGCCCCGGCTCCCGGAGCGCCGCCTCTCAGAACTTCGCATCGAGCGCGTCCTTGAGAAGGGACTGCAGCGCCGTCATCACGGGCGCACTGGTGACCACTTTGTAGAGCACCGCCGCGAATGCGCAGGCCGCGATCGTCCCCACCGCATATTCGGACGTCGTCATCCCACGGTCCGAGCGGGTTCGGCGCGCCATGCCCCGCATCCAGCCCCTGATTCGCTGTGCCATTTCAACCCCCGAGAATTGTTCTGTTTGAACCGAATAAACATTTACGGCAGCTTTTGTCTCACCCCGTGTGCAGCAATCCGGTCGCCAGACCGATGACCACGGGCGCCACCCCGACCGCCAGGAAGGCGGGCAGAAAGCAGAGCCCCACCGGTGCCGTGATCAGCACGCCGGCCCGCTGTGCGCGCGTCACAGCCGCAGTCGACCGTTCCGCCCGCATCGCCTCTGCCAGGCGGGAGACCGGTTCCGCTGCCGGAGCCCCGGTCGAGCCCGCCCGTTCCAGGCAGCGGGCCAGCGCGCAGGCGCCCGGTATGTCGCCGAACCTCCCCCAGGACACGGCTGGTTCACCGCCCAGCCGGATCTCCGCCGCCGTCCGCGCCAGCCGCTCGCCGACCGGACCGCCGAGCGACTCCCCCACCGCTTCCGCCGCCTCGCGCGGCCCGGCCCCGGCCGAGATGCAGGCCGCCAGCAGGTCGGCTGCCAGGGGGAGCTGCCGTACGGTCCCCGCCACTTCCGCGGTGGGCACGGCGAGCCGGCGCCCACGCCTCGTCCGCTGCCACCGCCACGTGCCGTACGCCGCAGCCAGTCCGGCAGCGCACCCCCACGGACCGCCGACGAGAATCCAGCCGGCCACCACAGCGCCCAGCGGCGCCGCCAGCTCCCCGGCCCGGCCCCCGGACACCGGCCGCCTGAACCGCGACCTCCCGGGGCCGACCGCCAGCAGCAACGCACCCCGACGGCGCACCGCCCCCTCCCGCCTCCGCCCGGCCAGGGCGAGAGCCGGAATTGCGGCCGCGCCCAACCCCACCCCCAGCAGCCCCATCCGGTGGACAAGGTCCACCACATCGCCGGTGACCCCGCTCATGGCGCCTCCCCCGCCCCTACGATGCGGCCGGCCCACAGGAGACCTGCCGTCTCCAGCAAGCCGCCCACCACCAGACAGGCCAGCCCGGCCGGACCATGCAGGAGCACCCGCAACGGATCGGCGCCGAGCGCTGCCCCCAGCCCCAGACCCAGCACCGGCAGCAGCGCCAGCACAGCCACCGTCGACCAGGCCCCCGCCAACTGCGCCCTGAGCTCCTCCCGCCGGCGCCGCTCGGCCCGCAACGCTCCCTCCAAGCGGTCCAGACCGGTCGCCAGCCCCGCCCCTCCGTCCACCGCCACCCGCCAGCACGCGGCCACCCCGGCGAGCCCCTCCAGACCAGGCTCAAGCGCCGCCTGCCCGAGCGCCGCCGGTACATCGCCACCGAACCGCGCGGCAGCCGACACCGCAGCCTCCGCGGCGCCCAACACTCCGGTGCCGCGCACAGCGACCAGCAGCGCCTGCCCCGGCTCGTGGCCGGCCCGCAGCTCACCCACCACCGCACCGCACAGCGCCACCACCGCGTCGGCCCGGTGCTCCCGTTCCCGTCGGCCGGCCCGCTTACGCAGCCACCGCCGTACCAACGGCACCGCCACCGCCCCCGCGACCACCGGCAGCACCGACTCCCCCAGCACGGCGACCACGAGCGCCACCGGCAGACAGCACCACTCCCGCCGCCCCCGGAACATCGCCCGGAACCACACCAGGGCCCGCTCCCGGATGCTCCGCGAAGACCGCTCACCCACCCCGTCGACGAACAACACCCTGGCCCGCCGCAGCCCTTGGTCCTGCCCCACCGCCAACCAGGCAGCCACCCCCGCACACACAGCCAGCGCATACGTCGCGTACCCCGGTGCCCCGGCCGCCGCCCCCGCCGCCGTCCCGCCGGTCACAGTGCACCTCCGATCAACGACCGCAGCCGATCCCAGCCCCGCTCCCGGACGAAACCGCCGGTGCCCCAGCGCAGCGCCGGCACCGTCACCACGAGCCCGGCCGCATCCCGCTCCAGCACATGCATCTCGGCGATTCTTCGCCGCCCGGCCCGGTCGCGTACGAGATGGACCACCACCGACAGCGCGGCCGCCAACTGGCTGTGCAGCGCCACCCGATCGAGACCGGCCGCCGTCCCGAGTGCCTCAAGACGGGCCGGGACATGCTCGGCGGCGTTCGCATGGACCGTGCCGCAGCCGCCCTCATGGCCCGTGTTCAGGGCGGCCAGCAGCACCGTCACCTCGGAACCGCGCACCTCCCCCACCACCAGCCGGTCCGGCCGCATCCGCAACGCCTGGCGCACCAGATCCTGCAGGGTCACCCGCCCCGCCCCCTCCTGGTTGGCGGGGCGCGATTCCAGGCGCACCACATGCGGGTGGTCCGGCCGCAGCTCCGCCGAGTCCTCGGCCAGGACGATCCGCTCCCGCTCCCCGACAGCGCCCAGCAGGCTCGACAGCAACGTGGTCTTCCCGGCACCCGTGCCGCCGCTGATCAGATACGAGACGCGGGCCTCCACCAGCGCCCGCAGCACCCGGTCCCCACCCGGCGGCACGGTTCCCGCCGCAACCAGCTCAGCCAGCGAGAAGGCCCTGGGACGCACCACCCGCAGCGACAGACACGTGGAGCCGACGGACACCGGCGGCAGCACCGCATGCATCCGGGTCCCGTCCGGCAGCCGTGCGTCCACCCAGGGACGGGCATCGTCCAGCCGCCGGCCTGCCACCGCCGCGAGCCGCTGCGCCAGCCTGCGCACGGCCGGAGCATCCCGAAAGGTCACCCCGGTGAGTTCGAGCCCGCCGCCCCGGTCCACCCACACCCGATCCGGCGCGGACACCAGCACGTCCGTCACCGCGGGATCGGCGAGCAGTGGTTCCAGCACCCCGGTGCCGACCAGCTCGCCACGCAACTCCTCTGCGGCGCCGAGCACTTCGGCATCGCCGAGCAGCCTGCCCTGGGCGCGCAGCGCGGCCGCCACCCCGGCCGGGGTCGGAGCGGCGCCGCTCTGCGCCAGCCGCTGCCGCACGGCGTCGAGCAGCGCGTCGGTCATGACGCACCTCCCCCGGCGACGCCTCCGGCGAGCGCCTGCTCCCAGAACGCCGTACAGAATCGGGCCAGCGGGCCGCGGGCGCTGCCGCCGGGCGGCCGGCCACCGTCCTGGGCGGCCAGCAGCCCCGGCTCCAGCGGGAGTTCACCGGCGAGCGGCAGCCCCAGCGCACGGGCCACCCAGTGCTCGTCCAGCCCTGCCGCATAGGGTCCGCGCGCCACCACCCGCAGGTCGCCCAGGACCATCGCGGTCATCGACGCCACCCGTTTCGCCGCGGCGACCGCACGCAGATCGCCGGGGACCACCAGCAGTCCGAGGTCCAGCTGGGCAAGCACCTCGGCCACCGACTCGTCGACCCGGCGCGGCAGATCGACGACCACCACCCCACCGAGCCTGCGCGCGGCCGCCAGCACCGCCTCCATGGCCGGGGGCGGAACGACCACCCAGTCGTCGCGGCCCCAGCTGAGCACCCGCAGCCCGTGCAGCGCGGGCAGTGACTCCTCCAGGGCGCCACCGCCCACCCGCCCTTTGGAATGGGCGAAATCCGGCCACCTCATACCCTCGGCCCGCTCGCCGCCGAGCAGCACATCGATGCCGCCGCCCAGCGGATCGCCGTCGATCAGCATGGTCCGCCGCCCACTTCTGGCCGCGGTCACGGCCAGCGCGCAGGCCAGCGTCGACGCTCCCGCGCCGCCCCGCCCGCCGATCACCCCGACGGTGAGCGCGGGCCGGCCCACGCCTTCCGCGGCATTGGCGATCTGATCGACGAGCCAGCTCTCCGCATCGGGCAGCCGCAGCACATATTCCGCCCCGATCTCCACGGCCTGCCGCCAGACGTCCGGGGCGTCCTGGTCGTGTCCTACGAGCATCACGCCCGGTCTGCGCGCGGCGCCACGGCATCGCGCAGCCGCGTCGTCTCCGACCAGGACCATCGGGGCCTGCTCCCAGCCGCTTCTGCCCTCGGGCAGCGCGTGGTGGACCTCCGGCTCCGCTCCGGCGGCCGCGCACAGCCGCAGCAGATCGTCGAGCAGTTCCACGTCCTCGGTCACGATCAGCGGTCCGCCGCGCCGCTCTTCGGCGGCCGGCAGACGATCCCGTGCGATGGATTCGGCCACGGTCTCCGCCCCCTTCTCACTGCACCTTCACCACGGTTTCGCAGTGATCTCGGAGCGTTCCGAGATCGGCGATATCCGGAACCCGCGGACTTCGCGGGTGGAATCACCGTGCAACGCCTCGGAAAATCGTGTGGATCTTGCTCAAAAACTGTGGACAACTCCACCGTTGTGAATATCTCCGTCACCCAAACCAGCGACTTCCGGAGAGCAGCCCTTCCGTTACACACTGTGACGAGTCACGGTGGTTCGAGAGCGCAGAAAAATGGGCCGTCACGGCCGAGAAGGAGGCAGAATGCTTGATTCCGAGCCCAAGAAAGGCATCCGGACATGCGACGACCCCCGCCGGGGGGGAGAGCGGGGGTCGTCCCCACGGCCGACTCGGGGGGGGAGGAGTCGGACCGGGTTAGCACGGTCGCGAACGATCCGTGACTTCCATGGTGTACCCGAGAGCCTTCTCAGGCAAACCCACGCGCCAGAGTTTACGCCGAATGGTGGGCCCCTATGCTCTGCCTTGTGGAAAACCACTCCTTGCCGCGCACAGCAGCCTTCTTTGACCTGGACAAGACGGTCATTGCGAAGTCTTCGACTCTGACCTTCAGCAAGTCCTTCTACCAAGGCGGACTGATCAACCGCCGTGCCGTACTGCGCACCGCGTACGCACAGTTCGTGTTCCTCGCCGGGGGCGCCGATCACGACCAGATGGAGCGGATGCGCGAATATCTCTCCGCACTCTGCAAGGGCTGGAACGTCCAGCAGGTGAAGGAGATCGTCGCCGAGACCCTGCACGACCTGATCGACCCGATCATCTACGACGAGGCGGCGACCCTCATCGAGGAGCACCACACCGCCGGACGCGATGTGGTCATCGTTTCCACCTCGGGCGCCGAGGTCGTCGAACCGATCGGCGAGCTCCTGGGCGCCGACCGGGTCGTCGCCACCCGAATGGTCGTCGGTGACGACGGCTGTTTCACCGGCGAGGTGGAGTACTACGCATACGGGCCGACGAAGGCCGAAGCCGTCAGGACGCTCGCCCTGTCGGAGGGATACGACCTCTCACGCTGTTACGCCTACAGCGATTCCGCGACCGACGTGCCGATGCTCGAGTCCGTCGGCCACCCGCACGCAGTGAACCCGGACCGTGCGCTGCGACGTGAAGCGACGCTCCGGGATTGGCCGATTCTCGTCTTCGACCGACCGGTCCGACTCAAGCAGCGGCTTCCCACGTTCTCCATCCCTCCCCGGCCGATGCTCGTCGCCGCGGCAGCGGTGGGTGCGGCAGCCATCACCGCGGGACTGGTCTGGTACACATCGCGCCGACGCGCGACCGCAACACCCGCCTGACACCCCGCGTCTGCAGCCACACGCCTACCCACACCAGCGCCCTGCGAGCCTTGCAACGCCGGACCCACGGCTCGGCACATACCGGACTCCGCCTCCGGAACTCGCCCCTGGGGTCCCACCCACTGAGCCCCGCCGTGCATGGCCGCTGTCCGGAGCCCACCTCCGGACAGCGGCCCGGACAGCGGCCCGGACAGCGGCCCGCAGAGCGTCGATCGGCTGCACCGCCCACCGGATCCCAGCGGCCGGCCAACCTGTCCGACCTGCCCTACTTGAACCTAAAAGTAAAGAATATGGCCAGCACTACCGCTTGCCCCGGCTCTGGAGTACAAAGGACTCAACGGCCCGCGAGACCAAGGACATCCGAAAGGATTACCTGTAACGCAGAGAAGGCCCCACGGACCGAAGCATGAAAACCGAGCACCCACGCGACGTCGACCCGTCGATTACGGGCCAGCCGCACCAGGGAACGGGCTGAGTTCCCGACCTGATGGGCAATTATCGAGGACGCATGGTAACTGGGTGGACGTGCCAGCGGCGGTACCGAGGACGGTACCGCCGCAACCCTTTCATCAGGCGTGAAATCGGCAGCCGAGCCCGAGAGTTGACGCGCAACGCGCCCGACGGCAGCTAGGCCGCGCCGCGCTGGAGCGCCTCACAGACCGCCGTCGACTCCCTGACCCCCAGCTCCACCGATCGCCCGCAGTGCGCAATCCAGGCAGCCATGCCGTGCGGCGTCCCTGACACATAACCCTCGAACGCCGCGAGGTAGGCCGCCCGCCCCTGCTCGGCATGGCCGACCTCGGCGGGGCAGATCGACTTCGGGTCGAGCCCGCTCCCGATCAGCACGATCCGCTCGGCGGTCCGCGCGACCAGCCCGTTGCACGAGCCGAAGGGTCGCAGCGCGAGCAGTTCGCCGTGCACGACCGCAGCCGTCACCAGCGCGGGCGCCGTGCTCCCCGCAAGGATCAGCCCGGAGAGACCTTCCAGCCTCCCGGCGACCTCGTCCGCGTCCGGCAGCGGCGCTTCGATCAGCGGCTCGTCCACCGGCTCGCCCGCCAGTCGCGGGCGGCCGACCGCGTCCTCGGGCGCGGCTCCGCCGGCCGCCACGAGATGCAGCCGGGCGAGAACCCGCAGCGGTGACTGCCGCCAGATGGAGAGCAGTTGGCCCGCTTCGGCGGTGAGCCGGAGGGCCGCTCCGATCACCTGCGACTCACTGTCACCACTGAAGTCGGTACGTCGGCGCACCTCCTCCAGATTCCAGTCGGCGCCGGAGAGTGCGGCGGAGCCGCGGGCGCCGCGCAGCGCCGCCTCCGCGGTGACCTCGTTGCTGCGGCGCCGCATGACGCGGTGACCGTAGACCCGGTCGACGGCCTTGCGTACGGAGTCCACCGCATCGGCGACCCCCGGCAGGGCGCCCAGGGTGGCAAGCGGATCTGGGGCAGGCGTACTCATAAGTAGCGAGGCTACGCGCCCCCTACACCCATACCGCCCCGGAGTGGCCTTCTTCACGAAGTTCGACAGCGGAACGCAGTTGGGCGGCTACCCTAGGTGAACATGAAGATCGCTTTCGTGGGGAAGGGCGGCAGCGGCAAGACCACGCTGTCCTCGCTCTTCATCCGCCACCTTGCCGCCAATGAAGCCCACGTCGTCGCGGTGGACGCCGACATCAACCAGCACCTGGGGGCCGCGCTCGGCCTCGACGAGGAGGAGGCGGCGGTGCTGCCTGCCATGGGTGCGCACCTCCCCCTGATCAAGGACTACCTGCGGGGCAGCAACCCCCGCATCGCCTCCACCGAAACGATGATCAAGACGACTCCGCCCGGCGAGGGCTCGCGGCTGCTGCGCGTCCGTGAGGACAACCCGGTCTACGACGCCTGTGCCCGCACGGTCGCCCTGGACGACGGGGACATCCGATTGATGGCCACCGGGCCGTTCACCGAATCGGATCTGGGGGTGGCGTGCTACCACTCCAAGGTCGGCGCGGTCGAGCTCTGCCTCAACCATCTCGTCGACGGCCCCGACGAGTATGTGGTCGTCGACATGACGGCGGGCTCGGACTCCTTCGCGTCCGGGATGTTCACCCGCTTCGACATGACGTTCCTGGTCGCCGAGCCGACCCGCAAGGGCGTCTCGGTCTACCGCCAGTACAAGGAGTACGCACGGGACTTCGGGGTCGCCCTGAAGGTCGTCGGAAACAAGGTGCAGGGCCAGGACGATCTGGACTTCCTGCGGGCCGAGGTCGGCGACGACCTGCTGGTGAGCGTCGGCCACTCCGACTGGGTGCGGGCGATGGAGAAGGGCCGGCCGGCTCGCTTCGAGCTGCTGGAGGCGGACAACCGGATGGCTCTGCAGGCCCTGCAGAACGCGGCAGAGGATTCGTACGAACAGCGCGACTGGGAGCGATACACGCGGCAGATGGTCCACTTCCATCTGAAGAACGCCGCGAGCTGGGGCAACGAAAAGACGGGCACCGATCTGGCTGCCCAGGTCGACCCCGCCTTCGTGCTCGACGAGCGGGTCGCTCATTCCGGCGCCGCCCAGCCCGCCTGAGGGGGTCGCAACACCTCACCGCTCGCCCCTGCCGCTTGACCACCCCGCCCCTGCTCCCCGACAGCCGGTCGCCCTCAGTTCGGCGACCGGCCGGGCGGCAAGGCTCGGCGCTCCGCAGGCATCCCGTCGGCCGCGCCGGGCGCGTGGGCCGTTCCGGAGGACCGTCGAAGGCAGGCCGCCCGGTGCGTCATGTGCGCGTGGTACTTCCTGCCGACCCCACGGAGGCGCGAGAACGGTTTCCAGCCGTCCTCGCCCGCACCGCCCCAGGAGAACACCACGCACTGCGGCGACTTCTGACCATGCGCCAGGCGCTTCGGCCGCGACTGCTCGGGCCGGCTCCCGGTGACGGCGGTGGAACCATCGCCGGGAGCCGGAAAGCGTTCTCGACGGCACCTCCGGGAGCGTTCCGCCTCGGCCCGGCAGCCCCTCTCCCGGCGCCCACCCCTGTACCACCCGAAGCAGCGGCCGAACCGCGGCCCGCGCCGACAGCCGAACCGAACCCGCCCGAAGCAGAGGACGAGCCGGAACCCGAGCAGCCGGCCGCTCCCATCGTCAAGCCACGACCGTGACGCCGTGACGCCCTGGGTGATCCTCTTCGTGGCAGCCACCATCGGCCCGCCATCTCCCTCTTCAGGTAGTTTGCGTGGAAAATACCGACACGGCGCGACCAAGATCACGCGGCCCTCGGCGGATCAGGGCGACAATTCATATGCAAAGCACCTTATTCACTTGAATGGGTGATCGAATGGACCATTTGACCTGAATCATGGACACAAATCTTTACTCTCCATTACGATTCATTTACTGAGCGTTGAGAAATCCCGCCGCTGCACGCCGTGACCCACGGCCGCGTCCCCCACATTCCGCGACCGCGCTGCCCCGGAGGAGACGGGAACATGTCTGCCTGCGTCCCCACTCGTCATGACCGCACATCCCGCAGTTCGCTGCCTTCCCGCGCCTCGGGAATCAAGCGACCTCACAGCCCGCCACCACCGCGCCCCCGCGGACGGTTCCGCATCACGGGCGCCGACCTTTCCGCATCGATCACTGTCTTCCTCATCGCCGTCCCGATGTCGCTCGGCCTGGCCGTCGCCATGGACGCCCCGCTGGAGGCCGGACTCATCTCCGCCGCGGTCGGCGGCATCGTCGCCGGGCTGGTCGGCGGCACGCCCCTCCAGGTCAGCGGTCCGTCCGCCGGACTGACGGTGGTCACAGCCGAGTTGATCCAGATCTACGGCTGGCGCACCACCTGCGCGATCACCATCGGCGCCGGGCTCCTGCAGATCCTGCTGGGCTCGTTGCGAGCGGCGCGCAGCGCTCTCGCCGTCAGCCCCGCCATCGTGCACGGCACCCTCGCCGGCATCGGCGTGGCCATCGCACTCGCCCAACTGCATATCGTGCTCGGCGGCTCACCGCAGAGTTCGGCCGTCGCCAACGTCCTGTCGTTGCCGGACCGATTGGAACGGCTGAGCCCCGCGGCGCCCTTGATCGGTGCGCTGACCATCGCCGTACTGGTGGTGTGGCCGCGGCTCCCCGGGCGCATCGGGAAACGGGTACGGCGGATTCCTGCGGCCCTCGTCTCGGTGGTGCTCGCGACGGCGGTGGCCGCGGTCGCGGCGCCCGGGATCGCCCGGGTCGATCTGCCCTCCTGGCGTTCGCACGCCCTGCCCGAACTGCCGCAGGGGCCCATGGCGGCCCTGGCCACCGCTGTGCTCACAGTGCTGCTGGTGGCCAGTCTCGAGTCGTTGCTCGCCGCGGTGGCCGTGGACAAGCTGACCGCCGACCGCGCCGGCGCGGTCACCACCGACTCGGCTCCTCGCGCCCCCGAGATCCCGCCCGCCACCACGGCCGCACCCGCCATGAGTACCGCTACCACCCCGCCGGTCCAGCGCTCCGACCTCGACCGGGAATTGCGCGGCCAGGGCATCGCCAACGTGCTGTCCGGGCTGCTCGGCGGTTTGCCGGTGTCAGGAGGCGCGGTGCGGAGTTCGGCGAATGTACGGGCCGGGGCCACAGGCCGCGCGGCCACCGTGCTGCACGGTGTCTGGGTGCTTCTGGCCGCCGGGCTGCTGGTCACGGCCCTGGAGTGGATCCCGCTGGCGGCGCTCGCCGCCCTGGTGATGATGGTCGGATTCCAGATGGTGAGTTTCGCCCACATCCGCAACGTCCACAGGCACCGCGAATTCCCGGCATACGCGGCGACGATCACCGGCGTGGTGCTCTTCGGCGTACTGAAGGGCGTGGCCATCGGGGTCGCCGTGGCCGTGGCCGTCGCGCTCCGCCGGCTGGCCCGCACCAGGATCACGGTGACCGATCAGAACGGTCAGCATCTGGTCATCGTGCGCGGGCAGTTGACGTTCCTGGCAGTGCCACGGCTCAGCCGGGCCCTCAGCCAGCTGCCGCAGGGCGGGGACGCAGTGGTCGAGTTGGACGGCTTCTTCATGGACCATGCGGCGTACGAGACGATTCAGGACTGGAGCAACGCCCAGACCGCCCAGGGCGCCCGGATCGTCTTCACCGGCAGATCAGGCGGCCGGATCGCCGAACCCGCCTCGGCGGCCCACTCCTGCTGCCGCCCCTGGACGCCGTGGCGCAACCACCACTGCCACGACCGGCCCGGGCAGCGCGCCGCCGGCACCACGGCCGGCGCCCTCCGGACCGCCGCCACCGGGGCCGCCTTCGACCCCGGCAAGCACCTCGCCGACGGCTCCGGCCAAGGCGCAGACGCAGCCACAGGCACAGACTCGGTGGCCGCCGAGTCCCGCGCCGACATCACTCCGGCGCCCCGTGCCACCGACGCCACCCCCCTCACCGACCCCACCGGCCGGCCCGAAGACCCCTTCGGGAGAGCCGCCGCTCCCCGCCTGACCGGGACGCACCGGCTGGTCAGCGGGCTCAGTTCGTTCCAGCGCAATACGGCTCCGTTGGTGCGCGACGAGCTCGCCCGGCTGGCCCGCGAGGGTCAGCGCCCCTCCCAGCTCTTCATCACCTGCGCGGACTCCCGCCTGGTCACCAGCATGATCACGGCCAGTGGCCCGGGTGATCTGTTCACCGTGCGGAACGTAGGCAATCTGGTCCCCCCGCCTGGGGCGGAGGCCGGTGACGACTCGGTGGGCGCCGCGATCGAGTACGCGGTGGACGTACTGAAGGTCGAGTCCATCACCGTCTGCGGTCACTCCGGCTGCGGCGCGATGCAGGCGTTGACGGGCGCGAAGCCGGACACCCCGCAGACGTCCCTGTGGCGCTGGCTGCGGCACGGTCTGCCGAGTCTGGAGCGGATGGCCTCCCGGCATCAGGCGTGGGCGCGGATCTCCGGGCGGCTCCCCGCCGATGCGGTGGAGCAGCTCTGCCTCACCAATGTCGTCCAGCAGCTGGACCATCTGCGGGCCCATGAGGCGGTGGCGCGGCGACTCGCCGAAGGCACGCTCCAGTTGCACGGGATGTACTTCCACGTCGGCGAGGCACAGGCGTACCTGCTGACCGAGGACGCGAGCGCCGGTACGGGGATGGACGAGGTCTTCGACCGGGTGGGCCCCGGTGACCCGTACAGCCACGTCGGCCCGTACGACACCATCACAGACCCCACCGGCCACGACAGGCTCGGCGAGTTCGTCGCCCGCGGGGACAGCACCGATCCGGTCGACCCGTCCGGTTCCGACGAGTTGGAACGTACGAGCGCCTGAACCACATACGCCTCGGGTCCGTGAGACCTTGTGATCATTCCTCATACACGAGAGCACAGGTCTAAACCAATTCCCGGCAGGCACTTGTCACCCGGCTCCTGGCCTGATGAGCTATGCCCTGGGACACAACGGACACCCTGGGAATGGGAGATGTCGTGAGCAACGAGAGCTTGGCCAATCTGCTTCGGGAAGATCGTCGGTTCGCACCCCCCGCCGATCTGGCCGCCGACGCCAACGTCACAGCCGAGGCGTACGCGCAGGCAGAGGCGGACCGGCTGGGCTTCTGGGCCGAGCAGGCCCGGCGCCTGACCTGGGCCACGGAGCCGACCGAGACGCTCGACTGGAGCAACCCGCCCTTTGCGAAGTGGTTCGCCGACGGCAAGCTGAACGTCGCGTACAACTGCGTGGACCGCCACGTCGAGGCGGGCCACGGCGACCGGGTCGCCATCCACTTCGAGGGTGAGCCGGGCGACAGCCGTGCGATCACCTACGCGGAGCTGAAGGACGAGGTCTCCCGCGCAGCCAACGCCCTCACCGAGCTCGGTGTCGGCAAGGGCGACCGGGTCGCCGTCTATCTGCCGATGATCCCCGAGGCCGCCGTCGCGATGCTGGCCTGCGCCCGCATCGGCGCCGCGCACTCGGTGGTCTTCGGCGGCTTCTCCGCCGACGCCATCGCCGCCCGTATCCAGGACGCGGACGCCAAGGTCGTCATCACGGCCGACGGTGGCTACCGCCGCGGCAAGCCGTCCGCGCTGAAGCCCGCCGTGGACGACGCCGTCTCCCGCATCGACGCCGTCGAGCACGTCCTCGTGGTGCGGCGCACCGGCCAGGACACCCCGTGGACCGAGGGCCGCGACGTCTGGTGGCACGAGATCACCGACCGCCAGTCCGCCGAGCACACCCCGGAGGCGTTCGACGCGGAGCAGCCGCTCTTCATCCTCTACACGTCGGGCACGACGGGTAAGCCGAAGGGCATCCTGCACACGTCCGGCGGATACCTCACACAGGCTGCGTACACGCACCACGCGGTCTTCGACCTCAAGCCGGAGACCGACGTCTACTGGTGCACCGCCGACATCGGCTGGGTGACCGGCCACTCGTACATCGTGTACGGACCGCTGGCCAACGGCGCGACGCAGGTGATGTACGAGGGCACGCCCGACACCCCCCACCAGGGGCGCTTCTGGGAGATCGTCCAGAAGTACGGCGTGACGATCCTCTACACCGCACCGACCGCGATCCGTACGTTCATGAAGTGGGGAGACGACATCCCCGCCAAGTTCGACCTGTCGTCGCTGCGGATCCTCGGTTCGGTCGGTGAGCCGATCAACCCCGAGGCGTGGATCTGGTACCGCAAGCACATCGGCGCCGACACGTGCCCGATCGTGGACACCTGGTGGCAGACCGAGACCGGCGCGATGATGATCTCGCCGCTTCCCGGTGTCACGGAGACCAAGCCGGGTTCGGCACAGCGGGCGCTGCCCGGTATCTCCGCCACCGTCGTCGACGACGAGGCCAACGAGGTTCCGAACGGCGGGGGCGGCTACCTCGTCCTCACCGAGCCGTGGCCGTCGATGCTCCGCACCATCTGGGGCGACGACCAGCGCTTCATCGACACCTACTGGTCGCGCTTCGCGGGCAAGTACTTCGCGGGCGACGGCGCCAAGAAGGACGAGGACGGCGACATCTGGCTGCTCGGCCGGGTCGACGACGTGATGCTCGTGTCCGGGCACAACATCTCGACCACCGAGGTCGAGTCAGCGCTCGTGTCGCACCCGTCGGTCGCCGAGGCCGCCGTGGTCGGCGCGGCCGACGAGACGACCGGCCAGGCCATCGTCGCGTTCGTGATACTGCGTGGCACGGCGTCCGCCTCCGACAGCCTCGTCGCCGATCTGCGCAACCACGTCGGTGCCACGCTCGGCCCGATCGCCAAGCCGAAGCGGATCCTGCCGGTCGCCGAGCTGCCGAAGACCCGATCCGGCAAGATCATGCGGCGTCTGCTGCGCGATGTCGCGGAGAACCGCGAGCTGGGCGATGTCACCACGCTCACCGACTCCTCGGTGATGGACCTCATCCAGACACAGCTGCCGTCGTCGTCCTCCGAGGACTGAGACGCGGCGTCCTCCGCGGACCGGGACATCGTCCTGCGCGGGGAGAGCCGCGGGACCGAGAGGTACGACCCCGAGGGGCATCCGGCGACGCGCCGGGTGCCCCTCGGGCATTTAGGGTGAAAAACACTGGATACGGCCCCGCACGCCCCAGGTACAGTGGCAGCTGCATCAACAACGCATCAAGAAATTTCCACAGGGTGTGCCGGGAAGTCTGGTCGGCAAGTGCATCAGCCATGCCATTGCTGCCGTACCGACCCGGAGGTCTTCACCCGTGGCCGCGCCCACCCCCGCACCCCGCTCCCCCCGCCGGACTTTCCTCGGGCGCCTGTCCCTTCCCGAGCGGAACTACCTCGCGGATGCCCTTCGCACCGAGACCGTCGGCGGGGTCATCCTGCTGGTCGCCGCCATCGCCTCGCTGGTCTGGGCAAACACCTTCGGCTCCAGTTACGGGACCATCAGCGACTTCCACCTCGGGCCGCACGCCCTGGGGCTGAACCTCTCCGTGGAGCACTGGGCGGCCGACGGGCTGCTCGCGATCTTCTTCTTCGTCGCGGGCGTCGAACTCAAGCGGGAACTTGTCGCGGGCGAACTCCGTGACCGCAAGGCGGCCGCCCTCCCGGTCATCGCCGCGCTGTGCGGAATGGCTGTGCCGGCCGTCGTCTACACACTGGTGAACGTGTTCGGCGGCGGTGACACGGGCGGCTGGGCGGTCCCCACCGCCACCGACATCGCCTTCGCACTGGCCGTCCTCGCGGTCATCGGCACCTCGCTGCCGTCCGCGCTCCGCGCCTTCCTGCTCACGCTCGCCGTCGTCGACGACCTCTGCGCAATCCTGATCATCGCCGTCTTCTTCACCGCGGACATCAACTTCCTGGCGCTCATCGGCGCCGTCGTCGGCCTAGCCGTCTTCTATCTGCTGCTGCACAAGAACGTGCGCGGCTGGTACGTCTACGTACCGCTCGCCCTGATCATCTGGGGCCTGATGTACAACAGCGGCGTCCACGCCACCATCGCCGGGGTCGCCATGGGCCTGATGCTGCGCTGCACCCGTCGTGAGGGCGAGGATCACTCCCCCGGCGAATACATCGAACACCTGATACGCCCGTTGTCGGCCGGTCTCGCCGTGCCCCTGTTCGCGCTCTTCTCGGCGGGGGTCTCACTCTCCGGTGACGCGCTGACGCAGGTCTTCGCCCGGCCCGAGACGCTCGGTGTCGTACTGGGGCTCGTCGTCGGCAAGACGGTGGGCATCTTCGGCGGTACATGGCTGGCCGCCCGCTTCACCAGGGCGGAGCTGAACGAGGACCTGGCCTGGGCGGACGTCCTCGCGGTCGCCTCGCTCGCCGGGATCGGCTTCACCGTCTCGCTGCTCATCGGCGAGCTGGCGTTCGAAGGGAACGCCGGCCTCACCAACGAGATCAAGGCCGCGGTGCTGATGGGTTCCCTGATCTCGGCCGTGATCGCCGGTGCAATGCTCAAACTCCGGGTACGCAGATACCGGGCGCTGTACGAGGCGGAGGAACTCGACGAGGACCAGGACGGCGTGCCCGACATCTACGAACAGGAGAATCCGGAGTACCACCTTCGGATGGCTGCGCTCTACGAGAAGAAGGCCGCGGAGCACCGCCGCCTTGCCGAACTGGCGGGGGCAGCGAGCAGCAAGCCGGACGGTCCGGCATGATCTGACACCAGATGTGTTGAGCTGGAGCAGAAGAGGGAGTCAGGGATGAGCGACCCCGGCAACTACGCGGGCAGCGCCGACCGCAGTCTCGGACAGCTGGTCGCCTCGGCGACGGCCGAGGTGTCCGCACTCGTGCACGACGAGATCGCCCTGGCCAAGGCCGAGGTGCGGCAGGACGTCAAGCGGGGTGCGACCGGCAGTGTGGCGTTCATCATCGCGGGTGTGCTGGTCCTCTTCGCGGTGCCGGTGCTGAGCTTTGCGGCGGCGTACGGAATCCACAACCTGGGGCTCGGGCTCGCCTGGTCGTTCCTGATCGTGGGCGTCGCCTTCATCCTGCTGGGAGCGCTGCTCGCCCTGTTCGCCATCGCCAAGTTCAAGAAGGTCAAGCCGCCGGAGAAGTCCATCGCGTCGGCCAAGCAGACGGCGGCCGTGCTGCAGGGCGTCAAGCCGCATCCGCGGCCCGCCGTCACGGCGGGCGCGAGCCTGCCGGCCGTCACCACCTCGGGCAGCACGCCGTCGGGCAAGGTCGTGGCGAAGGCTTCGGTCCAGGACGAGGCATCCGCTGTGGCACGCTCGTCCACATGACCGTCCCCGATTTCAGCGCATTCGGCCCGACAGGCCCCGGCTCCGGTTCCGGCTCGGCCGGACCCGTACGCCTCGACGGTCCCTGGACCCACCGCGACGTGGCGGCCAACGGTGCGCGCTTCCACATCGCCGAGCTGGGTGACGGGCCGCTGGTGCTGCTGCTCCACGGCTTCCCGCAGTTCTGGTGGACCTGGCGCCATCAGCTGACCGCGCTCGCCGGCGCCGGATTCCGAGCCGTCGCGATGGATCTGCGCGGAGTGGGCGGCAGCGACCGCACGCCGCGGGGTTACGACCCCGCCAACCTGGCCCTCGACATCACCGGCGTGATCCGTTCGCTCGGTGAGCCGGACGCGGCTCTGGTCGGCCACGACATGGGCGGCTACCTCGCCTGGACGGCCGCGGTGATGCGGCCGAAGCTGGTGCGCCGGCTGGTGGTCTCCTCGATGCCGCACCCGCGCCGCTGGCGGTCCTCCATGCTCTCCGACTTCGCGCAGTCCCGGGCGGGCTCGCACGTCTGGGGCTTCCAGCGGCCATGGGTTCCGGAGCGTCAGCTCGTCGCGGACGACGCGGCGTTGGTGGGCCGGCTGATCCGGGACTGGTCGGGACCGCACGCGACGGAGTTCCCCGACGACGCGGTGGTGGACGTATACCGGCGCGCGATGTGCATCCCGTCGACGGCGCACTGCTCGATCGAGCCGTACCGCTGGATGGTGCGGTCCATGGCACGTCCGGACGGCATCCAGTTCAACCGGAGGATGAAGCGCCCGGTGCGGGTGCCCACGCTGCATCTGCACGGATCGCTCGATCCGGCCGTCCGTACGCGGAGTTCGGCGGGGTCCGGCGAGTACGTCGAAGCACCCTACCGTTGGCGACTTTTCGACGGTCTGGGGCACTTCCCGCACGAGGAGGATCCGGACGGGTTCTCGACCGAACTCATCAACTGGCTCAAGGACCCTGAGCCGGACCGGTAGCCCGGGCAGCCGCGCGCGACGGGCTTCCGGGACGGCCGGGACGGTCACTCGGCGGAACCAACCGGTGGCTGGAAGAGCACAGTTGTCCGACGAACAGCCAATTGCCCGGCGCATAGGCCAATTGGCTGAGGCATCGGCGATTACCGACCATGAGGCACGGGCAGACGTCGGGGTATGGGCTGGACGCACGACTTCGGTGACGCAGCACGCAATCGTCGCTCGACCGCCACGGCGGATCCGGGCACTCATGAGGGGGACGGCCTCCAGGGCCGGGTGCACCGTGCGCATCTGCACGATCCCCGGCTGGGCATTCCCCGCATCCTCCGCCGCCGGGCCCGCTGGGTCTCGGCGCGACTGCGGCATCCCCGTGGATGACCCGCCCCTGACCCGATCACACGGTGGGGGCTGAATGCGGGGCGGCTGCCCCGCACTCTCTCGTCCTCCCGCCTCCTACAGCGCGCACCCCTGGCTGTCGACCTGCTGGTTGGCGGTGCGGCCGGCGGTGATGTCCTGGCGGATCTCGTCGGCCGTGAGGGCATAACCCGTGCGGGCGTCGTCCAGCGACTTGGCGAACACGACCCCGTACACCTTGCCGTCGGGCGTGAGCAGCGGGCCGCCGGAGTTGCCCTGGCGGATGGTCGCGTAGAGCGAGTACACATCGCGGCGGACCGTGCCCCGGTGGTAGATGTCCGGGCCGTTGGCCGCGATGCGGCCGCGGACACGTGCGGCACGCACGTCGTACGAGCCGTTCTCCGGGAAGCCCGCGACTATGGCGCTGTTCCCCGTCCGCGCGTCGTGGTCGGTGCCGGTGAACTTCAGCGGCGCCACGTCGAGGTCCGGGACGTCGAGTACGGCGATGTCGCGCTGCCAGTCGTAGAGGACGACCTTCGCGTCGTACAGCCGCCCCTGGCCGCCGATCTGGACGGTCGGCTCGTCGACGCCGCCGACGACGTGCGCGTTGGTCATCACCCGGCGGTCGGAGAAGACGAAGCCGGTGCCTTCGAGGACCTTGCCGCAGCTCGGGGCCGTACCGACGACCTTGACGATGGCCTGCTTGGCGCGTGCCGCGACGGGGCTGCTGACCAACGCCGGGTCCGGGGCCTGGACCTCGGTGATCGGCTCGTTGGCGAAGGGGCTGAAGACCTGCGGGAAGCCGTTCTGCGCGAGGACCGAGGAGAAGTCCGTGAACCAGGTGGAGGCCTGGGACGGCATCACCCGGGAGATGCCGAGCAGCACCGAGGAGCTGCGGACCTCCTTGCCCAGCGTCGGCAGTGACGTACCGGCGAGGGCGGAGCCGATCAGCCACGCCACCAGCAGCATCGCGACCACGTTGACCAGCGCGCCGCCGGTCGCGTCGAGTGCGCGAGCGGGTGACCACGTGATGTAGCGGCGGAGTTTGTTGCCGAGGTGCGTGGTGAAGGCCTGGCCGACCGAAGCGCACACGATCACGATGACGACCGCGACGACGGCCGCCGTCGAGGAAACCTCGGAGCCGTCGGTCAGCTGGTCCCACAGGACCGGGAGCAGATAGACGGCCACGAGGCCGCCGCCGAGAAAGCCGATCACCGACAGGATGCCGACGACGAAGCCCTGGCGGTAGCCGATCACTGCGAACCACACGGCGCCGGCCAGCAGCAGGATGTCCAGCACGTTCACCGTCTATTGCCCTCGCAGATTCGTCACCGGACCCGTTTCGTTCCGCTGGGACCGGGCAGGCCCGGGTGGGCCCGGCACGGGAGTCAGCCTGTCATGCGCGCCAGTCGAGCGGCACCTGTCTGGCCCTGTCCCATGGGCGCTCCCAGCCGGCGAAGTGCAGAATGCGGTCGATCACCCCGGCCGTGAAACCCCAGACCAGTGCGGATTCGACCAGAAATGCCGGGCCTCGGTGACCGCTGGGATGCCGGGTCGTCACCCGATTGGCCGGATCCGTGAGATCCGCCACGGGAACCGTGAAGACCCGGGCCGTCTCCGCCGGATCGACGACTCCGACCGGACTCGGCGCCCGCCACCACCCGAGGACCGGCGTCACCACGAAGCTGCTCACGGGGATGTAGAGCCGGGGCAGCACGCCGAAGAGCTGGACGCCGCGGGGATCGAGGCCGGTCTCCTCCTCGGCCTCCCGCAGAGCGGCCCTGAGCGGCCCCGTGGTCGCCTGGTCGCCGTCCTCCGGGTCCAGGGCGCCGCCGGGGAACGAGGGCTGCCCCGCGTGGGAACGCAGGGACCCGGAGCGCTCCATCAGGAGCAGCTCGGGGCCGCGCTCACCCTCGCCGAACAGGATGAGGACCGCGGACTGCCGTCCCGCACCGCTCTCGGGCGGCAGGAATCGGCTGAGCTGCAGGGGCTCGATGGTCCGTGCGGCGCGGGCGACGGGCTCGAGCCAGCCGGGCAGCCCCTCGGTCGTGACGACGACTGCCGCGTCACGACCCGCGTCCGTGGTGTCGGTGGCACCGGCGCGGTCCGGTTCGCACCTCTGGGCGTCGCGGCGCTCGGGCGCCTGCTCACGGGTCCGTACCTGTCCGTCTGCGCGTCGCTGCTCGTGGCCCTGCTCGTAAGGCTGCAGACGGCCCTCTGCGTGCCCCTGCGCCGAGCTCTGGTCGTGCGGTGCCCCGGAGGTCTCTGCGCGGCCCTCCGCACGGCCCTCCGGGCGGCCTTGGACGTGACTGCGGTCGTGGCTCTGTTCATGCGTCTTCATAGGCACCCCTCGTCGTCTCACAACGCCTGTCGCCGCGCATTTCGTTCCTGAGCGGGCGCCCTCGTCCATCGGCTGCCGCCGGCGTCACCCGGCTCCCAGCGCCGGCGCGGGCTTCCCGGGGTAGTCCGGCGGCGGGCTGAGCCGCTGGCCGGGCTGCCCGCCCATCTCGTACTTCAGGAGCTTGCGGGCCTTCTCCGGGTCGGTCTCGCCCTCGCCGTACGAGGGGCAGAGCGGGGCGATCGGACAGGCACCGCACGCGGGCTTGCGGGCGTGACAGATACGGCGGCCGTGGAAGACGACGCGGTGCGAGAGCATCGTCCACTCGCTCTTGGGGAAGATCGCGGCGATCTCCGCCTCGACCTTCTCCGGGTCCTCCTGTTCCGTCCACTTCCAGCGACGGACCAGCCGCCCGAAGTGGGTGTCGACCGTGATGCCGGGGACGCCGAAGGCATTGCCCAGGACGACATTGGCGGTCTTGCGGCCCACACCCGGCAGTGTGACCAGGTCCGCCAGCCGGCCCGGTACCTCGCCGCCGAAGTTGTCCCTGAGCGATGCGGAGAGCCCTATCAGCGACCTGGCCTTGGCGCGGAAGAAGCCGGTCGGCCGGATGATCTCCTCCAGCTCCTCCGGGACGGCCGCCGCCATGTCCTCGGGGGTGGGGTAGGCGGCGAAGAGCGCGGGGGTGGTCTGGTTGACCCTCAGGTCGGTGGTCTGGGCGGACAGGACCGTGGCGACGAGGAGCTCGAAGGGATTCCTGAAGTCCAGCTCCGGGTGGGCGTACGGGTAGACCTCGGCGAGCTCGCGGTTGATCCGGCGGGCACGGCGGACCATCGCGAGGTGGGATTCCGGCTTTCCGGGCTTCGCGTCCTTCACCGGCTTCTTCGCACTCCCCGCCACCGTCCGCTCCCCCCGCTTCACCGTTGGGCGTTTTGTCGCCTCTGCCGGGTGATTCGCACCCTGTTCGCCCACAGCGGAATTACGGCCTTCCGGCACCCCATCAGCCCCCTTGGCCTGCGCTCTCACCGGCGATTTGGACACCCGGCCAGCCTAGAGCCCGGCACTGACATCCGCCCCGGTCACCGCGGATCCGCCCCCAATCGGCCCCCTGCCGCACGGAGGGCCACGCCCGTGCGTCAAACTGGTTTGTGATTGATCGCACTGTTTTACCGTCCGGCATGATGGGGACCACGGTTCCCTGAACAGGCCGACAAGGAGAGAACTCGTGGACGACGTTCTGCGGCGCGCCCCGCTTTTCGCGGCGCTCGATGACGAACAGGCCGCGGAGCTCCGCGCCTCGATGAGTGAGGTGACCCTCGCACGCGGCGACGCGCTCTTCCACGAGGGCGACCAGGGCGACCGCCTGTACGTGGTCACCGAGGGCAAGGTGAAGCTCCACCGCACGTCCCCCGACGGACGCGAGAACATGCTCGCGGTCCTCGGCCCCGGTGAGCTGATCGGTGAGCTGTCGCTCTTCGACCCGGGCCCGCGCACCGCCACCGCGACGGCGCTCACCGAGGTCAAGCTCCTCGGCCTCGGTCACGGCGACCTGCAGCCCTGGCTGAACGTCCGCCCCGAGGTCGCCACGGCGCTGCTGCGTGCCGTCGCCCGCCGCCTGCGCAAGACCAACGACCAGATGTCCGACCTGGTCTTCTCCGACGTACCGGGCCGTGTCGCCCGCGCCCTCCTCGACCTGTCGCGCCGGTTCGGCGTCCAGTCGGAGGAAGGCATCCACGTCGTCCACGACCTGACCCAGGAAGAGCTGGCCCAGCTGGTCGGCGCCTCCCGCGAGACGGTCAACAAGGCGCTCGCGGACTTCGCGGGCCGCGGCTGGCTGCGCTTGGAGGCGCGTGCCGTGATCCTGCTGGACGTGGAGCGCCTGGCGAAGCGTTCGCGCTGACCGCGGACGCCGCCTCGTAGCGACGTGGAGGGTCCCGCCGTCCGGCGGGACCCTCCACCTGTATCCGCCCGTGACCACGCCTGCGGGCGTCCACGCGTCGCCTCGCGTCAGATCAGCCCGTGCTCGCCCAGATACTCCAGCTGGGCCAGCACGGAGAGCTGCGCCGCCGGCCAGAGCGAGCGGTCCACATCGGCATACACCTGGGCCACCACCTCGGACGCCGTACGGTGCCCGGCCTCCACCGCCGTCTCCACCTGCGCCAGCCGGTGCGCGCGGTGTGCGAGGTAGAACTCGACCGCGCCCTGGGCGTCGTCCAGCACCGGTCCGTGCCCCGGCAGCACCGTGTGCACCCCGTCGTCGACCGTCAGCGAGCGCAGCCGGCGCAGCGAGTCGAGGTAGTCGCCGAGCCGCCCGTCCGGGTGCGCGACGACCGTCGTGCCGCGCCCCAGGACGGTGTCCCCCGTCAGCACCGCCCGGTCGGCGGGCAGATGGAAGGAGAGCGAGTCCGCGGTGTGCCCCGGGGTCGGGACGACGTGCATCTCCAGACCGCCGGCCGTGATGACGTCGCCCGGGGACAGGCCCTCGTCACCGAGGCGCAGCGCCGGGTCCAGCGCCCGCACTTTCGTTCGGGTCAGCTCGGCGAAGCGCGCAGCGCCCTCCGCGTGGTCGGGGTGCCCGTGGGTGAGGAGGGTGAGCGCGATCCGCCGTCCCGCGCGCTCGGCGGTGTCGATGACGGCCTGCAGATGGCCGTCGTCCAACGGGCCCGGGTCGATGACGACCGCGAGGTCGGAGTCCGGTTCGGCGACGATCCAGGTGTTGGTGCCGTCGAGGGTCATCGCCGAGGCGTTGGGCGCGAGGACGTTGACCGTACGAGTGGTGGCAGGACCGGAAAGGACTCCGCTGCGCGGCTGTCCGGGAAGAACCGCTGCCTCGCTCACCGGACCTCACCGCCCGCGCCGCCGGCCGGAATGTGTTTGGTGAACTCGTCGTGGCCCGGCCAGCTCAGTACCAACTCGTCGCCGTCGAGCCGGGCCTGTGCGAGCACCGGGGTGAGGTCCTGCGAGGACGCGGCCTTCAGGGCCTCGGCCGCGGTGGTGTACGGCCGCAGCTGCCGCAGCGTCGACACGGTCGGCGGCATCATCAGCAGCTCCCCCCTGTCGTACCCGTCGGCGGCGTCCGCGGGGGCGATCCACACCGTACGGTCGGCCTCCGTGGAGGCGTTGCGGGTGCGCTGGCCCTCGGGGAGCGCGGCGACGAAGAACCAGGTGTCGTAGCGGCGCGGCTCGAACTCGGGCGTGATCCAGCGCGCCCACGCCCCGAGCAGATCGGAGCGCAGGACCAGGCCGCGCCGGTCCAGGAACTCGGCGAAGGACAGCTCACGGGCGATCAGCGCCTCCCGGTCGGCCTCCCATTCGGCACCCGTGGTGTCGCCGACGACCGTGTCGGCGGTCGGCCCGGCGAGGAGGACGCCCGCCTCCTCGTACGTCTCGCGGACCGCCGCACAGACGACTGCCTGCGCCTCGGCCGCCGTACCGACACCGAGCCGCTCGGCCCAGCTCTCCAGCGCGGGGCCGGCCCAGCCGACGAGGCGGTCGTCGTCGCGCGGATCGACCCCGCCACCCGGATAGGCGTACGCACCTCCGGCAAAAGCCATGGAGGCGCGGCGGCGCAGCATGTGGACGGTGGGCAGGCCGCCGGCGTCAGCGGGGTCCCGGAGCAGCATCACGGTGGCGGCGCGCCGGGGAGTCGCGGCCGTCAGCTCGCCCGCGGCGAGCGCCCGGATCCGGTCGGGCCATTCCGGTGGGTACCACTGACCATTGGACATGGCCGGAGGCTATCCGGAACCGCGTCGATGTTCGAGGGGTGCCGGTCGCGCCACCCGCGATCCCTGATGATGCCGCCCGGTCGCCCCTCCACGGCCCGCCCGCGAACGCGCGATCCCGCCCGGTCGCATCGACCGGACGGGATCGCGGAGACACTCGTCCCACCGCTGAGGCGGCGGCTCAGGCCCCGGTCAGCTCGACCTGGACCTCGACCTCGACCGGTGCGTCCAGCGGCAGCACCGCGACGCCCACCGCGCTGCGCGCGTGCACGCCCTTGTCGCCGAGCACCGCGCCCAGCAGTTCGCTCGCACCGTTGATCACGGCGGGCTGTCCGGTGAAGTCGGCGGCCGAGGCGACGAAGCCCACGACCTTCACGACCCGCTTGATCCGGTCCAGGTCACCGGCGACCGATTTCACGGCGGCCAGCGCGTTGAGCGCGCAGGTCTTCGCCAACTCCTTGGCCTCGTCCGGCGTGACCTCGGCACCGACCTTGCCGGTGACCGAGAGCTTGCCCTCCACCATGGGCAGCTGGCCCGATGTGTACACATATACGCCGGACTGGACGGCCGGCTGGTACGAGGCCAGCGGCGGCACGACGTCCGGCAGCGTCAGCCCGAGCTCGGCGAGCTTCGCCTCGACGGTGCCCGCCACTACGCCTTCTCCCGCTTCAGGTAGGCCACGAGCTGCTCGGGGTTGTTCGGGCCGGGAACGACCTGGACCAGCTCCCAGCCGTCCTCGCCCCAGGTGTCCAGAATCTGCTTGGTCGCGTGCACGAGAAGCGGCACGGTCGCGTATTCCCACTTGGTCATGGGCCGACTGTAATGCCTGGCACGTACGGCCTCGTGCGTAGCCCGCGGCCCGACTGGTTAGGCTCGAATACGTGAGCAGGTTCCAGGTCGTCAGCGGCAAGGGTGGTACCGGTAAGACCACGGTCGCCGCCGCCCTCGCGCTCGCCCTCGCGACCGAGGGCAGGCGCACCCTCCTCGTCGAGGTCGAGGGCAGGCAGGGCATCGCCCAGCTCTTCGAGGCGGAGTCCCTTCCGTACGAGGAGCGCAAGATCGCCGTCGCGCCGGGCGGCGGCGAGGTGTACGCCCTCGCGATCGACGCGGAGCGCGCGCTCCTCGACTACCTCCAGATGTTCTACAAACTCGGCAGCGCGGGCCGGGCGCTCAAGAAGCTCGGCGCGATCGACTTCGCCACCACCATCGCGCCCGGCGTACGGGACGTGCTGCTGACCGGCAAGGCCTGCGAAGCCGTACGCCGCAAGGACAAGCAAGGCCGGTACAGCTACGACTACGTGATCATGGATGCGCCGCCCACCGGGCGCATCACGCGCTTCCTCAACGTGAACGACGAGGTGGCGGGGCTGGCCCGGATCGGCCCGATACACAATCAGGCGCAGGCCGTGATGCGGGTGCTGAAGTCCCCCGAGACGGCGGTCCATCTGGTGACGCTGCTGGAGGAGATGCCGGTCCAGGAGACCGTGGACGGCATCGCGGAGCTGCAGGCGGCCGAACTGCCGGTGGGCAGGGTCATCGTGAACATGGTGCGGCCGCATCTGCTGGACGAGGACGCGCTGCGCACCGCGTCGGGCAACCGGCGCAGGGAGATCGCCAAGGCGCTGACCCGGGCCGGTGTGACCGGCTCCGCGGCGCTCGTACGGCCCTTGGTCGAGCAGGCCGCCGAGCATGCCCAGCGGGTCGAGCTGGAGCGCGAGCAGCGCGCGGTCCTCGCCGGGCTGGACCTGCCGACCGGCGAACTCCCGCTGATCGGTGAAGGTGTGGACCTCCCCGGGCTGTACGACCTGGCGATCGAACTCCGCAAGCAGGGCGTGGGCGAAGGGGCGGGACAAGGGGTGGGTTCATGACAGCGCGTACGAGGACGGGCGCGGCCCCGGAGACCGCAGAGGATCCCGCCCAGGACGCCCTCCTGGACACCGCCCCGGCCCTGGACGCCGACGCGCTGCTCGGCGACCCGGACATCCGGATCATCGTCTGCTGCGGTTCGGGCGGTGTCGGCAAGACCACGACCGCCGCGGCGCTGGGAGTACGGGCGGCCGAGCGCGGCCGGAAGGTCGTCGTCCTCACCATCGACCCGGCCCGCAGGCTCGCCCAGTCCATGGGCATCGACTCGCTGGACAACATCCCTCGCCGGGTTCCGGGCATCGACGGCGAAGGTGCTGGGGAACTGCACGCCATGATGCTCGACATGAAGCGGACCTTCGACGAGATCGTCGAGGCGCACGCGGACGGCGAGCGGGCCCGCGCGATCCTGGAGAACCCCTTCTACCAGTCCCTGTCGGCCGGTTTCGCGGGCACGCAGGAGTACATGGCGATGGAGAAGCTCGGGCAGCTGCGGGCGCGCAACGAGTGGGACCTGATCATCGTCGACACCCCGCCGTCGCGTTCCGCGCTGGATTTCCTGGATGCGCCCAAGCGGCTGGGATCGTTCCTGGACGGGAAGTTCATCAAACTGCTGATGGCACCGGCGAAAATGGGCGGCCGGGCCGGGATGAAGTTCCTCAACGTCGGCATGTCGATGATGACCGGGACCCTCGGCAAACTCCTCGGCGGTCAGTTCCTTCGTGACGTACAGACGTTCGTCGCGGCGATGGACACCATGTTCGGCGGCTTCCGGACCCGGGCAGACGCCACGTACAAACTGCTGCAGGCCCCCGGTACGGCGTTCCTCGTCGTCGCGACACCGGAGCGCGATGCGCTGCGCGAGGCCGCGTACTTCGTGGAACGGCTGGCCGCGGAGGACATGCCGCTGGCGGGTCTGGTCCTCAACCGGGTGCACGGCAGCGGCGCCGCCCGGCTCTCCGCCGAGCGCGCCTTGGCGGCCGCAGAAAATCTTGACGACATCGGCATTGTGGATCAGGCGGCCGGGAAGGCTGGACTTCGTGACCCGGCCGGCTCTGCAGTCGCCTCTCCCGAAGCCCCCGAGGCCGCCGAGCCGCCGCCCTCTCCCGCCCGTTCCGAGCACACCGAAGACCCTGAGACCGACAGCGACACACACCTGGCCGAACGCGAGGCTCGCGAAACCGGGCCCGCGGCTCACCGAACGGAACCAGAGGCCCTCGGAATCGAACCCTCCTCCGAAGCTGTCTCCGTAGAACAGCTGACCGCAGGTCTGTTGCGCCTGCATGCCGAACGCATGCAGGTCGTCGCGCGCGAGCAGCACACCCGCGCCCGCTTCACCGCACTGCACCCCGAAGTGGCCGTGACCGAAGTCGCCGCACTGCCGGGTGATGTGCATGACCTCGCAGGGCTGCGGGCCGTCGGGGACCGGCTCGCGACCAGTTCTGCGCCGGCCGGAGCTGCCTGACCACCTGAAAGGCCGAGCGGCCCGCGAGGCCTATCCCACAGCGGCGTACGTCTCGTGCAGCTCGTCGTCGTCCAGACCGATCGCCACCGGCAGGATGCCCGTGGACCGCTCGTACTCACTGCGAGCGGTCTCCAGCAGCCGGCGCCAGGACGTGACGGTGGGTCGCCTGCGCAGCAGTGCGCGCCGCTCCCGCTCGGTCATTCCGCCCCACACGCCGAACTCGACGCGATTGTCCAGCGCATCGGCCAGGCACTCGGTCCGCACCGGGCATCCGGTGCACACCGCCTTGGCCCTGTTCTGCGCTGCCCCTTGTACGAACAGTTCATCCGGATCGGTAGTGCGGCAGGCTGCCTGCGCACTCCAGTCGGTTACCCAGCCCATCACGGCGCCGTCCTCTCCCGAATCGAGGCTCCCCCACGGCGGTAGCGGCATATTCACCGCTGCCAGTTGAGGACGTTACGGAAGGCGGCGACAGCACAACACCCCCTTCGGGCCCAATCTTGAATGGCCCGAACGGACTATGCGTACGCGGCAGATCACCCAGGGGAGTGAGGTGGCGACATCCGTAACTATCCCGGCTAAATCGGGACAGTTCGCCTGGGTCACAACGGACGTTCGATGACACACGAGGCGATTTCGGGAGCTCCTCGGGTCACGGCCGGGTCAAGGCCGGGTCGCGCATGGGGGTTGATACAGAACCGGACTGCTGTGACAGTTGGGAGCAGCTTAGGCCAACGCATATACGCCTGTCCGGCGAATGAGAACGTAGGCTGCCCTCATGCCAAAGAACCGCTCGGGCGGGGGTCTCACCGCGACCCAGCAGGCCGCCAAGTTCCTCGGTGTCGCCGCGCTCTCCGGAGTCGTGCTCGCAGGCCTCGCACTGCCGGCCGCCGGAGTTCTGGGGCTCGCCGCCAAGGGAACGGTCGAGGGATTCGACGAAATCCCGGCCAATCTCAAGACTCCGCCGCTGAGCCAGCGCACCACGATCCTGGACAGCCAGGGCGGCGCGATCGCCACGGTCTACTCGCGCGACCGCACCGTCGTCCCGCTGAAGGACATCTCCCCGTCCATGCAGAAGGCGATCGTCGCGATCGAGGATGCGCGCTTCTACGAGCACGGGGCGGTCGACCTCAAGGGCATCCTGCGCGCGATGAACCGCAACGTGCAGGTCGGTGGGACCGCACAGGGTGCGTCGACCCTCACCCAGCAGTACGTGAAGAACGTCTTCGTCGAGGAGGCGGGCGACGACCCGACCAAGGTCGCGCAGGCCACCCAGCAGACGGTGGGCCGCAAGGTCCAGGAGTTGAAGTACGCGATCCAGATCGAGGAGGAGCTCGGCAAGAAGAAGATCCTGGAGAACTACCTCAACATCACCTTCTTCGGTCAGCAGGCGTACGGCATCGAGGCCGCCTCGCACCGCTACTTCTCCAAGCCGGCGAAGGACCTGAATCTGGAGGAGTCCGCGCTGCTGGCCGGCCTCGTCCAGTCGCCCAGCCGCTACGACCCGGTCAACGACGCGGAGGAGGCGACCAAGCGTCGCAACACCGTGCTCCAGCGGATGGCGGATGTCGGGGACATCACGCAGGCCATGGCGGACAAGGCGCAGGCGACGCCGATCAAGCTGAAGGTCAGCAAGCCGAAGAACGGCTGCATCACCGCCGTCAAGGGCGCCGGTCTGTTCTGTGACTACGTACGTCAGGTCTTCCTCACCGACCCGGCCTTCGGCAAGACCAAGGAGGACCGGGCCCAGATCTGGAACCAGGGCGGTCTCACGATCCGCACCACGCTCGACCCGCAGTCGCAGCAGGGGGTGCAGGACTCGATCAAGAGTCACGTCTACAAGACGGACAAGGTCGCCACTGCCGTGACCCTGGTCCAGCCGGGCACCGGCAAGATCATGGGCATGGGCCAGTCCAAGCCGTACGGGCTCGGGCCGAACGAGACCCAGTACAACTACTCGGTCAACAAGGCCATGGGCGGTTCGAACTACGGCTTCCCCACCGGGTCGACGTTCAAGCCGTTCCTTGCCGCGGCAGCCATAGAAGGCGGTAAGCCGCCCACGCAGATGTACTCGGCCCCGTACGAGATGGACTACCCGGACACGGTCCAGACCTGCGGGAAGCCGTGGGTCAACAACGCGGTACCGAAGTATCACCTGGAGAACGAGAGCGAGAGCGAGGAGGGCCCGTACGCGCTGAAGGACGCCATGGCGAAGTCGGTCAACACCTACTTCGTGCAGATGCTCCAGGACATCGGCATGTGCCCGGTCTCGAACATGACCGACAAGCTGGGTGTGGTGCAGGGCGACGGCACCAAGCTGCCGCAGAACCCGTCCACGCTCACCCTCGGCTCCAATGGTCTCTCGCCGCTGACGATGGCCAGCGCGTACGCCGCGTTCGCCAACCGCGGCACCTACTGCACGCCGATCGCCATCGAGTCGGTGAAGACGGCGAACGGCGACTCGCTCTCCGTACCGAAGACCACCTGCACGCAGGCGATGTCGCAGACGACGGCCGACACCATCAACACCCTGCTGCGCGGCGTGATCGACTCCGGTACGGGCCGTGAGGCCGGTCTCCAGAACCGTGACAACGCGGGCAAGACGGGTACGACCGACGCCCGCAAGAACGCCTGGTTCGTCGGCTACACGCCGAACATGTCGGGCGCCGTCTGGGTCGGCAGCCCGTCCCAGAAGGTCGAGATGGAGAACATCACCATCGGTGGCGTGTACCGGGACAAGGTGTACGGCGGTGAGGTCCCCGGACCGATCTGGCGTGACGCCATGACGAGCGCCCTCAGCGACCGGCCCGCTCCGTCCTTCGTCACCGTCGACATTCCGGACGCACCGAAGGACGACGAGGACAGGGACCGGGGCAGGGGCCGGGACAGGCGCGACCGCGGCGACGACAGCAACAAGCCCGGCGACAGCCCGTTCCCCGGTATCAGCCTCCCGCCGGACATGCGCGGCGGGAACAACGGGGCCAAGCCCGGCCAGAACAACGGCGGCACGACCGGTCCCTGACCGGCCCCGTCGCACACAGCCGCCACAGAGAGGTGGGGTGGACCGGAACATCCGGTCCACCCCACCTTTCGCGCAGGTACGGAACTACCGCCGCCTCACCCCGCGAGGAGCTTCTTCACCGCGGCCGCCACCCGGCCGCCGTCCGCGCGTCCCGCGACCTTCGGGTTCACGATCTTCATGACGGCGCCCATGGCCCGCGGCCCCTCGGCGCCGGCGCCCTTCGCCTCGTCGACGGCCGCCGCCACGATCGCGCGCAGTTCGTCGTCGCTCAGCTGCTTCGGCAGGTAGGCGTCGAGCAGCTCGCCCTCCGCCCGCTCGCGCTCGGCCTGCTCGCTCCGGCCGCCCTGCGCGAAGGCCTCGGCCGCCTCGCGGCGCTTCTTCGCCTCCCTGGCGATCACCTTCTGCACCTCGTCGTCGGAGAGCTCACGGGCCGTCTTGCCGCTGACCTCCTCCTTGGTGATCGCGGTGAGGGTCAGCCGGAGCGTGGACGAGGTCAGCTCGTCGCGCGCCTTCATGGCCGTCGTGAGGTCTTCCTTGAGCTTGGACTTGAGCGTGGTCATGAGCTGATTGTGGCAGGTGCGGGGTGCGGACCGCCCGCCGGTTTTCCGCGGGCCGCACGGTGTCTGCAACGATGGGCGCATGCGCGCACGCTACGGAGTACCCCTGAAAGTCACGGCAGTCGGCGCTGCGGTCGGCGCCGCCGGTCTCGCCTACGCGGCAGGATTCGAGGCCCGCTCGTTCCGGCTCCGACGGGTCACGATCCCGGTACTCCCGCACGGGGCACGCCCGTTGCGCGTGCTGCAGGTCTCCGACATCCACATGGTGAGCGGCCAGCGCAAGAAGCGCGACTGGCTCCAGTCGCTGGCCGGGCTGCGCCCGGACTTCGTCGTGAACACCGGCGACAACCTCTCCGACCCCCAGGCCGTGCCCGAGCTGCTGGACGCTCTCGGCCCGCTGATGGACGTCCCCGGTGTGTACGTCTTCGGCTCCAACGACTACTACGGCCCCAAGCTCCGCAACCCGGCCCGCTACCTCCTCGAGAAGGCCCGGGGCAAGCACGGTCTCAACGGGAACGCCCCGGCGGTCGGCGTCATCCACAACCCCTGGGAGCCGATGCGCGACGCGTTCGACGAGGCGGGCTGGCTGAACCTGAGCAACACCCGCGGCCGCCTCAAGGTCGACGGCCTCGAGATCGCCTTCACCGGTCTCGACGACCCGCACATCAAGCGGGACAGGTACGCGGAGGTCGCGGGCGGCCCGGAAACGGGCGCCGACCTCTCGATCGGCGTGGTGCACGCCCCGTACCTGCGCTCCCTCGACGCCTTCACCGCCGACGGCTACCCCCTGATCCTCGCGGGCCACACGCACGGTGGCCAGCTCTGCATCCCCTTCTACGGCGCCCTGGTCACCAACTGCGACCTGGACACCGACCGGGTCAAGGGCCTCTCCAGCCACACGGTCGGCGACCGGCGCGCCTACCTCCACGTATCGGCAGGCTGCGGCACCAACCGCTACACCCCGGTCCGCTTCGCCTGCCCGCCCGAGGCGACCCTGCTGACGCTGACCCCCCGCGACTGATCCCCCGCACCGCCTGCCCGGGCCCCGCCGGCGCCGGGACCGAAACCGGATTTCGCCTCCGGCCGCGGGTGGGCTAAAGTAATCGATGTCGCCAGGACAACGGCGGCGATCGGGGTGTAGCGCAGCTTGGCAGCGCGCTTCGTTCGGGACGAAGAGGTCGTGGGTTCAAATCCCGCCACCCCGACAGCTGAAGCACCAGGTCAGGGCCGGTTTCCCTTCAAGGGAAACCGGCCCTGACTGACGTTCCGGGGTCTCTCGGGAGTGGCTGGGGAGTGGATCATGGAAATCCACTCCCCACCGTCACCCCAGACGCGCTCCCAGCAAGGCATCGAGCACACGTACCGGGGACCGTGGATGCATGGCCAACCGTGCCTCCACCCCCTCCTCCCACTGTTCGGTCAGTTCGTCTATGAGCCGGCGGGAACGGAGAAGTACAGGCGCCACCCGCCAGAGGGCGTGCATACGGTGTCGGTGGAGGGGACGTCGTGTCCGGCGCGTACGCCGAGCTCCGTGAGCTCGGTCTGCCCGACGAGGGCGCCTGGGCTGTCGCCGGACTTGGGCAGGTCCAGATCGACCACGAGCAGCCCGGCCGGGCCTGTGGCGATGCCGACGTTGACGTGAGCGGAACGCCGGAGCACCCGACGCTGGACGTGTGCATCGGCGACCCGGACTCCTGGGACCTGAACACGCTGACCCGGAACGCTGTCACTGCGCGCACGTGAGTAGAAATCTTCTCTACGGGTTCAAGGCCCGCGCACGGCGCGGGCGCGCCGCCTTGTCGGCAAGGCCGCCGCCCTGTCTTCGCCAGCGGCGGCCCCGTCCGGCGGCGCGCTGGCGAGCTGTGGGCATGAAGGGGGACACACCCTCTGTGGCTGGGGCGGTCGGCTCCACGGCTTTAGGCCTGCGCCGCGAAGATGCCCTTCACCGGGGCGAGATGGGGATCGCGGTTGAGCAGCTCCAGATAGCGGGTCAGCTGCTCCACACCGTCGATGTCACCACGGCGCTTGAGCTCGACGGCAACGGTCTTCCCGTCGGCGTCCCGGCACAGGATGTCGACCGGGCCGATGGCGGTGGGGTACTCGCGGCGGATCAGGGTGTAGCCCTCACCGAGGATTTCGATCCGGTCGGCGAGCAGCTCCTGCAGGTGCGCTTCCACGCCGTCCTTGATGAGGCCGGGATCGACGCCCAGCTCGTGCGACGAGTCGTGGAGGATCTCCTCCATCGTGATGATCAGTTTCTCGCCCGCTTTGTTCACCACGGTCCAGACGCCTTCGGTGTCGTCGGCGCCCTCCTTCAGTGTGCAGGGCGGTGACATCCAGTTGAGGGGTTTGTACGCCCTGTCGTCGGCGTGGATCGAGACGCTGACCAGGATGAGACGGGGAGCGGAGGGCAGGTGGGCCGTGAGCCTGCCCGCGTAGTCCACGGAGCAGCGGGCGATGACGAGACGCATCGGCAACGCTACTCGACGACGGGTACTCCAGGCGACTCTCCCTCCGGCAACCCACCACCACCGCCTGTCACAGCGCTTCCCGCCCGCGGGCTTGCCCCTCTTTGCGCACCTTCGTTATTGGCCGGTTGTGTTCCCAATCTCCTGGTGCGGCCCGGACTGCGCCCTTACGGTGGAAGCAGGAGGTCGCCGTGTGTGCACGCTGCGTCGTCGTCCTCCTTCCCTGCCCGTAAGGCCCCGGCCGTCCGCCGGGGTCGCGAGAGGAGAACCCATGTCGCTCGACGTCTCACCGGCGCTGTTGGAACAGGCCGAGCGAGGCGAGGTCGACGAAGCCGACTTCGTCGACTGCGTCCGGACCTCCCTGCCCTACGCATGGGAGATGATCAGCTCTCTGGTGGCCCAGTTGAAGGTCGACGGCGGAGAGTTCGCCGACAACCAGACGCCGCCGCCGGACGAGCAGGCACGTGGTCAGCTGTTGCGTGCGCTCGCGAGTGATGCGATACGCGGTGCGCTGCAGCGGCACTTCGGGGTGCGCCTGGCATTCCAGAACTGCCACCGCGTCGCGGTGTTCCCGCTGGACGCCTCGGTCGACGAGCGGTTGGCCCGATTCACCTCGGTGAGAGGTCAGTTGCTGAACCAGTCGCCCGAACTACGGGACTGCTGAACGCTTCTGCTGCCGCTCCGGGCCGCGGGAGGTGCAACTGGCTCCGGGGCGGCAGCTCCCCGTACTCATACGGGTGTTCATGTCAGGAGTGGCAGTACCTCGGTGCCCAGCCGCGCTACGTTCTCCTCCGTGGCCGCGAGATCTCCCGAACCCTCCGCCAGGAGCGCGAACCTGGTGATGCCCGTCCGCTCGGCAGTGGCGGCGAGCCGGTCGGCCGCGAACCGGGGCGGGCCCACCCAGGCATCCGGCACCGATCCCGACCGCTGCAGCTTCTCCATCGCCCTGAACACCGCCCGCGACCAGATCGTCCAGGCCAGGGCGTGATCGCCGACACCGTCATCGACCTCGTCGGCGCGATCGGGCACGCCGTCCTGGGCACCCTCATGCCCGCCCGGCGAATGCGCCTCGGCCCCCGCGCGGTCAAACGGCCCTTGTCCCGATACGCCTACAAGAGCATCAAGGTCGACCGCCACACCTACAAGGCCACCATCAGCATCGACATCTTGACGTCGGATCCCGGACCGTAACTTCACGGCCTTGGGCTTTAGGCAGCCACTTTGGGGCGAGCCTCTAAGATCATGGCCCAACGTTGTGCTTAACCGGGCAGGTCCACAGACTGCCCGACTCGCCGGAAGCTTAAGGCGCCATGATCACTCGCCCCAAAGCGGCTCCAACCCAAAGTCGTTCCACCAACCTACGCAAGTTCGTCTTACGCAGCCGGATACTCCCTTAGGCTGCACAGCACGGCGTGACACTGAACGCCAAAGCAGCGAAGGGGGAATATTATGCCGGAAGCGACAGAGGAAAACCACTCGACGCCTCTCCAGTCCGACGATATTGCCAGAATTGAACGGTCTTTCAACCTGAGGCACATTGGCACAGGCGAAGGTTTTCTAATCTTCGACTCTCAAGAAAGGAATGGAGCGCGCCAGCGGGAAGCGGCCATACCCCTTGACGTGGCCTCCGAAATTCTTGAAGCGATTGACCGTGGAGCCGAGAGGATGGAAGAGTATGAAGGATGGATCGATCCTCAAAGGGGGCTTGCCGAATTCGAGGTCAGACAGCAAGGGCTCACTGCCTTCAGAAGTGCCACCATCGATAAGTTCACATTTGAGCTCCACCCGTGCGCTCATGCGCACGTAAGTGATCCGCCGTTCATGTATGACGAAGACGGCAACCATGTTTCTACGGTAATTCGCGTCACTTCAAATGACGGCTCAACCTGCATCGAAATATCACCGAACTCTGCCCTCTGCCTTCCCCTCATGCCCGTGGACACGGAGGACAGGGGGCACACCCGCACCCAGACCACACTGAAAGTTCACCTCTCCGGGACCACCGAAAAAGCGGACCTTGTGCGCAGATCCCGCGAGCTGGCAAATTCTTTCCTCTTCGAGCTCAATGTCCGCCACAGATGCCCCTATTCTTTGCGCCCCAGAGTGGAAGGCCCTTCCCAACGGCGCCACGACACGGCAATAGACTATACGGTCAGATTTCCGAAGACCCCGATACCTGACAACATTGCATCCCTGTTCTCCATCCCCAGCGATTTCGCAATGCGCGGCAATCGCACCCTGTTCTATCTCTCTTATTATCAAATCCTGGAACACTATCTGCCCGCGGTTCATAAACGGGAGACGGTGAGAAAGGTGCGCAGGGTATTGCGATCGCTTGATTTCGATGAAGAAAAAGACTCATCCGTGCTGAAAATCCTTAATTCTGTGGAACGCTCACATGGGGCCAGCGAGGGAGAGCAACTGCGAACCCTCATCGAGGAATGCGTTTCGGAAAGCAGACTCCAAGAATTTCTTTCACTCGACCACGGTGGCCACTTCGGCAAGAACGGCCCAATATCGGGAGTTCCCGCCATCCACCCGAAGAGTGGAGAGTCCTTGGCTTCCCAGGTAGCTAAAAGGATCTACATGCTCAGAAATAGAATTGTGCATGCGAAGGATGACGCGCGCTACGCCGAGTCCAAGGTGCTGCTACCGCTCAGCCACGAAGCGTTGAGGCTCCACCCCGACATTGAACTTGTGCGGCTCCTGGCTATCGAGGTCATCGTGGACAATCGATAACTAAGCTCACCGACGGCACTGCTGAGTGTCCAACTGCGTGACGACGTCGACGAACGGCGGCGAACAAGCGCGGACGCTTGCGGACCATTGCAGCAGGTGAGAGGCATCGCGACCCAAGGTCAAGCGCGCGCCCCAGCTGCTTCGGGACGAAGAGGCCGTGGGTTCAAATCCCGCCACCCCGACAGCTGAAGCACCAGGTCAGGGCCGGTTTCCCTTCAAGGGAAACCGGCCCTGACTGACGTTCTGGGGCCTCTCGGACGGCTGGGGAATGGATCATGGAAATCCACTCCCCAGCCGTCACCCCAGACGCGCTCTCAGCAAGGCATCGAGCGCACGTACCGGGGACCGCGGATGCATGGCCAACCGTGCCTCCAACCCCTCCTCCCACTGTTCGGTCAGTTCGTCCATGAGCCGATTCCTCATCCGCGCGGTGATGTGCGAGTAGCGCGCCTGCACCGACCCGTCCTCGTGCCCCAGGCGCTGATCCATGAGCTTGGACGGGATCCCGAGCTCCTCCATGACCGTCTTGTGGGAGTGCCTGAGCCCATGCGGAGTGAGGCCCCGTGCGATCGGCAGCCAACACGCGTCCGCACGGCCAGAGGCATTCCGGCCCCGCGCCGGCACACCCGGCCATGGGTCGGCCATCACGGGTACAGGGCGTGCCTCCTGTGGAGCCTTCTTCGGGTACCACCCCGTCGTGGCCGGCTGGAACAGCCAGGTCGCGAATCCGGTCCGCCGCCAGTGCGCCGCCGTCTCCCCCGACTGGCCAGCGCGGACGTAACCGAGTTCCGCGATGGCCGTCTCCACCCTGATCCGCGTCCGCTCCGCGACCATGTCCGGCCGGTTCAACACGTTCGAGACCGTTGCCACGGAGACGTCGGCGCGGCGGGCGACGTCGACCAGCTTCGCGCCGACATGGCGGGCTGCACCGTTGGCAGGACCGTGGCCACGGAACACGTAGGCGTGCTCGTGGCACGGGCAGGGTGCCGACTCGGTCCGGGCGATATGGCTCGCAACCAAGCCGGACAGCCACTTGGGGGTGTCGATGGTCCGGTAGGAGTCGTCCTTGGGCGGGCAGCGCTCGAACTCTCCCGAGTCGAGTTCGTAGAGCTGCCACTCCACCCGTACCGAGGCGGGGCGTACGAACTTACGCTCCAGACCGACGATTTCGCCCCACCGCATGCCGGTGTAGCCCTTCAGGACCACGGCCACGAATTCGTCGTCCCGGCCGGACAGCAGCGAGGCCCGCTCCGCTGTCAGGAGGATGCCGAGGGCATCGGTCACCACCTTCTCGGGGCCCCGGTTCCGGGAACGGCCGGCGCGCTTACCCCGGCCGCGCCGCTTGGTGGCCGGGTTGGAGTCGCGAAGCCCTTCGTCCACGGCATCGGCAAGGATGAGGTGCAGCGTGCCGTGCCAGGTCTTCACGCTGGACGCGGCGTAGAGCTTCCGCTCCTTCTTCTCCCAGGCACCGACGTCCGTGGGTTGGATGTCGGCGATGGCCTTCTCCTCGAACTCGGGGAGGAGGTGCTCCTCGATGTGCCGCTTGTAGTTCTGCATGGTGGACGCCGCCAACTCCTGGGCCGCGTACCAGCGGTTCACGTACTCGCCGAAGGTTTCCTTCCCGGCGTTCGGGTCGCGATAGCCGACCTCTCTGACCTTGGCCTCCGCATCGTTCGCTGCCTTCGCGGCCTCGCGCTTGGTGGCGAATCGGATCGTGGCACCGTTGGCATCCACCACGGTGCGGAGGACGCCGGGTGCGATCCAGTACCGACCTCTGTAGTAGTCGGCGCGCTTCTCGCCGTATCCCAAAGCCTCGCTCCTTTCTGGCTCTTCACGCGGCAGTGCGGGTCGACTCGGCGCGGTTCACTCGGCGCGGGCGCTTGGGCCGGAGAGTCGCAGCCGCTGCGGACGGGGTCGCCCCCGAACGACGCGAGCGCCCCGGCGCCCCCTCCTCGGTGTTCGGCTCCGAAACCCGGGTCGGTCGCTCCTCGAAGACGCGGATGATCTCCTGGTAGTGCTCCGCGGTGAAGCGGTAGCTCCCGCCAGTCCGTGTGAACGGGATACGCCCCTTGCGGGCCTGCTCCTTCACCCACCACTCAGAGCATCCGAGGGCCTCAGCGATTTCAGCCGGGCGATACAGGGGCGTCAGGGGAGACGCGGTAACGCCGCGACGGGCGCGAGGGGTCGTCATGAGGTGGCCTCCTTGCCGGTCGGGTGGTCGTGCTCGGGGTGGAAAGGCGCCGCACAAACCGCAAAAACATCGCGGCCCGCTGCGCTGGGGTGCTGAGCTGCGGTGATGGGGTGCAGGTTTTGTGCGGAGGGGCGCCCCGCAAAAATCCGCGGAAATCCGCAATATTCGGCGGCCCGGCAGGGTGCCCGCCGGGGACTGTAAGGGGCGCAGCTTTTTTGCGGAATTACCGGGTATTTGTGCGGCGGGACCCTGCCGGGGGTCGGCAGGGGGTGTTTCCACTGGTCAGCGGCGGGTGCCTGGTGTTTTTGCTTTTTTGCGGTTTTTGCGGCGGAGGTCGGGCCTGCGGTGGGTGTCACGCGTCCACCTCCCGTAGGACGGGGTGAACCCGATAGCGGGGTGCCGGGGGGCGTCCGCGGGCCCCGGAGCGCTCGGGCTGGTAGCTGCGCAGGTACCCGTGCTCTTCGAGCAGCGTTGTGGCCGGTTCAAGGTCGGCGACGTTAGGGAACTCGCTGCGCGACAGCTTGGTGAACAGGTCCCGGCGGCTGACCTCCTGCCAGCCCTCAGCGCGCAGCACCTCCAGGACGGCACGGGCGCGGCCCACGGTGGGGTCGGCGCCCATGACATCGAACACGGCGAGGGCGTGCGCGGTGAAGCACTCCCCCAGCTCGATCGCCGCGCGCATGGTGGCTTCGGTGACCGGCTTGGTGTGGCCGGTGTCGAGGTGCTGCGCCAGGTGCAGGAGCGCGGCCATGCGGGCCACGGCCCCGGCGAGTTTGCCCGCCCAAGTCGAGATGTGACCCAACGCCCCGCCACGGACCTTCAGTTGGGGCTCTACACGCTCCTGATAGGCGATGAGGGCCTTGTCCGCATCGGGGCTGAGCTGGATAACCGCCGGGTCGGTCCACTCCGCCAGGGCCAGCGTGAGCGCGATGACGTTGCTCTCGTAGGTGGCCCGGACGTCGTCGGGGATGGGCTCGGTGATGATCTCCCGTTCCCCGACCAGGGACTTGGGCAGCGAGTACAGGAAACGGGCCAGCAGCCCGCGCCCGTCGAACCCTTTGACCTTGGCAATGTCGCGCAGCACGTCGGGCTGGACGGCCAGGCCGATGGTGAGCGCGGGGTGGTCGATGTACTCGCGCCGCGTCTGCCGGTTGACGCGCAACCGGTCCCCCGCGTGACCTTTGAGGAACACCTCCATGTTCGGCGCCCCGGAATAGCGTCCGGCGATGATGTCGAAGATGCCGCCCTCGGCCGACATCACGGCGAGACGTCCTCCCTGCTCGGCGATGAGCGAGGTGACCGTCTCGGACGTGGAGTCGTCCGCCATCAAGAGTGGTTCGACCGGCACGGCCAACGACTCGGCGGTCTGCGCCAGTCCGATGGCCTCGGCCACGAGTTCCTCGCGCCTGTCGGCATCGGCACTGGCCGCCTTGGTCGCGGCCTTGTCGGCGGCTTCCTTGGCCAAGCGTGCGGTCATCGCGGCCTCCACGATGGCCGGGGCCATGGCCGTCTTGAGCTGCTTCTCGGCCTCGTACAGCGGGTCGGTGAGAAGGGCGAAGACGGCGGACTTGCGGTTGGCCGGGGGCAGCGCGCAGACCACGTAGAGGTTGGTGGGCTCACGCCAGTTGCCCCGCACGTGGACGACCGCGCGTCCGCCGGCCGCCGCCGCCAGGACGGACAGGGCGATGGAGCCGGGCAGGTCGATGGGTGTCTGCGTCTCCTCTGCGACCGCCGTCACGAACTGGCCCAGCCAAGTGGGGAAGACGTGCACGGGGAAGGCAGGGAGGTCGCGGCGCCCGGTGAGCGGAATCGGCTCCTCCCACATCGGGCGTTCGCGCGCTTCGTCGGGGGCGAGGGTGTTCTGGAGTTCTTCATCGGTGAATGCGGTCATGAGGCCCTCCGGTGCTCAGCACCCCGGATCGGGGGACTGCGCGCTGTGCTGGATGGGGGCGTGCGCCGGACTGCGTGGCGAGCTGTACGCCGGGCTCGGAGCTGCTTTTCAGTGGGGGGCAGAGGGTCATGCCGCGCCCGCCGGTCGAGCCGTGCGGATGGACCAGTCCAGGGCACTGCGCAGCGTCGAGCGGCACTCGTACGACTTCAGGCCAACCGCTTCCCCCGCCCCCTGAAAAGCCTCTTCGACCACGTGCCGCGGGATATCGCCCCACGCCACGAAACGCCCCATGGAGCGCGCGGCCCTGAAGAGGGTGGCCTCCCGCTCGCCTTCCACCGCCGCTTCGATCGCGGCACGCTCTCGCTCCAGCGCGACCTGTGCGCGCCGGCTGGCGTCGCGGGGAACGGCGATCTCAGGCGCGGCGGGCTTGGGGGCGGGCTTGAGTGCGAGCAGTAGCCACGCGGGCGCGTCCGCGACATGCGCCCGATGGGCGACCTCATACGCCCTGCCGCCGACGATGCTGCCCGGGGCGACCACGTAGCCGCCCCACGCACGGGTGTCGATCTTCTTGGCCAACATGCCTTTGGTGCTGGACAGACCCAGCCCGGCGGGAACGGAGAAGTACAGGTGCCACCCGCCAGAGGGCGTGCATACGGTGTAGGTGGAGGGGACGTCGTGTCCGGCGCGTACGCCCAGCTCCGTCAGCTCGGTCTGCCCGTCAAGGGTGCCGGGGCTGTCGCCGGGCTTGGGCAGGTCCAGATCGACCACGAGCAGCCCGGCCGGGCCTGTGGCGATGCCGACGTTGAACCGGCCGGTTGCCCATGTGGCCCGGATCCGGTCCGGGTCGGTGGAGGCTCGCTGTTCGGGCACCTGGTGCCCGTTCACGCACTCGCCGATGCGGGGGCACCGGGATTCACTGTGCAGGGCGGGGCGCTTGTCGCCAGGGCGGAGCGGGAAGACGGGCCAGCCTCGGGCCGCTGCGTCAAGCGCTGCCCTGAGCTGTGCAGCGGGACTCTGTTCCGGCATTCTGGGGGTCTCCTGTTCTGTCCTTCGGGATGGGCCGGGGAGAGCCGGGGGCGGCGGTGTGTCCTTGCACGGGAGTGCCACCGCCCCCGGGCGTATCTAGAAGGGCGCCTCGTTGTTCATCCCGCCCGACGCCGTGGCAGGAACCGAAGGGGCGCCTGCGGTGTTCCACGGATCCGCGCTCGGCGCCGGAGCGCCGACGGTCTGGGCGATGCGTTCGACCTTGGCCGTGGCGAAGCGCAGCGAGGGACCGATGTCGTCGACTTCAAGGGCGAGCGTTGAACGCTTCTCGCCCTCGGGCGTCTGCCAGTCGTGCTGACGCAGACGACCCGTGACCACGACGCGGGTGCCCTTGGTGAGGGTCTCGGCGATGTGCTGTGCGAGGTCGCGCCAGGCAGCGCAGCGCAGGAACATCGCGGTGCCGTCCTTCCACTGGCCGCTGTTCTTGTCGTAGCTGCGCGGGGTAGAGGCGACCGAGAACTTGGCGAGCGCGTCACCGTTGGTGGTGAAGCGGAGTTCGGGGTCTGCGGCGAGGTTGCCGACGACGGTGATCGTGGTGTCTCCCACGGACATGACGGATCTCCTGATCGGGTTGGGACGGGATTTGGGTGGGGGTTGTCGAGGGCGGCGGTGTTGTCCTTGCACGGGAGAGCCGCCGCCTCGGGCTTTTGGAGGAGCGAGGTCAGGCCCCGGCCATCCAGCGGTCGTAGTAGTCGTCCAAGCGCCGGATCATGGCGTTGATCTCGGCCACGATCGCCCGGGCTTCCTCACGGGGATAGCCGCTCGCTTCGAGTTGCTGCGCCATGTCAGCGCGAACTCGATCGGCAAGGATGACAGCGGCGTGGAGCCGGGCGACGGCCTTGTGCCTTCGCCGGGTCTTGTTCGCCGCGCGCTTCGCACTCTCCTTCGCCAACCACGCTTGAACTTCGATGGGTTGGGCTCGAAACGGCCATGCCTTCACGCTCGGCTCTCCATCACGCGATGCGCGGGATCCGGCGAGGGGTTGAGGGTGACAGTGCGCCCTCTTGCATGAGCGCCACCGCTCGGCGTTCTCGGAGCGGGCGAGGATGAGTTTCAGTCGGTTTGCATTGGTGCGGATCGGTGTCATGCGGGACAGTCCAACACCGCTTTCACCTGCGGCGATAGGCCGAACTCCTGAGCTTCCCGCCACACGGGCAAGAATCTCGATCGGGTCCGAATTACCGCCCGCCTGACGGGAAACTGAAGGCTTGTCAGCCCACTGCGGCAGTGCGGGAGAGCACGCCGGCGACGCGTTCGCCGATCCACTGGGCGACGTTGCAGGAGACGGCGTTCCCGGCCTGCATGGTCTGCTCCCCCTTGGTGCCGTGGACGATGCACTCCCCGGGGAAACGCTGCGCGAGGAGCTGCTCGCGGGGCTGGATCATCCGGTAGTGGCACTCCTCCGAGAGCGGGGCCGCTTCCCGCAGCGCGGCGGAGTCCTTAGTGCCGAGAGAGTGTGCAGCGGCTCACCGGTCGTGTGGTTGGCCGCATTGCGGTACGGGATGACGAGCCAGTGATGCCGCCCCTGCCCGGTAACCGTGTCGACCTGCTCGGCGACCGGTCGGGCCGTCGCGTTGCGGCGCAGTGTGACGATGAAGGAGTCCTCGGCCAGGAGCGGGGTGAGCAGCCCCGGCGGGGGCCGATCTGACGGCCGCCGAGCTGGCGGCGCGTGACGTCGCGGGCGTAGGGGGCGGACCATCCTTCGCTGTCGAGTTCGATGGTCACGATCTCTTCGGGGTCGAAGTCCATGTCAGTGCTCCTTGGTGGTGTCGATGGCGGGGAGTTTGGGCAGTCCGGCGCGGGTGACCTCCAGCGGGTCGAAGCCCGGCAGGACCGCGCGGGCGGTGAGGGCCTGGGCGAGCGCAGCGGCGTAGGCGGCACCCTCGCGGGCGACCTCGATCTGTGCTCCTGCGCGCAGCGCTTCCACGCGTTCGGCGTGTGCGTGCTCCTCGCGCCGAACGGTCAGGTGCCGCTCGTGCGCGACGCTGCCACGGCGGTCGGTGCGCCAGTGGCGGGCAGCGAGCCCGTACGCGACGGCGGTCGCGAGCGCCCACAGCAGCAGCGGCAGCGAAATGCCGTCGGCGTATCCGGCAACCCCGGCGAGCGCGAGACCGCCGGAGGCGGCGAAACACGTTCCGGCGAGCACCCCGTCACCGGAGCGACCGGCTGAGGCGAACGCGCCGGCCGCCGCTGCTCCGGTGGCGAGTACGACCATCAGCGCGGCGTTGCCGGTGGAGTGTTCGGCGCCGTTCGCGTTCCAGATCCGCCCGAGGATGAGCAGGGTCGATGTGGCGAGCGCCGGGGCGGCCTTGGGGGCGATGTGGGCGAGAGTGCTGCGGGCGACGATCGGTTCGTTCATCGCAGGCTCCCTACAGGTTGCCCATTGCGTCGATGACGGCGGTGGCGAGCTGGTTGATGGGGCCGGAGGCTCCGGTGGAGGCGAGGAAGAAGCCGAAACCGGCGGCGATGAACGCGGAGCCGTAGCCCAGCGACTTGGAACGGAGAAGGAAGAACAGAACGAGTCCGAACAGGGCGACGAGCGAGACGGTGACGGCCACGGCGGGCCTCCTTCGGAGTGGTGGGTCAGCGGGTGCCGTCGCGGTGGATGCGCATTGCGACGTTGAACAGGTGGCGGCCGACGCGTATGCGCTTGCGGTCGCCTCGGCAGCGGCGGCAGGTCTTGCCGGGCTTGAGGCGTCCGCGCCGGTCCTTCTTGAGCGCGTAGCCGAAGCCCTTGCACTTGCGGCAGTTGCCGAACGGGCTGGCCGCGCACAAAGATGCGTAACAGAACGTGACGAGCAATAGGAGAGTGATAGTGAGCAGGGCAGGGGGCATGAAGGGCCTCCAGTGCGGGTTTTCAGGGGTTCTCGCAGGTGGGCCGCTATGCGCTAGCGACCTGATCAGGGCCCAGATGGGCTGCTATCGGGGCTGCTATCGATAGCGGGCTCGCGCGCTATCGTTAGCAGCCCCGGAGGGTCAACTCGCGTCCCGGTTTCGGTTACGCTCCGCGACCGTGGTGGTGATGTCGTAGCGCTTGATGCCGCGCTTGTTGACGAACTTGCCGTCGATCCGGCGCCCGACCTGCCCGGCGGCGATGCCGTAGGGCTTGAGCGCTGCGGTCAGGTGCGCGGTCTGCTCCTCGCCGCTCATGCGGGCCCAGTCGCCGTAGCGCTCGGGCCGCAGCTCCGCGAGGCGTTCCACGATGGTTTCGTTCCAGACCTTGGCCTCATCGGCGGGGATGACCGCGAGGATGTCCGCCAGCAGGGTGTCCGCTGCCTTCTCCTTCTTCGGCGCATCCGGGTTGGGCAGGGTGCCGGCCGCCGCGCGTGCGGCCTTGGCCTTCTGGCAGATCACTTCGGCGTTGGCGTTGTCGATGTAGTACGAGCGGACGATCTGCGGGTTGGGCCCCGCCCCGACCAGGTAGCCGATGCCCAGGTCATCGGCGGTGAACGAGGTCGCGCGGATCCCGTTCTTGTACATCGACGTGCCCAGCACCATGTCGTTCTCGGGCTGGCCCATGACCTGGAGGCAGAAGCGGATACCGACGTTGGCGCTGATCGCCTTCGGCAGGCTGTCGGCGTCCGGGCGCTGGGTACCGAGCAGCAGGATCACCCCGAGCGCGCGGCCCCGCTTGATGATCGCGGTGGCCAGTTCAGCGGCCTTCTTGCCCAGCCGCTCGTGCGTGAAGACTTCCTGGCACTCATCGATGGACATCACCAGCGGGTGCAGGCCCAGCGACTTCTTCGCCGCGAGCGCCGGGGTGACCTTGTTCTCCGGGCAGATGTCCTTGGGCAGCCCGTTGATCACCCGTGCCCGGCGGTCGAGTTCGCCATAGACGTACTCCATCGCGTCCACGCAGCCCTCCACCGTGGCGTCATCACCGGGGCCGGAGCCGTAGGAGTGGGAGATGGGCTGGAAGGAGGAGAAGTCGCCGGTTCCCTTGAACTCCCAGGTGTGCAGCTCACAGGTGGGGTCCATTGCGGCGGCGAGCAGCAGGATGCGCAGCGCGAACGTCTTGCCCCGCCCGGGCATGGCGCCGGTCAGGAAGTTCGCGTACATCAGGTTGAAGCCGACCTGCCGGCCGCGCGGGTCGGTGCCGTACGGGACGGGCTTGAACAGCGACGTGGTCCCGGCCTTGAGTAGCGGCCACGACGGCTGCGGGGCGCGGGCCATGTCCTGATCCCCGACCCACAGCATCACGCGCCCGGGGTGCTCGCCCGGTACCGGTTCGGGCCACACGCAGCCCAGCGACTTACGCAGACCCGAGGCGAGACGTTCGCGGCGGTCCAGCACATCCGAGACGGTTACTCCGTAGGGGAGATCGAGGTCGGCGCGCCAGCCCTTGCCGTCGCGCTGGATCGGGGCCTTGAACTCGATGCCGGGCTTGCCCTTGGCCGCCTGCTTGTTGATCTCCGCGATGCCCAGTGCGGCGAACGCGCGGGCCACGATGTCGGAGGTCAGGCGCTGCACCTGCGGCAGGTCCACCGCGCGGGTGATGACCGGCTCATCCTCGGGCCGACCCAGGTGCCCGAGCGCCAGTAGCAGAGTGCCGACCGACACCGCCTGAAGCCACCCGGGGGCCAGCACATACAGGGCCAGCGCGGCACCCGTGCCGATGATGGAGGCGACGACGGTGACCAGGGTCCGCAGCCGGACCCGACCGTCGCGCTGTCGGGAGAGCTTGAGGTACTCGGCAGCGTCCTCGCGTCGAACTGCCGAGAGTCGGACCGGTTCGCCCTCCTTGTCGGCGACCCAGCGCATCGTGTCGCCGACGAACTTCACGGCCCCGCGCGGCGACAGCAGCGCGAGCCGCGCGACGTAGACCGGGGACCGCAGGGCGTGGTATCCGGCCTTGTGGCCGTAGTGCCCGGCCACCCAGCCGGTGGCGGTCTTGAGTTCCTCCGTGGACTTCAGCCACATCGGCACGATGGGGCGGCGCTTGGCGCCCTTGACCCGGTCCCTGAATCCGAGCCCCGCCGGGGCCGGACCGTCGACCATCACCGGACCCGACCCACTACCCGACCGAGTCGGGATGGGACCGCCCGACTCGCTACCCGACCCGTTCGCGGTCGGGTCGGTCGACCGGTCGCCCGACTCGGCGCGAGTCGAGTCGGCCGACTCGCTGCGGGCCGACCGTGCCTTGTCGAGGTCGACTACCTCTCCGCCTGAGTCGGCGGACATGTCGGCTTCCAGTCGGTTGAAGAAGTCGTTCTCGTCGTCGTGATTCACTGACGCTTCCTTCCAGAAATTGGGAGATTCGGTGGGGCCCGGCCGCTGTCCTTGGCCGGTCGTGACCGGGCCCCGCTCTGCTACAGGTCGAACAGACCGCACTGATCAGCCGTCGGAGACGCTTCGCGGTGCTGGGCTACACGGCGGGCTGCCGTGAAGCACTGGGGGCACCACGCCCGCAGGTCGCTCGCGGGGAGAGCCGCCGCCCCGCGGTCGGGGGTCAGCGGGTCGGCCGCGGCGGCCATCAGCCGGACCGGGCCGCCGTGTTTGCCGCGTAGTGGTCGTGCTCGCGCGGGCAGCGCCCGTCGCTCTTGGCATGTGGCTGGCCGCACTCGCCCTCGCACTGGCAGCGCCCGCCGGCCGCAGCCATCACCCCGCGGAACAGTCCCGTCGCAACGAGCGGTTCGGACGTCATGCGGCAACCGTCTTGGCGGATTCGGGTGCGGTCTCGGGAAGCGGCCCGTAGCCGTGGACCTCGATCCACACTCCGCCCCACTCCGTCTCCGCACGCAGCGATGCGGCCGTGGGCAGCAGGGAAAGCGCCACGTCGTCGGGGGCGATCTCCAGGGCTTCGCGCCACGCCTCGAAGTCGGTCAGCCCGTCGTGGAGGCTGATCACGATCACGGCGCCGAACTCATCAGGGCGGTACGTGGTGTGGACCGCAACGTCCGTGGTGGGCAGAGAGCCGAACGGTCCGGCCATCTGAGCGAGGATGCGAAGGGCGGGCTCCAGTCGGTGCAGGCTCTCGGCGCTCATGCTGCTTCTCCCTCTTCCTTGTCGCTCTCGGACTGGGCGGCGTCGTTGCTGTCGTGCTGGTCGTCGGTGGACGGTTCGGGGCGGAAGCGGGCTGCCGCGGAGCGCTCCGCCTTCAGCGCGTCGCGCAGCATCCGGGCGTTGGCCTGGGACGTGTGCACGTCGCGGCGGATCGCGTCCGCAGTCAGCTCCGCATCTGTCCAGTCGTCCGTGACCGTGCGGGCCTCGGCGAGCAGTTCCTCCGGGCTGCGCGACGGCTTCGGCTTCACGTTCTTGCGCGGGGCCCGCGGCTTGCGCTCCCGCCCCGTGGACGGCTGCGGCTCCTCGGGCGTCGGAACGGGCTCCGTCTCCGGTTCCGGCTGCGCTTTGGCCTCGGGTCGCGGCGCGCCGGGGGTGAGGTCGCCCATCTTCAGCAGCACGCGGGTGCGGTGCGGGGTGCGGCGGCGCCACTGGCGGCCGTGCTCCTCGCGGAGCTCCGCGCGGGCCAACTGCCGCTGCTGTTCCCGCTGTAGTGCCTCGCTGTAGGAGGTGATCTCCCACAGCGTCATCCGACGCCACAGCGCGAACGTCGACACCGGAGCAAGCAGCCACCGCGAGCGACGGATCTTCTCCATCCGCGTGCCCGTGGCGGCGCCGATCCGCACCGCGTAGATGTGCGCGGCGATCTCGGAGAACACCACCCACAGCAGCGGCATCGTGCCGTGCGCGAGCTTCGCCGACAGACTGTGCCCAGCCGCGACGTTCAGCCAGCACGTCACGCCCGTGAGAATCCACGGGACGAACCGCGCCCAGGCGAGCGGCATGTTCATCCGGATCAGCAGCAGGTTGGCCACGGTGAACGCGGGAATCGCCGCATCGATGCCGACCGGCAGCATCCACGGCTGACCAAAGCCCCACCGTTCAGCCGCCGACGACACCGCGTCGAACGACGACGCCAGACCCAGCGCACCGACCCCGGCGGCGGCCAGCGCGCCGACACCCATCAAGCCCATCTCGCCCCGCTTCAGCGGCGGGGCCCCATCGACCGTGTTCACACGGTGCTCCCTTCCGGTCCGGCGCCGTGCGTGCCGCGTCGGCCGGCGCGACGGCCGTTGACCGTCGCCCGGATCGGGGTGATGCCTTCGGTGACGAAGTGGCCGCCGCCCGCCTCCTTGGCGACGTACATCGCCTCATCAGCCCGGCGCAGCAGCGCCGACAGATCCGGCGCTTCACTGGCATAGACCGCGACCGCGCCGACCGAGGCGCCCACCTGCAACAGGCGGCCTTCGAACGGGACGGGCCGCGTCAGCGACCGGACCAGCCCGTCGCACAGCCGCTCCAGCTCCGCGCGGTCGCGGACCCGGGTTGCGGCAACGAACTCATCTCCGCCGAACCGGCCCACGATCCGGTTGTTGACCAGGCCCCAGCTCCTCAGCCGCTCGGACGTCACGGTCAGGACCGCATCCCCGGCGGCATGGCCGTGGGTGTCATTGATCTGCTTGAACCTGTCCAGGTCGACCAGGTAAACCGCGCTCTGCCCCCGGGCCACGGCACGGCCGGCGCGCTCAGTGAAGCTGTCGCGGGTCAGCAGACCGGTCAGCGGATCCCAGCGGGCAGCCTCGATCCGGCGGCGCATCCACAGGCTGTGCACAGACCAACCGGCGGTGAGCGGAAGCGCTGCGGCCAGCGCTGTCAGGGTGTGGCTCATGCCGCCACCCCCGACGGGCGCGAGCCGCGACGGCGACGGGCGGGCGGCGGCGTGAGCGGGATGACGTTCAGCAGCGCCGGGGCCTGGACCTCGATCGTCTCCACGGCAAGGCGGGTCACGGTGTCGAACAGGCTCGGGTCGTCGGCGAGGATGTCGCGGGCCGCGTCCAAACGGGCCGCGCACTCCATCTCGCTCTCGCCCTCCACCCCGAGCCACAGCTCCAGCGGGGTGCCCAGGGCCAGTTCAAGGAAGTCGTCGAGGGTGACGACCTGGTGACCTGCGATGAAAGACTTCATGGGAGCGCTCTCCTGATCTCAAGCGGGACGGGGAGACCCGGAGCGGCGGCGATGTCCTTTGCACGGGAGGGCCGCCGCCCCGGGGAAGAAACGAGGGTCAGACGCGGAACCGGCGGGGCCGGTTGAAGAGGTTGATCAGACCGCCGCTGACCGTGGTCACCGACGTGACGGTGACGAACACGGTCACGGCCAAGCTCGCGCCGAGGCCGTGGACATACATGCCGTTCATGACTGCGGCACCGAAGCCGAGCCCGATGAACAGCAGCCTGATGAGCGCCCGGGCCTTGATCATGGGCCGGAAGCCGCGGGGCGACGACTCAAACTCCTGTGGCCGAACGGTGCGCAGCACGCGTCCGTTCATCTGGACGTCGACGACGCTGCCGGCGGCCCGGTGCGCGGCGACACCGGCCACGCTGCCGAGCTCCTTGTCGGCGCGGATGCGGACGACGTCACCAATGGTGAGCAGCACGGAAGTTCCCCCTCGAAGAGTCGTTGGATACCGGGGCTCCGGCTCCCCTCAACCCCGCCCGTACGCGACGCCCCAAAGGGCTCCCGGACGGACGGAGGAGGCAACCGGCCGCGGCGTTAGCCGCCGCGATGCCGTGAGAGGTGACCGGTCGCCCGCCGAGCGCTGTCGCGCTCACGGGCCGGGAAAGGTGCGGCGCCGCCGTGCCGGTCGATCACGGCCGCGCCCATCGCTGTCGTTGCTTCACTGCCACTCCCTTAGATCGCCGAACAGGTGTTTTGCACTGCAAGGGGGACCTAGTCCCCACTCTCCGGCCGTTGCTCGCGGTCACCGGGCCACCTCGCCAGTCGGGCCGAAGCCCTGTCCCCTGGCCTTCAGCGGGATTGCAGCGTCCCCGCCTTCTGCATGGAGCGGCATACACAAAGTGCGTGGTGTGTATGACCTACCACTCAAGTTGGCAGATCGATTCCGCGTCGTCAACCGCTCTGGATTTCGAACTCGGAACCGGCGACCTGCCGTGTGGCGATGACTCAACTATCGCCAAGGGGAACGGACTTCAGGAGCGTGCACTTGGGGGTGCAGTCGTGCACTCCACTGTGTGAACCCCCTGCACACCAGGCCTGACCTGCGTAGAGTGACGGTGAGTCAAACTGGAACTTCGGCTGTTCCCTGGGGGAGCGATGGCAGACCGGAACGCCAGACTGGCCGCGCTCATTGAAGAGGCCGGTTTCACTCGCAAGTCGCTGGCGCGCGCGGTGATTGCCTCGGCGTCCCGCTTCGGCGAGACCGTGACCTGCGATCACACCTACGTGACGAGGTGGCTCGACGGCTCGATCCCGCGAGGGGAGAGGCCGAAGTTCATTGCTGATGCCATCGGCCGCAAGCTCGGCAGGCGTCTGACCATCGACGACATCGGCATGGGCTCTGCCGCCGTGTCCGCGATACAGCCCGATCTCGGCCTTGATTTCGCAGACCGCCCCGAGATCGTCACAACGACGGTGACGGACCTCTGGCGCGCAGACCTCGCCGAAGCCGAGCCCCTCGTACGAGCTCTTCCAGACTCCGACGCGTGGAACGCGGCGTCACTCCGATGGCTTGTCGCCCCATCAGATGGTGAGCTCTCACGAAAGGGCGCACGGGCAGTGGGGGCCGTCGACGTGGACATGGTCCGCTCAACCGCTGACGCGTTCAGCGTGCTTGACGGAAAGTTCGGCGGAGGGCATGCCAGGAAGGCCCTGATCCAGTACCTGCACACGGACGTCCGCCCCATGCTGAACGGTCGCTACTCGGACGCGGTGGGCAAGGCGCTCCACTCGACGGTGGCCGAGGCGCTTCTCCTCGCCGGTTGGATGTCGTACGACAGCGGGTTGCACGGCATTGCTCAGCGGTACTTCATTCAGGGCCTGCGCATGACCCAAGCGGCCGGCGACCGGCTGCTTGGCGGGAGCATCCTGTCCGCGATGAGCCATCAGGCCACGTTCGTCGGCCGATTTCGGGAGGCGGCGACGCTCGCGCGGGCCGCGTACACCGGTCCGGCTGCCAGCCTCACACCGACTCTGGCAGCGCAGTTCCGCGCGATGGAAGCCCGGGCCCTCGCCCGCCTCGGCGATGCCCAGGGATGCGATACGGCCCTTGTTGAAGCCGAACGGCAGTTGAGTCTTCGGACGGCCGACAGCGATCCGGCCTACATCGCGTACTTCGACGAGGTGGAGTTGGCGGCAGAGTTCGGGCACTGCTTCCGCGACCTTGGACGCTCGGTGCAAGCGACCGAACGGGGCGCCGGCTCCATCTTCAACGATGGCCTGAACAACAGGAGCGACTTCTTCGCCACGATGGTGCAGGCCGAGTCGTACATCAACCAAGGCGAGATAGGACGTGGATTCGAGATCGCCCTTGGTGCACTCAAACTCGGCGAGGGACTGAAGTCGGCCCGCTGCTTGCAGTACGTACGGGAGTTCCAGGGGCGCGTCACAGACGGCATGAAGCAAGCGGCAGAGTTCCGTGACTTCACGGAACAGGCCCGCGGCCTTCGTCTCTGGCGCCAGGTGGGCGCGGCGGCCTAGAAGGGCGCCCAGCCCCGCCGGGAACCACCTGAGCGCAAACTCTCCACGCGCTTCTCGACCTCACGTGCGGCATCAGGATTCGTGGCCGCGTTCTGCGACAGCCACGTGACCATCAACAGCTCGCGCACGCTGCGAAGAACCGGATAGCCGGACCACTTGCGGACATCGAAGCCGTATCCGTCCGCAAAGTCCTGGTACTCGCTCTCCGTGTGCCAGCCAAAGCTGTCGTAGTACATCGCCGTCTGCATCAGGTCCCACTCGCGCGGTCCGACCATGAAGCCGTCGAGGTCGATGACCTTCGGCCGTGAGAAACCATCGCGGAGCACGTTGCCGACGTTGAAGTCTCCGTGTACATGCCCCGGCGGCAGCACGAACCGCAGGTCCGCGAATTCGGCTTGCAGCTCGCGGGCCCGGGAAGACAGGTACGTCTGCGATTCTGTGGAGATCTCGGCGCGAGCCAATCGTTTCTCAACCCTGTCGAAGGGGCGGAGCTCGGGGAGAGAGAAGGACGGAGGCTCCAAGTCATGGAGCCTCCGCAGAAGTTCGCCCATCTCGCGGGTGCTGGCATACGTGTCGCCATTGGCCAGGCCCTGCCAGAAAGTCACTGGGTGACCTTCGACGACCACGGGTTGTTCCGCGTTCGTGGCCAGTCGAGCCGCAGGGTATTGCTCGCCAGCCAACCACTTGGCCACGGCTACCTCACGCTGTACGGACGGCAGCCGATCCGGGCTTCGACCGACTCGGGCCACGATCTGCCCGCCGTCAACTCGGAAGACCGCGTGATCACCGAACCGCAGCATCTCGATGTGGCCCGGCGTCACATCAGCGATGGAACAGGCCTCGCGCAGGATGCCCTCAGCGGACGCGGCGTCGAATATGGTGCGCTCGCTGGTCGTCACGCGTCCGCACCTTCCTTGACCGAGGGCAGCGCACGCACCTCGCGGCCTCGGGGCGCCACCTTGCCGATGAGGCCCTTGCCTTCCAATTCCGCGATGGCGGAACGAACCGCTGAGCGTGAGGCGCCAAACTGTCCGCACAGCTCCTTCTCGGTGGGGAAGCGGTCGCCGACCTTGACGTCCTTGAGGCGCAGAAGGTCGGTCACCTGCTCTACCAGAGGGCGGCGGTCCCCTGTGCCGGCCACGTACCAGCCCGCGCCCTGCACTGACTCGACCACGCCCGCGGCCTTGAGGGCACCCAGTGCGCGCTCGATCGTGCTGCGGCTCACCGAGTACTCCATGATGAGCTTGGCCTGGGACGGCAGCCGTTCCGTGATCTCGCCCTTCCTGATCTTCTCGCGCAGAGACTCGGAGACCTGCAAGTACGTGTCTCGCGGACTGGCCTGCGGCACCGGGGCCCTTCCCTTCATCGGTCAGTGCGTGACGAATCGCTGGGGATTCCGTCCCAGCTTCGCATGGTGGTCATACCCGGGCGGACGGGTAGAGGGCCTTGAGCTCTAGCCAGCCCACGTGACGCAGGGGCGTCAGCCGCAGCTCTTTGGAGTTCACCAGAAGGCCAGGATGCCGACGGCGCCGAAGCGAGCCTCCCGGGTCACGCCGTCGTCCACCCCGTACGGCTCGGAGGCGCCGTACGGGTCCAGCTCCAGCGCATCGAGCGCCTCGCGGAGCGGTCCGTGAGCCTCTAGCGGAAGGGCTGCGATGGTGTCGAAGTCGTGGGGTCCGATGCGCCAGGACCAGCTCACGCCGCGTCGCTTCCGGACTGCTTGGCACGCATGCGGGTGCGCCAGTCCTCGAAGGACTGTTGGGCTTCCTCGGCCCGAGGGGTGTCGTACTCGGGCGGCAGGGTCCCGTGCTCGCGGTAGTACGAGCGGATCCGCTCGACCTTCGGGGCCTCGTCCTCCGTCCAGCGGGTCACGAAGCGCTCCCAGCGGTCCAAGACCGCTTCGAGGTCGGTGCGGGGGGTGAGGTGGACCTCACGGAGGAAGTTCTGGCGCAGCTCGGGGTGCGGCAGGGCGTGCGCGATGCTGTCGATCGTCCACGGCTGGGTGCTCATCGTGCCCTCCGAGGCTGAGCGGTCTGTTCCTGCTCCACGGTATTGCGCTCCCTGTCCTCGTGTCATGGGTTGTCGTGGGTGGCGGTGCTGGGTACCGGAGCTTTGCCTCTCCTGCCGCAGGACTGTGTTCGGCGGGTTGTTCTCCCACCGTGCGGGAACTCAGCAAGATTGTTTACCGCCCGGCGGGAGGCGGCGAGGTTTCCTCTATCTCCGCAGGTGGGAGCCTGCTGAGCTGGATCGCATGATGACGATCAAGCGAATCAGCCCGGGGTCGGCGTACCGCTACTACCTCCGTCAGGTGGTGGTCGGTGACGGCCAGCGGAAGGGGCGGAACAAGTCCCTGAGTGACACCCAGGACGAAGTAGGAGTACCCGCAGGCGAGTGGATAGGGAGGGCCTTGCCCGCCCTCGGCGTCGCCGGAGCGGTGACTGAAGCGCAGATGCGGAGCCTCTTCGGGGAGGGCCTCCACCCTGAAGCGGACAGGATCGCGGCCGAGCTGAGCGCCGTCGGCGCGGGCCCTGCCGAGGTGCTGCGTGCGGTGAAGCTCGGGTACTCGCTGCGCTCGAAGACGGGCAAGGGTGGGTCGGTCGTCGCCTGGGACTGCGTCTTCCGTCCCCCGGCCTCGGTGACGCTGCTGTGGGCGTTCGGCACCGGGGCGGTCCCCGGCATCATCGACCGAGCGCACGTCGTGGCTCTGACCAAGACGGTGGAGTGGTTGGAGGGCCACGCCCTGATCGTGCGCTCCGGGGCCGGGAGCAAGGTCCGCAAGCCCGCAAGGCCGGGGGTGGTCGCCGCGAGGTTCCGGCACTTCGACAGCCGGGATCAGAAGCCGTTGCTCCATGACCACGTCGTGATCTCGGTCAAGGTGCAGCGCGAGGACGGCAAGTGGGCGCATCTGCATGGCCGGGTGCTGTTGGAGAACGCGGTAGCGGCGGGGGCGCTGTACAACCAGCTCGTACTCGAAGAGGTCTGCGCCGCGCTGGGGCTGGCTACTCGCCCGCGTATCGCGACCCCGGGCAAGCGGCCCGTGATGGAGATCGCGGGAGTGCCGGATGAGCTCATCGACTGGACGTCGACCCGCAACGAGGCCACGATGCGGCGCCTCGGGAAGCTCGTGGACGCCCACCGGGCCAGGACCGGCCGTGAGCCGGGCCCGCGGCTTCGCTCCCGGCTCATGGCTCGGGCCGCGCAAGAGGAGAGGCCACCAAAGAAGGAGATCGTTCCCCTGCCGGTCCTCCGGGCACGGTGGCGGACCGAAGCACTGGCGCTCTTCGGGGCCGACGTCATCGACTGGCTCTTGGAGCTGGCCCGCCGGGCCGCCTCCATGATCCGGGCCCGGATCCGAGCTGTGCTCGATGTCAGCTGCGCGGCCCGCGACGTCGCCAAGACGGTCTACGTGCACCACGGAGTGTTCCGGTACCGGCACCTGCTCGCCGAGGCCCGCCGGCACGTCGCCCAGACATCGCTTGGGGAGCGCACCGAGCCGGACATGGCCGAACGCATCGCGCACCAGGCCGTGCACACGTACTGCCGCGACATCAACCAGCACGGGGGCGACGGCAAAGCCCCGCGAGTCACCGATTACGTGACGTACACCGGGACATGGGATCCGACGCCGCCAGGCTCAGCGGCGGTCCAGGTATCCCGACTCACCAAGGAGCAACGCGTACGGATCGCTGGCCTTGAGCGGCAAGCTGAGCTGCGGCAGGCTGACCTCCACAGAGCCCGCATAGGTGACATGGTGCTCCAGCCCGCTCCGCCGAGCGCCCGCCCACGACACAGTGAACCTGAATCGCCGACGCGAAGTCTGCGGCCGTCGTGACAGATGCCAGAGCAGGTCGGATGCGGCACGACTGGCCGGAACTCGCCCTGTGCTTCGGACCCAAAGCTGTGGGGAGACCCATGGGCCTCCCCACACCAGTACGTAGCGTCAGCCTGTCAGGCTCATCGATGATGTCGAGGGCGGCAGGCTATCGACAACTCTTCACCGCCTCCCAGACTCACCGTCACGACTCTGAGGAGAACGATGTGTAGCGCGGATCGTCGGAGCAGGCTCAGTTGTCTTCGAAGCCGCTGTCTTCGAACTTCAGCTGGGCGGCGTTCTCTCGGACGGTGCGTACCTGCTGTTCAGTGAATCCTTCGGTCGTGGTTGCGGTGATTTCGATGCGGACCTCGAGCTGGACGCCGTCGGCGGCCTCGAGGTGCGCGAGGACTTCCTGCTGGATGTTGGCGAAGTCGGCGGCGGGGCGGTTGGGGTTGAGGGACTTGACGCCCCAGAACCTGCGGGTGGCCTGCTTGGCCGGCGGCGTCGGAGGCTGGGGGCCGACTCCCGGGGGAGGTGTGGCGGGGCGGGGTCCGGAGGACGGGACGACCGCTTCACCGCTGTTGCTGCCGTCCGACAGGGAGACCGGTTCGCTCGGCGGGGTGGCGACGACGCGTGCGCGCTGGGCGACCGCTCGTGCCGGCTGGACGAGGAGCGTGCCGTCGGTCACGAAACCGGGATCGGGCTTGTCACCGTGAATCCAGATGTTCTGGTACTCGTCGGTGGCCTCGTCGTAGCCATCGGCGAGGGCGAAGGCGTCCTGTTGCCAGAGGAGGACGTCGGCGGCGCCGAGCACGGCCTGTTCGAGTACCTGCCGGTTGGGCAGGCGCTTGAGGTAGGGGTACTGCGTGTACCAGGACCACAGGTCGCCGAACCTCACGTGCCCCTTGCCCCAGGCGTTGGCCAGGGCGCCTTCGAGAGCCATGCGCACGAGCGTGGCCCCGAGCACCGGGGTGATCCAGCCCTTGGCCTTGAGCGCCGCGGTGACGCGCTCGGCGAGGGAACCACCGTCCTTGGCGACACGGGTGAAGGAGATGGTCGGCTTCTGGCCGGGCTGCTCGGTCGGGATCAGCGCTGCGGTGAAGGCGGCGCGGACGCGGTCGTCGACGGCCGCGTCCAGCTGGCGGGCGCGGGTGACGGACTGCTTGCGCTGCTGGGCGCTGAGCTCGAGCTCCTCGGCCTCGTCGGCGATGGACTGCCAGGCTCGGTACTCGCGTACCACTCCGTCGAGCTCGGGGTAGGTTTCGCGATCGGCGGCGACCATGACCAGCATGTTGCGCCGCTGCCTCTGCCCGGTACCGGCCTCCCGCAGGAGACGCTCGGCGAAGTCCGTGGCGGTGGAGGCATCCTTGCCCCAGGTAAACCTCGGGTGCATAACCACGAGCTTGAGAACCTCGGAATCGGGGATGTCCCCGGTGTCGAGAGGCGCAGCATGCACAGCACCGAAGGACGCCTTGGGCGCCTTCCCTGTGGCCCTGAGGCGTTCGACGATCGTGGCGTGCACGTCGGCCTCGCTGTAGCCGGCTGCCCGGTCGGCTGCCACTCGGGAGACCGAAGCCGCCAGGTCGTACCAGGAACGGTCGCCGTCTTCGTAGAAGTACGTGGCACGCTGGCCCAGCAGGGCACGGGCGTCACCGATGTGATTGATGACGTCGCCGGGAACCGCAGTGCCCAGGCGGAGTTGCTGGATGTCCACGCCCTTGTGCGCCGAGCGCAATGTCGGGACGGTCGCGATGAACACCGACCGGGCGACACGCCTGGTGAGCGCTCGCTGCCCGAACGACGGACGCTCACGGTCAATCTGAACCGGGGTGGCCCCCTCGCCGTCGACGTCCTTGTCCACCACCGGCTTCCAGTTGTCATCGAGATACTTGGTGATCTCGCTGAAGACCTGGGTGTCGTGGACGGGCACCGCGCCGGGAGTGATGAGCGGCGTGGTGTCACCAGCGGCCCACAACGAGTTGATGACCACGCTCATCAGACGCAGCACACCGCGGGTCCGCTGGAACTTCGGCAGCGTCGACCAGTCCTCGTAGAGCCGGTCGAACAGCTCGGGATGGATCGGGTACGCCGCCCGGATGCGCTGCTCGTACTCGCCGGTGGTCGTCTCACGCGGGAAGAACCCGGTGTTCTCCTGGTAGTACTTCACGTATTGCTTGGCCACGGCGGAGATGTCCGCCAGGGCCACGGCATCGGGTTCTTCGAACAGGCGCCGGCGCACAATCTCGAAGGACTCGATGTTGTTGGCTGGCCGCCAGTCGTCGGCATTGCGGCCGATGGTGTGCTGCAGGGTCTCCAGAGCGACGTGCCCGTTGGGGCCACCCACCTCCAGCGCCGAGCCGCCGCCTCCGTTGTCGAGAGAATCGGAGGCGGGGATAGAGACCACGAGCATGACGCCCGGGATGGACTTGGCCATCTCGGTCAGGTGCTGGGCGAAGGTTTGCTGCGTGGCGAAGGATCCGCCGGGCAGGTCGTCGCGCCCCACGAGCTGGCGGGCGTAGGCCACCCACTCGTCGATCAGGACCAGCACGCTCTTGCCGCCGGCGACGACGTCGCGCACGACGGCGTCCAGCGCGTCGCCGGGATCAGTACCGGTCAAATCCGCCATCGAGACACGGTCGAACGCCTTGCGACCTCCGAGCTGCCAAGCCAGCTCCCCCCAAATCGTGCGCACCTGCGTGCCGTCGTCCTTGACGATCGGCTGGCTCGGGGAGAGCTTCGTGCCCACCAACGTGACCCGCTTCACGTCCAACGACCTCAGCGGGTCGCCCTCGGCCGTGGGGAAGGAGGCATGCACAACGTCCTGCACGGCCTGCGACAGCGCGCTTGTGGCCAGCCCCTCGGAGAACAGGTGATACAGAGCGAGCATCGAGTGCGTCTTACCGCCACCGAACTGGGTCTGCAGATTTATCACCGGGCTCGCCCCGGCGTCCCCGGAGAGACGCTTGAGCGCACGGGTCAGCAGGTCGGACAGACCGCTGGTGAGATAGGTACGAGAGAAGAACTCAGCCGGGTTCAGATACTCTGGCGCCGCGGTGTGCCCATGGGCCACGGCGTACAGATCGGCAGCGAACTCCGCGGCGGAGAACTGCCCACGGATCACGTCAGCGTGCGGCCGGATGACCTCACGCCACGGCTTGATCGCAGTACCAGCCTGCATCCCGGCCACCTTCACCGCCTGCGCCTCACGCATCAGCCGGTTGCGGGTCTGCTTCTCGAAGACCTCCCGCTGGTGCTCCATGCGCATCTTCGCGACAGCGTCGGCCTCGTCGCCGGCACCGATCACCGTCAGCAGGCGCTCGATCGTGTCCAGAGCGCGGTAGGTATCGTCCGAGGAGAACTTCTGCCCGTGGTGAGCCGCGTTCGCAGTCTCCCGCAGCTCCGAGGCCAACGCGGACTGCGGGCGCGAAAGGTCCTTCTCGAAGACCTTCCATCTCTCCGTAACGATGCGCAGCAGGAACCGTACGTCGTCCCGCGAGTACGTCTTGGCTGTGCCGAACTTCGCCACGTCCTCAGCGGCGATCAGTTCGATCCAGTCCTTGCCGGCCGGAGCCTGGGCGGACATACGCATGTCGACCCACGGCCGCATGCCCTCCAGTAGCTGGTCGAAGCTGCGCAGTACCTTCTCATTGTTCGCCAGCGCCATCAGATCTCCTCCCCAAAGAGCATCTCGGCCACAGCGGCCGGGCGAATCGTGGTCGACGTCGCGGAGACATCGGCCCACGCACCACCGAGCCCATTGAACAGGCCGGCGGTCGAGGAGTCCTGAGACTCCATCAGCTCGTACAAGCGCGTGGCCAGGCGGTTGACCTCGTCCAGTTCCACCCTCCCCTTGATCTCGGCCATGAGCCTGGCGGCCTCCTCGCGCCCCTCGGTCGCGTACGCACGCGCCAGGTGGCAGGTGACCTCCCACAGCGACAGCCGGTCGTCGTGAGCCGGATGCCACCGGGGGTCGAGGTCCTGCGGCTTGATCAGCGCGACCTTGCCAGCGCCGGAAGTGAGGGTTCCACCTCGGGCGATCCCGTCCACAGACAGGCCCAACGGCACGGCCAGCGACTCGGCGTCACCGTAGGGGCGTGTGTCCCAGCCATATGAACGGAACCAGTCCAGACAGAACCGGGTGTCGGCGTCGAGCTCGGCGTCGTGCTCGTTCTGCAGGGAGTCGAAGGTCTGATTGATCAGTGCTAGCGCGGTCTTCACGGACATCGCGGAACCGTCGTCCTCCAGCACGCGGGAGAAACGAGAGAACACCGCCATCCCCGGCCCCAGGATCGTCTGCCGTAGGTCCGCCGGAGCGATCGCACCCTCGCGAATCTTAGGAAGGGCAGCTTCCAGCTCATCATGTAGAGCGATAAGGAAACCGGTGCGATCGGTCGCAGACGCTTCCTGCTCTCGGGGTCTCAAAGCCAGCACAATAGATGAAGCAAGTGCATTCATACCGACGGACATCATGCGGTTTGGAAGTTCGGATCGCACGGGCCAAGTTGCAGTGATGGTCCAACCGGAGCGAATCATGCCATCCAGGAACGTAGACCACCCTGTGCTCGCAACCCCCTCCTTTTCTAGCTCCGCCTGCTTAAACGCATAGAAGACGGAGATGGGGTATTCATGAGATGCCGACTGGCGCGCACGCGAGAAGACGTGCTCGAACCCCTTCTCGAAAAAGGCCTCCGCTTCCTCCTTCCCTCCATGCCGGTACGGATTGGCTACGAGCTCCTCCGCCTTAGGAACGAGCATCGTCCCGAAGAGGTTTGAATGAACACTCCGGAGAGACCGTCGGAGCCAGACGTAGAAGAAGTCGGAAAGATCCGAGTATCCAATGTTGTCGTAATACGGAGGGTCGGTTGAGATAAGGAGGTTGTCGTACGCACGACTAGCGGCATCCGCCTGCCGCGCCGCCCCAGCGACTCGCACGGCAGACATGCCGTCAAGAACCTCGGCTTCGGAGGCGAGTACGGCAGTGAATCCGCCGCCGTATTCTTCAAGTGGCGGCGCTTCGGCGAAATCCCAAGTCATCGGGATTGCCTGCCGCTGGAACGATCCACGAAGCCGATTCATTCGAGCTTCCCAAGTGCACATGGTGTTATTACGCGCGGCAAGCTTACTAAGGGCGAAAGCGAGATACGTGGCCACCGCATCTGCATAGGCTTCAACGCCCGTGCCGCCATCACTAAGCGGGACTCCGCGACTACCCCCAGACGCAACACCGTCGGAGATAAGCCGCTCTCGAGCTTCACGGATGAGGTCGCCAAATGTGGTAAGCGCGACAAGTTGCCGATTGGTGAAAAGGTCTGCAAAATCCGTCATTCCATAGATCGGGGCCTTGATGTCGCGCGGATAGTGCCCCAACTCCCCATGCGGAATCTCCTCCGGGCGTTCTATTCTTGCCGCATCAATATGAACAGCATCAGGCTGGACGTAGATGCGACGCCGATCCTTTTCTGCGACTACAGCAACCAGCTGCTGACCAATGCGCTTTGCGCGCCCCTCGGATCGAATGTACTTGAGTTCAACAGCACTGCCGCACCCTACGCAGTGTGCACCCTTGCGGCCAACCGTCCCACTATCCGTGTTGCCGGGGGCAATCGCAACGTCGTGTTCGATCCGGAAATCGACACGTCGACCTCCGGGTGAGGCGTAATCATCGGTCAAAACAGGGACCGCATAGGCCTCCATGCCTTTCTTCTTGCCGAGCCACCATGAACCCATCAAGGGCATCCGAATACCGCACGCAGGGTTCGGGCAAATGACGGTACGCGCCCAAACCCATGCGATTGCGGTGGCCTTTACCGATCTCCCCGTTGGTTGCCCGTCGAGCCCGATGACGGGAACAGTTGCCTGTGGGTAAAGGTGGCCAATACGCTCCTGAGCGCGGTCGCGCATCCACGCACCGTACCGACGAACGTCCTCCGCCAGGCCTGTGGCGCGGGGCCAAGGCCCCAACCGACTCTCCGCAGCCCCCGGGAAGACGGGTGGCTGCCCCGCGAACTTCGGCGGGATCTCGATGAGGGCCTTGTTGATCAGTACAGGCACCGGGTTGAGGTCGCTGGCGTGAGCCTCCAAGCCCAGGCGCTGGGCCTCCAATGGGATTGTTCCGCCACCCGCGAATGGGTCCAGGATTGCTGGCGGATTCCCTCCCGTGCTCTTGAGGATTTCCTCGCGGGCTTCTCGATACAGGCCCTCGTCGTTGATGTTCTCCCAGGCCACCAGCCGTCGGATGATCCCGTGCAGGCGCTCGCGCTCCTTCTTCTGTTCCTCCTCTGTGGGGAACAGCTCGGGATGCGAAGACGGGTCGTCGACGAGCTGGGCGAACAGCACTGCCCGCGCCGCTGCCAGGGGGCGGCGGGCCCACCACAGGTGCAGCGTGGAGGGATGTCCGTGTCGGATCGACTTCTCGCGGGCCGACTCGGCGTTGATGTCCTCCAGCGGGAGGGAGACCTCGATGAGCTTGCGTCGAGGGACAGAACCTGACGGCGTTCCGGGCTGCACTGCGGTGTTCACCTACTCAATTTAGATTCCGAGGCGCTCGAACCGTGCCTCGGGTGGCAGTCGAGCGGATGAAAGCGTGTGGATCTTGTGCGTCAGAGAGGCTCTACACCGCGCTCCCACTCGGCCTTCCACCTGCGGCGCAGGTCGTCGACGTACTTGTCTAGGACGAGGTCAGCGAAGGGGTTGAGCACGTAGCGGACCTGGTCGTTGGAGCCGTCGGGGGTGTCAGGGTCGACGGCGACCAGGGCGAGCCGGTAGTCGGGCTCGGCGTTCTTGGCGTAGCCGACCTCGCTGGTGGTGACGGTGAAGTTGTCAGCGCCCAGCACTCGCCCCTTCACCTCGATGAAGACCAGGTGGCCGTCGGGCTTGAGGGAACGGATATCGAAGCCCTTGTTGGAGTGCGCCATCTCCTCAGGTTCCCGACCGAGCCGGCGTTCGGCAGCCAGTACGGCATCGACGGCCCGACGCTCGGTGACGGTGGTGTCCAGAGCGAAGCTGCCAGGTGTCGGCTGTTCGCCGACGGCCCCCGGGATGACCGTGGCGGGCAGGACGAGGGCGGCGCTGATGATCTGTGGCGGGTGCACGTTGACCTGGGTTTCGAGGTCGAGCTCGCCTTGACGGTAATCGAGCCGGGCCTCCAGTGATCGGGCGCGGTCACGTGCGGTGGCCGGCGACAGGCGGATCTTCTTGCCGGCCGCTTGCGCCTCGGTGAGCTTGATCGACTCGCCGTCCCAGTAGTTCATCTGCGCCAGCAGCCGCTGACGTACAAGTTTGCGTGTGCGCTCGACGGCCGGGACGACGCGAGAGGCAACGTCGGCGCGGTGCTCGGGGAGACCGTGCTGGATCGCCCAGTTCTGGGCGATCTTCTCCACGCCTTCGGCTAGCCAAGCGGTGGAGAGCTCGGAGTTGACGGCAAGGGCCAGTGCGGTGTGCTGCTCAAGGTTCAGACCTGCGGGCAGGGACAGGTCGAGGTACGGGGCGGGGCCTGCCGGCTGTGCGGTTCCGTCCGGCAACACGGAGACGTACTCGAACCTCTTGCTGATCGCGGTGCCCCGCCCGTCCGAGAGCTCCTCCAGGAGGGCGAACACGAGCTGGGGGGTGGTGATGCTCCGATCCAGGAAGGTGGCTCCGCGGGTCAGGGCGTCGCCATACCTGTTCAGGATCTCGGTGATGATCGCGTCCATCAGCGGATGACCGGGCGCTACGAGCTCGGCGTCCGGTCGGCCGGGTATCACCACGGCCGAGGGCTCGAAGGTGATGCGTGCGTAGCGCGGACTGACTGTGCGCCGACCTTCGCGCAGGACAGCGGGCACTTGGGTCAGCTCGAACCGGTCCTTCTCCCGCTTGGATGCCCGCCCGCCCAGGGCACGCAGGGACTCCATGACGAACGCCTGCACGAAGTGGGGCTGCATGCGCCGGGCGCGGGCCTCGTCCATCTGCCGACGCAGCTCGGCCAGCTCTTCCAGCCCGATGTCCGGGGTGGCCAGGGCACGTTCCTTGATCAGCTCCTGCAGCCCGACGGCCACAGACTTGTCGATGACCTGGTCCAGGTAGGCCCGGACCTCGGGCTGCTCGCCGTAGCGGATGGCTCGCATGAGCAGGTCGCGCAGCGGCTCGTCCGCGAAAGCGTTCTCCCCCAGAACGTCGAAGACCTTGCCGCCGTAGGCGCGGCGCTGCTGCTCGATCTTGGTCAGCAGGCGCTGGAAGACCTGACCTTCTCTGGTCTGGGAGGCCACGAGGTTCCACAGTCGGCAGACCTCGCGCTGGCCGATGCGGTGAATACGCCCGAAGCGCTGCTCGATCCGGTTGGGGTTCCAGGGGAGGTCGTAGTTGACCATCAGGTGCGCGGCCTGAAGGTTCAGTCCTTCGCCGGCGGCATCGGTGGCGATCAGGACGTGGCAGCGCGGGTCGTTGGTGAACTTGGTGCGGACCTCCCGACGCGCCTGGCGCGCGGTGCCGCCGTGGATCGTGCGCACGGCATCCCCATCGCCGCCCAGCAGGGTGGTGATGCGGCCTGCGAGGTAGTCGAGGGTGTCGCGGTGCTCGGTGAAGATGATGATCTTGCGCGGGGTGTGGTGGGCGCCGCTCAGGCCATCCTCGCGGGCCTTGAGGACGAGGGAACGCAACTCCTGCCACTTGCGGTCCTCACCCGCGGCACGCACCTGCTGGGCGATCTCCTCCAGACGTGCCAGGACCGCGAGCTCGGCGTCCAGCTCGGCTGCGGTGCGCGCGGCGGTAGCGGCGTCCAGGACCTCGCTCTCCAGCTGCTCCAGCTCTGCGGCTCCCAGCTCGTCGGATTCGAAGTCGTCTGGGTCGAACGACAGCGTCTCGGACGAGGGAATGAACGGGCCCGCCAGCGTCTGCTCTCGGTGGGTGCGCAGCCGGGCGATGCGGCGCCGGATCGACTGGTAGATCGCCTCAGGACTGGATGCGAGACGCCGCTGCATGACCGTGAGCGCGAAGCCGACCGTGCGCCGCTTGCCGTCGGCCTGCTCGGCCCTGTTCATCTCCGTGCGTACGTACTCGGTGACCTCTTCGTACAGGAGCATCTCCTGCGGGGAGAGGGTGTACTCGACGGTCTCAGCCACCCGCTCGGGGAAGAGCGGCTTGCCCTCGAAGGTAAGCAGGTCCTCTTTGATCATCCGGCGCATCAGTCCGGTGGTGTCGGTGGAGTGCACGCCCTGGCGGTACTGGCCGTCGTACCGGTCGGGGTCCAGCAGGGCGAGGAAGGTCTGAAAGTTGGCTTCCGACCCGGAGTGCGGTGTCGCGGTCATGAGCAGGAAGTGACGGGTGATTTTGCCGAGCAGCTGGCCCAGTTCGTAGCGGCGGGTGCGCTTGAGTTCGTTTCCGAACCAGGAGGCGCTCATGCGGTGGGCCTCGTCCACGACGATGAGGTCCCATTCCGACTCGGCGAGTATGGACTGCCACTCCTCGTTGCGGGCTAGCTGGTCCATGCGCGCGATCAGCATCGGGTTGTGCCGGAACGGGTCGCCGTCACGGTCCGCCTCAGCGAGGTCGCGTGTCAAGATCGCCATCTCGATCCCGAACTTCTCCGCGAGTTCGGCCTGCCACTGCTCGACCAGCCCGCCCGGGGCAACGATCAGACAACGCTGCACGTCGCCGCGCAGCAGCAGCTCCTTGAGGTACAGGCCAGCCATGATCGTCTTACCGGCGCCCGGATCGTCCGCGAGCAGAAAGCGCAGGGAGCCGGTCTGGGCCAGCATGGAGCCGTAGACGGCGCGGATTTGGTGGGGCAGCGGGTCGATGTCACTGGTCTCCACCGCCAGCATCGGGTCCGATAGTCCTGCGTGTTGCATACGCAGCGCCTCCGAGGCCAGACGGAACTGGCCGGGGTCGGCATCGAACGACCACCGCGACTTCGGGGCCTCAGAGCGGAGTGTGGCGATGTCGTCGGGAAAGAAGACCTGATCAGACAACTGGCCGAGGTCGTCGCGGATCGTGACTTGCAGAGCGTCACCGATCGGCGTGGCAGCCACAACAGTAACCGCCCCCGAGACCAGACCAGTCAGACGAACCCCAGGCTGGACCTCATCGGCGCGCATAGGATCCTTCCCCCCACAACCAGACGCCGAGAGACCTCGACGCCGACCGCCTTGGAAGTCGGCGCTTCCTCGAGGACGCAGTCACGCGTGTCCAGCATCACTGACGAACAGTGTCAGGCAGGTTACACGTAGCATTCAACCATTTTCTCCATAGAAATTTCACATCCTGACGATGATCAGGATCCGGAAGCCAGTGCCGCGGACTGACAGCCACCCCCAGGCCAACTCAGACGCATGGCCGCCACCCAAGGCCCACGCGGAGGAGACACAGCCGCTCCTGCCTCATGGAGACCTCAGTGAACGAACTCCGGAGCGGGCCGGGCGCGGCACGGGCCTCTGCCCCGGGGAGTGAACGGGGAGTGGATCAAGAAAACCCTGCCGTATGGCTCCCCCGGAAACCAACGCACACCAACGCTCTGACCTGCACAGGCACCAAACGATCCTGGTCAACGATCTTTCCGCACGTTATTCGGGACGAAGAGGTCGTGGGTTCAAATCCCGCCACCCCGACAGCTGAAACACCAGGTCAGGGCCACTTACTCTTGCGAGTAGGTGGCCCTGATCTGTTATGGGGCCGTTCCGGGAGAACTCCGGGAGAAGATCTTGGGATTTCTCTCCCGGGCGGCGCCTACCGCCGCGTTTTCAGACGTTCCTGCAGAAGATCGTTGAGCGCATTCACCGAGGACGTGGGGCACATCGCGAGCCGAGCGTCGAGCGCCCCCTCCCGCTCCGCAGTCAGTCCCATCTTCAGGCAGTCGCGCATCTGCCGAGTGATGTAGCGGGCCCGGACCGATCCGTCCCATGTGGCCCATGCGCTCGCCCATCGGCTTCGGTGGGGTGCGCAGCTCCTCCATGCGCGTTGTGTGCGTGTGCCGCAGTCCATGAGGAGTCGGCCCCTTCGCGATCGGCATCCAGCCCGCATCCGTCCGGCCTGCGGCGCCTCTCCCCCGCGCCGGAACGCCTGGTCAGGGCTCGCCCAGGAGCGGCACAGGTCGTGCCTCCTGCGGTGCCTTCTTCGGGTACCGGCCCGAAGCGGCCGGTGTGAACAGCCACGTGGCGAACCCGTTCCTCCGCCAGTGCGCAGCCCGGCCGACGGCACCCCCGCCGCACGCGAAGCCGAGAGCGTCGATGGCCTCCCGGACGCGGGTCTCGGTCGCCTCGGCCACGGCGTCGGGCCGGTCGAGGACGTCGGACGCTGTGCCCGTGGAGACGCCGGCCCGCCGGGCCACATCCACCACCTTGGCTCCCGTCTCTCCGGTGCGGGAGATTCCCTGCCCTCTGAAGACATGTGTCTTGCCATGGCAGGGGCAGGCGATTGGTCGTGTACGAGCGACATGCCCGGACAACAGGCGAGCAAGCCAGGGCGGGAGATCAATGGTGCGATAGCTGTCGTCCTTGGGAGGACAGCGCTCGAACTGTCCCGAGTCGAGCTCGTAGAGCTGCCACTCCACGCGCAGAGCGGCCGGCCGGAGGAACTCGGTCTCCAGCCCCACTAGTTCGCCCCAGCGCATGCCGGTGTAGCCCTTAGTGATTCCAGCCACGAACTCGTCATCGCGACCGGACAGAAGCGAGGCACGCTCAGCGACGAGAAGGATGCCGAGTGGGTCCGTAACCACTTTCTCCGGGCCGCGGTCGAGCGGATCGGTATCGCCCGGTACGACAAGGCGAAGTGGCGGGACAGCGGTGAGGTTGCGTTCATCGCCGACCGCGTCGCGTCGGGGCGGGCGTACAAGCGTGGCGAGCAGACACAAAGCGTCAGCCGTGTAACGGCGACGCCCCTGGTCGCGGCGGCTCACGGACTACCAGAGGGCTCCGATGTGCACGCGCGGGCTCGGCTCGTGAAGGAGGGGGATCAGCCGACCCGCACCCTTACGAGCTACTACCGGCCCGAGCATGTCGAGGGGACGCGGATCGTCGACCCAGCGCCAGGGCCTGCCGGCCGGGGCGGTGGCTTCCGTGTGCTGTATGACGCGGGGTACGAGATCGACCACATGCGCGAGGAGTTGTTCACGAGGGTCGCGTCGCCCGAGGAGGCGGCATTGCTCCAGCTGTCGTCAGGGGAGTGGGTCGTGGAACTTCATCGCACCACGTACACCGCCGATGGCACGGTCGTTGAGTTCGCCGTCGGTGTCCATGCGGCAAGCCGCTTCGCGTGGGCGTACGACTTCAAGGTCCCCGACTCGTCGCGTGAGGCGGCCCAGTGATCTCGGCACAAGCGTGGTCCGATGCTCAACGGCTCTGGGATTTCCAGCAGATGCACCACGAGCCGCGGCCCTGCTCAGTGGGCATCGGACTAGGCAGCCACGACTTGGGTGTGGCTGATGTGACGGTCGACCTGTACTGGCGCGGAATGATGCCGCTCATCGTCTTCACGGGCGCCACGAGTCGCACCACGTGTGAGCGAATGCCCCGGGGCGAGGCAGAGCACTACCGGGAGCGGGCACTTGAGCTGGGCGTACCGACAGACGCCGTACTCGTCGAACCGAACGCGCGGAACACCGGCGAGAACTGAGCTTCCTCCGCTTTGACGGACACCATTGGTGTGGTGGTCAGGCTGCGAGTGCGGTCTCGTACTCGGCGGGGCTGAGGTAGCCGAGGCTGCTGTGCAATCGGTGCAAGTTGTACCAGCCCTCGATGAAATCGAAGATCGCGGTGCGGGCGGCGGCCCGGCTGGGCCAGGCGGAGGTGCCGAGCAGTTCGCGTTTGATGGTCGAGAAGAACGACTCGGCGAGCGCGTTGTCCCAGCACTGACCGGTGCGGCCGACCGACAGTCGAATCCCGAACTCGCTTGCCAGCGAGGCGAATTGCTGACTGGTGTACTGGCAGCCGCGATCCGAATGGAAGATCACGGGATGGGTGGGGCGACGCTGCCGGCAGGCGTCTGTCAGCGCGTCGGCCACCAGCTCGGTTCGCAGGTGATCGGCGGTTGCCCAGCCGACCACGCGCCGGGAGGCGATGTCGATGACCGTGGCCAGATAGAGCCAGCCCTCCTCGGTCGGGACATACGTGATGTCGCCGCACCAGCGGGCATCGAGCCCGGTGCGGTCGGGCTGGAAGTCCCGGACGATGAGGTCGGGACGGAAGGCAGCCCTGGGATCAGGGATCGTGGTCAAATGCCGTCGTCTGCGGTGCCGGCCCTGCAGTCCTGCGGCCTGCATCAGTCGTGCGACACGACGGCGACCGCACCGGGCACCCTCGCGCATGAGCACGGCGTGCACGCGCGGGGCCCCATAGGTTCCGCGCGATTTCGCATGGACCTCGACAATCTGCTTGGTCAGCTCGGCATCCCGCACTGCACGGGGGCCAGGCAGGCCGGAGCGACGGGCATAGAAGGCGGTCCGGGAGACCTTCATCAGCTCACACGCCCGTTCGACGCTGTGACCTGCCTGCTTCTCCGCCTCGATGAACGGGTGCACCGTCACCGGGTCTCCTTCGCGAAGAAAGCTGTGGCCCGCTTGAGTACGTCGACATCCTCGCGCAGCCGACGGTTCTCCCGCCGCAACGCGGCCAGTTCCTCGCGCTCACTGCTGGTCAGCCCGTTGCGCTCGCCCGCATCGACCTCGGCCTGCTTGACCCAGTCCCGCACCGCGGTCTCGGTCAGCTCGAAGTCCTTGGCGACCTGCCCGACCGAGCGGTCACCCCGTCGGCACAGCCCGACGATCTCGGCCTTGAACTCCGGCGTAAACGAACGACGAGGGCGGCGAGGCTTCTTCTTCCCCATGCTCTCCATGATGGACATCCTCCCGGGGCTGAACCCCTGATCTCGAATGTCCGTCAAAGCGGATCAAGCCCAACCATCCGCTTTTCGCGCTCGCTGCTTGTGGAACGCGGGGTCGACGTCTCGTCCGTCCTGCTCGTCAGTAAGCCGTACGAGGAACGGAGGGCCCACGCGACCGCGCGCAAGCTCTGGCCGGAAGTCGAGATCGTCAGCGCGTCCGCTCCGATGACGCTCGCAGAGTACGTGGACTCTATTCAGGACCCGCGACTCGTCCTGGACATGCTCGTCGGGGCCCAGCAGCGCCTGCTCATTTACCCGGAGCAAGGGTTCATGATCCGTCAGGAGATTCCTGAGCCTGTGGCCGCGGCCTACGACCGCCTTTGCAGTGAGGGATTCACGAGCCGTCTCGTACCGACCTCGTGACTGAACTCGCGGCCACCACGCACGCAGTAAATGACACGGTTCGGTGAGAGTTACTCGGCATCATCAAGACCCGCGCACGGCGCTGGCGCGCGCCGCCTCAACGGCGCGTCTTCCGCCGGTAGTACCACCGCTCGTAGGGGGCGTGTGCCGCTGCGATGCCGACACCGGCCCCCATCCACAAGTCAGCGTTCAGGTGGCCCAAGGCACGGCGGACGTTCGCAGCGTCGAGCGGCTTGCCGACGGCCGGACGACCCCATCTGATAGGAAACCCCGCCGATCGGGCTCAACGCGTGCCGATCGCTTGCGGGTAGTTGAAGAAGCCGGCCGGGTCGTATTTCCGCTTCACGTTGACCAGACGGGGGTAGTTCGTGCCGTAGTAGGCCTGCCGCCAGTTCTTCAGTGTCGGGTCGGGGAAGTTCTGGTACGCGCCTTCGGGCGACTTGTCGGGGAAGATGTCGTCGTAGAACTGCGTGAGCCAGTGGAGGTTGGCTTCGGCGACGCCGGGGTGGTCGTAGTCGGCCCACGAGGTCTCGGCGGCGAAGACGAAGAGGTCGTTTCGGTGTACGAACGCGGTCGCGTTCGGCGGTACCTGGTTGATCTCACCGCCGAGGGCGAACATGGCGAACCCGGCTCCGTCCTCGTTGCCGCTGCCAGGCCAGTCCAGCAGGCGCTCGGCTGCCGCGCTGACCTGCTGATCGGTCAAGAGAGTGCGGGAGTCCAGGATCGCCGATTTGGTGGCAAAGCGTTCGATCGGTGTGGTGGCGCTCAGCAGTACGCTCGCCTCACCGGGCGTGACCTGACGAACGGACGCGCTGTTGCGGGCGCGTTCCTCGGTCGTGCCGATCTCGAGTAGCGGGTCGAGGATGGCACGCAGTTCCTGGACAGTGCCGTAGTACTGGCCGATGGCGTTGACGTTGGCGTTCGCATGGATCTGTGTCCTGGTCATCCCGTTGGTACCGATGCCCAGACGCAGATGGAACCGCCTGTCGCCCACGGTGTCCTGGGCAATGTGCTGCGCGGCGGCGATCACCGGCAGTACGGAGTCCAGGCTCCAGCGGAGCTGGTAGAAGCCCACGGTGCCCTCGAACTGCTCGTACTGGAAGGTGAACGAAGTGTTGACACCGAAGTTGTTGCCGGCTCCGCCGCGGCAGCCCCAGAACAAGTCGGGGTGCGCATCCTTGCTGGCCTTGACCGTGCGTCCGTCGGCGAGCACGACGGTCGTGGCAACGAGCCGGTCGCAGGTCAGGCCGAACATCTTGTCGCTGAAGCCGATACCGCCGCCAAGCACCAGCCCTGCGACCCCGACGCTGGGGCAACGACCGGTCGGCACGAACATGCCATGGTCCTCCAACAGCGGATGCAGGTCGCCATTGGTGACGCCGGCCCCTACGGTGACGGTACCGGCGTCGTGCACAACCTTCATCGGCCCGTAGACCCGAGGGTGGGCACCGCCCGGCTTCGGAGTGGAGACGATGCTCTTCATGCGGGCCATATTCAGCAGCAGGCCCGTGGTGGTCGAATACCCGGCGTAGTTGTGTCCCAGCCCAGAGCGCGGTACGGCGGGCAGCCCTACCGCGCGAGCCCAGCGGATCGCTTCAGACACGTCCTCGGTAGTTGCGCAGACAACGATGCCGGCAGGCCGAATTCCGGCGTACCTGTGGTTGTACGGCAAGGCCAGCGACGGGTATACGGAGCCATGCGGCCGGTAGAGGGTAGCCCCAGGGGACAGCGCAGCAGCCAACCGCTTCCAGTCCCGAGCGCCAACTGGTCCTGCTGCCTCAGCTGCCGCAGCCGCACTCTCCGGTGCCTGCAGCCCCAGCGCCCCACCCACGCTGCCCAGCACACCTGCCCGCAGCACGTCCCGCCTGTCGATCACAGTGACCTACCCTCACGCAGCTGTCGCAGGTTCCTCCTGCGATCCCATCGGCCAGTTCACTGCTCGTCGACCGGTGCCATCCCCGTCGACCGCCCACTCGCCAGACCCACCACACGAAAGGACGAGGGACGCACTGCCAAACAGCTCAGACACACACCCAGGGCCGTTGCCCGCCCATCAAGGCCGAACATCCCCTTGATCACAGAGCGGAACGGTCTGCCCCTGTCCGTCGGGCTCTCCGGCGCCAACCTGCACGACAGCCAGGCTTTGATCCCGCTGGGGCAAGGCATACCGCCGATCCGGTCCCGCCGCGGCCGGCGGCGGCGCAGGCCGAGCACCCACCGGTCACGTCTGCCATGGGAGGCGGTGTGGCGCGGCCACCGCGGGCGAAGCCCGCTATCCGAGCGCGGATCGTCACCCGGCGGTACTCGCGGAGGGCCGCTGCGGTCGTCAGGTGCATGATGAGGCCCAGCTATTGCCACTCCGCGGTGAGCCCGGCCATCAGGCCATCGCGCATCTGCCGAGTGATGTAGCGGGCCCGGACCGATCCCTCCATGTGGCCCACGCGCTCGCCCATCGGCTTCGGTGGGGTGCGCAGCTCCTCCATGCGCGTTGTGTGCGTGTGCCGCAGTCCATGAGGAGTCGGCCCCTTCGCGATCGGCATCCAGCCCGCATCCGTCCGGCCTGCGACGCCTCTCCCCCGCGCCGGAACGCCTGGTCAGGGCTCGCCCAGGAGCGGCACAGGTCGTGCCTCCTGCGGTGCCTTCTTCGGGTACCGGCCCGAAGCGGCCGGTGTGAACAGCCACGTGGCGAACCCGTTCCTCCGCCAGTGCGCAGCCCGGTCGACAGCGCCCCCGCCGCACGCGAAGCCGAGAGCGTCGATGGCCTCCCGGACGCGGGTCTCGGTCGCCTCGGCCACGACGTCGGGCCGGTCGAGGACGTCGGACGCTGTGCCCGTCGAACGGCCGACCTGTACCGGCGCGGCTTGATGCCGCTCATCGTTTTCACCGGCGCCCCGAGCCGAACCACCCGCGAGCGGATGCCCGGAGACGGGGCGGAGCACTACCGGATACGGGCTCCGGCACGCCCGGTGCGTCGGCGCACGATCCGCAGTGCGCCGTAGGCGAGCGCCGCGGTCAGAGCCAGGACCACGGCGGTCTGGGCGAGTTGGTAGGGCCAGTAGTCGCCGGGGGTGAGCGAGTTCACCAGGTAGATGTCCTGTGGGAGAAGGTGGAAGAACTGCAGGCCGAGGACGCCGCCGGGGTGGTAGCCGTGGGTCTCGGAGAAGACCGGGTAGTCGAGGAGGGCGGCCAGGCGACTGCGGACCAGGAGCGCCACCAGCAGCCAGAGCAGGGCCGGGGCCGCCAGCAGCGCGGGCAGGGTGCGGCGCATGGCCGTACCGACGAAGGCTCCGGCGGCGACGCCGAGCAGGACATAGGCCAGGGTGACCGGGCCGATGGTGAAGTACAGAGTGGCCTGGTACGCGCCGTGCACCAACAGGTCCTTGTGGTAGGCGTGGGCCGCGTTGAGGTAATAGAGCACGACCAGCGGCATCGTCAGCACGAGGGTCAGGGCCGCCTGGACGCCCCAGTGGATGCCGAACCAGCGCACCGGGGAGACGGACTGGGTGAGCGTCACCGCCACCCGGCGGGACTCCCATTCGCGCGCGGTGAGGATCGCGGTGAGCGCCGCCGCGCACAGCGCCGGGACGAAGGCCACGGACTGGCCGTCGGCGAACAGGCGCTCGGTCAGGGTGTGCGCGTTGTAGGGCACGTCGGTGAAGTGGTAGGCGGTGTTGCCGAGGCGGGCGCGCACCGCCTCGGCTTCGCTCCACTCGCTGTAGCGGTGGAGCAGGGTCGCGGCGACCTCCCCGACCGGCAGGAGCAGCACCAGTGCGAGCCACCGCAGCTGCCGCGCCGCCAGCCGGGCGATCGGCCGGCGGCCCGCCGGCCGGCGGTACGAGGGGGTCCGCTTGACGAGGTTGACGGCGGTGGTGCTCATGCTGCGTGCTCCTGGTGGTGACGTGCGCGGGTGGCGAGGTGCGCGAGGACCAGTTCCTCCAGGGACGGCTCGCGGACGTCCCAGGCGGCGGGCAGTGGTCCGGACGGGCGGATCAGCGCGCTGGTACCGCGCCCGGCCGGGCGGGTCTCGACCACGGCGTGCGCGGCCAGCTGCTCCGGGCCGCCGGACAGGGTGACCACCGCGTGGGCGGCGGTCAGCTCGTCGATGTCCCCGCAGAGCTGGACCTGGCCGCGGTCCAGCAGCAGCAGGTGGTCGCAGGCGTCGGCCAGCTCCGAGATGATGTGCGAGGACATGACCACGGTGCAGCCGGTGGCGGCGGTGTGGGACATGAGCAGGCCCATCAGTTCCTGACGGGCCAGCACATCCAGGTCGGCCATGGGCTCGTCGAGCAGCAGCAGGTCGGCCCCCTTGCCCAGGGCCAGGGCAAGGGCGACGCGGGTGCGCTGGCCGCCGGACAGGTCGCGGATGTGGTCGTCCGGGCGGATGCGGCCCAGGTCGACGGCGCGCTCGGCGAGTTCGGCGTCCCAGCTGCCGGGGTTGGTGCGCGCGCCGAAGTGCAGCACCCCGCCGACGGTGCTGTAGCGGTTGAGCGGGCGGTCCTGGGCGAGGTAGGCGATGCGGGGGTTGCCGCCGTACGCGGGCTCACCGAAGACCTCGACCGCGCCGCAGGCGGGCTGTTCGATCCCGGCTGTCAGCTCCAGCAGCGTCGACTTGCCCGCGCCGTTCGCGCCGACCAGGGCGCAGACGCTGCCTGCGGGGATCTCGAAGGTGCAGTCGCCGAGCGCCTCCGGGCCGCGGCGGCGGTACCGCTTGCCGAGGCCGCGGGCGGCTATCGCGGGTGTGTCACTGCTGGGCATCGGTCGGGTCCTCACTGGGGTAGAGATCGTCAAGCACGGCCGTGAACAGGGCTGCCAGGTCGTCGCGTTCGAGTCCGTCGCCGCGGGCACGGGCGGCCGTCGCGGCCAGCTCGTCCCGCCAGGGCGAGTCGGCGACCGCGGGCGAGCCGAGGGTGCCGGTCACGAACGTCCCGTGCCTGCGCCGGGACTCGACCAGGCCCTGGGACTCCAGTTCGCGGTAGGCCTTGAGGACGGTGTTGGGGTTGAGCGCGGTCGCCTCGACGACGGCCTGCGCCGTGGGCAGCCGGTCGCCCTGCGCCAGCAGGCCCAGCCGCAACGCCTGCTGCACCTGCTGCACGATCTGCAGGTAACTGGCCACGCCGCTGCGCCGGTCGATCCGGAAGGCGAACTCCGCCACCGCGCCCGCCCCTCATTCCATCACTCAAGTAATGGAATGATGCACGACGGCTCTTGTACGGGTCAATCCCGCGCAGGTCACCGGCGTGCGACTGTCGGGTACGCCGCTGCGCCCGGGTGTGTCGACCGGACCCTGGACAGCCCCGCCGGGAAGCGGGCCGAGCCGATCGGTGCAGCTGTGGGGTGAGCGGGCCGGCCGTCGGCACGGGTGGGCAGCGATGGGGGCGGAGGTGTTTCGGTTCGGTCTTCGCGTCCGGCGTCGAACGCTGCGCCGGACGCGAAGGCCGAGTCAGTAACCGAGTGCGGGGAACCAGTCGCCCCGGCCTCGGGGTGTGAGGTCGAGGATGTGCCACACCGGGCTGAGCAGGTCGATGCCCCGCTGGTCGATGTCGTCGGCCATCCGGGGGTGCGCCGAGTAGAAGTGGCGCACCGACCCGTCGTCGTCGCGGGTGAACACCGACACCGTCGAGTCCTGGTTGCCCTCGGCGTCCTCGCTGCCGAGGTCGTATTTGAAGGTGTTGGACCCGGCGCTGAGCAGGCGCAGGTTCGGCCACTGCCGGATCCGGGCGTGCGCACGGAGTACGGGCAGGTCGGCCGCGGCGACGACTGCGAGGTCGACGTTCCGCACGACGTGGTGGGCGATGCCGTTGAACCCGTCGATCCACATCGTGCACATGGGGCACGGATCGGTCTGCTGCTTGCCGTACATGAAGTGGTAGACGACCAGGTCACGGCCGGGCCCGGTGAACAGTTCACTCAGTCGCACGGTCTTCACCGGCGCGTCACCGGCCTGAAGGTCGGCAGGTCCCTCCTCGAACACGTAGTCGTCGACGACGGGGCCCGGCGGCAGCCGTCGACGCAGGTCGGCGACGCGTTCGCGGTGGCGCATCAGCTCGACCTCGGCCTGGCGCAGCTCCTCGCGGGCGCTGACGTAATCGGCCGGCTCCCCGGTGAGATTGGTCTGACGCATCGCTACCTCCCGGACGACGACCGGCGTAGCCGCTGCCTGGTGGCCACCATCTCCCGCCATCATTGTCTGCTGACGTACGAGAGCCCGCCAGGCGGCGCCCGCGCATCGAGCTGGAGCCCCCGGACCGCCCTCGCGCGGTGGCACAGCCGACGCAGAGGCATCACCCGGCACCGGGTGCGGAAGGCCGCCGAAGAGGCGCTGCGTCCCGGTGGCGACGGCCCCGCCCGAGCCGGGCGGCCACCGTTCCTACTGTTCTCTTTCCAGCCCCGACCTCATCTGGACGAACGCGAGTTCGGCCGCCCGCACCGCGCCCTCGTACACCTGGTCCGCGCTCGCCCCGGCATCGATGCGCCGCCAGTTCTCCATCGCCAGGATCCGCTGCACCGCAATGATCTGGCCGGCCGCCAGCCGCTCCCGTACCCCGTCCCCCAGTGCGCGGGCGAGCGCGGCCTCCGAGCGGCTCTGGTACCCGTACAGGCGGGCCACCAGGGACGGTGTCCCGTACAGCATCCGGTGGAACGCCAGCACCTGCGGATGATCACAGAGCCCGGTCACCGGGTCGCGGCGCTCCAGGCCGTCCAGGAAATGGCGGCGCAGGGCATCGAGTGGTGATTCGCCCTCCGCGCGGGCCGCGACCACCCGGGCGGCCTCGTCCTCGTGGTCGGCGAACCGGTGCAGCGCCAGGTCCTCCTTGGACGGGAAGTACCGGAACAGCGTCGGCTTGGAGATGTCGGCGGCGGCCGCCACCTCCGCCACCGAGACCTTGTCGAAGCCCCGCTCCAGGAACATCGCGATCGCGGCATCGGAGACCGCCTCGTACGTCAGCTGCTTCTTCCGCTCACGCAGGCTGATCGGCTGCCGCGTCACCGTCCCGGGACCGGTCTTCTCTCCGCTCATGACCATGAAGGGTACGCCCTTGACCTCAACCGGACTTGACGTCCGAGGGTGGCCGCAGGGGCGCCGGACGGGTCGGCCGCCCACTGACGGAGGAGTGTGATCCGCATGCGTGTGGCGCTGGTCAGGGAGCTGGGCGGTCCGGAGGTACTGGTTCCGGCCGAGCTGCCCGATCCGGTCGCGGGCCCCGGCGAGGTGGTGATCGACGTGAGTCACGTTGACACGCTCTTCGTGGAGACCCAGATCCGGTCGGGTGCGTTCAGTGCCTACTTCCCGGTCCGGCCCCCGTACGTGCCGGGCGGCGGGGTCGCCGGAACGGTGCATACGGCGGGTGAGGGCGTCGACGCGGGATGGGCCGGCCGCCGGGTCATCGCCTCCGTCGGCTTCACCGGCGGCTACGCCGAGCGGGCGGTGACCTCCGTCGACCACCTGGTACCGGTACCGGACGGACTCGGGCTGCGCGAGGCCGCCGCCCTGGCCCACGACGGGGTGACGGCCGCCGCGCTGATGGAGGCGACCGCCCCCGGACCCGGCGAACGCGTACTGCTCCTCGGCGCCTCCGGCGGCATGGGCACCCTCCTCGTCCAGCTGATGCACGCGGCCGGCGCACATGTCGTCGCCGTGGCACGCGGCGAACGGAAGACGGCGCTCGTACGGGAACTGGGCGCCGACGACGTGATCGACGGCTCGGACGCGGAGTGGGTGGAGCGGGCCCGCACGGCCCTGGCAGCGGCGGGCGGTCCGGCCGACGTGGTCCTGGACGGCGTGGGCGGCGCAATGGGCGCGGCCGCCTTCGCCCTGACCTCCGACGGCGGCCGCTTCTCCGCCCACGGGGCGCCGACGGGCGGCTTCGCCCCGGTCGACCCGCAGGAGGCGGCGCGGCGCGGCATCACGCTGCGCGGCATCGGGGACGTACAGCTGACGGACGCGGAGTACGTACGCCTGGCCGCTCACACGCTGGCCGAGGCGGCGGCCGGCCGGCTGCGTCCGGTGATCGGCCACGTCTACCCACTGTCACAGGCGGCCGACGCGCACACGGCGATCGAGGAACGCGGGCTGCTGGGCAAGGTGCTGCTGAGCACGGAAGTCTGACGACGGGCCTCCCCACGCCGCCCCTTGCCGTCCGGCCCGGACGGCGGCAGGCGTCCCCTCAGGCCGACGCCCCCCGCGCCAGGGCCTCGACCCCGTCCAGTACCCGTTCGAGCCCGAACCTGAAGTCATGGTCGGGCTCGTCCGGCGTCCCCAGCCGCCCGGACTCCCGGAGCCAGCAGAGCGACGGATGCCGTACCGGGTCGACGAGCCGGTCCAGAGTGCGGGCATATTCGTCCATCACCTCCTGCGCCGGGACGCCACGAGCCGCCACGACGGCGGCGAGATCGCCCATCGCGCCGCATTCCGTACGAACCGCTGACCAGGAGAATTACGGAGACCTCATCGCTCGTACGGCGTTTCGCTCTTGGAACCCATCCCAGTACCACTTACGCAGTTACGCGCAGGGGCCGGACAGGACCACTGTCGTACGGATCCCAGGGGGCCTCCGCAGCCACCCCTATGCCTGATGGAACTCCGTCACAGCCGAAGCCACCCGATCCGCGGCCAGCACGCCGGAGTCCCCCTGCGACCAGTAGGGCCTGGCCCGGTTGATCTTTGCGGTGAGCTCCTGAACGGCCGTGTGCCGAGCCGGAGACCCGGTGGGTGCCTGCGCAATACGACGCGCCCAGCGCACCGTGTCGACGACGGACGACTTCACTCGCTCGTAGGCAAGATAGAACTTCAGATCTTCGCTCCAGCGTCTCCGACATTCTCCGGGAGCCACGCTCAACCAGCCTCTGATGCACCGCTGTTCGCTGTCGGGGGTGTAGCCCATCTTGTGCACGTGATCGGCCAGGTCATAGACAGGATCACCCCATAGAGCGAGCTGCCAGTCCAGGAAGAACGTCTCTTGAGCCCCCCTGATCAGGTTTCCACGGTGAATGTCTCCATGCAGCAGCCGGAACGGCCTGGAGGTGAGGTCCTTCAGGCCGTCCTCCAGCGGGAGAAACGGGTCCTCCGGAATCCCCAGCGTCTCGAACAAGCGGGGCGCTTCCTTCCCGTGGTCCTCCCGCAGGGACCGACCGAGCCGAAGGAGGACGGCACCGAAACCCTCCGAGTCGCCGTCGGCCGGCCAGTCCGCAGGAAGAGCCGGAATCCTGCTCTCCGGGAATGACAGCAACTCCGAGAAGAGCACCACGATATCGTCGATGATTCTCGCCGGAATACTTGCACCATACGGGTGTAGGTCTTCGACCCGCTCACCTTCGATGAATTCCTGAACCTGGAAGTACGGGTCATGGTGCACATGCAGCAGTCGTGGCGCATGTGTCAGATGCGGGTGCAGCACCGAAAGAATGTCGTGCTCGGCCCAGATGGACAGGTCCATGACTTCTGACTCCTCCATGGGCACCCGCACCATGAAGGAATCTGGTCCTACCGTCACTCGCACATTCCGATGATAGAAACCCCGGGCATCGGATCCTGGACGCATAGCGGCGTCGAAAAATGCCATGAAGTCCGGAGTGTTGCGGTCCATGCGAACTCCTCAAGCCGGTCGATACCCTGGCCCCCGAACCAGGGGCACGAAGGCGTGCTCCGCCGTCATTCGGGCGGCAGCAGACTGTCAATCAGTTCGTCCATCCGACGTTCGTACCTTTCCACCGAATCCAGCGGTACGACCAAACGCCTCGCCCGTAGGCGAATCGCCGCCAAGAACTCATCGGGACGACCGATACGCTCGGTGACTTTGTGGGCAATGACTGAGAGAAAGGGGTAGACGCCGGCCGTCTCAAGTTTCTCCGCTGCCTGGCGCAGGCTCCGGACAGCCCGATCCTGGTCGCCCGTCCGCAGGTGGAGGAAGGCATGGAACAATTCCGCTCGCGCCCTGCCGGACCGGTATCCGACCGTTTCCAGAGTCTGTGCGGCAGCGGTGAATGATTCGGCGGCCTCGCGGAGATGCCCCAGACGGGTCTCAGCGATGGCCCTCGCGGTCAGGGCCTTACCGACCTCGTGCCCGGCGCCCAGCCTCCGTTGCGTCTCCAGCGCGGCGTCAGCGGCAGCCACCGCAGCCGCGGGATCGGTGAGTGCAAGCAGCTCCGCCCTGTTGGTCTGAATGTCTGCCAGACCGTGAATGGAGCCACTCTCCAGAAAGAGGGCTTTCGCCTCGTCCAGCAGTGCCCACGCCGAGGGAAAGTCCAGAAGGAAACGGTGGGCGAGATGCATCAGCCGCTTGAGTTCAGCGCGCCGCACCCCCTCACCGGGCCCCGAGCGCTCCGACACCTCTCCGGCCAACGCGAAGGCCCCGGGGAAATCGCCAGCGCACATGGTGATGTCCGCGAGCGCAAAGCCCGCCAGCCCTCTGACAGCCTCCTCGGGCCCGGTCCACAGCTGTTCAAACGTGTCACGGGCCGCCAGACTCTCACCCATCAGTCTGTGTGCGTGCGCCGCGGCGAGACCGAGCCGCGCTCCCAACGGAGCGGTGAGGTCGGGATTCTGGCCTACGAGTTCCCGTTGCGCCTCACGTCCCCTGCCACGCAGTACGTGGTCCTCGGCAGCAAGGCATCGGGCAACGCTTTCGAGCTCAGGGTCATGACCGGAACCGATAGCCACTTGGTCAAGATATGCCCTGATGTCGGTGATGATGCCGTTCACCGACTGGCTGCCGAACGCCGCTTTCGTGCGGTCCGCATGGCTCAGAGCCATCGCTGCACTCATCTGGCCCGCCCGCAGACCGTGGTAGACGGCTTCCTGCAACGGAGCGACGCCGATGACCGTATCGGCCCGATGCCGTATGTCCGGGGACTCCGCGTAGTCCTCCCAGAAGCGCTGGAGCACCTCGTGGGCGGGCCTCTGCCGTTCGAGCTTCCATTGGGCCTGCAACGCGTCCACCATCAATTGGTGCAGCTGATACCAGTCCCCTGAGATGCACTGCACGAAAGAGTACTCGGTCAGCTCGTCCCAGAGAGTGTCGTCCTTCACGAATCTCATGAACATGGAGCGGTTGAAGAGCCTGGCCAGCCCGAGGTGCTGAAGAATCCTCCGCTGGTCCACTGGGACATGGTCGAGGAACCGGTCCTTGATCCGGTCCTGCGCAACTTCCCGCTCACCAGCTGCCCGCTCGGGGGTATCGACCGCGAGTTCAAGATAGAAGGGAATGCCCCGACTGGCCCGAGTGATGATTGCCTGGCGCACTGTGTCCTGCACGCCGGCGTTAGACAACAACTCCTCGCAATACCTGCTCTCCAGAGGGTGCACTACGCAGTAGTCCATCTGCCCGGCCCATTCCTGCCACCGGACCGGTTCCCGACCGGCCAGAACGACCAGGCCGCGCCTCAATTGTTCGAGGAGGTCGCGCAGCCAGGCATCCTGGAAGGTACTGCCCGCTTCTCCGTGCACCACGCTCAGCACGTCGTAGCTGTCGACGAAGAGGACGTACGGCTCTGCCGTGCTGGCGTCGGCCAGGTCCTGCACGAACATTCGTGTGACCGTGTCAAGCAGGTCGGCCGTGAGCATGTCCTCCAAGGATCCCAGGTCGGGGTCCGCCTTGACCAGCTTGTTCTTCTTGATCGCCGCGAAGCCCTGAAAGGACAAGCGAATACCGGCGGCAATCGCACCGATGACACTGGCGCCGGACGCACCTTCGAGGATCCGCGTTGCCGCGTCGCCATGGGGGCCGAAGAGGTCCCCTGAGCGGCGCAGCACCTGATGTGGATGGATCTTCTGCCAGAACGCGGTGTACGCGATGTCAAACCTGTCGAACTTCACTCCCTGCGATCCGAACTCGGCGCGCAACTGCGCCAGCGCCGACTCGACTTGATGGCTCCCTGGCAGGCGCAGATCCAGCAAGGCCGTTCTTCCACGCGCATCCGCCTCACGCTTCCACTCCTTCAGCAGGCGCGACTTGCCCACCCCAGGGAGTCCGTGCACGTTGAGCAGACGCGGCTCCTCCGACGAGCGCATCAATTCGCGACGGAACCTGTCCAGGAGATCCGTCCGATTGACGAACGGCCGACGTCCGCCTGCGATACGAACCCCTCGTGGCACCGGCATTCCATCCCCCCGCGATCCGACTCATCAACCCGAACTCGTCATACCCGCAGCGGGATTAAACATCCGCCGCGGGAGGTGACCTTGTCTCCGCTGTTCAATCGTTCAGAAGTCGGCGCGCGTCGCCAGAGTGTTCCACGCCGAGTCAAAAAATGCCTGAAGCGTGCGCACAATGCCGGCTTGATCGGGTGTGGATTCGGCCGAGGCGCGATACGGAAACAGGGTGGCCCCCGTGCCGTAGACGTCGTAGATCGCGACTTCCTCACGGTCTGGAGGGAGCGGGATGGTGCCTTCTTCGGTCACGTAGAAGCCCTGCAGCGCCAGCCGGCGGTTCAGAACGTACAGCTTCATCTGCGGCGCGAACGGCACCAACCGCACCTCGACATCGACCTCGGGCACGAACCCCTGGTAGCGGAGCTCGAACAGGGCCTCGCGGAGCATCGTCGCGTGGCTCTGCAGGATTCCCTTCAGCCGCCGCCGCACCTGCGGATCGTCCGATCCGTCGATCCGCCGGGGGATGGCAAGGTGCGGGAAGTCGCAGTCGGGGAGCATCAGCCGGGCCGTAATACTGCGGGGTGGCTTGATCTCCCCGGTCATGATGCGGTTCTTCTGGTCCGACACCCGGGCCGCCAGCGACTCCGTGGTCATCGAGAAGACATCGAGCGTCACCTGCGTGGCCTCGAACGCCTCTTCCAGGTAGGGCTTCAGCAGCACCGGAGGGACGTGCTCCGAGACGACCGCCCACACGTCGTCGCCGTCATCGTCCCCGCTCTCGATGACGGGGCTGTTCTGCTGCGGGACGACACCCGACGTCGACCCTTCACTGACGAACGTCCCGCTGCCCTGCCAGGTGACGATCAGCCCCTTGCTGCTGAGCAGCTTGAGCGCTTCCTTGACCGTCGCACGCGAGACATCGAAACGGTCGGCCAGCTGCTCATGCGTCGGCAACCGGTCACCGGGCCGCCACTCCTCGCTGTTGATCCCTTTCAATAACCAATCTGCGATCCGCTTGTACTGATGCGCGCCGCCACCCGATACAGGTCCATGACTCGTCACTTCTGGACCATACAATTTCCTTGCAGGCGACGGGAGATGGAGCCTAGAGGTCAGCCGCCGTCTCAGAACACATCCGGGCACCACGCCCGCCGCGCCGCCCGGAACACCCCGTCCGCCACCGCCGCCGCGCCCGGTGTGCGCTCCTCGATGCGGCCCAGGGCCGTCAGCCGCAGCACCGATTCGTCGCCGAGGTACAGCGTTCCCAACTCCCTTATGTCCAGAGCGAGATCCGCGCTCTGCGTCGTCGGGGTGCACGAGGCGCCCGTCGGGGAGACGTCCAGGCGGAAGCGGCCGCCGGCGAGACCTGCCGGGTCGTGGATGTCCAGGGTCAGGGTGGCCGGGACCGCGTAGGTGCGGGCCTCCAGGGCTCGTACGACGTCCAGGACACGCACCCACAACCAGTCCGCCTGCGTCACGATGCGGGCCGCCCGGGGGTCCGGGAGGAGAAGGGGGAGCAGGTCGTCGGGGGCACGGTGGCCGGAGCGGACCGTGGTGATCCAGTCGATCGAGCAGACGAAGTGCCACAGCGCCCGTTCGGCCGCCGGGGTCTCGGCGATCAGGCCGAGGACGGTCGCCCGGTTCAACGGCTGTTTCGCGTCGCCCCAGTTGTCGTCGGCACGGTAGACGAGCAGGCCGTCCACCTCGCCGTCCGCGGTGCGGTACACCGCGTGGAACGGTTCGGTCCAGGAGCCCGGTACGGGCACGTCCGCGCCGGTGCTCAGCTGCCACCAGCGGTCGTTGCGGCTGACCACCCCGTGCTGCCGGGCCCGCAGCCGCTCGTGCAGGGCAGGGCCGGTCTTGCGAACCTCCGCCACGTCCACCAGGTCGATGCGGCCGCCGTCCGCCGTGGACGGGCTCGGCCGGTGAAGGTCCAGGCCGGCCCGGGGGACGTCGATCTCCCACTCGGTGGTCCAGGCGGCCGGGCCGAACCCGTACCGCCCGTAGATCGGGTACTCGGCGGCGATCAGCGTGGCCACCACGTCGCCGCGCTCCTTCGCCGCCGCCAGGTCCGTGGCCATCATCCGGCCGAGCAGCCCACGGCGGCGGTGCGTGGGCGACACCGTGACGTTGGTGACCGCGTCGGACGGCACCGTGGCACCGCCGACGACCGTCAGCTCCTGCGCGAACGACCGGAACGACGCCACGCACCGGCCGTCGTCGAACACCCCCTGCACCCGGGACAGGTCGTTGTGCGGGAGACGGCTCGCCACCTCGGTGTCCGTCACCGTCGGCGGGCGCAGGAAACCGGTGTTCACGGCGCGCAGCCAGTCGGGGAATTCCGACGCGGTGACGGTACGGATCTCAAGGGTCATGCGCCCCACGCTAGGCACACGGCGCGGAGAATGTCGCCCGAATATGGGGGCTGGACGGTGCGCTCCCCGTGGGCAGCAGCCGGACGGACCGAACGGTCCGGTCAGAACGCCGCCCTGATCCCGCCCACCTCCGCGCTGCCGCCCAGCAGGGGCGCCCGTCCGATCCGGTCCGCCACCGGGGCGTCGACACCGAGCAGCCCCAGCGCCCTGGCCAGCACCGGCCCGAGCGCCCGTCCCCCACCGTCGGCGATCTTGAACGCCAGTGCCCGGCCGTCCGGCAGCGCCACCGCCTGGACCGCCTCCGCGCCCATCTTGGACAGCGCGCCCGGCACTTCGCGCATCAGCCAGGTGTCGGGCCGCCGGGTGCCCGCGACGTACTCGGGGTGGGCACGCATCGCGTCCGCCACCCGGCGCTCCGCGGTGCCCTCCTCGGCCAGCACGAACGAGCGGAACGCCCGCGCCAGACCCACCAGGCTGATCGCCATCAGCGGAGCCCCGCAGCCGTCCGTACCGACCGCCGCGACGGGTTCGCCCGCCGCCTCCTCGACCACCTGGTGGACCAGCTGCTGGAGCGGGTGCGCCGGGTCCAGGTAGCTCGCCCGGTCCCAGCCGTTGAGTGCGCACACCGCGAGCATGGCGGCGTGCTTGCCGGAGCAGTTCATGGTGATCCGCTCACGGACCTGGCCCGCGGCGAGATACGTCTCCGCCTCCGCCGGGTCCAGCGGCAGATCGGCCGGGGTCTGCAGATCGTCGGGCGTCAGTCCGTGCTCGGCGAGCATCTTGCGTACGAGATCGAGATGGAACACCTCGCCCGAGTGGCTCGCGGCCGCCAGCGCCAGCCGCTCCCCAAAGAGGTCGAGCCCGGCCCGCAGCACGGCGGCGGCCTGCATGGGCTTGTTGGAGGAACGCGGGAAGACCGGCGCGGCCGGGTCTCCCATGGCCAGCTCCACGCTGCCGTCGGCGGCCAGCACGACCAGCGAGCCGCGGTGGTGGCCCTCCACGAAGCCGGACCGCACGACCTCGGCCAGAACGGGGAGATCCGGAAGAGCCGGGCGGGCAGGAGACGCCGGGGATATGAGGGGTGTGGAGGTCATGGCGCGGCCTTCCGGGGCGGGGCGGGACCCGCCCCGGAAGGATCGCTTCAGGTGAGCAGGTCGTCTACTTGTGCTTCCCCATCACGGTACCTGCGGGCGATCTCGGCGCTGCAATCGTCAGCGGTCCGTTGCAGCTGGTGACGGCGGCGGGACACCTGCTGTTCGTAGCGGACGAACCGCCCCATCGCGGCGTGCAGCTCCTCGTCCGTGCGGGCGTCGAGGTCCGAGAGCTCGACCTCGGCGAGCGTCTCGGCCGCCAGCCGGCGGAATTCGTCGCTCCGCGGTGTGGTGAGCGTGACATGCCGGGCGGAGGAGCGATGCCGGGACGGGGTGTCGGCGAGGATCTCCGAGAGCCGGTCGACGACCGGCGTCTCGGGGTCACGGCGGCGGGCCAGCTCGGCGCGCAGGATGTCGACGCGGCCCTGCACCAGGCGGCGCACGTAGCTGAGGTCGGCCTCGTCGCGCTGCGAGTCGCGGCGCAGGGTGCGCAGCTCGGGCAGCCGCAGGGTGCCGAGGTCGGGCGGCGGCTGCCCCGGCAGTCCGTCGTCGAGGCCCGGTCCGGTCCGCTGCACGGGTGGGCGCATGGTGACGGCGCCGGTACTGGTGGTACTGGTGCTGGTACTGGTGGTGACCAGCGTGATCGGTACAGTGCCGGGTGGCTGCCCGGCTCCATATGTACTCATGCTCAGTCCATCCCCTCGACCGGTGCGTCGGCACACCGCCTCCGTGCATGGTGCCACTCCGCACGGTGACTACGCAGGTGCTCTGTACCCGTTCAGCCCAAGATAGGTTGGTCTGTATGCGTGCAGTGATACAGCGGGTGGACGGCGCGAGCGTCACGGTGGCCGACGGCGCGGGCGACGGGAGCGGGCCCGCGGTGGTGGGCGAAATCGTCGGCGAGGGATTGTGTGTGCTGGTCGGAGTCACCCATGGGGACACCGTGGAGAAAGCGGCTCAGCTCGCCCGCAAGCTCTGGTCGGTCCGCATCCTCGAGGGCGAGAAGTCCTGCTCCGACGTGAATGCCCCGCTTCTGGTGATTTCGCAGTTCACTCTCTACGGGGACGCCCGGAAGGGCCGCAGGCCCACCTGGAACGCGGCAGCGCCCGGCGAGATCGCCGAACCGCTGGTCGACGAGGTGGTGGCGCAGCTGCGGGCGCTGGGGGCGCATGTGGAGACGGGCCGGTTCGGAGCGGACATGCGGGTCTCGCTCACGAACCATGGCCCGTTCACCGTGCTCGTCGAGGTCTGAGCCGGACCGGCGGCTCGACGGCAGGGCCTACGGCTCGACGACCGTCTCCTGGGCCGCCGCCGTGTCACCCGCGAGCAGTTCCGCGTCCACCGCCACGTTCCGCTTGACCAGGGCCAGTGCGATCGGGCCCAGCTCGTGGTGGCGGGCGGACGTGGTGATGAAGCCGAGCTGCCGGCCCTCCGCCCCGTCCGAGGCGAGCCGCACCGGCGTGCCGTGCCCGGGCAGCAGCACATCGCTGCCGTCCAGGTGCAGGAAGACCAGCCGGCGCGGCGGCTTCCCCAGGTTCTGCACCCGGGCGACGGTCTCCTGACCGCGGTAGCAGCCCTTGTGGAGATGGACGGCGGTGCCGATCCAGCCCAGCTCGTGCGGGATGGTGCGGTGGTCGGTCTCGAAGCCGAGCCGCGGACGGTGCGCCTCGACGCGCAGCGCCTCGTACGCCAGAACGCCGGCCACCGGGCCGTGCTCGGCGGCGAACTTCTCCAGATCGGCGCGCGGCAGGAACAGGTCCCGGCCGTGCGGCGCCTCCAGCACGGTGACGCCTTCCGGCACCTCCTCGATGGAGCCGGCCGGCAGGTGCACGACGGCGAAGTCCTCGGTCCGGTCGGCGACTTCGACCCGGTAGAAGAACTTCATCGACTCCAGATAGGCGATCAGTTCGCCCTGGGTGCCCGGCTCGACGTGCGCCCACACCGTCTCGCCGTCGTCGACGAGATAGAGGGCGTGTTCGATGTGCCCGTGCGCGGAGAGGATCAGCGCCTCGGTGGCCTGTCCGGGGGCGAGTTCACTGACGTGCTGGGTGAGCAGCAGGTGCAGCCAGGCCAGCCGGTCGCTTCCGGTGACGGTGATGACGCCGCGGTGCGAGAGGTCGACGAGGCCGGTGCCGTCGGCGAGGGCGCGCTGCTCGCGGAACAGGTCGCCGTAGTGCGCGGCGACGCCTTCGTCGCGGCCTTCGGCGGGGACGGCGCCGGGCAGGGACAGCAGAGGGCTCTTCATGCGACCAGCGTACGACTCGATTTACTGCTCGGAACCGGGAGTCCGCCCCGCCCCGGCCGCGGCCGCCTTCGCCGTGCAGTCGGCGCAGCGGCCGAAGATCGCGAAGTGCTTCATGTCGGTCTCGAACCCGAACGTGTCCCGCAGCTTCGTGGTGAACTCGTCGACGACAGCGACATCGGCCTCGATGACGTTCGTGCAGTCCCGGCAGACCAGATGGATGTGGTGGTGGCGGTCGGCCAGGTGGTACGTCGGTGCACCGTGTCCCAGATGGGCGTGGCTGACCAGCTCCAGCTCCTCCAGGAGCTCCAGGGTCCGGTAGACGGTGGAGATGTTCACCCCGGACGCCGTCCTGCGGACCTCGCACAGGATGTCGTCCGGTGTCGCGTGTTCCAGCTTGTCGACCGCTTCGAGGACAAGCTGCCGCTGCGGCGTCAGCCGGTAGCCGCGCTGCCGAAGGTCGCTCTTCCAGTCGGTGCTCACCACAGGCCCAGTGTAGGACCGGACGAGCACCCGCCCGGGGGTCGCGCGTCTATTTGAAGAACGCGATGCCGTCGTCCGGCAGGTCGCCGAGGCTCTTCGCCATCGCCTCGACCTCTTCGGGGGTGACGACCTTCTTCAGATGCGCCGACATGTAGGGGCGCAGCTCCACCTCGGGGGTGGCCTTCTCGCCGACCCACATCAGGTCGCTGTTCACATAGCCGTAGAGCCGCTTGCCGCCGTTGTAGGGGCCGGAGGCCGCCGTCCGGGCCACCGCGTCGGTGACCAGGTCGATCTGCGGCTTCTGGTGGGCGAGCTCGCCGTACCAGATCTCGATGACGCCCTGGTCGCGGACCATGACGACCTCGACCTTGCGGTGCTCGTCGATGCGCCAGTAGCCGGACTCGGTCTCCAGCGGCTTGACCTTGTTGCCCTCGGCGTCGAGCACCCAGGAGTGCGAGACGTACTCGAGGAAGTCCCGGCCGTCGTGGCTGAAGGAGACTTCCTGGCCGAAGTTGCACTTCTCGGCGCCGGGGAAATCGGACACGCCCGCGCCCGCCCAGTTGCCGAGCAGGAAGGCAAGCGGGACGAGGTCCGGGTGGAGGTCGGACGGGATCTCGATCATGAGCGGCTCAGACGATCTGTGAGGGGGTGATGAGCGGTGCGGACGCGGGTCAGCGCTGGCCCTGGTACAGCTTCTTCACGGTCAGGCCGGCGAAGGCGAGAACTCCGACGCAGACCAGGACCAGCAGGGTGGAGAAGAATGCCTCAAGCACGGGAGCTCCTCGGACGAGCGGTAACGAGCGGTATGGCGGCAGTACGGGGCCGGGCCCCAGCCTAATGGGTGGGGGCCCGGCGCGATGGTTCGGGGCTTGCCCGGGGGAGTGGATCCCCCGGGCGTCCGGGTCAGCCCAGCAGCTGGTTCTGCAGGATCAGCGTCTGGTGGAACGGGACGCGCTCCGTGCCGGCCGTGCCCTTGCGGGACTGGATGACCAGGGCGAGCGTGTCGCCGGAGAGCGCATACGCGTGGCGGACCTGCTCGGAGCCGTAGGGCTTGTCCTCGGCGTACACGTAGCTCGCGGTGTTTTCCACCCGCCCGCCGCCCAGCCAGGTCTCGTCGATCTCCCCGTGGGGCGACCCGACGAGCTGATTGGCGGTGGAGGTGTCCTCGGAGATCTCGTCCCGGAACGCCTCGGCGAACGCCGTCGAATTGAACTGGAGCAGATAGATCCGGGACGACGTGCCGTCCGGCATGGTCCAGCCGCGCGCCGCGATGTGCCGCAGCGCGGAGTCCTTCAGCACCTGGTCCAGCTCGGCACGCCTGCCCTTCTCGTAGACGGAGAGGTACTGCGCCGTACTCACCCACCCGCCGGTGAGTTTCTTGTCCGGCGTTGCTCCGGCCGGGGCCGGCAGCAGCAGCTTCCGCAGGTCGGCGTAGTGGATCTCGGCGATGTTGCCGTCGTTGAACGGGCGGGGCGAGCCGGCCGGGAGCGCGGGCAGGCTCAGCTCGGGATAGTCCCAGCGCCCGTCGTCCTCGGTGGCCAGACCCGGTACGTCGGAGCGCTCCATCGAGGTGATCCCCAGAGCGGTACCGGTGCCCAGGCCCCCGAGCACCAGCACGGCGGCGGTCCAGCGGGCAACGGCCCGAAGGACCCGGCGGGGCGGCTTCGGAGCCTGGGTCGATTCCGGAGCCGGGACGGATTCCGGAGCCGGGACGGGCTGCTCCGCGAGCGGTGCGGGCTCCGCCTGCGCCACTGGGGGCTCGTGCGTCGGAGCCGCCGGGGGCTCCACGGCCGGAGCCGCCGGCTCCACGGCCGGGGCCGTCAGTTCCGCGGCCGGGGCCGTCGCGGCGGTCGGTTCCGCCGTCTTCTCGGTCATACGTACTCCCCCGGGGACTCGATGTGGTCGAGCTGGTCCTTCACCAGATCGGCGACGTCGGGCGCGCTGAACGGCTTGGTTCCGTAGGCGTCGACGGTGACGAACAGCTCCCCGTCGTACGCGACGCAGGACAGGCCGTCCAGCTTCACCTTGCTCGTCGTGGGCTCCTGGAAGCACCTGGCCTTCTTGTGGCCGTCGACCTTCGGCCCCTTGCGGAAGCCGCCGTAGGTGTCCATCAGCTCCGTCTGGAAGGTGTATATGTCGTGGACGGCCTTCTTGTCCTTCATCTTCACGATGTGGACGACCATCAGGTCGCCGTAGCCCGAGATGTACGAACGCTGCGCGATGCCCTGGACATGGAGCCGGTCGATGCGCTTGTCCAGCTCACGCCGTTCCTTGCCCGCGATGCCCCGGCCGCTCTCCTTCATCTGGGCCGTGGCCTTCTTGCCGCTGACCTCGCTGTCGTTCCCGTACTCGCCGACGTCCGGGCCGAGACGGTAGCCGTCGGGAACCGGCAGCAGCAGTTTGCTGAGCTCCGTGTCCGCCCTGCCGCGGCCCACGTCCCCGGCGGGGTCCTTGGAGTGCGCCCCCGAGCCCCCGCCCCAGACCTTGGTGGCGACCGTGCGGTCGGCGTTGTCCACGGTGGCCTTGGTGTAGGCGGCCGCACCGCCGACGGCGCCGAGGACCAGGACCACGGGCAGCACGGCGAGCACCGCACGTCGGGCCCGGCCCCTCCGGGCGGGCGTGACGGTGAGGGCAGGCGGCTCCGACAGGACGGGCGGGGCTGCGGGGACGCTGTCAGGTGTCATGTCGTCGTTCACAGCCGCTCCAGCTGTCGCTCGGCCAGGGTCCGGATGTCCTTCTTGCTGATCGGCACGGTGTCGAAGACGTGGATGTCGAACATGACGTCGCCGCGCTGAGCGATGGCCCGGGCCCCGTAGCTCGGCAGATAGCCCGCCTTGTAGTGGGGCTTGTACAGGAAGTAGCGGCCGTTGCCGCTGCCCTTGATCGCGGTGCCGCTGTTGCCTGCGCCCTCCTCGGCATCGGGCATGTAGTCCAGCTGGCCGTTCGCATGGTCCGAGGCTCCGAGCTGTGCGCTCGAGCGGAACTGCACGAGGCGGATGCTCACCCCGCGGTGCTGTCCCTGCTCCCAGTCGGCGGCTGCGATGCGGCGGACATCGCCGTCCGCGAGCCGCTCGAACATGTAGTCCTCGCTCTTGAACTCCATCGCGTACGCGTCGAGAGAGATCCATCTCTCGGCCGGCAGCGACGCGAGGAGGCTGCGCGCCCCCGAGGGCCTGTCGACGAGCAGCTTGAGCAGATCGCCGTCCGTCTTCAGCTGCCGGTCCTGCGACACGGGCAGCGGGTCCGGGACCTTGTCCGCGGGCAGCGCCTTCGCCGGGTAACCGAGGCCCGGCTGCGACAGGGCGGGCAGCGGGGTCGGGGCGCGGTCGGCCTGCACGCCGTAACCGACGGCGGTGCCGCCGGCGATCCCGAGCACCGCGGCGGCCGCGATCAGCAGCGCCGTACGACCGCGCGGCCGTCGCCCGGCCGCCGATGCCGTCGGGACGGGCTCCGCCACCGGGACGTACGCGGGCTCCGCCACCGGGAAAGGCGCGGGCGGCTCTACGGCCCGGACCGGCGCCTCGACCTGCACGGGCGGCTCGGCCGGCTCGTCAGGAATGGTGTCTTTCGCTTCCAAAAGGGGTCCCCCACAAGCCCTGAGGCACAGATTCCGTTACCTGCGCACACAACTGACCCACAGCAAGGGACCGGGGTTGCGCGGCCGAGGATTACAGTTCTGCATATGCCGAAGAAGCTCGTGATCAAGGTGACCGCAGGTGCCGACTCCGCCGAGCGCTGCTCCCAGGCGTTCACGGTGGCGGCCGTCGCCGTCGCCAGCGGTGTGGAGGTCTCCCTCTGGCTGACCGGCGAGTCCGCCTGGTTCGCCCTGCCGGGCCGCGCCGCCGAGTTCGAACTCCCGCACTCCGCACCGCTGCCGGATCTGATCGAGTCGGTTCAGGCGGGCGGGCTGATCACCCTCTGCACGCAGTGCGCCGCACGTCGCGACATCACCGAGAGCGACGTCCTGGAAGGCGTACGCATCGCGGGCGCCCAGGTCTTCGTCAGCGAGATCATGGCCGAGGACGTCCAGGCCCTCGTCTACTGAGGCAACCGGTCCCTCGGGCCGCCGACCGCCGGGCCGCTGTCTACTGACGCCGTTTCTTGCCGTCGAGCTCGTCCCACCACTCGTCCGACTTCGGGTCGCCGGACGGATCGTCCCACCAGCGGTCCTCCGGCCCCCGCCGGTTGGCGACCATCGCCGCGATCGGCGGGATGACCATGGCGACGACGCACATCCCTATGGCGACGGGCATCGACCAGAGCCGCACGACGGCCCAGGCGGACACGAACAGGACGATGCATCCGCCCATCAGCAGGAAATAGCCGCGACGGCGCCGGGCGTACATGCTTCAAGCGTAGGCCCCGGCCGGGCGCAGGTGAACGGCGCGAAGGGCCGTACCCCGGTTCAGAAGGCGTCCAACCCCCTGGGGTACGGCCCTCCGGCCGATCTGTGCCGCGGATCAGACCGCGATGGCCACCTCGGAGAGGCCACCGGTCTGCGCGACGACCGTGCGGTCGGCGCTGCCGCCGGGTACGAGCGCCCGCACCGTCCACGTGCCCTCGGCCGCGTAGAAGCGGAACTGTCCGGTCGCCGAGGTCGGGACCTCTGCGGTGAACTCGCCGGTCGAGTCCAGGAGGCGGACGTAGCCGGTGACGGGCTCGCCGTCGCGGGTCACGCTGCCCTGGATGGTGGTCTCACCGGGCTTGATGGTCGAAGCGTCGGGGCCGCCGGCCTTTGCTCCACACATGGCGTTCTGTCCTTCTGGTCGGGGGTCGTGCTGGTCCGGGTCGTGCGGAGTTACTTGTTGGCGCCGAGCTCGATCGGCACACCCACGAGGGAGCCGTACTCGGTCCACGAACCGTCGTAGTTCTTGACGTTCTCGACACCGAGCAGCTGGTGCAGCACGAACCAGGTCAGCGCGGAACGCTCACCGATGCGGCAGTACGCGATGGTGTCCTTCGCCAGGTCGACCTGCTCGGCCTCGTAGAGGGCCTTGAGGTCTTCGTCCGACTTGAACGTGCCGTCGTCGTTGGCGTTCTTCGACCACGGGATGTTGCGGGCGCTCGGCACGTGGCCGGGGCGCTGCGACTGCTCCTGCGGCAGGTGCGCGGGGGCGAGCAGCTTGCCGCTGAACTCGTCGGGCGAACGCACGTCGACCAGGTTCTGGTTGCCGATCGCGGCCACGACGTCGTCGCGGTAGGCGCGGATCGACTCGTCCTGGGCCTTCGCCTTGTACTCGGTGGCCGGGCGGGACGGGATCTGGTCGCCGTCGACCAGGTCGCGGGAGTCCAGCTCCCACTTCTTGCGGCCGCCGTCGAGCAGACGCACGTCCTGGTGGCCGTACAGCTTGAAGTACCAGAACGCGTAGGACGCGAACCAGTTGTTGTTGCCGCCGTAGAGGACGACCGTGGTGTCGTTCCCGATGCCCTTCTCCGACAGGAGCTTCTCGAAGCCGGCCTGGTCGATGAAGTCGCGGCGGACCGGGTCCTGGAGGTCCTTGGTCCAGTCGATCCGGATCGCGTTCTTGATGTGGTTCTTCTCGTACGCCGAGGTGTCCTCGTCGACCTCGACAAGGGCGACCTGCGGGTCGTCGAGGTGGGCCTCGACCCAGTCGGCGTCTACGAGGACGTCACTGCGGCTCATTCTGTTCTCCTCCGGGGCAGTCTGCGGCGAGATGGTGCGTGATGCGGGATGTACGGGGCGCGGGTTTCAGCGCGTACACACATGCACGGGGGCTGGCCCTGACAGCGGTCGAAGGGCCGGGAATGCGGGATGCGTCGATCCCCGCTCAGACGGTGCGACAGAGCATGGCGGCGATGCGGCACAGGTCTACTGCCCGCCGCTTCGTGAGATCCGCCTGTCGCTTCATGCGTCCGATCGTAGGGACGTGCGGGCGGCCATGTCACCGTTGTGTCGCATCTTGAGACACGATCGTCCACACTGTGGTACGTGAGCGGGTGGGCACCGCCTCGCGCACCGATCCCCGGCCGGCCGGGCCGCTCGGTCATCTACAGGTCGGACAGGTCCGTCTCATTATGTGGCGCGACGGGCCACCAGGACCCCTACCCGGCCGCGACACGGGTTACGTGTCGAATCACCGGCCCGTTTGCGGGCCGGACCGCTGCCGGCTGCCGGCCCGGCCGTTCATCCGCCGAGCGGGATGTCCGAACCCGTCACCGAAATCTCCAGGCCGTCCCTCGTCGGCTCGATCCTCTGCAGCTTCAGGCCGTTCGGCAGGGCGCCGACCTCCCGCTCGAAGTCGGTCTTCTTGCGCACCAGACCTTCGAGGCCGGGGATGCCCTCACCCGGCACCTTGTCCGCATGCACCCGGACGGTGTGCCCGTCGACCAGCGTGACGGTGGAGGTCACGCTGCGCGAGAGCGTCCGGCCGAGGATGTCGACGGTGCCGGTCACCTTCACCTTGCCGTTGCCGCCGTACTCGACCACGACACCGTCGTCGGCCACATGCGTCAGGTCCTCGTACGAGATGGTCGCCGTGCCCGTGGCGCGGGCGGCGGTGGCACTGGAGAAGCCGCCGGACAGCGTGATGTCGTGGAGTTCGGCGTTCATCTCGCTGATCCGGATCCTGCGCCCCGCCGCGGCGGTCTCGATGCCGGTGAGCCTGATGTCGACCTCGTCGAGCGTGGATCCGGCGACCTGTGTCAGAAACGGGAAACCCTTGATGGAGACGTCCGTCGAGTCGACCGTGGAGCCGCTGATGTCGACCCTGCCCTCGGCCTCCGACTCGGCGAAGTACACCGCCGCCCGGTCCACGGCGATGAAGACTCCGCCCAGAACCACCACGATGACCAGCAGTATTCGCAGTGCGCGCATGCCCGTTCTTCCCCCACCCTGCATCCGTTCCGGCCGGACCCCTGGTGTCCGTGCGCCTGCTGTGGCTGCACGGCACACCCGGGGGGACCGACGAGCGGGGGGTCCTCCCCGGTTCCCGGGCCGGTACACAGGTATCGGCCCGGGCCCGCGGGGGCGGAGGTCGTGCCGGGTCAGGAGAGCGCGCGGCCGATCAGGTAGACGGCGGGCGCAGCGGCGGTCAGGGGCAGCGCCACACCGGCGGTCATGTGCACGAAACGTGACGGGTAGTCATAGCTGGCCGCCCGCAGCCCGATCAGCGCGCAGCCACCGGCCGCGAGCCCGAGGAGGGCACCCTTCGCGCCGAGGTCGGTCAGCCCGCCGGCCGCGACACCGGCGCCCGCTGCGGCGAGCAGGGCGACGACCACCGAGGCCGGTCCGGGCAGCGGCAGCGCCCGGGCGAGCACGGCGACCGCGACGGACACGCCGCCCACCGTCACCGCATCCGGCACCGCGGCAAGGTGCCCGGCGGCGAGGATCGCCAGGGCCGCCGAGGCGACGGTGGCCATCAGCCCGTACATCCGCTCGTCGGCGCCCGCGTGGCTGCGCAGCTGGAGGACGACGGTGAGCAGCACCCAGACGCCGAGGGTGCCGAGGATCGCCGCCGGAGCGTTCTCCCGCCCCGCGGCGAGCAGCACGACATCGGCGACGACCCCGCCGGCGATGGCGAGCGCGATGCCCTGCCTGGCCGGCCACATGCCGTTCAGCCGGAACCAGCCCGCGGCGGTCACGGCCTGGAGCAGCACCAGCGGTACGAACAGGGCGTACTGGCCGATCGCGGCACCGAGGGCGAGCAGCAGCCCGAGCCCCGCGGTGATCGCGGCCGGCTGCATGCCCGGCTCGATGATCGGCGAACGGCCCTCGGCGCGGGCGCGCTGGGCGTCGGTGATGCGGCTGTTGCCCAGTGTGGTGGGGGCGCCGTAGCCGGAGGTGTCCTGTGCGGCGGCTTCCGCCGCGACTGCGCCGGGGGCGGCCGGGGCGGCCTGGACCTCGGCCGGCAGCGGGTAGGAGCCCGTGGCGCCCTGCGGCGGCTGCGGAGCGGCCTCGGCGTACGGCTGCTCGTACTGCTGCTGGGCGTACGGCTGCTCGTACTGCTGCTGGGCGCCCGGCTGCTCGTACTGCTGCGACTGCCCGTACTGCTGCTGGGCATAGGACGGCCCGTCCTGCTGCGGCTGCCCGTGATGCGGCTGCGGCGCGGGCTGGACGGCCGGCTGGTACTGGGTGTCCCAGGTCTGGCCCTCCCAGGTCTGTGTGACGCCCGGGTCCTGGAACGCCTGGCCGTTCGGGTCGTACGGGGCCTGCTGCCCGTACGGCTGCTCGCCGTACACCGCCTGCGGCTCCTGTCCGTGCCCGTACGCGTAGCCGTACCCGGCACCCGGTCCCGTCCCGGACTCCTGTCCGTACGGATGCTGCTGATCGCTGCTGCTCATGTTCTGCGGTTCACCCTCCTGCGAACGGCGGGAGCACCTCGACCGTGCCGCCCTCGGCAAGGCGTACGGTCTCATGGCTGCGGGTCCCGACGGGGTCACCGTCGATCAGGAACGAGCACCTCTGCAGCACTCGGGTGAGCTCACCGGGGTGCTTCTCACGCACCGCGTCGAGCGCCTCGGCGAGCGTCACGGCTGTGTACGGCTCCTCCGCGGTCCCGGCGGCGGCCTTGGCGGCGGCCCAGTAGCGGATGGTTACCGCTGGCATGGCGACGCTCCCTTCGTCTCGCGTCAGCTGTCCATGATGAATCACGCGGCCACCGACCAGTCCGCGATACGGGTGAGCAAGCTCTCGTCCGCCGCGTTCTCCGCGTGCCCCATGCCCCGCTCCAGCCACAGTTCGGCGCCACCCCGGGCCGCGCCGGCCAGCATTCTCGGGTGGTCGAGCGGGAAGTACGGGTCCTGGTCGCCGTGCACGATCAGCAGCGGGGCCGGGGCGATCAGCGGGACGGACTCGACCGGGGAGAGCGGCACGGGGTTCCACTCGTTGCGGTCGATCCGGGTGCCGAAGCCGTACCGGCCGACCAGCCGGCCGACGGGCCGGGTCACCACCCAGTGCAGCCGTCGCATCGGGGCCGTCCCCCGGTAGTACCAACGGGCGGGCGCACTCACGGCAACCACTGCATCCGCATGCGCTTCCGTGCGCCCCCCGTGCGCGGGAACCGGACGGGCAGTCCCCCTCGTGGCCTCGGTCGTACCGGGCGCCGTATACAGCGCGCCGTGCCGAAGCACCACGGAACCACCCATCGAGAACCCGACCGTAACCACACGGCGGTGTCCGAGGGAGCGCGCCCAGGCCACCGCGGCAGCCAGATCCAGCACCTCGCGGTCACCCACCGTCGACCGCCCGCCGGACCCGCCGTGCCCCCGGAAGGAGAACGTGATCACCGCCGCACGCTGGGCGAACACCCGCGCCGCCCGCCGCACCGCGGGCCGGTCCGCCGCGCCCGTGAATCCGTGCGCGACCACGATCGCCGTACCGGCGCCGACCGGGCCGGTGCCGGGCCCGGCACCGGTCGTACACGGTTCGTACACCGCCTCGATCGACAGCCCGTCATCCGTCCGCAATGTCGCACGCCGGGCTCCCGGCGTGATCAAACAAACAGGGGAACTCCGAGACGGACTCTCGGACACAGAACTCATGTGGGCTATTCTGCTGGGAAGAGGATCCGGGCAACGCAGCCCCCGGGTCCTTTTGTGCTTTCCCCGCGTTGTTACGACGACGTTTCGACAAGCTCAGCGGGCCCAGGGCGCGGGGCCGCACCGTAAAACCCGTGTGACAGATGTCGTGCGGGAACACCGTAAAAACGTACGAAGAAGTGCCGCATACTCCCCCGGGCCCCGCCCGGGAGTGCCCCTCTCGCAGGGAACGAGGAGGACCGACGTAATGGGCGAGCAAGGCGAGCAAACCGTGCACGATCATCGACCGACGACCCAGGCAGGTGGGCGGCGATGAGTTCACTGCTGCTTCTGACGAATGCCCTCCAGCCGTCGACGGAGGTGCTTCCCGCTCTCGGTCTGCTGCTGCACAACGTGCGGGTGGCCCCTGCCGAGGGCCCCGCTCTCGTCGACACCCCCGGTGCCGACGTCATCCTGGTCGACGGGCGCCGCGACCTGCCGCAGGTGCGGTCGCTGTGCCAGCTGCTGCGGTCCACCGGACCGGGCTGTCCGCTGATCCTCGTCGTGACGGAGGGCGGTCTCGCGGCCGTCACCGCCGACTGGGGCATCGACGACGTGCTGCTGGACACGGCCGGACCGGCGGAGGTCGAGGCGCGACTGCGGCTGGCCACCGGCCGGCAGCAGATCACCTCCGACGACTCCCCGATGGAGATCCGCAACGGCGATCTGTCGGTCGACGAGGCGACGTACAGCGCGAAGCTGAAGGGCCGGGTCCTCGACCTGACCTTCAAGGAATTCGAACTGCTCAAATACCTCGCACAGCACCCGGGCCGCGTCTTCACCCGCGCCCAGCTGCTCCAGGAGGTCTGGGGCTACGACTACTTCGGCGGTACGCGGACGGTCGACGTGCATGTCCGGCGGCTTCGCGCCAAGCTCGGCCCCGAGCACGAGTCGCTGATCGGCACGGTCCGCAACGTCGGCTACCGCTTCGTCGCGCCGGAGAAGGTGGAGCGCGGGGCCGAGGAGGCCAAGGCGAAGGCGGCCAGGGCGGGGGTGGACGCGCCGGCCGGAGCCCTCACCCGTCCGGAGCATTCGGAGGTAGCCGAGGTCACGGAAGAAGCCCCGGTCCGGCCTGCCAACAGGTAGGTCCATCCGCGTAGACTGCCGCGCGTGGCCAAGGTGACGCGGGACGATGTGGCGAGACTGGCGGGGACGTCGACCGCGGTCGTCAGCTACGTCATCAACAACGGACCCCGGCCGGTTGCCCCGGCCACGCGCGAGCGGGTACTCGGCGCGATCAAGGAGCTGGGCTACCGCCCCGACCGGGTCGCCCAGGCGATGGCGTCACGGCGGACCGATCTCATAGGGATGATCGTTCCGGACGCCCGCCAGCCGTTCTTCGCGGAGATGGCGCACGCGGTCGAACAGGCCGCGGCCGAGCGCGGAAAGATGGTCCTGGTCGGCAACTCCGACTACCGCGACGAGCGCGAGGTCCACTACCTGCGGGCCTTCCTCGGGATGCGGGTCTCCGGGCTGATCCTGGTCAGCCAGGGCCCCAGCGAGCGGGCGGCGGCCGAGATAGAGGCGTGGGACGCGCGGGTCGTGCTGCTGCACGAGCGCCCGGAGGCGATCGATGACGTCGCGGTCGTCACGGACGACATCGGCGGCGCGCAGCTGGCCACCCGGCACCTGCTCGAGCACGGCAACGCGTACGTGGCGTGCCTCGGCGGCATGGAGACGACTCCGGCGGTCGGCGACCCGGTCGCCGACCACGTCGAGGGCTGGCGCCGGGCGATGCACGAGTCGGGGCGGTCGACCGAGGGCCGGCTCTTCCAGGCCCCGTACAACCGTTACGACGCCTACCGGGTGGCGCTCGGGCTGCTGGCCGGCCCGGACCGCCCGCCGGCGATCTTCTGCTCGACGGACGACCAGGCCATCGGGGTGCTGCGGGCGGCGCGCGAACTGCGGATCGATGTGCCCGGTGAGCTCGCGGTGGCGGGCTTCGACGACGTGAAGGAAGCGGGTCTGACCGACCCGCCGCTGACCACGATCTCCTCGGACCGCCCGGCGATGGCGCGCGCCGCGGTGGACCTGGTGCTCGACGACGCGCTGCGGGTGTCGGGGTCGCGGCGGGAGCGGCTGAAGCAGTTCCCGTCGGCCCTCGTGGTGCGGCGGTCGTGCGGGTGCGGGGAACCGGCGGCCGGTCTCCTGCGGTAGGCGGCCCGACGCCCGTACGGCCTTTATATCGGGCATACGCGGTTCTGCCGGGCTTCTCAGCGCCCGCTCAGGCTTCTCTCATGTTCCGTGGCCACAGTCGTAGACATGACTGAGAGCCAGCGCCCGAGCGGCGAGTACCCGACGTACCCCTCGTACGGCAACGGCGACGCGGCCTACCCGCCGCCGCCTGCGTACCGGCCCGCGCAGCCGATCTCCACGGGCCCCGCAACCACCGTGTGGCCCGGCAACGGCGGCGCCGACGGTCGCAGTGGCGGCGGCGACGGCTACGGCGGCCACGGCCAGGGGCTGCCGCAGCCCGCCCCCCGGCCTTCTGGGCACGGACGCCGGGTCAGGCGGCCGGTCGTCCTCCTGGCGGCCGTGGCCATCGCGGCGGCGGTCGTCGGCGGGGTCACCGCCACCGCCATCGGCCAGTTCACCGACGCCGGCTCCGGCGGCACCGGCAGCAGTGGTGTGGTCAGTGGCACGACGGTCTCGCAGAGCAGTGCGGGCACCGTTGCCGGCGTCGCGAAGGCGGTGTCGCCGGCGATCGTCGAGATCGGTGCGACCTCGACCGCGGGCGAGTCCACCGGCTCCGGAGTGGTCATCACGTCCGACGGCGAGATCGTCACCAACAACCACGTCGTCGCGGGCGCCTCCTCGATCAAGGTGACGCTGAGCACCGGCAGGACGTACACCGCGAAGGTCCTCGGCACCGACGCGGACAAGGATCTCGCGCTCATCGAGCTGCAGGGCGCGAGCGGGCTGAAGACGGCCACGCTCGGCGACTCGTCCGGGGTCCGGGTCGGCGACCAGGTCGTCGCGATCGGCTCGCCCGAAGGCCTCACCGGCACCGTCACCAGCGGCATCGTCTCCGCGCTGAACCGCGATGTCACCGTCGCCAAGGACAGCGAGGACGGCCAGGACCGGGGGCAGCAGGGCGGGGGCGACGGCGGCTGGCCGTTCCGGTTCGGCGGGCAGCAGTTCAACGGCGACACCGGCGACTCGACCACCACGTACAAGGCCATCCAGACGGACGCCTCGCTCAACCCCGGCAACTCGGGTGGCGCGCTCATCAATATGAAGGGCGAGATCATCGGCATCAACTCGGCTATGTACTCGGCGAGTTCGTCCGACGGATCGAGCAGCTCCGGTGCGGGCAGCGTCGGTCTCGGCTTCGCCATCCCGGTGAACACGGTCAAGGCCGACCTGGACACGCTGCGGTCCGGCAACGACGGCTGAGGCGTCCGGCCGTGAACCACCCGCCCTGCACCCCCACCGGCACCGCCCGCCGCGCAGGCCGGGGCGCACGACGCCGCGCCACGGCCGTGCGAGGCTGAGAGCGGGGCGAAGAGCCCCGGACAGGACCCCGGACACAGCGAACACAGCCCGGAAACAGAGAAGAGGACGACGAGCGATGAGCCCCGCCGAAGACGATCCGCAGCGCATCCTGATCGTCGACGACGAGCCCGCCGTACGCGAGGCCCTGCAGCGCAGTCTCGCCTTCGAGGGATACGCCACGCAGGTCGCCGTCGACGGACTCGACGCGCTGGCCAGGGCGGAGTCGTACGCCCCCGATCTGATCGTCCTCGACATCCAGATGCCGCGGATGGACGGCCTGACCGCCGCCCGCCGCATCCGCTCCACCGGCGCCACCACCCCCATCCTGATGCTCACCGCGCGTGACACGGTCGGCGACCGGGTCACCGGGCTCGACGCGGGCGCCGACGACTACCTGGTCAAGCCGTTCGAACTGGACGAGCTCTTCGCCCGCATCCGGGCCCTGCTGCGCCGCAGCTCGTACGCGGCCGCGACGGGCGGCGACGTCGCCGACGCCAATGTGCTGTCGTTCGCCGATCTGCGGATGGACCTCGCCACCCGTGAGGTCACCCGCGGTTCGCGCCGCGTCGAACTGACCCGGACCGAGTTCACGCTGCTGGAGATGTTCCTGGCCCACCCGCGGCAGGTGCTGACCCGCGAGCAGATCCTGAAGGCGGTCTGGGGCTTCGACTTCGAGCCGAGCTCCAACTCCCTGGACGTGTACGTGATGTACCTGCGCCGCAAGACGGAAGCGGGCGGGGAACCGCGGCTCGTGCACACGGTGCGCGGCGTCGGGTACGCGCTGCGGGCCGGCGGGGGCGAGGGGTGACGGTCGTGCTGCGCCGGTTCCGCGCGCTGCCGCTCCGCTCCCGGCTGGCCATGCTGGTCGCGACCGCGGTGGCGGTCGCCGTGGCGGCCGTGGCCCTGGCCTGCTGGCTGACCACCCGGGACCGGCTGATCGAGCAGCTCGACAGCAGCCTCCGGCAGGTCAATGTCGGCCAGCAGACCGTCGAGACTCTCCATGCGGCCTGCCTGCAGGGGCTGCCGCAGGACAGCGACTCCGGCGGGCCGGAGATCCCCTACACGATCCAGGTCGTGACGCCCACGAGCACGAAGCCGTGCACCTGGCCGGGCAAGTCCGCGATTCCGGTGCAGTCCGCCGACCGGGCCGTCGCAGCCGGGGAGCAGCGGGACGCGGTGCACACAACCGAGGCGAAGGACGGCGTCAAGATGCGCGTCTACACCTCGGAGGCCCACATCGGCCCACTGGTCCGGCCCGGTCTCGCCGTCTCGGTGGCGTTGCCCATGGAGCAGGTCACCGCCCCCCTCAACCAGCTCGCGGTCGTCCTCCTCATGGTGTCCGGCATCGGCGTCATCGGCGCGGGCGCCGCCGGCCTGTGGGTCGCCCGCACCGGTCTGCGCCCCGTGGACGAACTCACCGAGGCCGTCGAGCACGTCGCCCGCACCGAGGACCTCACGCTCCGCATCCCGGTCGAGGGCGAGGACGAGATCGCCCGGCTGTCCCGCTCCTTCAACTCGATGACCGCCTCCCTCGCCACGTCCCGCGACCGGCAGTCGCAGCTGATCGCGGACGCCGGCCACGAGCTGCGCACCCCGCTGACCTCGCTGCGTACGAACGTGGAGCTGCTCGCCCGCAGCGAGGAGACCGGCCGGCCGATTCCTCCGGACGACCGCAGGGCGCTGATGAAGTCCGTCACGGCGCAGATGACCGAACTGGCATCCCTCATCGGCGACCTCCAGGAGCTGGCCCGCCCCGATGCGGCCAGGAGCGGCCCGCTGCAGGTCGTCGGCCTGCACGACATCGCGTCCACCGCCCTGGCGCGGGCCGGGCTCCGCGGGCCCGAGCTGACCATCACCGCGCACCTCGAGCCCTGGTACGTGCGGGCCGAGCCGGCGGCGCTGGAGCGGGCGGTCGTCAACGTCCTGGACAACGCGGTGAAGTTCAGTCCGCAGCACGGCACGATCGAGGTGGCCCTGCGCGGCGGGGAGCTGACCGTACTGGACCGGGGTCCTGGCATCCCGCCCGAGGATCTCCCGCACGTCTTCGAGCGCTTCTGGCGCTCCCCGTCCGCCCGCCAGCTGCCCGGCTCGGGCCTGGGCCTGTCGATCGTCGCGCGTACGGTCCAGCAGTCCGGCGGCGACGTCGCACTGCGCCCGGCGCCGGGCGGCGGCACGGAGGCCTGGATCCGTCTGCCGGGCGCCCCGCAGCCACCGCCGGAGACGACGGGGACCTGACGGCCGCCCAACGGATCGGGGCCTGCGGGGCACGTGCGCCGCGGCCCCGGCCGTGCTCCGCCGGACCGGCCCGAGGGGTGTCCCGTCATCCCTGGTGGATCGGCGCGCGGCGTCGGACCTGGTGCGTCGCACGGCGGAGGAGCGGCCTCGTACGGGGCGTATCCGGGTGTTCCGGCAATGCAGCGAGGTGCCGCAGCTGTCGTCGTGCGCCCGCCAGGGATGACGGGACAGCGCTCATTCCGGGACGGGCCCCGTCGCCTGGCGCACGGCGGCCACCGTGCTCGCCTCCACTGCCGCGACGCCCGCTTCGCTCGCGGGCCCCAGGCCGTGACGGGCCGCCAGCCAGGAGGCGTCGTTGCAGGTCACCCAGGTGTCACCGGCGGCGTCCTGCCAGGCCAGGGCCTTCGACGGGAGGTCGATGCCGGCGGTCTGCCGGTCCTGCATCAGCTGCGTCCCGCCCTCGGGCTTGCCGAAGATCAGCAGCTCGGTCGGCCGGAGCTCCAGGCCGATGCTGGCGGCGTGGTCCGCGTGGTCGATCCGCGCGAACACCTGGAACCCCGAGGCGGTGATCGCCTCCTGGAGCCGGTCGATCGTCTCGTGGACCGTCCCGTGCCCGGCAACGGTGACCAAGCCGTCATCTGCGTCTGCAGTCATGATTCCGACACTATGCGAGGCCCTGCCCCGAACCGCTGACCACAGCGGGGCGGTGGGCCGGATGGCCCACCGCCTCGCTCACCCGGTCGTCCGGCCTACTGGACGACCGTGATCCGGTCCGTCGCCGGCGGGGCCAGCGGCGCCGCGGCCGACGAGTGCGCCGCCAGGTACGCGTTGAACAGGTCCAGGTCGGACGGGCCGACCAGCTTGTTGGTGCCCTGTCCGAGCGCCGCGAAGCCGTCGCCGCCGCCGGCCAGGAACTCGTTCATCGCGACGCGGTACGTCGCGGCCGGGTCGATCGCCGCACCGTTCAGCTTGATCGTGCCGACGACGACGCGGTCCGCACCCGTCTTCGTCATGTCGAGGGTGTACGTGAGGCCCTTGGACACCTGCAGGATCTTCGGGCTGGCCTCGTTGGCGCCGCTGACCTGCTGCTGCAGCGCGCTGATCAGCTGGGCGCCGGTCAGGTCGACGACGTTCATCATGTTGGTGAACGGCTGCACGGTGAACGACTCGCCGTACGTCACCACCCCGTCGCCCTCACTGCCGGTCGACTTGAACACCAGGTCCGCGCGGATGCCGCCCGGGTTCATGAGCGCGACGACCGCCCCGCCCTTGTCCGCCGGGGCCATGCCCTCCAGCTGTGCGTCGGCGATCAGGTTGCCGAGCGGCTTCTCGGGAGCCGTGGAACCGCGGCCGTTGATGTCGGCGGAGATGAAGCCCTGCGGCTTGCTCGCGATGGGGGCCGCGAGGACGTTCCAGCGGGCGATCAGGTCCGTCATGTCGGTGGCCTTGGGCTGGTCCCGGGTGACGATGTGGTTGGCCGAGGTCGGGTTCGACGAGCTCGTCGTCTTCACCGCCGTGCGCACGATGTCCTTGGTGCGGCGGTCGTACGTGAGGGTCGTGTCCGTGTACAGCTTGCCGAACGACGACGCCGAGGTGACCAGGCGCGGGTTGCCCGCCGGGTCCGGCACGGTGCACACGTACGCCTGGTGGGTGTGGCCCGTGACCAGCGCGTCGACCTTCGGGCTGATGCCCTTGGCGATGTCCACGATCGGCCCGGAGATGCCGTCACCGGCGCCGGGGCTGTCGCACTTGTAGTTGTACGAGGAGGATGCCGGAGCCCCGCCCTCGTGGATGAGCGCGACGATGGACTTCACGCCCTGCCGGTCGAGCTCCTTGGCGTACTTGTTGACGGTCTCGATCTCGTCGTGGAACTTCAGGCCCTTGACGCCGTTGGCGGTGACGATGTTCGGCGTGCCCTCCAGGGTCACCCCGATGAAGCCGATCTTGACGCCGTTCTTCTCCCACACCGTGTAGGGCTTGAGGATCGGCTTGCCGGTCTTCTCGCTCGTCACGTTGGCGGCGAGATACGGGAAGTCGGCGCCCGGGAACTCCTTGCCCTGCTCGTAGCACCCCTCGACCGGGTGGCAACCGCCGTTCTGGAGACGGGCCAGCTCGGTGGCGCCCTCGTCGAACTCGTGGTTGCCGACGGTTGTCACATCGAGGTCGATCTTGTTGAGCGCCTCGATGGTCGGCTCGTCGTGGAAGAGGCCGGACAGCAGCGGGCTGGCACCCACCATGTCGCCGCCGGCCGCGGTGATGGAGTACGGGTGGCCCTTGCGCGCGGTGCGCAGCGAGGAGGCGAGGTACTCGACACCACCGGCCGGAATGGTCTTCGTCGTGCCGTCGGCCTGCGTCTCGGTGACGTTGCCGGCCGAACCGGCCGGCGGCTCCAGGTTGCCGTGCAGGTCGTTGAAGGACAGCAGCTGGACGTCGACGGTACGCGCGGGCACATGGTGTCCGTGACCGTGGTCCTGGGCGCCGGCCGGCATCGCGGCGACGAGCGCGCCTATGGTGGCCAGCCCGGCTGCGGCGGACAGCACCCGCCGTGACGCACGGTTCTTCTGCGGTGTCGCTGACATCGATCCCCTTGTGAGTTCAGCGGGAGTTCAGAGGGAGGCTTCGGCCCGCAGCCTAGAGTCAACGCGCGTAGCGCGACAGGTGTTTCGAGTTACGAACTGGTTGCCTTGTGGTCAGTAAGTGGACCAAGTCCCGCGCATCACCCGCATGGCGTACATATACGGCGGGCGTACACGGGCGCAGACGCGATGGCGCGGGACCGGACAGTCCCGAACTGCCTTCCGGCTGCTGCCGGATGACCGGCGGAGCCAAGCCGGGCGCGTGGGCCCCGGCGCAGGTACGGGAACACCCCGGCGCCGGCGCCGGGGCCTCGCCCGCAGCACGGACGACGTACCGCACCGTGCCTGCGAACAGCTCGACCGGGGGCACGCCCCGGGCCGTCGGCCCCGACCCTCCCCCACCTCCCCCCGCCCCGCCGTACGCTCGTACGCATGACGACTGATGTACCCCTCCCCGCCCCCGGGCGCGAGATCCAGACGCTGGACGTGCTCTCCGACGACCAGGCCGCCGCCGTCCTCGACCTGCTCGGTGAGGCCACCCGCGCCGACGGCCGGCCCGCGGTCTCCGAGCAGGGGCGGCTGCAGCTCAGGGGCGGGAGCCGGGAGGGCGTGCGGCATCTGCTGCTCACCCTGTCCGGGACCCTCGTCGGGTACGCGCAGCTGGAGGACACCGACCCCGTCGAGGCGCCGGCCGCCGAACTGGTCGTGCACCCCTCGTACCGGGGCCAGGGACACGGCCGGGCGCTGGGTGCCGCACTGCTCGCCGCGACCGGGAAGCGGCTGCGCGTCTGGGCGCACGGCGGGAAGTCCGCGGCGCGCCATCTCGCCCAGGTCCTCGGCCTCTCCCTCTTCCGTGAACTGCGGCAGCTGCGCCGCACCTTGAGCCCGCTGGACATCGCGGAGCCCGTACTGCCGCCGGGCGTCACCGTCCGCACCTTCGTGTCCGGCCAGGACGACGCCGCCTGGCTCGCGGTGAACAGCGCCGCCTTCGCCCACCACCCCGAGCAGGGGGCGCTCACCCAGCGCGACCTGGACGACCGCAAGGCCGAGCCGTGGTTCGACCCGAAGGGCTTCTTCCTCGCCGAGCGCGATGGCGAGCTGATCGGTTTCCATTGGACCAAGGTGCACGCCGAGGAGCAGCTCGGCGAGGTGTACGTCGTCGGCATCCGGCCCGACGCGCAGGGCGGCGGCCTCGGCAAGGCGCTCACCGCGATCGGGCTGCGCCATCTCGCCGCCGAGGGGATGCCGACCGCGATGCTCTACGTCGACGCCGACAACAAGGCGGCCCTGTCGGTGTACGAGCGGATGGGATTCGCCACCCACGAGGTGGACCTGATGTACCGCACGGAGTCCTGAGGCCGCACGGCTTCTCCCGGGGGCGGCGCCACGCGCCGCCGCCCCTTGAAGGACGTCCTCGCCGCACACGGCCCGTTCACGGTGATCCTGGTCCTGGGAGCCGTACGCAGCGGACCGCGGCCCCTGCGGACGGCGATCAGCACCGCCGCGGACGGGACCGGGATGCCTGCCGGGTCTGCACCGTCGGGACCGGCCGTGTCACCGGCAGCGGTGCCCGCCCGCCGATGGAGGTCTTCCGGCCCCGACGGCCGGCGAGGCCCGGCGCCTCGCCGAGCACGGCGTCACCGACCACCATCCGGCCTCGCGCCCCGGCTGCCCCGGCCGGCCGGGGCCGGCATCCTGCCCGTCCTCGGCGCCACCGCCCGTCGCCGGAGGCGGTTCACGCGGGTCGGCCCGGGCCCAGCTCGGGCCGACCGCCACCCCGGCCGGGCGCCCCGGACGGCACACCCGCGGCAACCCCGCCACCGCACACCGCTTCCTGCACGTCATGTCGCCGTTACCGCCCATTCAGAAGCGCTTGCGACCCTCTCAGGATGCAGCCAGCTGTGCCGACCCCCCGCAACGGGAGAAATCCCGGCGGAGACCGCGCGTTTCCCGCGTTCTCCGCACCCTCCGACGCGCCCCGGAAGCCTTCCGCGCGGAACAATAGGGCCATGAGCCAGCAGCCCAGCTCCGAGGTCCCGGTCCAGCCCGCCGCGCAGCCGTCCATCGGCTCTCTCGCCGCGCACCGTCCGCATGCCGTCGCGGCATCCAACGGCGGTCTCTCCACCGCCGCCGACTTCGATCCCGACCTCGATGCCGACGTGGACGGGTACGAGCCCGATGTCGACGGCAACGAGCTGCCCCAGGGCCGTTTCCTGGACCGCGAGCGCAGTTGGCTCGCGTTCAACGAGCGCGTGCTCGAACTCGCCGAGGACCCGGCGACGCCCCTTCTCGAGCGGGCCAATTTCCTCGCCATCTTCGCCTCGAACCTGGACGAGTTCTTCATGGTCCGGGTGGCCGGTCTCAAGCGCCGTATCGCCACCGGCGTCGCCAACCGCTCCGCGTCCGGTCTGCAGCCCCGCGAGGTCCTCGACCTGATCTGGACCCGGTCGCGCGAGCTCATGGCCCGGCATGCCGCCTGCTACCAGCAGGACGTCGCGCCCGCACTCTCCGACGAGTCGATACAGCTGATCCGCTGGCCCGAACTGACCGAGAAGGAACAGGCCCGGCTGTTCACCTTCTTCCGGCAGCGGGTCTTCCCCGTACTGACACCGCTGGCCGTCGACCCGGCGCACCCGTTCCCCTACATCTCGGGGCTCTCGCTCAACCTCGCGGTCGTGGTGCGCAACCCGGTCAGTGGCCACCGCCACTTCGCCCGTGTCAAGGTGCCGCCGCTGCTGACCCGGTTCCTGGAGGCGTCGCCGCAGCGGTACGTGCCCATCGAGGACGTCATCGCAGCCCACCTGGAAGAGCTCTTCCCGGGCATGGAGGTCCTCGCCCACCACATGTTCCGGGTCACCAGGAACGAGGACCTCGAGGTCGAGGAGGACGACGCCGAGAATCTGCTCAAGGCCCTGGAGAAGGAACTCATGCGGCGCCGCTTCGGCCCGCCGGTGCGCCTGGAGGTCGAGGAGTCCATCGACCCGTACGTCCTCGACCTGCTGGTCCGTGAGCTGAAGGTGTCCGACGCCGAGGTCTACCCGCTGCCCGGACCGCTCGACCTCACCGGGCTGTTCGGCATCGCGTCATTGGACCGGCCCGAGCTGAAGTACCCCAAGTTCATCGCGGGCACCCACCGCGACCTCGCCGAGGTCGAGTCCTCCTCCGCGCCCGACATCTTCGCCGCGCTGCGCGAACGCGATGTCCTGCTGCACCACCCGTACGATTCGTTCTCCACCTCCGTCCAGGCGTTCCTGGAGCAGGCGGCGGGCGACCCGGACGTGCTCGCGATCAAGCAGACGCTGTACCGCACGTCGGGCGACTCACCGATTGTCGACGCCCTGATCGACGCCGCCGAGTCCGGCAAGCAGGTCCTCGTACTCGTCGAGATCAAGGCCCGCTTCGACGAACAGGCCAACATCAAGTGGGCGCGCAAGCTGGAGGAGGCCGGCTGCCATGTCGTCTACGGCCTCGTCGGGCTGAAGACGCACTGCAAGCTCTCCCTCGTGGTCCGCCAGGAGGGAGACACGCTGCGCCGCTACTCGCACGTCGGCACCGGCAACTACCACCCCAAGACCGCGCGGCTGTACGAGGACCTCGGCCTGCTGACCGCCGACCCGCAGGTCGGGGCGGACCTCTCCGACCTCTTCAACCGGCTCTCCGGCTACTCCCGGCGCGAGACGTACCGCCGTCTCCTGGTCGCCCCGAAGTCCCTGCGCGACGGGCTGATCGCGCGCATAAACAAGGAGATCGCGCACCAGCGCGCCGGGCGCCCCGCCTACGTACGGTTCAAGGTCAACTCGATGGTCGACGAAGCGATCATCGACGCCTGCTACCGGGCCGCCCAGGCGGGCGTGCCGGTGGACATCTGGGTGCGCGGCATCTGCGCGATCCGCCCCGGCGTCACCGGCCTCTCCGAGAACATCCGGGTCCGCTCGATACTCGGCCGCTTCCTGGAACACTCCCGGGTCTTCTCGTTCGGCAACGGCGGGGAACCCGAAGTGTGGCTGGGCAGCGCCGACATGATGCACCGAAACCTCGACCGCCGGATCGAAGCACTGGTCCGGGTCACCGACCCCGCCCACCGTGCCGCGCTCAGCCGGCTCCTGGAGACCGGCATGGCCGACACCACCTCCTCCTGGCACCTCGGTCCCGACGGGAACTGGACCCGGCACGCCACGGACGCGGACGGCCAGCCGCTGCGGCACGTACAGGAAATGCTCATTGACGCCCGGAGGCGCCGGCGTGCCACGCCCTGACCACCAGACGACAACCCGGACGGACGTGACCGCGGGCGCGGTCCTCGCTCCGTACCTGCAGGATCAGGCCGCGGAATTCCTGCGGAGCCTACGCCTGCACCGCGAGAACAGTGCCCCCACGGACGCCGGGACACTCGCCGCCGAGGAGGCCGCCGGTGCGCTGCGCCGGTCGGCCCGCCGGATCAGCGGCACCCTGCACACCTTCCGCTCGGCGCTCGAACCGGGCTGGGCCGAGCAGCTCCGTACGGAACTGGCCTGGCTCTCCGGCACGCTGGCCCGCGAACACGCGTACGCGACCCGGCTCACCCGGCTCCTCGATGCGCTGCACGCCCTGTCCGGCACCTCGGCGGTACCGGCGGCCCGCACCCGCGCGAAGGCGGCGGGGACCGCGAAGGCCTCGGGCACCGCACCCCTCGACACCGATGCCGCCCTGCCGGAAACCCCTCCGCACGACGTCACCCCGCAGCCCGTGGGCGCCCCCCGGACCCGCGCCGCGCTCGATGTCGGCGCGGCGCGGGCCGGGGCGCTGCTGGAGCGGCAGCTGACCCTCGCCAGGACCCGTGCGCACTCCGCGGCCCTCCAGGCGTTCGGCTCGTCCCGGTTCCACGCGGTCGCCGACGCGGTCGCCCTGCTCGCCTCCGAGGTCCCGCTCTCCGCCGCGTCCACCGCCCCGGCCGCCGAGATGCTGCACGGACCCGCGCACCGGGCCGAGCAGCGGCTGCTCGGTGCGGTGGCCGCGCTCCCCGCCGACCAGGCGGTCGAGCCGTACGACGAGGCGTACGACGCGCCCTGGCACCAGACCCGTCTTCTGCTGCGCCTGCACCGGTACGCCCACGAGGTGGTACGCGGCGCCCCCGACCCGGTCCTGGCCGCGCCCGGGCACGCGCTCGACCTGCACCGGGACGCGGCGGAGGCGGCCGCGGCCGCGGCCGCGGCGGCCCGCACACCCCGGATCGCCCCGGCCACCGCGTACGCCCTGGGCGTGCTCCACGCCGACCAGCGTCATGAGGTGGAGGCGGCCCGCGAGGTGTTCCGGGAGACCTGGCCCCACACCTCGGCGGTGACCGCGCCATGAGCGACACCACCACCGTGCGGGCCGCGGGGTGCGTGCTGTGGCGCCGCGCACCGCACTCCGGAGAGGTGGAGATCTGCCTGGTCCACCGGCCCCGCTACGACGACTGGTCGCACCCGAAGGGCAAGCTCAAGCGCGGCGAGCCGGCCATCGACGCCGCCCTGCGCGAGGTTCTGGAGGAGACCGGGCACCACTGCATACCGGGGGCCCGGCTGCCGACGATCCGGTACGTCGCGAACGGCCGGCCCAAGGAAGTCATGTACTGGGCGGCCGAGGCGACGGACGGCACGTTCGTCCCGGACGACGAGGTGGACCGCATCCTCTGGCTCCGCCCCGACGCGGCCCGCGCCCGCCTCACCCAGCCCCGGGACCGAGACCTGCTGGACACGCTCCGCCTCGGATGACGTCGCGCCCCGGTCCGGGGTTCGGGGTTCCGTCCTCAATCGCCGGACGGGCTTGATGTGGTTGCCCGGCAACGGACGGGCGCCGTCGCCCCTGCCCGGTGGGTGGGGTGGGTGGTGCCCCTCCCCGGTCCGGGGTTCGGGGTTCCGTCCTCAATCGCCGGACGGGCTTGATGTGGTTGCCCGGCAACGGACGGGCGCCGTCGCCCCTGCCCGGTGGTGGGGTGGGCGGTGCCCCTCCGGGGCGTCTCCTCGGGACTGGCGCGGAAGCCGGCAACGCGGACGAGCCCGGCAGGTGCGCCAGCCCCTGCGGGGACTCCCCTGCACGGCCCCACCCATGTATCACCCGCGTCTGCACCCCGGTGGTCGTGACAGGCCCCCGCCCCCGGATGTCGTAACAAGAAGACGCCGCGGAGGTCGTAACAAGAAGGCCCCCCGGTGGTCGTGACAGGAAGGCCCACCCGCCCGCAGGCGCGCACCGGCCGGTCCGGGGACGTGCAGGGGGTCCCCGCAGGACGACGAACAAAGACCCGGGCTCCCCCGACGACGAACCCGAACGTTCGTCGTTTGAGGAGACACCCCGGAGGGGCCCCGGACCACCACCCACCGAACCAAGGCGACCGCACCCCCGGAGAACGGCGCCGGCCATCAAGCCCGTCCGGCGATTGAGGACGGAACCCCCGCCCCGGAGGGGCCCCGGACACCACCCACCCGACCAAGGCGACGGCAAACTCCCGACCCGGGGGCAGACACCCCAAGCCCGTCCGGCGATTGAGGACGGAACCCCCCGCCCCGGCCCCGCCGCGCACGCGGGAACCAGGCCGCCCGCCACGGTTCACCTTCCGTTCACTCTCCCCCGTAGGCCGCTTCACCTGTTCTGCCTAATTTCGGCAGTGCACGGTGCGCGGCGAAACGCCGCACCACCCACCACAACGCACGCCGTCGTAGAACGAAAAAGACCTCGGCGGCTCCTGGAAGGAAAAACCCGAAAGTGAAGCTTCAGCGCAAGAACCGGCTTCGTGCCACCGCGCTCGGTGCCCTCGCCGTCTCCAGCGCCCTGGTCCTCACGGCGTGCGGTTCGGACAACAACAGCGGCGGCAGCACGGGCGGCAGCGGCGAGAAGACGAGCGCCGCGTCGAACGTCAAGTGCGACGACGCCAAGGGCCAGCTCCTCGCCTCCGGCTCCAGCGCGCAGAAGAACGCCATGGACCTCTGGGTCAAGGACTACATGGCCGGCTGCACGGGCGTCGAGGTCAACTACAAGGCGTCGTCCTCCGGCGAAGGCATCATCGCCTTCAACCAGGGCACCGTCGGCTTCGCCGGCTCCGACTCGGCGCTGAAGCCCGAAGAGGTCGCCGACTCGAAGAAGATCTGCAAGACCGGCCAGGGCATCAACCTCCCGATGGTCGGCGGCCCGATCGCGATCGGCTTCCACCTCGAGGGTGTCGACAGCCTGACGCTGGACGCCCCCACGCTCGCCAAGATCTTCGACGGCAAGATCAAGAAGTGGAACGACGAGGCGATCGCCAAGCTCAACACCGGCGCGAAGCTTCCGGACAAGGCCATCCAGGCCTTCCACCGCTCCGAGGACTCCGGCACCACGCAGAACCTCGGCAAGTACCTCGCGGCCACCGCCCCGAACGACTGGAAGTACGAGCCCGAGAAGAAGTGGCCGGCCCCGGGTGGCCAGGCCGCGTCCGGCTCCGCCGGTGTCGCCGCTCAGGTGAAGCAGGTCGACGGCGCGATCGGTTACTTCGAGCTCTCGTACGCCTCTTCGCAGTCCATCTCCACGGTCGACATCAACACCGGTGGCTCCGCCCCGGTCAAGGCCTCCTCGGAGAACGCCTCCAAGGCCATCGCCGCCGCCAAGGTCAAGGGCACCGGCAAGGACCTGGCGCTCGACCTCGACTACACCACCAAGGCCGAGGGTGCGTACCCGATCGTCCTGGTGACCTACGAGGTCGTCTGCGACACGGGCAACAAGGCCGAGACGCTCCCCACGGTCAAGTCCTTCCTGAACTACACCGCCAGCGACGCGGGCCAGAAGCTCCTCGGCGAGGCCGGTTACGCGCCGATCCCGACCGAGATCAACGCCAAGGTGCGCGAGACCATCGCCTCCCTCTCGTAACAAGAAGCACCACCCGTAACACCTGCTCAGCCAGCAACAACCGGCGGGCCGGCCCGGGTCACCCCGGACCGGCCCGCCGTCCCACCCCATCCGGTGCACCGCCGCCAGGGGAGCTTGCTCGCTCCCCCACACAGACCGGAAAGACCATGGCTTCCACCACATCGATAGACACGCCACCGGCACCCCCGGGGCAGCGCAGGCGCGCCCGGCCCAAGGCCGCAGGACGCGCGGGCGACAAGATCTTCCTGGGCCTCTCGCGGGGTTCAGGCATTCTGCTGCTCGTGATCATGGCGTCGATCGCCGTGTTCCTCACGTACCGAGCGACCCTCGCCGTCTCCAAGGACGAGGGCAACTTCTTCACCACGCTGGACTGGAACCCGGTCGGCGACAAGCCGGTCTTCGGTATCGCGGTCCTGCTCTTCGGCACGATCGTCAGCTCGATCATCGCGATGGTCATCGCGGTCCCGGTCGCTGTCGGTATCGCCCTCTTCATCTCGCACTACGCGCCGCGCAAGCTGGCCGCGCCCCTCGCGTACGTCGTCGATCTGCTCGCCGCAGTGCCGAGCATCGTGTACGGCATCTGGGGCGCCCTCTTCCTCGTCCCGTACCTGGAGGGCCTGAACCTCTGGCTCGACCAGTTCTTCGGCTGGACGTACATCTTCGAGAAGACCGAGGTCGGCGTCGCCCGTTCGCTCTTCACCGTCGGCATCCTGCTCGCGATCATGATCCTGCCGATCGTGACGAGCGTCAGCCGCGAGGTCTTCCTCCAGGTCCCGAAGACGAACGAGGAAGCGGCCCTCGCCCTCGGCGCCACCCGCTGGGAAGTCATCCGCCTCTCGGTGCTGCCCTTCGGCCGCTCCGGCGTGATCTCCGCGTCGATGCTGGGCCTCGGCCGCGCACTCGGCGAGACGATGGCCGTCGCCACGGTCCTGTCGCCGAGCTTCATCATCTCGGCGCATGTGCTCAACCCCGGCGGCGGAACGTTCGCCCAGAACATCGCCGCCAAGTTCGACGAGGCCGACCAGTTCGGGCGTGACGCCCTGATCGCCTCCGGCCTCGTCCTCTTCATCCTCACCCTGCTGGTCAACGGCGCGGCCCGGCTCATCATCGCCCGCCGCAAGGAGTACTCGGGGGCCAACGCATGAGCCAGGCAACCAACACCGGGATACAGGAACGCCCCACCTCCAGGGCGGCCGCTTCCACGAACAGCCTCAGCAGCCGGGCGCTCCCCCGCTGGGCTCCCCTCGCCTTTGCGGCAGCCGCGCTGGTGGTCGGCGTCGGCATCGGCGCGGCGGCGGGCTGGCAGAGCCGCATGCAATGGGGTCTCTTCTCCGCGCTGCTCTTCGTCGTCATCTCGTACGTCACGACCTCGGTCGTCGAGAACCGGCGCCAGGCCAAGGACCGGCTCGCCACCAGCATCGTCTGGGTGTGCTTCCTCCTGGCCGTCGTGCCGCTGGCCTCCCTGGTCTGGACGACGGTCAGCCGCGGCGCGAAGGTCCTCGACGGCTACTTCCTCACCCACTCCATGGCCGGTGTGCTCGGCATGGCGCCGGGCGGCGGCGTCTACCACGCACTGATCGGCACCCTGGAGCAGGTCGGCCTCGCCACCCTGATCTCCGCCCCGATCGGCCTGCTGACCGCCGTCTACCTGGTGGAGTACGGCAAGGGCGCGCTCGCCAAGGCCGTGACGTTCTTCGTCGACGTGATGACCGGCATCCCGTCCATCGTGGCCGGCCTCTTCATCCTGTCGATCATGCTGATGACGAAGCTCCAGCCGTCCGGCCTGATGGGTTCGCTGGCGCTCACGATCCTGATGATCCCGGTCGTGGTCCGCTCCACCGAGGAGATGCTCAAGCTCGTCCCGAACGAGCTCCGCGAAGCATCGCTCGCCCTCGGCATCCCGAAGTGGCGCACCATCCTGAAGGTGGTCCTGCCCACCGCGATCGGCGGCATCACCACCGGTGTGATGCTCGCGATCGCCCGGATCGCCGGCGAGACCGCGCCGATCATGCTGCTGGTCTTCGGCAGCCAGCTGATCAACGCCAATCCCTTCCAAGGTGCGCAGTCGTCGCTCCCCTTCTACATCTGGGAGCAGTACAAGATCGGCAGCGAGCCGTCGTACGACCGCGCTTGGGCCGCAGCTCTGGTCCTGATCGCGTTCGTCATGATCCTCAACCTGGTGGCCCGCGGCATCGCCCGCTGGAAGGCCCCGCAGACCGGCCGCTGACGCGGCACGAAAGAAGCAGTGATTCAGATGGCCAAGCGCATCGACGTCAGCGGCCTGTCCGCCTATTACGGCTCCCACCTCGCCATCGAGGACATCTCGATGACCGTGGAGCCCCGCTCCGTGACCGCCTTCATCGGTCCGTCCGGCTGCGGCAAGTCCACCTTCCTGCGCACCCTGAACCGGATGCACGAGGTCACCCCCGGTGGCCGCGTCGAGGGCAAGGTGCTGCTGGACGACGAGAACCTGTACGGAGCGAACGTCGACCCGGTCACCGTGCGTCGCACGGTCGGCATGGTCTTCCAGCGTCCGAACCCGTTCCCGACGATGTCGATCTTCGATAACGTCGCGGCGGGGCTGAAGCTGAACGGCTCGTACAAGAAGAGCCAGCTGTCGGACATCGTCGAGAAGTCCCTCCGCGGCGCCAACCTCTGGAACGAGGTCAAGGACCGCCTGAACAAGCCCGGCTCCGGCCTCTCCGGTGGCCAGCAGCAGCGCCTGTGCATCGCCCGCGCGATCGCGGTCGAGCCGGACGTGCTGCTGATGGACGAACCGTGCTCCGCCCTCGACCCGATCTCCACCCTCGCCATCGAGGATCTGATCGGCGAGCTGAAGGAACGCTTCACGATCGTCATCGTGACGCACAACATGCAGCAGGCGGCCCGTGTCTCGGACCGCACGGCATTCTTCAACCTCGCGGCGGTCGGCAGGCCCGGCAAGCTCGTGGAGATAGACGAGACGGAGCGGATCTTCTCCAACCCGTCGGTCCAGGCGACGGAGGACTACATCTCCGGCCGCTTTGGGTGACCAAGGACAGCCTTGGGGTGCTGCATGGCGGTGCCACCCGCAAGGCAAAGGGTCCGCCCCCGCTCCCACAAGGGAGCGGGGGCGGACCCAATTCACCTCGGACTGCCTGCCGGGCATCGAGCGGAATCAAGCCCGCCCGGTGAGGGACGACGCGGCGGTCACCGGACGGTCCCGGTACCTCGCCGCCCGCCCACCGTCACCCGAACAGCAGCACGACAAGCCCATAACTCGCCGCAGCGACCAGCGCCGCAGCCGGCATCGTGATGAACCACCCGAGGATGATGTTCTTCGCGACCCCCCACCGCACCGCGTTCACGCGCTTCGTGGCCCCCACACCCATGATCGCCGAGGTGATCACGTGTGTCGTGGAGATCGGCGCGTGAAAGAGGTACGCCGAGCCGAACATGATCGACGCTCCGGTCGTCTCCGCCGCAAAGCCCTGCGGCGGGTCCAGCTCGATGATCTTCCGGCCGAGCGTCCGCATGATCCGCCAGCCACCCGCGTACGTACCCAGCGAGAGCATCAGCGCGCAGACGAGCTTCACCCAGACCGGGATCGGGTCGTTCGGCTCCTCGACATCGGCGATGACCAGCGCCATCACCACGATGCCCATGGTCTTCTGCGCGTCCTGCAGACCGTGCCCGAGCGCCATGCCGGCCGCAGACACCGTCTGCGCGATCCGGAATCCGCGCTTGGCCTTGTGCGGGTTGGCCTTCCGGAACATCCACATGATCGCGACCATCACCAGATAGCCGACGACCAGACCGACGACGGGCGAGACGAACATCGGGATGACGACCTTGTCGAGCACCCCGTCCCAGTGCACCAGCGTTCCGCCGGCCAGCGCCGCACCGACCATGCCGCCGAACAGGGCGTGCGAGGACGACGACGGAAGCCCGAAGTACCAGGTCACAAGGTTCCAGATGATCGCGCCGACGAGCGCGGCGAAGAGGATTCCCATCCCCTTCTCGCCCTCGGGCGTCGCGATCAGACCCTCACTGACGGTCTTGGCGACCCCCTGCCCCAGGAAGGCACCGGCGAGGTTCATCACCGCGGCCATCGCCAGGGCCGCACGCGGGGTCAGAGCCCGGGTGGAGACCGAGGTGGCGATGGCGTTCGCGGAGTCGTGGAACCCGTTCGTATACGTGAAGCCGAGCGCGACAGCGATGGTCACGATCAGCGCAAAGGTGTCCACGTGGTTCAGGACTCCTTGACCGCGATGGTCTCCACCGTGTTGGCGACGTGCTCGAACGCGTCGGCCGCCTCTTCCAGCACATCCACGATCTGCTTGAGCTTCAGCACCTCAATGGCGTCGTACTTGCCGTTGAAGAGATGGGCGAGCAGCTTCCGGTGGATCTGGTCGGCCTGGTTCTCCAGACGGTTGACCTCGATCCAGTACTCGGTGAGGTTGTCCATCGTCCGCAGGTTCGGCATCGCCTCGGCGGTCAGCTCGGCCGCCCGCGCCAGCACCTCGATCTGCTGCTCGACACCCTTGGGGAGTTCTTCGACCTGGTACAGCACGACCAGGTCGACGGCCTCCTCCATGAAGTCCATGATGTCGTCGAGCGACGATGCGAGGTTGTAGATGTCCTCGCGGTCGAACGGCGTGATGAAAGAGGAGTTCAGCTGGTGGAAGATCGCGTGGGTCGCGTCGTCCCCCGCGTGCTCCGCTGCCCGCATACGCTCCGCGATCTCGACTCGGGAGGCAGAGTCCGCCCCGAGCAGTTCCATCAGGAGTTTCGAGCCCGTGACGATGTTGTCCGCGGATGCGGAGAACATGTCGTAGAAGCTCGTCTCCCTGGGGGTCAGACGAAAGCGCACGTGGGGTCCTCGGGATGCTTTGGATTCGGTCAGGCTGATGCTAGGCGCATCATCCGGCCACGGCTAACCGGCATTCTTCAGTGTCGCGCATCGAACACGGTGATCAGCACGGGCCCCCGGTCACGTTTCAGCTGAATTCGTTAGGATATACCCACCAGGGGTATGTAAACCGCAGGGTAATGGGAAAACGGGAGGCAGTAATGACCACCACCGAGGCCATGGAACCGACAGGGACGACGGGCTCCACGGACACCGAGGACGCGATGGACCCGACGTCGATCGTCACCGACCACGATCGCGGCATACACGGCTACCACCACCAGAAGGCCGAGCACGTCAAGCGTCTGCGCCGGATCGAGGGCCAGATCCGCGGTCTGCAGCGGATGGTCGACGAGGACGTCTACTGCATCGACATACTGACCCAGGTCTCGGCGTCCACGAAGGCCCTGCAGTCGTTCGCGCTCCAGCTCCTGGAGGAGCACCTGAGACACTGCGTCGCCGACGCCGCGGTCAAGGGCGGCGAGGAGATCGACGCGAAGGTCGAGGAGGCCACGAAGGCGATCGCCCGCCTTCTCCGTACCTGAGGCAACCCCACCCGACGTGGCCTGAAGTGGCCTGACGTCGCCTCTCGTCGCCCCTCCGCTGTCCCTCCACCGCCCCCTTCGTCACTCCCGGTGGTCGCCCTGCCGGGGGACGGTGGTGCGTTCCGTGCTCACCTCGACGTTGAGCACCTCGTCGATACGGTCCGCACTGAGCCGGTCCCCCATCGCCGCCGACGCCGCGATCATCAGCTCACCGCACAGCTCGATCTCGGCGAGGGCCACATGGTCCTGATCGGTCCGAGCGCTGAGCGTCACCACGTCCGTCACCTCTCACTGCCGTCGCCGACTTCCTAGCGTAGGGAGCGGACCACGTGCCGCGCATGGCACGGACGGACCATTTCCGGCCCCCGCCGGATGCCTACGCGCCCCGGCCACAACCGTCACCCCCTCAGCACAGCCCCGCCCCGCTACCGCGGCCCCTGCTGGATCTTCCCGGTGTAGATGTCCCGGTCGTCCGGCAGCCGTACGGTCACCGGCACCCCGAATCCGGACAGCAGCGTCGTCGAGATCACCTCCACCACCGGCCCCCCGTTGGCGAAGCTGAACCGGTGCCGCACCTTGCGCAGCCTCCCCGCCGTGTCCAGATAGGCGTCGAACGGCACCGTGTCCGTGCGGAACCCTTTCGCCGCCGCGGCGAGCGCATCGCGCGATCCCGGCGAGGCGGCCCGCGCCGCCCGCCCGATGTCCGCGGTCCCCCGGTAGTGCCGGACCGTCACCCCGGCGAGCTTGCTCTCCCCTACATACGTCACCTTGCGCGCCGTGCGCAGCAGCTCCGCCGCAGCCATCGGATCGGTGACCCCGCCGGTGACCAGATTGCCGTCCTCCAGAGTCGTCGTGTCGACCCTGACCCACTTGTCGTCGGGCACTCCGGCGCCCCGGTTCTTCATGTACAGCGCGCCGGGTGCAAGGAGTTCGGTGATAGGGCGGTGTTCCGCCTCGCCCGCGGCGTCCTCCGGCAGCACGACCGTGAGCCGGCCGAGCTCCTTGCGGAAGTCGTACCTCCCCCGGCCGGTGATCGTCACCCGCGTCCCGCCGACGGCGGTCTCCATCGACGTATGCACCTCGGCGCTCCCGGCGACGGCCCGGCCCGCCCCCGACTGGTTCCCACCCGCGCTGCCCTTGCCGACGAGCACCTCGGCCGCCCGGTGGACGGCCTCGACGGAACCGGCGCCACCCCGCTCGTCCGCGACGGCCCGGTCCCCGACGACACCGCCACCGCTGTCCGAACATCCGGCGGTCGCCGCCATCACGCCCACCACGGCGAGGGCACAGACAGCACGCGCCCCGCCTCCGGACCTGTGCTGCTGCACCACCATCGCCTGCCAACCCCCAACGACGTCACTGCTTGCCGAGCCCCGCCCGCTTCGCATAACGACCGCCCGTGTCCACCGTCACGCCGTGTCCTCCAAGCCCCCCTCAGCGGCTCCCCCCAGCGCACCTCTCGGATCGGGCCCCGGACCTCACCACCAGGCGACCGTCCCAGTACCGTGGACGCGTGTACGACCAACACACCGCCGAGGCTCCCCCGAGCGCTCCCGCCTCACCGGGCACACCTCCCACCCACGAGCCGTACACCGTCGAACGCGGCTCGTTCTGCATCGCCCGCTGCGACTGCGGCTGGACCGGTCCGGCCCGCCGCTCCCGCGACCGCGCCCGCACCGATGCCGAAGAGCACCGCTCCGCCTTCTGATCACCGATCACCTCGCGACCGCCGATCCTCGATCCGCCCGGCCGCGCGCACCGCACATCCACTCGATCCACTGGATCCGTCCGGCCCGCGAAGAGGCCACCACCCGGAGGTCCGATGAACCTGCCGAACCGGCGCACCGTTCTCACCGCGGGCGCGGCAACAGCTCTCGCCGGCGTCACCGCCACCGTCGCCGCCTGCGGCAGCCCCGGCTCCGGAAGCAGCCCGGACGGCACCCCCTCGGCTGCCACGGCGACAAGCACTCCGCCGAAATCCCCCTCCGCACCCGCCTCCCCCACGGGTCCGGCAAGCTGGTCGGCACTGGCCAAGAGCCTCGACGGCACACTCGTACGCCCCGACGACGCCGCCTACCCGACGGCCCGCCAGCTCTACAACACCCGGTACGACACCCAGAAACCCGCTGCCGTCGCCTACGTCCGGCACGAGGCGGACATCCGCGAGTGCCTGGCCTTCGCCCGCCGCAGCTCCACCCCCGTCTCCATCCGCAGCGGCGGCCACTCGTACGCGGGCTGGTCGAGCGGCAACGGCCGCCTGGTCATTGACGTCTCGTCACTCGCCCGGGTCGACCAGGACGGCACCATCGGCGCCGGCGCCCGACTCATCGACGTCTACCAGGGCCTCATCCGGCACGGCCTGACCATCCCCGGCGGATCCTGCCCCACGGTCGGCATCTCCGGCCTGACTCTCGGCGGCGGCCACGGTGTCGCGTCCCGCGCCTACGGCCTGACCTGCGACAGCCTCACCTCGGCCACCCTCGTCACCGCCGACGGCACGACCGTGACCGCCGATGCCAAGCGCCACTCGGATCTCTTCTGGGCGCTGCGCGGCGCGGGCAACGGCAACTTCGGTGTGGTCACCGAGCTGAAGTTCCGCACGCGTCCGGCCCCGCAGACCGTGATGGCCTACATGTCCTGGCCGTGGTCACGCGCCCAGTCCGTGATCACGGCCTGGCAGGCGTGGGGACCCGACCAGCCGGACGAGATCTGGTCCTCCGCACACCTCGCGGCCGGTCCCGGCGGCGCCGACCCGACGGTGACGGTCGCCGCCTTCAGCCTCGGTACCTACGGTGACCTGCAGAACGCCGTCGACCGCCTCGCCGACCGGATCGGCGCACCGGCCACCTCGGTCTCGTTGCGCCGCCGCAGCTACCAGGAGGCGATGCTCGTGTACGCGGGCTGCTCGGGCATCACCGACGCCCAGTGCCATCTGCCGGGAACGACGCCCGGCCGCACCCCGCAGGGCACGCTCCAGCGCGAGACGTACGCCGCCGCGTCCGACTTCTTCGACGGCTCCCTGTCCCCGGCGGGCGTACGCGCCCTGCTCGACCGGACCGAAGCGTTCACCCGGATCGGCGTGGGCCCCAGCGGTGGCGGCGCGGCGATCGTGCTCACCGCGCTGGGCGGGGCGATCAACCGGGTCGACCCGGCCTCGACGGCCTTCGTCCACCGCCGCTCCCGGATGCTCGCCCAGTACATCGGCTCCTGGCGCCCCGGCACGGCGGGTACCGCCCAGCAGGACTGGCTGAAAAACACTCATGCGGCGCTGCGCCGCTATGCGTCCGGGGCTGCGTACCAGAACTACATCGACCCGACGCTGACCGACTGGCGGCAGGCGTACTACGGCTCGGCGGCCGACCGCCTGACCCGTCTGAAGAACCAGTACGACCCCGGGCGCCTGTTCTCGTTCCCGCAGGCGCTCTGACGTCGGGGCTGCGGGAGCGTCCCCGCCCCGCAGCCCACCACCGCCGGACCTCCTACGCCGCCAGATCCTTCTCGCCGGCCCCGCCGCCGCCCGACCCCGGGCGCGGCTCGGGGATCCCGAGCGCCCCGCCCCGGCTCCCGGCCGTCACCGGCACGGGCCGGCGCGACCGCACCAGCCACCCGACCCGCTCCGACCGCGCGACGGCCGTCACCACCGGGGTGAGCAGCGCCATCGCAAGCGGCGCGAGCAGCAGCGCGGCGGCGGTACCGAGGGCGAATCCGCCGATGACATCGGTCGGGTAGTGGACACCCATGTAGATCCGGCAGAACCCCTCCGCCAGGGCGAGGGCGATCGCGGCGAAGCCGAACTTCCGGTGGGCCACGAACACTCCGACGGCCAGGGCCATCGCCATCGTCGCGTGGTCGCTCACGAAGGAGAAGTCGTTCTTCCCCGACACCAGGACATCCAGTCCCTGATGGTCGCGGAACGGGCGCGGCCGCTCCACGAAGCCCCGGATCGGGATGTTGACCAGCAGCGCGATTCCGGCGGCGAGAGGCGCCCAGACGAGCCCGGCGACGGCCGTCACCGAGTCCTCGGCCGTGCCGCGCCGGCGGACGCTCCACCAGCACCACAGGACCACCAGGACCATGCCGAGCATGATCCCGTACTCACCGACGAACTCCATGACCCGGTCGAACCAGGTCGGAGCGGACTTCGCGAGCCCATTGATGTCGTAGAGCAGGCTGACATCGGGGTTCGACCCATCCAGTGCGAGTCCAGCCATCTGCTGCGGCCCCTTGCCTTGTCTGCTGCCGCGGTGCACGCCCGTGTGCACCGCTCATGACGAACCCCCGTGTTCGATTCGATCACCTGTGTGACGTCATCGGACAGCGCCGCGTGGTCAGTGCGCACGCTGTCCCAGTCCAGGGAACGACACGCTCCGGGCGTACGTTCCGCTCTCCACCGAATGATCACCATGACGTTATCGAAGAGTGACTCATCGTCGCAGCTCAGGGCCCAGGCTTCACGGAGAGTTCCGGCCACGGCCGACGCTGCGTCATACTGCCGGCTGCGTCGTCGGAAGAGCCGCGGCCCCGTCCTTGGTGACACGCGTCGCACCGAAGTAGTCGGGCGTGTCGATCTTGTCGAACCGGATCACGGCCCCGGTGTACGGCGCGTTGATCATGTACCCGCCGCCGACGTACAGCCCGACATGGTGGATCGCCCGGGAGTTCGTCAGATCGTCGGAGAAGAACACCAGGTCACCGGGGAGCAGCTCGTCCCGTGAAGGGTGCGGCCCGGCGTTGTACTGATCGTTCGCCACGCGCGGCAGTTCGATGTCGACCGTCCGGTACGCGGCCTGCGTCAGCCCGGAACAGTCGAACCGCCCACCCTGCTCGGCCGTCCCGTTCCCGCCCCACAGGTACTTCGTACCGAGCTTCTTCTGCGCGAAGTAGATGGCTCCGGCCGCCTGCCGCGACGGCTCGACCCGCCCGACCGGCCGGGCAAAGCTCTTCTCCAGGGTCCGGATGATTTTGACGTAATTCTGTGTCTCGGCGATCTGCGGTACACCGCCCGCCTGGATCACGCGGTACGCACCGGCGTTGTACGCGGCGAGCATGTTGTCCGTCTGATCCCCCGGCACCTTCTTGACGTATCCGGCGAGTTCACAGTCGTAGCTGGCGGCCGACGGGATCGCATCGGCCGGATCCCATACGTCCCGGTCCCCGTCGTCGTCCCCGTCGATCCCGTGCCCGGCCCACGTCCCCGGGATGAACTGCGCGATGCCCTGCGCGGCGGCCGGACTCTGGGCGCGGGGGTTCCAGCCGCTCTCCTGGTACAACTGGGCCGCCAGCAGTGCGGGGTTGATGGCCGGGCAGAGGTTGCCCCACTTCTGGACGAGCGGCTGGAACTGCGCCGGCACGGCTCCCTTGGCCAGGCCGACGGCCCCGTTGGCGCCGGCGCCGAAGAGACCGGCGGCAGCCGAGTACGTACCGACGACGAGCAGCGCCACGAAGCACATGGCCAACCCGACGCCGATCCCACCGACCACCCAGAATTTACGCACCCCTCAACCATCCCCCATCGGGGCGGGGTTCAAGGGCCGTTTCGCGGGTGTGTGCGAGTTGTCCGAATCACTGACCAGCCATCAGGCGGCGCCACTGGACCAGAAGTCGGAGTGCACGTTGGGTCGAGGGAGCGGATAGACGTCTTCGTAGGCAGGACCGTTGGGCTTGGTGGTGGACTCGGCCACCTCTGATTCCTTCACGCAGGGGCTGTCGACCTCGAAGAAGGCTTGGCCCTTGCCGCCGATGACAAGGCTGACCCCAAAGCCGTCCTTGGTTTGCGCATAGATCGCAGGGACTTCCGTACTGTTATTGATCGCCTTGATTCTGTAACCACTCTTCCGCCAGTAGCGGTCCACGACGCCCAGGAAGCTTCCGCGACGCTCTGCAGACACGATGGTCATCACCGTCCGCCTCCGGGACACGTCACAGCTCCCCGTAGTCGTCGGTCCATGAGCCCACTGCACTTCCGGTTGGATAGCGTTTAACACTGCGTCGAGCATCCCGTCTGCATGCGCCGCCGCCTCTTGCATATTCATATCCACCCTCTTCCCACTATTGACGCAACTGGACAAGGAAACACACAACAGAGCCACCGATGCCATAATCATGAATTTGCACCTCATCGCAACTCCTCCATCTTGAGTTCGCGAGACTGCCCTGCAGCAACTAGAGCAATGCTGTCCGCCGATACAGCATTTCGCTCCGGGTCGAAATACTGAGAGTGTGCATCGATAGACAAACCATCACCACTTACCAGCTGTGGACCCTCATCCACATGAAAACGCCTTGCGCCGAAGGCCTTACTCGCCGGGTCCTTTCCGAACCACAGATCGTCGTCTCCCTGGTCAGCAATATCTCCAGCCAGGTAGGCAACGGTCGGCCCGCCAACAGCCAGTCCCATAGCGCCGGCGGCGGCCTGCTGCTTGGAAGGGAGCTTTGTCACCACATCGTGCTCGGCAGCACCAACGAAGACGTGACCCTTCCCCACCCCGAGATCCTCCGCTCGGTCCACGCCCACCCCTGGGCTGCCAACCAAGACGATGTCGTCCACCCCGGGGATCCCGCCACCTTGCTGCGTCGCAGCGCCTACAGTGCGCGAACCATAGGAGTGACCGATCGCAGTCAGATGTGGGTTCTCGTTCTCATTCGTGGCTACCAAGCCCCTCATGAAGCCGTTATAGGCCGTTCCACCTTTTTCAGCCCTTTCATCGCCCGCAACGGCAAAGCTCCCCAGGGGATCATCGACCGGCGCCTGTGGCGCGTCGTACCCGAGCCAGACAATCGCAGCGCTGGACGAATCGTGGCGCTGAGTTCCAATCGCCGTATCTCGCGCACGCTTGAGATCGTTCTTCGCAAACTCTTCATCCAACGATGTCCCCAGCCCCGGCACATAAGCCGACACATTCCGAGCCGTATCCGGATTCCCGTACGAGACGATCGCCCGCCCATTCCCCTCGTCCCCGATCCCCAGCAAATACATCGGCGGCTTCCGGCCATCGTTCAGTTGCCGGTCGATCTCCCGCAGCCCCGCCAGCTGCGTCTCCGCTTTCTCGTCGCCCTGCCCCTCCAGCTTCCCGATCAGCAACTGAAGGTTGTCCCGGTTCGCAGCGTCGCGTACCACCGCGGGGATCCCGTCCAGGTTGCCGATCTGGTCCGGGTACACCGCGAGGTACTCCTCCCGCTGTTCCTGGGTCAGCCCGGCCCACCACGCCTTGCGTTCAGCCGGACTCGCGTTGTGCGGGATGGCGTCCTTCAGGTACCCGCGCGCCGCGCCCCGTACGGAGGCCGCGTCCGCCGCCGCGTCCGTCCAGGTGGCGTCCGGGACCTTCAGGCCGTCCTCGGCCTTCAACTTCCGCAGGATCCGTGTGTACCGCCAGTCGATCTCCGCCGCCGTCCGTACGGCCTTCTGCACCCGGTCCGCGATGTCCTGCGCCTTCGCCGCGTTCGGGTTGGGCGCGACCAGCCCCGACGCCGGCAGCACCCCCGGCACCCCGCCGCCCGTCAGCGTCCCGCCCGGCAGCGGTTTCCCGTCGATCAGGCCCTCGCCCGCTTCCGGGTACGTCACCGAGCCGTCCGCGTGCACCGTGAGCCTCAGGGCATCCGCGTCGTCCAGCGCCTCCCGCAACGCCCGCTGCTGGGCCCTCAACTCGTGCGCCAGGCTGTTCAGCGCGGTACGGAGCAGTCCGCACTCCGTGTAGACGTACTGGAAGTTCCGGCCCAACTGCCGCAGCCGCCCCACCGCCGCGTCCGCCGCCTCGCCCTGCTGCGTGCCCCGCAACGCGTTCAGCAGCTGCTTGTCGATGTGGTCCCGGCCCGCGTCGGCCAGGTTGCTCGCCCGGCCCCACCCGTCGGCGGCGCCTTCCAGTTCGGCACACTTCAGGTCCCGTAACTGCGCCCACGTGAGCGTGGAGCTCATCGGCCGCCCCTTTGCCCTGCGACCGGTGCGAAGGACGACCTCACGGCCTCGTCCGTCTCGCCCTGCGCCCGCGCGACGTCCCGCAGTTTCCCGGCGAGGCTCCGGCACTCGTCCCGCGCGGCCTCGAACCGCCGCTCCCACGACTCGCGTACGGCGCCCAGCTCGGCCAGTGCACCGAGTCCGGCGGTCCCCGTCACCACGCCCTCGTGCGCGGTCCCCAGCTCGGACTTCACCGGCCCCAGCAGCGTGTGCACCGCCTCCGCTCCCCCGGCGGCCCGCCGCCAGGGACCGTCGCTGTGTCTCAGCTCGTCCCGGCCACAGCCACCGCCGGCCCCTCCTGCCCCACCCAGATCACTCAGCCTCTGCCCGCTCACCACGGCCACGCCGCTCACCCCGCTCCTTGATCGTGGAGCGGCACTGTGCCAAAGACGGGACACCCGACATGCCAGCCGCATCAGCACCCGTCACAGGCGTACGGCCCCGAATTGCAAGGGTGTACGCCCGCCGCACCCGCCGCGGCATTCACCCGAATGATGGGCCGTCATCCCCCGCCAACGCCCCCGACCTGGCCCGAAAGAACACGCATAGCCCATCTAGTCCCATTCGATGGCGAGATATCACGTTTCTTACCATTCCGCATGGTTCCATCTCGCCATGGAGGAAATCAGATGATGACTGGAGACCAACAGCAGGACACCAACCCGCGGTGGGCCACGTCGCGGCGGCGCATTCTCACCGCAGCCGCACTGGCGCCGACACTGGCGGCCATCTCGCCGGCTGCGGCCGGCGCGATGCCCGGCGGGATGACCGGGTCGCGAAAGCAGAAGATGGTCAAGCCGCTGACCACCCGTATGTCGGACTGGGCAGGCGTGGCCAAAGTGCTGGGCCGCAGCGGCAACCTGCTGCGGGGAACGACCTACCACACACCCTTCCCCCGCGACGATCTCCATGTCGTCGCCGAGGGAGTCGCCATCACACCGGCGCTCGCCCTGGGCGCGCACGTGGCCTTCGTCCGTTACGCCGACGGCACCACGATGTGCATGGGTGACGTGGCGGTCACCGAGCGGGAACTGCAGCATGTGATCGACGCCTGGCAGGAACACGGAATCGCGCAGACCGCGCTCCACAAGCATCTGCCTTCCCAGCACCCCGACATCTGGTGGGTCCACGTCCACGGACACGGCCGTGACGAACTGGCCCTGGCACGCGGCCTGCGCGCGGGATTCGACAGAACCGGCATCCCGCCGGCCAAGCCGGCCGGCCCGCCGCGCCCCGTCGCCCTGAACACTGCCGCAATCGACGCCGCGCTGGGCGCCAAGGGTTCCAGCGACGGCGTGGTCTACAAGGCCGTCTTCGCCCGTCGCGAGACGATCTGCGACGGCCATCTGGTCCTGCCCTCCGGTCTGGGCGCGACCAGTGCGTTCATCTTCCAGCCGCTGGGTGGCGGCCGGGCCGCGCTCAGCGGCGACTGCGTCATGCTCGCCGAGGAGGTCCAGCACGTGCTGGGGGCCCTGCGACGGGGCGGGATCAAGCTCGTCGAACTGCACAACCACCACTTGACGGAGAGCCCCCGCCTGTTCTTCACCCATTTCTGGGCCGTGGGCGACGCCGTCAAGCTCGCCAGAGCGCTGGGCCGCGCGGTGAAAGCCACCAACGTCGTGCCAACCAGCGGAGTATGACGAGCAGGCAGCGCATGGCCGCCACGGCGTCTCCGCGCTGCCGGTGACTGCCCCTCGCTGTCAGTGGCACCGCTCGCTGTCGGCCGCCCGCCCCCACCGGCCCCGCAGGGGTTCACCGGGGGCGGGCCGCGGCCGCTTCACAGGGACCTATGGGGCCAATTGCCGCACAGCGGTGAGTGTCCCGGCGGTCGATCGGGTACCCACGACATACCTATGCCCTGCTTCATTGCGGTAGGTACTGAATCACCCCTCAGAACCCATATCTGGAGCTCCGTATGGAACCAGTCTCCACCGCCCGTGACTGTCCGTTCGACTACGCCGAGGCCCTCGAATTCGACCCGGTGCTCAGACAACTGCAGAACGAAGAACCCGTAGCCCGCATCGTGCTCCCCCACGGTGAGGGTGAGGCATGGCTCGTCACCGGCTACGACGACGTGCGCACGGTGACCACCGACCGGCGTTTCAGCCGCAACGCCATCATCGGCACCGACTTCCCCCGCATGACTCCTGAACCCATCGTTCAGGACGAGGCGATCAACGTGATGGACCCGCCGGCCAGCAGCCGCCTGCGCAGCCTGATCTCCAAGGGCTTCGCGCCGCGCCACATGGAACGCATGCGGGCACGGACCCAGCATGTCGTGGACGAGCTGCTGGACCGGATGGAGGAGCACGGTTCCCCCGCCGATCTCTTCGAGCACCTGGCGGCCCCGCTTCCCCTGACCACCATCTGCGAGGTCCTCGACATTCCCGAGGCCGACCGCGCACAACTGCGGGCTCATGCGCGGACCATGATGGACCTCACCATCGACAACAAGGACAACGCGGTACGGGCCAAGGCCGATCTCCGCGCCTACTTCACGACGCTGACGGCGGACCGGCGGGCCAACCCGGGCGACGACCTGATCAGCGCGCTGGCCACCGCCCGCGACGGGGACGAGCTCCTCAACGACAAGGAACTGGCCGTCATGGCCATGGTCCTGCTCATCACCGGCCAGGACACCACCACGTACGAGATCGGGAACCTCGCCTACACCCTGCTCACCCGCCCCAAGGAGCTCGCCATGCTGCGCGCCGAGCCCGCGATGCTCCCGCAGGCCATCGAGGAGATGCTGCGCTTCATCCCCTTCCGCAAGGGCGTCGGCATCCCCCGCATCGCCATGGAGGACGTGGAGCTGAGCGGCGTGAAGATCCGGGCGGGCGACGTGGTGCACGTCTCCTACCTGACAGCCAACCGGGACGGACGGAAGTTCGACCGTCCCGACGAGCTGGATCTGGAGCGCACGGGTCCGTCCCATATGACCTTCGGCTGGGGTGGCCATCACTGTCTCGGCGCCCCGCTCGCCGCCACGGAACTCGAGGTCGCGCTCGGCACCCTCCTGGAGCGCTTCCCGGACCTGCAGCTCGCGAAGCCGGCCGAGGAAGTGCGGTGGAACAAGACGTCGATCTGGCGCTATCCGCTTGCACTGCCTGTCACCTGGTGACGTCGGTACCCGGACGAGGCACCGGCCCCTCCCGGCCGGCCGGGACACGGCCGGCCGGGAAGGCGCAACAGGAGAGGCGCCGATCAGGTGAAGTGCGGTGCGTCCCGCCGGCCGCGGAACGCACCGCCGGGGACAGCGGGGCACCGTGCGCGGGCGGGACAACTGGGACAGCACCCGATCCCGGAGCCCGGCTCACTGTGGCTGAGGAAAGGGCTGTCATCGCCCCACGGCGGTCCTGAAAGGCCCGCCACCAGCCCCGCGTCGCCCTCGCCGAGCCGACGGAATCCGGCATATTCCGGGCCGGGCCGACAGCGCGTTCTGCCCGACATGCGACCCTCATGCGCCTGCCGTAGCGTGATGCGGAGGCCAGCCGAGGTGAGGCGGAAATACATCTGCCCACACGGTGAGAACTTGGTCTTTCGTCGGTCGGCCCGTCCGCGCCCACTCCAGGAGCATCGAACCCGGCACCGCAACCACCGAAGACAACAGGCTTCGCGCCGACCCGCGCGGCGCCGTGGTGGCTGCTGTCGTCGACCGCATGCCCCCGTACCGGCAGGGCCCGGCCGTGTGGACCACCGTCCGCTAGGAGGAGATCCATGGCGGTACTCTGCAAACCGGCAATCGCAGTTCCCGAGTACGTCATCACCAACGACGAAACGCTCGAACTGGCAAAACGGTTGCACGGCGACCATCCGCAGCTCGGTCTCGTACTGCGCCTGATCGAAAACACCGGTGTGCAGAAGCGGCACCTGATCCAGCCGATCGAAAAAGTGCTGCAACATCCGGGGTTCGACGCTCGGAGCATCATCTACGAGCAGCAGACCAAGGACCGCGTGCCGGCTGTCGTCCGCCAGGCACTCGACCAGGCGGAACTCGAGCCGTCACAGATCGACTTGATCATCTACGTCTCCTGCACCGGCTTCATGATGCCTCCGCCGACGGCGTGGCTCATAGGCAAGATGGGCTTCCGTCCGGAGACACGGCAACTGCCGATCGCCCAACTCGGCTGCGCCGCGGGCGGTGCGGCCGTCAACCGGGCCCACGACTTCTGCACGGCACACCCCGACGCCAACGTGCTCATCGTCGCCTGCGAGTTCTGCTCGCTCTGCTACCAGCCCACCGATCTGGGCGTGGGATCCCTGCTGTCCAACGGCCTGTTCGGCGACGGAATCGCAGCCGTCGCGGTACGGGGCAGGGGCGGCACCGGGATCCGCCTGGAACGGAACGGCTCGTACGTCATCCCGGACACCGAGGACTGGATCTCCTACGCAGTCCGGTCCACGGGCTTCCACTTCCAGCTCGACAAGCGCGTGCCCGGGACCATGGAACCACTCGCCCCGGCCCTGAGCACCCTCGCGGAACAGCACCAATGGAACGCCAGCAAAATGGACTTCTACATCATCCACGCAGGCGGGCCGCGCATCCTCGACGACCTGAGCCGCTTCCTCGACGTTCCGCCCGAGGCGTTCCGCTTCAGCCGGGCGACACTCACCGAGTACGGCAACATTGCCAGCGCGGTGGTGCTCGACGCCCTGGGCCGGATGTTCGACGAGGCATCGACCCTCCACGGCCAACGCGGCATGATGGCCGGCTTCGGCCCGGGCATCACCGCCGAGATCTCCCTGGGCAGCTGGACCTCGGAGCCCGAAGCGGAGGCGTGATCCGCACATCGGCGGGGTACGCACATCCGGCAACGTGACCGGAGACCCGGCACCCACAGCACCTCCGGCCCCCGGCCCTCAGGCACCGTCACCGGCCTGTGGACCGGGGGCCGTCCCCGAAGATCGACACCACCCGGGGTGACGTCCTCCTCTGGGCTACATTCACCGGCCATGACAAGATCACCCCGTGCCATACCCAGCACCCCTCAGTCGCTCGCCCGGGCCGCACAGATCCTCATAGGGCTGTACGCCCTGCTCGACCCCATGCGGCCGAGGCTCTTCAGTGCGACCGACCACGGGCTCTTCTACTCCCGCTACCTGTCGGTCTCCTTCGTCGTGGGGATCGCCACGCTCATCACCTTCCTCCTCTGGTTCCGCCGATGCCGGTACAACGCCCAGGCACTGTCGGTCGGCCCGTTCGCCCACTCGCCGGGCTGGGCGGTGGGCGCCTGGTTCACTCCGGTGCTGATGTGGTGGCGGCCTCGCCGCATCGCCCTCGACATCCATCGAGCCATCGGCCACGACCCCGCCCCGGACACCACCATCACCCTCATCAACGCCTGGTGGGCGGCGTGGATCGCGCACATGGTGGGAGCCATGATGGCCGCCTCCTCGGCCTACGCCGGCTCCGTCGTCGTGTCGGCGGCGAGCCAGGCGCTGTATCTGATCGCCGCGGTACTCCTCGTCCTGGTCATCCAGCGGATCACCGTCGCCCAGACGAGCGCCGTGACCACGTACGCACCAGCCGTCCGCTGAACCGGTGCCGGGTCTCCGGCAACGGCAGAAAGGCCGGCACCCACAGGGGCACCGGCCTTCCCGCCCGAGGTCAGGCGACGAGCTCGGCCTCGCCCGCCGGGTCCGCGGCAGGCTCGGGCTCGGCGTCGCGCATGACCAGGGCGGCCAGGACCGCGGCGGCGACGACGCCGATCGCGCCGACCGTGAAGGTGGTCGCCATCGAGGCGGTGAAGGCGTCCCGGGCGGCCTGGATCAGGCCGGTGTCGCCGTGGGCCACGGCCAGCGCGCCGGCGATCGAGTGCTTCGCCTGCTCGGGTGCGTCGGCGGACATCTCACGGGCGAATCCGCTCGACAGCAGCGAGCCGAGAATCGCGATGCCGAGCGCGGTGCCCGCCTGCTGGATGGTGTCGTTCAGGGCCGAGCCGACGCCCGCCTTGTCCGCCGGAATGGTGCCCATCAGCGCGCCGACCGCGGCCGGCATCGCAAGGCCCGCGCCGAGTCCGAGCAGGCCGAGCGCGATCGCCGGGACGGCGAAGGCGGTGTCGGCCGAGACGGTGGTGAGCAGCGCGAAGGACGAGGCCATGACGAGCATCCCGGCCAGAACCAGCAGCCGGTTGCCGGTCCTGGCGGCGAGCCCCGCACCCGCGAGGTTGCCGACCAGCGCGGTGACGGCCAGCGGTACGAACGCGAGGCCCGCCTTGACCGGCGAGTAGCCGAGGACGAACTGCAGGTACTGGGTGAGCACCAGCAGCAGGCCGCCGTTGCCGATCTGGACGAGGGTCAGCGACAGTGAGCCGCCGCTGAAGTTGCGGTGCTTGAACAGGACCAGCGGCACCATCGGCGCGGAGGTGACGTTCTCCCACACCACGAACCCGCCGAGGGCGGCGACCGCGACGGCCAGGGTGACCGTCGACCGTCCGCCGAAGGCACCGTGCTGCGGAAGCTCGATGATCCACCAGACCAGGGCGGTCATGCCGGCCGCGGACAGCACCGCGCCGAGCGGGTCGGGCTTCTGCCACGGCCCCTTCGACTCCGGCATCAGGGTGAGACCCGCCAGGACGGCCAGTGCGACGACCGGGACGTTGATGAAGAAGATCGAGTGCCACGAGAAGTGGTTGATCAGCACGCCACCGAGCACCGGGCTGCCGACGAGGCCGAGCATCGACACCGAGCTCCACGCCGCCATCGCCTTGCCGCGTTCCTCGTCGTCGAAGACGGTGATGAGGATCGACAGCGTCGAGGGCATGATCAGCGCCCCGCCGACCCCCATCGCGACCCGCGCGGCAATCACTTCGCCGGGGTTCGTGCAGAACGTCGCGGCCAGTGACGCCACCCCGAAGAGCAGCAGGCCGATGATCATGATCTTCCGTCGGCCGAACCGGTCCCCGAGGCTGCCCGAGGTGAGCAGCAGCCCGGCGAAGACCAGGATGTAGGAGTCGAGGATCCACTGGGTGTCCTGGGCGCTCGCGCCGATGTCCTCGGCCATCGCCGGCAACGCGACGGTCAGCGCCATGCTGTCGACCACCAGGACCAGCGAGCTGAGGCACAGCACGATGAGGATCCACCAGCGGCGTGGGTTGCGGGTTTCCATGGTTTTCCCTTCGGCTGCGCACACTGTTCCTTCGATGCGAACACTGTACGCAGATGGGTACGGCGTGCGCAAGCCTCACTCATGTACGCTGGATGCGAACGGTGTACGCACTAAGGAGCGCCATGGCCGCCAAGACGAACCCGATCCCGTCCGTGTGGGCCCGGCAGCAGAGCGAGCCCGATCAGCCCACGCTCAGCCGGGCCGCGATCGTTCGCGAGGCGATCGCCATGCTGGACGCCGAGGGCATCGAGGCGCTGAGCATGCGCAAGCTCGGGGCGCGCCTGAACGCGGGCGCCACTTCCCTCTACCGCCACGTCGCCACCAAGGACGAGCTGATGGAGCTCGCGGTGGACGAGGCCTTCGCGGAGATCGCCGTCCCCTCGGCCGGCAGTCCCGACTGGCGCGCCGCCACCACCGAGGCCGCCCGGTCCTTCCGCGCGACAGCCCTGCGCCACCCGTGGCTGGCCTCGGTCCTCGGCCAGGCGGGCCTCGCCTACCTGGGCCCCAACCTCATGTCCTTCTCCGAGCGACTGGCCGCCCTGTTCACGGCCGCCGGCTTCCCCGAGCCGAGCCGCGCGATCGACACCGTCCTCTCCTACGTCATCGGCATGAGCACCACGGAAGCGGCGTGGCTCACCACGGTCGCCCGCTCCGGCGAGACCGAGGCGGCCTTCATCGCCCGCCTCATGCCTGCCGCCCAGCGCGCCGCGGCCGATCACGAGCACCTCGCCGGCTCCTACGCCGCCGCGGCCCCCAACCCCGCCGAGGTCCGCAACGACAAGTTCGCCTACGGCCTGGACGTCGTCCTCGACGGCCTGGCCATGCGGCTCCCGAACCAGGGTTCGCCGTCGGCGTGATCGCGACCGGCGGGTCACGGTCGACCACCTCGCCCGCCATGAACCGCCCGACACCACAGGGCACTTCGGGCAGCCTCAGTCCTGAACGCCGTACAGCGCGCCCCCACCCGGCCGCCATGCGCACTCCACCCAGAGCAGCTTCCCGCCGTGCCCCGGCAGCCCGCCGTGCAACGGGTACCCGCCCCAGCTGTCCGCCCACAGGGTGACGAGGTGCAGCCCCCGCCCCCGCTCGGCGAGCGCCGACGGGGTATGCGCGCCACCCCGGAACGGCGGCGGGATGTCCGGGTTGGTGTCCCAGACGCTCAGCCTGATCCGGTGCCGTCCGGCGTCGCGCAGCCGGAGCGAGTACGGGCCCGAGGAGTGCAGGTACGCGTTGGTGACGAGTTCACTCGCGATCAGTTCAGCGGTCTCGATCAGATCCCCCATGCCATGCACCCGGAGCACGGAACGGAGAGTGGCACGGGCGATACCGGGAGCCCGGGGATCTTGCGGGAGTTGGAGGGTGTACGCCCAGGGCGGCGTTACGGTGGCCAGGACCATGGAAGTCTCCGATCACGGAGGGAAGTTGGATCGTGCGTTTCCGATTGCCCGGTGACGAGGCCGCTCCGTCGAGCGGGGTACTTCCGGGCGAAGGCCTGAGCATCAACGTAGCGATTCACGGCTAACGTGTTAACCGATTCCCAGAGAATCCATGAACTGACACCCGTGTGGGTGACCAGCCGCTCAAGGAGGCGAACCCGCCCGTGAGAACCAACCCAACGGGTCGTCAACTCCGCTTCGGCGGCGAACTGCGCAAGCTCCGCGAGCGCGCAGGCCTCACCGCCACCCAGGCCGGTCGACTGCTGGGTGTGAAACAGAACCAGATCAGCAACATGGAGGCCGGTCGCGTCGGCGTGAGCCCCGAGCGGGTACACACGCTTGCCTGCCACTACGACTGCACGGACAAGGGCCTCATCACAGCGCTCAGCGAGATGACCGCCGACCGTACGCGCGGCTGGTGGGAGGAGTACCGGGAGATCCTGCCCGCCCCCCTGCTCGATCTGGCCGAGATCGAACACCATGCGCACCGGCTTCGCACCGCTGTCACCGTCCACATTCCCGGCCTCCTCCAGACCGCGGAATACGCGCGCGAAGTCTTCCGCCAGGACGTTCCGGAGCTGTCGCCGCCCGACATCGAGCACCGCATCTCCTTTCGTATCAAGCGACAGGCAGTCCTGTTCCGCGAGTCACCGACGCCACACCAGGCAGTCGTCCACGAGGCCGCGCTGCGGATGCAGTTCGGCGGCGCAGCGGTGACCCGGCAACAGCTTCGGCACCTACTCGACATGGGCGAGCGAGAGCACATCACCCTCCACGTGATTCCGTTTTCCGCGGGAACCTTCGCCGGGTCCGGTCAGTCGATCTACTACTTCTTCGGGCCGGTACCTCAGCTCGACACCGTCAATCTCGACCAGTCGCACGGGCCCGTCTTCCTGGACGCCGAGGCTCAGCTGACGAAGTACCGCGTACTCCTCGGCCGCATGGAATCCACAGCGCTCGACGCCGACCGTTCGCGAGACTTCATCCACAACATCGCCCGCAGCCTGTGAAGGAATCCACGATGGACGCTCCCACCTGGCAGAAGTCCTCCTACTGCGCCCAGGGGAACTCTTGCGTACACGTCGCCGCCCATCACGGCACGATCAACGTCACCGAGAGCGGCGATCCCAGCGGAGCGATACTCCGCACCACCCCCACCGCCTGGGCCGCGCTCATCCAAACCGTCAAGGACGGCACCTGCCGTGGCTGACCCGGCGATCCCGGCCGACCTCCGCTGGATCCGCGCCGCACCCGACGGCGAACAGGGGCCCGGCCCCTGGATCGAGGTGGCATTCGGGCCGGACGAGTTCGTCTATCTACGGGAGACCAGCGACCCCGGAAACGTCGTGACGACCACCATGACGAAATGGGATGCCTTCACCAGGGGAGTGACGGCCGGCGAGTTCGACCACTTCGCGGAGCTCGACGGAGCGGGCTCGGACGCTCCCTCCTGATCGCCCGTCACCTCGCACTTTCGGCCCACGAAGTGCGTCCCGGCCAGGGTGGCGGGATGCCGATCATTGCTCGGGGTCACGCTCCGTGATACACAGAGTAACCATACGTGTTCGGTCACACACCGATTCGATCCGCAGGTCAGGGCGGTCGAACCGGTCAAACGTGCGGGGTCCGAGGAAAGAGAGCCGCCAAGTCGTCGTGCGAGAGCGGTTTCATCAGCGAAGATAGAGGGTGACCCGTGCCATGTGGCAGGGGCATGAACTACCCAACAGGGGCGGTGACTTACATGGTCCTGGCAGCTGACACTGATAAGGGCGGCATCAGCACCATCATCAACGGCATCGCGCCCAAGTGGGGGCCGTTCGGAGCCCTGGGCGACGAAGCCAAGGTGATGATCGAGGTCGTCATGGCCGTCGCCATCCTGCTCTGCTTCGGCATCGCCATCTGGGGAGCGGCCAAACAACGCATCGGTGCCACGGCGTTGCGCGACACGTTCAGCGCCGAACAGGGCAAGGGTCTGATTGTTGCCGGTCTGACCGGTGTGTTCATCATCGGATCGCTCGGGACCCTGTTCACCATCGTCTATGGCATGGCCATCTAGCCACCCATCGGCCTGATCGGAGCTCCCTCCACCGCATCCGCCTTCCACACCATCCGTCCGTCGTGCCCACCGGCAGAGGTTGTGTCTCCCTGATGTCGAGTCACCACACCGCACTCACGCGGGAACCAGCACGGCTACCGTCGTACTACGCGGAATCGCACACGGTTGAGGGGGCCTACGCGGTATGAGTCATGGTGACGGTCACGGCTACGGCAGCGATTCCGGTTCAAGCCGTACGGATGATGGATACAGCACCCTCGGTGGTACGCGCCAGACCCGTACCCGATTCGCCGAGGGCGACAGCGACGGCTACAGCGGCACCCGTCGGCCGGCCCGCAGCTCACGGTCCCTGGTGACAATGGTCGGCGTGGTCGTTCTGCTCCTCGCGGCCATCGCATTCGCGAACATGGGCGGTGGCACGGACGACGACGCCTCGGGCGCCGGCGGGAGCGGCGACAGCAAGGCGGGCGCGGCCCCGACGGCGGCGACGGGGACGAAGCCGGTGACGGGAAAGAACGGCACGATCGCGTCGGGGTTCGCGCACAACGAGCAGGGGGCGCAGAGCGCGGCAACGAATTACGCGGTCGCGCTGGGCTCCGCTGAGATGTTCAACGCCACCTCACGCCAGGAAATCCTGCAGGCTACCCACGACCCGGCGGTCGTCGGCCGTCTCCAGACCGACATGGACAAGGCCTACTCCGCAAGCCTCTTCAAGAACGTCGGCCTGAACGAGGACGGCAGCACGCCCAGTGGACTGACGTTCGTGTCCCGGACGGTGCCGGTTGGTACCAAGGTGGTCGATCAGAGCAACGAGACGGCCACCGTCGAGGTGTGGTGCACAGGCCTTGTTGGGATGGCCGGGCAAGGGTCCACCAAGCCTGTCACTGAGACCTGGTTCACCATCACGGAGCACCTGAAGTGGGTCGCGAACGACTGGAAAATTGAGTCGTCGAACCAGAAAGAAGGCCCGACGCCGGTCAGCGGCGGCAACAGGGCCTCGACTGCGGACGAAATCGCCGGTGCGGTTGAGCAGTACGGAGGCTTCACCTATGCCCGATAGCCGTCGCCCCCACGCGATCCCGCTCGCGACCGTCCTGGGCAGCCTCCCAGCGGCAGTCATCCTGCTGGCCTCCAACGCCGCCGCGGCACCGAGTCCCACTCCGAGCCCGTCACCGAGCAAGAGCAACAACGCGTGCGACCTCATCGTCGGGCTCGCCAAGGACTACTGCGAGAACGGCGACGCAGGCAGCCCCAAAACCGTCTCCCCCGACGACGCCACCAACGCCCTCGACCCCCTCTCCTCCCTCGCCCGCGGCTGCGCCGACGCCGCGGCCTGGATCGTCGGCAAGCTCAGCGAAGCGGTCAAGGGCACCGCGAACGTCGACTTCACGAACCCCAAGTTCCTCCAGCAGTACGCGGTCGTCTTCGCCGCCGCCACCTTCCTCACGCTGGTCCTCTGGCTGCTCGCCGTCGCCAAGCGCGCCATCCGCGGCGTCCCGGTGGCCACCGCGATCTCCGAGGCCGTCGGGTTCCTCTGGCTGACCGTGCTCGCCTCCGCGTTCACGCCGCTGATCCTCTACACGGTCGTCTCGGCGACCGACGGTGTCACCGACGTCATCGCGTCGTCCTCCGGCGGGCAGACGGACGTCTTCTTCGGGTCGTTCGCCGAGGCGCTCAACAAGGGCTCGGACATCGGTGGCGGACCGATCATGCTGATCGTCGTCTCGCTCGTCTCGATCCTCGCCGCGGGCGTGCTCTGGCTCGAGCTCGTGATCCGGGCCGCGCTGCTCTACGTGGGCGCTCTCCTCGGTGTCGTCGTCTACTCCGGACTCGTCGACAAGAACATGTGGGGTCACGTCCGCCGCTGGGCAGGCATCATGATCGCTGTGATCATGGTGAAGCCGGTCATCGTCATCGTGCTCGGGCTGGCCGGAGCGCTCTCCTCCGACGGCGGCCCGAACGCGTTCTCCGCCGTCGTCTCCGGCCTCGCCATCATCCTGCTCGCGATCTTCGCCTCGGCGATGATCTACCGCTTCGTACCCGGCTTCGGCGACGAGATCCAGGGCGCCCGCACCAACCGCAAGCAGGCCACCGACGGCGCCCAGGCCGCCGCCCTGATCAGTTCGCCGGCCGCTCTCGTCTCGCAGGGCATCAAGACCCACAGCAGCCGCAGCGGAGGCGCCGACAACAGCGGAGGCGGCACCGGCGGCCGGCCCGCCAACCCGGTCAGCGGCGGGGTGGCCGCGCACAGCTCCCGCAACCCCGGCGGGAGCGGGGTCGGCGGCGGATCTGTCCCCTCCGCCGCACCTCCGCCCCGCAGCGGGTCCGGCCCCACCGCCGGCACCCCCCACAGCAGCCGCAGCCCGCGCGGCGGATCAGGTAACTCAGGCACCAACCGCACAGGAGGTGGAGGGCGTTGACGACCCAGTCCCATCCGGTCGCGCCCCGCCGCACGTATCTCATCGGCCGGGCCCGGCCGAACGCGATCGTCGGCAAGAACCGCGAGACCGGCGAGATCGCGCTGATCATCGTCGGCGCGTTCCTCGGCATGATGAGCGGGCTGATCGTCCCCGTCCTGTCCCTGCGGATCGTGCTCCTCACGGGCTTCCCGCTGCTGGCGCTCACCATGGTGTACGTCCCGTACAAGCACCGCACCTTCTACAAGTGGTTCGAGATCAACCGCAGCTTCAAGCGGTCTCTCCGCCGAGGCACGACGTACCGGTCCGCAGCCATGGAGGCGGGCGTACGGGCCGACGGCCGCGAGGTCGAGATCGGCCCGCCCCCCGGCATCGGACGGATCAGCTGGCTGGCCGCGCCCTTCGGCCCGGACGAGATCGCCGTACTGCTGCACGCCGACCGCCGCACCGTCACCGCCGCGATCGAGATCGAGGGTCCCGGCGTCGGACTGCGCGACAGCGAGGACCAGGAGGCACTGGTCGACCGCTTCGGCACGCTGCTGAAGCATGTGGCCAACGGCGACGGCTTCGTGACCCGTATTCAGATGCTGGCCCGCACCCTTCCCGCCGACCCCGACGCCCACGCCAAGGACGTCGCCCAGCGCGGCGACCAGGCGGCCCCGGGCTGGCTGCAGGAGTCGTACGACCAGCTCCAGTCGATGGTCTCGACCTCGAGCGAACAGCACCGCGCCTACCTCGTCGCATGCATGCACTACGGACGCGAACTCGCCGCCGAGGCCAACGCCATGGCCCGCGCCGCCCGCCCCCAGGCCGGCCGCAAGCTCGACCGGGACGCCGGCCTCGCCGTCGTCATGGCACGCGAACTGACCGACATCTGCGCCCGCCTCGCCGAGGCGGACATCCGGGTGCGCCAGCCGCTCGGCCAGAGCCGGCTCGCCTCCCTGGTGCATTCGATGTACGACCCCGACCACCCCATCGACCACATCCAGGCGATGACGAAGCGCAACGCCTGGCCCGCCGAGCTGGACGCCGTCGAGCCGACGTACCTGCAGGCCAAGACCCGCGAATCGGCGACCCGCGCCCCCTGGTGCCACGCCACGGCCTGGGTGAAGGAGTGGCCGATGACGCCCGTCGGCGTCAACTTCCTGGCCCCGCTCCTCGTCCACACACCCGATGTGATCCGCACGGTCGCCGTCTGCATGGACCTCGAACCCACCGAGGTCGCCATCGAGCGCATGCTCACCGAGAAGACGAACGACGAGGCCGAGGCCAGCCGCCAGGCCAAGATGAACCGGACCGTCGACCCGCGCGACATCGCCGCCCACGGCAGGCTGGACCAGCGGGGTGAAGATCTCGCGAGCGGGGCGGCCGGAGTGAACCTCGTGGGGTACATCACCGTGTCGTCGCGATCTCCCGAGTCCCTCGCCCGTGACAAGCGGACGATCCGCGCCTCGGCCGGCAAGTCGTATCTGAAGCTGGAGTGGTGCGACCGCGAGCACCACCGCGCCTTTGTGAACACCCTGCCGTTCGCCACCGGCATCCGTCGCTAACCGAGAGGGCAGTCACGCCATGCGAGATCCGCTGTCCGCATTGTCGGATGCCTTCACCTCCTTCCTCTTCGGGAAGGTGGAGACGACCAGGCTGCCCGTACGCACCTCGACCGGCCAGGCGCAGGCCGTCTACCTGCCCACCGCGGCCCCCGGCCTCGGCGACTCCGGCGTGATCATCGGCCGCGAGGTGTACTCCGGCAAGGGCTACATCTACGACCCCTTCCAGCTGTACGGACAGCAGCTCCCCGCCCCGCACTGGCTGGTGCTCGGGGAGTCCGGCAACGGCAAGTCCGCGCTGGAGAAGACGTACGTGCTCCGCCAGCTCAGGTTCCGTGACCGTCAGGTCGTCGTCCTCGACGCGCAGGGCGAGGACGGCGTCGGCGAGTGGAACCTCATCGCCCAGGAACTCGGCCTCACCCCCGTACGGCTCGACCCGACCTCGGCCATGAACGGCGGGATCCGGCTCAACCCGCTGGACCCCTCGATCACCACGACCGGCCAGCTCGCCCTGCTCCGCACGATCATCGAAGTCGCGATGGGACACGGCCTCGACGAACGGTCCGGGTTCGCTCTGAAGGTCGCGCACGCCTACGTCAACGAGACGATCACCGACCGGCAGCCCGTGCTGACCGACATCGTCGAGCAACTGCGTCACCCGGAACCCGAGTCCGCCGAGGCGATGAACGTCGACATAGACGACGTACGGGCCTGGGGCCTCGATGTCGCCCTCGTCCTGGACCGGCTGGTCGACGGCGACCTGCGCGGCATGTTCGACGGCCCGACCTCCGCCGGCATCGACCTGGACGCACCACTGATCGTCTTCGACCTGTCGCACATCGACCGGAACTCCATCGCGATGCCGATCCTGATGGCGATCGTCGGCGTCTGGCTGGAACACACCTGGATCAGGCCCGACCGGAAGAAGCGCATCTTCCTGGTCGAGGAGGCCTGGCACATCATCAACTCGCCGTTCGTCGCCCAGCTCTTCCAGCGCCTGCTGAAGTTCGGGCGACGGCTGGGTCTGTCGTTCGTCGCCGTCGTCCACCACCTCAGCGATGTGGTCGACGGTGCCGCGGCACGTGAGGCGGCGGCCATCCTCAAGATGGCCTCGACCCGCACGATCTACGCGCAGAAGGCCGACGAGGCCAGAGCGACGGGGCGGGTGCTCGGTCTGCCGCGCTGGGCGGTCGAGATCATTCCCACTCTCACCCCCGGCATCGCGGTATGGGACGTCAACGGCAACGTACAGGTCGTCAAACACCTGATCACCGAGGCGGAACGCCCCCTCGTCTACACCGACCGCGCCATGACCGAGTCCTCCACCGCCGACCTGCGCCCGGAGGACGTACGCGCCGCAGACCTGGAGGCGGAACAGCGCGCGGCACGCATCGAGCACCAGCAACGGCTGAACGAGTCGTCCGAGTCAACGGTGGCATGACATGGCGGGTCGCACTCCGGACCGGGGCAACGAGCAGGGCACCGGCGGCATCCCTGACGGTCTGCTGGTCGGCCTGCTGGGCTTCCTGCTCGGGCTGACGGTCCTGGTCTGGACGGCCACCGGCATGTCCGGCCTGTTCGCCCACGGCGCCTGGCCGAAGGGCGTCATCTTCACCGAGACCCCGCTCGCCATGCGCCGGCTGGCGGCGTCGCCGCATGACATCCCGGCCGCCTGGCCCGACACACCGGCGGGCGAGCTCTCCGGATACGGGCTGTTCTGGGGCCTGTTCATCGGTGAGCTCATGGTGCTCATGGTTCTGACGGTATTCGTGATGGGAGTGGTGACCCGCTGGCGCGCGGTACGGACCCAGCGCCGGCACGCGCGGCAGACGGCGCGCACGGAACACGACGAGCCCGTCATGATGCAGGCACCCGCCCCCGAGCAGGCTCCGGTAACCATGGCCCCGACACCCACAGAGTCTCCGGCAGAAGCCGGACCCGGGACGTCCAGCACACTCAGCGCACCCAGCGCACCCAGCGCGACAGAAGCCCTTCTCCTCTCCCCGGCCGTCCCCTCCCCCCGTACGCCCCACATCGTCTACGGCCCGGCCGCCACCCGCCGCCCCACCGTCGTACAGGCCATCCGGGAAGCCGACGGACCGGCCCTGGTCGTCACCTCGGACCCCACCGTCTGGGCCGAGACGAAGGACGCCCGCGCCAAACTCGGCCCCGTTCTCGTCTACGACCCGGGTCATCTCTGCGACACCCCGGCCCGCCTCCACTGGTCCCCCACCGCCGGGTGCGAAGCACCGCACACGGCAGCCGCCCGCGCCCTCGCGCTCCTCGCCCCGGTCCGGCCGCAGGCCCGTATCGACGCCATGACGGCGGAGACCGCGGAGACCCTCCTCCAGTGCTGGCTCCACGCCGCTGCCATAGACGGCCGCCCGTTCCGTCAGGTCCACCGCTGGGCCCTCGGCTCCAGCGCCCACGAACCGGTACGCCTGCTCCGGACACACCCCAAGGCCTCCTCCGGACTCGCCGGCCTGCTGGAGTCCGCGCTCACCGGCCACCCCGAACGCAGAGAGATGGCACAGGAGTTGACGGTACGGGCCTTCGCCGCGCTCTCCTCGATCCACATCCGCGAAGCCTGCACACCGAACCGATCCGATGCGCTCGCACTGGAATCTTTTACGGGCGAAGGGGGCACTCTTTATGTGGTAGGTGAACCCATCGAGGATCCTCGCTCCGCCCCGGGTGCGATGCCTCTGCTCACCGCCCTCGCCTCACACGTGGTCGAGCACGGCCGCCGCATGGCCGCACGGTCAACCGACGGTCGGCTCGACCCACCAATGACGCTCGTCCTCGACGACGTCGCGGCCGTGGCGCCCGTGCCTCAGCTCCCGGAGCTGCTGTCGACGGGCCAGGACCAGGGCCTGCCGACGCTGGTCCTGCTCCGCTCCGAGGAACAGGCTCGCGCCCGCTGGTCGTCCCCGCTCTGAGCCGTCGCGCGACAGCCATCGCCTGTGCGGAAGCCCCGGCATCCCGGGGAGGCCGGGCCGACCGCCATCCGGTCCGGGCTGACAGTTTCAGCCGGCCGTTGCCGTGGGCATCAGCCGGGACGGACGATCTCGTACTCCAGCTCCAGCGCCGTCGGATCGTTCGGTACCGCCGTGGTCTCCCCGCTCGGCACGAAACCGAACCGCCGGTAGAAGGCAGCGGCCCGCGGATTGTTCTCGTGCACATACAGCCGCACCCGCTCGATCCGCGGCTCGCCCAGTGACCACGCCCAGTCGACCCCGGCCCGGAACAACCGCTCGGCCAGCCCGCTGCCCCGCGCCTCGGGCCGTACGAACACCCCGACCACATGGGCCTGGTGGACCTTGGCCGCCTCACCGAACCGCAGATCGCCGTCCGGCCGCTCGATCAGCACACTGATCGTGCCCGCCCAGCTCCCGTCGGACGCCTCGGCGATGAACTGCCGCACCTCGTTCCCACCGGCCTCCGCCCCACGGGCCGTACGTCCCTGCCAGAAGTCATCGGGCTCGGCGAGAGCCTGCTCGTACGTTTCCAGGAAGGCCACCGGTGCCACAGGGTCCTGCAGAGCGGCGAGCCGGAGGTCCTTGACCAGCGGCCATTCCTCGGCACGTACGGGGCGAATCACATAGTCCATACGCCGATCCTGTCCCGCGCCCCGTGCTGAGGCAATCGAATTCGGATGCCCGTGCTGTTCTCGGGCTCGTACTGTGTACTTCCGTGACAGACATGAAAGGCCTGCTCGCGGCCTACGACGAGCAGATGCGCGGTGCATCGCCCCACCCGCCGGCAGGGGTCGTCCATGAACAGGACGGACCCCTCGTCCGGACCGTCGGCCAGTTCCGCGGCTTCATCAACGCCCCACGTGACGTGGGCCTGCGGGGCGCCGCACTCGACGAGTTGATCGTGCGTCAGCGTGACTACTTCGCCGCACGGGGGGAGTCGGTGGAATGGAAGACGCGGGGCCACGACCGCCCGGCCGACCTCCCCGAGCGGCTGCGCGCGGCCGGCTTCGTTCCGGAGGACGAGGAGACCATCCTCATCGGTCTCACCCAGGACATGGCATCACCGCCCGTGCTCCCGGACGGCGTTGCACTCCGCCAGGTCACCGAGGCCGCCGACATGCACCGCATAGCGGCGATGGAGTCGGTCATCTGGGGCGAGGACCTGAGCATGATCGGCGACGACCTGGCAGGCCGGGTGGCCGCTGCCCCTGACGACATCGCCGTCCTGGTCGCCGAAGCCGGCGGCGAACTCGTCTCCGCGGCCTGGCTGGTCTTCAGGGACGGCACCGAATTCGCCGGCCTGTGGGGCGGTTCCACACTCTCCGACTGGCGAGGACGCGGGATCTACCGTGCGCTGGTCTCCGCCCGTGCCGAGATCGCGGCAGCCCGCGGAGTCAGCTATCTGCAAGTGGACGCATCCGACGACAGCGCACCGATCCTGCGCCGTCTCGGCTTTCACGCAGTGACCACGACGACCCCGTACATATGGTCACCGTCGAATTGAACAACTACCCCCGAACGCAGAAAAGCCCCGCACCAGAGGTGCGGGGCTTTCCCGGAATAATTGTTCGGCGGCGTCCTACTCTCCCACAGGGTCCCCCCTGCAGTACCATCGGCGCTGAAAGGCTTAGCTTCCGGGTTCGGAATGTAACCGGGCGTTTCCCTAACGCAATGACCACCGAAACACTATGAAATTAACCAACACCGGACAACAACACGGCCGTTCGTTATTTCAGAACTAACACAGTGGACGCGAGCAACTGAGGACAAGCCCTCGGCCTATTAGTACCAGTCAGCTCCACCCGTTACCGGGCTTCCACATCTGGCCTATCAACCCAGTCGTCTACTGGGAGCCTTAACCCCTCAAAGGGGGTGGGAATACTCATCTCGAAGCAGGCTTCCCGCTTAGATGCTTTCAGCGGTTATCCTTTCCGAACGTAGCCAACCAGCCATGCCCTTGGCAGGACAACTGGCACACCAGAGGTTCGTCCGTCCCGGTCCTCTCGTACTAGGGACAGCCCTTCTCAATATTCCTACGCGCGCAGCGGATAGGGACCGAACTGTCTCACGACGTTCTAAACCCAGCTCGCGTACCGCTTTAATGGGCGAACAGCCCAACCCTTGGGACCGACTCCAGCCCCAGGATGCGACGAGCCGACATCGAGGTGCCAAACCATCCCGTCGATATGGACTCTTGGGGAAGATCAGCCTGTTATCCCCGGGGTACCTTTTATCCGTTGAGCGACAGCGCTTCCACAAGCCACTGCCGGATCACTAGTCCCGACTTTCGTCCCTGCTCGACCCGTCGGTCTCACAGTCAAGCTCCCTTGTGCACTTACACTCAACACCTGATTGCCAACCAGGCTGAGGGAACCTTTGGGCGCCTCCGTTACTCTTTAGGAGGCAACCGCCCCAGTTAAACTACCCATCAGACACTGTCCCTGATCCGGATCACGGACCCAGGTTAGACATCCAGCACGACCAGAGTGGTATTTCAACGGCGACTCCACAACCACTGGCGTGGCTGCTTCAAAGTCTCCCACCTATCCTACACAAGCCGAACCGAACACCAATATCAAACTGTAGTAAAGGTCCCGGGGTCTTTCCGTCCTGCTGCGCGAAACGAGCATCTTTACTCGTAGTGCAATTTCACCGGGCCTATGGTTGAGACAGTCGAGAAGTCGTTACGCCATTCGTGCAGGTCGGAACTTACCCGACAAGGAATTTCGCTACCTTAGGATGGTTATAGTTACCACCGCCGTTTACTGGCGCTTAAGTTCTCAGCTTCGCCGACCCGAAAGTCAGCTAACCGGTCCCCTTAACGTTCCAGCACCGGGCAGGCGTCAGTCCGTATACATCGCCTTACGGCTTCGCACGGACCTGTGTTTTTAGTAAACAGTCGCTTCTCGCTGGTCTCTGCGGCCACCCCCAGCTCATGGAGTAAATCCAATCACCAGTGATGGCCCCCCTTCTCCCGAAGTTACGGGGGCATTTTGCCGAGTTCCTTAACCATAGTTCACCCGAACGCCTCGGTATTCTCTACCTGACCACCTGAGTCGGTTTAGGGTACGGGCCGCCATGAAACTCGCTAGAGGCTTTTCTCGACAGCATAGGATCATCCACTTCGCCACAATCGGCTCGGCATCAGGTCTCAGACTCATGTGTGACGGATTTACCTACCACACGCCCTACACCCTTACCCCGGGACTACCACCGCCCGGGCTGGACTACCTTCCTGCGTCACCCCATCGCTTACCTAGTACAAGTCTGGTTCGTCGGCTCCACCACTACCCTCAACTCCGAAGAGATCGGGCCGGCTTCACGGACTTAGCATCGCCTGATTCAGTATTGGGCGTTTCAAAGCGGGTACCGGAATATCAACCGGTTGTCCATCGACTACGCCTGTCGGCCTCGCCTTAGGTCCCGACTTACCCTGGGCAGATCAGCTTGACCCAGGAACCCTTAGTCAATCGGCGCACACGTTTCTCACGTGTGTATCGCTACTCATGCCTGCATTCTCACTCGTGAACCGTCCACAACTCGCTTCCGCGGCTGCTTCACCCGGCACACGACGCTCCCCTACCCATCCGTACTCCCGTTGGGGATATATGTACGAATGACACGACTTCGGCGGTACGCTTGAGCCCCGCTACATTGTCGGCGCGGAATCACTTGACCAGTGAGCTATTACGCACTCTTTCAAGGGTGGCTGCTTCTAAGCCAACCTCCTGGTTGTCTCTGCGACTCCACATCCTTTCCCACTTAGCGTACGCTTAGGGGCCTTAGTCGATGCTCTGGGCTGTTTCCCTCTCGACCATGGAGCTTATCCCCCACAGTCTCACTGCCGTGCTCTCACTTACCGGCATTCGGAGTTTGGCTAAGGTCAGTAACCCGGTAGGGCCCATCGCCTATCCAGTGCTCTACCTCCGGCAAGAAACACACGACGCTGCACCTAAATGCATTTCGGGGAGAACCAGCTATCACGGAGTTTGATTGGCCTTTCACCCCTAACCACAGGTCATCCCCCAGGTTTTCAACCCTGGTGGGTTCGGTCCTCCACGAAGTCTTACCTCCGCTTCAACCTGCCCATGGCTAGATCACTCCGCTTCGGGTCTTGAGCGTGCTACTAAAACGCCCTATTCGGACTCGCTTTCGCTACGGCTTCCCCACACGGGTTAACCTCGCAACACACCGCAAACTCGCAGGCTCATTCTTCAAAAGGCACGCAGTCACGACCCACATCCGAAGATGTGAGCGACGCTCCCACGGCTTGTAGGCACACGGTTTCAGGTACTATTTCACTCCGCTCCCGCGGTACTTTTCACCATTCCCTCACGGTACTATCCGCTATCGGTCACCAGGGAATATTTAGGCTTAGCGGGTGGTCCCGCCAGATTCACACGGGATTTCTCGGGCCCCGTGCTACTTGGGTGTCTCTCAAACGAGCCGTCAATGTTTCAGCTACGGGGGTCTTACCCTCTACGCCGGACCTTTCGCATGTCCTTCGCCTACATCAACGGTTTCTGACTCGTCTCACGGCCGGCAGACCGCAAAAGAGAGATCCCACAACCCCGCATGCGCAACCCCTGCCGGGTATCACACGCATACGGTTTGGCCTCATCCAGTTTCGCTCGCCACTACTCCCGGAATCACGGTTGTTTTCTCTTCCTGAGGGTACTGAGATGTTTCACTTCCCCTCGTTCCCTCCACACTGCCTATGTGTTCAGCAGCGGGTGACAGCCCATGACGACTGCCGGGTTTCCCCATTCGGACACCCCCGGATCAAAGCTCGGTTGACAGCTCCCCGGGGCCTATCGTGGCCTCCCACGTCCTTCATCGGTTCCTGGTGCCAAGGCATCCACCGTGCGCCCTTAAAAACTTGGCCACAGATGCTCGCGTCCACTGTGCAGTTCTCAAACAACGACCAACCACCCGTCACACACCGCCGAAGCGATGCTTTACCGGGGCCGGCAACTGAAGGCGACCAGACGGCCGTACCCTCAGATACCCAACAACGTGCCCGACACGACCGACCGTTCCCCACGTTCCACGCCGAAGCAGTACTAGTGAACAACAACCTGTCGTGCCGAATAGTCAACGTTCCACCCATGAGCAACCACCGTCGAACATTTGCCGACGTAGTGGCCTCTGACCAAGCAAGCTTGGTAAGAAGTGCTCCTTAGAAAGGAGGTGATCCAGCCGCACCTTCCGGTACGGCTACCTTGTTACGACTTCGTCCCAATCGCCAGTCCCACCTTCGACAGCTCCCTCCCACAAGGGGTTGGGCCACCGGCTTCGGGTGTTACCGACTTTCGTGACGTGACGGGCGGTGTGTACAAGGCCCGGGAACGTATTCACCGCAGCAATGCTGATCTGCGATTACTAGCAACTCCGACTTCATGGGGTCGAGTTGCAGACCCCAATCCGAACTGAGACCGGCTTTTTGAGATTCGCTCCGCCTCGCGGCATCGCAGCTCATTGTACCGGCCATTGTAGCACGTGTGCAGCCCAAGACATAAGGGGCATGATGACTTGACGTCGTCCCCACCTTCCTCCGAGTTGACCCCGGCAGTCTCCTGTGAGTCCCCATCACCCCGAAGGGCATGCTGGCAACACAGAACAAGGGTTGCGCTCGTTGCGGGACTTAACCCAACATCTCACGACACGAGCTGACGACAGCCATGCACCACCTGTATACCGACCACAAGGGGGGCACCATCTCTGATGCTTTCCGGTATATGTCAAGCCTTGGTAAGGTTCTTCGCGTTGCGTCGAATTAAGCCACATGCTCCGCTGCTTGTGCGGGCCCCCGTCAATTCCTTTGAGTTTTAGCCTTGCGGCCGTACTCCCCAGGCGGGGAACTTAATGCGTTAGCTGCGGCACCGACGACGTGGAATGTCGCCAACACCTAGTTCCCAACGTTTACGGCGTGGACTACCAGGGTATCTAATCCTGTTCGCTCCCCACGCTTTCGCTCCTCAGCGTCAGTAATGGCCCAGAGATCCGCCTTCGCCACCGGTGTTCCTCCTGATATCTGCGCATTTCACCGCTACACCAGGAATTCCGATCTCCCCTACCACACTCTAGCCTGCCCGTATCGACTGCAGACCCGGGGTTAAGCCCCGGGCTTTCACAACCGACGCAACAAGCCGCCTACGAGCTCTTTACGCCCAATAATTCCGGACAACGCTTGCGCCCTACGTATTACCGCGGCTGCTGGCACGTAGTTAGCCGGCGCTTCTTCTGCAGGTACCGTCACTCTCGCTTCTTCCCTGCTGAAAGAGGTTTACAACCCGAAGGCCGTCATCCCTCACGCGGCGTCGCTGCATCAGGCTTTCGCCCATTGTGCAATATTCCCCACTGCTGCCTCCCGTAGGAGTCTGGGCCGTGTCTCAGTCCCAGTGTGGCCGGTCGCCCTCTCAGGCCGGCTACCCGTCGTCGCCTTGGTAGGCCATCACCCCACCAACAAGCTGATAGGCCGCGGGCTCATCCTTCACCGCCGGAGCTTTCAACCCCGTCCCATGCGGGACAGAGTGTTATCCGGTATTAGACCCCGTTTCCAGGGCTTGTCCCAGAGTGAAGGGCAGATTGCCCACGTGTTACTCACCCGTTCGCCACTAATCCACCCCGAAAGGCTTCATCGTTCGACTTGCATGTGTTAAGCACGCCGCCAGCGTTCGTCCTGAGCCAGGATCAAACTCTCCGTGAATGTTTTCCCGTAATCGGGACGACACACACGAGAGCGGAACAACCGGTCGGAATAGGACCGGTCGTTCACAGCGTCCTCGCTGTGTAAATTGCCCACCGGAACCACAAGGGCCCGGCAGGACTTTCAAAGGAACCACCAACCTGCCGAAACAGGCCGGGGTATCAACATATCTGGCGTTGACTTTTGGCACGCTGTTGAGTTCTCAAGGAACGGACGCTTCCTTCGTACTCACCCTCACGGGCTTTCCTCCGGGCTTTTCCCTTCGGTCTTGCGTTTCCGACTCTATCAGACTCTTTCGTGTCCGATTCCCGGTCGAAGCGGGTTTCGCTTTCCAGGTTTCCGCTTTCGCGTTTCCCTTTCCGGCGAGTCCGACTCTATCAGATCCTCTCGGGCCTGATTCCCAGTCAGCGGGCTTGTCATCCCGGCCGTTGGGCCGTTCCGACACCCAAACCCTAGCGGAATCCTCCCGGCGATTCATAATCGCGTCTTCGAAATGAATTCCGGCATGCCGAAATCATCCCGAGTGGGAGACCGTGCAGAGTTTTGGTTGCCGCATTCGCGGCGGGATCGGCTGCCGCGGAACCGTTCCGGCCCCATGACAACTCGGAGAACTTTACGGATCGGTGCGGGACGTGTCAACCCCGCCAGGTCAAGCCGTTTTCAGCCCGACCCGTCCCGCCGCCGCGGGGGCACGCGACACCGTCGCTGCCCCTCACCGTGCTCGGATCTTCGCGTCGTCCGAGGCCCGGTGGGCGACGGCCACCCTGGTCCTGCACCTCATCGCGCTGCAGCTGCTCGACACCCCAGCCTGGGCTTGGAGACCGCTCTACGCCCTTCAGTTGCATCGCCATCGGTGCGGGCGACGACCGGACAGGCGCTGGGCATCGTCTTCGCTACGTCCGGATCCCCGCAAGCCGCCGCAACTGCCGCAGCGCCGACGCGGTGCACGGACTGCTCGTCCTCGCCCCGGCTACGGCCACCGGCCTCAAGGCAGACGGCCAGGAGGAAGCGACGCTCACCGAGCGGCTGTCTGCCAGGTGTGTGGTCGTGGTCCACTCCAGGGAGCGGGTCAGGGTGAAATGCGATTCGAGGCGCGCGGCTGCGGTCCGGCCGTGCCGGTCGAATTTCTGACTGATGAGCAAGCCGCTGCCTTCGGGGAGACATCCACGCAGCCAGAGCCGGAACAGTTCTCCTTCCTCGATGACGACGACCGGGATGCAGCGAACCGAGGAGATCTCCGCGTCCGGGTTGGGCCACTGTCGCGGCTGCCGGCGAACCGCCTGAAGATGCCGGACCGGTCCGCGCGGCTGAGCAAGCCCGGACGATCGAGCGGGCGCCGAAGCCGCGGAAGATCCCGCTGCCGACGGCGACGAGGCTGATCGCCCCGGCCCCGCGGGCCTCGGATGGCAAGCGCCCGGCGGTGCTGCCACAGCGGGAGAAGACGGCACGCGCGCTGGAGCGGGTGTCGAGATTCGGGGAAGGAGTTGGACCGGGTCGCCGAAGACGACGCGGACCCTGGACGTGGCCGCGCGGTGAGCGACAGTCGAGGAGTCCGTCCCGCGCGCGACGATGTCCGGCGTTGTGGCGATGGTCGAGGCTCTGCGCCGGAGGACGACAGATCGGCCAGGGCGACGATGCGCGGGAAGCCGGTCCTTCGCCACCACACCGTGCGACCCGTGCCTGTCGCTGCTGGGCGAGTCGAATGGCCTGGGCGCCGCCCGGGCCGGCAAGCGCATCCTCAGGCCGGTACGTCGGCTCCCGGCGCTCGCCGGGCGGCAGGTCAAGGAGCGCCTGCTGCCCCGCGAGGTAGAGGCGGAGCGGGTGCCGGCGATTGCGCCGTGTTCGGCGACGCGCCAGGCGGAGCCGTCGCCCTGGGCCCCGTAGTCGTACACCCGGGCCCGTCCGTAGCGTGAGCGGAGCAGAGTGCAGAGTTCTCAGGATGTCCTCGCTGCGTTCGGCGTCGCAGGGGTCGCGCCACGCCCCGAGTACAAAGGTCCATCCGTCGAGTTCAGGGGTACCGAAGCCCCGGGCGAAGCCGTCATAGGGGCAACGGCACCCATCACGCCATGCTCGGCATCGCCCGACTTCACAACCTCGCTCTCACGGGATAAATCTCGTCCCATACGTGACAGCCTTCAGGCGTTCACGGTCCAGGGCAGATGTGCGGGCGTGACGGCGAGCTCGGCCTGGATGCTCGACAGTGCGCTGTTCACGGACGAGTCGTCCGGCAGTGGCTGGGCCGACGCGATCACCGGGCGGCGGGACCATCTCATCGCCGGCTTGCGCCAGTTCCTCGATGCGGGGGATCCCGTGTATCGCGGGCGTATCGAAAATTGCATACGCCACCGCAACAGCCCTCCGCTTCCAATGGGAGCGTGAACCACAACGTATCCCTGTCGGCACCACCCCGCCGCACGCGCAGGATCGTGCTCCTCGGCCTGGTGGTCCTCGGCACGGCGAGTGCCATGTACGTCGTGCGGGGGCCGCTCATGATGTCCGCTCCGAGGTGCATGGCCGGGCGGTGGCACGGCTGCTTCGACACGTTCAACGGTGTGGTCCTCATGACGTTGGTCGCGCTGCCGGTCGCGGTGCTGGTGGTGTGGGCGCTGGCGCGCCGTCGGCGCGCCGCCGGCGGCACATCGGCGTGGCGGACGTCGCTCGCCGAGGTGGGCATGGTCCACGGGACGGTGCCTTTCCTCTGGCTGACCATGATGCCGGGCGCCGGGGCCGGCACCGTCCCCGGCCGGGTGAGCCTGGTACCGCTGCGGGACCTGGTCACGATGGGTCCGCTCGGGATCGTCGGCAACCTCCTGGTCTTCGCGTCGCTGGGGTTCTTCGCCCCGATGCGGTTCGCGGCGCTGGCGTCCGTGCCCCGGATCCTGGCGCTCGGGGCGGGCTGCTCGGTCCTGGTCGAAACCGCGCAGTACGTCCTGCGGCTGGACCGGGTGTCCTCCGTGGACGACGTACTGGTCAACGCCGCCGGCGCCGTGCTCGCCGCGCTGGCGTCGCGCCGCTGGTGGCGCACCACGGCGGAAGTGCCGTCGGACCAGCCTCGCCCCGCACTGGCACCGGCGGGCTGAGTCGCGTGTCCGGAGTGCACGCGTCTTTGCATACGTCGGCGACATGGTGGGCTGCTTAGGCTTCAGACATGCGCGTACTGATCGTGGAGGACGAGCCCTACCTGGCCGAAGCCGTGCGTGACGGTCTGCGGCTGGAGGCGATCGCCGCCGACATCGCCGGCGACGGCGACTCCGCCCTGGAACTGCTCAGCGTCAACTCCTACGACCTCGCGGTCCTCGACCGCGACATCCCCGGCCCCTCCGGCGACGAGGTCGCCCGGCGCATCGTCGCCTCCGGCAGCGGCATCCCGATCCTCATGCTGACCGCTGCCGACCGGATCGACGACAAGGCTTCCGGGTTCGGGCTCGGCGCCGACGACTACCTCACCAAACCGTTCGACCTGCGGGAGCTCGTCCTGCGGCTGAGGGCGCTCGACCGCAGACGCGCGTACGCCCGGCCCCCGGTCCGCGAGATCGCGGGCCTGCGGCTCGACCCCTTCCGCCGGGAGGTCTTCCGCGACGGACGCTACGTCGCGCTCACCCGCAAACAGTTCGCCGTGCTGGAAGTCCTCGTCGCCGCCGAGGGCGGGGTCGTCAGCGCCGAAGAGCTGCTGGCACGGGCCTGGGACGAGAACGCCGACCCCCTCACCAACGCCGTGCGCATCACCGTCTCCGCACTGCGCAAGCGGCTCGGCGAACCATGGATCATCGCCACGGTGCCCGGCGTCGGCTACCGGGTCGACACCCGGATGGGCACCATCGCCCCCGGCAAGGACACTTCCGACCCCGGCAGTACGCGTGCATAGACGCCCAGGGCTCAGCGCCCGACTGAAACTCACCCTCAGCTACGCCGGATTCCTCGCCGTCGCCGGCGCTCTCCTGCTGGCCGTGGTGTGGGGGTTCCTGCTGCGCTACGTACCCGACAGCCCCAAGGGCCTTCTCGGGATCTCGCCCAACCGCTACCTCCTTGTGCACACCTTCGCCCCCGCCGCGGCCGTGGCGATGGTCTTCCTGCTCGTGTTCGGCCTGCTGGGAGGATGGCTCCTCGCCGGCCGGATGCTCGCACCACTCACGCAGATCACGGATGCCGCACGGATGGCCGAGAACGGGTCGCTCTCCCACCGCATCCGCATGAAGGGCCGCCAGGACGAATTCCGTGAACTCTCCGACGCGTTCGACTCGATGCTCCGACAACTCGAGTCCCACGTCGCCGAGCAGCAGAGGTTCGCCGCGAACGCCTCCCACGAACTGCGCACCCCGCTGGCCATCTCGCGGGCGCTCCTCGACGTCGCCCGCAAGGACCCCAGCCGGGACCGGGGCGAACTCATCGAACGCCTGCACGCTGTCAATACGCGGGCGATCGACCTCACCGAGGCCCTCCTGCTGCTCAGCCGCGGCGACCGCGGCAACTTCACCCGTGAGAGCGTCGACCTCTCCCTCATCGCCGAAGAAGCCGCCGAAACGCTGCTTCCCCTCGCCGAACAGCGCCGGATCACGCTCGACGTCACCGGCGGGGCGGCCCGGACCAGCGGCTCCGCAGAGCTCCTGATGCAGATGGTGACGAACCTCGTCCAGAACGCCATCGTCCACAGCCTCCCCGCCGGCGGCACCGTGACGGTCCACACCGAGACGCACGGCGACACGAGCGTGCTGCGGGTCGAGAACGCGGGCCGTCGGCTCCCACCGGAACTGGTGCCGACCCTCACCGAGCCCTTCCGGCGCGGAACGGAACGCGTACGCACCGACGAGCACGCCGGTGTCGGCCTCGGCCTGGCCATCGTGCACAGCATCGTCCGCGCCCACGACGGGACCCTCGACCTCGTCCCCCGCCCCGCCGGCGGTCTCCTCGTCACGGCCCGGCTTCCCGGCACGCCGTAGGCATCGTCCCCGAGCGGCCCCCTGGATCGCCGGCTGAAAGTCCGGTGCAGGCCAGGGTGACTCGTGGCAGCGATTGGTCAGCGGAGCTTCGAGAGGCTCTTGGGTTCGTTCCTCAACTACGGAACAGCCTGAACGCTCTCGTGCATGGCCGGCAGCCGGGCATCGCGTCGAGCACGCCCTGTCGACCGAAGAAATGGAAGAACCTGTGGGACTGTCGGCCCATGGACAACGGCGTCCACCAGGCAACGCTCGGCATCGCCCGACTTCACAACCTCGCCCTCACCGGGGCGTTCTCGGGTGAGAGCGGGTACCCCCTCTGAGAGCTGCATTGCGTATGGCTTCGGTGTCATGACGGGCCCTCAGCCTCTTCGCCGTTCAACACGGAGACATCGAGCGCCACACCCCGGCTCGCGTGGCGGCCGGCCACCGGTCACCACCGACGACATGCTGCGCACTGTGCCGCGGCCTATCCCGAAGCCGGGTGGATCAGGGGCACCGTCCCAGATGAGCCGCTCCCGGTGTCCAAGGCGAGTGGGGACGAGGTGTTCGCCTGCCCCTGAACGGCATCAAAGCTCGCGGCAGTTGCGGTTCGCGGCCCGGTAAATGGACCGAGTGAGTGAGGTGCTTCCGACCCCTCGGGCTCATGACACGATCACGCGACTTGGTCCCGATAGCCGTACGGCGGAACGCAGTTGAAGGAGGGGGCCGATCGTTGGGGGTCGTATGAGCGTGGTGTGGGCGATGACGTCGCCGGAACCGGGACGATTCACAGCAGTTGAGAGACGTTCGGACATCAGTGACCTCTCAGTCCGCTTCAGCCAACTGCGCGCCCGCGGGCACGGATACCTCGAAGTCCGGTTGCCGGGCAGTGACTATCCTCTGCTCACCCTCGGCTTCCGAGGTGATCATGCGGTCGTCCATCTGTTCAGAGATGCAGAGAGGGCTTCTCTTCTCATGGGAGACGGCACCGCCCCCTCCGACGCCGTGGTCGACATCCCGAGCATCGACGGCCTAGCAGCGTTCGCAGGCAACTTCGTCCTGAACATCGACCGCGCGTGGCCCCTTGTGCGCAAATTTATCCAGGCGAGGCGCCCGACGATCTGGGCCGGTGGTGTCCGCTGTAGCCGCGGCCTTGTACGACAAGGCCGAGGGCCGCGAAGCCTCGCAATGGGTGTGGGTGTGGGAGCAGACGTGGCCGGTGCGCGCGCTACTCGGCATCTCCGCACGCACCTGACAGGAAGTCACGGCCGCACAGACGAAAGCCACCGACGGGGCGCCCTTACGGGAGATCACGGGCATGATCCGGCGGTGTCGCAGCTCGTGCCGTACGGCCGCGGAGTCGTGTGCCTTGTCACCCGGGATGCACTCGGGTCGCCGTCGCGGACGACCCGCCGTCCGCTACGGGCGGCCGTCGACGAAGTTGAGGGTCCGGGTGACGTCGTTGACGTTGGCCGCGGTCATGATGACGTGCAGCGGGGTGCCTCTGCCGTCGCAGATCGGGTGATGCTTGCTCCCCGCTTTCCTCCGAGCGACCGGTGACGGACCGGTCGTGGCTCCCTTTTTCGCGTGTATGTGGTCACCGTCCACACAGGCGCGGCTCCAGTCGAGTTCGCCGGCCGCGATCAGCACGCCGAGCAGAACGCGGTGCAACTGGTCGAAGACCCCGGCCCCCTGACAGCGGTCCAGGCGCCTGCAGCGACAGCGGCAGTCCGATCTCCCGCTCGAGGCCATCGAGTTCAGCGGCCTCGTACGGGTTGAACGAGTTGAACGGGTCAATCATCAAGCGGTCCCGCTACCCGCACGACAACTCGTCAGGCATCACAGGACTGTCGTACCTGCCGGTCCGTGAACGCAGAAAAGCCCCGCACCAGAGGTGCGGGGCTTTCCCGGAATAATTGTTCGGCGGCGTCCTACTCTCCCACAGGGTCCCCCCTGCAGTACCATCGGCGCTGAAAGGCTTAGCTTCCGGGTTCGGAATGTAACCGGGCGTTTCCCTAACGCAATGACCACCGAAACACTATGAAATTAACCAACACCGGACAACAACACGGCCGTTCGTTATTTCAGAACTAACACAGTGGACGCGAGCAACTGAGGACAAGCCCTCGGCCTATTAGTACCAGTCAGCTCCACCCGTTACCGGGCTTCCACATCTGGCCTATCAACCCAGTCGTCTACTGGGAGCCTTAACCCCTCAAAGGGGGTGGGAATACTCATCTCGAAGCAGGCTTCCCGCTTAGATGCTTTCAGCGGTTATCCTTTCCGAACGTAGCCAACCAGCCATGCCCTTGGCAGGACAACTGGCACACCAGAGGTTCGTCCGTCCCGGTCCTCTCGTACTAGGGACAGCCCTTCTCAATATTCCTACGCGCGCAGCGGATAGGGACCGAACTGTCTCACGACGTTCTAAACCCAGCTCGCGTACCGCTTTAATGGGCGAACAGCCCAACCCTTGGGACCGACTCCAGCCCCAGGATGCGACGAGCCGACATCGAGGTGCCAAACCATCCCGTCGATATGGACTCTTGGGGAAGATCAGCCTGTTATCCCCGGGGTACCTTTTATCCGTTGAGCGACAGCGCTTCCACAAGCCACTGCCGGATCACTAGTCCCGACTTTCGTCCCTGCTCGACCCGTCGGTCTCACAGTCAAGCTCCCTTGTGCACTTACACTCAACACCTGATTGCCAACCAGGCTGAGGGAACCTTTGGGCGCCTCCGTTACTCTTTAGGAGGCAACCGCCCCAGTTAAACTACCCATCAGACACTGTCCCTGATCCGGATCACGGACCCAGGTTAGACATCCAGCACGACCAGAGTGGTATTTCAACGGCGACTCCACAACCACTGGCGTGGCTGCTTCAAAGTCTCCCACCTATCCTACACAAGCCGAACCGAACACCAATATCAAACTGTAGTAAAGGTCCCGGGGTCTTTCCGTCCTGCTGCGCGAAACGAGCATCTTTACTCGTAGTGCAATTTCACCGGGCCTATGGTTGAGACAGTCGAGAAGTCGTTACGCCATTCGTGCAGGTCGGAACTTACCCGACAAGGAATTTCGCTACCTTAGGATGGTTATAGTTACCACCGCCGTTTACTGGCGCTTAAGTTCTCAGCTTCGCCGACCCGAAAGTCAGCTAACCGGTCCCCTTAACGTTCCAGCACCGGGCAGGCGTCAGTCCGTATACATCGCCTTACGGCTTCGCACGGACCTGTGTTTTTAGTAAACAGTCGCTTCTCGCTGGTCTCTGCGGCCACCCCCAGCTCATGGAGTAAATCCAATCACCAGTGATGGCCCCCCTTCTCCCGAAGTTACGGGGGCATTTTGCCGAGTTCCTTAACCATAGTTCACCCGAACGCCTCGGTATTCTCTACCTGACCACCTGAGTCGGTTTAGGGTACGGGCCGCCATGAAACTCGCTAGAGGCTTTTCTCGACAGCATAGGATCATCCACTTCGCCACAATCGGCTCGGCATCAGGTCTCAGACTCATGTGTGACGGATTTACCTACCACACGCCCTACACCCTTACCCCGGGACTACCACCGCCCGGGCTGGACTACCTTCCTGCGTCACCCCATCGCTTACCTAGTACAAGTCTGGTTCGTCGGCTCCACCACTACCCTCAACTCCGAAGAGATCGGGCCGGCTTCACGGACTTAGCATCGCCTGATTCAGTATTGGGCGTTTCAAAGCGGGTACCGGAATATCAACCGGTTGTCCATCGACTACGCCTGTCGGCCTCGCCTTAGGTCCCGACTTACCCTGGGCAGATCAGCTTGACCCAGGAACCCTTAGTCAATCGGCGCACACGTTTCTCACGTGTGTATCGCTACTCATGCCTGCATTCTCACTCGTGAACCGTCCACAACTCGCTTCCGCGGCTGCTTCACCCGGCACACGACGCTCCCCTACCCATCCCAGCAGGCGTTGGCCCTTAACGCTGGAATGACACGACTTCGGCGGTACGCTTGAGCCCCGCTACATTGTCGGCGCGGAATCACTTGACCAGTGAGCTATTACGCACTCTTTCAAGGGTGGCTGCTTCTAAGCCAACCTCCTGGTTGTCTCTGCGACTCCACATCCTTTCCCACTTAGCGTACGCTTAGGGGCCTTAGTCGATGCTCTGGGCTGTTTCCCTCTCGACCATGGAGCTTATCCCCCACAGTCTCACTGCCGTGCTCTCACTTACCGGCATTCGGAGTTTGGCTAAGGTCAGTAACCCGGTAGGGCCCATCGCCTATCCAGTGCTCTACCTCCGGCAAGAAACACACGACGCTGCACCTAAATGCATTTCGGGGAGAACCAGCTATCACGGAGTTTGATTGGCCTTTCACCCCTAACCACAGGTCATCCCCCAGGTTTTCAACCCTGGTGGGTTCGGTCCTCCACGAAGTCTTACCTCCGCTTCAACCTGCCCATGGCTAGATCACTCCGCTTCGGGTCTTGAGCGTGCTACTAAAACGCCCTATTCGGACTCGCTTTCGCTACGGCTTCCCCACACGGGTTAACCTCGCAACACACCGCAAACTCGCAGGCTCATTCTTCAAAAGGCACGCAGTCACGACCCACATCCGAAGATGTGAGCGACGCTCCCACGGCTTGTAGGCACACGGTTTCAGGTACTATTTCACTCCGCTCCCGCGGTACTTTTCACCATTCCCTCACGGTACTATCCGCTATCGGTCACCAGGGAATATTTAGGCTTAGCGGGTGGTCCCGCCAGATTCACACGGGATTTCTCGGGCCCCGTGCTACTTGGGTGTCTCTCAAACGAGCCGTCAATGTTTCAGCTACGGGGGTCTTACCCTCTACGCCGGACCTTTCGCATGTCCTTCGCCTACATCAACGGTTTCTGACTCGTCTCACGGCCGGCAGACCGCAAAAGAGAGATCCCACAACCCCGCATGCGCAACCCCTGCCGGGTATCACACGCATACGGTTTGGCCTCATCCAGTTTCGCTCGCCACTACTCCCGGAATCACGGTTGTTTTCTCTTCCTGAGGGTACTGAGATGTTTCACTTCCCCTCGTTCCCTCCACACTGCCTATGTGTTCAGCAGCGGGTGACAGCCCATGACGACTGCCGGGTTTCCCCATTCGGACACCCCCGGATCAAAGCTCGGTTGACAGCTCCCCGGGGCCTATCGTGGCCTCCCACGTCCTTCATCGGTTCCTGGTGCCAAGGCATCCACCGTGCGCCCTTAAAAACTTGGCCACAGATGCTCGCGTCCACTGTGCAGTTCTCAAACAACGACCAACCACCCATCACCCCACCCTTACAGGTGAGTTCACTGGGGCCGGCAACCGAAGGAACAGACTCAAACGAGCCCGTACCCTCAGATACCCAACAACGTGCCCGACACGACCGACCGTTCCCCACGTTCCACGCCGAAGCAGTACTAGTGAACAACAACCTGTCGTGCCGAATAGTCAACGTTCCACCCATGAGCTAACCACCGTCGAACATTTGCCGACGTAGTGGCCTCTGACCAAGCAAGCTTGGTAAGAAGTGCTCCTTAGAAAGGAGGTGATCCAGCCGCACCTTCCGGTACGGCTACCTTGTTACGACTTCGTCCCAATCGCCAGTCCCACCTTCGACAGCTCCCTCCCACAAGGGGTTGGGCCACCGGCTTCGGGTGTTACCGACTTTCGTGACGTGACGGGCGGTGTGTACAAGGCCCGGGAACGTATTCACCGCAGCAATGCTGATCTGCGATTACTAGCAACTCCGACTTCATGGGGTCGAGTTGCAGACCCCAATCCGAACTGAGACCGGCTTTTTGAGATTCGCTCCGCCTCGCGGCATCGCAGCTCATTGTACCGGCCATTGTAGCACGTGTGCAGCCCAAGACATAAGGGGCATGATGACTTGACGTCGTCCCCACCTTCCTCCGAGTTGACCCCGGCAGTCTCCTGTGAGTCCCCATCACCCCGAAGGGCATGCTGG